>NZ_JALKCU010000010.1 GCF_023540835.1 Marivivens geojensis
GTTCACTGGTCCGCGGTAATACAGAATGCGCTCCACTCGGCCCAACGACCCGACCGAACAGCATAAGATCTTCTCCGACACTGGTCTGGAGATCGAGGTTCACAGATTTCGGGGTAGTGACCTGGGTTGGTCCGCCCGCGTCTGGATCGACGAGCGGCCCGGATTCCGTCGTGGTGAAACGATGCATGACGTTGGAGTTGTAGGTCAACGCGATGCGCAAGTCGCGTCCGGGCACTTCGTAGGCCGCACCGAGCGCGTATCCCCAGGCCAGATCGTCGCCAAGGGTCACGCTGTAGCCGTTCACCGCACCATAGGCGACGCCGCCCAGCGCAACTTTTCCGTCCGATCGCTGAAGCCTTGGGCCGGCATGGACGGAAAGGCGATTGTCCAGCTTGTAGCGCAGGAGCGCGGTCAGGGCCTTGGCGCGGGCCTGCGCCGAAGTTTCGCCAAGGTTCACCGAGCCGCCGGTGTCATAAACCATGTCCGCCCCGAAGGGCTGGTCCAGAATGATCGCATAGGACAGACGGTCGTTGATGTCATTCTTGACGGCGAAGGCGAGTTGACCGTAGTCGCGCAGCGCATCGCCCGATCTGCCGCCCGCTGGAAGCGGCCCAAGCGGCAGATCTGCCCCGGACGCGTTCGGCGCCACGCGGTCTAATGCGGGCCAATTCGCCCAACTTCCGACGTGCGCGCGACCACAGACGCCGCTCTGAGCAGAAAACGCTTGATCAGGTGGTGCAATCAGGCGATCTTCACATCAGAAGGAAGGCCACTTGGGGAATGTCGGAATAAAAGTGATATTTAAAAGGCTATCTACATGCTAAACTTTAAGCGAATACTTTTAACATTAGCGTCATGCTCTGTTGCGTTGCCAGGGCTTACGGAACAAGAAAGTTCAGCTCCAAATTGGCTCTTTGCGCAGACAGCATCAGAGTTTATTTCCGATGGAGAAACTTTCACAATACCTTTTGAGCGTGAAGTTTTTGCATTCACAGATCGGCCAAATCGCCTTTACCGATATTTAAACGCCACCGAATTCGCCTCACTGTGGGGGATTGGTTATAATGATTTTACGGAAAACCCTCCGAATGCTGTTTTGACATGGATAGAGGATGGCGTGGTTAATGAGGCGGAGTTAGAAATAAAAAGTGTTGCGGTAAACCAGTTTGGTCGTAGCTTAACATATGGCATGATTTTCCTTTCAGGCGATGCTGTTCCAATGGCAGCCCAGAATATTTCGATATTTTTTGATGATCAGGCCCTGGCAGACATTGAGTGCAGTACTTTTATGCTTAACTCTAATCAATGGAACGCGTGCGAGAACAGCTTTTCTAATGGCTCTGATTCTAGTGTGGCCGAGAATGATTAAGGCTGAAAGATTGATCTACTACCCGTCCTTTAGGTAGAATTTGGCGTAAATTTAGCGCCTCCTTGCTTCTGATGAATGTTTTTAGGGCGATGCCGCTTCTAATCCAATAGAACGCGCCGGGAGCCTGACCGCCAAGGGCTTAGCGCGGGCCTTGGTTTTCTAGAAAATCATCTATTTTTGACTGCCTGCATTTGCCTCCGAGGTAATCACCCACTTTTAATGGGACCCATCCGTGGATTTTATGCGGCTAGTTTCAGCTTCATAGCGGGGGTGATGCCGCCGCTATCCATGTTGGGCCGGTCATTGTTGTAAGTCCAGAGCCATTGTGTGGCCTGATCCTGAGCCTCTTCTATCGTTTCAAAGATTTTTTGCACCGTTCGATTGTAGCGCTCGATATCGGCGTTTTGCTGGGGCGTTCCGTGCTGTATCTATTCGAGCGCGATGCCTCGTTTTCCTGCCAATTGCATCAGCAAACCGCTGACATATTTGGGGCTATTATAAAGCCGAATGGTTGAGAGCTTTCCGCGCCATTCGATGATCTGGTTCGGGCTGCGCACAACACGCATGGCAGGGAGCGAGAAGTCGACCTTGATCCCCAGCCCCTAACGAGTGAAGTCACCCAACACGCTCAGTGTGCGTCCATCTGTAAGTTGATCCGCAGGTTCAGTTCTAGCTCGCAATAGAGGCGATAGACCCGCTTGTGGTTCCATTTGAAGCCATCCACGTCTCGCTGATCTGAAAGGTCCAGCAGGCATGTGCTAGCTTACCCCGTACCTTTGCGCCACTTCGTCGGCCATCTCTTTGCGTTGAGAAGGTGTTAAAGCTTTTTTCAAGCGCTTCCTTCAGCAGATCGTTTTGCATGCTCATCTTAGGATACATGCGCTTAAGCCGTCGGTTCTCTTCCGCTATGGCCTTCCGCTCGGACATCATGCTGCCTTCCATCTCTCCAAACTTGGCTCGCCACTTGTAAAAACTGGCGCTGCTCATGCCATGCTCACGGCAAAGCTCTGAAACGGGCACGCCGTTTTCTGCCTGGCGCAGGATCGACATGATCTTAGCGTCGCTAAATTTTGAGTTCTTGATCCGAATTCTTGGCGGTCATTCATGCCGGAAAAATTCCACTTTAGAACACCACTATATTTCGTGGGATTATCCATCAACGCGATGGTTTACCGTGGGACTTCGAAAAAAGGGCTTAAGAAGTGCCATCTGCGCATGGTTCAACCAGAAAAGATCAACATTTTATCGCTCAGTTTTCAAACCCTACAACACGCCGAGCTATAAAAATCCAAGGATCCTGAGCCTAAAAGAAAACAGCTCCGATGAAATCCGGGACCCTGCAAACACTCTCATTGATGTGAGACAGAAACTTTCTGGTAAGATCCCACGATCTGCTGTAGCTCCTCCTCGCTTACCAGATCGTGCACGTCCCTAAAGCCTCGCGTTGCGCGGGCTTGCACCAAATCTATGACCCTCTCTGGGCCGCCAGCACGATTCATCCGCACGATTTCGGACGTAATGGGACGGCGCACTGCATCATACATACTGAGTGCGGCCACGGCGTCGGACGTCTGAACTAACTTGTCGGTCAGGCAACGTGCATCGAGGATCGCTTGGCTTGCACCATTCGAACCCACCGGATACATAGGATGGGCTGCATCTCCTATCAGCGTTACTCGTCCATGTGACCAGAGCGGTAACCCATCACGGTCACACATCGGGTATTCGAAGATCGCTGGAGCTGCTTCAACCAGATACTTGATATCAATTTCGGGTACGGAAAGTCTGTTTTCGAAATGTCTAAGAACCTTCTCAACGGTCGCCCGTCTGGACCAGTCATTGCGCTCTGGCGGCGGAGCGCCCGCCTCGGCCACCTTCACGTTTACAACCCAGTTAATGAGAACCTCGCTGGGGCGTGCCGGGTCGTAAGCGATAGGGTATATCACCAATTTCCGGTCCATCCCGCCAGCAATGAGCATCGTGTCACCTCCCTCGAAAGGTCGGGCCCATGCCGCCCCACGCCACATCATGACTCCGTTCCAGAAAGGGTGACCCTGGTCAGGGAAAAAATGGGTTCTAACCCGGGAATGTATGCCGTCAGCTCCGATTAGGATATCCCCCTTTTCGAGAAAGTGTGCTCCTTCGTGTGTCATGAATTCAGCGCTAATTGCCCTTGAATCTTGATCTAAACCAACCAATTCCCTGTCGGTCAAAACATTTTCTGGGCCAAGCCTGCTGCGCACAGCGTCCAGCAGCATCATGTGAAGCTTACCGCGATGAATCGAATATTGGGGATGCGAAAGCCCGGCCCAAAGCCCGCGCGGCTGGATCAAGATATCTTGTCCCACGGCGGTCTTGTATACCAGCTGGCGTGTTCTGACGCCGATTTGTTCCAGTTGACTAGAAAGGCCGAGGCGATCCAGCTCTGCCACCGCATGGGGCAGCAGGTTTATACCCAGTCCCAGCTCTCTAGCCGACCGTGCCTTTTCAAAGACACGTGCCTTTATCCCTGCGTCGTGAAGCATTAACGCAAGTGTTAATCCTGCAATTCCACCGCCAGCTATTAGTACTATCATTAGAGCTGCTCATCCTCTTGCTTGGTTAGCTCTGGGTCAAAGTAATGTTCAAAATTTCCTAACAGTAAAGTCTCGGCCTTCATCAAAGCGATGAATTTCCCCGTTAACCGTAAACAGGGGGCAACGTCTAGGCGCAAACACCGTTGCTTCTAGTTGCAAAAATGTAGTGTAGATTAGCCCGCTCATGGACAAGTATGCTGAACTTCCGCCTCGCCCTATGAATCAGTTATTTGTAAGTTCACACAGGACTGTTCAGCGCCTGAGTTGAAGCATAGTCTTTGAGGGCTTAATGGGTCCTGCAGGAACTAAACTAATCAATCCATCGCGGCAGGTCGTAGATCGGGGTATGATTGCAACGGTTGGTCTCGCTGTTCAACCTCCCCATTTAGGGGGGGGACGGATGTGCTAGATACACTGCGTGTGCATGAGTTGACAGAAAAGGTGGGAGCGATAGCTGAGCACGCAGTCGGTCATAATGACTCGCTCGACCATGATGCCGTGAGCGGCGAGCCATGCCAGTGCTAGGTTCAAAATGACCGTGGCGTTTTCCTTGCGCTCGTCGGACAGAACTTAATCCAGGCATGCCAAGTCGAACCATCGACCGCGACGTGAGCGCAGTCACAGTCTGGGCGCGGTCGCCCCCTTGTTCGCAACCCTCTGACCCCATGCCTCGGCCGGTAAAATCGCACGATCTGCTTGATAGCGATGTGGATGAATTCGCCCAGCCTTTCGCACCGCTACCGTCACACCTAACCCTCCTTCGGCATGTCGCGCGACAATAAGTCTGAAATGTGAATGGTCGGACGCGTCACTTGATGCAGGTTGTGCATTCTTCAAGGCGATAGGTGGGAGTTTTGCTATTGCCCCCTAACTCCAAACCGACAGAGCAACCTACTTACGCTTCTCGGCTAATTCACGGGCGGACGATTTATTTTTGTGTCTAAGAACCCTGCAGACGGCCGGTGGGAGGGCAAAGATAAAGTGAGATTTTTTGAATTACCCGAAATAGATCATGCGCCTCGAGTTTCTCCATGTCGGGTGGATACGGAACAATAACTGTAGAGCGCAAACGATTGGGATTGGTCTGATGGTCCAGCTTACCAAAGCGGACTATTGTCCCTAGAGATTCTGGCGGGCACCCACCATAATAATTGACATCGCAGATAGACTGACCCCAAAATGCATGCGGGGAAAAATACTCGAGAGGCTTGATATAATTGATGAACATCAGCATACGCCTTTGTGCATTGTCTATGGTTTTCCTGCTGACCAGCTGCAATAAATTAGCCGAATTGCAAAACGATCGAGCTATAGCGGCATATTCTGCGGGGGATCATGCAACAGCAATCGACATCTGGGAACCTTTGGCACAGCAAGGCAATGCTCGCGCTCAAAACAACTTAGGCGTGATGTATTCGGAAGGCCAGGTCGTGGACCGGAACGTTGAGACTGCGCTAGAATGGTTCCGCCTCGCCGCTGACCAAGGGTTCGTTCTGGCCATGGCCAACATTGCGGACACGTATTTCCGAGGCGATGGCATAGCGCAAGATTACGTCTTAGCCGAACAGTGGTATCGTATGGCTGCCAAGGGAGGCGATAGCGAAGCGCAGTATTTCATGGGCCGTATCTTTGTCGAGGGGCTAGGTGTTACGGCAGACCCGCTGCAAGGCTACGCTTGGTACGCTATTGCGGCTGACTCGGGAGAAGAGCGGGCCATTAGGGCGCGCGAGGAACTGGAAAGCCAGTTTGATACATCACAGCGCGCGCAAGCCGACAAACGACTAGCACAATGTCTGGCGACCGCACTGAAAGAGTGCTGAACAATGCAGGCATCGCGCCGTAGAAAGAGAAACATATGCATCTTCACCACAGTACTTTGGTCTTAGCCTTTGCTGCTGTCACCGTGTTTGCGAGCCACGTGCAGGCAGAAACCTATCCGCCTCTAGATGTTTTACTACAAACGGAAACTACAATCATAGGTCAGCAGCTCATCTACCCTGATGGGACAGCCCAGATCACGGTGGCTATCGTCTCCATGGAGCCCGGCGAAGTCACGGGCTGGCACCGGCACGAGGCTCCACTTATAGCCCATATACTCTCGGGTGAGTTGACGGTTGATTATGGAACCGATGGGACGCGGGTATATCGCGAAGGGGATACGCTAGTTGAGGCGCTTGGCTCACGGCACAATGGCACTAACACTGGAGAGGCCATTACACGCATCTTCGTAGTTTTTGCAGGGGCCGCGGACGTGCCTAACACCGTCAGCGAATAAACGATCTCTGACGAAGCGCAGGCAGGAGACACTATGAACCATATACTGTGGCGGGAGCACTATTTGTTTCCATAGAGGCAGAAAAGGAAATCCGTATTGCGAAGCGGTGAACGGGACATACAAGCCTGCGCCGAAGCTCACCATCGCCAACCTGCCCGTGGCGCTCATGCATCGAGGAGGTCATCGAACCTGCCAGCCGGATTTGTTCTTGCGACTGTGGCATCATGCACAAGATCGGCGAAGACCGCAGAGACCGGTTGGACATTGTCCAAGTCCCATTGCCCGTCATCGTGATAGTCCGTCCGAAATATGCCTGCAGGACCAGCACTGAAGGCGTGAAGAAGGTCTTGTGACCCAGCCATCTGAGATCGTGGGCGATGTGCCGACTGAGGCAACGTTCACCCGCGTGCTTCGCCCACGTGCTGGTCAGCAAGTATGTGGACCGTCTTCTCTTATATCGCCAGAGCCAGATACTTGCGCGTATGGGCCTCGATCTGCACCGTGCAGTTTTGGCCGACTGGGTTGGCAAAGCGGCGTTCCACTTGAAGCCCGTATGGTCTTGCCCCCGTTTGACCGGACACTCAGGCGGTTGCGGCGATGAACTCGCGTAGTGAGCGCATGGACAGCTCTTGCATGCCGCAGGTCTAAAACTTGACGCCCCATTATCCTTCCAAACATGAACGTCAAGCATCCGATCTTGTTAAATCTATTCACTTGCCACGTCACCAGATCCAAGGTAGCGATACTTCCCTTCACACGCTCCACCTTGAAGCTTTTGAGCCCAATAATGCTAAAGTTCCTAAAGATCGTACATGCAAAAATTATCCTAGCACTTGGCGCCCTACTAACAGGTTTAGACGAACTCTTTGAAGCGCTATTTACTAATTTCCAAGGCTTTCTGGAAGTACATCATGGTATCATCCTTCTCAGTGCGATACATATTTATTCTGCTTTTGAGAGTTTTTTCGATGCCCACGATCATACCAGTGCTGTCAAAGACCATCTGAGACGCGGCGATGACGAGAACTGACGTTCGATAACATACCTTATCCTTGAGCGCGCCATCAACTTAATCAGGGCCTCTTGAACCGTCATATCATCATGCTGTGCTTTTAACGCTATCTTGGCTGGGCAATGAACTATACAGATCCGGGGTTTGGCCATAGTCGCATTTCTTCCGGAGGTTCCAGGTATGAATAGCCCCTAGATTTGTAGACGCCTTCTTCCCTAATTTTGAAGCAAGGAGGCCGAGATGGGCAAAAGCAATTTCAGCGAAGAGTTCAAGCGTGACGCGGTCGCGCAGATTACCGAGCGGCGCTACCCGGTTGCGGAGGTGTCGCAGCGGCTCGGGTTGAAG
>NZ_JALKCU010000011.1 GCF_023540835.1 Marivivens geojensis
TACCTCGCGGCGACACAGCACGGAGATGCTTTCCTCGCCACGAAGGCCCGCTTAAGCAATGCGGCTCTTCTCCTCCGCTGAGTAGGTCTGGCGGGTCTTGCGACAGATCCTTTTGACCAGCTTGTCAGCTGCGTCTTTCGATATTCCGGGCTTCTTGTTCATCTTCGCTCCTAAAAGGCTACGATGAACCAGAAACTCTCCGTTGTTCAAATCCTCAAATCTGTCCCACAAGGGCTGACGTCAGACATGGATTCACACTATCGATCCATTTTCAGCGTTTAAAGTCCTCACGAAATACCGACGCATCGATCCCCTCTATGGTCACCTGCAAACCACTCGCCGAGCGGATCAGTGTATCGCCATCATTCGTAATTTCGAACTCGATCTCCGGCGCGGGAGTGCCATCATCAAGTCCACCTGGCCCAGTGAAAACAACTTTATCGATACCTAGCTCATAATCAACGATCACGTTTGCACCCGGCACATCGCGAAAGATAAATATATCCGCACCATCGCCACCAATCATAATGTCATTACCTTCGAAACAATCTATTGTGTCATCCCCAGGTCCCCCATTCAAAATATTGTCGTTTTTATTGCCTTGGATTTGGTCATCGCCCGAACCGCTGACTACATTTTCATAATCGCCTAGAAGCCAAGTAATGAATGGTTGATCAAGCTCACTCAAACTTTTTACTGAACCCAGGGGCACATCCACAAGAGAAATGGGATAAGACCATGGTAGAGAAATTTTAAGGTCAGTTGAAACACTATAGGCGTCTACAGTGTCGCTTCCTCCACTATCGTAAATAGCCTTACGACCGTCGTTTGTATTAATGGTATGTATGTTATCATTAGAGTTATGCGTCTCATTAATGCCATAAAGATACATTAGCGAAAGAATATCTAATGGCATGTAGGTCAGGGGGTCGACAGACGGAGTATCTTCTGCGCTAACGAACTCAAAGTTCTCATACGACATCACAGTATATGCACGATCATCAAGACCGCCCGCGTTCACCTCCTCAAAGGTCGGACGTTCAGTTCCGGCATCGTCGTGAGGGTGTTTTAAACCAAACACATGACCTAACTCGTGGATGCGGGCCAGATATGAAAACGTTCCAGGAACCGGAGGTTCTCCATTGACCCCCCCCCATGCGTTCTCATTTATCACAATGAAACCGTTAAGTAAGGTCCCCTCGTTCTCTGGAGCATCAGGATAGAACCCTGCAGCTCCCGTGTCGACATCATCATCTGGATCAAAAGCACTTTCGCTTTGATCCGAGAAAAGAATAATCGTAGCACCAGAATTACGTGCTTCCTCGTAGGATTCAAATATTCCTAAATCTACAAAATTGAGCTTAGTGTAAGATGCAACCTCTGACAGGATCGCATCTAATGATGCTTGTTCTAGCTGAAGATTTTGCGGGAAATCTCCCTCAAGGGCTGCAATTGCATACCCTATGGGTCTGTCTGTACTGTACTTGGAACCTTCGGTCATCGCATTCAATATTCCGCTCTCTGTCAGGGGAACGGCTTCGATCGTTGCCAATCCAAGAGCTTTCGCGGCTGCACCCTCGGCTAATACCGCAGCGCCGCTACATAGCCCGGCAGCCCCAATTACTAACAAGGGAAAGACATTGAGCTTAGAAACCTTTACCAAAAAATCCTCCATTATTTAGCATCATTATCAGAAACACAGAAAATTATGCGGAACGCTGTGTCTCAACTACCTAAATAGGCACATGATGACGACGAATTAAGTTTAGAACAAACGAACAAGTGTCTGAACAGTGTCCGAGATAGTACGCTTAGAATTTATTTTATGTTCGCCGCAGCCTCTGCACACAACCGCCCCAAGTTAATAGCCTTAGCGCTCTTTCAGAGCGCTAAGGCATAAAAAGTTCAATGAAAGCCTAGACCTAAGAATTAGTTGTCTGGCTCCTGGCAAACCCCGTTCAAAATAACGCCTGATTTGCAATCGGGCGTACTACCTCCACCAATGACCAACACGTCACCTGGTTTGGTTGTGATATTTCTAAAGTTGTAAACCCTATTAGCCTCATCATCAGGGGCTTTTCCGAAGCCTTCCGTGAAAGCATCGCCCCCCATTTTCATGAACCACTCTGCATCATCGATAAAGACTGCGACAGAATGAATATCACCCACTAGGGCCGACGTTTCAAAAGCAATATCATACGAGATTGTCTGGTTTGTGCGATTGTAACTAGCGCCCAAAATTTCAATCTCAGCCTGCACAATATCACCGTCTTGCGACCAGGAAACAATTGCATTCGGCGGATTAGATGCAAAATCCACCTCACCTGGCCCCCATAACTCGACAAACTCACTTGGTGCAACGTAGGCATGATCTCGATAAGGACGATCAGTAAATGCGAAAATATCATTTTCCGCGGAAACGGTCAAAACATTCTCGGTAATGTGACCCCTTTCAGAGGTCTGTGCAAAGAGCCAGTGCGGGTCTTGAGATTGGTTTACCGCACATGCTGCCAGTGATGCCAATGCCGCGGCGGAAAGGATAAGATTTTTCATTTAAAGCTCCACGTTCGTTATTTTTTTCTACCACTATTGTCGTGCCCGCGACAGCGCCCCTTCCCAGAATGAGACAAATCGGGTAAAAAATTATAAATATTTGATTAGTATATAAAAAAATGAACCGCAAATAAAATGAAACCTGGCATTAGAACATGCTCACCTTACGGCGCCATTGCCGCAAAGCACACTACCTTACATATGCAATGGACGCCATTTGACTGAAAAAACCGAAAGGCCATGTCCAACCTGGGCCTAACTCTTGAAGCCACGATCGCCAAGAAAACCGTCTGCCAAATTGATACCAGTGCTATCCTCGCATATCTGACACGGACGTAAGTTACGATTTTCTGTGTGCTAATCTTCGACGGGAAGGAGATCAAAGTTGTCGATGCGGAAGCAGTATAGCCCGAATTCAAGGCGAAGGTGGCGCGGAAGCACTGAAGTGGGAACACCCGATGGCCGATCGGGCGATTCAGTTCGGCCCTCATCCGACGATGATCTACCTATGGAGGCGGGCCCTGCGTGAAGGTGCATTTGGCACGTTCGCGCTAGATGGCAGGAACGCCCCCGAGATCAACGACGAGCAGGTAAGAGACCTTCACGTCAAGATCAGAGAACTGGATTGTCGCTAATGATTTTTGTTACGAAAGATCAATCCCTAGACCGGCGAGTGAGGCGCGACATGATGGATCAGCCAATTCGGCGGTGTCCATAGATCGGAAGTTAACGGTGCTGTCGATCGCGCGTTCATCCTATAATTACGAGCCCAAGGGCGAGACCGAGCAGAACCTCGGCCTGATGCGGCGGATTGATGAGTAGTTTTTGGAGGCGCCGTTCTTCGGTGTTCGTCAGATGACGTGGTACCAGCGCAACGACGGCCAATTGGTGAACGAAAAACGGATACGTTGGCTCCTGCGCCTGATGGGGCTAACGCCGATTTACCAAAAGCCCAACGCTAGCAGTCCAGCAAAAGGACACAAATCCTATCCCTATCTGCTTAGAGATCTGCGGGGGGGGACGTCCGAACCAAGTCTAGCGCTCGGATATTACCGATCTGCCCGTGCGCCGAGGATTCTTGTATCTTGTCGCCATTATGGATTGGCACACGCGACGGGTTATATCCTGGCGCATGCCAAATCCTTTGGAGGCGGACTTCTGCGTTGAGACCTTGAACGAGGTCCTCCACAAGCCACGCCCTCCAGAGATCGTGAACACCGATCAACGATCACAGCTCACGTCTTTTGCTTGGACAGATCGCCTGCGCCGAACGGTCGTCCGCATCTCCATGGATGGCAAGGGCCGCTCTCTCGACAATATCATTATCGAGAGGCTCTGGCGAACCCTGAAATATGAATGCGTCTACCTACATACCTGGGAAGCCGGATCGGAGGCAAAAGCGGGCATCCGAAAATGGATGGCCTTATGCAATTACCAACGCCCGCACTCAGCCCTTGGCGGCAGGCCACCGGCCGTGGTCTATTGGCTGAGGAATGACAAACCCCAATCCGATCAGCAGGAGCAGAGAGTAGCTTAATTTACGCCGGATCCTGCCCAAACAATGGGGAGAAGCTCACAAGGAACCTCAATAGTGTCAAAAAATCCTTTCAAATTCATACATATAACGCACGCACTCTTCACTTGTCGCAGCTCGACTGTTTTTGTTGAAGTGCTAAGCTAAGCCTAATAGCCTTCCGCCTAATAGTACATCTTCAGGCAATAAATGGTGAATATATAGTAGCTCTGAGCTGTTAAAGCAGTAGTGCACTGGGCTTCTGCTTTCCTGTATCGCCGTCATCTATTCGTGAGAAAATAAATGAAAAACTTTATTAGGCCAATCGCAACAACATTTGCTTTTTTGGGATTTGGAATGGTTCATGCACAAAGTATCGATGGATCGTGGACTATCTCGAATTATCATGGAGACGCTATTTTTGTTGAACCAGAAACCCTAATTGGACGGCAGCAAATCATCCAGGGAGGGTTTGCTGAAGGGCCGCTTTATGCATGTGACTTTGCAGGGCAATATATGACCTATACTTCATACAGCAGAAAGGAATTTCTCGATGTTAAAGAGTTCTCAATTGTTCATGATATCGTGTCTTCTTTGGAGGATGCGAACACAATATTTGTGAATAGACTTAATTGTAGTGGTAACGGTGAGCAGGGGTTAAGCGGTACATTGTATCCGTTTGTAACGTCCATCGACGCAATGGGCCATGACTTGTCTGTTGCATTCGTCATCTTTGACGGTGGGGTAATCGAGCTTTCGCGTTAAGTGCTAAACTATCTGTAACTGATAGTTATAGTTGGGATCATTCAATGAGGGACAACAGAATGAAATATCTCTTTGGTGCCATTTACGCTTCCACTTTGGTGTTGGCTGGAGCAGTAGCGGCTGATGAGGCGAATGACCCGGAGTGGCTATTCGTACAAACTTCATCATTTTTCTTAATTGATCATACAACCTTAACAATTCCTCTTGAGCGAGAGATTTTTGCCTTCACGGATCGGCCTTATCGGTTGTATGGTTTTATGACACCTCATGAGATGGCAGCTATTTGGGACGCTGATGAAGCCACCTATGTAGACGGCCCTCCAAATGCTGTACTCACATGGGTGGCAGATGGTGATGTAAAGGAGGCTGAAATAGAGCTTTTGAACATCGATGTTGCAGGACTAGGTAGAGGTGTGTCATATGACTTCAGCTTCATGACTGGAGATGAACTTCCTAGCGAAGGGCAAAATGCTTCTTTGTTTATCGATGGATTTGGTGATTGGTTGAATGATAACTTTGTAGACCCAATCGTGCATAATCCCACTGTACAGGCAGCTGGTATGCTAAACCCGCTAAATATGGTTCCCACAGAGGGCAATATGGACCGTGTATGTGACTTCGCTGAAAACGCCTATGGTAAGGACTCCGAGAGTGCCAAGCACTGTTGGCAAACTATGTCAGAAAATAAAGAAGGTTTTATTCCTGGCGATCCGGTTACAACTCCTAAAAGATTAGTTACAGATGCCATACAGGATGCGTTGAAATCTTCAGATTAGGCTATGTGGGCATATGGGATATCGTTTTGCGGAAGTTATGGTTCAAACTTCAAGAGTAGAGATTTGAATGGACGAAAAGCGCTTTGCATCAACGGATGTTCGTGGGGTAGCGTTGTAGGACATTAGTCAACGATGTACTGAATAGCCTCGCGTTTTTTAGACGCCTTCGGGTCGCAGTTTCCGCTGCCGTTCGAACTCTACGGGCGACAGCATCCCGTTTCTCGCATGCTTCTGCTTCGGATTGTAGAACATCTCGATGTAATCGAACACATCCTGCCTGGCTTCTACGCGAGTTCTGTATGTCTTGCGTCTGATCCGTCCGCACTTGAGCAGGTTGAAGAAGCTCTCCGCGACCGCGTTGTCATGGTAGTTGCCGCGGCGGCTCATGGAATGTTCCAGATTGTGGCACGTAGGAACGCGGCCCAAGCCATGCTGGTGAATTGGCTGCCCTGATCCGAGTGGATCAGCACCGTGGCCGTCGGCTTTCGACGCCAGACCGCCATTTGCAGAGCCTGCAACACAACGTCAGTTGTCTGCCGGCTGTGCAGCGACCAGCCAACCACGCGGCGTGAGAATAGATCGATAACGACAGCCAGGTAGGTG
>NZ_JALKCU010000012.1:2500-5704 GCF_023540835.1 Marivivens geojensis
GGCGTTTGGTGGATGCCTTGGCAGTAAGAGGCGATGAAGGACGTGATACTCTGCGATAAGCCATGGGGAGCCGAGAATAGGCTTTGATCCATGGATCTCCGAATGGGGCAACCCACCTGAATGTTTGTTATTGTAGCCTTCGGGCTCTCAATAATGGGCATAACCAGGTACTTTTTACCTGAATACATAGGGTTTAAAGAGCAAACCCGGGGAACTGAAACATCTAAGTACCCGGAGGAAAGGAAATCAATAGAGACTCCGTTAGTAGCGGCGAGCGAACGCGGACCAGCCGAGCCTTGAGAGTGACTAGAACACGTTGGGAAGCGTGGCCATAGCGGGTGATAGCCCCGTATAGGAAGCTCAATGGGACGTATTAAGTAGGGCGGAACACGTGAAATTCTGTCTGAAGATCGGGGGACCACCCCCGAAGGCTAAGTACTCCTTACTGACCGATAGCGAACCAGTACCGTGAGGGAAAGGTGAAAAGCACCCCGACGAGGGGAGTGAAACAGTACCTGAAACCGGACGCCTACAAGCAGTCGGAGGGGCCTAGAGCCCTGACGGCGTACCTTTTGTATAATGGGTCATCGACTTGGTCTCACAAGCAAGCTTAAGCCGTTAGGTGTAGGCGCAGCGAAAGCGAGTCTTAATAGGGCGATTGAGTTTGTGGGATCAGACCCGAAACCGAGTGATCTAGCCATGGCCAGGATGAAGATAAGGTAACACTTATTGGAGGTCCGAACCCACACCTGTTGAAAAAGGTCGGGATGAGCTGTGGCTAGGGGTGAAAGGCCAATCAAACTCGGAGATAGCTGGTTCTCTGCGAAATCTATTTAGGTAGAGCGTCGGACGAATACCCTCGGGGGTAGAGCACTGGATGGGTAATGGGGTCCCACAGACTTACTGATCCTAACCAAACTCCGAATACCGAGGAGTACTATCCGGCAGACACACAGCGGGTGCTAACGTCCGTTGTGGAGAGGGAAACAACCCTGACCGACAGTTAAGGCCCCTAATTCATGGCTAAGTGGGAAAGCAGGTGGGACGACCAAAACAACCAGGAGGTTGGCTTAGAAGCAGCCATCCTTTAAAGATAGCGTAACAGCTCACTGGTCTAAATAAGTTGTCCTGCGGCGAAGATGTAACGGGGCTCAAGCCATGAGCCGAAACTTCGGAGTGCGTAAGCACTGGTAGCAGAGCGTAGTGTGATATAGTTCCATGCGTCCTTACCTTCCTCGGAAGGATTGGACGCAAGGAGCTTTCGATGAAGCCGGGCTGTAAGGCATCCGGTGGAGAGATCACTAGTGAGAATGATGACATGAGTAGCGACAAAGAGGGTGAGAGACCCTCTCGCCGAAAGTCCAAGGGTTCCTGCTTAAAGCTAATCTGAGCAGGGTAAGCCGACCCCTAAGGCGAGGCCGAAAGGCGTAGTCGATGGGAACCAGGTTAATATTCCTGGGCCAGGAGATGGTGACGGATCTCGAAGGTTGTTCATCCTTATCGGATTGGATGGGCCGCTTAGAGGTTCCTGGAAATAGCCCTCCATGAGATCGTACCCTAAACCGACACAGGTGGACTGGTAGAGAATACCAAGGCGCTTGAGAGAACAACGTTGAAGGAACTCGGCAAAATACCTCCGTAAGTTCGCGAGAAGGAGGCCCCGTTCGTAGGCAACTATGGGCGGGGGGCACAAACTAGGGGGTGGCGACTGTTTACTTAAAACACAGGGCTCTGCGAAGTCGTAAGACGACGTATAGGGTCTGACGCCTGCCCGGTGCCGGAAGGTTAAAAGGAGGGGTGCAAGCCTCGAATTGAAGCCCCGGTAAACGGCGGCCGTAACTATAACGGTCCTAAGGTAGCGAAATTCCTTGTCGGGTAAGTTCCGACCTGCACGAATGGCGTAACGACCTCCCCGCTGTCTCCAACGTTGACTCAGCGAAATTGAATTGCCTGTCAAGATGCAGGCTACCCGCGGTTAGACGGAAAGACCCCATGCACCTTTACTATAGCTTCGCACTGGCAACAGGTACAGCATGTGCAGGATAGGTGGTAGGCTTTGAAGCAGGGACGCCAGTCTCTGTGGAGCCTCCCTTGAGATACCACCCTTGCTTTGCTTGTTGTCTAACCGCGGTCCGTTATCCGGATCCGGGACCCTGCGTGGTGGGTAGTTTGACTGGGGCGGTCGCCTCCCAAACAGTAACGGAGGCGCGCGAAGGTTGGCTCAGAGCGGTCGGAAATCGCTCGTTGAGTGCAATGGCAGAAGCCAGCCTGACTGCAAGACTGACAAGTCGAGCAGAGACGAAAGTCGGCCATAGTGATCCGGTGGTCCCGAGTGGAAGGGCCATCGCTCAACGGATAAAAGGTACGCTGGGGATAACAGGCTGATGATGCCCAAGAGTCCATATCGACGGCATCGTTTGGCACCT
Source organism: Marivivens geojensis (assembly GCF_023540835.1). GTDB lineage: Bacteria > Pseudomonadota > Alphaproteobacteria > Rhodobacterales > Rhodobacteraceae > Marivivens > Marivivens geojensis. The sequence continues at coordinate 4,927 of NZ_JALKCU010000012.1, forward strand.
CGATGTCGGCTCATCTCATCCTGGGGCTGGAGCAGGTCCCAAGGGTATGGCTGTTCGCCATTTAAAGAGGTACGTGAGCTGGGTTTAGAACGTCGTGAGACAGTTCGGTCCCTATCTTCCGTGGGTGTAGGATACTTGAGAGGAGTTGCCCCTAGTACGAGAGGACCGGGGTGAACGATCCACTGGTGGACCAGTTGTCGTGCCAACGGCAGTGCTGGGTAGCTATGATCGGACAGGATAACCGCTGAAGGCATCTAAGCGGGAAGCCCCCCTCAAAACAAGGTATCCCTGAGGACCGTGGTAGACCACCACGTCAATAGGCCGGAGATGTAAGTGCAGCAATGCATTCAGTTGACCGGTACTAATCGTCCGATAGGCTTGATTTGATCCAGTAAAAACAACGCTGGAACTTCAAGAGCATACACACACACAATCAGTTGTACTCGACTTGGAAAAATTGGTTCTTATTCGGTCTGGTGGCTATAGCACGAGCAAAACACCCGGATCCATTCCGAACCCGGCCGTTAAGTGCCGTTGCGCTGATGGTACTGCGTCTTAAGACGTGGGAGAGTAAGTCACCGCCAGACCTAATAAGAACCAATCCTTTCTCTCTTTCGATATCATCCAGCAAAGCAATCAATAAAACGCATATGCTGGACTAACGCACCAGTGACTCAATAGTCACAATCGGCGCGGGGTGGAGCAGCCCGGTAGCTCGTCAGGCTCATAACCTGAAGGTCGTAGGTTCAAATCCTACCCCCGCAACCAAAAAAAATTC
>NZ_JALKCU010000013.1 GCF_023540835.1 Marivivens geojensis
GGCTTGGGCGTAGTGAATGCTACATGCGTACGCTGCGTTTTAAGGGTACCAATGCCAGCGTTGGTGCTATCGCTATCTGTGCCAGTAAGTTGCAGCACTATGGGCAACGGATGTTGAACACGGCTGAGCATCGACAGCTGGGTGAACGCTTTGTGAGTTTGAGCAACGCTTGTCATCGTCACATCAATACGCAAAGCGAGCGACACTGGATGGCTGCACTGTGAAGGGGGTGCTGCGTTCTCTATACGCTGCAGCGCAGTTTCTGACAGGGAAGTACTTATGCTTTTGGGGTGGTGATTTTGCAGCCCCTAGTGTGCGTGGAGCACGACAATGACTGCGCTGTCCGACATACAAAAAGCTCTCAACACGATAAGACGCATAACACAGGCGGAGGAAGAAGCCGTGCGACTTGCGGCACTTGCACTGTTGGCGGGCGTAATAGGTGACGAGGCACGTGATATAGCGAAACAACGAGAGCCAAAGCGCAAGCAACAGCCTGCTGTTCCAATCCCGCGTCCTCCCAAGCCCGCAGTGCGTCCTGCACCAAAGCAGCAAGGTAATCAGCTTCAGACTACGCCTAACGTTCAGGCTCTCGCTCCCAAACAAGCTCAAAAACCCATCCCACCCCAATAGTGCATCATCCTCAATATTGACTGTCTGCGTTTGCGACACATCCTTTTACTACGGTTCAAACAGAAAGGATGACGACGATGGACTGGTTACAAAACTTGATGCGTGAAGAAGGACTCGAACCCCAAAGCAGTGCAAGTACAACTCTACGTTCCAAACTGCTCGGTCAAGCGGATCGTATGCTCAAAGAGTTGGCGACTTATAAGACAGAACAAGAGCTTGACGGTAACAGCTCCAAGTATTGGTGGGCTCCACAAAGTGTTGACGGTCAAAGACGTGTAGCAATGCGTGCCGGCTCTAAAACAGTGGACGGTTCTGCTGTCTATGTGAACAACACTCTCTCTGATGTACGTACTGCGATTGAAAAGATGCGTAGGGTGATTGAACGCAGTAAAGACTCGCAGTGGGCTGAAGAAGAAGAGCGCCGCAAAAAAAAGTAATACGGCGTGTTGTACGGATGTATGAACAAGTCGACACTGGGCCACTGTATGAACAAGCGGTCCAGTTGTTGAGCACTTACAGATCCGTTGCGGCACGCATGGCAAACGCAAAACCACGCACACAAGGCAAGTTGGATCGACGGCTTGAGCAGCTTGGGGAGAAGATCTCTGAGCGATTGGGTGAGTTGACGTTTAACGAACGCAAGGCGCTGACAGGTTGGCAGGAAGGTGTTGTGCCAGACATGTACGAAGTTGATCACAAAGCACTGACAGCACAGCCCTATCAAAGCATACGTCGCGTTGATCGCTGGACTGAGGAATACGATCCCGCTGACTATGAAGCTGATAAGACAGGTAGTGAGCCAGATAAATCAATATCAGATCAACTCGCAAAGTTCTTACACATGGGACTGGACTAAGGCGTTTACTCTGCAACAGGGCACAGGATCAATCGTGCGATTTTGGCGTATTTGTTGCGATTTATAGGTGTTCAATATCTGCTTGCAGTTGGGGCTGACTGGCATAGTGATGCAGGGATCAAATACGATCCAAGTCGATAGCGCCTGCGATAATATCTACGCGATCCTGCAAGGTATTAGGGAACAGCTGAGCATACCGTTCCGTCATCGAAATATGATAGTGCCCCAACAGTCGCTGCAC
>NZ_JALKCU010000014.1 GCF_023540835.1 Marivivens geojensis
GGCTTGGGCGTAGTGAATGCTACATGCGTACGCTGCGTTTTAAGGGTACCAATGCCAGCGTTGGTGCTATCGCTATCTGTGCCAGTAAGTTGCAGCACTATGGGCAACGGATGTTGAACACAGCTGAGCATCGACAGCTGGGTGAACGCTTTGTGAGTTTGAGCAACGCTTGTCATCGTCACATCAATACGCAAAGCGAGCGACACTGGATGGCTGCACTATGAAGGGGGTGTTGTGTTCTAAATACGCTGCAGCGCAGTTTCTGACAGGGAAGTACTTATGCTATTGGGGTGGTGATTTTGCAGCCCCTATTGTGCGTGGAGCACGACAATGACTGCGCTGTCCGACATACAAAAAGCTCTCAACACGATAAGACGCATAACACAGGCGGAGGAAGAAGCCGTACGACTTGCGGCACTCGCATTGCTGGCGGGCGTCATAGGTGACGAGGCACGTGATATAGCGAAACAACGAGAGCCAAAGCGCAAGCAACAGCCTGCTGTTCCAATCCCGCGTCCTCCCAAGCCCACAGTGCGTCCTGCACCAAAGCAGCAAAGCGCTCAGATTCAGACTACGCCTAACGTTCAAGCTCTCGCTCCCAAACAAGCTCAAAAACCCATCCCACCCCAATAGCACATCATCCTCAATATTGACTGTCTGCGTTTGCGACACATCCTTTTACTACGGTTCAAACAGAAAGGATGACGACGATGGACTGGCTGCAAAACTTGATGCGTGAAGAAGGACTCGAGCCCCAAAGCAGTGCGAGCACGAGTTTACGTTCAAAGTTGCTAGTACAAGCGGATCGTATGCTCAAAGAGTTGGGCACTTATAAGAGCGAAGAAGAGCTGGACGGCAGCAGCTCCAAATATTGGTGGGCTCCACAAAGTGTTGACGGTCAAAGACGTGTTGCAATGCGTGCCGGCTCTAAGACGGTGGAAGGTTCTGCTGTCTATGTGAATAATACCCTTGCTGACGTTCGGACTGCGATTGAGAAAATGCGTTCCGTTATTGAGCGCAGCAAAGATGAGCAGTGGGCTGAAGAAGAAGAGCGCCGCAGAAAAAAGTAATACGGCGTGTTGTACGACTGTATGAGCAAGTTGACACTGGGCCGCTGTATGACCAAGCGGTCCAGTTGTTGAGCACCTACAGATCCATTGCAGCACGCATGGCAAATGCAAGAGCCAGTACACAAGGCAAGCTGGATCGACGGCTTGAGCGGTTAAGTGAGCAAATCGGTGAGCGTTTGGGTGAGTTGACGTTTAACGAGCGCATGGCACTGACTGGCTGGCGTGATGGCATAATCGCTGACACTTATGAAGTTGATCATGAAGCTCTAATGGCACAGCCTTATGAGAGCATACGTCGCATAGATCGTTGGACTGAAGAATATGATCCCGCTGACTATGAGACGACACAGTCTGTATCTTCATCATCAAGTCCCAATGCAGAGCTACTCAAGTTCTTACGCACGGGGCTGGACTAAGGCGTTTACTCAGCAACAGGGCACAGGATCAATCGTGCGATTTTGGCGTATTTGTTGCGATTTATAGCAGTTCAATATCTGCTTGCAGTTGGGGCTGACTGGCATAGTGATGCAGGGACTAAATACGATCCAAGTCGATAGCGCCTGCGATAATATCTACGCGATCCTGCAAGGTATTAGGGAACAGCTGAGCATACCGTTCCGTCATCGAAATATGATAGTGCCCCAACAGTCGCTGCAC
>NZ_JALKCU010000015.1 GCF_023540835.1 Marivivens geojensis
AAAAGATGCTGAGACTGTTGAGACGCTGTAGCGTAGCGAAAGCGTTGAGACAGTGAAGCAGTTGGATAACGGCGTAGCTGTTAGACAATCAATCATCCAAACAAGTACCACTGCATACATACTCCCAAATATCATAGAATATGTATTGTCTGAGAAGAACACCTAAGTCGTTGATAATGAACAGCTCTGGCTAAACCGATTTAGGGGTCGCATCACTCGAATATCAGAGCGTAACGTAGCACGTAATGAAGCTGATATTTGAGGGCTAAATGGCACAAGCAGCAACACTCAACGATGCACAAATCAAACGTGCCCTGCGTTACTGCCAATCACGCAAATACCCAGTACGTGATACAACCATACTGATGTTCAGCATCTATACTGGACTGCGGGCGAAAGAACTGGCTGCACTGCGTATTGCGGATGTGTTTGATGCAGACGGCGCAGTACGCACTCAGTTCACACTCACTGGCGCACAGACAAAGGGCTCAAAGTCACGCACTGTGTTTGTCAACAAGCCACTCGCTCAGCAGTTGGCTCTATATCGCACCTGGCGCAGCAGTGTGGATCCAAATGCGCCGCTGTTTCGCAGTCAAAAGGGCGGGCACTTTAGTGCCAACACCATGTGTCAGCTGTTTCTCAACATCTTCCATGCGTGTGGACTGCAAGGTGCTAGCAGTCATAGCCCGCGCCGCACCTTTATCACACGTTTGGCCAACAAAGGCATCGGTGTGCGTGTATTGGCTGCATTAGCTGGGCATAGCTCAATAGCTGTTACGCAACGCTATATCGACGTCAACGACGAACAGTTAGCCAACGCTGTAGAGCTGCTCTAAGCCAAGCCTTAGTTCAGCATCCCACCCAAGCCGCGCACATCAGCGGCCATGCCTTCAAGCACACTGCCAGTGCCGTCCAACACGCCACGTGTTGTGCCACAGCTAGCCAACACCGTCAGAACACTGACTGCAAGAATCACACGCAGCATTGTTACTCGAACCGCTCTGCCACAGCCGCATTCAACTCAGCATCCTTGCTGTGTGCCGCTGCAACCACTTCATCCAACGTGCTGCCAATCTGCTCAAGCTCACCACAGCTGACTGTGAGCATGACGGTGCTGAGGAGTATGAGTGCTTTATACATGAGTGCCTCACTGAGTGTGTTGTTGTGGGGATAGGCTAAGTGCAGTCGTTCCAAAAGAAAAGAGCGATGCCTAAGCACCGCTCTCTCTTACTAACTGACTAGGTCAGATTAGAATGCCAGCGACAGACCAACAAATGCGTCTTCGGTGTAGTTTACGCCGAGATCAACAGATGCTGCGTCAGACAGATCGTAGGATGCAGTTGCAGTCCACTCTTCTGCTTCGTTGGTGTCGAATGCAACAGCCATGCCGTTTGCTTCGTAAGCAGCGTTAACAGCCCACTGGTTGCCGTCTTCAACCGAGTTCCACTCTGCACCCAGCGACAGACCGTCTACTGCGTAAGCGAGCGAGATGGTGTTGCTGCGGTCTTCGCCCAGCTCTTCTTCAAGTGCTTCGAGCTTGCTGTCGAGGCCGATGGTGACGTTAGCTACCATGAACGAACCACCGAAAGCGTTGCCGCCTTCTTCGTCGAACGCTGCGTATACAGTACCCATGTCAGCGATCGGAGCGG
>NZ_JALKCU010000016.1 GCF_023540835.1 Marivivens geojensis
GGGAAAAGTGGCAGCCCGTAGGGAACTCTGGTGTTTGTTCCATTTAGGTGCATGAGTTCCATATCTCCTTTATTTATTGGGGTTTTCGCTTTCAATTTGTCTCATGATATGCATTCTGTAGTAAGGTGTTTGGCTACAATTGGTATACAGAATGGCCTTGAAGTTTCGTGAGTTGGAGGGGCTGGCTCAGCAGCACGAAGAGCAATGGGTTCCCGATGGCACCCCCAACCTTTATGTGTTTTGTAGGTCCTCTGGGCGGATGTCCTGGGTCTGCCGCATCACGATTGGGGGTAAGAGAACAAATCTCACGCTTGGCACGTGGCCTGACCTGAAAGCGGATGTGGCACGCCAGGTTACCAGTGTGATCAAGGGTTTGGTTGGAGCAGGGTATAGCGCGCAGGTTATCAAGTCTGCCTTAGGTGTGACCGTAGCCCCAATTGCTCTTCAGCGTCTGGTGATCACTGGGCGAGTGAGTGACCATGACGCCCCGCCAACTTTCGAGGAAGTTGCGCGTGATTGGTATGACAACCATTTAAAGGCTGGTTTATCTGAAGGTGCTTACAAGCGTCAGGTTATCCAACAGCTCGAAGACTATGTTTTTCCGGCTTTGGGCACGCGACCTGTTAATCAAATCAAACGACGAGAGATCGTCGAGACGTTGAAAGATATCTGGCTTGCGAAGCCTCCGTCGGGCAAAAAATTACGCGGCAATGTGGAGCGCATTTTCGACTACGCTGTGGATCAGGAATTCTTGGAGTTTAATCCCTGTCCTCCAGTGCGCTCCATGCCCAAGCAGAATTACGTTGAGAAGCACTTCGACGCTTTAACGCCCGAGCAGGCGCCAGCAATGTGGCGTTGGTTAAGTAACCACGTCGGATTGCGTGACCAAACTCGATATGGGCTGATGCTTGTATTGTTGACTGGTAAACGCTCAAGCGAGGTCCGTCATATGGAGTGGGGGCATATTGATCTCAATAGAGGCATTTGGACGACCCCTGCAGAGGGCATGAAGATGCGTAAAGAACATCGGCAGCCGTTGAGCCGTCAAGTTCTCGCACTTCTTGGCGAACTCCACCATGTTTCCGGTGGAAGACGATATGTGCTGGGGAATGCGAAAGACCGAGTGATGTCGGAAAATGCGATGCTGTATGCAATCAAAGAGTTCTCGGATGTAACAGTCCATGGACTGCGGGCTACTCTTGGGTCGTGGATGGCTGAGAATGGTGTCCGCAAGATTGTCGCTGATTTTGTCAAAGCGCATCAGCCAAAATCATTTGACGTCGCCTATCAACGGTCTGATTTGTTGGAAGAACGTCGCGATGTCCTGCAGAGGTGGGC
>NZ_JALKCU010000017.1 GCF_023540835.1 Marivivens geojensis
CCGAGTTCCACTCTGCGCCCAGCGACAGACCGTCTACCGAGTAAGCAACGGAAATGGTGTTGCTGCGGTCTTCGCCCAGCTCTTCTTCCAGAGCTTCGAGCTTGCTGTCGAGGCCGATGGTTACGTTAGCTACCATGAACGAACCACCGAATGCGTTGCCGCCTTCTTCGTCGAACGCTGCGTAGACAGTACCCATGTCAGCGATCGGAGCGGAGATCATTGCCGACCATGCTACGTCAGCTGCAACAGCTTCGTTGAGTTGGGTGTATCCGTCGGTACCTGCTACGGAAGAAGTCGACGCTACGCCATCAACCCAAGACACAGTCTCACGACGTGCAGCAACGTCGGTGTCTTTCGCGATGTCCATTACGAACGCGAAGGAAGCAACGCCGAAGTCGTTGGTGTACTTCAAGTCAGCGGTTTCATCGTCGTCGTCGTCAACAAGGTGTTCGATGTCGTTCTTGTCGAAGGTCAGAGCGCCGAACGAACCACCGTCGATAGTGATGTAGTCGAGTTCAACACCGTTGGTCTTAGCAGCGTCGAAGCCGTCATCGTCAGCGAAGTCGTAGCCGGTGCCTGCGTCAACCGATACTGCACCAGTTACGGTGATGCCGTAGTCGGTGGTAACAGTTGCAGTCGCAGTCAGGTTAACTTCCGAGTACGAGTCGAAGTCGCCAACCGAAGCGGTCGAAGCGACGCCACCGAACGTATGGTTCAGGATTGCTAGCGAGCTGTCGATTTTTGCAATCGCAGTAGTTGCGTCCTTTGCGGCTGTTGTTGAAACTGCGCCGCTCAGAGCAAGAACCTGATCCGCACGCTTAGCAGCGATGTCTTTACGCAGCTCTGCAACGGTTGCTACGATCGCAGCCGCGTCAGATGTATCGATAGATGTTGATACACCCGAATCAGCTTTCACCTGTGCAAGCACGTCAGCAATGTACTGCGCATCGGTTTTGATAGCATCTACGCTAGCAACGCCAGCAGCGCCAGCGTCATCACCAAGGTCAGCGATTGCTGCCAAGCCTGCAGCAGTCGAAGAAGCAGAACGCTTACCAGCAGCGACATCTACGTCGCCTTCGCGTGCCATACCAACGGTAGCAGTGCCACCCCAAGTCAGAGAAACTTCAGCAGCAGCTGCGCCAGCGAAAGCTGTCAGTGCGACGGAAGCGAGAAGGATAGCGGAATGGTAGACGGAGTATTTTTCACTAGCTAAATCAAGAACTTGGTCGTCCTTGTGTG
>NZ_JALKCU010000018.1 GCF_023540835.1 Marivivens geojensis
AAATACGATCCAAGTCGATAGCGCCTGCGATAATATCTACGCGATCCTGCAAGGTATTAGGGAACAGCTGAGCATACCGTTCCGTCATCGAAATATGATAGTGCCCCAACAGTCGCTGCACTTCGTAGATACTGGCACCATTGTTGATCAGTAGGCTTGCGTATGTATGCCGAAGATCATGCATACGTACTGATGGTAAAGCAGCACTTTCTCGCGCTTCTACAAAGGCATTATGCAGGCTCGTATATGGGGCACGAGTGCGAGGATTGGCAAAGATCCAACTGTCACGTGTTGTCGGCACACCCAAAACTTCTGATCTCGCTTTGACTTGCTGCAGCACTGACAGCGCTTTGTCACTCAACATAACTGTTCTGCTGCGTCCACTTTTACTGACAGCGACAAACAGTTCTTTCTTGCGCTCATCAATATCAGTCCACCGAGCAAGTCTAAGTTCGCTCTTCCGCGCACCCGTCAACAACAGCAGCTTTACGAATAGATGCAAATACGGATGACTGCTACGCTTACAGGCACTGAGCAAGCGTCGTATCTCAGCTTCAGTTAGGAAACGCTGCACATAGTCTCCAACAGGCAACTTTCTGATCGCTGCGCCCTTAAATACGTTCTTGTCCAAGTATCCCCAATGCACAGCGATGTTTAGAATACGGTTCAGCATCGATGAGTGCTTGTTTACCGTTGCGGGTTTGTAGCCCGCATCAATCTGATGCAGCACCCAGCTATCCAAGTCCTCACTGGTAATATCTCTCAGCGGCTTTTGACCCAGTGATGTGCGGATGTGCTTGTTGAACACATAATAGTCCAGCTGACTACGACGCTTTGTAGCCTTTGCAAACGCATAGTACTTTGCATCAAAGAAGTCTGCGAGCGTTACAGCTGGCTCTGCAGCGTCGCTCACAACCGCGCTCTTCTTGTCCTTACCGAATAACTTCGAAATCGGTCGCATATCGAATATCTCCTTGCTACAACGCTAATGTCAGCTGCACACAAGGACGACCAAGTTCTTGATTTAGCTAGTGAAAAATACTCCGTCTACCATTCCGCTATCCTTCTCGCTTCCGTCGCACTGACAGCTTTCGCTGGCGCAGCTGCTGCTGAAGTTTC
>NZ_JALKCU010000001.1 GCF_023540835.1 Marivivens geojensis
CACACAAGGACGACCAAGTTCTTGATTTAGCTAGTGAAAAATACTCCGTCTACCATTCCGCTATCCTTCTCGCTTCCGTCGCACTGACAGCTTTCGCTGGCGCAGCTGCTGCTGAAGTTTCGTTCAACGGTACTGGCGTACTGGGCTATAACAACGACACCAACGCTGCTGCTGGTGCAGACGATAACTACGATGGCTTCTACTGGGAAGGCACGCTGAACATCGGCGCGTCTGCAGAGCTGGACAACGGCCTCACTGCTGCTGGTAGCTTCAACTTCGAGTTCATGGAAAGCGACAACGCTAACTCCGGTCAAACTCTGTCTTCGGATGACTTCGTTGTATCGCTGTCTTCCGACACTGCGAGCCTGACCTTCGGTGACACCGGTACTTCGGCTAACAAAATGTGGAAATCGGCTGGTGACATGGAAGCTGACGGCTTCACCTCTGACTGGACCGACTTCACTAACTCCAAAGCAGTTCTGCGCGGTGACGTATCGTTCGGCAACGTAGCTGTGTCGGCTTCGACCGTGATCGACAGCGAAGACCAAGCTGCTCAAACTTCGGTTGGCATCTCTGCAGACCTCGGCATGGCTACTGTTGTAGCTGCATACGAAGAAGCACCAACAGGTACTCTCGTAGCTCCAGCTGCAACTGATGCAAACGGCAAAGAAACCACCGCTGTGTCTGTTGCATTTGACGCTGCTGGCGCAACTGTCGTTGTAGCTTATGCTGACAACTCGACCAACGAATCCACTGGCGTTAAGGTAACCTACCCGATGGGTGATGTTACTGTTGCGGCTTACTACGTTGACGAATCCAACGGTGACGCAAACCTTGGTCTGAACGTAGCTTACGCTGCTGGTCCGGTATCGGTTTCTGCTGACTTCCAGGATGACCAGGGCGAATCCAAAACTGGTGTTAACATGTCCTACGACATGGGTAACGGCCTTGCTCTGATGGCTGGCTACTACGACGAAGAGTCGTGGGCTGATGCGGAGATGTATGTTGCAGCTTCCTACGACCTTGGTGGCGGCGCAGCACTCCTCGTTTCCTATGTTGACGAAGACATCGAAAACGACGACGAAGTTGGCCCGAACGACTACCAGCTCGGCACAACTGTTGAACTGTCCTTCGCATTCTAATCTGACCTAGTCAGTTTGAATGAGAGAGCGGTCCTTCGGGGCCGCTCTTTTCTTTTGTGACCACAGGTTTACCCCTTAAGCCTTGTGACAGGCTCTGCCCCACGTTACACATTTTGCGACGTCGGCCCCAATGCGGGGTCATGGACATGAGGGCAATACTGTGACCGCTTTCCAAAAAACGACCCGCGCGATGCTGGTGACCGCAATGGCCTTGGGCCTATCTGCATGTTCGGGCGGCTTTAGTTCACCGTTCAGCGGCTTATTCGGTGGCAAATCAAACGATGCTGGCGCTGTGCGTCAGGCAACGCGGACCGCTGGATCAGAATCTGTGGCCGTGAACCGCTACCTCTGGGCCGCTTCGATCGATGTTCTATCGTTCTTGCCGGTTGAGAGTGTTGACCCCTTCACAGGCGTGATCGTCTTTGGCTACGGCACCCCACCGGGTGGTGGCCGCGCATACCGTGCTACTGTGCATATCTCTGACCCTGCGCTTGATGCTCGTTCGCTCAATGTCGCGCTGCAATCGCGAAATGGCGCGGTCAGCCTTGAGACACAGCGCGCTGTTGAGGACGCAATCCTCGCCCGTGCTCGTCAGATCCGTATTCAAGACCGCGGCCTATAGAAACTGCCGCGAAAACCTTTTAATACCGCGCCGGGCCCTGTTGCCCGGCGTTTCCATGTCCCAAAGGACCGATCCATGTCCCGCTATACCGCCGCTGATATCGAACAAAAATGGCAAGCCGCCTGGGAACAGGCTGGCGTATTCACCGCAAAACGCGATGAGACAAAGCCGAAATACTACGTGCTCGAGATGTTCCCCTATCCGTCGGGCCGCATCCATATGGGTCACGTGCGGAACTACACGATGGGTGACGTGGTAGCGCGTTTCAAAATGTCGACAGGTCACAATGTTTTGCACCCAATGGGCTGGGACGCGTTCGGTATGCCCGCGGAAAACGCAGCGATGGCATCGGGCGGCCATCCCAAGGACTGGACCTATAAGAACATCGCCGACATGCGCGGCCAGATGAAACCGCTTGGTCTTTCGATCGACTGGAGCCGTGAGTTCGCGACCTGCGATCCAGAGTATTATGGCCAGCAGCAGGCGCTATTCATCGACATGCTGGACAAGGGTCTGGTCTATCGAAAGAACGCCGTGGTAAACTGGGATCCAGTCGATATGACCGTTCTGGCGAACGAACAGGTGATCGATGGCAAAGGTTGGCGCTCTGGTGCCGATGTTGAGCGCCGCGAGCTGACCCAGTGGTTCTTTAAGATCTCGGATATGGCTGGTGACCTGCTGGACAGCATCGATGACCTCGATGATTGGCCGGCCAAGGTAAAGCTGATGCAGGCCAACTGGATTGGCAAATCACGCGGCCTGCAGTTCTCGTTCGAACGCACCGACGCTGGTGAGGCGATTGAGGTTTATACCACACGCCCTGACACTCTGATGGGGGCCTCCTTCGTTGGCATTTCGCCCGATCACCCGATTGCGAAAGAGCTGGAAGCCAACAATCCAGAAATCGCGGCTTTTGTCGCTGATTGCCGCAAGGGCGGCACGACCGAAGAAGCGCTGGAAAAGGCAGAAAAGAAGGGCTTTGATACAGGTATTCGTGTCAAACATCCGCTGGACCCGTCCAAAGAGCTTTCTGTTTGGATCGCGAACTTCATTTTGATGGACTATGGCACGGGTGCAATTTTCGGTTGCCCTGCACACGACCAACGCGACTTTGACTTCGCGACGAAATACGGCCTCGATATTACGCCGATCTTTGTTGCGGATGGCGCGGAAGAAGAGACCCTGACCGAAGCCTACACCCCGCTGAAGTCGGAAAAGGTCCGCTATATCCGTGGCTTCGCAGGCCAAGACGTTCAAACTGGTGAAGAGGGCGTGAATAGCGCAATCGACAAGGCCGAGGCCGAAGGCTGGGGCACGGGCGTGACCAAATTCCGCCTGCGCGATTGGGGGCTTTCGCGTCAGCGCTACTGGGGCTGCCCGATCCCAGTCGTTCATTGCGACGACTGCGGCGTTGTTCCTGAGAAAAAAGAAAACTTGCCTGTTCAGTTGCCTGACGATGTCACCTTTGACGTACCGGGCAACCCGCTGGACCGTCACCCAACGTGGCGCGATTGCGCTTGCCCGTCTTGTGGCAAACCAGCCCGCCGCGAAACGGACACCATGGATACCTTCGTGGATTCGTCGTGGTATTACGCGCGCTTCACATCGCCACGCGCTGATACTCCGACAGTTCAGGCTGATGCTGACTACTGGATGAACGTAGACCAGTATATCGGTGGCATTGAGCACGCGATCCTTCACCTGCTTTATTCACGCTTCTTCGCACGCGCGATGAACGTGACGGGTCACTTGCCCGATAGCGCACGCGAACCGTTCAACGCGCTCTTCACCCAAGGCATGGTGACACACGCCATCTACCAGACGACCAACCCTGAAAATGGTCGTCCTATCTATCACTATCCCGAAGCGATTGAGCTGCGGGACGGTAAGGCATTCGTCATCGCGACGGGCGAAGAAGCACAGATCATTCCGTCTGCCAAAATGTCGAAATCGAAGAACAACGTGGTCGACCCGTTGAACATCATTTCATCGTTTGGCGCTGATACCGCCCGCTGGTTCGTTTTGTCTGACAGCCCGCCAGAGCGCGACGTCGAATGGACCGCCGCTGGTGCAGAAGCAACGGCAAAGCACCTTGCTCGTGTGTTCCGCATCTGCGCAGACATTGCAGAGATGGACGACGCCACGACCGAGAACGATCTGGAGCTGCTCAAGGCAACGCACAAAGCGATCTTTGACGTAACCCAAGGCTTTGAATCATTTGGCTTTAACGCCGCGATTGCGAAACTCTACGCGTTCACCAATTTCCTGCAGAAATCATCCGCTGGCGGCAAGGCAAAGAAAGAAGCAGCGCGCATTCTGGCCCAACTGATGTCGCCGATGACACCGCACCTGTCCGAAGAACTCTGGTCGCTCTTGGGCGGTGAGGGACTTGTGACCACAGCTGCGTGGCCCGTTGTCGACGAAGCCATGCTGGTCGAAGACACAGTCACCCTGCCGATCCAGATCAACGGCAAACGCCGCGCGGAAATCAGCGTGCCTGCAGACATGTCGAAGGAAGAGGTTGAAAAGCTCGTCCTTGAGAACGAAGCTGTGGTCAAAGCGCTGGACGGTGGCCAGCCGAAAAAACTGATCGTGGTTCCAGGTCGTATCGTCAATGTCGTCGTCTAAATCCCTTACCCTCTATACCCGCCGCGCCCTCTTAGTGGGGACCGTGGTGGTGTTGGCGGGGTGTGGGTTTACGCCGATCTACGGCAACAATGGTTCCGCATCCAACCTGCGGGGCAAGGTCGCTTATGACACGCCTGACACGTTGGATGGCTATCATTTGCGCGAACGCCTCCAACGACGTTTGGGACAGACTGAAACGGCTGAATACCAACTGACCATCCGAACGACTATTAGCAGCAGTTCGGTCGGGATCGCAGAAGACTCAACTGTTTTGCGCGCGACATTGACGGGAACTGCAACCTTCTCTTTGGTTGATGGCACGGGTTTGATCGTCACAAACGGCACGGTCGAAACCTTCAGCGGTTACTCGACCACTGGGAACGTTGTGTCGACCCGTTCGGCAGAACAAGATGCACATGAACGTCTCTCGATCGCTCTCGCCGACCTCATCGTAGCCCACATTCTTGCGGCTCAAGTCGCTGATAAGCCATGAAATTAGGTGCACGCGAAGCGTCTGGTTACTTCCGCAAACCAGACCCGAGCAAGGCCGGCCTATTAATCTATGGCACCGACGGCATGCGCGTGGCGCTTCGCCGCAAAGAAGTCGTCGATGCCCTCGTCGGGCCACAAGGTGAAGCGGAAATGCGTTTCACTCGCATAGCCGCTGCCGATTTACGCAAAGACGGCGCTCTGCTGAACGACGCGATCAAGTCCCAAGGTTTCTTCCCGGGACAACGCGCGGTCTTAGTTGAAGATGCCGCCGACGGTCTGGCAGATACAATCCGCATTGCACTGTCGGATTGGAGGGATGGCGACGCACAAGTGATCGTGACAGCGGGTTCGCTCACCGCAAAGTCGTCGTTACGCAAATATTTCGAAGCCCACCCAAACGCATTTGCGATTGGAATCTACGACGATCCACCTGCCCGTGACGAAATCGAAGCCAGCCTTGTCGCAGCAGGACTTAAGGCGATCGGTCGCGATGCAATGGACGCTATCGTCGCGTTGTCGCGGTCTCTTGATCCCGGTGATTTCCGTCAGACAATCGAAAAGCTAGGCCTCTACAAACTCAACGATAGCAGCGAGTTAAGCGTCGACGATGTCGATGCGTGTCGGCCTCAGTCGGCGGAAGCTGGTGTGGATGATCTATTGAAGGTTGTTGCTGATGGGCAGCCCCAGCTAATCGCACCGCTTTTGCGAAGGCTTTACGCGCAAGGCGTCAATCCCACTGGTTTATGCATCAACGCAAACCGCCATTTTCGCGCTCTGCACACTGTCGCATCAGACCCTGGGGGACCGTCGTCAGGTATCGGGCGGCTTAGGCCACCAGTGTTCGGCCCGCGTCGTGACGCAATCCTTCGACAAGCCAGCACATGGGGTCGTGAACGACTAGAGCGCGCTTTGAGCGAGCTTTTGACCACCGACCTCACACTCCGTTCATCCTCAAAAGCACCTCAGCAAGCCCTAATGGAGCGCGCTTTGGTCCGCCTCGCGATGATGGGCAAACGGTAAAACAAAAAGGGCGGACCAATGGCCCGCCCTTTAAAAACTCTATTCGGACCGATTAGGTGCCCGAAGAAGACGACGAACCAGCAACTGCAGCAATTGCGCCCAGTGCCAGCAGCGGAAGTACAAACTTCGAGAGGCCTGGCTTCGGTGCCACGGCCACAACACCAGTGTTAACTGGCTGTTGAACAACAGCGTTCATGCCACCAGCGTGAGCGGAAGTTGCTGCAACTACGGCAACAGCCGCTGCGAGAAATACTTTACGCATTAGATATGCTCCAATTGAATACCAAACTAGGCTTTGGATACCTCGAAAAACCCTCGCAATCAACTTTCAACTTTGAATTGATCTTAGAATTGCTGCGTTGTGGCATGTCCGACGCTTTTGCCAAGCCATTGCTGTGACTGAACGACGTCGCGGGACCCATTCACCCAATAATAATTGGCGAATGCGACGTCTTCGCTTCGGCAGGTCTCCTGCAGTTTCGTTGCCCCAAAGCTACGGTCAAGAATCGTGACGTGATCCTGCCCGACGGTCTCAAGCTCACACGAGAATTCCATTCGGATAACGTCATCAGAAGAATCAAGTTGTTCGATACGACGGGAATAAGTTCCCGTACCACGGCGCAAGGCTGCCAAAAGTCCACGTGTGTCAGCGGCATAGATGTCTTCACCAAATCCACGCGTTGCTACGATAATCCCGCCATCAAGCGTGATGGTCATCCCGATAGACGAAATCCATGTCTCTTGATTTCCGTTGGACCCGATCCTTTGAAAGACGTCTGCGACCTCCAACGACGGAACAGCGGCCAAGATGACAGGTGTTTCCGATGCAGCTAGATCGGCGAAAGTGTAGGTCGGAATGGCCTCTGCATCGGGCTGAGTAAAGCGTGACTTCACTGCAGCCGACACTTTCGATGCCGTGTTTCCTTCGACCAATGGACCGCAGGCAACGAGCGCTGAAAATGCGACAAATATAAGTGGATTTTTCATCGCCAGAACCGTCCCCAAGAATCACCAAAGTCTGAAATGTCACCAGACCGAATTGCATCGTAAAGTCGCCCATCCACATCAAGCCGCGCACCGCCGTCTCGAGTTAACGAACTCAATCGGGTGTCGACGAGTTGCGTTGAAGGCATACCAGTCGCCCAATCCATCGGAATAGTTAGACGGATACCTTTATCAAACGAGCCTTCACCAAAGTCTTCAAACGGAACGTCAGTAAAGGTTGCATAGGCCCCAATTCGCCAACCGTTTTGGAATTCTCGATCCACAGAGACGGTCGCACCCCAATCGCCTGCCAAATACCGACCCGCATCAACTTGCAGGTGGAAGTCATTTTGCATTGCCCAGTAGGCGGACAAATGGCCCGTGATGACATTGTAGTCTTGGAACCCGAGGCCCTGATCAAAATCGCGCTGCGCGGTGTAGTTCAGCTCAACCCCAAATGCGAGGTCGCTATCAACTGGCCTCCAGAGTAGCTCTGTCGAAATACCGCCGAACATGGGCTCAAGATAACCGAAGGATACCCGTGAAAAGAGTTCCGAGGCGGGGCGGCCGTACCAAGCAAATGTCAGGTAATCGATCCCTCCATCACCTTGATCAGCATAATATGGCGCGTAGCGACGAACGGGTTCGATTGTCGAAGCGGAAATCGATGGATTGTCGATCCGGTTGTCGTAAACCGATTTACGAACCGAACCCGCAACGACGATGTTGGGACGAATTTCGTACCGCATCGCAGCTTCGATACCGACTTCGACGGTGGCAGGATTCCGGCTATCGAAAAGCGTTAGCTCTCCATACGGCATGATGCCCCACTTAAAACTGCTCGTTTGAGTCGAAACAAGATCCGCGTCATCACCAACCGTCGCCTCAGACACATCAGCGCGAGCATAAATTGCTTCGGCAGACCCAACTTGGTTTTCGAGGCTCTCCAAATCACTCCGTTTAATCGTCGTCGTAGAAGTAGGAACGCCCAATCGGGTTGGCTCGAAAATGAAAGTCTCAACTGACGGTGGCAGCGCATAGGTCAGCACGCGCGAAATACGCCCGACGGCCTGTGCCTCGGATCTGTATTGGGTATTCTCATACCGAAGGCGGATAGAGGTATCGGTGAGTTCAATACCCTGAATAACGATCCCATCTTGACCGAGCGCTTCAACGAGAGCGGTCTGAATGGTCTCATCTGACAACACCGATCGATCCCACGTACGAGCGGCGCGCAAGTCCTCTGGCCGCACGACGACTGGCATCGGCGCGGTATCGTAACCGCCAACCGCAGGACGACGATTTGGGTTCAAAACCGATGTAGCCGTAACGCCGATTTCGCTACCGTAGAGCGCATATATGCCAAGTTCGTAGTTTTCGTTCGGGTGATACTTGAGGCCAAAGTTCAACGGCGACCTATGGTCGAACGTCCCGTTGGCTACCTCGCGATCGTAGGCATCTGAGGAATACTCAGCTGCGAAAGTCAGCGAAGGGTTAATCTGCCATTCGACCCCACCGAACACTGCGGCGTCACCACGAAAATAGAGGTCATATGCAGGAACACCGCCCTTCCCGAAGATGCTGCTGCGCGGAGGACGCGTCTCCATTGCGCTCGCAATTGCACCGAGCGGGTTGGTAAAGCCGTTATAGCTCCCCATTCGGCCCCAACCGATGCCAGCGGTGGCTCGCAAATTGGTGCCAATTGTTTTTGTTCCGACGACATACTCAGAAGTTAGAACGCCCGTTCCCATAAAGTCACGCAGCCCGACAGCAACAGCCGGAAGCCATTCGGATTCGTTACGCAGCTGATATTGGAAATCAAAGCTCCTATCATAAAGCGTACCCGTATCCACGCCTTTGTATTCAGGGATGATCGAATAGCGAAACGTGCCCGACAACCTCGGCAAAATCTGAAAAGTGATAGAGACGCGGGTTTGATCTTCGAAGGCCGATATCTGGCTCGATAGATCTGCATCCTGCGCGGACAAGGCTGATGGCATTTCAATGATGCCGATCGTCCCGTACATCGAATATTCAGGACGCCAATCCTGCGCCATTACTGTGGTTGGCCCAAAAACCGAGGCCGCCAGTGCGAGCAATCCGCGCAAAACAGTCATCAAAACTCTCCTAAATTCGGAGTTCTTGTACCTTTCGAAATCTAAAATACAAACATCGCATGAAGTCTTGATGCGAGTAATCTCTTAGGGTTGCGAAACTGCATCCCTCTTGGACTCTTCGCGCGCATAAGATTTAGCCCGCCTTGGGCCACCCAAAAAATGGGATCTCGTTATTGCCCGCCCGCGTCGAGTTGCGCCGCATACTCAATCGCCGCCAGCGCCGCATGCCGCCCCGTCGCCAGACACCCCGTAATTAAATACCCGCCTGTTGGAGCTTCCCAATCAAGCATTTCGCCAACGCAAAACACGCCCGCACGGCCTCGCATCATAAAACCATCATCCAAAGCGTCGAACCTCAGACCGCCCGCGACAGAAATTGCCTCATCTATGGGGCGGGGGCCGCTATGTGGAATGGATAGATTTTTCAACAAGTTCGCCAGATCATCAGGGAATGGACGGCCAAACTCATTCAAAAGGGCAATTTTCACTGGATCGAGGCGAAGCAATTTTCGGAGGACATTCGAGAGTGACTCTTTGCCTTTCCGAGAGAGCTTTTTTCGGATGTCCTCAACGCTCAGCGACGGCAAAAGGTCGATGGTCAATGGTGCGCCATCACGAACTGCAGCCGATATTGCATAAATCCCGCCGCCTTCGATCCCACGCGACGAGATCACGAATTCTCCGCTGGATTTTTGGGCACCCGCCACGAGCGTGCACCCCTTAACTGGCGAGCCGAAATGGGACGACATATGGTTCGACCATGGAACGATGAACCCCATGTTGGCGGGTTTGAACGGTGCGATGTCGTCAGGGAACTGATCAGCCCATAGCCCATCAGACCCAAGCCGCGCCCAACTCGCACCACCGAAGGCGAGGATGACGATATCGGCCGATACGGATTGCATGCCAACAGGTGTCTCAAAAACCCAATCGTCACCGTCCCAACCCGTCCAACGCCACCGCGTTTGCAACTTTACCTGCTGGGCATCCAACCGCTTGAGCCACGCCCGCACCAGCGGTGACGCCTTCATCACCACGGGGAACACGCGTCCCGTAGAGCCTATGAATACTTCTTGGCCGAGGTCATTTGCCCACTCGATAACTTGGTCAGGGCCGAAAGCGGACAAAGCCGCAACCATCGAGGCAGGAATGTCGCCATAGGCGCCTAGGAACCCAGACCCAACTTTGGTCAAGTTCAAACCTGATTTACCCGCCATCAGAAATTTGCGCGCGGGTGACGGCATCGCATCGGCGATCAAAACGGAATGCCCAGCAGCCGACAGAACATCTGCCGCCATCAAGCCCGCTGGACCCGCACCGATCACCAATGCCTTTGCCAAATGCCTGCTCCGTCTGAAAACACTTAACCGACGGGTAACATGGGGCAGGTCAGGTTCCAACTACCGGCGATTAACCGACAAGACCTTTGATACCCGCGATATGGCTTGGATTTGCGGTCAACGCATCTGTAGCTATCTCGCGGACCGTGGGCATCAACTCTTCAACCTCGACCAAACGATCAACAAGCCCAAAGGACAGCGCCTCGTCGGCGGTGATCTTTTGACCACCCATCAGGATCAGTTTCGCGCGGCTTGGACCAATTAGCGCAGCCATTCGTTTCGGATCAGACGGTTGCGGCAAAAATCCCAGCTTCATGACGGGATAAAAGAACTTTGCCGACGGGACAGAAATCCGCAGATCACACGCCAAAGCCATCCCAAAGGCACCACCCGCCAACGTCCCATTGAGCGCAGCAATCGTCATGCATGGCAGCGCGGCAATCGCACCAGACAGGCGTTCCCAAACGGGGCTAGTGGCCAATCCTGCGCGGGCCTCGTCCAAGTCAGCACCCGCGCTGAATACCTTGCCTGCGCCCGTGATGACGAACACCTTGGCAGCGGTCGCAGATTCCGCAAATTCAGCCAGTTGGGTCAGCATCTCTTCGGTCAGAGAATTCGCTTTCTCTTGGCGGTCAATCGTAGCGATCCAAAGATCACCCTCTTGGTCAAAACGGATCATGCTACACCTATTGCCTGACGTATTTCAGGCTCTCTTAGTTTCACATCCTGCCCCAAATAGACATCGGCCTCTTCGCCGCACATCCAAACCAGAGCCTTAGCGGGCCATTCCGGTGGAATATGATCCGACCATTCGAGTTCCGCCACGGGACCCAAGCCTGAGGATTTGATATCCCGCTGCATCTGGGTCGCCACTGTGCCAGGCGACAACCCCAATGCGCGGATACCTGCGGCCCGATATTCAAGGTCGATGTGACGGGTCAACATGTAGGCTCCAGCCTTTGATGCACAGTAGGCTGACCAAGATTCGTATGGGTTATGTGCAGCGCCCGAAGAAATGTTCAAAATGGTCCCGCACCCTTTTGAAATCATGCCGGGCAATACAGCGCGTGCACCGTGAAATACGCCTTTGAGGTTCACATCGACGGCAAGACCCCACTGATCCACATCGGCCTCGGCAAGCGGTGCCATTGGCGCAATGACACCCGCGTTGTTCACCAAAACATCGATGCCGCCGAACTGTGAAAGCGTGCGTTCAATGGCAGATTGAACCGAATCGAATGTCGCAACATCGCAGGGAATAGCCTGTGCATTTGGCCCAATCTCTGCAGCAATCTCTGCAATCCGATCCGCACCGCGCGCCAAAAGAACAACATTTGCGCCTTGTTCCGCAAATTCTCGTGCTGCAGCCTCACCAATGCCTCGGCTGGCACCCGTAATAGCGACCGTTTTACCTGTCATCTTCATGTTTTCTTTCTCCGTCATCTTTATCGCAGCCGACTGAATGGTTACTTTTAGACATAAGTGATCACTGCCATGACACTTTAATGGCAAAATATTTTTCAAGAGTTGTCTGGGAAAGGATACCCACCATGAATACTAGCAAATTTGGCGCAAGCGTTTGCCTTGCCGCACTATTCACCGCTCCCGCAGCTTTTGCAGATGTTACTGCCCAAGAGGTTTGGGCCAATTGGAAGTCCCAAATGGCCATGTACGGCACCGATATGATCACATTCGGTGCGGAGACGATGTCGGGCAACACGCTGACGATTGAAAGCACCACATACGATGCTGATCAGGACGGCGTCACGATTAAAGCGGAGATGGGACCGATTATCCTGACCGAAAACGGCGATGGCACTGTTTCGGTCAAGATCCCTGAGCAATACCAAATGTCGATGGGCAACTCCGAAAACTTCGCCGAAAACCACGCGACCATTTCCATCGCTGTTGCCAACTTTGATATGGTCGCCAGCGGAACTGCGGACGCGATCAATTACGATGTTTCGGCGGATTCTTATCTGCTTGAACTGGCAGAGGCGTTTGACGGCGGAAAACCCGTACCGATTGAAGCAAACCTCAAGCTCAACGGATTGTCCGGCGTCTATTCCGTCCTCACAGGCGATCTACAGACTATCGGCTATGATCTGTCGGCGACCTCAATGGATGTGTATTTCGACCTGAACGAAGAGTTCGAGAAAATGAACTTTTCTGGCCAAACTACCGGCATGTCCCTTGCGTCGACCATGATTGTGCCAACTGATCTTGACCAAAAATCGCCCGAGACAATGTTTATCGACGGTGCCGCGATGTCGTTCGATTACACCGCAGGCCCCTCAACTTACATCATAAGCGTCACGGATAGTTCTGGCACGATCAACATGGCAAGCGCGACCGAGTCTGGCCACCTCAGTTTTGGTTTGGATAAGGACGCTATGACGTTTGCTGCGCTCTCAACTGGTTTGAAGTTCCAAGCCATGGGTGGGCAGGTTCCGCTGCCTCTGGATATCACTGCAAGCGAATACGGTGTGAGCTTTGAAATGCCTCTGGCTAAGACCGAAGACCCTGCTCCGTTTGCGGCAGGGATCACCCTGACGGACCTTGGCCTCAACGACATGCTTTGGATGATGGCAGACCCGCAAGGCATCCTGCCCCATGACCCGATCACCTTCCAAGTCGCTGTAACGGGCGCGGCCAAGCTGTTCTTTGACGTAATGGACCCGAAACAAGCCGCAGCGCTTGAGCAAACCGATGTTCCGGGCGAACTGCACTCTCTGACTCTTCAAAACCTGAAACTCGCCATTGCTGGCGCAGAGATCACAGGGACGGGTGATTTCACCTTTGATAACACCGATCTCCAAACCTACGGCGGCTTCCCACGCCCCGAAGGCAGCCTGTCTTTGGTCGGCAAAGGCATCAATGGGCTTTTGGATAAGATCGAACAAATGGGTCTGCCCGTCGGTGATCAGATCATGACCGCACGGATGATGTTAGGCATGTTCACCCAGTCAACTGGTGAAGATCAGATCGAAACTACCATCGATATGAATGCCCAAGGCAACGTGATGCTTAACGGTCAACGTATCAAGTAAATCAACAGCCCGTCCCAGTGACTTCGGGGCGGGCACACGATGCCGGACTTGCAGGGACAGGCCCTGCGGTCTAGGTCATGGGTGACCAAAGGTGTGCCCATGACAAAATCGCTTTCTGACCTGACCAGCTTACTTCTCGATCTCGCCCGTAAAAGCGGTGCCGATAATGCCGATGCATTGGCCGTCGATGGAACTTCGGTCCACATCGACGTTCGAGGTGGAGCGTTGGAGTCCGCCGAACGATCCGAAGGCGTCGATGTCGGCTTGCGCGTGTTAGTCGGCCAACGGCAGGCCTGCGTATCGACCTCAGACACACGACCCGATGCGCTTCGCGAATTGGCAGAGCGCGCGGTCGCGATGGCCCGCGTGGCCCCCGAAGATCGGTATGCTGGGTTGGCAGATGTAGAACAACTTGCCAAGGATACCGATAGCAGCAGGTTAGAGCTCTTCGACCCAACGCCTGAGCCTGATCCAGCCATGTTGCAAGACGATGCAGCCCGCGCCGAAGCGGCTGCATTGGCAGTCGACGGCGTAGAACAAGTGATTGGCGCATCTGCAGGCTACAGTCATCGCCGCGTCCACCTTGCTGCAACGAACGGGTTCGCAGCTGGGTATGAGCGGTCAGACCGTGGCATTTCCTGTGGTGCACTCGCTGGAACGGGCGGCGGGATGGAGCGTGACTATGATCACGACAGCCGCATTTTTCAGTCCGATATGCGCGACGCGGCGGACATCGGTCGCACCGCAGGGGAACGCGCAATCGAACGCCTCAACCCGCGCCGCCCCAAAACCGGCAGCTATCCAATCCTATTGGATGAGCGCATTTCTTCATCACTGATCACCCACCTCTTGCAGGCGGTAAACGGCAGCATGATCGCACGTGGTTCATCGTGGGCACGAGGCCTGAAAGGCACCCAAGTCCTCCCCGAAGGTCTGTCGTTAATAGAGGACCCACACCGCCCACGCGCGAGCGCGTCTCGTCTCTTCGACGCCGAAGGGTTACCTACAGCCCGTCGTGCGATTGTTGAAAATGGCGTCCTAACTGACTGGACCCTCGACCTCGCCACAGCGCGGCAATTGGGACTGACCAGCAACGCCCACGCGGCTCGCAGCACTTCTTCAACGCCCAGCCCCTCTGTGACGAACGTTGCCTTGACCCAAGGCGACAAATCCCGTGCTGAACTCATCCGCGATATGGGTACGGGATTGTTGGTAACCTCGTTCATCGGTTCAACTATCAACCCAAACACGGGCGACTATTCCCGCGGTGCCGCTGGTTTCTGGATCGAAAACGGCGAAATCACCTATCCCGTCAATGAGATCACCATCGCAGGCAATCTCATCGAGATGCTGAAACGGATCACTCCCGCAAATGATGCCCGCCAACACCTAAGCCGTGTTGTACCCTCGCTCTTGGTCGAAGGGCTGACGCTTGCCGGTGACTGATCTCGACCTCCTAATAGTCGCGGCCCGCAAAGCTGGCGATATCGCAGCGGACTTTTTTAAGTCAGCGCCTAAAGTATGGGACAAACCCGCTGGGCAAGGCCCAGTGACCGAAGCGGACCTAGCGGTCGATACGATGCTGCGTGAAACGTTGACCGCAGTGCGACCCAGCTATGGTTGGCTGTCCGAAGAGACCGACGACACTTCGGATCGCCTATCAACAACCCGCCAGTTCATCATCGATCCGATCGACGGAACCCGCGCATTTATCGACGGTTCCAAAGACTGGGCCCATTCGCTCGCCATTGTCGAAAACGGACAAGTTATAGCGGGTGTCGTTTATCTACCTATGAAAGACCAAATGTTCGCTGCGTGGCACGGCAAAGGTGCAACGCTAAACGGTGAAACTCTGCACATTGGGGGAACCGCAACACCGCCAACGATCCTCACGAACACGCCCACGATGGATGTAACGAACTGGAAAAACGCACAGCCGCCTAAAGTCGACCGCCATTTCAGATCGTCACTTGCCTACCGTATGTGCCTCGTCGCGGAAGGTCGTTTCGACGGTATGATCACGTTGCGCCCGAGCTGGGAATGGGACATCGCTGCAGGCGCTCTGATCCTCACTGAGGCGGGTGGCACCGTGACCGACAAAAAGGGCGCGCCGCTGCGCTTTAACAATCCTCATCCGCAGGTGAACGGCGTTATCGGTGCAGTGCCGACCTTCCACCAAACCCTCGCAGATCAACTGCTCTAACCAAATTCTGCGTTGTCGTCTGCGACGGCCTTTAGCATATCAGTCAGGATCGCAGGATCGGCAGCGTTTACGCGGCTCCAGTTCGGGATGAACGGCGTTTCCATCGGGTTATCGAGGAACACGCTTCCCGCCTGCATGATATTCGCAGCGAACAGCTCAACCGCAGTCTCTTCGGCGTGCCGATCAAGATCGAGACCGTTCATTCTCGCGTCGTTGTAGTAGGTATCGATGAGGTCGAGGGCCATTCGGTAATAGGTCGCTTTGATCGAACGAAATACCTCTTCGCTCAGCACCGTGCCATCGGCAGCAAGCTTGCGATACAGGGCTTTGCAAATGTCGACCGACATCCGGCTGAGCCCTTTGTTCGCATCATCAAGGGAAAGATCCTGATGTTTGTGATCATAGCGATCGCTGATCTCGACCTGACAAACGGCCTGCGGCGATAGATTCCGCCAAGCCTCGGACAAGAGGCCAATTTCTAACCCCCAGTCTGACGGAATGCGCATATCCGGCAAAATCGCCGTACGCATCGCGAACTCCCCTGCGAGCGGGTATCGAAACGACGATAGGAAATCGAGGTAATCTCGCTGCCCCAAGACCTTCTTTAGCGACTGCAGAAGCGGCGTAACCAGCAAACGACTAACCCGCCCATTGAGCTTGCGATCCGCTACGCGAGGATAAAAACCTTTGGACATTTGATAGGGGAATGCAGGGTTGGCGACGGGATACACAAGCCGCGCCAACATATCCGCCGAATAGGTCACGACATCACAGTCATGCACGGCAACGACTGCAGCCTCCGCTTGGGCCAATGTGTACCCAATACAGAACCAAACATTCCGTCCTTTGCCCGGTTCGTTTGGCGACAAGTCCAGCTTTTTCAAACGTTCATCAATCGCCTGCAAACGCGGGCCATCATTCCAAAGAATGTCGTGGTTCACCTTGAGACGAGAAAAGAACTGCCGCGCATATCGGTATTCCGCTTCGGTTGCGCGATCTAGACCGATGACGATTTTGTTGAGGTACGGCACCTTATTCAGTTCGTCGATGATGGCGGGCAAGGCCTCGCCTTCAAGTTCTGAAAACAACGATGGAAGGATGAGGTTGATTTTGCGGTTCATCCCAAAAGTAGACAGCTCATTCGTCATCGCTTCGGTGGATGCGGTCCGCAAATTGTGCAGGGTCGCAATGCTTCCGCTCTGGTGAAAATCGGCCAAGGGTCAAACCTCCTGTTGTTTTCTGTTCAGCTCCGGATTCCAAATTTCAACGTATTTCAGAACCGCTTCGTTCCAGCCCGCAGGCCCAACCAGTTTCGTACGAATAATGCGTCCATCGGCCTCTCCGATGAGAGGTGGCAGCGGCGCAACATTGGGATTCTTCACCACCACGCCTAATGACGCCGCTTGCAACATTTCAACATCATTCGGCGCATCGCCCAGCGCAATCGTTCGACAAGGCGCGATGCGGGATGAAAGCTCTCTCATCCGATCCGCCTTGGTGGTGCCGAGCGAGAGGGTCAGGAACCGCCCGCCACGCCGTGCTTGCACTCCATGCTCAGCCAAAACAGCTATAAATTCCGCTTCCGCTTGCGCGTTTCCGCGCCACAACCCAGGTTCAGAAAATTGACGGGCATAAGCCAATCGTGCCTCAGGCATGGACAACCCAGTTTCATGCGCAATGCCCTCTACACCCCAATCGGTGAACCCTTCAAAATCACGGCGCAGGGTATTCGGTATCTGTGAGAGAACTCGCATAATCCTGTCATGATCCACTCGATCAGTTCCAGCGGTCGCTCCACCTTCAAGAATGCCAGCGCCATTCTCTACGATTGCAGGCATATGGCCGAACCCAATTGCATCCCGAAGCTGTTGAATTTCGGCGGCAGTCTTTGAACTCGCTAAGATCAGCGGAATATTCCGCGCTCTCAATCGATCCAATGCAGGCGCAGCAGGCGCCCAAGAGTAAGTTTCATGATCCAGAAGAGTTCCATCCAGATCGGTGAACACGGCGATGCAGGGCAATGCGGTCCTCTTTTCTTCTCCTCTAGGGTTGGCCATGAACGACCAGAAGGCAAGTAAAAATTTCTGCACCGCAGCAAACCCTTGAAATGCAGAAGGTTAGGGCAAATCTGTATTGGAACCATGACGGTGGTTCTCTTGACCCTTTGCCCCCAATGCTTAGGGTGGCGCACATCCAACACAGCGGAGTTTCCCCGTGGCCAATCGTCTGCATCTCGTCTTTGGTGGCGAACTTGTTGATCCCAGCACCACGACTTTCAAAGACGTCAACAATATCGATATCGTCGGTATGTTCCCCGACTATCAGTCTGCCCATGACGCATGGAAAGCAGCGGCTCAGCGCACCGTTGATGACGCACACACACGCTATTTCATCGCTCACATCCACAGGCTGCGGGACGAAGGCCTCGCGGCTTCCCCGACAGAAGAACTGGGTCTGTAATCCCTAAATGGCATCGTCATTGTTCCTGAACCTCTACCTCTTGGCCCGCCCCTGCGGGTCAGGCGAGGCCATAGGCACAAACGAACCTGCCCCCCCATCTCAACCTGTCATTTGGGTGCACTGTCGAAACACGGCAGATGCTGACCACATTAGACGGGTCATGCGGCAAATGCAGGACGACCTCGAACAGGTTGCATTTGTCGTGACGGGATCGTCGCTAGACACTGACATCTCGCCAGACCGGATGATCACGGTATCAAAGGGACCGGGCCGAAACCTTCGGGATATTTCGCGGTTCATTGAACACTGGAACCCCATCGGACTGATGTGGATTGGGGGACAAGTTGATCCCGCGATCATAGCAGCAGCCGACCGATGTTCGTTTCCGAAATACCTGATCGCTGCGGACGCAAACGACTTTATCCCTGAAGGGCGGAAGTGGCTCTTTGGGATGCGCCGCTATCTTCTTTCGGTTTTCAACGACGTCCTCGCCGCTGATAAATCCAGTGCCGAACGGTTTCGCCGTTGGGGTGTCGCTTCTGACCGCGTCGAAGTCATAGGACATTTCGATGATCAAGCGCCCGTTCTGTCATGCAACGACGCGGAACGTGCCGATTTCGCAAAAACCATCGACACCCGTCCGATCTGGCTCGTCGCAAATGCGATCCCCGCCGAGATAAACTTGATCATTGAAGCGCACCGCAGCGCATGCCGCAGGTCACATCGGTTGCTTTTGATCCTCGTTCCTCAGGACACACGCCAAGCACCCGAACTCGCCGCGAAACTCATCGATGCTGGATTTGAAACCGTTCTGCGGTCGGAAGGCGACCCGACCGAGACAACCCGTGCACTGGTCGCCGATCTCGATGGTGAATTGGGGATGTGGTATCGGGTTTCGCCGATTACTTACATGGGCGGCACGTTGACCAGAGGCAGCCGCCATCCGTTTGAGGCCGCGGCACTTGGCTCTGTTGTTGTGCACGGACCTACAACGGCACCCTACGCGCGATTCTATATGCAGCTCGACAATGCGGGGGGTGCGGCACCGATTGCAAACGGCGCAGCACTGGCCAAAACAATCGAAGACCTGCTATCTCCTGACCTTACCGCTCAGATTGCACACGCCGCTTGGGATGTCACATCGCGCGGTGCAGAAGTTACAAACCGGATTGCCGCTCTGATCAGCACAATCCTAGACAAGGCCGAAGGATAGGATGCGCGCGCCCGACTATTGGTTCACCCCCGCAGACAAGCCCGCGCTTATCGCGCGGTTATTGTCTCCTATTGGGGCGCTCTATGGGTTTGTGACTGCGCGCCGCGTGGCTAAGTCGGGGTATCAAGCTTCTGTCCCCGTGATCTGTGTCGGCAACATCAACGTTGGCGGAACAGGCAAGACACCAACGACAATCGCACTGGTCCAAAGGCTTATTGCCCTCGGATTCACCCCTCATGTTGTGTCACGCGGGTATGGCGGCAAAACCATTGGCCCAACTCAGGTTCGGGAGAGAGACCACAGTGCCGAAGATGTAGGCGACGAACCCCTTCTGCTCGCAGCATTTACCCCCACTTGGGTCGCGCAGGACCGTGCGGCGGGCGTTAAAGCGGCAGAAGCTGCTGGGGCGGACGTCATTTTGCTCGACGATGGGTTTCAGAACCCGTCAGTGGTGAAAGACTTGAGTATCGTCGTCGTCGATGCAGCGCGTGGCTTTGGCAATCGGCGCGTCATGCCCGCTGGTCCACTTCGGGAAACGGTTGAGGCAGGACTGAAGCGCGCACAGATCGTACTGTCGATTGGAACCAAGGGCCTGCCATTGGGGAACGTGCCTGTTCCGCTCGTCAATGGACGACTAGCACCGTTACCGACGGGAATGCCATGGGCGGGAATGCCTGTTCTCGCTTTCGCAGGGATCGGCAATCCAGAGAAATTCTTTGCCACGCTGCGCGAGCTGGGTGCAAATGTCATTCACGGTGAACCTCTACAAGATCACCAACCACTAACACCTGCCCTCATGCTCCGCCTAGAGACAGAGGCCCAAATGCGCAGCGCCCAGTTGGTCACGACTGAAAAAGACGCGGTTCGTCTGCCAGATTCGTTCCGGTCAAAAGTGCTGACCGTTCCCGTGAGACTAGAACTCGAAGACTGGGGGCCCATCGACAGCGCACTCTCCGAGATCGGCATCACCAAAAAATAAAGGGCAGCCATAGGCCGCCCTTCCATCCTGAAACATCGTTTCAGTTTTCTTCTGTGTAGCCAGCCTCGGTCAGCTTTTCATCGAGAATTGCTGCGAACTCTTCATAGCTCATGTTCGAATATTTCTGACCTTGGATCAGGAATGACGGCGTTCCTTCGATGTTGTCACGAACGCGATTCTCTTCGTACCAAGCGACCAAAGCCTGCGCGGTATCGGCGTCCTGCATACAAGCATCCAATGTCGCGTCATCAAGCCCCGCAACCTTGCCAATATTACGAAGATTCGCAGCGATCTGCGCAGGTTCACCCTGTGCCCAATCACGCTGGCGTTCGAACATCATCGACACGATCCCGTGAAAACGCATTTCGCCACCACAGCGCGCAATCATCGAACCCCACAGGCCGTAGCGGTCGAAAAAGACCTCACGGAAGACAAAGCGCGCTTTGCCCGTGTCGATATAGTTCGCTTTGATCTGCTGGAACTGATTGGCATGGAAATTCGCACAATGCGGGCAGGTGAAGGACGCATATTCTACGATCTCTACTGGCGCATCAGGATTGCCCAGCACCATATCTGGGATACCAGCGGCAGCCTCTGCCTCTTGGGCAAATAAGGGGAGGGTCATACCGCCAGCCATCATGGCTGCACCGGCGGTGGTGAGGAAAAGACGTCGTTTCATTACTGCCTCTGTCAGGTTTTCCGTTTGCTTAACACATTGGTCGCCAAAAGCTCTAACGCTTGGCGCAATCCATCGTCTCCGACACCCTGCCCGATATCGCGGGCCTGTTCGACCACTTCAGGGGCGGGCGCGGGTTTCTCTGCTTTGGGCGCATGGCTAAATGCCACCTGCCCGTCGCTAAATCCGGTCGGTGCCGTCTGCGTGACCTTCACTCGCGCAATTGCACGGTAGCCATAGCATCCGTTCACTTTTTGCAGGATTTGTTCTTTCTGCATCTCAAGGATCGGAGCCATCGATCCAGTGGTCAAAAGCGTGAGCGTCGCACCCATGCCGTTCCGCCCATACGACACGTTCACAGGTCGCGCAATTGAGGCCGTCTGCTGCCCCACGATCTCTTCCCAGTGGGTCAAAAGACGCGACACGGCAAAGCCACGGGACTCGCTTGCCTCGCGGATGCGGGTCTGCATCAGGCTTACGGCGCGGGAAAAACCGCGAGTGGTTCCATTGGAGCGTGGCTGTTTCATCTTAGTGACCTATGTTACCGACCGAGACGGCAGTTGCCAGCGAAACCACTGTTACAGGAGCTAAAGATTGCGTGACGGCCTAAGTGACATGCTTTTGGAATGGTATGACCGACATGCCCGCGTCATGCCATGGCGTACATCGCCCGCAGATCGCAAGGCGGGCGTTATGCCCGATCCCTATCGTGTGTGGCTGTCAGAGGTGATGTTGCAGCAAACGACCGTCGCCGCCGTCAAAGACTATTTCCGCCGTTTCACCGAACGCTGGCCTACGGTAGTTGACTTGGCAAACGCTACCGACGCCGATGTCATGGCTGAATGGGCCGGCCTTGGCTACTATGCCCGCGCGCGGAATTTGCTGAAATGCGCCCGCGCGGTGGTGGCGGATCATGGCGGGAGATTTCCTGACACGCGTGAGAGTCTGTTGTCCCTCCCTGGAATCGGGCCCTACACCGCAGGTGCCATTTCTTCGATCGCGTTCAACAGATCTGAGGTTGTCGTGGACGGCAACGTCGAACGTGTGATGTCGCGGCTCTACAACGTCCATACACCGCTACCTGCTGCCAAGCCCGAACTTACGCAGCTCGCTCTTGGCCTGACACCAAAAGATCGCGCCGGCGACTACGCTCAGGCCGTCATGGACCTCGGCGCGACCATTTGCACACCCAAAAGCCCAGCCTGCGGGATTTGTCCGTGGCGCGATCCGTGTCAGGCCCGCATCGAAGGAACCGCAGCTGAACTACCGAAAAAGGCCCCAAAACAGCCGAAACCGGTCCGATTTGGCGTTGCCTACGTCGCACGCAAGCCCGACGGTACATTCCTTTTGGAGACACGGCCAGATAAAGGGCTTCTTGGTGGGATGCTCGGCTGGCCCGGATCGGACTGGAACGATGCGCCTATGGCAGCGCCACCAATAGAAGCTGCCTGGCAAACGCTCAATGTTGAAGCTCTACATACGTTCACTCATTTCCATCTGCGCCTGAGTATCGAAATCGCGCATGTTCCCGCAGAGGCCGAACCAGAAAATGGGGTGTTTATGACTTTAGACCCCAGTGCGCTGCCCACAGTCATGCGCAAGGTCTATGACCTCGCGGTGGGTGCTTTCGGCACTGATTGAAACCCTAAACCGATAGGCGTAACATTCAGCCAAAGGTAGAGGATCGATCATATGACGCCCGCAAAATCGGTTGGATCATTTACAAAAGCCCTGCCGTTTTGGCTCTCATTAGCTCTCGTTCCGCTACCTGTTCTTAGTGCTGTATACGGCGGTTGGACTTTGGCACTGACGCCGCTACTCGCGTGGCATATCTTTACCGTCGTTGACGCCGTCGCTGGTCTAAACGAAGAAAACCCAGACCCCGAAACCCCAACGAAAGACCTATTTTGGTATCGGCTGATCACCATGGTCTGGCCTCTCGTACAGTTCGTGATGATTTTCGGACTTCTGGCTTATGTCACATCGACAACCCATCTGAGCGTCGGCGAAAGAATCGCAGTGATGCTCGATGTTGGTATTCTCTCGGGCACGATTGGAATCGTGTATTCGCATGAGTTACTGCACCAAAAAAATACGTTCGAACGGTGGCTCGGGGACATTCTTTTGTCGATGGTCCTCTATTCGCATTTCCGAACCGAACACCTACTGGTTCACCATATCTACGTCGGCACGCCGAAGGATGCCGTGACAGCGCGCTACAATGAAGGGTTCCACCGTTATTTCGCCCGAGTGCTCGTGACATGTCCGCCCTCAGCGTTTGACGCTGAACGCAAGATGCTTGCCCGTCGAAACCTCGCGTGGTGGCATCAGAGCAATCCGTTTTGGCGGTATGCGGCCCTGCAGCTGATTATGCTTTCCATTGCCTTTGCGATTGGCGGGATCGCTGGCCTTGGCCTCTTTATAGTTCAGGCCTTCATGGCCATCCTTGCCCTCGAACTGACCAATTATGTTGAACACTACGGTCTGACCCGTAGGCATTTGGGAGACGGGAAATACGAACATGTCAAACCGCATCATTCGTGGAATGCGTCTCATACCGGCACGAACTGGCTGCTGATCAACCTTCAGCGCCATTCGGATCACCACTACAAACCCGACAGGCGGTTCCCGCTCTTACAAACCTACGATGAGAACGAAGCGCCGCAGTTGCCATTCGGTTATCCGCTTATGGCAATCGCTGCGCTAGTGCCCCCAGTTTGGCGGCGCTGGATGAATCCCAAGGTCCGAGCATGGCGTCGGCAATACTACCCCGACATAACCGATTGGTCGGCCTATAAAACCGCCAGCAATCCAATGCCTCGATAGCAAAAAGCCCCGCCGAACAAACGGCGGGGAGGTATGAGCCTACAACAGCCGAGCAGGGCTGGTGGCTCTGGCGGTAACTCTTGATCAGCTTAGGCTGACATTTCCGAGCGGATCTGCTGGCGCAGGAGATCAATCGGAACAGTCTGACCGTCCCGTTTGAAGTGCCAGTAGGTCCAGCCATTACACGACGGTGCGCCTTCGAGATGAGCGCCGACCTGATGGATCGACCCCTTCATATCCCGACCGACAATTGAACCATCCGCACGCACCTTGGCCGTGTGACGACCATTAATGCTGAACAGCTCTTCGCCGGGACGAAGCAGACCACGTTCGACCAAAACGCCAAAAGCCACACGCGGCTCTGCCCGTTTGGACTGAGAAACCTCAAGCGCTTCTTTGTCGAACTTGCGAACAGCTTCGATGCGTTTCTTCGCAACAAGACGGTACGCTTCTTCGCGCTCAATGCCGATAAATTCGCGACCCAGCATCTTGGCAACTGCACCAGTCGTGCCCGTGCCAAAGAAGGGGTCCAGAATCACATCCCCCGGGTTTGTCGTGCCGAGCAGAACACGATGGAGGAGCGATTCCGGTTTCTGTGTCGGATGCGCCTTATCTCCTGCATCATCTTTCAAACGCTCATGACCTGTGCAGATCGGTAGAACCCAGTCAGATCGCATCTGCACACCTTCGTTCAAAGCCTTTAGGGCCTCGTAGTTGAAGGTGTATTTGCTGGCCTCTTCTTTCGATGCCCAAATCAGGGTCTCATGCGCATTGGTCAGACGTTTGCCACGGAAGTTGGGCATGGGGTTCGACTTGCGCCACACCACGTCATTCAAAATCCAGAACCCTTGGTTCTGAAGTTCGGCACCCATCCGAAACACGTTGTGGTAACTGCCGATTACCCAGATTGCACCGTTCGGCTTTAGCAAACGGCGCGCCGCTGCCAACCAATCACGGGTGAACTGGTCATAGGCCGCAAAGGACGAAAACTGGTCCCAGTGATCATCAACGGCATCGACTTTGGAGTTATCGGGGCGATGAAGATCGCCACGAAGTTGGAGATTGTAGGGCGGGTCCGCAAAAATGAGGTCCACGCTATTTGCGGGAAGCGAATTCATTATTTCAATGCAATCGCCCGCAAGAATACTATTCAGAGGGAGCGCTGCCGCGCCCTTCTCTTCTGCTCTGATCATTTTACTGCCTCGTATAACCGGCGGTTTTTTCCGCTCTATGGTTGGCCTTAAGATGAGTCAGAGGGGGGACGGTGTCAAAAAGTTTTTTGAATCAAGCCTTTAAGTTTTATTCTTGATACAAGATGTTGTGCACGGGTTTAAACGATCGCCTATGATGTGGTGTAACCCCTTTTTTTACGAGTGCTTCGAGGTGTTCTTTCGTCCCGTAGCCAGCATTTCGCTCCCATCCGTAGCCTGGAAACTGTTGCGCTAAGTCCACCATAATTTGATCTCGACACATTTTTGCCGCAATTGAGGCGGCCGCGATTGAGACGGAACGGGCATCTCCCTTTACGATGGCCTCCGCGGGAATCTGGATATCTTTGGGAATCTTATTACCGTCGATCAACGCATAGTCAGGAGGAACAGACAGTCCATCGAGAGCTCGGCACATCGCCAAGTGCGTTGCATGATAGATGTTGAGACTATCCACCTCTTCCACTGATGCATGGGCGATCGATACGTCCGCCACATCCAAGAGCGCCTCTAACAAGATTGCGCGCTTTTTCGGGGTCAGCTGCTTAGAGTCATTCAGGCCGTCGGGCACCTGCGCGGGATCGAGCACGACAGCACAGGCAGTCACTGGACCACATAAAGGACCACGACCCACCTCGTCCACACCTGCGATACGAAGGAAACCACGATCCATCGCGGCGCGTTCAAATGAAAAATCAGGAGCAATCTTTGTCATAGCTCCACCTAAAACGGGGCGAGGGTAATTGTCCAACCCTCGCCCCGCCCGCGGCACCTTTGGTGCCTGCTGCTCGACCTTGCTATCGACGTTCCTCGCGGAACCCGTATTGACGAAGGCACGACGCATTATAGCCATTTCGCGTGTGACCATTTCGGCGATAGGTCGTCTGACAATCGCTGGGGAGTGCGTCGAAGTTCGCGTAGGTCCGACGCAGACAACGGCTGTTATACAACTCTCGTGTTTCACCATGGCGGTTCAGTTCGATGCTGCATGCTTCGGGCAAAGGCGAGACACGGCGGGCGTTATGGCCCCAATTGTCACGACGATGATCATCATGACCGCGCGCACCTTCCCTGCGGTTTGGGTAGGTTTGCGGCGGTGTGACCTGAACTTGCGCTCGTCCATTATTGTCAGAAAGAGCCGCACCGACGATGGCGATCATAGCCAATCCTGCCAGCGCCTTTGCTACATCATCATTGCCAGCCTGCGCTGTGGTGGGCACCGAAAGCGCCAGCGAAAGTGCGGTCAGTCCCGCGGTAACTGTCTTGAACATGGTGTGTCCTTTCTTCGTCTGACGCGATGGTGCGTCGTGATGAAAGGACGATGGGATCGTCGCCGTGTGTCGCTCAATATCAGTGCTGAGCCATTGAATAACACGCCCTCACACTCATTCGGTTATTGAATAGCACTGCACCTTCTGGTGTTCTGATTGCATCATGAAACACGCGATATCCTTCATTTTTTTCCTGATGGCGTCGACTGCGCATGCAGATTGCTACGCAGACTATAAGGCCAAACAGGATTCCCCATTGCGTCTGCAATACGGGGTCGCCCGCATCGACGGGCCATGCACTGCCGCGCAAGCTGAGGCAGAACTCTCACCCCGCCTTGAAACTGCGGGCTGGGTATTATTGAACGTCATGGATGTTTTTGACGAAACCGGACTCGAACAAAGACGGGACAGTGCAGGTGAATTCTATCTCCGCTTCTGAAACACGCGCGACAGGCAACAAATTCGTTCTCGGCGGGATCGCCACTGTAGTGCTGATCCTACTGGTCACCGCAGTGGTGATGTTCGCAAACCTGCCAGACGCAAATGCGTTCAACGCACGGGTCGAACAGATCTTTGTTGAGAATGACGGATTCACTTCACAGGCTGAACTGAAACTGCTGGAAATCCTCGCCCAATCGGGCACCGCGTTTTCGGACACAATCGCGTCTTATCAGACTCTGATCTATGTCCTACTGGTTTTCGCGACTGCGCTTCTAATCGCGGCCATCACGTTCCTTGTTATGCTTGCGCAACTCAATCGACGGATGGGCCACATCGAACGAAAAGGAATCGAAGTAAATTCACTGCTGATCAGCCGCGACCAAAACACCGTTTATCTGAACAACTTTGAATTCAAACTTACCGAAGCTGCGATCGAAACGCTTTCTGTTCTTGCCGAAGCACGCATGGACGACGATGTGTTGTCAGGTGCAGAGATAGAGGCCGTGATTTCCGGCCGAAACGCTGCCGACTGTGACGAAGCAGCGGGTGCGACCCGCATCAAACGCTTGCGCGACACCTTGGGCAATCAGATGGTAAGCGAGTTGTTGGTCAAAAACATCGCGCGGCGCGGCTATATGCTCGCCATCGATAAAAACGTCATACGGATGGTGTGATCGTTAGCTCAAGAAGTAGGGATCGGCACGGCGCCAGTAATGCATCAGGTCACGCCCTTTAACCGGCGATATGCCCATGGCTTCTGCAGCCAGAACGTCGCCCGCGACTAAGGCCGCCATTTTGTAGGCAATCTGAGGGCCGCGTGCTGCGCGGCCATCTTTAAATACGTCTTCGATTTGAGCAGCAGCCGAGGTGAGAGCAAAACAAATCATCAGCGCTTTTTGCTCAGGCCACCGTTGCGCGATATGCCGAACGACACCCCTGATCCGCTCTGGATCACCAGCTGCCAATTCGCCGATAGCGAACTCGATCATATGATCTAACTCTGAACCGTTCATACCCACCTAGCCCCCAAGGCTTTACCATTTCTTAACGATTCTTAGCTCAATCAACTAGTTACAATTCAGAAACTTACTGTATCCGCAGGAAATTCGGATCAACCCGACGCCAGAAATGCAGGAGGTCCTCGGCAACCGAAGGAACCTGCCCCATCGACTGAACGGCATGCACATCCGCCGAAATCAAAGCAGATAGACGATAGCCCAGTGGGATCACAGGATCGGACGCAGCTGCCTCGCCAAAACTGTCTTCGATCGCTTCAGTTGCAGAGGTGACCGCATATACAAGCGCCAAAGCCGGCTGATCTGGCCAACGCTCAGCCATTTTGCGCACCATCGCACGTTTGCGATCCTCGTTCCCCGACAGGAGTTCCTCCATCGCAAATTCAATCATTTCATCTAATGGCGCGGCTCTCGTCATTGCCCCATGTCCTCGTCAAAATTTGCCCCACGCAACGACTCTATTCAATCTTTCCGCGAATGTCCTGCATTTGTTAAGATTTTGATTAACTCCTAAAATACAGAGACTTTACTACCTCATAGTGGCGCAAAATCACGAACACATCCGTACAAATTTGTATCGCTAAAGTTGTGCGGAATATTGGGATTTGGTGACCCCGACAGGACTTGAACCTGTAACCTGCCCCTTAGGAGGGGGCTGCTCTATCCAGTTGAGCCACGGGGCCATCACTGCCTTGAATGCCTCCCTTTGTTTCGGGCGTCAATCGTTCGGGCTTGGACTGACGCGGAATGTGTGGATAAATGCAGAGTAATAATACTGTTACAGGACGAATGCCGTGAAAGCTCCTAGCAAACGCCCCCTTACACTTCGCGACGTGTCCGAGGCATCTGGCGTCAGCGAAATGACTGTCAGCCGCGTTTTACGCAACAAGGGGGACGTCAGCGATGCGACCCGCAAACGGGTGCAGGATGCTGCAAAGTCGCTCGGCTACGTTCCGAACAAAATTGCAGGCGCGCTGGCATCGCAACGTGTGAATCTGGTCGCCGTGATCATCCCCAGCCTAGGGAACATGGTTTTCCCCGAAGTGCTGTCTGGCATTTCCGAGATTTTGGCCGACACAGACCTGCAGCCCGTTGTGGGCGTGACGGATTACCTTCCCGAGAAAGAAGAAAAAGTCCTGTTCGAGATGCTGTCATGGCGTCCATCGGGCGTGATCATCGCAGGCCTTGAGCATTCTGATGCGTCGCGCGCAATGCTGCGTCAGGCCGGCTGCCCAGTGGTCGAGATCATGGACGTCGACGGCCACCCTGTTGATGCCTGTGTCGGCATTTCCCATCGACGCGCTGGTCGTAAAATGGCGGAATCGATCCTCCAGAACGGCTATCGCAAAATAGGCTTTATTGGGACGAAGATGCCGCTCGACCACCGAGCTCGGAAGCGGTTTGAAGGTTTCACACAGACGCTCGCCAAAGCTGGGATAGAGATCTCGGATCAAGAGTTCTATTCTGGCGGTTCAGCGCTGGCGAAAGGGCGCGAACTGACTGAAAAGATGCTCAAGCGCAGCCCCGACCTCGACTTCATGTATTTTTCCAACGACATGATCGGCGCAGGTGGTCTGCTCTACCTCATCGAGCAAGGTTACGACATTCCGGGCCGCATCGGGATTGCTGGCTTTAACGGCGTTGAGCTGTTGGACGGTTTGCCGCGCAAGTTGGCATCTATGGACGCGTGCCGCCGCGAGATTGGCCGCCGTGCAGCGCAGATCCTTGCGGATCGTGTGACCAACCCAGACGCGGATGAAGGCCTCGTCGTTGAGCTAACGCCAAAGCTGCAGCCTGGCGACACGCTCAACCGCTCGTAATTTGATCGATTGCAAAGAGAATCAGCGCAAAATTTTTGTGCTGATTTCTTTTTCAGCCCCAGACAGTGCATTTGCCGGGGTGAAATTGCCTATTTATTAAACAAAAGACCATTTCACATGCGAAACCAATCATAGTTCCAATTGTGCGCCCCATGCTCGCTTCTAAGATCGAGACCATGGAAAAGCCCAATATTTTTGACGAAATGACAGGTGTAAATGGGGACGACATTCGCGCCCCATACACGGATTTCAACGCATGGTTCGACGGCGAAGAACCAGCCCGATTGCGTAAAAAACAGAGGGAGGCGGAAGACCTCTTTCGCCTCACTGGTATCACCTTCAACGTCTATGGGCGCGCCGCCGCATCAGAGCGATTGATCCCGTTCGACATCGTGCCGCGCGTTATTTCGGGACGCGAATGGGCTCGACTGTCACGCGGGATCGAACAACGCGTTCGTGCGATCAACGCCTTTCTTTATGACATCTACCACCGGCAAGAGATCGTGCGTGCTGGGCGGCTACCTGCGGAAATGATCTCAAAGAACGCGGCCTTCTTGCCGCAAATGATGGGCGTCAGTCCCGCAGGTGGTGTGTACACGCATATTGTCGGCATCGACCTCGTCCGCACGGGGCCTGACGAATTCTACGTCCTCGAAGATAACGCGCGCACGCCTTCTGGGGTGAGCTACATGCTCGAAAACCGCGAAACGATGCTGCAGATGTTTCCAGAACTGTTTGCACGCAATCGAGTTTTGCCTGTCTCGAATTACCCTAAGATGCTGCGCCGCTCCCTAGCCGCTTGCGCACCAGCCGCTACCTCCGACAAACCGACGGTCGCTGTTCTGACCCCAGGCATCTACAATTCTGCCTACTACGAACACAGCTTCCTCGCTGACAAAATGGGCGTCGAATTGGTTGAGGGCCACGACCTACGGGTCGTCGATGGGCGCGTCGCGATGCGAACGACCGAAGGGTACAAAGCAATCGACGTTCTGTATCGCCGCGTGGATGATGACTACCTCGATCCGCTGAATTTCAATCCTGACAGCCAGCTCGGCGTTCCAGGTATCATGGACGTCTATAAGGCGGGCGGCATAACAATCGCCAACGCTCCCGGAACAGGGATCGCCGACGACAAGGCAATTTATAGCTACATGCCTGACATCGTCGAATTCTACACTGGTGAAAAAGCTATCCTGCAGAACGTCCCGACATGGCGCTGTAGCGAACCCGATAGCCTCGCTTATGTCCTCGACAACCTGTCCGAATTGGTCGTCAAAGAAGTTCATGGATCTGGCGGCTACGGGATGCTCATTGGACCGACCGCGACGAAAAAGGACATCGAGACGTTCCGCCGAAAACTCAAACTGCGGCCATCGAACTACATCGCACAACCGACGCTATCGCTCTCGACCGTGCCTATTTTTACGCGCTCGGGCCTCGCACCACGTCATGTAGATCTGCGACCGTTTGTTCTGGTCAGCCCAGACCGTATCGACATCACACCGGGGGGACTGACGCGCGTCGCCCTCAAGAAAGGAAGCCTTGTCGTGAACTCTTCGCAAGGTGGCGGCACCAAAGACACTTGGGTTCTGGAGGAATAAGAGATGCTGGGAAAAACAGCCGGCGGCCTCTTCTGGATGTTCCGCTATCTTGAACGATCCGAAAACACGGCGCGCCTTATCGAAGCGGGACTGCGCATCGCCCTAACCCGAAGCGGATCAACGGACGAAGAATGGATCAGCGTTATGCAGACTGCTGCCGTTCTTGATGGTTACAATGTGGCCTACGACGGCGTCGTCACCCGTGATCAGGTAATCGACTGGATGCTCCGCGACCGCGACAACCCATCCAGCGTCCTAAACGCCGTCGAATACGCACGCAACAATGCAAAAACCGTTCGCACAGCCCTGACTCGAGAAGTTTGGGAGGCCGTGAACGAATGCTGGATGTCGCTCAAATCCGCGCTCGCTCGCAAGGTAGCGGAACGTGACCTACCGCATGTCCTTCAGTTGATACGCCAACGCAGCGCCTATGTGCGCGGTGCGCTTCACGGGACGATGCTGCGGAATGATATCTACAACTTCGCACGCATCGGCACGTTTTCGGAGCGGGCAGACAACACAGCGCGCATCCTCGATGTGAAATACTACGTGCTGCTGCCATCCGCGATGGCCGTTGGGTCGTCGCTCGACAACGTCCAATGGCAAACGATACTGCGGTCCGTATCGGCCGAAGGCGGTTTCCAGATGGCCTATGGCCAAGACCCGCGTCCACGCGAAATCGCGCAATTCCTCATCCTAGATCGGCGAATGCCGCGCAGTCTCGCGTTCTGCATAGAGAAAATGCGGGCGAACCTTGGCTACCTGATGTCGGACTATCAGACGCGGTTGCCCTGTCACGATCTGGCCGAAAAGCTCGCACTCCAAACCATGCAGTCCAGCATTGATGAGATTTTCGACACTGGTCTGCACGAATACATCCAGCTTTTCCTAAAGGACAACGCTCTCCTCGGCCAGCAAATCGAAGTTGATTATCGTTTCACACAATGACCCAGACGCTCTCAATCCAGCACACAACGACCTATCACTACGACGAGCCAGTGCCCTACGCGCTGCTCCAACTTCGGTTGCGTCCAAAAGATCACCATGGGCAGACCGTGCGCAATTGGGTTGTCGACGTCCAAGGCGGAAAGATCGAAGTCGAATACGATGATCAGAATTGCAACCACGTAACCTTGATCAGTTTCGACGCGGATGTGACCGAGGTCAAAGTTACCAGCAGCGGTCAGGTCGATATCAAAGAGACGAATGGCATCACGGGCCAACATC
Source organism: Marivivens geojensis (assembly GCF_023540835.1). Taxonomy (GTDB): domain Bacteria; phylum Pseudomonadota; class Alphaproteobacteria; order Rhodobacterales; family Rhodobacteraceae; genus Marivivens; species Marivivens geojensis. Next base: position 32,340 of record NZ_JALKCU010000001.1, read on the forward strand.
AGGGCTTCACGCCTCTGTGGCTTTTCGAACAGCCAACTCCACTGACCAAGGCGGGCCCAGCCTGTCGCAAGATCCTTGGACAAGTTTCTGGCGAAGTGGGCACGTTGGCATGGCTACACGACCTATCAAACGTAGTTCGCGCCAAGGTTGCCTATGAAATCGGTGCATCAAATGTTGGTTATTCCGCAGAGGACGCAGCACAAGCTGGATATGGCGTGTGCCAAGACCACTCGCATATCTTTATCGCTTGTTGTCGCGCTATGAACATGCCGAGCCGCTATATCTCGGGCTATCTGATGATGGACGATCGCACGCATCAGGACGCGACACATGCTTGGGCCGAGGCCTATGTCAAAGACCTCGGATGGGTTGGTTTCGACATCTCAAATGGTATTTCGCCTGATCGTCGGTATGTGCGTGTCGCGTCAGGGCTGGACTATGCAGACGCTGCCCCTGTATCCGGAACGCGATTTGGCACCGCTTCCGAAAGCATGGCGGTCCAGTTGCAAGTGCAGCAGTAACGGACGAGTTAGATGACTTATTGTGTCGGGATGCAGTTGAACAACGGTCTGATCTTCATGTCGGACACGCGGACCAATGCGGGTGTCGACAACATTTCGACCTTCCGCAAAATGTTCACCTTCGAAGCTCTTGGTGAACGTTGCATCACCTTGATGACGGCCGGAAACCTCGCCACCACTCAAGCCGTGATCTCAATGCTCGAAGAGCGAACGAAGGCACCTGACAATCGGTCACCCTCGATCCTCGAGGCGCCTTCCATGTTTCAGGTCGCCCGTTTGATCGGGGACACATTACGCGAAGTGATCGCGCGGAATGCCGACGCAGGGCAGCGCGCAGACTCGACCTTCAATGCCACCGTCTTGGTCGGCGGACAGATCAAGGGCAGCCCACCACGGATGTTTTTGATCTATCCCGAAGGCAACTTTATCGAAGCGAGCGACGACACTCCGTTCTTCCAGATTGGCGAGACGAAATATGGCCGACCGATCCTCGTTCGAGCTTACGATCCCAACATGAGCTGGGAAGCCGCTGTTAAGCTGCTGCTCGTCAGCTTTGACTCGACCATCAAGGCGAACCTGTCGGTGGGCCTCCCGCTCGACCTCCAGTTCTATACGACCGACAGCTATCAGCGGGGTCTGTCGAAACGGATTACCGCAGAAGATGCGTCGTTTAGATCGATCACAGATGGCTGGGGCGACGCCCTAAAAGCCGCATTCGACAGCCTTCCCGAAATCTCACTTTGATATTTTTTTATCGTATGTTGGAGCAAATTGCTCTGACTTGTGTTATGATCCCCTTACAGCGTCTAAATATGTACGCTCATTACCCATATTAACCATCACCTACGTCTTATGAGCACGCGTAGAACACTGCGCGTTTGCGGTATTAGCACCAGGCGCAACATCAGAGGTACCTAACTGGCCATGTCTAGTCTCAAAGCAATCTCGCAACTGCGCGTTCTTCTTCGGGATATGGAACGCTCACTCGGGCTAAGCGAACTCACTGACGTTGAGCGTGACTTGCTTTCTGCAGCGGCGGAAGTGTCGATGTCCACAGGGACCCTAAAGACCGCAGACCTTATGACCCACAAGCTGACATCGTCAGTCCCACGTGCGTCTTTTTTCCGTGCGCTCCGTGTGTTGGATATGAAGGGCTATTTGGTGTCCGACGCTGACCTCGGAAAAGGCTGGTATCGTTTGAACCCTGAACTCAAATAGTGACTCTCCGAGTCGGAATATAGCGGAAGCGGCGAAACTTATGAGAAATGAGGTCCTGAGAACGGTCATCGTTTCCGCCTGCTTCCTGACCGCCTTTTGGATTTCCATTTTTGTTCTGGGCCCGATCCAAAACTATTTTTTGGGTGATCTTCCCAACTACTTGAGCCTGCTTTTTCTACCGCACGGCGTCCGCCTACTGACGGCATGGCTCTATCGCGAAAAGTCGGTCCTCTACGTCTTTCCAGGTGCGCTACTGTCGCACATGTCGTCCCAAGGGATCGGAGCGATTACAGAAGCCTCTGTTTTGACGACATTGATCGGATCAGTTGTCGGAATCGGAGGGATCCTCGCTGTCGAAGCCGCAAGCGGCACGAAAATCACCTCACTCAAATCGATGTCTCAGTGGAAATTGCTCCTTATCGCAGGAGGAATCGCCTCACTGGCCAACTCGATTCTCAATTGCTTGATCTATGGGACCGACGTGATTCAGGGGATTGGTTATTTGATCGGCGATATTTCCGGTCAATTCTTCTTGATGGTGATTTTGGTATTCGTGTTTCGAATCGAACGCCGTATGGCCTGAAAAGCTCGGAAACCAAGAAAAACCTGTAAACTTAGGTTCAAGAAACAAAAAAGGCGCCCAAAAGGCGCCTTTTTTCGTTCTCTTTAGAGAAAGTGGTGAGCCGTGCAGGATTCGAACCTGCGACCCACTGATTAAAAGTCAGTTGCTCTACCAACTGAGCTAACGGCCCACTGTGGTGGGGCTTCTAGAAAGGTCGCTGGGTAGGGTCAACCCGAAAATCGCGATCTCTGGATTTAATTTTTATCGAAGCGTATACGACGACCATGCGCGCAGAACAAAATACCGGCCTGCCGTTCATGAAAATGCACGGTTTGGGCAATGATTTCGTAGTCATTGATGAACGCGTCCTCGGCACTGTCGTGGACGAAGCCTTGGCTATTGCCATGGCCGATCGCCACATGGGAATCGGGTTCGATCAACTGGCAACCATTCACGAAGGCCGAAATTCGGACCTTCATCTGGTATTTTGGAACTCTGACGGATCGCAGTCTGCCGCCTGCGGAAACGCGACTCGCTGCATTGCCCGCTGGGAAATGGACTGTACGGGAAAAACAGCCCTTGCGATCACTACAGATCGCGGCACGCTGTTCGCCAAAGATGCGGGCGATGGCCTGACCTCGGTGAATATGGGACCACCCCAGCTGAACTGGGACGAAATCCCGCTCGCACGTGAAATGGACACGTTGTCGTTGCCGATTGACGGCGCACCGACGGCGACTGGTATGGGCAACCCACACTGCACGTTCTTTGTCGACGATGCCGAGGCTGTCGATCTGACAACCTTTGGCCCCATGATCGAACATCACCCACTTTACCCCCAGCGCACGAATGTTCAGGTCGCCACTGTCATCGGTCCTGATCACATTCGTATGCGGGTTTGGGAACGCGGCGCAGGCCTGACACTCGCGTCTGGGTCGTCGTCCTGCGCGACCGCTGTCGCAGCGGCCCGCAGAGGGCTCACAGGGCGCAAGGTGCGGATTGATCTGGATGGGGGCACACTCCACATCGACTGGCGCGAGGATGGCGTCTGGATGACTGGCCCAACGGCGCATGTGTTTGATGGTACCTGGCGATGAGCGCGCCTGTCTTTTCGACCTTGGGCTGCCGCCTGAACGCCTACGAGACCGAAGCGATGAAAGATCTGGCCGCGAAGGCTGGGGTCGAAAACGCTGTGGTCGTGAATACCTGTGCGGTGACATCCGAGGCCGTGCGCAAAGCCAAACAAGAAATTCGCAAACTTCGCCGCGAAAACCCTGATGCCGTTCTGATCGTGACTGGCTGTGCCGCACAGGTCGAGCCCGAAACATTCGCGGCAATGCCCGAAGTAACTCGCGTCATAGGCAACACCGAAAAGATGCAGGCGGACACATGGGCATCCATGGCCCCTGACCTCATTGGTCAAACCGAGGCCGTGCGCGTCGACGACATCATGTCGGTCACCGAAACCGCTGGCCATTTAATCGACGGGTTTGGGACACGATCGCGCGCCTACGTTCAGGTTCAGAACGGGTGCGATCACCGTTGCACGTTTTGCATTATCCCGTTTGGCCGCGGCAACTCCCGCTCGGTCCCTGCTGGTGTCGTCGTCGATCAGATCAAACGGTTAGTCGATAAGGGCTATAACGAAGTCGTCCTCACAGGCGTGGATTTGACCTCGTGGGGCGCCGACCTTCCCGCCACGCCGAAACTCGGCGATTTGGTCATGCGCATCTTGAAACTGGTGCCTGACCTTCCGCGCCTTCGGATCAGTTCGATTGATTCTATCGAAGTTGACGAAAACCTAATGCAGGCCATCGCCACTGAACCTAGGCTCATGCCTCACCTACATTTGTCGCTACAGCATGGTGACGATTTGATCCTCAAACGGATGAAACGCCGTCACCTCCGCGATGACGCGATTCGCTTTGCCCAGGAAGCGATCAGGTTGCGACCTGATATGACCTTTGGAGCGGACATTATCGCGGGCTTCCCGACCGAGACCGAAGAGCATTTTCAAAACTCACTACGTCTGGTCGATGACTGCCAACTAACGTGGCTTCATGTGTTTCCCTATTCGATCCGTCAGGGCACACCGGCCGCACGGATGCCGCAAGTGAACGGAAAACTGATAAAAGATCGCGCCGCTCGCCTTCGCGCCAAAGGGGACGAACGCGTCGCCGCCCATCTGGCGCAACAAATCGGTCGGACGCATCAAATTCTGATGGAAAATGCCCGTATGGGTCGGACAGAACAATTCACCGAAGTGATGTTCGATACCGACCAAGCCGAATCGGAAATTGTGACCGCTACAATTCTGGGTGTTGACGGGCAGCAGCTTCGCGCCTGATCGTTGTCTGTCGACACGACAGTCCAAATGAAAGCGCACCATGCATCCGAATCCGATCTACCGACAGACGCCGCCCGACCAAGCTATCGAATTCGCTCGGGATCGGGCGTTTGGGACCCTAACGGTCAACGGTGATGAAGGACCGCTGGCCTCGCATGTGCCGTTCCTGCTCTCTGAGGACGGTAAGATCGCAGATATTCATCTCGTTCGGTCTAACCCGATAGTCCGTGCCATATCAGAGCCTCAAAAGTGCCTTTTGGCCGTGAATGGGGCCGATAGCTACATCTCGCCCGACTGGTATGGCCTCGACGACCAAGTGCCCACTTGGAACTATGTGGCGGTACATCTGCGTGGAACTCTCGAAAAGCTGCCCAACGGCGCAATGCGCGACATGCTCGACCGCCAATCGGCATTTTTCGAATCGCGCCTTCTGCCAAAGACGCCTTGGAAAACGGACAAAATGCCAGACGACGTAATTGAGCGAATGATGCGGCAGATCGTTCCTGTTCGACTGACCATCACCTCTGTCGATAGCACATGGAAGCTCGCTCAAAATAAGACCACCGAAGCACGGTTGGCCGCCTCGAACGAGTTAGACAAACATGGATTTGGTCTAGAGCCGTCTACGATTGGAGCCTTGATGCGGGCGACTCTCGCTGATTAACCTTGGACAACACAACGTAGGATACGACTATGAAACTCATCGCCTCGATCACATCCCCATTCGTTCGGAAAGTCCGCGTTTTGATCCGCGAAGCTGGCAAAACCGACGAAATCGAAGAGATGATGGTCGCCACCACGCCTTTGGCCACCGATTCGTCGGTAATCGCGGCCAACCCACTGGGAAAAATCCCCGCATTGCTCCGCGAGTCAGGCCCTGCAATTTACGATAGCCGCGTCATCACGCGCTACTTCGACACGCATTGGGACCTCGGCCTATATCCAGCTGATCGCCAGTGGGATGTACTGACGCTCGAAGCGACCGCAGATGCGATTCTCGAAGCTGCCGTGGCGATTGTCTACGAAGCCCGTATGCGTCCCGCCGAATATCAGTATCCTGAATGGGTTGAGGCTCAGTGGGCAAAGATTGACCGTGCGCTCACCGCCGTCGAAGAGCGCTGGATCAGCAACCTTTTGGGGCCTCTGGATATGGGGCAAATCGCGATGGGTGTCGCGCTGTCCTACGTCGATTTTCGTTTGGGAGATCGGAACTGGCGCGCCACACGGCCTCAATTGGCAAAGTGGCACGCCGATTTCGCGGCACGGAAATCCATGACGGACACCGTGCCGGAATAAAGGTTAGAACGTGTAGCTAAGGCCAACGTTCAGCGCGTTGGTGATCAAGTCGAACTTGATGTTGCCACCGTTGTCCAAATCGATGTCCTGCTTGCTGTAGGTGAACTGATATTCACCAAATACAGCCCAGGTATCGCTCAGGTCATACTTTGCACCTGCGTAAAGGCGGGCTGCAGCACCTGTGATTTGGTATTCCCAAGTGTGAGGACCAGCAGCGCCCTCGATGTCAACGTGTGGGAAGGTAAAACCCAGACCGCCCCCAAGATACGGTGTCACCGCGCCATTTGCCCATTCATTGTTCCATCGGTATGTCGCATTAGCCGTAAGAACATTAATTCCGTCGGTTAGTTCAAATCGATTATAAGGCGTGTTGTTTAGGGTTTCCGCGTCTGCATAAACCTTCGAATGGGTGTATTCGATACCGAAACCAAGGTTGTCAGTGCGCCACCATGTTCCACGAAAACCATAATAGGGAGGCATTTCAAAAGACTTGCCTTCCCAGCCCGCAGTAAAGCTGATCGCGTTACCATTAAGCGGGTCACCATTATCAGGATCGTTACCGGTCACTTTGGCATGCGGGGCTTCTTGGATACCCGTGTAGCCGCTAATTTCGAATTCTGCCGCGGCGAAGGTCGGTAACGCGACAAATGCGAGTGTTGCGAGAAGTTTTGCTTTCGTCATCATAATATCCCAAAATTGATATTTGTTATCGTCCTACGCCTCGAACCATACCCAATCAAGCCTCGCGGCCCCTTCGCGGCATTTTGCCCCCTGCACAAAAAAATCGCTACGGAATCTGACAAAACACAGAATTACCCCCAGATTACGGGGCAAATTGTGGTTTTTGCGCCATCTTTCCACTCCCTAAGACCTTATTCCCAATGCCTGCGCCCGATTGTCCGCTAGACGCGACAGGTTTTGATGGCTAAACAGCGCCCGAACGGACGGCGGTTTTCTGCCGTCTGTCCTATTCGTATGGGCCGAGGCCCGGAAAAATCGGAGATGCACCCCGTGTCACATCAAGAAGAACACCAGGGCACACGCCGCGATTTCATCTACTACGCTACCGCAGGTGCGGGCGCAGTGGTGACCGGCGCCGCTGTCTGGCCTCTCGTTAATCAGATGAACCCGTCCGCAGACGTTCAGGCGCAAGCCTCGAAGCGTGTAGACGTTAGCTCAGTTGCCGCTGGCACCCAGTTGACCGTTCTGTGGCAGGGCAAACCTGTTTTCATCCGCGCTCGTACGCAGGAAGAAATCGACGCAGCTCGCGCAGTTGAACTGAATGCGCTGCCTGACCAGAATGCTGAAAACGCAAACTTGGCTGCCGATGCAGATGCTTCGGACGAAAACCGTGCCCTGTCGGAAGACGGCGTATGGCTCGTTCAGATGGGCGTTTGTACCCACCTTGGTTGCGTGCCGCTCGGTGAGTCGGGCGATTTCGGTGGTTGGTACTGCCCGTGCCACGGATCGCACTACGACACCGCAGGCCGCATCCGCAAAGGTCCGGCACCGCGCAACCTCGATATCCCCGTCGCTGCCTTTATCGACGAAACCACAATCCAGCTCGGCTAAGGAGAGGCACGAATGTCCGGTATCCCGCACGATCATTACGAGCCGAAGACTGTCGCAGAAAAGTGGCTCCACAGCCGCCTTCCCGTCATCGGCCTTCTCTATGACACCCTCATGATCCCCACTCCGAAGAACCTTAACTGGATGTGGATCTGGGGCATTGTCCTGGCCTTCACACTGGGTCTTCAGATTGCAACTGGTGTTGTGCTCGTCATGCACTACACCCCGCACGTTGACATGGCGTTCGCTTCGATCGAACACATCATGCGCGACGTAAACGGCGGTCACATGATCCGCTACTTCCACATGAACGGCGCATCGCTGTTCTTCGTGGCCGTTTACGCCCACATCTTCCGCGGCCTTTATTACGGTTCGTACAAAGCACCACGTGAAGTTACATGGATCATCGGTATGCTTATGTACCTGATCATGATGGGCACCGCTTTCATGGGCTACGTTCTGCCTTGGGGCCAGATGTCCTTCCACGGTACCGCTGTTATCACCGGTCTGTTTGGTGCGATCCCGTTCATCGGTGAATCGATCCAGACTTGGCTGCTCGGCGCATCTGCTGTTGGTCAACCCGCTCTGAACCGTTTCTTCTCGCTACACTACCTGCTGCCGTTCGTTCTCGCCGGCCTGACATTGGTCCACATCTGGGCTTTCCACTCGACAGGCAACAACAACCCAACAGGTGTTGAAGTTCGTCGTGGCTCGAAGGAAGAAGCACAGAAAGACACGCTACCGTTCTGGCCCTACTTCGTCATCAAAGACCTCTTCGCACTCGCTGTGATCCTCGTGGTCTTCGTTGCTATCGTCGGCTTTATGCCGAACTACCTTGGCCACCCAGACAACTACATCCCAGCAAACCCGCTGGCGACACCTGCGCACATCGTTCCTGAATGGTACTTCTTGCCGTTCTACGCGATCCTGCGTGCGTTCACCGCTGACGTTTGGGCTGTTCAATTCGTAAGCTTCATCACTGCTGGTATCGTCGACGCAAAGTTCTTTGGCGTTCTCGCGATGTTCGGTGCGATCGCTGTGATGGCTCTGGCACCTTGGCTGGACACCTCCAAAGTACGTTCGGGTCGTTACCGCCCGATGTTCAAATGGTGGTTCGCTCTGCTGGTCGTCGATTTCTTCGTACTGATGTGGGTTGGCGCACAGGCAACAACCTTCCCGTATGACTGGATCTCGCTCATCGCTGCGACCTACTGGTTCTCGTACTTCCTCATCATCCTGCCGCTGCTGGGTGTTATCGAAAAGCCGCTGGCTCAGCCTGCGACCATCGAGGAAGATTTCAATGCCCACTACGGCAACCCGGCCGAGTGAGAAAGGAAACAAGAACTATGTTCCGTAAACTTACCCTTTCCGCCGCGATCGCTCTTGGTCTGTCCTCCGGTGCCGCTCTGGCATCGGGTGGCACCAGTCACGTCGAAGATTTCGCATTCTCGTTCGAAGGTCCGTTCGGCTCTTACGACCAGATGCAGCTTCAGCGCGGTCTGAAAATCTACACCGAAGTTTGTTCGGCATGTCACGGCCTCGAGCACGTTCGCTTCGGCACCCTCGCCGATGAGGGCGGACCGCACTACGGCATCGACGAAGTCTGGGACTACGCAGGTCAATTCGAAGTTTGGGATCCTGAACTTGCAGACGGTGAAGGCGACTTCCGCGCCGCTACTCCGGCTGACAAATTCCCGGGCTCGTCGCTGTCGAACGCACCTGACTTGTCCCTGATGGCCAAAGCACGCGCTGGTTTCCACGGCCCCTACGGCCTCGGTATCAACCAGATCGTTAAAGGCATGGGCGGCCCCGAGTACATCGCGTCGCTTCTGTCGGGCTACGAAGAGGCACCTGAATGTGCACCTGAAGGTTTTGACGGTAACTACAACACCGTCTTTACTGCAGGCGGCTACCCGAATGAATGTAAAGACGAGCACGGCAACCACCTCTATCCGGGCAGCTGGATCGCGATGGCGCAGCCGCTGTACGGCGAAGACACTGAATTCGACGATGGTCACTCTAACGACCTGCACCACGAAGTTCAGGACGTTGCTGCGTTCCTCATGTGGGCCGCTGAACCTAAACTCAACGCTCGTAAAGAAGCTGGTCTGACTGGCGTGATCTTCCTGATCGTTCTGTCGGTTCTGCTCTACATGACCAACAAGCGTCTGTGGGCGCCGCATAAAGGCAAAAAGCGCGACGAAGAGTAATCTGACGCGCTCTGAATAAGAAAGGCCCGCCAAATTGGTGGGCCTTTTTCGTTTCTATTGGTTCGTTCCCAAATACCGCCGCAACATTTCAGGCGGATTATCCAGCACCTCTCGCGTGGGCAAAGGCGCAGAAATCTTCCCTTCATCGACCAGCGCAATCTGATCAGCAGCAACCAATGCATCCTGCGGATCATGTGTCACCATCAACACAACACGATTGTCACTCAGCGCTCGCTCCCGCACGAGTGCCAGCATCTCTTGCTTGAGACCAGGACCCAAAGCGGCAAAAGGTTCATCCAAGAGGATCACAGGACGATCTTGCAGCAAAAGCCTCGCAAGCGCAGCACGGCTCTGTTGCCCACCTGAAAGAGCGGCAGGCTTACGCGTTTCCATACCCAACAACCCAACGCTCGCGAGCATTTCATCGACGTGTCGCTGCTCATCGCTCGTCAGCCGAAGCGAAGCACGCAGCGCGAGGCCGACATTCTGAGAAACGGTCAAATGAGGAAAGAGGTTATTGTCTTGGAACAGAATCGAAACCGGTCTCTGATCTGGTCGCAAATCCGTAATCGGCTCACCGCGCCACAACACCCGTCCGTCCGCTTGATAGAAGCCCGCGATCACAGAAAGGATTGTTGACTTGCCAGCACCAGAAGGACCGATGAGGGCTGTAACCTGCCCCACTGCAAAGTCTACATTTGCCGATAGGTGGAAATCACCCTGACGAACATTCAGGTTTTCAAGCATCAGCATCGACCCGCCCTCCCCTGTCGAAAATCCAAAAGGCACAAAGGCTCAGCCCCAACAATACAAGTGCCGCGCCAGACGCAGCGTCCGCGCGATAACTGCCCATCAATTGATACATCAACAATGGCAAGGTCTGCTGGTCCGAGGTCGCAAAGAGAGCGATGACACCTAGGTCTCCCATAGAAAGAGCCGCAGCCAATCCTGCTGCAAAGCCGAGAGGCTTTCGTATGCGAGGCAGGACAGCAATCCTAACCCGCGCCCAGCCTGTCATCCCAATCGAATCGGCAAGTCGACCGTAATCCGCCTCAACACGTTCAAACGCTGGCGCGATGACGCGCAGCGCGAAAGGAAGCGCCATAAGTGCATTCATCAAGGCAGTGACCAGCAGCGCTAATTTCGCGGGATTGAACACAGGTTGAACAACAACAAAGAGTCCCGTCCCGACCACCAATGACGAAGCAGCGAGAGGCAAAGCTGAAGCCAGACCAACTGCGCGTCCGCCCCGCATCGATAAGAGGACTGCGGCAGCGATGGTTAATGCTGTAGAGACGGCCGCTACCGAAACCGAACGCGCAATTGCGGGCAAGACGGACACAGGCAAATCGGACAAGCCAATCACACCTTTGAGGATCACCATCGACAGCGGCAGAATCAGAAATGCAGCGGCAAACGCGATAGCGACTACATCGCACAACCGCGCCCATAGAGTGGCTCCGTCCCAACGCGGCATAACGCGGTCAAGTCCCGCGCCAAAGCCTTCGGGAACAGTGATAAACCACGCAGCCAGCGCGGCGATAATGGACAAGCCAAATTGGACAGCAGCCAAAAGTGCAGCCCGCCCGAGGTCGAAGTCAAATCTCACAGCTTGATAGATTGCCAACTCTACAGTGGTTGCCTTTGGGCCACCACCTAGGACGAGCGCGACTGCAAAGCTGGTCAAGCAAATCAAGAAAATCGCCATGAACGCACCCGGTAAAACGGCGCGCAACATCGGGCGCTCGAGCATCGTGCTTACCGAGGCACCGAGGCTAACAACCAACCGAAACCTCTCGGAAGGTATAGCGATCCAGCCTTGCAGGATCATTCGCACCGCAAGTGGAAGATTGAAGAACACATGAGCCAGCACAACGCCGCCTAACCCATAGATTGATATCCGATCCCCGCCCGCCAAAGCGATCGCATCATTCAAAAGACCATTGCGCCCAAAGACGGCCAACAGCCCCATGACCGCGACAATGACTGGCAAAATGAACGGAGCGCCTAGCAGCGTAATAAGGACCGAACGACCTGGAAACCTGCGTCGCGACAGCGCCCGTGCAACAGGGATTGCCAATACTACGCTGGCCGCAGCAGATAGTATGGCCTGAAGCACGGTAAACCGAACGGCTGCCCATTCAGCCCGACCTAATCCCCCCACGCCTTCGGCACGCCAAAGAACAGCCAATAGTGTTCCCAGCGTCAACACCAGCACGAGAGCGATCACCATCGCCCCCGGCCAGCGTGGATAGTTTATTGAGCGAGTGCTGAGCGCCATGCGTCAATCGCCGGACCCGACTTGGCAGCCGCGTTCTCAGAGCTCAGCAACAGAGCGGTCGAGGGTGTGACGAGGGTCTCAAACCCTTCGGGCAGACCCGCCGCAGGTGTCACTGCAGGATACATCCAGTTCGTTGTCGGGATAACCGACTGGAACCCTTCGGTCGTCATGAACGCGAGGAAGGCATCCGCAAGCTCAGGCACATCGGTCGAGGCGACTTTCGCCGCAACTTCAACCTGCATGTAGTGCCCTTCGTCAAAGGCCCACGACGTCTTGCTGTCGTCGCCTTCCGCGATCAGGTGATAGGCCGGCGAGGTCGTGTAGGACAAAACGGCGTCTGCTTCGCCTTCAAGGAACAGGCCATAGGCCTCAGACCAACCTGGGGTAACGGTGACGATGTTATCCGCCAGATCAGCCCAAATGCTGCCCGCTTCGTCGCCATAGGCCGCTTCGACCCAGAGGACGAGGCCCAGACCAGGTGTCGACGACCGCGGGTCTTGGATCACGATTTTCAGGTCGCTTGCCGCCAGTTCACGGAAGTTGGCCGGTGCGTCGACATCTTTCCCGGCAACGAAAGCAAAGTAGCCCCAATCGAACGGAACAAATGTGTCGTCCGACCACTCTATCGGCAAATCATAGGTCGCGGACACGCCCGACGCCGCAAAAAGGCCCGTTGCCGCTGCATCCGCCGTCAGGTTCGTATCGAGGCCGAGCACGATATCTGCATCTGTATTTGCGCCTTCGAGTTTCAGGCGCGACAGCACTGAAGCGCCGTCACCAGCAGCGATAAACTCCAGATCACAGGCACATTCTGCTTCAAAATTTGCTTCGATCTGCGGACCCGGGCCCCAGTCGCTGTTAAAGCCGTCGTAAGTATAAATCGTCAGGGTCGATGTTTCAGCGATTGCGCCAGTAGCAACGAAACAAAGTCCTGCGACATGGGTGAGGGTGGTTTTCATAGTAGTCTTTCCTCTTCATGCGCCGAACGGACGGGGGTCAAGAGGATCAACTCTGCACCTTCCCTCCGCCGGTCTTAACCGGTTCAGGTTCAACGGGTTCGCTTTCGCATCTCAGCCCTGTTGTCAGAGCACCCCGAGGTAACCGCGAACATAGACGCGCAAAAACGATGTTCAAGAGGAATTCGCAAAAGACCTTGGCCCCTCGCCCTGTCCGCGATAGAGGAAACAGCAAAGGAGGCGCCCATGTCGTACAATACCTTCGGTCACATCTACCGCACCACCACGTGGGGCGAGAGCCATGGTCCAGCTTTGGGCGCAACAGTCGACGGCTGCCCTCCAGGCGTGGCGCTGACACCAGAGATGATTCAGGTTTGGTTGGACAAGCGCAAACCGGGCCAAAACAAAAATACGACCCAACGCAATGAACCCGATGCAGTGAAAATCCTGTCTGGCGTGTTTGAAGGCGTGACCACTGGCACCTCAATCCAGCTGATGATCGAAAACACAGACCAGCGGTCCAAGGACTATGGCGACATCGCCCAGACCTTCCGCCCGGGCCACGCGGACCTCGCTTATCACCAAAAATACGGCCTGCGCGATTATCGCGGCGGCGGTCGTTCCTCTGCCCGTGAAACGGCTGCTCGCGTTGCATCCGGTGGTGTTGCGCGTGAGGTATTGAAAACACTCGCGCCCGCAATCGAGATCAAAGGTTACATGGTCCAGATGGGCGACAAAAAGATCGACCGTGATCGGTTCGATTGGAACGCTATCGACCAGAATGATTTTTGGTGCCCTGACGCACATATGGCGTCGGAGTGGGAAGACTACCTGCAATGGCTCCGCAGGGACGACCACAACAGCGTTGGCGCAGTGATCGAAGTCGTGGCGCGCAATGTCCCTGCGGGGATCGGCGCTCCGATCTATGCAAAGCTAGATACCGATCTCGCAGCTGCGATGATGTCAATCAACGCCGTCAAAGGTGTTGAAATCGGCGAAGGCATGGCTGCAGCTGCCCTGACAGGACGCGACAACGCTGACGAGATCTTCTTTGAAGACGGTCAGGTGCGTTACGGGTCAAACCACGCTGGCGGCATCCTTGGTGGTATTTCCACTGGCCAAGACGTCGTCGTGCGCTTTGCTGTGAAGCCGACCTCGTCCATCCTGTCGCCGCGCCGTTCCATTCGCATGGACGGCACCCCGACCGAAGTCGTCACCAAAGGTCGCCACGACCCTTGCGTCGGCATCCGCGCAGTCCCCGTAGGTGAAGCGATGGCGGCATGCGTCATCCTCGACCATATCCTGCTCGACCGCGCCCACACTGGCGGCAACCGAGGTCAGATCGGCTAATCCTACAGATGATCAAGATACTAAGCGGCGCCCAAGAGGCGCCGTTATAGTTTTGCGCCTTGCTTGGACAATTGGACGGCCAAAATCCCAGCAGCAATAATCGCAACGCCGATCACGTCCCAGTGGGTCAGTTCCTCTCCAATCAGTGCCCACGCGATGGTTACGCCAAAGAACGGGTTCAAGAAGTGGAAGGTTGCAGCTTTGATCGCTCCGATCCGCTGAACGAGCAGGAACCAGACAAGAGTTGCCAAAAGGCCGGGAACCAGAGTGGTGTAGAAGAACGCCACGATAAGCTGCCAGCTCCAAATAATATCCCAGCTTTCGAGCAGAGTCGCAGGCACGGACAGAACGGCCGAGCCGACCAGCATTTGTAAACCAACGATCATCAAAACGTTGCCGCCAGAGGACGCACCGCGCACGGACAGCGTTGCAATCGCCAGCGCAGTCACACCAATGGCGCACAGAACGAGGCCCATAACATCAATCGTCCCCGAAAGGCGCGCGCCCATAATCACGGTCACGCCGATAATCCCAGCGACAAGCCCGAGCATACCCAGCGGCTTTGGCCGATCGCCCATCACCCAGCCGAAAAGCGCAACGATCAACGGCATCGTCGCTGCAATGATTGCAGCCAGTGACGCTTCAATCGTTTGCATAGCGACGAAGAACAGTCCGAGATAGAGCGCGTTCTGGCAAACACCAAAAATCAGCGTGGCCTTCCATTGGTCTCGGGTCAGTTTGGCCCGCTGTCCCATCGCATACGCAATCGCGATCCCAAGAAGACCCGACACCAAAAACCTCAGCGATAGTGAGGCCATCGGCGGGGCATATTGGACGATAATTCGTGCAGAGGTGAAGGCAGATGACCACATCAGGGCAAATGAAAGCCCCATCAAAATAGCACGTAAATCCATAATGTCCCCGAGAATGAAAAAAGGGCCGCTGATGCCAGCGACCCTTTCTTAAGAATGCGTCAGGTGCAAGACCTGCAGAACGACTTATGCGTTAACGCTGTCTTTCAGTGCTTTCGCGATGGTCATTTTCACAACCTTATCTGCCGGCTTCGACATGGTTTCGCCGGTTGCAGGGTTGCGAACCATACGCTCGGGACGCTCGCGGCAGTAGATTTTGCCTACGCCCGGAAGGGTCACAGCGCCACCGCCCGAAACTTCGGAGGTGATGATATCGATCAGAGCTTCGAGACCAGCGGTTGCGGTCTTTTTGTCTGTGCCTGCTTTTTCAGCGAGTGCGGCGACGAGTTGCGCCTTAGTCATCGGCTTTGCCATTTTTATGGTCTCCCTAGTTCCGCCCGATATTGGGCCTCATGTCCCGTATAATAACGGTATATAGTAGATCACCACTATGAAAAGTGGATCGATGCAAGCAAAAAAGCCCTATTTTCGACCAAAAAGGCGAAATCAGAGGAATGCTGTTTCCTCAAAGCTGCGCAATTTCCGACTATGGATGCGTTCAAGAGGCATTTCTCGCAGGTGTTCCATAGCCCGCACACCAATCATGAGGTGCCGTGCGACCTGTGTTTTATAGAAATCTGAGGCCATTCCTGGCAATTTCAACTCGCCATGCAGCGGCTTGTCAGACACGCACAGGAGCGTGCCGTAGGGCACTCTGAAGCGGAAGCCATTGGCGGCGATGGTCGCGCTCTCCATATCGAGCGCTACAGCCCTTGATTGGCTTAGCCGCTGCACAGGGCCAGAGTGGTCCCGAAGCTCCCAGTTGCGGTTGTCGATGGTCGCAACGGTGCCTGTGCGCATGATGCGCTTGAGATCGTAGCCAGAGACCTCTGTGACCTCTGCCACAGCATTCTCGAGCGCGATCTGAATTTCGGCAAGTGCGGGGATCGGAACCCAAACGGGCAAATCATCGTCCAGAACGTGGTCTTCGCGCAGGTAAGCATGAGCCAAAACGAAATCACCCAACCGCTGGCTATTCCTCAAACCAGCACAGTGCCCAACCATCAACCAAGCGTGCGGACGAAGCACTGCAATGTGGTCTGTTGCTGTCTTAGCGTTCGACGGACCGACGCCAATATTGACCAAGGTAATACCCGATCCATCGGCGCGTTTAAGGTGGTATGTCGGCATCTGCGGGAGTTTTGCAGGAATAGGCAGCGGCTCTGCAGCTCCCGTGATCACGATGTTCCCTGGCCCGACGAATTCGATATAGCCGCTATCGGGATTAGCCAGCATTTGGCGGGCGTAGGCTTCGAATTCTTCGACGTAGAACTGGTAGTTCGTAAACAACACGTGGTTCTGGAAGTGATCTGGCGCTGTCGCCGTGTAGTGCGACAACCTCGCCAGCGAATAGTCCACCCGTTGCGCCGTGAACGGAGCAAGTGGATGCGAGCCATCGGGGTATGTGAATCCAGTGCCATTCACGATGTCATCGTGCGTAATCGACAAATCAGGCACGTCGAACACATCCCGCAAGGTGAAATTCATCGCGCCTTCTTGGGGGATCGTAACCGCCGCATCGTTCACAACGGCAAAATGGACAGGAATTGGCGTCGTGGAGGGTCCGATTTCAACCGAAATGGAGTGATTTTCGATCAACTGACCGATCTGCTGACGCAAGTAATTCGCAAACAAACGAGGCTGCGTCACAGTCGTTGAATAGACGCCGGGCGTTGCCACATGGCCAAAGGACAGACGGCTATCGGTCTGGGCATAGCTTTTGGTTTCAATTCTGATCTCGGGATAAAACGCGCGATAGCGGGCCTCTGGTTTGCCTTCAGTGACAGCGCGTGAAAACTCTTTGCCAAGGAACTGAACTGCTGCATCGTATAATTCGATCAAGCGCTCGACGGCCTGATCTGCGTTATCAAAGCTCTCAGCCGCCAACGTGTCGGCCGTAATGATTTGGTTC
The DNA here is from genome assembly GCF_023540835.1 of Marivivens geojensis. GTDB lineage: Bacteria > Pseudomonadota > Alphaproteobacteria > Rhodobacterales > Rhodobacteraceae > Marivivens > Marivivens geojensis. Next base: position 49,533 of record NZ_JALKCU010000001.1, read on the forward strand.
ATTCTTCTACCTTTTTGGAATTGTTTTGGACGTCGGCACGCGCCCCGATTACAGGGTAGGAGTGTCCGGTTATGATGCCTGATAGGTCCATCCTCAAATCTGACACCAGTTATGCAACGTCTTCAAGACGCAATGGCACTTGCTGCTGGCAGAGCGATGATGGCAAATGGCGTCAAACCGCTTGGGGGCGAGCATGAGTATTTTGAAAAAGTTATTTGGCCCGGATGATGATCAGGCTTTGATCTACGAAGCTGGTTCTCTGGTCGAAACCACGGTGACTCGCTTTCCACTGATCCGATGTCACAGCGATCTCGCTCAGGCCGTCATCGCAAAAGAAGCCCAAAATCGGGACCATACTCCCATAATCATCGGTTCAATCCGATCCGTCGAATTACTGAACGATGCCACGCCGCGACCCATCACGGACATCGCGTTACGGGCTGCCAAATTCGATTTCCCTGCGTGGATGGATCAGGCAAAGCTTGATTGGGCTGCACGATCCAACATCACAAAACAACCGGTGCCGCCACGCGGACCATCAGATACGCACACCAACCACGCCGATGCTATTGATAGCGCGGTCTGGGATCCTGCACGCGGCGCGGCGTTGCAGACGATCTACATCGCGCTCTTCCCCACCGCGGACCCGACCGAAGTGTCTGCCTACCTCGATTACGGTGGATGGAATGCCTTTCCAGAAACCGAAGTCCATATGGGGCTGATGCGCCGCTGGCGCGATCGCTTCGGCGCACGGCTGATTGGTCATAGCCACGACACACTGACTTTCCACGTTCTACGCCCACCTCACACACTTGCCGAAGCGCTGACGCTTGCCGAAGAGCACTACGCCTATTGCCCAGATGTCGTTGATCAGGGGTTTGAAACGCTAGATACGCTTGCTGGCGCTCTCATGAATGCGGCTACTTGGCAGTTCTGGTGGGACTGACCACTTGACCGCGTCACTGGTCACGTCACATTGCGAAACATGAAAACGCTTCTCTCATTCGGTCACGGCTATTCCGCCCAAGCCCTCAAACGACTTCTGCCCGACGATTGGACGGTGATCGGGACAACTAGGTCCGCCGACAAAGCGGCAAGGCTGCTTGCTGATGGCGTCGATCCCCGGGTTTGGCCCGGCGCTGACATGCGGCCTGCACTAGACTGTGCGACCCACCTTTTGATTTCCGCCGCGCCGAATGAAGAGGGTGACCCAGTTCTGCAACACCTACGGGGTGAAATTCTATCGCGAGCCGATACCTTTGAATGGGTCGGATATCTGTCCACGACGGGCGTCTATGGTGACCACAGCGGCGATTGGGTGGATGAAGATGCCCCCCTGACCCCAGCCACAAAACGTGGGCAACTGAGGGTTAAGGCAGAGGCCGAATGGCGCGCTATGGGCCTACCTCTCCATATCTTTAGGCTCGCGGGCATTTACGGTCCCGGTCGTGGACCGTTTGCGAAAGTACGCAACGGGACGGCGCGGCGGATCATCAAACAGGGGCAGGTGTTCAGCCGCACCCATGTCGAAGACATCGCACAGGTGCTTTGGGCCTCAATCAACCGCCCTAATCCGGGTGCCGCGTATAATGTCTGCGACGACGACCCGGCTCCGCCCGAAGATGTGATCGCCTACGCGGCGAAACTGCTGAATCTTCCAATCCCGCCAGCCGAGGATTTCGAGACAGCAGAAATGACCCCAATGGCGCGGTCGTTCTATGCCGAAAGCAAGAAGGTGAAAAACGACCGGATTAAGGACGAATTAGGTGTGATTTTGAAGTATCCAGACTACCGCAGCGGTCTGGACGCCCTTCTCGCCGATGGAACCGACTAGGCAGTCTTTCCGATCGCCGCCACACCAAGAACCTCGAGCACTTTTGCTTCGATGTCCTCGGCGTTCAATCCAGCCGTCGCATACATATCGCGCGGATTGGCGTGATCGATGAACGTATCAGGCAAAACCATCGAACGGAATTTCAGACCTGCGTCGAATACACCCTCGTCAGACAGCAATTGCGCAACGTGGCTGCCGAAGCCACCGACTGCACCTTCTTCGATAGTGATCAGAGCGTCATGATCTGCGGCCAGTTTCAGGACCAATTCACGGTCAAGCGGTTTTGCAAAACGCGCATCCGCAACGGTGGGAGAAATGCCTTTAGCGTTCAGGCTTTCGACGGCTTGCATAACCTCTTGAAGTCTAGTCCCGAAGGAGAGGATCGCGACCTTCTTACCCTCAACAATCATGCGGCCTTTGCCGATTTCGAGAGGCTCGGCATCGGTGGGGATTTCGACTCCAACACCTTCACCGCGAGGGAAGCGGAATGCGATCGGCCCTTCGTCATGCGCCGCAGCCGTCACAACCATCCGCACCAGTTCGGCCTCATCCGCAGCAGCCATGACAACCATGCCTGGCAAATTCGCCAGAAACGCGACATCAAAGCTGCCCGCATGTGTCGCGCCATCAGCACCAACCAGACCAGCACGGTCGATAGCAAAACGAACGGGCAGACGTTGGATTGCAACATCGTGGACGACCTGATCGTAACCGCGCTGCAAGAACGTCGAATAGAGCGCGCAGAACGGTTTCATTCCGCCTGCGGCCAGACCAGCAGCAAAGGTCACCGCATGTTGTTCGGCGATACCGACGTCAAAGCAACGTGACGCATAACGTTCCATGAATTTAGATAGACCGGTGCCATCTGGCATTGCAGCCGTGATCGCGCAGATTTTTTGATCCTTCGCCGCCAAGTCGAGCAAGGCCTCTGCAAAGACATTCGTGTAGCTTGGCGCGTTGGAGGGCACCTTGTGTTGCTTGCCACTCGGAACGTCGAATTTGGCCGTCGCGTGACCTTTGTCACGTGCCGCCTCTGCGGGGGCGTAACCCTTACCTTTTTTCGTGATTGCATGAATCAGGATCGGACCAGTTGCTCTCGCCTTGACCGTGCGCAAGACGGCCAAAAGCTGCTCCATATCATGCCCATCAATCGGCCCAATGTAAGAGAAGCCAAGTTCTTCGAACATGGTCCCACCGACGGTCATATGCTTGAGCATATCCTTCGCACGCTTGGCACCCTCACGGAATGGCGGAGGAAGCAAGCTGACAGCACCCTTGGCAGCCGCTTTCAACTCTTGGAACGGAGCGCCTGCGTAAAGACGCGATAGATAAGAGGACAGAGCGCCAACCGGCTCTGCAATCGACATCTCGTTGTCGTTCAGAACAACGATCATCCGCTTACCCAAATGACCCGCGTTGTTCATTGCCTCAAATGCCATGCCCGCAGACATGGACCCATCACCGATCACCGCAATCGCGTCGCCGACACCCTCTTCGGTCACGCCGCCCAAATCGCGCGCCACGGCAAAGCCGAGCGCAGCGGAAATCGACGTTGAAGAGTGACCAGCCCCAAAGGCGTCATACGGGCTTTCACTGCGTTTGGCGAAACCGGACAGGCCATCTTTTTGACGGAGGGTCCGAATACGATCCCGACGACCTGTTAAAATTTTATGCGGGTAACACTGGTGAGAAACGTCCCAGATGATCTTATCTTTCGGCGTATCGAACACCGCATGTAGCGCGACAGTCAGTTCCACAACACCAAGCCCAGCGCCCAAATGCCCACCAGTTACCGATACCGCACTGATCGTCTCGGCACGCAGTTCATCGGCGACGTGACGCAGTTCACCATCCGACATCCCTTTGAGGTCAGCAGGTGAATGAACGCGGTCGAGGTGTGGCGTCATCGGTGTGTCAGTCATGGCTGTCTCACTTATCGCGGGCGATCACAAAACGTGCCGCGTCGCGCAGGGTTTGCGCGGTTTCACCATAGATAGATAGGGCATCGCAAGCCTCAGTCACCAAATCGGCCGCGCGGCGTTTCGCCCCGTCCAAACCCAAGAGGGAGACAAATGTCGCTTTGCCTGCATCAGCGTCTTTGCCGACGGCTTTGCCGACCGTTTCTATATCGCCCGTCACGTCCAGAACATCATCCCAGATTTGGAAGGCCAGCCCCAAAGCATCGCCATAGCGTTTCAACGGACCAATGTCCGCGCCCGCCATTCGAGGCCCTGCCGTCGCAGACCATGTGATGAGCGCTCCCGTTTTGCCGGCCTGCAATGTCGTGATCTGGTCGAGTGTGAGTGGAGCCGAAGCGGTCTCTGCTGCGATGTCCAACGCCTGACCACCGACCATCCCACGTACGCCCGACGCATCGGCAAAGGTACGGATCAGATCTATCCGTCGCTCAGCGGTACAGTCAGCGGAAGCCAAGAATTCAAACGCTAGAGATTGAAGCGCATCACCCGCGAGGACGGCAGTTGTTTCGTCCCATTTGCGATGAACGGTTGGTTGCCCACGGCGCAGATCATCATCGTCCATGCAGGGCAGATCATCATGCACCAGAGAATAAGCATGCAAACATTCGATAGCCGCCGCGACCTTCACTGCGTTCGGCACGCCGTGGAGAGCCGCGCCTTCGAGAACTAAAAAACCGCGTAACCCTTTTCCACCGCGCACCGCATATCCCATCGCATCAGCGACAGGCATATCAATGCTCGAGAGCGCCTGCGCGATTTCAGCCTCAGCGAGATCGCGAGCGCGGGTTAGTGCGGCAGTCAATGACATTAGCCAGCGTCCAGCGGTGCCGTTCCAGTCGGTGCACCATCGGCGCCCAAAGTGATCTTGGCCACTTTTTCTTCGGCTTCTTTCAGCTTGGCCTCGCAACGAGCCTTCAACGCAGCGCCACGTTCGTAAAGCGCGATGGAATCGTCAAGCGCCACGTCGCCATGCTCAAGGCGGTTCACAACCGACTCCAGCTCTTTCATCGCCTGCTCAAAGCTCATTTCATCAACGGGCGTGTCAGTCATCGGCCTCTTTCCTCCAGAACACTTACATGGGCGGCAGCGGAGGCTGCCAACGCGTCAAGGTTATAGCCACCTTCCAATGCAGATACCACGCGCCCGTTGCAAGAGGCCTCGGCAATATCACATAGGCGGTGTGTCACCCAGGCAAAGTCTTCGGTCTCGAATTCCAACTGGGCAAGCGGATCATCACGGTGCGCATCAAAGCCTGCAGAAATAATCAATAGTTCGGGTGCGAAAGCCATAAGGCGAGGGAACACTTGTTCTTCGTATACTTTGTGAAAAACGTCAGAGCCGCTGGCGGGGGGCAAGGCGATATTCAGAACGTTGTCGAACTCACCCGTATCGACAGGATCACCGGTACCGGGCCAAAGCGGCATCTGTTGCGACGTGATCGTTAGGATACGGGGATCATCCTCGCACAACGCCTGAGTGCCATTGCCATGATGGACATCGAAATCAACGATAGCAACACGGCGCAATCCATGGTGATCGAGCGCATATTTCGCGGCAATCGCAACATTGCCGAACAGACAAAAGCCCATTGGGATTTCTTGTTCCGCATGGTGACCGGGGGGACGAATGGCGGCAAAGGCGTTCTTGACGTCTCCGCTCAGCACTTTGTCGACTGCGAGCAGTACAGCACCTGCAGCACGATACGCCGCCTCAAGAGATCCGGGCGACATATGCGTGTCAGCATCCAATTGCCGTGATCCCGATGAGGGCAATGCCGCACGCAGCCGATCAATGTAAGACTGCGGATGGCACCGTTTTAAATCATCGTCCGCCGCCATTGGAGCAGACAAGCGCTCCAACGGAATATCAGACAAGGCGTCCAACACGACCTGAAGACGGGCAACCTGTTCAGGATGTCCGTCGGGCGTCACATGGTTCAAGCAGGCGGGGTGTGTGATCATAACTGTGGTCATACCGCAAGGAACCCCAATCCCATCCGTCCGTCAATCAGGCTGCAACATGTAACCCGAACCGCGAACCGTCTGGAGATAGCGAGGCTGTTTCGGATCGACTTCGATCTTGCGGCGCAGACGGGTGATCTGAACATCGACAGCGCGTTCCTGCGTTTGCCCACCAGATCGGCTAAGCTCCTCGACCAAGGTGCCCCGCGATACGGGTTCACTGGGCTTGGCGCTGAAAATCTTCATCAGCTGGCTCTCGGTCGCGGTCAGACGGATCAGATCATCACCCTTCCACAACTCTCCCCGATCTACATCGTAGCGAAACGGACCCATATTGAGAGACTTCGGCACCACGACAGCCGGAGCCGCTTGCGGAACACGACGTAAGATCGCGTTGATCCGCAAGAGCAGTTCCTTGGGTTCAAACGGCTTCGCAAGGTAATCGTCAGCGCCCGCTTCCAAACCTGCAATCCGGTCCGATGTCTCGCCCTTTGCAGTCAGCAACATAATGGGCGTGCCCAATCGTGCCCGCAGATCGCGGCACAACGACATACCGTCCTCACCGGGCATCATGACGTCCAGAACGATCAAATCGAATTCAAGACCAGACAAGATACGACGCGCATGGGCCGCATCGCGCGCCGTGCTCACCAAAAAGCCATTCCGCATCAGGAACTTTTGCAGAAGTCCTCTGATCCGTTCGTCGTCATCAACAATTAGAATATGGGCGTCATCGGCGCTCATGTCGTTCTATCCCTCAGCGCCTCGTATTGACGACGCATGTCCGTATCCATCATGGCCTCTAGAACTTGACGGAACCCCCCAACGGCGGCTGGACCTGCGGCGCGAAACGCAGCCCGCATTCGATCCCGCTGCGCATCGGACAGCTCGCGTTCCAGACGCTGGCCAGCTTCAGTGAGGAAAAGGTGACGTTCACGCTTGTCCTCTTGGCCGACCCTGCTCTCTACCAAACCGTCATCGATCAAAGCACGCAACACACGATTAAGGGACTGTTTTGTAACACCAAGAATAGACAGGAGATTATTGACAGTCGTGCCGTGGCTTCGGTTGATAAAGTGGACTGCACGGTGATGCGCCCGTCCGTAGCCTTTTTCTTCGAGGATGCGATCAGGGTCTGCCGTGAAACCGCGGTAGGCAAAATACATTGCCTCGATCCCCTGCCGTAGCTGTTCATCCGTCAAAAACAGCAAGGACTGTCCGCTTGGCACGTCATTCATGGCCGAAACCCTTCTTAAGTTCACCAATAGAATACGTCAGCCTTGTTGACATTCCAAGCCTTCACTGTTAGCGAATCCCATGAATTCACGCAATTTTACGATAGAAATCGTAGTGCGTTGAGAAATAAATGAAAAGCAGAGGGTGCACTATGGCTGGCTATGATGATCGTGACGGTAAAATCTGGATGGACGGCCAGTTGGTCGATTGGCGCGACGCGAATGTCCATATTCTGACCCATGCGCTGCACTACGCATCGTCCGTTTTCGAAGGTGAGCGCGCTTACAACGGCAAAATCTTCAAATCGGTCGAACACTCCGAACGTCTCCTGAAGTCGGGCGAAATGCTCGACATGCCGATCCCCTACACCGTTGAAGAAATCGAAGCTGCGAAGAAAGCTGTCTTGGATGCGAACGGCCTCACCGACGCCTATATCCGCGTCGTCGCTTGGCGTGGCGCTGGCGAAGACATGGGTGTTGCATCCGCTCGCAACCCAGTCCGCATGGCTGTGGCCGCTTGGACTTGGGGTGCCTACTACGGCGACGCAAAGATGAAAGGCGCAAAGCTGGACATCGCAAAATGGAAACGTCCGTCGCCAGAAACCATCCCGACCGCTGCAAAGGCGGCTGGTCTTTACATGATCTGCACCATGTCCAAACACGCCGCCGAAGCCAAAGGTTGCTCCGACGCGCTGTTCCTCGACTATCGTGGCTACGTGGCCGAAGCCACCGGCGCGAACATCTTCTTTGTCAAAGACGGCGAAGTTCACACACCAATTCCGGACGCGATCTTGAACGGCATCACCCGTCAAACTGTCATCGGCATGCTACGCGACAAAGGCATCAACGTAATCGAGCGCCGCATTCAGTTGGAAGAATTGGCTGACTTTGAACAGTGCTGGCTGACGGGCACCGCAGCCGAGGTCACACCTGTTGGTCAAATTGGTGACTACACTTTTGAAGTTGGTGACATCACCCGCTCTATCGCAGAGGACTACGAAGCGCTTGTTCGCGCCTAATCGTAAGCTCTGATGAACATTGTGTCGCCGTAGGTCAGCCCTGCGGCGACATTGCTTTTCGGGTCTTGGTTCGTTCGAGCCCAAGCTGACGCTCGCGCCATATGATCAATATGCCAGCAAAGATGACGACGGACGCACCAATCAACGTTGTGCTTGTCGGCACCTCATCAAAAAACGCAAATCCAATGGCGATCGAAAAAAGCATCGACGAATATTCGAATGGTGCCACGAACGACGCATCCGCAAGCCGATAGCTTGAAGTGAGAAGGATCTGACCGACGCCACCAATAATACCCGCAAGCACCAAAAGTGCGGCCTCTTTGGGCGTCGGCACGACCCAGCCCCAGTAAATCGTCAACAACGACAGTCCAGTGGCAGTGACTGAGAACCAGAATACGATCGATGAGGTCGTCTCAGTCTTCGTTAGTTTGCGAATAAAAACCTGTGCCAAGGCTGCTGTGACAGCAGACCCCAGCGCCAGAACCGCGCCAAGTGTCTCTGACATATCGATGACATCGACCGATAACCTTGGTGCCATGATGATCATAACCCCGACGAGGCCGACAGCGACTGTCATCAGTCGGAACAGGCGGACCGGTTCATTCAAAAACATCGCAGCGAAGACAACCACGAAGATCGGCATCGCGTATCCAATTGCCGTCATCTCAGGTAGTGGCAAAAGGCCCAACGCCCCAAAAGTCATGGCCATCGCAGACGTGCCGATCACGCCGCGCCAGACGTGGTTCATTGGGTTTTGCGTTTTAAAACCAATCCTCAATTCTTTGCGCATCGCGAGCCAAACAACGATCACTGGAATGGCAAAGAGGGATCGAAAGAAAACCGATTGTCCTGGTGGAACATGGCCTGAAACAGATTTGATGATCCCCGCCATGACGACAAAGAGAAGCACCGACAATACTTTGAAAATGATGGCTCGGAAAAACTGCATAGGTCGCCTTTGTTCTAGGGACCTTGTAGCACTCAATGGGCGCTCGCCAATTGGTATTCTGAACGCTAGGCGGCGCGCCCTGAAAACACGCCGCCATGCTGATCACTCAGCCTTTGCAACCATGGCACCCGCGATCTTTTCAGATACGATGCCAAAGACGTTGCCCACAATCAGTGAGACCGCGATCATCATAGCCGCCTTGCCAAGAGCGGCAGTATCAGTCAGCGCAACACCCGTCAGAAGCGTACCCGCTGCTGTTGATGCATAGCCGTAAACGCCCGCTGGAATGGTGGCGAGGGCGGGCAGATGCGCGCCCAGCACCAGAACAACCACTGAAACACCCACGATGATGGATGTGACAATGACGGAGCCAGCGACCGATCCGACAACGAACAAGGTCACGGCAGCAACGGCCACGCCCCAGATGTGGTTAATGCTGTTCTTAGTCAGGGCCTCAAACTTTCCGCCCGTGTGGTAGAATGCGCCCCAACCGATAAAGAGCGCCCAGACCTGTAGACCCGCTCCATTCCCAAGGCAGACCCATGTTGCCACGGCCGCCAATACACCGATTGAAATCGCTAATGCGTTAATCAAGTTCATAGTTTCTCCTTCCCTGTTTACCCCTCTCCTCTGGGGGCAAGCGAAACGGTAGAGAGAAGCCTGTCCAGCGGGTATTAGACCTTAAGTTGATAAACTAAAGTCGAATACCACTAATGTTAAACGGAATTTTTACCCTGAAGTTGACGCCATCTCGTGGCTTTTGCCTCAATCGGTTGGATCAACAAGTATTCGATCAACAGCATGATCACGATAAACGCGCCAGAGTAGGCCAACACGCGCGCCACATCGAACATCTGGAAATAGAGGTGAATTTGAAACCCGATCCCGTTTGATCGACCTAAGAATTCGACCACGAGAACCAGTTTCCAAATGATGGCCAGCCCGTTACGCGCGCTCGCCGCCAGGAACGGAGCCAACTGTGGAAGTACCACATGGCGTAGACGCTGCATCGGCGACATGCCAAACACCTTCGCCATTTCGGCCACTTTTCGGTCCATTGCACGCGCACCTTCACGCAGTGTCACGATGACGAGGGCGGTTTTGTTAAAGGCGACCGCGATTATCGCCGAAAGATCATTCAAACCGAACCACAGGTAACACAGAACGATCACGACCAAGGCAGGCAGGTTTTGCGCAAGTATAACCCATGGCTCTGCCCATCTGTTCAATCGCGGCAGCGTGCCCAGCATCACCCCAATGATCGAACCCAAAACCATCGCAACCACAAAGGCAGCGGCAACGCGCTTGAGCGTTTGCCAGAGGTGAAAGGGCAGACGCCCCGAGTCGATCTCGGACAGGATGAGTTTAAAGACAACGATTGGATCGGGAAAAATCCTTGGCGTGGCGTAGATCATGCTGACCACCCACCATAGCGCGATCATCCCCGCCAGCGATCCAGCGAGCACGGCCATGCGTGAGAATAGTCCCGTCATTTGAGGCATCACAGCCCTCCCTACGGCTCACCATTTCGCCTCAGTGGGCTCCAAGTCAACAAAGCCAAGCGCAGGTCAAGACTTAGGTCGTATGGGTCAAACCTCAGCGCATGCATAATGTTTCGTCATGCGTTTGATGTTGAATTCCCTCAGGTCGCTTTTGATTGTGCTGTTGATGAGCCTCTTCAGCACGCAGATAACGCATGCCGAGACCATGACCCGCGAACAAATGTCAGAGTTTGTCAGTGCTCCAATGGCGCTGGGTGACCCTGTAAATGATCGCGGCGTCTGGGAGTTGCTGAACTCTGGTGGAGCGCACGTTGGCTACGTGTTCGAAACTGGAATGCTTGCGCCCTTACCTGGCTTTGCTGGCGAACCGATTAATATGTTTGTAGCCATCGACCTCGAAGGGCGGTTCATTGATGTGCGGCTCATCTCTCACCACGAACCCATTTTTGTATCGGGTCTAGGCGAGGCGCCGCTCCGTTCGTTTTTGGAACAATATAGGGGGCTGTCGATATCTCAGCCCATCGTAGTCGGCACACCCTATGGCAATGCGTCGGACGGATCGGCGCTGGTCTATTTGGACGGTGTGACCAAAGCGACGGCCAGCGTCCGCATTGCGCATGAATCGATACTAGCGGCCACGCGCACGGTTGCGCAGGAAAAGATGCAAGGCGTTGCGTCGGTCCCGCCCGCGACGCCAAACATGACCTATCATGAGGACCTAGACTGGCCGCGCCTTATAGAACAGGGATTGGCCCAGAACATACGTGTGACCAACGCAGAAGTCGAAGCAGCGTTCGAAGGCACCCCCTTTGCCCGAACTGACGCCGAAGCTCTGTCCGATCCAAATGGTGCGTATCTGGACCTTTGGATTTTGGATATCGGACCGCCTACGATTGCCCGAGCAGCATTAGGTCAGGACACCATCGATCAACTAGAGGTGCTTCAACGGTTAGTACCGTCCTCAGAGATGATCCTCTTGATCGAGAACGGACGGCACGGATTGGTCGGACCTGATTTTGTCCGAAACACCTCGCCCGACTGGGTGTCAGCAACGCAAGATGGTTTGCCCATTCAGTTACGTGATGCGGATGTCTCGGTCGATCTCACCAGCGGTGGCCCAGATGGTTTTGCAATGATCCTTCGAACCGATCGCCGCCTCGGGTTTGATCCCTCACGCGATTGGGTTCTCCATATTGATGCCTTACGCGAACGCGGCGTTTTTCAGCCCGAGATTGGTCGGATCACCTTGGACGCGGAATACACTGCTGCGCCTCGGTTCTTTATCAGCAATACGGGTCAGCCGATTGAAACGTCACCACTCAAAGAGGCCCTTCGCAATCGCCAAACCGACCTGATCATCGGCGCGATATTCGTTACCGCACTGCTGATAGGCTTAGGCTTTGGGCAAAGCCGGATCGCAGAAAAGGCGCGCCTCACACCAGTCCGACTTTCGATCCTCGCCTTTGTCACGGTGTTCGTCGGTTGGTGGGGACAGGGTCAGCTGTCCATCGTTACAGTCACGGGCGTCTTGCAGGCCCTCGTCAAAAATCAATCGATGACGTTCCTCCTCTACGATCCATTCTCATTGCTGATTTGGGGTGCCGCCATCGTTGGATTTGTCCTTTGGGGTCGCGGACTGTTTTGCGGCTGGATGTGTCCCTTTGGTGCCTTGCAGGAATTCGCACACCACCTCGGGCAATTGCTAAGGCTCCCTCAGATCAAGGTTTCAGACCGTTGGGACAATCACTTCAAATGGATGAAATTCTTGGTACTAGGAACCTTGATCGGCGTTGCCCTCTTTGCACCCAGCTACAGTGTGAAAGCCGCAGAAGTAGAGCCATTCAAAACCGCAATCTCAGTCTTTTTCGTCCGCAACTGGTACTACGTTGCCTACGCCGTGTTTTGGCTAGTGCTGGGGATGGTGATTTTCAAAGGGTTCTGCCGCTATGTCTGCCCACTCGGCGCCGTCATGGCAATCGGCGGCCTGCTTCGGGGCCGCAATTGGATCGAACGCCGCGAAGCCTGCGGCACGCCGTGTCAATTGTGCAAGGTCCGCTGCAATTACAATGCGATCAAGAAGGACGGCGCAATTGCGTATTCGGAGTGTTTTCAATGCTTGGATTGCGTTCAGATTTTTGAGGATCGCAAACAATGCGTTCCACTGATCCTCGCTGATCGCAAAGGAGCAAAGCCATGATTACCCGCCGCCGTGCTCTCAAGATTTTTGCTGCCGCCGCAACCGTGCCCACGGCATCATTCGCACTGGATAGACGCTATGCGCTGGGCGCTGATGTTTCGATGAATTTGCGTGGACCAGATGAAATCACCACCGCCGCTCGCGCTGCGGCTTGGACTGAAATTGATCGCATAGAAAACCTGTTTAGCCTCTACAAAGAGTCTGATTTAACCCGACTGAACCGTGATGGAGTGCTCCGCAATCCTGCGCCCGAGTTCGTTGAACTGCTGAAACTATGCGACACGATCCATCGCGCAACAGGTGGTCGGTTCGATCCCACCGTGCACCCCCTTTGGCTAGCTCATGCTCACGGAGGCGACATCGCCGCCGCGAGGGCCAATACGGGGTGGCACAGAGTCGAGGTCACTCACGATTTAATTCGTCTTGCGGACGGGCAATCCCTCACGCTGAATGGCATCGCACAGGGCTATGCCACTGACCGCGTGACAAAGGTACTCAAGGACCACGGGCTAACGCATGCGCTGGTCAATATCGGGGAATACAGCGCCCTTTCTGGCCCTTGGCAGCTCGGGCTCTCTGATCCTGCGTTTGGGCAACTCGGTCAATTCACACTTTCAGATCGTGCAACTGCGACCTCTAGCCCCGCCGCGATGAGGCTTCCAGACGGCACGGCTCACATCATTGATCCTACGGGGGCCAGCGACATTCCACAGTGGTCGACAGTTTCCGTTTGCGCGCCCAGTGCAGCAATTGCCGATGGACTATCAACAGCGCTCTGCCATGCAACAGCTGTCGAAATTCCCCTGATCGCAGCACGTCTCGACGTGCCACTCACGATCCGCCTCATTGATCTGTCGGGCAACCTTCGAACCATTTAAAACAGAAAGGCCCCCGTTTCCGGAGGCCAATCTTACCCAGAGGTAGTTGGGTTTTATTTCGCAGCAGCAACCGCACGTTTGGTCATCACCTTAATCAGGTGAGCGCGATATTCCGCGTCACCATGAAGGTCGTTGATCAAGCCATCAGCCGACGCTGTCAGACCTTCAACCGCATCCGCAGAGAAGTTCGCAGACAGTGCAGCCTCGGCCTCTTTCCAACGGAAAACACCATTTTCAGAAGCGCCTGTCACCGCAACACGAACGCCGTCCGCGTATTTGGCGACGAACACACCAACGAGGCTGAAGCGCGATGCAGGCTGAACGAACTTTTGATAGTTCGCTTTTTCCGGCACTGGGAACTTCACCGCTGTGATGATTTCGCCTTCGTTCAGGGCTGTGGTGAACAGACCTTGGAAGTAGTCATCCGCAGCGATCTCGCGGTTATTGGTGACGATGGTCGCGCCCGAAGCAAGAGCCGCAGAGGGGTAGCACGCCGACGGGTCGTTGTTAGCCAACGAACCACCAATAGTGCCACGGCTACGGACTGCTGGGTCACCGATATTGGCCGCAAGAGCAGCAAGCGCCGGATAAGCCGATGCTTCAGCTGCGACGGTGGCGTGGGTTGTTCCACCGCCAATGGTCAAGGTTCCGCCATCGGCGCAAACCCCTTTCATTTCGTCGATCGCCGAAAGGCTAACGAGTGTGGCAGGTGCTGCCAAACGTTGTTTTAGTGTTGGGATGAGAGTTTGACCCCCACCCAATGCCTGAGCCTCATCACCAGAAAGGGCGGCGACAGCTTCGGCCACGGTTTTGGGACGGGTTACGTCAAATGCATACATGATACGTCCTCCTCTTACTGGTTGATTGCTTTCCAGACGCGGTGAGGCGTCAGGGGCATGTCGATGTGCGGAACGTTCTTACCACCAGAGGCAAGAGCGTCGATGACGGCGTTCACAACTGCAGGCGGGGAACCGATGGCACCAGCCTCACCACAGCCTTTCACACCCAGCGGGTTGTGAGTGCACGGTGTGCAGCAGGAGTGGTCAACGATATAGAACGGAACGTCATCTGCACGCGGCATTGCGTAGTCCATGTAGGACGCAGATTGCAGCTGACCGTTTTCATCATAAACCGCCGCTTCGAGAAGTGCCTGACCGATACCTTGAGCGATACCGCCATGGACCTGTCCTTCTACGATCATCGGGTTCACCACATTACCGAAGTCATCCGCAGCAGCGAACTTCTCGATTGTGACTTTGCCGGTTTCTGGGTCAACCTCGACCTCACAGGCATATGCACCCGATGGGTAAGTAAAGTTGGCCGGATCGTAGAACGCCGTTTCTTCGAGACCTGGCTCGATGTCTTCCAGCGGGTAGTTGTGCGGGACATAGGCCGCGAGGGTAACGTCGCCCCATGCGCATTCTTTGTCCGTACCAGCGACGCTAAATTTACCGTCCTTCAGTTCGATGTCTGCTTCAGATGCTTCCAGCAGGTGTGCTGCGATCTTTTTCGCCTTGCGAATGACCTTTTCAGCAGCACGCACCATCGCTGAACCACACACAGCAAGCGAACGGGAACCATAGGTGCCCATACCGAACGGGATCTTAGACGAGTCGCCGTGAACGATGTCCACTTGGCTTTCGTCGATACCGATCATCTCTGCGATAACCTGCGGGAAGGTGGTCTCGTGGCCCTGACCGTGGCTATGTGCACCGACCATGACCGAAATCGAACCCGTTGCGTTCACACGAACGGTAGCCGCGTCATAGAGACCTGCACGAGCGCCCAGCTGACCAACGAGGTTGGACGGTGCGATACCGCATGCCTCAATGTAGCAGTTCACGCCCAGACCACGCCATTTGCCTTTGGCTTCAGACGCTTTGCGGCGAGCTTCGAACCCGGAAAGATCCATGATCTCTTCCATACGGTCCATCGTCGCGATGTAGTCACCAGTATCGTATTCCACAGCAACCGGAGTTGCGTATGGGAACTGTGTGATAAAATTCTGACGACGCAGAGCAATCGGATCAACACCCAGTTCGCGTGCCGCCTTATCGACCAGACGTTCCAACTGGAACGTAGCTTCAGGACGACCGGCGCCGCGGTAGGCGTCGACAGGAACGGTGTTGGTAAAGACCGCCTTAACGTTCACATAGATCAACGGGGTTTTGTAGTTACCCGCCATCAGCGTGCCATGGAGCCATGTCGGGACCGACGGTGCAAAAGTGGACAGATATGCGCCCATGTTTGCATAGGTGTCCGTTCGGATCGCCATGAAGTTATTGTCGGCATCCAACGCCAGTTCAATCTTGGTCTTATGGTCGCGACCATGAGCATCCGACATGAATGCTTCGGAACGGGTCGATGTCCATTTCACCGGACGACGGATCTGACGCGATGCGAATGTAACAAAGGCTTCTTCCGCGTAATGGAAGATTTTTGTGCCGAAGCCACCGCCAACGTCAGGTGCAACAACACGCAGTTTGTGCTCTGGGATACCCAGAACAAATGCGCCCATCAAAAGACGGATAACGTGCGGGTTTTGCGAGGTGGTGTAGAGCGTCGATTCATCGTTCGCTTGGTTATAGTCACCAACAGCAACACGCGGCTCCATTGGGTTCGCGACGAGGCGGTTGTTGATCAACTCAAGCGTGGTAACGTGCGCCGCTTTTTCGAACGCTTCGTCAACTGCCGCCTTGTTTTCTTCAACAAAACCCCAGTCGTAGCAGAGGTTCGATGTCAGTTCGTCGTGAACCTTTGGTGCATCGGGAGCGAGTGCAGACACCATGTCCACAACAGCAGGAAGCTCTTCAATGTCGAGTTCAATGGCTTCGGCAGCGTCACGCGCTTGCTCTTTGGTTTCAGCAATAATCGCTGCAATCGGATCGCCAACGTGACGGACCTTGCCGCGTGCCAAAACGGGGTGACCCGGTTCCTGCATCGGTTGGCCGTGACGGTCAGTGATCTGCCATCCGCACGGAAGACCGCCGACGCCCTCGAAATCCGCACCTGTAAAAATGCGAACCACGCCAGGCATGTTTTCAGCTGCCGAGGTGTCGATCGATTTGATGATGCCGTGTGCAACATCGGACCGCAGGAAATGCACGTATGTTTGGCCGTGCAGGTTGATGTCATCTGTATACTGACCTTTACCGGTCAGGAATCTTACGTCTTCGCGCCGCTTTGGGCTGGCGCCGATACCATGATCTTTAGGCATTTATTCCTCCCTAGACTGTTGTCGACGCCGCTTACTCAGCAGCGATTGCGCTTACGTCCTGCCCGCTGGCCGCCATGATCGCCTTCACGATGTTATGGTAACCTGTGCAGCGGCAGATATTGCCTTCAAGGTGGTGACGGATCTCAGCCTCGGTGGGCTTCGGATTCACCTTCAAAAGCGACGACGCAGCCATGATCATCCCCGGAGTGCAGAAGCCGCACTGTAGTCCGTGATGTTCCTGGAAGGATGCCTGCAGGGCCGACATTGTGCCGTCTGCGTTGCCCATACCTTCGATGGTGGTAACCGTCGCGCCGTCTGCTTCGAGCGCGAACATGGTGCAGGACTTCACCTGCAGCCCGTCCACATGCACGGTGCACGCGCCACACTGCGAGGTATCGCAACCAACGTGGGTTCCCGTCAGTCGTTGCGCATCACGTAGAAAATCTACGAGTAGCGTCCGACCTTCAACTTCGCCGCTTACGGACTTGCCGTTCACGGTCATTGTGACTTTGGTCATGTTTCTCCTCCCTGAAACGATTGGGCTCAGCCGCCAAATGTGCGTTTGAGCCAGCCTTTCTTCACTTCCGCCTCGGTCGCTCCTTCTTCGACGGCTCCGCTCTCCTCAGCGGGGCCTTCGACGACCGATTGGAACTTCGTAAAAAATTCGTCTGCCAATTTACGGGCAACACCATCAATGATCCGACTACCAAGCTGGGCAATCTTACCGCCGATCTTAGCCTCAACATCATAGGACAGCTCTGTGCCACCTTCGACCTCGGCAAGGCGCACCTTCGCGCCACCTTTGGCAAAGCCAGCGGGACCACCTTTACCTTCGCCACTAATGGTGCAGCTTTCGCCTTCGACAATGTCAGTCAACTGAACAGCGCCCTTAAAGGTCGCCTTCACCGGGCCGATTTTTTGGACAACTGTCGCCTCGAAACCTTCTTCAATTGATCCCGCCATCTCCTGACAGCCTGGTATGCAATCTTGCAGAACTTCGGGATTCAGCAATGCGGTCCAAACCTCATTTTTGGGTGCATTGATCACGCGGGAATCAGAAAGTTCCAAGGTTTCCTCCATCTTTATGCACCCAAGCTAAGCCGATGGGCGCTAACATTCATATAAGACTAAAGGGCTAGACCCTAACGTTCTGGGGCCAAAAAGGTCAGCCCATAGTTTTCAAAAATCTGCTCAATCTGACCGTCGCCCAAAGCAGCAACAATTGCATCGTCAACAGCGTAACTAAGGGGACGGTACGACATGTGGACCGCAACACCAACAGTCCATTTGCCAACGGCGAAATTTGGCAAAGGCGGTGCGTAAACTTCTGTCTCATCACTCGCCCAGTGTTCCAACCGTGCCAAAGGCCCCATGGCCGCGCGCACGTCACCCGCGTCAATCGCTTGCACCGCGTCGCCTACATCAGGGTAACGATGGATATTCGGAGCCGCAGCCATTCCCAACAAGTTGGTTAGGTAGAAATCAGCGATAGTGTCATTTTCCACCCCGACTGGGTCAAAGCGGAAATAGGGCGGTGTTGGCTGACTGTCCTCGTAGAACACTGGATCATATGCGATGCCGATCGTGTCAGCGTAGACCTGCCCCGTAAATGTCACTTGCTCGACCCGACACCCAAGATCACTGTTGTATGGAATGTGCATCATCACGTTCGCGACCGACCCGCCGACAACGGGACCTTTCCAAATCCAGTTGCGCAAATCAGCTTCGACGTTTTCGCCCGAGGTCACGTATTTAAAGCGCGGCTCGACGCCCAGCGCTTCGGCAATCAGACGGGCAATCTCGACGTCTACACCGCGATCTTCGGCACCGTCTTTCCAGCTGTACGGGGGAAGGTCTTCGTAAACGGCGAACTCGATCCATCCACGTTCAACAATCGTGTCCAGATCTGCCCCAACATAATCGCGAGCCGTATTCTGGGGGCGTGCGCTCGGCGCGTAATCTTCGCACCGAGCATTCGCAAAATTGACCGACCCGATTGCGAATGCAATCGCTAGAATGGAACGCGCTAGAGCGGATCGGCATTTAATCATCAGTGCGCCGCCGACAGACCAACGGTAAGGATTTCGCCTGCATGTTTGTAGCTCTCAGGCGTATCACTGATGGAACGCGCAGCTTCCCATGCGATGGAGACAGCCACAGGTGCACCGGACAGGGTTTCGATGCTCGACGCAATTTCATTAAGTTCGGTTTGAATGGCGGCAGCATCGCCATCACCGCCCGTAGACATCGACATGAGCAGATCACGCAACTCCATCAAGCGGGGAGCTTGATCTGTGACCATCACGTCATCAGGACGAGTTTCGATATAGGTGCGGATCGCCCAGCCCGCTTTCTGACCGAGGATTTCACCGAACGCAGGCATCTTTGTCGTACCGTTTTGCGTATAACCGTGCTGAAAGCGCTCAACGAACCACTCGTCGCCGTATTCTTCGGCCTCAAGGAAACGAAGGTCTGGAGCAAGACCGCCGGAAATCACGCCTAAACCGTGGCAACGTGCGCAGTTCTGGTTGTAGCCGGACGAGCCGATCTCAACAGCCTTGAGCCATACTTCGTCACCTGCTGCTTCAGCGCGGTACGGGTTCTCACCCAACCATTCGTCACCCACATCAGGCAGAGCATCGGTATTAATCGGCTGAGGCGCCACGTCGCCATGAGCATGTGCCAGTGCCGCAACCGCGATGAATCCGGCTGCGAAAATCGACGTCTTGCGTGACGTTTTCATGAGTGTTCCTCCTCGAACGCATGTTTGGCGTTTTGATTGCCATGCTCTCGTCACACTAATCTATGCGACCTTGGTTTAAGGGGAGCCACGACGATAGTCGTATTCGCCTCGCCTCTCTGAGGCCCTAGGCTGCGGCTAGGGAGGATCACTATGAAGACCGTAACGCGCACATTTTGCGGGCTTTTTGCGCTTTGCTTGGCTGCGCCTGTCGTTGCCGAAACCGTTGTGAATATTGCCTACCTGCGTCAAGAAATTGACAGGCCCCCTGTTCTATCGAACCTCGATGCCGTCCCCGAAGACGAAGGAATCGCTGGTGCTTTTGTCGGACTCGAGGACAACATCACCACGGGGAAATTCCTCGGCCAGATTTTCATGCTGGATATTCGCAGCGTCCCAGTAGGTGGCGATCTTGTGGCGGCCGCCAACGAAATTCTGGCCTCTACCGACATCATCTTGATTGATGCGCCCAGCGCAGACATGACCCAGATCGCTGATCTGGAGGCAGCTAAGGATACCTTGTTCTTTAACGTCTCGAACTACGACAACGCGCTACGGGATGAAGGATGCCGTGCAAATCTGCTGCACACACTGCCAAGTTACGCGATGCGGTCGGACGCCCTGATGCAACTCCTACAATCGCGGCGGTGGACCGACCTCGTGATGGTGTCGGGCACCCATGAACCAGACATCGCGTTCGCAAACGCCTTGCGGCGGTCAGCGACTAAATTCGGCCTCCGGATCAGAGATGAAAAGGAATGGGTTTTCGACGCGAATATGCGCCGCGCCGCCAGCGCCGAAGTGCCTTTGTTCACCCAAGACTTTCCCAACCATGACGTGATGCTTGTCGCCGATGAAACTGGCGACTTCGCGCGGTATCTGCTGTTCAACACTTGGGAACCCGTGCTCTTGGCTGGATCCGAAGGCGCGCAACCTGTCGCGTGGTCCCCCGTGATGGAGCAATGGGGCGGCGTTCAGCTTCAAAACCGTTTCGAAGAGTATGCAGGCCGCTCAATGCGTTCGGTCGACTACGCTGCTTTCGCCGCCATTCGTGCCATTGGCGAAGCCGTCACACGGACGGGATCAGATGATGCCTCCGTCTTGCGCGACTACATCTTATCGCCCGAATTTGAACTCGGCGCTTTCAAGGGCCGCCCGCTTTCGTTTCGGGATTGGGATGGCCAGATGCGTCAACCCATCCCTGTCGTCCACGCACATGCGGTGATCGCGGTGCCACCAATGGACGGCTTTTTACACCCAGTTAACGAGCTCGACACACTTGGGATTGATAAACCCGAGTCCCGCTGCTCAGCGTTTACGGAGTAGTCCATGAAAAAGATTTTAATTCCCGCTTTATTGGCAGCAAGTCCTACGATGTCTGGTGAGATTTGGGTCACCAATGAACACGACGATACTGTCAGCGTCATCGATACCGAAACCTACGAGGTCACCCGCACAATCGAGGTAGGGGAACGCCCCCGAGGCATCACATTCTCCAAAGACTATTCGGTCGTCTATATCTGCGCATCCGACAGCGACACGGTGCAGGTTGTAGACCCTAATACAGGCGAAATTCTACACGACCTGCCGTCAGGCGAAGATCCCGAACAATTCGCGCTGCACCCCGACAATCGGCACCTCTACATCGCCAACGAAGACGATGCGATTGCTACCGTAGTCGATGTCGAAACCCGCAAGGTCATCGCCCAAATTGACGTAGGCATTGAACCAGAAGGCATGGCAATTTCTCCGGATGGCACGATTGCAATTACGACCTCTGAAACGACCAATATGGCGCATTGGATCAACACAGAAACGCACGAACTGTTCGCGAACACTCTGGTTGATAGCCGCCCCCGTCACGCAGAATTCACCCACGATGGAAGCCAGCTTTGGGTTAGCTCGGAAATCGGCGGAACGGTCACCGTGTTTAACGTGGCCGACCAATCGGAAATCGCAAAAGTCAGGTTCGAGATCACAGGCGTTCATCCCGACAACATCCAACCTGTCGGCTTTGAATTTACCGAAGACGGTGAAACGGTATTCGTTACTTTGGGTCCGTCGAACCATGTCGCGACGATCAACGCGAAGACCTTTGAAGTCGAAGACTACATCCTCGTGGGCCGCCGCGTCTGGCACATGGCATTCAACGACAACAACACAGAGCTTTACACCACCAACGGCGTGTCTGGAGACGTCACGGTGATTGATGTTGCAAGCCGCACACCGATCCGCACAATCAAAGTCGGTCGGTTCCCTTGGGGCGCAGCATTTCGACCGACTGAGTAAAGGACGACTAAGTGAGCGCACTCCGCGTCAGCGATCTGCACTACCGATACGGCTCGAAGGTGGCGCTAGATGGCGTCGGCTTTAGCATTGACGAGGGTCGGTTTTGCGCGCTCCTCGGACCCAATGGAGCAGGGAAATCCACGCTTTTTTCCCTGCTGACCGGTCTTCTGGCGGCTCCGGAAGGTGGGATCGCTATTGCGGGTCATGACATGAGAACCCAGCCGAAGGCAGCGCTCGCTCGAATGGGGGTCGTGTTTCAACAAACCACACTCGACCTTGATCTGACGGTCGCGCAGAACTTGCGCTATTTTGCGGCACTGCATGGATTGTCAGGTCGTAAGGCGGCAAACCGAATTGATGAAGCGCTTGATCGTTTGGACATGCTCGAGCGTGCATCTGAGAAAGTCCGAGCCCTAAACGGCGGTCATAGACGACGGACAGAGATCGCACGCGCGCTGCTGCATCGACCTGCCGTCATGCTGCTGGACGAACCAACTGTTGGACTCGACGCTCCAGCCCGAGCCGCGATCACCAACCACGTTCATGATCTCTGTGACGACACACACATGACGGTTCTATGGGCGACACATTTAACCGACGAAGTCCGACTGACCGACGAGTTAGTTATCCTTCATAAAGGCAAGGTTTTGGCATCTGACACGGCCCACCGCATCGCCGGTGACCGCCCCTTGCAGGCTGCGTTCCTCGAAATGGTCGGTGAAACAGGATGATATACTTCACCGCCCTCATCGCCATTATTCAACGCGAGGCGCTCCGCTACATCGGTCAACGAGAGCGCTTTATTGCGGCCCTGGTCCGTCCGCTGGTCTGGCTTTTGGTCTTTGCAGCAGGATTCCGTGCGGCGCTCGGCCTTTCGATCACGCCGCCTTACCTGACCTACATCACCTACGAGATTTACATCATCCCTGGGCTGTGCGGCATGATCCTGCTGTTCAATGGGATGCAGTCGTCACTATCGTTGGTCTACGATCGTGAAATGGGATCAATGAAGGTGCTTTTGACGGCCCCTCTGCCCCGTTGGTGGTTGCTGTTCTGCAAACTATTCGCAGGTGCTATCATCAGCATCCTACAATGCTACACCTTCCTATTAATCGCGGGAATCTACGGCATTCGGATGCCCACGATTGGCTACGTCACCGCATTCCCCGCCCTGTTGGTAGGTGGGCTGATGCTAGGAGCCTTGGGCCTCGCGCTCTCATCGTTCGTGAAGCAATTAGAGAACTTCGCAGGTGTGATGAACTTCGTGATCTTCCCGATGTTCTTTCTATCCTCTGCGCTCTACCCACTCTGGAAAATGGCCGAAGCGGGCCGTTTGTTGCACGACATTTGCGCCGTGAACCCTTTTACTCAGGCTGTCGAATTAATCCGATTTGCACTCTATGCTCAGTTCAATCTGCCTGCACTTGGCTGGAGCCTTCTCGCAACTGCTGCATTTCTCGCGCTGGCAATCTGGGGCTACGACCCTGCCCGAGGTTTGATCCGCAAAAAGGGCTGACGCCGATCTACGACCATAGGAAGGGCGACTTTTCATCGGGTTTTCGATAGTCTCAACGGATAGGGAGGACGATGCATATGTTTAAGTTTGCTTTCATCATCGCAATTTTAGCGACACCAGCCTTGGCCGAAGAAGATGATCTATCGCTCTACGGAGACCTCAACCGAGAAGAGCTAACCATGGATCGTATCCTCGAAGATATGAGCCGCGGCGAGACGTCGATGACAGGCTGCGCTGCGGGGTATTTTATGACCAAAGGTGGCAATCATGACAGCGCCCGTCTTACCTTTGAAACCTGCGCAGATGCTGGCTATTCCGCCGCGATGTCTTGGATGGCCTATATGGAGGACAACGGGTTTGGTGGCGACGGCTACATCGACCCTGAGGCCGCGGCAGAATGGAACCGTCAGGCCGCCGAAGCGGGCGATCCAGTCGGCATGTTTAACCACGGTATCGATTTGATGCGCGGCTGGGGCGTCGAACAGAACAGCGAGGCAGGTAAAATATTTGTCGATCAGGCTGCATCGCAAGGCGTCGAAATTGCTCAGCGCCTGCGTGGCGCAGACTATGATTTAAACGAAATCACGCCTGACGCAGACAACTGGAAATTCTCGCCGTTGTTTTAAACAACGACAGCAGGTCGGCCATCCAAACGAACGATGCGATCCGCCAATCGTTCGGCTTCACGCTCTTCATGCGTGATCAGAAGCGTTGCGGGCTGATCATCCGCCCTGAGCTTTTCAAAGAGTGTCATCATTTCTTCGGCCAAGGACGGGTCAAGCGATACGAAAGGTTCGTCCATCAGCAGGATATCAGGACGCAGAGCGAAAGCCCGCGCGAGCGAGAGGCGCCGCTGTTGCCCGAGGCTGAGTTGATCGGGGAAAAGGTCGGCCTTATCTGCCAATCCCACTCTGGCTAGATGATCCAAAGCATCGCGTTCGGAAATACGCGTGGCGAGGCATAGGTTCTGCGCCAAGGTTCGCCAACGGAGCAAGGTCGGTTCTTGGAACACGACGGCTGGAACACCGCGCAATCGGACTTTGCCATGATAACCCGTCTCAAGCCCCGCAATGATCCGCAGCAACGTCGTCTTACCGATCCCAGATGGCCCTGTCAGAGCAACGGTTTCACCACGCGCGACATCGAGCGTGAGCCTGCCGAGAATTGGCGCTCCCCTAATCGCGAAACCGTCCAATTCGACCGACAATACGGCCGAGCCCGCCAAAGCGGGCTCTATTATTTTTCTGAGAGTGGACACCACTTCTTAGTTCCGTGGCTGAAGGAATATGCCCGAAGGCATTTCGGTCATGTCACCCACTAACTCTGCACCACCAAGTTCAATCATAAGCGCCATCATGCGCGCCGCGGCTGCTTCATCAACTGATCCAGCTGCAGGAATACCCGCGATAAAGCCCGCCTTGAGAGCTTCAAACTGCTCATCCGATCTCGCGTTCATGCGATCCCGCAAACGATCCCATGCAGCAGAATCAGTTGCTAGGAGCGCCTTGGCATCGGCTGAGGCATCGGCCAGCGCGTAAACCAGGTCAGGATTTTCGGCGAAAGTCTCACCATGCACCACATAACCCAAAAGCGGTGTTTCTGGATCTAGTCCCAACGCCTCTGCTGCGGTCGAAACATCGACCAGACTGTGCATCCCACCCGCTTCCATTTTCGCAGCCCAATGCCAGAAATTGATCGCGCCTTGGGTTTCGCCAGACAGAGCGGTTTCGGCAATCAGCGGCGGGGCGCCAAAGACCTGTTCAGTCTGCGCAACGAGGTCCATGCCGAACTCTTGCTGCGCGTAGGCCCGTAAGATCAGCCAGCTTTTATCAAGAGGTCCTCCAGCGATCCCAATCTTCGCACCATCAAGATCAGCCAAAGTTTGTGCAGTGCTATCGTCTTTCACCAATAGACCGCCTACCGCTTTGGAGTATGGAATAAAGACCAGATCAACGCCGGCTGCCTTTTGACGTGCAACCCAGAGCCAATCCGACACAATTACATCCGCTTCACCGCCCAAGAACGCAATCTGGGAAGCGTTGCCACCACCCATGCCCGTCACTTCGAGGTCAAAGCCATGATCCGCGTCGAACCCATAATGGGTAATCGTGTCCAACTCCCAGTTCACGGTGCCCGATTCCATGACCGCAGCACGCAAAACTGGCGTTTCAGCACAGGCCGAAGAGGCTGCAATCACGGCACAAACAGCCGCTGAACCCAGCGTCTTGAGTAAAGTCATTTATTCCTCCCTAGTTGGAAGAACACTATCAGCGCACAGCTTTGCGGAAATACGACCATAGGCGCAATTGCTGCAGTTGCATCTACGACCATAGCTACGACCATGGTGTAATTCCCCTTGGATTAAACGCTCCCAATACTTGCGGCGGGGAGGAAGTGCGGAGTCCATCCGTCCTTCTTAAGACCCTCGAATTCGAGAACGGGAGGAACAGATGAAGCGTTTCATCATGGCCGCGTCGGTCAGCCTTATGGCACTGGCATCAACGCAGGCAACCGCACAGGTCACCGAAGAAGAAGTGGCCAATGACCAAACCATTACAGATCAAATCGTGACCAACGGTATGGGTCGTAACCTTCAGCGTTACAGCCCGTTGGATCAGATCAACACTGACTCAGTTCAGAACCTCGTGCCTGCGTGGGCGTTCTCGCTCGGCGGTGAAAAACAGCGCGGTCAGGAAACCCAACCGCTTGTGTACGATGGCATTATGTATGTCACAGGTTCCTATTCGCGCCTTTACGCTATCGACGTACATACTGGCGAAGAAATTTGGCAATACGACGCGCGTCTCCCCGAAGGCATTCTACCTTGCTGTGACGTGATCAACCGTGGCGCTGCGATCTACGGCGACAAAATCTTCTTCGGTACACTCGACGCGCGTCTGGTCGCATTGGACCTGAAAACTGGCGACGTTGTCTGGAACAAAAAAATTGCGGATTACCGCGCTGGCTACTCCTACACAGCAGCACCCCTCATCGTGAACGGCCTCATCATCACAGGTAACTCGGGCGGTGAATTCGGTATCGTTGGCGAAGTTCAAGCACGCGACACCGAAACAGGTGAGCTCGTCTGGACCCGTCCGGTGATCGAAGGTCACATGGGCACCCTGAATGGCGAAGAATCGACCATGACTGGTACGCTCAACGCGACCTGGCCGGGGGACATGTGGAAAACCGGCGGCGGCGCAACGTGGCTCGGTGGTTCGTATGACATCGAAACCGATACACTCGTCTTCGGTGCTGGTAACCCTGCGCCTTGGAACTCGCACCTTCGCAACGCTGGCACCCCTGTCGAAGGGAACGCGGGCGACAACCTCTACGCAGCATCCCGCCTCGGGATCGATCCCGCGACTGGCGAGATCAAATGGCACTTCCAAACGACCCCGCGCGAAGGCTGGGACTTTGACGGTGTGAACGAAGTGGTTGCCTACACTGACCGCGATGGAAACGACCGCTTTGCAACCGCTGACCGAAACGGCTTCTTCTACGTTCTGAACCGCGAAGACGGTGCGTTCGTGAATGCAACGCCGTTCGTGCGTGACATTTCGTGGGCTTCGGGCATCGATGAAAACGGTCGTCCGATCTACAACGAAGACAACCGTCCTGGCGATCCAACCGCGGCATCTGATGGCGACAAAGGCGAAATGGTCTTTGCAGTGCCATCCTTCCTCGGTGGTAAGAACTGGATGCCGATGGCCTATTCGCAACGAACTGGTAACTTCTACGTTCCGTCGAACGAATGGGGCATGGATATTTGGAACGAGCCTGTGACCTACCGCGAAGGCGCTGCCTACCTGGGTTCGGGCTTCACCATCAAACCGCTGTTCGAAGATTACATCGGTTCGCTTAAAGCGATCGACCCAGATTCGGGCGATATCAAGTGGGAATACCGCAACGAAGCTCCGCTCTGGGGTGGTGTTATGACCACGGCTGGCGGTCTGGTGTTCTTCGGCACACCTGAAGGCAAGTTCATCGCACTGAACGATGAAACTGGCGAAGAAGTTTGGTCCTTCCAGACGGGTTCGGGCATCGTTGGTCAGCCTGTCACATGGGAAATGGACGGCGCGCAGTATGTGTCGGTCGTATCTGGTTGGGGTGGCGCTGTTCCGCTCTGGGGTGGCGAAGTTGCAAACCGTGTGAACTACCTGAACCAAGGTGGCATGGTTTGGACATTCAAACTCGCTGGCTCTTAATCTAGCCAAAATGAACTTTGGGAACGCGCCTTCGGGCGCGTTTCTTTGTTTTTGACATAAGACCTTTGTGTCGTAGGAGGATGGCCGCTACCCTGTTAGCCTAGGGTTCCGATAACTCCGGACTCTGACCATGTATCCTTTACGCGCAATGCCCATGACAAATACTTTCGCAACCGCCCTGATCATCGACGACCACCCGCTTTTTTGCGACGCGTTGTCTATGACCCTGCGGACCGTTGCTGCCATTCAGCAGATTGATACGGCAGAGAATCTCGAAACTGGCCTTCGGAAAATAGCGAACGGCGCTGCGCCTGACGTGATTGTCTTGGACTTAAATTTGCCAGACGTGAGCGGCCTTGACGGCCTGATCCGCCTGCGCACAGCCGTGCCAATCACCCCGATTGTCGTGGTGTCGTCCATGGCGGACCACCGAATGATTGGGTCCTGCATTCGTGCGGGTGCTACTGGATTTGTCCCCAAACATAGCCAGCGCGATGTGTTCCGCATGGCATTCGACAAAATCGCACGTGGCGAACGCTATGTCCCTGAAGGGGTTCCGCTCGACACAGACCCGAACACACCGCTGACCGACCACGAAGAAGCGATCGCCCGCTTGTCTCGCCTGACACGCCAACAGGCCCGAATTCTTCAGCTGATCTGCGAAGGGAAACTTAACAAACAGATCGCTTATGATCTGACAATTGCCGAAACTACGGTAAAAGCACACGTTACGGCGATCATGCGCAAACTGGGTGTCCAAAGCCGCACACAAGCGGTTTTGATGGCACAGGAGGCCAGCTTTGCATCTGTCTTGCACGACATGTCCTGACAGGCATACGATCCCATCGACTCGCCACCCGCGTGGGTCGATTAGCCAAGGAGGGGGGCTATGGGAGGAAGCGGGAGGTCGTTGCTAGACGCAGCGACTCATCTGACAGGAATAGTGAAGTCGGCACAGGTACCATGTGACGCTAAGGATCCTATTGCAGCACTCAGTGACGCATTGGGCGATGGTCCTTTTGCGCTTGTCATTCTGTTTGCGAGTCCGTGTTCGGACTTTAAATCTGTCGTTGCTGAAGCAGCCCAAACTTTACCAACAGAGCATGTCCTCGGATGTACCACCGCGGGTGAACTCGGTCGGGGTGGTTATGACGAAAAGACAATTGTGGCGATGGGGCTTCCCGCATCACATTTTGCTGCTGCACCGATGCTGATTCCCGACCTTGAGGACCTCGATCAACAGGAAATCGTCGGACAAATGATCCGCACGCGGACCGTCCTCACCTCGCAGGCACCAGAATGGCAGCATGAATTCGCGTTCCTCGCCGTTGATGGCCTGTCGGTCAAAGAGGACGAAGTTGTTTCGGCAATTTCAAGCGGCCTCGGTCCCGTTCCGCTGTTTGGAGGATCGGCAGGCGACGGCGATCGATTTGGTGCCACGCTCGTCTCACTGGATGGGCAGGTCCACGCCCACGCGGCTGTATTATGTTTCGTCCGCACGATTTGCCCTGTCCATGTATTTAGTCTCGACCACCTGAGACCAACCGAAATTCGCATGGTCGTGACAGAGGCCGACCCGAAACGACGGATCGTCCGTAAAATCAACGCAGAACCCGCTGCACGCGAATATGCGCGGCTCCTCGGCAAAGACCCTGAACAACTGTCCGCCTTTACCTTTGCAGCACACCCCGTGGTCGTGCGCTTTGGCGGCACGCACCATGTTCGCGCCATTCAACGTGTCTTGGACAATGGAGACTTGGTCTTCTTCTCAGCCATCGACGAAGGGCTGGTACTCGCACTTGCCGAACCCGAAGACATGGCGACCCACTTGGAACGGGAGCTCAAAGCTATCGGGAAGGGACGCAAACCTGATGCGATCTTTGCCTGCGATTGCATCTTGCGACGGGTAGAAGCACAGGAAAAACAAGCGACGACGGCTTTGTCCCAGATCATGGCGAACAATCGCGTCGTAGGTTTTTCCACATACGGCGAACAGATCAACAGTATGCACGTGAACCAAACGATGACGGGGGTGGCGATTTTCGCGCCGGATGGTGAATGACACCCAATTCGCTCACTCTGATCGACCTATCTGAACCTATTGAACGGCAGCGAGATAAGCTGCTGAAAATCTGTGATGCGCTGATGCAGCGTGTCGAACAGAACCACGACGACCGCAGCGCGGCATATACCCAGTTCCAGCGTGCGGTCCTCTTGGAAGAGCAAGTCCGAGAACGTACTCGTGACCTTGAACACGCGCTCGACCTTTTGAACGAATCCAACGCGCGTCTCGCAACGGCGAACCTTGAAACCGAACGCGCCCGTTCTGACCTCGCCAACGCGATTGAAACGATCCAAGAGGGCTTTGGCCTGTTTGACTCGGACGGGACGCTGATCATGTGCAACAGCCGTTTCGGCATGCACATGCCCGATATTCGCAGTCAGTTGCGCCCTGGGCTTAGCTTCAACGACTACGTCGGAATGGTGAGCCGTAGCAGATACCTCCACCTGCCCGACGGTTCATCCGCCGAAGCATGGGTGGCTCAACGTATGCAACGCCACGGCGAAGAACATGTGATGTTCAACGTCCGCATGATCTGGGATCGTTGGGTGCAAGTCAGCGAACATCGCATGGCTGGCGGGCAGACAGTGGTCATGCAGACCGACATTTCCGACATCATTAGGATGGAACGGATGGAGCGTGGTCGCCTGATGGATGATCAGGCAAAACTAATCCGCGCAACGCTCGAACACATCAATCAAGGCGTCGGCATTTTTGACCACAATCAGCGACTCGTCGGATTTAACCAACGGCTTGCGCACCTCATGTCCATCCCCCTGACCCAAATTCGGATCGGACTGGATTTCGAGATCATTCTCAAACTCATCGAAAACGATATTACGATCGAAGGAGAAGTGACGGGTGGTGGTTTGATGCGTTGGGTTACACGGACCGACCCGCGCCCACCGCTCAGGTTCGAATTTAAACGCGGCGAAACCCGATGGTTTGACCTCTTTGCGGAAGAGATGCCTGACAAGGGCTTCGTGATTTCGATCACAGATATCACCGCTGAAAAAGATGCGGCACGCGCGCTATCGCTCGCCAATGAATCGCTCGAACAGCGCGTGACGGAACGCACGCTCGAACTTGAAGATGCGCTCGCTGTTGCGGAACGGGCAATTGCATCAAGGTCACGCTTTGTGGCGGCGGCGTCTCACGATCTTTTGCAACCCCTATCCGCCGCAACGCTCTATTTGTCGTCAATCGGCGAAGAACTCACGGATCCGCGGCACAGTGAAGTCGTGAGCAAAGCACAAAACGCCCTAACCTCTGTCCAAGACATCATCGAAGCCCTCTTGGACATTTCCAAACTAGAATCGGGACGTGCTGCGGTCGATATTCACCAGATCGATCTGGGCGCACTACTTCGCCAGCTGAGAGATGAGTTCGAACCAATTGCTGCGAAAAAGGGGCTACGATTAAAGGTCCTGCCTTCTGATCTAAGGGTCAAATCGGATGCGACCTACATCCGACGCATCCTGCAAAACCTGATTTCCAACGCAGTTCGCTACACCAACGAAGGCACAGTTCTTGTGGGCACCCGCAGGACAAGGCGTTCGGTGCGGGTCGAGGTGTGGGATACGGGGCCAGGCATTCCGGCCTCCGAACACGAAACGATTTTCAAAGAATTCCACCGCCTCAACGCGCGATCCTCAGCCTCCGAGGGCCTCGGCCTTGGCCTCGCCATCGTGGACCGCGCCTGTGCATTGTTGCGACATCCGCTGACGGTCGAGTCTACAGAAGGCAAAGGCACTGCCTTTAAGGTCACTGTCCCGCTTGCTGACGATACGACGCATATTCCGCCGTCGCGGCTGTCCGTACCTGCTCAAACGACATGGCGGCACGACGGGCTTGTCGTTCTGCTCGTCGAGAACGATCTGGACATGCGCCGCGCCCTTACGCTGCTGCTGGAAAAATGGAACGTTGAGGTTCTCGACGTCTCATCGGGAGAAGAAGCCGCCCGATTGATAACAGAAATCGACCTCGCGCCCGACGCGATGCTCATCGACTTCCAGCTGGATAATGGCGAACTAGGGACCGAAGTGATCAAGCGGTTGCGCAGCCTTATAGGGCGCGTTCCAACACGCCTCATCACAGCAAATCGAAACATCGACGTGCAAGCCCTAAGCGCAAATATCGGCGTCGAGGTTTTGAACAAACCAATCGACCCGATCTCGCTACACCTGTTTCTCGAAACGGCTGGGTCGAGGAATTAAGCGTCGTATCCGCGATCAATTTCACAGAATTTCACGACTGCCGTTTCCGAACCTGATGCTTTGTGTTGGCGATGCAAAACATCATAGACGCGATGGCGTTTGGTCTGACGATCAATGGACAAGTAGGCCCGTACACGCGGTGTTTCCAAACGAGTTTTGGGATGATCGGTGATATGTCGTTGCATGGCATTCTCCTCCTATCGGGATCAAGCCATACCATATTTTAGCGCGAAAGGCGATCCATGGCCCATTTGGCGGCGTCCGAAACGGTCGCATCGGGGTCTGAACACAATGGCGTAACGGACGGAATATAGACAGCATTCCCCGTATTTCCGATCGCATACAATACGTTACGCACAAATCGGTTTCGTCCGATACGTTTGATTGGACTGCCAGAAAACTTTGCCCGAAACTCAGCGTCGTCCAGCAAAACTAACTCTGCCAAATCAGGCGCGATCAAGTCTTCACGGGCGGCGTATTTGACCTCACGCGCCTCTACCGCGAATTTGTTCCACGGGCAGGCTGCAAGACAATCATCGCAACCATAAATCCGATTGCCGAGCTTTTCTCTGAGGTCTAGGTCAACAGGCCCACTGTGTTCGATGGTCAGGTAAGAAATGCAACGCCGCGCATCTAGCTGATATGGCGCGGGAAACGCCTCAGTTGGACAGGACGTAAGACAAGCAGTGCATGATCCACAGTGGCTTTGCTCTGCAGCATCAGGCTCAAATTCAATCGTCGTGAAAATCGCACCGAGGAAGAACCAGCTCCCCAACTCGCGGCCCAAGAGGTTCGTGTGTTTGCCTTGCCACCCCAGTCCCGCCGCCTGACCGAGCGGCTTTTCCATCACGGGTGCCGTGTCGACGAAAACTTTGATCTGTTCGCCAGGGCAATTCGACAGCAACCAGCGACCGACGGCCTTTAGGCGTTTTTTGACAACGTCATGGTAGTCTCGGTTCTGGGCATAAACGCTGATCGCGGCTTTGTCGGCCTGCCCAACAACCGCCATCGGGTCATGGCTCGGGGTATAGGCTTCGGCCAGCATGATGACCGACTTGGCCTCGGGCCATAGCACCGTTGGATTGCCACGCCAATTCATGCGTTCGGCCATCCACGCCATTTGGCCATGACGCCCTTCGTCCACAAAAACCTGTAGACGATCCGCAATTTCCGGAACCGCATCAGGCCGACACACCCCCATCGCCGAAAATCCGGCATCGATAGCGTAGGCCTTTAGCTGGTCCTTAGAAATCAAGGTTTGCATACTGCGGGGACTGCGGGAAACCAGGGATGTTGTCCGCAAGGATCGAACGGAAGGCTGGACGCGATTTGATCTTTGCGTACCAGTCTTTCACCACCTCAGAACGGTTCCAATCCACGTCAGAAACATAATCAAGGCAGGACAGGTGCGACGCAGCCGCAAAATCGGCCAAGGACAATTCATTCCCTGCCAACCAGCGGCGTTTTTCCAGCAACCACGTCATGTAGTCCAAATGATACTTGATCGCTTTAGCGCCCGCTTTGACGTTTGAACTATCAGGATAACCCGTGCCCATCAGTTTGCGAAACACACGTTCGCCCATCAGCTTGGATGTGACTTCGTGATAGAACTTGTCATCAAACCACGACACGATACGGCGCACTTCATAATTGCCGTCCGCGGTGCGCGGCATGAGCGCTGGTTCGGGAAATGTATCTTCTAGGTATTCGCAAATCGCCATGCTCTCGGTCAGCATTTTATTGCCCATCTTCAAAACGGGCACCTTGCCTGCGGGGTTGCGGCGACGGAATTCGGGATCTTGTTCCCAATACCGTTCTTCAACCAGTTTAACCTCTACCTTCTTTTCACCAAGGCAGAGGCGCACTTTGCGGGAAAATGGGGACAGGGGAAAATGATACAGTACGTTCATCACTAGCTCCGAAAGGTATTGTTCTCTCCATGCCAGCCTCCCGCGAAAGGATCAAGGGAGGACCCCGAAGGAGTCAACGAACTAGCCGGAAGTCGCCGTGAAGCAGGCCGCTCGCCCATCGTTCAGAATTGTTGCGGCACCATCTGCGATGCTTGATGCGCGGTTGATCAACGCCTGATCTGGACGTGATGCACTACGGGTCTTTGGTGACGGCAGGACCGCTGCCAAACGTGCGGCCTGTGTCGCGGTCAATTGGGACGCATCGACACCAAAATAATGCTGAGCTGCGGAACCTACACCGAAAACGCCTTCGTCGAATTCAGCAATGTTCAGATAGACTTCAAGGATGCGTTCTTTGGACCAAACCAGTTCGACCACAGGCGTCATAAGGGCCTCTAGGAGTTTGCGAAACCAACTCCGATCCTGCCAGAGATAGACGTTTTTCACGACCTGCTGTGAGATGGTGGAGCCTCCTCGAGTGCCACCCTGCGCCATTGCGAGCTGAATAGCAGATACATCCAACCCCCAATGCAAACAGAAATCCGCATCTTCTGCGGCGACAACGCTACGGGCCATCACTGGCGCGATATCTTCGATCCCGACCCATTGGTGATCAACTGATCCCAGCCGCCAGCTTTCAGATTGCATATAGGGTGTAATCGGAGGGTTCACGACCGAGAACAGCACAATAACAAAGAGGCCAAATCCTAGTACAGCCCACAGCGCCCTAAACGCCCAACGCCTCAAGCCTGAGCGTAAACGAGCCGCAAGTGATTGCGACTGGACGGACGATTTGCGACGCGTGGCTTTGGACATAGCCACAGGTATAGTTGGATGTCACCCAACTGCAAAGTCAGCTTTGCTGTTGGTTTTTCGACCACAACATCAATTGCCTGCAATGCAGGGATGGAGGCCGTATTTACAATTTGCAGGTGGGACTGTCGCACGTTGCCCTCTCTATACTCATCATTCGAAACAATTGTGAATATGGGGGCGGAATTGGTCGATAATTTGAAACAACCTAAGGATATTTTGATCAACCCAAGGTAATTTCAGGGCAAAAAAATGGCGCGACCATCAGATCGCGCCATTCTAGGGAACTTAGGCAGCTTTGACGTCGAGTTTGACCAAAGTCTGGTTCAACAAGATGTACGCAATCTCACCAAAGGTCACAGGACCAGTGAATCCACCAGTCTTTTTGCCTTCGAGGTCGCCGTAGAGGTAGTTCAGGATGCAGTTGCAAGAATACTGACCGACACCTGCTTCACCGATGCTGTTCGCGAAAGCAGCCGCATAGTCAGGCTGCGGTGCTGCGAGCTTGTATTCCATACCAGCAACGATCGGCGCATAAAAATCGACGCGGCCATCTGCAACATCAACGGTTTGAACCGACACGTTGACCATCGAACCAGCATAGTTCGCAACGAGCGGCAGACGTGTATCTATTGCATTGTCTGTCAGATACTGCGCGAGGTTCACCTCAACGCCGTTCACTTTTGCAGTCCGCGCGGTGAAGCCGGTTTCGGAAAAGACGACCGACATCTCTTCACCTTGAGAGAAGATGTTCACGATGTCGAAATCAACGGACGACCCTGCAGGCAGTTCAACATGCAACAGCACGGCAGCGTTCTCTAGCTTCGCACCTGTGCTGCCATCTACGACGACAGAGGCATCGCTTCCGAGTTTGTCGAGATGCACGCCTGTCACCCAACCTACCAGCGGCTGGTCA
Organism: Marivivens geojensis; assembly: GCF_023540835.1. Taxonomy (GTDB): domain Bacteria; phylum Pseudomonadota; class Alphaproteobacteria; order Rhodobacterales; family Rhodobacteraceae; genus Marivivens; species Marivivens geojensis. Next base: position 84,974 of record NZ_JALKCU010000001.1, read on the forward strand.
AAAAGGTCTGCGTCATTGGCACTATCAAGAGCAAAGCGAATGTGCGCATCGGTCATTGCGGGAACGAGGATGACCGTGAAGCCACCCGCTTTGTAGCCCTTCGAGATGGTCGCAACTTCTTCAGGAGACACAACGCGCACTGTCGCATCAGTTGCGTCATCAATGGTGGTGCAGAACAGTTTATCCTGAACGACAGCACCGCCATTCTCGGTAACAAAGTATGCGGTCGAGCCACCGATCCACTTACCAGTCGGCAATTGGGCCATCAGATTGCTGCTACCAGCTACAACCAAAACATCTCCCGATTGGATACGTTCTGCGGCTTCGGCAACACTCAAGAGTTCGTTTTTCATAATTTTAACCTTTGTTACCTTAGATGTTTGCCAAATCAGCCGCCAATTGCGGTTTGGTATCAGTGGTTTGCTGAAGTTCAGACACAACGGCATCAATTGACGCCGGGTTGTTTTGAACTTCGAGGCGCATCCGCGTTAGCATGATGCGAGTTCCCAGCGACGCCTTTGAAAGGTCACTGTTGCTGGTTAGCAGAGCTTTTAGCTTTGCCGATGGAATAGTGGACATGCCGACCTTCTCCCGAATTAAAAACAAAAAAGGGGATCAATCGTGAGTTCTCAGAACCCCTTTGCGTCCTCAACGGCAGTTATCCAGCTCGTTTTATTTATTAAAAAATTAAATCTGTTGATAAAAAACGCCGGCAGTTTCCTGCCGGCGTTTTCTGCATGTTTGTTTTGGCTGACTTACTCAGCCGGCATCGCCGCAACTTCGTTTGTCAGTGGCGCCTTGAGGTGAACGAGCATCTCTTTCGGGCACACCTGAACGAAGTTCGCCTTCTCCGCCTCCCAATGCTGAAGGATTTCAGCAGCTTTACGGCTGCCAGTTTCCTTCGCATGGCGCTCAACCAGATCTTTCAGTTGAGCTTCCCAGTGATCAACAGTGACGGGGCAAGTGACCAAGGTTTCCATGTTCATGAGAGGCTCATTAGCGCCTTCAGGATCATAAAGGTAAGCCATACCACCCGTCATACCAGCGCCGAAGTTCGGGCCGATCGAGCCGAGGATAACAGCAACACCGCCAGTCATGTATTCACAACCGTTGGAACCACAGCCCTCGACTACCACCTTCGCACCAGAGTTACGGACAGCGAAACGCTCGCCCGCGCGACCGGCGGCAAAGAGGTAGCCGTCAGTCGCACCATACAGAACGGTGTTACCGATGATGGTGTTTTCAGAGGCAACCAGTGGCGAGTTCATCGGCGGGCGTACAACAATCGTCGCACCCGACAGACCCTTACCGACATAGTCGTTCGCGTCGCCAGAGACTTCGATCTTCAGACCGGGTGCGCCAAACGCGCCGAGGGACTGACCTGCAGAACCTTTGAGTTTCACCGTCAGGTGATCGGGCTGCAGCGAGTTGCGCATACCGAAGTTCTTAACGATGTGGCTCGATGTGCGAGTACCGATGGTCCGCAGGGTGTTTTGAACAGCGTATTCCAGCTGCATCTTCTCACCATCGCGTAGGAAGCGCTCAGCGTCCTTAACGATTTCAGCGTCCAGCGTGTCTGGAACAACGTTACGCGGTTTGTTCAGATCGTATTTGATCTTATCTGCACCATCGACCGTGATCAGCAACGGGTTAAGGTCAAGATCGTCGAGGTGAGCAGAACCACGCGATACCTGAGTCAGAAGGTCTGCACGGCCCATTACCTCGTTCAAGCTACGTGCACCGATCGACGCGAGGATTTCGCGAACTTCAGTTGCGTAGAAGGTGATCAGGTTCACGACCTTCTCAGCTGTGCCAGTGAATTTGGCGCGCAGTTCTGGGTTCTGGGTGCAAACGCCTACAGGGCAGGTGTTCGACTGGCACTGACGTACCATGATACAGCCCATCGCGATGAGAGCAGCCGTACCGATACCGAATTCTTCGGCACCCATCATTGCTGCCATGACGATGTCACGACCAGTCCGCAGACCACCATCAGTCCGCAGGGTGACGCGGTCACGCAGGTTGTTCATCGCGAGCACTTGGTGCGCTTCGGTCAGACCCATTTCCCACGGCAGACCCGCGTATTTGATCGAGGTTGCAGGCGAAGCACCCGTGCCACCGTTGTGACCCGAGATAAGGATGGTGTCGGCTTTCGCCTTCGCAACACCAGCCGCAATCGTACCAACGCCCGACGACGCAACCAGTTTGACCGTAACCTTAACAGTCGGGTTGATCTGTTTCAGGTCATAGATCAGCTGAGCTAGGTCTTCGATCGAGTAGATGTCGTGGTGCGGCGGCGGCGAAATCAGCGTCACGCCTTTGGTCGAGTGACGCAGACGAGCAATCAGGTCGGTCACTTTCATGCCCGGCAGCTGACCACCTTCACCCGGTTTTGCACCCTGAGCGACCTTGATCTCGAGCTCCTCACAGTGGTTCAGGTATTCAGCTGTTACACCGAAGCGACCCGAAGCAACCTGCTTAATCTTTGCCGACGGGTTGTCACCGTTCGGTTCCGGAACGAAGTGTGCTGGATCCTCACCACCCTCACCAGAGTCGGATTTCGCACCAATGCGGTTCATCGCAACGTTCAGCAGCTTGTGTGCCTCAGGCGACAACGCACCAAGAGACATACCAGGCGTTACAAAACGCTTACGGATCGACGTGATCGATTCAACTTCTTCGATCGGAACTGGCTTGCCCATCGGCTTGATCGCCAACAGATCACGCAGGTGGATCGGCGGGTTCGACTGCATAACCGTCGAATACTGTTTCCACAGTTCGTAGGACGCGCGGTCACATGCCGACTGCAGCAAGTGCATAGTCGACGCTTCCCAAGCGTGCTTTTCGCCTGAACGACGCGATTTGTAGATGCCACCAATCGGCAGCACATTCGCGCCCGATTTCCAGCCTTTCGCGTGCACTTCTTCCAGCTTGTGCTGGATACCGTGCAGACCAATGCCCGAAATGCGACTGTGCATACCTGGGAAATATTCCGCAACCATCGCACGCGACAGGCCGACAGCTTCAAAGTTCAAACCACCGCGATAGGAGGCGAGAACCGAGATACCCATCTTCGACATGATCTTCAGCAGACCAGCATCGACAGCAGCGCGGTAGTTTTCAACTGCGTCTGTCAACGAAAGATCAATCAGTCCACGTTCGATACGATCAGCTAGCGAGTCCTGTGCCAGATATGCGTTCACTGTGGTCGCACCACAGCCGATCAGAACCGCAAAATAATGCGGGTCGATGCATTCAGCCGAACGGACATTGATTGATGTGAACGTCCGCAGACCTTTGCGGGTCAGCCACGAGTGAACCGCCGACGTCGCAAGGATCATCGGCATCGGAACTTTGCTTTCGTTCTGGTGTTCGTCGGTCAGAACGATGTGACCAGCGCCCGAACGCACCGCATCTTCTGCCTCGGAACGAACGCGAGCCAAACCCTGACGCAGAGCTTCCTGATCGGAACCAGCTTCGAACGTACAATCAATGAACGCAACGCTATCTCCGAATTGTTCGACCATTTTGTCGAACTCAGCGTTGCCAACAAAAGGGCTTTCCAGAACCAGAATTTCGGTCTGCGAGCTGTCTTCGTCGAGAACGTTCTTCAAGTTGCCGAACCGCGTTTTCAGCGACATCACGCGTGTTTCACGCAGCGAGTCGATCGGCGGGTTGGTGACCTGAGAGAAGTTCTGACGGAAGAAGTGCGACAGCGGACGGTACTGTTTCGACAGAACCGCAGAGGGAGTATCGTCACCCATCGATGCGATGAGTTCTTTGCCGTCCTCAGCCATCGTAGCCAAAACCTGCTCGAGCTCTTCGAGCGAATAGCCTGCAGCGACCTGACGTTTACGCAGAGCGTCGCCAGAGAACAGGGTCTTTTCTTCGACGTTGCCCATCAAATCGGTCAGGTCGACAACTTTCTCGATCCAGTCACCGAACGGCTGCGCAGACGCGAGTTTATTTTTCATCTCGAGGTCGTGGTAGAGCTTGCCCTCTTTCATATCGACGGCAATCAACTGACCCGGACCGAGCGCGCCTTTTTCAACAACGGTCGCTTCATCAGTAGGGACCATGCCAACTTCAGAACCAGCGATCAGCTGACCGTCGCCGGTGACAACGTAGCGCAGCGGACGTAGGCCGTTACGGTCGAGACCACCGCAAACCCAACGACCATCAGTCATTGCGAGAGCAGCCGGACCATCCCAAGGCTCCATCACAGCGTTGCAGTAAGAGTACATATCCTGCCACGCCTGCGGCATGTCTTCGCCCTGCTTGGACCATGCTTCAGGAACAAGCATTGTTTTCGCCATCGGTGCGTTACGGCCAGCGCGAACAAGAACTTCAAACACGGTATCAAGGGCACCAGAGTCGGAGGTGCCGGCAGGGATAATCGGTTTGATGTCTTCAGCCATGTCACCAAAGGTCGAAGATGCCATGCGAATCTCGTGGCTCTTCATCCAGTTGATGTTGCCTTTGATGGTGTTGATCTCACCGTTGTGCGCAAGCATGCGGAACGGCTGAGCCAAGCGCCACTCAGGGAAGGTGTTGGTCGAATAACGCTGGTGATAAATCGCAAAGGCCGATTCAAAACGTGCATCCATCAGGTCCGGATAGAATTCTGCAACCTGCTCTGCCAGCATCATGCCTTTGTAAATGATCGAACGGCAGGACAGCGAACAGAAATACAGCGATGGGATCTGAGCTGCCAGAGCGGCTTTCTCGATCCGACGACGAATGATGTAGAGTTCGCGCTCGAACTGCTCTTCGTCGATGTCTTTATCACAACGGATCAGGATCTGCTCGATCTCAGGGCGGGTCGCGTTCGCTTTCTCACCAAGGCAATCGGTTTTCACAGGAACGTGGCGCCATCCGTAGATGTAGTGACCCATGCGGAGCACTTCGGACTCAACGATTGTGCGGCAACGCTCTTGAGCCCCGAAATCGGTACGCGGCAGGAACACCTGACCAACTGCGATCAGTTTGTTCATGTCTGGCTCGTGGCCAGTGCGACGAATTTGGTCGTAGAAGAAGGTCACAGGAATCTGAACGTGGATACCCGCGCCATCACCCGTTTTACCGTCTGCGTCGACAGCGCCACGGTGCCAAATCGCCTTGAGCGCGTTGATCCCGTTATCGACCACTTTGCGGGACGGCTTACCATCAAGCGCAACAACAAGCCCAACACCGCAGGACGAATGTTCGTCGTCGGTACGGTAGAGGCTGTTCTTCGACATCCACTCGCGCTTTGCCTCTTCGGCTGCGACCCAGTTTTCATCATAGATGGTCATGAGGCATCTCCTTGGAATTCAGGACATTGTCGGGCGCAACCGTCGCGCAACCGCAGTCATGATTAGTAATCAGGTTCATGAACGCACCGCCTTGGAGAGCGTAGCGCCACAGTCATAGATCGGGGTCATGGACAGAAACCCGCCCTCACCCGGAAAGATAAAGTCGACAGGGCGATGATCTTGGGTGATCTTTTCGCCGCTGGCGGTCGTGAATGTGCGCACACCAGATAGAAAAGTGCGCCATTCGGGATGGACGTATTCGTTGCCTTGCACGGTTTCGATGTCACCGTTGGAACGTTCGATCTGCACCGCGAAACTGGTCACCAGAACGTCAACACCATCGATGGTCTCGGTTTCGCCGGTTAGCTGGTCTTCACCAATGTACTGGGTCGCCCCGCTTACATCGCCGTTTGTGAAAAACTCGAACGTATCGCCGCCTGTTGCCAACAACTCGGTTAATGACGCAGGGTCGAGAGCCCCAGCCATCAGCCGTGTTGTTTCACCACGGGCGGGTGAAAAACTCTCGATCCATTGGGCCTCGGCGTCAATAATACCGAGGTAGGTCATGCCTTCTTGATTGAAATCGACACGCCGCTGGTAGCCCTCGGGATCGTTTGCACAGTGAAAGATGTGAGACACAGTGCAGCTGCGTTTCTGCATGCTGACGTAGGCTTCACATCCTTCGGGCAAAGCAACCTGCTGCGCACCCACGGCAGAGCCAGCGGCGCAAACCGCTGTCAAAACCAAAGTGAGGGAGCGCAAACCGATCATCGCAAGCCTTATTCCGCTGCTACCGTTGCCGATTGGCTCAGGTAGGACAGGATGGACTGAGCGCAGTCGCGACCGTCGCGGATTGCCCAAACAACGAGCGATGCACCGCGTACGATGTCACCTGCTGCATAAACGCCGTCGAGGCTTGTTTGGCCTGTGCCAAAGTCCGCCTTCACAGTGCCCCAACGGGTCACGTCCAGACCATCAACGCCCCATAGCTTCGGCAGGTCTTCGGGTTCAAAGCCCAGCGCTTTGATCACGAGGTCTGCAGGCTCGACATAGTCAGCGCCTTCGATCACTTCAGGCATTTGGCGGCCAGACGCATCTGGAGCACCCAGACGCATTTTCTGGACTTCAACGCCAGTGACAGAAGTATCGCCTTCAAACCCTTTAGGCGCAGCGAGCCAGACGAATTCGACGCCTTCCTCTTCTGCGTTCTGAGTTTCGCGCTGCGAACCCGGCATGTTTGCACGGTCACGACGATAGAGACACTTCACCGAAGTCGCACCCTGACGGATCGCAGTCCGAACGCAGTCCATCGCGGTGTCACCACCGCCGATAACAACGACGTTTTTGCCTTCTGCGTTCAATTCGCCCGAATCGTATTCAGGAACATCGTCGCCAAAATTCTTGCGGTTCGACGCTGTGAGGTAATCGATCGCACGAACGATACCTGACGCCTCGGAGCCCGGAGCAACCAAATCGCGGGTCTTGTAAACGCCGGTCGAAATCAGGATCGCATCATGCTTTCCACGGATAGCATCAAAGGTCAGATCCTCGCCGACATTGCAGTTCATGACGAACTCAACGCCAGCGTCTTCCAACTGCGCGATGCGACGCATCACGACGTCTTTTTCCAACTTGAAGCCCGGAATACCGTAGGTGAGCAGACCGCCAGCGCGGTCGTAACGATCATAAACGGTGACTTGAACGCCTTGGCGACGAAGCACATCAGCAGCAGCGAGGCCAGCAGGACCAGCGCCGATGATGCCAACGGATTCGCTACGCTCTGCGGCAGGAACGATTGGTTTCACCCAACCCTGCTCCCACGCGGTGTCAGTGATGTACTTCTCAACCGAACCAATGGTGACAGTACCGTGGCCCGATTGTTCGATGACACAGTTACCTTCGCACAGGCGGTCTTGCGGGCAGATGCGACCACAGATTTCTGGGAAGGTGTTTGTCGCTTGGCTGATCTCATATGCTTCTTGCAAACGGCCAGAGGCAGTCATGCGGAGCCAATCAGGGATGTTGTTGTGCAGCGGGCAATGCGCCTGACAATAAGGCACACCACACTGGCTACAACGGCTCGCCTGCTCCTCTGCTTTCGCAGCAGCGAACTCGGAATAAATTTCGTTGAAGTCCTCACGACGAACTTCCGCGCCACGCTTTTCGGGCATGTCACGGCCAACCGTCACGAACTTTAGCATCTTTTCAGTAGCCACAGGCATCCCTCCGCAGTCTTCTCGGAGTTGCTGATTAATTCGTCTCAAAAGAAAAGAAAAGTCAAAAGTACTGACCTATTTTTCAATAATTAGCCTTCCAGCACCCTCAAGGTCGGACAATTGATCAAAATTTAGGTAACTTATGCTGACCTTTTAAAGTTACCCGAAATGGATCATGACAATCCTCGTAGGCATCAAAATCGCTCAAGGTCGGAATTCATGAGTCTCTACTACCTGCTTTTAGTTGCTGTAATTCAAGGACTTACAGAATTTCTGCCCGTATCATCCTCGGGTCACCTCGTTCTACTTCCACATCTTGTCGGAACCCAAGACCAAGGCCCCGCGATTGATGTCGCCGTTCATGTCGGCACTTTGGGCGCTGTCATACTTTTCTTCTGGCAGGATGTGAAAAGTGCGATTTTGGGCGTCCCCCGCATGCTCACAGGACGAATCGATACCGATGGTTCGAAATTAGCGTTCCTTTTGATGATCGCCACGATCCCCGTCGTCATCATAGGGCTGATACTCAAAGTGACAGGACTTGCCGATCAAATGCGGTCCATCACTGTGATTGGCTGGTCGATGCTGCTGTTTGGCGTCGTGCTTTACTATTACGACCAGATCGGCTCCGAAGAAAAAACCATTCAGGACTGGACCTTGGGCGAAGCGATCAAGCTCGGTCTTTGGCAAGCCGTAGCTCTGATCCCAGGCACCTCGCGTTCTGGCATCACGATCACTGGGGCTCGCAAGATGGGCTACAACCGCAAAGACGGTGCCCGCATTTCCATGTTGATGTCCATTCCAACAATCATAGCCTCAGGTGTTCTGCTGGGTGCGGATGTGATTGGTCAAGCCGACTGGGAATTGCTAAAATTAGCCGGCATCGGTGCAATATTTGCCTTTGCCGCCGCGATGCTCGCTCTGTCTTTGATGATGAAGCTTCTGAACACGATCAGCTTTACGCCCTACGTCATCTATCGCGTCATCCTTGGCGTCATCCTTATCGCTGTCGCATATACGTAAAAAGGCGCACCGATGGTGCGCCCCTTTAAAATGCTTGGAAACCTGAGAGGCTTAGCTGTGTTTCAGGTTTTTTGCTGAATCCTTGATCGCGTCATACTGACCCGACGGACGGAAGCGCCACAGGTAGTCGGGCAATACTGCTTCCATGTTTGTCGGAACAATACCAAACGCCTCAAAGCCCTGAGCGCCTTCGCTCACAACGTTGTCGACGCGAAGGTTTTTCACCTGATCACTGGTGATCGGTGCCTTTACGATGCCGAGCGATAGCGCTTGACCGATACCACCAAAGGTGGCAATCAATTTTGCGATTCCAAATGGGATATTCAGAACCAAACGGTGACGATGAACGATCGTCAGCATCGTTTCCATCAGCTCGCGGAATGTCGCGACAGCAGGACCACCTAGTTCATAGGTGCCCGATGCCACATCACCGACGACAGATTTGACTGCAGCCTGAGCCACATCATCCACCCATACCGGCTGGAACTTTGTATCAGCGCCAACGACTGGAAGGATCGGACCAAAACGGGTCATGCCTGCGAAGCGGTTAAAGAACTCATCCTCGGAACCGAAAATGATCGATGGGCGCAAGATGATTGCCGAAGGGAATTCTGCCAGAACCGCCGCTTCACCAGCCGCTTTGGTCTGTGCGTATTCGCTGTCCGCATCCGCATCAGCGCCGATCGCAGAAATCTGAACCAACCGTGCAACGCCTTTTTCGGCAGCCAGACGTGCAACGCGAGCCGCGCCTTCTACTTGAATCGATTGGAATGTGTTGCGACCCGACTCAGCCAAGATACCGACACAGTTCACAACGGCATCTGCACCATCCATGACCGCAGCAACGCTCGCATCATCGCGAATATTGCAGAAAACTGGCTCGACCTGACCGACAGCGCCATAAGGTTTAACGAACAGCGCCTCATTGGGATCGCGAGTTGCGACGCGCACGCGCCACCCCTGCTGAGCCATACGACGAGCAATATAACGACCGACGAAACCCGATCCGCCGTAGATTGTGACAAGCTTGGACATGGAGCGCCTCTTTCGAAAACTTGGCTTGGTTTACCCCTCGGGCCCTTGGCAGACAAGGCGCAATCGGGGTTTTGCATTTTCTTCATGAAATAGCATTGACAGTGCCACGCCCCACTCGTAGAAGCCCGCCACCATCTGTGCCCAGATGGCGGAATTGGTAGACGCGCTGGCTTCAGGTGCCAGTGACCGCAAGGTCGTGGAGGTTCGAGTCCTCTTCTGGGCACCATGTAAATCAAATAACTACTTGATTTATATAGTAATTATTCAGAAATTTCGAAGTTTATCCCCCCAATTATCCACCTTAACACGTGAGGTAACTCAGCTATTCGCCGCTTGGCTTTCCCGCCAGCGCGCCCATCTGCGATGCTGGGCTTGCGATTGACGCAACCTACCTTCAGGTGTTTTTGAGCCGGTAGATGCGCCGCCGTGATATTTGCAACGGCGCTTGTGTTGCATCGGCTTGCATTGGCACGGGCTGCCATTCCGTGTTTTTGCGCCACATCGTTCTAATTCCCCGTGACGCGCGCACGTTGCCGGTGTCGCAAAATTCACAAACACATCGTTTGAGCATAATCGCTTTGTGAGGGACGGTTCGGGCAACCGTAAGCCCAACGAACTGATAATTAGCCGAGGAGCGTAGCCATATGTGTCAACAATTGGCTTTTGCTCCCAATAGCGGATGGTATCAGGATGCAAACCTACCAAGCCGCCTAACATCCGGCGTGATAGATTAAGGGCAGTGCGGGCTTTCTTAAGTTCGCTTCCAGTCAAATGCCCAGCCTTATATTCGAACATCCACAAATCTGTTATAATATAACATATCAAAAATTAGGATAAAAGTAGACTAAGTTTCTCGAGAACTGCGTCGGAAACGCAGATAAGGCCGACCGCAAGGACATGCAGAAGTCAGGTTAAAAACCCGTGGCTACTTCAAGACCCTATGCGCCGCAGGTCTCGCCGAATAGTGCCAACTTGGTGCAATCTGAGTGCTGAGTTAAACGGCAAGTGGAGACGAGTTCGAATTAGTCTGACAGCACCGTCGGTATAGATCAAAGAAACGCTAGATCAAGATATACCTTCGCGAACAAAAACGCGCGCAATATTAGGATTGTCACATTCAACGTCTGCACCTACAACAAAGTATCACTTTGCGATCGGATGAGATTATGACCTACCATCACGCTTTTGTTGCTGGCGCTTTAGCCGCAGTCGTCGTTGCGCTCCCTGTTGCTGCTGAAAATCAGGTTGCCTTCGATAATGATATCAGCTCTTTCATGTTGAGCATTGCTCAATCGCCAGACCCAGAAAGTCAGGTCGTATCAATCGTCAAAGACTTCGCTCTTGGCACCGTAAACAACCGACTAAACCTGTTAGAGGAACGGGCGACTGGCACCAACAGCAACTGGAAATACTTAGGGCTAGAGCTTGGCGTCAGCGATGATCAAATCGCTCTCGAAGCGATGTCGGTCTATGGTCTATACGAGAACAAAAACTGGTTCCTTTTTAACCAGAGTTCGCTTGTGAACTACAATGACAGAACAACACTGAACGTTGGCTTTGGCGCTCGCCATATCAATGACCCCGAGACCTTTATTCTTGGAGCCAACATTTTTCATGATTATGAATTTGGGTCCGAGCATCGACGTCTAGGCCTCGGCTTTGAGGCACTTTCCGAGGACCTTGAGTTCCGGGTCAACGGTTACCGGGCTTTAACCGATGAAATTATCTACAAGGGCATCAGTGAAACCGCAATGGATGGTTATGATGTCAAATTTACTTACAACTTGCCACTCTGGTATCAGAGCGACGTTTACTTCCTGGCAACAGAGTGGGATGGAACGGCAGGCTATTCGACATCCAATAGAGAACTTGGTTTTAACACCGAAATTTTACCTGGACTTACAGGCCGTATCGCATTGAACGAAACTGACAATGACGATGCAAAAGTGGAAGCCTCGCTAAATTATTCTATCGCGCTCGGAGGCGAACGCCAATCTAGATCGATGCGCTCAGTACGTAACGGCAATCCTTCAATTCGCCACATGTTGTACGAACCCGTAGAGCGCGAAAACCGCATCATGAAACAGTCAGTCGAGGCTGGCGTAATCGTGAGCGGCTACTAACGGTTTAGCTGCCCACCTTTAACAAGCACTCACAGCACAATAAACGTTTGGATCTTCTCAAATGAAAAAGCTTATCAATAAGTTACGTACACCTTTCATCTGTGCCGGCTTTGTAGCATTAGCCTCCGGTGCTCAATCTGCTTCCTGCACGAGCACAACAACTTTTAATACCGCCGGGCTCTATCAAGAAATTTCTGGCTGGGACTATAAAACGTGTGAATACACGCCTGAAAAGGTGGCTATTCGGCTTTATAAAATTGGCCTTTGCACCTCCGCACCCACACCTTCGGACACTTCCAGCTGCTCCCTCGTTTTTGAGTCAACAGCTGGAGAACTTATCGAATTAGGCACAGGCTCAAGCATCCAGGTCAATGCTTCTGTTTCCTTAAGTGAAGGAAGCTACACAAACGCCTTAATCGTTCTTGGAACTACGTTTGGCATTAAAGCCAGTATCGAATTTGATACACCTAGAACCGCATCAGATGGGACTACTGGCACTGTATGTTACAGTAATGGGCCCTATGACGAAGTTAGCGGAGATTACGACAACGTAAGTTGTGGTGCCACAAACCAAGCTTCTTATTCTTGGGAAACTTTAAAAGTCTTCGCCGACAGCGTTAACGGAACATTGGCGTTTAATGCGTATTTAAATGCGATATTTCCTGGCGAAAGCAATACAACCACGAACAACCTTTACTTGCTGGATAGCAACCAATCTCTATCGACAGTGACCGTTGCTCAAGTCCAAAACGGTGATCTCGTATTTACCGACATGTCGCTTGTCGATCGCCCGTATATTCTTGTGGATCAGGCTTTCAACTCGCCCATTCAGATCTCACCCAACACGAAAACCATAGACCTGGGGGTTTCAGTGACGGATGCCGCAGAGTTCGGGTTCACCTCGGACGCAGCAGAACCAAATGATGGCTATGTCTGCTCTAACAACAATGGCGAGGGGTGCATCGCAGATGTGGTGTTTTCAGGGCTACAACTCGAAGTAGAGGTGAGCAACTGATCAAAAAATTGGGCTGGCTAATTATTGGCGACCTTGCGCCAGCCCAGGTTTGACTTGGAACATGATCTTTTCTCCAATGTGTCTGCCGCACTGTCAGACTAATCGGCCTTGAGCAGGGTAGGGTACGTGGCTAGCGTTTTGGTATGACCAAGCGCTCTCCATTTCGGTACTTCAAGACGAGCCCAGAGGTGATCCTCTCAGTTTTGCGGTCCCTCATTACTCAAACTGGACAACCAGCTAGACGACATGACGACACCTCTAAAGAGGTGTGTCTGTCGTGTCGCCTTTCGCTGTCTTTTGTCAGGCAACAAATTTCGCAATGTCGTCGGATGTTGCCTTGTCGCCAAGTGTATAAAAATCATCTTTGACGTCTAGATAACCTTTTGAAACTAATTCGGTTCTTGCTCGACGGAATGCCGTGTCTTTGGATTTAGTATTATCGCCTGTATGCCGCTGATGAAACTCAGAGCGCCAGTCACTGAGATGAACGCATCTAGGTGGTGACATAGCTTTTGTCGCCTCAAGAAAAGTTTGCATTGCGAGTGTTTCGTGCTTTCCAAGTTTCATGCCTTTAGGTTTTGAGGTGGGAACGAGGCTCAAAACAGGTGGTTCATTATCGGCCGCTGTTTCAACAAAACAAAACTGCATCGGCGCAAACTCCGGACCTTCCTTTTGTTTGTCACACGTAAGCTGGATGTCGTTGCCAACCTTGTTGATCACCATCGACGTATCCAAAGCTGTATAGAATGCGCTGCTACCGCGTGCACCTGCAGCTGTGTCTTTGCCTTTATGATGGACAATCAAGACAGTGACGCCGAATTCGTATTTGAGTTGATCGCAGGCGTCTATGAACTGCCCCATGTCTTGAGCGGCATTTTCATTACCGCCACCAAACGAGCGCGCCAGAGTGTCAATAATGATGAGTTTGATATCTGCGCATGCCCTGAGTTCAGCTTTGATGGCGTTGACTGTGTCGGGGTCGCGGAAGTTTAAGCCGTATTTGGAAAGATGCAGTGGCATCCCTGTTCGATTGGGTGTGAAGCCTTTGTCTTTGCACCACGAATTAATGCGACGGCGCCATCCGGTACGGCTTTCACCGATAACGCAGAAAACAGAACCTTGAGTGACTGGCTTGCCGTGATAAGTTTGCCCAGTTGCCACAGAACAGGCCATATCGACTGCGACATAACTCTTACCGCTGTATGATGGAGCCACCAACGCAGCGATGGTGTTCTCAACTAATATCTCGTCAATAAGATATCTCGGTGGCGTTAATGAAACGTCGAGCACATGATCAAAGAGAGGTTGTCCCGAAATTGTCGGCGACACTTTGGCGGGGAACATTAGGAAATCAGGGTGATCATCAAATCCTTTTGCGCGGGCAGAGTTGCAGAACCCGAGGAGGTCCTGCTCTGTTTGTTCAACGCTGTAACCCGGAAGTGTGAGCTTGGGTGCCATAAACAGGATTTCTTCGTCTGACAGCCCGCGATGGACATAGGACGCGACCAAGGCGAGTACATTGTAGTGCCACTTTCCCTTTTCCAGCAAGGCGGTTCGAATTTTGTCTACATTTTGCAGGCGTGGAGTATCGGTCGTCACCAAATTCGATATTGGCTGTATCGGGAAGGCCGCCTTGAGATCGACGAAGTGATAACGCATCAAAAATCCTCCACCAGCTTTGTTACCTCAGGAGCATAACCACGGTTCATTTTGTGCTTTGGAGGCCAAGAAACCGTTCCAGCCAGTCTTAAGATGCGGGAAGGGTTGTGAACACTGTCGGTGCCGAGGTTCTGCTGAATGGCCTTCTGAAGTGCAGACCATTCACTTAAATCCTCAGTTCCTTCAAGCCTCCAATACGCATGGAGGCGAGGTTCTGGTGTTTTACCCGTTTGCACAAAGAATGTTGGCTTAGGCTCGGCATAGCGCAACCGCGATGCAGCAGCGCCATTATCGGCATCTGCAAAAGCATAAAACGACGTTATGATGTCTCTATCGCTCGCGCTTCCAGTCAAATCTGGCCGGACCGGATTTACTGTGACGTATACATTACGGGCAAGCTGATCATCGTTGAGCTGGATAACCCGATCTATTGATTGTTCCAGCTCGTCAGGCTCGACACCCGAGAACCATCGGCTTGGCGCCGTGTTCTCTTTGAGTGCGCGGAACTCAATCTTTGCGACAAACAGGTCACGCCAGGGCGATACCAATAATTCGAGATGGCGTTCGATATCCGTGCGATTTGGTTCAAGTGTCATTTCAACGCCTCCAGCACAAAGTTTTCGGGTAATGCGGAAAGAGTAGCCACTGCTTTGGGGGCAACAGGCCCACAGAACGTCCGGCTGGCGCGGATGAGCGCACTTTTGGTAAGGAAGTAGCCAGCGGCTTTCCATCGCGCTCGTCCGGACCTCTGGGCGTCTCTGCGCTGTAAAATCCATTGGCGAGCATCCTTGCAGACAATCACACGCCAATTGTTGTTCAGGCGAGCAATTATTCGGCCATAGTCATCAGCAGTTTCATGGAGGTGGCTTCCAGTACATGAAGCTGCTAATGTCTCGGTGTCTAATACTTCTTCGGCCTCAGTCTTGTGCTGGGGCTTTCTTTTTTGTTGGAGCATATCAGTCAGCCTTTCCGCGAAGGCTTTGTAGGTGCGCTTCTAAATCGGCTTCAGGCCAATAGATGCGCGCTCCCAATTTTACGGGAGGCGGAAGAAGCCCTTTGCGAAGGTCCTCATAGATTGACGAGCGCGAGCGGTTGCCCAACTTGGCGCGCAGTTCGTGTAATGTCAGGTAGTTCTGCATGAAGCATCATCCTTTCATGTGTCAGATGATGCGATGGTGAATGAGCCTGCACTTCCGGTCATGGACCGCTAATTAACGTAATTAATACCCCACAATTTGTATCATGTGGCTTGGCGTTTTTCGATTTTACTAAACTCCAGCCAAATTTTCTTAACACCATCAAACGTTTGCGGGGTCTGTCCCAGATCACACAAGGCATCCGCAACAGCATCGCAGGCACTTATCGCAGGGGTTGCGTCATTTCGTGTTGCGATCATGCCTCTATCGACTAGATTTCTGACGGCAACCCATATCAATACACTCGACCAATCCTTTGAGGATGGACCTCGCCTGCGGGGAGGGCATTTGATTTCCCCCTTGAGAACACCGCTCACCCAGGTTCTTACTTCAGGGGGTAACACCTCATTATATTCGATCATGCAAGCAACAGCATGCTTAATGGCGTTGAAGTTGTTGTGACTTTTATTGGAAAATTCCAATATTTCTTCCGGATTTTCGCGAATAATGCCTATCCCAATTCGGGTTAGGATCAGTTCTGGATCGCCTGTAAAGACTGAACCCATATTTTCCACAAATAAGAGTTCATTGTCCAAACCTGCTCTAATTAGCTGCATTGAGATTTGAACAGCTTCCTTATAAGTCGGCGCTCTCGTCGTTTTGCCTTGATCACGTCCGTCATTTTGCTTTTCGGACATCACCCAACTCCCGTCAGTTTTACCACATGTCCGGCGCCGCCAGTCACATGATTTGCCCACCTCTCCATGAGAGGAGCGCGTTGCTCAATGTAATCGGTGCGACGATAGGTGCGAACCGTACCGCTATCCACAGTGTGACCCAGAATTGTCTCCGCGACTTCGTGAGGCGCAGTAGTAGCTTCAGCAAGCCAAGTTCGAATTGATGTCCTGAACCCATGTGGCCGTGCTTCCAACCCTTGTCGCTCCATATGACGAGAGAGGGTCATATCGGATATCACTCCTCCCCTTGTATTAGGAAATAGATAGCCATTGCGAGAATGGGGACGGGCCAAGTCAATGACACGTTGAGCTTCAGTCGAGAGAGGCACTCGGAAGGCTTCTGTAGCGCCCTTGCGGCCCTTCATGTTCTCAGCAGGCACGGTCCAAACATTACTTTCGATCTGGTCTAGGCGGATATTCCGAAGCGGTCCCGAACGCACGCCTGTCAGGATCAGCAAACGAAGTGCAAGATGTGTCAATGTCGGTTCACTGAGACTGCTATAAAAACGAGGAACCTCAGCCCAAGGCATTGCTGGAATATGCTGTGGCACATGACGGGTTTTACCTAAGAGTGCTTTAGCTTTCTCGGTAGCTTGCAAATCTACATCTAGGCCGAGCGCCGCAGCGTGTTTCATAACAATAGAAATTCTATTCAGTGCCTTCCGCGCTGTGTCTGCCTTTTCATGCCATAGCGGTGCCAACACATCTCGGAGGTCGCGCTGATCTATTTCAGTAATTGGGACACGACCTAATTTGGGCAAGACGTGAATGGTTAATGGGGACAACCATCGCCCAGCGTTCCCATCATCTTTCAATTCTGCCTTACGTGTCTCGAATGCGTCTGCAGTGATGATGGCTAGCGAGATGTCTTCTCTGCGCTGCGCTCGAGTTTCGGCTTCGCGTTCTTTAATGGGGTCACGGCCCTGAGCGGCGACCTTACGCCACCGCTCCGCCAAATTACGCGCCTCCGCAAGCGAAACGGTCGGGTAACCGCCAAGACCCATTTCTCTACGTCGACCGTGAACTGTAACGCGAAGCACCCATTGGGCGCTGTTGCCTTTCACCAAATAAAGGCCAGCGCCATCACAGTGCTTCCCTTGAGGTGCATTCTTTACAAACGACGCAGAAAATTTGTTTTGAGAACGCATTTTATATCCACCAATATATCCACCTAAAGTTAGTGGATGCCCTCGGACACGGCAAGACATATGGCGACAGTTTTAGCTATATATTAAAGGTTATGCCGGACACATCAGGACAATTAAAAACAAATAAAAACAATATCTTAGTGCCTCTTCTGGGCACCATAAAATCTTCCTCATATGTTTTATGGAACAAAATACGCCTCATACGGCGTGTATCAGTCGTTTTCGCCTTCACCTGCGTTCCATCCCGAGGTTGCGCGATAACGTCAGCAGGTCTAGACCCATTCCAAAGCCTAAGGCCAAAGACTCTGGAACGAAATTTATGGCGAACTTCCTGTATCAGAATGACCTTCCCGACGGACTAGACCTCGGAGACACCGTAGCAATTGATTGTGAAACAATGGGTCTGAACCCGCATCGTGATCGTCTTTGTCTTATTCAGATGTCGGGTGGCGATGGAAACTGCCACATCGTTCAGGTCGCTTTTGGTCAGACCGAAGCGCCAAATCTGTGCAAAATGCTGACCGATCCAAACGTCCTGAAACTGTTCCATTTCGGTCGATTTGATATTGCAGCGATGTACAAAACCTTTGGTGCGCTCGCCGCTCCGGTCTACTGCACAAAGATCGCGTCAAAACTGATACGCACGTTTACAGACCGCCATGGTCTCAAAAATCTTCTGCAAGAACTCCTGAGCGTCGACATTTCGAAGCAGCAACAACAGAGCGACTGGGGCGCGGAAACGCTTACCAACGCGCAATTGGACTATGCCGCGTCGGACGTGCTGTATCTTCATCGTTTGAAAACTGAACTGGACAAAAAGCTCGCACGCGAAGGTCGCACAGAGATTGCCCAGTCATGTTTTGATTTCCTACCAACACGCGCACAGCTCGATATCGCCGGCTGGCCCGATATGGACATTTTTTCGCACTGACATGGATAGAGAAAAGCTCATCAATACCGCCCGCCGCGTGATCGAAGACGAATCGCGCGCACTGACCGTTCTGGCCGAGACAATTGGTGACAATCTCGCCCAAGCCGCCGAACTAATCCTGAACGCACCGGGTCGCGTGATCGTATCGGGCATGGGCAAGTCAGGTCACATCGGGAAAAAGATCACAGCAACATTGGCTTCCACAGGAACGCCCGCGCATTTCGTGCACCCTGCCGAAGCCTCGCATGGCGATCTGGGCATGATCACCAAAGGCGATGTTGTTCTGATTCTATCGAACTCTGGCGAAACGCCTGAACTAGCAGACCTCATCGCTCACACGCGTCGCTTTGGGATTACCATGATCGGCATCGCGTCCCGCAGGGAGAGTTCTCTTATGCAGCAGGCCGACGTGCAGTTGCTGCTCCCGCAATTGGGCGAAGCCTGCGGTCATGGCGTAGTTCCAACCATATCCACCACCATGACACTGGCACTTGGGGATGCACTGGCCGTTGCACTGATGGAGCATCGTGAATTCGGCGCCGAACATTTCCGCCAATTCCACCCAGGTGGCAAGTTAGGCGCGCGCCTCTCGAAAGTGCGCGATCTGATGCACAAAGACGATACGATCCCGCTCATCGCGGAAAGCGCGGCGATGGGCGATGCTTTGCTCACCATCAGCCAAAAAGGGTTCGGCGTCGTTGGCGTTCTCAACTCGGATGGTTATCTCTGTGGCATCGTAACCGACGGCGACTTGCGCCGTCATATGGACGGACTACTGGATCATACCGCTGGTGAAGTGATGACCAAATCGCCTCGTACCATCGGTCCCGATGCCCTCGCTGAAGAAGCTGTTGCCGTGATGAACGAAAAGAAGATCACCTGTCTATTCGTCGAAGACCCTGTCCAGTCGGGTCGGGTCGTAGGCATCCTCCACATCCATGACTGTCTGCGTGCAGGTGTGGTGTAACAGTTGCAAAACGACGCCTACAGCCAGTTCGTCTCTTGGGCAAAGGTGGTTCTTCCCCTTGGAGCGATCATTCTGTTGTCGACCCTTTTCCTAATTGCCCGAAACGTGGGTGACACAAGCCAAATTCCATATGCCGATATCGAAGAGATCGCGCGACAGCCTCGGCTTTCCGCGCCCAAAATGGTTGGCATGAGCGAGACGGGCGGGACCTACACAATTGAAGCAGATGTGGCGCGACAGGACCCCGACACAAATAACGGCCTCATTGCTGAAGCCATTGTGGTCAACATGACCACCATTGACGGGATTCAGACCACCGTGTCTGCGGGCGTCGGAAAGCTCGATTCCGATGCAAAGGTCGTCACGCTCAATAGCCTAGCGCGTGTCGCAACATCCGATGGATATCTGATGGAGACCAGAGGCCTCGTCACCTCTCTCATGGACGGTAGCCTCGAAACGACTGATCCGCTCGAGGTTCGTGCGCCCTACGGAAGTTTGACCGCTGGACGTTTGACGATCACGCCAGATTCAGACGAACCGCAGCTAATTGTTTTCAACAATGGGGTCAGGCTGATATATCAGCCCCAATCCGAGGAATAACCATATGTCTTTGAAACGCGGATATTTGTTTGCCCTGTCGCTATTGCTGGCACCCCCAGCCATAGCGCAAACGAATATTGCGTTAGACGGATTCTCCGCAGATGCGACCGCACCTGTTGAAATTGCGTCCGAATCTCTCACCGTAAACCGCGAGTCTGGATCGGCTGTATTCACTGGCGATGTCGTGATTGCCCAAGGAAAGCTGCGCCTATCCGCTGAAAGCGTTGAGGTCATCTATCTAGAAGCAAGCGGCGATATTTCCCGCCTTCTTGCCGAAGGTCACGTGATCTTTGTCACCGAAAATGATGCTGCTCAGTCGGATCAAGCCGAATACAATCTAACCGACCGCCGTCTCGTCATGACTGGCAATGTCATATTGACCCAAGGCGCCAGCACCATCGCTTCGGACCGCATGACCGTGAACCTCGACACAGGCGAAGCGCAGCTTGATGGACGCGTGCGGACCACGCTTACACAGCAGGACAACAATTGATGACTAACCTCTCTGTCACCGAAGGCGATGTTGGTCTGCAAATTGTCAATTTGCGGAAAAGCTACAAAAAGCGGACCGTCATTCGGGACGTAACGCTGCGTCTCAATCGCGGCGAAGTGGTCGCCCTTCTCGGTCCGAACGGCTGCGGTAAAACCACGACCTTCTATTCAATTGCTGGCCTCGTTTCTCCTGAAGGCGGTAAGGTGATCGTGGATGGCCGCGACGTAACTGCCCTGCCCATGTATCGTCGAGCCCGCCTTGGCATCGGCTATCTCCCCCAAGAGATGTCGATATTCCGCGGCCTCAACGTCGAAGACAACATCATGTCGATCCTCGAAATTTGCGAGAGCGACCCGAAGAGCCGTCGCGAACGACTCGAAAGCCTACTCAGCGAATTCAGCATCGAACACCTCCGCCGTGCGCCGGCACTAGCGCTGTCAGGCGGGGAACGTCGCCGCGTTGAAATCGCCCGCTGCCTTGCTGCTGGCCCGAAATATGTGCTCTTCGACGAACCCTTTGCAGGCGTCGACCCGATCGCCGTCGGTGAAATTCGCCACCTCGTATCTGATCTAAAAAACCGCGGCATCGGCGTTTTGATCACTGACCATAACGTCAGGGAAACACTGGAAATTGTGGACCGTGCATACATCCTTCACGATGGCAAAGTCCTCATGTCTGGCACCACCGAAGACGTGGTGCGCGACGAAAACGTGCGCCGCGTTTATCTGGGCAATACGTTCCGCGTAAACTGACCGATTTTCGCCGCTACCCGAAGTGGGTCATTGACAAAACTTCGGATCGGTCGTGTCATGAAGGGGATGACACAATTTGTTCCCCTTCGCGTTCCCTCGCAGGCTCACCAGCCTGACGGACGCGCTCAGACCAAATGTCATCTTATCCCACACACCATCATACCAGCCGCGTTGACTCGCGAATGCTTTTCTATGGTCGTGTAAGCAAGTGAAGAGGAGATACCATGCGTTACCAAATCAGCGGAAAACAAATTGATATCGGCGAAGCCCTGCAGAGCCACGTTAAAACCGAACTCGGTGAGACGTTGGGCAAATACGCAGGTCGTCCAACCGATGCGGTTGTTATCTTCTCCAAGTCCGGTCCCGAATTTGTTTGCGAAACCGTTGTCCACCTTTCGACTGGCCTCACGGCCCAAGCAAAGTCGCATGCCCATGAAATCTATGCAGCTTTTGACGGCTGCTGCGAAAAAATGGACAAACAGCTCCGTCGCTACAAACGTCGGTTGAAGGATCACCACTCCGAAAGGACAACTCCGGTTGAACTTATGGCCAGTTCCTCTTATATCCTCGCCGCAACCGAGGAGTCGGAAGACGAGAGCGAAGCAGCTGTCGCGCCGATGATCATCGCTGAAATGGAAACCAAAATTCCATCCATTTCAGTTGGTGAAGCGGTGATGCAGATGGAGTTGGCCCATAGCACGGTCCAGGTCTTTAGAAACGAAAAACACGGCGGACTGAACGTAGTTTACCGCCGGGAAGACGGAAACATAGGCTGGGTCGATCCGAAATAATCGACCTTTGCCGTCGAAAGGCCCAAGGCGATTTAATGCAACTTTCGGATATTCTAAAGACCGATGCGGTCAAGACAATCACGTCTTCGACCAGCAAGAAACGGTTGTTCCACGATCTCGCCGACTTGGCGCAGAATTGCTACGGCTTTAATGCGTCTGACGTTGTCGATGCGTTGCTGGATCGCGAAAACCTTGGGCCTACTGGCGTGGGACACGGCATTGCCTTGCCCCATGCCCGCTTAAAAGACGCAACATCAGTGCGCGGCATCTTCCTGCGTCTCGAGAAGCCGCTCGACTTTGATTCAGTTGATCGCCAGCCTGTGGATCTCGTGTTTGCACTCTTGGCACCCGACACTGCTGGTGTTGAGCACCTCAAGGCTCTCGCGCTTGTTTCGCGCACAATGCGTGATCCTGCGATCTGCGCAAAGCTACGGGCGAATAGCGATCCTGCTACCCTGCACGCTATTTTGACTGAAGTTCAGTCGACACAGGCCGCCTAAGCGCGCCACGCGTCAAACCCAAAACTCATGTAGTCGCGTGAATAGGCATCATTAGATGCCTTTTCCAATTCTGCGTCATAGATGCGCGCCAAACGATCCGCGAATGGATCGGTGACGGATGCAAAATCTGGGGCATCCGTACGACCTACGGACGCAGCAAGGTATGCCAAGTCCAAGGGGAGTTGGTCCTCGCGGATGATAATGTCTGGCGTTGCGAAATTCGAAAACCCTTGAACAACGGCCCATTGCGAGGCCCATGAGTTATCAACCCTGATCGCTGTCTGCGCCTGCACGTTTGCCTTGAGGAAACTCAGGAATGACAAAAATGCTGCCCGATGTGCATCGTCATCGTAAGCCTCGCTCGGAGGGGTGTCTTTCGGGATCGGCACCTTGAACATCTGGCGCAGGGTCTTGCGGATTTCACCATAAACAGGCCCGCCCTCCAACCCGAGGATATGTGTGCAGAACGCAGCGTGGGCCCGCGCCAAAGGATGACGCACCACCGTAAACGCACGATGCCCAGGATTAGACCGTTTCCACTGACGCACCGTCTTCTGGGTAAAGCCCTCCATCAGAGGGGCACCGTCCAAACGGGCCAACCATTCTGCCACGGCAGCCTCTGGTCCACCTTTGATTGGCATATACATCAATGGCGTATCAGCCGCCGCGATATACTGCGGGATCATTGCGCCACGGCGCGGTTCAAAGTTCGGCGTGCGAGACAGATTGAACCGATCCAAACGCGTGAGCGCTCGCTCCATCGCGTCGAAGTTACTGACCTTCTCAGATATCGGCGCTGGGTTCTGCTTCTTGAGCGTCTTATCAAGAGCCTCAAGCCGTGCATCCGTACCGAGGAATGCCGCGAGGCCATTCATCACATCAACGTCTTGCAGGTCCTCGTAAGCAACATAGAACGCTGTTTGACCCGTCTTTTGCAGGCTGTTGAGCAAGAAGATTTGGAACTCTTGTAACGCCGTCAGGTGGTTTTCAAACTCTTCGGCATTGAAAGCGACGGTTTCAGATCGAGCGTTCTTAACATTCGTCAACTTCCACTGCCCCGTCGCCTGCGCGATTTTCCAACTCACATAGCTATCGACGGGATTTCGGGTCAGCACGATCTTTGCACAACGCGGATCAGACAGAGCAATGTCCAAAACGCGCGGATCGTGGTCATGGAAGTAACGGAAGCCGCCCAAACCCTCGGAATGCGCTTTTATCGTATCAATCAGATGGTTCGCATTTTCGTCTCGCTGAGCTTTCGACACACCCAAAATATTGTCTTTGTTCGGATAGCCAATGAAATGCGGATTAAACGCCTCGCCGTGGCACACGATGCCGTCAAAAGCGTTCAAATTTGCTTCGAGGAAATTCGACCCCGTCCGCATTTCAGCAAAAACAACAAAGTAATCGAATTTCGACATAAACTACCGAACCAAATAGGGTTTTCGCGCACTGCGCGGTTCATTTGTGGCCACAGGATCGACTGGAAAATCGCCCATGAGGTAGGGGTGCATCCCCTGATTTTTCAAATTCTGTAGGAACTGCCCAAAGCCAGTCAAATCGACCATGCGCGGGGCTTGAGTCAAACGGCGGACGTTCTTTCCCGTGATCTCATCCACAACCGTTTGGAGCGCTTCCATCGGCGACTCAATGAACTCGGCCATGGTCCAAATTCGGACGCGCGCCTTTGTATAAATCGCACGCAACGCCAGTAGGTGTTCGCTTTCGATCCGCTGAAGCCGCGCGGCCTCTTCACGGAGATCCGCAAAATTGCGGTTCGACTGGAACAAAGGCACCGCCCACGCGCCCGAGATCACACTGATCTGTGCATTAGGATCACGCGCAACGTCCCAGCTGATATCTTGGGTGTCATGTGGGCCGAATTGGAAGCACTGACGTTCGCCGCGGGTATTCCAAACAAGGCTCCGCAAGAAGCTTCGCGTGTTGTAGTCCCGCAGCTTCGGACAGTCCGACAATGCACCAACAAAAGTCGACTGACGCCCCTCGAACTCAACCCGTTCCGGTGCAAACAAGTGACCATGCACCCGCGCACCCGTCGCTTTAGCCAACCACGGTTCGAAATCCTCGAACAGTTCGGTAAAGCCTTCGAACATCGAATATGGGCCGCAGGTTACGCCATTTTCCCAATCTTGGTTCGGGAAACGGCTCTGCATGTAGAGACCCGCGCGACCACGGGTTCGACGGTCGACAGCGCGAGCAAAAATTCGGTCGATTTTACCCGGGTTCGGTTCAGCCGCCTTTAGGCCTGCCGACGGTCCAAGGAAGGCGTCATACAAACGGTTCGCATGCGGCCAAATCTTACGCGCCACAAAACAATCCGACCGCCGCAATAGCTGCAGGTGGTCGTCATAGAAAATGTGCGGCTTCCCTTGGAAATCGAATTTCGACAGGGTCAGCGAACGGCTCTCGACATTCGGTGAATACAAACGAGACAGCGTTTGGAAATAGCTCTCGTCGGGAATCCAGACCTTCTTGAAATACCGATCATAGGTTGGTCGATCTGGGTCTTCGAGGATGGCAGACAGGGTCTGACGCGTCAGGCACCACCATTGCGAACCCATGTGCGGGACGATGCCCTTGGGGATTTTACGTTTAAATTTCACGCGACGCTGTAAGTCGACGTAGAAATCGAACAACTGTCGCTGGGTCTTCCACGAAAACGGAAACCGCAATGTGAAACGTTCGTGGTCAAGCCCGCCGACAGTCCAGGGCACGTCGGCCGTTGTCGCGCTCTCGATAAAATCGACGCGTGGACGCTCGGCCAAATAGTCGTGCAGTTCATCGACAGGCCGCAAAGGCAAGCACGAACCAGACGCCAGATAGACATGCGTAACCGATGGATGATCCCGCAGGATTTTTTCGCTGGCTTCTTGGGTCGCAGCAACGATGCCCCACGTTCCCCACTCACATTTGTGACGGGACGAGAAGGTTACGTCCGGCATGTCCGAGACGGCACTTACAAATTTGTCGTAGCGCGCCTTGTTCACCTTAGCATCAACATGAACAACAACCGGACAACCGCTTTTCACCCAATTGCGGATCACCTGTTCTGCACGATGCAGCGCGGTGTGAACCAACATAACCACCCCAACCTGCGTCATGCCCAGTTCCCCTTGGACATGAGGCCCAGAATTTCAAGCTGGCGCCAGTTGATGTATTTTTCGGACCACTTGCACCACAGATCTGTGTTGTCCTGTAGCCCTGCGACGTAGGCCTTATATTCATGGCTCGCCGCGTAATGTTGTTTACGCGCGATTTCCTCGTGGGCTTTGACGGTCAGCGTATCGAGGAATTTCGTATGCAGCAGAATACCTGATGCCTTTTCGCCACCCCATTCATCGTAAACGAGGTTCAAACCACGCGGCAGCAGCATGTGAGTGCTACTGACATAAGCATATCGACGGTCCCATTTGACCAATGGAACTTTATTCAACGCGGGCGCACGCTCTGGATTGTCTTGGAAAAACGCCCGCGCCCGTGGTCCACCTTGGATCCAAAGGTTGCCGAATGACGGGTTCCGCTGGATGGCGTAATTTCCGCTATCAAACCAGTTTGCGATCTCTAATGGATCATCACCGCGGCGGTACGGGATCGCCGAAATGGGGCCCTTTGGATACATATCCAGCAACATGGCCGAGAACGACTTAATCGACGACGCG
Source organism: Marivivens geojensis (assembly GCF_023540835.1). Lineage (GTDB taxonomy): Bacteria > Pseudomonadota > Alphaproteobacteria > Rhodobacterales > Rhodobacteraceae > Marivivens > Marivivens geojensis. The sequence continues at coordinate 111,074 of NZ_JALKCU010000001.1, forward strand.
TCGAGCCAATCCGTCAGTGCGCGAATGGGTCGCGTATCGCAGAACGGAAAAACAAACAGCTCATCTGGATCGACGACCAAGGTCCAATGCCCGTGGCCGTATCGCATCAACAGCCAGTTCACCCAATCGATGCCAAAGCGGGACCGCTTATAGCTCTTTCCTGTCGACCAAAGCGAAACGTCCGACTGATCCGCGAGATACTCTCGCCCACCATCATCGCTATCGTTGTCGATCATCAAAAAGTGGTTAACGCCGAGGTCGCGATAATACTTAAGGAAATAAGGCAACCGCACGTCTTCGTTGCGCAGTGTCGAGACAAGCAGAATATCGCTTTTGCGAATTTGAGAGGTGCGATCTGCAATAGGCGTAAGCTCGTGACGCTTACGCAGCGCACGAACGAGCCAGCGACGACGCTGAACTCTTAACCTGTATGATCTCCAAAGCCCCAAAACGGTCCCTTACCTAGTCAGCTTACAAGCTAAGCTGTCGCTACTCCCAACACAGCCGCAAAGTGATCGTCCCACTTTGGCAATGATACGTAGGCAGCCCGCTCCCCGTCTTCGTTTGTCTTTAATTCGTTAACGGTTTCCCGCCAAGAATAGTTATCTTGTGGGTCTAGGTAAACAATCCGATCACCCAAGGTTTCGCGGTAAACGGGTAAATCTGCGCAAACAACAGGCGTGCCCAGCGCGGCAGCTTCGATCGGGGGCATCCCGAAACCTTCTGCGATCGACGGAAATAGCATCCCCTTAGAGCCATGAACGACCGCCGCGAGAGCAGAATCGCTCAGTTCAGGCACTTCGATCACATCGGGAACGCCGCGATCCAAAGCCTCGAAAACCGTTTGGTTCAGCCAGCCACGATTGCCGCAGATCAACAGAAGAGGGCGCTGTTCGGCATCCAGAGACTCCCAAACCTCAAGCAAGAGAGAATGATACTTCCGCGGCTCAATGGTGCCGACTGTCACAAAATACGGTCGAGAGAGATCAAGGTCTGGCGGAATTTCAGCATACCGCGGCATCACCGGATCAATACCCGGATGCGCCACAATGATCGGCGGAACACGCCCGTGCCGCTGCAGATGGGGTGTGAGGCTATCGCTCGTAGATTTGGACACCGCGATTACACGGTCGGCCTCTTCGGACACGACGCGCAGTTGCCGATTGAACTCGGTGACAGTTTGCGGACGCTGCACCTCAGGATAATCCAACGGGATTGTATCATGGATCATCACATGGACGCGTGCATTGACGCTTAGTTTGAACGCAGAAACGAATTCAAACTCCAAGTTCGTATGCCCAACGATGTAGAGATCAACACCTTTGGGCAAGTGCTCTGACAACATGAGTGCCAATCGGCCGCGTCCACAACGGGCAAGACGGTGCTTGCGAACAAAGCTTTGTGCCGCCTGAACACGCTTTGGCATCTTGAACCTGAGACGCGATAGAAGGTCCGACTGCCCCCATTCACCTTTCAACGTCGCCCGAAGAATGGATTGCCCGCCAGAGCGGTCCAACAAAACATACCCGTAGGACGTTCGCGCGATGAAATAGCAGGGAACATCGTCGGCTAGGAAACGGCGCAGATAGGCCAATTCGACACGATCAACACCAGTCAAAACTCGACCCGCACGCCCGACCAGACGTGTGATGTCCAGAACCCTGCCTGAAGCGTTATTTTTTATAGTGTCCACTTTGGTGCCAGCGCCACGCGTCTGTAATCATTTGACGAAGTGTAGACCGAGACGGCGCCCAACCCAACTCCTCAATTGCACGCGTGCTACCTGAGACTAATTTCGTTGCATCACCGGGCCGACGATCCCCTTCGATCATCGGGACCTCTCTGTTCGTGACCTCCGCAGAATGTGCCACGACCTCGCGGACGGAGAAGCCACTACCGGTGCCCAAATTAAACACCCGACCGTCTTTGCCATCTTCGAGCCACTTAACGCCCAACACATGCGCATCAACGAGATCACAAACGTGAACATAGTCGCGAATACAGGTGCCATCAGGTGTGTCGTAATCGGTACCAAAAATCGTCAACGCTGCACGCTTACCGTCAATCGCATCCAACATGAGCGGAATGAGGTGCGTCTCTGGCTGGTGGAATTCTCCGACTTCAGCTTCGGGATCGGCGCCCGCGACGTTGAAGTATCGGAAAATCACTGACCGCAGACCATGGCTCTGACCAAAATTAACCAACATGTCCTCAATGGCGCGTTTCGATGCACCGTACGCGTTGATCGGCTGCTGAACACAGGTTTCGTCAAGCGTCACGCCATCCTGTTCACCGTAGGTGGCACAGGTGGACGAGAACACGAACTGCATACAACCCGCATCGACAGCGGCCTCAATCAGATTCAAGGACCCGCTGACGTTGTTGCGCCAATAACTCCCTGGATCTTTCATACTGTCACCAACTTGGCTCAGCGCCGCGAAATGCATCACGGCAACAGGTTTATGCTTTGCAAAAACCTCGTCCAATCGCACGCGATCTAGCAAATCACCTCGTTCAAATGGACCGAACTTTACGGCTTCTTCCCACCCAGTGATCAAGTTATCAAAGGTGACGGGCGTATAACCCGCCGCCTTGAGTGCTTTGCACGCGTGCGAGCCGATATAGCCCGCACCACCCGTTACCAGAACAGTTGTCATAAACCTCGCCCTTAGAGTTGGGCCTGACGAACTGCGTAGAGATCATCAAGATACGTTTCGAATTCACCGCGAAGGTCCGACCGAGCAAGACCAAACGCAACAGTTGCCTGCAAGAAGCCTGCCTTGGAACCGCAGTCAAAGCGTTGGCCTTCGAAACGATAGCCGAAGACGTCACGGTTCTGACGCAATTCTTCCGCGATCGCATCGGTCAGCTGCAATTCACCGCCCGCGCCACGATCAATGGTCTCAAGGTTCCGCATCACGTCGGGGGTCAGAATATAACGGCCAATAACGGCGAGGTTGGACGGCGCATCCTCGGGCTTTGGCTTTTCAACCATGTTCTTGACCGAAACGACCGACCCCATGTCAGCTTTGACATCCAAAAGACCGTAGGACGACGCTTTCTCCTGCGGGACTTCCATCGCGGCAACCATGCAGCCGCCCGTTTCCTCATAGGCTTCGACCATCTGCTTCAAACATGGTTTATCAGCCGCGATCACGTCGTCAGGCAGCATCACCGCAAAAGGTTCATCGCCAATCAAACGACGGGCACACCATACCGCGTGGCCCAAACCCAAAGCACGGTGCTGACGAATATACGCAATCGCGCCGCTCTCCATGTAGGTGCTCTTCAAAACGTCGAGCAGTTCATGTTTGCCCTTCGCTTCGAGGTCAGTTTCCAGCTCCACCGAGCGGTCAAAATAATCTTCGAGCGCCGATTTCCCCTTGGACGTCACAAAGATAAAATCGGTAATCCCTGCCTCGCGGGCCTCATCAATCGCGTATTGGATCAATGGGCGATCCACGAGAGTCATAATTTCTTTGGGGACCGATTTGGTTGCGGGCAAAAACCGTGTTCCGAGACCAGCAACCGGGAAAATCGCTTTGGTTACTTTTCTGCTCATGTCGTACTCCAATTAACTTGGCTAAATTTTTTCAAATGCCGCCTATCACAACAAAAATGCCGTTCAAATCGCCTTATTCACAATAAGTAACAGTATCGACAAGCTCGGCACCTTTCAGCCCAACGCTACGGAAATTTGTCTCTAATCCCAGCCAACCGGCTCATTTCATGTGCGGTTCGTGACTTTTTTGTCCACAGACGGAACACGGGGTCCGACCGGTCAGAGCGACCAAACAATCCTCCGCGTTGCAACCAAATTCCGTCTTCTTGGAACCGGACGTGATGGAATAGAGCCGTTAGGCTGTAGCGGAACACGGTCACACGGTAGCCTTCTTCACGGGCCATTCGAGCAGCAGCCTTGACCCTCGACCATGAATACCAGCGCCCAACCAACGCCATGTGCCCTGCGTCAATGACGTCTTTTTCAAACTTCAAGAACGGCTCTTTAGACGGGGAAATAGGTGCAAGAGGAACGATATTCGCGGTTTCGCCCTCAAGCAGACCTTGGACCATAGTCGCCATGAGCACTGACACATCCTTCGGCTCAATCCGCCCTGCGATCATATGCTCAATCAACCGCCGACGTTGGGCTTTGACTTCGGAGTCGATTACCGGACCGTGTTTTGTCTCGGGCAAATGCTTGCGCAGATAAATCTTCAAGCTCCGACCGATTGGGAAAAGCGTTGTCGGCGCACGATCCTGACGGCGCTTATCACTGGCTGCGAAGCCATGATGAACCTGAGCCCGCGGGACAATCGCTGTTGTCATTTCCAATCCAGCCAGACGCATATTCAGGTCTGTTTCATCCAGATAGAACTGAAACGCAGGATCAAAACCACCTAACTTGCAAAGCAGATCACGATCAAAGGCCATATTCGTGCCTTCGGTTTTGATGCCTTGCTGTGCAGAGCCCTCAACACAAATCGGATCATCACTGTCGAGGAGCAGTTCTTCGGTCCAGCCGTTAGGCCGGACGTCACGGGCCCTCCATTGAAAAGAGATGCCATTGCGACCCCTTACATAGCCGCCTGCCGCAACGGCCTGACGGCTTGCAATTGGCCCGACGAGATGATCGAGCCACGTTGGCTCTGGGATCGCGTCGTCATCGATAAACGCGACAACACTGCCTGCCGCCACCTCAAGCCCTGCATTGCGCGCTGCGGCAATGTTGGCCTCATCGAACGGGATCAATTTGATGCACTTGGCAATGCCGCCCGCAGCCATCTCTTCGCAGCCGCGTTGATCCGCGACCACAATGATTTCGAAGTTCGGGTGCAATAGCTGCATCAGCCCCTTCACGCACCGCCGCAAATGCTGCGGGCGGTCGCGGCTGACGACAATTACGCTGACAGGAGCCGCGCTCACGCCGCTCCCATTTTCTTAAGCATTGCTTCGATACGCGGTACGTCTTCGGGGTTGTTCAGCTCCCAGAATTGGCGACCACGACCTTCGACCTCAACGCAGAGAACATGCACACCACGCTCAAGGAAACGAAGCTGCTCAAGCCCTTCCAGTTTTTCCAATGGGCCAGCAGCCCAGCGAGGGTAGGCCGCCAAAGCAGAGGGACGGTAAGCATAAACGCCAACGTGGTGAAAAACGGGTGTTTCTTCGTTATCAGAGTAGGTTTTGCCCGTATAAGGAATGACCTCTTTGCTGAAATAGAGCGCGTTATAGTCGATGCCGAACACAGCAGTCGTGCCACCCACGCGCCCAGCGCGGCGATCTTCAAGGAACCCGTTAAGGGCTTCACCTTCAGTCCGCAGAACAGGTGTCGCAACTTCGGCAACGGGGCTCGCCTTAAGGCCCTTGATCAATTCTTCGACGAACCAATGCGGGGTCAGCGGCGCGTCACCCTGAAGGTTCACAACAACATCGTAACCGCCGCCCAGTTTATCAAACGCTTCCGCGCAGCGCTCTGTGCCGTTTTGGCAGGACTCTGAGGTCATAACGACCTCGGCACCGAATGCTTCCGCAGCCTCGCGGATACGATCGTCATCTGTTGCAACGACAACTTTATCCACGCCCTGAACCATCATCGCGGCTTCCCAGCTGCGCTTGATGAGGCTTTTTGCTTCGCCCGTTGCGCCCTTTAGCTCAACGAGCGGCTTCCCCGGGTAGCGAGTAGACGCAAAACGTGCTGGAATTACGATGAGTGTGGACACTTAAGCCTCCTTGAGATCAACGCCCGGCGCATAGGCGATAAAGAACGGGTTCGCGAAGCCCTCTTTGCCATAGCGAAGCGGCTGATGGTTGTCGAAACGCACAACGTCACCACCTGCTCCGACCAAGACAGCGTGTCCAGCCGCCGTATCCCACTCCATCGTGCGGCCAACGCGCGGATAGAGGTCGGCCTCACCCGTGGCGACAAGACAGAACTTCAACGACGAGCCTGCGGATTTCAAATCTTTGGATTTGTATTTGGCCAAATAGTCATCCGTTGCCTGATCGCGATGCGATTTCGAAGCGACTACGAACAGCGCCTCATTATCGGGTTTCGACACACGAATAGGCTTCAGTTCGCCAACGATCTCCTTGTCGAACGGACCGATTTCTTCGACCGCGTTACCGCCGGCATCGGTGTAGAACAGGCGTTCTTTTGCTGGCGCATAGACGATACCGCGCACAGGCGATCCATCCAGAACATAGGCAATGTTCACAGTGAAATCACCGCGGCGGTTGATGAATTCTTTGGTCCCGTCGAGTGGATCAACGATCAAAAACGTTGAAACATCTTGGCCGTGGCTGTCCGCTTGCTCTTCGGTGACAAGGGCCACATCCGGGAACGCAGCACGCAATCCAGCCGAGATGATCGCGTCGGCTGCCTCGTCCGCCTCGGTCACTGGGCTCTCGTCACTCTTGGTCTTAATTTCAAAGTCAGGGCTGTTGTACACTTCCATGATCTTTTCTCCTGCTTCGAGCGAGAGTTGACGCATCACGGTGACGAGTTTTTCTAAATTCATTAAATTCTCCTGACGGACTGCCCGTATTTACCATAAAATTGATCGGCAAAGTCGTGCCTCTTATGGTAGAGGCTTAAGAGAACGGCAAGAAATTCGTTGATATTCGGGCGCAAGACCCGGCCAGTCACAGGCAAGTTTAAGATGTTCCAAGTCAAGCAACCGCGCACAATGCTGGGGTCCTTCGGGTCCATGCTGGAACTCATCTTCCACTCGACTGTACGCGAAATTCGTAAAAGCCACCGCAACGCAATCGTCGGCCTGTTGATGAACATGGTGCAGGCGCTCGTTTTTGTTGGCGCATTTTACCTAATGTTCCAACTCTTGGGGATGCGCCGCAGTCAAATCCGAGGCGATTTTCTTCTCTACATCATGTCTGGGGTGTTTCTATTTCTCACCCACACCAAAGCAATGGGGGCCGTTTACGGATCTGGCGGATCGACCTCAGCGATGCTCAAACACGCGCCGTTGAATTCGCTGATTTTGATCGCGTCGGCCGCATTGGGTGCACTTTACACGCAGATCCTCTCACTCCTGACGATCCTGTATCTCTACCATGTGATCGGTAACCCGATCTCGATCGATAATCCCGTCGGCGCGATGGCAATGTTGTTACTCGCTTGGTTCTCAGGTGTAGCAATCGGCGTGATTTTTCTGTCGGTCAAACCATGGTTTCCCGAGTTCACAGGCATTGCGCAGCAGATTTACGCACGCATGAACATGATCGCCTCTGGCAAGATGTTCGTCGCAAACGCAACGCCGAGCTACATCCTCGCCATGTTTGACTGGAACCCGTTGTTCCACTGCATCGATCAGGAACGCGGCTTTGTTTTCGTGAATTATTACCCGCACCACAGCAATTATGTTTATCCGATCATCGTCAGCGTGGTGTGCATCACAATCGGCCTCATGGCCGAATTCTTCACCCGCAAATACGCTTCTGAAAGCTGGAGCGCCGCTCGGTAATCACGTCACCACTCGCAAGGTGACATTGATCCGACCACCGTTGGTCAAGAGCGTCGATGTGTTCGGCTTCACCCGATCAATGCCGTGATACAGAAGGCGCGCTGGCCCTCCGAGGACACAAACATCCCCGCTTTCCAGCCAAATACTCTCGGTCGAACCACCGCGTGTTTCGTTTCCTATTCGGAACAATGCAGAGTCTCCCAGAGAAATCGAAACCACAGGAGCACCGAAATCCTTTTCATCCCGATCCTGATGCAAACCCATTTTTGCTGTCGAGGAATAGTAGTTGATCAGACAACTTTCAGGACTTCGCTCTGACCGAGAGACTGCATTCCAAACGGCAAGAACCGATTGCGGAATCTCAGGCCATGCGACACCTGAGGGGTGCTGCGGTTCGTAACGATAACCTTTTGCGTCAGACACCCAACCGAATCGACCTGCGGATGTCATCTTCACGCTCATGGACTGCCCGCTAGCCGTTTTCGGCGTGAAGAACGGAGCCACTTGCGCGACCAACCGCAAATCATCAACCATCGCGGACTGCTCAGCTTTCGATAATAGCCCCTTGAACACATTCACACCCCGAACAATCAGGGTTGGTTCTAGTCGATCCCGCATATCTTTGTTGCCCAAGTTGTTTTTTACCATCTTTGCGGCCCTGCCCCCGTTGCAGGCGGCAATTGTCAACCTTATATACCCGTTGATCCACGGTTCGGACCACTTTCCGAGCCAGATTTAACTCCAGATGGTTCAGGTGCCGTTCACCGGGCCTGGGCAGCTCAAACCGCCTAAGAAGAGGGATTTGAAAAATGGGAAAAGTCATTGGTATTGACCTTGGTACCACGAACTCCTGCGTAGCCATCCTTGATGGTTCCAAACCGCGCGTCATCGAAAACGCTGAAGGCGCACGCACAACGCCGTCGATCGTCGGTTTCACCGAAGACGAGCGCCTTGTTGGTCAGCCGGCAAAACGCCAGGCCGTCACCAACCCTGACAACACCGTTTTCGCTGTTAAGCGTCTTATCGGTCGTCGCACCACCGACGCTGAAGTCGAAAAAGACAAGAAGCTCGTCCCCTACGCAATCGTAGACGGCGGCAACGGCGACGCATGGGTTGAGATTCGTGGCGAGAAATATTCGCCTAGCCAAGTTTCGGCTTTCATCCTGCAAAAGATGAAAGAAACCGCTGAGTCCTACCTAGGCGAAGACGTGACCCAAGCGGTTATCACCGTTCCGGCATACTTTAACGACGCTCAACGTCAGGCAACCAAAGACGCCGGCAAAATCGCTGGCCTCGAAGTTCTGCGTATCATCAACGAACCGACCGCTGCGGCTCTCGCCTACGGTCTGGACAAAGATGAAACCAAAACCATCGCTGTATATGACCTTGGCGGCGGTACATTCGACGTTACCATCCTCGAAATCGACGATGGTCTGTTCGAAGTAAAATCGACCAACGGCGACACCTTCCTAGGTGGTGAAGACTTTGACATGCGCATCGTCAACTACCTCGCTGACGAGTTCAAAAAAGAGCACGGCGTTGATCTGACCTCTGACAAAATGGCTCTCCAGCGTCTGAAAGAAGCCGCTGAAAAAGCCAAAATCGAACTGTCGTCGTCGCAGCAGACCGAAATCAACCAGCCGTTCATCTCGATGGGTTCGAACGGTCAGCCGCTGCACATGGTCATGAAACTGACCCGCGCAAAGCTGGAAAGCCTTGTCGCTGATCTGATCAAAAACTCGATCAAACCGTGTCAGGCAGCTCTCAAGGACGCTGGTCTCACCACATCCGACATCGACGAAGTCGTTCTGGTTGGTGGTATGACCCGCATGCCGAAAGTTATCGAAGAAGTAACGAAATTCTTCGGTAAAGAGCCGCACAAAGGTGTGAACCCAGACGAAGTTGTTGCGATGGGCGCTGCTATTCAGGCAGGCGTTTTGCAGGGCGACCTGAAGGACCTCGTTCTTCTGGACGTCACCCCGCTGTCGCTGGGCATCGAAACGCTGGGTGGCGTGTTCACCCGTCTGATCGACCGCAACACGACAATCCCGACCAAGAAATCCCAAGTCTTCTCGACCGCAGAAGACAACCAGAACGCTGTGACCATTCGTGTGTTCCAGGGTGAACGCGAGATGGCTGCCGACAACAAAATGCTCGGTCAGTTCAATCTCGAAAACATCCCGCCGGCACCGCGCGGCATGCCGCAGATCGAAGTGACCTTCGACATCGACGCAAACGGTATCGTATCCGTGGGCGCGAAAGACAAAGGCACAGGCAAAGAACAGCAGATTACAATCCAGGCCTCTGGCGGTCTGTCGGACGAAGACATCGAAAAGATGGTCAAGGACGCAGAAGAAAACGCAGAAGCCGATAAGAAGCGTAAAGAGCTGGTCGAAGCGAAAAACCAGGCTGAAAGCCTCGTTCACGCAACCGAGAAATCGATCGAAGAGCACGGCGACAAGGTTGACCCGTCGACCATCGAAGCAATCGAACTGGCAGTCGCTGCCCTCAAGGATGAACTTGAAGGTGATGACGCTGGCAAGATCAAGTCGGGCATCCAGAACGTAACCGAAGCGTCCATGCGCCTTGGTGAAGCCATCTACAAAGCATCCCAAGACGGTGGCGACTCTGATGCTGCTGACAACGATGGTGCAGATGACGACATCCTCGACGCTGACTTCGAGGACCTTGGCGAAGACAAGCGCGGCTAATCATAGCCCTGCTGTGAATAGGCCGGCCCAGACTGACTGGGCCGGTTTGTTCCTTTCCCAAAGGGGGAACGCATGTCAAAACGCGATTATTACGAAGTATTAGGTGTATCCAAAGGCGCGACCGCGGAAGAGCTTAAGAAGGCCTACCGCACGAAAGCCAAAGAGCTGCACCCAGACCGTAACTCTGACAATCCGGACGCAGAATCCCAGTTCAAAGAAGTGAACGAGGCTTATGACGTCTTGAAAGACGCCAACAAAAAAGCAGCCTATGACCGTTATGGCCATGCTGCGTTTGATGGTGGCATGGGTGGCGGACCACGTGGTGGCCATGGGCACGGCGACTTTGCCTCTGCCTTCTCTGATGTTTTCGACGATCTGTTTGGCGACTTCATGGGTGGTGGCCGTCAGGGTGGTGGTCGGTCTCGGGCACAACGCGGAAACGATCTACGCTACAACCTGCGCATCACTCTCGAAGAGGCCTTTGGTGGCCTTCAAAAGACGATCAATATCCCTGCATCAAGCCAGTGTGGTTCGTGTAACGGAACGGGTGCCGAGGGCGGCAGCGAACCCATCACTTGTCCGACCTGTTCGGGCATGGGCAAAGTTCGCGCTCAACAGGGTTTCTTTACCGTCGAACGAACCTGTCCGACCTGTAACGGTATGGGTCAGACGATCAAGAACCCGTGCAAATCCTGCCACGGTGCAGGCCGTGTTGAAAAAGAAAAAGCACTGTCGGTCAACATCCCGGCAGGCGTTGAAACTGGTACTCGCATCCGCCTTGCTGGCGAAGGCGAAGCCGGTCTACGCGGTGGCCCATCGGGCGACCTGTACATCTTTATCGAAGTGGCAGAGCACGAGCTCTTTGAACGCGAGGGGACATCCCTGTTCTGCCGCGTTCCCGTGTCGATGGTTGATGCGGCGCTGGGCGGTGAAGTTGAGGTGCCAACAATCGAAGGCGGACGTAGCCGAGTTAAGATCCCTGAAGGTAGCCAATCTGGTCGCCAGATGCGTCTTCGCGGTAAAGGTATGCCCGCTCTGCGCGGCGGCTCGACCGGCGATATGCTGATTGAGCTGGTCGTCGAGACACCTGTGAAACTGACGTCCAAGCAAAAGGAACTCCTCCACGAGTTCCAAGAGCTAAGCACAGAGAACAACCCACATTCGTCGAAATTCTTCTCGGCGGTGAAAGGGTTCTGGGACTCGATGAAAGGCTAATCCAGCTATCACCCCAACGATCAAAGGGCGGCCATCACGGTCGCCCTTTTCGTTTACTCCGCCTTAATCAATCATAGGCGAAGCTCTCGGCCATGACCCAGACCCCGCATATGGCAGAAGCGCCGCTCCCGTTTTTCGACCTCAGTGATGAGGTTGTTTTACCTGTTAAGACAAAGGGACAGCCATCCTACATCAAGGATCATCGTACCCGCCTTCGGGAACGGTTCATGATGGGGGGTGCGGCGGCCCTCCCCGACTATGAAATGCTGGAACTCGTGCTCTTTCGCGCCATCCCCCGTCAGGATGTGAAACCTCTGGCTCATGCGCTGCTGGATCAGTTCGGGGACTTCGGTCGTGTGATCACCGCTCCGACCGCTACCTTAAAAGGGGTCAAGGGCGTAGGCGATGCGGTTGTCGTTGAACTCAAAATCATCGAGGCCGCCTCCCAAAGGCTCGCACGATCCAAGATCATGCAACGTCAAGTGATCGGCAGTTGGAATGAGGTGCTCGATTACTGCCACACGGTCATGGCGCATCGGGAAACCGAACAATTCCGAATCCTGTTTCTCGACCGAAAGAACATCCTGATCGCTGATGAAGAGCAGTCCAAAGGCACGGTCGATCATGTGCCCGTCTATCCCAGAGAAGTCGTCAAACGGTCACTTGAATTGAACGCCTCCGCTTTGATCCTCGTCCACAATCATCCGTCAGGTGACCCGACCCCATCAGAGGCGGACATAACCATCACGCATCAGATCGCGCATGCGTTAACCGTCATGGGAATCACACTGCATGATCATCTGATCATTGGGAAATCTCGGGAACTCAGTTTCCGCGCCGAGGGCCTAATCTAGTCACCGACCCATAGTTCAACACGGCGGTTCATGCGGCGACCCCACTCTGTTTCATCGCAACCCATCGGTAGGGCTTCACCGAAGCCATTCGCCAAAATCCGCACCGCCTCGGGAACCTCACCGCCCAGCGCTGCCGTAAGTTCTGCCAATACCGCGTCTGCTCTAGTCTGAGAGAGGTCCTTGTTGACGCTCGCAGCCCCAGTGCCATCGCTAAAACCCGCAAGCGTCAAACGGCGACCATCAAACTGGCCATCGCGGATCGCTTGAGCGAGGAACAACAGATGCGATTCAGAAACAGGTGTCAGCGTGGTCGCGCCCTCGGCAAATCGGAAGGTTGTCGACAAACGCGCTTGCCCATCCAGCGTCCGCAACATTCCTTGCAGCTCGGTCAATGAAACCTCACTACCCGCCTGCAGGATCGCGTTTGCCAGCCGCTCGCCTTGCTCATCCCATCCAATCGGCACCACACCTTGGTCCACAAAACCAGCTCGCCGAATGACGGCCTGGGCCTCATTGCTACGCAACCAAGCCAGAAAATCCGCGGCCTGTGGTGCGATACGATATTCAGGCAAATAGAGGTAGAGCGGCATCGTCAGTGGATAATCACCCGTCTTCAACGACGTCCGGCGAGGGATGGACCTCAACCCACAAACATCTTGCAAAATCATCGGCGCCGCTTTGCCAAAGGCCCCCATCGGCACGACCCCGATAGCCTGTGGATCTTCAGCCACAAGGTTGGTCATCTCAAGCCCCACACTAACGCGGGTGGCATCTTCGACCGCATCTGAGTCACCCAAAACCATGGATTGAAACCCATGCGCTTGATCAGAGTTTTCCGTGGCCAAGATAGGATGGACTATCCCATCATCCCCCTTGAGGTCGGACCAGTTCGTAACCTCACCACTGAACACAGACGACAAAGCATCCAGAGAAATGGATTTGACAGGTTGGAGCGGGGATACAACGGGCACCAAAGCATCGAGCGCCAATATGCGCGCGCGACCATTCGCGTTCAGCGCCCCTAAACCCGCAGCCATCGATGCTGCGTTTTCTGCCGACGTCGCAGGACGTGCGGACATGACCACATCGGCTGTTCCACTGCGTTGCATTTCAAAACCAACCGAACTCTCGTTCAACGCGAAATAGACCTGTAGTTCGGGCGCACCGAGAGGCCCAATCTGATATTGCAGTGCACTTTCGCCTTCGAGCGCCGAGATATTCAGGTTCCGTTGCCGTCCGTATGCCTCGACCAACGCAGGAAGAAGGACCTCGCCAATGCGGGGCGATCCTGCAAACCGAAGCTCGGCCGCCCCATTCGGTGCAGGGCAACGCAATCCCTCGCAAATCACGCCTGCATAGGCGACGGTCACAACGCCATATTCGGTCCGCAGGCGCATGTAGTCGCCATCAAAGCTTAGGACATCACCACTAATCGCGAGTCCACCCTCTGTCCGTAGATTTACGGGTTCAGCAATGGCGATGTCATACGCAAAGAGCGCGGCCAAAACAGCCGCGCCAATGCATTTCAAATTCAGGTTCTTACAACTTATACGCGTCATTTCGCGGCGAGTGTTAAGTCCGTGAACATATTTTTCAACACAAGAAAGTCTCCAACTGCATCGCAGTCCGGCATAGTGACTTGTAGGTCAACAGCTTCGGCGTCGTGCTCTGGCCCGATCTGGATGCTTTGGGCTGCAACTTCCCGTCCGCAGTTGCGGATCGTGATCGACGCTTCAACGCTAAGCTCGATCGCTCCGCCAGACGCAGAATGAGCTGTCGGGTAGGTATAGACCTCCGCGATCAGAGGTTCTGGTAAGTCGTCATTGCCGAGCCGCACAAGGAAACCCTGCCCATTCGCCGCAGCACTTGGTGACCGAGGTGCATCCATCCAGACATGACCGTCCGCCCCAAACTCAGCACCAAACTCAAAGGCATGGATACCGACCGCTGCATTGCCCTGCCACTGCAGAACCGCGCGGTCCAAGTCTGCGACATCAGGAACTGTCACGCTCGCTACCGCGCCCATGCCATCGTCGAAAGCCGCAATAAATACGGCGTTTTCAGTGAGAGCTGGAACTTCAGCCGCAAACTGGCCGTCCTGATCTGTCGCGACAGAGAACATCATACCCTGATGATGAACAGTGAACCGCGCCTGTGGATAGCACGAGGCGTCCACCGTCAGATTTACCATGCCATATGCAGTCGCTTCCGCCGCCATTTCAGGCACACAGTCGACGTTCAACGCGATCTCATCCGAGAGCTCGGAAATTGGATCGTCGGGGCCCGTTGCGGCGACAAGAATCGGCACAATGTCAGTCACGACAGGATCAATGCTGGCGGGCACCTTCAATTCTGTCACTTGAACCTCAGGTGCGACCATGAATGGGCCAGCGTCTTCTGGCAGGGCAACATCGCGCAGCGCCACAGATGGCTCAACTAAAACGGTGCTCTGAACGGGTGCAGGCAGTGCCTCAACATCAGTCGAACGTTCAGCAAATGCATTGCCGTTTTGCATAACAAAACCAACGGCAAGAGCAGCCGAAAACGTGACGCCAGCAGTCATCATTTTTCTAGAGCGGGACAATTCACCCTCCACCAACACTTAAATTCAGTTTTCAACCTAGAGGTGGAAGATGGTGTTAGCTGGACCTGACTAGGGAAAGTTCTGGGCTGAATTGGGGCGAAATTGCTCAATGGACCGAAAAGGCCGGCGTCATTGCTGACACCGGCCCCTAATTTCACCAGTTACTAAAGCTCAGAACTTGCCGTGGCAGTATTTGAACTTCTCGCCCGAACCACAGGGGCACGGATCATTGCGCGACGGATCACCCCAAGTCGTAGGGTCGTTCTCGTCAAAACCGGGTTTTGCATTCGCTGCAGGATGCTTTGGCTGTTCCGCCGCTGCAGCTGCCGCCTGCGCCTGACGTTGCTGTTCCACCATCTGCCGCAGCATCTGTTCTTGCTGCTCTTTGGACATCGGCTGAATGCGCGAAAGTTTCTGGGTCACATCCTCACGCAGACCATCCAAAAGGCTTTCGAACAGCTGGAAGGCTTCTGTCTTGTATTCATTGAGCGGGTCACGCTGCGCATAACCACGGAAACCAACGACAGACCGAAGGTGTTCGAGCGTCAACAAATGCTCGCGCCATTTACCATCGATGGTTTGAAGCAGGATCTGCTTTTCGATCTGGCGCATAGTCTCTGCACCAAAGGCTTCGGCCTTTTCAGCCATAAGCGCATCGGTAGCCTCGTAGAGACGGTCGCGGATGTCGCTGTCGTCTACGCCCTCTTCAGACGCCCAATCAACAACAGGCACGTCAACGCCCAGCTTGTCGAGACACGCAGCCTTCAGGCCCTCTGCATCCCACTGGTCCGCATAGGACCGCGCGGGAATGAATTGATCGACCAGATCGTCAACAACGTCCTGACGCATATCGCCAACAATCTCGGACAGGTCCGCCGCTTCCATGATCTCGCGACGCTGTTTAAAGATCACCTTACGCTGATCGTTCATCACATCGTCGAATTTCAAGAGCTGCTTACGAATGTCGAAGTTGCGACCCTCGACCTTGGCCTGAGCACGTTCGAGCGACTTGTTCACCCACGGGTGGATGATCGCTTCGCCCTCTTTCATGCCAAGGCCAGAGAGAACCTTCTCCAGACGCTCGGACCCAAAGATACGCATGAGGTCATCGTCAAGCGACAGGAAGAACACCGAACGACCTGGGTCACCCTGACGACCCGAACGACCGCGCAGCTGGTTGTCGATACGACGAGACTCGTGCCGTTCCGTTGCCAGAACGAACAGGCCGCCAGCCTGTTTAACCGCCTCTTCGTCACCCTTGTGCGCTTCTTCGATCTGCGCACGGATGGCTTCAGGGTCAGCCTCAGGGTTCGCAGCAATCGCTTCGAGAACTTTATGTTCAACGTTACCGCCGAGCTTAATGTCGGTACCACGGCCTGCCATGTTGGTCGCAATCGTCACAGCACCGAGTTTACCTGCCTCTGCAACAATCTGCGCTTCTTGCTCGTGCTGACGCGCGTTCAGGACGTTATGCGGGATTTTCGCAGCGGTCAAAAGCTGCGACAGGAATTCCGATTTTTCAATCGAGGTCGTGCCGACAAGGATAGGCTGGCCTTTTTCATGGGCGATGCCGATCTCTTTAACGATGGCGTCAAACTTTTCCTGTGCCGAGCGGTAAACCTGATCGTGTTCATCTTTACGCGCAATCGGGCGGTTG
Source organism: Marivivens geojensis (assembly GCF_023540835.1). GTDB lineage: Bacteria > Pseudomonadota > Alphaproteobacteria > Rhodobacterales > Rhodobacteraceae > Marivivens > Marivivens geojensis. The sequence continues at coordinate 127,579 of NZ_JALKCU010000001.1, forward strand.
GTCGGAACCTCAACAACACCGAGACGGTAGATCTCCATGAACTCGTCGGCTTCGGTCATTACCGTACCCGTCATGCCGCCCAGTTTTTCATAAAGGCGGAAGTAGTTCTGGAATGTCACCGATGCGAGTGTCACGTTCTCAGGCTGGATCGCACAGTTTTCTTTGGCTTCGATCGCTTGGTGCAGGCCATCGGACAGACGACGACCCGCCATCATACGGCCTGTGAATTCGTCGATCAGCACAACGTTGCCGTCACGAACGATGTAGTCTTTGTCCTTGGTGAACAGCTTATGGGCGCGCAGACCTTGGTTCACGTGGTGAACAATTGTGGTGCTTTCCGGATCGTAGAGCGACTGGTCAGCGGGCAGAATACCCGCAGTCCGCAGACGTTCTTCGAGGAATTCGTTGCCCTCATCGGTAAAAGTGACCTGACGAGACTTTTCGTCGATGGTGTAATGCGTTTCAGCCAGCTCAGGGATCAATGCATCAATGGCTTTATAAAGCTCCGAACGGTCTTGCGCCGGACCCGAAATGATCAGCGGAGTCCGCGCTTCGTCGATAAGGATAGAGTCGACCTCGTCCACAATCGCGAAGTAATGCTGACGCTGCATCATCTGGCTCAACTCTGACTTCATGTTATCACGAAGGTAATCGAAACCGAGTTCGTTATTCGTCGTGTAGGTGATGTCGCAAGCATAAGCCGTGCGCTTTTCGTCTTCGGGCTGCTGGGGAACCACAACGCCAGTTGTCAAACCCAAAGCACCATAAACTTTGCTCATCCATTCAGCGTCACGACGAGCAAGGTAATCGTTCACCGTCACAACGTGAACGCCTTTACCTGTGAGCGCATTCAGATAGGCCGCGAAGGTCGCCATAAGCGTTTTACCTTCGCCTGTCTTCATCTCAGAAATGTTACCTTGATGCAGGAAAATCCCGCCCATCAACTGCACATCAAAGGCCCGCAGACCCAATGCGCGTTTGGCGGCTTCGCGACAGTTTGCAAATGCCTCGGGCAGCAGCGAGTCGAGTGATTCCCCGTTCTCAATACGTCCTTTAAATTCGTTGGACTTTTCGATCAGCTGTTCATCTGTCAGCTTCTCGAATTCGGGCTCCAGCGCGTTGATCTTTGCGATGATCGGCTTGGTTGCCTTGATCTTGCGGTCGTTCGCGGTGCCAAACACCTTTTTGGCCAGCGTTCCGAATCCCAGCATGTTCTCTCCGCGCCCTCAATTTGGGGCCTAATGACGTCGTTATGATGAGGAGGTTGCTTGTCGCTCACAGCAGCAACGCCTAAACAGGTGACAAGACGGCCCCTCAATGCCTCTTCGGGATGTAAGGGGAGGGCCATAAAGTGTCAACGCTGCGGGGCTTTCGCGGCCGAAATGGGAAAGATTTGATGAAGAAATTCGCTACATTCGCAGCAGTAAGTGCCCTCGCCCTCTTTGCGGCTACTGCACAGGCTGAGGAACCGACCGGAAATACCGTCGTCGCGACTGTAAACGGCACCGATATCACGCTGTCGCACATGATCATCACCATGGCGCAACTGCCCGCCCAATATCAGCAACTCCCGCCCGAAGTTCTCTGGGACGGTATCCTTGAACAACTGATTCAGCAGCAGTTGCTCGCCGACGAAATGACTGACCTGCCTGCACGCGCTCAATACGCGATCGAGAACGAAACCCGTTCGATCAAAGCGGGCGAACGTATCTCTGTTCTGTCCGAAGCTGCAGTCACAGAAGAGACTCTTCAGGCTGCTTATGACGCGCAATTCGCGGACGCAGAGCCGACACCTGAATACAACGCATCGCACATCCTCTTGGCCACCCAAGAAGAAGCGCTCGCCGCGAAAGCTCGCGTTGATGCAGGCGAAGACTTCGCAACAGTCGCTACCGAACTGTCGACAGGTCCATCTGGCCCGAACGGTGGCCAGCTCGGTTGGTTCGGCCCAGGCATGATGGTCGAGCCGTTCGAACAAGCCGTTGTCGCAATGGAAGTCGGCACTGTGTCCGAACCTGTTGAGACACAATTTGGCTGGCACATCATTAAACTGAACGAGACCCGTGATCAGGCAAACCCGACCCTCGACGATATGCGTGATGAACTCGCCGCTAAAATCCAAGAGGAAATGATCACCACCTATCTCGCTCAGATCACCTCTGACTCGGACATTACACGCATCGAAGCTGGCTCGATCGACCCAGCCGCTCTCACCAACCTCGACCTGCTGGAGCAGTAAAACTATGCCCGTCTCGCCTCTTGCCCCTGCGGCATTCCCCGACCTTCCGGTCATTGATGGCGTCCGTTTTGCATCGGCTATGGCTGGTGTGAAATACAACAACCGCACCGACGTGATGCTGGCCGAATTGGTCGAAGGCAGCACCGTTGCGGGCGTGTTCACCCGCTCGGCCACACGTTCGGCGAACGTTTTGGACTGTCAGGCCAAGAACGGGAAAACTCAGGCGGGACGCGCCGCCATTATCGTGAACTCGGGCAACTCGAACGCGTTCACTGGCGCGCGCGGTGTAGAAGCCGTCGACGCTCTTTGCGCAGGCGTTGCAGAACAGACTGGCATCGACGCTGACCGCATCTTTACCTCGTCGACTGGCGTGATTGGCGAACCCCTGCCTTACGACCGCATCACCGCGAAAATCGGCGAACTATCCGCAAACCTCAACGCGGGTGGCATCGAAGGCGCTGCGAAGGCAATCATGACCACTGACACCTTCCCCAAGGGGTCCGCGGCTGAAATCACCGTGAAGGGACAGACGGTCAAGATTGCGGGCATCGCCAAAGGTTCAGGCATGATCGCGCCAGACATGGCCACCATGCTCGTCTACATTTTTACAGATGCGAAGATCGGATATGAGGCACTGCAGGGCGTTCTGTCAAAACTCACCAATAAGACCTTCAACTGCATCACCGTCGACAGCGATACGTCGACCTCTGATACGCTCCTCATCGGTGCTACGGGCGCGTCTGGCGTTGATGTCTCTGACAATGCTGATTTTGAGGCCGCGCTCCACAAGGTGATGCTCGACCTGTCTCATCAAGTGATCCGCGACGGCGAAGGCGCAACGAAATTCGTAGAGATCCAAGTTACGGGCGCGGCGAGCGACGCAGACGCAAAACGCGTGGGCCTTTCAGTCGCAAACTCTCCTTTGGTGAAAACCGCAATTGCTGGCGAAGATGCCAACTGGGGTCGTATCGTTGCCGCTGTTGGTAAATCTGGCGCCGAAGCCGACCGTGATCGTCTCTCCATTCGATTTGGCGACATCACCGTGGCTGAAAATGGATGGCGCGCGCCGAATTATTCCGAAGCTGACGCAAGCGCTTACATGAAAAACGCTGAACTGATCATCGGTGTTGATCTCGGTATCGGGACTGGCGCGTCAACGGTTTGGACCTGTGATTTGACCTACGAATACATTAGGATCAACGCGGACTATCGCTCGTGACGAAGAAAATCATCCTCGTTTCAGCAGTCGCGCTCATCGACGTCGATGGGCGCGTCCTGCTTGCGCAACGGCCCGAAGGAAAGTCCCTCGCGGGCCTATGGGAATTCCCGGGTGGTAAAGTCGAAGCAGGCGAAACGCCCGAGGCAGCGCTGGTCCGCGAACTCCACGAAGAACTCGGCATCGAAACGTGGAATTCCTGCCTCGCGCCGCTGACGTTTGCCTCGCATAGCTATGACGATTTCCACCTGCTGATGCCCTTGTTTGCGTGTCGGCGCTGGAATGGTACACCGCAGCCCAAAGAGGGACAAAAACTGGCTTGGGTCCGCAAGAATCAACTGAACGATTACCCGATGCCGCCAGCCGACATTCCGCTCATCCCAATTCTACGCGACTGGCTCTAAAATCATCCTTTGGGATAGCTATTTTTCACATCTGCACCTCAGGTAGCTTTACCTCTAGGCGACAACCTGAGGTGTTAGATATGTACCGTACAATTATTATCGGCAGCAGTGTGTCCTTGCAGGGCAAGTTTCTGCGCGATGCGGATAACGGCAACGTTGTAATCAGCGTCGGCAACCGCACTTACGTTGGTCGTCCAGCAAACGTTGCGGCCTAACTTCGGAACCTTTCCGATATGACAAAGAAAAAGGGACGGTCCGCTTTGGACCGTCCCTTTTCTTTTGCGCGAAACGCGGCCTGATTACAGGCTGCGCTCGATTTCTTCACGTTCGAAGATCTCGATAACGTCACCTGGACGGATATCGTCATAGTTCTCGAACGCCATACCGCATTCCTGACCAGACAGAACCTCGGACACTTCATCTTTGAAGCGCTTGAGGGTCTTGAGAGTGCCTTCGTGGATAACAACGTTATCACGCAGCAGGCGCACACCAGCCGAACGACGAGCCACGCCTTCGGTGACCAGACAGCCAGCTACTTTGCCGACGTTGGAAACCTTGAACACCTCTTTGATGTTCGCGTAGCCGATGAAGTTCTCGCGGATTTCTGCGGACAGAAGGCCAGATGCAGCAGCTTTGATATCGTCAACAAGGTCATAAATGACCGAGTAGTAACGAATTTCAACGCCCTTCTGGTTCGCGGAGTTACGTGCCGGTGCGTTCGCACGGACGTTAAAGCCGATAACCGGAGTGCCCGATGCTTCTGCAAGACCAACGTCAGTCTCGGTGATCGCGCCAACGCCGTAATGAATGACGCGAACGCGAACTTCGTCGTTACCGACTTTTTCCAGCGCCTGAACGATAGCTTCAGCAGAACCCTGAACGTCAGCCTTAACAACAACGGGCAGCTCAGAAACGTTCTCGTCTTCTTTCGCTTTCGCCATCAGCTGTTCAAGGGTGGTCGCTGCACCTGCCGCTGCGCGTTTTTCTTTCGCAGCATGAGCACGGTATTCAGCAATCTCACGCGCCTGAGCTTCGGTTTCGGTGACGTTCAGAACGTCACCTGCTTCTGGAGTGCCGTTGAGACCAAGAACCTCTACAGGAACAGACGGGCCAGCCTCGTCTACACGCTCACCTTGGTCATTGATCAGCGCGCGGACTTTACCCCACTGCTCACCCACAACGAAGATGTCACCACGTTTCAGCGTACCGTTCTGAACCAGAACAGTTGCAACCGGACCGCGACCCACATCGAGTTGAGCTTCGATCACAGCACCCTGAGCAGCACGGTTCGGGTTCGCTTTGAGTTCGAGAATCTCTGCCTGAAGCGCAATCGCTTCGAGGAGGCTGTCGAGACCCATGCCCGTTTTCGCCGAAACTTCAACGTCCTGAACGTCGCCAGACATCTTCTCGACCACGATTTCGTGCATCAAGAGGTCTGTACGGACCTTATCGGGGTTGGCTGCTGGTTTATCGCATTTGTTGATCGCAACGATCATCGGAACTTTCGCTGCTTTAGCGTGTGCGATTGCTTCGATGGTCTGCGGCATCACGGCGTCGTCTGCCGCAACAACGAGAACAACAATGTCTGTCACCTGAGCACCACGAGCACGCATAGACGTAAACGCCGCGTGACCCGGAGTGTCGAGGAACGACAGAACAGCTCCAGAGTCGGTGGTTACCTGATATGCACCGATGTGCTGGGTAATGCCGCCAGCTTCGCCAGATACAACGTTCGCCTTACGGATCGCGTCGAGAAGCGACGTCTTACCGTGGTCAACGTGGCCCATGATGGTGATGACCGGCGGACGCGGTTTCAGGTCTTCAGCTTTGTCCTGAACCTGTTCAATCGCCTGCTCAACGTCAGCATCCGACACACGCTGTACGCGGTGACCGAACTCTTCGATAATCAGTTCTGCGGTATCCGCGTCGATCGTCTGGTTCTGTGTCGCCATGATGCCGTTCTGCATCAAAGCTTTCACAACATCAGCCACACGTTCGGCCATGCGGTTTGCAAGTTCAGCAACGGTGATCGCTTCAGGAAGCTGGACGTCACGCACGATTTTCTCGCGCTGCATTTGTCCACCCATCGCTTTTTGACGGGCTTTCTCTTGCTTACGCTTCATCGCCGCCATCGAGCGGTGACGACCGTCACCACCTGCCAGCGCATCATTCAGCGAAAGCTTGCCAGAGCGGCGGCCACCATCACGCGATGCCACTTTGGCTTTCGCGTTTTTCGCGTCATCACGGGCGTCGTCACGTTGACGATCAACCTTGCGCGGGCCAGCACCTACGGAACGACCAGAGCGGTCATCCTCAGCACCAGCAGGCGCAGCGGCTGCAGCAGGAGCCGGCGCAGCAGCGGCGGCTTTCTTTTCTGCGGCAGCAGCACGTGCAGCTTCTTCAGCTTCACGCTTCTTGCGCTCTTCTTCTTCCGCTTTCGCACGGAGCGCTTCTTCGCGCTCGCGCTCTTCGCGTTCTTTTGCCTCGATTTCGGCACGACGACGATCACGCTCTTCTTCGCGTGCTTTGTCTTCGGCCTCACGCCTTGCGGCATCTTCGGCTTCGCGGGCTTTCGCGACCGCGAGTGCTTTCATACGGCGTTCCAGTTCGGCATCCGAAATGCCTGCCGGACGCTTGGAGGGGTCACCTACAGTCGGTCGTGTCGTGCCACCAGGTTTGGCCGCACCCGGTTTCGGGACCACAACGCGTTTGCGCTTGGTCTCAACCACGACGTTCTTGGTGCGTCCGTGGCTGAAGCTCTGCTTCACATTTCCCGAACCGCCACGCAGACCAAGAGGTTTTTTTCCGTCGTTATCGCTCATCTAGCTACTTTTTCCTTTCCGGTGGCCGAATTGCCGCCGTCAGTTATACGCATGCTTTTCAGCTTTGCGGCTTCCTCTACAACACGGTCGCTGAGTCCGCCATAAGCGAGCGCGCCATGTATCACACTTTGACGCCCGAAAGCCAAACCCAATTCATCAGCCGTGAGGCAGTCGAAATATCGGGCGCCTTCCGGCGTCCAGAGTTTGGTTTTTCCGCGCGCGGACCCATCGCTAGCTTGCAAGAGAACGCGAACACGTTCGCCGCCAGCCAACCAGTCCTTAACTTTCTCAAAACCCCCGATTGCATAGCCGCCCTTTCGAGCCAGTGCGATCAAATCTGTCACACGGCGCACAAGCTGGCGTTCCACATCATCGGCGAGCCCTTCAGGCACCGTCACCGGAGCCTTTGCAGATCGTGAAAAATGACCCTTTCCAGCCTGTTCCAGAGCACTGCGAGTGGCTGACACCCACATACCCCGACCGGGAAGTTTCTCCATCACATCAGGATAGACCTGATTATCAGGACCAACCACAAAGCGGATCAACCCAGAGACAGGCTGAACTTCGCCAGTGACAATGCACTTGCGTTCAGTTTCCATATCTCGATTTTTATGTTGTCCGCCACGGGTCATTATAAAGAACTCTGAGGATTACTCCTCAGCCCCCTCTTCGATCTCATCTTCTGCGTCCGCTTCGAGTTCTTCAGGGTCAACCCAGCCAAGCATGACGCGAGCGGTCATGATCATGTCCTGAGCTTCTTCAAGGCTCACGTCGAACTTCTCGAGGACGCCATCGTCCTTAACGCGTGCGCCATCCACAGTGGTCCAGCCGCCAGCCAATTCCCAGTCCGCGCAGGTCGCGAAATCTTCGAGCGATTTCACACCGTCTTCGGCCAAGGCTTCGATCATTTGCGGTGTCAGACCTTCGAATTCAACGAGGCTGTCTTCGACGCCCAACTCACGTGCACGTTCCATCGCTTTGCGGTTCTGGGCTTCCAGAACGTCACGAGCGCGCGCTTGCAGTTCATTCGCGGTGTCGTCATCAACGCCGTCAATCACAAGCAGTTCGTCAATGTCAACGTAAGCAACTTCTTCGAGGTTGGTGAAGCCTTCGGACACCAGCAACTGAGCAAAGAACTCGTCGAGATCGAGGTTTTCCATGAACAACTTGGTGCGCACTTCGAACTCGGCCTGACGACGTTTGGATTCTTCTTCCTCGGTCATGATGTCAATGTCGAGGCCAGTCAGCTGCGACGCCAGACGCACGTTCTGACCACGGCGACCAATCGCGAGCGACAGCTGCTCTTCAGGAACAACGACTTCGATTTTGCCAGCTTCTTCGTCCAGAACCACTTTCGACACTTCTGCGGGCTGCAGTGCGTTCACGAGGAAGGTTGGTGTGTCTTCGTTCCACGGAATGATGTCGATTTTCTCGCCCTGAAGCTCGTTCACAACGGCCTGAACACGGCTACCGCGCATACCGACGCAAGCGCCGACAGGATCGATCGAGTTGTCGAACGAGATAACAGCGATCTTAGCGCGCGAACCTGGGTCACGTGCGACAGCTTTGATCTCGATGATGCCTTCGTAGATTTCCGGCACTTCCATTTTGAAGAGCTCAGCCATGAACTCGGGAGCGGTGCGCGACAGGAAGATCTGCGGGCCACGAGGTTCACGACGAACGTCTTTAACATACGCACGAATGCGGTCACCCGGGCGGTATGCTTCGCGGCCGATTTTCTCGTTGCGACGCAGAACAGCTTCACCAGCACCTACGTCAACAATGACGTTGCCGTATTCTTCGCGCTTAACGGAACCGTTGATGATGGTGCCTGCGCGGTCTTTGAATTCTTCGTACTGCTTGTCACGCTCAGCTTCGCGGACTTTCTGAAGGATAACCTGCTTTGCGGATTGAGCAGCAATACGGCCCAATTCAACTGGCGGAACTTCTTCAGAGAATTCGTCACCAATTTGCGGGTCAGCCATATACTGTTTGGCCTGCTCAACGGTGAACTCAGCCTGATAGTTTTCAAGATCTTCGTCAGCAACAACGGTACGGACGCGGGTAAAGGTTGCTTTACCAGTCTTGCGGTCGATCGACACGCGAATGTCCATCTCCGAGCCGTAGCGCGATTTCGCTGCACGAGCGAGCGACTCTTCCATCGCTTCGACGACCAAGTTCGGGTCGATCATTTTCTCGCGGGCTACGGCTTCGGCTGTTTGCAGCAGCTCAAGCTGGTTGGCAGAGGTAATTGCCATATCTATTACTCCTCGTCGCCATCAATGATGGTTTCAACTTCATCATACTGGGCCTCATCGATTTGGCCCTTGTCTTTGCGACCGCGCAGAACTTCGCGGATCAATTCGTCTGTCAGCACCAATTTGGCATCTGACAGCCAGTCGAATTTCAGACCGATGGTGATGTCTTCGCCCTGCTCATCAAGCGTGATCAGAACTTCATCACCTTCGACGCCAGCAAGCTGGCCTTTAAAGCGCCGACGACCGTCGATCATCTCGCTGGTTTCGATCTTGGCCTCATTGCCGGCCCATTGCTCGAAATCCTTAAGACGAGTCAGCGGACGATCGATACCGGGGGACGAGACTTCGAGGCTGTAAGCCTCAATAATCGGGTCCTCGACGTCGAGCGTTGCCGAAAGCGCAGTCGAAATCTTAGCGCAGTCATCCACCTCGATGGTGCCATCGGGCTTCTGCGCCATAACCTGCAAGGTGGTTTCCTTGAGGCTTTTCATCAAACGGACACGCACAACTTCGTACCCCATGTCCTCAATGACAGGGGTGATAATTTCGGCGATCCGGCGGTCCAATGCCGCCTTGGCGATCAGATCAGTCATCTGTTCTCCAAAAACAAAAAAACGGGCTCGCGGCCCGTCGATCTTTCCCGGTGGAGCATCGGGTCGGAACCGTCAGCGCCGCTGTTGAGAGGCCATATAGGCCCATACTGCTGAGTCTGCAAGGGAAACCGTTAGGCCACCCACCACCGTTCTGCCATCCGCGCGTTATCCATCGGCCAAAGGTTGCCAATCGACGTGGGCGTAGCAACCCGATCCGACCTTGCACCGATCCAATTTGCAAAAGCAGGAATAATTGCGCCGCCCTGATCGCGCAGGATTTTCTGCATTTCAGCATAGAGATCCGACCGCAGATCGGGATCAAATTCCGCCCGCGCCGCGACCAACAGCTGCTCGAACCGTCCATCCGCCCAGCGCGTATCATTCCAAGGGCTGCCTGCGTGGTATGCCGTCGAGAGCATCCAGTCTTCGGTCACTCGACCCGACCAATAAGTGGCCGTAAAGGGCTGGCCCCCGAACGTGTCTCCCCAATAGCCGACGGATGCCGCCTCTTTGATCTGAATATCAATGCCCGCAGGGGCGGCGGCCGTGCGAAAAAGTTCAGCCGCGGACGAATGCATCGCAACATCGGACGTGAACAGATCAACCGAAACCTTCGACAATCCAGCCTGACGCAAATGCCATGCGGCGCGCTCAGGATCATGGGCCAAAGGCGCAAGCCCTGCATAGAACTGGTTCGCGGGTCCAATCGGGCTATCCGCTGCAACTCGTCCGTGACCATGCAGCACCTGATCAACAATCGCCTGCCGATCAATGCCATGCTTGAGCGCCAGACGAACATTCAGATCATCGAACGGAGCCGTATCTGTCCGCATTCCAAACGCGAGGTGCATATTCCCCGTCGTCTCAACGATATTTATGCGTGGATGCGTCGAAAGCCTCGATACGGCGGCAGGGTCCACACGATCCACAGCATCCACTTGCCCCGTAAGAAGCGCATTCATCCGCCGCGCACGATCATTCATCGCCACGAACTCTATTCGATCGAACCAACCAGCCGTGCCGTCTTTGTAATGGCTCTGCACGCGACGCCCGACAAACCGTATCCCCGGTTCAAAGGTCTCAACGCGGTAGAGGCCAGTGCCGATCCCATCCGCGATCGCTTCATCGATCTGGCCCGAGGGGTAGATGATCAGGTGATAGTCGGACAGCAAATATGGAAAATCCGCATTCCCTGACGTCAGCGTGAATCGCACCTGATGGTCAGACAAACGGGAAATATCTTGGATACCATCGACAATGACACGTGCGCCCGATGCCGTACCGCGATGGAAATCGAAGCTGTCGATCACATCCTGCGCGACAAACGGTTTTCCGTTGTGAAAGGTCACGCCACGCCGCAAGGCAACCGTCCAAATCCGTCCGTCCGCCGATGACTCCCAACTCTCGGCGAGTTCACCAACCAATGACCCATCCGCAGTTACTTCGGTCAAACAATCAAAGACAGCGCCCTGTCCGCAAGCAATCATAAAGCTGTCTGAAAACGTCCGTGCATCCCAACTGTCCAAAGGCGATGCCCCCGACAGACCAACAATGAGTCGCCCACCAACGGAACCCGCCCGCGCCGATACACCCGATGCAGTCAAAACCGCAGCGGCGATACCGTATTTCAGCAGGTTTCTTCGTTTGTAGGACTGCACCTGTGCAGACTCCGTTTGACTTCAACTTGAACACCGTAGCGAAGCAAATCGCTTGGGTCCATGCCATCCACGAACTTGTGGCAGGCCATCAGGTTACCTGCGGCCCCCATATGGACGCATGGTCATTAGAACTCTGCCGCGATCTCATCCATGATCCGCACTAATTCCCGCGTGATCCCTGGTTCAGACAGCGCATGGCCCGCCTGTGGGATCATCCGCATCCGCGAACCAATCCAGCCTTTGTGCAATTTGTAAGCCGAGGTCGGCGGGCAGATCATGTCATAACGACCTTGGACAATGTGGCCGGGGATGCCTCTTAGCCGGTGGAGGTTGTTCAAGATCGCGGTTTCTTCGGTCAGAAACCCTTTGTTGATAAAGTAATGGTTCTCTAACCGCGAAAATGCCCGCGCGTATTCACCGGGTGCTTCGCCTGCAAAGCCGTTAGATTCGATGGATGCAAGCGCGTTCTCCCAATTGGCCCAAGCCCGCGCGTAACGAGTTTCCTCCATCAGGTTTCCGCTGAACAAACGGCGGTGATAGGCGCCAATCATATCGTCCCGCTCTTCCTCGGGAATGAGGCTTTCGAAACGGGCCCAAAGGTCGGGCCAGAATGCACCCGCACCACCGCCATAGAACCAATCCAACTCGGGATCAGTCATCAGGAATACGCCGCGTAGGATCAAACCTGACACGCGTTCAGGATGGGTCTGAGCGTAGATCAATGCGAGCGTCGCGCCCCAGCTTCCGCCAAAGGCAAACCAGCGCCCGATATTCAGGGTCTCGCGGATCTTCTCCATATCCGCGACGAGGTCCCACGTCGTGTTCGCCTCTGTGCTCGCATGAGGCAAGGACCTACCGCATCCACGCTGATCGAACAGAACGATACGATACACCTCTGGGTCGAAATAACGACGCATGGCGGGGCTACATCCTCCACCCGGTCCACCGTGAACAACTATGACAGGCACACCGTCACGCCGACCACATTGTTCGACATACACTCTGTGCCCGTCACCCACATCCAGCATCTGCTGGTCAAATGGGTCGATCGGGGGATAAAGGTGCGGCACCGCGCGTCTTTGACCTGAGACTTTGTCCATGTCACCTCTATATAGCACGGTAAACCGCCAGACCATTCCCCCTTTGGAGGCAAAGATGACCCAGACGACCGTTGATCCCGCAGAAGTTGCCAAATTCGAAGCTATGGCCGCAGAATGGTGGGATCTTGAGGGCAAATTCAAGCCGCTCCACATGATGAACCCGATCCGGCTGAAATACATAACCGAGCAAATCGCAGCAGAATTTGGTCGTGATCTGGACAATGACAAACCTTTTTCAGGCCTGCGGATACTCGACATCGGTTGTGGCGGTGGTTTGTTGTGCGAACCGATGGCACGTTTGGGGGCAACGATTGTCGGCGTCGATGCCGCGGAGCGGAACATCCCCGTAGCCCAAGCCCACGCCCGTCAATCAGGCCTCGACATCGACTACCGTTGGACCACCGCCGAAACGATGGCCGCCGCAGGGGAGCAGTTCGATGTGGTTCTCAACATGGAAGTTGTTGAACATGTGGCCGATCCATTGGCTTACCTGACCGCGTGTCAGCAGCTTTTGAAACAGGGGGGTCTGCACATCTGTTCGACCATCAACCGCAACCCCAAGAGCTTTGCCGTTGCGATTCTGGGAGCAGAGTACGTGATGCGCTGGCTACCAAAAGGCACGCATGAATGGTCAAAGTTCATCACTCCAGACGAACTCTATGACTTGATCCGGAAAGGCGGCCTCGACCCCGTTGATCGCAAAGGATTCGTGTTCAATCCAGTGCTATGGACATGGTCAATCAGTGATCGCGACCTATCGGTGAACTACGTCACCGCATCGATCAAACGTTAATCGTTTTCGCTCAGCTGCAACCGCAGCTCACGCAAGACAGGCAAAACGGCGCGGACTTTTTCTGCGCCGACTTTATCAACGAGACCAGCAATCACTGGTGTCATAGCGGCAAGCGCCGCATCACGTGCAGCAAGACCCGCAGGGCTAATAGCTACCAGCTTGCGCCGCGCATCGTCCCAATCGGGACGAATATGAACCCAACCCGCCCAATCCAATTTGCCCAACGTATTCGTCATCGCTCCACGGGTGAGGTGAAACGTCTTTGCCAATTGCGCTGGCGTGCGTTCATCACCGGCATGAGCAAGGTGATTGAGAACGGAAAAATGGGACAACTCCATACCCTTGGGCAGCACGCGAACCACATTGGCGCGAGCCAACTGATCCACGGTCAGGATCTCGCTAAAGAGCGAAACGGCAAGGTTATTTGAATTCTTGTCCATCCGGTCCCCTAAAAACTCGATCATGCAACAAAGACGGTACGCGCGCCCGTGCTTGTGCCACCTCATCGGGGTTCAAATCAATGAAAACAATGCCTTCGTCCACTCCAGCATCGACTAAAACTTCTCCCCAAGGGGAGATTACCATCGAATGACCGTAGGTTTGACGTGGTTTGCCCGAATGCACCGAGTGATTGCCTGTTTGTGCAGCAGCCAGAACATAAGCCCCGTTTTCAATCGCGCGCGCCCGCAAGAGAGGTTCCCAATGCGCGGCTCCCGTGACGGGTGAAAACGCAGCGGGGGCCAGTAGGATCGTCGCGCCCGCCTGACACAAAGCGCGATGCAAATACGGGAACCGAACGTCGTAACACACTGTCAGCCCCAAGGTGCCAAAGGGCGTTTCGCATGTCACCGCCTCTTCCCCCGGTCGGAACCCAGCAGATTCGCGAAACGTCTCAGTCTCAGAGACCTGCACGTCGAACATATGGATCTTGTCGTATCGGGCGCGGATCGACCCATCGGGCGCGATCACAAAAGACCGATTGGCAAAACGCCCATCGCTGTCCCCCGTTTTGATCGCGAGTGACCCGATGGCGAGCCAAATTCCATGCTCTGCCGCAGCTTGGCGCAGCCCAGCCAAAACGGGATCATCTGCTTCGAGATGTAGAACGTCATTCTGATGCTGTCGGTCTTGGCTAATAATATTGGTCACTTCAGGTGTGAGAACGAACCCCGCACCACCTGCAACGGCCTCAGCCATCATCTCTATGACCCGAGACAGGTTCGTCAGCGGATCATCACATGAACAGATCTGTAAAAGCGCGGCCCTCACGCCAGCATCGGGTCGAGCTTCCCCGCGCGTTCAAGTGCAAACAGGTCATCGCAGCCCCCAACATGGGCGCCATCAATGAAAATCTGCGGCACGGTACGGCCACCATTTGCACGCTCTACCATTTCGGCGCGACGATCGGGGTGTTCGATCACGTCGATCTCAGTAAAGGCGACACCTTTAGAGGTCAGCAGATGCTTTGCGCGGTGGCAAAAGCCACAAAACGGGGAGGAGTAGATTTCTACGGGTTTCATAACGGACCTTTCGTGTTCACCCGTATATTTAGGTTTCTTTATACGCTCGCGCCAGTGTCAGAACGCAAACCTGCTTTGCGCCAGCCAAACGCGCCCCTTCGGTCGCCGCAGCAAGAGTTGCCCCAGTGGTCATCACATCGTCGATGATCAGAACGGATCGCCCCCGCATACGACAGCCATTCTTAGGATGCGGTCTGATGGAACCTTGCTGAAGAGCAAGTCGGGCCTCGCGCGACATGCCTTCGGTCGGCCTTGTACGATGCACTTTCGCCAAACCATCAACGACAACGGGCCGACCCAAAATACGACCTGTTTCGGCAGCTAAAAGGGCCGATTGGTTGAACCTGCGCCGAAACAACCGCGTCCAATGAAGCGGAACGGGAACAATAACCGTGTCGTCACTCAGCAGTGGTCGGGCCGCGCGAGACAACATCGCTGACAGCATTGGCACAAGGTCTTGTCGGTCCCCGTGTTTGAGCGAGAGAACCAATTTTCGCCCTCCGCCCGAATATCCGAACACAGTCCGCCCAGTTGCCCAAGGTCGCGGCTCCATAAGGCATTCGTCGCAGAGCGCTGTTTCATCCTCGCCCATCAACGGCACACCACAATGATCGCAAACCAGTCCATTCACGAAATCCGTGGTGGCCCAACAGTCCGGACAAAGACCAAAGTCGGCGTCGGTTAGTTGATCACATAGGCCACACTGACGCGGCAGAAACAT
Source organism: Marivivens geojensis (assembly GCF_023540835.1). Lineage (GTDB taxonomy): Bacteria > Pseudomonadota > Alphaproteobacteria > Rhodobacterales > Rhodobacteraceae > Marivivens > Marivivens geojensis. Next base: position 142,903 of record NZ_JALKCU010000001.1, read on the forward strand.
GCGGACAACACTATGCAACATCGTTGGTATTCCATAAACAAAGGGCATGAGAACCCCGCCAAATATCGCCGACCGCGCCTCACTGGACCGCAACCGGTCTCGTATGACTGCAACATTCATGCTTGATGCTGTGGCAGACGAGATTCAGGAAAGACTGATCGAGGTTAACAGGCCGTTTAACGCGCCCGCGATTGTCTCTGGTCAGCCTGAATATTGGGCGACGCACTTCCCTGATGCGGTCCAAGTGGCGGATACTGATTTATTGACCTTGGATACGGGACGGCATGATCTCGTGATCCATGCCATGTCGATGCATTGGGCAAATGACCCCATCGGCCAAATCGTCCAATCCCGTCACGCACTCAAACCGGATGGCCTGTTTCTGGGCGCGATGTTCGGGGGGCAAACACTCCACGAACTACGGACCGTTCTAGCCGAAGCAGAGAGCCGCGTGACTGGCGGCCTATCGCCCCGCGTCGCCCCAATGGCAGAGATCCGCGATCTTGGCGCCCTTTTGCAACGGTCTGGCATGGCATTGCCCGTTGCGGATGCAATGCCGCTGAACGTAACTTATGAGGATGCCTGGGCGCTCATGCGTGACCTACGCGCGATGGGAGAGGCCAACGCACTGTCACAACGACTACGAAAGCCGACCCGCCGCGCGGTCTTTGACGACGCGGCAAAGCTCTATGCCGAACACTTTAGCGATGCGGATGGGCGTATTCGTGCAACATTCGAAGTAATCTTTTTAACAGGCTGGGCTCCTGATGAGAGCCAACAAAAGCCACTCTGCCCTGGATCAGCCACGGCGCGACTGGCGGACGCACTTGGTGCAAAAGAACTCAACCTGCCCCAGACGGATGATTGACCCATCGGGGTTTTGACATATCTCTGGCCCAAACTACGGAACGGGACTGACATGAAAGACGTAAAGAACACTGGCGGAATGGCAAAATGCCCCGTCCGCGCACCTGCCGATCACCCCGCCATCAAACCGCGCCGGATTGGTGTTTTGCTGGCCAACCTCGGTACGCCTGATGCGACGGATTACTGGTCGATGCGCCGCTACCTCAGCGAGTTTTTGTCTGACAAACGTGTTATCGATTACCCCGCGTGGAAATGGCAGCCAATCCTACAGGGCATCATTCTGTCGATCCGTCCGCAGAAATCTGGCGCTGCCTATCGCTCTATCTGGAACACCGAAAAAGACGAAAGCCCGTTGATGACCATCACACGGGACCAAACGACAGCGATCCGCGCAAGCTTGCAAGGGTTATTCGGTGAGCAAGTGATCGTCGATTTCTGCATGCGTTATGGTAATCCATCGACAGAATCGAAAGTCCGAGAGATGGCTGATGCGGGCTGCGACCGCATCCTGTTTTTCCCGCTCTATCCGCAATACGCGGGTGCGACATCGGCCACTGCGAACGATCAGTTCTTCCGTGCGCTGATGAAGGAAAAATTCCAGCCCGTCGCACGCATCGTACCGCCCTATTTCGAAGATCCAGCTTATATCGACGCGCTAGCTGCATCGGTGCAGCATGCCTATGACGCGATGGACGAAAAGCCCTCAATGTTGGTCTGTTCATATCACGGCTTGCCGAAACGTTACCTGACCGAAGCTGGCGACCCCTATCACTGTCATTGCGCCAAAACCACGCGTCTCTTGAAAGAGCGGCTCGGTTGGGATGACACGCAGATCAAAACGACCTTCCAGTCGAAATTTGGTCCTGAAGAGTGGCTTCAGCCCTACACCGTCGAAGAAGTCGCGCGCTTAGCTGAACAGGGTCACAAACACATTGCAGTGATCGCACCTGCCTTCAGCGCCGATTGCATCGAAACGCTGGAAGAAATCAACGAAGAGATCAAAGAGAGCTTTGAAGAGGCTGGCGGCGAGCATTTCAGCTACATTCCGTGCCTCAACGACGACCCTGCGCATATCAAAGCGCTCACCGGCGTCATCATCCAGAACCTCAAAGGCTGGATTGGGTAAAAGAAAAGGGCCGGTTGCTATGCAACCGGCCCAATCTTGTCACTGAGACTTCGAATTAGTTCGAAGCTGCAGCAGCGATCAGAGCAACCAGGATCAGCGGAATGATCAGGCCCGAAGCGGACGACGAAGTCGCTGCTTCTTCAACAACTACTGGCTCAACAGTTACAACCGGAGCCATGCCACCTGCGAAAGCAGCAGAAGCGAAACCGGTGAAAGCAGCGGCGAGAGCGATTTTTTTCATAACAATTCTCCAATTTTCTTGTCGCAGGAACCTAAGTGTTGAGGACGGTCCGCGACAGTCAAGACTTACCTCGTGTACGAGTGTAAACTAGATAATCAGGCGTTCTGCCAAGAGGTTTTCTTATTTTTGCCACAAAAGATTTTGTGATTGTGGTTAAATCAGCAACACCTGAGTGCCTACTTTGGTCAAACCATAAAGCTCTGCGATGTGTTCATTGTACAGGCCAATACACCCATTCGACGACCGACGGCCAATTTTACGCGTGTCGTGGGTGCCATGGATTCGGTAATACTGCCACGACAGATAGAGAGCGTGGGTTCCCAATGGATTATCTGGGCCCGGTCCAATGTAGTCCGGCCATTCGGGGTTCCGCTCTAGCATCGACGGTGTCGGACGCCATTCAGGCCCAATAACGCGACGCACAATCTCTGTTTTTCCCAAGCGGGTAAGATCAGCGGTCAACGGCACAGAGGTCGGGAAGAGCTTGTAAACAGACTGGTCTTCAGACCAGAAGTGCAATGCACGGCTCTGCGTATCCACCAAAATCGCACCGTTGCGAAGAGTGTCGAAATAGGGCCGCCAATCCAAGGATCGGAAGCTCGAGATATTCCGTTGAACCGAATGCGAGATATCGCTTTCGATTTCAGTCGAACCTTCGGTCTGGGCAACGCTGCGGGTGCCTATGGTTGCGGCGGCAGCGGCCACAAATGCACGGCGGCTAAATTTCGGGTCGGTCATGTCTGTATGCTCCGGCGTGGTAGGGGCCACGGTTGTTTGATGATGAAATACGCCTTTGTGCTGTTTCATTCAATTCACACATAGCGGAGATCGGCCAAACCTTGCGCAACTGGGTTTGAATTGCCACGAATCAAAGGATATGAGTTTCGCGTCTAACAGGAGTTCATCATGAATCGTCGTCACGTTATGTTCGGGTTCGCGGCTTTGGGTCTTGCGGGCTGCACGTTGGGTAACGGGCCGCGCCTTGGTCCAGATGGGCTTCCCTTACCGTCTATCTACGTCATCCAACCAAACGACGAAGCTGCGATCGAATATCGTATGCTCGACGGTGTGAACGTGCTGCGTCAGGCGCGTGGCCTGACACCACTTACGCTGAACGCGCAACTGAATGCGGCTGCGGCAACTCATTCGCGTGATATGTCCCTCCAAAACCGTCCTTGGCACTTTGGGTCCGACGGCTCCTCGCCGCTCGACCGCGGTCGTCGTGTTGGCTATTCGGGACAAATCTTGGGTGAAAATATCTCTGAAACTTTCGAGACAGAGATGCAGACCCTCGCTGCGTGGCTTGAACAGGCAGACACTCGCGATGTGATCCTTGACCCCAACGCCCGCGAGATGGGCTTTGCTTGGTTCCAAGAATCAAACGGTAAAATCTGGTGGACTTTTGTGACCGGCAAGCCCCTTTAAGGGTAGATAAAGATCGGCGTCCCATTCGGAACCATCGCATAAATCTCTTCGATCTCAGCGTTCGAGACAGCAATACAGCCCGCTGTCCAATCAATGCTGCTATCTGCGATAGATGGCGTCCCGTGGATGAAAATTTCTCCGCCTGGAGAGCGGCCTTGTGAGGCAGCATAAGCTCTATCCTGAGCGTTCGGATATGAGATACCGAGCGACAGGTGATAGGCCGAGTTCGGATTCCGACGGTTGATCACATAAGTTCCTTCAGGTGTCTTACCGTCACCCTCGAACTGTTTGTGTCCCTCTGGGGCAAAACCCATGCGGATGTCGTAGCTCCGCATCACATTGGTATCGTGCATAAGATACATGCGACGCGCACCTTTGTTCACAACAATCGACGTGATCTCTGGCCCTTCGTAAGCCAAAAATTTTGTCGTCCGCCCACACGACGATAGGCCAAGCGCGATGGTTAGGATCAACAGAATCCGTGTGAACATTAGGTACTGCCTCGATGCGATTTTCGCTTTTATTGCGCACCGTCTACACGAATTTGAATCCGCCGCCTAGCTACCCAAATTGACATCAATTGCGCGTAAATGCAGCAACGACCTCGGTGTGGTGTGACCAACGGAACTGATCGACGACTGTCACGGGGCCGAGCGTAAAGCCCGCGTCAATCAAGGTTCTCGCATCTCGAGCAAAAGTCACGGGATTGCATGACACCATCGCCACTGTAGCGACTTTGCACTCTGCAATTTCAGCAACTTGCGCCTCTGCGCCTGCACGCGGCGGGTCGATTACAATAGCGTCGAATTCATTCAGTTCGTCGGGCAAAAGTGGACGACGGAACAGGTCACGCGTCTCGACCGAAACGCGGTGCAACCCGCCAGTGCTGCGCCAACCACGGTCCAATGCGTCCATCATCTCTCGGACGCCCTCAACCGCGTGAACCGAAGCCTTACGCGCCAAAGGCAGGGTAAATATCCCCGACCCAGCAAAGAGGTCCACGACCTTATCAGCATTGCCGACAATCACGCTCACCGCATCTTGTAGAGCTTTCTCACCGTGCTTGGTCGCCTGTAGGAACGCCCCAGGCGGTGGCACGACGAGCGATCCCCCAAAATCCTGACGCGGTGGGTGAATGGTCACGACGGGCTCGTCAACCCAAACCAACCGCGCGATCCCGAATTCGTTCGCCCACTGCGCCAGATCGACCCGCAAATCAGTCGTAAGCTCTTTTTCAGTCTAGATATGCACATCGGGACCATCAACGCTCATGCTGACGGTCATCGCAACTTCAGCCTTACGGCTCGCAGCGAGGACGGTTAGCGCGTTGAGTGCAGGGAGAGTTGCGATCAGTTCTGGCGCCAAAAGCTGACAATCTGGCACCTCGACTAGCGTGTCAGAGGCGCGCGCATGGAACCCTACAAGCGTTCCCTTTTTTGTGCGACGGCCAGCCAATTTCGCGCGGCGACGAGATTTGATCGGGCTTGTGATCGTTTCCGCGATGGTCGCTTCAATCCCCTGCGCAGACAGGGCACGCTCAACAGTCGATGCCTTCCAAGCCGCAACGAAGGCGTCGGATGCATGCTGCATCGCGCAGCCACCGCAGGATTTATAATGGCGGCATGGCGGGCTAACACGATCAGCCGAAGGAGAGACGATACGAACGCCATCATCTGTGACTTCGACCTCTTCCGAAGGAAGCGTGCGCGGAACCATCGTGCCGTCTTCGGCGCGACCTAAACCAGTGTGTGTGAGGCTTTGAATTTTCATGGCGCTTCCTTAGCGGGGCAATTCATCCTGCGCTAGAGATCAGAGCATCTCGCGACAACGTAAATCCAGAGGCGATCCAATCCGCTTCGAGTTTGCGAAGCCGTTCGCCCAATGCAGCCCCCGTAAATGCTGGCATCAGATCAGCCGCCTTCACAGGAAACGATTGCTGCATGGCATGATGCACGATCGCCAGATCGTCGGGATCAATTGGTTGTCCCATCGATGCTTGACGCACGAGGTAACTGTCTTCAGCGGTGTCTTTGAACCGATATCCTAACTCGGGAAAATCCAAGCAGACGCCAGCCTGAATAGCCTCAAGCCGCCGATTATCTGCGTTCGACAAACGCAACCGCTCAGGAACATCCTCGCCTCCGATGACCGCCAATCGACGGATCGGATCAGGACTACGGTCGCCCTCTAAATGAACAAGGATCGCGAGGTTTTGTGCCTGCGCGCCGGGGAGGACCGCATACAGCACTCCGCTCGCCGCCATTGCGGCCATCGCAGGCGCAGGGTCAGCGGCGGACAAGAGTTTACGCATTTCAGAACCAACACGCTCTGCCGACAATTGCGCCAACCCGTCGAGGTTTTCAGCGCAAGCAGCCAAACCATCGGCATCAATGCCCAACGCAGGATCGCCATACCAAGCCGAAAAACGGAAGAACCGAAGGATGCGCAAGTAATCTTCGCGAATGCGCTGATCTGCATCACCGATGAAACGAAGATGCCCAGCGCGAAGGTCGGGTAGACCATTCACGGGGTCAAACACTTCACCATTCGGCGCAGCGTAGAGCGCGTTCATCGTGAAATCACGACGGCGGGCGTCTTCTTCCGTCGTGTCCGCAAAATCGACGACCGCGTGACGACCATCCGTGTCTACATCCCTTCGGAAGGTGGTAATCTCAAACGGGATTCCATCGGCAACTACGGTGATTGTGCCGTGATCAATGCCAGTCGGGATCGCCTTTAAACCGGCCTGTTTTGCCTGTTTTAGGGTCTGTTCTGGCCGCGCATCTGTCGAAATATCCAAATCCGACACGGGCTTTCCGAGCAAAGCATTCCGCACGCACCCACCGACAAAGTAGGCTTGAAACCCACCGTCCGTCAGCGCCGTGCACACGGCCTGCGACGCAGGGTGCGTTAACCAATCCGCCGTCAGTCGCATAGACGTTCCGCCAATCCGCGCAGCATCCGCGCAGTGGCCCCCCAGATGTAATACGGGCCATAAGGTGCGGTGAAATAATACCGTCGGCGTCCCTGCCAACGACGCCCCTCGATCCGATAATTCGTGCGGTTCGCAATATGGTCGAAGGGTACGGTAAAAACCTCCTCGACCTCTCCAAGTTCAGGAACAGGTGTCCAGTCGCCTCGGATCATCGAAACGACTGGCGTCACAACATAGCTCGTGACCGTTTCGTGAGACGGCAAAGTTCCCAAGACACTGACCTGAGAAGGGTCTAACCCGACCTCCTCCTGCGCTTCACGCAAGGCCGCATCTACAAGTGTCTCGCCCTGCTCAACCTTCCCACCGGGAAAGGCGATCTGACCTGGGTGGTGTTTCAACCGGGCCGACCGTTTGGTCAGCAAAAGCCGACCGTCCTCGTGGAACGCAACCAACACCGCGGCTGGCTTGAGCACGCGGTTTTCAGGGAGCTTTGTATCTGGGTTCAGATCGAAATCAGAGGTTTCGCCGCCCTGAGCATACAAGGCGGCGATTAGGCGGTCTTCTGCCTTATTCCTCTGAATCATCCGGTTTTTCCGTTGCTTCGAACCCGAGCGTTTTCGGGTCAAATTGGTAATGCGCGCCACAGAACTGGCAGTCTGCTGTCACGATACCCTCTGGTGTGGTCATGTGTGCAATATCTTTTGCCGAATAGATCGACAGACTTTGACGAACACGGTCCGACGAACACGAGCAGCCGAATTTAACGGCTTGGGCATCATACACACGAGGGCGTTCCTCGTGGAACAGACGGACCAAGAGGTCGGTCGGCGGAACAACTGGCCCGATCAACTCGAGAGAATCAACGGTATTCAGCAAGATGTTCGCGCGGTTCCAGTTTTCACCTTCATCCTCGTCCAACAGGTCAGCGGCGGTCAGAACGCCTTCTTCACCCGTTGCTTCCTCGCCTTTTGCAAAAGGAGAGGCCTTTGGCATGTGCTGCAGCATTACACCACCAGCGCGCCATGCTTCATCCTTGCCTGGAAGCGTAGATTTGCCGAACGACAGCTCGAACCGTGTCGGGAGCTGTTCAGACTGCGCGAAATAGGTTTCAGCGCAGGCAGAGAGTGATCCACCAGCAATCGGCGTGATGCCTTGATATGGGGTAGTGCCCTGCCCTTGGTCGATCAGGATCGCGAAATAACCTTGCCCGATCATCTCGAACGGGGGCTTCGATGGATCGAGGCGGGTTTCATCGAACGACGCATAGCCACGAATACGACCGATCTCTCCTTCGGACTGCGGCGCGTAATAGTCTGTCGCGATCAGACGCGCAGGGCCGCTACCGCGAACCTGCAGGGACAGTTTCCAACGCAGTTTCAGCGTCTGACCGATCAGTGCGGTCAGCAGAGCCATCTCTGCGACCAAGGCTTCGATCTGATCTGGGTAATCATGCTGCTCCAAGACGCGATTAAGAACCCCGTCCAAACGGGCCACGCGACCGCGCACGTCCGACGCATCGAGTTGAAACGGGAGTACAGTGTCGTCCCAAGCGATCTGGCTGCCGAGTGTCATAGGCTTTCCTTGTTAGGCGAGGTTTGGCATACCGCGTCCATATAAGCGCATCAAGCGAAGGTCCAAGGGGTTTTATCATGAGTATTCGATTTGGTGAGCCGATCCGGCGTGACGTGAAGTACAAATTACGCCCCGGTGCATATGCAATTTTGCCCCTCGGTGGGCGCATTTTACTCACTCATCAAGCAGAGCCTGAGGACGAATACCAGCTCCCCGGTGGTGGCATTGATGCAGGCGAAAGCCCGATTGCCGCGCTTCACCGCGAAGTATTCGAAGAAACAGGCTGGCACATCGCAACCCCCCGCAAAATCGGGTTTTATCGTCGTTTCTGCTATATGCCTGATTACGATATGTGGGCCGAAAAGATCTGCCACATCTATCTCGCGCGTCCTGTCGCACGCATCAGCGCCCCGACCGAAGCAGGCCACACGGCGCTTTGGATGGACAAAGACGCGGCCGAGGTGCTCGTATCGAACGAGGGCGACCGCGCCTTTATCGCGTCTCTTTAGTCGATCAACGGACGTTTTTCGATCAAATGCCCGTAGAGCGTGGTCAGAATGCTGATTCCGACCATGATGAATACCCAATTCGCGGCCACATCCAGAACAAACGCGATGATGCCCGCGAAGTTATAGACCTGACCAATGATCAAGCTGATCAAAAAATTCAGGATCGCTAGTATCGCCGAGACGCCAAAGATGGTGCCGGCCATCGGTTTGGTCGCAGCCATCGACTCGGACACTTTAAGCGGTTCACGCAGTGCAGTTGCGGGAAGAACGAGGCCAATGCGGAGCCAAAGGTACGAAACCACAAAACCCAAACCAACACCAAGGAAGATCGCAAGCCCCATCGAAGCCGTAAGCGCAGTGAGAAGGCCAATCACAAATGCCAAGGCAAACACGACCAATGCGATCAACAAAGAAAGAACAAGCGTCCGCCCGATATAAGCACCGATAGGCTGACCTCTGAACGCAGGCAAAATGCCGGGATATTGTTCAAGTAGTACAAAGCGGTGCCATGCAACGGCGATCCATGCAAAGACAACTGTCATGATGATGATCGCAAGCAAGACGAATAGAAACGCAGCGCCAGTATTCGCGCTACTGCCCTGTTCCATTTCTGAGAGAAATTCAAAATTTAGTCCGAACCCTAGAAAGCTCAGACCGATCAACAAGAGACCAACCAAGATCGGTCCAACTGATACCTTGAGAGCCTCAGCGAGGTTGCCGAAGATCATGTTGAAAGAGTGTAAAATCAATTTCCACGCCATAACGTAGCTCCTATTTAAATATTTCGCAGAAAGAGCCACGTCAGGCCCCCTTCCGTCAATGGGCTTCCCTTGCTTGCGCCCTGAAAAGAAGGTATCGCCCTGTCGATCTAATTAAAGGAGAGCCCGATGTCTGCACCCAAGAAAGTGGTCCTCGCCTATTCCGGCGGCCTCGACACGTCGATCATTCTGAAATGGTTGCAGACCGAGTACGGCTGCGAAGTTGTTACCTTCACCGCAGACCTTGGTCAGGGCGAAGAACTGGAACCTGCACGTGCCAAGGCTGAAATGCTCGGCATCAAGTCCGAAAACATCTACATCGAAGACGTTCGTGAAGAATTCGTTCGCGACTTCGTCTTCCCGATGTTCCGCGCGAATGCTGTTTATGAAGGTCTCTACCTTCTCGGCACCTCAATCGCTCGTCCGCTGATCTCCAAACGTCTTGTTGAGATCGCGCACGCCACGGGTGCTGATGCTGTGGCCCACGGCGCAACAGGCAAGGGCAACGATCAAGTTCGTTTCGAACTGTCCGCATATGCGCTCGACCCATCGATCAAAGTGATCGCACCATGGCGTGAGTGGGATCTGACCTCGCGTACCAAACTCATCGAATTCGCTGAACAGAACCAGATTCCGATCGCAAAAGACAAACGCGGTGAGGCACCGTTCTCTGTGGACGCGAACCTTCTGCACACTTCGTCCGAAGGCAAAGCGCTGGAAAATCCGGCCGATGCAGCACCAGAATACGTCTACCAGCGCACCGTTTCGCCGGAAGAAGCACCCGATACACCTGAGTTCATTGAAGTCACCTTTGAAAAGGGTGACGCAGTAGCGATCAACGGCGAGGCAATGTCGCCCGCAACGATCCTCACCGCTCTGAACGAATACGGTCGCAAGCACGGCGTTGGTCGTCTCGACTTTGTTGAGAACCGCTTTGTCGGTATGAAATCGCGCGGTATCTACGAAACTCCGGGCGGCACCATCCTGCTCGAAGCACACCGTGGTATCGAACAGATTACCCTCGATTCCGGCGCTGGCCACCTCAAAGACAGTCTGATGCCGCGTTACGCAGAGCTGATCTACAATGGCTTCTGGTTCTCGCCTGAGCGTGAAATGCTGCAAGCTGCCATCGACAAATCCCAAGAGCACGTTACTGGCACCGTTCGCCTGAAACTCTACAAGGGTTCGGTCAACACCGTTGGTCGCTGGTCGGACCACAGCCTCTATTCCGAAGCACACGTCACGTTCGAGGACGATGCTGGTGCATACGATCAGAAAGACGCTGCAGGCTTTATCCAGCTGAACGCGCTGCGACTGAAGCTTTTGGCTGCACGCAACAACCGCGTCAAAGGCTGACGCAGCGTTTCAATTGCGCAATTCATGGCCGCTCCTTAGCCGTATCTCACGGCATATATAGGGGGCGGCCATGTTATTTTCAGAGATCGTTGAACGTCTATCAAAAGGGCTAGACCCGAGCCGTTTGAGCGACGTTCTAAAGTTTGACTGCGGGCAAGATGGCGTCGTCACGCTCGGCCCCAATGGAGTCGGCACCGTGGACCAAGATGCCGATTGCACCATCGCAATAACGACCGAAAACCTTGCCAAACTACTCGCTGGAAAGCTGAACCCGATGACGGGTGTGGTGACTGGCAAACTAAAAATCTCTGGCAACCCTGCGGTCGCCATGAAACTCGGTAAGTTACTGGGCTAGAGCCGAATTTTCAGCCTCTCCAGACGTTCATGATGCGGAATCGCTTGTTCTAGCAGGACTTCGTGCTCTGCCTGAACCGCGGGCAAAGGGCCCTCAGCGCCCGCAAATCCCGTCGAACTATGAACGGCGTCATACCAAACTTTGGCCCAGACGCCGTCGGCAGGATGCCCTCCTGTTGGCCATGACAACATCGCTGGGTCCCAATCCAGACCCAGCGCATCACACAGTGCGCGCAGCATACCTTCGGGATTTTGGCGGATATCAAAGCTATCAATCACGATGGGCCGTTTGCCGTCAGCAACGATCTGATCAAACAATTCGCTCTGCTGGGTAAACCCAATGTCGGCCAATGTCAGATCAGCGTATTTCTTCGAAAAACTCGCGATCACACGGGCCGGATGACGCAAGAGAAACACGTTTTTGACTGCGGAAATCCAATCGCGCGGAATATCGGGCAGCATGTGTTGGCACATGTGTTTTTGGTAGAAATGGGGTTTCCCCTCTGAAATAGGCCCCAAAAGATCGTCAACTACCGCAACTACTTCCGTTTTCTGCGAGGCGATAACCTCATCTCGCATCGGGTGATCTAAACCTGTTTTCTCCAAATACGTCGCATAAAATGGCTCATCAACAACGGCGAAATCATCGCGCGCTCCGAAAGAGTACATCATCGCCGTCGATAAGTTTCGCGGCCCCGACCACATTGCGATCCGCATCAGTTTGCCTCGCTTTCGATCAATGCCTTGTAAAGGTCACGGATGCGCTGCGTCACAGGCCCCATTGTCCCAGTCCCAATCTGCCGACCATCAATTTCTGACACAGGTGTTTGCGCACCGAATGTGCCTGTAAGGAATGCCTCATCCGCGCCGTAAGTATCTACGAGAGAATAGTTTTTCTCAAACACTGGAATGCCGTTCTGACGACAGGCCTCAATCACTTTGGCACGCGTAATACCGTTCATGCAGTAGTCACCCGTGCTCGTCCAAACCTCGCCCTTTCGAACGATAAAGAAGTTGCACGCGTTGGTCGTGTTCACAAACCCATGAACATCGAGCATCAGGGCTTCGTCTGCGCCGGCCTTTTCCGCCGCAATGCACGCGAGGATGCAATTCAGTTTAGAGTGGCTGTTCAGCTTCGGATCTTGGGTCATCGGCAAACCGCGTATGTGCGGAACCGTGGCAAGACGGATCGGACGCGGTATGGACGGTTTCGAATGTTCCATAATGATCGTCACCGTAGGGCCCTGACGCGACAACGACGGATGTTGAAACGGACGACTTTTGACACCGCGCGTCACCATCAGCCGCGCATGCGCATCGGTCGTCATCTCATTCGCTGCACGCGTTTGTTCGAGCGCATCGATAACCTCGGCACGGGTCATCCCGATATCGAGGTCGATCGCTTTCGCCGCTTCGAAAAGTCGATCCATGTGATCATCGAGAAACGCCCAGCGCCCGTCGTAAAGACGAAGCCCCTCCCAAACACCGTCCCCCAACATGAAGCCTGAATCGTAGACCGACACCAAAGCTTCGGCCTTGGGGACGATACGACCGTTGAGGTAAATGAGGATGGTTTCGTTCCGGCTGTCTTCTTCCGCTTGGTGCGTGGTCACATGTGTCATCGCATCCTCCTTTTGATCAAAAGGCTAGACGCGAGATCGCGCACAGAAAAGCGAAAAATCGGCTTTAACTCCGCGTGGAATTCATCGACTAAAATTGTCGAACAGGACGAGAGAATCCAAATGTGAACATAATACAAAAATAGACTCTAAAACGGTTTATTAGGGTCTATTTTAAGGACGAAATGCCTGAACTTCAGCCAAATCGGGGATCACATCTGCAGTGCCTTTGCGTGTCACCATCAATGCGCCCGCCTTAGTCGCCTGCTGGATCGCCTGCGCCATCGGCATCCCACGATCCAACCCAGCGAGGACATATCCCGTGAACGTGTCCCCTGCCCCAGTGGTATCAACGGGATCAACTTTGATCGCGGGGAATTCAGTTCGGGTTCCACCTTCGATCAAAACCGCGCCCTTCGATCCCATCGTGATTATGACTGACGCAACACCGAGCTCTTCGGCATCCTTGCTCAGCGCATCGCGGAGCTGCGCCATTTCAATCTCGTTCAAGATCAAGAAATCGAGGTATGGCAAAACGGCCTGAACTGCTTCCGCGGAAAACGGTGCAGCTGCATAAGCGACCCGAAGCCCCATTTCGCGTCCAAGGGCCAGTGCATCCGCTTGACCGTTGGTTTCGTTCTGCGTCACGATCCAATCGCCAACTTGGGCCTCGGACAATGAACGACGGATCAGATCGTTGGGAATGGCAATGTTCGCACCTTGATGAAGAACGATCGCATTCTCACCTTCGGCATCAACCATAACAATGGCTTGGGCGGGATCGGCATCAACAACTTGGATAAATCGGGTATCGACGCCGTATTCCATCAAGCGGTCGCGGGTCCAAAGACTGTCTGCCGTCACAGCACCGATATGCCGAACGTGCGAACCAGCGCGCGCTACCGCAACTGACATATTTGCACCTTTACCGCCTAGAAAAACCTGGCGGCTCAGTGATGCGAGAGTCTCCCCTGGGGCGGGAATATGCGGCATGGAATAAACGATGTCGGTGTTGATCGACCCTAAATTCCATACCGCCATGTCATCATCCTACGTTGCAGGCAGCCAGAACCGCCATGTTCATGATATCGTTCACTGTCGATACCGTAGAACAAATCTGGATGGGCTTGTCCACGCCAGCGAGGATTGGACCAATCACGGTCGCACCACCCATTTCCTGCATCAACTTGACCGAGATTGACGCCGAGTGACGAGCGGGAACAACAAGAACGTTTGCCGGACCAGTGAGACGGCTGAACGGGTAGTGTTCCGCCGATTTCGGGTTCAGAGCCACGTCCACGGTCATCTCGCCTTCGTATTCGAAGTCGACGCCGCGTTTATCCAGAACTTTCGGCGCGATGTGCATCTTTTCAGCGCGTTCCGACACTGGATAGCCGAAGGTCGAGAACGACACGAACGCAACGCGCGGATCAAGGCCGAGGTCTTTGGCAACAGCAGCGCCACGCTCAGCAATGTCGGCTAGGTCTTCCTGGTCTGGCCATTCGTGAACCAAGGTATCCGCGATGAGAACGATGCGTCCTTTGTTCAGTATGGCAGAAACGCCCGCCGCACCCGATTTCGGGCTCGCGTCGAACACGTGGTTAATCGCTTCAAGGACGTGCGCAGATTTACGGGTCGCACCAGTGACGAGGCCATCACCATGACCATGAGCGAGCATCAGTGCGCCAAACACATGGCGGTCGCGGGATGCGAGACGGTTGATATCGCTGCGGTCAAAGCCTTTGCGCTGAAGGCGCTGATACAGAAACTCTTTGTACTGCTCGAGGTGTTGCGTGTTGCGCGCATTGACGACTTTAACCTCGTCAATCGCATCGGACAGGCCCTCTTGCGTCAGCAGATCAGCAACTTCTTGTTCACGACCGATGACAAGAGCTTGGCCCATGCCGCTGCGCTGATATTGAACCGCTGCACGGAGAACGCGTGGATCATCGCCTTCGGCAAAGATAATGGTCGCTTGAGCAGCACGTGCACGAGCGCTGAGGCTCTGCAGGATGCTCGCAGTCGGATCCATTCGCGACTTCAGCGACAGCTCGTAAGCTTCCATGTCAACGATCGGACGACGCGCAACGCCCGTGTCCATACCAGCTTTGGCAACGGCGGTTGGGATGCGGTGAATCAAACGCGGGTCAAACGGCGTCGGAATGATATAATCACGGCCAAAGGTCAGCTTTTTTCCATAGGCCACAGCAACTTCGTCAGGCACATCTTCACGAGCCAATTCTGCGAGAGCATTCGCACAAGCGATCTTCATCTCGTCGTTGATCGCACGAGCATTCACGTCGAGCGCACCACGGAACAGATAAGGGAAGCCCAGAACGTTGTTCACTTGGTTCGGATAGTCAGAACGCCCCGTCGCAACGATTGCATCCTCACGAACGGAATGTGCTTCTTCAGGCGTAATCTCTGGATCAGGGTTCGCCATCGCGAAAATAACGGGGTTCGGCGCCATGCTGGCAACCATCTCGGTCGTCACAGCGCCTTTGGCCGAAACACCCAAGAACACGTCAGCGCCGTTCATCGCGTCCGCAAGGGTGCGAGCATCCGTGGCCGCAGCATGAGCCGACTTCCACTGGTTCATACCTTCGGTACGGCCTTTGTAGATCACACCTTTAGTGTCGCACATGATGCAGTTGTCGTGCTTTGCGCCCATCGCTTTGACCAGCTCAAGGCATGCAATCCCTGCCGCACCCGCACCGTTCAGAACGATTTTACAATCTTCGATCTTTTTACCAGAGATGTGCAGCGCGTTGATCAGGCCAGCGGCACAAATAACAGCGGTGCCGTGCTGGTCGTCGTGGAAAACGGGAATATCCATCTCTTCTTTGAGACGCTGCTCAATGATGAAGCATTCAGGCGCTTTGATATCTTCGAGGTTGATGCCGCCGAACGACGGTCCAAGCAGGCGAACAGCGCGGCAGAATTCATCTGGGTCTTCGGTATCAACTTCGAGGTCGATAGAGTTCACATCTGCGAACCGTTTAAACAGGACGGACTTGCCTTCCATCACCGGCTTCGACGCGAGTGCGCCAAGGTTCCCAAGACCAAGAACAGCCGTGCCGTTCGAGATCACCGCAACAAGGTTGCCCTTATTGGTGTAGTCATATGCCGTCTCAGGGCTGGCGGCGATTTCTTCACAGGGGACTGCAACACCGGGCGAATAAGCAAGCGACAAATCCCGCTGGGTCATCATGGGCACGGTCGCTGAGACCTCCCATTTACCGGGGGTTGGTTCCATGTGGAACGTCAGTGCATCCTCGCGTGTGACCTTAGATTTGGACATTGCTTCCTCCGTTAGCGCCACAACCCATTACCTTTCCTTACACTATTGCCGCAACGGGATATCTTTGCACTTTCGTCGCTAACATTGGCTGGTTAGGTATATTCCCGACCGAAAAGAGGAAAATTATGTCCAACGTCACGCCGATGATGGCGCAATATCTCGAAATCAAGGCCGCTCACCCCGGTGCATTGTTGTTCTATCGCATGGGCGATTTCTATGAGATGTTCTTTGAGGATGCAGTTGCGGCCTCAGAGGCGTTGGATATTGCGCTGACCAAACGCGGGAAGCACGACGACGAAGATATTCCAATGTGCGGCGTACCTGTTCATGCCGCCGAAGGCTATTTGCTGACGCTCATCCGCAAAGGGTTTCGCGTCGCAGTTTGTGAACAGTTGGAAAACCCCGCCGAGGCAAAGAAGCGCGGCTACAAAGCGGTCGTCAAACGCGATGTCGTACGCCTGGTCACACCTGGCACCCTGACCGAAGACAGCCTTCTGGACGCACGCCGCCACAATTACCTCGCCGCTTTTGCCGAAGTACGGGATGAGGGCGCATTGGCGTGGGTCGATATTTCAACGGGCGCGTTTCACGTGGTGCCCTGCGCGGCGGTTCGGCTCGGACCGGAGCTGGCGCGCCTCACTCCGCGTGAAGTTCTGCTGTCCGACGATAGCGCACTCCGCACAACTGTCGAAGAGTCAGGCGCCGCCGTGTCGGAACTCGGTAAAGCTGCGTTTGATAGCACTCTGGGCGAAAAGCGTCTGTGTAATCTCTATGATGTTGCATCTCTCGACGCGTTCGGGACCTTCACCCGCGCCCAAGTTTCGGCCATGGCTGCGGTCGTTGAATATCTGGAGATTACCCAAAAAGGGAATCTGCCCCTACTACGCCCGCCTGTTGCCGAAGGTGAAACCGCCAATATGCAGATCGACGCCGCGACGCGTCGGTCGCTCGAATTGACCCACTCTATGGCAGGCGGTCGCGCTGGATCTCTCCTCGCTACGATTGACCGCACGGTTACAGCTGCTGGCGCCCGCTTGCTGGAGCGTCGCCTGTCCTCTCCGTCTCGCACAATCGACACTATTCAGGCCCGACAGGATGCAGTGAGTTATTTTGTCGAAGAAACAAAACTGCGCCAATCGATCCGCGATGGGCTGCGTGGTGTACATGATATCGACCGGGCCCTATCGCGCCTCGCTCTCGATCGGGCAGGCCCTCGGGACATGACAGCAATCCGCAACACTCTGGGTCAGGCAGAGCAGATCGCCGCAAGTTTACCCGAAGGATTACCCGACCACCTGCAGTCAGTGACGGGCGACCTGACTGGGCACGACGACCTCTTGGATCTCTTGGATCAAGCGCTGGTGGCAGAACCGCCACTACTGACCCGCGATGGCGGCTTTATCGCACCGGGTTATGACGAGGAACTGGACGAAGCCCGCACCCTTCGGGACGAAGGCCGCAGCGTAATTGCCGCGATGCAGGCGGAGTATTCAGAACTCTCAGGAGTTCCAAGCTTAAAGATCAAACACAACAACGTTTTGGGTTATTTCATCGAAACCACCGCGACCCACGCGGAGAAGATGATGACGCCACCGCTGAACGAAACCTTTATTCACCGCCAAACTACCGCCAATCAGGTGCGTTTCACCACCGTTCCGCTGAGTGAGATTGAAACCAAAATCCTGAATGCAGGTGGTCGGGCGCTAGAAATCGAAAAACGTCTCTATTCCAATCTAAGAGAGGCCATTATTGCAAAAGCTGCCCCTCTGTCGGCTCTCGCTCGGGCGCTATCCGAATTGGACGTTTCTGCCGCCCTCGCGGACCTCGCGAAGGCCGAGGACTGGACCCGCCCAGTCGTCGATACGGGCCGCGCCTTTGATATTTCAAAAGGGCGCCACCCTGTCGTGGAACAATCGTTGAAAAAATCGGGTGACCCGTTTGTGGCGAACGATACCGACCTGTCCAAATCGAACATCTGGCTTCTCACTGGTCCGAACATGGCGGGTAAATCGACCTTCCTTCGCCAGAACGCACTGATCGCGGTTCTAGCTCAGATGGGCGCTTGGGTGCCTGCGCAGGCTGCACATATTGGTTTGGTCAGCCAGATTTTTAGCCGAGTGGGTGCGTCCGACGACCTCGCTCGTGGTCGTTCGACCTTCATGGTCGAGATGGTTGAGACCGCAGCGATCCTGAACCAAGCCGACGACCGCGCTCTGGTCATCTTGGACGAAATCGGGCGTGGAACGGCGACTTACGACGGCCTGTCGATCGCTTGGGCAACGCTAGAACATCTTCATGACGTGAACCGTTGCCGCGCACTGTTCGCGACGCACTACCATGAAATGTGCCAGCTTGCGGACAAACTCGACGGCGTCGACAACGCAACCGTCACCGTGAAGGAATGGGACGGCGATGTGATCTTCCTCCACGAGGTAAAACGCGGCACAGCGGACCGGAGCTACGGTGTACAGGTCGCGCGCCTTGCTGGTTTGCCCGCTGCTGTTGTGAACAGAGCCAAGGTCGTTCTGGACGCGTTGGAAAAAGGTGAACGAGAAGGCGGCACGGCCCAGAAAGCGTTGATCGATGACCTACCGCTCTTTGCCGCGATTGCCCCAGCACCTGTGCCCGCAAAACCCGCACAGTCCGAAGTCGAAGACCGTCTCAAGAATATTTTCCCCGACGATCTATCACCCAAAGAGGCTCTATCCTTGCTTTACGAACTAAAAGAGCTGGCGCAAAAATAACGCCAGCTCCGAATTTTGCTTGATTTTCTGGGGTCCGATTAGGACGCAGGCATCGACGATACACCGACCTGTGCAGGACGCAGCAGACGGTCGTGGAGCATGAAGCCGAGCGCGGAAACCTGGATAATATCGCCTGCTTTAGTGCCAGGGAGCGGTGCCTCAAACATCGCCTCATGCTGCTGCGGATCGAATTTGTCGCCAACAGCCGGTTCAATCTTGGTGATGCCGTGCTTTGCGAACACGTTCAGCAGTTCGCGCATGGTCAGTTCGATGCCCTCGATCAGAGCGGCTTGAGCTTCGCGCTGATCTTCAGAGATCGCATCAATCGCACGGTGCATGTTGTCATAAACGGGCAGCAAATCACGCGCCAATTTCGAACCACCATAGTTTTCAGCTTCACGACGATCACGCTCTGCACGGCGGCGCGAGTTTTCGGCATCCGCAACGGCACGCAAGAAACGGTCTTTGAACTCGTCGCGCTCTGCGGTCAGTTGGGCAAGCACATCAACTTCGCCCTCGCCTTCGGCCTGATCTTCTGCACCCAGTTCAATTTCGTCAGCCTCGGCGGCAAGTTCATCAAGGCTTTTCGGTTCTTCGCTCATTTCTTTTCCTCAACTTTGTCCGGACAGGACACGCCCGACCAGTTGCGCTGTATAATCTACGATTGGCACGATCCGTCCGTAATTGAGACGAGTCGGCCCAATGACGCCAACAGCGCCAATGATCTTACGGTCGGCGTTCATATATGGAGAAACCACCAAAGAGGAACCCGAAAGTGAAAAAAGCTTGTTCTCTGAGCCAATAAAAATGCGAACGCCCTCGCCTTCTTCGGCAAGTTCTAGGAATTCAGAGATATCTTGCTTGCGTTCGAGGTCGTCAAACAGCGTTCGGATGCGTTCGAGGTCAATACCGCTCTCTTGATCAGCGAGCAGATTGCCTCGTCCGCGCACGATAAGGCGTTCAGTCGATTCGCCCTTGTTTTCCCAGACAGCGATGCCGCTCTCGACGAGTTGTGCGGCGAGACTGTCAATTTCTTGACGCCTTGCATTGATCTCACGGGTCATGACGGTGGACAGTTCGGATAGCGTGCGGCCCTCGGCAAAGGAATTGACGAAGTTCGCGGCCTCACGAAGTGAACTCGGCGTTTGACCAGCGGGCGGCGTGAAAAGACGGTTTTCCACATGGCCATCCGCAAACACGAGCACGACCAATGCGCGGTCGGGACCGAGCGAAACAAATTCAATATGCTTGATCGGCGCTTCGTGTTTCGGCGTCAGAACCAAAGACGCGCCACGGGTCACACCAGACAACGCAGACCCTACCCGATCCAAAAGCACATTCACATCGCCATTCGCAGCGTCCAGCGTTTGATCAATCTTTTCACGGTCATCCCCGCTAAGAGACACCTCAAGCAGCCCGTCCACAAACATCCGAAGGCCCGTTTGGGTCGGTATTCGCCCCGCAGACACGTGAGGGCTACCAACGAGGCCGAGGTATTCGAGATCCTGCATCACGTTGCGGATCGTCGCCGCGCTCACCTTTTCGGACATTTCACGGGACAGAGTTCGCGACCCAACAGGTGCACCAGTGTCCAGATAGCCCTCAACAACACGGCGAAAGACTTCGCGTGAGCGGTCATTCATTTCACTTAACAGTGGCGTATTGTTCATTTCAGCGTTTCCCTAAGGCGAGACAATTAAAACGCTGGGGATCGGCGCGTCAATCGGGCTTGGTTTTCGGACCCGTCCAGCGTATCCCACCCTCAACAGATAAAGGAGAGTTTAATGCGCCCCTCAGGTCGTCAGATAGATGAAATGCGTCCGATTTCAATCGAAGTCGGTGTCACAAAACATGCCGAAGGGTCTTGCCTGATCAAAGTGGGCGACACTCATGTCCTTTGCACTGCCACGATAGAAGACCGCGTGCCTCCGTTCATCAAAGGTTCGGGCCTTGGCTGGGTGACTGCTGAATACGGCATGCTGCCGCGTTCGACAGGTTCGCGGATGCGTCGCGAATCCACGCAAGGCAAACAAGGTGGCCGCACCGTTGAGATCCAGCGTCTGATCGGTCGCTCCCTCCGCGCTGGTGTCGATCGCGTTGCGCTGGGTGAACGCCAGATCACCATCGACTGTGATGTGATCCAAGCGGACGGTGGAACCCGCTGCGCATCGATTACGGGTGGTTGGGTCGCACTGAAACTCGCCGTCAACAAGCTGATGAAAGCGGGCGACGTGATCTCTGATCCGCTGGTGAACCCTGTTGCGGCAGTGTCCTGTGGCATCTACGCAGGTCAACCTGTTCTGGACCTCGACTATCCAGAAGACTCCGAAGCAGGCGTGGACGGCAACTTCGTCATGGCCGGCGACCGTCTGGTCGAAGTGCAGATGAGCGCCGAAGGGTCAACCTTTACTCGCGATCAAATGGCGAAGCTGATGGATCTCGCGGACAAAGGCATTGCCGAACTCGTTGCCGCACAGCTTCAGGCCGTAAAATGACACGGCGGTTTGACGGTAAAGAGCTGGTTGTCGCCACTCACAACAAAGGCAAGCTCGAGGAGATCGCTGATCTCCTCGGCCCGTTTGGGATCACGCTGACTTCTGCTGCGGATCATGGTTTATCTGAGCCTGAAGAAACCGAGTCCACCTTCGTCGGCAACGCGCGGATCAAGGCACATTACGCCGCAAAAGAGACTGGTTTGCCTGCTCTCTCGGACGATTCAGGGATCGAGATCGATGGGCTAGATGGCGCACCGGGTGTCTACACCGCAGATTGGGCCGAAACGCCAAACGGTCGTGATTTCGTCATGGCGATGGAAAAAACATGGGCCAAGCTGGAAGAGGTTAACGCCCCATTCCCTCGGACCGCTCGTTTTTGCTGCACCCTCGTCCTCGCTTGGCCAGATGGACACGATGAAGTGTTCCCTGGGATCATGTCTGGACAAATCGTTTGGCCGATGCGCGGCGATCAAGGCCACGGCTACGACCCCATTTTCCAGCCTGACGGCTACGACATCACGTTTGGTGAAATGGACCGTTGGGAAAAAAACAAGATCAGCCACCGTGCGGACGCGTTCGCCAAACTGGTAAAGGGTTGCTTTGCCTGAGGATTGGGAAAACGGGGGCTTTGGGCTCTACATTCACTGGCCGTTTTGCCAGTCGAAATGCCCCTATTGCGACTTTAACAGTCACGTCGTCGCGTCCATCGACCAAGAACGTTGGGCGCGCGCCTATTTGTCCGAGATCGAACGCGTTGGGCAGCTGACCCAAGGCCGCATCCTCAAATCGGTTTTCTTTGGCGGCGGGACACCGAGCCTCATGAACCCAGAATTGGTCCAGGCCATCCTTGATAAGGTTCGCTCCACGTGGCGTATGACCAATTCCTGCGAGATCACGCTCGAAGCCAACCCAACGTCCGTCGAAGCAGGCCGTTTCCATGGATACCGCGATGCAGGCGTGAACCGCGTTTCAATGGGATTTCAGTCTCTAAATAACGACGATCTTCGTGCTTTGGGCCGTTTACACAGTGTCGAAGACGCCATGAAAGCCTTTGATGTTGCGAGAAACGTGTTTGACCGCGTTAGTTTCGATTTAATCTACGCACGACAGAACCAGACACTTGAAAATTGGCGAATTGAGCTGAAACAGGCTCTGTCTTTGGCTATTGATCACCTGTCTTTGTATCAACTCACAATTGAGGACGGCACAGCATTTGGTGATCGCTACGCAGTTGGCAAACTCCGCGGTCTACCTGACGACGACACCGCTGCCGACATGTATGACACAACCCAAGAGATCTGCGATCAAATGGGGTTCCCTGTATACGAGGTCTCAAACCACGCCCCAGAAGGCGCGGAAAGCCAACATAACCTGATTTATTGGCGTTACGGCGATTACGCTGGGATCGGTCCTGGCGCGCATGGACGACTAACGCTCAACGGCGTCAGGCATGCGACCGAAACCTATACTGCTCCACAGATGTGGCTCAATGCAGTTGAAACAAAAGGCAGCGGTGAAACGCTATCCGACGCGCTAACCGCCGAAGATGCAGTTACTGAGTTTCTCTTGATGGGTATGCGTCTCACCGAGGGCGTTGATATTAAGCGCCTTCAAGCTTTAGGCGGCGATCGGTTCTCAAACAACATAAACCGTATGACCGAAATGGGCTTTGTTGAAACAAAAGCGGGCCGCCTGTGCGTTTCTGCAACTGGGCGGCCCGTTCTAAATGGCGTTTTGCGAGAGCTTCTGGCCGATTAACCGACCGACAAAATACGCAGCAAATCGTCAAGTTGATCAAGGTTCGAATAGCTGATCGTCACCTTACCAGCTTCGCTACCAACGGGATGGTCGATCGATACCTTCATTTTGAGATTCGCACTCAGCTCCTGTTCGAGTTGGGCTGTATCAGGGTCTTTTGCAGCCGCGCGCACACGATTGTTTTGCGCAACTTTTTCCTTCGCGGGATCCACTTTAACCAGTTTCTCTGTTTCGCGAACAGACAGCCCCTGTTGTATGATCTTTTGCGCAATCGCAGAAGCTTGATCGTTACCAACCAACGCTCGTGCGTGGCCCGCGCTTAGCTTGCCTTCGATCACTTGCGTCTGCACATCGTGTGGAAGGTTCAAAAGGCGCATCAGGTTCGCAATGTGGCTCCGGCTCTTGCCAAGCGCGTGGCTCAGTTGTTCTTGAGTATGCCCAAAGCGATCCATCAGCTGCTTGTAGCCTGCCGCCTCGTCAATTGCGTTCAAGTCAGCGCGCTGGATATTTTCGATGATCGCAACTTCGAGGACTTCAGTATCAGTGAAATCCCGAACGATAACAGGCAGTTCATGAAGTTTAGCGATCTGCGATGCACGCCAACGGCGTTCACCTGCGACGATTTCGAATTTAGCCTCGTCTCGAGGCGATTTGCGTACGATCAAGGGCTGAATAACGCCCTTTTCTTTGATCGACGACGCAAGTTCGTTTAGCGCATCTTCGTTGAAATAACGGCGCGGCTGATCGGGGTTCGGTTCAATGCGCTCAATTGCCACCATAAGATCAGGGGCACGCGGCGCTGGCGCTCCGGTGCTGCGATCTACAGGGGCGGTTACGTCGGACATGAGCGCGGAAAGACCGCGGCCAAGCCCACGATTTCGGTTCGGTTTATCAGCCATCTGCCTCTCCCTATTTCTTTTCTCGTTCGATCAGTTCTTCGGCTAGCTCGCGGTAAGCCTGACTGCCGCGTGATTGTGGATCGTATTCCAAAATGGTCATCGCAAAAGACGGCGCCTCGCTCAGGCGAACGTTACGCGGAATGACCGTTTTAAAGACCAAATCCCGTAGGTTTTCGCGCGCATCATCCTCAACCTGCTGAGATAGATTATTCCTACGATCATACATCGTCAAAACAACCCCCTCGATGGCAAGGTCGGGATTAGCTGTTAGACGCACCTCGCGGATCGTCAACATCAACTGTGACAGACCTTCGAGCGCATAAAATTCGCTCTGCAACGGCACGATCACTGAATCCGCAGCAACCATAGCATTGATCGTTAACAGGTTAAGTGAGGGTGGGCAGTCGATAATGATATAGTCGAGCGCGAACGCATCAATTGCTGGCTGACGAAGAGCGTCATGAAGCAGGAAGCTCCGCTTCTCGTTGGAAATAAGCTCAATATCAGCCGAGCTAAGGTCCGTCGTCGCAGGAATAACCAATAGATTTTCTACGCTCGTCTTATGGATCGCATCAAAAAGTGATTCCTCACCGACGAGCAGATCATAAGTTGTTACATTGCGCTCATCCGGCTCGATACCCAAGCCAGTCGAGGCGTTCCCTTGCGGGTCGAGGTCGACAAGCAAAACATTTCGGCCCAATTCGGCAAGCGCAGCGGCCAGGTTGATCGAGGTGGTTGTCTTACCAACCCCGCCTTTTTGGTTCGCCACCGCGATAATTTTTGGCTGAGTTGTCCGGCTCAAATCAGACACGAGAAAATCCTTTGATTGAAATCACGCAAGCATCGCTATTGGTGATACTGGGCGCCTTATTGTAATCAAAGGCCCAAGTATGCTTTGCCTCAATTATTTCGTCGTCTGCTGATTTCCCCTTTTGGAATACAGCAATGCCGTTCGGAGCCAGATGGCGCTCTGCAAAACCAAGAAGAATGGTTAACGAAGCCAGCGCGCGGGCTGAAATCACATCGGCATTCTGTGGAGGCGCCAATTCGATACGGTCATCTAGGACAATGGCATTCAAATTCAGTTCACGGATCGCTGTGCGCAGAAACGTCGCCTTGCGTTGATCGCTCTCAATCAGAGTAAAGCGTGCGTCCGGCTTCTTCTCAACGGCGATAGCTGCAAGGATAATGGCAGGAAAACCACCGCCACTTCCGATATCAACCCAGTGGTTCCATTCGTCTGGCGCAGATGACCAAACCTGAGCAGAATCTACGATATGGCGGTCCCAGATGTGATCAACGTCGTTACGAGCGATCAAGTTAATCTTCTTCGTCCATTTCCGAACGAGGTCCTCAAAAGCCCCTAACCTCTCTAATGTTTCACGTGAAACATCTACACCTGAGATCATGCCGACTTCGCCTTTTCATGTTTCCTGATCCGCGCGAGCAACAAAACGAGAGCCGCTGGAGTCATACCCTCTATTCGCGAGGCTTGCCCAATCGTCGTTGGTCTAACGCGGTTTAACTTCAACGCCAGTTCATTCGAAAGACCAGACACGCCTGTGTATTCGAACCCTTCGGGAATTTGCACCTCTTCGTCTCTGCGCAGGCTTTCTATATCCTTTGCTTGTCGAGAAATGTAATGAGCATAAAGGGCGTCGCGTTTGATCTGCTGGCGAACCTCGCTCGTGATCTTAGACGCTTCAGGAACAAGGGCCAACAGCTCGGCATCTTCAAACTCGGCAAGCGACAAAGCGTCTAGCGCCGTGCGACTGGGACCGTCAGGGTTCAATTTAACTCCCGCATCCGCAATCTGGCGCGCGCTCAAAGCTACCCCAGACAAAACATCTCGTGCATTTGTAATCGCGGTCATTTTCTCGCTGAAGGCCACCCAACGGTCATCGCCGACACAGCCTGCATCCCGACCAAATTCGGTCAACCGCTGGTCGGCATTGTCAGCGCGAAGAGAAAGGCGGAACTCCGCCCGCGACGTGAACATGCGATAAGGTTCGGACACACCGCGGGTGATCAGATCGTCGATCATCACACCAATGTAGCTGCTTGTCCGGCTGAAGATGATTGACTCACCGCTTTGGGCAGTACGCGCAGCGTTGAGACCAGCGACAAGCCCTTGCGCCGCAGCTTCCTCATATCCAGTTGTGCCGTTGATTTGCCCGGCCAAAAATAGCCCCGCGACATCACGAAGCTCCAACGTCGGTTTCAGCGCACGCGGGTCAACATAGTCATACTCGATCGCGTACCCAGGCTGGAGGATCGTAACATTCTCCAAACCTTTCATCGAACGAACATAGGCTTCCTGCACATCGACAGGAAGCGAAGTCGAAATACCGTTTGGATAAATCGTCGGATCATCCACGCCTTCAGGCTCAAGGAATACTTGGTGCGACGATTTATCTGCGAAACGCACGACTTTATCTTCAATTGACGGGCAATACCGAGGGCCGATGCCCTCAATATGCCCACCATACATCGCGGAACGAGACAGGTTGTCACGGATAATGTCGTGAGTTTTCTCGTTGGTATGCGTGATCCCGCAGGAAATTTGCGGCGCAGTTACGGATTTGGACAAGAACGAAAAGAGTGAGGGTTCATCATCACCTGGCTGGCTTTCGAGGTCAGTCCAGTCAATCGTCCGACCATCTAGTCGTGGCGGTGTGCCCGTTTTTAACCGACCAAGCGGCAATCCAAATCCATCAAGGCGTTCCGCCAACTTGATCGAAGGTTTATCTCCCATCCGACCGCCCGACTTTCGAACATCACCAATATGGATAACACCACGAAGGAAGGTCCCAGTCGTTAGAACGACAGCGCAGGCTTTGATCTCTGACCCATCGTCCAAAATAACACCAGCAACACGGTCACCGTCCATGATTAGATCGATCGCTTCACCCTCGATAACCGTGAGATTTGGCTGGATCTGAACCAGATGCTGCATAGCGGCCTTATAACGGGCTCTGTCCGCCTGCGCACGTGGTCCTTGAACCGCTGGTCCCTTTTTGCGGTTAAGTAGGCGAAACTGAATGCCGGCAATGTCCGCCGCGATACCCATGACGCCATCGAGCGCGTCAACTTCACGGACGAGGTGCCCTTTACCAAGGCCACCAATCGCGGGGTTACATGACATAACACCAATAGAATCAAAGCTAAGAGTGACCAGCGCTGTTTTCGCACCCATTCGGGCCGACGCATGTGCTGCATCGGTTCCAGCATGACCACCACCGATCACAACAACATCAAAGTCCAAATGTTTCACGTGAAACACTCCTATTTTCCGATGCAAAAGCTGGAAAAGATAACGTCCAGCAAATCTTCTACATCCACACGGCCCGTGAGCGATTCTGTCGCCCGTGCCGCTGTTCGAATCTCTTCCGCGATAAGATCGGTCATTCCCGTTTCGCTGTCCACGAGCGCAATCGCGGTATCCAACGCCTCGCACCCACGAAGGAGTGCTATTCGGTGCCGTTCTCGCATGGCGACGCCAACACGTGCGGTCTTGGCGATTAGTCGCTCTTCTATCAGAGCCACAAGACGATCAATACCAGCGCCCGTCTTGCCCGACACACCGATCTCAGCGCCATCAAATTGATCCTGCTTAGCTCGGACAATCAGCGTATCATTGTCAAAATGCTGTGTGATACCTTCACTGATATCCAACATGTAGATAATAAGATCTGCCGCCTCTGCTCGTTTCCGTGCCAATTCGATCCCCAGACCTTCGACGATATCATCCGTCTCACGAAGGCCGGCCGTATCCAGAACCGTGACTGGCAGGCCACCCAAATCCATACGGACTTCGATCACATCACGCGTGGTTCCCGCAATCTCCGAGGTAATCGCCGCTTCCCGCCCTGCTAACCGGTTTAGGAGCGTCGACTTGCCAACGTTCGGTGACCCAACGATTGCTACCTCAAAGCCATCACGAATACGTTCGGCGATCCGCACACCTTCGGCTTCGGACTGCATTTCGGTCTGAACACCGCGCAACAGTTCGGTCACTTCGGGCATCACATCGACGGGCACGTCTTCGTCAACGAAATCGATCGTTGCCTCGACCAACGCCGCCGCGCGAACCAATTGTTCCCGCCACACAATGACCTTATCGCCCAAGGCACCCTGAAACACACGAAGTGCTTGTTTTCGCTGCGCTTCTGTCTCTGCATCGATCAGGTCGGCCAGACCTTCAACCTGCGCTAGGTCGAGACGCCCGTTTTCAAGCGCGCGCCGTGTAAATTCACCTGCCTCAGCAAGCCGAAATCCGTCATAACCAGACAACTCAGACAAAACAGCTGCAATAATTGCAGGCGAACCATGCAATTGAAGCTCAACAACCTCCTCGCCCGTGAAGCTCCGCCCCTTATCGAAGGTCAGAACCAAAGCTTCGTCGATCAGATCGCCCTGCCCGTCCACGATCCGACGCAATCCGCGGCCCTGAGGCAAATCACAACACAGCCGACGTCCAGCTTCGAACGCCAGAACGCCCGAAATGCGAATGACAGCAACGCCTGCTTTGCCCGACGCCGTGGCCAGGGCATAGATCGTGTCCATAACCAAATCCTCCTTGTGGGGATTAGCTATTCATTGAATCGAAGAAGTCAGCGTTCGATTTAGTTTGTTTCAACTTACCGATCAGGAATTCAATTGCATCGGTCGTGCCCATTGGGTTGAGGATACGACGTAGAACATAGGTTTTCTGCAGATCGACCTTATCCACGAGAAGGTCTTCCTTGCGGGTACCAGACTTGAGGATATCCATCGCTGGGAAGACACGCTTATCAGCAACCTTGCGGTCCAGAACGATCTCAGAGTTACCCGTACCTTTGAATTCTTCAAAGATAACCTCATCCATACGCGATCCTGTGTCGATCAGCGCGGTCGCGATGATAGTCAACGAACCACCTTCTTCGATGTTACGAGCCGCACCGAAGAAACGTTTTGGACGTTGCAGCGCATTTGCATCAACACCGCCAGTCAGAACTTTACCGGACGAGGGAACAGTCGTGTTGAACGCGCGACCCAGACGCGTGATAGAGTCGAGCAAGATCACAACGTCGCGTTTGTGTTCCACAAGGCGTTTAGCCTTCTCAATGACCATCTCGGACACGGCAACGTGACGCGATGCGGGTTCGTCGAAGGTAGACGACACCACCTCGCCTCGCACAGAGCGCTGCATGTCCGTAACTTCTTCTGGGCGTTCATCGATCAGAAGAACGATGAGATAGCACTCTGGGTGGTTCTTTTCGATGCTGTGCGCGATATTTTGCAGCAATACCGTCTTACCGGTGCGCGGCGGAGCTACGATCAGCGAACGTTGACCTTTACCAATCGGCGCAACGAGATCGATAATTCGAGCCGAACGATCCTTAACGGTTGGATCTTCGATCTCCATTTTCAGGCGTTCATCGGGGTAAAGAGGGGTGAGGTTGTCGAATGCAACCTTGTGACGCGCCTTTTCGGGGTCTTCAAAGTTGATCTTCTCAACGCTGGTGAGCGCAAAATAACGCTCGTTGTCATTTGGCTCCTTGATCACACCTTCAACGGTGTCGCCCGTACGAAGCGAAAACTGACGGATCATGTCAGGGGACACGTAAATATCGTCCGGACCCGGTAGGTAGTTTGCCTCTGGCGAACGCAAGAACCCGAAACCGTCTTGCAAAACTTCCAACACGCCATCACCACCGATGATCCAGCCCTCATCTGCGCGTTCACGCAGGATCGAGAACATCATATCGCCCTTACGCATGGTCGATGCGTTTTCGATTTCAAGCTCTTCAGCTACAGAAAGCAGGTCTTTGGGGCTTTTCGCCTTGAGATCGGCAAGGTTCAGGCGGTCTTGCGACATGACAAACCCTTTCGCGGCCATCCGGCCGGCATAGTGGTAAATTTTACAGACAGAGTCCCCTTCGGACGAAAGGGCACTTCTATTACGCGCAGGACCGCGCCGGAGTCAAATTTAGAATTTAAAGATGACGGAGAAGACAATGATCAACATCAGAACGGTCGGAACCTCATTCATCAAACGATACTGACGCCCTGTCAGCGTGTTTTTCCCGTTCATGAAATCCTTGCGACGATACCCAAGCCAGTGATGGAACCATGTCATTGCAATTACGGACGCGCCTTTGGTGTAGGGCCAAACCATGTTCCACCCCACAACTCCGGGTGTGAAAACCAACATTAGACCGAAAATCCATGTGGCGATCATTGCGGGGTTCATGATTGCTCTTAGCAAAAGCCGTTCTTGGTGCTGGAACAGCTTGTCCATATCACTGTCTGCTTCGACGCCCTGCTTTTTCAGTCCTTCGACGTGATAGACGTACAAACGTGGGAGGTAGAACAGTCCGGCCATCCAAGACATGACCGAAACGATATGAAGGCTCTTTGTCCAAAAATAGGATGCGCTTAGAGCATTTAGAATCCAGTCGATCATTCTTTGTCTCTCTCAGTACTTCTTACTTATATAAATAAAGAAAGAAGAAAGGATTTTGATTGTTGTACTGTGGATAACACAGCTATTCGCAATTTTCCCCAAGTTTATCCAGATACTCACAGGCATCCACAAGGGTGAAATCATCTGTGGATATAAAAATTAACCATTATTAATAATGGTTTAACGCAACATGCGCTAAATTGACTCTTAGAACGGTCGGAGTCCTTTGTCGATTCTTGGTCTGCGCGTCACATGGCAAAGTTATCCTATCCCCATCTTGGTGAACTGTGCTGGAATTGGGAATGAATGACGGGCTATTTGCCCCAAGCGCCGTCAAGCCCTAAGAACTCCCCAAAGTACACCCAAACTCTTATCGGTTTATCCGAGGATTTATCCACATGGCTGACCCTATCATCCTCGCATCCAGCTCTGAAATCCGGGCAACTCTGCTCCGTAATGCAGGGGTTCCGTTCACAACCGAAAAGCCCCGTGTCGACGAGGAGATGATCCGCGCGTCGCTTGAAGCAGAAGAAGCATCGCCTCGTGATATTGCAGATTTCCTTGCTGAAGCCAAAGCCCGAAAAGTGAGCCTGAAGGCCAACGGAGCGTTGGTAATCGGCTGTGATCAGGTCTTGGATTTCGATGGCACAGTTATGTCAAAACCCGCAGACCCGTCCGAGTGTCTCGCGCAACTAACCGCCCTGCGCGGCAAAACGCACCGTCTGCTTTCTGCTGCGGTCATCTATAAAGATGGTGAACCACTTTGGCGTCACGTTGGTGTAGTGCGTTTAACGATGCGTGAGTTTTCTGACGACTATCTGAGCGACTACGTTGTCCGCAATTGGGAATCCGTCCGCTGGTCAGTGGGTGGATATAAGTTAGAAGAAGAAGGCGTGCGATTGATGTCGCGCATTGAAGGTGATTATTTCAACGTGCTTGGTCTTCCGATGATCGAGCTCCTAAACTATTTGACTGTCCGAGGAGCCCTACCCGCATGAGCGACGTTAAGATCCCACTAGCTGGTGTTATCGGCTGCCCTATTTCGCACTCGCGGTCCCCAATCTTGCATGGGTATTGGCTTAAGAAATATGGCATCGCAGGCCACTATGTTCCGATGCACGTCGAAGCCGTCGATTTCGAAGTTGCTGTTCGTAATATGCACAAACTCGGATTTGTCGGCTGCAATGTAACGATCCCACATAAAATCCGCGCGATCGAGATTGCTGATGTTGTGACAGATCGTGCGTCAATGATTGGTGCTGCAAACACGCTGACCTTCCGCGATGGAAAAATCTACGCAGACAATACAGATGGATACGGTTTCACGGCCTCCATTTGGCAAGGTGCGCCAGACTGGCAACCTGATGCTGGACCTGCGCTTGTCTTAGGTGCTGGTGGCGCAGCGAGGGCAGTGATCACTGCGCTTTTGGACAGTGGTGTTCCCGAAATCCTGCTCGCGAACCGCACGCGGACGAATGCTGAAGCGCTCAAAAACGATTTCGGAGCAAAGATTAAAGTTATCGAATGGGTGCAGGTTGCTGCGAATCTTGGCTCAGCCTCTACGGTTGTGAATACGACTTCGCTGGGTATGACCGGCGGACCAGAGTTCAAGGTGAATCTTGATGGCCTGAAGCCGAAAACAGTGGTCGCTGACATTGTTTACACCCCTCTGCGGACAACACTCCTCGACGAGGCCGAAAAGGCTGGCTGTCATACCGTTGATGGCCTTGGAATGTTGCTTCATCAGGCGGTTCCAGGATTTGAACGCTGGTTCGGCCATCGTCCTGACGTGGACGACGAAACGCGGCGTGTGATTTTAGCATGACGTGGAAACTTGGCCTGACCGGATCAATCGGGATGGGCAAATCCACGACCGCTGCCATGTTCCGCGATGAAGGCGTGCCCGTTTGGGACGCAGACGCTACAGTTCATAAGCTCTACGTAAATGGCGGTGCGGCCGTAGCGCAGATTGAGCAAGAGTTCCCAGATGCCATTGTGGATGGGGCTGTTGATCGCGATCACCTCAAGCAAATCATCGCCAAAGATATGACTGTATTGCCAAAACTTGAAGCGATTGTTCATCCGCTTGTTGCAGCCGACAGGGCAGAGTTTTTAGACACGAATAAAGCTGAAATCGCCGTTTTCGACATTCCGCTTTTGTTTGAAACGGGTGCTGATGAGTGGCTTGACTCCGTTTTGGTCGTGACCTGCCCACCAGATGTTCAGGCCAAACGTGTTTTGGATCGTGGAACAATGTCGCCTGAACAGTTCCAAATGATCCTCTCGCGGCAAATGGCAGACGCCGAAAAACGCGCGCGCGCAGATCACGTTATAGAGACGCTGACGCTAGACGCGACCCGTGCTGCTGTGCGAAACCTGATTGCAGAGTTGAAAACAAGGCAGTCCCATGCGTGAGATCGTTCTCGATACTGAGACCACAGGATTTGAACCCCACAGTGGGGATCGCATCGTTGAAATCGGGTGTCTGGAACTTCTGAACCACATGCCGACTGGCAAAACGTTTCACGTTTATATCAACCCCGAACGATCCATGCCGATGGATGCGTTCAAGATCCACGGGATTGGTCCTGATCTTCTCGAACCTCCGCAAGAGGCACAGCCGGGGCAGGTAAAACTGCGTGACAAACCCTTGTTCGCCGAGATTGGCCAGAAGTTCCTCGATTTCATACAGGATTCAAAACTGGTGATTCACAACGCCAGCTTTGACATGAAATTCTTGAATGCAGAGCTGGGTTGGATGGGGTTGCCGTTGATCCCGAACGATCAGGCTTTGGATACGCTGGCGATTGCCCGCAAGAAGTTCCCCGGTTCACCAGCTTCGCTCGACGCATTGTGCCGTCGATTTGGAATCGACAACTCGAACCGCACGCTCCACGGAGCGTTGCTCGACTCTGAAATTTTGGCGGATGTGTATCTCGAACTGATCGGGGGTCGTCAGCCTGACTTTGCTTTGGCAACGTCGTCGCAATCATCGAGCAGAACGAATGTCGCTGAAGTGGATGACTGGCGGCCAAAACCGCGGTCGACGCCCCTGCCCTCGCGGATCACCGAAGAGGAAGCCGCCGCCCATGCCGAATTTATCGGTAAGATGGGCGACAGCGCGCTTTGGAAAAAGCTTAGTTAGGCTGTGCGGGCGCTTCGGCCTGCTGAGCCTGAACGCGGCGAGCAATTTCACCACGGTAGATCGCAACAAAGTCGATTGTGTCGAGGTTCACAGGCGGGAAACCACCGTCACGGGTGACGTCTGATACGATGCGGCGAATGAACGGGAAGGTCAGGCGCGGGCATTCGATCATCAGGTAGGGATGCATCTGGTCTTCCGGCACGCCTTCGATGTGGAACACGCCAGAATACTCGAGCTCGAGCAGGAACAGCGGTTCTTTGTCAGCCTTGGTGTTCGACGAAACAGTAAGTTTCGTGATGACTTCGTACTGGTTGTCCGCACGTTTACGCGCATCAAGGCTAACCTTCACGCCCATTTCTGGCTGCGGATCACCCTTTACGCCCTTCTGAGCGAGGATGTTCTCGAACGACATGTCACGCACGAATTGCGCGATGATGCGGTTCTTGATCTGCGGCTGCTGCGCCGCTTCGGGGGTCTGGGTCTCGGCCATCGGGCAACTCCACATTTAAAAGGTCGGGGATTGTCTATCAGGCCTTTACCAGACCCTCAATGCTCATGGACTGTTTAATGACGGGTCCATCCCGATGGATGGGTCGGATGTTTGTCTGGATCAACAGGTTCGAAGTCGCCATCGATCACATCGTCATACCGTTGCTGTTGGCGCGGCGGCTCGCCGAATTGGAACTTCTGCACGTTTACCTTGGTGCGCAGATACTGGAAAACGCGGCTCCTCACCTGCGGAATAAGCAGCAAGAACCCAACGGTGTCCGTGAAAAACCCGGGGGTGAGCAGGAGTGCACCCGCAAACAGGATCATTGCACCGCTTGCCAAGGATTCTGATGGGTCACTGAGGCTGCTAAAGCTCTGTCGCAATTTACCTAGCTCCTTTGCGCCCTCGCTCCGCACCAAATTCGCGCCGATGACGGCTGTCGTCAGCACGATCAGAAGTGTCCAAGCAAGCCCGATTGCCCCACCAACAGAGATGAAAAGCGCGATCTCGATCATCGGAACGGCAACAAAAGGTATCAAAAGCCACATCATAAGTCCTTTCTGACCCGTGGTGGACTTGACCGGGCCTCTGCCATACATAAGTCGGGTGGGTAGAGTTTTGAATGCCCACCCAATGAACAAGAGGTTTTTCTTATGAACGGAGTCCTAATTCAGCTGCTGGTCTTAGCTGGCGTTGCTGTTTTCCTGATCCTACGCTTGCGCAGCGTTCTTGGGACCCGTGAGGGATTTGAAAAACCTGCCGTCACGCGAAATGAAGCGCCCGATCGTCGTGCCAATTTCGAGGTAATTGACGGCGGCCCAGACCGCGACATCGTTGATAACGTTCCCGAAGCCAGTCCCGCCGCCGATGCTTTGGCTGCGATGAAGCGTGTGGACCCTGACTTTACCGTATCCGAATTCCTGCAGGGTGCCCGCGGCGCGTATGAAATGATCCTCATGGCCTTTGAAAAGGGCGATGTGGCATCGATCCGCCCATTCATCTCTGAAGATATCTACGACGTCTTCTCTGACGTGATCGCAACGCGCGAAGCTGAAGGTCTGACCGTCGAAGCGACATTCATCGGGATTTCCGAAATTGCGGTTCAGGACGTTGAGTTCAACGCCAACACCAAAGAAGCCGAAGTCGCAATCCGCTTTACGGGTGAATACACCTATACGGTACGTGACAAAGCGGGTGACATCGTTGAAGGCGGGCCAAACAGCACCAAACGTCAGCGCGATGTCTGGACATTTGCACGCGCTATGGGCAGCAACGATCCGAACTGGGTCCTTGTGTCTACAGGTGAATGATGCGGCGGGTCGGGCGCGCGATAGCGTTCTGTCTGACCCTATTTTCGGGGGCGGCTATGGCCGAAACGACCTACACGCTTCTTGATTTCTCGGATTTGAATGGTTGGGCAGAGGATGATCATTCCGCTGCCTTTACTGCGTTCAAAGAGACTTGCGACCTGATGAGCGATCCGGAATGGACAACGCTTTGTAATCTCGCGAACGACGTGTCCGATGCACGCGGATTTTTCGAGCTGTTCTTTAAGCCCGTTATGGTCACCGATGGCGAACCGATGCTGTTCACTGGGTATTTTGAGCCTGAATTGCGTGGCAGCCTTCAGCGAACGGCGACCTTTCGTTACCCGATTTACCGCCTCCCTAGCGCCCTGCCCCCAACTGGTCCGTGGTTGACGCGCCAAGAGATCGAAGAGAACGGCGCTCTAGCGTCCCAAGGCCTTGAGATTGCATGGCTCGCCGACCCCGTTGATCGATTTTTCCTTCAGGTCCAAGGATCTGGTCGTATTCGCCTCCAAGACGGCTCTGTGATCCGTGTGGGATATGCGGGGAACAACCGCCGTCCCTATTCGTCGATCGGCCAAGAACTGATCCGACGCGGCATCTATAGCGAACATCAGGTTAGCGCGACCGTCATTCGGAATTGGGTGCGCAACAACCCAGACGAAGGCCGCGCCCTGCTTTGGACCAATGAAAGCTACGTCTTTTTCCGCAACGTGACCGAGGTTCCTGCCGAAAAAGGACCTCTTGGTGCGATGAACAGGTCCATTTCGGCTATGCGCTCTATCGCTGTTGATCCAGCTTACACGACGCTCGGTGCGCCTGTGTGGATTGAACGTCACGGCGCAAATGCGATGAACCGTCTTATGATCGCTCAGGATACAGGCTCTGCGATCAAAGGTGCGCAGCGTGCCGACATCTTTATCGGCACGGGCGTTGAGGCTGGTCTGGAAGCGGGCGAAATCAAAGACACGGGTCGCATGATCATGCTTTTGCCGATCCAGATGGCCTATGCATTGGTCCCTGAGGTCATCTGATGGCCCGCCGTCGCCGTCAGCTAACGGCTGAGGAAAAAGCTCTTTGGGATCAGGTGGCTAGCACCACGACCCGCTTAGCGCCTGAGGCACCTACAGTTGTACCCGATGACCCTGTGCGGGCACCGTCCCACCATCCTGCTCCTGCGCCCGCGCCGATCCCACGGTTTCGGGTTGGGGCAAAGGTGGATTTAAAGCCGAAACACAGCATTGCCGGCCCGATCCATGAAGCGCTAGCCGCTGCGCCTATTTCGATGGACCACAAAACCCACCGCAAGATGACCAAGGGCAAGCTGTCGCCTGATGCACGGATCGACTTGCACGGCATGACCTTGCACGAGGCGCATGGCGAGCTGACCCACTTCATCCTGTCATCGCATGAAAAAGGCCACCGCTTGGTTCTCGTGATCACAGGCAAGGGCAAGGATCGCGACGAAGGTGGCCCGATCCCAACCCGTATGGGCGTTTTGCGGCATCAAGTGCCACAATGGCTACGGCTTCCGCCGTTGGGGCGGCTGGTCTTGCAGACAACGCCTGCCCACCTCAAACACGGCGGGCATGGCGCATATTACGTTTACCTGCGGCGCACGCGCTAAGGTTATAGCACGTAGCGGCTCATATCGGTGGAGCGTGACAACTCACCGACATTCGCTTCAACATAAGCCGCATCAATTTTTACGGATTCCCCCGACCTATCTGGTGCGTTGAAGGACAGTTCTTCAAAGACCCGTTCGATGATGGTGTAGAGACGCCGCGCACCGATGTTTTCGACCGATTTATTGACCGTCGCTGCGATATTCGCGATCGCCGCAATTCCATCCTCGGTGAATTCGACGGTGACGTCCTCAGTGCCCATCAGAGCCGAGTATTGCAGCGTCAGCGCATTGTCTGTTTCGGTCAAAATACGCACGAAGTCGCCTTCGGTCAGGTCATTCAATTCGACGCGGATCGGCAAACGGCCCTGTAATTCAGGCAGTAGGTCCGACGGTTTAGCGACGTGGAACGCACCCGACGCGATGAACAGGATATGGTCGGTCTTAACAGGACCGTTTTTGGTCGACACCGTGGTGCCTTCGATCAAAGGAAGCAGGTCGCGCTGCACACCTTCGCGGCTCACATCAGCGCCGCGCGCATCAGTACGGGCACACACCTTATCGATTTCGTCCAAGAACACGATGCCGCTTTGTTCAACGGCTTCAATCGCGGTTTTCTTCACCAGTTCGTCGTCTAGCAGCTTGTCAGCTTCTTCTGAAACGAGCACATCATAGCTCTCAGCCACGGTTAGTTTTTTCTTCACCGAGCGCTGGAATGCCTTACCGAACAGATCACCGAGGTTCATCATCCCGCCCATCTGCGGTTGACCCGGTATTTCAAAGCCACCCATCGGGTTTGAAGTGTCCTGAATTTCCAACTCAATAACGGTTTGATCCAGTTCGCCCGAGCGGAGCTTGCGGCGAAAAGCCTCGCGAGTGCCATCGCGGGCCTCGGTGCCTGCAATCGCGTCAATCACGCGCTCTTCGGCGGCGCGCTGTGCGTTTGCCCGAACGTCCTCGCGCATGAATTCGCGAGTTTGCAGGATAGCAACGTCTACCAGATCGCGGATGATCTGTTCCACATCGCGCCCTACATAACCAACTTCGGTGAATTTTGTGGCTTCGACCTTAATGAACGGCGCGCGGGCGAGTTTGGCCAAACGGCGGCTGATCTCTGTTTTACCGACGCCAGTCGGTCCGATCATCAGGATGTTCTTTGGGTAGACTTCATCGCGCAGATCATCGCCCAGCTGCTTGCGGCGCCAACGGTTGCGAAGCGCAACGGCGACGGCGCGTTTGGCCTCATTCTGGCCGATAATAAAGCGATCAAGCTCGGATACGATTTCGCGCGGGGTAAGGTCTGTCATGGTGTCCTCTTTTCAACACTTCCGATCTAGGCATCTGAGCGGCAAAAACCAACCCGCACTGTCGTGTTGGATTTGTATATATACGTGATAACCTGTGATCGGAGGACGAAAGATGACCGAGAACCTGCCGAAGAAAAAAATCATGGTTCGGCGCGTCACATCGCCTGTCCGATCTCGTGCGGTCGAGGAAACCGCATCGCAGGTATCCAGTTGGGAAGATAGCCCCCTCGACCTTCCCGAACCCAAACAGGCGATTTCCCTGCGCGTAGATCGCGATGTGTTGGAGTTCTTTAAATCAGGGGGAAAGGGGTATCAGACCCGCATGAACGCTGTCCTGCGGGCCTATATGAAATCTCAAAAACGCTGATTAAGCTTTGATTTTTTCGACTGTCAGTTTGCCGTTGGTATAAACGCAGATATCGGCCGCAATCGCCATTGCGTCCCGCGCAACAGTTTCGGCGTCTTTATCGGTGTCCATCATTGCCCGCGCTGCAGCGAGGGCAAAATTCCCGCCCGAGCCAATCGCGGCCACGTCATGTTCTGGTTCCAGAACGTCACCCGCACCTGTGATTACGAACAAATCCTTACCGTCGGTGACGATCAGCATCGCCTCGAGTTTCTGGAGGTACTTATCCGTCCGCCAATCTTTGGCGAGGTCCACGCTGGCGCGCATCAATTGACCCGGTGTTGCCTCTAGCTTCTTTTCGAGACGTTCGAGTAGGGTGAACGCATCGGCTGTCGATCCGGCAAAGCCGCAAACAACGTCCTGACCACCGGGAGACAAACGACGTACTTTGCGCGCGGTCCCTTTGATCACGGTTTGACCGAGGCTGACCTGACCATCACCTGCGACAACTACCTCGCCGCCTTTGCGCACACCGATGATCGTCGTGCCGTGCCATCCGGGGAATTCGCTCTCTGCCATATCGGGCCTCCTGTCGTTTGTTCCTATATGGCGGGCAGGGCGCATTGGAACAAGAGCAACGCAAAAGGGCGCCGACTAGGGCGCCCTTTCGAAAGGATAGTTGGTTGAATTAGATCGAGTCTTCGATCCAAGCCTGCAGTGCCGCTTTGGGCGCAGCACCTGCTTTGTTGGCGACAACTTCGCCGCCTTTGAAAACGAACAGAGCCGGAATACCGCGCACACCCAGCTGAGCAGGGGAATTCGGGTTTTCGTCTACGTTCACTTTGACGATCTTAACTTTACCGTCCATTTCAGCAGACAGCTCTTCGAGAGCTGGGCCGATCATGCGGCACGGGCCACACCATTCAGCCCAGAAGTCTACGACGACGGGAATATCGGACTGACGCACTTCGGCGTCGAAAGTTGCATCGGTGACAGCTACGGTGGCCATTTGTCTCTCCTACAGGATGTCGGGGCAGAAGGTATGCAGACCCCAACAGATGGTCAAGCCGTAGCGGCGCGACGCAACGCCGCCATGACAATTTCAGATGGCAAATTCATCAGTTTTCCTGTCGTCGTCCATAGGATCGAGCAGTCGATCTGGCGATTTGGGTAAATTTGCGATAGTGCCGCGTGATAGGCCCCCATTTGGCGAAGGACCCCTTCTGGGGTTTGCTCTGGCTGTTCGGGCACGATGCGATTTGTTTTGAAATCCACGCAGGTTACGCTGTCCGCTGAGATGATCAACCTGTCGATTGCGCCATGAATTCGCCCGCCGAGCTCAGATAACTCAGCGGTAATCTCGACTTCGGCCAGAGTATCAGGTGCAAAAACGGCGGCCAAAGTAGGATTGTTCAGCATTGCGATCACATCATTGAGAAGTGTATCGCGATCATCGATTAATCCGATGTCCTCATCGCCTGACATAAGAGCCTGACCGATCCGATGGCGTTCAGATTCGGGGTGGCTCGGCAGATGTTCGAGCAGCATGTGAACCATGCGACCACGAGCAAGAGCCACCTCTTTATCCCCGTCAATGAGTTCCCCGGCTAGAGCTTTCGCCCCGCCCAAATCAGACGGCGAAATTGTTGTGGCCCGCTGCGGTGGTGCGTCGACGATTGGCAAATCAGGAATGTCGATCGTTGCTTTAGGTACTTCGACTGTAGAATTAAGTTCTAAACCGCTCCAATCGTGAACAGAATAGCGGAGAATATCCATTCCCCCGAATGGCACCGTCTCAGCGCCCAAATGCTCCATCGCTGAACCAACGATGTCATACCATGCCTCTGTGTTGTCTTTGACATCACCCGCGCCACAAAGAATGAGCCACTTTTCAGCTCGCGTCAGCGCCACATAGAGCAGCCGTCGACGTTCGCGGATTTCGGCGGCTTTCGCGTCGTCGATGAGGGGGGCGATGGCCTCTGGCGTGTCCTCGCTGAGCGGTCGCCAAATGGGTCCGACCTCAGATTTCAGAATGCTGCCACGTGCCTTGACGTCTCGCGTCTGCGTTTCGGGCAGGATCACAATCGGAGCCTCTAGGCCTTTAGACCCGTGTACAGTCATCACGCGAATTTCGTCGCTGTCACCGTCCATTTGCCGCTTTACGGTGACGTCTTCGGCTTCCATCCAGTGCAGGAACCCCGTGAGGCTCGGTACTGTTCCTTGTTCGTAAGCAAGCGCCTGAGACAAGAGCGCGTCGATGGCGTCCTCAGCTTCCGCGCCCAATTGCCGAACGAGCGCTTTACGACCGCCGTGGCGCGTTAGAATGCGCTCAATCAGGTCATAGGGCCGTAGAAAGTCCGCGCGGTTTCGCAAATCATGTAGGACCTCGATTGTTTTGCCGTGCTGTTCGGTTTGGTCGCGTAGCGCCTCCCAAAGATACCCTTTGCGACCATACGCGAGGGTAAAGAGGTCCTGTTCGGACCATCCAAACAACGGCGATTTCAGTGCTGCCGCAAGGGATAGATCGTCCTCTGCCAAAGCGACAAAGCGCAGGAGCGCGAGGATATCCTTGACCGCAAGTTGGTCGTTCAGGATCAATCGGTCAGCGCCCGCAATCGGCAGGTTCAAATCCTTACACGCACGGATGATTTCGTTGAACAACGTCTTGCGTCGTTGGACGAGGATCAGGATGTCACCAGGCCGCACAGGACGCCGATGATATGTGCCTGTTTTCCCGTTTTCCGCTGGAATAGTCTCTGTTTCTAGCATCACCTTTATGTTCTGTGCGATGCGTTGGGACAGCTGAACATCGGCCTCTTCATCGCTGACAAGGTCATGCGGATCGTGCCAATCATTCTTTTCTGGCTTTTCGGTTTTCTCGACAAACGGCCAGAGATCGACGCGCCCTGGCATCTCGGATTTAAAGGCACTATGGATCACCTCGTCACTCAATCCTTCGGCCAAATCGCCAGTGAAAGCATGGTCGACGAATGACAGGATCGCGTGGGAGGATCGGAACGAAAACTGAAGCTCTGTCGAGATCAGCGGCGTTTCTGTATTTTTGAGTGCCGCATCAAAATACAGGCGCATGTCGTCGAATTTCTCAGGGTCCGCGCCTTGGAACGAATAGATCGACTGCTTTTTATCGCCGACTACGAAAATAGTGCGTTGTTGATCGGCGCGCGCGCCTTCGCCTGCTGCGAATTCACCCGCCAGCGCCTTAACCACATCCCATTGCGCTGGGCTGGTATCTTGGGCCTCATCAACCAGAATGTGGTCAATCCCGCCGTCGAGTTTGAACAGCACCCATTCGGCCACTTCTGACCGTTTCAAGAGGTCGCGCGTTTTCAGGATGAGATCGTCAAAATCGAGCAAGCCACGCTGAATTTTTCGGTTCTCATAGGCAGGAATAAACACCTTCGCAAAATCGTAGAGGAGCATGGTGCGGTCGAGGGCTGCACAAGCCTTGAGGTGTTGGAACGCAGCGGCCGTCCGATCCATCCACGCATGTAGGTCGTCAATCACAGGCGCGAAGGCTTCGACTGCTTTCGTGTGATTTGACTGTGGGTAGTTCACCGACTTTGAGGTGTTCTTTCCCGCGTATAGGAATTCGGAAAATAGGGATGAAAGCAGGGAGAAGTCGGGATTC
Organism: Marivivens geojensis; assembly: GCF_023540835.1. Classification (GTDB taxonomy): domain Bacteria; phylum Pseudomonadota; class Alphaproteobacteria; order Rhodobacterales; family Rhodobacteraceae; genus Marivivens; species Marivivens geojensis. Next base: position 185,178 of record NZ_JALKCU010000001.1, read on the forward strand.
TTGTAATCTAGCGACTTTAGAGTCGCTGCGAATTTCTTGTATGTATCGGTCGTAGAAGCCGCGCATTGAACGATCTCTTCCGCTAGCGCATCTTCGCCACCGATTAGGGAGATGGAGATTGCGTCGGATGGTTGCGCACCTGCGGGCAAACCAAACCCAGCGGCAAGATCATCACGGGTTACATCACGCTGAAAGTCATCCTTGAATCGCAGAACATCCTTGGCCAGCGCCATCAATTGATCGTCGGACACGTGCTTGGCCACGGCGTCGATCACGTAGGCATGAGGGCCTTCTGCGATTTGGTCGAGGACTTCGGCGCGCAATAGCTCTGCCGCGCGATCTTCCATCTCAGAAAACTGCGGAGAGACAGAGGCCTCTAGAGGAAACCGGCGCAGGATCGACGAACAAAACGAGTGAATGGTTTGGATACGGAGGCCGCCAGGGACTTCGATTGCAGTGGCGAATAGGCGACGAGCATCGGCGAGCTCTTCCGTCGGAAGCGTGCCTTCGACACCCATATCCCGCAAATCTTTCCGCAACTGGTCGTCGGGCATCATGGCCCATTCGCCGAGGCGCTTGAACAGACGGTTTTGCATCTCAGCCGCAGCTGCTTTGGTGTAGGTCAGACACAGAATATGTGAGGGATCGACCTTATCGAGGAGGAGCCGCGCCACGCGGTCCGTCAGAACCCGTGTTTTGCCCGACCCAGCGTTTGCCGATACCCAAGTAGATGCCCGTGGATTGGCAGCGGCAATCTGGCGAAGTGTTGCGTCGTCTTTCATTTCAGAACCTCCGCTTTGGGCGCTTGGCTCAGGTTCCATTCACCGTATCGCGCGAGGTGATCGTAATCGCTGCCATAGGCCGAGGTTTCGGCGGCCATCATCGCCGTGTAGCCCCGCGCAGGATCGGTCCAAGCTTTGATCAGGAGTTGGAACTTCGTCCATTCGTCATCGACGGATAGATCCTCGATCGCATCTTTGCGTTTCTTCGGGGACGCATCTGTCAGAATGGGCGCCCGAACCGATTTTGCGCCCGCTTTGATCGGGATGAATTCCGCATCCAAGGCCTCTTTGCGGCCAATGTCATTGAACGCGCCCAGCGCAACCATGGCCGCCTCAAGGATAAGCTGCTTGTCAAAATAGAGTTGTTGTTTCTCGCTCGGCGGGGTGCCCGTTTTGTAATCGTAAAGGATGACCTGACCGTCGTCTGTCTTATCAATACGGTCGGCCTTGCCTTTGAGTTTGAAGTCGAGGTCGGGGAGGGTGATTTCCCCCCAAGCTTCAAGCTTGGCTGGCGCACCGCGTTTACGTCGGTCAATTTCGGTCGAGAGGAACCAATCCGCCGCGCTGTCCATCCGTGCATACCAAAGTCGCCGCGTTGCGGGCCATGGACACTGGGCATCCAGTTCATCTTTGGTGAGTTGCATCAAACGATCACGGGCCGCAGGAGTGGCGGGGTCGTGGTCTTCGCTTATGAACTTCTGCAGAACATCGTGGATGATGTTGCCGCGCAATGGGGCATCCGCTGTCGGGACCAGAGGGTTCAACGCATAAAGTCCGAGCACTTTTTTCGCGTAGATCGCATAGGGATCGCGGATCAGCGTTTGGACTTGCGTGACGGACAGTTCTTTGGGCCGTGCCTCGACAGGCGGGCAGGGCGATGGGCGTGGCGCAGGGGTGCCTCGTGGTTTGTCCGCGGCGCTGATGGCTTCGGCGGTTTTGATCCACTTCGACCCTCGCTCTCGCATCGCTTTCAGCGCCTCGGGTCCAGACTGATCCGCCAGACCGTCGAGCAAGTTGGTCAATCGGTTCACCCAGCGCGACGGAACGGTCTGGGCTTCCTCGGATCGCGCTGCACGAGTGATCCAAACTTCCTTCGCAGCGATGGCCTGTTGGTAGTCATGCGCAGACAGACCAATGCGACGTTCGGGCAGCAATAGCCCCGATTTTAGCCGCATGTCCCTGTTTAACCACGGATCAGGCGTCGGCGTTTCGGGCCACGTGCCGTCGTTCATCCCGCCCAAAATTACCAAGTCGGCGCTTTGAACACGGGCTTCAAGGGTTCCCCAGAACAGAAGGTTCGGATGGCTGATGTCGGGATTGCGGACTTCAGCGCCTGACAAAATCGACCCAACGATCCCGCTATAGTCGCGCGCTGACAATGCGCCGCCGTGTTCGGCGTGCAGCGCGAGGTCAGTCATCACTGCCTTGGCCTTGCGACCAGCGGCTTCACCCCAAAGCCCACTTTCGCCAGCCATCGGGCCAGCGGCAAAGGCTTCTGTCAGCGCCAAATGCTGTGCAACGTGATCGGGGAGTGGGAGATCATCGTCAGGCTTTGGCCCGCTATGGATTTGATCGAGCAATCCCCCGATCCATTCGGCCCAGTCCTTTTGCGCGTCCTTTTCTGCCCAGCCGCGTAGGTCGGCACCCTTTGGATAGGCTGGGCCTTTCTTGCGAATTGAGAGCTCTAGTTCGTTGGTAAGGCGAACATGGTCGCCACGGTTCCCGCCCGATGACACCAGCGGATGTTTCAGCAGCGCAAGCAGGCTTTCGCCCGTGATCTGATCGACCCGCAAACCAGCGACCTGACGCAGCAAACGCCCCGGCGCGGAAAGGTGCAAAGGTTGACCTGCAGAGTCATCTGGAACGACGTTCCAACGATCCAGTGCCGCAGCCACCTGACGTGTGAGCATTCGGTCGGGGGTGATCAACGCTGCCGTGATCCCTTCGTCCATTGCAGCGCGGAGCCGTAGCGCAATCGTTTCGGCCTCTGATCTGGGGGAGGGCGCCTCGACCAAGGTTAAATTTTCCATCGCGCTGGGCAGATCGCCTAATTCTTTGCCGTCCTTCAGCCATTGATCGGTCACGGGGGCAGGGCGCAGCGATAGCGAAATCACCCGATTACGCGCGGGGCTAAATGGTTCGGTCGTGTCCCAAGGACGGATGTCCGAAATCGAAAGGTCCAGCCGCTCCATCAGTAGCTTAAAGCGGTACTGGGGATGGTCCTCGAACCGCCGGCGGTCGGTCATGGCGTCCCAGATCGCGGGGGGCAGGTCGTAATCCACACCGGGGAGGATCACCGCGCCTTGGGGCAGGCGTGATACGGCCTCCATCAACATCGCGGTCGCGCCTCGCGATCCGGTTGAACCCGCGATGATGATTGGGTGCGTCGGAGGGGCGTCAGACCAGCGGGCAATGAGGAGTTCGATCACCATCCGCTGGCGAGCTTCGACGTCTGGTGGTTCTTGGGCGAAGTCGAAGTACTTAAGAACGATGCCGATGAACTCTTGGGTACGCGCCCAATGGCCCGACCTATCAGTCACGTCGAGGTCTAGCACGGTTTGCGGATCGACCCCTTCGCCATGCATTTCGTCCATCAATTTGGCGAGGCTATCCGAGAGCGCATAAAGAGCCGAGCGCGGCGCCAAATCGGGTTGACTGTCTAGCAATGCACCGACCAAGGGCGCCAATTCCAAACGACGACGCAGGCTCGCAACAGGGGGTGGCACGTCGATTGCCACAGGATCGCGGGCAAGATCAGTGACCAGCCGCAGTCGTGGCAGCAACCCCGCAGGACCGTTGTCGAACACCTCGCGCATTCTACGCTGCATACGACGTGTGTTCAGGAAAATCTCAACTTTAGCGACCTCTTCGGGCGGCATTCCTTGCAGCCGCTCCATCACACCTTTGGTAAGGGAGTCGGCGAAATCCACCCCAGGGGGGAGACCAAAAATGCGGGGCTTATCGGTCGGTTCAAACATCATCACTCAACATCCTTTCGGCCACCGCGATGCTTTCGGGGCGGCCAACGTCACACCATTTACCATTATATTCGACGCCGTAGAGCGTTCCTCTAGCCAGCATTCGGTTCCAGAGCTCCCACATAGAGAACGATTGTTCCGTGACTTCGTCCAGATCAGTCGTTCGAATGATCTGGCAGCCCGTATAGATCGCTCCAGCACCGCGCCGAATTTTACCCGTCTGGTCGGTTATGAAATCACCCTGACCCGAGTGGCCCAGCGCGTTGTCCTTGCTGACGAGCAAAAGTAGTCCCTCCATATCGTCGCGCCAATGTTGGTGCAGCTTATCAAAGGGGTTATCGCCGCGCCAAACTGCATCCGTGTTCATCGTGAAAACAGGCCCATCGCCCAGCAACGGCAAAGCATGTTTCAAACCGCCGCCCGTCTCACGTAGAAGGTCAGTTTCGTCCGAGATGTGAACATCCGCTGGGACGGCATCGCGGATTTGCTCTGCCTTATAATGCACGTTCACCACGCGGGTGAGCCTCTCCGCCAAATCGAGCGCATGAAATAATAGCGGTTTGCCCGCAACATTCACCATCGGCTTGGGTCTGTCGTTGGTCAGCGGCGCCATTCGGGTGCCAAGGCCAGCAGCAAAGAACAAAGCAGATTTTGGTGTCATGTGGTCAGGTCCGGAAGGATCAATTCGGAAAGGTCTCGCAAGTCTGGATGAGCCAGATCGCGTCTGAGGTGGCTGATCACGCGCGGGATTAGTGGCTGATATTTCAGCTTTTTGTCACGCTGCACTAGTCTAGCAAAAATACCGAGTATGCGGAGGTTTCGCTGCACAGCGATCGTCGAAAAGGCTGCCATATCGGCATCTTTGGTCAGTGCATCAACCGTGCGATCAGACACATCCCGCCGTGCATCGCGCAGTAGCGACACAAGATCATACAAAGGGTGCGCCAAAAATGCGTCCTGAAAGTCAAGGAGGCCGACGCGATCCGTCCCTTTTTGTTCGGGCCGCCAAATCAGGTTCTCAGCATGAAAATCCCGTAGTGAAAGGGTGAAAGGGTGAGGGGCCAAACGCTCTAACGCAGCCTTCATTGCAACGGTGATTTTTGACCCATCGGCGCTGGGCGCATACCATTCGGAATAAAGCCCGACCATGTCAGCGCCGACATCGGGCGTCATCGTTTTCAGACCGGCTGGGGCAGGGCATCCGCTGATTTTTTGGATGCAGTCGGCAGCGGCTTGATACAGGGTCAGTTCATCCTCATCACCCGTCGCAATCCAATCGGCAAAGTGACGTGGGCCTAAGTCCCCAATGACCGCGAGGCCTGCGGTTTCATCGCATTTCAGGATTTCTGGCGGACATAGTCCAATGCCTGCGAGGTGGGTCGCTATACGCAAAAATGGCGCGAGGTCTTCACCAGCTTCGGGTGGCGCGATCATCAGGATCACGCTTTCCCCATCGGGACTGAAGAGCCGTCGATAGCTACGAGCAGAGGCGTCGCCCGCAACAGGGGTTTGGTGCCAGTCCTGCCAAATGGTTCCGTTGAGAAATGTGGCAACATCAGACATCGATTACGCCCAAACGTGTTTCCCAATCCGCTGGGCCAACAAACGTGACATGGTGTGGATCGGCGGCCACAAACCGCAATGTCAGAGCCGATTTTGGCGCGAGATCGGCCAGTCGATCAGGCCATTCGATAAGGCAAATTGCGGATTCGAATGCTTCGTCCAAACCGAGCTCAATCGCCTCGTCAGGGTGGCTAAGTCTATAGAGGTCACAGTGCCAGATATCGATGTCGTCCTCGTAGGTTTGAACCAAGGTAAAAGTTGGCGATGGCACGTCCTCTTCGTAGCCAAGGCGGGCGCGGATAAGGGCCCGTGAAAAGGCGGTTTTGCCAGCGCCAATATCCCCTTCTAAGAGTAATACATCGCCAGCCCGCAAAATCGGCGCAATCCGCTGCGCGAGCGCATCGGTGTCCGTTTCGGACGGGAGTAAAATCGGGCCCTTGGTAAATGTCATGCCCCCAAACTAAGGGTTGGTGGTGCACTCGCAAGAGGCAATCAACCTTGCGCCGCCCAAAGTGCGATGACGGCTTCGCGTCCAGACTTGCTATCGCCCGTATGACGGAACCGAACGAGCGTCGCACCGTTGGGCATCGGGCGAGTGCTGCACTCCAGTAAACGTCCATCATTGTGACGTATGGTATCGCTCCAGACCTGAGAAGATCGACTAAGGCCTCCATCTTCGCGCAGCCTCGTCCAGATCGGCGTTGGGGCTGAGGCGTCCTGCCAAAAGCGGGATTCATCAAGCAGGGTAGAGCCGACAAAGGGCGCAGTTTTCGTGTAGTTCCAAAGCTGATGGTAGCTTTGGTTCGACATGATCATGATTCCTGCCGCCGAAAAGACCGCGATAGCGTCATCGAGGCTATCCATCACGGCCTGACCCGTTTCGATCTGCGCCTCAAATCGCCGAGTGAGCGAGATTTCAGAGGTCACGTCTTCGACAAGAAAAGCCAAAGCACCGTCAGGATGAGGTCGTCCGACAAATCTGTACACTTGACCGTTGGAAAGTTCCCAATTCACCGAATAACGTCCTGCTTTGGCCTCTTTCTCGAGCGATACAATTTGATCGCGCCATGATCGCTGATCAGCTGCAACATGGATGTTCTTTTGGTCCCGAAGCCTGTCGAAAAAGGTGTGCAGTTTGGGCCGAGAAGCGAGGAAATCGGCAGGAATTTCGGTCAGATCGTGAAGGGCAGGGTTGAACACGATCAATTCGCGGTCACTGTTGAAGATGGCCAAACCGACTGACAATTGGGCAAAGGTTTTGACCAAGGTTTGCACATAACTGCGTTGGGTTTCTTCGGCTTTCGTCACCTTTGTTACATCAACGGCAAAGTGGATCGTCTCGGCGTTGCGATGCGCCTTGGTGACTTCAAACCATTTTGGCGACCGACCGGTGCCTAGGTCTATGCTGTGACGTGTTGGGATGAGGTCGTCTTGGGTATCGAGTTTAGAAAACAATTCCGCAGGCGGCCATGGTGGGATTTCGGTTTCCGCATAACCAGCCACCAGCGCGGCGAGGTCTAGGTAGCTCCGATTGGCCCAAGTGATTGTACCCGTGTCATCCTGCTTCCAGATCAACTGAGGTGCGCTTTCTGCTATTCCGCGCAGGGTATGAAGCTCGTCCTCAATCGATGTAAGCGTCGCGATATCAACGGCTGTTCGGCGTCGAAATCCTTCTTGATATGTGACGCGGATGATCCCGTCACAAAGCTCAACATCGAGACGTAAGTCTGGGTCTGAGGGGGATGTCAGCATCTTTGATCCACCTGACTGGATCGAGGACATTGTGGTCCTGATTTGAGGGAAATTCGACGCAAAGAAACCGAGGAAGCGATCCCAATCCGTTTTCTCTGTCGCTCTGCGACGCAGAAGGGCCTTAGCGGATGGCGTCGCATCAATCAATTTCGTCTCGTCAAAGAGAAACACGATCTCATCTTCGGCTTCGCGGATCATGGCGCGGGTGCTTTGGTTTTTCTGATCTAAGAACCGCGCCAGAACGGAAATAATTAATCCGGCCGCCGCGACAGAGATGAGGCAGAGCCCAAAAAGATACATGCCCGACATCGGTCGAATCCCTTGTTTGCAACAAAGGAACTTTTACGGATCAGGGTTAATTGCGCGTTAATCGCCAAAGGGCAGGTTTTCACCCAAACCGCCAGCGCGGTCGCCCTTGGACGGGTCGATCTGGTCGCGGTTCCATGTGACGGCGACCAAGGCCCCACCGAGCGCCCCGCCGTTCGCAAAATCGAGCCGCGCCCCTGACCGTTCAAGCAGCGTTTTCGCGATAAACAGGCCCAAACCCATGCCTTCGTAACCTGGGCGACTGGTGTCTTCCCGACGTCGCATGAACGGATCACCGATGCGAGCTAGAATGGCAGACGGATACCCTGGTCCATCGTCCGAAATGCGCACACTGACGGATTTTTCGGTCCATGTGCTTTCGATCAGTACTTTATCCGACGAAAAATCGACCGCATTTTGCACAAGGTTGCGAAGTCCATGCACTATTTCTGGCCGACGTTCGATGATCGGTTGGCGTGCTGGCATCTCTGTTTCATCAGAGATCACGAATTCCAATCGTTTGCCACGCATCAGGTGGGGTTCTGCAGCTTCTTGCAAGAGACCTTCTAATGGAACGCGGCGCATGTGCAGGTCGTCTTTGCCTGCGCGGCCCATCGACCGAAGGATCGCAGTGCAGCGATTGGCTTGTTCCCCGATCAGGCGCACATCGTCTGCAAGGTCTGGATCATCCCCCAATTCATCTAACAACTCACCGCTGACCAGCTTAATCGTCGCGAGAGGCGTGCCCAATTCGTGCGCAGCAGCAGCGACAACACCACCCAGATCGGTGAGCTTTTGTTCACGGGCAAGCGCCATTTGCGTCGCCAGCAAAGCATCAGACATTTCGTGGATCTCAGACGTGATCAAACGCGCATAGGCGCCAAGGAATACAACACCAATCACAAGCGCGACCCAGAACCCGAACCGAAAGAGGTCGGGCATCTGCAATACGTCACCTGCCGTTGAGCGTAGCGGTATGTGCCACGCAGCGAGGGCGGTTAGAATAAGGATTGTGATGATCCCGAGGATCGCAGTATCGCGGAGACGCAAGAACGTTGCTGCGATGGTGACAGGTGCTAGCACCAACAGGGCAAACGGGTTGTTCAAACCGCCAGTGAGGTACAGGAGCAGACACAACTGAAGCAAATCGAAGAGAAGCATCAGCATCGCTTCGAGTTCGGACAGACGCTTGGTTTCGGGATACAGGAACGTCGAAAACAGGTTGGCGATGATTGATGCACCGATTGCCATCGCGGCAAGGCCTACCTCAAGGTCGAGGCCTAAAATCCGCACCGAAACAACGAGCGCAGTGATCTGGCCTAGAATGGCGATCCATCGCAAAATGACCAAGGTCCGTAGGCGGACCCAACTGCTTCTCTCGCGATCGTGATGTTTGATTTGCCGGTCAGGGATCATTTTCGTCCAATCTGCGTCATGCTGAACTATTGTTATTTGGACCCGCAGCGGCAATCAATGCGCGACCAAAGGAGAGTTCGATGGAAAAGAAAATTGCTCTAGCTGCTGTATCAGTCGCCGCGTTGTTTATTGGTGGTACCTTTGCCGTGGTGAAATTGAACGCACCTGATCAGGATTTTGCTCAATGTGGTGCAACGGCAGTCGCTGGCAGCTCGATCGGCGGTCCGTTCGAACTGGTGAACAAGGACGGTGTGACCGTCACCGATACTGATGTCATCACAGGCCCGACCGTTTTGTATTTCGGCTACACCTTCTGCCCAGATGTTTGCCCGCTCGATAACATGCGCAATTCTCAGGCGGTTCAGATCCTTGATGAAAAAGGGATTTCTGTCACGCCAGTGTTTATTTCCATCGACCCTGAGCGGGACACTCCAGAGCGCGTGGGCGAATTTGCCTATAACTTCCACGACCGTATGATTGGCCTCACAGGGACGCCCGAACAGACCGATGCAGCCTCCAAAGCCTATCGGACCTATTACCAGAAAGAGGCGAATGGTGATCCTGAGTATTACCTCGTTGATCACTCTGTTCAGTCCTATTTCAACATCCCAGGCTATGGTGTGATTGACGTTTTCGGTCATAACGACACTCCAGAAAACGTGGCGCAAAGGATGGAGTGCCTGATCGAAATGGTTGGTGCGAATTGACCTTGGGGCCTCTGCCCGCTACCTGTTGAGAGCGCGACATATGAGGCGGACCTAATGGATAATGAACCCATTGATCTGGGCGAAGACAGAACGCTGCTCTTGGTGGATGATGACGAACCGTTTTTGAAACGGCTCGCCAAGGCTATGGAGAAACGTGGGTTTTCTGTGGAAACCGCTGGGTCTGTCGTTGCTGGTAAGGCAATCGCGACCGCTCGACCGAGTGCCTACGCGGTCGTCGATCTAAGGCTCGAAGATGGGAACGGTCTGGACGTTGTTGAAACGCTGCGCGAGCGCCGTCCAGACAGCCGTATCGTTGTTCTTACAGGATATGGTGCGATTGCAACGGCTGTGGCTGCAGTGAAAATCGGCGCAACGGACTATTTGTCCAAGCCCGCCGACGCCAACGACATCGTCAACGCTTTGCTGCAAAAGGGTGATGAGCTACCGCCGCCGCCTGAAAACCCAATGAGCGCGGATCGCGTGCGTTGGGAACATATCCAGCGGGTCTACGAACTGTGTGATCGCAACGTGTCCGAAACGGCACGGCGTCTGAATATGCACCGTCGGACGCTTCAGCGTATTCTGGCAAAGCGTAGCCCGAAGTAAGGGTTACATCTCAGCAAGCAAGGCCGCATGACGCGCGGTGAAATCCTTGCGAACCTCGACTGGGGGACGCAAACGGATGACCAATTTAGCAACCAATTGTTTGTCGAGCTTTCCAAAGAGCTTGTCCGCCTCGCTCGCCGAAAATCCCGCAATCTGGGTCGCTTCCAACCACGCGCTGACTTTGTCCGCTTCCTTGATCCGCTTCTTTATCTCAGTGGGCAATTTTGCGGGCAGCCCAAACCGAATGTGGATGGCCGCAGTCAGTCGTTCATCGAGTTCGCCGTAATTCGGACCGACCGCTGCTTTAACAGGGCTGATCATGTCGCCGATCACGTATTCAGGTGCGTCATGTAGCAATGCCGCGAGCTTCCATTTGGTCGCAATACCTGGGTTATCACGGCTGAAAATCTCTTCGACCAGAAGCGAATGTTCTGCGACCGAATAGGCGTAGTCGCCGATTGTTTGGCCGTTCCATCGTGCAACAAAAGCCAACCCGTGGGCAATGTCTTCGACCTCGATATCCATCGGGGTCGGGTCCAAAAGATCGAGCCGCCGACCTGACAACATACGCTGCCATGCGCGGGGTTGTTTCGCTGCCATGATTTTTCCAGTCCGTCGAAGTTGTCGTAGTAGGTCTACAGTGCTATCTGACCCGCAACAATTGTATTGGAAAGGGCGTTTCGCCATGGATTACGTCGTCAAGGACATCTCACTTGCAGCATTCGGCCGCAAAGAATTGAATATTGCAGAAACCGAAATGCCAGGTCTGATGGCGTGCCGCGCAGAGTTCGGTGAATCGAAGCCGCTCAAGGGTGCACGCATCGTTGGTTCGCTCCACATGACCATTCAGACAGCGGTATTGATTGAGACGCTGGTCGCTCTTGGTGCAGACGTGCGCTGGGCATCGTGTAACATCTTTTCGACCCAAGACCACGCCGCAGCAGCCATTGCTGAAGCTGGCATTCCGGTCTTCGCAGTGAAGGGTCAAACCCTTGAACAACATTGGGATTATCTCGACAAATCCTTTATGTTCCCTGAAGGCGCGAACATGATCCTCGACGATGGTGGCGACGCGACCCTCTACGTTTTGCTGGGCGCTCGTGCTGAGGCTGGCGAAGACATCATTCCAGTACCGCAGTCCGAAGAAGAAGCCGTGATCAAAGCGCAGATCCAAAAGCGCATGAAGGCAAGCCCTGGTTGGTTCACCAAGACCAAAGAAGCGATCCAAGGTGTATCGGAAGAGACCACCACAGGCGTTCACCGCCTCTACGACCTGCACAAAAAAGGCCAGCTTCCGTTCCCCGCAATCAACGTGAACGATTCTGTGACCAAGTCGAAGTTCGACAATAAATACGGCTGTAAAGAATCGCTTGTTGACGGGATCCGCCGCGCAACTGACGTGATGATGGCTGGTAAAGTGGCTGTTGTTTGTGGCTACGGCGACGTTGGCAAAGGTTCGGCTGCGTCCCTCGCAGGCGCAGGCGCACGTGTTAAAGTGACCGAAGCTGATCCGATCTGCGCACTGCAAGCTGCGATGGACGGCTTTGAGGTTGTTCTGCTTGAAGACGTGGTGTCTTCGGCTGACATCTTTATCACCACCACTGGCAACAAAGACGTGATCCGCATCGAGCACATGCGCGAGATGAAGAACATGGCGATCGTTGGCAACATCGGCCACTTCGACAACGAAATTCAGGTAGCGAGCCTGCGGAACCATAAATGGACGAACATTAAGGATCAGGTCGACATGATCGAGATGCCGTCTGGCAACAAGATCATCCTTCTCTCCGAAGGCCGTCTGTTGAACCTAGGTAACGCAACTGGTCACCCGTCGTTCGTGATGTCCGCATCCTTCACCAACCAAGTTCTGGCTCAGATCGAACTTTGGACCAAAGGTGATGAATACCAGCCGGGTGTTTACATCCTCCCTAAGCACCTCGACGAGAAAGTTGCGCGCCTGCACCTCGATCGTATTGGCGTGAAGCTGACGACCCTCTCGAAAGAGCAGGCAGACTACATCGGCGTCACCGTTGAAGGTCCGTTCAAACCAGAGCACTATCGCTACTAATCATCGGTAGTTTTGCGAATTCGACCGCCGTCCCAATGGGGCGGCGGTTTTCGTTTGCGGTTTTGGTGGTGTCAGAGTGCAACACAAAACATGCGATTTTTCGCAGGCATCGCGATTTATGGGTGGATTTTGCTTTACCGTTACACGGCAGCGGGCATAGGCTTTGCTCATCCTAGGGCTGTATTTATTAATTTGGCCCGCGTGCAAAACAAACGAGGGGGCACCAGAATGGGTAAACGGGACGACCTGATCGCCAAATATGCCGACGATCTTAAGAACAAATGTGGCATGACACCGGATATGGACTTGCTGAAAAAGGTCACTATCGGCTGTGGTCCGTCGATTTACGACGCTGACGCAAGCACCGTTGCGGCCTCGCAAGAGTCCGAGCTGGACACCGTGAAAAAGAACTTCCTGATCAAAAAGCTTGGCCTTAAAGACGGACCTGAGCTGGGCGAAGGTCTGAATGCCGTCATCGAAACCTACGGCAAGTCAGAGCGTAACAAATACCGCGCCGTAGTTTACTACATGCTGGTGAAACACTTCGGCAAAGAAGCTGTTTACGGCTAATCCTTACGGATTGACGAAAATGCTAAGGGCTTTTCCTTTGAGGAGAGGCCCTTTTTGCGTGTAGGATAGGTCAAACAGCCAGAATGGCCGACCTTTTCCAGCGTGTGGGAGCGCGGGTGAGAAAGGGGTCTAGCCAATGGTATGTGGCTGGACCCTGATCCCGTTTAAATGCCGCCCATCGTGCAGATCAGCTGCCATTCGGCCTCTGTCACGGGTTGGACAGAGAGACGAGAGTTCTTAACCAGCACCATGTCCGCCAATTCCGCCGTGGCCTTGATCTGGTCGAGCGTCACTGGACACGGGAATGGAGTGACAGCTTTCACGTCGACGCAATCCCATTTGGGATCGTCGGTGGTGCTGTCAGGGTGTGATGTGGCGCAGACCTCTAGGATGCCGACTATCTCTAATCCTTGGCGAGAATGGTAAAAGAACCCTTTGTCGCCAATCGCCATGGCCCGCATATTGTTGCGGGCCTGGTAGTTTCGAACGCCGTTCCATTCTTCGCCCGCGTCCCCTTTGGCGACGAGGTGGTCCCAGCCGAAAACATCCGGCTCAGACTTGAACAGCCAATAGGCCATTAGCCGATCACCTTTTTCCATTCTTCGATGCGAACTTTTTCGAACAGTCCTGCTTTGGCGTAGGGATCATTGTCTGCCCAAGCCTGCGCCGCGGCAAAGTCCGCGACGTCGAGGATGATCATCGACCCATGCATCTCGCCCTCTTGATTCAGGAACGGACCAGCCATTTCGACCACGCCAGTTTCCTTGATGTAGGCAAGGTGAGCCTCGCGGTTGTTCAGGCGAAGTTGAAGCGCACCGTCTTTGTCTTTGGTGATGATTGCAAAACGCATTTTATTCCTCCTTGAGCGGGCGCGACAGCAACCCTTGAATGGCTTCTGTTATGCTGGATTTTCCGTCCAGCAATCCAGATAACATGGTGACGATCGGCATCTCGATGCCCTTTTCGCGTGCGAGTTTTGCAACGGCATGAGTGGTTGCGACGCCCTCTACGGTGATCGACGGATCGAACCCTTCCATCCGACCAAGAGCGAGGCCGTAGCGATAGTTGCGCGACTGTTCGGACGTGCAGGTCAAAACGAGGTCCCCAAAGCCAGACAGCCCCATCAGAGTTTCAGATTGGCCACCCATCGCGATGGAAAGACGCATCATTTCTGCCATACCGCGCGTCATGAGGGCCGCGCGGGCGCTGTCCCCCATGCCTTCACCGATGCAGGCGCCACAGGCAATCGCCATAACGTTTTTCAACGATCCACCGAGTTCGGCGCCGATCACATCTGTAGTGCGATAGAGCCGCAAAGTTTTGGTCGACAGGTCGGCTTGAAGCTGCGTGCCGACGCCGTCATCCGCGCAGGCCAAGGTCAGCGCAGTTGGCAGACCCTTCGCAATGTCAGCGGCAAAGCTAGGTCCAGTGAGGATCGCAGCTGTAGCGCTTGGGATCAGTTCTGAGATCGACGATGCCGTGCCTTTGAGCGTAGTCAGGTCGATTCCTTTGGCGCAGGACACGATGATTTTGCCAACGAGGCGATCCGCATGGGTCGTTAGAAATGCGCTGATCTGTTGGGCAGGCACGGCGAGTAAGATCGTGTCGGCAAGAAAAACAGTCTCTAAATCGGCGGAAACATCGATATTTTCAGGCAAGACCACATTGGGTAGACGGGGGGTCGTGCGGGTCGTACGCATCGCCTCTACCATCGCGGCGTCTCGTGCCCACAGGTGAACGGGCGCTTTTTTCCCCAAGGCAACCGCTAGTGCTGTGCCGAATGCGCCTGCGCCTGCTACTGCGATGGTCATGCTTTCGCTCCCTTTTTGCCAGAGCCTAAAAGGGCGGGGGCACGGTCGTCTAGTGGCCATCTTGGGCGGGCCTTAAACGCCATGTCATCGCTCTGACCTGCGAGTAGTCGAACACCGCCTGCATAGGCGATCATGGCCGCGTTATCAGTGCAGAGGTTCAATGGAGGCGCGACAAAATCAGTCTCTAATTCGGCGCAAAGCGCCATAAGTGCGGCCCTGATTGGCCCGTTAGCAGCCACGCCGCCAGCAATCGCAAAAACGCGTTTTTCAGGCTGAAGTTCAAAATACTCAGTCAAGGCGCGGCGCGTTTTCTCGGTCAAAATATCTGAGACTGCCAATTGGAACGCTGCAGATAGATCGGAACGGTCTTTTTCCGTTAATCCGCCTTTCTCCGTAACTACGGCATCGCGTGCGCGCAGAAGTGCGGTCTTGAGCCCCGAGAACGACATGTCGCAGCCAGCACGATCCATTAGAGGGCGCGGCAGGACAAACGCCTTTGCATCACCTGTCTGCGCAGCACGTTCCACATGAGGACCGCCCGGTTGTGGCAGTCCCAAGAGACGAGCCGTTTTGTCGAACGCTTCCCCCGGTGCATCGTCGATGGTTCCACCGATCCGACGGAACGTTTCGGGCCCTTCCGCGATCAGGAACTGGCAGTGCCCACCTGAAACCAGCAGCATCAAATAGGGAAATGTCACCGCATCCGTCAGGCGCGGGGTCAATGCATGACCTGCTAGATGGTTGACGCTGACAATTGGCAAGCCTGTCGCGGTCGCAATACCTTTGGCGCACATCACGCCAGACAGAACGCCCCCGATCAATCCAGGCCCAGAGGTAACAGCGATGCCGTTGATGTCGCTTAACGTCATGCCCGCTTCGGCCAAGGCCTCTTCGACGCAAATATCGACGCGCTCAGCATGGGCGCGGGCAGCAATTTCAGGCACCACGCCGCCAAAGTCCGCATGCAGGTCATTCTGACCCTTCACCACCGACGCGAGGACGGTCGCGGTATCGTCCAAACGCACGACAGCGGCGGCTGTGTCATCACAACTGCTTTCGATGCCAAGTATGGTCAGGGCTTTTGTCATGTGGTCCTGTTGGTTAGGTGTTAATGGCAGGTATCACTCTGCACGCGCCTGAACAATGCCGGAGCCGCTATGACCATTCTTGTTCTCACTCGCCTTCAAGCCGACTCCGAGCGGTTTTTAGCTGCGGTCGAGGCGGAGTTTGGCCCTGTAAAGGCGGTCATTTCCCCTGTGATTGAGGTGGTTTCACTGCCTGTTGAAGTGCCGTCCTATGATGAGGTGATCCTAACTTCGGCGAATGGGGCGGCAGAGGCAAAACGGCTGGGTGTCAAAGCTGGAACGCGGGCGTGGTGCGTCGGTCAAAGAACGGCAAAACTTGCGTTTGAGGCCGGATTAGAGCCTATTTCTGCGGATGGAAATGCAGACGACTTGGTCGAACTGATCCAGTCACAATGCACTGGAACGCTCTGTCACATTCGGGGGGTCCATTCGCGGGGGCAGGTCGCTGCGCGGCTCATTGCGCAGGGCCGCGTCTGCAAAGAAGTGATAGCCTACGATCAGCGCGATATTCCGCCCACAAAGGCCGCGCTTCAGGCTCTCCAAGGAACTGATCCGATTGTTTTGCCCTTATTTTCGCCACGTAGCGCACTGCTGATTCCAGCGGTTCATCAGGCCCCTGTGCATGTCATCGCCATGAGTAGTGCTGTTGGCGCTGAAGTGGCCGACCTTGGTGCCGATACTGTTACAATCGCTGAAAACCCTAATTTTGAGGCCATGCTTGCGGCGACCTGTCGCCGTCTGGACAGCCTTTTGCGGCGTGGTCGTGCTTGAGGCGCGACGCGGCAGGGCATAGGTTGGACTTGAATTTTAATGGGTTGCGAGGATTCGTCCGTGTCAGAGGAAGAAAAGCCGAAAGTCGAACCAGAAGTTGAAGCCACTAGTGGTGAGAAACTTGATGAAGACCAGCAGGCGATTGAACAAACCGATGACATCGAAGATGCCGAAGTCGTCGAGGACGACACGCTAGAAGATGATGAAGCTCTGACCGAAGAGCCGTCAGATGACGATCAACCCTTTGTCGAAGAAGAAAAGCCCGAAACGCCAGATGTAGCCGCGCAGCCCAAAAAGGCCCGTAAGGGTGGGTTCTTGGGCGCTGTGCTTGGCGGTTTGATCGCTGGTGGCATCGGCTATGGCGCGGCGTGGTATACTTTGCCAAAAGTTGATCCCAGCGCGATTGACGCCCAATCGGCAGAGATCGCTGAGTTACGGAGGTCGATTGAGACCCTGCAGGCTTTTGACCCAGAAGCGATGATCGACAGCACGGTTGGCGCTCGTACGGATGCTGTTCAACGTGATTTGACGGCCTCAATTGCTGAAATCGCGAACAAATTGGATGCGATCGATACGCGCATTGCTGCTGTAGAGGCGCTCCCGCTCGGCGGTGAAGCCACTGTCGCGTCGATTACACAATCTGTTCAGGCCCAATCTGACGCGCTGCGTGCGGAATTGGCGGACCAAGAGGCGCGCATTCAATCTATTGCCTCTGCAACGGCTGATCAGTTGCAACAAGCCCGCGATGCCGCCGCCGCCGATGAGGCCGCCGCCGCCGAAGCCGAAAAATCAGCGATGCAACGTGTTGCGATTGCGCGTGTTCAAACCGCGTTGGAGGCAGGCACACCCTTTGCCGATGCGCTTCCTGATCTTGAGGCTGTGCTCGGTGTCTCGATCCCAGATGGACTTGCAGCCCCCGCCGTAGAGGGCGTCGCGACTTTGGTCACATTGCAGGATGATTTCCCCGCCGCCGCTCGCGCCTCACTCGATGCGGCCCGCCGCGCTGGCGTGGCTGGCGAAACTGGCGGAACAGTGGGCGGGTTCATGAGCAACCTCTTCAACGTGCGTTCTGTGGCCCCGCGTGAGGGCACGGATGTGGATGCTATCCTGTCCCGTGCCGAAGCAGCCGTCCGCGATGGACGTGTTGCAGATGCAATTGCAGAACTTGATGGTCTACCCGAACAAGCAGCGGCGCAAACCGCTGCATGGCGCGAACTGGCAGAAACGCGGCTCGCCGCCTTTGCCGCGCTTGATGACCTAGTTGTAACGATGAACCAGTGAGGCCCCGATGATGCTTTGGTCCCTAATTAAGATCCTTGCCTTCGTGTTGGGCGTAACCGCACTGACCTACGGTGCAATGGAATTGTCACAAATCCAGGGCGAGGTGCTGATCACCTTTGCTGGTTTGGAAATGAGGCTCGGCCCACTTGAACTTGCGTTCGCTCTCGTCGGCATGGTCGTACTCACTTGGGTCATGTTCAAGCTGTTGGGCATGTTGGTGGCGTTCCTCAAGTTCCTGAATGGTGATGAAACGGCTGTATCGCGCTACTTCACCCGCAACCGTGTGGAGCGTGGGTATCAAGCTCTGACCGAAGGCATGATGGCCGTCGCCTCTGGCGAAGGTCATCTCGCATTGGCCAAAGCAGCCAAGGCTGAAAAGCTGCTCGATAAGCCTGAATTGACGACCCTCTTGATTGCCCAAGCCGCAGAAGTCGCAGGCGATCAGAAGAAGGCTGAAGCCGCCTACAAGCTCCTTTTGACCGAAGACCGTACACGGTTTGTCGGCATTCGTGGATTGATGCAGCAGAAACTTGCGGCAGGTGACACTGAAACAGCGCTGAAGCTCGCGCAGAAAGCCTTTGAACTGAAACCCAAGCACGAGGCCACTCAGGACACTCTCCTGAAACTGCAGGCCGATAGCGGTGACTGGACAGGCGCACGTGCGACCCTGGCCGCTAAGGCGAAGTCGGGTGGTCTGCCCAAAGATGTGCTGCGTCGCCGTGATGCGGTCTTGGCTCTGTCCGAGGCCAAAGACCTCATCAATGAAGAGTCTTCTATTGACGTTCAAGAAGCTGCAATAGCTGCCAATAAACAGTCGCCCGATTTGATCCCTGCGGCAGTTATGGCCGCTCGTGCGCATATCGCCAAAGGTAAACCAAAGCTTGCTGCGCGTGTTTTGACAAAGGCTTGGACCGCGAAACCGCATCCTGATCTCGCTGCTGCTTTTGCCGAGATCATGCCTGATGAAACACCCGCGCAGCGCCTGAAACGCTTTAACGCGCTGACAAAAGTGAACCCGACCGACCCCGAGACGCAGATGCTTCTCGCAGAGTTGCAGATCGCAGCCGAGGATTTCCCTGCGGCCCGTCGCGCGCTGGGCACCTTGCCCGAAGACGGGCCAACCGCACGTGTTCTCACGCTCATGGCGGCGATTGAACGTGGGTCTGGGGCTGAGGATCAAGTGGTTCGTGGTTGGCTGACCAAAGCCCTCGTCGCACCACGTGGTCCGCAATGGATCTGCGACAAATGTCAGAGCATTCATGCCGAGTGGGAGCCTGTCTGCCAAAGCTGCGGATCGTTCGACACCCTATCGTGGAAAGCACCCGCCAAGGCAGAAGTTGCAATGCCCGTTGGCACTGAGATGCTACCTCTTATCGTGGGGGCTGCGCCGTCACCTGAGGTGGAAGATGAAATCGAAGCTGAGGAGATTTCCTCAGTCGAGGTTCAAAAATAACACTTTTCGGGGCGGCACAGCAGTGCTAATAGCCGCCCCAGCGCCGCTGTAGCTCAGCTGGTAGAGCACGTCATTCGTAATGATGGGGTCGGGGGTTCGAGTCCCTTCAGCGGCACCAGTAATCCTCCAGATTTTTGATAGTTATCAATATAATCGGGGGTTTACTGTTTTTACGGGACCAGTTTCGGGACCGCTTTTAGGACCACTCTGTCAATTTTGGGACCGCTTTCGTCAGGTTTGGACGGTCGATTCCGCTTGCCTTGGGGCATGGTGGGCGGAAGAGTAACGACCATGGAAGAGACAGTGGCCCCCAGATTACCTCGGTATGTATTCAAGCGCGCAAATGGGACGTTCCGGTACAAGCGGAATGTGCCACTGGAGCTGAGAACGGTCATTCCAAAGGCAACGGTCTACAGGCAGCTGGGACGAACCTATCAGGAGGCGATGCTGGCGCTTCCGAAAGTCCATGCTGAGATTGAGGCCCTGTTCGATCGAGAGCGGGGGACCAGTGACGAGGACAGAGCCCGGGCCATTGTGAGGGAACGCCTCGGTGAACGTCATGAGTCGATGTTCGTTGAGGGCGTGGTGGATCCGGAATGGGATGTGTTTGAGGACTTCCAAGAGCTGGCAGAGGACACGAGAGGTTTTGTCCCGAAGGGTGTTACGCAGCAACTGACCGCAGGTGCCTCAAAAGCACCCCCTATGAGCCTCAAGCGGGTCCTGGACACCTACTATGCCTACAAAGCAGAGGAGGCAGATGATGGGTTACGCACCCGAATTGAACGCCTCCGCAAAGACCTGATCCTGTGTCTGGGGAAGAACCGCTTCGAGTGGACGGAGCTGAAGGACATCACGCGGGCTGATATGAACAGCTACCGAGACCTTCTGTTGGCGCGGATGTCCCCCAACTCGGTGAAGCGGAACGTGGGCACGCTGAAGGCGGCCATCAATCATGCGATCCTCGAGTATGACCTCGATATCCGTAACGTGCTGCAAGCCTTGCCGATCAAAGGGGCAGGGACCAGCAATACAGACCGCCTCCCCGTCACAGAGGAGCAACTAGCAAAGCTCTGGCCCGCCTATGCCAGCAACAAGACCGCCATAGTCCTTCTTACTGTGCTTACAGACACAGGAGCGCGGCTGTCAGAGATCACCGGACTGGTGGTCGAGGATGTGGATTTGGAAGCTCAGGTCCTCCACATCCGACCCAATAGCTACCGAAGGCTCAAGACCAAAACCTCTACCCGGAGTATCCCTCTGTCTCCCAGAGCCACAGAGTGCTTGCAGGAGGCCATGGTTGGGCTCACCCAAGGGGCACCCATCTTCGAGACCTACGCTCAGCCTCGTGGCAATGATAAGGCCTCCGCCATGCTGATGAAGCGGCTGAGGACTGTCATCACGGAAAAGAAGATCACCATCCACTCCCTGCGGCACCGAATGAAGGATCGCCTAAGGAACACAGGCTGCCCAGAAGCAATCTCCACCGCTCTCCTCGGCCATAGCAGCAACACCATCGCAGCCAACTATGGCTCAGGCTATGCCATCGAGGTCATGCGGGAGCACATGCAGAAGGCCTGGGGAGAGTAGGTGCCCGATCCACTGGGCCATACCCCGGGGGAGGTCACACTCAGTACATCCCCTTCCACATCCCTCTAAGCCCAAGACATCAAAGGTCGATAAATACCGCCGCATAAAGAGGAAGTATGTGATGTTGTTGGTGCCCGGGGTATGACCCGGGTCCTACCCCTGTTGGGTCATAGGTCACTGCAGACCCAGTAGGGCACCATGTATAGCCGACGCTAAAGAAGAACCCTTCCTGCGGAAGCTCTCATTCTTATGAATGATTACAGATAAAATGATCCCTCAGGGTTGGTGTCCCCAAACCCTTATATTTTATATATTACATATTATACATTATTCCTTATCCATTATGGATTATTCCTTATTATTTACATCTTATCAGTTACTTATTCATTCTTATCCCTTTTCCACAGACGTCATTATGACAGAGAAAGTTATTGCCCATGACCCAGTACATTCATCCCCAGTTTACCCCAGAGATCCTAACCACCTACCAAGGCTACCACCTGCAGATCTTCTCCTCAGGACGGGCCAAGGTGACCCTCCAAGGAGAGGGCCGGTCTCAAGTGCATTACTATGCGGAGGCTCCTAAGCGAGACCGTGAGGCCTTGGCCCGCCAGAAAGCCCGGACAGGACAGGTCCTGCGGGACCACTATCGGATCGTGGATCAGCTCCTTGAGACGCTTCCTGATGGAAGGGTTCTGCGCTTTTATGAGCAGAGCAACCGTAACAATACAGCTGACAATGCCCATATGGTGGTGTCCATTGAGAGGGACTGTCTCTGGCTGGTGATGGTTGAGGTGGTCCACACCTGGCACCTCCCCACACCTCTTGCCCAGCTTCTGCTCATGGGACAGGGCCCCAAGACGGGGGTGCCGAGTGTCTTTAACGAATACATGTCGAGCCTCGAGCATGACTGGGAAGATGCTATCTTCGAGGTGGACCACTATCAGTATGGGGTCCGAGATCAGAGTCTATTGCAGGAGACTAGGCTCTCCCAAAAGACCCTAGCGCTCCAGACCGCGTCTCACCCCACTATGTCACCAGTGACCCCCAGAGAGCCACAGAGTGCTCCCTCTCGTACACAGCTGCACCATGAATACCCTGATGGATCCCTCGTGGACCCCTATGAAGAGGTGCCCGCTCCTGAGGACTGAGCGCTCACCCGAGCTGAGGCGGTTCCACTCTTCCGTTCTGCTGATGCACAGCCACTGAGAGAGGACAGCGAGGTCTGGGAGAACCCCTATGACGATCCGATCTTCTTTGTGCCTGACCCAGACCCGCAAGACCTGGACGACTACTTGCACACTGAAGACACCGTCTCGGAGCGTGGTCACACAACGACCATAGGCAAGTCCACCCTCTACACCGGGACTGCGCTCTGGGAGCAGGTGGTGGGCTCACAATGAAAGACTGAGACAACAGAGAGTAATTGAAGAGCTGGATTAGGCCTTGCGATGGTTTTAGGAGCAAGAGTTGCTTTGCGCCTTCCTTCGCATCACTTGCTACCTCCCGCCACGATAGCGTCCGGGACCACTGTACCGCTTCGCCTAGCCGCTGTCTCTTGCCCCCGTCCCAAGTCCAGAAAAGTGGAACGATATCATCACAATAGGGGTGCTTTTGTGGCAAAATCTGCTGGAGATCTTTTGGGACGGGACTGAATCTTTATCGACGGTTTGTGGTTTTACCTGGTGCTGTCCTGCCATCTCGTGAGGCGCGGAGTTCCCCCAAACCGGTCCATTATGCGTCAACTGTCCAAAAAACTGTCCAGGAAACTGTCCAAAAATATCTGAGTTTTGGACAGACCGTTTCCCATAAGATCAATGGCTTAGAGCCAAAACTGTCCAACTGTCCAAGCCACTTCACTCATACCAATAGGTTTGGGTGACTCTGTTCATGGGTTGGGTGCTCTCATGCTGGTGGTCCCTGTCGTCTGGTGCATCCCCACCCTAGGGCAGTCCCCTCAGCTCGTGGTCTCTTGCTGTCCTGTGTGGCGCTGCTGATCCTCTCCATAGAGGTCGGTGACCAAGGGACCTGTCACATCTGCTCATACCCCCACTTTGCGTTCACTGATCTTGTCGGTGGGGGCATGAGAGAGCTGGTGTGCATACTGCAGAAGCAGAGTTTGCCCTGCCCCGGTGTCCCACTGTCCCAGGGTTGGTCATTGGCCTTGGTTTACTCGACCTTTGGCTGGGACAGCGAAGTGTACCCTCTGTCCCAGGGTTGGTGTCCCATCCCCCCCTCAGAACTGAGGAGTTTTGAGCATCTATGATGGTGACAACCCATCATGGAGAACGCTTATGTTTACCTCACTCACACTGCTCGCCTGTGCGGGCGGTGCCCTTCGTCTTGGCCTGGGACTGGTCTTGTACCAGAAGACCCGGGTCGTCTTGTCTGTCCCTCAGGTACTGGCAGGTGCGCTTGTTGTTTTGGCGGGCCTGCCTGACGTTCTGAAGCCTGTGCCGTTCCCTCTCCCACCGGGACTGGTGCTGGGCTTTCTCTTGCCGGATCTCTTGTTCGCGAGGTCGGCAAAATGACAGAGCGCGATCTTTCCCTCACCTCCGGCTGCATCGTTGTGATTGCCGCCTTCGATGACGTCCCCGAACATACCTTCCGCGTGGAGGAGGTGTTCGAGGACTGTGTCACCGGGATCGCCCTCACGGGTCCTCTTGCAGGAGAGTACGGAGAGCCAGACCTCTCGCTCATCCTGCAGGTGCTCCCGAGCACGTAACCGCAACAGCCAAAACCCGTCAGTTCGGTCTTCAGGGGTCTGCCTAGTCCCTGAAGGCCTCTGACACGCATCACAAAATCCCACCTCACAGCACAAACCGGGGCCGCTGCCCCGAAAGGAGACCTCATGTCGACACGTATTACGTATGCCAGCCTCCAGCATAACACTTGGGTCTATCGCCGGACCTACCCGAGGCACCTACAGCCCCTCTTGGGCTCATCCCTGAAGCAATCCCTCAAGACCACCGATGCCCGGGTCGCCAAGGCACGGGTCGAGGAGCTGAATGCCACCTTCGCCAAGGTGGTGTCCGAAGCGGAGGCATCCCTGACGGATGAGAAGAAGAACGGCGTACTACATCCACAGACCACCTCATCCACCAGCACACCTGCAACCACCCCTGACACTCATACAGTTCAGCTGAAGGTCACACGTCCCCGCTATGCCCGTGTCTTGCTCCGAGGGGATAAGACCGTGGCTGAGATGGCCAAGGCCTATCTGGAGGAGCAGTGCCAGCGTCTGCGTCCTGGGAGCTACAAGTCGGTGCGCTTTGCGATGGAGCTGCTGACCTCTCACCTGGGGACCACATCCCTGAATGCCCTCACACTTGCACAGGGGAGAGAGGTCCTCAGCTTGATCAGTCGTCTTTCCCCCAACATCCGCAAGTACCGGGTGGCCTGGGGACAACCCCTGACCCAGCTGGCACGCCTGTCAGGGGAGCTGGAAAGCCAAACCCTGACCGCCAAGACCCAAGGGCGGATCTGGGAGCAGATGACAGGGTTCCTGACCTGGGCGGTCCAACAGGGGGAGCTCTCTGCCAACCCTTGGGAGAGGCTCACTCTTCTCGCCACCGAGAGGTCAGAGACGAAGCCCCATGCGGTCTTGACGGATGAGCAGGTTGGTCTGCTGCTCCAGACGGTCAGCAGACAGTCCCAGGTCTATGGGGCACTGCTCTTTGGTCTTCTCGCAGGACTACGCTCCGGGGAGATCTGTGGCCTGACCTGGGGTGACATTCGATCGAAAGGCAACCTTGGCCGGTTTGTCTGCGTTCGACCCAACCAGCACAGACCGTTGAAGTCGAAAGCGGCAGAACGGGAGGTTCCCCTGCATCCCACGCTTGAGGCCTATCTCGATCGGAGGAGCCCAGCCTCATCCCTCAGCACCACCGACACCCCTGAGGACCGTCTCTTCCCACGTCTGACCGTCGATCGGGTGGTGAAGGCCTATGCCAAGCTGAGGACCCAGCATCCGACCCTCCAAGGCACGGTGTTCCACTCTACCCGCAAGTGGTTCGTCACCCAGTGCGAACGCACAGGCACCCCGGAGCACTTCACCGCCACCCTCGTCGGTCACGCCTCCGCCCGCTCCGCCAACAGGCTCACCTACGGGCTCTACTCCGGCGGTATCTCCGATGAGCAGAAGCGGAGGATTATCGATGGGGTGAGGTTGCCAGTGCCAACCGGAGCGGAAGAGTGAGGTAGGGACCGCCGTCCCTCCGACGTAACCCCAACACAACACCCCGTTCGGTATCTCCATGTGAGGTATCGGGCGGGGGCAAATGAGATATTTTTTTGCACAAGGGCGGGGAGCGGATAGTCGCTGCGATGCGCGGTTCTATGAACGCGTCTCTAAAGCAGCCATTCGATGGATGGGATGGAGCTGACGCCGAATCTGACCCGAATCAAGTGATTGATTTAAATATATAATAACGCCCCAGCATGCACTCTTGCGCAAGCCCCTTCAGGCGGCCCGTGGCGCCGCGAGGATGACGAAGGCGCCGATGAGGCAGAGGGCCGCACCGACCAGGTCCCAGCCATCCGGCCTCTGCCCCTCGGCGGTCCACATCCAGAGCAGCGATGCGGCGATGTAGACCCCGCCATAGGCGGCGAAGGCGCGTCCGGCCAAGCCCACCTCGACCTGCGCGAGGAGCCAGCCGAAGGCCGCGAGGCTCGCCACGCCCGGCAGAAGCCAGAGCGCGGAGGCGCCGCTCCGCCACCAGGCCCAGACGGCAAAGCAGCCGGCGATCTCGGCCAGCGCGGCCAGCGGGTAGATCACGGCGGCCGGCACGTCAGGCCCCGGTCTGGTGGTCGGCGAGGCAGGCGCCATGGTCGCGCAGGACCTCGAGAACCCGGCAATCCGAGATGGTCTCCCGGCTGCATTCCCGCAGCATCCGCTTCAGTTCCGTGCGCAGCGCCTCCAGCCGGGCGATCCGGGCCTCGACCTCCTTGAGCTGGCGATGCGCGATGACATCCACCTCGGCGCAGGAGCGGGGGGGGTTGTCGGAGAGGTTCAGGAGCTCGCGGATCGCTTCGAGCGTGAACCCGAGCTGGCGCGCGTGCCGGATGAAGGCGAGCCGGTCGAGGTCGGCATTGCCGTAGCGCCGCTGCCCGCCTTCGGTCCGTCCCGGCTCGGGCAGAAGCCCGATCTGCTCGTAGTATCGGATGGTCTGCACCTTGGTGCCGGTGCGCTTGGCGAGCGTGCCGATGGCGAGCATGTGGGGCCTCCTGATTGCTACAGCGATTGTAGGTTTTGCCATCGGCACATACAAGGGTGCTCACGAATGCGTCATGACGGCTGCCCCAGTTCAAAAAAGTGCTTGAACCTCTACCTACTGTAGCTTGTAGGTAGCCGCCAAATCGAAGAATTGCGAGGCTTTCCGGGCGGATGACAAGACTACAGAAAGGATTGTGGGCGGCGGTTGCCGTCGCCGCGCTCGGCGCGGGGGCACAGGCCGTGATGGAATCGCGCGCGCCGGAGGTCGCCACAAGCGCCGCGTCCTTGGTGGTGGCCGAGTTCGAATTGACGGGCCATGACGGCGTTGTCCGCACCGAGGAGGATTTCTGGGGCAAGTGGACCCTCGTTTTTTTCGGCTTCACGAACTGCCCCGACATCTGCCCGACCACGCTGGCGGAGATCGCGCAGGTCATGGACGACCTCGGCCCGCAGGCTGACGCGGTGCAGCCGCTCTTCATCTCGGTGGACAGCGACCGTGACCGGCCGATGGATCTGGCCGAATACGTGCCGCTGTTTCATCCGTCGATCCTGGGCCTAACCGGCACGCCCGACCAGATCGAGGCCGCCGCCGCGTCCTTCAAGATCTTCTACGAGCGCGTGCCGGAGGAGGACGCGCCCGACGGCTACATGATGGGCCATACGAGCCAGGTCTTCCTCTTCGACCCGGATGGCGGCTTCGTGCGGCTCTACGGCTACGGCACGCCCGCCCCGGAGATCACATCGGACCTTAGCGCGCGGATCGACGCGCGGAATTAGAGTTCTCAAGGATGCCCCAAATGACATGGAGACGAAATGTTGAATAGATTTTCACGCGCCGCGTTGGTTCTTGGCCTTTTCGCTGTCGCGCCCCCCGTCCTCGCCGGCGGGGAGGACGTTGTGGTCGAAGACGCCTGGTCGCGTGCCTCGATCGGGACGGGCCGACCCGGCGTCGCCTACATGACGCTGCGCAACACCGGGGCTGAACCGGTCGTGGTGACCGGCCTGCGCACCGATCTCGCGATGATGCCGATGATCCATTCGACCACCACCGATGCGCAGGGCGTCACCCGCATGTCGCATATGGAGGCGGTGGAGATCGCCGCGGGCGAGGCCGTCGCGCTCGCGCCCGGCGGATTGCACGTCATGCTCATGGACCTTCAGCGGCCGATGGTCGAGGGCGAGAGCTACACCCTGTCGGTGATCTTCGCCGACGGGACGGAGGCAACGGTCGACGTGCCGATCCTCGGCATCGCGGCGCGGGGGCCGGCGAACTGATGCGGCGGCGCGCGCTCCTGCAATACGGCGCGCTCGGTTTCGGCGTCGCCGCGGCCACGCTCTTCGCGGGCTGGTGGCAGGTCGACGGCCCCGGCGCGCCGGACACCGCCACGGGCGACGGGCGTCCGCTGCCGCTCACCGCGATGGACTTCGCCCTCACCGACCACGAAGGACAGCCGGTCGGGCCGGAGACGCTGCTCGGCCGTGCCTCGCTCGTCTTCTTCGGTTTCACCTGGTGCCCCCAGGTCTGCCCGACCACGCTCGCCGACATCTCGCACTGGCTCGACGGTCTTGGGGACGAAGCAGATGCGCTCGACGTCGTACTGATCACCGTCGATCCGGAGCGGGATACCATTGACGCGATGGCCGAGTATATCGGCTATTTCCATCCGCAGGTCCGCGGCTGGTCCGGCAGCCCGGCAGAGATCGCGCGCGCGGCGGACGGCTTCCGGGTGCGTTATGAGAAAGTATCCCTCGAAGGTGGCAATTACACGATGGACCACACCGCGGGCGTGTTCCTGTTCGATGCCGAAGGCGCGTTCGTCAGCATCATCGACTACCACGAGCCCCGCGACTTCGCGCTGCCGAAGATCCGCCGCGCGATGGCCGCACCTGACGGAGCCACCGGCTGATAGCCGCTGCCGGCAGCGGCCTGCCGCCATACGAAGTGGCGCAGGCAGCACTTGAAGCTACAGTTGCTGCAGGTCTTATGTTTATGCCCGAACCGGAAGAATAACGGAGAATCACCATGGCCGACGGGAGCACAGAACTACGCGAATGGCGCGTGACGGGCATGGATTGCGGGTCCTGCGCCGCCAAGGTGCGCGGCGCGGTCGAGCGCCTGCCGGGCGTGGCGGATGTCGATGTGGCACTTATGGCCGAGCGGCTGCGTCTGACGCTCGACGAGCGTCAGACCTCTCCCGAAAGCATCGAGAAAGCCGTTCGCGGGGTCGGGTTCGGCATTGCGGCAAAGGGAGCGCAACCAGAGAAGCCCAAGGGTGGCTTCGTCCTGCCCGATGGTGCGTTTCCCCTGGCCGCGGAAGCCCCGGACCCCAAGGGCGAGCCTGCGGAAGACGCCGCAGAGCAGCCGCAGGAGGCACCGACGCCGTCCTGGTATCAGACAGCGAAGGGGCAGCTCGTGATCGGCACAGGGGCCCTTCTGGCGGCAGCCTGGGCATCTCGCTTCGCGTTTCCCGCGGATATCGCCCATTGGGCCTTCATCCTTGCGACCCTGATCGGACTCGTCCCCGTGGCGCAGCGCGCGTTCGCCATGGCGCGGGCAAGGATGCCCTTCACGATCGAGATGCTGATGACGATCGCCGCTGGCGGCGCGCTGGTGATCGGCGAGGCAGAAGAGGCCGCGCTGGTCGTCTTTCTCTTCGCGGTGGGCGAGTTGCTGGAAGGGGTCGCGGCCGGCAAGGCGCGCGACAGCATCCGGGCACTCTCGAAGCTCGTGCCGAAGACGGCGCAGCTCGAGGTGGGTGGCAAGATCCGTGAGGTCCCGGCGGAGCGGCTCCAGGTCGGCCAGGTCGTTCAGGTCCGCCCCGGTGACAGGGTGCCCTGTGACGGCGAGGTGATCGATGGCACCTCGGGTGTCGACGAGAGCCCGGTGACGGGCGAGAGTGTCCCGAGCCTCAAGGAGCCGGGCGCGGAGGTCTTCGCCGGGTCGATCAACGCGGAGGCGCTCTTGCGCGTGCGAGTCACGAAGGCAGCCGACGACAACACCATCGCTCGCATCGTCCGCCTCGTGGAGGAAGCCGAGAGCGCCCGCGCCCCGACCGAGCGCTTCATCGACCGGTTCAGCCGGGTCTACATGCCCGCCGTCGTCGGAGCCGCAGTCCTCGTCGCCGTCGTTCCGCCGCTGGCCTTCGGGCTGGCCTGGGGCGACTGGGTCTACCGCGCCTTGGCGCTTCTGCTGATCGGCTGCCCCTGCGCGCTGGTCATCTCGGTGCCGGCCTCGATCACTTCGGCGCTCTCCACGGGGGCCCGCAACGGCCTGCTGATGAAGGGCGGCGCCGTGATCGAGGCCGCGGCCCGCACGACCCATGTGGCATTCGACAAGACCGGAACCCTCACCCACGGCAAGCCCCGTGTCACCGACATCACGGCTCTTTCGGGAAGCGTGGACGAACTTCTGTCCCTCGCCGCCGGGGTCGAGAGCGGTGCGAGCCACCCGCTCGGACAGGCAATATGCGCAGAGGCAGAGCGGCGCGGCGTGGATGCGGCAGCAACGACCGGCGGCCACGCGCTGCCCGGCAAGGGGGCGGAAGCCGCCATCGACGGCGTGACCGTCAGCGTGGGCTCCCCGCGGCTTGCGGATGAGCGTGGCGCGCTCACGAACGACCTGCGGACCTGCGTGGCGGCACTGGAAGCCGGGGGCAAGACGGTGGTCATCGTGTTGCGCGATGACGTGCCCCAGGGCCTCATTGCGCTCAGGGACGAGCCGCGCGCCGATGCGGCCGTCGCCGTGGCGCAACTCCGCACGCTTGGCATCTCATCCGTGATGCTGACCGGGGACAACAAACGCACGGCGCAGGCCATCGCCGAAGGGCTTGGGATCGCGCATCACTCCGAACTCATGCCGGAAGACAAGGTGACGGCGATCCGTGATCTGACGTCCGACGCACGCGTGATGATGATCGGCGATGGGATCAACGATGCACCCGCGCTTGCCGCCGCCCATGTCGGCGTCGCCATGGGCTCGGGCACCGATGTCGCGCTGGAGACGGCCGACGCGGCGATCCTGCGCAATCGCGTGACCGATGTGGCGAGCAAGATCCGCCTCGCCCGCGCGACCATGACAAACATTCGCCAGAACATCGCCATCGCACTCGGGTTGAAGGCGGTCTTCCTCGTGACCACCCTGCTCGGGATCACCGGCCTCTGGATCGCAATCCTCGCAGACACGGGCGCCACAGTACTGGTAACGATGAACGCCCTCCGGCTGCTGTTCTTCCGGCCCTCCGTGGCGATCGACACGCCGCAACATGCGAGCCATGACAACGGAAACACGCGCTCCGACCGCGTATCCGCAACGACTTGAAAGGATATATTCATGACCCTCACCAGACGTGCCCTGCTGGCGATTACCGCGAGCTTCGCTGCCACCGTTCCCCTTCCAGGAATGGCCCAGACTGCGCCCGCAATCCACGTGCTGAAGGACCCGAACTGTGGGTGCTGCACTGCCTGGATCGATATCCTGAAAGAAGACGGATTCACCGTCACTACCGAGCGCAGTTTCGGCACCCTCCTGATCCGGCACAAACTCGAGAACGGCATCCCCCAGAATATAACCTCCTGCCACACCGGTGAGATCGAGGGCTATTTCATCGAGGGCCACGTCCCGCCCGCCGACATTCGACGGCTGCTGTCCGAGCGCCCCGATGCTGTCGGTCTTGCGGTGCCCGGCATGCCCTACGGTTCGCCAGGCATGGGCCTGGAAGAGAGCCGCGAGGCCTACGATGTGTTCCTGATCCGGCACGACGGCAGCACCGAGGTGTTCACGCGCTACGAGGCTGCATGACCTTCCCTGGTTTGGTCGTGTCACCGCCCCTCACCACTCGGACACATGTACTTGTCGCCGCGGCATGAACTCCCAGGCGCGGTTCGCGGTGGTCAAGGCCGATAGGCAGCATCCTGCTGCCAGCCGGTGAAGCCGGTCTGCATGACGACGACGTTCGACCGTCCCGCGACCCGCAGCGCGAAGGCCGCCTGTGCCGAGAGGCTGCCGGTGTTGCAGAACAGGATGGTCATGCGGCCCTCGGGGATCTCGTCGATCCGGTCGAGCACCTCGCGCCACTCAATGTTGACGGCACCGGGGATGGTGCCTTCCTCAAACTGACCCGCATCGCGGGTGTCGACGAAAAGCGCGGTCTCGAACACGGTCTGGTCGATCTGCTGGGGCAGGATGATGCCGGATTCGTATTCCGAGAACATCATGTATTCCTGCATGACCTCAACGGCTGCGTCTTGTGCCAAGGCGGGCGCTGCATGCAGCCCGAGCGCGACGGTCGTCGCCAAAAGTAGTTGTTTCAGGGTCATCCGGGGGTATCCTCCATTCCGGTTTCTTGGTGTTCGGGTGTTCAGGTGTTTCGTGCAAGCCAGCCCTTCGTGCCGCCCTCGAGCCAGAGGGCGTCCGGGTGGCCCAACTTCTTCAGTATGTCCGCACCCTCTGCTGACCGACCGCCGCCCTTGCCGCAGATGGTCACGGGTGTCTTTCCAACCGGCATTTCACCGGTGCAGTCTTCGAGTTCGGCCAGCGGGATATGCGGGATATGGACGGCGCCCGTCACATGGGCGGAGGAGAAGTCTTCCGCGTCGCGGACGTCGATCATGTGTAAGCAATCCGGGTTGGCCGCGAGGGCGGCGAGCGTGAGCATTTGAGCCATCAGACCACCAGCACCTTGTCGACGGCGAGCGTCGCCTGGGCGAGTTCGTCCATGGTCGATCGGCTCGCCCCCTCCATCATGTCGCCCTCGGTCAGGCCGCGCGCATCCATGGAGGTACCGCACATAAGGACGCGCCCCTTGGCGGATAAGAGCCTGCGGAGTGTGCGCTCGAGGTTGTAGTAGCCATCGGGCGTCTTCTGCCCCGCCTTGGCACAAAGCACCGCGTCGGCTATCAGGAAGACGGTGATTTCCGCTTCAGGTTCGTTCTTGGCAAGCGCGTGGGCCATGCGCAGCCCGTTGAAGCTACGCTCGTTGCCGTAGGGCGGATCGTTCAGAAGGATCAGGTGTTTCATTTTGGGTCCTCAGGTCCGGGCGCGCGTTTCAAGCTCCGACAGGAAGGCTTCGATGCGTCGTGCATTGGCCCCGCGGTCGATCTGGCCGAGGCGCGAGCGCGAGCGCATGTCGATGCGAGCGCCGCTTTCGGTTTCGGTCACGCGGATTGCCACCTCGTCCTCGAAGGCAAACAGACGGCTCCGGGCGATGGCCTCGATCTGGCTCTCCGCGGGATCGGCCGACAGCACCTCCCAGCCGCGCTGTTCCACGAGGGCGAGCGCCGCCGCGAACGCCTCGTCTGCGGAGACCGGCAGGTCCAGCGGGCGTACGTCCAGATAGGCGGCGCGCTGCGGGCTGCGATCTCGAACGCCGCACCAAGACATGCGACCGGCAGCGACAGGATCAACCCCAGCAGGACCGCGCCAGCGCGACCGTTCCTGCGGCGCAGCCAGACCACCAGCCCGGCCAGCGCGGCGATGACGCCGGCACCGGCCGCCCAGGCGCTCCAGCCGGCAAGGTCATAGGCCTGCGGCCAGGGCCAGCCGCCCGCCCGGAAGCCCCAGACAGAGACTGCAAGAAGCGCGATTGAGGCGACGCCCAACAAGATCGAAAGGAAGCCCAGAGAGCGGGCAAGCGTGTCAGGCATCTGCAAGCTCCCGTGGGCTGGCGGGGTTCAGTCGCGGGTGGGTTTCCTCGGAGAGCCAGAACAGAAGCCCGCCGGAGACGAACATGGATACCGCAACGAACCAGAAGGCCGCTTCCGCAGCGCCGGTCAGGCTGGCCGCCAGCCCGAGACCGAGCGCGCCGATCGCGTAGCCGAGGTCGCGCCAGAAGCGGTAGATTCCGATGGCCGAGCCGCGCCAGGCCGGCGGGGTGATGTCGGCGACCGCCGCCCCGAGGTTCGGATAGAGGAGCGCCATGCCGAAGCCGGCCACCCCGGCCGAGACCGACCACCATAGCGCGCCGGTGCCCATGACCACCATCGCCACGCCAGCACCGCAGATCCACATGCCGAGCACGTTGGGCCAGAAGCGCCCGACATGGTCCGACAGCCGCCCGGTGACAAGTTGCGAGCCGCCCCAGACAAAACCGTAGGTGCCGACGATCCAGCCGACCTCGGTCAAGGTCGCGCCTTGCGTCACGAGGAAGACCGGGAACAGCGCCCAGACCAGCGCATCGACGAACTTCTCGACCAGCCCCGCCTGGGAGATCGCGAAAAGCCGACGGTCGCGCCAGCTCATCACCGCGAAGACCTCTCCCGTCGTGGGATTCTCGGACACGCCCTGCGGATAGCGCGGTAGGGCTTTCGGCGGCGCTGCCTTGTGCGCGGCAGTTTCTGCCTTCGCCCAAGGAAGCGTGTCTTTCACCCAGACAACCGTCAGGACCAGTGCCAGTAGGACCACCGCCATGCCGAAGACCAGCAGGCCGACACGTGCCCCCAGCCACTCGGCGGCATATGCGGTGACGACGCCCGCGATCGCCACGCCGACATAGCCGGAGAATTCGTTGAGCCCCATGGTGAGGCCACGTTCCTCGGCCCTCGTGATATCGAGTTTGGCGGTCTGCGTCATCGACCAGCAAAGGCCCTGATTGACGCCCAAAAGCACAGTCGCCGCGACGATCCAGTTCCAGTCCGGCGCGGACCAGATCATCACCGGGATCGGCAGCGCCACGACCCAGCCCCAGAACAGCACCCGCTTGCGCCCGATCCGCTCGGACCACCGCCCGGCGACGAAGTTCATCACCGCCTTAACCGCACCGAAGGCCACGACGAAGGACGCCAGCAGCAGGAACGAGCCGCGCTCGAGCCCGAACTCGCTTTCGGCCAGCGCCGGGACCACCGTGCGCGTCATGCCGATGGCGAAACCCACCAGCATGACCTGGATCAGCTGATGCGCGACCTGGACCCGGTTCTCGCGGATGCCGCGCGTGTACTCACACGCGGTCATTCGGCGGGCTCCTTCGTCGTGATGCGCGGGTCGAGCGCGCCGCCCGAGGCCGGTCCGCGTAAAGGCTGGACCAGCATCCGGTCGAGCCAGAGATCGCGGCGCGTGCGGAACTGCTCGATGCCGATCTCCATCCCCTCATGCCCCTTGGCGGGCTGGGCGATGTAGGTGCCGAGGAGCTGGTCCCACCACGGCAGGTTGAAGCCGTAGTTCGAGTTGGTCACGCGCGGGTCAATGGAATGGTGGACGCGGTGCATGTCGGGCGTGACCACGATCAGCCGCAGCACCCCGTCTACCGGGCGCGGCAGGTCGATGTTGGCGTGGTTGAAGAGCGCTGTGGCGTTCAGGATCACCTCGAACAGCAGCACCGCGACGGCGGGCGGTCCGAGCGCCGCGACCACCGCCAGCTTGATCTCCATCGAGATGAGGATCTCCACGGGATGGAACCGCAGTCCCGTGGTCGCGTCGAAGTCGAGATCGGCGTGGTGCATCCGGTGCAGCTGCCAGAGCCCAGGCACTGCGTGGAACATCACGTACTGGAGGTAGATCGCCAGATCGAGCAACAGCATCGAAACCACAACCGCGACCCAGATCGGCACATCGAGATTGTTGAATAGGCCCAAGCCGTGATCCTCGGCCATGACGGCGAGCCCGACGGCGATGATCGGGAAGGTCAGCCGCAGGATCGCGGTGTCGAGCACCACAAGCGCGAGGTTGTTCGTCCAGCGGATGACGCGCGGGATCTCCCGACGCCTCCGCGGCGCCGCCACCTCCCACAGCGCCATGGCCACCAAGACGCCGAGAAAGGCAGCAAGGCGAATGGTTAGTTCAGCGGCGAGGATGGTCTCGGACATGGGATGTGGACTTCGGACTTGTGGGACGCGATGAAATCGCTATTATTCAAGTTATCGCTTGAATGATGTAGCGTCAGGAGGCACGACTTGTCAATCAGCCCGAAGTTGGCCCTGCTGGAAGAATACGCCCTCGTCGCGCGCGCCTTATCGGCACCGGCGCGTCTGATGCTGCTGGAACAACTGGCGCAAGGCGAACGCGGGGTCGAGGCTCTTGCCGACAAGACAGGCCTGACCATCGCCAACTGCTCGCAGCACCTGCAACAGTTGCGCCGCGCCGCACTCGTCACCAGCCGCCGCGACGGCAAGGCGGTGATCTACCGGCTGACCGACGCGAAGACGCTTCAACTGATGGACCTTCTGCGCATCGTTGCGGAGCGGAACCTCGCGCAGGTCGAGCGCATCTTGCGGGGGCTCTCGGGCGGCGAGGATGCCCCTGAGCCGGTCAGCAGAGAAGACCTGTCAGCCTGGATCGCCGAAGGTTCTGTGACCGTGCTCGATGTTCGCCCCGCGGACGAATACGCTGCAGGTCACATTTCGGGTGCGCACAACATGACGCTGACGGAGATCGAGCGGATCGTCCCGACGCTCGATCCGGCCACCGAAATCGTGGCCTATTGCAGGGGCCCTTATTGCATCTATGCCCACCAGGCTGTCGCCGCACTTCGCAAACACGGCCTCAATGCGCGCCGCCTTGACGGCGGTCTGCCGGAGTGGCGCGAGGATGGAAGGGTTGTGGAAACGGCCGCGATGAACTGACCATAGCAGCCTGATCACTCCATATATAAAAGTTTGCGCTGGCAAGC
Organism: Marivivens geojensis; assembly: GCF_023540835.1. Classification (GTDB taxonomy): domain Bacteria; phylum Pseudomonadota; class Alphaproteobacteria; order Rhodobacterales; family Rhodobacteraceae; genus Marivivens; species Marivivens geojensis. The sequence continues at coordinate 220,728 of NZ_JALKCU010000001.1, forward strand.
GCGATAGGGCTCGGTTGAATGACTGCATTCTCGTCATTTGACTGCTTCCGCGAAGAGTAATCGACCGGCAGCTTTGGGCCGGTTGTGTATCATCGCCTCGTCGATATTGCTTTGAGCAACCCCGGGACCGCTTTCGGGACCACTTCTGCGAAAGCGCCCACCACTAACCCTCTATAATTTCATCGAAATTGGCGGTGTTAGATTGCCCTTCAGCGGCACCAGTTTATCTGGAACAGTCTTGAGCTTTAGAGTCCAATGGATCGGCCCTGTAAGGGTGCATTTCGTTCCGTCAGCTTGTGGCTTCGATCGCGTTGCATTCAACTGATGCCAATGGTGCGGTCATCGCAAAGATGTCGACCAGTCCGCAATTTCCCTTGACCAGATCTTCGAGGGTCACGAGGTCTAGTTCGTGAAAGAACGCCTCAAGTGCACGACCGATGGCGACCCGAAGGCGGCAGGCTTTGACCAATGGGCATGTGTTTGTGGCTTCAGAGAAGCATTCAGTAAACGGAACATCCGCCTCAAAAATACGGAAAACTTCGCCGATGTTGATTTTGGCCGCGTCCCGCGCCAACCGAACCCCGCCGGTGCGACCGCGTGTTGCATCCACGAACCCGTTTACGTGCAGCGTATGAACGACCTGCGCCAAATGGTTGGCAGAGGCGTTGCAGGCGTCTGCAATGATGGACGATGGCGTGATCTGGTCCAAATGTGTGCCGCAATACATCAAAACACGTATCGCAAGGTTTGTACGGGTGGTGAGGCGCAACGGAAAATTCCTCTCATCAAATGACTAGAGGTCAAAAATCACGTTTCTGTGCGCTCGTAACTGATCCAGATCAGAATTTCGGTGCGTTTTCGCAGAAAAGTTTAGTCAGATATGCAGAATTTACCCTGATCCAATGGTGATTGGATCAGGGCGTGATCATTAGATGACGGCTTCAAACAGGGCGCGAACGTTAGCCTCGTTCAGTTCAACAGGGTTACCGCCGCAAGATGGGTCGGCTAGGGCTGCAGGAACCAGTTCGTCAATTTTGTCCAAAGTTGCGCCCATTTCGCGGAGTTTGCGCGGGATGGCGAAGCTATCGTTGAACTCTTGGACAAAGGTACGGAACCCGTCAAAGCCACCCGAAACGCCGATATAGCTTGCTGCGCGGTCAAAACGATCAGCGATCAATGGGGCGTTCAGTTCCAGCACCGCAGGCATACACACAGCGTTCGTTGTGCCGTGGTGGGTGTTGAACACCGCGCCGATGGGGTGCGACAGCGCGTGAATAGCGCCGAGACCCTTTTGGAAAGCAACGGCCCCCATTGCCGCTGCAGCCATCATGTTTGCGCGAGCCTCAAGGTCGGTGCCGTCTGCGTAAGCCCGTGGCAGGTTTTCGACGACTAAGCGCATCCCTTCGAGCGCAATACCTTGGCTCATCGGATGATAGAACGGGCTGCTGAAGGCTTCGACACAGTGCGCAAAGGCATCGAGGCCTGTGCCAGCGGTGATGAACTTCGGCATCCCAACGGTCAGTTCAGGGTCGGAAATCACAACGGTCGGCAGAACCTTCGGGTGGAAGATGATCTTTTTGACGTGTGTTTCCGAATTGGTGATGACCGAGGCGCGGCCGACTTCGGACCCTGTGCCTGCAGTCGTCGGAACAGCGATGATCGGTGCGATGGCGTCTGCGTTCGCGCGGGTCCACCAGTCGCCAATGTCCTCAAAGTCCCAGATCGGACGGTTCTGGCCCGCCATGAAAGCGACCATTTTGCCGAGGTCGAGGCCAGAGCCACCGCCAAAGGCAATCACACCGTCATGACCCCCAGCTTTGTAGGCTTCAACGCCCGCAGCGAGGTTCAATTCGGTCGGGTTTGGGTCTACTTCGGCGAAAATAGCGCGACCAAAACCAGCCTCGTCCATGATGTCCAAGGTCTGCTGCGTGATCGCCATGCTGGCAAGCCCACGGTCCGTCACCAGCAGAGGGCGCGTGATGCCTGCTTGGGCCAAGGCTGCAGGGAGTTCTTTGATCCGGCCTGCGCCGAACTTCACAGCGGTCGGATAGGACCAGTTACCGATGAGGTTCATTTCGTCACCTTCTTAAGATGGTAGGATTTTGGACGTGTGAGGTTGTGGTAGCCGATCACGGACAAGCCACCGCCGCGACCCGTATCTTTGCAGCCCGTCCAGCACAAACCCGGATCGAGGTAGTCCGCGCGATTTAGGAACACAGTGCCTGTTTCGAGCTGATCGCCCACGGCTTGTGCGCGCTCGACATCTTGGGTCCAGAGGGAAACCGTCAGGCCGTAGTCGCTGTCATTCATCAGCGCAATGGCTTCGGCGTCTGACGAAACCTTCATGATGCCAACGACTGGGCCGAACGACTCTTCACGCATGACGCGCATGTCATGGGTGACGTTGGTCAGGATTTGCGGTGTCAGGTAGGCAGCGCCGTCGTCACCTTCCATCGTCGGAATATGCGTGACTGCGCCAGCCTCAACTGCCTCTGCGATCTGCGCACGAACCTCAGTTGCAAAGCGGACGTTGGCCATCGGGCCAATCGTCGTGTCGCTGTCCAGCGGATTGCCGAGCTTGTAGCCCTTGACCACCGCAACGGCCTTTTCGACAAAAGCGTCATAGAGGCTTTCGTGGACGTAAATCCGTTCGATGCCGCAGCAGCACTGACCCGAGTTGAACATCGCTGCGTCAACCAGTGTATCAACGGCTGCGTCCAGATCGGCGTCCTCCATGACGTAGCCTGGATCTTTACCGCCGAGCTCTAGGCCCACGCCAGTAAAGGTGCCTGCCGCAGCGCGCTCCATCGCCTTGCCGCCGCCAACAGAGCCCGTGAAGTTCACAAAGTTAAAAGCCCGACCTGCGATCAGATCATTGGTCGTGTCGTGATCGAGGAAGACGTTGATGAACACGTCCTCTGGCACGCCAGCAGAGTGGAACGCCTTTGCCATGCGTTCACCGACCAGCAGGGTCTGCGTCGCATGTTTTAGGATAACCGTATTGCCCGCGATTAGCGCAGGCGCGACCGTGTTGATCGCGGTCATGTAGGGGTAGTTCCACGGCGCTACGACGAACACGACGCCATGCGGAACACGTTTGATGTAGCGCTTAAAAGTCGCGTCCTCGCCCACTTGCATATCGGCGAGGCTGCTCTCTGCAATTTGCGCCATGTAGCTTGCGCGTTCTTCAAAGCCACGGAATTCGCCGCCATAACGCACGGGGCGACCCATCATATGCGCCAGTTCTGGTACGACCTCATCGTTCATTGCGCCAACGGCAGCGACGCCAGCCAGCACCAGATCAATGCGTTCCTTCAACGGACGCGCGGCCCATGCGGCCTGTGCTGCGCGCGCGCGTTCAGCGACGGCAAAAGCCTCGTCGCGGCTCAGCGTATCACGGGTGGCGTAAACTGACCCGTCGATGGGCGAAATACACTTCAGTTGCCCTGTCATAATGTCCTCATAGGGTTAAGAGCGTTCAAAGCCGCGTGCGACTTCGTAGTCGGTCACGACGCGGTCAAAATCTTCGATTTCTACTTCTGCGGCGCGGGCATAATGGTCAACGGCCCAATCACCGAATGCTTCGCGAAGCATGTCAGATTTCACTAGTGCCGAACGAGCATCGCGCAGCGTTTGTGGGATCGACTCGACCTCTGCGTCATAAGCATCCCCAGTGAATGGGGCGCCGAGTGTCAGGCCCTCTTCGATACCTGCGATACCAGCGGCAAGTTGCGCTGCCATAGCGAGGTAGGGGTTCAAATCGGACCCGCCCACGCGACATTCGACCCGCACGCCTTTGGTGTTTTCACCGCAAAGACGGAAACCCGCGGTGCGGTTATCGACCGACCAAATGATCCGCGTGGGTGCAAAGGTGCCTTTCTGGAACCGTTTGTAACTATTGATGTAGGGGGCGAGGAAATAGGTGTAATCCGCAGCGTATTTCAGCAGACCCGCCATGTAGGATTTCATCACCGCCGACATGCCGCGTTTGTCTGCTGGGTCATAAAACGCGTTCGCGCCGTCTTTCCAGAGTGATTGGTGAACGTGAGCGGAGGAGCCAACCTTGCTATGGTGATACTTCGCCATAAAGCTCGCCGCGTGACCGTTCTGCCAAGCGATCTCCTTGATCGCGTTTTTGGCGATGGTGTGATAGTCGGCCGTCAGCATGGCCTCGGCGTATTTGATGTTGAGTTCTTCCTGACCAGCCTCGGCCTCGCCTTTCGAGTTTTCGATCGGGATTTCAGCAGCGTAAAGGTGATTACGGATCGGGCGCATCACGCTTTCTTCCTTGGTCGTTTGAAAGATGTGATAGTCTTCGTTGTAGCCCGAAATAGGCTCTAAATCGCGGAAACCGCTCTTGCGGATGTGGTCATAGCTCTTTTCGAACAAGAAGAATTCGAGCTCGGTCGCCATCATCGCGGTATAGCCCAACGCCTCAAGCCGTTTGATCTGCTTTTTCAGCATCGCGCGGGGGGAGTGTTCGACTTCTTTGTGGGTGTGGTGGTCGATCAGATCGCACAGAACCATCGCTGTGCCCTCAAGCCACGGCACAGGGCGGATCGTGCCCAGATCGGGTTTCATCACGTAGTCGCCATAGCCTGCTTCCCACGAGGTTGACGCGTAACCGTCGGGCGTCGCCATCTCTAGGTCAGTGGCCAGCAGGTAGTTGCAGCAATGGGTTTCTTCCCATGCGCTGTCGATAAAATGCTGGGCATGGAACCGTTTGCCCATCAAGCGACCCTGCATGTCGATACCGCAGACCAAGATGGTATCGTATGTGCCGTCAGATACCCGAGCCTTGAGCGTGTCGAAGTCTAGCATGGCGATGTTCTCCGTCGTTTAGGTGCCCTGCCGATGGGATACCGGCAGGGCGATTGCTCTTAGCTGTAGCGGTAAGGACGGCCAGCTTTGGCCATGTCCGCGTTGTATTTCTTGATGATTTCAACAACGCGCGCTTTGGTCGGGGATTCTGCGGCGATTTCGTCCCAGAATTCCAACGCCTTGGCTTCGACGGTTGCCCATTCAGCATCTGGGATCGAAGTGAGCTGCATCTTGGTGCCATCGACACGCAGCGATGCTTCACCACCCCAATACCACCACTGGCGATAGTAGTGTGACTGGTCGGTGCAGACGCGGAACAGGGTCTGGAGGTCCTCAGGCAGTTCGTTCCAACGATCCATGTTCGCAAAGAACGACCCAGCCCAAGCGCCAGAGATGTTGTTTGTGAGGAAGTAGTTGGTCACGTCAGCCCAGCCAACGGTGTAGTCTTCGGTGATGCCTGACCACGCGATACCGTCCAGTTCGCCTGTCTGCATTGCGACTTCGACGTCTTCCCACGGAATAGTCACTGGAACGACGCCGAACTGGGACATAAAGCGGCCAGCCGTCGGGAAGGTAAAGATGCGCTTGCCCTGAAGATCAGCGAGGCTGTTGATCGGGTCTTTGGTTGCAAAGTGGCATGGGTCCCAAGAGCCAGCTGAGATGTGCTTTACGCCAACTTTGGAATACTCTTCATCCCAGATTTCGTTCAGTCCGTATTGGTTGAACAGCACTGGCACGTCGAGCGAGTAGCGTGATGCGAAGGGGAAGTAGCCGCCGAACACGGTCACTTCGGTCGGGGACGCCATGGAGTCATCGTCCGACTGAACTGCATCAATTGTGCCGCGCTGCATCGCGCGGAACAATTCGCCCGTCGGAACCAGCTGGTCTGCAAAGTAGAGTTCGATCTGCATGCGGTCGCCTGCGATCTTGTTGAACATGTCGATTGCGGGTTTCACAACATGCTCAGCCAGAGCCGGACCTGCATAGGTCTGCATCCGCCAAGTGATGGTCGATTGAGCAATAGCCGGAGCCGCGAGTGGCGTTGCCAATGCGCCGACACCAGCGGTGGCTAGAAACTTACGTCTTGTCGTCATTTCTCTTCTCCTTGTTGGGGTTGATCGGCCCTGTTCAGGCTCTTTTATTAGTTAATTTCCGTAAACCGAGTTCGGCAGCCACATCGCGATGTCGGGTATGATCATCACGAGCGCGAGTGCGAGCACCATCAACAACACAAACGGCACGATGGAGCGGTAGATGTCGCGAAGTCCGATCTCTGGCGGGGCCATCGCCCGCATGAGAAAAAGGTTATAGCCAAAGGGCGGCGTCATATACGCAATCTGCGTGGTGATGGTGTAGAGAACGCCATACCAAATCAGGTCAAAGCCGAGCTGATCCACCAGCGGCACGTAGAGCGGCGCCACAATCACTAGCATCGCCGTATCGTCGAGGAAGGTGCCCATGACGATAAAGCTCAGTTGCATCAGGATCAGGATCGTCCAAGGGCTCAGGTGCATTTGTTCGGTGAACAGATCCTTAATCGCGTTCACCGCGCCCAAGCCGTCAAAGATCGCTCCAAAGCCTAGCGCGGCTAGAATGATCCACATGAACATGCACGAAATACCCAAGGTCTGTTTGACTGAGGTCTCAAAGACGTCTTTCGTCATGCGGCCTTTCAGCACCGCAGCAACAAACGCGGCCATCGCGCCAATCGCAGAGCTTTCCACCAGCGAGGTCCAGCCGTTCACAAACGGCACCATCATTGACGCAAAGATCACGAGCGGCAGAACACCAGCGCGCAGCAGGCGCATCTTTTCGGCAGTCGAGACATTGCGTTCGTCCTCTGGAAGCGCAGGGCCGAGCTCGGGATTAATGCGGCAACGGATGTAGATGTAGATGATGAACATCGCAGCCATCATCAGGCCAGGCACTACCCCAGCGAGCCACAGTTGCCCGACGGGCTGACGTGCGATCATCGCATAAAGCACGAGAACGACAGACGGCGGCACGAGGATACCAAGCGACGATCCCGCCTGAATAACGCCCGTCACCATGATCTTATCGTATTTGCGCTTTAGCAGTTCAGGCAGCGCAATCGTCGCGCCAATCGCCATGCCGGCGACCGACAAACCATTCATCGCGGAGATCAGGACCATCAGGCCAATTGTTCCGATGGCCAGACCACCACGCACTGGACCCATCCAAACGTGGAACATCTTGTAGAGGTCGTCGGCGATCTTTGACTCAGACAACACGTAGCCCATGAAAATGAACATCGGCAACGTGAGCATCGGATACCATTTCATCAGCTTCATCGCGGCCGAGAAGGGCACATCGACGCCACCAACGCCCCACAGCAACATCCCTGCAGCCGCACCAACAAAACCGATAGCCCCAAAGACGCGCTGCCCCGTAAAGAGCATCACCATCATGGTGCTGAACATCACTATGGCGATCATTTCATAGGACATCAGAGTTCAACTCCACGAATGCGGCCAATATCTCGGAAGAATTCGGCAAGGACTTGTAGGATCATTAAGAAAACACCCGCGGCGAGGATCAGCTTGATCGGCCAGATGTGAGGGCGCCATGCGGTAGAACTACGCTCTAGATAACCGAGTTCTTCACCTGCGGCGGTTGGTCCGCCAGTGACAAAGGCGACAATCAGATCTTTGAAATAGGTGATCGGCTCGGTGCCGAAATATCCCAGCGAATAAGACAAAGAACCCAGCGCGCCATAGAGAAGTACGCCCAAGTAAAAGAGCAGGAAAAACACGGTAAAGCCGTCCATCCACGCTTTCTGTTTGGTTGTCCAATTGCCGTAAAACAGGTCCATCCGCACGTTCGATCCCAATTGGATCGAATACGGCCCGCCCAACACATAATAAGCGACCATGATGAACTGTGCTGTCTCGAGCGTCCAAAGTGACGGCGTAAAGAAAGTCTTGGACACCGACGACCAGAGCAGAACGCCAATCAGTGCGAAAATTCCATACATCGCAATCCGCCCGATAAATCGGTTAATCGCGTCAATCACGTGGATGTAGCCTACGATCACACTAGGCATTCATGACCTCCAAACTGGCGAGTGCCGGACGTAAAAGTGCCAAGAGTTGATGCGCCACATCGCGCTGGGCATCAGGTGTATCAATAAGGTCATTGCGGACCTCGATCATCACATTGGCGATGCCGTTAGAAATACCATGCAAGCGCAAAGAATGGGTTACACCATCGTCCGGTCCATAGGGCTGGTTGCGTTCAACCCCCAACGTAATGGCATGGGATTGCGCGATCATCGCATCGGCGAGCCGTGTATCACTGTCGTGCAGGATACCGATCTCTGTCGCACGAGGCTTTCCGAAATAGATCGGGGTAAAGCTGTGCATCGTCACGATCGCCATCGGTTTGGTGCGGGTCGAGATGGACTCGGCCACCGCTTCGCAAAAGGGCGCGTAGACAGACTCGGTCCGTTCGTCCCTTTGATCTTGGGTCAGACCGTGGTTGCCGGGTACTTTGATCAGTTCAGAAGTTTCAGGCATCGCGCTGGGCGCTTCGGGCGGACGATTGCAGTCATAGACCAAGCGCGACACCGTTGAGGCGACCAAGGGTGCGTCCAAAGCAGCAGACAAGATTTGGGCAACGGGTAAAGCGCCTGGGTCCCATGCCGCGTGACTTTTGCGGTCATTCTCCGCCAATCCAAGCCCATTATAGCGTTCGGGAATGGCGTGTGATGCATGTTCGCAGAGAATCACGACCGGAGATTTACCCTCCGGATTAAACACCTCAACCGCCGATGTTCGTTGCGTTTTCGCCGCTTTTTTCATGCGATTTTCCTGTCGTTTGTAAAAATCTTTCCACACACTTTGCTAATGCGTCAATAATTTTCCTAAATGGTGGTGTTGAATCTTTTCTTGCGGTTTGCTCAATCGCAGCGTCTGCTTAGGAAAGCAGCATTTGTGAAAGCGAGGCGTTGTGTCTGAACCCAAAACCACCGTGCGCGAACTGATCCGCGAGAAATACGCGACGTTGACCGCGTCTGAAAAGAAGCTCGCTAATGCACTGTTGGAGAACTATCCGGCGGCGGGGATCGCCTCGATCACGGTCGTGGCGCAGAACGCGGATGTTTCGACGCCGACCGTGGCGCGTATGGTGGGAAAACTCGGGTTCAAAGGCTTTCCGCAGTTCCACCAGTCCTTGCTGTCCGAACTTCAAGCCAAGGTTCAAGGCCCGACACAGCGTCGCGCGAATTGGGCGACCGAAGCGCCAGAGTCGCATCTCTTGAATCGCTTCTCTCAGGCGATCACGCGCAACCTCAGTCAGACACTATCCAACGTCGATCACGATAAATTCGATAAAGCGGCAGGGTGTTTGGCAGATACAAACGGGCGGCTTTATATCGTTGGTGGGCGCATAACACGGGCCTTGGCGGAATATGCGTTTACCCACTTTCAGGCGATCCGCGAACGCGTCACCCACATGACCAGTTCGTCCGCGACGTGGCCGCACTATGTGTTGGATATGGTCAAAGGCGATACGCTGCTGATGTTTGACATTCGCCGCTACGAGACGAACCTCCTTCGCCTTGCTGAACTGGCCAAAGAACGAGGCGTCACAGTGATCGTCGTGACCGATCAATGGGCGAGCCCGATTGCCAGTATCGCGGACTACACGTTTAACTGCTGGGTCGAAATCCCTTCGGCTTGGGACTCTAATGTTTCAACGATGATGTTGCTCGAAACTTTGATCGCGGCGGTCCAAGAGGAAAACTGGCCGCGCGCTAAGGACCGCTATGAACGGCTCGACGAAATCTTTGAAGCGGCACGCCTGTTCCGCAAACCTTAGAGCGCGATAATGTGGTTGTCCCAGTTCACGGGATGCTGCGCGATTTGCGTTGCGATGCCATCGCGAACGGTGACGATATTGCCGAACCCATCGCTGGATAGGTAGCCGTTCACACCCGCGACCAAGCCGCAAACATCGCGCTGGATCACCGCACCGAGGAACGTTCCGTTCTCATCAAACCGATGCAAACGGCCGCCTTTGGGTGATGAAATCGCAACCTCGGAACCGTCAGGGGCAAAGGCGATAGACCCCGCGTAGCCCTGCATCGGATATTCATCAGTCAGGGGCGCTTGGGCCAGAATAGGGTCTGATCCACGACGATGAAGCCCCATCAATGGGGGCAAATAAGACGGGTCATCCTGCCACTGCATTGCAAACGCAACGAGGCCATCATTCCGCACAGCTAAATGGCGGATGGAGTTGAAATGCAGGTCGGGGTCGAGCGTGACGATCTCTTCCACGCCATCCAAGGTCAAGTAGGCGAGGTTCGGTTTCATCGCGCCAACATTCAATGGCGTCCGTCCACCGGGGTCCGTTTGAATGCCCCCGTTTGCCACGACCAGTGTTCGCATATCTGGCATCAGTCGCACATCATGTGGGCCGACCCCAAATGTGTCCAACTCACCGAGGCGAGAATAACCGTTCTCGGCATCCCAGAGCCCCAATCGTCCAACACTATCGCTAGAACGCTGCTCTGTGCTGATCAGGATACGACCTTCATCGACAAAGAGCCCGTGACCGTTGAAATGGTTACCCTCGGGTGCCTGAAGGTTTCGGAGGATTGACCCGCTGACGCAATCAATCACGATCGCATAGTTCCCCGGACGACGGGCAAATGCGACGGCGATGGGCTGCGTTGGATGACCTGCGCCAGCGTGTCCTCGCGCGGGCAGCGGGACCCGAAATGTGATCTCGCCCTCTTGTGTAAGGCCGAACAAGGCGTAGTCGTCCCCTTCTTTCGCGGCGGCGATATAGGACGGGCTGCCCACGCTGGCCCACGATATGCGGGGCGTCGCGGCGGCGGCTAAAAACGTGGTTAAGAAGCGGCGGCGTGTGGTCATATCAATCCCCGTCAGACGCGTTAAAGCCCGCAGAAATTCCCATAACAGCGCCTATTTCGTTCGAAACCGCGTTCTTAACCCCGTCAACTTTTTGGCCGAGGATTTGTAGTTTTAGCCAGGCTTGGGAGTTGTCCGCGAGATCGGAAAAACTAGGGTCAGGAATGGCGTTCGCTGCGTCGTGGAATTCTGCCACGGCCTGTGCTGTGGCGGGCAAAGGTGCGCCCATGAGCTCGACCGCTTGGGCATATGCCGTATCGACCGCCAGCACGATATTGCGAAGCGAACGGTCGGATCGCCATGCCTCGGCCCGCGTCGGGCGCGGGCGGGCAAAATCGGCCAGAGGACGACCCACCCGACTGTCGGCGGTGAATTCGAGTGAGTTCACAATTTGCGAATAGAGCGTCGCAAACGCATCGGCATCGGACACAATGGGCAGTGTTTCCCCGTCTCCTTGACCTTGGATGATCAGCGCATAGCGATCCTGCCAGTCCGTCGACTGCGCGTGTGCTTCGCGAGCAATGTTGGCGGCGACGCGCTGGACGTAGGCGCAGGTGTAACTATCGGCATCGTAGCCATCGAAACGGTCGTCAAAGAGCAACATTTCGAGTGCGAACAAACCACGACCCGCAATCGAAGACGCGGCAAAGCCTTCGGCATCGTCGATCAACGGGTCAGTGTCCGCGATCATTGTGGAAAGCGTCTTGGCCGTGAAGCCACGCTCATCAGGCCAAAAGGCGATGTTCAGGGCGCCATTCTCGGTCGGACCAATGCGCAAATGCTGAACGTTCATCCATGCGTCGAACACGGCGTTATACTGCGGTCGCATCGTTTCAATACTGCAGTCTGTGGCAGCCGTTTCTGCCATTGTAGCCGCAACAGTGTCGAATTTTGCGAAATCTGGCAGCACGTTGTTCGACATCACAGACGCGACATCCGCCGCTGCAGGAGTTGCGCAGATCAGGGCAAAGGCGAGGGGGCGTATCATAGGCTCTCCAAGAAACGGATCAGGGCGTTGCGGTCGTTTTTCGGCATAGCAACCACGGCATCGCGATGCGTTTGCGCCTCACCACCATGCCACAAAACAGCCTCTAGAAAGGACCGCGCACGACCATCATGCAGGAAATAGGTGTGTTCGCTGACCTGTTCGGTCAAACCAATCCCCCAAAGAGGTGGCGTCCGCCATTCGGTCCCCGTTGCGCGGGCTTCGGGACGGAGATCGGCGAGACCTTCGCCCATGTCGTGTAGAAGAAGGTCAGAGTAAGGCCAAATCAGCTGAAACGACTGCTCTGGCTGATCCTCCAGCCGAGCAGTGACGAATTTCGGCGTGTGACATGCGGTGCAGCCCGTCTCGTAAAAGACTTCTTTGCCGAGTAGCACCTCCGGATCATCCAGATCGCGCCGTGCAGGGACCGCCAAATTGCGGGAGTAGAAGGTCACGAGGTCGAGCCCGTCCGCATCAACTTCCAAACCGTCATGGACATTATCGCCACCATCAATCGCTGCGCGGCATGCGTCTTGAGTATCGGTGCATTCGCCCCACCCATTGGGGTGCAGCGGGTTTGAAATGCCAATGTCGCCAGCAAATGCATCGGCGGATTGCTGACGGATGGTGGGCGCGCCCGCTTTTAGGCCGAAACGACCCAACATAGGTTGATCAAATTCGGTCGACCAAACGATGTTGGCCCGACCAGAGATGCCATCACCATCAGCGTCGGTCTCGTCCACATGGGCGAGTATATCCGCCGCTGGAATCGCTTCCAAAAGACCAAGCCCGATCATCTGTGGGGCAATACGTGGCGACAGCATTGCGTCAGGGTGAAGGTCGCCATAGCCGAGGTCAGCGGCGCGATAGGTTGGACTGCGAAGCGTCACGACTTCACCACCTGACAGTGTGACCTCGATGTCCTCGTATTCGATGTCGAGTCGGTATTCCGCGTCATGGCCAGCGATCCCGAAATCTTGGAGCTGTAGACCATAGGTCGGATCAGGTGCGGTTGGGATGAAGTCGGCGATGGCCTGTGTCACCTCGTCGTCCGACGCGGGGATCGAGATGCGCAGGAACATTGAAATCGCGTTATCGCTCGGGCTTTCGGGTGGGTGCCCGCGCCCGTCCTTGAGGTGGCAATTCTGGCATCCCCGCGCGTTATAAAGCGGCCCTAAACCGTCGGAAGCGAGCGTCGACGATGGGGCCGAAACCCAGATCTTCCGAAACAGCCCATCCCCGACTTTGAAATCCAATTCGCGCTCAAAACTGATATTGCCCGATGGCTGCGAAAACGCGTCAGCGGTCGAATGAACGCGCACTGTTGCGGCACCAGCGGGGCGTTCTTCGAACCGTTCGGGGGCTGTGAAATCGGTCGTTGGGTGCACAATCGCGGCAATACGCGCCGCTTCTTCCGCAGTGCGGGGCGCTGCGTTCAAGTGGAGGTCGCTGACCTCTTGGGCAATGGCGGCAAAGGGGAGGACGGTAGCAAATACGACGGAAGCAAATTTCATGGCAAGCCTATGGTGTAGAGGGCCGCGCAGAGCGCGACCCCCGATAGCGGATTATTGGAAAACAGCGTTCGGATCGTCGAGGCTGTCAGACCCCTCGAACGCCACATCGTGGAGAGACAACGCGCCTACAATTTTCTCAAAGCTGCGCGTTTGGTCGATCAAGCCATCAACACCAGCCGTGATCAGCGCCTCACCTTCGGCGTTTCGGCGGTCAAGCATCTGGTCATACGCCATGCCGTTTTCGGCTGCGGCTACGATTGCGGTCAGGGCAACCATGGTGGTGTCGAGTTTACCGCGCACTTCGTCGTCGAGTGCTGGATCAACAGCAGCTACCAAGGCGGTCAAACCGGGGCCTTCGACAACGGTTCCATCGATCCGCTCGTATTGTCCGAGATACACGTTCTGCACGCCTTTTCCGTCGTAATAGTGACTATTGTGGGTGTTGTCCGAGAAACAGTCGTGCTCTTCTTCCGGATCGTTCAGCATCAGACCAAGGCGCATACGTTGGCCGGCTTGTTCACCATAGGACAACGATCCCATACCCGTGATCATTGCGACGATCCCCGCGTCAGGATCGGCAAGGAGATCAGTCCGAGCCGCACCGTTTTCATCCCATTGGTCGATGATGAATTCGAGGTCGGTGATCAGCAGCTCTGTCGCAGCTGTCAAATAGTCAACACGGCGGTCACAGTTGCCGCCTGTGCAACCATCCCCTTCGACAAAGTCGGTATAGGGACGATCACCCGCGCCCGCATCGGTGCCGTTCAAGTCCTGACCCCAAAGGAGAAACTCAATCGCGTGATAGCCGCGGGCGACGTTAGTCTCGATTCCGTCGGCTTCGTGCAGGACATCACCTATCAATTCAGGAGTAATGTCCGTTGCGTCCACATCCATGCCCGCGATGGAAAAGGTTGGGTTTGCAATGACGTTCAGTGCTGCAAATTCGTTTTCATCCGTCGGCCCGCCATAGGACGCGTCTACGTAGTCCATTAACCCTTCGTCGAGCGGCCAAGCGTTCACCTTGCCCTCCCAATCGTCCACGATTGGGTTGCCGAAACGGAACACCTCGGTCTGCTGATAGGGAACGCGCGCGGCGATCCATGCGGTTCGCGCTGCATCTAAGGTTTCGACAGAAGGCGTCGCAACGAGCGCAGTGACTGCATCCTGAAGCGCCAGCGCGGTCATGAGGCTGTCAGAATATCCAGCGAGAGCAATATCTGCGTAAGTGGACAAAACGTTCGCGCGTTCGTCCGCCAAAGCGCTCGTTGCGGTCAGGGCGAGAGTGGCTGAACCGGCTAAAAATGATCGATACATGGTGGTCCTTTCAATGCAGCTAAACTGACTGGCGAGTCAGAATGGCTATTACCTGACTAAAAATATAAGGATTGTCAATTCCGACAATTTAAGTCGGTTTATTTTGGATTGTGTCAACTCCTCAAATACGCGTCAGGGCAATTGCGCGGAGCCGTAACATTCGTCACAAGTTCTGAACCCCAAGGAGAAACCCCATGTTGGATGCGACAGTGCGAAAACTCATCGATCCGCCGCTGAATACGGCTGGGACTGTTCTCGCTCGGTCGGGTGTTTCGGCAGATTTAGTGACGATTGTCGGGCTGTTGCTAGGTCTTATCGCAGCAGGGTTCGTCGCCATGGGCGGATATACTTGGGCCTTGGTTTTTATTCTGTTCAGTCGGATCGCCGACGGTTTGGATGGGGCCGTTGCGCGGGCCAGTCAGCGCACCGACTTTGGCGGTTACCTCGACATCACTTGCGATTTCCTGTTCTACGGCGCGATTCCGATGGCTTTTGTCATCGTTGATCCATCGGCCAACGGAGCCGCGGGTGCCGTCCTACTGACATCCTTTTATTTCAACGGGGCGAGCTTCCTCGGTTACGCGATCCTTGCTGAAAAGCGCGGGCTAGAGACCGCTGCGCAGGGTGTGAAATCGCTCTACTATTCCAACGGTCTGCTTGAGGGCACCGAAACGATTGGGTTCTTCGTCTTTCTGTGCATCTTCCCGACGAGCTTTCCAATCCTTGCTCTGATTTTTGGAGCTCTATGTTTTCTAACCGGTGCTTTGCGCCTCTACGGCGCGCGTCGTCTCTTTGTTTCATGAAAGGAAATGCGATGAATTACCTTGGCCTAGCTTTGGCATGTGTTCTTCCGACTGTTGCTCTGGCTGACCCTGATCCATCCGATTGGACATCTGTTTTGGACGAGGCTCGCGGCCAAACGGTCTATTGGAACGCATGGGGTGGATCGACGGCGACGAACGACTTTATCGCGTGGGTCGGTGATCGCGTTGCAGAGGACTACGGCGTTACGCTTGAGCACGTAAAACTCAGTGATACAGCCGACGCCGTGACCCGCGTTCTGACCGAAAAGCAGGCTGGTCAAGATGACGACGGCGCCATCGACATGATCTGGATTAACGGATCAAACTTTGCCGCGATGAAAGACGCGGGCCTCCTCTTTGGTCCATTTGCCGAGAGCCTACCGAATTGGGCCTATGTAGACACTGATGGTAAGACCGTTCAGACAGACTTTACCGTGCCCGTTGAGGGATACGAGAGCCCTTGGGCCATGGCGCAGGTGGTGTTCATGTATGACACGGCGGATATGGCGCCGCTGGGTGATATGAACGCCTTGCTCGACTGGGCGGCTACACATCCGGGTCGCTTTACCTATCCGCAGCCGCCGGATTTCCTCGGCACGACATTCCTGAAACAGGCGCTGGTCGATCTGACCGACGACACTTCGGTGCTGTCGCAACCCGCCACGGATGAAACCTACGCTGAAGTCACGGAGCCGCTCTGGCTTTGGCTCGATGAGTTGACGCCGAACCTCTGGCGGCAGGGGCAGGCCTACCCGCAAACTGGTCCAGCGCAGTTGCAGTTGATTGCCGACGGAGAGGTGGATCTCGCGATTTCCTTTAGTCCGGGTGAAGCATCGACCGCGATCGCCAATGGTCAGTTGCCCGACACCGTGCGGACCTTCGTTCTGGATAAAGGAACGATCGGCAACGCCTCTTTCGTCGCGATCCCTTACAATTCGGGCGCAAAAGCCGGCGCAATGGTCGTCGCTGACTTCCTTATGTCCCCCGAAGCCCAAGCTCGCGCCCAAGATCCGAATGTCCTCGGCTATGGCACCGTGTTGGATATGGCGAAACTATCTGACGATGAACGTGCCGTTTTCGACGATCTTGACCTCGGCGTTGCGACGCTGACACCGGCCGAACTTGGCACGGTGCAGGCTGAACCCCATCCGTCATGGATGACCCGTATCGCGGACGATTGGCAGCTTCGGTTCGGTAATCAATAAGTGGCCCGAGCGCTGGTCATTCTCATCCTGATCGGGCCAGTGATTGCTGGTCTGATCGGGGTGATTTTGCCAACGCTTGGCTATTTCCCTGCAGCAGGCGCGAACCATTTCAGTTTAGAGCCTATTCAAGCCCTATTCGCATGGAACGGCCTTGCGTCCGCGGTTCGATTGTCCATCACCACAGGCCTATTTGCGACGGCGCTCTCTTGTCTGATAGCACTGGGGTTCACCGCCTCCATGATGGCGTCACCTTGGTGGCGTCGGGTTCAGTCGATATTGGGACCATTGCTCGCTGTGCCACATGCTGCGGCGGCATTTGGGATGGTGTTTTTGATCGCACCATCGGGCTGGATCGCGCGTGTGCTGGCACCCGTTTTGGGGTGGGACCGTCCACCAGACCTGCTCATCGTAAATGACCCGTGGGGTGTGGCGCTCGTACTTGGGTTGGTGATCAAGGAAGTTCCGTTCCTCCTTCTCATGATCATCGCGGCCTTACCGCAAGTCGATGCCCCATCGCGGCTCAAGGTCAGCGCGTCGCTCGGGTATGGGGTAATCGCAGGCTGGACCCTTGCGGTGTTGCCTGCCGTCTACAAACAAATACGGTTGCCGATCTACCTTGTCTTGGCGTTCTCAATGTCGGTCGTAGATGTTGCGCTGATCCTTGGTCCGACGACACCCAACACCTTAGCGGTCCAAGTCCTGAAATGGATGAACGACCCTGATATATCGCTCCGAGGCCAAGCCGCTGCGGGGGCAATCCTTCAATTCGGATTGATCATCATCGCGATTTTGGCCTTGCGCCTATTCGAGCAATTGATGGGCGGGCTGAGAAACTGGATCATTATGGGCGGGCTGCGTTTGGCCATGTTAGAGCAGCTTCGCTGGCTGTTACAATGCCTCGGAGCGATAGTGTTCTTCGCTCTCTTGATTGGACTATGCGGTCTGTTGATGTGGTCAGTTGCGGGTTTTTGGGCCTTTCCTGATCTCACACCCAATAGTATTTCGCTGTCGAACTGGGCACGCCATTCCGACGGTCTGATGGTCCGATTAGGGCAAACCGCGATCATTGGATTTACAGCAGCGACAATCAGTCTTTCCATCGCGGTTCTCTACCTTGAATCGACCCGAACAGTGCCAAACTGGGCCATTTTTCTCCCCCTCATCATTCCCCAAGTCGCATTCTTACCGGGTGTCCAAATTCTACTGTTGAATATGGGGCTGAAGGGCGGTTTGGCGGTCGTGATTGCAGCGCATATGGTCTTTGTCCTGCCCTATGTGATCCTGACCTTAGGCGGCAGCTATCGCACGTGGAACCGAGATTTCGAGCGTGTGGGGCATGCTCTCGGCGCGTCACCTGCCCGAGTCTTTTGGCGCATCCGTTTGCCAATGCTTTTGGCGCCGCTCGTGTCTTCTCTCGCCGTCGGCTTTGCTGTTTCCGTGGGGCAATATTTACCGACGTTGCTGATCGGCGGTGGACGCATATCAACATTAACGACCGAGGCTGTGGCGCTGGCCTCTGGCGGTGACCGACGCGCGATTGCGGTCTTTTCGGTGTTGCAATTGCTGGCCGCTCTGGTGCCTTTTGTGATCGCTTTGGGTCTTCCGATGATCCTTTGGCGGAATAGACGGGGAATGTCGCATGGCTGACGGATTGGGGTTGAGCAATGTCACGATTCACAAGGGTGAAACGCGCCTGTTGTCCGTTGATACCCATATCAATCGAGGCGAGGCGCTGACGATCATGGGGCCGTCTGGTTCTGGCAAATCGACGCTTCTGTCCTACATCACGGGATCGCTTGATCTAGCCTTTAAGGCGGCGGGCAGCGTCACCCTTGATGGCGAAGAAATCAACACTAAACCAGCCCATTTGCGCCATATCGGGATATTGTTTCAGGACGATCTCTTGTTCCCGCATATGTCGGTGGGTGCGAACCTGTCGTTCGGCTTGGATCGATCCATCCCGAGAACTGAGAGAAAAGATCGGATCAACGCAGCACTCGACTCCGTCGGTCTTGCTGGTTTTTTCGACCGTGATCCAGCCACGTTGTCGGGCGGGCAAAGGGCGCGTGTATCCCTCATGCGTACACTTTTGTCTAACCCCAAGGCACTTCTCTTGGACGAACCCTTTTCACGGCTCGATCAGGACTTGCGACAGCAGGTAAGGGAACTGGTTTTCAACCACGCAAAGGCGCAGTCCTTGCCCGTTTTATTGGTGACACATGACATGGACGACGCGCAGGCGGCTGGCGGTGCAATACTAAGGTTAGACCGTTAGCATCTTTCGAAAGAGCTGATCGAGGTAGGCATCAGCCCCAGGGAACGGGTCAACGCCACCCAAAACGGCACGAACTTGCACGTCAAAGTCAGCATAGTGCTGCGTCATCGCCCAAATCGAAAAGATCAGATGATAGGGATCGACAGGCGCGATTTTCCCGGCGTCACTCCACTCGCGGATAAGCGCGGCCTTTTCGTCGACGAGCGGCTTTAGACCGTTGGTCAGATCATTAAGAATACGCGGGGCGCCCTGTAGAATTTCATTGGCAAAGAGGCGGCTTTCACGCGGGAATTTCCGCGCCATCTCCAATTTACCATGCACATAGGCGAGGATTTCTTCGATCGGATCGGCATCCGCCTTCATAGCCCGCAACGGGTCCAGCCACGTATCCAGCAAACTCTCCAACAGTTCGACGTGGATCGCCTCTTTGGACGGGAAATAATACAAGAGGTTCGGCTTTGATAGCCCCGATGCCTCCGCAATCTGATCAAGCGTTGATCCGCGGAAACCGTATTGGGAAAAAATGCCCAAAGCGGCGTCCAAAATCGCGCCGCGGTTCCGCTCTTGAATACGTGTGCGTGTAGTAACTTTTGCCATACTTAAGATCCTCGTTACTTATATGACCCTTAGTCAACGCGAATTGAAACGGAAAATCAGCGTTTCGGTGGGACATTGGTTTACTTTCCCTTGGACCAATTGGTTGCTTGGGGGTTAACTAGATGTAACTGAATACAACCGGACGATTTATTATGACCCGTGTGTTTGCTTTTGTGCTGTTCGCCTGCAGCTCTCTCTCCGCCTGCGTGATGAGCGATTTTCCCTTGGATGAGAACGGTCAACCGATCTATCCGCCAGAGATCATCGCGGCTCTGCCTGAAGGTGTGCCACCTGCGATCGTCTTTTTGGCCGCCGATGGCTGTTATGCCTATTCGATCGAGGTTTCAGAGCCAGTCACAGGTTTCCCGCTTTATGGCCGTGATGGAAAACGTGTCTGTAATGCAGAGGCCCAAGCACGGCTTGCTGCGATACCTGACGTATAACAATAGCGCAGCGTCAACTGCGCCCATAGGACGACGAGAATGGAATTTTCGGTCAAGTTCGAGAACGCTCCCGGTTTGCCAGAAAACAAAGGTCCAGTGACCGTTGGATGGTTCCTAAATTCACAAAAGGCGGGGGTGATTTTCTATCCGCCCGAAAGGTTCCGTAGCACTGAAAAGAATAAAGCCCACGCCAAATCCGCGTCGCGTTGTCCCGCAGTGATCAACATGGAGAGCAGGTATTTCGTATTTCGCGCTCCGTTTGACCTGCACTTGCAATTCGTGCGGGATAAGGACGGCAAAGCTGGGCTGCGCAACCTGAACGGTGATCTTAGCCCCGTTCGGGCGAATAAGATCAGCCAGCACCTCCATGTGACGTCCGAAAACGAATGGCGGCATCCAAATGTGCCGACCATCCAACTGTCGCTGCCTTATGTCTTGGTCGCTGACGAACCCGTTTATGTGACCCAACTCGCGCCGTTTATGCACTACCAAAAGGACCCTTGGCCAGGCACCATCTTTGGCGGGCGGTTCCCGATCAACGTTTGGCCGCGCCCGTTGATGTGGGCGTTTGAATGGCACGACACGTCAAAGCCACTCAAGATCAATCGCGGTGATCCCCTGTTCTACGTCATGTTCGAAGCCGCGACGCCCGACCGCAGTGTCGCTTTGGTAGAGACTGAATTGACCAAAGAACTGGCCGACTATGTTGATTTCGTATCGGGCGCTGTAAACTTTGTGAACCAGACGTTTAGCCTTTTTGAACGTGCCGAAGAGGTGCGCCCCGACACTCTGATCAAACCAGTGAAGCGCCGCAAATCAGATGACTGAACGGACGCTCAGAGATATTCGCTCCGCAGCAATCAGCGCCCATCAATCGGGCAAGCTGGATACGGCCTTGCGTGACTATGCGGATTATCTGGCGGCGCGACCCGACGATGCCCAGATGTGGTCGAACTACGGTGCGCTGTTGCGACGGATCAAACAGTATCACAACGCAGAACGGGCACATCGGCGCGCCTATGACACCGATCCTGAAAATACGGTCGTTCGGGCGAACTTTGCGAATATCCTGTCAGATCTCGGCAAATACGAAGAGTCGATCGCGTTGCGAAAACTGTTACTTGCTGACGATCCTGACCTGCCCGAACAGCATTCCCTCATC
The DNA here is from genome assembly GCF_023540835.1 of Marivivens geojensis. GTDB lineage: Bacteria > Pseudomonadota > Alphaproteobacteria > Rhodobacterales > Rhodobacteraceae > Marivivens > Marivivens geojensis. Next base: position 241,744 of record NZ_JALKCU010000001.1, read on the forward strand.
GGGCGGTGTTTGCGCGGAATGGGGCGTTACGCAGAAGCGGTCGATTATCTCTCTCCGCTGATCCCTCAGTTTCCTGACTACCACGACATGTCGCTTCAAGCGGCTATGTCAGCACTTGCGCTGGGCGATTATGAAAAGGCATTTGACCTATACAAGGCGCGTTGGGACTTAGGCGAACTAACAAAGCGTGACTTGTCGTTTCCCGAATGGAAGGGCGAACCGCTGGACGGCAAAACGATCCTTGTCTTGCCAGAGCAAGGATTTGGCGACTGCGTTTTGATGGCGCGACATCTGCCAGATTTGAAACGTCTGGGTGCGAAAACAGTGATTGTTTTAGCTGAAAAACCGCTGCTCCGCCTTTTCCAAGGCCTCCCTGGGGCGGATCATGTTGTCAATTCAATCAATCCAAAGTCCGAAGCCGACTATTGGATCAATATGATGGATTTGGGTGGCATCGCGTTGAAATCGGATGCCGATCTGCGCAGCCCGACAGAGCTCTCGATCCCTGAAGATTCGCGTGTTCGCGCCCGTGCGATCACCGCACCATATCGCGATAGGTTCAAGGTTGGCATCGTCTGGACAGGCTCCGTCACCTACAAAGCCAACGCATTTCGGTCATTTAGTCACACTGACTTCCTGCCCTTAACAGATCTAAAAAACGTACAGTTGTTTTCGCTCTACAAGGGCCCAATGATCGATGCCTTTTACGCCGACGGAAGCGCGGGTTTGATCGTTGATGCGGCGTCATCGGACAGGGACTTTGCCGATTGCGCAGCAACGATGGAAGAAATGGACCTGATCATTTCGTCCGACACGGCCACTGCGCATATTGCGGGATCGCTGGGTTTACCGACGTGGGTGGTTCTGCATTCCGATGCGTTTTGGGTTTATCGGCACATCGGGGACACCACTCCTTGGTATCCGACGATGCGCTTGTTCAGACAACATCAGGCGCTGAAATGGGATGAAGTTATGGGCCGTGTTAGGGTCGAATTGGAACGGAAGGTAGCGGCACATGGATGATATTTTGGTTCCGACTGCACCGGGTGAATTGATCGATAAACTGACCATTCTCCGCCTGAAATCTGAACGTATTATGGATGCTGCAAAGCTTGCGAACGTCGCCCACGAGCGCAAAGTTCTACAGGACATCGCTGATCAGGCCCTACCTGAGTCCAAGAAATTGGGCCTATTGTGGGAAACGCTTTACCAGATTAACGCGAGCCTTTGGGTGATCGAAGATGACATACGCGAATGTGAATCTCGTCAGGATTTCAGCGCAGAGTTCATCCGACTGGCTCGCGCTGTTTACCAAACCAATGACCGTCGAGCGGCGGTTAAGAAACAGATCAACCTACTGCTCGGCTCGGCCATCGTTGAGGAAAAATCCTATTTCGAGGTGCCAAAATGACGATTGATAGCCGCCTACGTACTGTAAAAACCGAAATTGCCCAATTGCAGGCCGAGTTGAACGGTCTTTTGGTTACCGAAAAGACCCGCAAACGGGGTGCGATTTTACGGGAATTGCATCAACTGCGCCGTGCCTCCGATCCGACCTATCACTATATGTCGCAAGCAGGTCAGGACTGGGTCATCGATCGTTTGCTGGACCACAAAACGGGCGGAACCTTTATCGATGTGGGTGGCTATGACGGCGTAACAGGGTCGAATTCGCTGTTTTTTGAACAGATCCGTGGGTGGACAGGGGTTCTGGTCGAACCTGTCGCGTCCCAAATCGCAAAGGCACGCATTGCACGGAAATGTCCCTGCGTCGAAGTGGCCGTCGCCCCCACCGACGGCACCGCATCGTTTATCGCAGTGACGCGGGGGTTTACGCAGATGAGCGGGCTTGCTGATTTATATGATGAGGATTTGCTTCAAACTGTCCGCGACGACCCCCGCCACGACGAAGAATTGGTCACCGTAGAGACGCGCACCCTGTCCCGCATTTTGACCGAGAGCGGCATTCCCCATCCCGACTTCATTTCGTTGGATATTGAGGGTGGTGAAGCCGCTGTTTTAAAAGCGTTTCCCTTTGATCAGCATCGGGTCGCGTTTTGGTCGATCGAGAACAATTCCAAGACCACAGAGATCGCCGATATCATGCGCGCAAATGACTATGATCTGATCGAATTCGCAGGTCCGGATGAACTCTACCGCCGCCGGTCCTGAGTTTACGGCCTGTTAAACCTCTCCCCTTAGCCCTGATCGTGGGTGAATAAAGGTGGATGAGATGGCAGTTCAATCGAACGCGCCGGTGATCATTAAGCGCAAAAAAGTCGTGGCCGGTGACGGTCATCACGGCGGCGCTTGGAAGGTTGCCATGAGTGCGAGTCCTTTTCATGGAGGGGCGCTTTTGCGCCGTGAGTTCAATGGCCATTCCGGCCGGAGAAATCGTCGTTCTGACGGGAGTCAGGTCAGGCCTGACAATCCATTTCGGATGTGAGGCCACCTTTGGTAGAGTCGGCTAACGAATTCCTAATCGCCGTCTCAAAAATCGTTCAAATTAGATCTTTTGTTGCAGGGACTCGGGGCGCATCACATGAACGGCATGGTGCCCAGCCGCGTCATATGTCCCGAAATTCGCCATCTGCTGTTTTTGATCAACGAGCCGTTTTCGTACGTTCTCAATCCCGTTTAGCGCCATCTGTAAAAGCCGCGCATTCCGTTCTGCCGCGGGTCGAAGGGCTGACGCGAATGCGGCATCCGTGCTGGCCTTTTCAGTGATCGCATTTAATGGGGCGGATAGCTGGTCTAAAGCGCGGTAATCACCGCATAAAGTGGCTTTGCGCGCCTGATCCAACAGGTCCAATGCGTGTTGTGTCTGGTCAGTCATGGGCTCTCTCCGAAAGGGCGCGGAAGATTGATTCTGAGAGGCCGATGCCGCCGCCTTCGACCATAATTCGGGCCTGTTCTTCGCGCAGAAATGACGCGAAATGTTCGCCGCCAGCTCCCGCGCCAAACGCGCCCGACGTATCGCCAAGTCCCGAATATTTCAGCATTTCTGCCAAAAACGCTGTTTCCATTTCATTGGCGACCGTTCGCAATTTTGAGGTCGGACTGAATGCGCTTGGCTGTTTGGTCAAAAGGGGGATCATCGGCACCTCCGATCCGTGGGTTTCGGCGATGAAATAAATCGATGGCGGTAAAGATTCGGTAAGCATCGGACGCTAAACCCGACCTATGATGCTTCAACCCGATCTCATCTGCGCGCTGCCGATTTTGCCCCAGATTCCCGTCGAATCTGCAGGGGTAACGCCGCAAGAGTTGCCCGACTTCGCGGCGATTTTACAGGAAATGTCTGAGGTTGAGACAGAGGAGCCTGAGTTAGAGGTCGGCGACGAAATGATCGAACCTGAGCGGGAGTTTGCTTTGCCTCTCATACCCGCTCGTGTCTTTGAGACCCAGCCAGAACAACCTATGGCGCCTGAGGATGTGGGGGACTTTGTGCCCAAACCGAAACATGCGATAGCGCCTGCGGTCGAAGTGTTTCGTGCGCCTGACAGTTCAGATGCGCTGGCGCTGACAACCTCTCCTAAAAAGGTGGAGGTGGTGCAACCAGTCAAGGTGAATGCACCTGAACCAGAAATAACGGAAAGTATAGAGCAACGCTCTACGACTCTCTCGACGCCTCCACCTATCGACCAAACGCCCACATTTACGCTGCCCTACCATCGCATTGATCCTATTCCGATAGCGGCGCCAAAGCCGATCCTTGTCCCTGCGCAAACCGTTCGGCACATCGCCGAACAGCTCGTGGTTTCGGTCGCGAATGATGACAGTGGCACCACCGAAATTGCTCTCGACCCTGAAGAGCTAGGCCGCGTGCGGTTGCATCTGACCGTGACGGATCAAATCGTGCAGATCGTGATCGCTGCGGAACGACCTGAGACCTCTGACCTAATGCGGCGGCATTTGGACGTGTTGCAGCAGGAGTTCCGGTCGCTTGGGTTCCAATCTGTCGATTTGGGTTTCTCGGATGAGGGTGGTCGAAATTCTCCCAAAGAGGTTCCGAAACCGACCCATATTGCGGTCGAGGCCCTTCCCGACGACCCAGCCCCAGCGCAGCAAGTTTTAACGACGGGCGTCGACATAAGGCTATGAAAAGGATGATAAAATGGAAGTGACTGCAACCACAACAACGACTACCACGGCGGCGCCGACCTCGTCCTCGGCGATCAGTTCGGATTTTGAGACGTTTTTGAACATGCTGACGGTCCAGATGCAGAATCAGGACCCGCTGAACCCAACCGACCCGTCGGACTATGCCGTGCAATTGGCGACCTTTTCGTCAGTCGAACAGCAGGTCAAAACCAACGATCTTTTGGCGCAGTTGATGGACGTGATGTCCTCTTCTGCCATGTCCGATATGGGCGCCTGGATCGGCCAAGACGTCAGGGCTCCGACCGCCGCACACTTTGACGGCACGCCCATTTCGGTGACGACATCGGTCGACACCGAGGCGGACTCTGCCGATCTGGTCGTGGCGAACAGTTACGGTGCCGAAGTGCAGCGCATCGCCATTGATCCGACCTCGGGCACCGTGACGTGGGCGGGGGTGGATGATGACGGGTCGCCGATGACCGCTGGCGACTACAGTTTTTATGTCGAAAGCTACCAATCCGACACTCTGATCGAGACCACACAGGCGAGCGTTTACGGCACCGTGGCCGAGGTCCGCACCGAATCTGGTGCGACCGTGCTGGTTCTCGAAAACGGGGCGGAGGTGCCGGTCGAAACCGTCACCGCCTTGCGTGCTAGATAAACAGCGTCGCGACCCAAGCCGCCCCAACAACCGCCGCGCCCGCAATCGCCCAGAGGGCAGAGGTGCTGCGCACTTCTTCCTCTTCGCCAAAGTTCTTACCCTGACGCACCAGCGCGGCCTCGGCCATTTCCGGAAGGCGCGGACCAAAGCGGGACAGAACTCGCGCCGTCCGCATCAGATCACGCATGACCGCTTTGGGTCCAATCGCGTTCTTGATGTAGGACTCAACGACGGGACGGGCATCGGCCCAAATATCGACGTTCGGATTGAGCGACCGCGCCACGCCTTCGACAACGACCATGGTGCGCTGCAAAAGGATCAGTTCGGTGCGGGTCTGCATCCCAAATCGCTCGGTCACTTCAAAGAGGTAGGACAACAGGCGCGCCATCGAAATGCGGCTCGCATCCATGCCAAAGATTGGCTCACCGACCGCACGCAGCGCGCGCGCGAATTCATCAACGTCTTGATTTGCTGGGACATATCCCGCTTCGAAGTGTACTTCGGCCACGCGTTTATAGTCGCGTTTGATGAACCCGTAGAGGATTTCCGCGTATACACGGCGCGTATATTCATCGATGCTGCCCATGATCCCAAAATCATATGCGATGATGTCACCATTCGCCGCGACTTTGAGGTTACCCTGATGCATATCACCGTGGAACAGTCCGTCACGAAGTGCTTGGCTCAGGAAAATTTGCAGCACGCGGGTCGCCAGCGCATTGCGATCGTGCCCCGCTGCATCCAGCGCCGCGTTGTCACCCATATTGGTGCCCTCGGCCCACTGAAGCGTCATCACGCGCCGCGCCGACAACTGCCAATTCACGCGCGGCACGGTAAAGCCTTCGTCGGCTTCAGTGTTCGCCGCGAATTCCGAGGCCGACGCGCTCTCTAGTCTTAGGTCCAATTCACCACGCACAACACCGTCGAAATGTTCGATCACTTCAATCGGGCGCAGGCGGCGGGATTTACGTGACAGAAACTCGATCATGTTGGCGGCAAAGTAGAAGGCGTCGATATCCTTGCGGAACGCCTTTTCCACGCCGGGGCGTAGAACCTTTACAGCGACTTCTTCACCCGTCGACCGCAGAACGGCCTTGTGAACCTGCGCCAGCGAAGCGGCGGCAACGGGTTCGGAAAAGCTGGTAAACACTTCATCGACCGAAATGCCCAGCTCGTGTTCGACCTCGCGTTTCGCGATATCGACCGAAAACGCGGGCAACTGGTCCTGCAGCACACGCAGTTCCCGTGCGAGGTCATCGCCCACCACGTCAGGACGCGTCGAAAGGATCTGACCGAATTTGATGTAGGCAGGCCCCAGCGCTGTCAGCGCCCGCGTGGTCGGCGGCAAAGACGCATCACCACGATACCCGAGCCAGCGAAACGGCAGCGCCAGCGTCCGCGCCGTGAACCGCAGCAGCGTCCCAGCTTCAAACGCGTCTAGAACGACATTCATCGCGCCCGCGCGCTCCAGTGTGGCACCCGTGCGGACAAGACGCCAAATGTTATGAGGACCGCGCATTAGATTTTCCACCCCGAATGCAGCGCCGCGATGCCCAGCGACAGGTTGCGATACTTCGCGTTTTCAAAGCCCGCCTTTTTCACCATCGACAGGAACGTGTCCTGATCAGGGAACTTTCGGATCGATTCGACGAGGTATTGGTAGCTGTCACGGTCATTCGCGATCAGTTGGCCCATCCGCGGAATGACGTTGAACGAATAAAGGTCGTAGGCCTTTTGCATCATCGGGTTCGGCAACTGGCTGAACTCCAGCACCATCAGACGACCACCTGGACGAAGAACGCGGTAGGCTTCGTTCAGCGCTTCTTGGGGGCGGGTCACGTTACGGATGCCAAAGCTGATCGTGTAAACGTCGAACGTATTGTCAGGGAACGGCAGCTTCATCGCGTCGCCGACAACCCAGTCGAGGCTATCGGCCATATCGTCGGCCTCGGCCCGCTGACGCCCAGCCACCAGCATCGATTCCGTAAGGTCGAGCACGGTCGAATGCCCGCTGCCTGCGCGTTTCAAGAAACGGAACGAAATGTCACCCGTGCCACCGGCAACGTCCAACAGTTTTTGTCCCGGACGCGGGGCCAGCCAATCCATCATCGCGTCTTTCCAAACACGGTGGATGCCAACGCTCATCACGTCATTCATAATGTCATATTTCGACGCGACCGAAGTAAACACGCCCTGCACGCGGCCTGCTTTTTCGTCTTCCCGCACGGTTTCGAAGCCAAAGTGGGTGGTGTTTTCTGGTGTCTCGGTCATGGCACTTGCCGTCCTCGTGCTTGCGTCACATCTTTAGGGGCCAATTGGGGCATACACTGGACCCCCGCAGATAGGAAGCACGCCATGCCCGAATTGCCAGAGGTAGAGACAGTCCGCCGCGGCCTGCAACCCGCGATGGAAGGCGAAATCATCGCGAAAGCCTCGGTCAACCGTCCCGACCTGCGTTGGCCGTTCCCCGAAAATATGGCGGATCGTCTGACAGGCAAGCGGATCAACGCTCTGCGCAGGCGGTCCAAATATATCCTCGCTGACCTTGATAGCGGGGAAACGCTGCTGATTCATCTAGGGATGTCGGGCCGCATGACCGTGTCTGGCGTTACCATCGGCGAATTCCACCACCCGCACCCCGTGCCCGCCAAACACGATCACGTTGTCTTTGATATGGCGAACGGTGCACGCGTGACCTTTAACGATGCCCGTCGGTTTGGCGCTATGGATCTTATGGAAACGTATAAAGCCGACGACCACTGGCTGTTGCGAGACATCGGGCCGGAGCCGTTTTCCAACAGTTTCAACGAACACTACCTGACCGAGCGACTCAGGGGAAAGAATTCGCCCATCAAAACGACCCTCCTCGATCAGGGAATCGTTGCTGGATTGGGGAATATATACGTCTGCGAGGTTCTTTATCGCGCTGGCATCAACCCAAAGCGCAAAGCAGGTCAAATTTCTGCCGCTCGTATCGCATCACTTGTCCCGATTATCCGCGAAGTCCTCTCTGAGGCGATCGAAGCAGGCGGTTCTTCGCTCAAAGATCACCGTCAGGCCGATGGAGAACTAGGTTATTTTCAACATACTTTCCGCGTCTACGATCAGGAAGGAAACCCTTGTAAAACAGAGGGATGCCCTAACGTCATTCATCGATTCGTGCAGTCGGGACGCTCAACTTTCTATTGTCCGCAATGCCAAAGATAGCTTGATCGGTGTCACAGCTTTGTTAAGCAGTTGGTCCTGTGAAAATGATAACAGAGGCTGCACATGGCTTATGAGACCATCATCGTCGACGTTCAGGGATACGTCGCACTGATAACCCTGAACCGTCCCGAGGCTCTCAATGCGCTGAACTCGAAACTTCTCGGCGAACTGTGCGATGCACTCGAAGCCGCTGATGAAAACGAGAAGGTGCGCTGCATCGTCATCACCGGTTCTGAAAAGGCATTTGCCGCTGGTGCTGACATCTCCGAAATGTCGGAAAAATCCTTCGTTGATATGGTTAGCGCAAAGTTTTTCGCGACCGAGAGCGACCGTTTCAACAACACAAAGAAACCGATTATCGCAGCCGTTGCAGGCTACGCGCTGGGCGGTGGCTGTGAGCTCGCGATGATGTGCGATTTCATCATCGCAGGGGACAACGCCAAATTCGGCCAGCCCGAGATCAATCTCGGTGTGATCGCTGGGATCGGCGGTACACAGCGCCTGTCGCGCTATGTCGGCAAATCCAAATCGATGGATATGCACCTGACGGGCCGCTTTATGGATGCCGAAGAAGCAGAGCGTTCGGGCCTCGTGTCCCGCGTTGTTCCTGCGAAAAAGCTGAAAGAAGAAGCGCTCGCTGCCGCTGGTAAGATCGCAGAGAAATCGCTGATCGCCACCGCTGCTGCAAAGGACTGCGTGAACAAGGCGTTCGAAACCTCGCTCTCAGAAGGTGTCGCTTACGAACGTTCGGTTTTCTACTCGCTCTTTGCGACCGAAGACCAAAAAGAAGGCATGGCTGCCTTCCTTGAAAAGCGCGAACCGCAGTTCCGCGACCGCTAAAACACTTGCCTTTTGGGGCGGCGGGCCTTAAACGCCGCCCGATACATGCGTGTGAGGCCCGCTCTGGCCAGAATCAACCGGTTCAGAAACCCGGTCGGGCTCCGTTGCATTAACGATATTCAAATTAGCCCGAGAGAGGGGAACCGCACATGGCAAACACGCCGCAGTCCAAAAAACGCGCCCGTCAGAACGTTGTTCGCGCTGACATCAACAAAATGCGCCGTTCGCGCATCCGCACCTTCCTGCGTAAAGTCGAAGAAGCAATCGCTTCGGGCGACAAAGACGCAGCTGTTGCAGCTCTGAAAGCTGCTCAGCCGGAACTGATGCGTGGCGTCACCAAAGGCATCTTCCACAAGAACACCGCATCGCGCAAAATGTCGCGCCTTGCATCGCGTGTTAAGGCGATCGCCTGATTCCATCCTTTAGGGTAGAAAAACAAAAAATAAGCGCGCCTTTCGGGGCGCGTTTTTTGTTGCTCGATTACCACCGAACCCCAATTTTATAAGCGCTTTCAAAAAACGAACAGATTCTTTTTGGCCAAAGTCCGAGTCAAGATCGTTGTTGTGTTGAAGCGGTCCGAGTGAGGTTGCTAGTGTCACTCAGCGATTCACATCGTTCCTGGGGGAGCATGGTGAAAGTGAGGTCAATGTAGCATCTGGATCTGCTCTGGATGATACCTGATTTGTGCGGTCACCTGGTCAGTACCATTTCGTACGGCCATAATGTTCTGACGTTTTTCACTCTGGCAGGGTGACGAACGCCCACCCCATATTGGGCTCGTTATGTGCCGCCCGTTAGGCGGTAAAACGGATCCAGACCAGAGATGCAGGTGACCTTGGCTGTCCGAATTTGGGATCGGGCAAACGATGGTGCTTTGTCTTTTGAGGAGTTGATGTGTCGGGGGAAACCTCTCGCAAGAAACGTATGGGACAGGCATTGGGATATGACGACGACTATGTGGGGCACGATTCGCGAAACGTTAAGAAACAGTGTGGGGACTGGAAATTTTGCGAACTGGATCGAGCCGCTTGAACTAGTGAGTGTGAACGAAGGCGTGGCACGATTTACAGCGCCTACTTCGTTCTTCGGTAACTACGTCACGCAGAACTATGCGGACCAGATTATCTATCATTTGAACCGCAATGGTGCCCAAGTCGAACGCCTTGCGTTTGATGTGCGCCCTGCCGCCAACAGCGCCCGTCCCGCGCCTGTTGCTGCTGCGCCTGTGCGTCAGTCCCCTGCGAGCATCGATCCGTCGATTCCCGATGCAACGCTGGACCCGCGTTACACATTCGAAAATTTCGTCGTCGGTAAACCGAACGAGCTCGCCCATGCTGCGGCCCGTCGCGTTGCCGAAGGTGGCCCCGTCACCTTTAACCCGTTGTTCCTCTATGGTGGGGTCGGTCTGGGTAAAACTCACCTCATGCACGCTGTTGCCCATGAAATCCGCCGCCGTTCGCCAGAAAAAAACGTGGTGTATCTCTCGGCTGAGCAATTCATGTATCGCTTCATCTCGGCGCTCAAAGACCGCAAGATGATCGACTTCAAACAGATGTTCCGTTCGGTCGACGTCCTAATGGTCGATGACGTTCAGTTCATCGCGGGCAAAGACTCGACTCAAGAAGAGTTCTTCCACACGTTCAACGCGCTCGTTGAATCCCGCAAACAGATCATCATTTCCGCGGACCGCGCTCCTGGTGAAATCAAAGACCTCGAAGACCGTATCAAATCGCGTCTCCAGTGCGGCCTCGTCGTGGACCTGCATCCGACCGATTACGAACTCCGCGTTGGTATTCTCCAGACCAAAGCGGAACTTTACGCAGAGCAGTTCCCTGGGCTTCAGATCGACAACGGTGTGTTGGAATTCCTCGCGCACAAGATCACGACGAACGTCCGCGTTCTTGAAGGTGCGCTGAACCGTCTCTTTGCGATGGCGTCGCTGGTCGGCAAACCGATCACCTTGGAGATGACCCAAGACTGCCTTGCCGACCTTCTGAAATCGTCCGAGCGTCGCGTGACCATCGACGAGATTCAGCGCAAGGTCGCAGAGCACTTTAACATCCGCCTGTCCGATCTCATCGGTCCGAAACGTCTGCGTGCCTATGCTCGTCCGCGTCAGGTTGCGATGTGGCTGGCGAAACAGCTGACCAACCGTTCCTTGCCGGAAATCGGTCGGAAATTCGGTGGCCGCGACCATACGACCGTGATGCACGGTGTGCGCCGCATCGACGAACTTTCCGCGGCAGATTCGCAACTTTCCGACGAATTGGAACTGCTTCGCCGCACGCTCGCGTCTTGACGCTGCACGCGCAGTATTAAACAGTGACAAAAAGAGCTTGAGCCGAGAGGGGAAACGTATAGTTTTCACCTCCCGGCCTTGTCAGGTCCGAGAAGCGGAGCGAGGGACATGAAATTCAGTATCGAACGCGCGGTTTTGCTCAAGGCAGTCGCACAAGCCCAATCGGTTGTTGAACGCCGGAACACTATTCCAATTCTGGCCAACGTCTTGATCGAAGCCGAAGGCGACAGCGTTCAGTTCCGTGCCACCGACCTTGACATCGAAGTCGTTGATAAAGCATCCGCAATGGTCGAACGCGCTGGCGCCACCACGGTCGCCGCCGTCACCTTGAACGAAATCGTTCGCAAACTGCCCGACGGCGCGCTGGTCACCCTGACTGAAGACGGCGTCAAAGGCCGACTGACCATCGAAGCGGGTCGCTCGAACTTTAGCCTCGCGACCCTGCCCAAAGAAGATTTCCCAGTGATGGCGTCTTCGGACTACGCGACGAACTTTGCTGCACCTGCACCAGTTCTGCGCCGTCTGTTCGATAAATCGAAATTCGCGATCTCGACCGAAGAGACCCGTTATTACCTGAACGGCGTCTACATGCACGTCGCCACGGGCGAAGACGGCCCCGCGCTACGCTGCGTTGCGACCGACGGTCACCGTCTGGCTCGCATCGACGCCGCTCTGCCTGATGGCGCAAGCGATATGCCGGGCGTGATTGTTCCGCGTAAAACCGTTGGCGAGCTGCGCAAGCTGCTCGACGATGACGATATGCAGATCGCCGTATCGGTTTCGGAAACCAAAGTCCGCTTTGCGACCCCGAACATCACCCTGACCTCCAAGGTCATCGACGGCACCTTCCCCGACTACACCCGCGTGATCCCGCAGGGGAACACCCGCAGGCTCGAAGTTGACGCGAGCGATTTTGCAAAGGCCGTGGACCGTGTGGCGACCGTATCGTCAGAACGCTCCCGCGCTGTGAAACTCTCGCTCGACGAGGACCGTCTGGTTCTCTCCGTCAACGCCCCTGACAGCGGTGCCGCGACCGAAGAACTGGCTGTTGCCTATGATGACGAACGTCTGGAAATCGGCTTTAACGCCAAATACTTGCTTGAAATCGCGTCCCAAGTTGATCGCGAAAACGCTGTATTCCTGTTCAACTCGTCTGGCGATCCGACCTTGATGCGCGAAGGTAACGACACCTCTGCCGTCTACGTCGTCATGCCAATGCGCGTCTGACCTTGGTCAGCAGCCACCGACAGACTGGAATGAGGGAGGGCCGCACATGAGCGGCCTTTCTGTTGATGTGCTCAAGCTTTCCCATTTTCGGTCGCACAAACGCGCCGTGGCCGAATTTGATGGCCGCCCCGTTGCGATCTACGGGCCGAACGGCGCGGGCAAGACCAACATTCTTGAGGCCGTCTCGCTCCTCTCCCCCGGTCGCGGCCTCCGTCGCGCCGCAGCCGAGGATATGATCCGCAAGCAAGAGGCACTCGGCTGGAAAATCAGCGCAGAAATCACCTCACTCCACCAATTTCACGAGGTCGAGACGTGGATGGAGCCTGACAAGGGCCGCCAACTTCGCATCGATGGAAAGGCAGCGCCACAAGTTGCGCTGGGCCGTATCGCCCGTGTCCTCTGGCTCGTGCCCTCCATGGATCGCCTCTGGATCGAAGGGGCTGATGGGCGCCGTCGGTTCCTCGACCGTATGACGATGAGCTTTGAACCCTCTCACGCTGAGGCCGTTTTGACCTATGAAAAGGCCATGCGCGAACGCAATCGCCTGCTCAAAGACATGGTACGCGACGCACATTGGTACGCCGCTCTAGAGACGCAAATGGCCCAAGCAGGCATCGCGATCACTGCGAACCGCAACCGCGCCATTGCAGAGCTTCAGGATGCCCAAGACGCCGCCGAAACCGCCTTTCCCATCGCGGATTTGGCGCTGACACACGCAGAGGATTTGGCCGAGGACGAAACCGCCTTGCGCGATCAATTCGCGGCTAACCGTCAGCGCGATATGTCCGCAGGCCGCACCCTGATCGGCCCGCATCGCAGCGATTTGGACGCCACATTCCGCGCCAAAGGCGTCCCCGCCTCTGATTGCTCGACTGGTGAACAAAAGGCGCTGTTGATTTCGCTGATCCTCGCCAATGGTCGCGCCTTGGCTCGTGATTTCGGTGCCCCGCCGATCCTTTTGCTGGACGAAGTTGCAGCTCATCTTGACGCAGGCCGCCGCGCCGCGCTCTATGATGAAATATGCGCGTTGGGGGCACAGGCGTTCATGACTGGCACAGGTCCGGAATTGTTTGAAGAATTGCAAACGCGCGCGCAATATATTGAAATTACAGAAGATAATGGCACGTCCATTACCACCCAAAAGGATCTTCCATGACACCTCAGCGCGTCACCTTGATCACCCTTGGGGTGGCAGACCTCGAACAATCCAAAGCCTTCTACGCGGCCCTCGGCTGGTCACCGGCCGAAGAGCAACCTGGAGTGGCGTTCTACCAGCTTCACGGTCAACTCTTGGGGCTGTTCCCGCTCGACGAACTGGCGAAAGACCAAGGTCGGCCAGACGCGCCGCTTGGAATGGGGGCGGTCACATTGGCCCAAAATTTTAACACCGTCGAAGATGTCGATGCCGCCTTTGAACTCGCCCTTTCCGCAGGCGCGACCTGCCTGAAACGGCCCGAGAAAGTGTTCTGGGGCGGCTACTCTGGCTACTACGCAGACCTCGATGGCCACGTTTGGGAACTCGCCCACAACCCATTTTGGCCGCTCTCCGATGATGGCAGCTTAACTTTACCGAGGTCCCAATGACCCTGACGTTTCAACAGCTTGCGCTTTACGCAGGTGCTCTTTTCATTCTGTTCATGACCCCCGGTCCTGTCTGGGTCGCGCTCATGGCGCGTGCCATGTCGGGCGGTTTCCGTGCCGCATGGCCGCTCGCCCTCGGTGTGGTGGTCGGCGATGTCATGTGGTCCGTCCTCGCCATTCTCGGCGTGTCATGGATCGTGAGCCAATATGCAGGCTTCTTGGACCTTATGCGCTATGTGGCGTCAGTAACGTTCCTGTTCATGGGCTACATGGTCATCCGTAGCGCCGACAAAACGATCGCCTCTGACAGCCGCCTCACCCGTCCGGGCATCATCGCAGGTTTTGTTGCGGGCCTTGCCGTGATCATCGGTAACCCCAAGGCGATCTTGTTCTACATGGGCATGCTGCCGGGTTTCTTTGACCTGTCCCAACTCACGGTCGCAGACATTGTCGCTATCGGTGCGCTCTCGGCCATCGTGCCACTGATCGGCAACCTCATTATGGGCGCGTTTATCGGCAAGGTGCGGGCGCTTCTGACCTCACCACGCGCGCTCAAACGGATGAACCTGACGGCAGGGTGGCTACTGGTAGCTGTCGGGGTTGTTATACCCTTTTTATAAACACAAAATATGGTGCGAATTGCGTGACATTCCCCCGCCAATTATCTATATTTTGGCAACTGAATACGGGGAAAACACCGAATGTCCGATCAAGAGCAGCAGCCAGCCGAGTATGGCGCCGATTCTATTAAAGTTCTCAAGGGCTTGGACGCTGTCCGCAAGCGCCCTGGGATGTATATTGGCGACACCGACGACGGGTCTGGCCTGCACCACATGATCTACGAAGCCGTCGATAACGGCATCGACGAAGCACTAGCTGGCCACGCCGACCATGTTTCTGTTAAAATCCACGCAGATAGCTCTGTTTCCGTGACCGACAACGGTCGCGGTATCCCTGTCGATATGCACTCCGAAGAGGGCATTTCTGCAGCCGAGGTTATCATGACCCAGCTGCACGCAGGCGGTAAGTTTGACCAGAACTCCTACAAGGTCTCCGGTGGTCTTCACGGCGTGGGTATTTCCGTTGTGAACGCGCTGTCCGACTGGCTCGAACTGCGTATCTGGCGCAACGACAAAGAACACTACGTCCGTTTTGAAAAAGGCGTGACTGTCGAACCGCTGCGCGTGGTTGGCGATACGCCTGGGAAAAAGGGCACTCAGGTGCGCTTTATGGCGTCCTCGCGCACCAACACGCCCGATGGCACCTTCCTCAACCTCGAATACAGCTATGATGTTCTGGAAAAGCGTCTGCGCGAACTGGCGTTCCTGAACTCGGGCGTCCGCATCCTCGTCGAAGACGAACGTCCCGCCGAAGCGATCAAGACGGAACTGTTCTACGACGGTGGCGTAAAAGAGTTCGTGAAATACCTCGATCGCTCCAAACATCCGATGTTCCCAGAGCCGATCTTTGTGAACGGCGAACGTGACGGTATCGGCGTTGAGGTCGCGATGTGGTGGAACGATAGCTACCACGAAAACGTTCTGCCCTTTACCAACAACATCCCTCAGCGCGATGGCGGCACCCACTTGGCTGGCTTCCGCGCCGCGCTGACCCGCACCTTGACCAAATACGCGCAGGAAAGCGGCATCGCGAAAAGGGAAAAGGTCTCCTTCTCAGGCGACGACGCCCGCGAAGGTCTGACCTGCGTTCTTTCGGTCAAAGTGCCCGACCCGAAATTCTCGTCCCAGACCAAAGACAAGCTCGTCTCGTCCGAGGTCCGTCCTGCGGTCGAGAACCTCGTTGGCGAAAAACTGTCTGAATGGTTCGAGGAAAACCCGAACGAAGCCAAACAGATTGTCGGCAAAATCATCGAGGCCGCTCTGGCCCGCGAGGCAGCCCGCAAAGCCCGTGAATTGACCCGTCGCAAAACCGCGATGGACGTCAACTTCCTTGCTGGGAAGCTCAAGGATTGTTCGGAAAAAGACCCGTCCAAGACCGAAGTGTTCCTCGTCGAGGGTGATTCCGCAGGGGGTTCCGCGCAGACAGGTCGTGATCGTAGCACGCAGGCTATTCTGCCGCTCAAAGGTAAAATCCTGAACGTCGAACGCGCTCGTTTTGACCGCATGCTGTCGTCGCAGGAAATCGGCAACCTCGTCATGGCGCTCGGCACTGGCATTGGTCGTGACGAATTCAATCTGTCCAAGCTCCGCTACCACAAGATCGTCATCATGACCGACGCGGACGTCGACGGTGCACACATCAGAACGCTGCTCTTGACCTTCTTCTTCCGTCAGATGCCGCAACTGATCGAAGCAGGTCACCTCTATATTGCGCAGCCGCCGCTGTATAAAGTTTCGCGTGGTAAATCAGAGGTTTACCTCAAGGATCAGGCCGCGATGGATGAATACCTCATCCAGCAGGGCGTCGACGGTGCGATCCTGCGCCTGTCGAATGGGGCTGAACTGGCGGGTCAGGATTTGCTCCGCGTTGTTGAAAACGCACGCAGCCTAAAGCGCGTGATCGACGCATTCCCGACCCACTATCCACGCCACATCCTCGAACAAGCCGCCGTCGCTGGTGCCTTTGTTCCGGGTGCAGTGGATGCCGACCTTCAGGGCGTCGCCGATAAGGTTGCGAAACGTCTGGATCTCATCGCGCTCGAATACGAACGCGGTTGGACGGGCCGTATCACTCAGGATCACGGCATCCGCCTCGCCCGCATTCTCCGCGGCGTAGAAGAGGTCCGCACCCTCGACGGCGGCATGCTCCGCTCCGGCGAGGCGCGCAAAACGGGCTCCTTCACAGAGGCGCTTCAAGAGGTCTACAACGAACCCGCGAAACTGATCCGCAAAGACCGCGTTCAGATTATCTACGGTCCGCTCGGACTTCTGCAGGCGATCCTCGAAGAAGGCGAAAAAGGCCTTTCGATTCAACGTTATAAAGGTCTAGGCGAGATGAACCCTGACCAGCTTTGGGAAACCACGCTAGACCCAGACGCGCGCACTTTCTTGCAGGTTAAGATCGATGATCTGGTTGAGGCCGACGACATCTTTAGCAAGCTGATGGGTGATGAAGTTGAACCACGGCGTGACTTTATCCAGCAAAACGCGCTGAGCGTCGAAAACCTCGACTTCTAATCAATCTGACCCGCCCCAAATGGGCGGGTCTTTTGCTTTCGGCCCGACGACATGGAAAAAATCCGTTCCCTCTACGAAGACGACACCGTCGCCGCGCATCGGTTTCGCTACAGCGTCCTCGTGTTTGATATCGTGACGATCCTCTTTGTGATTGGAACATCATTCTATGACCATACCGTCACCATCGAACTCATCGACGCGGTATTCGGCGTTTTGATCCTGACAGACTTTTTCATCCGTTTCTGGATCGAAAAAGAAAAACGCCTCATGGCATTCCGCCTCGCGACATGGGCTGATGTTGCGGCGGTGCTATCGTTCCTCGCGCCGATCACAGGCGAAGGCGTCGGTTTCCTGCGTATCCTACGTACGCTTCGTTTACTGCATACTTATCAACTGCTTAGCAGGCTCCGACAGGACTTTAGTTTCTTCCGCAAGAACGAAGATATCGTCCTCGCCTCCCTGAACCTCGGTGTGTTCCTCTTTGTCATGACGGGGCTCATTTACGCGACCCAAGTCAACGTGAACCCAGAAATCCGCAACTACGCCGACGCGCTCTATTTCACTGTAACGACGCTGACCACGACGGGCTTTGGCGACATTACCCTGACGGGGCCGTGGGGCCGTATGTTGTCTGTTGGCGTCATGATCTTTGGCGTGACGCTGTTTTTGCGCCTCCTCCAAGTCCTCTTTCGCCCGTCCAAAGTCCGTCAGGAATGCAAAACCTGTGGCCTCATCCTGCACGATGCGGACGCCGTTCACTGTAAACATTGCGGCGAAACGATCTACATTCGGACCGAAGGCGACGTTTGATCAGAACACGATCGCCCAGAGCACTGGTAGCAAGATCGCTGTCGCTAAGGCATTGAGGCCCATAGCTAATCCCGCAAACGCCCCCGCGACTTCGTTGACCTGAAGCGCCCGTGCGGTCCCGATCCCGTGGCTCGCCGTGCCCATTGCGAACCCGCGCGCGGCCCAGTCTTTGACACCGACCGCATTCAGGACGAACGTTCCAAACATCGCGCCGAAAATGCCCGTGATAATCACGACGACAGCGGTGAGTGACGGCAGACCGCCGATCTTTTCCGCGACGGCCATAGCGACTGGCGCCGTTATCGATTTTGGCGCAAGGGTCGCGAGGATGTCTGGCCCTCCACCCAGCAGCCACGCCATGCCCACAGCGGTGAAAATCGCGGTTAATGACCCGCAGAGCAGGCTCACCCCAATCGCCAAGGCGGACTGTCTGACCTTTGCCAATTGTCGATAGAGCGGGACCGCCAATGACACCGTCGCAGGACCGAGGAGGAAATGCACGAACTGCGCCCCTTCAAAGTATTGCGGGTAACGGGTTCCTGTTGAAATCAGCACACCGACGATTCCGATCACCGAAATTAGAACGGGATTCAAAATTGGGTTCCGGCCCGCCTTTTCAAATAGCCAAAACGCACCCTGAAATGCGACCAGCGTCAGTGTCAGGTGAAACAGCGGCGAGGCGCTCAGATAAACCCATGTATCGCGCAGGTTTTCCATCAGTTTCCTCGCTTCATCAGGCGGCTCATAATCAGAGCCGTCACCGCGATTGTAGCCAGCGTGCTGACGACCAGTGCCGCCGCGATGGGCACCGCCGCCTCGCCGATCAGGCCGAAATGCATCATGACGCCCGCGCCCGCAGGGACGAAAAGCAGCGACATGTATTTTTGCAACCCGCCCGCGACCTCGCCCAAATCTTCTGGAACAAAACCACGTATAATCAGATAGATGAACAGCAGAACCATGCCGACCACGGGGCCGGGGACGGGTAGGGCAAGCGTGCCCACGATGACTTCGCCGATCAATTGGCAGCTGAAAATCAGTGTTAGATAGCCCAGCATCTCGTGCCTCCCGCTGTCGTATGATTAAGGGGTAAAGGGGCAAACCGCTTGGCGCAAGTTCGCCGATCCTTTCGCGCCTACTATCCGACGGTATCGCCTCACGCTAAGACAGGCCATGATCACACGTCGCCACGCCATTTTCGTTTCCCTCTCCGCGCTCGCTGCTTGCGGCAAAGGCGGGGATTTGACCACTTTTGACCACGGCTATAACCCGCCGCTTTTCCCAGGTGAGACACCAGAAATGCGGGTCTTGGTGAACAAATGGGCGGATACTAATGAAATTCCTAGAACGCTGCTCCATCGTGTGATCCAGCGTGAAAGCGATTACCGCGCTGGTGCCCGCAATGGCCCTTATTACGGCCTCATGCAGATCCTGCCGCAAACCGCACGAACGATGGGATATGAAGGCCCAGACAGCGGGCTTTTGGACGCTGAAACCAACTTGCAGTACGCGGGCCGTTACTTGCGCGGCGCATGGCTCGTTTCTGGCGGAGACGAGGACAAAGCGATCATGTGGTATGCGCGCGGCTACTATTATGAGGCCAAACGCCTTGGCCTGTTGGTCGAAACGGGACTTCGCGCAGGTTAACGACCCAAGTGCTTTTCGCCGCGTTCCCGCGCGAGATCGATCTGTTTCTGGCGCATACGGAACCGCGCCTTATCCTCGTCCGAGGTCTCGGTAACGCACTGATGGCAGGACACACCGTTTTCCCATTCGGGGCGGGATTTATCCTCTGGCATCACAGGACGACGGCACGCATGGCAGAGCTCGTGCGGACCTTCCACCAACCCATGCCCAACCGACACACGTCCGTCGAACACGTAGCAATCACCCTGCCATTTGCTGTCCTCCTGAGGCACCTCTTCGAGGTATTTCAGGATACCGCCCTTGAGGTGGTAAACTTCGTCAATGCCTTGTTGTTTAACGAAATTCGTCGACTTCTCGCAACGAATACCGCCCGTGCAAAACATCGCGATCCGTTTGTTGTGGAACCGATCTTTGTTCTCTTCCCACCACTGCGGGAACTCGCGGAACGATTTGGTCTGCGGATCAATCGCGCCCTCAAAGGTGCCGATCGAATATTCGTAGTCATTGCGCGTATCAATCACCACAACGTCGGGCGCGGTAATGAGATCGTTCCAGTCTTTCGGCTCTACGTAGTGGCCCACGGCAGCACGCGGATCAATGTCCGGCTGACCCATGGTCACGATCTCTTTCTTCAGGCGCACCTTCATTTTGCCAAAGGGCTGATCTTTAGCCGTGGAGTTCTTCCAGACCAGATCAGAACAACCAGGCAGAGCGCGGATATGCGTTAGCATGGTATTGATCGCTGGCTCAGAGCCAGCAACAGTCCCGTTGATCCCCTCTTTTGCAAGCAGGAGCGACCCCGTAATCCCTTCGCGTTGGCAGAGCTCAAGGAGCGGCCCACGGATTGCAGCGGGGTCGGGGAATGGGGTGAAATGATAGAGCGCGCAGACAGTATACATGGGTTTTCCATACGCTTGTCGCGGCGTGCGGGCAAGTCTGGCCAAACGAGGTAGGCGCATTGACGGTGTCCCTGCAACCGCTAGGGTATGACCACGCCGAAAACGGAGAGTCCCATGCACCCCAAATCCCACGCGCTGATCGTCATCGATGTTCAAAATGACTTCTGCCCCGGTGGTGCGCTCGCTGTTGCGGGTGGGGATGACATCGTTGCAGGGATCAACACGCTGATGGATGACTTCGGGGTCGTTGTGCTGACGCAAGACTGGCACCCCGCGGGACATTCGTCCTTTGCCTCCTCTCATGCGGGCAAATCCCCGCTCGAACTGGTCGACATGCCCTACGGCCCACAAGTCCTCTGGCCCGATCACTGCATCCAAGGCACGACGGGCGCGGATTTCCATACAGACTTGCGCACCGATGCCGACCTCATCATCCGCAAGGGCATGAACCCCGCCATCGACAGCTACTCTGCGTTCTTTGAGAACGACCATACCACTCCAACGGGCCTCGAAGGCTACCTTCGGATGCGCGGCATCACCGACGTCACCCTAGTTGGCCTCGCGACTGATTTCTGCGTGAACTACTCGGCCGTTGATGCGGCGAACCTTGGGTTCAAAGTGACCGTCCGTACCGACCTCTGCCGTGGGATCGACTTTGATGGATCGCTTGCCGCCGCGATTGACGGGATGAAAAGCGCAGGCGTGACCGTCCTCTAAATTTCCTTGCAATAACAGCAGTTCAGGAGCAGCATCCGCCCGAGAGGATGGATCCTATGACCCCCAAATTGCTATCGACCCTGCCAGCGACCACGCTGGCCAGTCTCCGTGCCGATGTGTTTGCTGGCATCACAGTGGCGATGGTGGCGCTTCCGCTTAGCCTCGCGATTGCGATTGCCTCAGGCGCTGATCCGTCGACGGGGTTGGTCACTGCGATTGTTGCGGGCTTCTTGATCTCGGCCTTCGGCGGCAGCCGTGTGCAGATCGGTGGCCCTACAGGTGCGTTTATCGTCGTCGTCTACGACGTGATTGTCCGCCACGGGTTCGACGGCCTTTTGATCGCGACCTTTATGGCAGGGATCATCCTGATCATTGCCGCCACCTTGCGCGCTGGCACCCTCATCCGACACATCCCCGAAGCCGTCATCAACGGCTTTACCATTGGCATCGCGGTTATCATCGCATCCAGCCAGATCAAGGACGGTCTGGGCCTAACAATGGACCACCTTCCCGCCGATATGATCGAGAAAATCCCTGCCCTGTGGGAGGCTCGCGAAACCCTTTCCCTCGCCGCTGTCGGGGTCACGCTGGTGACGATGGTATTGATCTATACGCTGCGCCGCGCTGCCCCCCGTTGGCCGGGTTTGATCGTTGCTGTCGCCGCAACCTCGGTCGCTGTTCCGCTGTTTAACCTGCCCGTTGATACGATTGCCGACCGTTTTGGCACGCTCTCCGCGTCTCTGCCGGCCCCGCAGCTGCCCGACATGGATGTCGCACGCCTGAGGGAACTCTTCCCTTCAGCCCTGATCATCGCCTTCCTCGCAGGCATTGAATCCCTACTGTCTGCCATCGTCGCGGACCGCATGATCGACGACCGCCACAAACCAAACGCCGAACTTCTTGCCCAAGGCATCGCCAATCTCGCCTCACCGCTTTTCGGCGGTCTGCCCGCCACAGGGGCTATCGCGCGGACGGCAACAAATGTGCGGGCAGGGGGGCGGACGCCACTCGCGGGTATGATCCACGCGCTGGTGATCCTCGTGGTAATGTGGGTCGCAGCTCCGCTCGCCTCTGGCTTGGCAATGCCGGCGCTTGCGGGGCTATTGATCCTCACCGCGTGGAACATGGCAGAGCCACACAAATGGGGCGAATGCATGCGCGATGACCGATCAAACGTCGCACTTCTCTTGATTACACTCGGCCTGACCGTCCTAACCGACCTCACCATAGCCATCGGGACAGGCGTTACCCTAGGTCTCGCTCTGCGCCTTCGCCGCAACGCCAATCCACCCGATTGGACGCCTCGGGACAAGTGAACCTTGCACCTGCCCCCTGATCTTTGATCTAAGCGGCCCTAACGTAACCCGAAAGGCCCCGTGTCATGGTCGATCTCGCAACCCGCGTCTATAACCACAAATGGAAGATCGACCCCATCGTGCGGTCGCTCATCGATACGGACTTCTACAAGCTTCTGATGTGCCAGTCGGTGTTCCGCAACAAACGCGACACCCGCGTGACCTTCAGCCTGATCAACCGCGCCAAACACATCCGCCTTGCCGATATGATCGACGAAGGCGAACTGCGCGAACAACTCGACCACGTACGGTCCCTGTCGCTCACCCGTGGGGAATCCACTTGGCTGCGCGGCAACACCTTCTACGGCAAACGCCAAATGTTCCGCTCTGACTTTATGGAGTGGTTCGAGAACCTCCGCCTTCCGGCCTACCACCTCGAAAAACACGACGGCCAATACGAACTCACCTTCGAAGGCTCGTGGCCCGAGGTCATGCTCTGGGAAATTCCCGCGCTCGCCATCCTGATGGAGCTCCGCTCCCGTGCGGTTCTCAACACCATGGGCAAATTCGAACTCGAAGTGCTCTACGCCCGCGGCATGACCAAACTGTGGGAGAAGGTGGAATCCCTCCGCACGATCCCCGACCTAAAACTCGCCGATTTCGGCACCCGCCGCCGTCACGGTTTCCTCTGGCAGGACTGGTGCGTGCAGGCCCTCATCGAAGGCTTGGGCGACAAATTCATCGGCACCTCGAACTGCAAAATCGCCATGAAGCGCGATATCGAGGCCATCGGCACCAATGCCCACGAACTCCCCATGGTTTACGCGGCCCTCGCCAAAACCGACGATGACCTGCGCCGCGCGCCCTATGACGTTCTCGCGGATTGGCACGAGGAACACGACGGCAACCTTCGCATCATCCTGCCCGACACCTACGGGACCAAGGGGTTCCTCGACAACGCCCCCGATTGGCTCGCCCAGTGGACGGGCATCCGCATCGACTCTGGTGATCCCGCCGAGGGGGCCGAAAACGCGATCCAATGGTGGAAGGCCCGTGGCGAAGACCCCACGAAAAAGCTCATCATCTTCTCGGACGGGCTGGACGTGAATAAAATCCACGAACTCTCGGATCAATTCCGCGGTCGCGTGAAGGCCTCCTTTGGCTGGGGCACCATGCTCACGAACGACTTTATCGGCCTCACCGACGGCGACGCCCTCGCCCCCTTCTCGATCGTCTGCAAAGCCGTCGAAGCCAACGGCGCCCCCACCGTCAAACTCTCCGACAACCCCAACAAAGCCATGGGCCCCAAAGACGAAGTCGCCCGCTACAAGCGCGTGTTCGGAGTCGGTGAGCAGGAGGCGCGGGAGGTTAGGGTTTAGAGAGGCGATTCGGTAAGTGTTTTTTGCGCTAAGGTTGCTAAAATCTAGACAAATCAACCCTATTTAAAGATAGTGTAGGTATGTGTTGTGTCATTGGCACAACATGTTGTGTTAAAGCAAAAACTAGACCCATATTTGGGGATTTATCATGG
This sequence comes from Marivivens geojensis, assembly GCF_023540835.1. Taxonomy (GTDB): domain Bacteria; phylum Pseudomonadota; class Alphaproteobacteria; order Rhodobacterales; family Rhodobacteraceae; genus Marivivens; species Marivivens geojensis. The sequence goes on from NZ_JALKCU010000001.1 coordinate 265,699, forward strand.
CTAACTTCAAACGTGCCGAGTCTGAAGCAATCAAAACTCTGTCTGATATGCAAATATCGACTGCGCCCGTTGACCCCGAGGCAATTGCAGAAGCTATGGGCGTTGACGTAATTTATGCTGAATTTCAGCCGCCATTTGATGATCAAGTTTCGGGTTTCATCAGATTTGAACCCGATGCGCAAATTGTAGTAAATTCCAAAATCCACCCAAAGCGGAAAACTTTTACCATCGCGCACGAACTGGCGCATTTTATAATGCACTCCGAGTATGCGAAAAGTGGTGAGTATAAAGTTTTGCCACGTCGAAACTCTTACGTTGGCGTAAAGCCACCTGAAGAGCGAGAAGCTGATGCGTTTGCGGCTAACCTTTTGGTTCCTGAAAGTATGCTAAAGGCGTATAAGGGGGTTGCATCTGTATCTGAATTGGCGACACTGTTTGCAGTATCCGAGCAGGTAATTGTTAACAGGCTGAACCACATTGAGCGATGTAAGGCGTGAAGACGTAAAGATAATTACAGGATCTGTTCACGATGAAGATCCTGCAAAAATTAAAGCCTTTGCAGATGCATCATTAGCCGGCGTTGAGGTTGCTGGCAGGCAAAGGTTTTATAGGCTTCGGACTAAGTGGTCTTGGATTATTTTTGGCTGGGTGACTTTCCTGATTTTCTTTAATTCAGCAGTTACTGTGCTTGTTGGTTGCGGACTGCTAGACTTTACGCAGTATGAGTGGTTTGTGACGGCTATAACGGTCGAAACTTTTCTACAAATTGTCGGGATGGGATATGTCGCGGTCAATTTTCTGTTTAGCCACCACGCTTCTAGTGTAAAAACTAATCAACCTTCCCCCGAAGCGCCTTAACCTCCCCTCTGATTTTCTTCGCCTCAAGCCGTCGTCTGACCGACCCCTTCGTCGGCTTGGTGGCGATGCGGCGTTTGGGGACGTGGGTGGCTTTGACGATCATGTCCGAGAGCCGTTCGCGGGCGATCTCGCGGTTGCGGGCTTGCGAACGGGTGTCCTGCACAAAGATCACGATGGCGCCCTCGGATGTCCATTTGGTCCCCGCGATGCGCCGCAGCCGACGTTTGACCGCATCGGTCAGAGAGGGGCTACGCTCTGCCTCGAACCGCAGTTCGACCGCCGTTGACACTTTGTTCACGTTCTGACCGCCGGGGCCGGAGGCGCGGACAAATTGCTCGGTCAGTTCCCAGTCTTGCAGGGTGATTTCGTTAGAAATCCGTATCATAAGCGTAAATAAAACCTGTTTTGCGGCGAAAAGGGTGCGATTGCGGGTTTTGCGGTATCTGGATACCGTTTGTGGCCCCCCAAATACGTCCTGAATCTGCCCGAAACAGGTGCGATTGCAAGGAAAAGGGCCGCCCCGGCGATGAGGCGACCCTTCGAAAGTCCAGGAGGTGGGTGCGGTTAGGTCGTCCCACCTGAGTTCGTCGTCAGCCAAGGGCTGCCCTAGCTGCGATCCCCCCAAGCTGTCCCGACACCATTCTCCAATACCTTTCTTGACACTGGATCACCTCCTTTCAATGAGTTTCGCCTGTAAACTCAGGGTGACACAGATGTCGTGTATGTCAAAACTTTTCGTGCCAGATTTAGTGAAACTTTTGTTACGCTGCCGCTTTTTTCGCCAACATTTGGCCGACAATGACGCGGAACGGAACGAGTGCAAGAAGCGCAATCGCCAGTTTCACGGCATAATCTGCAACGCCCAACGTCACCCAAAGCGGCATCTCAGCGCCCACCGTCATCAACGGCATCGCGTCCCAAGCCCAAGAAATCTCGGCATTCGCCGTTTCCCCGAAATTGATGAACGCCGCAAAAGCGATGGTGAAGAAAAGCACAGCATCAACGGTCGATGAGATGACGGTCGAGATGATCGGAGCTTTCCACCAGCTGCCGTTGCGCAGGCGGTTAAAGATAGCAACATCAAGGAGTTGGGCGACGAGGAACGCCGTTGCCGACGCAATTGCGATACGCAGCGGGACGGCTGGGCCGAACTCGAGTTGGATCTGGTTGCCGATCAGCGAGCAGAAGATACCGACAACAAAGCCAGCAAAGATCACCTTGCGAGCAGCCTGCGCGCCATAGACGCGGTTCATGATGTCGGTCACGAGGAACGCGATCGGATAGGTGAAGGCACCCCATGTCAGGATTCCATCAAGGATGAGGAACTGAACGAGGATGTTTGAGGCCACCACAACGATGGCCATGGCGAGAACGCCAAAGAGGATACGGGTCATGTCTATATTCCGTTTTTACAAGGTAGCGGCGACTTGGCCCCTTACGGGGACGCGGCTGATTAGTGCCGCATCGACCTTCTGTCAATCGGTCAGTTGATACTCGACCAATGTGCTGGGGCCAAAGGTTTGGCCGTTATCGGACACCATGGTGAGACGGACATGGCCTGTTGTATCACGCCAAACGGCGATGCCTTCGAGGTTGCTGTGAGTGCGCAGTTCGGTCTGGAGAAGGGTTTCCTCATTGGTTCCGTCGATGTCGAAACGGCGGACACGGGACCGAAATCCGACGCCGAGGAAATCGCGCTCAAGTAGGTAGAATTTACCATCGGGCCCGATGTCTGCGCCCGTCACGAGGAAAGAGTCATTGCGCGGGATGGTAAATGCGATGTCCCAATCGTTGCGGTAACGGTAGACGGGAAACGGTAGATCGAAGCGGCCAGAGCGTTCGGGGATCGTGTAGATCGTGCCGTCTGGCCCAGTGGCGAGTGCCTCTAGCCCAGAATTCGATTGGAAGCTGTCAAAGGTGGCGGCGCGTCTGACTGGAAGGGCAGGGCCTTCCGGCTGCTCGTAGGCCGTGATGCGGGAACGACCTTCGAAGCTGATATAAAGCTGGCCATTTGGACCAAACGCGATCCCTTCGGAGTCGGTTTGCCCGTCACCCAAGGGGTGACCGTCCACACCCTTCAGGGGGATCATTTGACTGATGGTGAGATCGGTCAGAACCTCGTCGGTTCTGGTCAATTCCCCCCGCAAGAGGAAGCCGCGGTCAGTGACCATGGTGAAGGCCGTGCCCGTCGGGTCGAGTTCGATAGCTGATAGTTCCTCAGCACCCGCAATGTCGAAGGCGAGCTTGGCGACAAGCTGGGCTTCGGACAATGCAGGTGTAGCCCCGAACAGGGTGAATACAGCAACAATCCAGTGTTTCAATGTCAGCGTCCTGCCACCGCAGCGCATTGATCGGGAAGGTCATTCATCCGCAGTGGGCCGCGTGGTGGTGCAGGCGGTTGGCCAGAGGGCGGCGGCGGATTGAGGATGTCATTCACCCATTTTTCCGCATCTTCGCAACCATCGCCCGCAGGAATTGGGGCCTGATCCTGACAGGATTCATCGCCAGCGGGACAATTCAAACGCACGTGGAAATGGTAGTGGTGGCCCCACCACGGACGGATTTTGCGGAGCCAATCACGGTTGCCAGTCGCGTTCTTGCACATTTCGACCTTGGCCCCTGCGAACACAAAGATACGAGCGACGCGAGGATCTTCGGCGGCGCGACGAAGGATAGCCTCGTGTTGTGGCGACCAATCGTTGTTGGTGTAGGCACCGTTCGCGCGTTGCATGGTGATGGATGAGAGGCTTTCGCGCTCTGCCTCTGATAGGTCGAGGCGGCTGGGTGGAAGCATCCAGATATCAACGTCGAGGCCGATTTGGTGGCTCGCGTGCCCCGTGAGCATTGGGCCACCACGCGGTTGGCTCATGTCCCCAATGTAAAGGCCATCCCAACCGGGCTGGGTCGCGGCAAAGGCGCTGAGGTCTTCGACAAAGGACACCAGCTGAGGCTGACCCCAGTTACGGTTGCGGCTGAGGCGCATGGCTTGCCACGTTTGACCGTTTTCGGGCAGCTCCATTGCGCCTGATTGGCAACCGCGGGCATAGGAGCCGATGGCCTCTGACGCGCCGTTGCTGGGTGTCGGGATATGGCCGAACACCTCTTTGGCGACGCGAGTGTCGTTCGAAGATTGTGACGACATCACCGATGTTGATGTCGTTGTCTGTGCGGTGTCGTTTGCCTTGCAGGCCGTGAGGGCCAGCAATACACACAATGCCCCTAGTGTGCGGACCATGCTGCGCGATCTCCTTCGCTGTTGACCCAGCGTAGCATCAGAAGACCGATTAGGAAAAGGACGATTACAGGGATAAAGCCCAACTGGTTGCTGCCCGTAGCGTAGGTCGTGATGCCGATCATCATGGGTGCGAGGAAGGCGGTCGCCTTGCCTGTTAATGCAAAGAGGCCAAAGGCTTCGGCAGGACGTTCTGGGTTTGTGTGGCGCACCATCAAAGAGCGCGATGCAGAGTAGAGCGCACCGCCCGCGCCGCCAATCGCTGCCCCACAGATGTAGAAGATGATATCGGGCAGGTTTGATCCTTCGGAGAGGGCAATCGGGCCGATGTGGGTGCGCGACATGCTGACGATGATTGTGCAGACGACCATGAGGACGACGATGGCCGATGTGATCACCGTTTTCGGGCCGTAGCGTTTGTCGGCAATGCCGCCGATCCATGTAACGATCGCTGCGGTGATTGCGCCGATGATGCCAAAGACGCCGATCTGCATCGTGGCCCAGCCCAGCACCAATTTCGCGTAAACGCCGCCAAAGGCATAGAGTGCATTCAGCGCGTCGCGGTACAACATGGAGCCTACGAGGAACGAAGTCAGGCTGCGGCTTTGGCCAATGGATTTCACCGCGCGGATCAGTTCGGGGACGACTTCGCCGATGCTGGTTTTGCGGCGAGGTGTTGAGGTGTCGTCGCGGACCCAGAGGAAGAACGGGATCATGAACACGAGATACCAGATCGCGATGAAGGGACCGACTGAACGGGTGCCTTCGCGGGTCGAGGCATCGAGGCCAAAGATGGGGTCGATGCCGAGAAGCGTTTTGCCGCTGTCGCCCTCGGCCAGCAGCAAGAGCATGATGAACAGCGAAATAACGCCGCCCCAGTAGCCAAACGCCGACGCCGAGCCTGAGATTTTGCCGACCTCTTTGTCCGTGCCGAGCGAGGGCAGGATCGCGTTGACGAAGTTCAGGCCCGATTCAGCGGCGATGAAGCCGATGTAGAAGATGATCAGCGATATGGTGAGGGTGGCACCGTCTGGTGTCAGACCCCAGAGGAAGGCAGAGGACACCACGTAAATCACTGAAAAGAAAGCGATCCAAGGGATTTTGCGTCCGCTGAGGTCGGCCCATGCGCCCATAAATGGCGCCGAAATTGCGATGATCACACCCGCAATGGCAGAGCCGAGGGACCAGAGCGATTGCGCGTCGGCTTCGGGTGTGGTCGAACCGCTCGCGGTGAACCAGTCGGCGGCGACGGCAGCGAAATAGGGGCCAAAGATAAACGTCAGGCCGAGCGTGTAATAAGGCTGCTGCGCCCAATCAAAGGCCATCCAGCCCCAGATGCGCTTTTTGGCTGATACTGACATGATGTTTCCCCAATCCTTTGCTCGATATAGATCAGAGAAACCGTCGGTCTGGCAAGCAAACCTTTAGTAACAGGGCGTTATCAGTGTTTGGGCGGCCAAGGGCGTTTGGTCTCTGCCTCGATCCAAGCTTTGACCCATTCGCCCAAGTCTGGCGAGGGGCCAGTGTGCCCCATGCAGGCAGCGACTTTTTCAGGGGCAACGATGCCTGTTTTGCTCGTCACGGCCGAACGGATCAGAACGTGGTTCGCGCATTCCCCGTTGGAGAGCCACATGCTTTGTTCAATGTAGATGAATTTGTCATCCCAGCCGACGGGCACAGATTTCATCGTGATTTTGTCGAACATGCGGATACGACGGCGATAACGCGGGGTCGATCCCGCGACCGTCAGGCCCCAGCCGTTTTGTTTGAGCGCTTTGAGTAGCCCAGACGCCTGACCGAGTGGCAAACGCCCCATGTCAAACAGGGTCAGTGTCCGTCCGTTGTTCAGTTCCCACCAAAGGTCGAGGTCCCAAGGCCAGCAGATATGGTGGGTCACGTAAGTTTCGCCAAAGTTTACCTTTGGGTCGTTACGATGAACGAACATCTGCCAAATCAATCGGAGGAACGGATACATGTGTGACCTTTCATTCTGCAGATGCAAAGAAACGTCAGCCGCACCCAAGGTCAACTGGAACGTTGGGGCAGGGATTGCCGAATGGCCTTGCGCACATTACCTGATGAGCAACTGAAAGGACGCGATATGACCTCTATCTTCCAAATCCTGCTGATGATTATCGGTGTGGCTCGTTTTATGATCTTCGCTCACTTTATCATGAGCTGGCTGATCAGCTTCCAAGTTCTGAACGTGCGTCAGCCTCTGGTTGCGCAGGTTTGGTATGGTCTTGAGCGGTTGCTCGACCCGATTTACCGTCCGTTGCGCAACTTCTTGCCGCGCATGGGTGGGTTGGATCTGTCGCCTGTGGTCGCTCTTTTGGGCCTAGAGGCAATCCGGATCATCCTGATCAACAACATTTCGATGTTTTACTAAGCCGACACACGCGCCTAATTGCGCATCAAGCTGGGTAGATCACCAGTTAGGCCAGCGGCTTCGCGGACGAAATTGCGGCGCAAGGCGGGGATGGAGTTTACCACGCCCATGCCCACATCGCGCATCGCCCGCAGCAATGGGTTATCGTTCGAGAAGAGTTTGTTGAACGTATCCGTCGCAACCGCGAGCGTTGCGGTGTCAAAACGGCGCCACTGTTGGTACTTGTTTAGAACAATCGGGCTACCGATATCTTGACCCGTGTGGCGCGCATCGCGGAGCACGTCTGCAAGCGCGGCAATGTCCCGAAGACCCGCGTTGAGGCCTTGGCCCGCAATCGGGTGCATCCCGTGGGCCGCATCGCCAACCAGCGCTACGCGATCCGCGATAAAGCTATTCGCGAGGGTGAGGTTCAGCGGATAGGTGAAACGTTTTCCCTCGAGGCTGATATCACCCAGGAAGCTGCCAAATGCAGGCTTCAGTACTTCAAGAAATGTCGCGTCATCCATTGCGGCACATTCGGCGGCGCGGGCGTCGGTCTCGCTCCACACGATTGAGGACCGATTGCCTTTGAGCGGTAGGATGGCCAGCGGGCCGTGCGGCATAAAGAACTGATGGGCAACGCCGCCGTGGGGTTTTTCGTGTGAAACGGCGCAGACGATGCCCGTTTGTCCGTAGGTCCAGCCTGTGCGCTTGATGCCAGCGCGTTCTGCCGTGCCTGATTTGCGTCCGTCACAGCCAACCAATAGGGCCGCGGTGAGCGTTTTTCCCGACGCGAGCGTAACGCTGATCCCGTTTTCGGTCAGCGTTTGGGTGGTCACGGTTTCAGGTGCGTAAAGGGTGATACGGTCGCTTTCCTCCATCGCTTCCATGAAGGCGGGGCGGAGGTGGCGGTCTTCGACCATGTAGCCCATCGGGCCTTCTTCGATCTCTGCGTGATCAAAGTGTAGCATCCACGGCGCGGGGCCTTGGCCTGCGATACCGTCTGTGACCTTGATTTCGAGCATCGGTTCGGCGTGGGCTGCGACTTTGGACCAGATGCCAATCCCTTTGAGCAACCGTTGAGACGCGAGAGCCAGCGCATAGGCGCGGCCATCAAAGGATGGGTCTTTGTATGTATCCAGTGGCACGGTATCGATGACCCCGACCGAGAGGCCAAAGTGAGCGGCAGCAAGTGCGAGCGCGGGGCCATTTAGGGCGCCGCCAACGATGAGGAGGTCGTGGTCGTAAATCATGGCGTGAATATGGGCCAATTCGCGGGATTGTCCATGCGACATCGTCCCGCTAGCGTTGAGTTAATTGCACAAGGGAGATTGCCATGCAGGACTGGCGGTGGATGACAGCGGCAGATCTAGGACGCCGGATTGGATCGGGGGAAATTGACCCCGTTGATCTGACTAAGGTGTTTCTGACCGCCATCGATGAACATGAACATCGCGACCGCATCTATGCACGTGTGACACCCAAACGCGCCTTGGCAGAGGCTCAAGCTGCGTCTGCTCGTGCGAAAGCCGGTTTGCGGCGGTCTGCGTTGGATGGGGTGCCGATCAGTTGGAAGGATCTGTTCGACACGGCCGGCACCGCAACAGAGGCGGGGACGCTTTATCTAAAGGATCGGATCCCTTCGCGGGATGCAGAGGTTCTGCGGAACGCAACGGCTATGGGTTTGGTGTGTTTGGGTAAGACCCATATGACCGAGATCGCCTTTAGTGGGTTGGGCCTGAACCCGATCACTGCAACGCCGCCTAGTGTGAATGACCCTGATGTTGTTCCGGGGGGATCATCGTCGGGCGCTGCGGCATCCGTGGCCTTTGGTCTGGCTGCTGCGGCGGTTGGGTCGGATACCGGCGGATCAGTGCGCGTGCCGAGCGTTTGGAACGATCTGGTTGGGCTAAAGACAACGCATGGGCTTTTGTCGCTGAAGGGCGTTGTGCCACTGTGTAAGACCTTTGATACCGTTGGGCCGCTGTGTCGGTCGGTCGAAGACGCAGCGCTGATGCTGGGTGCATTGGGTGGATGCGCTGCGGACATTAAAGGAAGCGACCTGAGCGGCGTTCGGCTTGCCATCCTCGATACGATTGCGATGGAAAATGTGCGCGAAGCCCCGAAGGCTGCGTTTATGGCGGCTGTCGCTCGGTTGGAGGAGGCTGGCGCAGAGGTCGAACATGTGAGGTTCGAACCGCTTCGGCGAGCTTTCGAATTGGCGGGTATTCTTTATACCGTTGATGCTTATGCCTACTGGCGCGACATCATCGAAGCTGATCCGTCAAAAATGTATCACCAAATCCTGACGCGTATTCGGGCTGGTGCCGAATTTGATGCCGTTGATTTCGTGGCTGGCTGGGCCGAACTGAATGAAATTCGAGCCGAATATCTCGCGGCGATGGCTCGTTTTGATGCGGTGATCATGCCGACCTCTCCGATCTTGCCGCCGAATGCGAAACGGTTGGAGGAGGACGGGGAATTTTTCGTCCAAGAAAACCTGATGACGCTCCGCAATACGCGTGTCGGCAATCTGATGGGCGAATGCTCTCTGACGCTTCCAGCGGGCGTTCCGTCCTGTGGGATCATGCTGAACGCGGCCCCAATGAGCGAAGCGCGATTGCTGCGGATCGGTGCAGCGGCAGAGCGCGCCTTGGCCTAAATGCCACATTTCTGACGCGGGGCGCTCTGGATTTGTTCCGTTTTTCTGGACAGCGCAGGCGGTCGGGGGTTATCAAGGTACAAAGCGGGACGAAAATGATCTCGCAACTTTGAGGCAGAAATGATCTATCCGGAGCGGTTCTCGAACCTTGCGGACTACGCATTCCCGCGTTTGCGGGCTCTACTCGACGTCCATGAACCGGGCGGAGAACCTCTGGCGTTGACCATTGGAGAGCCACAACACGCGTTCCCGTCGTGGGTTGGGGATGTCTTGGCCGACAACATCGCTGGTTTTGCGAAATACCCGCCCAATGATGGCGAGCCTGATCTGCTGGCTGCTATTTCTGCATGGATTGACCGTCGTTATGGTGTCGTCGTTGGGCCTGATCGGATCATGGCGCTGAACGGCACGCGTGAGGGGCTGTATAACGCCGCAATGGCGCTCTGCCCTGAGACGAAGAACGGTAAACGGCCGGTGATCCTGACGCCGAACCCGTTCTATCAAGTTTACATGATTGCTTCGATTTCGGTGGGTGCGGAGACTATTTTCGTTCCTGCGACAGCCGATAATGGGTTCCTGCCTGATTACGCATCGATGCCTGCGGATGTGCTGGATCGTACGGCGATTGCTTACATCTGTTCCCCGTCGAATCCGCAGGGTGCTGTGGCGTCGCGAGACTACTGGCGCGAGCTGATTGCGCTGGCCGAAAAGCACGATTTCCGTATTTTCGCGGACGAGTGCTATTCCGAGATTTACCGTGATGAAGCGCCTGTTGGCGCTCTCGAAGTTGCGGCGGAGATGGGTGCAGACCCTGAGCGCATCACGATTTTCCACTCTCTTTCGAAGCGGTCCAATCTTCCGGGCTTGCGGTCTGGTTTCGTAGCCGGCGGGACAGAGTCTATACGGTTGATCCGTCAATTGCGTGCCTATTCGGGTGCGCCGCTGCCGTTGCCTATACAACGTGTATCTACACGTGTTTGGAGCGACGAAGAGCACGTGATCGAGAACCGTGCGCTCTACAACGCGAAATACAAGATGGCCGAAGAGGTTCTAGGGAACCTGCCCGGCTATCACACGCCCGAGGGCGGATTTTTCCTGTGGTTGCCTGTCGAAGACGGCGAGGCAGCTGCACTGAAGCTATGGCGAGAAACCGGCGTGCGTGTGCTGCCCGGCGGGTATCTGAGCCGTGATGTTAACGACAAAAACCCCGGTAAGGGGTTCATTAGGGTCGCCATGGTGGCTCCGATGGAAGAGATGCGACGCGGTCTGACTTTGATCCGCGAATGCCTCTACGATTAAAGGGATTTTGGTATGGCCTCTTATTCGACACGTCAGCGCGACCCGCTCTTGGATAGCACCACGCAGGCTATTCTGGAAAAACGTGGCAAAGAGCTTTTGGGTCTTGGTCTGATTGCGCTTGGGGTCATCGTGGGGCTGATGGTCGGGTCCTATTCGCCCGAAGATCCAAGCTGGATGCTCGCCACTGACGCACCTGTTCAAAACTGGATGGGTCGTATGGGCGCGTCGATTGCTGCGCCGTTGATGCTCGTTGTTGGTAAGGCGTCGTGGTGGCTGGCACTGATCCCGATGGTATGGGGTCTGCGATTGACGCTGCACTACGGTGCAGAGCGTGCCTTTGGTCGTCTGGTCTTCTTCCCGATCCCGATTGTCGTTGCGGCAATCTATTTTGCAACATACTCGGCCGATCCGAGCTGGACCCATTCGTTTGGTTACGGCGGGATGCTTGGTGATACAGTTCTCGGCATGATCCTGACGCCGCTTGTGGCGGGGTCCCTGCTGTGGGTGAAGGTCGCGGCCTTGTTTTCGGGTATCGCGATGCTCGCGCTGGGCGCGTTTGTTCTGGGCTTTACGATGCCAGAAATTCGCACGGGCTGGCGGTTCTTCCTCTATGGTCTCGTTGTCCTTTACGATCTGATTTTGCGCCTCGTTGGGCGTGGTGCTGATATGTCCTTGCGTGCAGCACAGGTTGGTTACGCCAATGTGCAGAGCCGTCGTGATCAGGCCCGTAATGATCGCAAACACTCCCAAGACGAGATTGATGCATTCTACGCGGTGCCCGATCCAGAAGAGCGTCAGCGCGTGGCGAATGTGGTTCGCAGCAATCCTGTCACCGCCGACACCATGCCCAAGATGCCGAAAATTGTTGCGGCAGCATCGATGGCTGCGGCCGCGCGTCCTGCGCAGGCAGAGGCGTCTGGACTGCGTGGTTTGATGCCGAAAATGTTTGGTCGCGCGGCCGAAGTAGATTTGGAGCCTGAACTGATCGAATCCGAGCCGCCGATGATGGCGGGAGCGCAGGCACCTGATGATGATCGTATCCGCGCCCGTATTTCCGATGTGATCCGCAATCGGAACGTCCAGCCAGTTGTTGAACAAAAACAGCCGCCGATTGTTCGAACAGCAGATGGTGTACGGATCGAGCCGACCTTGGTCGCGGGTCGCGGCCCACGCCCTTTGGTTGCACAGCCGACCATGGCAGTGCCCCATTCTGTAGAGCCGCCTTTGATGCGCCAACCTACGCTCGAGATGGGCATGGATATGCCGCAGTGGGATGACGAGCCTGAAATTCTTGTCGATGGCGATGATGCCAATATCTTTGCAGATATTGATCGTGAGGATTACGAGCCGGACTATGATCCCGCTCCGATGCCGCAAATGCGCGCCGCGCCGATCCCGACCCCAGAGCCGCGTCGACTTGTTCAAAATTCGTTGAAACGCTCGGTCGTCCCATCCAAGCAAGCCCGCGCGGAAGCACAACCTAGTTTGTCGTTCGAAGACAAAGGTATGGACTATGAAACTCCGCCGCTGAACCTGTTGATGGACCCAGCGGATGTTGAGCGCCATGTTTTGTCCAACGAAGCGCTCGAAGAAAATGCACGGATGCTTGAGGCGGTTCTGGACGACTATGGCATCAAAGGCGAGATCGTATCTGTTCGCCCGGGCCCTGTTGTCACGATGTACGAACTTGAACCTGCACCGGGCCTGAAGGCTAGCCGAGTTATTGGTCTGTCTGACGATATCGCGCGTTCGATGTCTGCATTGTCTGCACGTGTATCGACTGTTCCCGGTCGTTCGGTCATCGGTATCGAACTGCCGAACGATAAACGCGAGATGGTGAGCTTCCGCGAAATCCTCTCGAGCCGCGACTATGGCGACGGTAATCATCGTCTGCCGTTGGCGCTGGGTAAGGACATCGGGGGTGAGCCGATTGTGGCCAACCTTGCAAAGATGCCTCACTTGCTCATCGCGGGTACGACGGGTTCGGGTAAGTCGGTCGCGATCAACACGATGATCCTGTCGCTTCTTTACAAGCTGACGCCTGATGAATGTCGACTGATCATGATCGACCCGAAGATGCTCGAACTTTCGGTGTATGACGGCATTCCGCACCTTCTGTCGCCAGTTGTGACGGACCCGAAAAAGGCGGTTGTTGCCTTGAAATGGGTCGTTGGTGAGATGGAAGAACGCTATCGCAAGATGTCCAAGATGGGCGTTCGCAACATTGAAGGTTACAACGGTCGTGTTCGTGATGCGCAGGCGCGCAACGAAATGTTCGAACGCACTGTTCAAACTGGATTTGACGAAGAGACGGGCGATCCGATCTTTGAAACCGAAGAATTCGCACCAGAGGCGATGCCCTATATCGTCGTCATCGTCGATGAGATGGCAGACCTTATGATGGTTGCGGGCAAGGAAATCGAAGCCTGTATTCAGCGACTTGCACAGATGGCACGTGCTTCGGGTATTCACCTGATCATGGCAACGCAGCGTCCGTCCGTGGACGTGATCACCGGCACGATCAAAGCGAACTTCCCGACGCGGATCTCGTTCCAAGTGACCTCGAAAATCGACAGCCGTACCATTTTGGGTGAACAGGGTGCGGAACAGCTGCTCGGTATGGGTGACATGCTCTATATGGCTGGCGGTGGTCGCATCACGCGTATTCACGGTCCATTCGTCAGCGACGAAGAAGTCGAAGAAATCGTGACCTATCTGAAGTCCTACGGTCCGCCGACCTACGTCGGTGGGGTAGTCGAAGGGCCAGATGAGGACAAAGAGGCTAACATCGATGCAGTCCTTGGCCTAGGCGGTAACACGAATGGGGAAGACGCCCTATACGACCAAGCGGTTGCGATCGTGATCAAGGACCGTAAATGTTCCACCTCCTACATCCAGCGGAAACTGGGCATCGGCTACAACAAAGCTGCGCGTCTGGTTGAGCAGATGGAGGACGAAGGTGTGGTTTCGTCTGCAAACCACGTCGGAAAGCGCGAAATATTGGTGCCTGAACAGCACTAAGAGCGAGAGGCGCGGAGGATGAGGACCCTCCGCGCTTTTTATCTTTTTACCGAATAACACTGGCTTGTTATCGCTTATCCGTTGGAAAACAGGTCGATTGTCCCCATGTTTTGGGGCAAGAATGCCTCGTTTTATAAAGGTAAGTTGATGAATAAACTTCGCCGTACATTATTGGCCGCTCCACTTTTGTTGGCTGCACTTGGTGGCCATGCACTACGAGCAGAGCCTCTGTCGCTGGATCAGATCTCTGAATTTTGGAATGGTCTTCAGACGGCTGAAGGAACGTTCACGCAGATCGCGTCAGATGGAACGATGTCCTCTGGAACACTTTATATTAAGCGTCCTGGTCGTATCCGGTTTGAATATGACCCGCCTGAAGAGGCGATGGTGATTGCAGGGGGTGGGTCGCTTGCTATTTTTGATCCTCGATCCAACACTGGCCCTGATCGCTATCCTCTAAGCGAAACTCCACTGAGCATTATTCTGCGTCGTGAGGTCGATCTGTCTGATGAAAAGATGTTGGTTGATCACCGTTCGGATGGTGTGACGACGCAGATCACACTCCAAGATCCTGATCACCCTGAGTATGGGAACATCAAATTGGTGTTCACTGATCCGCCGATGCTCAACCAATGGATTATAACGGATAACGCAGGTGGTCAGACGACGATGGTGCTGAATACGCTTCGGATTGGTGGTCGGGTGCCAGAACGGTTGTTCAACATCATCGCGGAAGAGCGCGATTGGCAGAAATAAGAAAGGCGGCCTGGGCCGCCTTTTCCATTAGAACCGTGCAGCGCGACAGCGCGATAATTGCTGTTGATACATCGTCGAACGATCCGCAACTTCGCCGGCGATCCGCACAAGCCACGATTTCGCGCGATAAGTGCCGCGCAGGTATCCCGTCCGTCCCTCGTGATAGGCGAGGTATTGATTGCGGGTGTCGTTGAGCGGGATGCCCGTGTCCTCGGTCGTTTGGGTCATATACCACCCCATGAAATCGGTGGCATCGCGGATGTCGTCGCGACGGGCACCCATACCGCCTTCGGCCCGCTGGTATTCGCGCCATGTTCCGTCCAAGGCTTGGCTATAGCCGAACGCAGACGACTGACGACCCATCGGAATGACGCCCAACGCATATTGATGCGGCGTGCGGTTGTTCGAGATGAATTTGCTTTCCTGATAGATCATCGCCATCAGAACATGGGGTTCGACGCCCCAATTGCGCTTTGCCGCGCGGAAAGCACTAACGTATTGCGGGCGCTCTGTCAGAATTGCGCAGGCGTTATCGAGGTTCCGCGGAGCGGTCCCTTCGCGCTCGCCACAACTGCCAAGCACCAGCACAACCAACAATGCGCGAAAGATTCTGCTCATCTGCCTCTCGCTCTCTATTTTTGTAAAAGTTTAGCCGATTTCGGCGGTCAATGAAACGTGAATCCCCGTTTGCGTCACAAAGTTTACTGGGCGCGGATTGATTTGGTTTACAGACTGTTTCCAACGTTTCGTCTCACTGGCGTAGACATTCGGGGTGAGGCGCGGATAGTAGTTAACGGGGGTACTGCTATGCTTAAAACGCGCGCGCGCTATCAATTGGGTCAAGTTGTTCGACATCGGAAGCATCCCTTCCGCGGTGTCGTCTTTGACGTGGATCCAGAGTTTTCGAATACCAACGACTGGTATGAAGCGATCCCCGAAGACAGCCGGCCGCGTAAAGATCAGCCGTTCTATCACCTTTTGGCTGAGAACGACGAAAGCTACTACGTCGCCTATGTGTCTGAGCAGAACCTCGTTGCCGATTACTCAGGCGAACCCGTTCGTCATCCTGACCTAGAAGAATTTTTCGGGGGATTTCAGGACGGCCAATACGAAATGTACGTCCAATATAACTGATTAGCTGAACCTCGACGCCACACAACTGGGTGGGGGCATTAGTGCATAGCGCCGAGGGAAGCATATTGCAGCTACGATTGTATTATCTCTCCTTATGCGGGCAATCGCATGTTCGAATAAGGGCAGTCTGGTGGCGCGATCGGATATACGGCAGAGCAGTTGCGCTATGCTTGTAGACTGTTTCGACCTTAAAGGTGGCTCTGCACTGGTTTTTGCGGCTTAGTCGGACTATCCCAAGGTTTGGATAGACTTGAGAGAAAGGCATTCAAACCATGCGAGTGACCTATTCCGAATTGGCAAAAACCATCGAAGCGCTTACCGCGGGCGAAACCGACGAGGTCGCGCTGATGGCAACCGTCGCGTGTGAAGTGCATCACGCTGATGATCGGTTCGATTGGACCGGCTTTTACCGCGTGGTTGAGCCTGAGGTTTTAAAGATCGGGCCGTATCAGGGTGGTCATGGGTGTTTGGTGATCCCGTTTGCGCGCGGGGTTTGTGGCGCGGCTGCGCGAACCCAACAGATCCAGCTGGTGCCTGATGTCGAAGCGTTCGAGGGTCACATTGCCTGTTCGTCCACAACGCGGTCTGAAATCGTTCTGCCTGTATTTAATGGTTCGGGCGATCTAATTGGCG
This sequence comes from Marivivens geojensis, assembly GCF_023540835.1. Classification (GTDB taxonomy): domain Bacteria; phylum Pseudomonadota; class Alphaproteobacteria; order Rhodobacterales; family Rhodobacteraceae; genus Marivivens; species Marivivens geojensis. The sequence goes on from NZ_JALKCU010000001.1 coordinate 281,662, forward strand.
TGTTCGACATTGATAGCAATCAGCCCGACGCATTTACCGAAGAAGATGCCGCGGAGTTGAGCGCCATTCTAGCGGCTGTGTTCAGGCGTTCGCTGACATGAGCGAAGAATATAACCCACCTCAAGACCCGCTTGTGGTTCTTCATCAAGATCACGAAATTCTGGTCGTCGATAAACCCTCGGGGTTATTGTCCGTCCCAGGGAAGGGTGAACACCTTGCAGATTGTTTGATCGCTCGGGTTCAGGCGGCTTTTCCTTCAGCGCTCTTGGTGCATCGTTTGGATCGGGATACGTCGGGCGTGATGATCTTTGGCCTGACGCCACATGCGCAGCGGCATTTGGGTAAGCAGTTCGAGGATCGGCGCACGAAAAAGACATATGTGGCAAGGGTTTGGGGTGAAGTCTCCACAAAGACCGGCACGATTGATTTGCCGTTGATCGTAGATTGGCCGAACCGTCCCTTGCAGATGGTCGATCATGAAAACGGGCGTTCGGCGATCACGGATTATCGGGTGATGCGTGTTGGCAAAGGGGAGTCTCGCGTGAGGCTCTACCCAAAAACGGGGCGGTCCCATCAGTTGCGCGTGCATATGAAAGAGATCGGGCATCCGATTTTGGGCGACCCGTTTTATTCGACGGGTCCAGCGCGCGATTTCCCGCGTTTGATGCTGCATTCAGAGACCCTGCAATTCCTCCATCCCGATGGCGGGCAGGGGATGCGCGTCACGGCTAAAGCGCCGTTCTAGTTATGAAAAAGGAGGGGCGAACCCCTCCTTTAATTATTTGATCCGGTTGGAACTTATTCATCCCAGCCAGCGATGGTTTTGGATTCGAGGAATTCTTCGATCCCCCAAACGCCACCTTCACGGGCGCGGCCAGAGGCCTTAACGCCACCGAACGGTGCGCCTGCTGCACGGCTACGACCATTCATTTCCACCATGCCGGAACGCAGGACGCGCGACAGGCGGCGACGGCGTTCGGTGCTGGTGGACTGAACGTAGTTCGTCAGACCGTAGGGCGTGTCATTGGCGATCGCGATGGCTTCTTCTTCAGTGTCGAAGGGGATGATCGACAGCACTGGGCCAAAGATTTCCTCTTTTTCGATGGTCATGCCAGGTTTCACATCGGCAAACACGGTCGGACGCACGTAGAAACCTTTGTTCATCCCTTCAGGCAGACCGAGCCCACCTGCAACCAAGCGCGCACCTTCGTCGATGCCCTTCTGGATATAGCCTTGGATCTGGTCCCACTGGCGTTTGTTCACAACAGGGCCGATATGGCGACCGCTCTGGTCTGCTGGGGCGACCTTGGTTTTTTCCGCGGTTTCCTTTGCGATTTCAATGGCCTGATCGTAAATACTGCGCTCGACCAACATGCGGGTCGGGGCGTTGCAGGATTGGCCAGAGTTATTAAAGCAGTGACGAACGCCACGCACGACGGCCTTTTCATCGGCGTCCGCAAAGATCAAGTTCGCGCCTTTGCCACCCAGTTCGAGTGTCACGCGCTTCATCGTTTCGGCGGCAGTCTTGGAGATCGCACGGCCTGCGCGGGTTGAACCAGTGAAGCTGATCATTTCCACGTCTTCATGCGCAGACAGCTGGGTGCCGACACCCATGCCATCCCCATTCACGAGGTTGAACACACCTGCAGGGATGCCAGCATCGTGGATGAATTCAGCAAAGAGCATCGACGACAGCGGCGACTCTTCGGACGGTTTCAGGACGATGGTGCAGCCTGCGAGCAGCGCGGGGATGACCTTGAGCGTGACCTGATTCATCGGCCAGTTCCAAGGTGTGATCAGACCCACGACGCCAATCGGTTCCAGCGCGATTTGGGTATCGGTGACGCTATCACGGAGCGGACGAATCCATTCGACCTCGTCAAATGCCTTGAGGAAGTTACCGAGGTGCCACGGAATACATTCCGCCTGATCGTCGCGGGACATGTCGATGGGGGCACCCATTTCCATGCTGATCGCTTGGGCCATTTCCTCTTTGCGGAGGTGATATTGGTCAAGGATCTTAGCGACGAGCGCCTTGCGTTCTGCTGGTGGTGTTGCGGCCCATGCTGGGAACGCTGCCTTTGCCGCAGCGACGGCCTTGTCCGTGTCGGCCTGACCACCAAGCGAGATCACAGCGCACGGTTCCTCGTTCGAGGGATTGATTACCGCACAGTCATTTGGCGTATCGGGGGCAACCCATTCACCATTAATATAAAATTCGCGTTTCTCGATCATCTCACCCTCTCTCCGATAATTTGATCATATCTAATGCGGACCCTATCAACGTGCGACAAAAGCGCAAGGGTGGGTAGCGATAACGTTACAGACTCCATATATATCGCACCAATGACATCCATAGGAGGTAATTATGGGTCTTCGTATTAACGACATTATCCCGAATCTGACCGTTGAAACTGATCAGGGTACGTTTGCCCTGCACGATTGGATTGGCGATCAGTGGGCCATTCTTTTCTCACACCCCAAAGATTTCACCCCTGTTTGTACCACCGAATTCGGTGCTGTTGCGCAGCTTGCTGACGAATGGGAAAAACGCGGCACCAAAGTTATGGGTATTTCCGTTGATGGTGTTGAAGAGCACAAAAAATGGAAGGGCGATATTGAGGCGTTTGCTGGCGCAAAAGCGGGCTTCCCTATCATCGCTGATACTGATCTCGCTGTAGCGAAAGCCTTCGACATGCTGCCTGCCGAGGCCTACCTGCCCGATGGCCGTACACCTGCTGACACCGCGACTGTCCGTGCGGTGTTCATTGTGTCGCCAGACAAAAAGCTCCAGCTTACCATGACATATCCGATGTCGGTTGGTCGTAACTTTGCCGAAGTTCTGCGCGCACTCGACGGTCTGCAGGCCACGTTTGGTAACCCGATTGCGACCCCTGCGAACTGGACCGTTGGTCAGGACGTCATCGTTGCACTGTCGTTGAACGATGATCAGGCTCGCGAAAAATTCGGCGAGATCGACGTGAAGTTGCCGTATCTGCGGACTGCAAAACACAACGCTTAATCCGCTCTGGATAATGTCAAAGCCCCGCCTATGTTGCGGGGCTTTTTCTTTTCGTAGACAGACACATCAGGTTACGATAGCGGAGCGTTACGAACCTATGAGTCTGCGTATGGCTACCAAACCCCCTATCATTATTGGATGGCGTGAAACCGTTGCCCTGCCTGAGCTCGGCATCAAAGAAGCTATTGCCAAGATTGATACAGGTGCGCGGACCTCTGCGATTCACGCGACACGGATCAAAGTGTTTGAAAAAGACGGGCAGGATTGGGTGCGGTTCCACGTGCCGCATGCTGGTTTAGAAAGCGCAGTCACCTGCGAAGCCCGTCTGGTGGATCGTCGCGAGATTAAAAATACCTCTGGCATTCCCCAAGAGCGTTTGGTGATCGAAACCCAATTGGTACTGGGGCCACATACTTGGAAAGTGGAGGTGTCATTGGCGAACCGCGCCAATATGAACCTGCCTCTCATCCTCGGGCGAACTGCGATTCGCCGTCGAAATATTCTTGTTCATCCCGGCCGGTCGCATCTGGCGGATGGCACCCGAAAGGATCACAAATGAAAATCGCGATGCTGGCGCAAAACGCCGATCTGTACTCCCATCAGCGTATGAAAGAAGCCGCTGAAGCGCGGGGTCATGATTTTGATATCATTAAGACTTTGCGTTGCTACATGAACATCGCGAGCCGTCGACCCGAGGTCTATTACAACGGTGAAAAACTGCCGCATTATGATGCTGTGATCCCTCGCATCGGGGCCAGTGTTACCTTCTACGGCCTCGCCGTCTTGCGTCAGTTCGAGATGATGGGTGTTTATCCGTTGAACGAATCCGTCGCGATTGGGCGGAGCCGTGACAAGCTGCGGTCGATGCAGTTGATGGCGCGTGATGGCATCGGTCTGCCTGTCACAACGTTCGCGCATGACCCGAAGATTACCGACGAAGTGATTAAGCTCGCAGGTGGTGCGCCTGTTGTGGTGAAGCTGCTTGAGGGCACGCAAGGGATTGGTGTGGTTCTTGCCGATACTGACCGTTCGGCAAAATCCGTGATCGAAGCGTTCCGCGGTGCTGATGTAAACATCATGGTGCAGGAATTCATCAAAGAGGCTGGTGGCACCGACATCCGTGCCTTTGTGATCGGTGGCCGCGTTGTTGCCGCGATGAAACGCACGGGTGCTGCAGGCGAATTCCGCTCTAACCTGCACCGTGGCGGATCGGCAGAGGTTGTCCGCCTTTCGCCCGAGGAACGCTCGACCGCGATCCGTGCGGCAAAGGCGATGGGTCTTAATGTCTGTGGCGTCGATATGCTACGCGCGAACCATGGACCTGTGGTGATGGAGGTGAACTCTTCTCCCGGCCTCGAGGGTGTTGAGGCCGCGACGGGCATCGATATCGCGACTAAGATCATTGAATTTATTGAGAAAAACGCGAAAATCGGGAAAACAAAAACAAAGGGCAAAGGATGACCACTCCTCGCAAGCCTTTTGAGATGGCTGGGCGTCGAATTGCGCCCGGTCAGCGTGGCACAGTCGATTTGCCGGTTAGCACTTTGTCGGATCACACCCCCGTCACAATGTCGGCTCACGTCATCCATGGTAAAAAACCGGGCCCCGTGATGTTCGTGTCTGCTGCGATCCATGGTGATGAGGTTATCGGGGTTGAGATCGTTCGTCGTCTTCTTCGTACGCCAAACTTGGACCGTTTGGCGGGAACATTGATCGCCGTTCCTATTGTGAACACCTTCGGGTTTTTGAACCAATCGCGTTATCTGCCCGACCGCCGTGATTTGAACCGTTGTTTTCCGGGGTCTCCTTCAGGTTCGCTCGCTGCGCGGTTGGCGTATCTGTTTTTGACAGAGATCGTTGAGCGGTCGGATTTCGGCATCGACCTTCACTCTGCTGCGATTCAGCGGACGAACTTGCCGCAGGTGCGAATTAACCCTGGGAACGAACGTCTGATCAAAATGGCAGATGTTTTTGGCGCTCCTGTTATAATTCCATCAAAACAGCGTGATGGAAGTCTTCGTAAGACGGCTGCTGAAGTGGACTGCGATATGCTACTTTATGAGGCGGGCGAGGGGCTTCGGTTCGACGAATATGCGGCACGCACGGGCGTGATGGGCATTCTAAGGGTGATGCGTGAATTGGGCATGATTTCGTCTCGCGGTGTGACCAAACCCAAAGTCCGCCCCGTTCGCGCCACGACATCGTTCTGGCTTCGATCCCCTGCGGGCGGATTGCTGAGGATGTTCCGCCAGACGGGCGATGCAGTGCGCGAGGGCGAAGTTCTGGGCATCGTGTCTGACCCGTTCGGCGAGAATGAAACAGAGATCGTCGCCGATCAGGCTGGCATCATTATTGGTCGGTCGAACCTTCCTGTGATCAACGAAGGTGACGCACTGTTCCATATCGCGGTTTTGCCACGACCGAAGGCGGCGACCGAGACCGTAGAGACACTCGCAGAGCAGCTGGTTGAGGCTCAGCCGCTCTTTGATGAGGACGAAATCATTTAATAGGCGTGGATGACTGTTCCGATTGGAACGCGATTATAGAGGTCGATCACGTGGCTATTATACATGCGGAAACAGCCGTTTGAGGACGCGCTGCCGATGCTACGGGGGCTCGTCGTGCCATGTACGCGGATCGCCGTGTCGCGGCCGTTTTCGTAGACATACATCGCGCGCGCGCCGAGCGGGTTTTGTGGGCCACCGGGCATGCCATCAGCGTATTGTGCATAGGCGCTAGGGTTCCGTTGGATCATCTCAGGCGTTGGTGTCCAACTTGGCCATTCGACCTTGCGACCGATCACGCCAGTGCCAAAATAGGCCAGACCTTCCTGACCAATGGCGCAGCCGTAGCGGATGGCATAGCCTTCAGCGACCGTGAAATAGAGGTGTTTGCTCTGCGGCAGGATGTGAATTTCGCCGACGGGCAGGTTTGGATTCACCGAGACAACCGTCGCCCAGTATTTTTGTGGGATCGAATAATTCCCCTCGGTTTTGCCCGGCAACGTCGCGGTCAATTCGCTGAGCCATGTCGATTGCGGAGCCGTCTGGGAAAACGCGCTGGTCGCAAAGAGGCCGGCAGCGGATGTTGTCAGGAAAGTGCGGCGGTTGATCATGGCAAACCTCATGGAACGGATACCTTACAATACAGTCTATGCGTGTTTTCGCATAGGTCACACACGATGCTGTGAACTGGCAAGCCTCGATTCATAGGGCGAGGCAAAAAGAAAACCCCGACGCGAGCGCCGGGGTTCCCAAGATTTCGAAGGAAGAACGCCTTATTCTTCGGCGGCGGCTTCTTCGACTTTTGCTTCTTCGCCAGTTTCCTGATCGACAACTTTCATCGACAGGCGAACCTTGCCGCGATCGTCGAAGCCGAGGAGTTTCACCCAAACTTCCTGACCTTCTTTGAGAACGTCAGATGGGTGGTTCAGGCGACGGTTTTCGATTTGCGAAACGTGCACCAGACCGTCACGCTTACCAAAGAAGTTCACGAAAGCGCCAAAGTCGACGAGTTTGACAACTTTGCCTTTGTAGACTTTGCCTTCTTCTGGCTCTGCAACGATCGAGTAGATCATGTCGTAGGCTTTCTGGATCGCTTCGCCGTTGGCGGATGCGATTTTGATGATGCCTTCGTCGTTGATGTCTACTTTTGCGCCCGACACTTCAACGATTTCACGGATGACCTTACCGCCCGAACCGATCACTTCACGGATCTTGTCGGTCGGGATCTGCATGGTTTCGATGCGTGGAGCGTGAACCGAGAACTCGTTAGCCGAGGTCAGCGCTTTGCTCATTTCGCCGAGGATGTGGAGACGACCCTGACGGGCTTGCTCAAGTGCTTTCTCCATGATTGCCGGAGTGATGCCCTGAACTTTGATGTCCATCTGCAGCGAGGTGATACCAGCTTCGGTACCTGCTACTTTGAAGTCCATGTCGCCGAGGTGGTCTTCGTCGCCGAGGATGTCGGTCAGAACAGCGTAGGACCCGTCTTCTTCGAGAACGAGGCCCATTGCAACGCCGGCAACAGGTGCTTTGAGCGGAACGCCAGCGTCCATCATCGACAGGGAGCCACCACAGACCGAAGCCATGGAGGACGAACCGTTCGATTCAGTGATCTCGGATACAACGCGGATGGTATACGGGAAGTCGGTCGCTGCTGGCAGAACTGCCTGAAGCGCACGCCATGCTAGTTTACCGTGACCGATTTCACGACGACCCGGCGAACCTACGCGGCCAACTTCACCAACCGAGTACGGAGGGAAGTTATAGTGCAGCAGGAAGTTCGAACGGAAGTTGCCGTGCAGAGCGTCGATGATCTGCTCGTCGTCGCCGGTGCCGAGGGTGGTAACAACCAGACCTTGGGTTTCGCCACGGGTGAACAGAGCCGAACCGTGCGTACGCGGCAGCAGGCCAGTTTCACAAACGATCGGGCGAACCTGATCCAGTGCACGACCGTCGATGCGCTTACCTTCTTTAACAACCGAACCACGAAGAACCGAAGATTCGAGCTTTTTCAGCGCGGAGCCGAGGTTGCCGTCTTCGAGTTGTTCTTCGGTCAGGGTTGCTTTGATTGCGTCTTTTGCAGCAGCAACAGCAGCAACGCGTTCCTGTTTGTCGGTGATCGCATAAGCAGCGCGCATTTTCTCTTCGCCAGCTGCTTTCACAACTTCGTAGAGGTCAGAGTAGTTCGGCGGAATGAATTCGAACGGCTCTTTTGCGGTTTCTTCTGCCAGATCAATGATCAGGTCGATAACCGGCTGGATCTGCTGGTGTGCAAAGTTCACAGCGCCGAGCATTTCGGTTTCGGTCAGCTCGTAAGCTTCGGATTCAACCATCATTACGGCGTCTTTGGTGCCTGCAACAACCAGATCGAGGCGCTGCTCTGGGTTGGTGCGCAGGTTTTGCATATCGTCAACTTCAGGGTTGAGGATGTACTCACCGTCAACAAAGCCAACACGGCAACCAGCGATCGGGCCCATGAATGGTGCACCAGAGATGGTCAGTGCAGCCGAAGCAGCGATCATCGCAACGATATCCGGATCGTTAACGAGGTCGTGGCTCAGCACGGTGCACATCAGCAGAACTTCGTTTTTGAAGCCAGGTGCAAACAGCGGGCGGATCGGACGGTCGATCAGGCGCGCGGTCAGCGTTTCTTTTTCGGTCGGGCGCGCTTCGCGCTTAAAGAAACCGCCCGGAACTTTACCGGCGGCATAGTATTTCTCTTGGTAGTGAACCGTCAGGGGGAAGAAGTCCTGACCCGGTTTCTGTTCCTTAGCAAAGGTCACGTTTGCCATGACCGAAGTTTCGCCAAGGGTGGCAATCACGGTGCCGTCGGCCTGACGGGCAATCTTGCCGGTTTCCAGAGTGAGCGTTTCTTCGCCCCACTGGATGGATTTTTTCACTTCATTGAACATCAGCGTATCCTAATTGGGAGCACTCCCGCCCCTGCGGGTCTCCCGTTTGCATGGTGGCCCCATTGCCACCGACCCCTCTATCCTAACTCGAGCGCCGGGGTCTAAGCGCAGCGTCTCAGATAGCGGGCGGATACAGGAAAAATAGGGTTTTGGGAAGTCTTGTGTTTGTGGACGTCTGGACGGGTCGTTGAAACGAAAATCGCCCGCTCGGGAACCGAACGGGCGATCAAAATCACAAAACCTGGCGCGATTAGCGGCGGATGCCGAGGCGCTGGATCAGGGACTGATAACGAGCTTCGTCTTTTGCTTTGGTGTAGTCGAGCAGCTTACGGCGCTGAGCAACCATCATCAAAAGGCCACGACGACCGTGGTTATCTTTTTTGTGGGTTTTGAAGTGTTCTGTCAGCGTCGCGATGCGCGAGGTCAGGATTGCTACCTGAACTTCGGGCGAACCTGTGTCACCTTCTTTGGTGCCGAATTCTTTGATCAGACGTGCTTTTTCTTCTGGCGTAATCGACATCGGGGTCTCCTTTAGGATTAAGGGTTATGGCGCGTGCCGGGATGTCGTCCAGCAAGGCCCGTGGAGTATCAAGCGGTCCAAAAGACCGAAGATTGGGGGCGGATAGTCGATTCCTTGCATAAAATAAAGGGAAATCGTCAGAGGGCGACAAGCTGGACCAGCGACATATCCAAATTGGTAATCCCGTGTAGGTAGGCGATTGATGTTCCGTCCGCCAAAAGATGGAGCCCGCCATCGTCCGTTATTGTCGATAGTTCGGGCAAAGATCCCTCGTAGCCGATCACGATGACGTCCTCGTTGGTCATATCATCTATGTCGACTTCGGTCGTGGCGTGCGACAAGAGGGCAAAGATGTCCTCGCCCGTGCCGCCGTTGATGTTATCGCCGTCACCGCCGAGGAGAATATCGTTGCCCGCTCCGCCGTTGAGATAATCGCGGGTTTGGAAGTCCGCCTCTCTGCCGTTCAGGATATCGTCGCCTGATCCGCCATGTAGGACATCGGCACCTGATCCGCCGTCCATTACATCATTTCCGAGCGAGCCAAGGAGCGAATCGTTTCCTTCGCCGCCTACCATAATGTCGTCGCCATCCCCGCCAATGATCTGATCGTCACCCGTGCCGCCGAGAATAGTGTCGGTGCCGATGCTGCCGAAAAGACTATCATTCCCAGCATCGCCAAAAACGGTGTCGTCACCTGCACCACCGATCACCTCGTCATTATCGCGACCACCAGAGAGTAGGTCGTCGCCACCGCGTCCGTCGATGTAATCCGCGCCATCGCCCCCCGATATTTCGTCGCTATCTTCGACGCCTAGAACAATGTCGTCTGCATCCGAGGTTACGGGAATAAGGGCCGCACCCATGGCGGCAATGCTCATCAAACCGAGTAGCCAGAACATTTTGATCCCCAAGCACTAGAACATGTGGGGAATATAAATCGAAATATCGTCGTCTTGGTCGATTCTCGGGTTAACTGGTTAATCGATCCAGAGTTCGGGCTGGCGATCATAGCCAATATAGAGCGGGTGTTTGGGGTGACCCGCTTTGGTCACACCCAATGAATATAGGGGCTTCCCGACAGCACGCAGTAAGGTTTCAACCTGCTTGCCTCGGTCCAGATGATCACCGTGGGCACCCCAAGCGCAGATGATCTGATCGCCGTCGCGGATCCAGTCGCGGGCAGAGGTTTCGATGGCTTCGTCATTCAGAGGGCCGACGGGATCGGCCGCGGCGCGCATCTTTTTCGGGTCCGTGTCCCGCCATGCAAAGATGTTTGTGACCCGAAATGCGCCAAAGCCAAGCGCACGGGCACGGCGTTCGCAACGTTCAACGGTGGGATCGTTTTGAACTTCGGTCGCGGTCGATGGGTTGAGCATTACAAAAAGGGCACGGCGGCCTGATGGGTCCCACTCGCGCGTAAGGTGATATCGGTATTTTTCACAATCCGAATAGGTTGCAACTGACGCTGCATCGCCTTTGAGATGCCTTTTTTCGATCATGTTCCGACATAAATTGACCCAAATTTTCGCTACTATGATGAGGAACTCGCCGGATTGGAAGCGAGATAGGAAACGAATCGAGAGGCAGACCGATGGACTGGGGAAGCTTATTGACCTTTGCCACGCTGGGCGTGGGCGCCGCTGTTGATTTTACGTCAGGCGGCAAAGATGGAGATATGTCGGCAGACGACGACCATCTTCTTGACGAAGACGGGTTTGACGATGTTGCGACAGCGTCGCTTGACCCCTTGTTTGACGATGTGGCGGACGAAGATGACGGTTATTACGCCGTAGCGGATTTTTATCCGACGATTGATCCGCAGACAGCCATATTGCCTTGGGGAGATCCCGAGGTGGATGGTGATTTTGACGATAGCGACTTTACGCTGGGGCTTGCTGCTTAACGAACAAAGACGCGGGCGGGATGGATTTCGCCTGCTTTAAAGACACCGACAGCGACGGCTTCGCCGTCGAAACTGGCCCAACACTCTTCGCCGTATTCTACGTCGTGCGCGATAACTACGGCAGGGTTGCCGTTCCGCAGTTTTGCGAGACTTTCGGGCGGGCAGCGGACTTCGGCGATGTCAGCGAGACCGTCTTCGAGAGGTCGCAAATAGCTGTCTAGCTCGGGTTGTTTTGCCAATTCCTCTAGCTTTTCCATAGACATACCCTCTTCTGCGGTGAAGGGGCCTGACCAGATGCGGCGCAGGTGATGAACATGGCCGAAACATCCGAGTGCCTCACCCAGATCGCGTGCGATGGACCGCACATAACCGCCCTTGCCGCATGTCATTTCTAGGACGACGTGATCCGCATCGGGGCGGTCAATCATCAGCAGCTCTTCGACCCAGAGGGGACGGGCGGCGATCTCGAACTCTTCGTCATCGCGGGCCAGTTTGTAGGCGCGCTGACCGTCGATTTTCACGGCAGAGAATTTCGGAGGCACCTGCATGATTTCACCGAGGAATCCACCCAAGGCAACTTTGATCTCATCATCGGTCGGACGTTTGTCCGACGATTTGATGATTTCGCCTTCGGCATCGTCGGTGTTCGTTGCGGCGCCGAGGGTTACGGTGAACTCGTATGCTTTGAGGGCGTCGGTGATGTAGGGAATCGTTTTCGTCGCCTCGCCGAGCGCAACGGCCAAAACTCCAGTCGCTTCGGGGTCGAGCGTCCCAGCGTGACCAGCCTTTTTCGCGCCAAAGGCCCAACGGACCTTATTCACGACGGCAGTCGAGGTGATACCAGCGGGTTTATCAATCACCAGCCAACCGGAAATATCGCGACCTTTGCGTTTGCCCATGTTCACCTCCGTCGTGTCGGGTTGCGCCCACTATCGCTCATCGGCCTAGGGGTCAACCATAGGCTAGGGGGCGACGACACCGACAATCGGTCCCATGCGTACGCCATTCACGGTCCGACCGAGTTGCGGCGCGTAGAGGCGAGACACCCGCCCATCGAGGTAGAGCGCGTTCTGTGTCCGCAGTACGTCACGGAAAAATTCGCCCATCTCCCAAAAAGTTACTGGATGGTTAGAGATAGAAAAATAAGCGGTTCCGTCTGCACCGATGCCAACACCGTTCCGAAAATTGCGAGACGTGCTGTCAGGGAGAAAGCGTGGGTGAAGAGCGCCATCGACTACCAACATAGGGCCAGATTGGGTGGCGTATGTGCAGTCGGGCGCTTCCGCTTCAAAGCGGAGCGTTTCGATAACATGAGCGCTATTTTCGGTGATACAGAGCACGCCGTTAGGCAACATGCCGAAGCTCCCCGGACCGGCGTTCGTCACCAGCCGCATCGTTTGGATGCCGTCTTCAAGGTAGAGACCGACGGGGCTTCGATCTTCGTGATACATGCCCGCGTTCATCGCAAAGGACAGCGGGCCTACGTCCGCTTCAACTGCGGAAAAGCTGCCGTAGACTGCGCCGTTATCGTCTCTATGAAACAGCCGCAGGTCTTCTGTTGCTGGATCGACCGCGCAGACGGTGAAGTCACCAGCATCGGTGCAAATGATCGCATTTGCAGGACCGCACAGGATGCAAAGCAACGCGATCAGCCCACGCATTGGGGTCATTCTTCTTCGTCGGAACGGTCCAGATCGCGACGCACATGTTCATCAGCGAACATGCGGCGCGTGTCATCCATACGGTCGAAGGTCTCGTCGAGTTCGAACTTGATCTGAGGCGCGAACTTTAGCGTGATGCCACGTGTGACTAGATGGCGGATCTCTGCCGTATTGCGACGGAGCGCCTGCAGACAAAGCTCTTTATCCTTCCCGCCGAGCGGAAGGACGTAAGCAGTCGCTGTTTTCAGATCATTGGAAACACGCACTTCGCCAACGGTGATCGACATGCGCCCGAGTTCGGGATCATGCACGTCGCCGCGAGCGAGCACTTCGGATAGGGAGCGGCGAACAACTTCACCAACGCGCAACTGGCGTTGGGAGGGTCCGGCACCTTCATGTGAACGGTTCTTTGCCATATTGCCCATGTAAGCCTGTTGTCGGCCCTTGCCAAGCAGGGCTTTGGGGGGCAAGCAGGGGATGCACGCAGAAATAACGCACGCAAGGAATGCCGATATGACAGATTTACCTGGTATTGTGATCACCGGAGCTTCGGGCCGTATGGGTCAGATGCTGATCAAAACTGTGGTCGAATCGGACAAGGCGCGTCTCGTTGGTGCGATTGAACGGGCGGGCCATGCATGGGTTGGTCAGGATGTTGGCGTCGCCATGGGTGGCGCTGCGCTGGGCGTGACTGTTACGGATGATACGGCAGCGGCGTTTGCGAGTGCTGATGCTGTCATTGATTTTACAGCGCCGGTTGCGACAATTTCCTTTGCCCAAGAAGCAGCAAAAGCAGGCGTTGTGCATGTGATTGGGACCACAGGTTTCGAAGACGAACATTTGTCAGAGGTTGCGGTCGCCGCTGCTAAGACGCCGATCATTCGTGCAGGGAATATGTCGCTGGGTGTGAACCTTCTGACTGTCCTCGCTAAGAAAGTCGCTGCGGCACTGGATGATGATTTCGACATCGAGATCATTGAGGCGCACCACAACAAGAAAGTGGATGCTCCGTCAGGGACTGCGTTGATGTTGGGTGAAGCTGCTGCCGAAGGGCGCGGGGTGTCGCTCAAGGACGTCCGCGATTCGGGGCGTGACGGAATTACGGGCGCGCGCAACAAAGGCGACATCGGTTTTGCGGTCGTTCGTGGCGGCGATATCGTTGGCGAACACGACGTGATGTTTGCCGCTGCTGGCGAACGGATCGTGCTTCGCCACATCGCGACAGACCGCGCTGTTTTCGCTCGTGGCGCTCTCAAGGCTGCGCTTTGGGGGCAGGGCAAACCTGCTGGCGAATATTCGATGATCGACGTTCTGGGCCTTTAATACAGGCCGATCAGAAGTCGATCGCGATTCCTTTTTTCTCCCAATCACCAAAGCGCACGGCCTCTGGGCCGTCGCGTCCGCCGAGTTCTGTGGGCAGGTCCAACGGCTTTGCAGCTTTGCGGCGTTCTTCGGCTTCGGCCAATGCGCGGAGTGCTGCGGGCGGTAGGTCTTTTTGATCAGTCATGGGCTTTCCTTGTCCCTGTGGTTCCTCTGATATAGTCGGGGTTATCTTTACGGCCAAGAGGACGCCATGACACAGACCGGCATTGCCCCGCGCCTAGCTGCGCATAGACTGCTAAACGCCGTGACCGAAGATGGTCGTCTTTTGTCCGAAGTGACAGCGCATCATTTGGCCAAGCTCGAACCTGAAGATCGCGCACGTGCGCAGCGTTTGGTTGTCGATACCCTGCGTGGTTTGGGTCGTGTTGATCGTGTCTTGAAACCGCACTTACGTAAGATGCCGCCGCTGTCGGTGCAAAACGCGTTGCGGCTGGCGTCCTTTGAATTGCTGACAGGTGCGGCAGGACATGGCGTTGTGAACGCATACGTCGAAATCGTCGGTAAGGATCGCAAGACGGTTGGCCTCAAGGGGCTGGTGAACGCCGTTCTGCGCAAGGTCGCTGCCGAAGGGTCGGATAACTGGGGTAAGCTCCCCGTTCCGCAATTGCCGAAATGGCTCCGCGTTCCGTTGATTGAGGCATGGGGCAACAAAGCCGTGATGGCGATGGAGCACGTTCAGATGCGAGGCGCGCCACTGGACATCACCGTCAAAGCTGATCCTGATGCTATGGCGACCGCATTGGGTGGTGAAGTGCTGCCGACTGGTTCTGTGCGTTTGTCTGAAGGCGGGCAGGTCTCTGCCTTGGCTGGTTTTGACGCTGGCGACTGGTGGGTTCAGGATGCTGCAGCGGCGATCCCTGTTAAGGTATTGGCCCCGAAGGCGGGGGAAACCATCCTCGACCTTTGCGCAGCCCCAGGTGGTAAGACGATGCAATTGGCTGCGGCGGGTGCTGAGGTCACGGCGTTGGATGTTTCGGAATCGCGGATGGCGCGGGTGCAAGAAAACCTGACGCGCACGGGTCTGACGGCCAAGATTGTTGTCGCAGATGCATTCGCGTTTGATGAAGGCGGTTTTGATGCGGTGCTGCTGGACGCACCATGTTCTGCGACGGGGACAATCCGTCGCCACCCTGACCTACCTCATGCGAAAAACGGGAGCGAGTTTGGGGCGCTGATCGACCAACAGGTTGGTTTGATTGACCACGCATTGTCTTTGGTGAAGCCGGGTGGGCGGTTGGTGTACTGCACCTGTAGCCTTTTGCCCGATGAGGGCGAAGTGCAGATCGAAGAGCTGCTTGAACGTCATCCTGACCTGACCATTGATCGTGATGCATTGCTGATCGACGGTGTCGATCCGGAATGGATTACCGAAGAAGGTGGTTTGCGTCTGCGCCCTGATTACTGGGCGGACAAGGGCGGCATGGACGGGTTTTACCTTGCGGTTGTGCGAAAGCCTGCGTGACACACGTTGCTTTGGAAGCTAACATCCGCGACAAAACAATGACGCGGACACCGCAGACCGAGGCAGACCTGAATTGGCCCAACCAACGACACGGCGTGGGAAATATACCCATTTCATGAACCGCTTTCAGGCGCGGTTGGCTGGCCGTAAACGGCCGCCGACAGGATTTGTGTCACAGCCTGAACCACAGTCTATCGGTCTATTTGCCAAAGGTCGCCAGCTGTGCGCTGGCAACTTCTTGTTCGCTGGACAGTTGGTCGAAGCACCAGACACGTCGATTTGGGATATCGCTACCGAAGAGTCGCCGATTGCGCCGTTGTTGCATGGCTGTGCGTGGTTAGATGATCTTGCTGCAGTCGGGGATCACAAAGCCCGCACAAAGGCGCAGGATTGGGTGTTTGAATGGATCGATCGCTACGGACGTGGTCGAGGACCGGGGTGGACGCCTGACCTCACAGGGCGGCGCCTGATCCGTTGGATCAACCACGGCTTTTTCATCATGAGGTCGCGAGAAAAAGTCGACATCGATAAATATCTGACAAGCCTTGCGCGGCAGACACTATTTTTGTCGCGCCGCTGGAAATCGACGCTGCCTGGCTTGCCGCGTTTCGAAGCGCTGTCTGGTATGATTTATGCTGGGCTTTCTCTGGAAGGAATGTCCTCGCATGTCGCGCCTGCGTTGGCAGCGCTGTCCCGTGATTGTCGGGACCAGATCGACGCTGAGGGCGGTCTGCAGACCAGAAATCCCGAAGAGCTTTTGGACGTTCTCACGCTTTTATGTTGGGTCGTTCAGGCCCTTGAGGAAAGCGAACGCCCAGTTCCTGAAACCGTTACCGCCGCGATCAACAGGATTGCGCCAACTCTGCGGGCAATGCGTCATGCTGACGGTGGTTTGGCTCGATTCCATGGTGGGGGGCGTGGTATCGATGGGCGGCTCGATTATGCGCTAGGCGCGTCGGGGAATAAGGACCTGCCCGATCACAGTCGACATATGGGGTACGGTCGATTGGCCGCTGGGCGCACGACGGTCGTGATAGATGCGGCGCCTCCTCCGACGGGGCAGGCGAGTTATGATGCACATGCGTCGACTTGCGCGTTTGAACTGACTTCTGGTCGCCGCCCTGTTGTTGTGTCCTGTGGGTCTGGCCGAAATTTTGGCACGGATTGGCGGAGGTTCGGTCGTGCAACGGCGAGTCACTCGACTTTATCCCTTGCTGGGTATTCGTCGTCCCGTCTGGGCGTGCCAAGTCGATTGAATGGCATCCGTCATGAGCTTTTGGTCGATACGCCTGACCTTGTTCCTGCAGAATATTCGACGACACAATTTGGCACCCGCTACGAAGTGGCCCACAATGGCTACCAAATGACCCATGGCCTCACTCATGCGCGGACGCTGGATTTGTCAGTCGAAGGGCGCGATCTGTCGGGTGAGGATCTGCTGACCACGCTGAGCGACGCTGACAAGCTGCGGTTTGATCTCGCGTTGGAGCGTGATGCGGGGGGGATTCCTTTTGGCCTTCGGTTCCATCTGCACCCCGAAGTCGAGGCATCGTTGGATATGGGTGGTACGGCGGTGTCGCTGACACTCAAGAGTGGAGAGATTTGGGTGTTTCGGCACGATGGATCGGCTGAAATGCGTCTCGAACCGTCAGTTTTCCTAGAAAATGGCCGACTAAAGCCCCGTGCGACACAACAAGTGGTTTTATCTGGACGCGCGATGTCCTATGCGACGCGCGTTCGCTGGACTCTGGCAAAGGCGCACGAGACACCAAATGCGGTGCGTGATTATGCCATGGACGATCCGGCAGGGCTGGAAAACGACTGAACCGGAGAAAACGATGATCGACCTTTACCCCGTGCGCCGTGCGCTGCTTTCTGTATCCGATAAAACCGGATTGATCGAACTGGGGCAGGCGCTTGCTGCTCGTGGTGTCGAGTTGTTGTCGACTGGTGGGTCGGCGAAAACCCTGCGTGATGCAGGTCTGACGGTCAAAGATGTCGCGGACATTACTGGTTTCCCCGAAATGATGGACGGTCGTGTAAAGACCCTGCACCCGAATGTGCATGGCGGCCTCCTTGCGCTGCGTGACAACGCGGATCACGTCAAAGCGATGGAAGAGCACAACATCGGTGGCATCGATCTTCTGGTTGTGAACCTTTACCCGTTCGAAGCTGCTCTGGCCCGTGGTGCGAACTACGAAGAGATGATCGAGAACATCGACATCGGTGGCCCTGCGATGATCCGCGCCTCTGCGAAAAATCACGGTTTCGTTGCGACTGTTGTAGATGTTGAAGATTACGCTGCTCTGTTGGCTGAACTGGACGCAAACGACGGTCAGACCACTTATGCGTTCCGTCAGCGTTTGGCGCAGATCGCGTATGCACGTACTGGTGCCTATGACGCGGCTGTGTCGAACTGGATGGCCAAAGCAATTGGTGAGGACGCTCCGCGCCGCCGCGTTGTTGCTGGCGAGATCAAACAAACTCTGCGCTACGGTGAGAATCCGCACCAGAGCGCTGCGTTCTATGTTGATGGCACGGCTCGCCACGGTGTTGCGACTGCGGTTCAACATCAGGGCAAAGAGCTGTCCTATAACAACATCAACGACACCGACGCGGCCTATGAACTGGTTGCAGAGTTCGATCCGGCAAAAACTGCTGCCGTTGCGATCATCAAGCACGCAAACCCTTGTGGCGTTGCGCAAGGTGCGACCTTGATTGAAGCTTACCAAAAGGCATTCGATTGTGACCGCACTTCGGCGTTTGGTGGCATTGTTGCGTTGAACCAGCCGCTCGACGCGGAAACCGCGCAAGCGATCACCGAAATCTTTACCGAGGTCGTTATCGCGCCAGGTGCATCGGACGAAGCGAAGGCGATCTTTGCCGCTAAGAAAAACCTGCGTCTTTTGACTACCGAAGGTTTGCCGAATGTCCTCGACACATCGTTCACTGTCCGTCAGGTCGCGGGCGGTATGCTTGTGCAGGACAAAGACGCTGGCTTTATCGGTATGGACGATCTGAAGGTTGTGACTAAAAAAGCCCCGACCGATGAACAAATGGCTGACCTTCTGTTCGCGTGGAAAGTTGGCAAGCACGTCAAATCGAACGCGATTGTCTACGTCAAAGACGGTGCAACGGTTGGCGTTGGTGCAGGCCAGATGAGCCGAGTCGACTCTGCCTTGATTGCAGCGAAAAAAGCCGAGCGTATGGCGGATGTTCTGGGCCTTCCCGCGCCGCTGACCATCGGCTCTGCTGTTGCCTCTGACGCGTTCTTCCCGTTCCCTGACGCTCTTATGGAAGCCGCTGCTGCCGGTGCGACCTGCGTGATCCAGCCGGGTGGTTCGATGCGTGATGATGAAGTTATTGCAGCGGCAGATGAAGCAGGCCTTGCGATGGTCTTTACTGGCATGCGCCACTTCCGTCACTGATGACTGGGCGCGCAACACGTAACGGATTCCGGCTCGTCTTTTGGGCCGGATTCTGGACCTTCCTTTTGGATCAGATCACCAAATTTTTGGTGGTACACGTTCTGGGCCTGCGCGTGCTCGAACGGATCGAAGTCTTGCCACCGTTCATTGAATTTCGGATGGCGTGGAACCCTGGCGTGAATTTCGGCCTCTTTGCGGGGTTCGATATGCGTTGGGCATTGATTGCGCTGGCGATTGGTATCTCGGGCTTTGTCCTTTGGTGGCTCAAGTGGGAAGGCGGCAATCGTTGGACCTATCTGTCGGCAGGTCTGTTGATTGGCGGTGCGATTGGCAACGTGGTCGATCGGGTCCTCTACGGGGCGGTGGCAGATTTCCTGAATATGTCCTGCTGTGGCTTTGAAAATCCCTATGCGTTTAACGTTGCAGATATCGCTATTTTTGTAGGTGCGTTTGGGCTTGTGATCTTTACCGGAGAGCGGAAGCCCGCCAAGCCACAGAAATAGACCCCGTGACGTGCGGCTAATCCTGCGCTAAACAAAAGGCGAAGACCGGAGGGTATCAAATGCGTGGACTAGTACTGGCCCTATGTGCGGCGCTGACGTTGTCGGCCTGTGGCGGCGGTGATCGCACCCTTCATAAGACCAGTTTGACGGATGGGTCGCCTGATGAATTTGGCGTCCAACCCACGCGCACCTTGGAACTTCCGCAGTCGATGAACCTGTTGCCTACCCCGACTCCGGGTGGGGTGAACCTTGCGGATGCAAACCCTCAAGCGGATGCCATCGCGGTTCTGGGTGGATCTGTGACAGGTGGTGTTGGTGGCGATGGGGCACTGATGGCGCAAGTGTCCCGTTTCGGTGTCGATCCGTCGATCCGTTCTGTTTTGGCGGCTGAGGATGCTGCGTTCCGCAAACGTCGCACCAATTTGTCGCTGTTCCGTATCTTTAATCGCGATCGCTACTTCCAAGCGTATCGTGGTCAATCTTTGGATGCCTATGCAGAGCTAGAGCGGTTCCGCTCTTTGGGTGCTGCGGTGCCATCTGCTCCCCCAGCTAACTGACGGTAACAACTGCGTTTCCCCGTCTTGCGGTGGCCGCCCTGTGGGGTAGGTTCAACGGGACCCTGTTGGAGGATGCGTATGTTCCGAACTTTGTTTGCTGCCCTGTCCCTTTTGGCCATGCCTGCCATCGCCGAAGAGGTGACGACCTTTACCCTCGATAACGGGATGGATGTGGTGGTCATTGAAGATCACCGTGCCCCTGTCGTTGTGCATATGGTTTGGTATCGGCGGGGTTCTGCGGATGAACCGTTGGGACAATCGGGTGTCGCGCATTTCTTGGAACATCTGTTGTTCAAGGCGACCGATAACATGTCGTCGGGTGAACTGTCTGAGGTCGTTGCTGCGAACGGCGGGTCGGATAACGCGTTCACGAGTTATGATTATACTGCCTATTATCAGAGGGTTGCGGCAGATCGATTGCCGTTGATGATGCAGATGGAAGCCGATCGGATGGTTAATCTGCGGCTGTCCGCAGCCGACATCGCCACTGAACGTGATGTGATCCTCGAAGAGCGCAATATGCGAGTGGAGAACAATCCGTCTGCCTTGGCGCGTGAGCAGATGATGGCGGCGCAGTATTTGAACCACCGTTACGGCGTACCTGTGATCGGTTGGAAACACGAGATGGAGAGTCTCGAGCTAGAGGACGCACTGTCGTTTTACGACCTCTACTACAGCCCCAATAATGCCGTTCTAGTCGTTGCTGGTGATGTTGATCCGAACGAAGTTCGCACTCTTGCAGATCAGTATTATGGCGTGATCCCGCCCGAAGAAAACTTGCCCGAGCGTCTCCGCGCCGAAGAACCTCCACAAACTGCCGCGCGTCGTTTGACCTTTGTCGATCCGCGCGTGTCGCAACCTTATTTGGCGCGCAGCTATTTGGCGCCTGAACGAGATAGTGGTGATCAACGGAAAGCCGCTGCGCTCGTCTATTTGGCCGAAATGCTTGGCGGTTCGCCTTTTTCGTCGGCTCTTGGAACGGCACTCCAATTTGATGCGCAGCTCGCCGTTTATACGGGAGCTGGCTACGATGCCGATAAATTGGATGACACGACATTTACCCTGAGTGTCGCGCCTGCTGAGGGCGTAGCCCTGTCCGCAGTCGAGGCCGCGATGGACGCTGCGATTGCTGATTTCCTTGCCTCGGAGGTTGACCCCAATCGTTTGGAGAGCATTCGCACTCAACTTCGCGCGGGGCAGATTTACGCACGTGATAACGTTGAAGGGCTGGCCAATCGATATGGCGCGGCACTTTCTCAAGGGTTAACCGTTCAGGACGTTCAGGATTGGCCAGCGGTTCTAGAGGCCGTAACCGCCGAAGACATCAAAGCCGTCGCTGCAGAAGTTTTGGATCCCAAGAGGTCCGTCACGATGTGGGTTGCCGCTAGCGAAGGAGAGCTTAAATGATCCGTCTTATCGCTGCTTTTGTTTTCGGTTTAAATGCGATTGCCGCCAATGCCGACGTTGCCATTCAGGAACTCACAACGCCATCGGGCATCAATGTATGGCTTGTAGAAGAGCATTCTATTCCCTTCGTTGCGCTCGAGATAAACTTTGTCGGCGGGACGGCCTTGGATGAGGATGGAAAGCGCGGCGCGACAAATTTGATGATGGCCCTGATCGAGGAAGGTTCGGGCGACATGATCGCGCAAGAGTTTCAGGCGGCTCGAGAGGCGTTAGCTGCGACATACGAATTCGATTCCTACGACGACGGCGTGACCATTTCAGCGAAGTTTCTGACCGAAAATCGCGATCAGGCGGTCGCACTTCTGGCTCAAGCGATCAATCAACCGCGGTTCGATCAAGACGCCATAGACCGCGTGCGGGGGCAGGTTCTGGCCAATATCGCGTCCAGCGCGAAGAACCCTAATCGGATAGCTGGAGAGGCATTCTACAGCGCGGCGTTTGGTGATCATCCTTATGGTTCGGACGACAGTGGAACTGTTGAGACAGTCAACGCGCTGACCCAAGACGATATGTTCACAGCCCACCGTAACGCTTTGGTGCGGTCCCGTGCCTATGTGTCTGTCGTTGGCGATATTGATGCAGAGGCCGTTGGTCCGATGGTTGATCAGCTTTTGGCTGGATTGCCAGAAGATGGTCCCGCGTTGCCTGATCATGTGGATTTTGGCCTGACGGGTGGGGTGACGGTTGTGCCGTTTGATACCCCGCAATCTGTTGCTCTATTTGGTCAGGCGGGGCTAAAGCGCGATGATGAGGATTTCTTTGCGGCCTACATCTTGAACACCATTTTAGGTGGTAATGGCCCTCAATCAATCCTGATGGAAGAGGTGCGCGAAAAGCGCGGTCTGACCTATGGAATTTATTCGTATTTGGTCCCCAAGGATCACGCAGAAATGTGGCTGGGGTCGGTGGCATCAGCGAACGAGCGGATGGTCGAAACGTTGGATGTTGTCATGGATCAGTGGTCGCGCGTTGCGACCGTGGGTGTCTCCCAAGAAGAGCTTGATGCCGCGAAGACCTACCTGACGGGGGAATATCCGCTTCGTTTTGATAGCAATCAAGCGATCGCGGGCATCATGGTTGGAATGCAGGTCGAGGGGCTTCCGGTCGACTATGTGATCCATCGAAATGACTACATCAACGCGGTGACATTGGACGATGTGAACCGAGTGGCGCGTGAAATCCTCGATCCCGAAGCCTTGCATTTCGTGGTTGTCGGGCAGCCTGTCGGGCTGGAAACGACAGAGTAATGTTCACGTAATACCCCTGTTAGAATCGTGTGGGGCCGTGCTAAACCTTGTGGCATGTCCTTATCTGACCCCAATATACCCGAAACCCGTCCGCATATTCGACAATTGGACGATGCCGCGATTAACAGGATCGCGGCGGGTGAAGTGGTCGAACGCCCTGCCTCTGCCGTTAAAGAGTTGGTTGAGAACTCGATCGACGCAGGATCAGGTAGGATTGAGGTCGTGATTGCTGATGGCGGTAAAACGCTGATCCGTGTGACGGACGATGGCTGGGGGATTTCTGCGGATGAATTGCCTTTGGCCCTGTCGCGTCATGCGACCTCGAAAATTGATGGCTCCGATCTGTTGAACATCAATTCCTTCGGGTTTCGCGGTGAGGCTTTGCCATCGCTGGGCGCGGTCGGTCGTTTGTCGATTACGTCGCGCGTTGCGGGTGCCGAGGCGGCGACGATTTCGGTCGCGGGTGGACGGATTGAGGCGGTTAAACCCGCAGCGCTGTCCTCTGGTACAGTCGTCGAGCTACGGGATTTATTCTATGCGACCCCTGCGCGACTGAAATTCCTGCGAACCGATCGGGCCGAGATGCAGGCGATCACAGATGTAGTGAAACGTCTGGCGATGGCTGAACCCTATTTGAGCTTTTCGTTGATTGATGCGTCGAATGGGGATCGGCGTGAAGTGTTCCGCGCGGATTCGGAACACGGCGAATTGTTTGATGCACTGAATGGGCGACTTGCTGCGGTTTTGGGACGAGAATTCGCCGACAACGCACTGCCAATTGATGCGGAGCGGGACGGGTTTCACCTGACGGGTTATGCGGCGTTGCCCACCTATTCGCGCGGCTCTGCGGTGGCGCAGTTTCTGTTCGTCAATGGTCGCCCTGTTCGGGACAAGCTGTTGGTGGGGGCACTGCGTGGGGCCTACATGGATTTCTTGAGCCGAGATCGCCATCCGGCGGCGGCGTTGTTCGTGGATTGTGATCCGACGTTGGTCGATGTGAACGTACATCCTGCAAAGTCCGAGGTGCGCTTCCGTGAACCCGGAATTGTTCGGGGGTTGATCGTATCGGGGCTACGCCACGCGCTTGCAAATGCGGGGCATCGGGCATCGACGACCGTGGCTGCGGATACGCTTGGGGCGATGCGTCCAGAGATCCCGCAGAGACCGATGTATCAGATGGACCGACCGTCCTTTGGGGCGCGTGCGATGACCTATCAGATGCAAGCCCCTGCACCGCAATCGATGGGTTTTGCGGAAATGGCGGCACCTTCGGCGCGGTTCGAAGAGGTAACTGAGGACGAAGTGAAACCGCTCGAATCCCTGCCTTTGGGTGCGGCGCGGGCGCAGGTGCACGAGAACTACATCATCGCGCAGACGGAAACGGGCATGGTCATCGTGGACCAGCACGCAGCCCATGAACGGCTCGTTTATGAAAAGTTGAAACACCAGATGGCGGAAAACGGTGTTGCGGCTCAGGCTCTTTTGATCCCAGAGATCGTAGAGATGTCGTCGGGTGATGCAGCGCGATTGCTGGAGATTGCTGACGATCTGGCGCGGCTTGGCCTAACGCTCGAGCCGTTTGGTGGCGGCGCGATTTGTGTGCGCGAAACACCTGCGATCTTGGGCGAGGTGAACGCGAAAGCCATGCTAATGGATATCTTGGATGAGCTTGCCGATTTGGGCGATAGCCAAGCGGTTCAAGCTAAGATCGAAGCCATCCTTTCGCGTGTTGCTTGCCATGGGTCGATCAGATCTGGTCGCCGTATGCGGGTGGAAGAGATGAACGCGCTTCTGCGCGAGATGGAGGCGACGCCTCATTCTGGTCAATGCAACCACGGTCGCCCGACCTATGTGGAGTTGCGACTGAGAGATATTGAACGTTTGTTTGGACGGACCTGATGACGATTGACCTGAATGATCCCCTGACCTTGATCGCAATTGTTGGGGCCGCGTTTGCGCTGGTCCTTGTGATCCTGCTGATCATGGTTGTGAAGCGTGCTGGGCAATCGACGCAGATGGCACAGATCGTGGCGAGCCAAATGGGCGGTGTGACGCAGCGTGTACAGATGTTGTCGGATGGCCAGCAGCAGTTGTTTGGGGGCCTAACATCGGTGACCGAGGCGCAGGCGCAGTCGCAGGCCAATATGCTTAAGCTGATGGAGCAGCGGTTGCAGAACGTGACCGAAATGATGAACCGCAATTTGACGACCAGTGCGAAAACCACGGCGGCCTCACTCGGTGAACTGCAGCAGCGGTTAAAAACAATCGACAAGGCCCAAGAGAACATCACTAAACTGTCGGGCGATGTGCTGAGCCTTCAGGACATTCTGTCGAACAAACAAACGCGCGGTGCATTCGGTGAAATTCAGTTGCATGACATCGTTTCCAAAGCGTTGCCCTCGGATAGCTATAGCCTCCAGCACACACTATCGAACGGCAAACGGGCCGACTGTTTGATCTACCTTCCTAACCCGCCCGGGCCGATTGTGATCGACAGTAAGTTCCCATTGGAGGCATATGAGGCTCTCCGCTGTGCGAAGTCTGATTATGAACTGAACGACGCTGCCCGTTTGATGCGGACGGCGGTGCGGACCCACATTAAAGCGATCAGCGAGAAGTACATCATTGAGGGTGAAACAGCGGACGGCGCATTGATGTTCCTGCCGTCGGAGGCGGTCTATGCCGAGCTTCACGCCAACTTTAGCGAGTTGGTGCGCGAGGGGTTCAATGCGCGGGTTTGGATCGTATCGCCGACGACCTGCATGGCGACCCTTAACACGATGCGTGCGATTTTGAAGGATGCGCGGATGCGGGAACAGGCTGGGGCCATTCGCAAAGAATTGGCCCTTCTCTATACGGACGTTGATCGTTTGGGCACGCGAGTTGAAAACCTCGACCGACATTTCGGCATGGCGGCCAAGGATATCGCAGAGATCAAGATCAGTGCGGATAAAGCGGGTCGTCGTGCGCAACGGCTCGATAACTTTGATTTCGAAGAACTGGCACCCGATGTTGATCCCGCGGTGGTGCCGCTGTCCGTGCCTAAATCTTAACGAACCGCTGCGCGATGCGCGGCAGGAAGGAATTGAACTTTAGCGGGGCATCAGTTGCGGCGAGACAAATGCACGCTTCGCCTTCTTCTGCGATAGGCGTGTGGTTCAGTTCCTCGTTGGCGACTTCAATATCGCCCACGCCAAAACGATCAGCCTCGTCTTTAAACGCCCCCTGTAGGACCAGCGTCAGTTCTAGGCCGCGATGCCCATGATCGGGTACGGCGACGCCACCCGGGATGTGCAGCAGGCGGACAGTAGCACCACCATCAGACGCTAGAATCATTTGACGAACGCCGCCACCAACCGGCCGCCAGCGCACGTCGTCTTTGTCGCCGCCAACGTAGTCTTGGAGTGGTGCAGGGAAAATGCCTTTGGCGTAGCGTTTCTGCGGGGCCTCAGGAGTGTTCGCGATCAGCGCCATTGTCGCGGCGAAGGCGTCGTTTGACATGGAGACTGACCCTGCGGACATCATGACTTCGCCACCCACGGCTTCGAATTCTCCAAGGCGAGAACGGCACTCATCACAGAGCGACACGTGAGTTGCGACCACAAGGCTGAAGGCTTCGGGTAGGGTGCCAGCGGCGTAGCCCATCAAAAGCTGGTCGGTTAGGTGATGTTTAATGTCAGCCATGTCTTACCTCATCGTGTGGCGCAAGCGGTCCAGCGCCAATCGGATACGGGATTTGATCGTGCCAAGCGGCAGTCCGGTCTGTTCCGCAATCTCAGAATGACTGAGATCGCCGAAATAAGCCTTTTGGATCAACTCTCGTTGCTTCTCAGGTAGGGCCGCTATCGCCTCACCTAGTTTGTTGGTTTCTTCCTGAAGGACGAGAACCTCTTCCTGATCAGGTTCGGCGTCTGGTCCCCAAGGGAGATCTTCAGGTTCGGGGCGTCGGGCGCGTCGGATCATGTCGATCTGGCGGTTCCGCGCGATAGTAAAAATCCATGTCGCCACACTCGCCCGTGCTGGATCAAACAGCGCAGCTTTCCGCCAGATGGTCGCCATGACCTCTTGGGCGCATTCCTCTGCGATGTCCGCCGACGCGCCTGACCGCATCAGAAACCCTTTAACCCGCGGCGCAAAATGCGCGAACAGGCGCGCAAACGCCGCCTGATCCTGCGTATCGCGGACCGCGTAAATCTCGTCGAGCCATTCGGCCCGAGCGGGGGTCATCTGTTCGGTCACGCGCGACGCTTCCTTTGGTTTCGATCCAACTGTCTTTAACCGACCATAGCTGGCCGGCTGGACAGGTCTATCTGAATCGAGTGTTTGGGTCTGCGTGAACATGAAGTTTTTACGCGGCGAAGCGCGTTTTGGATCACCTTGTGAAAGAGTTTCATCCAAAAACCTGTTTGGGCCGTAACACCTCTAAACAAGCTCGGAGAACTCGATGCCATTTGAAAGCCTGACACCCGCCCCAAGAACCATCGCAGTCATCGGCGGGGGTATTTCCGGCATGGGTGCAGCCTACAACCTTGCCCAACATCATCGCGTCGTGTTGTTTGAGGCCGAGGCATCGATCGGCGGACACGCACGTACTCGGCCAGCTGGTCGTCACGGTGCCGACCTCGTCGATACGGGCTTTATCGTCTTTAATTACGCGAACTATCCGCATTTGACGGCATTGTTCGATGAGCTGGACGTGCCTGTTGTGAAGTCCGACATGAGTTTTGGTGCATCGATTGACGGTGGACGGTTTGAATACGGGCTAAAGAACCTGTCCGCGATTTTTGCGCAGAAGAAGAATGCGCTGAACCCGCGATACCTTCGCATGATCCGCGACATTTTTAAGTTCAACAGCCGTGCGTTGGGTATTGCAAAGACGGATCAGACGATGACCGTTGGCCAAATGCTCGACAAGCTCGGCGTTGGATCGTGGTTTGCGGAACGGTATATCCTGCCACTGTCGGGCGCTATCTGGTCGACGCCTGTCGAGAAAATCATGGAATTCCCCGCCTACGCCATGATGCAGTTCTTCGAAAACCACGCGTTGCTCAGCCATACAGGTCAGCATCAGTGGTATACGGTTGAGGGCGGGTCGCGGTCTTATGTGACGCGCCTTGAGGCTCAGATGCGTGCGCGTGGCGTTGAGATCCGCACTGGGGCCTATGTCGATGCGGTGCGTCGAACAGTGAGTGGTGTTGAGGTAAAGATGAATGGGGCAGATTGGGAGGCTTTTGACGACGTTGTCTTTGCGACCCATTCCGACGATAGCCTGCGTATGTTGGCCGATCCGCGTGCCCATGAAACGGCGGCACTTTCCAAAATGGCGTATCAGCCGAACCGCGTTGTATTGCATTCCGATGCGTCGATCATGCCGCGTCACAAATCGGTTTGGTCGTCGTGGAACTACACCGAGGTCACAGGCCGAACGGACGAGCCGATTGATTTGACCTATTGGATGAACTCGCTGCAATCGTGGTTAACAGGCGACGACTATTTTGTGACGCTCAACTCGAACCGAACGATCCGCGAAGATTTGATCTGGGATGAGGTGACACTGCGCCACCCTGTTTATGACCTTGGCGCGCTCGAAGCTCAGAAAGAGGTCGCAGCATTTAATGGCACCGATAATACATGGTTCTGCGGTGCCTGGATGAAAAACGGCTTCCATGAGGATGGCCTTTCGAGTGCGCTGGATGTTGTCGCAGGGATTAATGCGGCAACCAATATTCGAGTGGCGGCGGAATGATCCCTGTAGAGTACATCGAAGGGCAGACCTTTCATGGGCGGCGGGGCGCGATCCGAAACGCATTTCGCTATTCCATCGACTATGTGCTGCTGGACATGGATGTCGAGGTGAGCGCGCCGTGGGGTTTTGCTCGAAATTCAGCGCGGCCTTGGTCCGTGTGCGATCTGGATCATGGGGGAGCGCCCAAACAGGGGCAGGGCGTTGCATGGGTGCGCAGCGTTCTGGATGCGCATGGGATCGGACAGATGGGCCGTATCCAGCTTCTGACCCAACCGCGCGCGTTGGGCTACGTCTTTAACCCTGTCAGTTTTTGGCTGTGCCATGATCGTGATGGCGTTCTGCGTGTCGTGATCGCCGAGGTGAACAATACCTTCGGCGATCGGCATTCTTATCTGTGTCATCACGATGACCTCGCTCCGCTAAATCGAAATGGCTGGGTCACGGCGCAGAAGATTTTCCATGTGTCACCGTTTCAGACGATTTCGGGCGGCTACAGGTTCCGTTTCGATATCACCCGCAGCGCCGTCGATATCGTTATCGAATTTGGAGACGGTGCCGACGGTGGAGTTGTTGCGACGTTGAGCGGTGCACGTCGTCCGCTGCGAAATCAGGACATCGCGAAGGCGTATCTGCGCCGTCCATTGGGGTCGTTGCGTGTGATGGGCCTCATCCTTTGGCAGGCGATGAAGCTTCGAACCAAAGGCGCCAAATATCGTGATCGCCCCGTTCCACCCGTTCAAGACGTCAGCCGATAGGAGGTAGGTTATGTTGCAGTTTTTTCTAGGCGTCTGCGTCGCCATTGCCGTTGTTCTGCTGATCGGTGCGCGGTTTGGGTTTGCAGCGCAAAAAGTCGAGGATTACCCTACTGGCCGTCCGATCGACATACGTACAGACTTGAACGGAAAGATGCTGTGTAGCGGTGTGATTTATGGTCCATTTGGGCGTGTTGCATCGCGGTTTTTTGGTCAGTTCAACGCATCATGGGATGGAAATTCTGGCGAAATGACGGAGGAATTCCAGTATGATAGCGGCGCAACGCAGCTTCGTCATTGGGACCTGAAGGTTGCCGAAGATGGTATCATCACCGCGACCGCTCCTGATGTGATTGGCACGGCGACGGGCCGTCAGGGGGGCTCTGCTATCGTGCTGAACTACAAGATCAAACTGACCGAGGATGCGGGAGGGCATATCCTGTCTGTGACAGATTGGATGTATACTTCGCCCTCAGGCGAACTGGTGAACAGATCGCAATTCCGTAAGTTCGGTATCAAAGTTGGAGAACTCATCGCGACGATGCGTCGAGTGTGAAGATGCGGGACTGGGCTGGAAAAACCTATTGGCTCATTGGCGCAAGCGAAGGACTGGGTCGGGCTCTCGCGGAAATTATGTCCGACGCGGGTGCGGATTTGATCCTTTCGGCGCGTTCAGAAGAGCGACTGCGGGAGGTGGCTGATGGTCTGTCGCGGCCTGCGCGGATATTGCCAGTCGATGTGTCTGATGCCGAAAACGTTCGCGCCGTTGTGACCTCTATCGGATCAATTGATGGTGTGGTGTTCCTTGCGGGCGTCTACTGGCCAATGGCCGCGACCGAGTGGAGCGCGGATGAGGCGGAAACCATGGTGGACGTGAACCTTATGGGGGCGATGCGCGTTTTGGGGGCGACCGTTCCTGATATGGTGCAGCGCAATGCGGGCCACATCGTTCTGACGGGGTCGCTGTCTGGGTTTCGGGGCTTGCCCGGAGCAATCGGTTATTCCGCCTCAAAAGCTGGAATTATGTCATTGGCCGAAACGATGAAATCCGACCTCAAGCGAACTGGGGTCGAAGTTCAGGTGGTGAACCCAGGTTTTATTCGTACCCGACTGACCGACAAGAACACGTTCAACATGCCGTTCATCATGTCGCCCGAAGACGCAGCGCGCGTCATGTTCGAGCACATGAATAGCCGAAAGTTCAAACGCAGCTTTCCGACAGTGTTTTCGTGGTTTTTCCGAGCGTCACAATTGATGCCTGATTGGCTCTATTTCCGAATATTCTGATTTGCGACAGATCAAAGCCACGGTCGGTTAATCGGCACAAAGTTACTGCTATCCATGCGAACGGGAGGCAGCGATGCACATTACATCTGACAAAGTCGCCGAGGTGATCATCCTTGCGCGTGAACTAGATCGAGGCGAGGCCGAGTTTGACGGCTTTGTCGGTCGTCTGAACGAAGAAGAGCAAGCCGCGCTTGTGGCGATCTTTTGGATCGGCCGCGGTAGCTTTGAACCCGAAGAATATGCCGAAGCCTATAAAACTGCCATTGCTGAGGCCAGCGCACCAACCGAAGACTACCTCAAAGGTTCGCCACACCTCGCCGACCACTTGGAAAGTGGCTTGGAGGCATTGGGGATCGACAGTTCGGACGCCGAAGACGATTTGTATCGCGGTGGCTGACCTTTAGTTCCCAGCATTTTGCAGATCGCGCAGGATCAGGTCGATGAGCGACTTGGCTTGTTCGTCTGACATCACCGGACCAGCGGGTTCACCGCTGGGCGCGGTCATTGGCAGAGGTAGCGGAATCATCCCATCCAGAACGCGGGTCATGGTTTCGTGCCAAACCTCTGCAGGCAGCCCGCCGCCTGTTACGCCCGACAAGGGTGTGTTGTTGTCATACCCCATCCATACACCAGTCACGTAGTCAGCCGTAAAGCCAATGAACCACGCGTCGCGTGCGCCTTGGGTCGTGCCGGATTTACCTGCGATCTGCCAACCGTCGATTTTCGCCCGCTGGCCTGTGCCTTGTTCGATAACCTGATGCATCATCCACGTCAGTTGCGCGGCGCTTTCGTCGCGGATAACGCGTTCGCCAATGCCGCCACCAGCGCCCATGAGAGGCACCGAAGGATTACGGCGTAGGCTCAGTTCGACGAGGCCATAGGGCGCGACTGATGAGCCGCCGTTCAAGATACCAGCGTAGGCCCCAGTCATTTCGACCAGTGTCGACTCGGACACGCCGAGCGCGAGGGCAGGACCGTCGGCTAGGTCAGAACTGATGCCGAACCCAGTTGCCACGCTTTGCACCGCGTCACGACCAACACTCTCCGAGAGAAGGATCGCGGGGATGTTGCGGCTCTCATAAAGGGCTTGGGTCAGCGTGATTGGACCTTTGAATTCGCGATCGTAGTTTTGCGGACACCATTCGCCAGACCCCACAATATTCATGCAGAGGGGATCGTCGTTGATGATTTCCATCGGGCTATGACCGAGTTCGAGAGCGGCCGCGTAGACGAAGGGTTTAAAGAGAGACCCCGTCTGACGCAGGGCCTGTGTCGCACGGTTGAACGCACCGCCCGAAGTGGTTTGACGTCCACCAACCATTGCACGGACCGCGCCGTCGGATGACATGACAACGATGGCGGCTTGGGCCTCGGAGCCTTCACGCACTTTGTTTTCAAACACCCAATCGAGCGCACCTTCGGCGGCCTGCTGAATGCGAGGGTCAAAAGTCGTTTTGATGATGACGTCTTCGGTGGTGTCATCGGTGAAATAGGATGGACCCGTGTCCATTACCCAGTCCGCATAGTAGCCACCCTGTCGGGCATGGGCGTTCTCAGCCAATTGTGCGGGATTGGCGAGTGCATCTTGGGCTTGCGCCTCGGTGATGTATCCCTGATCGGCCATCAGGCGTACAACGACGCTTGCGCGATCCCAGCTCCGCTGAAGGTTGGATGTCGGCGCATAGGACGACGGCGCTTTGAGGAGGCCAGCGAGAAGAGCGGCTTGGGCAGGGTTCACTTGCGACGAAGAAATGCTGAAATAGCGCTGGCTCGCGGCCTCAAATCCACGGGTGCCTGCACCGAGATACGCGCGGTTTAGGTAGATCGTGAGAATCTCGTCCTTGGTATAGCGGGCTTCCATTGCCATCGCGTAGATCGCTTCGGTGACTTTGCGCCACAGGGTGGAACGGCGGCAGTCGGCTTCATATGCAGCTTCATTCGCCCACTTCGTTGAATCGAAGGGTTGGCCTTGGCACAAGAGTTTGGCGGTCTGCTGGGTGATCGTAGAACCACCCGACCCCGAGAGTGCGCCGTTCCCGTCCTGAAGGTTGGACCGGATCGCACCTGCTATCCCGCGTGGAGAGATGCCAAAGTGGCTGTAGAATCGTTTGTCTTCGGTGGCGACGACGGCGTTGCGCAAGTTCGGCGAAACCGAGTCAGCGGTGATTGCACCTGCGAACTGATCGCCGCGCCATGCGAACTGTTGGCCGTTCACGTCCAGCATGGTGACAGAGCCCCTTGCGCGGCCATCGATCAAGGACTCGGCGCTCGGCAACTTGGACGAGGTATAAAGGACAGCGACTGCGATAATCAGACTGACGATCGCAGTGCCACGCCAGAAAATGCTCCAGATCAGACGAAACACGAACCCAAAGAACGCACTAATGAACCCTAGCGGCCCCTTCTTCTTGCGAGGCGGCTTGGCAGACTTTTTCTTTGGCGCAGGTTTAGGCGCCGCAGCCTTTTGGGGTGCAGTTGCGTTCGAATAGCGATTCTCGGCAACCAGCGTTGGGCGTTTGCGTCCCGATCCGCTCATTTTCTGCTCTTTCGTTATGCCTCAGACCAATTCTAACTGCCTTGAGGGGAAATGTTGAGGGACAAGAATCGCCAATGTTGCGTTTTCTTTGCGCTCAATTTTTAATCAAGTCGCACAATTTGTATAATTTTTGTGCAGAAACTGATTAATGTGGCATCCCGTTTAGCCCCTGATTGCTTGAGAAAAGGGCATCTAACCCGCTGAGTGTGACTGCGCGATCCGGATTGGGGTCGTTCGAGATAACTCGTAAGGGGAAGAACGTGAAACTCATTATCGCAACTATCAAGCCGTTCAAGCTGGAGGAGGTCCGCGAAGCTGTGACCGCTGCTGGCGTTCGCGGAATGATGGTGACCGAAATTAAGGGCTTTGGCTCCCAGTCCGGTCACACTGAAATCTACCGTGGTGCTGAATACGCAGTGAACTTTGTTCCGAAGGTCAAACTAGAGATCGTCGTGCCTGACAACATGGCTGACCAGATCGTTTCGACCATCGCATCGACTGCGAAGACCGACAAAATCGGCGACGGCAAAATCTTTGTTCTCGACGTCGAGAGCGCGCTGCGCGTGCGCACCGGCGAAACCAACGACGACGCTCTATAACGCGATCGGATCAGGGGAAATTAAAATGAAACTGACTAAACTCCTCCCGGCTGCCGCGCTGATCGCGCTTCCAGCCATGGGCTTTGCCCAGGAAGAAGGTCCGGTAGCAGGTGTTGATGCCGCTTCCGATACCATCTTCATCCTTAACTCGCTTCTGTTCCTCGTTGGTGGTTTTCTGGTGTTCTGGATGGCTGCTGGCTTTGCGATGCTCGAAGCCGGCCTTGTGCGCACCAAGAACGTCGCAATGCAGCTGACCAAGAACGTCGCGCTCTTTTCTCTGGCCGCGATCTTCTACTACTTGATCGGTTACAACCTGATGTACCCGCTGGGCACATGGTCCATCGACGGCGTTCTGTCGGGCGTATGGTCGACTGCAGCACTCGAAGCTGTTGGCGTTGCTCGTGATGGCGCTGATGACTACGGCTACGCATCTACCGGTTCGGACTTCTTCTTCCAGCTGATGTTCTGTGCAACTACGGCTTCGATCGTTTCGGGTACTCTCGCCGAGCGTATCAAACTATGGCCGTTCCTCGCCTTCACTGTTGTCCTGACTGCGATCATCTACCCGCTGCAGGCTTCGTGGAAATGGGGCGGTGGCTTCCTTGACGCGATGGGCTTCCTCGACTTCGCAGGTTCGACCGTTGTTCACTCTGTAGGTGGTTGGGCTGCTCTTGCTGGTCTGCTGATCCTTGGTCCGCGTATTGGTAAATACAAAGACGGCCGCACTATTCCGATGCCAGGTTCCAACCTGTCGCTGGCAACTCTGGGTACGTTCATCCTGTGGCTCGGTTGGTTCGGCTTCAACGGCGCTTCGCAGCTCGCTATGGGCACTGTAGGCGACGTGGCTGACGTCTCCCGTATCTTTGCAAACACCAACGCAGCAGCAGCTGGCGGTTCGGTAGCTGCAATGATCCTGACCCAGCTTCTCTACAAGAAGGTCGACCTGACTATGGTTCTCAACGGCGCGCTGGCTGGTCTGGTTTCGATCACCGCTGAACCGCTGACACCGACCCTCGGTGCAGCAACCCTGATCGGTGCATTCGGTGGCCTTCTGGTGGTGTTCGTTGTTCCGCTGCTCGACAAGTTCAAGCTCGACGACGTAGTTGGTGCGATCCCTGTTCACCTCGTCTGCGGTATTTACGGCACCATCGCTGTAGCATTCACCAACCCTGATGCATCCTTCGGCACTCAGCTCTACGGCATCATGGTTGTCGGTATCTTCACCTTCGTTGTGTCCGGTATCGTTTGGTTCATCCTCAAAGCTGTCACCGGTATCCGCGTCAGTGAAGAAGACGAGATCAACGGCCTCGACATGGCTGAACTGGGTATGGAAGCTTACCCTGAGTTCTCGAAAGGCTGATCTTCCTTCCGATTAGTTTGACGACAAAGGCCCGGGCGTTCGCGCCCGGGTTTTCTTTTGCCCGAGGGAACAAACGAAAACGCCCGCCGCAGATGCGACGGGCGCTTGTTTCGTTTATACGAAGCGATTAGACGCCTGCGTCTACGATCGCTTTTGCCAAAAGCGGAACGGTGGTCGCGTTCAGGCCGGCAATGTTCAGACGGCTGTCCGAAACCATGTAGATGCCCGATTCAGCGCGCATAACTTCGACCTTCTCAGGTGTTGTGCCGATCTGAGAGAACATGCCTCGGTGCTTTGCGATAAAGTCAAAGCGGTCCGAGTTGGTCAGGCGCTTTAGCTCATCAGCCAGTTGCTGGCGCAGGGTCAGCATCGACAGGCGGGTTTCTTCGAGTTCGTCGATCCACATTTGACGCAAAGCATCATCACCGAGGATCGTTGCCACAACGCGTGCACCGTGATCCGGCGGGAACGAATAGTTCTGACGGTTTAGGAATTGCAGCATGCCTTGCGACAGTTTCGCGGTCGCGGCGTCCTTAGCGATTGCCATCAGGATTCCAGTGCGTTCGCGATAGATACCAAAGTTCTTGGAGCACGACGCCGCGATCAGGCATTCGCCGACGTTTTCTGCAACGAGACGTGTAGCAAGGGCGTCAGCTTCGAGGCCATCACCGAAACCTTGATATGCGAGGTCGATGAACGGGACTGCACCTTTTTCGTTGATCAGGGCAACAACCTCTTTCCACTGGTCCAGCGTCAGGTTTGCGCCCGTCGGGTTGTGGCAGCAGCCGTGCAGCAGCACGAGGTCGCCCGCTTTCACACCAGCCAAGTCGGCCATCATGGCGTCGAAATCAACGTCACGGGTTTCGGTGTTGAAGTAGGTGTATGCGGTGTGGCGCATGCCGAGGTAGTTCAAGATCGACACATGGTTCGGCCATGTTGGGTTCGATACCCAAACGGTTGCTTGTGGCGAGGTCTTTTTGATCAGTTCCATCGCTTGGCGGATCGCGCCCGTACCGCCAGGTGTGGTGACAGCGCCGATGCGTGAACGATCAACTACGCCGTCGAGAACGAGTTTGATCATGCCTTCGATGTAGAGCGGTTCGCCTGCAAGGGAGGTGTAGGATTTCGATTCCTGATCTTCCCAGATTTTCTTCTCTGCGGCTTTTACAGCTTTCATCACCGGAGTGACGCCGTCTGCGTTTTTATACACGCCAACACCAAGGTCGATCTTGGTGTCACGCGGATCGTCTCGGAATGCCTGCATCAGCATAAGAATTTTGTCGGCGGGTTGTTCGGTGAGATGCTCAAGCATCATGCGTCTCCGGTTGCGAGAGGAAGGTCGGCGTACATGCCCCATTCGGACCATGAGCCATCGTAAAGTGAATGGTCAGTTTTACCGATGCGTTCGAGGGCAAGGCACAGCACAGCAGCCGTTACGCCCGACCCACAAGAAGTAATGGCGGGTTTGGATAGATCGACGCCAGCGGTTTCAAACACGTGGCGTAGTTCTGCGGCGGGTTTCATCGTGCCGTCAGCGTTCAAAAGCGAGTTGAACGGGACGTTTTTTGCGCCTGGGATGTGGCCCGAACGAAGTCCAGCTCGCGGCTCGACTGCTTCACCACGGAAGCGAGGCGCTGCGCGAGCGTCGATGATTTCGTGATCGCGAAGTTTCGATGCGCGGGCGACTTGGGTCACGTCCTTGATCATGTGGTGCTGAACATCGACCATCATGTGACGATCGCGGATGGTGGCAGGGGCATCGGTCAGAGGGCGACCCTCTGCCTTCCATTTCGGAAGGCCACCGTCCAAAACCGCGATGTTGAACTGACCGAACAAGCGGAACATCCACCAAACGCGGGCAGCCGAGAACAAACCGCTGCTGTCGTAGACAACGATCTGGTGGCCGTCGCCAACACCCATCGCGCGGACGCGGCTCATGAATTTTTCAACAGGCGGCACCATATGCGGCAAGTCAGACCGCAGATCTGCAATTTCGTCGATGTCAAAGAAGCGCGCACCGGGGATGTGTTCTTTGTCGAATTCAGCTTTGGGATCGCGATCTACCGTCGGGAGAAACCACGACGCGTCGAAAATCCGCAGGTCCGCATCCTTGAGGTGTGCGGCCAGCCACTCTGTCGAAACGAGTGTTTTAGGATCGTCTTTGAATGTCTCTGTCATGCCATGCGCCCCTTGCCTGCGCGGGAAAAGGTCCGGCATCCCCTATCGCGGGTAATTTTATGAGGCAAGGGAAAGCGAACGCTTTACTAAAAAATCGGTGTGAACTGCCCAGAAAGGCGGCGATTAACCGCTGTGACGCAGCAAACGCTGCTTTTGACGGTCCCAATCGCGTTTCGCGTCGGTCGCGCGCTTGTCGTGCAGCTTTTTACCTTTGGCGATTCCGATCTTCAGTTTCACCAAGCCACGATCGTTGAAATACATCACCAGCGGCACGATGGTCATGCCCTCGCGTTTAGTCGCATTCCAAAGGCGGGCCAATTCGCGGCGCGAACACAGCAGCTTGCGGCGGCGACGTTCTTCGTGGCCCCACGTCTTGGCTTGTTCGTATGGCGCGATATACCCGTTGATCAGCCACAATTCGCCATCTTCGACCGAAGCGTAGCTTTCGGCGATGTTCGATTGGCCCACGCGAAGCGATTTAACTTCGGAGCCCATGAGAATGATCCCGACTTCGAGATCTTCTTCGATCGCGTAGTCGTGGCGAGCACGCCGGTTCTCGGCGATGACCTTGTAGTTCTTATTGTCGGGTTTCTTTGCCATAGTAGTCCTCAGATATGCCTTTGGGCCATGTGCTGCAAGTCGGATAGGGTGCTGGCATCGCTGCAAAGGTCGGGTAAACTGCCGCCAATCAAAATCAGGCGTACCCTCATGTTTCTTCAGCTCACTATTGGCACCGTATTGATGCTCGTCTCCATTTTCATGGCAGGCGTGACGTTCCTCGTTTTGGAAGTGTCGATCCAGCGGCTGTCGGGCTGGCTGCGCCGAGAGCCGCACAGCCCCAAATTGTTGTTCCTATTGTCAGCGGCATCATGCGCGATTCTGGCCCAGGTCACGCTGAGTGTCTGGCTTTGGGCGGCGGTGATGTGGGTGCTTGATCTGTTCGAAACCATCGAGATGGCGGTCTATTTCTCGTTGACCTGTTTCACGACGCTTGGTTTCGGGGATGTGCTGCTGCCTCATGATTGGGAATTGTTGGGTGGATTGGCCGCGACGAACGGTTTGCTCAACATTGGATTTACGACAGCGGTGATGGTGGAAACCATGCGCTACATTCGCAAAAGTCAGATTGAGGCGATGCGACCACCGATTGGCTGACGTTATTTTCGACCTACCCTGAACAGGGTAAAGAGGCCGCTGCCGACGACAATGACGCTCCCGACGAAAGTCATCGTGTCAAAAGATTCTCCGAACATGAAAGCGCCCATAGCCGCGCCAAAAATGAGACGGCTATAGCGCCAAGGCGTTACGCTGGCGACGTCGCCGCGACGCATCGCGGTCGTGAGCGCGTAGTAGGCAAAAACGCCGCCGCTAATCGCGATGGAGAGCAGCAATGCCTGATGTAGATTTAGAGCGACCAATCGAGGGTCAGCGGTCCAAATCAAAAGGCCCGCCGTAGTCAGCATTAGGTAGCCCGAAATGCCCAACTGAAAGTTGGTGAGCGACGGAGGAGAAGCGCGGGTCGCTAAATCACGCCCTGCGAAACCTAGCATACCGAGAACGGCTAGGAGGGTGAGCATGTCAAACTCTGCGCCCCACGGGCGGAGGATCAACATAACCCCCACGAAGCCGACGATCACTGCGATCCAGCGTCGAATTCCAACGTGTTCCCCTAAAAATAAAGCCGCACCAGCGACGACCACCAATGGCGTGGCTTGTAGAATTGCCGTCGCCGTCAAAAGCGGCGCAAGCATGAAGGCCAAGGTATAAGACAGGCGTCCGCCGATTTCGAACACAGCCCGTACCCGCATTGTCGGACTGACATAAGCGCGGGTCCAAAGTGGCTGATTGTTTAGGTAAGCAAGCCCCGCAAAAATCAGCATCCCAATAAAGCCCGTCATTGTGACGGCTTGACCCTTGGGGAGTTCAGCTGTGGCGAGTTTTAGAAATGTGTCTTCGACGGCGAAGAACGCCATCGAAGTGATCATGAAAAGGCTACCGACCAGGGCTTCCCGACCAGCGTTTGCCTTTGCGGTCAATTCAAGAGGCCAGCGTGGACCATTGCAACGCGAATGCGCTCTTTGGTGCTGTCCTCGAGTTCGGTCAGCGGAGAGCGCACTTCTGGCGAGCACAGGCCCAAGAGCGACATACCGTATTTCGCACCAGCAACACCCGGCTCGATAAAGACGGCTTCGTGCAGCGGCATCAGTTTGTCCTGAATCTCGAGCGCGGTTTTGTAATCACCTGCCAGCGTCGCGTTCTGGAAATCAGCGCAGAGCTTCGGCGCGATGTTGGCTGTAACCGAGATGCAACCCAGACCACCGTGTGCGTTAAAGCCAAGTGCAGTAGCGTCTTCGCCCGAAAGCTGGATGAAGTCGTGGCCACAGGTGATACGGCATTTCGGGACGCGGGACAGATCGCCAGTCGCGTCTTTCACAGCGATGATTTCTGGCAATTTTGCCAGTTGGCCCATGGTTGCTGGGGTCATGTCGACCACCGAACGACCGGGGATGTTGTAGATCACAATTGGTAAGCCGATTTTCGCGGTCGCCTCAAAGTGAGCGATTAGGCCGCGCTGGGTCGGTTTGTTGTAATACGGCGTTACAACAAGAGCAGCATCAGCGCCCGCGTCTTTCGCGGCTTGCACCAGACGAACGGATTCGATTGTGTTATTGGAACCAGCGCCGGCCACAACCGGAACGCGGCCAGCTGCCTGCTTTACAACAGTTGCAACGACCAGATCGTGTTCTTCGTGGCTGAGTGTCGGGCTTTCGCCTGTGGTGCCAACAGGAACGAGGCCGTGGCTACCTTGGTCAATATGCCAATCGACAAGCTTTTTGAGCGTGTCGAGATCCACTTGGCCGTCTTTGAACGGCGTTACCAATGCTGGCATCGATCCTTTGAGCATGACACGCTTCCTTGTCGTTGAGGGGCTTGAGTCGCCCCGTGTTAAAACGGGCGGAACCTAGACGCCTTTCGGCCGATTGCCAAGTTTGTGAGTTGTGCTTTGTGATACGACAGCTACCCTGTGCTAAAAAGGGCAGGAATCTATGAACCAATTGCGTGCCAGTCTGATTGCGATCGGTCTGTCAGTCTTATCGCCAATGAGCGGTTTGGCTGAAGAAACGCTGTTGTCTAATGCTTTTGCGGCCGGAGAGGACGAAAATTGGGATGCGGCCTACCGTTTGGTGGGTTTGGACCTGCTGGCGCATGATCTGATCACGTGGACTCGTCTACGCGGTGAGGATGAACCGTTTGCTGACTACGTTGCCTTTCAAGCAGAGCATACAGATTGGCCAGGAATGGATCGTGTTCGCGCGCGCGGCGAGGCAGCCATCGACGATGACACGGATCCGAACCTGATTCTGAGTTGGATGGAGGGGCATGACCCCGAAACGGGTATGGGCGGGTATCGGCTTGCGCTTGCTCAACGCGCTGTCGGCCAGACAGAGGTTGCGCGGGAAACCATTCGTCGGATTTGGCTGCGCTATGGGCTGACCGAGGAAGAGAACGATTTGATATTGGCCGCCTTTGGTCCTGATCTCGCCGATCTTCATGTCCAGCGCGCCGATGCGATGCTTTGGCGTTGGAAAACGGACGACGCAGAACGCCTGTTCTCTTTGCTGCCAGCTGATCAGCGTGCGTTGATGGAAGCTAGGGTCGCACTGATCCGAAAATCGCCCGACTGGGGGGCAAAGTTGCAGGCCGTGCCTGTCGCGCTGTTGAACGATGTTGGTCTGGCATATGATCGGTTCAATTTCTTGTCTGACCGTGGCGACCGCACCGATGCCATCACCATCCTGCTCGAACGAAGCACTGATGTAAGTCTATTGAGCCAACCCTATCGTTGGTCGAGCTGGCGACGTTCGCATGCCCGTTGGGAGATGCGTGAAGGACGATACGACAGTGCATATCGGCTGGCCGCGCAGCATCATCTGACGCCCGCGGACGGGGAATCATATGCTGATCTAGAGTGGCTGGCTGGCTATGTCGCGCTGCGGTTTCTGAACCGTCCCGAAGTCGCGTTGCGTCACTTCCTCGCTCTACAAGCCGCCGTTGAAAGCCCGATTTCGGATGGTCGCGCGGGGTATTGGCTGGGACGCACCTATGAGGCGCTCGGTGATAGTGTGAATGCAGATGCGGCTTATAGCGAAGCCGCAGAACATCAGACGGCGTTCTATGGGCTTCTGGCTGGCGAGAAACTCGGCCAATCGCTCGATCTTTCGATTTTAGGCTATGAAGATTTTCCCGATTTTTCTGGTTCTCTATTGTCCCAAGACCAATTCGTGCGCGCAGCTTTCTATCTGCTGGATGCAGACGAACGTGGGTCGGCGGTGCTGTTCTTTGCCCAACTGGGGCGCACTCTGGATCGGACGTCATTGGGCACACTGGGTGAGGAACTGCTCCGCCGCAACGAACCTTTCTTTGCCCTGTTGATAGGCAAATCCGCTACGACGCGAGGCATTATCCTGCCTGCGTTGCTGTTCCCCATGCATGATTTGAGGGAAATGGACCTGCCAGTTGAGCCTGAACTGGCCTTGTCCATCGCGCGACGCGAGAGCGAGTTTAACCCTGTGGTGGGTAGCGCGGTTGGCGCGTTGGGTCTGATGCAGCTTATGCCTGGCACGGCAGAGGACGTGGCGAATGAACTGGGCCTGCCTTACAGCCGTGGCCGGTTGACGGCTGACTGGCAATATAACGCGACGCTCGGTTCGCAGTATTTGGCGGGGCTTCAGGAACAATTTGGTCCGACGCCAGTGATGATCGCGGCGGGCTATAACGCTGGTCCGCGTCGCCCTCGTGAATGGATGGAAGAGCGAGGTGATCCGCGACTTGGCGAGGTTGATGTTATCGACTGGATCGAAATGATCCCCTTCCGCGAAACGCGCAACTATGTGCAGCGCGTCACGGAATCCCTACCGATTTACCGTGCGCGTTTGTCGGGTCAAACGGGCCCGATCCGTTTCACCGAACTGCTGGTTGGAGAAAAACCTTTGCTGCGTCCTGTCGCGCGGCCATGGACAGGCGATGAACCTTCAGTCGCCGTTGAGCCGGCTTCTGGCTTGGCACCAATGATGGCTCCGCGTCCTATGACGCGACCTTAGATCGGCGTGCCTTCATCCGTTCCCGCAGCAATGTAAAGACACCTGCGCAAACGACGATCGACGCGCCAATGGTTACGTTGGTGCGAAGAAGGTCGCCGAAAACAAAGATGCCGATCGCTGAGGCAAAGGGGAGCTGGAGGTACGCGAAGGGTTGGATCGCGCTGGCTTCGGCCACTTCGTACGCACGGATCAACAGGTAATGCCCCAAGAGGCCCACGACGCAGAGCGTCGCCATCCATCCACTGTCGGCCACTGTCATAGGTTCCAAATGCCAAATACCAACGGCAGTCATCGCGATGCACCCCGTGACGCCCATCCAAACGAAAGACGTGATCGAAGTATCCTTG
This sequence comes from Marivivens geojensis, assembly GCF_023540835.1. Taxonomy (GTDB): domain Bacteria; phylum Pseudomonadota; class Alphaproteobacteria; order Rhodobacterales; family Rhodobacteraceae; genus Marivivens; species Marivivens geojensis. The sequence goes on from NZ_JALKCU010000001.1 coordinate 324,138, forward strand.
CGCGAAACGTAGCGGGTCATCAGGCCATATATCGCAAACATGAGCGATGCTGTGACAGCCCAGAACGAATTCAGCGAAAACACTCCTCCAGATGGGTTGAGGATGATCAAAACACCTAGAAACCCGATCCCGATTGCGGACCAGCGGCGCCAACCGACCGTCTCGCCCAAAATCGGTCCCGATAATGCCGCGATCAAAAGCGGGTAACTGGCGAAAATGGCATGACTTTCAACTAGACCCAGCCGAACGAAGGCCACCAGCATGATGCAGATTTCTGCTACAATCAGGATGCTGCGAAAGGCTTGGGCAATGGGTTGTGATGTGCGCAATGCGCCAAAGAGTGATCCCGTTTGACGATACCCGATAGTCAATGCGAAGGCGGCAAAGAACCAAAACCGAACCATAACGATCATTCGAACATCGTAGCTTTGCGCCAAATGACGCGAGACTCCATCTTGGGCTGCAAAAATCAGCGTCACCAAGACCATGAGCCAGATGCCCTTTTTGTTGTTCTGTTCGATCATCGTTTTAGAGCACGTGTCATGTGACGTTTACGGCCATAGCCAGCGGTTCGGGTCACCACAAAACCTGCGTCCTCTAACGCTCGTCTGACATGACCTGCTGCGGTGTAGGTTGCCGCAGTGCCATTCTGCGCTGTGTGGCGGCCTACCTCGGCCATGAGGTCGGCGCCCCACATTTCTGGGTTTTTTGCTGGGCTAAACCCGTCCAGAAACCATGCGTCGGCCATAAGGTCGGACTGGGGTAGGGTCTGGCGAACGTCTCCAACGACGATATTGAGGGTAACGGGACCGAATTTGGTGTCCCCTTTGGTCAGTCCATCGATCATTTTCGCGGCCCAAGGGGCGACCTCTGGAAATGCGGTGAGCGCGTTTTCCATGTCTGCGATTGACATCGGAAAGGCTTCGAATGTGGTGAAGCTGAGCGTGCCGGGTGAGCCAGCCTCTTCCCATACTTTCCAAACAGTAAGAAAATTCAGGCCAGTGCCGAAACCCAATTCGCCGATCTGAAAATCGCCACCGAAACGCTGGGGCAGATCATTGCCGTCAATAAAAACGTGACGCGTTTCAGCAAGTCCGTTGTCGAGCGAAAAATAAGGATCGTCAAATTTACGCGAAATCGGGATCGTCCCGTCGCGCCATTCAAGCTCTGCTTGCGGCTGGTTGTTCATGGTGCTCTGCCTTAGGGTTGCCGCGAAGATGAACGTGAGGCGAATAAATGGCAACGGTTGATGTAACGATCTATGGCGCAGGTGCTTTTGGGCTTGCTGTTGGTTACGCCTGTGCCTCGCGGGGCGCAAAGGTCCGAGTGATCGACCCGAACGGGGTCGCGTCGGGGTCGTCTGGTGGCTTGGTTGGAGCATTGGCTCCGCACGTGCCAGAGAATTGGAATACCAAAAAAGCGTTCCAATTCGATAGTTTGATAATGGCGGAAGCGTTTTGGAGCGAAGTGGAACGTGTTTCTGGTGAAAGCTGCGGATATTTGAGGTCGGGGCGGGTTCAACCCTTGGCGGATGATCGGGCGGTTGATTTGGCGCAAGCCCGAGCCGTCACTGCCGCCGATCTGTGGCAAGGACAGGCCGAATGGTCGGTCTTATCAGTGGACCAGTTCGGGGCTTGGGCGCCGAAATCTGAAACGGGACTGGTGGTGTTCGACACACTGACGGCACGGATCCATCCACGACGAGCGACCCGTGCTTTGGCGGCAGGTATTATTGCGTTGGGTGGTGAGGTCGTTTCCGAGGCAAAACCTGAAGGGCAGGTCGTCTATGCGACGGGCTGGCGCGGCATGGTGGACTTGTCGGAACAATTAGGTAAATCAGTTGGCGGCGGCGTGAAGGGTCAGGCGGCCTTGCTACGTTATGATGCTGCAGACCTACCGCAGCTCTTTGCCGATAGTTTGCACATTGTGCCTCACGCGGATGGGACTGTGGCGATTGGCTCGACGAGTGAACGTGAGTTCGAAAGCCCTAATGCGGTTGATCACCAGATCGAAGACGTCATCGCGCGAGCGATTGGTGCTTTCCCTGTCCTTAAGGGGGCGGAGGTGATCGAACGTTGGGCTGGGGTTCGCCCACGGGCAAAGAGTCGTGCGCCGATGTTAGGTCAACATCCAGTCATCGATGGCGCTTTTATTGCAAACGGCGGATTTAAAATCGGCTTTGGGATGGCGCCGAAGGTTGGAGCGGTTATGGCCGATCTGATTTTGGACGGTATAGATCATATCCCCGATGGGTTTAGGCCCGAGGATAGCCTTTAGCTATTGACGGCGTGGCGACCCCTGCAACACAGTTTGCCGACCTTGATTGAAATGGGCTTTGCGCCATCTTAGCCGCAACAATGAGCCGATCACTACTGAGGACCCTCTATGCGTTTGAACGACTGCCACAACTTCCATGATTTTCAGACCTTGGCGCGCAAACGTCTTCCGAGCCCTATTTATAATTACATTGCGGGCGGCGCAGATGATGAAGTGACACTCCGCGCCAATACCTCCAGTTTTGAGCGTTGTGATTTGATCCCGAACGTATTGCGTGGGGTTGAGGATGTGGATCTGTCCACTACCGTTATGGGGCAAAAGATCGACCTTCCGGTCTACTTGTCGCCAACCGCACTTCAGCGGTTGTTCCACCACCAAGGGGAGCGGGCGACAGCCGCTGCCGCTGAGAAATTCGGCACCATGTTCGGCGTTTCATCTCTTGGCACGGTCTCGATGGAAGAATTGGCGAAGAAGCATTCGAACCCGCAGGTGTATCAGTTCTATTTTCACAAAGATCGTGGCCTGAACCATGCCATGATGCAAAAAGCGAAAGAGAGCGGGATCAAGGTCATGATGCTGACCGTTGACAGCATCACGGGCGGCAATCGTGAACGTGATTTGCGGACTGGCTTTTCGATCCCGTTCCGTTTGACTGTCGCGGGCGCATTGCAATTCGCGATTAAGCCAATGTGGGGCATTAACTATGTAACCCATGAAAAATTCAGCTTGCCGCAGCTCGATGCGCATATCGACATGAAGGGCGATAGCCTGACTATTGGCCGCTATTTCACCGAGATGCTTGACCCGTCAATGACATGGGATGACGTCGAGAAGATGGTCGCGGAATGGGGCGGTGAATTCTGTCTCAAGGGTGTCATGAGTGTTGAAGACGCAAGACGGGCAGCAGACATTGGTTGCACCGGGATCGTGTTGTCAAACCACGGCGGTCGTCAGTTGGATGGGTCGACCACAGCCTTTGATCAGTTGGACGAAATCGTTCAGGCGGTTGGCGATCGGATCGACGTGATGATCGACGGCGGCGTTCAGCGCGGAACCCATGTTCTGAAAGCGCTCGCTATCGGAGCAAAAGCCGTTGGTTTGGGGCGTTACTACCTCTTCCCTCTGGCGGCTGCAGGTCAGGCGGGTATTGAGCGTGCAGTTGGAAAGCTCAAAGAAGAACTCGTGCGCGATATGCGGTTGATGGGTTGCACGTCGGTAAAGCAACTCACCCGCGATATGGTGAAGTTCAAGTAACAACGCTTAGGAAAACGTGCACCGTTTATCACGCGGTGCACGTGCCATTCATCAATATTCGACGCCAATCTGGGCTTTGATGCCAGCGCGGAACGGATGTTTGATCAGTTCCATTTCCGTCACTAGATCCGCGATTTCGATCAGGTCATCATGGGCGTTGCGACCTGTCAGAACCACATGCGTCATGTGAGGTTTCTCGTTGGCCAGAAATTCGACGACATCCTTGATATCGACGTAATCGTAGCGGATCGCGATGTTGATTTCGTCCAAGAGAACCATGCTGTTCGACGGATCGCGGATCAGTTCCTTGGCCTTCTCCCACGCGGCTTGGGCCATTTCGGTGTCGCGGGTTTTGTCTTGGGTTTCCCAAGTAAAGCCTTCGCCCATCGTATGGAATTCACAGAGGTCGGTGAAACGGTCGAGGATCATGTCGCGTTCGCCCGTGCTCATCCCGCCTTTGATGAACTGAACGACTGCGGATTTCATACCGTGCGCGATGTGCCGAAAGATCATTCCAAAAGCAGCGGTTGATTTACCTTTGCCCTTGCCCGTGTGGACAATGATCAGACCTTTCTGGTCGGTCTTTGTCGCCATGATTTTATCACGGGCAGCTTTCTTCTTGGCCATCTTTTGGGCGTGGCGTTCTGTATCTTCGGTCATCTGGTCCTCCGTTCGCTTTCCGAGTCTGGCCAAGTGGTCGGGGGAGTGCAAGGCTCCAAATTGCAAAGGGCGCCACTGAGGGCGCCCTTTACAGTTTTGAAGGGAGGGGAAGGAAACTTATTCAGCCGGAACAGCGACCATTTTGGATTTGCCAAAGTGGCGACGGTTGAGGTGCAGAACCAGAGCAACCATGGCGAACTGGAAGGTAAGTGCGATTGCGATGATCACCCAGTAAGTCATGCTGAACTTTGCCACGAGACCAGCGGCAACCAGACCTTTGTGGAGCCAGAACTGGGTCATTACGGACAATGCGACACCCGGGCAAACAAGAGCGTAAGAGCCAGCAGAGTGCTTATCACCAGTCAGGAAGGTCGAAGCGTAGCCCTGACGACTCAGAACTGTCAGGCCGAGCAGCAGGAACAACACTTGGACAGTGAGGAACTTGGTCAAGGTCATCAGTGTTTCAGCCGCATTAGTGTGCACGTCGAACGTGGTGTGCAGGCCGTGCTCTTGGCGCAGAACCATGATCCCGAGGACAGTCATCAGAGGGATGATGATCATCAGGGTCGGGCCCGCTTCTTTGTGGGTGCCGTAGTGCAGCATGGAGTTGAATGCAGTCACAGCGGCAACGATTGCGTAGATTGTCGCGATCAAGCCAAAGAATGTGGACACGACGAGCGCGGTTCCCACGGTCAGTGGTGTAGTTGACATCGCAGCGGGTGCGGAGAGGCCGACAGCTACCATTGCGAGCGCAAAGGCGGGGAGAAGCTGCGCGAAGGAGTTATGCGCCGTAACGTCGAACAGCCCGCCTTCGGACAGAACGCGGCCCAAGAAGTGACCGATCATGCGCAGAGCGAGAACACCAGTCAGGAAAAACGCGACAAGAGCGGCGGGGAAAAGATATTCAACGATGCTCCACAATTGCGGAACGAAAACCAGGCCGACAATGAACATCGCGTTGATCGACATAGCCACCGCGAGTGGCATAGCGAGCAGTTGAGTTTCGCCGTTCGAGTGGCGCAGCTTTTGATAGGCTTCGGTTTTCTTGAACTCGGCCAGTTTACCGAAGTTCCAGATCAGGTAGCGTACGTTTTGAATGACAAAGAAGGCAATGCCAGCCATGGCTGCGACGATCGCGAACTGCTGGAAGGGATTTCCTTTGGCCCAAGCGTTCATGATGTCCTCAAAAACGGGAACGGGCGCGTTGGGGTGGGGCACCCAGAACATCAGATACATGAAGAAGGTGACAGCCAATCCGCCAGCACCGACCGAGGCGAGAAAGTAAAGTGGCGACCAATTGTCTGCCGGACGTTTCATGAGTTGGGACATCATGCCCTCCATACATATCAAGAATCTGTTATGTGATTTGATACAGGAAGTGTGTATTGCATGTCAACATTAAGATATATTAATTTATGTGTGGCTCGGACGGCGGCAGTGTGGAATGGTGCACAGTCATGTGACCAGAAATACACAGACCCCTAGCGGATCACACGACGGTGGTTTTTGATCTACAAGTTCTTTCGCACCTGCGGCATAGCGCGGCCATAGTTCTGCTTGGGGGCAAGTATGCAGTATTTTTCTTTGGCCGTTTTGGTTCTCTATATCGGCGTGGCAGCACTTTCGACGATCTGACGCCTACGCTCTTAGCTCTGCGATGCGTGCCCTTGCAGAGTTGGAGCGCGGTTGCCACAACCCACGATCAATAGCCTCTTGAAGCCGATCTGCGATTTCGCGCAATGCCGCAGGGTTTACGTCTTCGATGAATTCGCGGGTTTCGTCGTCCTCAAGAAAAGCGGCTTCTACCAGATCGAAATGATGACTACGCACAGCGCCAGTCGTTGCCGCAAATGCGAACATGTAGTCGACGGTCGCCGCGATCTCGAACGCGCCCTTGTAACCGTGGCGTTTGACGCCATCGATCCATTTTGGGTTCACGACGCGGCTGCGTACTACGCGACCGATCTCGTCCTCGAGCGTGCGGATGACAGGCCGTTCGGGGCGTGAGTGGTCGTTGTGATAGATCGGTCGGTCTTGTCCTTGCAGGGTGCTGATGGCCGCCGCCGCACCGCCTTCGAATTGGTAATAGTCGTCCGAGTCGAGCAGGTCGTGCTCTCTGTTGTCTTGGTTCTGAACGATTGCTTCCGTCTGCGAGAGGCGTTGACGGAAACCTGAATGGTCGGCGGTTCCTTCGTCTTTTGCACCGTAGGTGTAGCCGCCCCATTCGATGTAAGCGTTGCCAAGGTCGGCTTTGTCGTTCCAGACACGTTCGTCGATGAGCGCCTGCAGACCGGCGCCATATGCACCTGGTTTGGAACCATAGACGCGTGATTGACCTTCGCCACGGCGCGCGCGGGCTGCGGCGGGGTTTTGATCATCGCTTTCGTCCAAGGCCTGAACCGCGCGAGCGGCGCTATCCACTAATGCGATCAACTGAGGAAAGGCATCGCGGAAGAAGCCCGAAATGCGGAGGGTCACATCCACACGAGGACGGCCAAGAACGCCCTCAGGGAGGATTTCGAACCCTGTCACGCGGCGGTTCGCGCTGTCCCATGTGGGTTTGACGCCCATGAGTGCCAGCGCCTGAGCGATATCGTCGCCGCCGGTTCGCATGTTTGCTGTGCCCCACGCGGTCACAAGCATGGTGCGCGGCCAGTCGCCGTGATCTTGTAGGTGCTTTTCGATGAGCAAGTTCGCCGACTTCCAGCCCAGTTTCCACGCGGTCGGCGTAGGAACGGCTCGGCTATCGACGGAGTAAAAGTTTTTACCCGTTGGTAGAACGTCCAACCGTCCACGGGTCGGCGCACCGGAAGGCCCCGGCCCAACTGCGCGACCATCCAATGCAGCGAGCAACGCCGTCCCTTCGTCGGGACCGCAGGCGTTAATGATCGGACGAATGGTGTTCAGGATTTCAGCCACGACCGCTTCAGACGAAGGGCCAATTGGCTCGATCTGTTCTAGGGTTTCGTCACCCCAGCCCCCATCGCGAAGTAGCTTTTGACTTAGTTCTTCGAGACGTTCGACGGTATCGCCTGTCGTCCGCCAAGTGCCACCCGTATTCAAAACATCAGGGCGGGGGCCGTCCCAAGCGGCGCCTAGGTCAGCGCTGAGCGGATCGAAGCCGAGCGCGAGGTCATCAGCCAGCGCTCTCAGGAGCGACGCATTTGGCCCCACCCCATCACTACGCGGGACGCGGGCCAGAGCGATTGCGAGGTCCAGCGCCTGTTGCCCCGTTGGGGATTGCCCGAAAATATGGAGGCCATCGCGGATTTGGGCTTCCTTAAGTTCGCAAAGATACGCGTCGAGTTTGGCAAGGTCCGTGTCCTGATCGCCTGTCATACCGACGTCGGTTGAGAGGCCCGTCACGTCCGAAAGCGACAGAATTTCACGCCGCAGAGTGTCGATACGACGGGGATCAACGCCTGCCGCCTCGTAGTATTCGTCGACCAGTGCTTCGAGGTCGCGGAGGGGACCATAGCTTTCTGCGCGGGTGAGAGGCGGCGTCAGGTGGTCGATTATCACTGCGCTTGTCCGCCGCTTGGCCTGCGTTCCTTCACCCGGATCGTTCACGATGAACGGGTAAACGTGGGGCGTCGCACCGAAAATCGCTTCGGGGAAACAGGATTCGGACAGGGCGAGTGATTTCCCAGGAAGCCATTCCAAATTTCCGTGCTTGCCCATGTGCACGATCGCATGAGCGCCCAAGTGATGTCTGAGCCAGAAATAGAATGCGAGGTAGTTGTGCGGCGGTACGAGGTCGGGAGAATGGTAAGTTTCCGTCGGATCGATGTTGTAGCCTCGTGCAGGCTGGATGCCGACGACGACGTTACCGTAGCTGTGGATCGATAACGCAAAGCCAGCGTCAGTGACGAAGGGATCGGCCTCGGGTGCACCCCAGCGGTCGTTGATGCGTTGCTTCACATCCCAAGGCAGCGCGTTGAAGTGCGAAAGGTAATCGGACAGAGAAAGCACTTCGCCGCCAGCCTTTTCAGCACGATCAGTGAGCCAATTGGTTGGGCCAGCCGTGATGCGATCCATGAGCGCGCGACTGTCTGGCGTTTCAGTTTGGTATCCAGCGGCCGCAAGAAGAGCGAGCGTATGAGCTGTGCCAGCAGGCGTATCGAGGCCGACACCGTTCGCAAGACGCCCGTCTTTGTTCGGGTAGTTTGCGAGGACGATGCCAATCTTGCGGTCTTTGGGCGCGGTGCGACGAAGGTTTGCCCAGTTGCTAGCAAGTTGAGTGACGAAATCGATCCTGTCGCCGCGTGCTTGATAGGCTGCGACGGGACATTGTGTGGCTTCGTCGAAATAGGCTTGGCCCTTAAAGCTGATCGCGCGTGAAAGGATACGGCCATCAACCTCTGGCAAGGCGACGTTCATGGCAATGTCTCGTGCCGAAAGACCAGTGAGGCCGTCAGCCCATGCTTCTTCGGACCCTCCAGACAGAACGACCTGAAACACGGGGGCCTCGTTCGCGAACGGTGCGGCAAGTGGATTCGGCGCAGATTCATCAGCGTGAGGACTTCCTACTGCAAAGGAGGTGCAGTTCAGGATGACCTCGGGCGGGCAACTGGTGAACAGTTGTTCGAGAGTTGCGACCGAAACGGGGTCTTTGAGCGAGGCAACGAAAATGGGCATCGGGTTAAGCCCTGCGCGCATCAGCGACTTTGTCAGTCGATTGATAGGGTTGAGGCCTGCGCCTTGAACAAGGGCACGGTAAAACACGATCGGCACCACTGGCGCATCAGGATTCCACGACGCTTTCAGATCGGTAAGATTCGAAATGCCAAGGCCGGGCCAATAAATACCTGCGCGCAGGAGCGGCGAGGCCGCTGCAGGTTTTTCGCCGCCATCGATGAGAGATTTTGCATAAGCGAGGAAGTTGACCGCGTTCCGCGGGCCGCCTTCGACGAGGTAGCTCCACAATGCGTCATAGTCTGCGCCGCGCACGGTTGAGATGTCGCGTAGTTCTGCGTCTGGTTTGTCATCACCGGGTAGAGCGGCAAAGGGAATGCCTGCCTCGTGCAAACGGGCTGCATACTGTTCCAACCCGTATTTCCAGTAACCCGCACCACCCAGTACGCGCGCAACCACGATTCGGGATTTTGTCGCGCAATCATCCAAATGCAGGTCGACTGACATTGGGTGCATCAGGTTCATCATCGACGCGAGCCGCAGCGACGGAGCATCGGCCATTTCCGCCCGCGCCTCTGACAAAGCAGCCAATTCGGTGTCAGCGGCCGAGATTACCACCACATCAGCAGGGCTTTGGCCTAGGTCGACAGGCTCTTTGTCATCAATATTTCCGGGGGTCGCTGCCAAGAGGTGCATTGTCTAAAGCCTTGGTTTCGGGCATCAGCGCGGCAAAGGAGCCGCATCATGGATTACAGTAAATCGGGTGGCGCTAAGGGACCTAAGGGTCAACCGCGTCACAAAGAACATAACGCCAAGGGAACAGATAAGAACCCGTTTGGCGGAAAGAACGACAAAGCCGCACTTTTGGAACGGATGAAAAAAGCCGCAGCCGAAAAGAAGGCCGAGTAAGGTCAAAGCGGCTTTTCCATAAAGATGGAGGAGGCCGCATCGGGGTAATCCCCGAACGGACCGCAGCGGGTGAACCCGTGGCGTTCATACACACGGTGCGCGGCGTGGAGGAGGTTTCCTGTCTCCAGCCGCAACCAGTCTAGCTTCTCGTCTCGAGCCTCGTCTTCGATTTGCCGAAGCAGAGCAGACGCTACGCCTTTGCCGCGAGCGTCAGATGAGGTGAACATCGACTTCACCTCACCATATCCCTCTTTGATCGACAGGGCCCCTGTGCCGACAATTGTGTCGCCGATCCGCGCTGTAAAAAACCGAATCGACGGGACACAAAGCTCATCGATATCGAGGAAAAAGTTATCCTCTGGTGGGAACAGCTCCTCCATCAGGGCGTGCGACTGTTTTAGCAGCGCACTCGCCTGTGGGTTTTTAGGGCTGTTCCGTTCGACGATGATCATGCCGACAGCGCGGCCTCAATAGCAGCACGGTCAAGGCCAGCCTCGCCAATGACAACAAGTCGTGTTTCACGATTACCCGAGAAAGGCTGATCGAAGTAGGTTTCGATGCGTGGGCCAACGGCCTGAAGGGTCATGCGCATTGGTTTACCTTCGACAGCAACGAACCCTTTGAGACGCAAGATCTCGTGCGCTTTGATCACGTCAACGACCTGTGCAGCAAATGCCTTTGCGTTGGTTACTTCTGGCAGGGTAACCACGAAGGATTCGAACTCGTCATGGCCGTGCTCATGTTCGTGGTCGTGATCATCATGGTCGTCATCGTGATCGTCGTCATCATGGTGGTGATGATGGTGGTGAATTTCATGACGCGCCTCGAGGTCGGATTCGGCGCCGATACCCTGACCGAGCAAAATGTCGACAGGAAGCGCGCCCATCGAGGCTTTGACAACTTGCACACCAGCGCGACTCTCTGATTTGAGCTGAGCGGTGAGCGCATCAACCTCTTCAGTGGACAAAAGATCGGTTTTGTTCACGACAATCATGTCAGCACAGGCGATCTGGTCTTCGAAGAGTTCAGACAGCGGTGTCTCGTGATCTAGGTTCTCGTCCAGTTTGCGCTGTGCATCGACAGCTTCGACGCTGTGCGCAAAACGACCTTCGGTGACAGCTTTGCCGTCGACGACGGTCACAACGCCGTCTACGGTCACTTTAGTGGAAATGCCCGGCCAATTGAACGCGCGTACCAAGGGCTGAGGCAGGGCGAGGCCAGAGGTTTCAATCACGATGTGGTCGGGCTTGTTGTCCCGTTCCAGCAGTTTTTCCATGGTCGGAATGAAATCGTCGGCAACGGTGCAGCAGATGCAACCGTTCGACAGTTCCATGATGTCGTCTTCGGTGCAGGTTTCTTCTCCGCAGCCTTTCAGGATGTCACCGTCGACGCCCAGATCACCAAACTCGTTGATGATGAGAGCAATACGTTTGCCCTTGGCATTTTGCAGGATGTGGCGGATCAACGTGGTCTTACCAGCACCGAGAAAGCCGGTGACGACGGTTGCAGGAATCTTGGCAGGCATAGCGGGCTCCGTTATGGGTCGCGTATATTTGGCCCGAATGGGCGGGAAAGGAAAGGCGATGGCGGATCGCATCACCATTTGTGAAAGTTGCCAATCCGGCGGTGCGCCCAAAGGGGCCGCGTTGGCGGATCAGCTACGGTCTATGGTGCAGGCTGAGGTCGCAACAACAGACTGCATGATCGTTTGCGGCAAACCCGTCACCGTTTCATTTCGTGCAACGGGCAAGGCCGCGTATCTGTTCTCGGGCATCGATCCTGACACGCAGGCCGAAGAGATCGCAGAATTCGCCCGACTTTATGCAGAGGCCGAGGATGGCATCGTGAATGATGTCAGGTCCATCGGCCAACTGCGGTTTTGTTTGATCGGACGTATTCCAGCCTAATCACGTTCCCAGAGGGCGCCGGCGAAATAGCCAAGCGATAGCCAAGCGATTGCTGCGACACCAAGACTGCGCGCGACGAATAGCGATCCGACCTCTGGCGGGGCATACCCATAATAGGTGTCCAGATGCGGCGCACCTATGAGATGGGGTAACGCGATCAGGATCACCGCAAGCGCATAGTGGGCATTCATCTTCCCAAACGCAAAGAGGCCTAGACCCGCTGCCGTTGCGGCAACCGTTGCAATCCACCAGTACTGACGGATGTCCAAGTCTGCGCTTGCCGTTCCGGGGAGTTCAGGTGGAAGACCGAACGCTGGCGCGAGGTTCATCGCAAAAAAACCGCAAAGCCCCCACACTAATCCAGCGCGAGCGGTAATTTTCACGCCCCGCTTCGATGCGATTGCGAACAGCGCGACCATGATAAAGGCGAGACCCGTGTAGGTCACAAGGTTGCTTGCGAAGGTCGAAAAGTGCCTCGGCAACTCTGACCAAACATCGGGACGGCCTGCAGGCGACATGGGGCCGAGATCCGTAAAGTGAACCCGATCACCAAATTCATAAAGTTCACCTTCCATCATCACAGGAACGACAAAGGTGAATTGCAGAAGGGCTGCGAGAGCCCCCGCAGCCAGACCAGCGAACAACGCGCTGGTTAAAATCTTTTTGCTCATTGGATCAGCAGTGCTGCCTTAGTGGCAGGGGAAGCCGATCGAGTGACGCGAGTCGTGCGTCAGATCGTGCGCGGTAGCCGAGTGGCTCAGGCCAGCTGCGAAAACGAGGCCGAGGCCGAGGATTGCAGCAGCGGCGATGGACATCACTTCAGAGTTGATGCGCGCGATAGCGAAAACTTTGGTCATATTTCTTCTCCTGTTCCGTCACACCCGACGGATGGTTTCCAACTGTGCTCGGTCGGTCTCCTGGCTCGCGGGTCGCTGCGTTTCCCCTACCTTCCCGGTTTCCCAGTGGTTTTTAGGGGCACGCTCGCCGCATACAGTCGCGGGGGCGGCTGCGGAATTGGCCCTCCGGATGGGATCCGGCCTTACCGCATTCCCGGTTATCCTCTGACGCTTTGCGTACGTGGTGAGGCACCGAACATCTCTTTGTGCGATTTTGAAGGCCCCTTCGTCAAGGCGGATTCGCGACATCTTACGTAGGCCAAACGTCGCAATCTCAATGGATTCAGGCCTTTGAGCTTTCGATATTTTGTGGATAACTCGCTCAAATCCGCCACATGCGGGGTGGTTTCGTTGACTCTACAGGGCAAGGGTCGCCAAACTGCGAAACGTTCAGAATCATATGAGTTTTCCGCGTGAAGTTTACCAAGCTGCGTCTCAATGGCTTTAAGAGCTTTGTTGATCCGACTGATCTTATCATCGCGGACGGTCTAACGGGCGTTGTTGGGCCGAACGGCTGCGGCAAATCCAATCTTCTTGAGGCCCTGCGCTGGGTGATGGGTGAAAACCGTCCGACCGCGATGCGGGGTGGTGGGATGGAAGACGTGATTTTTGCAGGGGCTGCGACGCGGCCCGCTCGGAACTTTGCCGAAGTGTCTTTGGTAATTGATAACGCAGAACGGCTGGCGCCAGCGGCGTTCAACGACGCGGATAACCTCGAAATTGTTCGTCGTATTACCCGCGATATCGGCTCTGCTTATAAAGTTGGTACCAAAGACGTCCGCGCTCGCGATGTGCAGATGCTGTTCGCAGACGCGTCGACGGGTGCGCATTCTCCTGCCTTGGTCCGACAAGGACAGATTTCAGAGCTGATCAACGCGAAACCTAAAGCACGTCGTCGTATCCTCGAAGAAGCGGCGGGCATTTCCGGCCTTTATCAACGTCGTCATGAGGCTGAGCTAAAGCTCAAGGCCGCAGAGGCGAACCTCGAGCGCGTTGATGATGTGATTGAGCAGTTGTCGAACCAACTGCAGCAATTGGCGCGTCAGGCGCGTCAGGCAGCGCGATATCGCGAGATCGGTGAAAAGCTCCGTCAGTCCGAAGGCATGCTGCTCTATCGCCGCTGGAAAGAGGCCGAAGAAGCTCGAATGAAAGCGGTTGAGGTCTTGCGAGAGCGGACCGTTGAGGCCTCTCAGGCCGAAGGGAACGCGCGTTCTGCAGGGAAACTTCGAACAGAAAAAGAGGATGCGCTGCCAGCCCTGCGCGAAGAAGAAGCCATTGCCTCGGCGGTGTTGCAACGTCTTCAGGTCCAGCGCGACGCGCTAAAGGATCAAGAGGCGCGGGCGCTAGAGACAATCCAAACGCTGAAGAATCGGATCGATCAGTTGGCGCGGGATATCGAACGCGAGGCGGGCCTGAATAAGGACGCGGGCGAAACGATTGAACGGCTCGAGTGGGAGCAGCGTGAAATTGCGAAAGCTGGGCAGGGTCATGAAGGCCGCCTTGAAGCTGCGCAGGCCGCTGCGCGTGAGGCCGCGGCGACCTTGCAGGATCGCGAAACGATGATGTCAGAGCAGACAGAGGATGTGGCCCGTTTGGCGGCTCGTCACCAGTCTGCGCAGCGATTGATTGAAGACAGCCGCAAGACCTTGGCCAAGGCAGAAGAAGACGCGACCCATGCCCGCAAAGCCATGGCTGACGCTGAGGCTGCATTGGAAAAAGCCGAAGCAGATTTCGAGTTGGCGCAAGAGGCCGAAGAGATTGCCCGTGCGACGGCTGAACATGCCGAAGAAACCCTGATTGAGGCCGAAGCTGCCCGTGCGGATGGTCAATCACATGAGGTGGATGCGCGGGCCTTGCGGTCGGCTGCTGAGGGTGAGGCAAATGCCTTACGTGCTGAAGTCGCGGCATTGTCAAAATTGGTCGAACGTGACGCAAAAGAGGGCGGTCAGATCCTAGATCTGTTGTCGGTCAAGTCCGGCTATGAAAAGGCACTGGGTGCAGCATTGGCAGATGACCTGCGCGCGCCTACGGTTGGTGCTGATGCCAAATCTGGTTGGGCGGCTTTGCCTGCATACGCGACGCCGCAATCTTTACCGTCAGGTGTGGAACCTTTAACCATCTACGTTGACGTTCCAGACGTTCTGGTTCGCCGTATGGGGCAAGTCGGTTTGGTCGATGCCGCAGATGGTGCGCGGCTCCAAGTTGATCTGCAGCCTGGGCAAAGGCTGGTGAGTGTAGAAGGCGATCTGTGGCGTTGGGATGGGTTCCGCGCTGGGGCCGAAGATGCCCCGTCGGCGGCTGCGCTTCGTTTGCAGCAGATCAACCGACTGAATGAGTTGCGTGCGGATTTGGAGGTTGCGACCGAGCGTGCGGATGCCGCGCGTATCGCCCACGAAGACGTCACAATGCGACTCGAGAAGCTGACGCAAGCTGACCAGATGGCGCGCACCGCGCGTCGTGCCGCAGATCAACAGGTCGCGGATGCGGCCCGTGCCCTGTCGCGTGCTGAGGCGGAGCGCAACCTGTCCGAGGGTAAGCGAGAAAGTTCTGGCCTTGCTCTGCGTCGCCATGAAGAAGAAGCGATGGCTTCGCGCAAGGCGTTATCAGAGGCCGAAGCGACCGCCCGTGCACTGCCAGATTTAGCGGATGCGAGAGCAGCGGTCGAGGACGTCAAGATGACGGTCGAAGCCGCCCGCATGATGATGATGACCAAGCGCGCTGCGTTCGATGAAGTGCGCCGTGAAGGCGATGCGCGTCTAAAGCGGTCTCAGGAAATCACCAAAGAGATCAGCGGATGGCGCCACCGTCTGGATACTGCGACGAAACGGACGTCCGAATTGGAAGAGCGCAAGGCGGAGAGCGAAGAGGCGCTCTATGAGGCCAATGAGGCGCCAGAAGAAATTGCTGCCAAGCGCGATGAACTGGCTCAGGCGATCGAAGAAGCTGAGGAGCGCCGTAAAGGGGCGGCAGATAATCTGGCAGAGGCTGAAACGGCACTTCGTGACGCACAAATGGCGGAACGGGATTGCGAACGTCTGGCATCCGAGGCGCGCGAGGCGCGTGCCCGCGCTGAGGCCCGCAATGAGGCCGCTCGCGAAACTGTGGCTTATGCCGCCGAACGGATCATGGAAGCGCAGGAAACGACGCCTGATAAGCTCCTTGATGCGTTGAACGTTGATCCAGACAAGATGCCACCTGCCGAAGAAATCGAAGTTCAGGTGAACAGCTATAAACGTCAGCGCGACGCGCTGGGCGCTGTTAACCTTCGGGCCGAAGAAGACGCGGTTGAGGTTCAAACCGAGTACGACAAACTCACTGGCGACAAAGTGGATTTGGAAGAAGCGATCAAAGCCCTACGGCAGGGGATCTTTGGTCTGAACCGCGAGGGTCGCGAACGCCTTTTGACTGCATTCGAGCAGGTTAACGAGAACTTCGGTATGCTGTTCACTCACCTCTTTGGTGGTGGCGAGGCAAAGCTGGTTCTGGTCGAGTCTGATGACCCGCTCGAAGCTGGCCTTGAGATCATGTGTCAACCACCCGGTAAAAAACTGTCGACGCTTTCGTTGTTGTCGGGTGGTGAGCAAACCTTGACCGCGATGGCGTTAATCTTTGCGGTATTCCTCGCGAACCCTGCGCCTATATGTGTTCTGGACGAAGTTGACGCGCCATTGGACGATGCAAACGTGACGCGCTTCTGTGACCTCTTGGACGAGATGACACGTCAGACGAACACACGTTTCCTGATCATCACGCACCACGCGGTGACGATGGCGCGGATGGACCGTTTGTTCGGGGTAACGATGCAAGAACAAGGGGTGAGCCAGCTTGTGAGTGTCGATCTCAAGAAGGCTGAAGCTATGGTTGCCTGAAGGTAGCGACCTTGGCTGGCAGGTCTAAGTTTGCCTCAATGAGCAAATTTTCCTCGGCCAATTTCAGGGCGAGCCATGGTTTTATCGTCATGACTTGGTCGTAGAACGCGGCGATGTCGTCGACACTGGCACCGTTAAGGTGGCGTTTCATTTCCTCATTGCCGCGATACCCGCCGTGTTCGAGCCGATATGGAAGACGCGCAATCCAATCGGCGCGATTTTGGGCATGGAAATGCAGCAGTTTGATGCCGTCATGAAAGGGAATGCCGCGTAGTTGTTGCCCATCAACCCAAGCCCCATGAATGCGCGGTTCGAGATCGGTGCGCCCTGTTCGAAAAAATGACTTCCCAGCGACATGGCTCAACGCGCCCTTACGGAGGGCGGGGGCATATTGACGAAACGACTGTCGCCAGCGTTGGCGCAGGTTTTTGCCCTTGAGTGGCGCACGAAAGAGGTTCGCATCGAAAACAGGAAGCCCTTGAGGGGAATGGACCGCTTCCCATGGACGCATGCGGACCATGCAATCTGATGCGGTATCCAACACCGAGCCAATCGGTTCGTCACTGTAGATAAACTCGTCCACGTCAATATGCGCGAGCCAGTCTAAGGGTGCGGTATCGTAAACCCGCTTCATATTCGCGGCTTGGCGGGGTTGGTGCGCGTCAGGGCGCGAACCGAGGAGGTTAATCCAATAGGTTTCGTCGCATTTGACTACCGTTAACTTTGGGTTGCCCTCAAACGCAGCGGCGGCTGGGTCGTCTGGATCATCAAAGTGAAGCCAAATATGCGCAGCCCCGATGGATAAGTGATATGCGACAAATGCCTCCACCTCGGCGTATGGAGCCTTTACCGTCGTGCATATTCCCCAGTCGGCCATTGATTAGAGGCGGTTCAATAGATCGCGCGTTGGCCAAGCGTCCGCGGGCAAACCGAGCCGCTCTTGCTCTGTCTGAACGGCTTCGCGGGTCATTTCACCGATGATCCCATCGACCCCACCGACATCGTAGCCGCGGGCTTCTAGTCGACGCTGCAGGGTCATGATTTCTTCGCCGCTCAACGCAGGGTCGGGGTTGCCTGCGTTATATGCTGGGGCCCCTTCTAGACGGGTTGCAAAGTACGCTGCGGTGGTCACGTAGACCATCGATTTGTTCCATTCGAAATAGACATGGAAATTCGGATAAGCGAGGAAGGCTGGCCCCTTTCGACCCATAGGTAGCAGGATCGAAGAAGGCAAATTGGCGATTGATCCACTACGGGCCTGAACGCCTAAATTCGCCCACTCGCGCCCAGACATTTGGTGGTTCAGCCCAGTGAGCGACCAGTCAAGGTCTGCGGGAACGGTGACTTCTTGCAGCCACGGTTCATTCGCGCGCCAGCCGAGAGACGACAGCATCGCAGCACCGGACATCAAGGCATCAGGCGAAGATCCTTTGAGGTCTACGTGCCCATCCCCATCTCCATCTTGACCGTTTTCAAGGATGTCTTTGGGCAACATTTGCACCTGTCCTATTTCGCCGGCCCACGCGCCTCTGGTGTTCGTCGGGCTAAAATCCCCGCGTTCAAACAGGGTGAGAGCTGCGAAGATTTGCGGACGGAACAGGTCTGGTCGGCGGCAATCATGAGAAAGCGTAACTAGCGCATTGAGGGTGTTAAAGTCGCCTTGAACCTGTCCGAAATCGGTTTCGAACGCCCAAAACGCCAAGAGAACCCCGCGATTGATGCCATATTCACGTTCAATGCGGTCGAAAACGGCATCGAAACGGTCAGAATAGATCGCGCCGTTGTTGACCCGATTTTGTGAAATGAGGCTGCGCGAGAAGTCGATAAAGTCCTTTTGGAAAACACCTTGCCGACGGTCAGCCCGAATAACGGCATCGTCTTGGCTGATGTTCGCAAAGAATTGGTCGACGGTTGCGCGATCATGGCCGCTCGTAATGGCTTCTTGTTTGAGGCCGTCGACGAAACTCGCAAAAGAACCGCCGCAGGTCGCGGCCTGTGCCGAGGTTGCGCAAAGGGCGACGATGAAAGGCAAAACAAAACGCATGGGACCTCCGACAATTTGGCTAGAGGGTATCAGTCGGATCAGCGCATGCAACCTTAGATAAAAGTGATGCCCAAGATCACGATAAATGCGATGCCCCACGCCCTCCAGAGTTCGCGCACAGCGTGGTCCACGTCTTCGGCGGCGGCGTCTTTTCGTCCGTCTGCATTGACCCACGGATAATCGCTCATTTCTCCGTGGTAAGCGCGAGGACCCGAAAGAGCGATCCCGAGGACGCGAGATAGCGCTGCCTCAGGCCATCCAGCGTTCGGGCTACGGTGCAATCCTGCATCCTTACGGATCGGTAAGAATTCCCATAGGTTCGGTTTTGGCGCCACAAAAAGGATGGCGGTCAGGCGAGCAGGAATGAGGTTCAGGAGGTCATCGAACCGCGCGGCGGCCCAGCCGAACTGTTCATGGCGCGGTGTTCGGTAGCCGATCATGCTATCGGCGGTGTTCGTGATCTTGTAAATTAAAAGACCGGGCAACCCGCCTACCGCAAACCAGAACAGCGGAGCCAGTACGCCGTCGCTAAAATTCTCGGCAGCGCTTTCGATTGCTGCGCGGGCGACGGCGGGCTCGTCGAGTTCGGCAGTGTCACGCCCGACGATCATGGCGACAGAGACACGGCCTGCCTCAACCGAAGTACGCAGTCCCTTAGCTACGTCTGAAACGTGTTCTACCAGAGACTTTTGCGCGAGGAGCATCGCGCCGACGATCGCTTCAGCCCAGACGCCAGGCAAATCCTGAAGGCCCTTGCCTAATAGTGCGAACATCACGACGAGAATAGCGAAGGATGCGATGCCTTTGTCCTTGCGATGCGAACCCTGATTAAAATTCGTGTCGATAAAACTGACGCATTTCCCCATCAAAACAGCAGGATGCGGAAAGCGCGACCAGAGCCACTTTGGCTCTCCAAAAATCGCGTCCAGCACCATGGCCAACAGAACGCTCATAGCGCGGCCTCTAGTTGATCCCATTGGTTGGGCGCAGGAAGACCAAGACGGATCCACGTTTTCGAGTAGGGGAAAATGCGCGACCAGATATGGTTTTGGGCCAAACGATTTTGCCAGTTGGCTGCATCATCGACATCGTAGAGCCTAAAGAGTGGTGTTCCCCCGACCAACGTCGCACCTTTTCTCAGCATAAGGTCATCGAGGCGTTGTGCGTCTTGGTTCAATCTAATCCGTGTATCGACGGCCCATGCGGTGTCTCGCAAAGCTCGCGCACCAATCTCAAGAGCTGGGCCATTCACGGACCACGGTTCTTGAAGCGCTTTCATTTGATTGATGAACGACGGGGCAGCGATCATGAACCCCAAGCGTAGTCCCGCAAGACCCCAGAATTTGCCAAAGCTCTTGAGAACGACAATTCCCTCGTCCGCGGCGCGGGCGATATGGGATTGTTCGGGCCAAACGTCGCAAAAGCTTTCGTCGATCACGGTTAGAGGGCGGTCACCGAAAATGTTACTGGACCAGAGTTTGCCATCGGGATTGTTCGGATGAACGTAAACATGGCTGGTCGCGTTTGCGGCATCGCCATTGGCGAGCTTGCCCGCTGCATCAAACGCGGCGGCATGTTCGTTATAGGTCGGCGTAGGGATATAGGCGTTTTTGCTGTCTGACAGGTTGGGCATCCGCGCGATGAGCGCCGAGGCGCCATTTGCGGGCAAGATTTCGGCGCCTTCGGGCACGTTCCAAAACTCACGAGCGGCGGAAATGACCTGATCCATTGCATCGCTGTCAGGAAGGGTATTCCACGCAACTGCCGAGATATCACCGACGGGGTAAGGGACTGGATTTATCCCTGTCGACAGATCAATCCAGTCAGAACGATGGCCGCCCCATTTTGCGACGGCCGCATCAACGCCCCCACCATGATCGCGGGCCATTAGTTTTGCTCCGGCAAGGGAATGTGGCGAGAGACAAAATGTCCTTTCACGCCAATAGGCCATTGGCGGAAGGGGACTTGGCCCGTTTCGCTTTCTGAATACATGATGGCATAGTCGACGATTGCCTGCGCATCGGACGGGGTCGCATCAAACATACCGAGGGAGTAGCTAATTTTTCCTGCGCCTTGAACAATCACGTTGCACGCACGTTCGCATCCCATTGTGCATGTTACGCGGCGTGTGTTGATCCCGGCAGGTTGAGCAGCGGCTTCAATCAGTTCAGCAAAGGCTTCACCGTCTGTTTTGTCCATGCCGCGTTCGCCCCAATCAGCGCGCTTGCACCCTGCACATATGGTAATCCAGCTGGTCATTGATCATCCTCTTGCTTCGCGCCTTTTGAACCCGATTGGGCACCGCGAAACAAGAGTAGGACGTCAACTTCGTCTGCACAGGTCAGGACACGACCAAGATGCCACTATCCGCGTCCATGTGGTGCGTTCCAATCCAGATCGGGCCCGACGGGGACAATGCGGTGCGGGTTAATCGTGTCGTGGCTGTAGTGATAGTGGTGGCTGATGTGATCGAAATGGGTCGTCTCTGCCACGCCTTCGATCTGATAGAGCTCGCGTGTGTAGGCCCAGAGGTTCGGATATTCGATCAGCTTACGACGGTTACATTTGAAGTGCCCGTGGTAGACAACATCGAATCGAACGAGCGTCGTCCAGAGACGCCAATCGGCTTCGGTCAGAGTGTCGCCCGTCAAATATCGGTTGGTCGACAGAATACCTTCGAGCCAGTCTAGGCTTTCGAACAGAGGGCCTACAGCTTCTTCATAGGCGGATTGGCTGGTGGCAAAGCCTGACTTGTAGACGCCGTTGTTGACCGTGTCGTAGATGCGTTCGTTAAGCGTCTCGATCTGATCGCGCAAGCTTTCTGGCCAATAGTCGTCCGTGTTGCCCGTGATGTCATTGAATGCGGAATTCAGCATCCTAATGATCTCTGAACTTTCATTCGAGACAATCGTCTGACGTTCTTTGTCCCAGAGAATTGGCACGGTCACGCGACCAGAAATCGTCGGATCAGTTCGAGTGTAGATGTCGCGCAGAAACGGCAAGCCAAAGAGGGTATCGCCAGTTGCGCCGTCGAAGTCGGTTTCAAAGGTCCAGCCATCGCTTAGCATGTGAGGGTGAACGACGGAGACACTGATGTGGTTAGTCAGGCCCTTTATTGCGCGGAACACAAGCGTGCGGTGCGCCCAAGGGCAGGCGTAGGATACATAGAGGTGGTAGCGACCGCTTTCGGCTTTGAACCCACCTTCGCCAGTTGGTCCAGCTGATCCATCAGCGGTGATCCAGTTGCGAAAGGCAGCCGTCGTACGAACAAATTTTCCACCCGTCGATTCGGTGTCGTACCATTCGTCGCGCCATGTACCGTTGTCGAGAAAACCCATCGTGTGTCCTTTCGTGTTGAGCCTAAGAGATAGGCAAACGGCCTGCGCAGGCAACCGAACTGTTCGAACATGTCCCTTGCGTCACCGCACAGGTCGTTTTCGATCTACCCTGCGACGTTTAACCGTTTGCCCCCTATGCCCTACCCCTGTAGGAAGTCCCGAGACGAAGCCTAAACTAGGCCAGAGCGGTTGGTGGTGCGGCGGTTGACCTGAACTGGGACCAAAGCTCACGTCGTCCGATCCCCGCACTTTCGCGGTCCTCTGGTCTTTATCGGAACGGAGGTCACGCCATGCGCAGCGCACTTACTCTTATCCTTTTGCTGACGGCAAATGCCGCCTCGGCCCACGTGGGCCATTTGGGCGAGATGGCTGGGCATGATCATTGGGTGGCAGGTGCGGCGCTGGGTCTTGCGATCCTTCTAGGACTTCGCGAGGCTTTGAAGGCGCGTAAGGAAAACGCTGAGAAGGCGTCAAAAGAGGCTGAAGAAGCCGAAGAAGAAGTCGAAGGCGAAGAGGTGCCAGCATGAAAACGGGTGTAATGATCTGCGGCCACGGTTCGCGGAGCCAGTCGGCAGTTGATGAGTTCAAAGTGCTGGCTGAAAAGTTGCCCGCTTATCTGCCGTCGGACTGGATGGTTGATTATGGCTATCTCGAGTTTGCGAACCCTGTGATCCGCGATGGTCTGGACAATCTGCGGAACGCTGGCTGTGAACGTATCCTCGCTGTTCCGGGTATGCTCTTTGCGGCGATGCATTCGAAGAACGACATTCCCACCGTGCTGAACACCTATGCGGCAAAGCACGGGATCGACGTGAAATACGGCCGTGAGTTGGGTGTCGATCCTAAGATGATCGCTGCTGCAGCAGACCGTATTCAGACTGCCGTTGACGCTGCGAACGCAGACCTAGGTGATGTGCCGATGCACGAAACCTGTTTGGTTGTGATTGGGCGCGGTGCTTCTGACCCTGATGCGAATAGCAACGTGGCCAAGATTGCTCGTATGCTTTGGGAAGGTATGGGATTTGGTTGGTGTGAGGTTGGTTATTCTGGCGTCACATTCCCGCTGGTCGAGCCAGCCCTCCAGCATGTCTCAAAGCTTGGCTACAAGCGCGTCGTTGTGTTCCCGTACTTCTTGTTCACAGGCATTCTGATCGACCGTATTTACGGCTTTACCGATCAGGTTGCCGCTGAACACACAGATATCCAGTTCGTCAAAGCGGGCTATCTGAATGATCACCCAAAGGTTCTCGAAACCTTTGCAGAACGTATCAAAGAACAGACGGGCAGTGTTCCTGTTCCGAACTGCGGTATCTGCCCGTTCCGTGCGCAGGTTCTGGCGGTTGAGGACGGCGAAACGAACCAAATTTCGCCAGAAGAGCGTCGCGCGGCACTTGAGGCGAGCGGCTACCCTGCCTACGGCGAAGTCCCTCCTCCGACTTGCGTATTGTGCAAATATCGCACCGAAGTGATCGGCTTTGAGGCCGAAGTGGGTGCCGTGCAAGAAAGTCATCATCACCACGTCGAAGGCCAAGGGGCGAGCGCGCCGGGGTCTAACGTTGCGGACTGTTCGTTGTGCGATACCTTCTGTACCGGTCTGTGCCGTCTGCAAGGTCACGCTCATCACGACCACGGCCATTACAACCATGACCATGACCATGATCATCATCACCACCATGATCACGATCATCACCATGGGCACCACCACCATCACGATGATGGGCATCATCATCATCATGACCACGATCACCACCACCATCATGGGCATGATCACGGGCACGACCATCACCATGCTCCTTATCCGCACGCCGATCACCCATTGGGTCCAAAGAGCGCGCTGAAATCCAAGAAGCCCTGAGTATCACACCCGCCCCACCCCTCTGAACGAGGCGTCGGGGCGGCCGCTGCCCTGACAGGGAACCGAAATATGCGCCCTTACGAAAAAGACCCGTCCGCAATTTACGCGCAGAGCTTTGCCACTGTGCGCAAAGAGGCGCGGCTCGACCGATTTCCGCAGGACATGCAGCCTTTGGTGACGCGGTTGATCCATTCCTGTGGCATGGTCGAAATCGCAGATCGTCTGGCGTTTTCTCCGTCTGTATATTCCGCGGGTCATGCCGCGCTTCAGTCGGGCAAGCCGATCTTGTGTGATTGCGAGATGGTCGGCGCAGGGATCATTCGTCGCTATTTGCCCGCCCAGAACGACGTGATCGTGACATTGAACGATCCTCGTACCCCTGAATTGGCTCAAGAGATTGGGAACACCCGAAGTGCCGCTGCGGTTCGTTTGTGGGAACCTCATATTCAGGGCGCTGTGGTCGCAGTCGGTAACGCGCCGACAGCACTTTTCCACCTTCTTGAATTGATCGACGAAGGTTTCCCGAAACCCGCTGTCATCCTCGGTTTCCCTGTTGGTTTCATTGGCGCTGCCGAGTCAAAAGCAGAACTCGCTGCAAATTCACGTGGCATTGAATTCGTTGCCCTCAAGGGCCGCAAAGGTGGATCTGCGATGGCATCCGCTGCGGTCAACGCCCTCGCTGCAGGTCTGCCCGAGGAACGGACATGACCGCTTGGCTCAACATTGTTGGGATCGGCGAAGACGGGATGGACGGTTTGACGCCTGTCACCCGTGCGACGGTCGAGCAGGCTGATGTCGTCATCGGTGGTGAACGCCATCATGGGCTGACCCCTAACCTCAAGGCCGAACGGATTGCATGGCCGTCGCCGTTTGATGCGCTGATCGACACGATTCGCACACATCGCGGAAAACGCGTCGTGGTTTTGGCGACCGGCGATCCGCTTTGGTATTCGGTAGGGCCAAAAATCGCGAAGTCTTTCGAAGCGGATGAGGTGGTGTTTCACCCACAGCTTTCAGCGTTTCAATGGCTCGCCGTTCGGATGGGGTGGAGCCTGGCCGACCTCGAAACGCTGACCGTTCACGGGCGACCAGTACAGCAGATGATCCCGTTTATACGACCGAATGCGCGGCTGTTGCTATTGACCACAGGCGCACAAACGCCGTCTGAGGTTGCAGAGATTTTAACGGCGCGTGGCTATGGTGCATCGCGGATCACGGTGTTCGGTGCGCTGGGCGGTGATCGGGAAACGCGATTTGACGGGATTGCGTCTGAGTGGAACCACGTTGTGCCTGACTTCAACAGTATGGCTGTTGAATGCGTTGCTGGAGACGGCGCACAAGTGTTGCCGCTGACGGGGCTACCTGATGATGTGTTCGCCTCTGACGGCACAATGACGAAACAAGAGGTTCGTGCAATCACACTGGCGAAGCTCATGCCGATGCGTGGTGCGGTCCTTTGGGACATCGGCTGCGGGAGCGGGTCGGTGGCGATTGAATGGATGCGTGGCGCACGGGATGCGGTGGCATTCGGAGTTGAGCCTCGGGCCGATCGCATCGCCCTCGCGACCCAGAATGCGTTGGCGCTGGGCGCGCCTCGGTTAACCGTAATTCAGGGTCATGCGCCCGAGAGTTTGGCTGGATTGCCGAAGCCCGACGCGGTCTTTGTCGGCGGCGGATTGACGGAACAGACGTTTCAGATCGCGTGGGACGCATTGTCTAGTCATGGCCGTTTCGTTGCGAATGCCGTCACCCTCGAAACCGAAGCCGTATTGCGCGACCTACATTCGAAATTTGGCGGACAACTGATCCGTCTCTCGGTTGAACGTGCAGAGCCCGTGGGCCGCCTGACAGGCTGGCGACCGGCAATGACCGTCACCCAATGGAGCCTTGTGAAATCATGACCGGAACACTCTATGGTGTTGGCCTCGGGCCGGGCGCACCTGACCTGATGACGCTGCGCGCCGCCCGCTTGATCGAAGGGGCAAAAGTTGTCGCTTACCCTGCGCTGGTTGGTGGTGAAAGTTTTGCCCGCTCAATAGCTGCTGATTTGATTTCTGTGGATGCAAACGAAATCCTCATGGAAGTCCCTATGACGACCGAACGCGGCCCTGCACAAGCGGCCTATGACGTAGGCGCCGCGCAGATTGCTGACGCGTTGGAAGCAGGGCAGGATGTTGTCGTTCTTTGTGAAGGTGATCCGTTCTTCTACGGTTCCTTCATGTATCTGTATGCTCGCTTGTCCGACAGATTTACATGCGAAGTCGTCCCAGGTGTGACGTCGATTACGGCATGCGCTTCCGTCGCTGGTCGGCCCTTGGTTGCTCGTAATGAACGCCTAACCGTGCTGCCAGGCCCCCTGCCAGAAGATGAACTACGTTCACGAATTGCTGGTGCGGAAAGTGTGGCAATTATGAAAGTGGGCCGTCATTTGGCTAAAATTCGTGCGGTAATTAGCGAACTGGGGTTGGTCGAACATGCCACCTACATCGAACGCGCGACCCTGCAAAATCAAGTCGTCCTTCCGCTGCGCGATGCGCCGGAAAATGCGCCTTACTTCTCAATGATACTTCTGACAAAGGGAGCCGACCCGTGGCTGTAAAACCTGTTGTGATGGCGCTTTCGCGCTCTGGTGAGGCCGTAGCGCATAAAATTGCCGCTGCCTTGGGTTTGGCTGTTCACGGACGTGAAGGCCGTGTCGATCAAGCGGATGCGTATTTCGCAAATGCGTTGGATCATGCGCGTGATTTGTTCGCTGCGGGCGTTCCGATTATTGGTGTGTGTGCCTCTGGTATTTTGATCCGTGCTGTTGCCCCGCTTCTGTCGGATAAGCGCAGCGAACCACCCGTTCTTTCAGTGAGCGATGACGGTTCGGTCGTCATTCCGCTATTGGGCGGACATCGTGGCGCGAACCGTTTGGCGCAAGAGATTGCAGTTGCCTTGAATGCCAAAGCTGCCGTTACCACCGCAGGCGACGTTGCGATCGGTGTTGCGCTTGACGCGCCGCCCGCTGGCTATCGACTGGCCAACCCGCTGGACGCCAAAGATGCCATGGCAGCTATTCTGGCTGGCGAAGGGATTTCGCTTACCGGCGAGAACATTTTCGACCTCGAAGCCGATGGTGGCGCGGTCAACCTTGTCGTGTCAGAGACACCAGTCGAAGGGAACGCGAAGACGCTCGTGTACCATCCTCAGACCTACGTCGTCGGGGTTGGGTGCGCGCGCAATGCTGACGCAGAAGAGCTTTGGTCCCTTGTGACCACCACTCTGCAAAACGCAGGTATCGCACAGGGTGCTGTTGCTTGCGTTGCGACCATCGACCTCAAAGGTGATGAGCCCGCGATGAACACAGTCGCCAAACGCCTTGGCGTGCCGCTGCGTCTGTTTACAGCTGAAGAACTCGAGGCACAGAAGGTCGCGAACCCGTCTGATGTTGTGTTTGCCGAAGTAGGGTGCCACGGCGTGTCCGAGGGCGCGGCACTCGCTGCGTCGGATGGTAAGCTGGTTGTCGAAAAGACCAAGACCGCGAATACGACCTGTGCGATTGCGCGGGCAGATGCTCCGATCACCGAAATGAAAGGCCGTTCTCGTGGTCGTCTATCGGTCGTTGGGATTGGACCGGGTCAAGCAACATGGCGGACACCAGAAGTATCCAAATTGGTCGCTGAGGCCGATGAGTTGGTTGGTTATGGATTGTATATTGATCTTCTCGGCCCGCTCGCACATGGAAAAATTCGCAGCGATTTCCCGCTCGGAGGTGAAGAGGATCGTTGCCGATATGCGCTGGAACGCGCTGGCGAAGGACGCAATGTTGCTTTGGTTTGCTCGGGCGATGCGGGCATCTATGCTATGGGTGCGCTGACGTTCGAATTGCTGGACCGTTCGCCAGAAGCCCTCGGCGTCTCGGATGCGGCACGTCGTGTTGATGTCGTCTGTTCGCCGGGTGTTTCTGCGCTTCAGGGTGCGGCTGCTCGGGCTGGTGCGCCGCTGGGTCATGACTTCTGTACAATTTCGCTGTCTGATCTTCTGACACCGCGTGATGACATTATTCGCCGTCTCCACGCCGCTGCTGAAGGTGACTTTGTCATCGCGTTCTACAACCCCGTTTCGAAAACGCGGCGAACGCTGTTGGCTGAAGCACGTGATATCCTGTTGCAGCATCGCCCTGCAGATACCCCTGTGATGCTGGCGTCTTCGCTTGGCCGCCCCGAAGAATATGTTCGTTATCGTCGTCTCGCCGACCTTGAGGTGGATGAAGTCGATATGCTGACCGTTGTTCTGGTTGGTTCGTCAAATAGCCGTCTGGCGCAACTGGGCGAAGGTCCACGTATGTTCACGCCCCGTGGGTATGCTCGCAAAATTGATGGCGACCTGAGCGGTGAAAGGAATTCCAAATGACCGTATTTTTCATTGGTGCTGGACCTGGTGATCCAGAGCTGCTCACGATCAAAGCTCAGCGTTTGATTGGCGAATGTCCTGTGTGTCTCTACGCGGGTTCGCTGGTCCCCGAGCAAGTCGTTGCTTGTGCGCCTGAAGGGGCACGGGTCATGGATACCGCACCCATGACGCTGGATGAAACGCACGCAGAAATCTTGGCCGCTCATGAGCGCGGAGAGAACGTAGCGCGCGTCCATTCTGGTGACCCGTCTCTTTACGGTGCAATTGCCGAACAGATTCGCCGTCTGAAAGCGGACAATATCGACTATCAGATCGTGCCGGGTGTGCCTGCTTATGCCGCTGCTGCTGCGGCGCTCGGTCAAGAACTTACGATCCCCGAGCTTGCGCAGTCGATCGTTCTCACTCGTATGTCGATGAAGTCGACATCGATGCCCGCAGGTGAAACGCTGGAAAACTTTGCAAAGACGGGTGCGACCCTCGCGATCCACCTTGGCATTCGTGCGCTTCGCGAAATCGAACGCCAGCTTGCGCCCTATTACGGCTCAGATTGTCCCGTTGCGGTTGTGTATCGCGTTGGTTGGCCAGACCAGATGATCATCCGTGGAACGATCTCTGACATTCATGCCAAAGTGCGCGACGCAAAGATCACGCGGACGGCTCTTATCCTTGCGGGGCCTGCCTTGGGTGGGGGGCATGGTTTCCCTGACTCGGCTCTTTATGACGCGGCGCGTCCACATGTTCTGAGGCCCAAAGCTAAGGCGTAACGCGGCGTTTCCTGTGGAAATTTTGCAACAGGCACAAATGGATAGGTTGATTTGCTTTTTATTAAGCTCATCATCCTAACTAAGTCTGGAGGAGACGCCCATGTCCGAATTTCTACCCGAAGCCGTTCGCCAAGGTCTTGAAGATGCTCGCCGCGCCGCATTGTTGCGGTCATCGCGCCTCTGCGTTCATGACGGTGATGACGTGTATCGTATCCTTCGCATGTGGGACACGGGCTTTGCTATGGATGCCAAAGACGCGCCAAAGTTGCGCGGTCACGTCAAGATCTATGACGGTCCCAAGTACATGTACCAAGCCCTAGTGGTCACGTCGCGCGAGGAAGAAGGCGAACGTGTATTCGACTTTAAATGGCATCAAGCGGCTGCGGACGGCCCCGCTGCCGATTTCGTACGCGCTCGAGAGTTGCCCGCTGGATATCTCACCAGCAGTTAAACTGTAGCAGCATTGCTGGGGGAGGCTGCCCTCACCCCAACTTGCGAATCGTTATTGAAGGTCTGAAAACGCTGCCTTGAGACGTCCTACAGCGTCTTCAATCCGCGATCTCGGTGTTGCTAAGTTGAAGCGCAGGAAGTTTTCACCACCGAGGCCAAAGCTTGGTCCATGGTTCGGCGCAATTTTAGCAGCGGTCTGGACCCGTGATGTAAATTCGTCGCGCGTCATTCCTGTGCCTTCAAAGTCGACCCAAGCGAGGTAGGTCGATTCTAGTGCCATCGATTTGACCCCGGGGATCGCATTTACGCCTTCGTCAAAGAGACGTCGATTGCCGTCTAAGTAGATGCAAAGTTCATCAACCCACGCCGCGCCTTCTGGTGAGTAGGCGGCCATGGCCATGAATAATCCGAATGAGTTGGGCGAAAGGCCAAGCGCAGCCATGCGAGCGGCAAATTTGGCCTGCAGGTCTGGATCAGCGATGATCACGTTGCCCGAATGGCTCCCCGCAATGTTAAATGTTTTGGTTGTCGCGGTCATCATGACGAGGCGGTCTTCGATCCCGTCGATCTTTGTCATCGGGATGTGAGTGTGACCAGGCATTATCAGGTCGTGGTGAATCTCGTCCGATACAAGGATGAGGTTATGGCGTTTTGCAAAGGCGGCGACGGCCTCTAGCTCTGCCTTTGACCAAACCCGGCCCCCCGGATTGTGCGGAGAGCAAAGAATGACCATTCTTTCCGAGCCTGTCATCTGAGCATCATAGGCGTCGAAATCGTATTCATACCGACCGTTGTTGTTCACCAGTTGGCATTCGACCACGTTGCGACCAGCGGCCCGAATGACGCGGGCAAAGGCGTGGTAAACTGGGGTAAAGAGGACAACGCCGTCACCCACATTGGTGAACGCGTCAACACAAAGCGCTGTGCCGTTGACCAGACCATGCGTGGTAAAAATCGATTTCGGATCCACGCTCCATCCATGGCGGTTTTCCATCCACCAACAAATCGCATCTCGATAGGGTCCGTCGTTTCCGAAATATCCCATGACACCATGGTTTGCCTGATTGTGGATCGCTTCGCGTACGCAATCGGGCGCGGCAAAGTCCATATCCGCGACCCACATTGCGAGGCCATCATCGGGAGAAACGCCGTAGATGGCCTGCATCTCGTCCCACTTGACGTTATGGGTGCCGCGACGGTCGATGATTTCGTCGAAATTCATTAGGATCTCCAAAGTTCAGGCCAGCTTTGCGCCAATGTTTGCGTTGATCTGATCCAAAGGTCCAGTGGTGAGCCAATCCTTGCGGGATCGCACGGGAAACGCTACATGCCGATCATGACATTGCGACCCATCTTGATCCATCCCGACCCGCGCCTGAAAAAGGTTGCTACCCCCGTTGCAGAGGTTTCGAAAGAAATCCGCAAGCAGGCCGACGATATGATTGAAACCATGTACGATGCCCCTGGTATCGGGCTTGCCGCGCCGCAGATTGGTATCTTGAACCGACTGCTGGTCATGGATGCGCAGCGTGATCCAGAGGCAAAGCCAAATCCGATGGTTTTGATCAATCCTGAAGTCATTTGGGAATCGGACGAAAAGAACGTCTACGAAGAGGGCTGCCTCTCTATCCCCGATCAGTTCGCGGAAGTTGAACGTCCGAAAATGGTGCGCGTCCGTTGGCTCGATCTGGACGGTAAGACGGTTGAAGAAGAGTTCGATAACCTCTGGGCGACCTGCGTTCAGCACGAAATCGACCACCTCAACGGTACGCTATTCATCGACTACTTGAAGCCGCTCAAACGGCAGATGATCACGCGTAAAATGCAAAAGTTAAAACGCGAATTGGCGCGCGGCTGATGGCGCATCGTCCTTTCGTCATGTGGCCTCATCGGTCATTGCGCACACCTGCGGCACCTGTCGAGGCCATCACCGATGACATCCGTGCCATTTGGTCTGAGATGGTCGAGGCGATGGATGCAATGCCGGGCGTTGGCCTCGCTGCAGTTCAGTTGGGTATTGATCTACGTTTGGCCGTTGTTGACTGCTCGGACGAGCGTGGCAAAGCTGTAAAAATGGCGAACCCTGAGGTGCTTCACGCGTCGGTTCAGCCTCGCGACCACGAAGAAGCCTCTCCGAATTTGCCTGGCGTTTCGGCCAAGGTTACACGGCCACGTGCCGTGACTGTTCGCTTCTTGAACGAGCAGGGCGAAATGGAAGATCGCGACTTTGTTGGACTATGGGCAACCTCGGTTCAGCATCAGATCGATCACCTGAACGGCAAAATGTATTTCGACAATCTGTCGAAGGTGAAGCGTGATATGCTGATCCGTAAGGCAAAGAAACTGAACGGATAATCCAATGCGCATTGTGTTTATGGGGACCCCTGATTTCTCGGTTCCGGTCTTGCAGGCGCTGGTCGATGCCGGTCACGAAGTTCTCGCAGCTTATTCTCAGCCGCCGCGCCCCGCAGGTCGTGGTAAAAAGGATCGCCCAAGCCCCGTTCAGGCTCGTGCAGAAGAACTCGGTATCCCTGTTCGTCATCCCGTGAACTTTAACGACGCAGCGGATGTTGCGGCGTTTGAGGCGCTACAGGCAGACGTTGCCGTCGTGGTTGCCTACGGTTTGATCCTTCCGCAGAGCCTATTGGATGCCCCGAAGCACGGGTGCCTCAATATCCATGCGTCTTTGCTGCCGCGATGGCGTGGCGCGGCGCCCATTCACCGTGCGATTATGGCAGGTGATGCTGAGACAGGCGTCTGTATTATGCAGATGGAGGCCGGATTGGACACTGGTCCAGTTCTGATGCGTCAGACCACCGCGATCGGTGTGGAAGAAACGACAGGGCAATTGCATGATTGGCTGTCTGACATGGGGGCAAAACTGATCGTTGAAGCCCTGTCTCGCCTAGATACGCTGACCCCTGAGGTCCAGCCACAAGACGGCGTGACCTACGCTTCCAAAATCGACAAGGCAGAAGCGCATGTCGATTGGACTCAGCCTGCGGATGTGATCGACCGTCAGATCCGTGGATTGTCGCCATTCCCTGGTGCGTGGTGCGATGTGAATGGGGAACGGGTTAAGCTTCTCGGTTCCAAATTGGCCAAAGGCGATGGTAAGGCTGGGCAAGTCCTGCACGGCTTCACCGTTGCATGTGGTGAGGGCGCGGTAGAGATCACGCGCCTTCAACGTGAAGGCAAAAAGCCAGTCACCACCGAAGATGCCCTCCGCGGCATGACATTGCCGGAGCACATCTGATGTTCCTCCTCATGGGATTGCCGCGCATGGCGCTGAATTTCATGATTTGGTTTCTTATCTGGATGTTCACGCGACCAGGTGGATGGCTTTTCGCCTGTGTTGCCGTGGTGCTTGCGGTAAAAACCCTCCCCCCCGAACTCTGGGGTATGGTTAATCCAGAATAATCACTGGCGTGGTGGGCGGCTCTTATAGGCAGGCATCGACCATCCAAGGGCGAGGCTTCCAGCCCGCAGTGCGAACGTTACGCCAGCACACAACATCAGCGCGATGGGCTGTGTGATCCCTGCGCCAATCGCAAGCATCGCCGCCGCGGCCCCTATGAATGCCGCAGAGATATACAATTCGCCCTGTTTGAGGACCAGCGGGACCTCATTGCAAACTACGTCGCGCATCAAACCGCCGAAACAGCCTGTCGTCACACCCATAATCAAAACGATTGGCCATTCCTGAGATTGGTTCACGGCCACGCCGACCCCGGTCGGAACTGCCACCGCCAGAGCGGCAGCATCTAGCCAAGTCAATGTTTTTAAGCGGCTTTCAAGGAGGTGGGCGGTAAAGAATGTGCCCATTGCAGCGACCGCCGCAATAACCAAAACGATTGGTTTGTCGATCCAAAACAAAGGGTTTCGATCCAACAAAAGGTCACGAACCGTGCCGCCACCGACCGCAGTCAAAGCGGCGATAAAGAAGAACCCAACTGGATCGAGTTGCGCACGACTGGCCACCAATGCGCCTGTCAGCGCAAAGATAAACACAGACGAGTATTCGAGAATTTCAAGTAACGACATCGCTCCTCCTCGGTCTGTCGTAGCACAGATTTGCTGCGATGTGACCAAAGAGTAAGTCCAAATAACGATGCCAGATAATGGCGGAGACGAAGTCCGTCAAACAATTAATTTTTAGATGTTTGTTTTGTAACGAATTA
Organism: Marivivens geojensis; assembly: GCF_023540835.1. GTDB lineage: Bacteria > Pseudomonadota > Alphaproteobacteria > Rhodobacterales > Rhodobacteraceae > Marivivens > Marivivens geojensis. Next base: position 357,572 of record NZ_JALKCU010000001.1, read on the forward strand.
ATACATATTACCCTGTTTTACAGTGCTTTAACCAAGAAAAGTTGTTTCACCGCGTTTCAATTTGCGGCACTGTGGTTCATGATGTTGTGGACTTGGATGTGGACCTATGGCTATTTTGACCGAAACCAAAGCTCGAAGCATGAAACCCGGAGATAAGCCTCTGCCGGACGGCAAGGTAACAGGCTTGCGGCTTCACCCGCATAGTAGAGAAAAGGGTCGTGGTCAGTGGAAACTACGGTTTATTTCGCCTTCCACTAAACAGCGGCGGGATATGGGCTTGGGCGCCTACCCAGATGTTAGCATTGCCGATGCGCGCGCTAAAGCAGAGGAGGCACGACGACTATTGGCATCGGGTGTTGATCCCATCGTAGAGCGTTCAAGAGCGGAAGTGGCGGCGCAAGTTTTGGAAGATCGGGCGATGACATTCGAGACTGCTGCTCGACGGCGGTTCGAGGAGCTAAGCCCCGGGTTTAAAAATTCAAAGCACAAGCAGCAGTGGATTAATACATTGCAAACTTATGTTTTCCCGGAGATTGGCGCTCTCCCTCTGTCAGATTTGAAAGCTTCACATTTTTCTAATGTTCTACGCCCTATCTGGCTGCTCAAGATTGAGACCGCTCAAAGAGTCAGGCAACGGTGTAGCGAAGTTATGGACTGGGCGTATTCGCAAGACCTCGTTCAGGGGAACCCTGTCAGCGTTGTGGACAAGCTACTGCCGCGTCAACCTTCTAAGGGTCAGAGGGTTCAGCATCACCCGGCGTTGCCATGGCGTAAGCTTCCTGAATTCTATGCTGCGCAGTTATCCAAACCTACTAAGTCTACCTACTCGTTACTGGCCTTCCTTATCCTGACCGCTGCTCGATCTGGTGAGGGGCGTGGAGCCACATGGTCTGAAATAGATTTTGAACAGAAAATCTGGACTGTACCTGCGGAACGTACCAAAACCCGGCGGTTGCATCGTGTCCCTTTGTCAGAAGCTGCGCTGATCGTGTTAGGCGGTCAGCAGACTAGGTCCAACGGAAACGTACTGGTGTTTCCTGCGCCTCGAGGGGGTATGCTTTCAGATATGGCCGTTAGTGCGTTGCTGCGCAGGCATCGGGTTCCTAGCGATGTTGCTGGAAGAACAGCGACTGCCCATGGCTTCAGGTCTACATTCCGCGACTGGGCGTCAGAGTCTGGATATGCCCGTGATCTTGCTGAGAGGGCATTGGCACATGCGGTCAAGAATCAGTCAGAAGCTGCTTACCACCGGACTGACAACCTCGATCAAAGGCGTGATATGATGGAAGCTTGGGGAAGATTTGCGCGATCGGGCATCTAAGCCAATTTTTTTTGGGCTTTTTGGCGCGTTGGCCTCTTCAGCTATAGGGCGAACATCGGTCCGCCGATGTCTTTGGTTTTCCATCAGTTTCATGTGGTAACTTGTTACACTGTGTTCGTCTATGATGGACCTCAACCTATTGGTTATGTCTAATAAAACTGAGATATTTCAGAGGGTTGACGCATCCGGTACTTCGTCGAATATACGGTTAGATAAAACCTGAATTCGCAAAAAAAGGCTCAATCCGTTGGGGTTGGGAGCGGGGAGGGTTTGTCTTAGTCAAACTATGGAGACAGCCATGACACATACGGTTCACTTGGACATTGAACAGTTGCCAGATGGCACGTTGTTGACTGTCAGGGAGGTGACAGCGGTGCTGCGGCGGAGCAGATCCACCTTATGGCGCGACATCAAAAATGGCCGCTTAGCACAGCCGATCCGTATAAATGGCTATTCCGTTCGGTGGCGTGTGGGCGACATTCGCAAGTTCCTCGGCACCTAGCAATAACCGCGCGCTCGTAGACACGCGGTAGAACAGATCATCCGCTGTTCTTTTAGCATGCTCATAGCGCGCCTCCAAACGACGGGAGGCAAAGATGGCCTTTATAACCCTGCTTAAATCGACCAAGCCGAAAACGCTTGGTAAACGCTTCGAGCTGAACGCCGAAGGCAAAATCACGAAGAACGCAATTGCCAACGTGTGGGAAGGTGAGACAAAGGCGCTCGACTTTGCGACTGTCGAAGAGTTTGCCGAGCGTCTGATGCGCGTTTGCGAAGCTAGCGAAATTGCCCTCATGTCTGGTCGCTTTTTAGGTGCAGAACTCAAGGAGGTTGTGAACCTCGTAACGGAGCGCAAACTGTCAGAGCTGCTTGGCTGTGAATTGCAGAACGTTCCGGGTGGGGTGCAGATTGTCAGAGAGAAGAAATTCACAGCCCGCCTGAAGCGGGGGATCGAGCAAGACACGTGGGTCCTGATCGATGCCGACAACCCGGAGGGCATTCCGCCGAAATGGGCGGCGATGGGCATGCAACAGCGTCTCGAAATGCTTGAGCCAGTTGTTCCCGGGATCAGCGCCTGCACGCGGGTCGAATACCGCTCATCGAGCGCTCGTGTAGTGAAAGTTGGTGATCAACCGGGCGGCGCAACGCACGCTTGGATCCAGATTTCGGATGCGGCAAAGCTGGAAATCATGCGCGAGCATGTGAAGGTGCAGATGGTTCTGCAGGGCCTTTCCTTTGCGTCCCCGCGCCACAGCTGGGACAACGGGGCGGTGATTGGCGCAGAGGAGCGTACTGTTATTGATATTGCGGTTTGGGTGCTGGGCCGGTTGGCTTTTTGCTCCAAGCCTGAAGTGGTGGCTGAGGGCTACTGTGTCGAGGATGCTGGTGTGCAGATCATCAACCCGGACGGTGGCTTACTGGATGTGTCCGATATCGAATTGCCTAGCAAAAGTGATCTGGAGCTGTATCGGAAAAAGACGGGAAAGAACGTTTCCTATTCCACGAGTGCCGGGTTGGCGGTCAACGATATCGGCACGTTGACACTGGAAACACCTATTGAGGTCAAAGGTAAAATCAAGACATTCGGGGAATGGGTGGCTGACATGGAACCGGGCGGCAAACTACGTTGCGAGACGCCGTTTCGGGCCAGTTCTTCGGAGGCTGCTTTTATTCGCCTTAAGGATGACGGGGTTCCGTTTCTTCACGACACTGGGACCAGTACGACCTATTTTCTTTCGGTCGGAGACGAGGTTCGCTTGAGGACGGAAGACCCTGCTGATCTTGCTAGAAGGATCAACGCTGTTGTTAGCAATCTGCCGTTTGCTAAGACTTCACCAACTAGAATTTCAAGCGCCGCTCAGTCAAAACTGTCGGTGGCGGACCTTCTGGATGACGACAAGCGTATCATGAAAACAAAGAGTGGACCGCAGGCGAACCTGGCCAACGCTATGGAGGTCATTCGTTACAGCTTGGAATGGGATGCGGTTCTCGCCTACAACGAGCTCTCCGAGGAGATTGTGCTTTTGAAGCCAATCCCGGGCACCCGGACCCCAAAGTCGACCTTCAAGTCAAGGGCGTTGGTCGATGACGATTTTGCACATGCTGTTGCATGGTTCAATCGCCATGGGTTTCCCTATATTGGAAAGCAGATCGTTATCGACGCGATGGAGGCTGTGGCGAAGGAAACGGTCATCTCCCCGGTGCGCCATTATTTGGAGAACGTCGAGAAGAGTATAGGCTGGGACCCGACCACCCATGAGTCGAGATTGCAGGCACTGTTTCACGACTATTTCGGTGCGGAAGAGAAAAGCGGTGTGCCCGGTGCTGATCCGAAATACCTTGCCGCGATTGGCGTGAAGTTTATGGTTTCCGCTGTCGCTCGCGCGCTTCGACCGGGGTGCAAGGTAGACACAATGCTTGTACTAGAGGGGCCGCAAGGGGCAGGAAAGTCGTCAGCGGCACGGGTATTGGCAGGGCCTGATTATTTCAGCGATAATCTTCCTGAGATGGGCACTAAGGATGCTAGCGAACATGTCCGCGGGATGTGGATTATCGAGGTCGGCGAACTCTCTGCGCTACAGAAATCGTTGGTGGAATCCATCAAGGCGTTTGTATCCCGTCAGGATGAGAAGTTCCGGCCCGCATATGCTCGCAAGAAGGTAACCTACCCCCGCCGCTGCGTCTTCATTGGGACCACTAATCAGGATGCATATCTGCGTGACGAGACGGGGAACCGCCGGTTCTGGCCAGTGAAGGTTGGGACTATAGAACTGACGGCGTTGAAGCGTGACCGTGACCTACTTTGGGCTGAGGCAGTGTATTGGTACCGGCAGGGTAAGGAGTGGCACCTCTCACCGGAAGAGGAGACGCTGGCCAGTGAGGCGCAAGCCGACCGGGTGTCTACCGATGTGTGGCAAGACGAGCTGTCCAAGTCTCTTGAGAAAAAGACGGAGACTTGCATCGCCGAGGCGGCCAGCCTGCTGGGTCTAACACGCGACAAGATCAGCCGGGCGGACCAGAACCGCATTACGGCTTGCTTGAAGGGCCTTGGCTACGAGCGCGACGGGAAATTCACGTCTGGTGAGTATCGCCATTCGGCCCGGTATGTCCGCAAAACGTAGGGCCGAGAGTGCTCGGCCAGTGCGCACGACAACTGCGCACAATGCCTGTTTTTGAAGACATCAAAGATTGCGCACATGCGCATGACTTTCTTACACAACTCCGTAGGCATACTTAATCTACTGATATATTGAACGTATTCCGACTGATGTCTCTGACAACTGAGGCTGTGCGCAAAAGTCGTGCGCAGAAAAATTAGTTGCCGAAAGTCGTGCGCATGTGCGCAAAGTGGCTATTGCACCTCGTACCGGTCCATGAGGTCCTGCGAATTTCTCCTAAGCCGGCGCCTCTACGGTCAGAGAAATCGGAACGCCTGAGCTCACAGTAGCATCTTGATAATACCCAAAATCTGCTTCGCTTCCGTTCCACCCGCCCAATTAAATCGGTGACACCAATTCACATGGAGTAAAATTTGTTATATTATAACACGACCCTTGAGGAGATCGACGATGCCGAAAACACCATGCCACGACGCATTTAATGCCGCCAAGATACAACGTACAAAATATCCACTACGGTCGGGTGCGTACAAACTACGTGAAGCAAGAACAGCGCTACGTCGCATGCAAAGCACGATGACAGGCATACGGATCCGTCTCAAAAATCCAGACGATAAATATCCGTGCCCGTTGCTGGGTTGTTGTACGCTCGACGATATGGACGATTGGTTAAAGAACCTGCCAACCCAGCTGGCCACTAAACTGGGCTACGACATAATGCCAGCGATCGAGGCACTTACCGGCGACGGTATCGCCAAAATCGACGTGGACGGCGAGTTGTATAACGCCAAAATCGATACACGACGTTTGCTGAACGACTGTGAGACACAGCACACCCAACTGCAAGCTAACGTCGTCGCGGAACATCAGGCAATCAAGTCGGGATACTCAGATGTCTATGCCTTGCTGGTTGACGCTGATGGGATCGTCCGTCGTGCTTTGCAGTTAATCGACTGGTGTGAGGCACGAGCGCGCTTAGCCGAAAGCACCGATTTTGTGGGCATGTGGGACTGGCCTGCCGTTTAACGACGATACAGTAAGCTAGTCGTAACCTGTGGCCGTCGAGTGGCTCGGTGCGCACGGCCGCGTTATGCGCCTAAACTGCACGAAAGCAACCAGACTAGTTTGCCATCCATGCCGGGGCTCTGGCAGTGTCGAAAAACAGCTGGTGCCCTCGGATCTTAAAGTAACCGTTATCAGCTGCAGCAGGAAACGCGAACACGAGACAGTAAACAAAGTACATAATTCTATGAAACACGGGCTATTCTCGAGCTGAAAGTTTCACCAACAAGAACACAGGATGATCGCCGTGCATAGCATGGAAAAAAATGTCATAGCTTTTGGCTGTATTCGGGTGCCGCGATGCCAAGCCCGCTCGAAGCGGTCTGGTGAGCAATGCCGTAAAACTGCGATGAAAGGTAAGAAGGTGTGCAGATCGCACGGAGGAGCGTCCACAGGGCCGAAAACAACCGCTGGCAGGGCAAAGTGCGCAGAGGTGAAGACGAACCACGGACGCGAGACTAGAGCAATACGAGCCAGTCGCGGCGAGAAGCTCCAGGAGCTTCGTGAACTTGAGGCGTTGATGAAGTGCGCGGGCCTGATCCTGTGACGCCAGTTATGGAATGCAGTGTAAGGCGGAATGCGGTCATTCGCGGCGCTTGGCGCCAATGACCGGATTGCAGGACAAGGCGGACCCCACCACCAATGCCACAGCCAATTCAGCTGCACCTTGCCAGAACCAAGTTTGGCAACTCAATCGTCAGCTTCCGAGCCCGAGCACGGGATAGAGCGACGCCACTAGTAAAGCTGCCATTGTGATGTTGAAGACCTTGAGCCGGGTTGCGTTTGACAGCCATTGCCGGACCACGGTCCCGAGCCATGCCCAGACAGAGATCGCCGGAAAGCAGACGACCGCGAACGCACCAGCTACGATGGCGACCGACAGAAGGGTGCGGTCTGGCGCGTAGAGTGTGATGGCGGACAGGCACATGGCCCAAGCCTTGGGGTTCACCCACTGGAAAGCGGCCGCTTGCAGAAAGGTCATCGGACGACTGTCCGCGTCCCGCTCTGCCATCGGAGCAGCCGTCGCGATTTTCAATGCGAGCCAGAGCAGGTAGCAGACGGAGGCGACCTTCAGCACCAGGTTCAGCGCAGGCAATGCGTCGAATAACGCCATCAGCCCCGCTCCAACCAGCAGAGCCATCACGGACAAACCCCCAACGATGCCGAGCATGTGCGGCAAGGTCCGGCGGAAGCCGAAGTTCGCGCCAGAGGCCATCAGCATCAGGTTGTTCGGCCCCGGCGTAACGGTCGTGACGAATGCGAAGCCCAGAAGGGCGGTCAGGATAGCGAAACTCATGGGGTGTTCCTCTAGTATTGTCTGTGCGCAACAATAGTGAGAAGAGGTCGCAATATATCGTCTAATATACTATACTGAGAGATATCTGCACAATTATGGACGGCAAATGGACGCTATTGACCATAGAATATTGCGCGAGCTGTGGCGCGACGGGCGGATCAGCAATGTCGCTCTGGCCGAACGTGTCAGCCTTTCTCCCTCGGCCTGCCTGAGACGGGTTCAAGAGCTGGAGCGAACAGGAGTGATCCGAGGCTACAGGGTCGTGACCAGCCCTGAACGGATGGGCCGTGGTTTTTCCGCCTACGTCATGGTCGGCCTCTCCTCCCATACCAAGGCGGCACAGGAGGGCTTCGAGCGCGCCATGTCAGTCGCGCCAGAAGTCGTCGAATGCCACAACATAGCAGGGGCTTTCGAGTATATCCTTCGCGTCGAGAGCGCCGATCTCTCGGAATACAAGCGCTTCCATACAGAGGTCTTAGGCACCCAATCCCACGTCAATGCGATCACGTCCTATATCGTGATGGGATCACCCAAGGATGAACGAGCTACATGATCTGAACGTGCAAGTCTGCGTCGGTTGTGGATTTGTGTGCAAGCGTTGCTGAATGTCGTGCTAGGGCTAAGAAGCCGCGATTCGCCGCGCACCTTACCAACGTCCGCTCAGGGCCGGTCGCGACGGTCGTGCATACAGGGCGGGAAGCGGACTTGCGCTGCGTTTTGGACGAACGACCGAAGTGGGCGGAGAGCCGCCTTTCGGCAGCACGACGCTGGACTTGCAGCTTCAGTGGAAGCGGTCACTCGCCAAACTGGTATCGCCTGTCTACGAGATGCACGAGGCGGCCTCAGTCTAATGATTTCAAACTTTCAGGCGTGCCACCAGCGTTGTCCCACCCCACACGACGCTGCGAAAGCCCATGGCGAAGACGGTGCGCATTTCGAAAGCGCCGTCGTTGATGATATGCAAACCTAAACCCGCAAAAGCCAAAAGCGTTGCCGCGAAGATTGCAAGCGACAGGAGGAACGCCCATCTTCGCGCCTGCCAGAGGCCGAGGCCCGCCAGTATATAGGCGGGTCCGGCCAGCGTGTTGAACCACAAAACGAAGGGCACGACTGCCCCCATGTCGGCTAGTCCCAGCAGCGTTCTGCCACCAGAGACTATGGTGAGCGCGCCAAAAGCAATCGCAACACCGCCCGCAATTTGGGCCATCAGACGTGATTTAGGCATCGGAATCCCGCTCCATTCTGCGCAGCATTGCCACCTGCACGTCAAACAGACGCAACCCTTCATCAACCAGCGAAAAGCCCCGCTCGCCAAGCGTCCAGCGGATCGCAGCGCCCTGCACAAGCGAGGTCAGCAGTATGGCAATGTCCTCGGGGCAGACATCACGACACAAATCGCCGGCCGCCTGCAGGTCGCGGATCGCGGCAACAAGGTGGCCCTGAAACGCAGCCAAAAGTCCCCGAAACACGTCGCGCAGGCCGTGGTTTTCTACCTGTAACTCACGCGAAAACAGGATCGAAGGCAGGGCGGGCGTGTCGGCAATAGCTACCAGCTGTGCCGTGATCAGTGCCTTCAGGCGTGCACGCGGCCCGTCGGCGGCAGCTTCGGCGGCGGCCCAGTTGCGCTGCAGGCGGGCTCCGATATCCTCGGCCACGGCCAGCCAGAGCGCGCCTTTGGTGGGGAAATGCCGGAAGATCGCAGGCTGGCTGATGCCAATGGCGCGCGCGACATCGGTGGTGCTAAGCCGGTCTGGCCCAATTTCATCGGCTATTCGAAGCACTTCGGCCACGATCTGCACCTTGCGGTCTTCCGCGCTTTGACGACCAGACATACATCACCTATTGTTAGTTATCACTAACTAACATATAGTGTAGGAAAGCGCAACTATCATCCCGAGTCGCACGTGCAGACTGAAAGGACCCCACATGCCCGCTACAAACGCACCCACCGGCTACTCTCGTCTGCAGATCGGTCTGCACTGGCTTGTCTTCGCGTTGATCGCACAGCAATACCTGTTCAAGGACTCCATGTCAGCCGCATGGGACCGTGTCACGGATGGGGTTGAGGCGGGGTTCGACCCGCTCGTGCTGGCCCATGTGGCGGGCGGCGCGCTGGTGATGGTCTTCGCGCTGTGGCGGCTGACCCTGCGCGCTCGTCGTGGGGTGCCCCCGCCGATTGAGGCCAGCAAGGTGCAGGGCATTCTCTCCAAACTGACCCACGTCGGGCTTTATGCGCTGATGATCCTGATGCCTGTCAGCGGATCGGTCGCATGGTTTGGCGGGGTCGAGGCTGCGGCGCAGGGGCATAATGTGATGAAAATCATCCTGCTGGCGCTGGTCGCGCTGCATGTTGTTGGCGCGCTTTACCACCAGTTTGTTCTGCACGACGGCACCTTGGCGCGGATGCGCAAGGCGCAGGGCTGATCCGATGCGTTTGTCACCCCTCCTTTCCTTGCCACCCATCGCGCTCGGGATCGCTGCTGCGGTCTGGATGATCTCGTCGGCACCCGGACCGGCCCAGATTGAGGGCAGCGGACCCGCCCTGCCGGTCCGCGTGATAACGGTAGCGGCAGCAGACCTACGCCCCACCGCCACAGCGTGGGGCAACCTGCGGGCGGCCGACACTTGGGTCGCCGTGGCCGAAGTGCAAGGCGAAGTGATCTGGCGGCACCCCGACCTGGAACCCGGTCGCCTGATCCCCGAAGGGACCGAGGTGCTGCGGATCGACCCCGCTGACTATGAACTGGCGCTGGCGCAATCGCAGGCCGATCTGGCAGCACTTGCCGCCGAGACCGCACAACTGACCGCCGAGGCGGCCAACACGGGCCGCATCCTCGATCTGGAACGCGCCAGGCTGGCGCTGGCCGAGGCCGATCTGATGCGCACCCGGACCCTGGCCCAACAGGGCACCGTCCCGCAATCACGCGCCGACGAGGCCGAGCGCGCCACGCTTCTGGCCCGCCGCACGGTGGCAGAGCTGGAAAACACGCTCGCCCTCACCCCCTCCCGCGAGGCACGGATCGCGGCACAGGTCGCGCGCAGCGAGGCCGCCATCGACCGCGCGCGCCGCGCGCTCGACCGCACAACGCTGACGACGCCGTTCGACCTGCGCGTGGCCGAGGTAAATGCAGAACTGTTTCAGACCGTCAGCCCAGGTCAGGCGATAATCCGTGCTGATGGCATCGCCGCTGCCGAGGTCGTGGCGTACCTGCCGATCGACAGTTTTCGCCGCCTTGTGGGAGATGCGCCTGACGGCATCAACCTTGCCAACCTGATGCGCGACCTGCCTGCCGCGCAGATCGCGGTAGCGCTCAGCCCGCTGTCGGACCCGACCCAAGTCTGGACCGCCCGCGTTGTCCGGATCGAAGGCGCTCTGGATGCCCGCGCGCGCACCGTCCCTATCGTCGTCAGGGTGGAGGACCCCTATGAAGGCGCGGCCCCACCCCGGCGCCTTCCACTGGTGCCCAACATGCAGGTGCAGCTTTCCTTCGCAGGCGCACCCCTGATAGGCGTCCTCGCAATCCCCGAGGCGGCGTTGCATGGGCGCATGGTGCTCGTCCTTGGCCCCGGCGATCTGCTGGAACTTCGCCCTGTCACTGCCGGTTTTGCACAAGACGGGTCGGTCGTCATCACCGAAGGGCTCACGCCCGGCGACCGCGTGGTGATCGACGATATCGCCCCGGCCATACCCGGCATGGCCCTGACGCCAATCGAGGCCGCGCCATGATCCGCTGGTTTACCGGACACTCGACAGCGGGCAACCTGCTTCTGCTGCTGTTCCTCGCTGCCGGTGCCTTTGCCGCGCCGGGTCTCTTGCGCGAAACCTTCCCGGATTTCCGTGCCGTCGAGGCCGAGATCACCGTGCCCTACCGGGGTGCGGCCGCCGAAGATGTGGAAACCGCGATCTGCGCGCCGCTGTGGGACGGGGTGCAGGGTGTCGAGGGTCTGGAGACCTTCACCTGCACGGCGCAGACCGGACGCGCGCGGGCCGTGGCGACCATGGCGCCGGGCAATGACGCGCTGCGCTTTGTCAATTCCCTGCGCACCGAGGTATCGGCCATCGACACTTTCCCAGACCGCGCAGACCCGGCGGTCGTGCGTGAATTGCACCGGTCAGATCCCGTGACATCGGTTGCCATCTCGGGCGATCTGCCACTGGGCGAGCTGGATCTTTACGCCGACGCCCTGTCGGACCGACTGACCGCACTGCCCGGTGTTGCTCGCGTGACGCGCGGGGGCCTCGGCGCCCGGACACTCTCCGTCACCGCATCACGCGCCGTGCTCGACAGCCACGGGCTGACGCCCGCCGCCTTGGCCGCCGCCATCGCCGCGCAGAACATCGACCTGCCCGCAGGCACGATCGAAGGGCCGGGCGCGGACCTGACACTGCGCTTCACCGCCGAACGCGACACGGCCACGGCGCTGGGCACGATCCCCGTGCTGGTGCTGTCGAATGGCGCGACCCTGACGCTGGGCGACGTGGCGGTGATCGAGGAACGGTTCGAGCCGCCACAGGACCGCGCCTTTGTCGACGGGGTGCCCGCGCTCGTGCTTGACGTGGCCAAGGCGCTCGATGCCGACGCGCTGCGCGTGCTGGACGGCGTCGCGGCCTTAGTTGACGCGGAAACCGCCCGCCTGCCGGACACGATTTCCGTCGAAGTGGTGCAAGACGTGACATCGATCATCCGCGACCGTCTGGTGATGCTGGTGCAAAACGGGGTGATCGGGCTGGTGCTGGTGGTCGTGGTGATGAGCCTGTTCTTCCGCCCCGGTTTCGCGATCTGGGCCGCGATGGGCCTGCCCGTTGCCTTCGCGGGCGCCTTTGTTTGGATGGCGCTGACCGGGCTCAGCCTGAACATGATGACGCTGGTGGCGCTGTTGATGGCGATCGGGATCGTGATGGACGATTCCATCGTGATCGCGGATTCCATCGCAGTGCATGCCGCCAAGGGCGCGACGGTCGAGACCGTGGCGGCAGGCGTAGCCGCCGTGGCACCCGGCGTGATCTCGTCCTTCCTGACGACGCTTGCCGTGTTCCTGCCTCTGGCCTTCCTCGCGGGCGAGTTGGGTGCCGTGCTCGAGGTTCTGCCGGTCGTGTTGCTGGCGGCGCTCGCCGCGTCGCTGATCGAGGCTTTTTTCATCCTGCCCCATCACCTGAAGGGTGGGATGAAGGACACTGTCCCCTCCCGCTTCCGCAAAGGCTTCGACGCGGGCTTTGACGCTTTTCGCGAAGGGGTCGGCGGTCTGGCCGATACCGCGATCAAGGCGCGCTGGCTGGTCGCAGGGCTGGCCATCGGTGCCTTGATCCTGACCGTAGGTGCGCTCGGTGGCGGCATGGTCAAGCGCGAAGCCATGCCCGAGATCGACGGCGACGTGCTCGAGGCGCGGCTGATGCTGCCTGCCGGCACCTCGCTGGCGCGCACGACCCAGGCAGTCGCACAGGTCGAGGCCGCGCTTGACCGCGTGAACGCCCGTCTGACACCCGAACAGCCCGAGGCGCAGCCGCTGGTTATTCGCCGCATCACCCGTCTGGGCCGTAACCTGTCGGCGGGCGAGACCGGCGCCCATGTAGCCACCATCGTGGTGGACCTTCTGGGCGCCGAGACGCGTAACAGCACGCTGGACGAGATCGTTACACTCTGGCGCGAAGAAATCGGCGCCCTGCCCGTCGTGAACTCGCTGATCCTTACCGAGCCGGGGATCGGCCCGCAGGGGATTGCGGTGGAACTGCGTCTGACCCACCCAGACCTTGCGACACTAGAGGCCGCAGGTCGCGCGACTTTGGCGGAACTTGAAACCTACGCCGGGGTTCGCAACGCGATTGTTGACCTGCGCCCCGGTGCGCCTGAATTGCGGCTAAGCCTGTCGCAGGGCGCCGAGGCCCTAGGGCTGACCGCGACGGACGTGGTAAGCCAACTGCGGGCGGCCTTTCTTGGCACCCAGCTTTCGGAAATCCGGCGCGGCGATCTGGCTTGGGATCTTGAGGTGCGGCTGGCCGATGAGGACCGCACCACCCGCGCTGACCTGAGCCTTTTCGAAATCGCCCTACTCGGTGGCGGCACCGTGCCGCTGTCCAGCATCGCCACCATCGAAGAGGCACGCGGCTGGGGCTCCATCACCCGCCGCAACGGATTGCGCACGCTGACCATCGCTGCCGATGTGGACGGCCGTATCGGCAATGCAGACGCGATCACCGCCCGGTTGGCGGAGGGCTTCTTGCCCGGTCTGGCGGCCACCACCCACGGTCTTGGCTTTGACATCGGTGGTCAGGCCGCGAATTCTGCGGAAACCGTCGCCTCGATCCTACGCGGTTTTCTTATCGGGCTGGTGGGCATCTTCCTTGTGCTCAGCTTTCAGTTCCGCAGCTATGTGGAACCGCTGATTGTGATGATCACCATACCACTGGCGTTTCTGGGCGTGATCTGGGGTCATGTCCTGATGGGTTACAACATTTCCATGCCATCACTCGTGGGGGCGGCGTCACTGGCGGGGATCGTGGTGAACAACGCGATCCTTCTGGTCGGTGTGATAAATGATCGCCGCGCCGGCGGGCTTTCTGCCGCTAAGGCCGCCGGCGAGGCCGTGCGCGCCCGCTTCCGACCGATCTTCGTTTCGGTTTCAACCACGATCATGGGAATGGCGCCCTTGCTGCTGGAAACCTCGACCCAGGCCCAGACGCTTAAACCGCTGGTCATCTCGGTCGTTTTCGGACTTTTGGCCTCGACGGTTCTGATCCTTCTGGTTTTGCCTGCATTCTACGCAGCGCTCGAGGACATAAGGCCTAGGAAGCAGGCCAACACAAGTGACCCGGAAAAGCACTGATCCCATTGGTATTCTTCCGAAAAAGAAAGCAACAACAGGATCTTATGGAGCCCCAACACTCAAAATTTCCACACTTTGGGCGAATGGCCGCTCTGGTGGACGTCGCAGGTGAGTGCCGGGCCTGCTTGGCTGGCGTCTTTGGGCCGGTCGCGACGGTCGTGCAAACAGGGCGGTTTTCATGATGGTTCAGCCATTCGGCCAAGACGCCACGGTAATCTTACAGCGGGAAAATGCGACAACCGGGCCTTCGCTGCAACTAAACCGAATGGCCGGTATGGGCCGTTAGCCACCTAAGCACTAACGGACGTGGTAGAGTGAGAATGATCCAACTAAAAATTAGGTATGGTCAATAAGAACCCCCGCAGGGCAGCAACCCTGTACTGAGACTACGAGAACCCACGAGCGCGAGGCTAAACTAAGAGAACTGCGCGAGCTTGAGAGTTGGATTAAAGGGGCAGGCTTGATCACGTAGTGCGGTGACCGCATGTTGAGCTGTCACCAGTTATAGTATGCAGCGGTGGGCGCGGCGTTCGTCTGGAATAGTATGTATGGGCGTGCGGATCCCATCTGCGCAAATAGGGGGTACCCCTCCGGTGGGGTCCGGGGATTCGCTAAACTCAAAGAGGGTGGGGCACTATCGATCCCTCTTGGTCGAGCAACACAGCACTAATGTGGACTAGAATGTGGACTAAAAAATCGGCCCCACTACGATACCCCTTATAAATATGGGGTATCTGGTCATTGATGGCGGAGACGAAGGGAGCGAAACCCTTCACTCATTATTGATGAAATTTTAAAAATTTACCTTATTAATATACGTATATTGTGTATTATTGTGTAGGTTTGTTTCTGGAAGTTTCTTAAAATGTCATGTCATTTATGTATCCAAAATGTATCCAGAAAGGAGTGCAGATGACACTTGCAACAGACTTAGCAATCCGAAAGTGGAAGCCATCGAAGGACGGTGAAGCTGTCGGTACAGGTGGAAGGACTAGTCTTTACATTCGCGGTTGGAAAACCGGAGCTAAAGCTTTTTACTTCCGTGCTAAGACGTGGATCAAATTGGGTGATTATCCCGACGTTTCTCTTGCGCTCGCAAGGGAGTTATCAACGGTTGCCAAGCGTATGTCGCGTGAAGGTTTTGGCGTTGATGCTCTCCGTCGTGGTTTTGCGAACGCAAAAACCGCGACAGAGTTTGAAGCGATTGTAAGGGGGGACATTCTGTCCGGGCTTTCAGTCTGTGGCGCCACAACTGCACCTACCTATGATGAGCTCTGGAATGAATGGTACAATGGGCGCAAAGCAAAGCTGCAAGACGGGCCAAGTAGACGTCGACCTGAAGCAATACACTTGCATCACATAAAGCCTGTATTGGGAAATCGACCAATTACAGAAATCAGAAGGCGGGAAATTTTTGATCTTTTAGAGCCACTTTTCCGCGAAAAGCCAGTCACCGCTGGGCATGCACTAGGTCATATACGAGCAGTTTTCGAGCGAGCTGCAAACAGAGAACTGATCGACGCAGACCCGACCCCCAATAAGTCGGCATTTGCCGACGCAATTGCAAGAAGAGACGTAAAGCATCACGGGACATTATCTCCCGACAGGATGCCAACTTTATGGACATGGCTCGGGACAACCGATGCCAGCAAAGCAACGTGCCTCGCTATTTTGACGGCTATGACTTCGGGTCATAGGATCGGGGTTATCATTAATGCTGAATGGGGGCATATTAACGAAGAAACCGCTGTTTGGACTGTACCAGCCCGCGCTGACCACGTCACGCCGGGCCGTATGAAGTCCGGGCGAGAATATGCATTGCGTTTGCCTGATAAACTGCTGGAAAGCTTACTTGACCTTAGACGCTCTCCAACGCAGCGGTATGTGTTTGAAAGTCCAACTACAGCTGGCCCGATCTCGTCGAACGCTATTCTCAAGACACTAAAGAGATTTGATGCTGATCTCACTGCGCATGGATTTAGAAATGCCATTAAGGGATGGTGTCGAAGCGCTAATCCGCCAGTGCCTGATCACATTGCTGATGCGTTTTGTGATCATAGTTTACGTGGTCTAGATGCAGCCTATCGACGTGGCGATACCAGTGCTGAGCGAGCTGATTTGGCAAGGCGTTTGTACAACTTTGTTACGGCGGTATCAGAATGACTGATGAAAAACGCGCCCTAGTCCGCGCGAAAATTATACATGAACTTCTGGACTACGAAGCAAATGGTGACAGGCGTCACCTAGCTACCATTGCCGAGATGATGGCAGAACATATCGGAGTGCCTGATGCCGGTGCCGAAATAGCTGCCATCTTATTATCTGAAAAGACGTTACCAAAGTTGAAGGCAAAAATTGGAATAAATCAGCAAGTAGAGGATGCTCTCATACGCCATCTTTGGATCGGTTGGAGGGGACAGAGGCCAAACCACGAAGTCTACACGGCTATTAAAAAAGTCCTCATCCAGAACAATTTGCCAGGGTGGGGCATGACCAACGAGGGTGCTGAGGAACGCATTCGCAAACGCATCGAGCGTATGGGGCTCGATAAAGTGGACAATTCGTAAAAACTTGTCCTTGGACGGACCATTAGTATCTGTGTTCATTGCTGTGTCAGGACAAAACGGAGCGTATCCATGCCTGACACTCTCAACCAAATCCGCTGGTTGAATGCCCAGCAAGTTGCAGCGCGCTATGGCTGCGGTCGTGTAACCGTTTACCGGATGGTAAAACGCGGTTTAATTCCAGCACCAATCCAGTTTTCTGGGCGAATGAGCCGTTGGGACATTCAGGCTCTCGACGCAGCCGACACAAGTCGCGGCAGCAAATAACACAACCCGTCTGCTTTGGAGACCCCGGGTTCATATTCCCCAGTCGCGCACTGGGCATTTGACGCTGGTCCGCCGGCCACTAAGTGGCTCGATGTGGATCAAGTCAAATCAGCGCTGAATGAACGCGCTGAAGAGCTTTTCCAACAGTTCTGGGGTGAGCCTGAGCGGCCTAGTGCGCGCGAATGGCGGGCCAAGGGAACCACTAGCAAAGCGATGATTATGCGCGGCGCAAAACGTGGTCTCTGGTATAACCACAAAACTGGCGAGGGCGGCACTCTATTAGATTTTGTTGCCATCGAGATGTCGGGCCTTTCATCGGCGAGGGATGACTTTAATCGCGTTTTGCAGGATGCTGCGCGGCTTTGCGGCGCAGACCCTGATGAACCTTTGGATATGGAAGTCATCCAGGCCAAGGCTGCTGCACGCATTGCTCAACAGGCGATAGAGGAAAAAGAAGAAACAGCGCGCCGTGAGTTAATCATTGAAGCACTAAAGTCTCGAAGCGAACCAATCGAGGGCAGTCCAGCGGCTGCTTATCTCCGTAGTCGTGGAATTTCTCAGGTTCCCAAAGGTTGGGCCTATGTACCTCCCGTACCTGACTTGCCGGTAAAACATGCAAGATTTGCAGCATTAGTTGCCTTTGGCGAGGATGATACCGGTCAGGTAAAAGGCGGGCAGCGTATTTTACTTACTCCAAATGGCGCCAAAGCTGAGGTTGAGGTCCGGAAGGTAGGGTTCGGCCAAATAAACGGATGTCCAGTCAGGCTAAATAAAGGCTGTAATGGACCGCTCATTATCGCAGAAGGACCTGAGACTGCTGCTGCAATCGCACAGGTTGTAGATCACGAAGTCTGGGCAGTTTTTGGAGTTTCAGGGTTTGCCGGGGTCTCAGTACCAGTGGGCCGCGAAGTCATACTGTGCCCTGATCAAGATGCTGCCGATAGCCCAGCTGGAAAGACATTTTCTAAAGCCGTCCAGGCATTGGTTGAAAAAGGTGTCGTTGTCAGGATTGCGATTGCACCTGAACCAGAGGGTAGCAAGCGTGATCTCAATGACACGTTGATACACCAAGGCGCTGAGGCGGTCAGGAATGCGATAAAAGCTGCCAAGATTGTCAAACATTGCGAAGCAGTGGATTGTGAAGAGTTCTTCTCCCTTCCGGAAATCACTGCCGAAGATGCACGGCTAATTTTACGTGATGAGGTGGAAGCTGGACTACGGCGCCCAGGTGTCACGTTGATTGAGGCGACCCTAGGCTTGGGAAAAACCTCCGCTACGATTTCCGCACTTGATGACCTACTGGCGACCAGTGACGCGGGTGCAGTTGTTCTTGCAGTACCAATTCATCGTTTGGGCAGACAAATGGTCAAAGATATTCGCGCGGTTGTGCCAAAGCATCGCGTCGTACAAGTGTACGGGGCAGAGGCCCAAGACCCTTTCAATCCGGATGAAACAGTCTGTAAGCGGCTTGACGAATATCGCGAGCAAGCTTCGCTCATGTTGGACGTCGAAGAGTTATGCAGTGTATGTGCGTGGAAAGACAAATGCCTGCACCAGACAAGCAGATCGATGTGCGCCGACGTATATATCGTTTCACACCAACGATTGAAATCTGATGGATTGCCGTTGAAGCAGTGGCAACACCTTCTTGCAACGGTTGTCGATGAAAATCCTGTAAACGCTTTAGTTTCGGCATCTGGCCGTGGAGTGCCTTTATCAGCTCTGATTGAAGCGCCAACCCGCATTTCAAACAAGGAAGGCTGGCAGAGCTTTGCGGATGCGGATGCTGAAGCGAGTTTAAAGCGGTATCGGAAGAAAATTAAGGAAACGATAATCGCGAACGGAGAAGGTTACCTACGGAGACAAGCGCTAGAAAAATGGACGATTGAAGAGGTCGATGGGGCCCGAAAGTTAGAGTGGCGACGCAAGATTAAGGATCCAAGTCATCCCGAAGTGAGCGGCAACAAAAGTCTACCGACGATTAATCGTCTCCTGAAGGAGTTTGAGCGGCTGTTGGTCAAAGACGAAAGTCACGACTTTAATGCACGGGTAGAAATCCGAAAAGGTGGACAAGGCCTCGAAATCCTATTGAACACTTTGCGGCCAATTAATGAAGCCTGGCTTCAGGCCCCAGTGCTGATGCTTGATGCTACCGCAAATGTTGAAATAGCGGCGCTCTTGGCCGGTCAGGAATTGGCACATCACGTCGAGATAAGAGCTTCTGAGAATATCGCGATAAAACAAGCTATCGACTTGTCTGGTGCAAAGAGCCACTTCTTTGCGCGCGGTAGGACTACAGGAAACGTAGCACGGATAAGCAATTGGATTAGGTTGCAGACGCTAACGGGTGGACAGACTGCCGTTATAAGCAACAAGCGAACGATTGAAGCTCTGGACCTGCCCGACAGTGTGGCAAAAGCACATTTCAACGCCCTGCGTGGGTTGAACAATATGCAGGAGACCGATCATCTCATTATCATCGGCCGCACTCTTCCTCCGGAGGCTGCAATCGCTCGTTATGTCGCCGCCCTTTGGGGCGAACCAGTAACCGGCGGATTAGTGCGTGATGCGTCGATCAAACGGATTGAAATAGGTGCGGCTGGAAAAGCGCAAATCGTAAAGAGAGTTGGCACATCTCACAGCTGCCCCAAAGGTCAAGCAGTGCTGGCTATGATCCGCGACAACGAAGTTATTCAGGCGATCGGTAGACTTCGAGGCGCCAACCGCAAGGCTCCGGCACGCGTTACTTTAATTTCGGATGCTGTTACTGGCTACGCCGTCGAACCAGTGACGTTAAAATCTGAAATTAAGCTCTCAAACATTCTGTGGCCGATGCTGTCACGTGGCGTTGCCTTCCTTTCAGCGGCGCAAGCCGCAAAAGCTTATCCTGACTTATATGCGAGCCAACAGGCGGCGCAAAAGGTATTTGGCGCTGCAAATGACTGGACAACTTTTCCCATAAAGAGCCTTTATGGAAAAGGTTGTGCAGTCGCTACAATAAGGACACCACGGTCTAGAATTACGACTACAGCTTTGATTGCTCCGTGGATTACTGATGTTCATGAGGAGATCGAAAAGCATTTACCTGGTGCGCTAGTGTTAAATGTCGAATGGCCGCCGAATGCGCGCGCGCCTGAAAATGCTGCTCAGTTTAACAATGAGGCCCAGCACGCAGAAGTGCTTGAAAGTGCAGCGGCAAACCGAATGCGAAAACTTGCAGACCCGGACGGTGTATCGCGAACACCGGAAGCTATTGAAGCAGTTTGGGATTGGGCAGAAGCCTTGGCAAAAAAGCTTCAACATAAAGATGCAGAAGACGGTAATGCCTAATAGCGGTTATCATTCAAAGTCGCTCCTACCACTTTGGTATTTCCAGAGTGGCGCACTTAGCCCCGATGACCTCAGCAATGTGCGAATTCATTCACTATTGGCAGCGTAGTTTCTTAATGCGCAAAATAAGCGGGTCCTTCTCGAATAACCCCGCTGCGAGTGGTTCGGGCCGCTGACTTTGGCTAGCGATGGGGTGTCCTATAGGGAGGTCAACAGGCCCCTCGGAAATTAAGCGAGCCGGTGAATTACTTTTGGGTCACCAAAGAACCTCTGGTTCGAATCTTGTTGCCACCGCCATTTCCCCTTTACAAAACTTCACATCGGACGCACTGGGCGTAATTTCCTCGTGAAATCAAAGGGACTTAGCAACGTTCAAGGGGCTACTGAGAGTAAACATTTCGGCAAAGTCGGTCTCAAACGGCGATTTGTCTCAAAAGCAACGAACCTCGTGGATTTTAGGCCCTTGTTTCAAAGTTATTTAAAATCAGTGTGTTGGTGAAATTTCGCCTCTTTGAATTTTCCAGATGATAACTCCTGAGCAGTCGATCCTATGCAAGAACTGATTGGTAAGCGCGTATTTAACTCCTTGTAGCGAACGGCACAAAGCGGACCTTCAGGCATGCTGCGGCGAACAGCGGCTTTGAGCCCACACTGTGAATTCGAACTTTGTGTTGCGAGCGCTCGCAGCACAAATAATGCTGCATCTGCTCAGTTGCCGGTGTCGCGATGCAGCAAAGAAACCGGTCAGTCATACGAACCGCCGCGAGCATGAAATGGCCAATTAACACACTGCGGACATGGCTCAATTCTGCGCGCCTGCATCGTGGCCCGCGAAGATCGCGTTTTTTCTTTGTAAGGCAATCGGGCGGATGTTGCGTTCAACGGCATTAGCCGTCAGAACTACGCGGTATTCTTGCGAGGAACTCATTTGTAGCATCCATAGAGATACTCCCTTCAAATCTATGAAGGGTCGGAATCGCAGAATAAAGTCATCACTGAAAGGTGGGGTCTAATCTGCGCTTACAATAGATCTGGAAAGGGTTGAAGCTATGTTTCGGAAGTCATTAACGGCATATCTACGAGACCACAATTTGGGGGCGAACTGATAGGTGCTCATTGACGGGTCGCCACAAGAGTGGCGCTTATAGGCTCCAGGACAAATGTACCCGCGTGAGCCAGTGATGCAAATGTGGTCAGCGTCTCGTGCGGAATGACACTCATCAATGCGGCGAACTTAGTGTGCGTAGTTCCATCCAATGTATCCACTTTTGATATGTCTACCACTCGGACACCGTTTGCTGCCGCAAGAGATTGAACTCGGGGATCGTTTATATCTGTTGTTCCCACTCTGCGACGTGATCCCGCCAGCCGTTCCGAAAACCGCAAAACGCGATCATCTGGAGAAACGAGCAGGGTCATCGGCGGGTTCAGCTCGCCAATGGTTTGTATCTGACGGCGAAAGACATCTATGTCGATATCCGGCGCGGCCAGTACCACATTTTCCAAACGTTCGATTACCCTGTCCTGGCCGCTTAGCCTGAGCTGGCGTAGAGCCTCGGCGACAAGAAAGCCGCCCATGCTGTGCCCAAACAAGGTGATGTTTCCGACTGCCGGGTCGGCAGCGGCAATCGTCAGCAGTTCAACCAGATCGTCCCGCGAATAGGTGACAGCATCCTTATCGGCGACATAGCCCGTCATGGATGCGGCAGACGGCCAGGCAAAGAGGATGGGCAATTCCTCTAGGTTTCCGTCGACAGAAATTTGCGCCAGCCGGAACAGGGATTCCGCGAAGTTATAGTTATAGCCATGAACAAAGATCAAGACATCGCGCTTGCCTGTGACGTTGGTACCTCGACTGGATCGCAATAAGCCAACATCCAACGTAAATTCTGGCAGAACCGTTCGATTTGTCACGGCAAAGCTAGTCTGTAGGTCCGGTTGGGACACTGGCCATTCAATCTGTGTGACATTGTGAATTGGTGGAATGGAGATCGTGAACGCTTCATAGTTGAGCGCGGGTGCTCGAACGTCGGAGTAGCTGCCTGTGCTGATATCTCGTGCGCGTGTCGTGGCAACGAGAAGGCTCACGCTTTGAGCCGTAGTGTCGTCTTCAGCGACAACTGACAGCGTCTCTGGTCCGAGTCGTAGTGCACAACCAGCCGCCGCAAGGAACAGCAAAATAGGAAGCAACCGGGTCAAAGGGTTGAAATCATTGCGTTGGGGAAGGATCACTCAGTGTATTCCTCGTGCTGTAAAATTTAAGGTCTATCCGTCACGTTCCGTATTCTACATGGATGCCCTGACACTGTGAGAACGTTGTTTGCTGGCGCACTCCACACATCTGTAATGGTCATCCGGACAAACTCATTGAACGACGAAACAGCGCGAGGCTCGCGAGGAAAAACCCGGTGCCCAATCCGGCCATCAACGACAATTCGAACCAGACTGCACTTGGACCGGCCCCCCTGAACACAACCGCCTTAGCGAATGCCAGAAAGTGCCGTGACGGCAAGACCATGGTCAGTCGTTGCACGATGTCTGGCTGGCTTTCGACCGCGCCCATGCCGCCCGACAGCATGATGATCGGGATCACGACCATAATCACCAAAAGTGCGAATTGCGCCATGCTACGCGCCAAAGTGCCCAGAAACATTCCGATTGCGGCAGCGGCGGCCAGATAAATCGCAGTTCCGGTCAGAAGCAAAGGAATCGATCCCGCCACCGGCACCTGCAACACCTGCTGCACAACGAAGAACAGCGACAGCGTGAAGGCCGCCAGCACCACGACGACATTGGCCAGCACCTTCGATAACGCGATCTCGAAGGGCGTCAACGGCATCACCATCAAATGCTCGATGGTGCCCTGCTCGCGTTCGCGCAGCATTGCGGCCCCGGTCAGCGCGATCGTCAATAGCGAGAGCTGGTTCAGGAGCGAGGACACGGCCTTGAACCAGACCGGGTTGCCATTGGGGTTGAAGGCGCGGCGCAGTTCCAGTTGCAAGGCGGGGGCTGGCGCGTCCGGGCTGCCCGAAAGAAAAGCGCGGGTCTCTGAGAGCAGGATGTTGGCGATGTAATCGGTGCCAAGCTGCGCCTGACTGACTGCGGTAGCATCGACCTCAAGCTGGGCGGCGGGCATCAGGCCGGCGATCACATCTGCCTCGAATCCGGGCGGAAAGCTGAGGACGAACATGATCTGCCCCGCGTCCATTTCAGGCCTTACCTGATCAGGTGTTATCATCACCGGCGGTTGGAACCACGGGGGGCCAAGTGCGTCGGTGAGTTGCCGGGTCAACGCAGAGCTGTCCTCGTCAAGAATGGCGATGGCTGCGTTATAAACCGTGTCTCCGGCCCCGCTGGCCTCGAGCATCACGGCGACAACAAACGACCACATGATCAGGATCACCATCACCGGATCGCCGAGCACACTTTTCAGCTCTTTACCTGCGAGCCAGAAGATATTTGTCAGCCTTCGCATGATCACTTCTCCTGCTTGCGCAGGGCCAGAACGGCCAACAAGGTCAGGACCGGTCCAAAGGCGGCCAGACGCAGCAGGTGCCCCGACAGTTCAGACAGGCCGAGCCCCTTGGTAAAGGTGCCGACGCTGATGCCCATATACCAAGTGGTCGGCCAGAACGTGCCCATGATCCGCGCCGCACCTTCAAGCGAGGAAACGGGCGTGATCATGCCGGAGAATTGCAGCGTTGGCATTACCGAAAGGATCGCCGCCGCGAAGACCGCCGTCACCTGCGTGCTGGTCAACATCGATACGACAAGACCGTAACCTGTCGCCGCCACCGCATAGAGCAATGCGCCCAGCACCAGCGCCGCAGGATCACCCTTGAGCGGCACACCCAGCACGGTCACCACAAGCGCAGTTAGGATCACGAAATTGAGCAGCGTGATGCCGATATAGACCAGTTGCTTGCCGATCAGGAATTCGGCGCGGGTGGTCGGCGTGACATAAAAGTTGGTGATTGTGCCGATTTCTTTTTCACGCGCCACGCTGACCGCCATCAGGATCGCTGGGAACAGCAGCAGCAATAGCGGCGGGATCGACGGGCCGATTGCGGGCAGGCTTTCCATCGCCGGATTGTACTGAAAGCGCGGGATCAGTTGCGCGGGCGCAGCCGCCGCTTGCGATTGGGACATGGCCAGCACGTTCAGCGCCGGGGTCGATTGCGCATCGCTGGACAGGATACTTGCTTGTGCGCCTTCGACATAGCTTTCCACCGTGCCTGCACGGTTGGTGTCGGACCCGTCGATCAGGGCAGCAATTTCGGGCGACTCGCCCCGCCGCACCATCCTGCCGAAATCCGGCGGGATTTGCAGCGCAAGCGCCAGTTCTCCACTCGCCATGCGGCGGTTCAGCTCGTCGTTGTCTGAAATCGGCGGGCGTTCGGAAAACCAGGCAGAGTCCTGAAAACCCGACAAATAGGCGCGGCTTTCGGGGCTTCGGTCAAGATCGAAGGCCGCGAAGGGGATATTGCGCACCTCTTGCGAGATGCCGAAGGACATGATCAGCAGCAAAAGCGCAGAGCCGACAAAAGAAAACACCAGTCGCACCGGATCACGCCGCACCTGCATCGCTTCGCGGGTGGTGAATGCCAGCATACGCTGGATGCTGAACCGCGACGCGGGTGTGTCATGCTTTTGATCATTGCTCACGGTTAACAGGCCCTCATCTGCCGGGGCCTCAGCTGGTTGAGCGTCTAGCATGTAAGCAATGAAGGCATCCTCCAGCGTCTCGACGCCACGTCCCGCAATCAGCGCCTTGGGAGCATCCGACACCAGAACCTTGCCGGCATGCATCAGGGAAATGCGGTCGCAGCGCATGCCTTCGTCCATGAAATGGGTCGAAATAAAGATCGTCACCCCATCGCGGTGCGCCAGTTCCAGCAGCATCTCCCAGAAGGCGTCGCGGGCCTGCGGATCGACGCCTGATGTCGGCTCGTCAAGGATCAGGATATCGGGACCGTGGATCACCGCGACCGCCAACGACAGGCGCTGTCGCACACCCAGCGGCAGCGATGCGGCGCCCTGATCGAGATAGGGCTCAAGCCCGAAGCGTGGGACCAATTCACCCATCCTCTGCGCGGTGAGCTCACTGCCGAGGTGAAACAGCCGCGCGTGCAAGAGCAGATTTTCGCGCACCGTCAACTCGCCATAAAGCGAGAAGGATTGCGACATGAAGCCGACGCGCCGACGCGCATCGAGGTTCTGCGCGTCCACGGGTTTGCCAAAGATCCACGCCTCTCCTGTCGTGGCGGGTGTGAGCCCGGTCAGCATCTTCATGGTCGTGGTCTTGCCGCAGCCGTTAGAGCCGAGAAAGCCGAAAATCTCGCCGCGCGCGATCTCGAAGCTGACAGAATCGACAGCAGTGAAATCGCCAAATCGTTTGGTCAGATTTTCGGCGCGAATGGCAGGAGGGCCCGTCTCGGTTGCGGTTGTAGGGGCAGGCTGAGGGGTTACTCCTGGCCCCTTGCTCTCGCCGCCAAGCAACGCCACATAGGCGGCCTCGACAGTTCCGGTTCCAGTGCGCTCCATAAGTTCGGCGGGGCTGCCAGTCGCCAGGATATTGCCCGCATCCATCGCCACCAGATGACCAAAGCGCGCGGCCTCTTCCATATAAGCAGTGGACACCAGCACGCTCATGTCGGGGCGGTCGGCGCGGATCGTGTCGATCAAATCCCAGAACTGGCGACGCGACAACGGGTCAACGCCAGTCGTCGGTTCATCCAGCAACAGGAAATCGGGATCGTGGATCAGGGATGCACACAGGCCCAGCTTTTGTTTCATCCCGCCCGAGAGCTTGCCTGCGGGCCGGTCCATGAACGGCGCAAGACCGGTGGCGCGGGTCAACCGCGAAATCTGTGCTGCGCGTTCGGCCTTGCCCAGCCCGAACAACTTGCCGAAGAAATCCAAGTTCTCCTGAAGGCTGAGGTCGTGATAAAGATTGCGCCCCAGCCCCTGCGGCATGAATGCGATCCGCCGCCCGACATCGGCCCGGTGAGCGGCACTGGCCATGTCGCCACCCAAAGTCTCAACGCGGCCGGCCTGTAACTTTTTGGCCCCGGCGATCAGCCCCATAAGGGTTGATTTTCCCACCCCATCCGGCCCGATCAGCCCGACCATTTGCCCTGCGGGGAGGTCGAGCGTCACATCGCGCAGCGCCAGCACCTTGCCGTAGTGGTGTTTCACCCCCGCCAGCCTTGCGGCTATCAGAATTGGGGCGTCAGCCGTAGTCATCGGTCAGTTCCCGCCATCCGCGCCATCCTGCAGCGCTGGCAGGACTGTTGCGACCGGTGGCGTCAGCCCTTCGGGCCAATCGGGAACAGAGCCGTCGGGCCCTGCCAGGCGCACCCAAGCCACACCACGCACCCCGGTTTTGACCTGCGCGAGGCGTTCGGCCACCAGCTCTTGCGGAATGCGCACACGGATGCGGAACATCAGGCTTTCGCGTTCTTCAACGGTTTCGACCTGTTTCGGGGTGAATTGCGCCTGCGGGGCGACGAAACTGACCAAAGCTGGTACTGCGATATCGGGCATGACGTCGACCACGATCCGCGCCTCGTCACCCAAACGCACCCTCGGGGCGGCGCTGGCGGGCAGGAAGAACTCCATATAGACATCGCCAAGGCTGACCAGTGTCAGCACCTTGCCACCCCCGCCCAGAACTTCGCCCGGCTGCGCAAGACGATAGAGAACACGCCCCGCCTGAGACGCATAAAGCGTGCTGTCGGCAATGCGCGCCTCGATTTCACGCAGGGCAGCGGTTTCGGCGTCAACAGCCCGTTGCTTGGCCACGACGCCAGCCTGTGCGGCGGTGCGGCCTGCCTCGGCCAGTTGCGCCTCGGTGCGGCGGATATCCAACTCTTCGCCGCTGACCACGCCGCGTTCATTCAGCGTTTCGGCGCGGGTAAGCTCGCTTTGCGACAACGCTAGCCGTGCCTCGGCTTCGGTCACCCCGGCCTGCGCGACGGCCACAGCCGCCTCGGCGCTGGCAACTGCTGCCTCAGCCCGCATTTTTTGCGCCTCCAACTCGGTTGTATCCATTACTGCCAGCACATTGCCGGGTTGCACCAAATCACCCTCGCGCACGGTGATTTCCGAAACCCGCCCGGCCAGACGGGTGGAAATGTCGACCAGATCGGCTTCGATCCGTCCATTGCCACGGGCAAACCCTTCAGGCGGCAGATCGCTGGGTTCCAACAAGACCTTCCAACCGGCGTAGCCCAGAAAAGCCGCCAGCACGGCGAACACGAGAATAATGGAAATCTTACGTGACATAACTTAGGCAACTCCTTCGGGGTCATTTTGCGGTGCGTCCGGCGGCTGGCCATGATAGAAATCAAGTAACGCCGCTATCGCCTGATCTGCCGTTTCGACTAAGGTGAACAACTGGCGATCCTGCGGAGAAATCATACCCTCGGCGACGAGGTAGTCGAAATCCACCGCCCGGTTCCAGAATTCCAGACCGAACAGAACGATTGGCAGCTTTGGCACCTTGCCAGTCTGCACAAGGGTCAGAACTTCGAACACCTCATCCATGGTGCCAAAGCCGCCCGGAAACGCCACAAGCGCCTTTGCCCGCATCAGGAAATGCATCTTGCGCAAGGCGAAGTAGCGGAAGCGGAAAGCAAGATCAGGGGTTATAAATGGATTTGGCGTCTGTTCGTGTGGCAACGTGATATTCAGCCCGGCCGAACGCGCGCCCACGTCGTATGCACCAAGGTTTGCCGCCTCCATGATCCCCGGGCCTCCGCCGGTCACGACTACAAAATCACGCCGATCTTCTTGTTGAAAACGCAACGATACCAATTCGGCAAAGCGCCGGGCCTCGACGTAGTAGCGCGACAGCCGCACCTGACGTTCGGCTTGGGCAACCTCCCGCTGGCCTTTCGGGCTCGCGGGGTCGCCTTGCGCCTGCGCGTCCTTTAGCTGCCTTTGCGCGGTGTCCGGTGAGACGATGCGCGCGCTCCCCATTACGACAACCGTTGAGCGGACGTCATGGCGACGCAAAGCGCGCTCGGGTTTGATCAGTTCGAGCTGCAAGCGCATGGCCCGTAGGTCATCCTGTTCCATAAGGTCGGCGTCCTCGTAGGCGAGGCGATATGCCGGATTTTTCTGGATGGCTTCGGCCAATACCTTGCGTTCGTCTTCGCTGATCATTGTTGACCTCTGAGGAGGTCGACTTTCGATCCAAGCTCCGGCACCGAAACTTTCCAGCCCTTGTCCGTACGCAGTTTCTCGGCGAATTCCTGTGCTGTATCGGCCTCGCCATGCACCACAAATGTCTGTTTGGGAGACGTCTTGAAACCATCTGCCCAAGCAAGCAATGCGGTGCGATCAGCATGGGCCGAAAACCCGTTCAGAGTGTGAACAGCGGCTCGCACTGGTACGTCTTTGCCAAACATGCGCACCTGTCTTGCACCATCCACAAGACGTCGTCCCAATGTACCCTTTGCCTGAAATCCCGTGATCAGGATCACGCTTTCGCGTCGGGGAAGGTTTTCACGCAGATGATGGCGGATACGCCCGGCAGTGCACATGCCGCTTGCGGAAATAATGATCGCACCAGAGCGAATCTGGTTGAGCGCTTTGGATTCCTCGACGCTGGCCGTGAACTTCAGATATGGCAAATCGGAACCAATCCTGTGCCACCCAGCCAGTTTTGTTGCCTGCTCGTCGAACAATTCCAGATACTGGCGCGTGATCCGGGTGGCTTCTGTGGCCATGGGCGAGTCCACAAAAACCATCAAGTCATGCAACCGTCCCTCGCATGTTAGCCGGTGTAGATGGTAAAGAACCTCCTGAGTTCGACCAACCGCGAAGGCGGGCACGATGATGTTGCCTCCTCCGGCATGGCGCGTGTGCTCAACGATGTCGATCAACTCCTCAACTGTCGAAGTTTGATCCTTGTGATCGCGATTTCCGTAAGTGGATTCGATCAACAGAAAGTCGGCCTCCTCGATGATGGTCGGATCGCGCAGGATTGGTCGCCCTGGCTGGCCCAGATCCCCGCTGAACACGATCTTTGTGGTCTTACCGCTTTCAGTGATCCAGACCTCGATAATGGCGGAGCCCAGAATATGTCCGGCATCCCGGAAACGGCAGCGCACCGCAGGGTGCGGATCATGCTTGTCGTCATAACCAACCGCCTGAACCTGGCGCAGGCATTCCCGCGTGTCTTGCATCGTGTAGATCGGCGCAGATGCTGCTGTCGTCTTGCCGCGACGGGACCTGCGTTTGGCCCTCTCAGCGTCAGCTTCCTGAATATGAGCGCTGTCTGGCAACATGACCCCAAGCAAATCTGCGGTGGCCGACGTCGTATAGATCGGACCTTTGAAGCCCGCGCGGGTCAGTTTGGGAAGCAGACCGCTATGATCAATGTGGGCATGGGTTAGAAGCACGAAATCGATCTTTTTGGCATCAAAACCGAACGGCTGGCGGTTGCGCGCCGGAGCTTCGCGCCCGCCTTGCACCATGCCACAATCCACCAGGAATCGCAGGCCCTTCGTTTCCATGAGATAGCAGGATCCGGTCACTTCCTGTGCTGCGCCCATAAAATGCAAATTCATGACGTAGTCCTTCCTGTCTCCGCCATGTCCTGCTTGGTCGCTATACCGCGCTGATAGATGGCGAACACGCGCGGCGCGTCGGCGCGCATCCTTTCCATATCCCCCGACATAAGGGATTGCATGACCAGCCCCTGAATGGTGCCAATGAACAGTGTGGCTGCAGCCTGACTATCCAGATCCTCGGCCAGTTCGCCGCACGCCTTTCCGGCCTCGATCAGGTGGTTCAGGCGCACCCCATATTGCTTCATCATCGCGCGCGCCAAGCGTTTCGCTGGCGTCGGTTTCGCCCCCTGAAGCTCACCGAACAACATGCGCGGTGCTCCGGGGTGTTCTGACACAAAGGCAACGTGGGCCAAAAACATCGAGCGCATCGCTGCCAGCGGCGACTCAATTCCTTCGGCCGCCTTGTCGATCCTTGCCATCAGGCGATTGGCCACCCACTTCATCACCGCCTGCCAGATCGCCTCCTTGTTGGGGAAGTGGCGAAACAGGGCACCTTGCGTGAGGTGCATGTGTTTGGCGATGGCCGCCGTGGTGATGTCGCCCGGGTTGGTCGTCGCTGCAAGTTCGATCACTGCTTCGACGGTGACATTGCGGCGCTCTTCGGCGGCCAGGTTCTTTGACTTGGTGTGTGCTGTCATTACGGCAACTCCACCCGCCAGACTGCAAGTGCAAGCCAGCCCATTGCGACGACCATGGAAGCCCCGCCGACAATGACGAAGAGCGGCGGTGCGCCGATCAGCACTTCTGCCAGTATCCCGAGAGGCATGAGCATACCTGCCAGCGCCAACCAAGAAATCCATCGGCCAGATGCAGCGGGCAGCGGCAGGCGCAAAAGCACCAGACCGACCGCGATGTTGAGAAGCGCAAAAAGGTTGCCATGCGCGTGCGCCAAGCGCGATTCGAAATGCACCCCGACGCCGTAATCAGCGATCCACTGCTCTTTCCCCGGCGCAAAATCGCGCAGGAAGATCAACACGAACCCATAAAGCATGAAGAGGGTCAGAAACAGAAACCCTGTGACAATGTTGGATTTTCCAGTGTGCATCACGATCTCCGAATTCTGAATGCGGACCAATCCCCGCCGATAGCCGGAGTATGTCTTGAAATTTGATAGTAATCAATTACTATCTTCTGGTGAGTCGCGCAGACACGACAACAGATGATACGCAGGTCGAGCCTTCATCCTGCCGATCGGGTGGTCAGAAAGGGACAGCAACCATGGACAGAAACGGCGAGCATCAGGTCACCCAATTGCACGCGGATGGCAAAGGCAGTCGCTCTTCAAAGGCAGTGGCAAAGGGCAACATTCGCAAACCAATTGCGATGGTAAGGCCCATTTCAGCGCCCGATGGTGACGCTCCTTCTCCCGCGAAATCGACTGGAGCGTCAGGTCGGAAACCACATGAAAATGGTCCGACCACCTCATTGCACGACGCGATGAACCACACCGCTCAAAGCGCCATTTCACGCGTCACCCACGGGCTGTCACCCGCTGCGCTTATGGGGGCGTGGTTCGATTGGGCCACCCACATCGCCGCCGCCCCTGGCAAGCAATTGCAACTGGTCGAAAAGGCCGCTGACAAGGTCCGCCGCCAAACCCGTTTCGCAATCAATTGCGCGACAAAACCCCACAATTCGGCCCCCTGCATCACGCCTTTGCCACAGGATAACCGTTTCAGCGACGACGCTTGGCAAATGAAGCCGTTCAACATGATCTATCAGGGCTTCCTGCTGCAACAGCAATGGTGGCATAACGTTGTTACGGACGTTCCCGGTGTCACGGGCCAGCACGAGCGCGAGTTACAATTCCTGACGCGGCAGCTGCTCGATATGTATTCGCCATCCAATTTCCTGCCAACCAACCCCGAGGTTTTGCGCAAGACCCGTGAAGAAGCTGGTCTAAACCTGATCCGGGGCATGCAGAACCTCGTCGAGGACGCACAAAGCGTCATGACCGGCGCATACGCGACAGGCGCAGAGGATTTTCAGCCGGGTCGGGACGTTGCGGTGACACCGGGCAAGGTGGTTTACCGCAACCGGTTGATCGAGCTGATCCAATACGCCCCACTCACGGACACAGTGCGCCCCGAGCCGATCCTCATCGTTCCAGCCTGGATCATGAAATACTATATCCTTGATCTGTCACAGCAAAACTCGATGGTGCGGTATCTCGTGGAGCAAGGCTACACGGTCTTCATGATCTCGTGGAAAAACCTCGACGAAGATGATCGCGAACTGACGATGGAGGACTACCGTCAACTGGGCGTGATGGCGGCGATCGAGGCCATTCAGGCGATCGTGCCGGATCAGAAGATCCACGCAACCGGCTATTGCCTTGGCGGCACCCTGTTGGCCATTGCTGCTGCGGCAATTGCGCGCGGAAAAAACGACCCTTTTGCGTCGTTGACACTGCTCGCCAGTCAGGTCGATTTCACCGAACCCGGCGAGTTGCAGCTTTTTATCAACGAAAGCCAGCTTGCCTTTCTCGACAGTGTTATGTGGAAACAGGGCTATCTCGACACGACCCAGATGGGTGGTGCTTTCCAGATGCTCCGTTCAAATGATCTGATCTGGTCGCGCGCGGTTCGGGAATACCTGATGGGCGAGCGTCAGCCGATGAACGATCTTATGGCGTGGAATGCGGATGGTACACGCATGCCCTATGCGATGCATTCGGAATACCTGCGCAAACTGTACCTGAACAATGATCTGTCCGAAGGGCGGTTTCAGGTCGAGGACCGCCCGGTCGCACTTTCCGATATCCGCGCCCCGATCTTTGCGGTCGGAACGGTGAAGGATCACGTCGCGCCTTGGCATTCAGTCTACAAGATACACGCACTCACCGATACCGACGTGACGTTCGTGCTGACCAGTGGCGGGCATAATGCGGGTATCGTCTCGGAGCCGGGCCACCCGCGCCGCAGCTATCGGATCGGCAGCAAAGACGCGATGGATCGCTATGTCGACCCAGAAGCATGGCAAACGGAAACAGAGGCACAGGACGGATCCTGGTGGGAGGCTTGGGATCAATGGCTTGGATCAAGTTCGGGCAAGCGAATAGCGCCGCCGGATATGGGAAATGCAAAAACGGGCTATCCCGTCCTCACCGATGCACCAGGCACATATGTCTTTCAAAAGTGACCCCAGCGGGCAATGCCCGTATTTGAACAAAGGATAGGAAAATGGCTTCAAAGCGAAATACCAGCCTTATGGTCGCTGCGATCGTGGCGCTTGCATTTGGTGCGCTCACAGTGCTTTCGGGCGGTCGTGCCTTGTTCGGTAGCGCCGAGGCACAGGCCGCAGTGGGCAATGCGGTACCCTTTGTGCTGTGGTTCAACTTTCTGGCCGGGTTTGCCTATATCCTCGCAGGCATCGGGCTGTTTTTACGGCACTCGCCTGCCGTCTGGATTTCGATCGGCATTTTCGCGAGCACCGCTCTGGTAGCGTTGGCGTTCGCGGTCCACATGATGCAAGGCGGCGCTTTCGAGATGCGCACCGTTGGCGCGATGATCCTGCGCACGGGGGTTTGGGCGGGCATATCGGTTATCGCCTGGCGGCATATCAGGCAGGCTCAGGTCACCTGAGGCGAGGGGCAATCAATCCTCTTGAGCGGTCCTCGACAATATGTGCCACGCTACCAATGGGCTGCTCAAATATCCGGGCGACGGAAGGTATAACCACTATGCGGCCCCGCCACATCTTTTTCGCAGGAAGCGAGCAGCAGAAAAACCCGCTTCTCGATTGTTGATGTCAAACGCAGCGGATAAACGGTTTGAATTTCGCGGTCTACAACCTGGTCAATGGCCAGATTGGCGAACTTAGCTGCACCGCAGAACAAGCCGTGCTGCATTTGCGAATGGTTTCTGCGTGAGCGAAAGCTGCGACTGCACAAGTCCGGTTTGTCCGCATATCGAACATTGGTGTAGATCGCAATGAATGACCGCATTCCGCCCTGTTTGCACGACCGTCGCGACCAGCCCAAAGCTGCCGCTAAGCCCGTGGCCAACAGCCGCAGTGCAGCATCACCAGACCGGCCATTCGTCCATCGCGCAGCATTTTTGGGGGAGTAAAGGTCGGCGATGGAGGACGAAGGTGTCATTCAGTGTAACGTGACCCAAGTCCGCTTTATGGAGAGCACTCAATTGGTCTACATAAATCCGTTACCTGGGGCGCGTACCGAGGGCAGAAACTAAAGCCACCTCACCGACAGGAACCCTATGCACATTTGCATTGCTGCCTGCAGGGCAAACCCGCAGCTTGGTGCTGTCAGACTAATTCGAACTCGTCTCCGTTTGCCGTTTAGCCAAGCCCTCAGATCGCGCCAAGTTGGCGCCACTCGGCGAGAGCAGCGGCGCGTAGCGTCTTGAAGTTGCCTCGGCTATAGTGGTGTCGTTCCTGATTGAAGTGATTGTAGACGGAAGAGTGAACGGCGGCGAATTTCTGCAAACATCGCATTTGTCGAAACCTCAGCATGGCTCGCTCTCGTCGTCGAAACGGAAGGTGAGAATTTTCAATGCGGTTGTTGAGCCACCTGCCCGTTTGCTGTTTCTCAGTATTTCCTAGGTCTCTCATAGCTGCGCCATAAGACCTAAGATTGTCAGTGACTATCGCCTGCGGGCTTCCATATCTACGCAGAGATTTCCTGAGGAATTTCAGTGCCGCCTTACGATCTCGGCGCTTTGTAACATAGCTTTCAAGCACTTCACCTTCGTGATCAACAGCACGCCACATGTAATGCTGCACGCCATTCACCTTCACGAAGACCTCATCCAAATGCCATCGCCAATTCGGACAGGACTTTAATCTGTCCGCTCTTCGCTTCCGGATTTCAGAAGCAAACAACGGACCAAATCTGTTCCACCAATAACGGATCGTTTCATGGCTAACATCAATCCCCCGCTCATGAAGGAGATCTTCAACATTACGAAGAGACAGAGGAAACCGAACATAGAGCATCACCGCAAAGCGGATCACCTCTGGGCTCGTTTTGAAGTACCGAAACGGAGAGCGCTTGATCATACGAAAACGCTAGCCACGGACCCTACCCTGCTCAAGGCCGTTTAATCTGACAGTGCCCCAAAGACGCTAGGGACAGCGCGCAACTGAGACAGGCGTTCCCCCAGAACCGAAGCGATCCGTTTGAACCGCCTGATTGCACCAACCTTACCAGCCGGGCAGCCGCTCGATCCACCCCCGAGATCATGACGCGCGAACACCGTCGTGCCCATGTTTACAGTAGCGTTACGGCGTGGTTGCAAGTATGAAATGCTGCTCATTCAGTTGGCACCCTCCGAATCATACAGACACCAAAGTGGCAACATTTTGCGCTGCCCCTTGGCTCACTTTTACTCTGCCGTTGACACCTCAGGCTGAAAAGTCATCAATCAGTGGATTTGGTTTCGCAAAGCGCTCAAGGTCCGCCTGATTTTCGATGGTGATGTGGGTGCCGGTCACGACAACTCCGTAAGGCTGCAGCCCCTTGAAGGCGCGGCTGAGATTTTCAGGCGTCATGCCCAGCACAGAGGCCAGACGCCGCTTTTCGAAATTCAGCTCGAACGCAGCCCGGCCGCCAGCGTGCCTTTGTTGCCTGAGCAGGTAGTTCGCGAGCCGCTCGAGCGAGGTTCTGAGTTTCAGATCCTTTTGCGCCTTGATGACCGAGCGATAGCACTGCGCCAGTTCCGTGACGATCGCACGGGCAAAGTTGTTGTCGGCGTCGAAGATCGCGCGCACGTCCTGACTGGGGATCAGCGCAATCCGGCTTTTCTCGAGCGTGCGGGCCGACATAAGGTAGGGCGCATCCTTGATGGTGGCGGCAAGAATGAAGGTCGAGATCGGGCGGACAGTCGCCATGCTGGTATCCCGCCCATTCCAGGCCGAAAAAAGATCCACCGAACCCGAAATGACGATATGAAGAAAATCGCTCGGCTCTCCTTCAGTGATCAATTCGATCTGTGCAGGGAAATTCTGCACGTAGGCGCCACGCATCAAGGACGTGAAATTGTCATCCGCCATCTGCGCAAAGAGATCGAGTTTTCGAATATCCCGGTATTCGGAATCGGGCATGTCGTCCCCCCCTTACTTTGCGTGCTTAACAATTGTCATCAAATCAACTGATAAAAGTCAACCTGCCAGTTGATCTTCACCGCCGCAGCCTTGATCTGCCACCGCGCACCGGATGACATATTTCCGTAAGCCATTTATTTCGTTATCTTTTTCCGGGTTTTTGATCTGAATCAACCATTCCGGCCGCGATCAAGTGCCTTGTCTCTTCAACCAACGCAGTCGCCCGCTTGCAGACCGACAGATGGAAGGGACAGCACATGGAACTACAGAACAAGGCCACAGCACTGTGGTCGAATTTCTTCAACGTGAAGATGGTGCAGATGCGCACGTTCCACATGACGTGGTTCGCGTTTTTCTCGTGCTTTTTCGCCTGGTTCGGCATCGCACCGCTGATGAGTGTGGTGCGCGACGAACTGCAACTCACCAAGGACCAGATCGGCTGGGCGATCATCGGATCGGTCGCGATCACGGTCTTTGCTCGATTCTTCATCGGGTGGCTGTGTGACCGCATCGGTCCGCGCAAAGCTTACACCTGGTTGCTGATCCTTGGCGCATTCCCCGTCATGGGAATCGGGCTGAGTTGGAACTTCGAAAGTTTCCTGCTGTTCCGAGTCCTGATCGGCGGCATTGGTGCTGCCTTCGTCATCACGCAGTACCATACCACGGTGATGTTCGCGCCCAACGTGGTCGGACAGGCCAACGCGACATCTGCAGGCTGGGGGAACCTTGGCGGTGGTGTCACGCAATTCGTCATGCCGCTGCTCTTTTCGGTGTTCGTCGTGGGCTTCGGTTTCTCCGAAGCGATCGGCTGGCGCCTGGCGATGGTCGTGGTCGGGGTGATCATCTTCCTTGTCGGCATCGCCTACTACTTCCTGACCCAGGACGCCCCTGACGGCAACTTTGACGACCTGCGCGCGCAAGGCCGGATGCAGGCGAAGAAAGACGTGACCGGCAACTACATGAACGCGTTGAAAGACATCCGTGTCTGGATCCTGTTCGTCATCTACGGCGCCTGCTTCGGGATCGAACTGACGGTCAACAACGTCGCAGCACTCTACTTCTTCGATTATTTCGATCTGAGCCTCGTCGCCGCCGGTTTCGTCGCCGCCTCTTTCGGCCTGATGAACATCTTCGCCCGCACGCTGGGCGGGTTGTTCGGCGACAACTTCGGATCGCTTTGGGGCCTGAAAGGTCGCGCGTTCTGGCTGTTCGTCTGCATCCTGTTCGAAGGCATCGCGCTGATGATCTTCAGCCAGATGCAGGTTCTCTTCCTTGCCCTGCCCGCGCTGATCGTCTTCTCGCTGTTCACCCAGATGGCCGAAGGCGCGACCTATTCGGTTGTTCCGTTTATAAACAAGAAAGCGCTTGGCGCGGTGGCCGGTGTGGTCGGTGCAGGCGGCAATGCAGGTGCGGTTCTGGCAGGCTTCCTGTTCAAGAACATGATCGACTGGTCCGAAGCTTTCCTGATCCTCGGGATGGTCGTGACCTGCGCCTCGTTCCTGGCCTTCTTTGTCCGCTTCTCGACGCAGCAAGAAGATGAGGAACGCGCCAATTTCGCCGCCGCCAACATCGAGACCCTGCGTCGCAAAGCCGAGAAGGCAAACGCCGACCTAGAGGAAGGTCTCGAGGCGATTTCTCGCAAGAACGGCGGTCCGCAACCGGCCGAATGATATCGCGCCGCGCGCCACATCGGCGCGCGGTCCTTCCCAAACATGCCTCAGCGGAGGATCTACCCATGGCATCGTCAGCAACCCAAACCGCCAACCGGGGCCCCGTGCTCGCGGATTGGCGCCCCGAGGACGCAACCTTCTGGAAAGAACGCGGCCACGGCATCGCCACGCGCAACCTTTGGATTTCGATCCCCAACCTTTTGCTGGCCTTTTCGGTCTGGATGGTCTGGTCGGTCGTCGTCGCCAAGCTTCCAGCGATCGGGTTCAACTATTCGACGGGCCAACTTTTCTGGCTGGCTGCCTTGCCGGGCCTGTCCGGTGCCACGCTGCGCATTTTCTACAGCTTCATGATCCCGATCTTCGGCGGCCGCAGATGGACGGCGATCTCAACTGCTTCGCTGCTGCTTCCGGCGCTTGGTATCGGGTTTGCGGTGCAGAACCCCGAAACGCCTTACGTGATGTTCCTGATCCTGGCCCTGATGTGCGGCTTCGGCGGCGGCAACTTCGCCTCTTCGATGGCCAACATCGCCTATTTCTACCCTAAGAAGACAAAGGGCAACGCGCTGGCGCTGAACGCGGGCCTTGGCAATCTCGGCGTGTCGGTCATGCAGTTCGTCGTGCCGATGGTCATCACCGCGGGTGTCTTTGGTGCCATCGGCGGCGAACCGGTGACGTTGTCGGACGGAAGCCAGCTCTGGATCCAGAACGCGGGCTTTGTCTGGGTGCCGTTCATTGCCCTCAGCGCCATCGCCGCCTGGTTCGGCATGAATGACATCGCCGATGCCAAGGCGTCCTTTGCGGAACAGTCGATCATCTTCTCGCGCAAGCATAACTGGATCATGTGCATCCTCTACACCGGCACCTTCGGCAGCTTCATTGGCTATGCCGCAGGCTTTCCGCTGCTGATGAAGACGCAGTTCCCGGATGTGAACGTGCTGCAATACGCCTTCCTCGGGCCGCTTGTCGGCGCGCTGAGCCGCGCCGCGACGGGCTGGGTGTCCGACAAGTTCGGCGGTGGCCGCGTTACTTTCTGGACCTTCCTCGGCATGATCATCGCGGTGTGGGGCGTGCTTCAGTTCCTGCCCTCCGAAGCCAGCCCGGCTGGCAACTTCTGGGGCTTCTTCGCCTGCTTCATGGCGCTCTTCTTCCTGACCGGCGTCGGCAACGCGTCGACCTTCCAGATGATCCCGTCGATCATGCGCCAGGAAGTGCCGCGCCTGATGCCGCAACTGGACCAAGCCGCAACGCTCAAGCAG
Organism: Marivivens geojensis; assembly: GCF_023540835.1. Classification (GTDB taxonomy): domain Bacteria; phylum Pseudomonadota; class Alphaproteobacteria; order Rhodobacterales; family Rhodobacteraceae; genus Marivivens; species Marivivens geojensis. The sequence goes on from NZ_JALKCU010000001.1 coordinate 395,924, forward strand.
TCCGAGCGGGAAAGCGCCGCGATCATCGCCTTTACCTCGGCCATCGCAGCCTATGGCGCCTTCTTCATCCCCAAGGCCTACGGCACCTCGATCGGCATGACCGGGGCACCCAACGGCGCGCTCTGGGCCTTCCTCGGGTTCTACGTGGTCTGCGTCGCGATCACCTGGATCTTCTACAGCCGCAAGAACGCACCGGTTCCGTGCTGACCCCATAACGCCAGCGGGTGCGCGGCTTCTCCGCGCATCCAGGTAGCCACAGGAGACAAAAGACATGAGCCATCTGCTCGACAAACTGAACTTCTTCCAGAGCAAGGAACTGGAGCAATTCTCCGACGGTTGGGGCCAGACCACCCGCGAGAACCGCGACTGGGAGGACACCTACCGGAACCGCTGGCGGCACGACAAGATCGTCCGCTCGACGCACGGGGTGAACTGCACCGGGTCGTGTTCGTGGAAGATCTACGTCAAGTCCGGTATCGTCACCTGGGAAACCCAGCAGACCGACTATCCGCGCACGCGCGCTGGCCTGCCCAACCATGAGCCGCGCGGCTGCGCACGGGGCGCCTCCTACAGCTGGTATCTCTATTCCGCCAACCGCGTGAAGAACCCGCTGATCCGCGGAAGCCTGATGCGGGCGTGGCGGAAGATGCGCGAGACCATGACGCCGGTGGCCGCCTGGGCCGCGATCCAGGGCGATCCCGCCCTGCGCAACGCGATCAACAAGACCCGCGGCAAGGGCGGCTTCGTGCGTGCCAGCTGGGACGAAGCGACCGAGATCATCGCAGCCGCCAACGCCTACACAGCGAAGAACTACGGGCCCGACCGCGTCTTCGGTTTCTCGCCGATCCCGGCCATGTCGATGGTCAGCTATGCCGCGGGCTCGCGCTATCTATCCCTTCTGGGCGGCACCTGCATGTCCTTCTACGATTGGTACTGCGACTTGCCGCCCGCTTCTCCCCAGACCTGGGGCGAACAGACCGACGTACCGGAATCGGCCGACTGGTACAACGCGGGCTTCCTGATGCTCTGGGGCTCGAACGTGCCCCAGACCCGGACACCCGACGCCCATTTCTACACCGAGGTCCGCTATCGCGGCACCAAGTCGGCCGTGGTCAGCCCCGACTATTCGGAAGCCGCCAAGTTCGGCGACATCTGGCTGAACCCGCAGGCCGGCACCGATGCGGCGCTGGCGATGGCCATGGGCCACGTGATCCTGCGCGAGTTCCACCTCGACCGGCAGGCCGAGTATTTCGAGGACTACGCCCGCAAGTATACCGACATGCCGATGCTGGTGCGGCTGGATGAAAAGGACGGCCACCTCGTGCCGGGCCGGATGCTGCGGGCCGACGATTTCGACGGCAAGCTTGGTGAGAAGAACAACCCCGACTGGAAAACCGTCGCCTATGACGAGACGTCTGGCCAGATCGTGGCACCCAACGGGTCCATCGGCTTCCGCTGGGGCGAAGAAGGCAAGTGGAACCTCGAAGAGCGGGCGAAAGGGGCAGAGGCAAAGCTGCGCCTGAGCCAGATCATGGATGGCGACCACGATGAGGTTGTGGGCGTCGACTTCCCCTATTTCGGCGGGGCGGCCACGGGCGATTTCGTGAAATGCGATCACCCCGAGGTGTTGACCCGGAACATTCCGGCGCGGCGCGTGAAACTGGCCGACGGCAAGGAGGCACTCGTTGCCACTGTGTTCGACCTCTTCTGCGCCAATTACGGCCTCGACCGGGGCCTGGGCGGCGACTGGGTGTCGAAGGACTTCGACGACGACAGCCCTTACACCCCCGCATGGGCCGAAAAGATCACCGGCGTGGAGCGCGAAAAGATCATCGCAGTTGCGCGGGAATTCGCGGGCAACGCGGAAAAGACCCATGGCAAGTCGATGGTGATCCTCGGGGCAGGTCTGAACCACTGGTACCACATGGACATGAACTATCGCGGCATCATCAACATGCTGGTGATGTGCGGCTGCATCGGGCAGGAAGGCGGCGGCTGGTCGCATTACGTGGGTCAGGAGAAGCTGCGCCCGCAAACGGGCTGGCAGCCTCTGGCGTTCGCGCTCGACTGGAACCGCCCGCCGCGGCACATGAACTCGACCTCGTGCTGGTACGCGCACACCGACCAGTGGCGCTATGAGACGCTGCGCGCTGGTGAAATCCTGTCGCCGACCGCACCCGAAGGCGACTGGGACATCTCCCTGATCGACTACAACATCCGCGCGGAACGGATGGGCTGGCTGCCCTCGGCCCCGCAGCTCAAGACCAACCCGCTTGAGGTGTCGAAGCAGGCCAAGGCGGCGGGCAAGGAGATCCGCGATTTCGTCGCCGAACAGCTGAAATCGGGCGATCTGGAAATGTCCTGCCAGGACCCGGACGCGCCGGAAAACTGGCCGCGCAACCTGTTCGTCTGGCGCTCGAACCTTCTGGGATCGTCCGGCAAGGGGCACGAATACTTCCTAAAGCACCTGCTGGGCACCGATCACGGGGTGATGGGCAAGGACCTTGGCGAGGAAGGCGGCGTTATGCCGAAGGAAGCCCGCTGGCACGACGAAGCGCCGAAGGGCAAGCTCGACCTGCTCGTGTGCATCGACTTCCGCATGTCCACGACGGCGGTCTATTCCGACATCGTTCTGCCGACAGCCAGCTGGTACGAAAAGGACGACCTGAACACCTCGGACATGCACCCGTTCATCCACCCGCTTCAGGCGGCGGTGGACCCGGCCTACGAGTCGAAATCCGACTGGGAAATCTTCAAGGCCATCGCGAAGAAATTCAGTGAAGTCGCGCCCGAGGTGCTGGGTGTGGAAACCGACATAGTCCAGCTGCCGCTTCTGCATGACACGGCCGCCGAACTGGCGCAGGCTCATGTGAAGGACTGGAAGAAGGGCGAATGTGACCTGATCCCCGGCAAGACCGCGCCCAACTACATCGCGGTCGAGCGGGATTATCCGAACCTCTACAAAAAGTTCACCTCGGTCGGGCCACTGCTGGAGAAGCTCGGCAACGGTGGCAAGGGGATCAACTGGGACACCAAGACCGAGGTCAAGCATCTGCGCGACCTGAATGGTGTCGTGCTGGACGATGGCGTGTCCAAGGGCCAGCCCAAGCTGGAAACCGCCATCGACGCGGCCGAGATGATCTTGATGCTTGCGCCCGAAACCAACGGCGAGGTGGCCGTGAAGGCCTGGGAAGAACTGGAGAAGCCCACGGGGCAGCATCATGCCCACCTCGCGGAGGGCGCACATCACACCAAGATCCGCTTCCGCGATATCGCCGCCCAGCCGCGCAAGATCATCTCCAGCCCCACATGGTCGGGGATCGAGAGCGAGGAGGTCTGCTACAACGCCGGCTACACCAACGTCCACGAGCTGATCCCGTGGCGCACCCTGACGGGGCGCCAGCAACTCTACCAGGATCATGAATGGATGCGCGCCTTCGGCGAGGGATTTGTCAGTTATCGCCCGCCGGTGGACCTGAAGACCATCACCGCGGCCGTCAACAACGACGCGGCCGAGGGCAGCCCGCACGTAGTGCTGAACTTTATCACGCCGCACCAGAAATGGGGCATTCACAGCACCTATACCGACAACCTGCTGATGCTGACGCTGAACAGGGGCGGACCGGTGGTCTGGATGTCCGAGGTGGACGCGCAGAAGGCGGGCCTTGTCGATAACGACTGGGTCGAGGCTTACAACACCAACGGCGCGCTGACCGCGCGGGTGGTGGTGTCCCAGCGGATCAAGCAGGGCACGCTGTTCATGTATCACGCTCAGGAAAAGATCGTGAACACGCCAGGCTCCGAAAAGACCGGCAATCGCGGCGGCATCCACAACTCGGTGACCCGCGCGACGCTGAAACCCACGCACATGATCGGCGGCTATGCGCAGCTGTCCTACGGCTTCAACTACTACGGCACCGTTGGCAGCAACCGCGACGAGTTCGTGATCGTGCGGAAAATGAAGAAGATTGATTGGCTGGATCAGCCCGCAACCCAGAAAGTGGAGGCAGCGGAATGAGAGTTCGTGCGCAAATCGGCAAGGTCCTGAACCTCGACAAATGTATCGGGTGTCACACCTGCTCGGTTACCTGCAAGAATGTGTGGACGACGCGCGAGGGCGTTGAGTACGCGTGGTTCAACAACGTCGAGACCAAGCCCGGCACCGGCTATCCGACCGACTGGGAAAACCAGAAGCGCTGGAACGGCGGCTGGGCGCGGTCAGCCAACGGCAAACTGCATCCCAAGCAGGGCGCCAAATGGCGGATCCTTGCGAACATCTTCGCCAACCCGGCCATGCCCGAGATCGATGACTACTACGAGCCGTTTGATTTCGACTATGACCACCTGAAATCGGCGCCTGACATGAACGCCTTTCCCACGGCGCGTCCCAGGTCGAAGATCACCGGTGAGCGGATGGAAAAGATCGAGAAGGGCCCGAACTGGGAAGAGATCCTGGGCGGCGAGTTCTCGAAGCGGTCGGCCGACTACAACTTCGAGAACGTGCAGAAGGAGATCTATGGAGAGTATGAAAATACCTTCATGATGTATCTGCCGCGGCTCTGCGAGCATTGCCTCAACCCGACCTGCTCGGCCTCCTGCCCCTCGGGTGCCATCTACAAGCGCGAGGAGGACGGCATCGTCCTGATCGACCAGGAGAAATGTCGCGGCTGGCGGATGTGCATCTCGGGCTGTCCTTACAAGAAGGTCTATTACAACTGGGATACCGGCAAATCCGAAAAATGCACCTTCTGCTATCCGCGGATTGAGTCCGGCCAACCGACGGTCTGTTCGGAAACCTGCGTCGGGCGTATTCGATACCTGGGTGTGATCCTTTATGACGCGGACAAGATCGAGGCGGCGGCCAGCGCCGAACGCGAGACCGATCTCTACGGCGCGCAACTGGATGTGTTTCTCGATCCGAACGACCCCGAGGTGATCGCTGCGGCCCGCCGTGAAGGTGTGCCAGAGGACTGGATCGAGGCCGCAAAGGTCAGCCCGGTCTGGAAGATGGCGATGGACTGGAAGGTGGCCTTCCCGCTGCATCCCGAATACCGGACGCTGCCGATGGTGTGGTACATCCCGCCGCTGTCGCCGATTCAGAACGCCGCTCAGGCGGGCCAGATCGCGATGAGCGACCAGATGCCCGACGTGCGGTCTCTGCGCATCCCCGTCAAATACCTCGCCAACATGCTGACGGCGGGGGACGAGGAGCCCATCGTTCACGCGCTGGAACGCATGTCCGCAATGCGGCTCTACATGCGGGCGCTCAGCGTGGATGGCGTGCGGGACGAGGCGATCGCCGCCCGTGTCGGTATGTCGGGCCGGGTGATCGAGGACATGTACAAGATCATGGCCATCGCCGATTACGAAGACCGCTTCGCGATCCCCACGGCGCACCGCGAACAGAACGAGCATGGCGCCGACATCCGCGGCGGCTGCGGCTTTACCGATGGCAACGGCTGTTCCACCGGCGAGGCCGGCAAGACCACCTTGTTCGGCGGCAAGAAAAAGAAATTCGCCCTTCCGCAGGAGACCTTCTGATGATGGACCGCACACTCAAGGCCCTGTCGCTGATCTTGAGCTATCCCTCGCGGGAGCTTCAGGAGGCGATGCCCGAAATCGGGGGCGTCATCGCAGCCGATCCCCGCATCGCCGCCGACACACGGGCTGCGCTCCGCACATTGGCTGATGGCTTCGCAAAGGCCGACCTCTACGACCTGCAGGAAAGCTATGTGATGCTCTTCGACCGGTCGCGGACGCTGTCGCTCAATCTCTTCGAGCATGTTCATGGCGAAAGCCGTGACCGGGGTGGCGCAATGGTCAGCCTGATCGAGACCTACCGGGAGGGCGGGTTCGAGCCCGCCACCTCGGAACTGCCGGATCACCTGCCGGTGTTGCTGGAATTCCTGTCGACGCGTCCCTTCGAAGAAGTGCAGGAAACTTTGGCGGACGCGGCGCATATCCTTGACGCTCTCGCGGCCCGGCTCGTCCGGCGCGACAGCGGATATGCTGCTGCGTTCGCCGCTCTTTTCCAGCTCGCCGACATGCAGGCAGACGCCGAAGCCGTGGCCGACATGCTGGCCCAGCCGGACGATGACCCGACCGACCTGGCGGCGCTTGATGCCGTCTGGGAGGAAACCGAGGTAACATTCGGCCCCGATCCAAACGCCGGTTGTCCGCAAGTCCGCGACATGCTCGCGTTGATGGACAGCCCAAGCCGCCGCGCAATGGATGCGCGGCCCGTGACCGAATAATGGAGGCAGACATGCACAATTTTCTTTTCGGGATTTATCCTTATATCGCTCTGTCCGTTCTTCTGATCGGATCGGTCGTGCGCTACGAACGTGACCCCTTCACGTGGAAAACCTCGTCGAGCCAGATGCTGCGTCGTAAGCAGTTGATTATCGGTTCAATCCTGTTCCATGTGGGTGTCCTGGTGATCTTCGTCGGGCATCTCGTTGGTCTGTTGACCCCAATCGCTGTCTTTGATGCCATGGGAATCAGCCACGGGGCAAAGCAGCTTTTGGCCGTGATCGCCGGCGGTATCGCCGGTGTGATGGCTCTCGTGGGCGGTGGGATGCTCATGCACCGCCGCTGGACCGATCCGCGTATCCGCAAGACGTCCAGTTTTGCCGACATCGCCATTCTAGCACTGCTGTTGGCGCAGCTTGTGCTTGGTCTGGGGACGGTCTTCGTCTCGCTCCAGCATCTTGATGGTCACGAAATGACCAAGTTCATGTCCTGGGCTCAAGGCATATTCACTTTCCAATCCGGTGCCGCGGCGCACATCGAGGGTGTCGCCTTGATCTTCAAGTTGCACCTGTTCCTTGGGCTGACGATCTTTTTGCTCTTCCCGTTTACAAGGCTGGTCCACATCGCTTCGGGCATCTTCGCTCCGATGCGTTACCTGTTCTTGCGGGCAGGCTATCAGCTTGTCCGTTCGCGGCGGCATCGCCCGCTCGAAGAACGCCGCCGCGCCTATGACAAGGTGCAAGCCAAGCGCGGTCCTACCGCCACGACGCCAGCGGAGTGAGCCAGATGAACATGGCCCTGTTTCCCGATGTCGTCGTGAACGGCGAAACCATCCCCTCGGCGGCAATCGCCGCCGAGGCCCAGAACCACAGCGCCCCCAAGGACAAGCCGGGCATCGCCTGGCGCAAGGCAGCGCAGGCGCTGGCGATCCGTGCGCTGCTGTTGCAGGAGGCGAGGCGGCGCGGGCTGACGCCCGACCCGTTCGAGCTGGCGCCGGGGCGGTTCGAGACGGACGACGAAGCCCTGATCCGCGCCTTGCTGGATGAGGCGCTGGTGATCGAACCCGTCGGCGAAGTGGCCGTGCGTGGGGAATGGGAAAAGGACCCCACCCGATATCGTTCGGCACCGCTCTGGGATGTCTCGCACATTCTGTGCGCCTGCGATCCGCGCGACGAAGCCGAGTGCGCCGCGGCCGAAGCACGGGCCGTTGCCCTGCTGGCGCGGCTTGATGGCGACGCCAAAGGGTTCGCCGCCGCTGCCCGTGAAAGCGACTGCGGCTCCAAGGCTTCGGCTGGGCATCTGGGTCAGCTTGGCCCGGGCGACACCGTGCCCGAGTTCGAGACGGCGCTGCGCACCTTGGCCGAAGGCGGCATCAGCCCCGCACCCGTTTTCTCACGGCACGGCTGGCACATAATTCGCCTGAACGCCATCGCACCGGGTCAGGTGCTGCCTTACGACACCGTTCGCCCGAAGATCGCGCAGGCGTTGGAAAAGGCCGCCTGGGCGCGGGCATCACGGGAGTTCGTCGAAACCCTGGCCACCGGCGCACAGATCACCGGCGCAAGTCTTGCGCCGATCTGAACCACGCGAAAGGACGTGTCATGCAACCGTCAGAGCCAATGCTGCGTGGGAGCGGTGATAACCCGATAAGCCCGAGCCTGCTTGCAAATCCTCTGGATTTCATCCGTGAAGACCACCTGCGCGACGAGGCAGAGGACCTGTTCCCGCTTCTTGCCCGGCGCTGCACGGAGGAGGATGCGATCGAGGGTGCGGTCGACCGGATCAGGGCCGATCAGGATGAGGCGATGCGTCTGCTGCCCGGAGTGCGAGCGATGCTCACTCGTTGCCTCGATAGAGGGGCCGATCTGTCCACCAAGGAGCGCGGGGTGTTGTCCATGTTTGCGGGGCACGTGCGGCGCCACCTCGTTGCCGAAAACGCGATCCTCTTGCCGATTGCCCGCGCCCGGCTGACCCGGGCCGATCTGCGGATCCTGTCGAAACACATGCGCTCAAGACGCGGGCTGCCAGATTTCCCGGAGACGACCGATGTTGAATGACCTTCTGGCGCGCAATGTGGCGTGGTCGAAAAAACGTCACGACGAAGAGCCTGACTATTTCACCCGCCTTGCCGCCCTTCAGGCGCCCGAGTTCTTCTGGATCGGCTGTTCGGACAGCCGGGTGCCGGCCAACGTGGTCGCGGGTTTGGATCCGGGCGAAGTGTTCGTCCATCGCAACGTCGCCAACATCGTTCATTCCTCGGACATGAACCTCCTGTCGGCGCTGGGATTCGCGGTCGATGCTCTGCATGTCCGCGAGATCATCGTTTGCGGCCACTATGGCTGTGGCGGGGTCAAGGCCGCGACCGAGGATCTGCCACACGGTCTGGCCGATCACTGGCTCGAGCCGATCCGGCGCCTGGCCCGCGCTTACGCGGTCGATTTGGGGCGCGAACCCGACCTCGAAGGACAACGTGACCGGCTGGCCGAACTGAACGTCGTCGAAGGCGTTCGGCGTGTCTGCGAAACGCCGATCCTTCAGAGGGCATGGCGTCGCGGGGCTGATGTCCGGGTGCACGGCCTGATTTACGGGCTCAAGGACGGGCGCCTGCGCGATCTCGATTGCAGCATCGGGCCCGGGCATTTCCAGCCTACCCATTCCGCCGAGGAGGCAGCACAATGACCATCCATCAAGCCATCGCGTCACCGGGCTGCGGCTGTGACAGTCAGGACATGCTTCACGCGCTGATCAGCATCGACGAGGCACTGACCCGGATTGCAGGAAATGTAGCAACGGTCGGCCGCACCGAGGCCGTGTCGCTCGGCCACGCCTTTGGCCGCATTCTTGCCCAGCCGGTCCGGTCCCGGTCCATGGCACCGGCTTTCGATAATGCGGCAATGGATGGCTATGCGATCGCGACATCGGCCCTGACTGGCGCCGGACCCTGGGTGTTGCCTGTCGTTGCGCGCGTGCCTGCCGGGCAGGCGGTGACGACGCCGGTTGCAGGAGCCGTGGCGGCCCGGATCTTCACGGGCGCGCCAATCCCGGATGGCGCGGACGCGGTCGTGATGCAGGAGGAGGTTCAGCGTGACGGGGACGTGGTTCATCTGTCGCGCCTACCTGGATCGGGACTGAATATCCGCCGTGCAGGCAGTGACATGGCCAGCGGCGCGACCGTCCTCGACAAGGGGCAGAGGCTCGGCCCGAGGGAGATCGCCGCCTGTGCCGCCGCCGGTGCAGGCATCCTGCGCGTTCGGCGCAGGCTACGCGTGGCATTACTGGTCACCGGCGACGAGGTTCGGCGCGCCGGAGGCGCGCGTGAGGCCGCCCAGATCTGGGACGTCAACACTCCGATGCTGACGGCAAGCCTTGCAGCTGCGGATGTCGACATCGTTGCCTCGGATCATGGTGCCGACAACCTTTCCGGCCTTGTCCGTCAATTGGGCGACATGGCGGCGCAAGCCGATCTTGTCGTCACCACGGGCGGTATCTCGGTGGGCGAAGAAGATCATGTGAAGTCGGCCGTCATGGCATTGGGCGGCAAAGCCCTGTTCAGCGGCGTCGCGATCAAACCGGGCAAGCCGGTGTCGGCCGGGCGCATTGGCAAGGCGCACTGGCTTGGATTGCCAGGCAATCCGGTATCGGCCTTCGTCACATGGCAGGTCTTCGGACTGGCGCTGATCCGTGCCCTCAGCGGCGAGGGACCCATCTCAACCCGGCGCCATGTCGTGACCGCAAGCCCAATCCGCCGCAAGCCCGGGCGCTGCGAACTCCGACCCGTCACTCTGGCCGGTTTTGATGCAGAGGGTCGCGAGATCGTCGGTTTCGAGGATGCCACCCATTCGGCCCGTATAAGGCTGCTCTCTCTAGCCGACGGGCTGATGTTTCTGCCCGCCGATGCCGAATGTCTGCCAGCCGGTGCGCTGGTCGAATTCCAACCTTTCCACCAATCCTGAGGAGTCCAGATATGAAACTTGCCTACACGATGGCGCCGGGGCGCGGCGACACCGACCTGGTTCTTGAACGGCTCGCAACCGAGCTCGCGGCCCGCGGTCTCAGATGTTGCGGCACTGTGCAGATCAACAGCGAGCGCGCCGATTCCGGCCCCTGCGACATGGATGTGCGAGTGTTGCCTGATGGTGCCGTTCTGCGCATCAGCCAAGACCTTGGCTCGCAGGCGCGGGGGTGCCGCCTCGACCCGGCCGCGCTGGAAACGGCGGTCGGGTTGGTCGCGGCCGATCTCTCATCCGGGACGGACCTCCTGATCGTCAACAAGTTCGGCAAGCACGAGGCCGATGGGCGCGGGTTCCGCAACGTAATCGCCGAGGCGATCGCGATGGACGTTCCCGTTCTGGTTGGTCTCAATGCGCTCAACCGACCGGATTTCGAGACCTTTGCGGAAGGGCTGGCAACCCAGCTGCCGCCCGAACCCGAAGCACTGATGGCTTGGGTAGATGAGGTGACCGCGCCGGCTCACGAACTGGTCTGATTTTGGCTGATCGTCGGGATCTTTTATTCGGGTGCGGGTGGGATTCGAACGTCCGGTTTCGTGTTAGGCTCTCAGTCTGTTTGCACCTGCAGCGAAAGTCTGCTTCTCTAATTGGGCATCTTGGTCAAGCTCGTTTTCTTTCATTCGTCATAAGGATCGTTTTTCCGGGTCACGCTTCTCTTCGCAGTCTGGATTGGCGTTCGAAGGGCGCCGCTGCATGCATGTGTCGGATTGGTAGTGGAGAGCCCCGCTTTCCGGCGCGCTTCAAGTTGCGCAGCAGACATTTTCGGCTTCATCCACACACCTCGTCCGGATGGACGATCCCGTTCAGGTCAGGTGGTGGGCTATTGGGTCATGCCTGGCCTCCCACTTTTTCCTGACGGAATTCTGTGCCGTCGATCCACATTCGATGGAGAAGAACGGCGAGTTTACGGGCGACGGCCACAACGGCTCGACGCCGACCTTTGGTGCGCATTAGGCGCATGCCCCATGACTTGATCTGCGATCCGGCCATCGTTCGCATGAGCAACGCATTTGCAGCAGCGTAAAGCGTCGCTCGGACATTCTGATCACCGGCCTTGGAGATACGACCTGGGTTGTCATGTTCGCCGGACTGGTATCGCCTCGGCGTGAGGCCAAAGTGCGCGGCTACTGTGCGAGAGCGTTTGAACCGATTGGGGTCATCGACCGCTGCTTTGAATGTGAGAGCCGCGATCGGGCCCACACCAGGCACCGTCATCATCCGCATACAGACCTCGTCTTGCGACGCCGCATGCTTCACCCGTCGATCCAGTTCAAGATAATGCTGGAATAGGACGGCACGTGCATCGAGCAACGGAATGACCGCGTGCGCGAGAACTTCATCCATCTCGATCATGGGCCTAACGAGATCGTCGAAGCTACCGTGCTTAACGGTCCGGGGAAGGCGAACACCAAATATCTTCAGCAAACCACGCACTTCGTTTGCCAAGTCCATTGTTTTCTTCAACAAGGCCTTTCTGGTGCTCAGAAGAGCCCGTAGCCCGTGCGCCTCCCGGCTCTTCATATGCACCGGGCTGAACCAACCCGTCCGCAAAATCTGCGCAATGCCTTTCGCGTCCGTCTTGTCAGTCTTATTCCGCATCGCTGAAAGTGCAGCACTGACCTGGCGAGCCTCCATGCACACGATCTCGAAGCCTTTGTCTTGCAGGCCGAAGAAAAGGTACTGGCTCAGCGCACCAGCCTCAAAGCCGATCCGCACTATCGGGTGGCCGAACGCGTTCAGGCAATTGGCGATTTCATCGACCTCACACGGGAGCTCTCGCTCCATGCAAACCTTGCCACGACCGTCCACAATGCAAAGCGCGCAAGACCGAAGCGACACATCCAAACCAACGAAGTATTCCATTTTCTGTCTCCCTCTTCTCACAGCAATGCTGCGATCTTAACGGGAGCTCGACCTTTGAGTAGGGTCAGCCCAATTACGCATGCTCTCCGCCCTTACCCCCCAAAAAACACCACCTCTTCCTGCGTCTCCCAACTCGCCGTCACGATATCCGTCATTTCGCGTATGGTGATGCTCTGAACCTCTCGCACATCGGCTAATTTCTCCAGAACGCTGGGCATAATGGCGGCCACCGGTAAATAGCAGCGGGTTTCACGTTTCCGAGACCTAATGAGCATATCAGCTTGGCATCACTCTGCTTGTATGGCTTGGTGCGCGATTATTTCAGTAGTACTTTCTTAACCTAGGCCGCACATTCATCGTAACAGATCGGTGGAAGCTGTCGTTACGTTTTGAAAAATCAAACGTGAAAACATCGTATCCTGCCGAACCGCCAGTCGCCAGCGTCACCACGTTCAAAAGTGTTTCCGTTAGCGGCTCTCTCGACGAATCTATTCATCCAACCTTCCCCAGGTTTGATGGCATTTTGCATGAGCGCTTCTAGCTCAAGTGTATCTAGATAAGTATCTAGAGTGATGTTTATTTAAGATTTATATTTAATATCAAATATTTGGTTTGATATTATGGCGGAGACGAAGGGATTCGAACCCTCGAGACGATTCCTCGCCTACTCCCTTAGCAGGGGAGCGCCTTCGACCACTCGGCCACGTCTCCGTCGACCCGTTTAGCGAGGGCTTTGACGGAAAACAAGGCACCTCTGGCAGAAAGTTTTCGCGGCTGAATTGGTTAAGACATCTTGCGTATAGCTTAAAAGAACATATCATGAACAAAAATGTATGCCGCCATGTATTCGATCACCCTCCCATTTTCTGGAACGGCCATAGCATGGCGTCGGATTGCACGGCGCTTGCTGTCGGCGCGTATAGCACCTGAATTTGTTGAGTGGTCGGTTGGGGCGACGGAAATGGTGCCGACCTTGCCTGACGAGCGTTACAAGGCTCGGGTGCCCGAACGTTTTGTCATTTTGACTGAAACCGCCGTGTGGCATTCGGATCCAGCGAAGTTTGACCTGCTGTATCGTTTAGCGTGGCGGTTGCGTCTTCAGCCGTCGCTGGTCGGAGATCGTTGCGACACGGATGTCCTGCGGCTTCTCGAAATGGAAAATGATGTATTGAGAGCACATCGGAAATTGGGCCGCGATCTTCGTTTGCATGAGGTGGGGCGACAGGCTGGGCGGCGTATCTTTGCTGGGTGGTGCGATGTACCTCATGATCCCTTGGAATTAGCGCTGCCAAAGTATCAGCGTCAGTTTTCTGAATTTGATTGGGTTATCTACACACCCCAGCGGATGGTTCGCTGCACACAGGGCGAGGTCTCAATAGCGCCGTCGCCAGAGCGGCCAGAGTTGTCGCGCGATATGCTTCATACTGACTGGTATGAATGGTTAAGGGCGCAGGTTTGCCCTACGCCCTCAAACGATAGAACCGAATTTTCGGCCGTTATTAAGTGTTGAAGAGGAAGTGCATCACGTCGCCGTCTTGGACGATGTATGCCTTGCCTTCCGCACGCATTTTACCAGCTTCTTTAGCGCCAGTTTCACCCTTGAATTGGATGTAGTCATTGAACGCGATGGTTTCAGCGCGGATGAAGCCGCGTTCAAAGTCGCCATGGATCACGCCAGCAGCAGCGGGAGCGCCCGTGCCTTCTTTGATAGTCCAGGCGCGTGCTTCTTTCGGACCAACGGTAAAGTAGGTCTGCAGGTGAAGCAGTTCATAGCCAGCACGGATGAGGCGGTCGAGGCCTGCTTCGGTGAGGCCCAGTTCGGAGAGGAACATTTCCTGCTCTTCGTCGTCGAGTTGGCTGATCTCTTCTTCGATGCGCGCAGAAATAACGACGTGGCTGTTGCCCTGAGCCGCTGCCATTTCAGCAACGCGAGCCGATTGGCTATTGCCTGCGCCAGCAGATGTTTCCTCGACGTTGCAAACATAAAGGACAGGTTTGGTCGACAGCAGTTGCAGCATCTTCCACTGTTTCTGGTCATCCTCTGAGATTTCAACTGTGCGGGCGGGTTTGCCTGCTTCAATCGCGTCCTTCGCAAGTTTAAGGAGCCGCTCTTGTTCTACAGCTTCTTTGTCGCCACCGCGGACCTTGCGGACGATGTTTTGTAGACGACGTTCGATCGACTCGAGATCGGCAAGCATCAACTCCATCTCGATGGTCTCTGCGTCAGCGACAGGGTCCACGCGGCCTTCAACGTGCGTGATGTCATCGTCTTCGAAGCAACGCAGCACGTGGGCGATAGCGTCACATTCGCGGATGTTGGCGAGGAACTGGTTACCAAGACCTTCGCCTTTGGAAGCGCCTTTAACGAGGCCTGCGATGTCAACGAATGTCATCCGAGTCGGGATGATCTGTTTAGACCCAGCGATTTCGGCCAGAGCATCAAGGCGCTGGTCCGGAACAGCCACTTCGCCGACGTTCGGTTCGATGGTGCAGAAGGGAAAGTTTGCAGCCTGTGCCGCTGCCGTTTTGGTCAGCGCGTTAAACAGGGTCGATTTACCGACGTTCGGCAGACCCACGATACCCATCTTGAATCCCATCGGACCCTCCTGAAATTGCTCGAATGGCTTCTAGGCTGCAAGGCGCTTCTACGCAAGCGTCGCTGGGGGCATTGCCCCCAGACCCCCAGGATATTTGGGGCACAAAGGCAGTATTGTGTGTTTTAATCGTATGCGAGGGCTGTGCGGCATCCTTTTGCACTTATTGGACCATCATGTCGGAGCCTCGGGAGCGCAGTAAGGGCGACGTAGGAATGCTCGTTTCTTTATCCCAGAGTAACGTCGAGGATCATCATCAAGATCAGACCGAAAAGAAGACCCGTCGTTGCGCGGTTCTGGTGCCCGTTGCGGTGCGTTTCTGGAAGGATTTCGTGGCTGATGATGTAGAGCATTGCACCTGCGGAGAACGTCAGCCCTATCGGGAGGATTTCGTGGGTAACGGAAACTGCGCTCGCGCCAATCAGCGCACCAATGGGTTCGACCATGCCTGTGAGGGCAGCCACTAGGAAAGATTTCCATCGCGAATAGCCGCGCCCGATGAGCGCAACGGCAACAGCCAGACCTTCGGGCATATCTTGGAGCGAGATACCTGTCATAACCGATATGCCGCTGGTGGTCCCGTCACCAAAGGCTACGCCAATCGACATGCCTTCTGGGAAGTTGTGGATGGTGATAGCAATCACGAAGAGCCAGATGCGTCCCATCGCAGCAGCGTCAGCGCCTTCTTGCCCTGTGATGAAATGTTCATGGGGCAACGACGAGTTCAGCCAAGCGACAAATCCAGCGCCAAGGGCGATCCCAATGCCAGCGATCAGGGAGGCTATCAAAGTAGAGCCATATTGCAATGTCGCAATATCAATACCAGGCAAAATCAAGGAGAAGTAGGATGCAGAGAGCATCACGCCTGCTGCGAAACCTAACAGCGTGTCGCTGGCGCGTTGGCTAAGCGTCTTCCCAATTAACACTGGAACAGCGCCCAAGGCCGTAGCAATGCCTGCGACCAGACCGCCAAGTGTGCCGTTGAGAATGGTTTCCATAAATGCGCTCCCAGAGTTTGGGCGCATTAGATTTAGAATCATTTTAAATAGCAAGATAATCTAGGGTAGTTTCTCTTCACTAAAGAGGGATTTTCACCTTTCCAAAAAGGGGATTCGCGTGTAAGAGCGCGACTTCATCGGGTCGCACACCCTTGGAGGGCGGCCCCTCATCTTATGGAGATTATCAAGATGGCACGTGAGATTCCTGATCTTATCGCCACGGAACGTACGGGGACAGGCAAGGGGGCCGCTCGTCAAGCTCGCCGTGATGGGCTCGTTCCGGGTATCGTTTATGGTGGTGGACAAGATCCGCTTCCGCTGAACTTCAACTACAACAAACTGCTTCAGAAACTGAAGCAGGGCCGTTTCATGTCCACCCTGTTCAACCTCAAAGTTGAAGGTCAGGAAGATGTACGTGTGATCTGCCGTGGCGTTCAGCGCGATGTTGTAAAAGACCTGCCGACTCACATCGACTTCATGCGCCTGAAGCGTACAAGCCGTGTGAACCTGTTCGTGCATGTCGAGTTCGAAAACCACAAAGCTGCACCGGGCATCAAAAAAGGCGGCGTTCTGACCGTTGTTCGTCCGGAAGTCGAGCTGAGCGTTATCGCTGGCGACATTCCTGAGCAGATCGTTGTTGACCTGACCGGCCGTGAAATCGGCGATGTGATCCACATCTCTGACGTTACCCTGCCGGAAGGCGTTTCGCCGACCATCGACCGTGACTTCGTTATTGCGAACATCTCGGCTCCGTCGGGTCTGCGCTCGGCTGGTGTTGACGAAGACGAAGAGGGTGCAGAAGACTAATCCTCTTCTTCACCACAGAATTAAGGAAACGGGGTCCATCGGGCCCCGTTTTCTTTTGTTACTCAGAGCAATGTTGGGATTGTTCCGCGGCTGGCTTTAGGACTGAGCGAACAGATTGCCGCGCGCCTTCACAATGCTAACAAGCAAGATGAAGATGTAGATCACGTTCACGGAGACAAGCAGTAGCCAAGGGCGGAAAAACACGAGGCCCACGACGAGCAGAGTAAGCACGAGCACGACACGGGAGAGGCTTCGTGGAATTCGGACGGCCTTGAGGGACAGCGTCCTCATTGTTGAGATCATAAGAACGCCAACAAATCCGAGCCAAATCGCTACGATCATTGGGATCAAGTGGGCGTCGAAATAACCACCGAAAACAAGAAATGCAGGCATCAGAGCGAGCATCGCGCCACCTGGTGACGGGACACCTACAAAGTGGGGCGTTTCACTGTCATCCGTCTTTGGCTTGTCCTTCATTACGTTGAAGCGAGCGAGACGTAGGCAGGCAGCACCTGCGTAGACCAGAGCGAAAATCCAGCCGAGGCCGCCAAGCGAGCTCAGGAAAAACTGGTAAATCAAGATCGACGGAGCGACGCCAAAGCACACAAAATCCGAGAGCGAGTCGAGTTCGCCGCCCAATTCCGACGTTGAATTGAGCCGACGCGCCATGAGGCCATCAAGGCCATCCATCACAGCAGCGAGCATGATCAGAAACGTGGCGAGCATGAAACGTTCGTCGACGGCAAAACGGATGGACGTAAGGCCCAAGCACATTCCCGTTAGGGTCACCATATTGGGGACCATTTGGACGAAAGGAACGCGGCCTTTGGTGTCCCGATTGTTTTCTTGCTCGGTCATGAGATGCCTCAGGCTTGGGGCGCTTCGCCCAAATCTGCAATAACAGTTTCGCCAGCGATCATCGTCTGGCCTATCGATACCATCGGCTTTGCGCCCTCAGGAAGATAGATATCCAGACGAGAGCCGAAACGGATCAGACCAAAACGTTCACCAATGCCAATCTCTTGGCCTTCTTTGGACCAGCAAAGAATACGACGCGCGACGAGACCTGCGATCTGAACGGTGCCAAATTTGCGACCATCGGGAAGTTCGATGGTGATGCCATTGCGCTCGTTGTCCTCAGACGCTTTGTCGAGCGACGCGTTAAGGAATTTACCTGGGCGATAGGCGACCGCGGTGATTGTTCCTGCCGCAGGTGCGCGGTTCACATGACAGTTAAACACTGACATGAACACGGAAATGCGGGTCATCGCTGCGTCGCCGAGTCCTAGCTCTGCGGGCGGGACAGCAGGTTCCAGCAGCGACACGACGCCGTCTGCTGGGGATACCATAATGCCCTTACGATCAGGCGTGACGCGTACGGGATCGCGGAAGAAGTAATAGACCCAAACCGTCAGGCCGACGCCGACCCAGCCAAGCGGTTCCCAGAGTAGGAACAGCAGAACCGTGATCGCTGCAGCGATTGCAACAAACTTGCGCCCTTCGGGGTGCATGGGTTTCACAAAGGTCGACAGCATCGAGACAGACATCAGAGCACCATTTTTCGAATGAGTTGGGTCTCTTTAGCCGTGTGGTCGCGCCAAGAAAACCTCTCCTGAGGTGATCGTAGACATATGATCACGAAAAGAGAGGCCTATTTTCTTAGTTCTTTGGGTTTTTCTTAAAACCGCCTTTGGGGTTGCCGCCCTTGAAAGTCGACTTGCGGTCGCCAGAAGGCTTGCCACCAAATTTCTTACCAGCTGGTTTGTCACCAAATGTGCGTTTTCCTGCGGGCTTCTTTGCGGTGTCGTCGCCAGCACGCGCACGCGGCTTAGCAAAAGACGGACGATCAACGCGGCCATCGTCGCGACGCTTCATGTCGTCTTTCTTCCAGCGCGTTTTAATGCGAGGCTCGGACCCAGTTTCGCCTCCGGCGGCAGCTTCGGCCCTGCGAGGCTTGGATTCTGGTTTGTCGAATTTTGCGGGACGATCAAACTTTACAGGTTTGTCCTTACGCTCTGGACGTTCAAAACGTTCTGGACGAGGCGAACGCTCACCACGCTCACCACGCTCACCACGCTCACCACGCTCACCACGCTCACCACGCTCACCACGCTCACCACGCTCGTCGCGACGAGGACGGTCTGATGGGCCGCCACGATGGGAAGGACGCTCAGGACGGTCTGGACGTGGGCCGCGCGGGCTACGTGCGTCCATTTCTGGTGCTTGGTCCATTACGACCAGCGAAATGCCCTGTTCGAGGTCAAGGCTTGCGCCTTCGCGCGCAACCATCGCCTTACCAGCTTCTTCCTGAACTTCGACGTAGGTGTCTTTATCGTTGATGCGGATACGGCCAATAGCATTCTTGTTCAGACCAGACTGTTTGCACAGCATCGGCAACAGCCAACGCGGTTCAGCGCGTTCGTTGCGACCGATAGACAGCTTGAACCAAACCGAAGGTCCGAATTCTTGCTTCTTTTTTTCGCGATCTACCGACACGCCGCCGAGCTCTTCAGGTGGGCAGCGGCGTTCTTGATAGAGGCGCAGATAGGCAGCAGCGACTTGTTCAGGGCTGTATTTCTCTAGCAGTTTGCCGGCGAACGCAGCTTGATCGTCGTTGATGGCTTCGGACCATGCAGGGTGATTGATCAGACGCTCTTCTTCACGGGCTTGTACAGCCTCGGCGCTTGGCGGTTCTGTCCATTCTGCTTCCAGCTTTGCCCATTTGAGCAAACGGGTGATTTTCATGCGATCACGCGGTGTGGCGATCAGCGCGGAAATACCCTTGCGGCCAGCGCGACCAGTACGACCGGAGCGGTGCAATAGGGTTTCAGTGTTTGTCGGCGTTTCAGCGTGGATCACCAGCTCAAGTCCCGGAAGGTCGATACCACGTGCAGCAACGTCCGTCGCAACGCAGACCTTTGCGCGACCGTCGCGCATCGCTTGCAGTGCGTGTGTCCGTTCGGTTTGGGTGAGTTCGCCCGAGAGCGACACAACTTGGAAACCTCGGTTTGACAAGCGGGCCGTCAGGCGGGCCACCGCTGCGCGAGTGTTCGCAAAGATGATGGTGTTGTCGGGGTCATGGAACAAAAGTGCGTTGATGATTGCATGTTCTGAATCATGCGGTGCACAGTTGAGAACCTGATACGAAATGTCAGAGTGCTGTTGTTCTTTTGAAGAAACTTCGACGCGCAGAGCGTCCTTTTGGAAGTCTTTGGCAAGTTTCGCGATCAGTGGCGGAACGGTTGCGGAGAACATTAGCGTGCGGCGGTCTTCGGGCGCTTCAGCCAGAATGAATTCGAGGTCCTCGCGGAAGCCGAGATCGAGCATTTCGTCCGCTTCGTCCAAGACAACAGCGCGAGCCATTGTAAGGTCAAGCGCGTTGCGTTGGATGTGGTCGCGAATACGACCAGGGGTGCCGACGACGATGTGCGCTCCCCGTTCGAGAGCACGACGTTCGTTACGTGGGTCCATGCCACCAACAGCGGACGCAATCACGGCACCCGTTTTCGCGTAGAGCCATTCAAGCTCGCGGCTGACTTGGAATGCAAGTTCACGGGTTGGCGCAACAATCAGCGCAACAGGAAGGCCAGCGCGACCCGCGGAGCCGTCTTCGTCCAAAAAGTCGGATGCGATGGCGAGGCCAAAGCCAACTGTTTTGCCAGAACCAGTACGAGCGGAAACCAGAAGGTCTTTCCCCTCGTATTCGGGATTTAGCACAGCCTCCTGAACATCGGTCAGCGTTGTATACCCACGCTCGGATAGCGCGGCGGAAATAGTCGGGATCATCAGGGAGGCTTTCAAAAAAGGTCGAAGGTGGCCGTCTACACGGGCAGACACGCTAAGTATATAGCAAATATGTTGGCTCTGCTATGACCTGTCGGTATGGATAACACATGAAACTATTTGTCGGCCTCGGAAATCCGGGTGTGAAATACGCCCAAAATCGTCACAACATCGGCTTTATGGCCGTGGACCGTATCGCAAGCGATCACGGGTTTTCGCCGTGGCGCGCCAAATTTCAAGGTCAAACGAGCGAAGGGCGGTTGGGCTCCGAAAAGGTTATCCTGTTGAAACCGGACACGTTTATGAACCTGTCGGGCCAGTCTGTTGGCGAGGCGATGCGGTTTCACAAGCTCACACCCCAAGATGTAGTCGTGTTCCACGATGAACTCGATCTTGCGCCGAGCAAGTGTCGTTTGAAGACGGGGGGTGGTCATGCGGGCCACAATGGACTTCGTTCGATCCATCAACATATCGGCGAAGCCTATGATCGCGTTCGGCTTGGTATCGGGCACCCTGGGCACAAAGATCGTGTAGCTGGCTATGTCCTGTCGGATTTTGCGAAAGCAGAACAGGATTGGCTCGATGATATGATGCGTGGAATCAGTGACGGGGCGGGCGCTCTGGCGGAGGGTGATGGCCCTAAATTTCTAAATGCCGTTGCATTACGTGTTGCCCCGCCTCGCTCTGGTACTGGGACGGCTCAAGCTCCGAAAACGAAAAATAAGCCAGAAAAGCTCGTCAAAAATGAGCCGACTGTTGAAGAAGATACCCGTAGCCCGATGGAAAAGTTGGTGGATAGGTTCAGATGACAGGTCGCTTGCACGAGGCACTCTTGGCGCAGGCGCAGGCCTGCGAGGCTCTTGGGTCATCGTTGACCGCGAATCTACTGAACTTGTTGGCCGAAAGGCTAACACCGAATTCCCCGCTCACCGCGCGTTTGTTTAATTGGCCGGGTGATATGGGACCATCTGCAGATTCCGTCCCTTTGCGGTTCGCGGGGGCGTTGAACGAGCTTCGCATGCTGGGGCGCTGCGGGTTGGAAGACGCCTACGAAAACTACGCGACCGATCCGGATGCGCTTTGGCTGGCTGTTGAGCGTGCTTTGACCGAAGAAGCCCCTTTTATATCGACCTTTATCGATAGTCCTCCGCAAACAAATGAAGTACGCCGCTCTGCCGTTCTCATTGCGGTGTCACATTGGCTGACAAAGCGGTTCAAACTCCCGATGAACGTTTTCGAAATCGGTGCGAGCGCTGGGTTGAACCTTATGTGGGATAAGTTCGCTTTGTATTTGGGAGAAACCGTCTACGGCGACGACGATAGTCCCGTTCGGTTGGCTCCTGAATGGACAGGCCCCTTTCCGCCGAGGTCAGACCTGCGGATATTAGATCGTCGTGGCGTGGACCTGAGCCCGATTGATGTCCAGAACCCCCTAGATCGGTTGCGCCTCAAGTCTTACATCTGGCCTGATCAATTCGAGCGCGTGGCACTCACAGAGGCAGCAATCAGGCTGTGTGATGTCAGCGTCGAACAGGGCGATGCAGTTGAGTGGTTGAACGCTTCTCTTCAAACGAGATGCGGCACACTGACGATGGTATACTCGACCGTGGCTTGGCAGTATTTGCCTGCCGATGCCCAAGAGCGTGGACGGTCGATTATCGAAACTGTTGGTCGTGCGGCGACTGCAGAAAGTCCGCTTGCATGGTTCCAGATGGAAGCGGACGGTCAAAGCGGAAGCGCAGGCCTGACGTTGCGCATTTGGCCGGGAGAACTGCGGTTCAAAATGGGGCGAGTTGATTTTCACGGCCGCTGGGTTAAATGGACGCCACCTGTGTGATGAGGCGTAAATGACCCAAATGGACCAATCTATTAATGTATACGGTGCGCCGCTTATTTCGTGCTCTACCGATCCGCTGACTGGATTTTTCCGCGACGGATTCTGCAATACGTGTGATCAGGACCAAGGGAGTCACACCGTTTGCGCTGTTATGACGGATGAATTTCTCGCGTTTTCGAAATACGTTGGGAATGACCTGTCGACACCAAGGCCTGAGTTCAATTTCGCAGGACTGAAAGCTGGCGATCAATGGTGCCTTTGCGCTGGACGCTTCTTGCAAGCTGCAGACGAGGGATGCGCTCCGTTGGTCAATCTCAATGCCACGCACATGCGGGCGCTTGAGATTGTGCCTTTAGCTGTCCTAGAGGCTCACTCCGCCGCTTGAATGGGAACAGCAAAAGCTGTCTCGTCCAACAGATCATCAATAAAAAGACTGAGAAGCTGAGGCCGCCCGGTAACGCCGGCCTTCCTGTAAATTGCATTTGTCTGCGCCTTAACGGTGCCCTCTGAGGTATTGCGTAGCGCGGCGATTTCAGCGGTATTCAGTCCTTTGATCGCAAACAAAGCAACGTCTTGTTCTGCCGCCGTAAGGCCCCATGACTCGAACCGTTCGTGCATGAGTTCCATAAAAGCACCCGATGCCGCGCGTAGACGTGTTTCCGCCAACCGAGCGCGCGCCGAAGATCGTCGCAAGATGACCGCACCAAAACCGACACCGATCAAAAGGCCGAATGCAGCGCCAAGCTCAATATATTCCGAGACTTGCCATGAAAATGCAGCAACGCCAAAGACCGACGACAGGATGTTCCATAGGAAGAAGGTGGCGCAAATAATTTGCACCACAAGGACAGCTGTGACTGCCCGCTTGTCCATTAATTGGCACCTATCCCGTTAATCATCGTCGTCCTTATCGTCTCCACTATCTTCGTTGTCTTTGCTATCGTTATCGTCGCCACCTCGATTACGGCCACGATCACGATCATCGTCAGAGCTATCTTCGTCCTCGTCATCTTCTCGATCATCGTCATTTCCGTGTCTGTCGTGATCGTCCTCGGATTCGACTTCTTCGAGGTCAGCAATGCGGGGGATGATGGTCATATTGGATCGTTTGCTTTCGCCGATCGCACGCCAATAGTCCCTCAGCAGTTCGCCTGTGGTGGGGTTAAACACCAGTTCTCTTTCGTGGGTTTGATTGCGTGCGACGACTCTTACGCGGCCTAAAAGGGTGCGATTTACCACGATGTCGGTATAGCCCTGCTCTTGCAGCTGCGTCACGATGCTGTCTTGGATCGACTGCGCATGCACAGGCGCACCAAACGCCAAAAGGGCGCTTGTGATCATAATCGAAAGAGATTTGGTCCCGAATTTCATTTTTTCACCAGAAGGGGGTTCTGACAAAATGCCAGAACCCAATCATGTTAGCATGAAGCGTTACGAGTCGTCATTGCTGTCGTCGTCACTATCGTCACGGCTTTCGTCGTGGTCATCATTGTGATCATCGTCGTCATGACCGCGGCCGTGGTGACCACCATTCCGACCGTGATCGTCGTTTAGATCATGCGAAGGGCCGTCATCGCTTCCACGAACCCTACCCGAGGCGCCACCTTCACCATCGCGTTCAGTTCGAGTTCTGACTTCGCTCGATATCTCTGCGCCTGTCGCTCGGTCATATACAACTTCGTACTTCATGCCATCACGATAGGCTTCGACTTTGACCGTGCTTGTGGAGTCATAGATTTCAATGCCTGTGAAGCCACCATCTTGGTAAGCAGCGATGATGTTGTCGATCAGTGGATCGGCTTTGACGGTTAGTGTGGATGCGGCAATCAAAATCGCAGCGGCAAAGGTTATCTTTTTCATAATACTCTCCCTAATTAACGGTAATCCGTGGAGGCAGCGTCGCCTGAAAAATGACCGTCGATCTATCCGCGCAGAGTTTATTCCAGACTAATGATCCATAGGTTGTATGGCTATAAACCAGAGTTTATGTGCCGAAAAACAAAACCCCGCACGATGGCGGGGTTTTGATTCATCACGATGTTGCAGTCACTTAGTCGCTGTTGCGACCTTCGTTGCCACTGGTCATATCGACCCCTAGGTGGCGCGCAACGGTAAAGATGTCTTTGTCGCCACGACCACACATGTTCATCACGATGATATGGTCCTTGGGCAGAGTCGGTGCGATTTTCATCACGTGAGCCAAAGCATGGGAAGGTTCCAGGGCAGGAATGATGCCTTCGGTGCGGCACGAGAACTGGAATGCTTCGAGCGCTTCTTTGTCGGTAATCGAAACATATTTTGCACGACCGATGTCATGCAGCCAAGCATGCTCTGGCCCGATGCCCGGATAGTCCAAGCCAGCGGAAATCGAGAAACCTTCGAGGATCTGACCATCCTCATCTTGGAGAAGATAGGTGCGGTTGCCATGCAGGACGCCCGGACGACCGCCTGTCAGAGACGCGCAATGCTCCATTTTTTCGTTCACGCCCTTGCCACCAGCTTCGACGCCGATGATGTTGACCGATGGATCATCGAGGAACGGGTAGAACAGACCCATAGCGTTCGAGCCACCCCCGATCGCGGCAATCACGGTGTCGGGCAGTCGGCCTTCACCTTCTTGCTCTGGCAGCTGCCAGCGAACTTCTTTGCCTATGATCGATTGGAAATCGCGGACCATCGCAGGATAAGGGTGAGGACCAGCAACGGTACCGATGCAGTAGAATGTATCTTCGACGTTGGTGACCCAATCCCGAAGCGCATCGTTCATTGCGTCTTTCAGTGTGCCACGGCCGGATGTCACTGGAATAACCTCGGCGCCAAGCAGCTTCATGCGGAACACGTTCGGCTGCTGACGTTCAACGTCATGCGCTCCCATGTAAACCACGCATTTCAGACCAAATTTTGCGCACACGGTTGCCGTTGCGACACCGTGCTGACCTGCGCCAGTTTCAGCGATGATCCGCGATTTACCCATGCGGCGGGCAAGGATGATCTGACCCAGCACGTTGTTGATTTTGTGCGCGCCAGTGTGGTTCAGCTCGTCACGCTTGAGGTAGATTTTCGCGCCACCCAGCTCTTCAGTCATGCGGCTCGCAAAATAGAGCGGGGAGGGGCGGCCGACGTAGTGTTTCCACAGATCGTCCATCTCGGCCCAGAAGGTCGCATCGGTTTTTGCTTTTTCGTACTCAGCCTGCAGATCAAGGATCAGTGGCATAAGCGTTTCAGCAACGAACCGCCCGCCGAAATTGCCAAAGCGGCCTTGTTCGTCCGGACCGTTCATAAAGCTGTTGAATAGATCGTCTGCCATCGTGGCCTCCCCGAAGTTCAGCAGAACAGTTAGCGCCAATGCGCTAAGGGGTAAAGGGAGGAACCGTTACGCTTGTGCTGCCGCGATAAATGCACGGATTTTTTCGGCATCTTTTACGCCAGGTGCGGATTCGACACCGGACGATACATCCACCTGACGGGCGCCTGTCATATCGATGGCCTGCGCGACGTTGTCAGCATTCAAGCCG
Organism: Marivivens geojensis; assembly: GCF_023540835.1. Classification (GTDB taxonomy): domain Bacteria; phylum Pseudomonadota; class Alphaproteobacteria; order Rhodobacterales; family Rhodobacteraceae; genus Marivivens; species Marivivens geojensis. Next base: position 421,583 of record NZ_JALKCU010000001.1, read on the forward strand.
CCCGCCAGCATCCATGGACGGGTCCAATATTTGCGCCGCACTATTTTCCAGTCCCATGCTGCACCATTGCCGCCTGGACGATCGGAGTCTTTCGGCTGTTTCGGCTCAACGAGAATCTGGTCGGCGACTTGGGCATAGAGGTCGATCTGAACCAGATCATCTGGCGACGAAATGCCGATAGCCTTCATAACAGGCAGACCATAGCGCTCTCGAACTTCGGTCACGCGCTCTGGGCTTTCTTTGCCGTGAAGCTGCAACATATCGAGCGGCACTTTGGCTGTCAGTTCATCCAAAAATGCATCGCTCGCATCAACAACGAGCGCCACTTTTGCAACGCCAAGCGGGACCTCTAGTGCCAAGGCTGCAGCTTCGTCGATGGTCACATTACGCGGGCTCTTCGTAAAGAATACAAATCCGAGGTAAGCCGCTCCAGCATCGCAGGCGACCTGAATGCTAGCCGCATCGCGCAGCCCGCAAATTTTCACTCTGACATCAGGCATAATTAAGAACGTTCGAGCAGTTGAAGAACGTCGTCCTTCCCGTCGCCATCCGCATCGCGGAGACGATCCAATTCACGGCGAAGCTGTTTTGCTTCTTTGCCGCGTGCACGGGCTTCGGAGCGGGTTTTGTGCTCACGCAACCACTCCCAAAGGAAGCCGATGAGTAAGCCAACACCGACGCCTAGGAAAATCGCGATAAACAGAGGGACCTGAACGGTCGGCGCTACGCCGATGAAGTCAGCGAGCAAGTTCGGCATCGCGTGGATCGTCACGATGTCACGATTTGCCAAACCAACAAGCACAAGACAAAGGGCAACAATGCCCCAAAAGGCGTAGCGAAGCGTTTTCATTCTGTTCTCTTATTCGTCGTTCAGTCGATCGCGCAGCAGCTTGCCGGTCTTAAAGAACGGTACGTGCTTTTCTTCGACGTCGACAGATTCGCCGGTGCGCGGGTTACGGCCCGTTCTCGCATCGCGCTTCTTAACAGAGAATGCGCCGAAACCGCGCAGCTCTACCCGATGACCATCGGCCATCGCTTCGGTGATTGTGTCAAAGACCGTGTTCACGATCTTCTCTACGTCACGCTGGTAGAGGTGAGGATTTTCGTCGGCGATCTTTTGGATCAGTTCTGACCTGATCATAGGCGTGGACCCCCCGGGTATGAAACAGACGGCAGGTTCACCCTGCTCACAGGACGACTATAGGAAAACAGAACCCATCGGGGAATAGCCGTCATGGGGTGTAAATCGCGAAAATTGCATCAATTTCGGGCCTTTGGCAGGTGATTGAGGGAATTCGATGATGAGTTGCAGTCTTTGATCAGACGCTGCAATGCAGCACTGATGCAGCGATTCGCCAAAGAAAAACCCCGCTGCCTTTCGACAGCGGGGTTCATTCGTTCACTCAAAAGGGGACTTATTCGTCCGAACCTTTCAGAGCTGCACCGAGGATATCGCCGAGCGAAGCGCCAGAAGCGGACGAACCGTACTGTTCTACTGCTTCTTTCTCTTCTGCGATTTCACGTGCTTTGATCGACAGACCCAGTTTGCGGGTCTTGCTGTCTACGTTGGTCACGCGAACGTCGACTTTATCGCCTACGCCGAAACGCTCAGGACGCTGTTCGGCACGGTCACGCGACAGGTCCGAACGACGGATGAACGATTTCATGCCTTCGTACTCAACCTCGATGCCGCCATCTTCGATTGCGGTTACGTTAACGGTGATCACAGAGCCACGTTTTACGCCGCCAATGGCCTCAGCGAACGGGTCGCCTTCCATTGCTTTGATCGAGAGCGAGATGCGCTCTTTCTCAACGTCGACTTCGGTAACGACAGCTTTGACAACGTCGTTCTTGTGGTAGTTCTGGATCGCGTCTTCGCCACGGTCGTCCCACGACAGGTCGGAGAGGTGAACCATGCCGTCGATGTCGCCAGGCAGGCCGATGAACAGACCGAATTCGGTGATGTTCTTAACTTCACCTTCAACCTGTGTGCCTTCTGGGTGGGTCTCAGCAAAGACTTCCCATGGGTTGCGCTGGGTCTGCTTGAGGCCGAGCGAAACACGACGCTTGGACGAGTCGATTTCGAGAACCATGACTTCGACTTCTTGCGAGGTCGAAACGATTTTGCCCGGGTGGACGTTTTTCTTGGTCCAGGACATTTCGGAAACGTGAACCAGACCTTCAACGCCAGCTTCGAGCTCAACAAATGCACCGTAGTCGGTGATGTTGGTTACGCGGCCAGTGTGTACCGATTCCAGCGGGTAGCGAGTTTCAACTGCATCCCACGGATCGTCCTGAAGCTGTTTCATGCCCAGAGAGATACGGTGGGTGTCTTTGTTGATCTTGATGACCTGAACGTTGATGGTCTCGCCGATCGACAGGATTTCCGACGGGTGGTTAACACGGCGCCATGCCATGTCGGTGACGTGCAGCAGACCGTCAACGCCGCCCAGATCAACGAACGCACCGTATTCAGTGATGTTCTTGACCACGCCTTCAACAGCCTGACCTTCGGTGAGGTTGCCGATAACTTCAGCACGCTGTTCAGCACGCGACTCTTCGAGGATCGCGCGACGCGATACAACGATGTTGCCACGACGGCGGTCCATTTTCAGGATTTGGAACGGCTGTTTCAGACCCATCAGAGGGCCAGCGTCGCGTACGGGACGTACGTCAACCTGCGAACCCGGAAGGAACGCAACAGCGCCGCCCAGATCAACTGTGAAGCCACCTTTGACGCGGCCAAAGATTGCGCCTTCGACGCGCTCTTCTGCAGCGTATGCTTTTTCCAGACGATCCCATGCTTCTTCGCGGCGAGCCATTTCGCGGGAAATGACAGCTTCGCCACGGGCGTTTTCAGCCGCGCGCAGGAACACTTCCACTTCGTCGCCAACAGCGATCGAGGGAGCTTCACCCGGGTTTGCGAATTCTTTGAGGTCTACGCGGCCTTCCATTTTGTAGCCGACATCGATGATAGCCTGACCGGCTTCAATCGCGATAACCTTACCTTTGACAACCGAACCTTCAGCCGGGGTGTCAATTTCGAAGCTTTCTTGTAGGAGGGCTTCGAATTCCTCCATCGATACGTTAGCCATCTGGCGTTAATCCTTTTCACGGTTTTTCTGGCCTAGCGGTTGGATCCGCCGGTCTTTTGATTGGCGTCGGTAAACGCAAAACAAAGAGGGCCGGAATGTCCGACCCTGCCTGATCCTGCGTCCACAGGTGTAACCCCTGCTTTAGACAGGGGGGCGTCTACCGCAGAAACCCCAACAGGGCAAGGATGGAATCCAACCTTGCCCTGTTAGGCGCAACTTACTTCACATCGGTCACGATGCTGTCGCGCGAACGGCGCACTTTTTTCTGCGGCGCGAGCCAATCGCTCGGCTCATCGCGATAACCGATTGCAAGTGTAACGACGGACTTCAGGCCCTTTTCTTTGAGGCCCAGAATTTCGTCGAATTGCGCGGGGTCAAAGCCTTCCATTGGTGTCGTATCGACGCCTTCTTCGGCAGCTGCCATCAACGCAAAGCCGAGTGCGATGTAGGCCTGACGTGCCGCATGCTCAAAGTTGGTCCGAGCGTCGCGAGCCAGATACATTCCTTTTAGGTTATCATAATAGCCATTCAGCGCCTCACGGACTTCTTCGCCGCGAATTTCTGCGTGAAGGTCAACAACACTGCTGATATTCTCGTCGGTGTAGTTTTCCCACGCAGCAAACACGAGAACTGCAGTTCCATCAGTGATCTGCTTTTGGCCGAATGCCGCCGCAGAGAGCTTTGCGCGGATGTCATTGTTGGTCACGAGGATCAGTTGGAACGGCTGTAGGCCAGACGAGGTCGGCGCACGGCGGGCTGCATCAACAATGCGTTCGATTTTTTCAGGGGAAACAACCTTGGACGCATCCATAGCTTTGGTTGCGTAGCGCCAGTCGAGTTTTTCGTAGAACATCTGATTACCTTTCGAGGAGGGTGGTATAAATTCGATACTGGGTATATATTTGTGACCAATAGTGCCTTCAAGAAGGCACATTTCGGATACTCAGTATCAAAGAGGGAACCATGAAGGACGTCGGCCACTGCCCGCTTCAATGCGAAAAAATCAACAGTGTTTTGTCCCGGATCGGTGACAGGTGGAGCATCCTTGTGATGATCGCCCTCAAGGGTCGTCAGGTCATGCGTTTCAATGAGTTAAAGCGGCATCTGGGCATCACGCAGCGTATGCTGTCCCTCACTTTGCGAGAGCTTGAACGGGACGGGCTCGTTAATCGTACGGCTTATGCAACGGTGCCGCCGACAGTCGAATACGAATTGACCGATTTGGGTCAATCCTTTGCGGAAACGATCGGCGTGATGGGCGAATGGGCTGTTGAGCACTTGGCAGAGATTGACCGTGCACGCGCAGAGTACGATCGCAGAAACGCAGCTTAAAGCGCGGCGTTGATCGCGTTTACGGCGGCGACAATCGCATCGTCAATCGATAGATCGCTTGTGTCGATCAGAAGAGCATCATCGGCAGGTTTCAGCGGTGCATCGGCACGATTCATATCTCGGTCATCGCGTTCCCGCACTTCAGCTAAAACCTGAGCTTCGTCACCGCCGACTTCCAGCCACCGACGGTGGGCGCGAACTTCAGCGCTCGCAGTGACAAAGAGTTTTACATTGGCGTCAGGGCAAATGACTGTTCCTATATCGCGGCCATCGAGGACCGCACCGCCGCTTTGTGTGGCAAAGCGACGTTGAAATTCGACCAAAGCAGCGCGGACTTCTGGGATAACGGCGACCTTGGATGCCGCTTGCCCTGCCGCTAACGACCGCAGATCATCTCGGTTCAGGTCGTCGTTATTCAGGGTTTGGGCCGCAGTAATCGGATCGATGCCATCTGCAGCCTTCGCGCCCACGGCTCTGTAGAGCAATCCAGTATCGAGATGTGCAAAGCCGAATTGCGCAGCGACGGCTTTGGAAATTGTCCCTTTGCCTGCGGCTGCGGGGCCATCGATGGCTACTGTGAAAGTCATGTTCGCCTCTTGCTTAAGGGAGTCGCGCGCCGCCTTGCACCCACATCTCGAACAAGCGGACAGCACCAAATGCGAGCAGAATGCCTGTCACAATGATGGTCCGCCAGTTCCGTTGTGGCTTTTCACTCATTAAGAATTGGACCGTTCGATCGCTGCGCCCAAGTCCGCCATGAGGGGCTCAAAAATCGGGAAGGAGGTCGCAATCGGCGATCCATCATCCACCGACATCGGCTTGTTCGTCGCCATGCCCATCACCATGAACGACATCGCGATGCGGTGATCAAGGCGAGACTCCACGGTTACGCCGCCCTCAACGTTACCAAAGCCGCGACCTTTGACGATCCACCAATCGTCGCCTTCGTCAACCTCAACGCCAGCAGCGCGCAGACCTTTTGCCATAGCATCGATGCGGTCGGATTCTTTGACGCGCAGTTCCTTGACGCCCTTCATTACGGTGTCGCCTTCAGCGAACGACGCAACAACGGACAGGATAGGGTATTCGTCGATCATCGACGCAGCACGCGCTGGCGGAACCTCAATCCCTTTGAGGTTCGGCGAGTATTTTGCACGCAGGTCTGCAACGGGTTCGCCGCCTTCTTCGCGCAGGTTTTCGTATTCCAGATCAGCGCCCATTTCGCGGAGCGTGGTGAATAAACCAGCGCGGGTGTCGTTGAGGCCAATGTTCGGGACGAGGACGTCCGATCCTTCGGTGATGATTGCGGCACAAACAGGGAAAGCAGCCGAAGACGGATCGCGAGGGACCACGATCTTTTGGGCCTTCAGTTCAGGCTGCCCCGTGAGCGTGATAACGCGCCCTTCTTTGTTTGTTTCAACAGTGAGTTCTGCACCGAAACCAACCAGCATCCGTTCGGTGTGGTCGCGGGTGGCTTCTTTCTCGATAACGATAGTCTTGCCTGGAGCATTCAGGCCAGCCAGCAAAACAGCCGATTTCACTTGTGCGGATGGGACTGGCGTCGTGTAGGTCACTGGCGCTGGGTTTTCTGCGCCAACGATGGTGAGCGGAAGGCGGCCACCCTTGCGTCCATAAGATTTCGCACCAAATAGCGCCAGCGGATCTGTGACGCGGCCCATCGGGCGAGAGTTCAAAGATGCATCACCGGTAAATGTGGCCGTGATCGGAGAGGTCGCCATGCAGCCCATGATCAGGCGCACGCCAGTGCCAGAGTTGCCGCAGTCGATCACATTTTCAGGCTCTTTGAACCCACCTACGCCGACTCCTTCGACGCTCCAGTTGCCTTCGCCGTGATCAATGACAGTCGCGCCAAAGGCACGCATTGCTTTAGCGGTGTCCAACACGTCTTCGCCAAGCAGCAGGCCCGTGATTTCGGTTTTACCAACCGACAATGCGCCAAGAATGAGTGACCGATGCGAGATCGATTTATCGCCAGGCACATTCGCCACGCCCGTGAGCGGTCCGCATTTTCGGGAAATCATTGGAATAGGATTGCCGTGGCCTGACATGTAACACCTCTTTCAGCTTCGACAGCGTCTTAGCGCAGGTGCGTGTTAGCGTCCATCATGAACAGGGCACCTATCGCGCCGATCAGGATGCGAAAGCGGCGCGAAGTGCAATCTCGACCATATCACCAAAGCTACGTTCACGTTGGTCGCTGGGGAGGGCCTCTTGAGTAATCAAATGGTCCGAGACCGTGAGAACAGCCAGCGCACGACGTTTGTAACGCGCAGCCAGAATATAAAGCTCGGCCGCTTCCATTTCGACAGCGAGCGTTCCGTGACGCATTAATTCTTCGGTCAGATCAGAGCGTTCGTCATAAAACGTATCAGATGAAAAAATGCCACCAACGTGATGGGTAATCTTTAATTCGGCCGCGGCCTTTTCAGCTGCAACTAGCAAAGAGAAATCAGCGCAGGGCGCATAATTCAATTCACGAAAAATCGAAGACGATGGCGTGCCAATGGTGCTCGCGGTCATTGCTAATACAACGTCGCGCACTTTGACGTGGTCTTGCATTCCACCTGCCGATCCGATGCGAATGAGCGTCTGTGCGTCATAATCGCGAATTAATTCATTCGCGTAAATCGACAGCGACGGCATCCCCATGCCCGAACCGTGGATGGTCACCGGGTTTCCGTTCCACGTCCCAGTGAAGCCGAGCATACCGCGCACTTCGTTGATGCAACGAGGGTTCTCAAGGAAGGTTTCGGCTGCCCATTTTGCCCGATAGGGATCGCCGGGCATTAAAACTGTGGGGGCAATATCGCCCTTCTTAGCGCCGATATGAACAGTCATTCTGGGAACCCCAAGTGCAAAACGGCGCGGGATTTCCGCGCCGCTGTTTTCAATTTAGATCGCGAAAGTTGCGATATCTTTGCCTGCATCTTCGGCGTCTTTGATCCACTGGGGTTTGCGACCACGGCCAGACCAAGTTTGGGAGTCATCCGCTGGGTTGCGATATTTCGCAGCGGCTTTCACCTTTAGTGCTTTCGTGCCTCCGGTCAGCTCATCCAGCGAAAAACCAAATTCTGCAGCAGCCTTTGCAGCGGCTTCACGTGCAGCTTTCAATTCGCGCGCACTAACGCGGCTCAATGCCTTGTCGACATCAGCGCGAAGTGTTTCGAGTTCTTTACGGGACAGAGTATCAAGATTGAGGGTCATTCCGTGAGCCTTTAATGCAAGATTAAAATACGAAATGCATAATACCCCGAATGCGACAATTGGCAATCGGGGTATTGATTAATGATTTTTCCTTTAATTACGCGGCTTTTTCGGCTGGGTCGACGAGCGTTACGATATCGCCCATAATTCGATTTAATTCGAAGTCTTTAGGCGTGTAAACGCGCGAAACCCCCATTTCGATCAGCTTTTTGGCGTCCTCGTCTGGAATAATGCCGCCTGCAATAACTGGAATGTGGGGCAATCCGGCCGCTTTCATTTTTTCCATGACTTCGGCGATCAGCGGCAAATGAGAGCCGGATAGAATAGAGAGGCCAACCACATGCGCATCATCGCGTTTCGCGGCTTCGACGATTTCATCAGGCGTTAGGCGGATACCTTCATAGGTGATGTCCATGCCGCAATCGCGGGCCCGCGCTGCGATTTGTTCGGCGCCGTTCGAGTGACCGTCTAGGCCAGGCTTGCCGACAATGAACTTAAGCGGACGACCCAGTTTGCCCGTCACGGTCGCAACGCGGTCGCGAATTTCATCCAAACCTTCGGTGCGGTTTGACGGGTTCTTTGAAACACCAGTCGGTGCGCGATACTGGCCAAATGCCTGGCGGATCGCTTCTGCCCATTCGCCTGTAGTGACTCCCGCCTTTGCTGCAGCAATCGACGGGATCATGATGTTGGTGCCGTCATTCGCAGCCGCTGTGAGAGCAGCCAACGCCTTGGTAACGGCAGCTGCATCACGGCCTGCTTTCCATGCATTTAGGCGGGTGATTTGTTCAGCTTCCACCGCAGGATCAACGGTCATGATTGCGTCTTCGCCCGAGGTGAGCGGCGACGGTTCGCCATTCTGCCATTTGTTCACGCCGACGACGGTCGTTTCACCCGCTTCGATGTTGTTGATGCGTTTCGCATTCGATTCGACCAAGCGAGACTTCATGTATTCGATGGATTGAACCGCACCGCCCATGCTGTCGATGGTCGCCAATTCTTCGCGAGCGCCTGCCTTGAGTGCTGCAACTTTGCGATCGACGGCCGGGTTGTTGTCAAAGAGGTCGTCGTATTCCAGCAGGTCGGTCTCGTAGGCCATGATCTGCTGCATTCGGAGCGACCACTGCTGGTCCCAAGGGCGCGGAAGACCCAGTGCTTCGTTCCATGCTGGCAACTGAACCGCGCGAGCGCGCGCGTTTTTGGACAAAGTCACAGCCAGCATTTCAATCAGAATGCGGTAGACGTTATTTTCAGGTTGCTGCTCGGTCAGTCCGAGAGAGTTCACCTGAACACCATAGCGGAAGCGGCGCATTTTGGGGTCTTCGACGCCATAGCGCTCTTGACAGATTTCGTCCCAAAGTTCGACGAACGCCCGCATTTTGCACATCTCAGTCACGAAACGGATGCCAGCATTTACAAAGAACGAGATGCGGCCAACCATGTTCGGGAAGTGCTCTGCTGGAACCTTGCCTTTGAGGTCATCGAGGACAGCGGTTGCGGTCGCCAAAGCAAAAGCAAGTTCTTCTTCGGGTGTCGCGCCAGCCTCTTGAAGGTGGTAGGAACACACGTTCATCGGGTTCCATTTGGGCAGGTTTTCGCGGGTGTATGCCGCAACGTCCGTAATCATCCTCAGGGATGGCTTCGGCGGGCAAATGTAGGTGCCGCGTGACAGATATTCTTTGATAATGTCGTTCTGAACCGTGCCTTGCAGCGCAGACACATCGGCGCCTTGTTCTTCGGCGACAGCAATATAGAGGGACAGCAGCCAAGGCGCAGTCGCATTGATCGTCATTGATGTATTCATTTGTTCGAGCGGGATATTGTCGAACAATGCGCGCATGTCACCTAGGTGGCAGACAGGGACGCCAACTTTGCCCACTTCACCACGGGCGAGGCGATGATCTGAATCGTAACCCGTCTGGGTCGGGAGGTCGAAAGCCACGGAAAGGCCAGTCTGACCCTTTGCGAGGTTTGAACGATACAGTGCGTTCGACGCCTCAGCGGTTGAGTGCCCCGCATAGGTGCGGAACAGCCACGGGCGATCTTTCTGCGGTTGCGACATGTGGGCCTCCAGAGAATCCGGTCGGGTAATTTTATTTCGTCAGGAAATGGATAACGGAAAGATTGCATCTCTGTCAATTCGCTGCGTTGCGGCGTGAGCCTATTGTCCTATACCGCAGTTCAGGTCACTGTCGGCGCATGAATGCCCCCGTTACTCTCCCGCTTTGGCTCTTGGTTCTGATCCTGCTGTTTGCAGCGGTCACTTTCGCATCGCATTTCCTTTTCCCGTCCGTTCGTTGGTTCTTTCGTAAGCGGATGGAGCGGGCTGTGTCGCGATTGAATGAACGTCTCGCGCGGCCTATTGAGCCGTTCAAATTGGCGCGCCGCTTCGACACGATTCAGCGTCTGATTTATGACCCTGACGTCGCCAAAGCGATCCACAAAGCGGCGGCGGCTGAAGGCATTCCTGACAACGTGGCCTTTGAACGCGCGAAACGATATGCCCGCGAAATCGTCCCTTCGTTTTCGGCTTCGGTCTATTTCGGCTTCGGCGCGAGGCTGGCGAAATTGGTCTCTCGGTCGATGTATAAGATCCGATTGGGCGCGATGGACCAGAATGAGTTTGGCGCTATTGATCGCGACGCCACACTTGTCTTTGTGATCAACCATCGAAGCAATATGGACTACATGCTGGTGACCCACCTGATCAGTAGTTCGAGCACGATTGCCTATGCTGTCGGGGAATGGGCGCGCGTTTGGCCGTTGTCGTGGTTGGTTCGCGCAATGGGAGCCTATTTCATTCGGCGAGGCTCTCGAGGTCAGCTTTATCGTGCTGTTTTGTCTCGATATGTTCGCATGGCGACTGAAAACGGTGTGACCCAAGCGTTCTTTCCCGAAGGCGGGTTAAGTCTAACCGGAGCGATGGCGAAGCCCAAAATGGGGTTGCTCAGCTACATTGTTGATGCCTCACGCCCAAATGGGCGCGATGTGATTTTTGTGCCTGTTGCGCTGAACTATGATCGCGTGCCCGAAGATCGGTTGCTGATCCGCGCGGCAATAACGGGTGAACGCAAGTTCAGACCATCGCTATGGTCAGCGCTCTTGGCCTTGCCTGCGACACTGTGGCGGGCAGTGAGGCTAAAGTTCACGCCTTTCGGGACCGCATCCGTAGGCTTCGGGTCGCCGATTGTATTGTCAGAGTTTCTTGCGACGTCGCCAGATCGCTCGATTGATGAATTGGCCGACGTGTTGATGGACAATATTGCAAAGGTGGTCCCTCTCGTCCCGGTCCCTCTCGTCGCTCGTGCGATGTTGCAGGGGCGCTCGTCTAAAGACTCAATCACCGACGCCATCGCATCAGATTTATCGTTCCTTCGGACACGGGGGGTCACGCTGCCGCGGCGGTCAGCAAGCGAACTCGCGACCGAAGGTTTGGCGCTCATGCTGGCTCGGAAAATGATCCGAAAATCGGGCGATACCTATGAGATCGTGTCTGATGAACAGTCATTGCTTGACTACTATGCCGCTTCGATTGCGCATCATTTTTGTGCAGACGCAGCGTAAATTTCAGGATTTTCTGCATCCGCAAGGTAATAAAATTACAATTTGCACTTTGGTGGGGTTGCAAAGTTACTCGCTCGATCATAATTCTTGGGTAATCCCGCCGATTCTGCGGCGCGGCAAAAAGTTATCCTCTGGAGGAGTTAGATCGATGGCACTCGACTATACCGCGACTAAAAAAGATCTGTACGAAGTTGGTGAAATTCCCCCTCTCGGCCACGTTCCCGAAAAGATGTATGCATGGGCCATTCGTCGTGAACGTCACGGCGAGCCAGACAAGTCTTTTCAGGTTGAAGTCGTAGAAACCCCGAAACTCGACGCTCACGAAGTGCTCGTGCTCGTTATGGCTGCTGGCGTTAACTATAATGGTGTGTGGGCTGGTCTTGGCGTTCCGATTTCACCGTTCGATGGCCACGGTGCAGAATACCATATCGCTGGCTCTGACGCGGCGGGTATCGTTTGGGCTGTTGGCGACAAAGTCAAAAACTGGAAAGTCGGTGATGAGGTCGTCATCCACTGTAACCAAGACGACGGCGACGACGAGGAATGCAACGGTGGCGATCCGATGTTCTCTCCGACCCAACGTATTTGGGGCTACGAGACGCCAGATGGTTCGTTCGCTCAATTCACCCGCGTTCAGGCCCAGCAGCTTCTGCCACGTCCCACGCACCTCACTTGGGAACAGTCGGCTTGCTACACTCTTACATTGGCAACCGCCTACCGTATGCTCTTTGGTCACGCACCGCACGACATCAAACCGGGTCAGCACGTTCTGGTTTGGGGCGCATCTGGCGGTCTGGGTTCGTTCGCTGTTCAGTTGGCGAAGGCTGCGGGTGCTCATGCAATCGGCGTAATCTCTGATGAATCCAAGCGTGACTTTGTGATGTCGATGGGCGCTAAAGGCGTCATCAATCGCAAAGACTTTAACTGCTGGGGCCAATTGCCAAAGGTAAACACCCCTGAATATGACGCATGGTTCAAAGAAGCTCGGCGCTTTGGTAAGGCGATTTGGGAATTTACGGGTAAAGGCAACAATGTCGACATCGTGTTCGAACACCCGGGTGAATCCACCTTCCCAGTATCCAACCTCGTCTGCAAAAAAGGCGGTATGGTTGTTATCTGCGCAGGCACCTCTGGCTTCAATTGCACCTTCGACGTGCGTTACACATGGATGCACCAGAAGCGTTTGCAAGGTTCGCACTTTGCTCACCTGAAGCAGGCCGCAGCAGCTAACCGTTTGGTCTGTGAAGGCCGCATTGATCCTTGCATGTCCGAAGTCTTCCCATGGGATGAAATCCCGACAGCGCACATGAAGATGCTGAAAAACCAGCACCTGCCGGGCAACATGGCGGTTTTGGTTCAGGCTCAGAAAACAGGCATGACTACCTTTGCCGAGGTTATCGCAGAGTCCAAAGCCTAACTCTGATTCGGCTTAGCGCAATCAACCGAGAGGCGATCCGATTGGGTCGCCTCTTTATTTTAGTCACATTCAGAACAAATAGTTGCGAATTAGGTGCCTCCCTATTTGTGGGGAGGGCGAATGTGCGAATAATTCGTTCAGAAGTTGTGTGCTAGGCTTGGTTGTTAATGTTCCATTAACCATCGCAGAGGAGTCTGGTCATGGGAAAAACGTGGATACTCGACGTTCTTGACGATCTACGGGCCTTTGCAGACCTCAATGGGATGCCGGCTCTCGTCTCTGAACTGGATCGCACGTCAGATGTGGCGCGGCGCGAATTGGCGTCGAAAATCGGGACGGCACAGACAGTGCTGATGGGGCATGGGGCGAAACATACAAAGCCTGATTGGGCAACTGGATCAGGCGGACACACTGGATGATCTTCAATCGATCATCCTGACACTGCGTGATCAATTCCGCATCGACCACGCGGTTTACCATTGGATCAGTAGCGATGGTGAGCAGTTTGGGTGCGGAACCTACCCAACCGATTGGGTCCAGACCTATGTTGACAATGATTACCTGCGCGTCGATCCCGTCGTCATCGGATGTTATCAGCGGTTTCATCCAGTGGACTGGAAACGGCTGGACTGGTCCTCAAAACAAGCGCGGGCGTTTCAGAAAGAAGCGATTGCGGCAGGGGTGGGCAATCAAGGCATGTCTATCCCCATCCGTGGACCGAACGGGCAATACGCGCTTTTCACCGTTTCACACACCTGCGCAGACGAAGAGTGGGAGACTTTTACTGAAGGCCACCAGCGCGATCTCATCCTTCTTGCGCACTACTTCAACAAAAGTGCTCTGAAGATTGCGAAGGGCCGTAAGCCCGAAATCGTAAAGTCTCTGTCACGCCGCGAAACGGATGCTCTGACCTATCTGGCGATGGGTTATGGCCGCGGGCAAGTAGCAGAGATGTTGTCGATCTCAGAACACACGTTGCGGGTCTACATCGAAAGCGCGCGTTTCAAGTTAGGTGCTACAAACACAACTCATGCCGTTGCGAAGGCCATAACCGAAGGATTGATCGTGATTGGCGGCGCCGCTCGCGGAACGTCAGGTGATTGGCCAGGCAAGGCACCGAACGGTGCATAGGTCGAAGATTAACCATTTTACGGCAGATTGTTCCTTGGATCAGAAAAGGGATGTGTCATGCTGCGGTATCTATACGGCGATCAACTCTTCAATTACCCGAAATTAGCGGACAGCATGTTCCGCGATCGAGCCGCTCAATTTCGTGAACGGCTAAGCTGGGACGTTACCGTCGACGACCGTGGATGGGAAAGGGACGAGTATGACAACCTCAACCCGCTTTACGTTATCTGGGAAAACGAGGATGGCAGCCACGGCGGCTCAATGCGGTTCTTGCCGACCACAGGCCAGACGATGGTGAATGACCATTTTATTGATTTGATGGACGGGGTCGAATTGCAAAGTCCCTTTATGTGGGAATGCACGCGGTTTTGTTTGAACCCATCCGCCGAAAGCCGTGTGGCGGCGGCCCTGATGCTGGCTGGGGGTGAGCTTATGCGGGCCTTCGACGTTCGACATTTCGTCGGGGTCTTTGATGCGCGGATGGTTCGCATTTATCGGATGATCGGTTCGGCGCCCGAAATTCTTGGTCAATCGGGTAAAGGGCGCGATATGATTGCTGTGGGTCTTTGGGGCTATGATGATAGGACTCGCGAACGCGTGGCGTATCGCGCAGGTATCCCGCCCGAACTATCCGAAAAATGGTTCCTCAAAAGCTTTGGGTTTGAACCGCGATTGCAGTTGGTGGCCTAACCCCTCTGGTCCCCTTCCTGGGTTAAGGATAGGGTCCCGCCATGACAACTCCGGCACTCCAATTTTCCGACGATCAGGCTCAGGCTTGGGATAGTATCGCTGATTTGCTCGCTGCAAACGGCGTGAATCTGACGGACGCCTTGCTCACCCCACCGATGGGCGACAGTAGCGCCGTTATGGCTGTTATCGGGAAGGCGGGGTCGGGAAAGACCTTGCTTTTGGCAGAGTTAACCAAGGCTCTGAAAGAGGCGGGCGTCTCAATCGTTTCTGGTGACTGGGAAGGTAAACGGAAGAAAGACCGTCGAACCCTAGCGGTCCTCGCACCAACGAACAAAGCTGCGGCGGTACTTCGAAATCGGGGAGTGCCCGCAACGACGATCCACCGCATCCTTTACACGCCCGTCTATGACCCAGAATATGAACGGATTGCAGAATGGCTTGCTGGCGAAGGCACACGGCCCGAGATTGAGGGACTCACGGATGTCGCGCTAGATCGCGCTTGGGCGTCGTATCAAATAAATACCTCGGTCCCTGCAGCACTTGCTGCCGCTGGGCTGCGTGGCTCTGACTTTATCACGGGTTGGAAACGTCGTGAGGACCCGCTTGATATCGGGTTCATCGATGAAAGCTCAATGTTGGATCAAAAGGCGCTCGATGATCTCAAGGAGATTTTTCCGACGCTCGTGCTGTTTGGCGATCCAGCGCAGTTGCCCCCTGTCCAAGGCACGGGCGGGATGGTGTTCGAAAAACTGCCGGAAAAGGATCGGCTGATCCTGAACCGAATCCACCGCCAAGAGGCGGGTAACCCGATCCTTGATCTGGCCCACGCACTCGCCGACCCGTCGGTCGATTTCTACAAGTTCGAACGGCTCGTCGCAGAAGCGGCGGCAAAAGACCCGAGGGTCGTTTTAGCCCAGCGTGTGGAGTCCGATTTGATGGCGCGGTCTCCTGTTCTTGTCTGGCGGAATGCGACGCGCATCCGATTGATACATGCGTTTCGCGGAGCCTATGGCGCGCCCGAAGATGCCTTGATCCCCGGTGAGCCGCTGATATGCGATGGCATCGAATTGCCGATGAAGCACCGCAAGAAACGGCTCGACCTTGAAGCGCGAGGCCTGATTAAAGGCGCGCAGGTGATTTATCGAGGACCAGGCTCAAAACCTGGGTTCTCAAAGCTCTGGGTGATGGGCGCAGAAGAACCTCAGTTGTCAGCCGCCAGCATTGTTAAGATCGAAAAGGAAGGCGAAGAAGAGCCATTTATCCCTTACGCCGCTCGCATGGGCGCTGCATTTTTACACGGCGCTGCGGTCACCATCCACAAGGCGCAAGGCAGCCAGTGGGACACGGTTCAAGTCTTTGCGCCAGACATTGAGGTTGCCGCCAAAATGGGGCGGTCAGAGTCGGGGCAACCGCTTTGGAAACGATTGGCTTATGTAGCGATCACGCGGGCGGAACGGGAATTGCGCTGGGTTGTCCGAAATCGCCTCGCGCGTCCATCAGAGCCGTTAGGCGTGGATGACCTTCATATGCCAGCCGCCGAACTGAAACTTACCGTGCAGAGCGACGAGGATTAACGGCGCATCGCGTTGAACGCTGCGGATGCGGTCCAACCAGCGATAATTGCGATCAGCAGTGCGAGTAGACCATAAAGCGCGGATTGTTCGCGGCTCAGGTTATACAGCCAACGCTCCATCCCCACCTTGAACACTGGGATATTGGTATCCAGCGTATCGATCACTTGCCCGCCGCGCGTCAGGAAAATTCGAGTGCGATAGGGGCCTTCGGTCAAGTTAGAGGGCAACGTAATGGCCGTATGGAACAGTGTATCATCTTCAAGCGCGACAGCACCTTCGAGCATCTGGAACAAGTCGCTGCTTTCTTTGATGCGGGCGAAGGCTTCGGAAAATTCGGTCGTGGAAAAGGCATCTTGCCCAGCGGAGCGCACCACGCGGTCCCACGTGATTGCGTGATGAAGGTCTTCGAGCGGTCGAAGAACTTCGCTCAGAGGACCAGAAGTCGCGACGGCATAGAAGGACGGTGCGATGTCGATGTTTGCTGACTCAGTGTTAACCCAAATGCCCGCGACCCGTTCCTTGCGTCGGATCGTGACGGGTACGTTCGGACCAGCAACGGCGATAATGACACCCAAGTCAGAATTCTGCGGAGGCGGCGTTTCGCGGCTGATCGCACCAAAGATCAACAGCTCGGACCCTGTAAACGTCGCGGTGATCGAAACCTCGTCCTGGCTCAGGCCCAAGACTAGCTTTTCTTGAGCCAAGGCGAGCGATGGCAAAAGCATGAAGAGGAAAGCGACGAGCCGGATCATAGCGCGTCACCGATTGAGAACAGTTCGGACGGTTCAATGAGCAGGTCGAATGCGAGCTTCAGACAGACCAGCAACACCAGCCCCGCCAACAGAATACGAAGCTGTTCGGCTTTCAATTTCATTCCGATACGCGTGCCGAATTGAGCGCCAATCACGCCGCCGATCAAGAGCAGCAACGCGAGAACGATATCGACTGTTTGGTTGGTAATTGCGTGCATCATTGTGGTGAAGGCTGCGACGAAGATGATCTGGAAGAGCGAGGTGCCGATCACTACTTTGGTTGGCATTCCAAGCACATAAATCATGGCAGGCACCATGATGAAGCCACCGCCAACGCCCATGATCGCGGCCAAAACGCCAACTGACATGCCCACCAATAGCGGCGGAATGACCGAGATATACAGGCCAGACACGCGAAATTTGACTTTGAATGGAAGGTTGTGAACCCAGTTGTGGCGTTTGCGTTTTGCGGGTTGTGCGTTCTTGCTACGGCGGAGCGCGCGTAGGCTCTCAACCATCATTAAACCGCCAACGACGCCAAGGAAAACGACGTAGCAAAGGTTCACGAGCAGATCGACCTGACCGAGTTCTTTCAACAGGTTGAAGACTTGGACGCCAATTGCGGATCCGATGAGGCCGCCGATCAAGAGGACTGTGCCCATCCACCAATCAACGCCTTTGCGTTTGATATGCGCCATAAGCGCGGACACGGATGAGGCTACGATTTGGTTGGCAGAGGTCGCCACAGCAACAGCCGGTGGGATGCCCACAAAGAACAAGAGCGGGGTAATAAGAAAGCCGCCCCCAACACCGAACATACCCGAGAGGACCCCAACAAGGCCTCCGATCCCCAAGAGAAGATAAATGTTCACCGAAATTTCGGCAATTGGCAGGTAGATCTGCATGGCTCGTCCAGCGTTGCGCTATGCCTCACATCACCCTGATCAGCAGGTAGAGTCAAACAGTTGGGCGGCATATCGGGGTGAAAAAACGGTAAGATGGGGCGCTGCCCCCTCTGGCCTACGGCCATTCACCCCCGGGATATTTCCAGCACAAAGGCAGCATTTAGGATTTGAATGGGGCCATGCCGCGGCGAGCGAGTTCGTCGGCGCGTTCATTTTCTGGGTGCCCTGCGTGGCCTTTGACCCATTCCCACGTGACTTTGTGACGACGGGCGGCTTCGTCCAAGCGTTTCCAGAGATCTTCGTTTTTAACGGGTTTGTTAGTGGATGTTCTCCATCCTTTTTTCTTCCAACCCCACATCCATTCCGTGATCCCACCTTTGACGTAGGCACTATCTGTTACGACAGTTAGGGATGACGGACGCTCAAGGGCTTCGAGTGCGTTAATAGCGGCCAACAGTTCCATCCGATTGTTGGTTGTGTCGGCTTCACCACCGAAGAGTTCGCGCTCCTTGATGACCGCGCCATCTGACTTCGCCTGAAGGAGCGCGCCCCATCCGCCAGGGCCGGGATTACCGGAGCAGGCTCCGTCTGTGTAGGCAAAGAGATCAGGCATTAGAGTAAGAGGCTCGCAAGGCAGACAATGACGATGGTGGAGAGGATCACGCGAAGGCGCATCCACCACGTCGGCGTCAGGTCCCATTTCGAGAACTGGAAATCAAGCAGTAGAAGCCCAAGAAAGCCAGTTATTTGATAGGTTGCGGCAGAAAACAGCGTGTCGCCGCGCATGAAGAATGCCCAAAGTGCAGGGAGGACCGAGAGGGCATAACCTGCTGCAGCGCGTGCGCCCGCGGTCTTTGTTGCAAAACCCCAAAGCACACCAGACATGAACGACAGAATGACCGAGCCGTAGGCCAGAGTGAACATCGGTCCGCCCATGTCCCATACGGAAGGCAACCAACCGCGCGACGTAAGTGCGCCAAAGATAAAGGGGATCAGGCCCGCGAGGCCGAGAGCGAGCGGCGCGTATGGGATGCGGTTCATGCGGGGACTCTTAGGATGCGTGGAACCTTGAACTCGATGTTTTCCTCGGCGGTGACAACCTGTTCGACGGTAACGTCGTAGTGGTCACTAAAGGCATCGACGACTTCGTTGATCAACACTTCGGGTGCTGAGGCGCCAGCGGTGATGCCAATGGTGCGAATGCCATCGAGCGCACGCCAATCTATGTCAGATGCACGTTGGACGAGTTGGGCATAAGAACATCCGTTCTTTGCTGCCACTTCAACCAGTCGTTTCGAGTTCGATGAATTTGGTGCCCCAACAACAAGGAGGGCATCGCATTTCGGAGCGATGGCCTTGACCGCTTCTTGGCGGTTCGTTGTCGCGTAGCAAATGTCTTCTTTGTGCGGGCCGACAATCGCTGGAAAACGGGTATGCAGCGCGGCGACGATATCTTTGGTGTCGTCAACAGACAGCGTGGTCTGCGTTACGTAAGCCAGTTTGGCTGGATCGCGCACCTCAACCGTTGCAACATCATCTACAGTTTCGACCAAGAGAACTTCGCCCTCTGGCAATTGTCCCATGGTGCCGATGGTTTCGGGGTGCCCCGCATGGCCAATCATAATCATCTGCAGGCCATCATCGGCGTGGCGGGCAGCCTCAATGTGAACCTTAGACACCAAAGGGCATGTGGCATCGACATAGACCATATTGCGACGTTCGGCGTCGGCGGGCACGGATTTGGGGACACCGTGGGCCGAAAAAATGACAGGCCGATCTGTTGGGCAATCGTCTAGTTCTTCTACAAAGACAGCACCTTGATCGCGCAGGCTGTCGACGACGAATTTATTATGGACAATCTCGTGGCGTACATAGACGGGCGCCCCCCATTTTTCGATCGCCATTTCGACGATCTTAATGGCGCGATCTACACCGGCGCAAAATCCGCGGGGTGCAGCGAGATACAGTGTCAAAGGCGATTTGGTCATGGGCTGAGAGGTAGTCGCACGGTGGGTTCCTGTCCAGCGGCGCCGCAAAGATGAATGGTCAAAAAGAAAGGGCGGGGAACTCCCCGCCCAATTTTATTCAACGTCTGCCGATGCAGGCTGGTCATCGCGCGGTTCACGCGGGGGGCGGCCAATCACGTCTCTCAACTCATCGAGTTCGATGAAGTTATCGGCCTGACGGCGCAGTTCGTCCGAGATCATCGGTGGTTGGCTGCGAATCGTCGATACGACGGAGACGCGTACGCCCTTGCGTTGGATGGCCTCAACCAACGGACGGAAGTCGCCATCGCCCGAGAAGAGGACGATGTGATCGACGTGAGGTGCTAGCTCCATGGCATCGACAGTGAGTTCGATGTCCATGTTCCCTTTAACCTTACGGCGTCCCATGCTGTCGGTGTATTCTTTGGCGGGCTTCGTCACCATGGTGAAGCCGTTGTAGTTCAGCCAATCAACCAGCGGGCGGATCGGTGAATACTCGTCGTTCTCAAGCAGGGCGGTGTAGTAAAACGCACGAAGTAGCTTGCCGCGGCGCATGAATTCGCTCCGCAGCAGCTTGTAGTCGATGTCAAACCCGAGCGATTTTGCAGCCGCGTATAGGTTTGATCCATCGATGAAGAGCGCCAATCGCTCGTCACGATAAAACATAATAAATCCTTCCGAATTCGTTCCGTCTAAAGTCCGTGAGTGAAATGTATTGTGACGAAACTTACACAAACGTAGATGTTTGGCTGTCTATCGCAAGTCAGGATACGATCACTTATGCGTCGAAACGTACTCATCGCCCTTGGTTCTAACGTAACGTCACTTTCCTCGTCGCCAGAGCAGCTACTCAATGAGTCGATGGACGAAATATCCAAAAGTGTAGGCAAAATATCCTTAAGAAGTAAAAATTACCGCACGCCATGTTTTCCAGCGGGAGCAGGCCCCGATTTTGCGAATGCGGTGATTCGGGTTGAAACCGGGCTCGATATCCCAGGTATTCTTGAGGCACTTCATCGGATTGAGGCTGACTTTGGCCGTGTGCGGACGGTGCGTTGGGGCCAGCGGACGCTCGACCTCGATCTGCTGGCGGCCGATGACGTGGTGTGCCCTGACGACGTGACACTGAACCAGTGGATCAATCTACCTCTCGACCGTCAGATGGCTGAAACACCAGATCAGCTATTGCTGCCACATCCACGTCTTCAGGATCGCGCCTTTGTTTTGATCCCGATGGCCGATGTAGCGCCCGACTGGAAACACCCGATCCTCGCGAAAACCGTCCTTGAAATGCTTGAACAATTGCCGCGGGATGAAATCGATCAAGTTGTCCCGATCTCCTGACTTTATAGGTTTCGGAATCGACTTGTGTTTTGGGGGGCGACCGACTAAACGAAGGGCTTCCTAGGACCACACGATAGAGAGTGGAGTGCGCTTATGGCCCGCGTAACGGTAGAAGATTGCGTTGATAAAGTTCCGAACCGCTTTGAGCTGGTGATGCTTGCTGCACACCGTGCACGTGAAATTGCGGCTGGTTCCCCGATCACTGTTGATCGTGACAACGACAAGAACCCCGTTGTTTCGCTTCGCGAAATCGCTGACGAAACCCAGCTGGCTGACGATCTGCGCGAGCGCATGATCGAATCGCACCAGACCCAGATCGAAGTTGACGAACCTGAAGATGACGCAATGGCGCTTCTCATGGGTGCCGAAGCTGACAAACCGTCTGACGACGACATGTCCGAAGAGAAACTTCTTCGTCAATTGATGGAGGCGCAGGGCCAGCGTTAATCGCGGCTCTAGTCAACCATGGGGCAGGACCAGATTTCGACAGTCGAGGAACTGATCGCGCTGGTCCGCGCTTACAACCCTAGAACTAATGAAAAACTGCTCCGTGATGCATTTGCCTTTGGCGCCGAAATGCACGAGGGGCAGTTTCGTCATTCTGGGGAACCGTATTTCACCCATCCGGTGGCTGTCGCAGGCATCCTCGCTCATCAACAGATGGACGATGCTACGATCGTTACAGCACTTCTGCACGATACGATCGAAGACACCAAAGCCAGCTTTTCTGAAGTCGAACGCCTTTTTACCCGTGAAATCGCTGAACTCGTCGACGGTGTTACGAAGCTAACCAATATTCAGCTGACATCGACCCAGACGAAGCAAGCTGAAAACTTCCGCAAGCTCTTCATGGCGATGTCGCGCGATCTGCGTGTTATCTTGGTCAAACTTGCCGACCGTCTGCACAATATGCGGACGATCAAATCCATGCGTCCGGAAAAGCAGGCCCAAAAGGCCCGCGAGACGATGGAAATTTTCGCACCACTCGCTGGCCGTATGGGTATGCAGTGGATGCGAGAGGAACTCGAAGATTTGGCGTTCAAGGTGTTGAACCCTGATGCGCGCCAGTCGATCCTTCGTCGCTATGTCATGTTGGAAAAAGAGTCCGGCGATGTGATCGCAAAGATCACCACCGACATGCGGATCGAATTGGACAAAGCGGATATTAAGGCCGAGGTCTATGGCCGCGCTAAGCGCCCCTATTCGATCTGGCGGAAAATGCAGGAGAAGGATCAGGGCTTTAGCCGTCTGTCCGACATCTGGGGTTTCCGTATCCTGACAGAACGCGAGTCTGACTGTTACCGTGTCCTTGGCGCAATCCACCAGCGTTGGCGCGCGGTTCCTGGCCGGTTTAAGGACTACATCAGCCAACCAAAATCGAACGGCTATCGTTCGATCCACACAACTGTTTCGGGTCGTGATGGTAAGCGGGTTGAGGTTCAAATCCGCACCCGCGAAATGCACGAAGTTGCTGAGACGGGCGTTGCCGCGCATTGGTCCTATAAGAACGGTGAACGTGTCGAAAATCGCTTTGCTGTTGATCCCGTGCGCTGGATTTCCCAGCTGTCCGAACGTCTGGACGATGACACCGATCATGATGAATTCCTCGAAGCTGTGAAGCTCGAGATGTATCAGGATCAAGTGTTCTGTTTCACGCCCAAGGGCGACGTTTACAAACTGCCACGTGGCGGGACGCCCATCGACTTTGCATATGCGATCCACACGCGGATTGGTGCTGCCTGCGTCGGGGCCAAAGTGGACGGACTGCGCGTGCCGTTGTGGACGCGTCTCAAAAACGGTCAGTCGGTCGAGATCATCACTGCCGAGGGTCAAAAGCCCGAAGCAACATGGATCGATATTGCGGTTACGGGCCGCGCGAAGACGGCCATTCGTCGGGCACTCCGCGAAGAAGACCGTGAGCGGTATATCAAACTCGGCCAAGAATTGGCCCGCGTTGCCTTTGAAAATGTTGGCAAAAAAGCGACCGAAAAAGCGCTCCGCACGGCTGCAAAAACACTCGCGCTTGAGAGCGTTGATGAATTGCTGGCTCGCTTGGGCAGTGCGGAAGTTACCTCACGCGAGGTTGTTCGGGCGATTTATCCCGATTTGGCCGAACGCAAGGGTGATGAGATTGAACGCGCTAAGGCGGTCGTCGGTCTAACAGGCGACCAATCCTATACCCGCGCGCAATGCTGCCAGCCCGTTCCGGGTGAACGAATTGTCGGGATCGCCTATCGGGGTCAGGGCGTCGTGATCCATACGATCGATTGTCCGTCGCTTGTTGATTTTGAGGACACGACCGAACGCTGGGTCGATCTGCATTGGCAGGACGGGCGCCATGAGCCGAAGCATACCGTCACTCTTGATCTCACGATTAGCAATGACGCAGGTGTTCTAGGGCGGATTTGCACGATTATTGGCGAACAAGCCGCCAACATTTCGGACCTCAATTTCATTGATCGCAAGCCCGACTTCTACCGTTTGTTCGTTGATGTCGACCTACGCGACATCGAACATTTGCACCGTGTCATGACCGCGCTTGAGGCAGAGAGTAACGTATCTTCGATTGCACGGCTTCGGGATCCGTCCCGAAACCGCAAGCCGTCAGAGGATCGGAAATAGTGTTCAAGCGGCGCGATAGAAAACCACTGTGGCAGTCGCTGTGGCATTTGATTTGGCCGAAAGGTGGCTGGGTCCGCGCGTTTGAGTATGTAAAGCACCGCTTACGCCGTCTGCCCGACACCCCTGAGAAAATCGCCCGCGGTATCAGCGCAGGCGTATTCACCAGTTTCACGCCATTCTTCGGTATGCACTTCATCATGGCGTGGCTCTTTGCGCGGACGTTGCGTGGCAACGTGCCTGCCGCCCTTCTTGGGACGTTTTTCGGTAACCCCCTGACCTATGTTCCGATTGCAGTTTCGTCGTTGACGATGGGTCATTTTCTGCTTGGGACTCGTCCCGATCGCACGGTTCATGTGTCGCTCATGGGGAAATTTAGCGGAGCGTGGAGCGACCTTTGGCACAACTTTCTGGCGATCTTCACCGACGCTAAAGCCGACTGGCATGCGCTTTCGATCTTTTTTGAGGATGTGTTTCTGCCGTTCGCGGTTGGGTCCATCATTCCTGGCCTCACCGCTGCGGTCGTCATGTATTACGTCACATTGCCCGTCATTAAGGTCTATCAGAACAGCCGTCGTAAGCGTCTGAAATCCCGTCTCAAGCAATTGAACAAAATAAGCTAAAAATCGCACTGACGGCGGTCGGAATTGGCGTTAGGGTTCGGCCAAACGGTTCGAGTCAGGAGACCCCGATGAGCAAAGGTAAACTGCGCCTTGGCGTAAACATCGATCACGTCGCAACAGTGCGAAATGCTCGAGGGAGCGCATATCCTGATCCGGTGCGTGCCGCGCGTTTGGCCGAAGCGGCTGGTGCAGATGGGATCACTGCCCACCTGCGTGAGGATCGGCGTCATATTTCGGATGCTGACATCGAAGGGTTAATGGCTGCGCTGACAAAGCCCCTGAACTTCGAAATGGCCGCCACCGAAGAAATGCAGCGTATCGCCCTGCGTCATAAGCCGCATGCGGTTTGCATCGTCCCTGAGAAACGTGAAGAGCGCACGACCGAAGGTGGTCTTGAAGTGGCGCGCGAGGAAAACCGCCTCGCTCACTTCATTGCGCCGCTGCGCGAGGCGGGATCGCGCGTGTCGATCTTTATCGCGGCAGACAAACGTCAGATTGAGGCGGCCCATCGGATTGGTGCAGAAGTCATTGAGCTGCACACAGGCGCGTATTGTGACTATCACGCCGAGGGTAAATTCGCAGAGCGCGACGACGAACTGAAACGCCTGACGGATATGGCGGAATTTGCCGACGGCCTGGGACTCGAAGTGCACGCTGGTCATGGTTTGACCTATGAAACGGTGCAGCCGGTTGCCGCCCTTCCACAGATCATGGAACTGAACATTGGTCACTTCCTGATCGGTGAGGCAATTTTCCTTGGTTTGACAGATGCGATTGGAGAGATGCGCCGCCTGATGGATGAGGCGCGCGCTTGATCCTCGGTATCGGCACTGATCTTGCGAACATAGAGCGTATCGCAAACACCCTTGAACGGTTTGGTGACCGTTTTCGGAACAGAGTTTTTACGCCCGAAGAGCAGGACAAGGCCGAGCGTCGTGCTGACACCGTTGGAACCTATGCGAAACGTTGGGCTGCCAAAGAGGCCTGTTCAAAGGCGCTGGGCACAGGGCTTCGGATGGGGATTTCGTGGCGAGATATGTCCGTGTCGAACCTTGGAACTGGGCAACCGATTATGCGTGTGACGGGCTGGGCGGCAGAGCGGCTTCAGGCGATGACGCCAGAGGGTCACGAAGCCGTCATTCACGTCACTCTCACTGACGATCATCCTTGGGCACAGGCCTTTGTCGTGATCGAAGCCCGCCCGATCAGCGGGTTGACACCTTCCACGCACGGCAGCATGTAACCTCAACAAACTTGCAGGAGCAGACTATGTCCGAAGAAAGCAGCCTCTGGGCGGGCATCAAAGAGACGGTCAAGACCGTAGTTTATGCCCTTTTGATCGCAGGCGCATTCCGTACCATTCTGTTCCAACCGTTTTGGATCCCGTCGGGTTCGATGAAAGACACGCTGTTGATTGGCGATTTCTTGTTCGTGAACAAGATGGCCTATGGTTACTCCTACGCGTCATGCCCTGCGGTTAAGGTGCCGAGCCTTGGCATCGACCTCGGCCCCGATGATTTCTGCGGCGCTTTTATGGGGGCGGATAATCGTCTGTTCGGGAGCGAACCTGAACGTGGTGACGTTGTCGTATTCCGTCATCGCGGCAAGGGCGAAGACTACATCAAGCGCCTGATCGGTATGCCCGGAGATCGCATCCAAGTGATCAACGGTCACCTCCAAATCAACGGTGAACCTGTCGGTCTAGAGCCTGCGGGTCAGTTCATCGAAGTTGCGGGTCCGCAGGGGCCGCAACAGCTTCGCCCGCAGTGTATGGACGTGCAAGGTACCGACTGTATCAAGGATTTGTATATCGAGACACTCCCGAACGGCGTTTCGCACCACATCCTGAACGTTCGTGATGGAAACCGTGTTTCGGCAGCCGTCGATACGGACAATACCGAAATCTATGTCGTACCTGAGGATCACTATTTCTTCATGGGTGATAACCGCGACAACTCTATCGATAGCCGCGTTGCATGGGACCCTGTGCGTGGGTCTGGCGTAGGCTTTGTGCGTCGCGAAGATATCGTCGGCCGCGCGGATCGGGTCATCTTCTCGTCTGCTGGGCGGTCGATATTGGCGTTTTGGACGTGGCGCAGTGATCGGTTCTTTAAAGCAATCGAATAGGACCGATGCGGCAATCCTATAATCCAGTACGCATTTACCTAGACGGTTATGATTGGACCGGGCGCACTTCGCGCCCGCGTCTGTTTGTAGTCTATGCAGTGTGGGCATTGGTGGCCGCGCCATTGCTATTGCTCGACGTCTTTGGCGCAGGCGCACGCCTCGTCGAAGTGACCACATGGGTCGCCTTGGCGATGCTGGTCGTTCCTGTTCTTGGCCATACGGTCCGACGATTAAACGAAATGCGTTGGCCGTTCTGGGTGATTGTCCTGTTGTTTGTGCCCTATGTGAGCACAGTCGTAATGCTGATCGTTCTTCTGAAAGGGCAAGGGCAGCGTCGCCTCTACGAAATGACACCTTTGCGGATGGCGGCATACGTGCTTGCCTTTGGCCTCGCGGCAGTCGCGTTTTCTCGTATCGCGTGGAGCCCATACACGATCGTCGCGGGATCGATGAAGCCGACGCTCTACGTTGGGGACGTTGTTGCGGTGAACCGCCTGTCGCGTCATCCGGATCGGGGGGATGTGATCGCTTTCCGCCCTGATGGATCAACCGAAATCTACCTCAAACGCGTGATTGGCCTGCCGGGGGATGAGGTGCAGATCGTGGATGGACGGGTTGTGGTGAATGGCATTGCATGGGCGCAATCAGCCACTGACCCGTTCCTAGAGGCTATGGTCCCCCAAGGACCGCTCCGGCTCCTGCCGCGCTGCGCCAATGGCGCGGTCGGGCAAGGTGCAACCTGCCGCAAAGAGCGGTTGATTGAGACAAACTCGGAAGGGCGTTCATACGAGGTACTGGACATTCTGCCCGCTGGCCCCCAAGACGCGACAGAAATTTACCGCGTGCCTGTGGGGCGGTATTTCGTTTTGGGTGACAATCGCGACAACTCTGCTGATAGCCGTATCGCTGTTTTGGCGGGCGGTGTTGGGATGGTGAGCCAAAGCTCTGTTGTTGGGCGCGCTGTTCGGATACTCTACTCCTTCGAGGGGCAGAGCCTCGCCCTGATCTGGAATTGGCGCCTTGGGCGTTTTTTGAAAGCTGTACGATGAAGTTGTCTGGTGAATTGGAGTCCTTCAGCGCTCGACTGGGACACCGGTTTTCGCGTCCTGAACTATTGGTTCGGGCGGTGACGCATCCGTCTATGTCGTCACCCCATCGCGATAACAATCAGCGCTTGGAGTTCCTCGGTGACCGCGTTCTGGGACTCGTCATGTCTGAGGCACTGTTCCTGGCGGACAAGACAGCGTCCGAAGGCGTTCTCGCTCCTCGGTTTAACGCTCTAGTCCGAAAAGAGACCTGCGCCGATGTAGCACGAGAACTGGATATCGGGGCTGTGCTGAAACTCGGACGCTCTGAACAAAAGTCTGGCGGTCGCCGCAAAGAGGCGCTTTTGGGCGATGCGATGGAAGCCGTGATAGCTGCGGTTTACCTGGATGCTGGTTTCGATGTCGCGCGGGCAACTATCCTGCGGCTTTGGGGTGAACGTATCAATTCCGTTGAAGAAGACGCGCGTGATGCAAAAACTGCATTGCAGGAATGGGCACAAGGACGTGGCCAGACCCCGCCGAAATATGTAGAGGTGGGCCGCGACGGACCCGATCACCAGCCGATTTTCACTATCGAAGTCCAATTGGAAAGCGGCGAAACAGAGCGATCAACCGCCGGCTCGAAACGACAGGCCGAACAGGCCGCAGCGAAGTCGCTGCTTGCAAAGGTATCATCATGACCGAAACTCAGACCCGCGCAGGTTTTGTCGCGCTGATTGGCGAACCGAACGCTGGAAAATCCACGCTCCTAAACTGGATGGTTGGCGCGAAAGTGTCGATCGTGACGCACAAGGTTCAGACCACCCGCGCCCGCATCCGCGGTGTTGCGATGGAAGGTGACAGCAAACAGATCGTGTTTGTCGACACGCCTGGCCTGTTTCGCCCGCGCCGTCGTCTGGACCGTGCGATGGTTGCGGCAGCGTGGGGTGGTGCATCTGACGCCGATGTTGTCGTGCTCTTGATTGAGGCGCATCGCGGACTGACAGACGGTGTTAAAGCGATCCTTGAGGCGCTCGCCGAACGGGTTGGCAAAGCCAAAGTGGCTCTTGCTATCAACAAGATCGACCGCGTCAAAGCCGAAGATCTGTTGGAGTTGTCGCAGAAAATGAACGAGGCATTTCCGTTCGAAGAGACTTTTATGATCTCGGCAGAGCGAGGCCACGGCTGTGCGGCGCTGAAGACATGGTTGTCGGATCAAGTGCCTGCTGGACCGTTGCTGTATCCCGAAGATCAGATCGCCGATTTGCCGCTCCGTATGATTGCGGCAGAGATCACGCGTGAAAAGCTGACACTGCGTTTGCATCAGGAACTGCCGTATCAGTTGACCGTGGAGACTGAGCATTGGCAGGAACGTCCTGACGGCACAGCGCGTATCGATCAGGTGGTCTATGTATCACGCGATGGTCACAAGGGCATCATTCTGGGCAAAGGCGGCGAGACTGCTAAGGCCGTGTCCAAAGCGTCTCGCGAAGAGCTGCAAGAGTTCTTGGGTCGTAAGGTTCACCTGTTCCTGCAGGTAAAGGTGCGTCCGAACTGGCTCGAAGAAAAAGACCGTTACACCGAGATGGGTCTCGACTTTAAGGACGGCAACGCGTGAGACTGGCCAGCGGCGTTTGGGTTTCGGCCTATTTAACGCGGCTCAGGCTGGCTGATATTCCTGCATTCGTGGTGGCCCGTGGTGATGAAACTGCGGGCGCAGTTCTGATTAAGCTTAATACGCTGGATGGTAATGCCAAAGCGTTTCAACGGTCCTTCGATATGATGACCGGTGAGCGCACATGGATGGTGCTGGCGGACGGTATTGAGCAAGACGTGGATATGTCTGTCGCGAAACAGCGGAGTTTCGACAGCGATCTTTGGGTGATCGAGGTAGAGGACCGTCAGGGCCGAACGCTATTGGACGAGGACGGTCTGAGTTAGTCTTATTCCTTTAGAGATAGCGTCCGTTCACGCAGCCACGCCATAAATGCACGAGGGTCTTTGCTGCGCTCAGCAGCTTCCGCGGCAGAGACGGGCTCTCCTATGATTGGTTTTTGTGGTTTGTCGAACGCATGTGCCACTTCGTGCAAGAGCAAGCTCTGACGAAGCGTGGGCGATATACAGTTCGCGATCTGGTAAGCTCGAGAGTTTGATCCTGGGAAGTAGCAGGGCACGACCGTAGCGCCCGATGTGCGGATCATCTTTGCGGTAAAGACGTTCCATTCCGCCTCAATTGCGGGACCAAACGGTTTGTTTGCTGCAGCGACGACACCAGATGGGAAAAGCGCGATTAGCCCGCCTTTCGCTAGATGTTCCATCGCGATTTTGCGCATCTCGATCATTTTGCGCTGCGCGTCTTCCTCATGCGGGAATGGCACAGGGATCATATAGCTTGCTGCGCTCTCGTCGATGCCTGTCAGAAGAGAGCGCGTCAAAATACGATAGTCATCGCGGCGACGACCGATCAGATCAGCAAGGATCATCCCGTCGACTAAACCATGCGGGTGGTTCGCGACAAATACAACGGGACCCTCAGCGGGAATGCGGTCGATCTGTTCCTGTGGCGTTTGCAGTTCGATCCCCATGGCTTCCATGGTTGCAGGCCAGAACGCTTGACCCGTTGGAGCGCCAAGACGTTCGAACTTCTTCACACGCTGGATGATCTTGATTTTACCCGTCAGCCATTCGACTGCGCGGATGAAGTTACGCTTAAGGCCACTGTCGAATGTGTTGGAATAGGTCAGACTGCGGCGGTCATAGAACTTTTGCCCATCCTGCACGTTGGATTTATCCGCTGTTTGGTTCGGCGTTGCGTCTGACAAAGTTTGCGTCCTTGAATTGATGGGCTGACTTAGGTCAGTTGCCTTCGCCGAACATGTCAGCCACCAGCGCCTCAATCGCATCGGCAAGTTCAAGTTCTGCCGGCCCATCTGTTTGGACCTCAATAAAACTTCCCTTGGAAGCTGCCAACATCAAAAGACCCATGATGCTATCGCCTGATGCGCTCATGCCATCCTTGGAGACGGTGGCAGTGGCATCAAAATCCTCGACCACTTCGGCCAACTTCGCGGACGCGCGGGCATGAAGCCCTTTGATGTTCACAATCTGGAGCCGGCGGGAAACAGTCATAGAAGTCAGTCACTCTGTACTTGATGGCAATCAATGTATTTACGTCCGGCGGTCAAAGCGGCCTCGACGGCGTCTGGCACGTCACGTTGACGGCTTTTCGCGAGCTTGATCAGCATGGGAAGGTTCATGCCGTAGAGAATACGACGGTTGCTTGGCCCGCAGGCCATCAGCGAAAGGTTTGAGGGCGATCCGCCAAAGATATCGGTGACGATGACAACGCCTGCGCCGGTATCAACGGAATCGGCGGCGTCGCAGATTTCGGCTTGTTTGGCGCTACGGTCGTCTTCGGGGCGGGTTGCGATCGCAACGACACCTGCTTGATGGCCCACAACGTGTTCCATCGCCGCGAGGTATTCACCTGCTAGGCCACCATGAGCAACGATCACGATTCCGATCACGCGTTTTAACCCCGATCTGCCGCCCCACCGTCCGTGTGGCGTTCCATTTCTCGGTGGCGTTTTGACACCTGCCATCCGTCTTCTGCAAGGGCTTTCGCAAGGAGTTCTGTCATTGCGACCGAACGGTGTTGCCCTCCGGTGCATCCAAAGCCAACAGAGAGGTGCGTTTTCCCTTCTTCCTCAAAGGCTGGCAGCAACAGTGCAGCCATGGCTTTGACGCTCGTAAAGAATGCGTCGAAACGTTCATCTTTTGCAATATATTCCACGACGGCAGCATCTTGGCCGTTTAGCGCGCGCAGCTCTGGTTCCCAGTGTGGGTTACGCAAGAACCTACAATCGAGCACGATATCGAGCCCTCGAGGCAGTCCGCGCTTGTACGAAAAGCTCTGCACCGTAATGGAAAGGGGATGGCCGTCAGGTTTCTGGAACCAGTTTTGCACCTCCGCCCGAGAATCATGCGGGGTCATTGTCGTCGTGTCGATCAGAATGTCCGCGCGGCTTCGGATCGGAATCAGAAGTTCCTTTTCTTTGATAATACCTTCTGTCGGCGCGGTCTCGACGGAGAGCGGGTGGCGCCGACGGGTTTCGGAAAAGCGGCGGATCAGCACGTCGTCCGAGCAATCCATATAAACCACCTGAAGGTCGAACCGTTCATCATGGCCCAGACGGTCAATTACCCCAATGACCGCATTTACGGTGAAATCACGGTTCCGTACGTCAAGGCCAAGAACCAGTGGGCGATCAAGTGGCTGTCCTTCGATCACGCGATCGATGAGCGAAAGGGGCATGTTGTCGATGACTTCAAAGCCGATATCCTCGAGTGCGCGAACAGCTGTCGTGCGACCCGCGCCAGATGGGCCAGTGACAAGGATAATGCTCTGCTTCGATGTCATTCTATCCCCCGCTTAGTCGGTCCGCCCGTGCTTGAGATACTGCAGGATCGCAAAAGGGAAGTGAATGGCGTTCGACTTGCGCAAAAGTGGTATGTTACTGTCGTGAAGGTGTAGGTTGTGCCATGCGGGCAGGCGCTCTGTCTCTTCCGTATCCAAATCCACGACGAGCGCGATGGTGGCTGTGACATGGGGTGCAGCTAAAATTCCGACACCTCTGGCCTCGATTTTTCCGGCGATGGCGTCTGGGCACCGTGCCGTGAGGTCTGGATCGATCAGGGTCTGATCATCAGCTACCAAATCACAGCCAAGGCCGAGGAGTTGGAGGGCTAGGCTAGATTTTCCCGCGCCAGATTTCCCGAGGATGAGAACCGCGCGGCCGTCATAAGCGACGCAAGACGCGTGGAGGCAAAGCGGGTCAGACACTCCTTAAACCGGAAGACCAACGACGAACCGCGCACCGAGCGGGTCAGAGGTGATATCTGCATCGGTCGGGCGGATGTTTTCGGCCCAGATCACTCCGCCATGTGCTTCGACGATCTGTTTCGAAATCGCGAGGCCAAGACCAGAGTTGTTACCGAACTGGCCTTCGGGGCGTTCGGAATAGAACCGTTTAAAGATCTTTGTCAGCGCGCCGTCAGGGATGCCGGGGCCAGTGTCTTCAACCACCACCAGAACGCGGTTTTCGCGTTTGCGGGCCCATACGCGGATCGCATCACCATCTTCACAGAACGAAATAGCATTGGTGATGAGGTTCACAAACACCTGCGCCAAACGGCCTTCTAGGCCTGTAATATTGATCGATTCTTTGGGGAGGTCGGTGAGGTATTCGATCCCTTTGTCACGCGCCTGTTCACCCAAGAATTCATTGAGGTTGCCAAGCATTTTGAGAAGATCAAAGTCCTCTTCGTCCTCTTTGACGAGTTCGGAATCCAGACGCGATGCGTTGGAAATATCGCTAACCAGACGATCAAGGCGGATCACGTCGTGTTCGATCACTTCGAGCAGTTTTTCCCGCTGATCGTCACGTTTCGCAACGCGCATCGTGCCCACGGCCGAACGAAGCGAGGCGAGCGGGTTCTTGATCTCATGCGCAACGTCGGCGGCAAACTGTTCGTTAGCCTCAATCCGATCGTAGAGGGCCGCGACCATGCCGCGCAGAGCACCTGATAGACGACCAATTTCATCAGGGCGGGCGGTCAGGTCAGGGATGCGAACCCTGCCGGGGGACATTTTGCGTGCGTTGCGATCACGCCCTGCCTCTGCCGCAGCTGCAAGGTCTGACAGAGGATTTGCGATTGTGGATGCAAGGATGAGCGACAGGCCGATGGACACCAAGATGCCAATCACAAACATCTGCAGAACTTGTTCACGTTCGCGGCGGACCAATATGTCGAGTTCGCCAGCGGCACCTTGCAGAACGACGACACCGACAGGCGTTTCACCCTGAAGGATTGGCGTGCTCACGCGGAACACTGTGCGGCCCGCGCTATCGTATTCGGAGTGCACGCGTGTGCCATTGGCAAGCGCATCCGCGACCGAAGTTTTCGCCGCGACTTCGGGATCGACGACCGTTTGTTCAGCGGAGCGGGGTGAAATGAGGCTCGCGAGCCCTTCCCACGCGCCGTTGAGGAAGTCGGTGATAATGGTACCGCCGCCTTGAGTGTTGAGGCCCGTCACGTCGGGACCCATCGGAGCGGTCGCCGTCACAATCAAGGTTTCAGATGGATCAAAAATATAGACCTTAACACCGCCGCGCAGGTCCAAGCCCTGCAAGGTCGCGGTCGCGTCGATACCGTCACCTGTCAGTAGATTAACGGGTGCCGCATCGGGGAGCTGTGCTTCGAACACATCAGCGATGAGTTCGGCCTCGTTGACCAACCCATTTGCCCTCTGGAACGCGAGGTTGTCGCGGGACGGGTTCATCCAAAGCACGCCGCTGACCAGCACCATGATGGCCAACAGGTTAAACGTGATGATCTTTCGCGCGAGCGGTGATCGGTTCAGGGTAATCACGCCCCGACGGCGGCGCCTGTCTACAATCTCTCGGTCGAGCGTTGTTTCGGGTGAAACATATTCATCCCCCAAATATACGTCCGTGTCCGCTGCGGCCTTTCGAACCGAGCGGAGATCACGAACGTCAATTTTGGGAGACGAATTCATGCCTTATTCTTCGTTGTAACGATAGCCGATGCCGTAGAGGGTCTCGATTGCACCGAATTCATCGTCTACCTGACGCATCTTCTTGCGGAGACGTTTGATGTGGCTGTCGATGGTGCGGTCGTCGACGTAGACTTGATCGTCGTAGGCTACGTCCATCAGCTGGTCGCGCGACTTAACAAAGCCGGGGCGCTGGGCCAGTGCTTGCAGCAGCAGAAATTCGGTAACGGTCAGCGATACATCGCGACCCTTCCATTTTACGGCGTGCCGCAGGGGGTCCATGGTCAGCGGGCCACGTTCCATCACCTTGTTGCTTTCGTCGACTTCTTCGGGCGTGATGCCGTTCATTGCATCCTGACGGCGCAGAAGGGTGCGGATGCGTTCGACCAAAAGACGTTGGCTAAAGGGCTTTTTGACGTAGTCGTCCGCGCCCATGCGAAGCCCTAATACCTCGTCGATTTCGTCATCTTTAGACGTGAGGAAAATCACTGGCATCGTGGTTTTCTGGCGGAGACGCTGCAGAAGGTCCATGCCGTCCATGCGGGGCATTTTGATGTCCAGCACGGCCATGTCGGGCAATTTTTTGTTGAAAGCGTCCAGCGCTTGCTGGCCGTCATTATATGTCTCGACCTCAAAGCCTTCGGCTTCGAGAGTCATTGCTACAGAAGTTAGAATATTCCGGTCGTCATCGACCAACGCAATACGATGCATGGGGTGTCGCCTCTTCAGCCTGATTTTTTATAATGCTCTTTTTTCCGACTGTTGTCTCTTTTTTGACTTAGCGAATCAATCAGAAACTGAATTTGGCTATGTTTGCGGCAACATGATTGTGCCAAAAAAACCCGTTCGAGGACTTTCGGGTCACACTCGACTATGGTCGCGCTAAATGGTTGCGCTAACACGAAAATGATTGCGCTAACTGCGACAAAGCCGCCTTTTCTGATGAAAAATCATAGTGCTATGTGGACCTCTATCTAGGGCGCATCGCCCGCAATCAGGAGAGAGAGACAATGGACCACGGACGGGTCAACCCAACCATGAAGCTTGAACATCAGGGCATCACTGGACTGGGCTATGTCTATTATAACCTGATGGAGCCGGCGCTGATTGAGCAGTCGTTGAAGGCAGGTGAAAGCACACTTGGCAACGGCGGCGCGCTTCTCGTGTCGACTGGTAAACACACCGGCCGCTCGCCCAAAGACAAATTTGTTGTTCGCACCGCGTCTGTTGAAGACACCATTTGGTGGGAAAACAACGCTCCGATGGAAGCTGACAAATTCGACGTTCTCTATGCCGATATGCTGGAGCACATGAAGGGCAAGAACTACTTTGTTCAGGACCTTTTCGGTGGTGCCGACCCTGCACATCGTCTGGACGTTCGTATGGTGACCGAGCTTGCATGGCATTCGCTGTTCATCCGCACCATGCTGCGCCGTCCTGAGCGTGAAGAGCTTGATAATTTCACCCCTGAATGGACCATTATCAACTGCCCGACCTTCAAGGCGAACCCTGAAAAGCACGGCTGCCGCACCGAGACTGTCATTTCGTTGAACTTCGATAAGAAGATCATCTTGATCGGCGGAACCGAATACGCAGGTGAGAACAAGAAGTCGGTCTTTACCCTTCTGAACTACCTGCTGCCTGAAAAAGGCATCATGCCGATGCACTGCTCTGCCAACCACGCGATTGGCAACCCAGTGGATACTGCGATCTTCTTTGGTCTGTCGGGCACTGGGAAAACCACCTTGTCCGCTGACCCTGATCGCGTTCTGATCGGCGACGATGAGCATGGCTGGTCGGATCGTGGCACCTTCAACTTCGAAGGTGGTTGCTACGCAAAAACGATCAACCTGTCGGCAGAAGCTGAGCCTGAAATCTACGCGACATGTTCGATGTTCGGCACTGTCATCGAAAATATGGTCTACGACGACGAGACCAAGGTTCTCGACTTCCAAGACAATTCGATCACCGACAACATGCGCTGCGCTTACCCGCTGCACTACATTTCCAACGCATCTGACACTGCGCTGGGCGGTCACCCGAAAAACATCATCATGCTGACCTGTGACGCATACGGTGTTCTTCCGCCGATCGCGCGTCTGACACCTGCTCAGGCGATGTATCACTTCCTGTCGGGCTTTACCTCGAAAACCCCAGGGACCGAGATTGGCGTGACCGAACCGATCCCGACCTTCTCGACCTGCTTCGGTGCTCCGTTCATGCCGCGCCGTCCAGAAGTCTATGGTAAACTTTTGCAGGAAAAAATCGCATCCCATGGCGCGACCTGCTGGTTGGTGAACACTGGTTGGACTGGCGGTGCATTCGGTACAGGTAGCCGTATGCCGATCAAAGCAACCCGTGCTCTGCTCACCGCTGCACTGGACGGTTCGCTGAATGAAGCAACCTTCCGTAAAGATCCGAACTTTGGGTTTGACGTTCCTGTCACCGTTGAGGGAGTCGATGCGAAGCTTCTCGATCCGCGCGCGACTTGGGGCGACAAGGCTGCGTTTGATGCGCAAGCTCACAAACTGGTCGAAATGTTCGCTGAGAACTTTGCACAGTATGTTCCTTACATCGATGAGGACGTTAAAGCTGCTGCAATCGGCTAATGTCACGTCGCAGAGAATTGAGGGGCCGGACGGGAAACTGTCCGGCCCTTTTTATTGACTTCGCCCGACGAAAGGGCACCATGCACCAATGATGAAATATGTTCCCCTTGTTGCTTTGTTCTGTCTGCCTGCCGTTGCTTTTGCCGAAGGGTATCGGTCAAAGCCTACCATCGTTGTCGGGGACATTGGCTTACATTGCCCGTACGAGATTACGGGTAGCGAACCCGCGCCGAATACTGAAAATGGTGTAATTGATACCATCAGCGGCGAACCGCAGGTGATCGCCCATACAACGACTGTTCCAGCTATTCCTGACCTAGGGTTTGGCGTCCAGCTTCGACTGGCCGAAGGGGTCACGCTCCCAGGTGCTGAGATTGTCGTGCGTCACCCGCCGATGGGGGCTGAGGGCGTGACCGAACAGCGGTGGTATCCGAACTTTAACGACCAGACCTATTCGCTGAGTATGTACCGCTTTGATTTTCCGTATGAGTTGTTAGTCGGGGCATGGACGTTTTCTGTCGAGCAGGGCGGCCAGACGCATTTCATCGTTGAATTCGATGTCGTG
The DNA here is from genome assembly GCF_023540835.1 of Marivivens geojensis. Classification (GTDB taxonomy): domain Bacteria; phylum Pseudomonadota; class Alphaproteobacteria; order Rhodobacterales; family Rhodobacteraceae; genus Marivivens; species Marivivens geojensis. Next base: position 458,742 of record NZ_JALKCU010000001.1, read on the forward strand.
CCGCCGCCTGCAGGGCTAACGATTGACGCGCTCTGTTCTGGTGAGGGACTTCTGTCCTGATCACCCCATCCAGCCGCGACGGATCAGGTTTATACCTGCGATAAGAAGCACCCAAAGGGTCGCTTTGCGGAACAGGGCCTGATCAATACGATCATGGATACGGAACCCGATCCACATACCTGCGAACGCGGGCAAGAGCAGGATCGCGGAAAATGGAACAGTGTTGATGTTGAGAATACCAGACTTGATGTGCCCAGCCAGAAGCATGAACGCGCCGGACCCGTAAACAACGCCTTGAACCACGAATTGACGTGCTTTAGGCGTGTTGACGGCAACCAAATAAAGAACTGTCGTTGGGCCCCACGTACCCGCAAAACCACCAAGCGCACCTGATAAGAACCCAGCAACGATAGAGGCGCTCCGGCGATGTTCGGGCTTGATATGCAGCTTAACGCCAGAAATCTGAATGATGCAGAGTACGGTCACAACAATACCAAGGCCCAACAGCATCGCATCGGGCGAAACATAGGCCACGAATTGCGAGGTGATCAGGATCATCACGCAGACGATCAGAACGTATAGCCCATACTCGCGCAGCGCGTCTCTTGCCTCTGCCCAACCTGCCTTTGCGATCTGCAAAATATTTGACATCACGATTGGCAGAATGATCCCTGCGACTACGATTTTCGGGTCAATGAGAATGCCCATTCCCGAGATCATAATGAGAGGCATTGCGAATCCGATAGCCCCCTTAACGATGCCCGCCACGAGCGTCACGATAAAGGCAAAGACCAGAAGTTCGGGCGAAATCATAGAAAAAATGCTATCCATAGTCTTGGTGCATATCGCTAAGTTGTTTGCTACGCACGAAAAATCCAGCACGACATTTATGTTCTTTGACTTTTGTCTAAACGAAATTAAGTTGCGCTGCAGTTGCGAAGGGTTTATCTCTGCACTAGCACAATAAGGAGCACGACATGCCCCACGACGGACAGGATATCGCTATGACAACCTCGCCCATTCTTGAGAACCTTTTGGGTCTGACAGGTGCGACCCTCGCACCCCTCGAAGAACTGCTTTCGACTGCCAAAGACACAGTGCGATCCAAGGTGAGCGTCGATGGTCGCGTGTCGGGCGGTTTGGTTGAGGAACACCAGTCGGTTGCGCATGGCCTCGCGTGGTTGGCGACATATGTCGAAGCGTTGAAAGAAATGCACGGTTGGGCAGATCGTTTGAATGCCGAGAGTAAATTCGGTGAAGTCGAACAGATCATCCTGCAGATCGCATTTGGCGAATACCTCGCTCAGATTAAAGGCGGCATTCCCATGTCGCAGGGCGAAATTCTGCGTCTCTCCGACCTCGGTGTTGCGGATACGCTGGCCCAGCCAGAAGTCGTTACGCTGGTTTGCGCAGGGAACTCTCAAGCCGCTCGTTCTCGCCTAGTCGAGATCATGCAAGATCAAGCGGGTTCGACTATGTTCGGCGCGTCTGGTCTGGACGAAGAGCTAGAGATGATCCGCGACCAGTTCCGTCGTTACGCGGTGGAAAAAGTTGAGCCGTTCGCGCATGAATGGCACCTCAAGGACGAAATGATCCCGATGGAGATCATCGAAGAACTCGCAGAAATGGGTGTCTTTGGTCTGACGATCCCCGAAGAGTTCGGTGGTTTTGGCTTGTCCAAAGCGTCCATGTGCGTCGTGTCCGAAGAACTGTCTCGTGGTTACATTGGCGTCGGGTCGCTCGGCACTCGTTCCGAGATTGCGGCAGAGCTGATCCTCGCGGGCGGCACTCAGGAGCAGAAAGAGAACTGGCTGCCGAAACTTGCCTCTGCTGAGATTCTTCCGACTGCGGTATTCACAGAACCAAACACTGGTTCCGACCTTGGTTCGCTTCGCACTCGCGCTGTGAAGGACGACAACGGCGATTATCGTATCACTGGCAACAAAACATGGATCACCCACGCGGCACGTACGCATGTGATGACCCTTTTGGCTCGCACCGATCCGAACACGACGGACTACAAAGGCCTGTCTATGTTCCTCGCCGAAAAGACACCCGGAACTGACGAACATCCGTTCCCGACCGAAGGCATGACGGGCGGTGAGATCGAAGTCCTTGGCTATCGCGGGATGAAGGAATACGAGCTTGGCTTTGATAACTTCAAAGTTAAGGGTGAAAACCTTCTGGGTGGCGAAGAGGGCAACGGTTTCAAACAACTGATGCAGACGTTTGAATCGGCGCGTATTCAAACTGCAGCGCGTGCGATCGGTGTTGCACAGTCCGCACTTGATGTGGCGATGCAGTATGCGATTGACCGTAAACAGTTCGGCAAATCGCTGATTAACTTCCCGCGCGTGTCTGGCAAGCTGGCTATGATGGCCGTTGAAATCATGATCGCGCGTCAGCTGACATACTTCTCGGCTCGCGAGAAAGATGCTGATCGTCGCTGTGACCTCGAAGCGGGTATGGCAAAGTTGCTCGGTGCGCGGATTGCATGGGCATGTGCGGATAACGGTCTGCAGATCCATGGCGGCAACGGCTTTGCTCTGGAATATAAGATCAGCCGTATCCTCTGTGATGCTCGTATCCTGAACATCTTTGAAGGTGCTGCCGAAATTCAGGCGCAGGTTATCGCACGCCGTATCCTGGGCTAATCAAGACGCGCTATGGCTTCGATTAATCTCTGACGAGCTGCGGGAACTTCGCGGCTCGTTTGCGTTCCGAACAATCGACTTTCGATGAAGTAGCCGGTTGTTCCGAGGGCGCGTGCAACCTCGCTTCCTGTGGCTTCGCCTTCACCCTTCATCACGGGCACCAAGGGCAACAAACGGTTCGCCCATTCCCCTGCGCCCTCTTTACTTACCGCTCGGCCAGATTTGGGTGAAATATAGGAAAGGTCCTCGTTCACGCCTCTCACAGCGCAGGCGGAAAGGTCTAATCCATAGCCAAGTTCATCGAGGAGTGACATTTCCCAATGCAAGTAAGCGAGAGGCCAAACGTCGTTCTGACCGAGTAGATCAAGAAGTTGGACAGTCCGCTCATAGAGCGCTTCATGTTTCTCACGCTCTGGTAAGGATTGACATAGCAACGCGCAAACTGCCCCAAGTCCGCTCAGGGCGAGTCTGTCTGACATTACTTGCGCTGACCGACTACGCAGTGGTTCAATCGTAAAACTACCTAGGTGATCTTCGAGGCGGGCTTTCCATGTCACTGAAACCTGCGAGCCAGGCTGAAGCGTTGCCGCCATTTTGCGGCTTGCACCTCCACGCACTACGCCTGCATGACGCCCTCTGGACGGCGTAAAAACCTCGATAATCATCGAGGTCTCGCCATGCACGCGCGAAGCAAGGAGAGCGCCTTCATCCTGCCATTCGATCATAGCGGGATCGAACGCATGTGGTTAACGGGTCGGAACGGGCTTATCGCCGCGATAGTCGTAGAAACCACGTTTGGTTTTGCGACCCAGCCAACCTGCCTCAACGTATTTCGTCAGCAACGGGCAGGGGCGGTATTTCGTATCCGCGAGGCCTTCATGCAGAACGTTCATAATGGCCAGACAGGTGTCAAGCCCGATGAAGTCCGCGAGTTCCAGCGGGCCCATCGGGTGGTTGGCTCCCAGTTTCATCGATGTGTCGATGGAGGACACATTTCCCACGCCTTCGTAAAGGGCATAGACGGCTTCGTTGATCATCGGCATCAGGATGCGGTTCACGATGAAAGCAGGGAAATCCTCGGACGTTGCGGAGGTTTTGCCCAGCTTCTCAACGACTTCCTGACACTGCTGGTAGGTCTCGTCATCGGTCGCGATGCCACGGATCAATTCGACCAACTGCATCACGGGCACTGGGTTCATAAAGTGGAAGCCGATGAACTTTTCAGGTCGATCGGTCCGGCTCGCGAGGCGCGTAATCGAAATGGACGACGTGTTTGATGCGAGGATCGTTGTCGGCGTGATGTGCGGCAGCAGTTCGTCGAAAATCGCTTGCTTGACCGTTTCACGTTCGGTCGCTGCCTCGATGATCAGATCGCAAGGCCCAAGATCGGTGAGCGTTTGAGTCGTCGATATCCGAGCCATCGCTGCGGCTTTGTCTTCCTCGCTGACCACACCTTTGGACACTTGGCGTGTGATGTTCTTGTCGATCAATGCGACGGCGGCTGCCAAGGCGTCCGCGCTGATGTCAGTCATCATCACATCGTATCCGGCCAACGCAAACACGTGAGCAATGCCGTTGCCCATCTGTCCTGCGCCGACAACGCCTACTTTGTTAATCGCCATGGCTCTGCCCTCTGATCTGTTCTGGGGAACCATATGTCCGCAATGGGCAAACGTTCAAGGCGGCAGTTTCCTTAAACATTGTTCTAATTCCCAAGTTTATCCATTTGGCAAGGTTTGGGGCCGACTCTCAGCAGTGGTGAGTGAAAACCGGTGGGAGCCATGAGACATGAAAAACTGGAGGCAGCGGGCCTCGATTATGCTGTGTGTAGGTATGGTGGGTCGCGATTGCTGTTTCGTGGGCCAAAACGACCGACGGATAAGCCATATATCACTTTTGTGGGCGGCACGGATGTCTACGGGAAATATGTCGAGAGGCCGCTTCCAGCTTTGGTCGAACGCGAAACACAGCGCAGTTGCGTAAATTTGGGGGTGCCGAATGGATCGGTGGACGTTCAGTTGAACGACCCGACGATGATGGAACTATGCCGTCGAGCAGAGCTGTCCGTGATCCAAATCACAGGTGCGCAAAATCTAACTAACAGATTTTATCGGGTTCACCCTCGCAGGAATGATCGCCTCATTGAGGCGTCGACCGTATTGCGCGCGCTTTATCCTGATATCGATTTCACAGAGTATAGTTTTACGCGGCATATGCTGTCTGCACTTTTCCAAAAATCACCCAAGCGGTTTGCAACGATCCAAGCAGAGCTCGAATTGGCGTGGTTGTCACGGATGCGGACAATGTTGACGACGGTTGGGCGGCGTGTGGTGCTTCTTTGGTGGTCGGATCGGTCGCTTACGAATGCCCCTTGGTATCAACGATCAGATCCGTTTCGTGGCGACCCGATGTTTATCACACGATCAATGGTTCAGGTGTTGAGGCCGCTGGTGAAAGGGATTGTTGAGGTTGAACCTATGGTTTCTGACGGGTGCACTGGGCTGATTGTGCCAGAGGGCGAGATGCCCGCCGCTGCTGAACGTCTTCCTGTCAGGGCCCATGCGATTGCGGCTCAGAAGATTGTTCCGTTGATCAATCGGCCATGAAAAAACCCGCGCCAAAAGCGCGGGTTCCGTTTTTACGTCATTTGTCCCGAAGGATCAGACCTTGCCAGTCAGTTCCGGCACTGCGTCGAAGAGGTCGGCGACGAGGCCGAAGTCTGCGACTTGGAAGATCGGGGCTTCTTCGTCTTTGTTGATCGCGACGATGATCTTCGAGTCCTTCATACCAGCAAGGTGCTGGATCGCGCCCGAGATACCGCAAGCGATGTAGACTTCTGGAGCCACAACCTTACCAGTCTGACCAACTTGCCAGTCGTTTGGTGCAAAGCCAGAGTCGACCGCTGCGCGCGATGCGCCAACAGCTGCGCCCAGCTTGTCTGCGAGAGCTTCGATGATTTTGAAGTCCTCTTCGGAGCCAACGCCACGGCCGCCCGATACGACGATCTTAGCCGAGGTGAGTTCTGGACGGTCGCTTGCTGCAACTTTGTCCTCAACCCATTCCGACAGACCAGTGGAGGCGGCGGTGCCTAGTGCTTCAACAGGTGCGGAGTTGCCGTCAGCCGCTGCCTCGAACGAGGTGGTGCGGATGGTCATCACCTTCACGCTGTCAGCCGATTTGACGGTCTGGATCGCGTTGCCTGCGTAGATCGGACGCTCGAAGGTGTCGCCGTCGACAACAGCGGTCACGTCCGACAGGATCATCACGTCGAGCAGAGCTGCAACGCGCGGCAGGATGTTTTTCGCATCCGACGCCGAAGGTGCTGCGATGTGGCTATATGCGCCAGCCATCGACACGATCAGGTCAGCTGTCGGTTCGGCCAGCAGGTGGCAGAAGCCGTGGTCGCCAGCAAAGATAACCTTTGCAACGCCAGCGATGGTCGCAGCCTCGGCAGCAGCAGCGTCACCGCCTTCGCCAGCAACGAGAACATGCACATCACCCAGTGCCGCAACCGCGGAAACGGTCTTGGATACTGCGTCTTTGGCCAGTTGGCCGTTCGCAACGTCTGCGAGAAGAAGAACAGCCATTAGAGTGCCCCCGCTTCTTTGAGTTTCGATACCAGTTCGTCAACCGAACCAACCTTGATGCCAGCCTGACGAACCGGCGGCTCGGAGGTTTTGACGACGGTCAGGCGCGGAGACACGTCAACGCCGTAGTCTGCTGCGGTTTTCTCATCGAGAGGCTTTTTCTTCGCCTTCATGATGTTCGGCAGCGAGGCATAACGCGGTTCGTTCAGACGAAGGTCAGCGGTGATAACGGCAGGCATTTTAACCTTTACGGTCTGAAGACCGCCGTCAACTTCGCGGGTGACCGTTGCGGTGTCGCCATCAACAGCAACTTCAGACGCAAAGGTCGCCTGCGACCAGCCCAAGAGCGCTGCCAGCATCTGGCCCGTTGCGTTCATGTCGTTGTCGATCGCTTGTTTGCCTGCGATGATGAGGCCCGGATTTTCCTCTTTCGCGACAGCGGCGAGGATTTTCGCAACAGCGAGAGGTTCGATGTCCGTGTGAACGTCGTCCGCAGCGGTCACGAGGATCGCGCGGTCAGCACCCATCGCCAAAGCAGTCCGCAGAGTTTCCTGCGCTTGCTTCACGCCGATCGAAACAACGACGATCTCGTCAGCTTTGCCTGCTTCTTTCAAGCGGATCGCTTCTTCAACAGCGATCTCGTCGAAAGGGTTCATCGACATTTTTACGTTCGCAAGATCAACTCCCGTGCCGTCCGCTTTCACGCGAACTTTCACGTTATAGTCAATCACGCGCTTAACAGGCACGAGGACCTTCATCGGCGGTAATCTCCCTTTTAAATGTGCCACTCAAGGGACACTCTCGGTAGGTTGTTAGCAAGCGCAGAACATGGAAAACAGTGCAAAATCGACGCGGCAAGACGCTAAGACGCCACGTTTTGCATCGGTTCAATGCGTATAGCTCATGATAATAGGACTGTTAGCGACGCAACTATGTTGCGTCGCGGCATAAGCAATTGGTCGTAGAGTTTGGCTGGGCGACTGATTCTGTTGGAATCAGGCAATCAACGGTTCGCGCCAGGCACCCACAGAACGTCGGATTTGCCCGCGTCATTTGCCATACGGGCAGCGACAAAGAACCAGTCAGAGAGACGGTTCAAGTATTTTACGCCGATGTCATTGACGGATTCCATGCTTGCCAATTCGACCGAAAGACGTTCGGCGCGGCGGGCAACAGTGCGGCACAGGTGCAAATGAGCCGACAGGGCTGATCCCCCAGGCAGAATAAAACTGCGGAGCGGTTCGAGTTGGGCGTTCATGGCGTCAATCTCGGTCTCTAGGCGATGTACTTGGCTCTCGACCATGCGCAATACGGGGTAGGGCGCGTCTGCGTCTTTTTCCATGTCAGGGCGGCAAAGATCTGCGCCAAGGTCAAACAGGTCATTCTGGATCGCTGAAAGCTGCGCCGCGATTTCGGCGGTCGCATGCAGGCGGGCCATGCCCACTGTCGCATTCAGTTCATCCACAGTTCCGTAGGCCGTAACGCGGGCAGAATGTTTGGCCACGCGGCTACCGTTCCCGAGGGCGGTTTCACCCGCATCGCCAGTTTTGGTGTAGATTTTATTGAGAACGACCATTCTGAACCCCTGTTATTTGCGCAGGTAGAAAATTGCAGCGATCAATGCGACGGCAACTGCCTGCGCGTAGATGCGATAACGCATGATCTTGTTGGATTGCTTTCCAGAGTCCGCTTTGCCAACGCCAAAAGTCCCGAGGCCCCACATCAAAATGAGGGCGACGGCCACGACCGCAATCAGGACGATGAATTTAAATGGCTCGTTGAACATAACGGGCTCCCTCTGTGATTTGACACCGATGTATCACGCAAGGTTGGAAAGAAAAGGGTTTCACCCCTTTGCGATCACCCAATCCAGAAGGCGTGTGGGCAGTAACCGTCTGAGGTTGCCCATAAGATAGGTCGGTGTTGTGACGTAATAGCGCGGCTTTGGATTGGCCGACGTCAAAGCGTGTAGGATCTTTTTCGTCACGGCCGATGCGGGCAATTCGAAGTTGTCGGGGCCAGTGTCCTCGTAAAGGCGTGATTTGAGCGTTTCGTATTGGGCAGCGCGTGGAGAGTGCGCTGTATCAATCCATTTTTCGAAATGGGGGATGGCATTTGCCCTGATTTTGGACGTGATCGGCCCGGGTTCGATAAGTATGATCTTGATCGGCGTGTCGCGCATTTCGATCCGCAGGACGTCGGTTAATCCTTCCAGTGCGAACTTGGTCGAGACATAGGCACCTCGCCAGCTGAGCCCTACGAGGCCGAGAACGGAGGAACAGTTGATGATGCGCCCGTGGCCTTGGGCGCGCATGACTTTGATCACTTCGCGGGTCAGGTCATGGGTGCCAAAAAGGTTCGTTTCGAAAATCTCACGCAATGCCCCTGCGGGCAGATCTTCAACGGCACCCGGGCAGGCAAAGGCGGCATTGTTGTAAAGCGCGTCCAGTGTGCCGCCTGTGGCTGCGAGAACTTCAGCCAGCCCGCTGCGGATCGATTCTGGATCAGCGAGGTCGATCTGCGGCGCGTCAAAGCCCTGCGCTTTGAGACGGTCACAGTCTTCGGCTTTGCGGCAGCTGGCAAAGACATGCCAGCCCGCTTCACGAAGGCCATGTGCTGCGTCGTAGCCAATTCCAGAAGAGCAGCCGGTGATGAGAATGGTTTTTTGTGTCATACCGACTTTTCGCTTGATGACGCGCCGACCTCAAGCGTCGTTTGCATCAAGAAAGCGTGCAGCCATCCAGCCAACGCGCCCCGTCTCAATAACGCGCAAATGTGCCCAGCCGTTGCTGAGGGTTTCGAGAACCTCAACCTCGGTGCCGCGATCGAGCCTAGCCGAAATGCCGTAGCTGGTTCCGGGACCAGTCCGCATGTTCACTCCCGCACCAGCGACGGTTTTTATATCAAAGATAACCTTTGGAACTGGGGTCGGCTCAGCAACTTCGGCCACTTGGGTCTGATCGAATGACACTAAAACGGTGCTAGAGGCAAAGCTGTCTGGCAGATCAGCGGAATCGCGAGTCACGTCAATAATAGCTGCGCGACTACGTTCTGGCCGCACTTCGGCTTCGAAATCGGCCCCGCCTGACAATTCATAAAATGCGAGACCTAAAAATAGAAAACTGGCAGTCAAAAAAATACGCACGGATACATCCCCCAACACAACCGTAACATGATTAATATATCACTTTTCGCGCATAGCGTCACGATTGAAAACTAGAGAATGAGCGGTCTCTGAAAGTGTTGTAAAATGGTCGAAAATGACTTTGGCGCAAATCGCGCTGGAAACAGAAAAGACCAGCCGTTAGACAACATGTATGACCGACAGCACAGACAACACCGAAATCGGCTTTACCGAGCACAAGGAAACCCTTCGCCGCGCAATTGGTGAACGGTATCTGACATACGCCTTGTCCACGATTATGCATCGTGCCTTGCCCGATGCGCGTGATGGTCTAAAGCCGGTTCACCGCCGAATCCTTTTTGCGATGCGAGAGCTGAAACTGTCCTCGACAGGTGGGTTCCGCAAATCTGCAAAGATCAGCGGTGACGTGATGGGGAACTATCACCCACACGGTGATATGGCGATTTATGATGCGATGGCGCGTTTGGCGCAGGATTTTAACGTCCGCTATCCGCTCGTCGATGGTCAGGGTAACTTCGGCAACATCGACGGTGATAACCCAGCGGCGAGCCGATACACCGAAGCGCGGATGACCGCCGCTGCTGAAGCGCTGCTTGACGGTCTGAATGAAAACGCAGTCGATTTTCGCCCGAACTACGATGGAACACTAGAAGAGCCGATTGTTCTACCTGCTGCGTTCCCAAACCTGTTGGCGAATGGATCATCAGGTATCGCGGTTGGCATGGCGACAAACATTCCTCCGCACAACATACATGAATTGATTGATGCGTGTTTGCATTTGATCAAGGCTCCAGATGCACGCGATGAAACGTTACTTAACTACGTCCCCGGACCGGATTTTCCAACTGGTGGTGTGATTGTTGAGACCCGCGAGAGTATCGCGGAGTCTTACCGCACTGGTCGCGGTTCGATCCGACTGCGGGCCAAATACGAGACTGAGGACCTTGGGCGAGGGATGTGGCAAATCGTTGTCACGGAAATCCCGTATCAGGTTCAGAAGTCCAAACTGATCGAAAAGCTGGCCGAGGTCATCCAGACCAAAAAAGTACCACTGCTCGCTGATGTGCGCGACGAATCCGCAGATGACGTTCGCATCGTGCTCGAGCCACGAGCAAAGACAGTCGATCCTGAAGTGATGATGGGCATGCTGTTCCGCAATTCGGACCTAGAGGTTCGGTTTAGCATGAACATGAACGTGCTGATTGACGGGCTGACGCCGAAGGTATGTTCGATGAAGGAGGTCCTAAGGGCGTTCCTCGATCACCGTCGCGACGTTCTGCAGCGCCGTAGCCAACACCGCATGGATAAAATCGACCACCGTCTAGAGGTGTTGAAGGGCTTGATTATTGCCTTCCTCAACCTTGACCGTGTGATCGATATCATACGTTACGACAATGATCCCAAAGCCGCTTTGATAGGTGAGGATTGGTCGACCAAACGGGTGCGCGCGACCTCCGAAAAAGACTACGTGTCGCCTCTGCCATCGAAAGGTGGGGAGCTCACTGAAATTCAGGCCGAAGCCATCCTCAACATGCGTCTGCGCAGCTTGCGCCGTCTCGAGGAGATGGAACTTGTTCGGGAGCGCGATGCTCTAATGGCAGAGCGCGAAGAGCTTGCTGAGCTTTTGGGTGACGAAGACAAACAGTGGGCGAAAATTTCTGAACAACTGCGTGAAACTCGCAAACAGTTTGGCAACAGCGCTCCACGTGGTCAGCGTCTGACGACCTTTGCTGAAGCAGGTATGGTCGAAGATGTGCCAATGGAGGCCATGATAGAACGTGAGCCGATTACGGTAATTTGTTCGAAGATGGGTTGGATTCGTGCGATGAAGGGACATCAGGCCCTCGATTCCGAATTCAAGTTCAAAGACGGCGATGAGGCGCGTTTTGCATTCCATGCAGAGACGACCGATAAGTTGATCGTGGCCGGGTCGAATGGTCGTTTCTTCACGGTCCTCGGCGCAAACCTACCCGGTGGCCGCGGTATGGGCGAACCTGTTCGCCTGATTATCGACCTCCCCAACGAAGCCGAAATCGTCGACATCTTTACGGCCAAGGCGGGGCGTAAGCTTCTCGTTGCCTCGTCGGATGGTGATGGTTTTGTTGTCGCTGAAGACGATGTGATCGCGCAGACCCGTGCAGGTAAGCAGGTATTGAACGTCAAAGACGGCGTCGTGCTGCGGGTTGTGAAGCCAGTCGCGGGCGATCACGTCGCCGTTGTTGGTGAAAACCGAAAGGTTCTCGTCTTTGCGATTGATGAATTGCCGGAAATGGGTCGCGGCAAGGGTGTCCGACTGCAGAAATACAAGGACGGCGGCATGTCAGATGCGACGACATTTACGCTGGCCGAGGGGCTATCGTGGCTCGATCCAGCAGGCCGTACCCGCACCGAATCCGATCTCGCAGAGTGGCTCGGTAAACGGGCGGGGTCTGGTCGAATGGCGCCGCGCGGCTTCCCGCGTGACAACCGCTTTACCTAAATGTGAAGGTCGGACACGCTTGTGTGGTGCTGTCCCGTCCTTTACCGATCAAGGTTGAAATCTTCGGAGGTCATTTGATGCGCAAAGTTCTGTCCCTGCTTGCCCTGTGCGTTCTTGTCAGCGCCTGTGGGCGGATGCGCGACGACCTCACAGAGGCTCCGGAACCGATCGGCAATTTCCTGATGGGTTACAACATCACTGTAGCGAATGACCCGACCAAAGGGCCGTTTTCGCGCGATGTGACAAATGAGGAATGGAAAGCCGCCGTTGAGGGCGCGATCCAGAACCGCCTCGGTCGGTATGATGGCGACGCTTGGTTCCATGTTGCTGTCGGTGTTCAGGGCTACGTTGTTGCTATGCCCGGCATTCCGCTGATCTATTCGCCTAAATCCGTTCTGGTGATTGGCGTCACTTTCATTGAGGACGCCACCCAATCAAAATTAAACGAAGAGCCGATTCAAATGACGGTCTTTGAGCCATGTTGCACGCCAATTCTGGGCTCTGGCCTGACACGATCCCGAGAAGAACAAATTGATGGGCTCGCGTTCAACGCAGCAAGGGCGATTGAGCGATATATGCGCGAGCATGCAGATCAATTCGGTGGTGTCCCAGAGGTTCTTGAGGATGATCCAACGATCATAGAGGGTGCTGTTTCGTTGGAAACACAGACAGAAGTTCCGCAAGAACCCGTCAACTGACCCTTGATTTCCGTTCCTTTTGCCAATACATCGCCCGCGATGTTGAAACGGGCCTGTGGATAGGCCCCCGAAATCACGAGGCGCCAACCAGATGGCTAAAGGTAAGTTTGAACGTAACAAACCGCACGTTAACATCGGCACGATTGGCCACGTTGACCACGGTAAAACCACATTGACCGCAGCAATCACCAAATACTTTGGTGACTTCCGCGCATACGACCAGATCGACGGCGCACCTGAAGAAAAAGCACGCGGTATCACCATTTCGACTGCTCACGTTGAGTACGAAACCGAGACCCGTCACTACGCACACGTCGACTGCCCAGGCCACGCTGACTATGTTAAGAACATGATCACCGGTGCTGCTCAGATGGACGGCGCGATCCTGGTTGTTAACGCTGCTGACGGCCCGATGCCGCAGACCCGCGAGCACATCCTTCTTGGTCGTCAGGTTGGCATCCCGCACATGGTTGTCTACATGAACAAAGTTGACCAGGTAGACGACGAAGAGCTGCTCGAGCTGGTTGAGATGGAAATCCGTGAGCTTCTGTCGTCCTACGACTACCCTGGCGACGATATTCCGATCGTTAAAGGTTCGGCTCTGGCTGCTATGGAAGGCCGCGACCCTGAGATCGGTGAGAACTCGATCCGCGCTCTGATGGAAGCCGTAGACTCCTACATCCCGACCCCGGCACGTGCAGTTGACCTGCCGTTCCTGATGCCGATCGAAGACGTGTTCTCGATCTCGGGCCGTGGTACTGTTGTGACCGGTCGTGTTGAGCGTGGCGTAATCAACGTTGGCGACGCGATCGAAATCGTTGGTATCCGCGACACCAAAACCACCACCTGTACTGGTGTTGAAATGTTCCGCAAGCTGCTTGACCGCGGTGAAGCAGGCGACAACATCGGCGCGCTTCTGCGTGGCGTTGACCGTGACGGCGTTGAGCGTGGTCAGATCCTGTGTAAGCCGGGCTCTGTTAACCCGCACACCAAGTTCGAAGCTGAGGTCTACATTCTGACCAAAGAAGAAGGCGGCCGTCACACTCCGTTCTTCGCGAACTACCGTCCGCAGTTCTACTTCCGTACAACTGACGTCACCGGTACCTGCATCCTGCCGGAAGGCACCGAGATGGTTATGCCTGGCGACAACCTGAAACTGTCGGCAGAGCTGATCGCACCGATCGCGATGGAAGAAGGCCTCCGCTTCGCGATCCGCGAAGGCGGCCGTACCGTTGGTTCGGGCGTTGTTTCCAAAATCCTCGCCTAATCCGCGATAGATTCGAGACTGACGAAGGGCCGTCCTGCAAAAGGGCGGCCCTTTTCTTTTGCGTTCTGACTTGGTTTGGTTGGGACAGACCTGAACAGAGGCGCACATGTCAGATACTCCCGTTCTATTTTCACGCGTTTTGCAGGACGACCAGTGGTTGGACCCGTCGGTAGATGAGACCATTGCGCAAGCCTTGCGGGAAGATCGACTGGCGTGGGCGCACATCGACGGGAAACACCCTGATGCGGCAGATTGGATATCCCGTGAGTTGGACTATCTCGACCTGCAGGCCAGAGAGGCGTTGTTGGATGTAGATACTCGCCCTCGCGCAAAAACGTTAAGCGACGGGATGTTTGTGATCCTTCGGGGGATCAACTTCAACGAAGGCGAAGACCCCGAGGACATGGTTTCCGTCCGAATGTACATCGACGACCATCGGATTGTGACCGTTGCTCGAAAACGGGTGATGGCCATTGAGAAGCTTCAGGAGATGATGGAGCGCGGGCGGGGGCCAGCCACAGCGGGTGAGTTCCTAGTCCTTTTGGCAGAAGACCTCGTTGCGCGTATCTCCGAATTTCAATCCGAACTCGACTCGACGGCGAATGACCTCGAATATCGGGTTATTCGGGAGAGGGGCGTGAACTTACGGCAGGACGTTGCCAACCTGCGCCTCCAAGTGATCGCTGCGCGGCGATATGTGGGGCCTCAACGTGATGCGCTCAAGACAATCGCAGAATCGCCGTCCAAGGTGATTGATCACGACACACGCCGCGAGATCGAAGAAGAGATGCTCAAAATGACGCGGGTGGCCGAAGATATGGACGAACTCCGTGATCAAGCCCTTGTTCTGCGTGAGGAATTGTCAGGGCAATTGAGCGATCAGGTGAATAGAAACACTTTTGTTCTCTCTATGTTGTCGGCAGTTTTCCTGCCGCTCGGGTTTTTGACGGGGCTTTTTGGTGTGAATGTTGGTGGGATGCCCGGTGTGAGCAACTCTCAGGCCTTTTTTCTACTTTGCCTGTGGTGCATCGGAATTTTCGTTCTTCAGATCAGCCTTTTAGGGCTTTGGCGGTTATTTACGCGCCATAGGAAGTGAAGGATTGTGACGAAAGGCAATTTGGGGCCTTGATTCCCCCTGTTGCCTGTTTTAATCACCGCCTCGGCCATAGGGGTATAGCTCAGCTGGTAGAGCGACGGTCTCCAAAACCGTAGGTCGCGGGTTCGAACCCTGCTGCCCCTGCCACTTCGGTCCTAGTTGGACCCAAGAGGAGATCTTAGTGCCTCGACAGATCGAACTTTCCCTGCATCTCGGTCCGCATAAAACTGCGACGACGCATTTGCAGCGTTCGATCCTCAATCATCAGGAAGACATCATAGCCGCTGGCGTTCGGGCGTATGGGCCAGACTATTTACGTCAACGTGGTCGCAACATCCCTAATTTGTTTGGTTTGACCCGTTGGGGTGCTCGACGTGCAGCGCGGCGTGAGCCAATGGATCAGCTCAAGTTCTTGGCAAAGTCGGGTTGGCGCGTGTTGCTGTCCGAAGAGAACTTTCTGGGGCAGTTGCATCGCGATGATGGCACGTTGGCGCTGCCTGTCTATAGCGAAGCTGCAGAGCGCATATCTGATCTCGCTTCGAATTTTCCGGATGTTGCGGTGCGCGTGTTCCTTGCGATCCGCCAGCCCGACACGTTCTTAGAATCGGCCTATTCGCAAACCCTATTTGCTGGGAAATTTCTCCCGCCTGATCAATTCATCGCACAGCATCAACCAGATCAGGTCGACTGGGCTCATATGATGTCGGCGATTTCGGCGATTCCCAACGTGTCGCTGCATGTATGGCGCTATGAGGACTACCATCAGGTCTTTCCGACGCTGATGAAACGGATGTTGCGCTGGAAGCTAGGCGGAACGGTCAAACCTTTTGGGCGCACATTGCACGCGGGCCTGTCTGTTCAAGCGGTCGAACAGGTTATGGCTTGGGCGAAAGAAGGGCGCGACGGTGCATTAGCGATGGATGCACGCAAGATGTTACCCGTTGGGCCTGATCGCCCGCGCTTTACGCTTTATGATCAGGCGACAAAGGATGCGGCAGCTTCGGATTATCAAAGGCAGTTCGACGCCATTTGTCAGTTGCCCGACATTGATGTGATCCGTCCCGTCTGAGGTGCCACTTAAGGCAAGGGTTGAATTGCCCGCCTGAACTGCGTAAATGCGGCCCGTAACGCAGAGGATACATCATGGCACGGACTAACCCCGTTCAATTCATCCAGCAGACCCGCGCAGAGATTGCGAAAGTGGTTTGGCCGTCGCGCCGCGAAGTGGTGCTGACGACTGTTATGGTCTTTGTGATGACCGTGCTTTTGGCGCTGTTCTTCTCCGCAACGGACATGTTGATCCGTTTCGGTTTGTACGATTTGATCCTCAATCGTTAATTCGCCCATCAGCGAAAATCGGCTAACCCCCCTTGTAATCATAGGGTTACGACGGTAATAGCCACAAACTCCGGATGGGCGTGCGGCGAATCGTGTTGCGCGCCGATTTTCTTTTGTCCGGGAATGGCAGCGTAAGCTGCTGTGTTATAATGGAATTTACGGCCTAAGCGGGCCCAGTACGGCGAGGTGTCGGAGACATGGCGAAACGGTGGTATTCGGTAAGTGTGCTCTCGAACTTCGAGAAGAAGATCGCCGAGCAGATCCGTGCCAAGGTTGAAGAGCAGGGTCTTGAGGCTCAAATCGATGAAGTTCTGGTCCCTACTGAAGAGGTGATCGAAGTTCGTCGCGGTAAGAAAGTAACCACTGAGCGTCGGTTCATGCCGGGCTACGTTTTGGTTCACATGGAAATGTCTGACGAGGGGTATCACCTCGTCAACTCGATCAACCGGGTAACCGGTTTCCTTGGTCCTCAGGGCCGCCCGATGCCGATGCGCGATGCTGAAGTTCAGGCGATCCTTGGCCGCGTTGAGGAAGGTCAAGAGGCGCCGCGCGTCGAGATCAGCTTCGAAGTGGGTGAGAAGGTCAAGGTTAACGACGGTCCGTTCGAAGACTTCGACGGTATGGTCGAGGAAGTGGATGAGATCAGCCAGCGCCTGAAGGTGACGGTTTCGATCTTCGGCCGCGCTACGCCGGTCGAGCTGGAATTTACTCAGGTTACCAAGCAGTACTGAGTTCATCACGTGGGAGGTTGAGCGAGCGCGCTCGCAAGGCTGGACCACACAACGATCAACCTGACGCACGCGTGCGGAGGGTGTTGGAAAAAGGAGAGGCCAATGGCCAAGAAAGTAATGGGTCAGCTGAAGCTGCAGGTTCCTGCAGGTAAAGCAAACCCTTCCCCGCCCGTAGGTCCTGCGCTGGGTCAGCGCGGTATCAACATCATGGAATTCACGAAGGCCTTCAACGCGAAGACCGCTGACATGGAGCCAGGCGCTCCGTGCCCGACCGTGATCACCTACTACCAAGACAAATCCTTCACCTTTGAGATCAAGACGCCGCCGGCATCTTACTACCTCAAAAAAGCTGCCAAGCTTCAGTCGGGTTCCAAAACCCCTGGTAAAGCAGTTGCAGGTTCTGTCACCGTTGCTCAGGTGAAAGAAATCGCAGAGGCCAAAATGAAGGACCTCAACGCAAACTCGATCGAAGCCGCTATGCAGATTATTCTGGGTTCGGCTCGCTCCATGGGCATCGAGGTGAAGTAAGATGGCTGGTAAGCGTATCACAGCAGCACGCGCTGCATTCGAAGGCAAAGAGAACCTGAAGGTAGCTGACGCTATCGCTTTGGTTAAATCTAACGCTTCTGCCAAATTCGACGAAACCGTTGAGATTGCGCTGAACCTCGGTGTTGACCCGCGTCACGCTGACCAGATGGTTCGTGGCACTGTCAACCTGCCGAACGGCACAGGTAAAACTGTTCGCGTTGCTGTTTTTGCTCGTGGCGACAAAGCTGAAGAAGCTAAAGCTGCTGGCGCAGACATCGTTGGCGCAGAAGACCTGATGGAAATCGTTCAGGGCGGCAAAATCGAGTTCGAACGTTGCATCGCGACACCGGATATGATGCCGATCGTTGGCCGTCTGGGTAAAGTTCTCGGCCCGCGCAACCTGATGCCGAACCCGAAAATCGGCACTGTGACCATGGACGTTGCTGAAGCTGTTAAAGCAGCTAAAGGCGGTCAGGTGCAGTTCAAAGTTGAAAAAGCTGGCGTTATCCACGCTGGTATCGGCAAGGCTTCCTTTGACGCGAAAGCACTCGAAGAGAACCTGCTCGCTTTTGTTGACGCTGTTCAGAAAGCGAAACCGACCGGTGCTAAAGGCGCATACATGAAAAAAGTCTCGATCAGCTCCACAATGGGCCCGGGCGTTTCTGTAAGCGTTGAATCCGCGACTGGTAACTAAGAATTTTGCCGCTTCGGCGGTGAAATGGCAGGGCTGTAACGGCCCTGTCCTGTCCGAGACGGAGGGTTGGGGTTGCCCCAATAATTCCTTCCTGAGATGGGAAACGAGATAAATTTCCGTTCGCTTACAGAACGGGCGATTTGGCTCGGGACCCTGAAACGGACCCGAACGGCCCTCGACTTTCGGGGGTCAACTTGAGCCGGGGGAAACCCCAAACTTGGAGTGAAACTGTGGATAGAGCACAAAAAGAGAAGCTGGTCGAAGAGCTCGGCCAAATCTTTGAAAGCTCTGGCGTCGTAGTGGTTGCCCACTACGAAGGCATGACAGTTGCCGAAATGCAGGACCTGCGCGCTCAAATGCGTGAAGCGGGCGGTTCCGTACGCGTTGCCAAGAACAAGCTCGCCAAAATCGCCCTTGAAGGTAAGCCTTGCGCAAGCATCGCAAACTACCTGACGGGCATGACCGTGTTGTCTTACTCTGAAGATCCTGTGGCAGCTGCCAAAGTGGTCGACAAGTTCGCTAAAGCTAACGACAAGCTCGTTATCCTTGGCGGTGCTATGGGTGAGAACGCACTGGATGTCGCCGGCGTTAAAGCCGTCGCACAAATGCCGTCCCGTGAAGAGCTTATTGCTTCGATCGTTGGCTGCATCGGTGCGCCTGCTTCGAACATCGCTGGTGCCATTGGCGCGCCTGCATCGAACATCGCGAGCATTCTTTCGACTATCGAAGAGAAAGCTGCATAAGCAACCAATTGCCCTCGTAGGGATTAATCATCTCGCGTTGGAACACACTTAAATCGAACGGAAAGCATAAAATGGCTGATCTGAAAAAACTTGCTGAAGAGATCGTAGGTCTGACCCTTCTCGAAGCACAAGAACTGAAAACCATCCTCAAAGACGAGTACGGCATCGAGCCTGCTGCTGGTGGCGCTGTAATGGTTGCTGGCCCAGCTGCTGCTGCTGAAGCTGCTGAAGAAAAAACTGAGTTCGACGTCATCCTGAAAGACGCTGGCGCTCAGAAAATCAACGTCATCAAAGAAGTTCGCGGCATCACCGGTCTCGGCCTGAAAGAAGCTAAAGACCTCGTTGAGGCTGGCGGCAAAGTCAAAGAAGGCGCTTCGAAAGCAGAAGCAGAAGACATCAAAGCGAAGCTGGAAGCAGCTGGCGCGAAAATCGAACTGGCCTAATCGCCTGTTCTCGGCCCCTTGGGTCGTACAAATTCGGCTGGATCCGCGATATCGCGGGTCCAGCCAAACCTGTCTTAGCAGAACGTTTAGCTAGAAAACGCTCTCCTCAGGTAGGTTCCACAGTCGGGAGGCCCCCCTTGGGACGGGGGCCAGGAATAGACAGGAACAACCTTCTCAATGGGGAAATGTCGCGGCCCCGGCGACATGGACCCGCAGAGATCGAAAGGTGACACAGCACATGGCTCAGACCTTCCTTGGCCAGAAACGCCTGCGTAAGTACTACGGTAAGATTAACGAAGTTCTTCAAATGCCGAACCTCATTGAGGTTCAGAAATCGTCTTATGACCTCTTCTTGCGGTCTGGCGATGCCGATATGCCGCTCGACGGCGAAGGCATTAAAGGCGTTTTCCAATCGGTATTCCCGATTAAAGACTTCAACGAAACGGCAGTTCTTGAGTTCGTAAAATACGAGCTTGAAAAGCCGAAGTTCGACGTCGAAGAATGTATGCAGCGCGACCTGACTTACGCAGCACCGCTCAAGGTGACTTTGCGTTTGATCGTATTTGATGTCGATGAAGACACAGGTGCGAAGTCCGTTAAAGACATCAAAGAACAAGACGTGTTCATGGGCGATATGCCTTTGATGACCACCAACGGCACCTTCGTCGTTAACGGCACTGAGCGTGTTATCGTTTCCCAGATGCACCGTTCGCCGGGCGTGTTCTTTGACCACGACAAGGGCAAAACCCACTCGTCGGGCAAACTGCTGTTCGCATGCCGTATTATCCCTTACCGTGGTTCGTGGCTCGACTTCGAATTCGACGCAAAAGACCTCGTCTTTGCTCGTATCGACCGTCGCCGCAAACTTCCTGTTACGACTCTTCTCTATGCTCTCGGCATGGACCAAGAGGCGATCATGGATGCCTACTACAACACCGTTGAATTCTCGCTCGACAAGAAGTCCAACGGCTGGGTCACGAAATTCTTCCCTGAGCGCGTGCGTGGCACCCGTCCGACCTATGACCTGATCGACGCTGCAACTGGCGAAGTGATCTGCAAAGCAGGTGACAAAATCACTCCGCGCGCTGTGAAGAAACTGATCGACGAAGGTTCTGTTAAGAACCTGCTCGTTCCGTTCAACCACATCGTCGGCAAGTTCGTCGCAAAAGACATCATCAACGAAGAGACAGGGGCGATCTACGTTGAAGCTGGTGACGAGCTGACGCTCGAGATGGACAAAGACGGCGAAGTGATCGGCGGCACCGTGCGCGAGCTTCTCGACGCTGGCATCACCGATATTCCGGTTCTGGACATCGATAACATCAACGTTGGTGCATACATCCGCAACACCATGGCAAGCGATAAGAACATGAACCGCGACGGCGCGCTCATGGATATCTACCGCGTCATGCGTCCGGGTGAACCGCCGACCGTTGAATCTGCATCGGCTCTGTTCGATTCTCTGTTCTTCGATAGTGAACGCTATGATCTCTCGGCTGTTGGCCGCGTGAAAATGAACATGCGTCTGGCTCTCGACGCAGAAGACACACAGCGCACCCTGCGTAACGAAGATATCGTTTCGTGCATCAAGGCGCTTGTTGAACTGCGTGACGGCAAGGGCGAAGTCGACGACATCGACCACCTCGGCAACCGTCGTGTTCGTTCCGTTGGCGAACTGATGGAAAACCAATACCGCGTTGGCCTGCTCCGCATGGAGCGCGCGATCAAAGAGCGTATGTCGTCTGTCGAAATCGACACCGTCATGCCGCAAGACTTGATCAACGCGAAACCGGCAGCGGCAGCTGTTCGTGAATTCTTCGGTTCCTCGCAGCTGTCGCAGTTCATGGACCAAACCAACCCGCTGTCCGAAGTGACCCACAAGCGTCGTCTTTCGGCTCTCGGGCCGGGCGGTCTGACCCGTGAACGCGCTGGCTTCGAAGTCCGCGACGTTCACCCGACCCACTACGGTCGTATGTGTCCGATTGAAACGCCGGAAGGTCCGAACATTGGTCTGATCAACTCGCTGGCAACCTTTGCTCGCGTGAACAAATACGGCTTCATCGAAACACCGTACCGCAAGGTCATCGAAGGCAAAGTAACTGACGAAGTCAGCTACATGTCGGCGACTGAAGAAATGCGCCACACTGTTGCGCGGGCGAACGCCACGCTCGATGAGAACGGCAACTTGATCAACGAATTCGTTTCGACACGTCAGTCGGGCGAATACACGTTGGCTCCAAAAGAAAGCGTGGACCTGATCGACGTATCGCCGAAACAGCTTGTCTCGGTTGCTGCGGCGCTCATCCCGTTCCTCGAAAACGACGACGCTAACCGCGCTCTCATGGGCTCGAACATGCAACGTCAGGCGGTTCCGCTCCTGCAGGCTGAAGCCCCGCTGGTCGGCACCGGTATGGAAGAAAAAGTTGCGATCGACTCTGGCGCTGCGATCACCGCACGCCGCGCAGGTATCATCGACCAAGTTGATGCGACCCGTGTCGTTATCCGCGCAACCGAAGACCTCGAAGTTGGTGACCCAGGCGTCGATATCTACCGTCTGCGCAAGTTCCAGCGTTCGAACCAGAACACCTGCATCAACCAGCGTCCGTTGGTGAAAGTGGGCGACAAAGTTGGCAAAGGCGAAGTTATCGCTGACGGCCCGTCGACCGATATGGGTGAACTGGCACTGGGTAAAAACGTGATCGTCGCGTTCATGCCTTGGAACGGTTACAACTACGAAGACTCCATCCTGATCTCTGAGCGTATCGTTAAAGACGACGTATTCACTTCGGTTCACATCGAAGAATACGAAGTTGCGGCACGCGATACGAAGCTCGGGCCGGAAGAAATCACTCGCGACATCCCGAACGTCGGTGAAGAAGCGTTGCGTAACCTCGACGAGGCTGGCATCGTTTACATCGGCGCAGAAGTTGGACCGGGTGACATTCTCGTCGGTAAAATCACACCGAAGGGCGAAAGCCCGATGACGCCGGAAGAAAAACTCCTCCGCGCTATCTTTGGTGAGAAAGCGTCTGACGTTCGTGATACGTCGCTGCGTCTTGCACCGGGTGACTACGGTACTGTTGTTGAAGTTCGTGTATTCAACCGCCACGGCGTTGAAAAAGACGAGCGTGCTCTGCAGATCGAGCGCGAAGAGGTCGAAAGCCTCGCTCGCGACCGTGATGACGAGCTCGGCATTCTGGACCGCAACATCTACGCTCGTCTCAAGGACATGATCCTTGGTCAGGAAGCTGTGAAAGGCCCGAAAGGCTTTAAGGCGAACTCTATCGTAACTGAAGAGTCGCTGTCTGAGCTGAGCCGTGGCCAGTGGTGGCAGATTGCTCTGAAGGACGAAGACACGGCAAAGATCGTCGAAGCCCTGAACGAGCAATACGAAGCACAGAAGCGCCAGCTTGATGCACGTTTCGAAGACAAGGTCGAAAAAGTCCGCCGTGGCGACGACCTGCCGCCGGGCGTGATGAAAATGGTCAAAGTCTTCATCGCGGTTAAGCGCAAGCTTCAGCCGGGCGATAAGATGGCAGGCCGTCACGGGAACAAAGGTGTTATTTCGAAGGTTGTTCCTATCGAAGACATGCCGTTCCTCGCTGATGGTACTCCGGTAGATTTCGTGCTCAACCCGCTGGGTGTTCCGTCGCGTATGAACGTTGGTCAGATTCTTGAAACCCACATGGGTTGGGCATCGCGTGGTCTGGGTCTCCAGATCGACGAGGCTCTGCAAGAATACCGTCGTTCGGGCGATATGACCCCTGTTCGTGACGCACTGAAAATCACCTACGGTGATGCAGTCTACGAAGAAGGCTTTGCTGATCTGGACGAAGATCTGCTGATCGATACGGCTTCGAACTCTGTTCGCGGTGTACCGATCGCAACTCCGGTCTTCGACGGTGCTAAAGAGGCTGACGTAAACGACGCGCTGGCGCGCGCCGGTTTCGACACCTCGGGTCAGTCGGTACTCTTCGACGGTCGTACGGGTGAACAGTTCGCTCGTAAGGTCACTGTCGGCGTCAAGTACCTGCTGAAACTGCACCACCTGGTCGACGATAAGATCCACGCTCGTTCCACTGGTCCGTACTCGCTTGTTACTCAGCAGCCGCTGGGTGGTAAGGCACAGTTCGGTGGTCAGCGCTTTGGTGAGATGGAGGTCTGGGCACTTGAGGCTTACGGCGCTGCATACACCCTGCAGGAAATGCTCACCGTTAAGTCGGATGACGTTGCAGGTCGTACCAAAGTCTACGAGTCGATCGTCAAAGGTGAGGACAACTTCGAAGCCGGCGTACCGGAGTCGTTCAACGTTCTTGTCAAAGAGGTCCGGGGCCTTGGCCTCAATATGGAACTCCTGGATGCGGAAGATGATGAGTGAGGCGTTCGCGCCTCACCTCTCCCCTTCCCACTGATACGTAAGGAAATACGATGAACCAGGAACTGACCAACAACCCGTTCAACCCACTCACGCCCGCTAAGGCATTCGACGAGATCAAAGTCTCGCTCGCGTCGCCCGAGCGTATTCTGTCGTGGTCGTTCGGTGAGATTAAGAAACCAGAAACCATCAACTACCGCACGTTCAAACCAGAACGCGACGGTCTCTTCTGCGCTCGTATCTTTGGCCCGATCAAAGACTACGAATGCCTTTGCGGTAAATATAAGCGCATGAAGTATCGCGGCGTTGTCTGCGAAAAATGTGGTGTTGAAGTTACCCTCCAGAAAGTGCGCCGCGAGCGTATGGGCCACATCGAACTGGCCTCGCCTGTTGCACACATCTGGTTCTTGAAATCGCTCCCGTCGCGGATCGGCCTCATGCTCGACATGACGCTCCGTGATCTGGAACGCATTCTGTACTTTGAAAACTACGTCGTGATCGAGCCAGGTCTGACCGACCTGACCTATGGCCAACTGATGACCGAGGAAGAATTCCTCGACGCACAAGACACCTACGGCATGGACGCTTTCCAAGCGAACATCGGTGCCGAAGCGATCCGCGAAATGCTGTCGATGATCGACCTCGAAGCAACTGCAGAGCAGCTGCGTGAAGAGCTGAAGGAAGCCACTGGCGAACTGAAGCCCAAGAAGATCATCAAGCGTCTGAAAATCGTTGAGAACTTCCTCGAGTCGGGCAACCGTCCTGAGTGGATGATCCTCACCGTGATCCCCGTGATCCCGCCAGAACTGCGTCCGCTGGTTCCGCTGGATGGTGGCCGCTTTGCGACCTCCGACCTCAACGACCTGTATCGCCGCGTGATCAACCGGAACAACCGTTTGAAGCGCCTGATCGAACTTCGTGCTCCGGACATCATCGTCCGCAACGAAAAGCGTATGCTTCAGGAATCCGTTGACGCTCTGTTCGACAACGGTCGCCGTGGTCGCGTCATCACTGGTGCGAACAAGCGCCCGCTGAAGTCGCTCTCGGACATGCTGAAAGGTAAGCAAGGTCGCTTCCGTCAGAACCTTTTGGGTAAGCGCGTCGACTTCTCGGGTCGTTCCGTTATTGTGACTGGCCCAGAGCTCAAGCTGCACCAGTGTGGTCTGCCGAAGAAGATGGCGCTCGAGCTGTTCAAGCCGTTCATCTACTCGCGTCTCGAAGCAAAGGGTCTGTCTTCGACTGTTAAACAGGCGAAGAAACTCGTTGAAAAAGAACGTCCCGAGGTTTGGGATATCCTCGACGAAGTGATCCGCGAACACCCCGTCATGCTGAACCGTGCGCCTACGCTGCACCGTCTCGGCATTCAGGCGTTCGAACCTACGCTGATCGAAGGTAAAGCCATCCAGCTGCACCCACTCGTATGTTCGGCGTTCAACGCTGACTTCGACGGTGACCAGATGGCTGTTCACGTGCCGCTCTCGCTGGAAGCCCAGCTTGAAGCACGCGTTCTGATGATGTCGACCAACAACGTTCTGTCGCCTGCAAACGGCGCGCCGATCATTGTTCCGTCGCAGGATATGATCTTGGGTCTGTACTACACCACGATCCAGCGCGACGGCATGAAAGGTGAAGGCATGTCCTTCGCTTCGATCGACGAAGTTGAACAAGCTCTCGCTGCTGGTGAAGTTCACCTGCACGCTAAGATCAACGCTCGTATCAAACAGATCGACGAAACTGGCCAAGAAGTAATTGTTCGCGCCGAAACCACCCCAGGCCGTCTGCGCCTTGGTGGCCTTCTGCCGCTAAACAACAAAGCGCCGTTTGAACTGGTGAACCGCCTTCTGCGTAAGAAGGAAGTTCAGCAGGTCATCGACACCGTCTACCGTTACTGCGGTCAGAAAGAGTCTGTGATCTTCTGTGACCAGATCATGGGCCTTGGTTTCCGCGAAGCGTTCAAAGCGGGCATCTCGTTCGGTAAAGACGACATGGTCATTCCTGACACCAAATGGACGCTTGTCGAAGAGACACGCGATCAGGTTAAGGACTTCGAACAACAGTACATGGACGGTCTGATCACTCAGGGCGAGAAGTACAACAAAGTGGTCGATGCTTGGTCGAAGTGTAACGACAAAGTCACCGACGCGATGATGAACACCATCTCGGCTGAGAAACGCGACGACAACGGCGCCGTTATGGAACCGAACTCGGTTTACATGATGGCTCACTCTGGTGCGCGTGGTTCGGTTACTCAGATGAAACAGCTGGGCGGTATGCGCGGCCTTATGGCCAAACCGTCGGGTGAAATCATTGAGACCCCGATCATCTCGAACTTTAAAGAGGGCCTTACCGTTCTCGAGTACTTCAACTCTACCCACGGCGCTCGTAAGGGTCTGTCGGATACGGCACTTAAAACTGCAAACTCCGGTTACCTCACCCGTCGTCTGGTTGACGTTGCTCAAGACTGTATCGTTCGCGAAGTCGACTGTGGCACCGATCGTGCGATCACTGCCGAAGCAGCCGTTAACGATGGTGAAGTTGTTGCATCGCTCGCAGAGCGTGTTCTGGGCCGTGTATCGGCTGATGACGTCCTGCGTCCGGGCACCGACGAAGTTGTCGTCAAAGCTGGTGAGCTGATCGACGAACGCAAGGCTGACATGATCGAAGCTGCTGGCGTTCAGAAAATGCGCATCCGCAGCCCGCTGACCTGTGAGTCTGACGACGGCGTATGTGCTAACTGCTACGGCCGTGACCTTGCTCGTGGTACCCGCGTCAACATCGGTGAAGCTGTCGGTATTATCGCGGCACAGTCGATCGGTGAACCCGGTACACAGCTGACCATGCGTACGTTCCACATTGGTGGTGTTGCGCAGGGTGGTCAGCAGTCGTTCCTCGAAGCGTCTGCAAACGGTAAAGTCGAGTTCCGTAACGCGAACATTCTGGAAAACGCCGCTGGCGAACAGATTGTTCTGGGCCGGAACATGGTTCTCGCGATCATCGACGAAAACGGTGAAGAGCGTGCTCAGCACAAAATCGGCTACGGTACCAAGATCCACGTTAAAGATGGTGCAACCATCGCACGTGGTGACAAGATGTTCGAATGGGACCCCTATACTCTGCCGATCATTGCAGAGAAGGGCGGCAAAGTACGCTTTGTTGACCTCGTCTCGGGTATCTCCGTCCGTGAAGAGACTGACGATGCAACTGGCATGACCCAGAAGATCGTTTCGGACTGGCGTTCGGTACCGCGCGGCGGCGACCTGAAACCTGAAATCATTGTGGTCGGCCCTGATGGCGAACCGGTTCGCAAAGAAGACGGTAACCCGGTCACCTACCCGATGTCGGTAGATGCAATTCTGTCCATTGAAGACGGTCAAGATGTCGCTGCTGGTGACGTCGTTGCGCGTATCCCGCGTGAAGGCGCTAAGACCAAAGACATCACCGGTGGTCTTCCGCGCGTTGCGGAACTGTTCGAAGCCCGTCGTCCGAAGGACCACGCTATCATCGCAGAGATCGATGGCTACGTTCGCTTCGGCAAGGACTACAAGAACAAGCGTCGCATCGCGATCGAGTCCGCAGACGATCCGGATCACAAGGTCGAATACATGGTGCCGAAGGGTAAACACATCCCAGTCCAGGAAGGCGACTTTGTCCAGAAGGGCGACTACATCATGGACGGCAACCCCGCGCCGCATGACATCCTTGCAATTATGGGTGTCGAAGCGCTGGCTGACTACATGATCGACGAAGTTCAGGACGTTTACCGTCTGCAGGGCGTTAAGATTAACGATAAACACATCGAGGTTATCGTTCGTCAGATGCTCCAGAAGTGGGAAATCTCTGACTCGGGTGACACCACGCTTCTCAAGGGTGAGACCGTTGATAAGGTCGAATTCGACGAAGCAAACGCCAAGGCAGAAGCCCGCGGCGGTCGTCCGGCACAGGGTGAACCGATCCTTCTGGGTATCACCAAAGCGTCGCTCCAGACCCGTTCGTTCATCTCGGCGGCGTCGTTCCAGGAAACCACTCGCGTCCTCACCGAAGCTTCGGTTCAGGGCAAGCGTGACAAATTGGTCGGCCTCAAAGAGAATGTTATCGTTGGTCGTCTCATTCCGGCTGGTACCGGTGGCGCAACTGCCATCGTTCGTTCGATCGCGGCAAAGCGTGACAACGTGGTACTCGAAGCCCGTCGTGAAGAAGCAGAAGAAGCCGTCAAACTCGCCGCGCCGAGCTATGACGACATTGCTGTCGAAACACCGGAAAGCCGCGAAGAGTAATCGCTGTAAATCTTACGAAAGGCCCTCGCATTGCGGGGGCCTTTTGCGTTTTGGTGATCGGAAATTGTGTCCTGACATTATCGCGCTAGCGCGGCCTATATTGCGGTGCTACGGCTTGGCTTATGAAAGCTCTCTCTGACAATTTCCGCGGTGCGCTGATGATGGCAGTCGCCATGCTCGCCTTCAGTAGCAACGACGCTGCAATGAAGTCGCTCGCGGGCGAACTGCCATTGTTTCAGGCCATATTCCTGCGCGGGATTGTCACCACGGTCAGCATGATCATTTTGGCAGGTTTGTTCGGTCAGCTTAGGCTGCGTCTGGGGCGGCAAGACTTCATCTTGATTTGTGTACGGTCGTTGGCCGAGGTCGCTGCGGCTTGGACGTTCCTCACGGCATTGTTCAACATGCAATTGGCCAATGTGACCGCGATCTTGCAGGCTTTGCCGTTAGTCATGACCTTTGCAGGCGCGCTATTCCTGAAAGAACCCATAGGCTGGCGTCGATTGTCGGCAAGTATCATCGGCTTTGTGGGTGTGCTGATGATTGTTCAGCCTGGCGGAGAGAGCTTTAACATCTACTCGATTTACGCGCTGATGTCCGTCGGCCTAATCGTTATCCGCGATCTGGCCGCGCGGCGTATGTCCAGCGATGTGCCATCAATGTTTGCGGCGACTTTTGCTGCGGGGACCGTTACGGTATTTGCTGGTTTCGGATCAATGTTCATCGAATGGGCCCCTGTGACTGGACACTCCGCGGCATTGTTGGGTGGAGCCGCCGCTGCAGTCTTAATCGGCTACCTCATGTCGGTATCTGCTATGCGCGTCGGAGAAATTTCGTTTGTCGCACCGTTCCGCTATGTCGGCCTGCTCGCCAGCCTAATCCTCGGTGTTGTGATTTTCGGACAGTTGCCGTCAACTTTGGCTCTCTTGGGTTGTGTGGTCGTGGTCGGAAGTGGTCTATTCATTTTTAGACGCGAACGGCAATTGTCAGAGGTTGAAGCCAAGTGACCCTTCTGAACATCCAGATGCTTGGACTGTGCCGGTTTTCGTATCCGTCCGAAGTCGGTGCATTTAGGCATAATGCCCAGACGATGGATGAACTGCGGGCCGAACTTTATGGCCCGTCACGTATTGCGACGCGGTTTTTCTTTTTCGAACAGATCGTGCTGCCAGCTTTGAAAGTTCAAACGGACCCGAACTTTACGATGGTCTTGCTTGCAGGCGATCGAATGCCTGACGAGTACAAAGAACGGTTAACGGCTCTATGTTCGTCGGTGCCTCAGATCGAAATCGTCTTTGCCGAAGAGGGCAGGGTGCATCGTGAGATTTGTCGCGAGGTGATGGTCCGTCATCGCGACCCTTCTGCGGATATCGTGGCAGAGTTTCGCATAGATGACGACGATGCAGTTGCCATCGATTTCATAGAAATGGGGCGCTCTGTGGTCGAGGCGTCCTATGGATTGGCTGATCAGCACGGGATGCTTTGTGTGGATTTCGCTCATGGCATTTTGCTCGGTTTTGACCGTCACGGTATTAGGGCGCAAAACGTCAAAGAGCGGATGTGGACCCCAGCGCAGATTTTTTGTCGTCGTCCAGACGACAAACGCAGCATCCTCGATATGAACCATATGAAGGCTTGGGCGCATATGCCGACGGTTTCTCTGGCGTCTCGCCTGATGTTTGTGCGTGGGGCTCATTTCGGGAATGACAGTGATCTGCTGAAACGTCCACGCTTTGCCAAGGATTGGGGTCCTCTTAGCGGTCAAATTGCCGACCGTCTTGCCTCGCGCTTTGGTTTGGATGTGGATGTGCTTACCAATGGCTGGAAGGCGCTAGGGCATCGGTCAGCCTGAAGCAGTTGACAGCTACAGCGACTCCGCCTATACGCCGCCCATCCGGGTAGACGGGAGGATTCCCTTTTAACCCGATATCAGAGCTGAAGTGGACATGAACCGGGCTAATGCTGCCTTGTTCCTCTGTAACTTTAACCGCATCGCACCTCCGGTAAGGGTTCGATTGCGGGCTTTTTGTGCTGCGGCGTTTGTGTCGCGCATTCGTCGAAAACCGCGGACCTACGGGGCCGCTTATTGTAGGATAGGGGACATAACCCAATGCCAACGATCCAACAGCTGATCCGCAAGCCGCGTCAGCCCAAAGTCGTCAGATCCAAGTCGCAGCACCTCGAGCGCTGCCCTCAAAAACGTGGCGTTTGCACCCGCGTTTACACCACAACACCGAAGAAACCGAACTCGGCTATGCGTAAGGTTGCGAAGGTTCGCCTGACCAACGGCTTCGAAGTCATTTCGTACATCCCAGGTGAAAGCCACAACCTTCAGGAACACTCTGTGGTTCTGATCCGTGGCGGCCGTGTAAAAGACCTTCCGGGTGTCCGTTACCACATCCTCCGCGGTGTGCTGGATACCCAAGGTGTTAAAGATCGTAAGCAGCGTCGTTCGAAATACGGCGCCAAGCGTCCGAAGTAAGGAGATACTTGAATGTCGCGTCGTCACGCTGCTGAAAAACGTGAAGTTCTGCCGGACGCTAAGTTCGGTGACCGCGTTGTCACTAAATTCATGAACAACCTGATGATCGATGGTAAAAAATCGGTCGCAGAAAGAATCGTATACAACGCGTTTGATCGCGTTGAATCGAAGCTGAAAAAAGCTCCGGTCGAAGTCTTCCACGAAGCCCTCGATAACGTGAAGCCGTCGGTCGAAGTTCGTTCGCGCCGCGTAGGTGGTGCAACCTACCAGGTTCCGGTTGAAGTTCGTCCCGAGCGTCGTGAAGCCCTCGCAATCCGCTGGTTGATCAACGCTTCGCGCGCCCGCAACGAAAACACCATGGAAGAGCGTCTTGCTGGCGAACTTCTTGACGCTGTTAACGGTCGCGGTTCTGCCGTGAAAAAACGGGAAGACACTCACAAGATGGCAGACGCTAACAAAGCGTTCAGCCACTACCGCTGGTAACCTAAGCCTTAAGGATAGAGCCCAATGGCACGCGATTATCCCCTCGACCGGTACCGCAACTTTGGTATCATGGCGCACATCGACGCAGGTAAAACCACCTGTTCCGAGCGCATTCTTTACTACACCGGCAAATCCCACAACATTGGTGAGGTGCACGATGGTGCAGCCACCATGGACTGGATGGAGCAGGAACAGGAACGCGGTATCACCATTACCTCGGCTGCGACGACCACTTTCTGGGAACGCACCGAAGATGGCGAAACCGCTGACACTGAAAAGCACCGCCTGAACATCATCGACACTCCCGGCCACGTTGACTTCACCATCGAAGTTGAACGTTCGCTGGCAGTTCTCGACGGTGCTGTTTGCGTTCTCGACGCAAACGCTGGTGTTGAGCCGCAGACTGAAACCGTTTGGCGTCAGGCTGACCGCTACAAAGTTCCGCGTATCGTGTTCGTTAACAAAATGGACAAAATCGGCGCAGACTTCTTTAACTGCGTTCGCATGATCGAAGACCGTACCGGCGCACGCGCTGTTCCGGTTGCTCTGCCGATCGGCGCTGAGTCTGAACTCGAAGGCCTTATCGACCTCGTAACCATGAAAGAATGGGTATGGCGCGGTGAGGATCTCGGTGCTTCTTGGGTTCAGGAAGACATCCGTGACAGCCTCAAAGATCTTGCCGACGAATGGCGCGGTAAGATGATCGAAGCTGCCGTCGAACAAGACGACGAAGCGATGATGGAATACCTCGAAGGCAATGAGCCTGACGTGCCGACTCTGCGCGCTCTGCTGCGCAAAGGTACGCTCGCTCTGGACTTCGTTCCGGTACTTGCTGGTTCTGCGTTCAAGAACAAAGGCGTTCAGCCTCTGCTCAACGCTGTTATCGACTACCTGCCGAGCCCGCTCGACGTAGTTGACTACATGGGCTTCAAACCGGGCGACGAAGAAGAAGTTCGTAACATTGCACGTCGTGCAGATGACAACATGCCCTTCGCTGGTCTGGCGTTCAAAATCATGAACGACCCGTTCGTTGGCTCGCTGACCTTCACTCGTATCTACTCTGGCGTTCTTCGCAAGGGTGACAGCCTCCTCAACTCGACCAAAGGCAAAAAAGAGCGCGTTGGTCGTATGATGATGATGCACTCGAACAACCGTGAAGAAATCGACGAAGCGTTTGCAGGCGACATCATCGCGCTTGCAGGTCTCAAAGACACCACCACTGGTGACACTCTGTGTAACCCTGCGGATCCGGTTGTTCTTGAAACCATGACCTTCCCTGAGCCGGTTATCGAAATCGCTGTTGAACCGAAGACCAAGGGTGACCAAGAAAAGATGTCGGCAGGCCTCGCCCGTCTGGCAGCTGAAGACCCGTCCTTCCGTGTGGAAACTGACCTCGAATCCGGTCAGACCATCATGAAGGGCATGGGCGAACTTCACTTGGACATTCTCGTTGACCGTCTGCGTCGCGAATTCAAAGTGGAAGCAAACATCGGTGCGCCGCAGGTGGCATACCGTGAAACGATCACTCGTGAAGCTGAGATCGACTACACGCACAAGAAACAGTCCGGTGGTACCGGTCAGTTCGGTCGCGTGAAGATGATCCTGACGCCGACCGAGCCGGGTGAAGGTTACTCCTTCGAATCCCGCATCGTTGGTGGTGCTATTCCGAAGGAATACATCCCGGGCGTTGAAAAGGGTATCAAATCGGTCATGGACTCCGGTCCGCTGGCTGGGTTCCCTGTGATCGACTTCAAAGTTGCGCTGATCGACGGTGCATTCCACGATGTTGACTCCTCGGTTCTCGCGTTCGAAATCGCAGCTCGTATGGGTATGCGCGAAGGCATGAAAAAAGCTGGGGCGAAACTGCTCGAGCCGATCATGAAAGTCGAAGTTATCACTCCGGAAGAATACACCGGCGGTATCATCGGCGACCTGACATCGCGTCGCGGTCAGGTTCAGGGTCAGGACACCCGTGGCAACGCAATCGCTATCGACGCGTTTGTGCCGCTGGCGAACATGTTCGGTTACATCAACACTCTGCGTTCGATGTCTTCCGGCCGTGCTCAGTTCACCATGCAGTTCGATCACTACGAAGCAGTTCCGCAGAACGTTTCGGACGAGATCCAGAAGAAATACGCCTAATGGCGAAATGGCGGGGGGCGTTAGTCTCCCGCCCATTCAACACCGGTGGGGTGAACCCGCCAGCGCAAGACTAAGGAGGCCACTATGGCTAAAGGTAAGTTTGAACGTAACAAACCGCACGTTAACATCGGCACGATTGGCCACGTTGACCACGGTAAAACCACATTGACCGCAGCAATCACCAAATACTTTGGTGACTTCCGCGCATACGACCAGATCGACGGCGCACCTGAAGAAAAAGCACGCGGTATCACCATTTCGACTGCTCACGTTGAGTACGAAACCGAGACCCGTCACTACGCACACGTCGACTGCCCAGGCCACGCTGACTATGTTAAGAACATGATCACCGGTGCTGCTCAGATGGACGGCGCGATCCTGGTTGTTAACGCTGCTGACGGCCCGATGCCGCAGACCCGCGAGCACATCCTTCTTGGTCGTCAGGTTGGCATCCCGCACATGGTTGTCTACATGAACAAAGTTGACCAGGTAGACGACGAAGAGCTGCTCGAGCTGGTTGAGATGGAAATCCGTGAGCTTCTGTCGTCCTACGACTACCCTGGCGACGATATTCCGATCGTTAAAGGTTCGGCTCTGGCTGCTATGGAAGGCCGCGACCCTGAGATCGGTGAGAACTCGATCCGCGCTCTGATGGAAGCCGTAGACTCCTACATCCCGACCCCGGCACGTGCAGTTGACCTGCCGTTCCTGATGCCGATCGAAGACGTGTTCTCGATCTCGGGCCGTGGTACTGTTGTGACCGGTCGTGTTGAGCGTGGCGTAATCAACGTTGGCGACGCGATCGAAATCGTTGGTATCCGCGACACCAAAACCACCACCTGTACTGGTGTTGAAATGTTCCGCAAGCTGCTTGACCGCGGTGAAGCAGGCGACAACATCGGCGCGCTTCTGCGTGGCGTTGACCGTGACGGCGTTGAGCGTGGTCAGATCCTGTGTAAGCCGGGCTCTGTTAACCCGCACACCAAGTTCGAAGCTGAGGTCTACATTCTGACCAAAGAAGAAGGCGGCCGTCACACTCCGTTCTTCGCGAACTACCGTCCGCAGTTCTACTTCCGTACAACTGACGTCACCGGTACCTGCATCCTGCCGGAAGGCACCGAGATGGTTATGCCTGGCGACAACCTGAAACTGTCGGCAGAGCTGATCGCACCGATCGCGATGGAAGAAGGCCTCCGCTTCGCGATCCGCGAAGGCGGCCGTACCGTTGGTTCGGGCGTTGTTTCCAAAATCCTCGCCTAATCCGCGATAGATTCGAGACTGACGAAGGGCCGTCCTGCAAAAGGGCGGCCCTTTTCTTTAGAAAGCTTCCGGGCTGTCCAGTTCGTCTGTGACAGATTCTTGAAGATTAACAGTTGATCTGTAGGTGGGCGGCGTGTATTGGGCGCGGGTTCACCTTCGGGTGGACGTCTAATGAGGGATTCGCATCCCTCTAGGTTCGACGTGGGGACGCAATGGTGCGCTCTACCACCTCTCAACCGGTTAGAGCCGCGAAAGGCAAATGAAATGGCACAAAGCCAAAACATTCGCATTCGGCTGAAGGCATTCGACTACCGTGTACTCGACGCTTCCACTGCTGAGATTGTCAGCACTGCAAAGCGTACTGGTGCATCCGTACGTGGTCCGATCCCGCTGCCGAACAAGATCGAAAAATTCACCGTTCTGCGTGGTCCACACGTCGACAAAAAGTCGCGCGACCAGTTCGAAATCCGCACACACAAGCGCCTGCTTGATATCGTGGATCCGACCCCGCAAACTGTTGACGCACTGATGAAGCTCGACCTCGCCGCTGGCGTTGATGTCGAGATCAAAGTCTAAGGAGGGCATAGGATATGCGCTCTGGCGTTATTGCAAAAAAAATCGGCATGACCCGCCTGTTCATGGAAGATGGTAAACAGATCCCTGTAACCGTTCTTCACCTGGACAACCTGCAGGTCGTTGCTCAGCGTACTGCTGATAAAGACGGCTACACTGCTGTTCAGCTCGGCGCTGGCACTGCCAAAGCTAAAAACACCTCGAAAGCTATGCGTGGTCACTTCGCTACTGCGAAAGTTGAACCGAAGCGCAAAGTTGCAGAATTCCGCGTTGCACCGGAAAACCTGCTGCCGGTTGGTGCTGAAATCATTGCTGATCACTACTTTGAAGGTCAATACGTTGACGTTTCGGGTACTTCGATCGGTAAAGGTTTTGCAGGTGCGATGAAGCGTCACAACTTCGGTGGTCTTCGTGCATCTCACGGCGTGTCCATCTCGCACCGTTCGCACGGTTCGACTGGTCAGTGTCAGGATCCGGGTCGCGTTTTCAAAGGTAAGAAAATGGCCGGTCACATGGGCGCTGCTCGTGTAACCACCCAGAACCTGCAAGTCATTCGCACCGACGCAGACCGTGGCCTGATCATGGTCAAAGGCGCTGTACCGGGTTCGAAAGGCGGCTGGGTCACCATTAAGGATGCGGTTAAGAAACCGACTCCGTCCAACCTGGTTCTGCCCGCTGCGCTGAAGTCGGACGCTGCTCCGGTCGAGGCTGCTGCTGAAGGAGGCGAAAACAATGAAGGCTGAAGCTATCAAACTTGATGGCGCCGCTGCAGGTTCCGTCGAACTGAACGACGCAATCTTCGGTCTGGAGCCGCGCGCCGACATCCTGCACCGCGTTGTCCGTTGGCAGCGTGCTAAGGCACAGCAGGGTACTCACGCGACGCTTGGTCGTTCGGAAGTGTCCTACTCGACCAAGAAGATCTATCGCCAAAAAGGCACCGGTGGCGCACGTCACGGTTCCAAGAAGGCGCCGATCTTCCGTCACGGTGGCATCTATAAGGGTCCGACACCGCGTTCGCACGCACACGACCTGACCAAGAAGTTCCGCAAGCTGGGCCTGCGTCACGCACTGTCCGCAAAGCTTAAAGCTGGCGAACTGATCGTGATCGAGTCCGCAGACCTGAACGAAGTCAAAACCTCGGCTCTGGCGAAACAGGTTGCAAACCTGGGCTGGAAACGCGCGCTCATCATTGATGCAGCCGTAAACGAGAACTTCGCGAAAGCTGCGCGCAACATCGAAACCGTTGATGTTCTGCCGTCCATCGGCGCGAACGTCTACGACATCCTCCGCAGTGACACGCTCGTGCTCACCAAGGCTGGTGTCGAAGCTCTGGAGGCACGTCTGAAATGAGCGCGAAACCTGAACATTACGATGTGATCCGCAAGCCGATCATCACCGAAAAAGCAACTATGGCATCCGAGCATGGCGCAGTTGTCTTTGAAGTGGCGAAAGACGCTAACAAACCGCAGATCAAAGAAGCTGTTGAAGCTCTCTTTGGTGTAAAGGTTAAAGCGGTCAATACCGTGATTACCAAAGGCAAGGTCAAACGTTTCCGCGGTACCGTTGGTACCCGTAACGACGTCAAAAAGGCTTACGTTACCCTCGAAGAAGGTAACACCATTGACGTTTCGACCGGTCTCTAATACTTGACCACATCGGTTCGGCCCCGGATTCGTCCGGGGCCGTGCCTTTTGTTTATTTCGGGGACCTTCGGGGCCCTAAACTACGGGGACTAACCTCCCTCAAAGCAACGGAAGACAGAGAACATGGCACTCAAGTCGTATAAACCGACGACGCCGGGCCAGCGTGGGCTGGTTCTGATCGACCGTTCGGAGCTTTGGAAAGGTCGCCCGGTTAAGGCTCTCACTGAGGGTTTGACCAGCAAGGGTGGCCGGAACAATACCGGACGGGTTACCGCACGTCGTCGTGGTGGTGGTGTAAAGCGCCTCTACCGTATCGTGGACTTCAAACGGAACAAGTTTGACGTTCAGGCAGTCGTAGTTCGTATCGAATACGACCCGAACCGGACCGCATTCATCGCACTTATCCAGTACGAAGATGGTGAGCAGGCATATATCCTCGCTCCGCAGCGTCTGGCTATTGGCGATAAAGTCATCGCTTCTGCGAAGGCTGACATCAAACCGGGTAACGCTATGCCGTTCTCGGGCATGCCGATTGGTACAATCGTACACAACATCGAAATGAAGCCGGGCAAGGGCGGTCAGATCGCTCGTGCAGCTGGCACCTACGCTCAGTTCGTAGGTCGTGACGGTGGTTACGCACAGATCCGCCTCTCCTCGGGTGAGCTTCGTCTCGTTCGTCAGGAATGCATGGCGACCATCGGTGCTGTGTCGAACCCTGACAACTCGAACCAGAACTTCGGTAAAGCCGGTCGTATGCGCCTCAAAGGCATCCGTCCGTCGGTTCGCGGTGTTGCTATGAACCCGATCGACCACCCGCACGGTGGTGGTGAAGGTCGTACCTCCGGTGGTCGTCACCCGGTTACCCCGTGGGGCAAGCCGACCAAAGGTGCACGTACCCGCAACAAGAAAAAAGCGTCGTCGAAGCTTATCCTTCGTTCGCGCCACGCTAAGAAAGGGCGCTAAGATATGGCTCGCTCTGTATGGAAAGGTCCGTTCGTTGACGCTTATGTGCTTAAAAAAGCCGAAGCTGCACGCGAAGCTGGCCGCAACGAAGTGATCAAGATTTGGTCGCGTCGCTCGACGATCCTGCCCCAATTCGTGGGCCTGACGTTTGGCGTTTACAACGGCAAAAAGCACGTTCCTGTGCTGGTATCCGAGGACATGATCGGTCAGAAATTCGGTGAATATTCGCCGACCCGTACCTACTACGGGCACGCTGCCGACAAGAAAGCGAAGCGGAAGTAAGTCATGGGCAAGGCACAGAATCCCCGCCGCGTGGCAGACAACGAAGCAATGGCAAAACTGCGCATGCTTCGTACTAGCCCGCAGAAACTTAACCTCGTCGCCGCTATGATCCGTGGCAAGAAAGTCGAGAAGGCTCTGACCGACCTGACTTTCTCGAACAAGCGGATTGCTGTGGACGTGAAGAAATGCCTTCAGTCCGCAATTGCGAACGCCGAGAACAACCACAACCTCGACGTTGATGAACTGGTCGTTGCCGAGGCTTATGTTGGCAAAAACCTCACCATGAAGCGCGGTCGTCCGCGTGCACGTGGTCGTTTTGGCAAGATCATGAAGCCGTTTTCGGAACTCACCATCAAGGTGCGTCAGATTGAGGAGCAAGCCTAATGGGTAACAAAGTAAACCCCGTCGGTATGCGTCTTCAGGTCAACCGCACCTGGGACAGCCGTTGGTACGCCGACACCAAAGACTACGGTGACCTTCTTCTTGAAGACCTTAAAATTAAGGACTTCGTTAAGAAAGAAGCGAAACAAGCTGGTATCGCTCGCGTTATCATCGAACGCCCGCACAAAAAATGCCGCGTGACCATTCACGCTGCGCGTCCGGGTGTTATCATCGGTAAAAAAGGCGCCGACATCGAAGTTCTTCGCAAGAAGCTCGCAGCACTGACTGCAAGCGAACTGCACCTGAACATCGTTGAAGTACGCAAGCCTGAGCTGGACGCTGCCCTCGTTGCAGAGAGCATCGGTCAGCAGCTCGAGCGCCGTGTTTCGTTCCGTCGCGCTATGAAGCGCGCGGTTCAGAACGCAATGCGTATGGGCGCACTCGGCATTCGTGTAAACGTTGCTGGTCGTCTTGGTGGCGCTGAAATCGCACGTACCGAATGGTACCGCGAAGGCCGCGTTCCACTTCACACCCTGCGCGCTGACATCGACTATGCTCTGTTCGAAGCTATGACTCCGTACGGCATCATCGGTATCAAAGTGTGGATCTTCAAAGGCGAGATCATGGAACACGACCCGCAGGCTCGTGACCGTCGTCAAGCTGAAGCCCAAGATGGCCCCGCACCGCGCGGTGGCGATCGTGGCCGTCGCTAAGGAGCTAGATAATGCTACAGCCTAAGCGTACAAAATTCCGCAAAATGCACAAAGGCCGTATCCACGGTCAAGCAAAAGGCGGTTCGGATCTGAACTTCGGTACATACGGCCTCAAAGCTGTTGAGCCCGAGCGTGTAACTGCACGTCAGATCGAAGCAGCACGTCGTGCGATGACCCGTCACATGAAGCGTCAAGGTCGTGTATGGATCCGTATTTTCCCGGATCTGCCGGTAACCGCTAAGCCTATCGAAGTTCGTATGGGTAAAGGTAAAGGTTCCGTCGACCGTTGGACTTGCAAAGTGAAGCCGGGCCGCGTCATGTTCGAAATCGACGGTGTATCCGAAGATATCGCACGTGAAGCACTGCGTCTCGCAGCGATGAAGCTGCCGATCAAGACCCGCACTGTGGTTCGCGAAGACTGGTAATCCAGTCGACAAGAATTAAGAAAGGCGCCCTATTGGGGCGCCTTTTTTGTTTCGGTTCCGTCGTGGGGATTATTCCCACTTATAGTTGAAGCTCACCGACACACGGTCGTACTCTGACGTGTTCGCAGGTACTTCGTGGCGGAGCCAGCTTTCCCACAGGAACACATCACCGATTTCGGGTTTTTGGTAGATGAAGGCCTGCAATTCGCGACGCGCATCTTTGCGACGGGGTGGGGCAGCCATCATCATGCAATGACGCGGGTCTTCGAGTTTGAGCGACGAGGTGTCATCGGGCATCGAAACATAGGTGGTGCCGGAAATGACTGAATGCGGGTGCAAGTGAGACCCGTGGTTACCGCCTTCAGGCAAAATGTTGATCCACAAGTCTTCGAGGACAAGTTCGCGACCGTCCAGATTGAACTCTAGGTCTTTGGCGAATTCAGCGACGTGATTGTCGAGCGCCTCTTTGACGGCAGCGAACACTGGCGACCGCCACGGGAGGTCTGTGAGGGAGGCGTAGCTTGTATAACCGGGGTAGCCGTTTTCCTCGCACCATTGCTGGCCTGCCTCGTCATCTTCCATGATGGCGTAGCAGTTGTCGTGCAGTTCTTCTTCATCAATCTTGTGGCCGAACTCGGTTAAGCGGCCTTTGTAAAAGCGGGTTACGAAAAGAGATTCGATTTTGGCCATGTTGGGCTCCTGCAAAAAGTCTTGATCT
The DNA here is from genome assembly GCF_023540835.1 of Marivivens geojensis. GTDB lineage: Bacteria > Pseudomonadota > Alphaproteobacteria > Rhodobacterales > Rhodobacteraceae > Marivivens > Marivivens geojensis. The sequence goes on from NZ_JALKCU010000001.1 coordinate 498,859, forward strand.
GGCAGTTAGGCCCCGTTTAGCATCAACGGCACCGGCTGCCCAAGTTTTCTTGGGGAAATGCCCTATTCCTCTTGCCTCCCAATGACCAGCACCTTATACGGCGCTATCTCACGATTCCCGTCTACGGGATTCGTGTGTTTTGTTATTCGTCCACCAGGAACAGGGTGACCCGCAAAATAATGCGAGCGGAGCCCTCTGGTGTTAAGAAAGGAAAAGGCTATGAACGCCACTGAACTTCGCGCCAAGACGCCGGAACAGCTCCGGGAAGATCTGGTCGCTCTGAAGAAAGAGCAGTTTAACCTGCGCTTCCAGCAGGCCACCGGCCAACTGGAAAACAATGCTCGTATGCGCACCGTCCGTCGTGACGCTGCACGCGTGCTGACTATTCTGAACGAAAAAGCTGCAGCGGAGGCCTAAGACATGCCCAAACGTATCCTTCAGGGTGTTGTCACCTCGAACCAGAACGAACAGACCGTAACCGTATTGGTCGAACGTCGTTTCAAGCACCCGCTGCTTCACAAAACCGTCCGTAAGTCGAAGAAATATCGCGCTCACGACGAGAATAACCAATTCAACGTAGGTGACACCGTCCGTATCCAGGAATGTGCACCGAAGTCGAAGACCAAACGCTGGGAAGTCATCACCGCCTAATTGCGGTGATCCCAGTTTAATCGAAACCCTGGGGATCAGGACAATACTGCAAGTCCCCCCAAAGGTCGGGAGTAACCCATGATCCAGATGCAGACAAATCTGGATGTAGCTGACAACAGCGGCGCTCGCCGTGTTCAGTGCATCAAGGTTCTCGGCGGTTCGCACCGTCGTTATGCGTCGGTTGGTGACATCATCGTAGTATCGGTGAAAGAAGCCATCCCACGCGGCCGTGTTAAGAAAGGTGACGTCCGTAAGGCCGTCGTCGTTCGCACCGCCAAAGAGGTTCGTCGTGAAGACGGTACCGCAATTCGTTTTGACCGTAACGCGGCTGTTATCTTGAATAACAACGGCGAGCCGGTCGGCACCCGTATCTTCGGACCGGTTGTTCGCGAACTGCGCGCTAAGAACTTCATGAAAATCATCTCGCTTGCTCCGGAGGTGCTGTAATGGCTGCGAAACTCCGTAAAGGTGACAAAGTCATCGTTCTGGCTGGCAAAGACAAAGGTAAAACCGGTGAAATCACTTCGGTTAACCCGTCTGCTGGCAAGGCCGTTGTCGATGGCGTGAACATGGCCATCCGTCACACTCGCCAAACTCAGACTGCACAGGGCGGCCGCCTTCCTAAGGCAATGCCGATCGATCTGTCGAACCTGGCTATCGTTGATGCAAACGGCAAAGCAACTCGCGTTGGCTTCCGCATGGAAGGCGACAAGAAAGTTCGCTTCGCTAAGACAACAGGAGACGTTATCTGATGCTTGACACTGCTAACTACTCCCCGCGTCTTAAGGACCTCTACAAAGCGACTATCAAAGCCGCTCTGAAAGAAGAGTTCGCATACAAAAACGATATGCAGATCCCGCGTCTGGACAAAATCGTTCTGAACATTGGTTGTGGTGCTGAAGCTGTTCGTGACAGCAAAAAAGCCAAATCCGCTGTTGAGGATCTGTCCACCATCGCAGGTCAGCAGGCTGTTTCCACGAAAGCAAAGAAATCCATCGCTGGTTTCCGCGTTCGTGAAGATATGCCGCTCGGCGCTAAAGTTACCCTCCGCGGTGACCGTATGTACGAATTCCTTGATCGTCTGATCACAATCGCAATGCCTCGTATCCGCGACTTCCGCGGCGTATCGGGCACTTCGTTTGACGGCCGTGGCAACTACGCTACCGGTCTTAAGGAACACATCGTATTCCCAGAAATCAACTTTGATAAAGTTGATGAAGTCTGGGGTATGGACATCGTCATCTGCACTACCGCGAAAACTGACGCGGAAGCGAAAGCGCTGTTGAAGCATTTCAACATGCCGTTCAACAGCTAAGCGCGGAGAGAGAACTATGGCTAAAAAATCCATGATCGAACGCGAAAAAAAGCGTGAGCGTCTGGTGGCAAAATTTGCTGCTAAGCGCGCAGAGCTTAAAGAAATCGCGAACGATGAAACTAAGTCGATGGAAGAGCGCTTCAAAGCACGCTTGAAGCTCGCGGAACTCCCGCGTAACAGCTCTGCCACCCGTCTTCATAACCGTTGCCAGCTGACTGGTCGTCCGCATGCGTATTACCGCAAGCTGAAAGTCAGCCGTATCATGCTCCGTAATCTCGGCTCCAATGGCGAGATCCCGGGCTTGGTCAAGTCAAGCTGGTAAGGAGGGTTAGAACATGAACGATCCTATCGGTGATATGCTGACCCGTATCCGTAACGCTCAAATGCGCGGCAAGTCGACTGTTTCGACTCCGGCATCCAAGCTGCGCGGTTGGGTTCTCGATGTGTTGACTGCAGAAGGCTACATCCGTGGCTACGAAGCTGGCACGGATGACCGTGGTCACCCGACACTCGAAATCAGCCTGAAATACTACGAAGGCACTCCTGTCATTCGCGAACTGAAGCGGGTTTCTAAACCTGGTCGTCGCGTTTACATGGGCGTCAAGGACATCCCGTCGGTCCGTCAGGGCCTCGGTTTGTCGATTGTCTCCACCCCAAAGGGTGTGATGTCGGACGCAAGCGCACGCGCAGCCAACGTTGGCGGCGAAGTGCTCTGCACCATCTTCTAAGGAGGGTCTGATGTCTCGTATTGGTAAAAAACCGGTCGAGCTGCCCAGCGGCGTTACTGCCACTGTGTCGGGTCAGACCATCGAAGTTAAGGGTCCGAAAGGCACCCGTTCCTTCTCTGCTACCGACGATGTGACCATCGCTGTCGAAGAGAACGCTGTAAAAGTGACCCCGCGTGGCACTTCGAAGCGCGCTCGTCAGCAGTGGGGCATGTCCCGCTCGATGGTAGAAAACCTGATTATCGGCGTGACCGAAGGCTTCAAAAAAGAGCTGGAAATCACCGGTGTTGGTTACCGTGCTAACATTCAGGGTAACACCCTGAAGCTGGCTCTCGGTTACTCGCACGACGTCGACTTCGATATCCCGGCTGGCGTAACCGTCACCGCACCGAAGCAGACCGAAATCGTTGTGGAAGGTATCGACCAACAGCTGGTGGGGCAGGTTGCTGCTAACATCCGCGAGTGGCGTAAACCAGAGCCGTACAAAGGCAAAGGTATTCGCTACAAGGGCGAGTACATCTTCCGCAAAGAAGGTAAGAAGAAGTAAGGAACGCAAAAATGGCAAACAGCAAACGGGAATTGTTCCTAAAGCGCCGCCTGCGCGTCCGGAACAAACTTCGCAAAGTGAACGCTGGCCGCGTACGTCTGTCGGTTCACCGTTCGAACAAGAACATCAGCGTCCAGCTGATCGACGACATCCAGGGCACCACCCTGGCTGCGGCTTCGACCCTCGAAAAGGATCTGGGCTTCGTCGGCAAGAACAACAAAGAGGCCGCAGCCAAAGTTGGTCAGGTTATCGCAGAGCGCGCGAAAGCAGCTGGCGTTACCGAAGCTTACTTCGACCGCGGTGGCTTCCTGTTCCACGGCAAAGTGAAGGCTCTGGCCGACGCTGCGCGTGAAGCTGGTCTGAAGATCTAAGGAGACGAGAGTATGGCAGAACGTGAAAACCGCCGGGACCGTCGCGAACGCGACGAAGCACCGGAATTCGCCGATCGTCTCGTGGCGATCAACCGCGTCTCGAAAACCGTTAAGGGTGGTAAGCGCTTTGGCTTCGCTGCTCTGGTGGTTGTCGGTGACCAAAAGGGCCGCGTAGGCTTCGGTAAAGGTAAAGCTAAGGAAGTTCCTGAAGCGATCCGTAAAGCTACCGAACAAGCTAAGCGTCAGATGATCCGCGTGCCGCTGCGCGACGGTCGTACCCTGCACCACGATATCGAAGGCCGTCACGGCGCTGGTCGCGTAGTAATGCGCACCGCTCCTGAAGGTACTGGTATCATCGCGGGTGGTCCGATGCGTGCAGTTTTCGAAATGCTTGGCGTCAAAGACGTTGTTTCGAAATCGCTCGGTTCGCAGAACCCTTACAACATGATCCGCGCAACTCTGGACGGTCTGAAGAAAGAAGCTTCGCCTCGTTCCGTTGCAGCGCGTCGTGGCAAGAAAGTTGCTGACATCCTCCGCAAGCCGGAAGAAGCAGCAGCCGAAGCAGAAGCGTAAGGAGTCTGTATCATGGCTAAAACGATCGTTGTTAAACAGATCGGTTCTCCGATCCGTCGCCCAGCCAAACAGCGCGCTACGCTGATCGGTCTGGGTCTGAACAAGATGCACAAGACACGTGAACTCGAAGATACACCTTCGGTACGCGGCATGGTCGAAAGCATCCCGCACCTCGTCGAGATTATCGAAGAGCGCGGCTAAGCTTCATAGCATAACAATTATAAAACGCCCCGCAGGTTTTTGTGGGGCGTTTTTGTTTGGGTAATTGAAGTAATGCTGCAGCGCGGCGTCATGCAGTAAATGCATGGCGGGCGTTCCGAACGGGAATTTGTTAGCGCGAACGGGTGCACGTATATTCAGAGACAGAAGAGGACAAGAACACATCCTCGCCGGGGCAACCGGCTCTGGCATTGAAAAAGGAATACGAAAATGGCTCACATCACTTTCCACGCACCCCGCGTTGCTCACTTTGATCTTGGTGCAATTGTTCGCACCAAAGTTGCAGAAGTGAAGGAGGCGCTGGCCCGTCGCGCTGAATACCGCGCAGTGTACAACGAATTGGCTGCAATGACCGATCGTGACCTCGCAGATATCGGTATCTCGCGCGGAATGATCGAAGACGTTGCACATCAGGCGGCTTACAAGAACTAAGCGCTGTCTAGAGATTAAAGCTGAGCCTCGATGCAAACATCGGGGCTTTTGTTTTTTCAGCCAAAGCTTGCAATACGGAACCTCGGGCCGTATACGCACGCGGTGGCCCGCTTTGGGTCCAGAATCATAACCATTATGCCGTGTTTGCCCACTCCGTCGCTGGAGGGCAGTTCCGGCAAGGAGAAGCGACATGAAACTTAATGAACTTCGCGATAATGCAGGCGCAACCAAGAAACGTATGCGCGTTGCTCGTGGTCCGGGCTCGGGCAAAGGTAAAACCGCTGGCCGTGGTATCAAAGGTCAGAAATCCCGTTCGGGCGTAGCGATCAACGGCTACGAAGGCGGCCAGATGCCCCTCTACCAGCGTCTGCCTAAGCGCGGCTTCACCACGCCGAACGCGAAGAAATACGCAGTTGTTAACCTCGGCCTTATCCAGAAATTCATCGACGCTGGCAAACTCGACGCTGCCAACATCAACGAAGACACTCTGGTTGCTTCGGGCCTGATCCGTCGCAAACTGGACGGCATCCGCGTTCTCGCAAAAGGCGAGATCACCGCAAAAGCTACCATCTCCGTTACCGGCGCTTCGAAAGGCGCTGTTGAAGCGGTTGAAAAGGCTGGCGGCAAGCTGACTGTTGTTGCAGCAGCAGAATAAGGGTTGTGAGTGCCCTTTCGGGCGCTTACTTACCTAACTAGTTTCCTTGCGCCGCCGTCCGGGAAAACCGGTCGGCGGCGTTTTCGATGAAAGAGACACCGACTTATGGCTTCAGCAGCAGAGCAAATGGCGGCAAACCTCAATTGGTCTACCTTTGGTAAGGCCAAAGAGCTTCGTCAGCGCATCTTCTTCACCATCGGACTTCTGATCGTGTATCGCCTTGGCACTTATATTCCCGTGCCTGGTATCGATATCGACGCGCTTCAGAACTTCTTTGCATCTCAGAACACTGGTATCGGCGGTATGCTTGCCATGTTCACGGGCGGCGCATTGAGCCGGATGGGTATCTTTGCCCTTGGCATCATGCCCTACATCTCTGCATCGATTATCGTGCAGTTGATGGGCTCCATGTATGAGCCGTGGAAGCAACTGAAGAAAGAGGGCGATCAAGGTCGTCGGAAACTCGCTCAGTATACCCGCTACGGTACCGTGGTTTTGGCGCTGTTCCAGGCCTACGGCCTCGCGGTTTCGCTGGAGTCGGGCGACATGGCTCACGATCCGGGTCTATTCTTCCGCGCATCGACGATGATCACTATCGTCGGTGGCACCATGTTCCTGATGTGGGTGGGTGAGCAGATCACCAGCCGCGGCATTGGTAATGGTATCTCGCTGATCATTTTCGTCGGTATCGTGGCTGAACTTCCTGCCGCTGCGGCGCAGTTCCTGTCGACTGCTCAGCAAACCAGCAACTGGATGCTTGTGATCGGCGTGATCGTGATGTTGGCAGCTGTGCTTGCCTTCGTTGTGTTCATGGAGCGCTCGCTGCGTAAGATCCACATCCAGTACCCCCGCCAACAGCGCGGTATGAAGGTGTACGACGGCGGTTCTTCGCACCTCCCAATCAAGGTTAACCCAGCTGGCGTTATCCCTGCGATCTTTGCGTCTGCACTTTTGTTGCTGCCGACAACCATCGCGACCTTTACAGAGCAGACCTCTAACGCCGTTCTGTCTTGGGTTCTGGCTTATTTCGGCCCCGGTCAGCCGCTCTATCTGCTGTTCTTCACAGCGATGATCGTGTTCTTCACTTACTTCTACACCAAGGAAGTCGCGTTCAAGACCGACGAAGTTGCTGAGAACCTCAAGAGCCAGAACGGCTTTGTTCCTGGCATCCGTCCAGGCAAGCGTACTGCTGAATACTTCGACTACGTTGTGACCCGTGTCCTCGTGCTTGGTTCGGCTTACCTTGCGTTAGTTTGTCTCATGCCAGAGATTATCCGTAGCTTTTCCGGTTTCACTTTCTATTTTGGCGGCACTTCAGTGCTGATCATCGTGTCGGTTGGAATGGATACAATCCAGCAAGTGCAATCTCATTTGCTCGCCCACCAATACGAAGGCCTCATTGAAAAATCGCAACTGCGTGGCAAACGTAGTGCCAATAAACGGAACAGGGGACCGGCTCGTCGATGAACATTATTCTGCTTGGACCGCCGGGTGCGGGTAAGGGAACACAGGCTCAAAAGCTTGTGGAGGAACGCAACATGGTGCAGCTGTCGACTGGCGACATGCTGCGCGAGGCACGCACAAGCGGCACTGAAATGGGTAAGAAGGTTGCGGCTGTCATGGACGCTGGCAATCTCGTCACCGATGAAATTGTCATCGGTCTTATCCGCGAGAAACTAGAGCAGGGCGCTGCTGGCGGCTTTATCTTCGATGGCTTCCCGCGCACTCTTGCTCAGGCTGACGCACTGGATGGACTGCTGTCCGAAATGGGTCAGAAGCTGGATGCGGTTATCGAGCTGCAAGTTGACGATGAGGTTCTTGTCAGCCGCATTGTTGGTCGCGCTGAAGCGGCTGCTGCTGCAGGTCAACCTGTTAGAGCGGACGACAACGAAGACGCGCTTCGCGTTCGTCTGGCAGCTTACTACAAACAGACCAGTCCGCTGATCGGCTACTACTATGCCAAAGGTGGTCTAAAGTCGGTCGATGGTCTGGCTAGCATGGACGATGTTGCGAAAAGCATCGCGGACATTCTGGGTTAATTTGACCCTGCTACGCATTGGTGTAAGGCCTGCGACATGTTTCGCGGGCCTTTTGCCTTCAAGGGGTTGACCCGTTCGAAAAGCCCCCATAAACAGCCCCATCCCTTTTGGGGGAATCAACCATGTTTTTCGGGTCGCTCCCGATTCGCATGATCACCTCATGAACAGTGGCCCGCTAGGTTTCACCTTTCGGGCTTCCGTTGTGAAAAAAGATTCCGGTACGACGGAATCGCAACGAAAAGGAAAGCTAACGTGGCACGTATCGCCGGCGTGAACATCCCGACTGCTAAGCGGGTTCCAATCGCCCTCACCTACATTACGGGCATTGGCCCGTTCATCGCAAACCAGATTTGCGAAGCATGCAACATCGATCTGACCCGTCGTGTAAACGAACTGTCTGATGCGGAAGTTCTGACAATCCGTGAATACATCGACGCAAACGTCACCGTCGAAGGTGACCTGCGCCGTGAAGTAACTATGAACATCAAGCGTCTGATGGATCTCGGTTGCTACCGTGGTCTGCGTCATCGTCGTAACCTGCCCGTCCGCGGTCAGCGTACCCACACCAACGCTCGCACCCGCAAAGGCCCTGCAAAGGCCATCGCTGGTAAGAAGAAGTAAGGGAGGGCATAGACAATGGCTCGTGATACCCGTCGTGGTGGTAAGAAAAAAGTTTCCAAGAACATCGCAGCTGGCGTTGCTCATGTGAACTCCACCTTCAACAACACTAAAATTCTGATCTCTGACGTGCAGGGCAACGCGATCTCGTGGTCGTCCGCTGGCACCATGGGCTTCAAGGGCTCGCGCAAATCGACCCCTTATGCTGCTCAGATGGCTGCAGAAGATGCTGGCAAGAAAGCTCAGGAACATGGCGTTAAGACGCTTGAAGTAGAAGTTCAGGGCCCAGGTTCGGGTCGTGAATCCGCTCTGCGCGCTCTGGCTGCTGCTGGTTTCAACATCACTTCGATCCGTGATGTGACCCCGCTGGCACACAACGGCTGCCGTCCGCCGAAGCGCCGCCGCGTCTAATATCGATTATCCCACTGGGGCTGTGGTTTTTCCACGGCCCCAGTACGTCATTTTAAACCTCGGGCGTTTGCCTTTTGGGACATGAAAGGCAGACAAGTATGGAGGGACGCATGATCCACAAGAACTGGGCTGAACTTATCAAGCCGACCCAACTTGACGTGAAACCGGGCAATGACCCGCAGCGTCAGGCCACTGTTATCGCTGAACCGCTTGAGCGTGGTTTCGGTCTGACACTGGGCAACGCACTTCGTCGTATTCTGCTGTCGTCGCTGCAAGGCGCTGCGATCACTGCAGTTCACATCGATAATGTTCTGCACGAATTTTCGTCTGTTGCTGGTGTACGTGAAGACGTCACCGACATCGTCCTGAACCTCAAGGGCGTTGCGATCCGCATGGACGTTGAAGGTCCGAAGCGTTTGACCGTTCAGGCCAAAGGTCCGGGCGTTGTAACTGCTGGCGACATTTCCGAATCCGCAGGCATCGAAGTCCTGAACAAAGATCACGTTATCTGTCACCTCGACGATGGCGCTGACCTTTACATGGAACTCACCGTTAACACCGGTAAGGGCTATGTGGCTGCAGACAAAAACAAGCCCGAAGATGCACCGATCGGCCTCATCGCTATCGACGCAATTTATTCGCCAGTTAAGAAAGTATCGTACGACGTTCAGCCGACCCGTGAAGGTCAGGTTCTCGACTACGATAAACTGACGATGAAAGTCGAAACCGACGGCTCGCTGACCCCGGACGATGCAGTTGCATACGCAGCTCGTATTCTGCAGGACCAGCTGTCGATCTTCGTAAACTTCGACGAACCGGAATCGGCTTCGGCTGGTTCGGATGACGATGGCCTCGAGTTCAACCCGCTTCTCCTGAAGAAAGTGGACGAACTGGAACTGTCTGTACGTTCGGCAAACTGCCTGAAGAACGACAACATCGTTTACATCGGCGATCTGATCCAGAAAACCGAAGCAGAGATGCTGCGCACTCCGAACTTCGGCCGCAAGTCGCTTAACGAGATCAAAGAAGTGCTCTCTGGCATGGGTCTGCACCTCGGCATGGACGTCGAGGACTGGCCGCCAGACAACATCGAAGACCTCGCAAAGAAATTCGAAGACCAGTTCTAATTCTGGCTTCGGTGGGCAGGGCGGAAACGTCCTGCCTTTTCGGGCAATCCCGCCCCAAGGAGAGTGGCCAATACGCATAGGCCACCGGACAAAGCATAAAACGCTAGGAGAATTAAAATGCGTCACGCTCGCGGTTACCGCCGTCTGAATCGTACTCACGAACACCGTAAAGCCCTGTTTGCGAACATGGCTGGTTCGTTGATCGAACACGAACAAATCAAAACCACCCTGCCGAAAGCAAAAGAACTGAAGCGCGTCATCGACAAGCTGATCACGCTCGGCAAACGTGGTGACCTGCATGCACGCCGTCAGGCTGATGCGCAGCTCAAACAAGATATTCACGTTGCGAAACTGTTTGAAGTTCTCGGCCCGCGTTATGCAGAGCGTAACGGTGGTTACTGCCGCGTTCTGAAAGCTGGCTTCCGTTATGGCGACATGGCTCCGATGGCGATCATTGAGCTGGTTGACCGTGATGTTGACGCAAAAGGCGCAGCAGACCGTGCACGTCTTGAAGCAGAAGAAGCTCTGCTGGGCGACGACGAATAAGTCTCGACCATCGCTAGTTTTGGGAACCCCGTCAGCATAGCTGGCGGGGTTTTTCATTTCGCCATTTCTGGGTAGTGAATGTATGCGATACAATTACAGGTTGACCAATAAACCTAAGGTTGAAAATATCCTGGTATGGCTCAGGTATTTGGAATCGAAACACATTTAGAGAGGCTCGATCAAATCGCGCCGAATGGTTTCTTTTTCGGACTGCACATTCGGCACACGCTGCCTTTGTTCACTCATCAAACCTACCCGAGCCTATGGGTTAATCACTACATTAGGGAGGCTTACGCGCTCCGTGATCCGATCATTGCGTGGGGGCTTGATCGGGTGGGCACTTGCCGCTGGAGCGAAATTGATATTCCGGACCCGTTCAACATTCTTGGACAGGCGCAGGAATTTGGGATGAATTTTGGGATCGCGGTATCTTTTGGGCCGCTCCACTCAAGGACCATAGCGACAGCCTCGCGGCCAGATCGCGAGTTTACGGAAACCGAGATTGGGTCATTTGCCGATGTAATCGACGCGCTTCATACCATTTACCAGCCCCCCGAGTCCTTAACGGACGCCCAAACAGAGGCCCTGCGGCGGATTGCCGAGGGGGATCGTTATGCTGCGGCTGCTGCAAAACTCGGAATTTCTAGAAGCGCATTCAAAGCGCGGCTGACCGCCGCCCGTTCGAGCCTTCAGGCTCGCACGACGGTAGAGGCCATCCAGAAGGCGAGGGATTACAGGCTGCTCTGACGTCCTTTTCGGGATGCGGATGCGGGGTTGTGTGACCCTTAACCCTCGCTGGAGGCACTGATGCTTAGCACCGTTCTTTCGTTCGCCAATATGCACAATCACGGCGAACTTTTCGCAAATATCCTGCGGGCACGGCGGGATTGTTTTATCGTCAAACGATCGTGGGACCTGCCTGAGACGATGGGTATGGAATACGACCAATACGACACACCGCAATCGCGTTGGGTTGCAGTGCATGACGCAACCGGCCGCGTGTTGGCAGGGGCCCGTATGACACCGACGACTGCGCGGTGTGGTGTCTATAGCTACATGATCCGCGATGCGCAGAGAGGACTTTTAGAAACCATCCCGCAGGACCTTTTGTATGAGGATGCCCCGATTGATGAGGGCATTTGGGAGGTGACCCGAGGGTTCATCGGGCATGACATTCCCAACAACATCCGTCTGCGCGTGCGATTGCTGCTGACGGGCCAGATTGTGACCGCGGGTCGAGAACTGAACGCGCGGAAGATGATTGCTCTGCTACCTGCTAATTGGACGCGTTGGTCCAAACGGGCTGCGCTTGATATTTCACCTGCGGGACGGGTGATGGATATGGGGGGCGTGGACTATCAGGCTGTCTGGTTTGATCTTGGAGACAAACTCCACTGACCCTTTGCCAAAGATCGGGCGCGGGCGTAGGTTACGGCCATGTCCGATCTTTTCGAAACACCCGCTCCTCAGACCCCGAACGCGCTTCGTCCCCTCGCGGATAGGCTGCGGCCGCAGACGTTGGCCCAGGTGATAGGGCAAGAGCAGGTTCTCGGCCCTGATGGGCCTTTGGGGGTGATGCTCGCGTCAGGTTCGCTGTCGTCCTTGATCCTATGGGGTCCACCTGGTGTTGGAAAAACGACGATTGCGCGTTTGCTCGCCCGTGAAACCGAGCTGCATTTCGAACAGATCAGTGCGATTTTTACGGGTGTGCCTGACCTTCGAAAGGTGTTCGAGGCGGCTAAGCTGCGTCGCGCAAATGGTCGTGGAACTCTTTTGTTCGTGGACGAAATTCATCGTTTCAACAAAGCCCAGCAGGACAGCTTTTTGCCCCATATGGAGGACGGCACCATCGTGCTCGTTGGGGCGACGACGGAAAACCCGTCGTTCGAACTGAACGCCGCTATTCTAAGCCGTGCGCAGGTTTTGGTTCTCAATCGGTTATCGTCTGATGAGTTAGAGAAAATGGCGTCTCGGGCAGAGGGCGAAGCGGGCAAAAAACTGTTGCTTGAGCCCGCCGCGCGCTCTGCGCTTTTGGACATGGCCGATGGGGATGGGCGCGCATTGTTGAACTTGATCGAACAGGTTCTGGCGTGGAAAATCACTGCCCCTTTGGGTGTCGACCAGCTTACGACCCGTTTGATGCGACGGGCGGCGAAATACGATAAGTCGGGTGAAGAGCATTACAACTTGATCTCCGCGCTGCATAAATCCGTGCGGGGATCAGATCCCGATGCTGCGCTCTACTGGTATTCGCGCATGTTAGAGGGCGGCGAAGACCCTAGGTATCTGGCGCGTCGTATTTTGCGCATGGCGGTAGAGGACATCGCGCTGGCTGACCCGAATGCTCAAACGATTTGCCTACATGCATGGGAAACTTATGAGCGACTTGGAAGCCCCGAGGGCGAATTGGCTTTGGCGCAGGCTGTCATCTATCTTGCGCTCGCTCCTAAAACGAACGCGGGATATGTGGCCTACAAAGCATCCAGAGATGCCGCGCGAAAATCAGGAAGCGAGCCGCCACCCAAACATATACTTAACGCTCCGACTAAGATGATGAAAGAGCAAGGGTATGGCGCAGGCTATGCCTATGACCATGATGCCGAGGATGGGTTTTCAGGGCAAAACTACTTTCCAGAGACCATGCAGCGCCCGACGTTCTACAAACCCGTTGATCGCGGGTTTGAACGTGATCTTAAGAAGAGGGCAGACTATTTCGCAGGCCTTAGGGCCAAGCGGCAGGGACGTCAGAATTGACTCTTTGCTGCTGAACAGCCAAGGAGCGCGGATGATCTGGAATACTCTCTTTGTCGCGGCGGGCGGTGCTATTGGCGCAGCGCTACGTTATCTGACCAACGTGGGCGTCATGCGCTTGATCGGGCCTGGGTTTCCCTTTGGGACGGTCGTGGTGAATGTCCTCGGCTCCTTTTTGATGGGGCTTCTTGTTGTTGTCCTCGCAGAGAAGGGTGGTAACAAATTCGCACCGTTTTTAATGACGGGGTTCTTAGGCGGTTTCACAACGTTTTCGGCCTATTCGCTGGATGCTGTGACACTTTATAATCGCGGTGAGATCGTGCTGGCTGGCGCATATGTCCTCGGCACGGTGATCGTCGGAATTGCGGCACTGGTCGCAGGAATGGCCTTTGGCCGAATGGTGCTACAATGAGCGGTGTGCAAAACATCACAATCAGCGAAGACGATGGCGATCAGCGGATCGACCGTTGGCTTCGGAAGCTATACCCACACCTAACCCAAGGTCGCATAGAAAAGATGTGCCGCAAGGGCGAATTGCGTGTGGATGGCGGTCGTGTGAAATCGAATTCGCGCATTGAGGCGGGCCAGACCGTCCGTATCCCTCCGATGGGCGAAGAAGCCGTAAAACCAGCACCGAAGTTTGATCGCAAAATTACACGGTCTGACGTTGAGATGATCCAGTCCTGTGTGGTCTGGAAAGATGAGCATATTATTGCGCTGAATAAACCCTCGGGCCTGCCCTCGCAGGGCGGATCGGGTCAGGGCGACCGTCACGTCGACGCTTTGGCCGAGGCTCTGATGTTCGGCTACAAGGACAAACCAAAGCTGGTTCACCGTCTGGACAAAGATACATCTGGCCTCTTGCTGCTGGCCCGCACAGATCGTGTCGCCCGTCGGTTGTCGGAGGCGTTGCGTCACCGCAATGTTCGCAAGATCTACTGGGCCGCAGTTGCTGGTGTTCCGTCTCCTCGTGCGGGTTCGATCAAATACGGCCTGATGAAAGCGCCGGGTCGCGGACGTGGTGGTGAAGGCGAGAAGATGGTTTGTGTTCACCCCGCTAAATTGGATGAACACGAGGGTGCGAAACGCGCCCACACCGACTTTTTCACCATCGACCTCGCGGGTTCGCGGATTGCATGGGTTGCGATGACGCCGATCACTGGTCGCACGCACCAACTCCGTGCGCACATTGCGGAACTTGGTCACCCGATTATCGGCGACGGTAAATATGGTGGGTCTTCTACTGAAAACCTCGGCGATGGCTGGGGCGCAGGTGTTGGCGGCGAGTTGAGCAAAAGGCTGCACCTCCATGCGCGTATGATCTCGTTCGAGCATCCGATCACCAAAGAGATCATTACCCTTCAAGCCCCGCTGCCACCGCATATGCAGGAAACTTGGGACTTCTTTGGGTGGGACGTGAACTATCCGCCGATCGATCCTTTTGTGACGGAAGATGAGTGAACTGCGCCTCGTCATTTTTGATGTCGATGGAACTTTGGTCGATAGTCAGGGGCTAATCGTTCGTTCGATGGAGGCCGCCTTTGATGGCGTGGGCCTCCCTGCGCCGTCGCGCGATAAGATCAAGGGGATTGTCGGGCTATCGCTGGATCGCGCGGTTGCCTTGCTCGCACCAGCCGCCTCAGACAAAGAGGTGCAACACATTGTGCAAACCTACAAGGACGCCTTCTTTACCTATCGAAGTGCAGAGGGTGCCGCCGCATCTAGTCCATTTTTCTCAGGTGCGCGTGAGGTGCTCGACCAGTTGCGTGCTGACCCTTGGACGCTACTCGCTGTTGCCACAGGGAAATCAAAGCGCGGGTTGGATGTCTTGATCGAAGCGCATGGGCTAGAGGGATATTTTGTCTCTCGGCAGGTCGCTGACTTTCATCCGTCAAAACCTCACCCGTCGATGATTTTTACGGCAGTTGATGAAGCAGGCGTAGCGCGGTCTCGAACTGTCATGGTCGGGGACACCAGCTACGACATGGATATGGCCAAAGCAGCGGGCGTTGCTGCGATTGGCGTATCTTGGGGCTATCACGCTGTCGAAACACTGAACGCGGATCGAATTGTCGGTGATTTTGCCGAACTCCCCGCAGCGATTAACGAACTACTGGAGGCCCGATCATGAGCGGTTGGAAAGCAAAACGGTTCTGGAAAGAAGCAACCATCAGTGAAGTAGAAGGTGGTTACCGTGTAGAGCTGGATGGGCGTCCAGTTCGAACCCCTGCGAAAGCGCTGATGATTGTGCCGACCAAGGCCATAGCTGAAGCCATCGCTGCTGAATGGGATGCGCAAACTGAGGAAGTGAAGCCCGAATCTATGCCGATCACACGGTCTGCGAATGCTGCCTTGGACAAGGTTTCGGTCCAGTTTGAAGAAGTGGCCGATATGCTTTCTGCTTACGGAGGCAGCGACCTGCTGTGTTATCGGGCAGATAGCCCAATTGAGCTAACTAAGCGTCAATCTGATGAATGGGACCCGATTCTTGATTGGGCGGAGGGTCGTTTCGGCACTCGCTTGGTCTGTGGATTCGGTGTCATGCCTGTGGCCCAGTCTGACGAAAACCTACGCATTTTTCGTGACCATGTTGGAACGCTAAGCCCTTTTGAAATCGCTGCATTTCACGATCTGGTCGGGATTAGTGGGTCGCTTGTGCTGGCATTGGCCGTCACAGAGGGACATTTGACTGCGCAAAACGCATGGTTGAAGTCGCGAGTCGATGAATTGTGGCAAGAAGAGCAATGGGGCCAAGATGATGAGGCAACAGTGTTAGCGAACCACAAGCAAGGCGAGTTTTTAATGGCCGCGCGGATCTTTCAAATGTTGCAAAGCTGAAATCCGCAGTCTTTTTTCCTGCGTCAGGTCAATTTTGCGGCCAGTTGACCCAAGATCAAGGGAATATTCCCGTCTGGTCCCCCTTGACCAATTAGATAGTTTGCGACCAATCTAAGGCTTCGTGGTGGTATCCCCGCCGCGCCCATACGCTATCAAAGCGAAAACCCCGATCGTAAGTATCGGGAACTCAGGAAGAGGTAGAAATGAAGAAATCCATTATGCTCGGCGCTCTGGCCGTCGCTGGTTTGACCGCTGCAAGCGCATCGGCATCCACGCTCGATGACGTCAAAGCCCGTGGTAAACTGAACTGTGGCGTGTTGTCCGGCCTGACCGGCTTCTCGCAGCCCGACGCAAACGGCGTTTGGGAAGGTTTTGACGTTGCTGTATGCCGCGCTGTTGCTGCTGCTGTTCTGGGTGACTCGACTGCTGTTGAATTCGTTCCGCTCACCACCCAAGTGCGTTTCACCGCACTGGCGTCGGGCGAGATCGACATTCTGGCACGTAACACCACTTGGACATTCTCGCGCGACACCGACCTGAAGCTCGACTTCATCGGCGTGAACTACTACGACGGTCAGGGCTTCATGGTCCCGAAATCGCTCGGCGTGACTTCCGCTAAAGACCTCGACGGTGCAACCGTTTGTATCCAAACTGGTACGACCACAGAGCTGAACTTGGCCGACTTCTTCCGCGCCAACAACATCAGCTACGAGCCGATCCCGATCGAAACCAACGCAGAAGCACAGCAGCAGTACCTTGCTGGCGCTTGTGACGTCTACACCACTGACGCTTCGGGTCTTGCTGCAACTCGCGCAACCTTTGAAGCACCGGGCGATCACGTGATCCTTCCGGAAATCATCTCCAAAGAGCCGCTCGGCCCGGTTGTTCGTCACGGCGACAACGAATGGGGTGATATCGCAATGTGGACCCTCAACGCCCTGATCGCTGCTGAAGAACTCGGCGTGACCTCTGCGAACGTTGAAGAACTGTCTGCTGCTGCGACCACCAACCCAGAAATCAACCGCCTGCTTGGCACCGAAGGTGACCTTGGCGCTATGATCGGTCTGGACGCTCAGTGGGCTGTTCGCGCGATTGCTGCTGGCGGCAACTACGGCGAACTGTTCGAAAAGAACATCGGTGTTAACACTCCGATCGGCCTCGCACGTGGTCTGAACGCACAATGGACCGAAGGCGGCCTGATCTACGCACCGCCGTTCCGTTAAGTTGATCTACCGGAAAGGGCGCAGTCAATCTGCGCCCTTTTCATACTTGAAGTGCCCCCCCGCGACATTGCCAACAACCGGATAACCGGTGACCTCCTGTCGCGTCGGGAGCCGGGGAGACTTTTATGACCACGCTCACGGATACGCCGAAGCAAGGCTTTCGGCTAAGTCAGCTCATTTACGATACGCGCTATCGTTCGATTACCATTCAGGTAATCGCGACTGTGCTGATCGTTGCGGCCCTCTGGTGGCTTGCGCGCAATACCGTCGCAAACTTGACCGCACTGGGCAAAGATTTCACGCTCGAGTTTCTTGGAAACCGGTCGGGATACGACATCAACCAACGTTTGATTGCTTACGATTCTAACGCGACGCACGGACGTGCGGCGCTGGTTGGAATTCTGAATACCTTGTTGGTTGCCGGCCTTGGTTGCGTCCTGGCGACGATACTCGGCGTTATTTTCGGTGTCCTGCGACTGTCGAAAAACTGGATCGTGTCGCGCCTGGCTGCTGTTTACGTCGAAGGCTTCCGCAACGTCCCGCTGCTGCTTTGGATCATCGCGATCTTTGCTGTGATGACAGAATCCACGCCGTCGCCCAGAGATTTCCGTGGCGAAAATCCGGTCGCGAGCATGGCACTTGCCGACAATGTGGCGATCACGAACCGTGGTGCTTATATCCCTGAACCCCTATTTGCGAACGGTTTGGGCGATGTTGAAATCAAACCAGGTGGCGTTTTTGCGGACCTGTATTTCAACGTCAGCATCGATCTGATTGTGATCTTGCTCACTCTGGTGGTGAGCCTCCTCGTTGTTAAATTGGTTAATACCCGCGCTGCGGATATCCAGAATGCGACAGGTGTTCGTCCGACGACGTGGTGGGTAAACCTACTGATTATCGTTGCCCCAATCGCCGCGCTCCTATGGGGCCTTGGTTTCTATCTAGGCAAACCAGAGCTGTCGGGCTTCAACTTCTCGGGTGGTACGCACCTGCGGAACTCGTTGCTGGCACTGTGGTTGGCACTGTCTCTCTACACAGGTGCATTTATTGCAGAGATCGTTCGAGGCGGTATCAACGCCGTATCGAAAGGCCAAACCGAAGCCGCGTTTGCGCTGGGGCTACGTCCGAACCGCACGATGCGTTTGGTGATCCTGCCACAGGCTCTGCGCGTGATCATTCCACCGCTGATCTCTCAATTCTTGAACCTGACCAAGAACTCTTCGCTTGCGATCGCCATTGGTTACATGGATGTCCGTTCCACTTTGGGCGGCATTACTGTGAACCAAACAGGGCGCGAGCTTGAGGGTATTCTTCTTGTTGGTTTGTTCTATCTCCTGCTCAGTCTCGCGATTTCGACAGGGATGAACTGGTTCAACGACCGCGTTAAGCTGAAGGAGCGCTAAGATGACGGATACTGCGCAAACCGTTCGCTATGTACGCGAAACCATGATCCCACCGTCCGAGCCGCCTCTAAAGGAACAAGGTGCGGTCAAATGGATGCGGGAAAACCTTTTCTCGGGCTGGAAGAACACGCTTCTTTCGCTCGTTTCCATCTATGTTCTGGTGAAGCTGCTTTTCGCATTGGTTCCGTGGTTCTGGAATTCGGTGTGGACTGCTGGGTCGCTGAATGAATGTCGTGAAACTCTGGCTGTTTTGGAGGGTCTGACCACTCATGGCGGCGCGTGCTTCGCTGTCATCAGCGACCGTTGGCTTCAGCTGCTCTTTGGTTTCTACCCCGCTGAGAGCTACTGGCGCCCGATCCTTGTTTTCATTCTGATGTTTGTTGCACTGGCGCCAATTCTGTTTTCGGCTCGTTTGCCGAAACAAATGCTCTGGTTCTCAATGCTGTTCCCCTTCCTTGGCACGTGGCTGCTGTGGGGTGGCTCTTTCTGGGTACCGATCCTTGTGATCCTTGGCTTTGTGGTAGGTGCTGTAGGGTTCAAAGTCGGAGGCCGCTTCGCCGGTGCATTTGGTGCTGTAGCGCTTGGAGTTGCGGGTGCTGCGCTCTGGTGGATGGTTGCTATGCCAACCATTAATGGAGCGTTGCACAAGGCAGTTGCCTTGTCGCGCATTGACGGAACCAAAGTCGAGCTAATCGAAACGCTCGCAACAAATCCTGCGCAAATCGATGCGATCGAAGCCGAACAGGCAGCCGTGCAGGAGAAAATCAATGAACTAACCGCTGAAAAAGATGTGCTGGTCGTTGAAATGCTTGCCGCTCGTGAGGCTGGGACTGAACCGTCGTCGGACCAGAAGACTGCATTCAATGCGATCATGGATGAATTGATGGTAGAGCGACGTCACTATACGGCGCTTGGCTTTACAGCATTCAAACTGCAACAAGCGATCAGTGACGCAAACGGTCTGTTGGCCAACATTGAAGCTCTGCCTCAGTGGGAAGCTGACCTGCCCAAAGCCATCCAGACGGCGGCCGAGATGGACGCAGCCCTGCCTGACGGCCTCCACAATCTGGTTTCGGTCAATCAGGTGCCTGCTGGGACATCGCCCGAAGCTGTCGACGCGCTGCGTGCATATCTCGACGCGGATACTGCGGTCTTGAACCTACGTGCTAACATTGAGACCGCTTATGAACGGCTTGGTACTCTGGGTCTAGCACCTGTGACCAGCCGCGATTTCGGGGGCTTCATGCTCGCAATGATCATCGGTGTGGCAGGTATCGTACTGTCCTTGCCGCTTGGCATTTTGCTCGCACTGGCACGTCAGGCCAATCTCCCCATCGTCAAAGGGTTCGCCGTTGCGTTCATCGAAATTATCCGCGGCGTGCCGCTGATCGTTTGGCTGTTCACTGCGTCACTGCTTTTGAACTACTTCCTGCCGCCCCGCACCTCGTTTGACCTTGTATTGCGCGTTGTAATCATGGTGACCCTATTTGCCGCTGCCTATATCGCAGAGGTTATCCGCGGGGGCCTTGCGGCGCTCCCGAAGGGACAGTTCGAAGCGGCGGATTCGCTGGGCCTCGATTACTGGAAGTCGATGCGCTTGATCGTGCTTCCGCAGGCACTCAAAATCTCGATCCCAGGGATCGTGAATACCTTCATCGGTCTGTTTAAAGACACTACACTGGTTGGCATCATTGGTCTTCTTGACCCGCTCAACCTGTCGAACTCGATCCGTGCCGCCGCCGAATGGAACGGCGTGTATTGGGAACTGTTCGTCTTTATCGGCCTTTTGTTCTTTGTCTCATGCTTCAGCATGGGCCGCTACTCGCTCTGGCTGGAGAAGAAACTCCAGCGTGGACACCGCTAAGGAGACCGCCATGTCCGAACTTGCAATCGAACGTCAAATCGACCGCAGCCACATGACGATCTCTGATGAGGTCGCCATTCAGATCAATAACATGAACAAGTGGTATGGTCAGTTCCACGTGTTGCGTGACATCAACCTTACCGTTCAGCGCGGTGAGCGGATCGTGATATGTGGCCCGTCTGGGTCTGGTAAATCGACGCTCATTCGGTGCATCAACCGCCTCGAAGAGCACCAGTCGGGTGACATTATCGTTGATGGGACAGAACTGACCTCTGATCTCAAAAACATCGATAAGATCCGTTCTGAGGTTGGTATGTGCTTCCAGCACTTCAACCTGTTCCCGCACCTGACCATTCTAGAGAACTGCACGCTGGCGCCGATCTGGGTCCGCAAGGTCCCGCGCAAAGAGGCCGAAGATATTGCGATGCACTACCTCGAAAAGGTGAAGATCCCGGATCAGGCTCATAAATATCCTGGGATGTTGTCGGGTGGTCAGCAGCAACGTGTGGCGATTGCGCGTTCGCTGTGTATGAAGCCGCGCATCATGCTGTTCGACGAACCGACCTCTGCTCTCGACCCTGAGATGATCAAAGAGGTACTCGACACCATGATCGAGCTGGCCGAAGAAGGCATGACCATGCTCTGCGTGACCCACGAGATGGGCTTTGCTCAGGCTGTGGCGAACCGCGTAATCTTTATGGATCAAGGCCAGATCATCGAACAAAACGAACCGCATGCGTTCTTTAACGATCCTCAGTCGGATCGCACGAAGCTCTTCTTGAGCCAGATTTTGGGCCACTAAGCTCAGTCAAATTTTCGATTGGGGGCGGGCCGAGTGTCCGCCCTTACTCGTTTAGCAACTCTCGCGGCGTGGTAAAGGCGACGACGCGACCAGAGGCGGCACTGACATCTGACCAATGGGCCACATCAAAGTCGATGATGGCGGTCGCACAGGTCGGATAGGATGCGTATTTCGGATGGTCGGGGCGTTCATGGACAAGCCCACAGGCAAAGCTCCCGATTCCTGGGTTGTGGCCTATCATGGCAACGATAGGCGCTTTCGCGGTTTTCAGCTCGGTTAGCATCGTTGTCGCCGGTGCGAGAGAGAGGGATTGCAAATAGCGCACAGCAGGCGTCGTCGGCCACTGTTCAATCAGGAGGTCTAGCGTTTCCCTCGTACGTGTGGCGTCCGAGCATAGAACTTCCCTCGGAATATCACCTCTATCCGCAATCCACTCACCGATGGCTGCTGCCGATCGCCGTCCTCGGGCGTTCAATTGCCGATCATGGTCATCAATGGAAAAATCATCCCAAGATGATTTGGCATGACGAATAAGAACAAGCCGAAGTGTCATTTGTGAAACTCACTCATGAAGTAAGCAGACTGAGCAGTTGGACGTTCTGATGACCCAATGGGGCAGGACCGTCGAACAGCGCAGCCGTTGTTGAGGCAATCTGCACCTTCTGCACCCGATAGGTAACCGTGACAGGCTGCCACATCATATCCGGCGGGAACCAAAGCCGATGCAGGACACGCTGTTACGCATGGTTTGGGGAGGCACGTTGCACAGGGTGGGGGAGGCAATTTGACGTCAGGTGCTATTCGCAGTGCAATCGCGCCGCGGAATGAGCTGAACAGGCCCGCGGTACCATCTGCCAAGAACGCCACGGGGGATGCGCAAAATGCCCCCGACCGAATGGCCCAGCTGTAAAATGGATAGAACGGCGGGCCCCCAAACGGGAAATAGGCGACGCCGTCATATGTGGCCGCGATTTCGTCAAGGACGCGTTTTGACCAACGGTCTACAGGATCACTTTTTCCATCGCGCCATTCGGTTGACTCGCAAAAATGCGACCAGAACTGAGGCTCTGTCGGTGAGATCAGCGCAATGGCCGTTGCCCAGTCTGGGAGATTATCATCAGCGGATGGAAGGACAATGCCTGAAACTCTCAAGCCATATCCCTCCAAATCGCCGATGAAGTTTGTCATAAGTTGCGCGGCTTCACACGTGGTTCGGTGGTGCGGATCATGGAACCAGCGCCGTGCTCGGTAAATAGCTCGAGCAGACAAGCATTCGCCACGCGACCATCAAGGATAACAACCCCGCGTACACCGTCCTCAATCGCTTTGAGTGCGGTTTCGGTTTTCGGGATCATGCCGCCCGCGATGGTGCCATCTGCAATCATTTCGCGAACCTCAGCGGGCGTCATTTGAGTGATCACTTCGCCGTCTTTATTTTTCACGCCAGATACATCGGTCAACAAAAGCAGGCGGTCAGCCTTAAGGGCACCGGCAATTGCACCAGCGGCGGTATCACCATTCACGTTGAACGTTTCGTTGTCGTTCATCCCTGTTGCGACGGGAGCGATCACAGGAATGATGCCCGCATTGAACATGTCATGAAGCACTTGAACGTTCATCTCAACAGGACGACCGACAAAACCCAGTTCCGGATCATCGGGTTCGCAGACCATCAGGTCGTCGTCTTTGCCCGACAGACCAACCGCACGCCCGCCTTCGTCCATGATTGCCTGAACGATCCGTTTGTTGACGAGGCCAGTAAGAACCATCTCGACGACTTCAACCGTTGCTTTGTCGGTTACGCGTTTGCCGCGTACCCATTGGGATTCGATGCCAAGACGACCGAGCAGATCGTTGATCATCGGCCCGCCGCCGTGAACAACGACAGGGTTCAAGCCAACCTGACGCATAAGGACGA
Source organism: Marivivens geojensis (assembly GCF_023540835.1). GTDB lineage: Bacteria > Pseudomonadota > Alphaproteobacteria > Rhodobacterales > Rhodobacteraceae > Marivivens > Marivivens geojensis. Next base: position 521,887 of record NZ_JALKCU010000001.1, read on the forward strand.
TATCACGCGCGAAATCAGCCATGGCATCTTGATCACCCATGGCGTTGCCGCCGAATTTGACCACGACGATTGCACCGGAATATCGCTGAAGGTAGGGCAATGCCTCTGACAGAGTGCGGGCAGTTGCGATCCAGTCACGGTTCATGTCTTGTTTCCTCACGGCCGGTCCCTTTCCAAATAGGGGTCAAACGATGCCATAAATAATAGCGCGAAGTGTGGCTATACCGTCCCCTTTGTCAGACGACGTCAATACGATTTCAGGATAGGCGGCAGGGTGCTTTGCCAAAACAGCTCGCGTGGCTTCAATCGACTGATCAAGCTGCGTTTTGCGGACCTTATCCGTCTTTGTCATGACAACCTGAAACGTCACGGCGGCCTTATCGAGGAGGGACATGATTTCTTCGTCGACGGCTTTGGCACCGTGGCGACTATCGATCAGAACAAAAACACGACGCAGGGTAGGGCGGCCTGCGAGGTATCGCTTCAGCAACCGTTGCCATTTTTCAACGATCGCCACAGGCGCGTTAGCAAAACCATAGCCCGGCAAGTCAACGATATAGTGTTCGTCGCCCACAGTGAAAAAGTTGATCTCTTGGGTGCGGCCGGGTGTGTTTGAGGCACGAGCAAGCCCTTTACGACCTGTCAGCGCGTTAATCAGGCTGGATTTGCCAACGTTTGAACGTCCTGCAAAGCAAAGCTCGATCCGATCAGCCGGCGGCATGCCGTCCATAGCAACGACACCTTTGAGGAATTCGATCGGAGCATGGAACAGCATACGACCAGCTTCGACGACCGTCGGGTCCAGATCTTCAACGATCGGAAAACTTAACTGCATGACCATACCCTTTTGGCGGAACAGGCCGCCCTAAGGGCAGCCTGTCAGTTTACTTTGCTTTGCTAGCTTTATCACGTTTGAACGCAGAGGTGATATTGCCAAGAACATCTGGCCGGTGGCCGTGGCTTCGCATGATCGCGTATTGCTGCAAGAACGTAATGGTGTTGTTGGTGATCCAGTAGAGTACCAGACCCGAAGCGAACGATCCCAGCATGAACATGAAAATCCAAGGCATCCATGCAAAGATCATCTTTTGGGACGGATCAGTGGGCGCTGGGTTCAGTTTCTGCTGAAGCCACATCGAGATGCCGAGAATGATTGGCAGGACGCCCAACGACAGAATGAACAACATGCTGCCCGGTTCTGGTGTTCCCCATGGCAGGAGGCCAAAGAGGTTCAGGATCGAAGATGGGTCGGGCGCAGAGAGGTCACGGATCCAACCGATCCACTCAGCGTGACGCAGTTCCAGCGTGACGAAGATCACCTTATACAGTGAGAAGAAGATCGGAATCTGCAGGATCATCGGCAAACAGCCCGATGCAGGGTTAACCTTGTTCTCTTTGTAGAGCTTCATCATGCCTTGCTGAAGTTTAGCACGGTCATCACCCGCTGCTTCTTTCAGCTTTTCCATTTCGGGCTGAAGCTCTTTCATCTTCGCCATCGAAACATAGGATTTATAGGCGAGCGGCAAAACCAGCGCTTTGAGGACAAGCGTCAGGACCATGATCGACCAACCCATGTTGCCGATTACAGCGTTGATGTTGTGCAGCAGCCAGAAGATCGGCTTGGTCAGGAAGAAGAACCAACCCCAGTCGATCGAGTTGATGAAGCCAGAAACGCCTGCGTTGTTTTCATAGTTGCGGATGGTTTCCCATTCCTTTGCCCCCACGAAGAAGCGGGTCGAAACGGAAGTTTCGGCACCAGCGGCGAGCGTCTCCGAACCGAGGATCGCATCGACTTCATAAACGTCAGTGGTGAAATAGCGCGACATCGATGTGAACGGCTTACTCTGATCGGGGATCAGGGTCGTCATCCAGTAGTGGTCGGTATACCCGGTCCAGCCCGTCTGGAGGACATCAACGCTGCTCACGCCGCCGTCGACTTTGCGGATGTCTTTGTAGGTTTGTTCATCAACCTTGCCATCGGTCATGCGAACCAGACCTTCATGCAGGACAAAGAAGCGACGCTGCGCATCTGGCTCGGTGAAGCGGCGGATTAGGCCGTAAGGAGTGATGGTGACTTCGTTGCCAGACGCGTTCGTGACGGTTTGGTCGATCGTCATCATGAATTTTTCGTCGATCGCGTAGGTAGTGCGGAAGGTCATGCCCGCGCCGTTGTCCCATTTCAGCGTGATCGGCGTTTCTGGTGTCAATGTTGCGCCAGTTTCAAGTTCCCACATTGTATCGGGGCCAGGCACGGCATTCGCGTCGACGCCAGCATTTCCGATCCAGCCAAAGCTCGCGTAGTAGGCATCGTTCTCACCCTGCGGGCGCATGAGCTGAACGATTTCAGGGCTGTCGACCGCGACGGTGTAATTCTTCAACGAGATATCGTCGATGCGACCGCCGAGCAGAGCGATAGAACCTGTTAGCTCTGGCGTGTCTACTGGGACGCGTGGTGTTGCGGGCATAGCCGCCTCGCTCACTGCGGGGGCGGCAGCGTCTGCGGATGCGTCTGCAACGGGAGCGGTGACGTCAGTCTGTTCTGTTGTTACAGTTGCATCTGTTGCTGTTTCCGCCGGTTGTTCAGGTGGAAACAGGAAGAACCAAACTGTGATAACCAGAAAGCTAAGTGCTGTGGCAAGAATTAGGTTCTTGTTCTGATTTTCCATCTGAACCGCCCGTTTTGTAAGGTAAATGATCAGGCAGGGTTCAACAGGCCATAGCGTCAAAGGTCAAGCGCTTTTAGGGGTTTTGGCTGATTAGACGCGTGTCACATTGCTGTTTACCCTGCTTTTCGCCGCAAACCACGATTGCCGACTACCATAGGGCTGTAATTGTTGATCCAGTTGTCAACATCCTCTGGCGGCAGAGGGCGTGCAATTCCAAAGCCTTGGACGTGGCCGCACCCTAGCTCAGCGAGCTTTAGGCGCTCTTCTGTGGTTTCGACACCTTCGGCCAGCGTGTCGAGCCCTAGCCGATCTGCCATTGTCAAAATAGCAGCGACCATTTTTTGTTGTTCGTCATCTGCATCTATGCGGGTCACAAATGATCGGTCAATTTTGATGCGTTCGATAGAATATCGCCGAATCGACGTAATCGATGCGTGGCCTGTGCCGAAATCATCAAGGTCGAGACTGCAGCCCAATCCCGCGAGGCCAGAGAGATTTCGGATCACAATGTCATCGGCATGGTCAGCAACCACGGTTTCGAGCACCTCAACGGCGAGCCGATTGGCGCCCAAACCAAATTCATGGAGGCGCTGTTCGATCCGATCCACAAGTTGAGGGTCCGTGAGTTCTTCTTTCGAGAAGTTCACGCCGACACGAGGGATTGTTAGCCCAGTTTGGTCCCAACGACGGAGCGAGGACAAAGCGTCGTGGATCATCGCTTCGCCAAGTCGATGCATCTGACCAGCCTGAGCCAGTGCGGGCAGGAACTCCAACGGCGGAATCAGCCCGCGCCGAGGGTGCTGCCACCGCGCCAAGGTTTCAAATCCGGTGATCTCACCGGTGCGTGTCGAAATCTGTGGCTGAAAGAAAGCACGGATTTCTCCGTTCTCCAAAGCGCGCGTGACTTGTTGGGACAACTCGTTGCAATTCGCGATGCGGTTTCGCATTGATGGCGAGAAGCTTCGGATGGCTGTGGGGGCGTGCCGTTGTGCTTCGATGAGAGCCGAATTTGCGGCCTGTAACAGTGCGACACCTGTTTTCTGGTCGAGGCGATCAGAGAGACTAAACCCTATTGAGACCGTCAGATAGACGTTCATGCCTGCAATATGAAACTGTTCGGCCATTGTGTGTTGAATGCGTGAGGCGAGTTGGATCGCTGCCTCAAGGTCAAAGCGCCGCGTTGGAGAAAGCCCTACCGCAAAGGTTGGACCATCGAGCCTCGCAGCAATGTCGTCAGCCCTAAGAATCGCGGAGAGACGAACAGCAATGGCTTTGAAAATTGCCTCGACCCCTGATCGGTCATGGCGTTCTTCGATCAACTTGAACCGATCGACTTCAAAGACGATAGCGCCCGTCGTAAGCCCGTTTTGTTTGCCTGAGCGAAGTGCATGATCCAGTGCTACAACGAGGCCGTCGCGCGTGGTGAGGCCAGTGGCCGCGTCGATTGGGATCGCGTCGGGTAAGTTCGGCAATATGAATGCGAGAAACGTTGGCCCCAAGAAGGTCGCTACGATCAACCCTGGTTGACCTGCCAACATGTATCCCGCCACAGCGCCTAAGGGAGCAATGAGGATATAGGGCCAGCGGGTCTTATTGCGGCGAACGGCGTTGACGATTGCGTTAGGCATAGTAGTCCATTCCTTTGCCCGTTTCCGGTCAGGATGAACCTAAAGGTCAATTGCTAAGCGAAACCTTAACGCAAGTCTGGAATATCGGGAAAATTGTCCGTTTTTTGTTCATTGATCTGCAACCCTTTGAAGTCAAAGATGGCAGGGTCGAGAAGATGCGACGGGCGCGTATTCATCAAAGCGCGGAACATTTTCTGACGGCGGCCCGGTGCGTTTTTCTCCCAGCCGTCGAGGATGCCCTTAACCTGCTGGCGCTGCAGTCCATCTTGCGACCCGCACAGATCGCAAGGGATGATCGGATAGTTCATCGCGGTCGCGAACTTCTCGCAGTCGGCTTCGGCTACATGTGCAAGCGGGCGATAGACGAACAGGTCACCTTCTTCGTTGACCAGCTTTGGCGGCATCGTCGCGAGGCGGGAGCCGTGGAAGAGGTTCATGAAGAAGGTTTCGAGAATATCATCGCGATGATGACCCAACACGACTGCGCTACAGCCCTCTTCGCGCGCGATTCGATAGAGGTTACCGCGACGTAGGCGCGAGCATAGGGCGCAGAAGGTGCGGCCTGCGGGCACTTTGTCCATCACGATCGAATAGGTGTCTTGGTATTCGATGCGATGCGGAACGCCCATCCTTTCAAGGAATTCGGGTAGTACCGTCGCGGGGAATCCTGGCTGACCTTGGTCGAGGTTGCAGGCTAGGAGGTCCACAGGCAGAAGGCCGCGCCATTTCAGTTCATAGAGAATAGCCAGCATCGTGTAGCTGTCTTTGCCACCTGACAAACAAACGAGCCAGCGCGCATCACGCTCAATCATCCCGTATTGTTCGATCGCCTCTCGGACGTTTTGTACAATACGCTTGCGTAGTTTTTTGAACTCGGTCGATTTCGGCGCACCGTGAAAAAGTGGATGGATGTCGTCCAGATCGTCGAGCATGGCGCGTCCTTTGTCGTGATTAGTGGTCGTGAGTGCAGCGTTTCTTTGGTTCAGGAACGTTATCGATTCCCGAGCCGCCCCAAGGATTACACCGAAGGATGCGGTAGATCATCAGGTAGGTCCCCCTGATCGCGCCGTGTTTTTCCAGTGCTTCCATGCCGTAGGCAGAACAAGTTGGCTGGAAGCGGCAGCCGTGCCCGATCCATGCGCTGAAGACCAATCGATAGAACCTGACGGGCAGGGATATGACCCAAGCAGCGGGTGTCATTTGTGCACCTTTCGAAGAGCCCAGATTAGATCCTTTTGCATTTGTTTGAAATCCGCCGTCGCGGTAATTTCTTTGCGGCCAATAAGGACATAGTCCCAGCCAGCTAGAGCGTGGCTGTGCATCACCAGACGGGCAATCTCGCGCAAACGTCGTTTGGCGCGGTTACGTGCGACCGCGTTCCCCACCTTTTTCGAGCAGGTATACCCAACGCGAAATGGAGCATCGTCACCACGTTCGCGGGCTTGGAGGTGAAAGCCTGATGTGCCCTGACGCCGCGCATTGGCGGCCCGCAGAAAATCAGCCCGTTTTTTCAGGACCGGCGGACGAACGAAAACCGCCGCAGGCTGCGCCTCGGCGGTTCGCGTCGAATTCTCTTGCGGTGTCACAACGGACCCCGCAGGCGCCATTAGGCGCTCAGGACCTTACGGCCACGTGCGCGACGGGCGTTCAGGATCTTGCGGCCAGCTTTAGTCGCCATACGGGCGCGGAAGCCGTGACGGTTCTTACGAACCCGGTTAGAAGGTTGGAACGTGCGCTTCATCGCGTTCTCTCCGGTCAGATGGGCCGAACCTTTACAGATTCGAGGCCGTGAAACTTTGAAGCCCTGCCTTTAGAGGGGCCTCACCACTCTGTCAACGCGGTTGGGGGTAGGTTTTTGACAAAACCGTCACATTCCCTGCCCGATGTTACAAAACTGGCCAGATTTAAGGCCAGTTCATCAACCTCGCGTGAGTATGGCTATGCGGGGACGTTGGATTTGTCCATGAAGGATCAAAGCCAACGGAGCAAAAATGATAGAGAAATCAATTCTGGAGCCGACACTTCTTCGGCGCTTGCCTATTGTCCTTATTCTCGTTGGGGCGATTCTTGGTGTCTGGTTCCTGCGCGATACGCTGACTTTTGAAACCTTGCGAGGGAACCGTCAGCTTTTGATCGATTTCCGCGATGCGAATCCCGTTCTGTCGGTCCTCGTCTTTGTCAGTGTCTATGTTGTGATTGTCGCGTTCTCTTTGCCCGGAGCGACCGTTGCGACCTTGACGGGCGGGTTCCTCTTCGCGACCTTTCCGGGTGTTTTGTATAACGTTGTCGGTGCCACTGTCGGCGCATCTGCATTGTTTCTAGCTGCACGCTGGGGGCTGGGTGAACGACTATCCGCGAAAATGGATGGGTCAACCGGCGCGATCAAGCGGATCAAAGATGGGATCGACGAAAACCAATGGTCGATGCTTTTCCTAATTCGGCTTGTGCCGGCCGTGCCATTCTTTGTGGCGAATCTCGTGCCCGCACTTGTGGGCGTTCCTTTGCACCGATTTGTGATTTCGACGGCGTTGGGCATTGTCCCAGGGGCTTTGGTGTTCACGTCGATTGGGAATGGTTTGGGTGCGGTTTTTGATCGTGGAGAATCGCCCGACTTATCGATCGTGTTCGAGCCCTCTGTGCTGCTACCTTTATTAGGACTATGTGCGCTGGCCGCATTACCGATCCTTGTCAAAGCTATTCGGAGATCAAGGAATGGATGAACTTCGGTGTGATGTTTGCGTGATAGGCGCAGGCTCTGGCGGGCTCTCTGTCGCGGCAGGGGCTGTGCAAATGGGTGCCAGTGTCGTCTTGATCGAGGGCCATAAAATGGGCGGTGATTGCCTGAACTATGGCTGCGTGCCGTCCAAGGCGCTCTTGTCGGCAGCGCGGTTGGGTCAGGATTATGTCTCCGCCAAAGATCACGTCGCGCAAACGATTGCCGCGATTGAACCTCATGACAGTCAGGACAGATTCGAAGGGCTGGGGTGCACTGTCATCCGAGACTATGCACGTTTCATTTCACCAGCTGTCGTTCTCGCAGGTGGAAAGCACATCCGCGCACGCCGTTTCGTGATCGCCACGGGATCTTCGCCGTTCGTCCCGCCAATTGACGGCATCGACACCGTGGAGGCGCATACGAATGAAACGATCTTTGAACTCAGGGAAAAGCCAAAGCACCTGATCATCATCGGCGGTGGTCCGATTGGTATAGAGATGGCGCAAGCACATCGCGGGTTTGGTTGCGAGGTTACCGTTGTTGAGGGTGCGGAAATCCTAGGTAATGAAGACCGAGATGCGGCTGATGTGATCAGGACTTCGTTGGTGGAGCAGGGCGTAGCGATTCTCGAAAACTGTAAAGCGCAGCGGATTTCACCTGACAACGGCGTAACCGTGCAGACGGATCGGGGGCCGATTGTTGGGTCGCACCTGCTCATCGCGGCTGGACGGCGCGTGAATATTGATAGTCTCGATTTGGCAGAAGGTGGGATCAACCATGACCTCAAAGGTATCCACGTCGATGCTGGACTGCGGTCGGTGTCCAACCGAAAGGTCTATGCGATTGGCGATGTCGCGGGTGGGATGCAGTTCACGCACCTCGCGGGCTATCATGCGGGTATCATCGTTCGTTCAATGTTATTCGGGCTGCCCGCCAAGTCGCGGACGGAACATATACCACGTGTGACCTACACTTCGCCTGAGTTGGCGCAAATTGGCCCGACGGAGGCCGAGGCAGTTGAAAAATACGGTGCTTCGGTGTCGGTCCATCGCGTTGAATTCGGGGGAAATGATCGCGCAGTGGCAAGTGGATCGACCGTTGGTTTTCTCAAACTCATGGTCGTCAAAGGTCGGCCTGTTGGCGTGACAATCGTCGGCTCTCAGGCGGGCGAACTGATCGCGATGTGGGCGATGGCGATCGCAAATAGGTCTAAACTTTCGTTTATCGCCAATACTGTTTTGCCTTACCCGACCTTGGCAGAGATTAACAAACGCGCTGCGAGTGCCTATTTTACGCCAAAGCTATTCGAAAGCTCGCTCGTTAAGCGGGTCGTGGGGATGGTGCAGCGAATGCTGCCGTAGTCCCGAAACGGAGGGGCAATGTTCAAAACGCTATCAGGGCGTTTTTTGATTTTGACAGTCATCTTTGTCATGTTGGCAGAGGTGTTCATTTTCGTGCCCTCTGTTGCGCGGTTCCGTCAGGATTACCTTCTGCTGCGCCTCGAACGGGCGCAAATTGCATCCTTGGCTCTTTTAGCAGACGATATGATTAAGCCAGAGTTGGAAGTAGAGCTTCTCGATAATGCTGGCGTGTTTAACGTGGTGTTGCGGCGTGATGAGGTGCGGCAGCTTGCCTTGTCATCGCCGATTCCGGGGCAGGTCGAGGCGACCTACGATATGCGCGATCCCAGCGCTCTGGCTTTGATCCGTGATGCGATGTCAGTGCTTCTTTCGACGCATAACCCAGTCATCCGCGTGATCGGCAACCCAGTTCAGGACGGTGGCTTGCTTATCGAGGTCACGATGGAGCAAGGTCCGCTGCGCGTGGCAATGCTCGAATACGGGCTGAACGTGCTTCTTTTGTCCGCAGTTATTTCAGTGATCACCGCTCTGTTGCTGTTTTTTGCTGTGCAGGTGTTTTTGGTAAAACCCATTCGCGGCGTGGTGCGCCATATGACACTCTACGCAGAGGCCCCCGAGGATGCCCGTAGGTTTATTGAACCCAGTGCGGGCGTGCTGGAGCTGCGAGAGGCTGAACAGGCGCTCAAAACAATGCAAGAGCAGCTCACAGGCGCTCTCAAGCAAAAGGATCGTCTGGCACAGTTGGGTGAAGGCGTTGCGAAAGTAAGTCACGATCTACGCAATATCTTGACCTCTGCCCAGCTGTTCACAGATCGGATCGAAGTATCAAACGATCCTGCAGTTCAACGACTTGCCCCCAAACTCGTGAACTCGATCACGCGTGCCGTTCATTTGTGTGAAAACACATTGGCGTTCGGTCGGGCCGAAGAAGCACCACCAAAACTAACGCGATTTGCGCTGGCAGAAATTGTGGCGGACGTCATTGACAGTGAACGTCTATCGGCTGGGGACTATGACCTGTCGTTCTCCGAGGACGTTGCTGCGAATCTGATGATCCGCGCGGATAGTGAACAGATTTACCGTGTCCTTTCGAATCTGGTGCGGAATGCGCGGCAGGCCATTATGGCAACGGGAAGGGCGGGCGAGATCAACATTCATGCCTCTGAAACCGAGGATAGCTGGCACATCACCGTCTCTGACACAGGGCCGGGGCTGCCTCCGCGTGCCAAAGAACACCTGTTCCAAGCCTTCCAAGGCGGTGCAACAAAAGGCGGTTCGGGGCTTGGGCTTGCGATTGCTGCTGAATTGGTGCGCGGTCATGGCGGCATTCTTGAATTGGCAGAGAGTGGTGCAGACGGAACATCCTTTGAGATGACCCTGCCAAAGGCCGAAATCAGACTTTCTGCACCTGAAGCGTAAAAACTTTCATTTCGGCTCTTGCCATTACCAAACGGTGGGGATACATCGCCCCCACTCTGACGCGGACTGGTAGCTCAGTTGGATAGAGTACTTGACTACGAATCAAGGGGTCGGGGGTTCGAATCCTCCCCAGTCCGCCATTAAAACCAGCTAAGGCGCTGATTTAATTTAGAGAATATAAATATCTCCTTTGTGATCCCATAATTACTCCCCTTTCGGAGCTCTCGCTTATGCACTGCGCGTAATTTAACGTGAACTCCCCCACCCCCTTTATTTTCGCGAATCCTCGGACCCCACCGGAGGAGTCCCCCCTGTTTGCACAGATGAGATCCGTACGCACATAAATGCTATTCCAGACGAATGGCACTTCATGCATAGGAGGAAAAGTTAACGATAGACGGTAAGTCGTTGACCAAATGAGCGGAACCCGTTTGCAGTTTCTTCCCCAAAGAGTGAATGACCCACCAGCACCGTCCTCCCCCTAAGCCGTAGCGGCAAAAGCTGACGCGCTTCATATCCACTCGAAGTGTCTAGCCAGCGAGGAGAAACAGGAAGAAAATTTCCAGCACCGTCATTGAGGCCAATCTGCGTTGGCATATCCCCCGGTTGGCGCTCCCAAACTGGGTTTAGCGACTGAACTACGAGGTCCTCCGCCCCGTCGTTATTAAGGTCCACAACAGACAAGTTATGTGCAAGATTATAGGAACTTTGGTTGGGCCAGTCTTGACCCCAAAGCCGATCATTACTTCGGTCAACAAAACGACCACCCTCGTTCATCAGCACTTGTATATTCAACCCCTTGAACCTCCCGGTAGAAAATTCGCCGGTATTAGTAAGCAAAATATCCAAATAGCCATCGCGATTAAGGTCGATCACATCGATATCTGTAGTCCAAGTTTTTGCGCCAAAGACGCTACGTGGAAGGGTTACAGACTGGCTGAATCTACCCTTACCATCGCCATATATTATCCGGCTCGGTTGTTGTGTATCCCCGGTGCCAGCAAGCAGTAAGTCCACTGCCCCATCTAAGTTCAAATCTACTAACCGCGCTGTGAGCGCGCTATTAACCCGGGCAGCATTCGCCGGTAGGTGGTTACGCCCAGCAGAGAAGGTGAAATGGCCCGTTCCGTCGTTAAGTAGTACATAATTGTCAACTCGCGACCTACCTCCACCAGCATTAGTGATGACCACGATGTCAATGTCACCATCGCCATCAATATCTGCGGCATCGGCACCATGAGCCATGTCATCAAGCAGCGGCAGGTGAGTAAAAGAAGCATCCATATGGCGCCCGGCGGATTGGCTTAGGAGGAGCACGTTCTGTTCACCAGGAAATGGATGGGTATCGAGCCCATGCGCAGCAACAAAAAGGTCATCTACTCCGTCGCCATTGAAATCGGCTATAACAGCTTCTCGAGCATGCACTCGAGAGGGCAACTGATCGACGCCTTGGTACGGAGCTCCAGACGCCGTGACTATGGTCATCCGAGTAGGTATGTCGATGGGCTCATTATTCGGCCCAAAACTTTCCATTGTCATCACAATTTCATCTGAACCGTCTTTGTTGAGATCAAGAGTTGCTAGGATGCGAGAAGTAGAGGTGCACTGTGGGCATCCGAGACTTCGAATATCAGTCGTAGCAACAATCTGCCCTCTTGTTGGATAAGGACCTCTAACAAAATCGGTCGATGTTGGTGGCGACGACGCTTCTTGAGATGATGGAATGGAATTAGGTGTCGCAACTTCCACGCAGGCAATGAGAAGCGTTACAAACAGCAGTGAAAAAATTAGCCGCATTATGAACTCCAGCGCTATATGTGCGTTTGTTTTTAATTTTGGTAGCAAGTTGCGTCTAGTATCCAACAAAATTCTCTGAGTCCGTCGAGCAAAATCTGTCCCAGCAGGGCTAAGCGATGTCCATTTCTGCTGATCATAACGGCAATTAAGAAATGTGGCGGCTAGCCATGTCGATCAACGTGCTCACCCCACACCCTACTAATCAAGAAACCACCACTACCGTCAAATTTTGGATAAGCGCTTTTCTAAAATAACCGAGTGCCGGAAGCGATATAGCTTCAGGTGATCAAGCCAGCCCCCTTCATTACCCCTTCAAGTTCACGCAGCTCTCGGAGCTTCTTGTCGCGAATGGCTCGTATTGTTCTAGTCTCGCGTCCGTGGATCGTCTTCGCCTCTGCGCACTTCACCCTGCCAGCAGCTGTTCTTGGCCCTGTGGACGCTCCTCCGTGCGATCTGCACACCTTCTTACCTTTCATCGCAGTTTTACGGCATTGCTCACCAGACCGCTTCGAGCGGGCTTGGCATCGCGGCACCCGAATACAGCCAAAAGCTGTGATGTTTTTTTCCATGCTATGCACGGCGATCAACCTGTGTTTTTGTGCTGTGAGTTCCCTGTCGAGAATATCACGTGTTTTACAGAATTTTTAGCTTTGTTTGCTGCGTTGTCCTTGCGTTCCCCGCGAGCGCTGAAGGCGCATATTTTAAGGTCCGTGGGCACCAGCTGTTTTTTGATACTGGCAGAGCCCCATCCGGCTGGGACGGCCTTGATGAGCAATTCAACGATATTTTGATGTTGAACCCAGAAGTTTCGGAAATTGTACTGGCAGGCCCGGGCGGCGATTTCCAGACAGCGTTAGCTATGCTCGATGTTATCCGCCTATATGAGTTGAATACGCTAGTGGAAGAGCCCTGCCGGAGCTCGTGCGCATTCTTGTTTCTTGGTGGAGTTGAACGACGTATCGCATCAGGCGGCCGTTTAGGATTCCACCGGGTAAGCTGGCTGAAACACGACAGCGTCATGTTCTACAGACTTTTACAAAAGGAACTGGGGCCCGATGGCCTACAGCCTTATCAAGAGTGGCTCTTTGAAGATGGTGAAGAACAGGCAGCTACACTCTTGGAAGAGTTCACCCAATCCCGTGTGACGCCGGAGTTTATTGTTAAGGTCCTTCGAACGCCGTCTACCGAGATGTGGTACCCTGAGGTTGGGGAGCTACTCTATAGCGGTGTCATCACGGGGATAGTTAAATGACGGTACAAGCGACTGAGGTACTAAAATACGGCAAACTGAACCGCTCTATGCAAAGCGAACCACTTGAAGCCTATTTCAAGCTCGTCGGGCATCGTCCACAGTTTGGCTTCATGGCTACTAACAACTGGCGCGGCTATATCGGTGATTGGGAAATCAAAGACAAGAAGCTCTACCTCACACGGCTAAATCAGATGGGTCTTCGCAAAACGGACACTGGAGTACTGCCGTGTTTGGTCCCTAACAATGTGACACTGCCAGAGATTTTCCCCGGCACTACCGGCCCCGTTTTCGCTGATTGGTATACTGGCCAACTACGCTGCCCTGAAGGAGATGTTATAGACTATCATAGAGGCCCGTTTGGTGCCTTATATGAACGTTACCTAGTGCTGTCAGTAGAGCGCGGCGTGGTCGTCAGTGAAGAGACTGTCGTAAGTATCGAACGCGTGAACTCCCCGGTCATAGAGGAAACAGCGTCTGAACAGAAGGACAGAACGGCTAAGTTCCGTGCGTGGCTGAAAAAGATCGTGTAATTTCAATTCGAAATCACCGCGGCATATATCGCTACTGCTATCAGTACAAGTAAGCCAATTAGTATCGCGTGACCCATTTTATCCAGCACTCTGGAACGCTGTTCTCTGCGTAACTTTTGCAGATACAGACGATCTTGCTCGCGCCGGATTCTTTGCTTTTCAATCTGGTCAAGCTCTTTCTGTTCACGTTCGCGCTGTCGGCGCTCAAACAATGCGGCGATCTCTATTTTGCGTTCCTGTCGCTCGCGTTCGTGTTGTTCACGTTTCTGTTGTTCAAGTTCCTGTCGCTCGCGTTCCTGTCGCTCGCGTTCCTGTCGCTCACGTTCCTGTTGGTTTTGAGCGTCTAGAGTTCTCTGGGAAGGCCCAAATTTGGCTTCAATTTTTTGCAAGATGAAGTTCGCATCATCCAGACGCCCGATCAGATCATAAACTTCGATGAACTCTTTTTCCGCCTCTTCTCCAATAGTTCTAGCCTGTGCCAATGCATCATTTGCATCTTCGTTATCGTAAGGTCGTAGCTGTTTTTGATGTTCTTCGATGAGCTGCCATGCCAATTTGCCCGTATCGATAGTGGGCTCTGCTTCTAGGGCCTCTAAAAAGCGAGTCTGATAGATTTTGGGCATCGCTGTCACTTCAGCCCAAGAATGCGCCGCTGCAGCGCTGTATTCGATAACCTTTAGAGCTTTGGAAATTTTTTTTTCCTCGATTGCAGGACGTTCAGGAAAAACCTCGTTGGCATCTTCGGAGTTCTTGGACCTAGCCGTCGGGTCGCTAACGCGAGCTGGCTTTGCTGCTATTTCGGAGGCGTTACCCGCTAGATTAAGCTTAAGCGCGTCGGGTTGAACTGAGGTATCCCCGCTAGGGGAAAGGTCATCTATTCCGAAGTGCCTGGCAGTAACTGCGCTTGGGAAATCTTTAATGGCATTGTTTACCTCCACATTGGTTGCCTTAGTGTTGGTACCACTCGGAACTTGAGATTGTGGCTCGTTGGTTTGATATTGATAAACCGAGCTTACCTCAGTCCTTGCCGATGGCTTGTTTTCGTTCAGTGTAGAGTTGGACTGAAGTGTGGTGGTGCTTTGAGCGTTACCATTGCCCGAATATATCCGTTTCGACAAAACGACCGCATATAACATGGGTGCCGCCTGCACCAACCCTGCAAGAGCTCCGCCTATTGTGGCGCCCGATCGATCCCGGGACCCAGAGCTCAGCCACGCTTGAAAGGTCAGTTCGTGAATCCACTGACCAAATACTCGGCCCACGATAGCGCCAATTGCTAGCACCGCAATTATCTTAATAAATTTCATTTATTTACTTACTCTACCCTTTTAACGCGTCCCAGCTGCATCCTTTTGAAGCCAAACGAAAGGTTCATTCTAGTTGGTATTGGGGCGCGACCGTGATGCGAGAATTCCTGAGCTATACTGGTCCCCAGATAAAGATCACTGTCGGCTTAACAGCAAAAAAAGCAACGAGGGGAGAGAGGAAAAACCCCCACGAGAAATAGATCGGCGATCCGAACCAGCTTCCGGTTATAATGCGGGTCAACATCGACAATAAAAAGGCAATTGAGGTGCCAATCACAAGGCTCGATCCTAACGTTCCACCAACACACAAGATTATCCAACTAATAAAGCTTAACTCTATACTCCCCCACACTGCATAATAGGCCATGCCTGCGAACCACCCAAAGATCGTAGCGCGCGCCGTTAAATAATTTATCCGATCAATCGATAGCGACATAAATCCCCCTTTTTAATATGAAGAGTCGCCAGATGAAGCTCTTCAATTCGTTAACATCATATATAACACCGAAAGCGATAACATCGCTGTAGTTATAAACCAGAACGTCAAAGCTAAGTTCAAAATGCGCCGTATCCTTCTGACTTCCCGCCACGTCTCGAACGAGTAGTGTTCAACCTTACTAGCTATCAAGGTTGCCATTCGAAGATGGTGAGACATCCCAACTTTAGACAATGCCTCTGGATCATAGCTATCAGCGCAATCTGCAATGAACCGGTTGGTCATGCGAAAATTACGCATGGCCTCGTTTCGAAGACGATGTTCGTTGGGGGATAGGGCCATCTCGTAAGATTGCCATTCATGGAGATCTTGACTGCGCAGGCCGTCGTCGGCAGTTGCTTCAAATCCCTCATTATAGGTACCGGTTAGCATTACCACCCCTCAAAGTTATAATAGCCACTGATCATCACTAAGATCGCACGCGTGGCAATAGTCGACTAATGAAATTGATGCCCATAGGCCCAGTATCATAGGTCGATGACTTAAGCCCGAAAGACTGAAGAGCGCAATGTAACATTGCAATAGGTTAAGGTGTGTTCAGTTCGTTCGGCGGGCTTCGAACTTCCGAAATGCCAGGATAATGACCAAAGACCTAGCCTGCCTCACACCAGTCAACCAGCTCCAATGCACGGCGGACGATGCCATCAGCGTCAACCAGTAAGGCATAGACATCTGAGTATCCCGATTTGATGGATCGATATTCGGTGCCTAGATGAGTTTGAAGCCGAGTGTGCTGTCTCTCACAGTCGTTAAGCAAGCGTCGCGCATCAATTTCGGCGTTATACAGCTCACCATCGACATCGATTTTTGCAATACCGTCGCCTGGTAGTGCCTCGATGGCGGGTAGAATATTATAGCCGAGCATCGTCGCTATTTTAGTTGGAAGGTTTCTCAGCCATTCGTCCATTTCGCTGAGTGCACAACAGCCCAGCACCGGGCTCGGGTATTTCTCGTTTGGATTTTTGAGGCGGCGCCGTATGGCTATCATCGTGTCTTGCATGCGAAGTAGCGCCGTTCTTGTCTCACGTAGCTTGTACGTGCCCGACCGTAGTGGGTACTTTGCACGCTCCGAGTGCGCTTCTATGAACGCGTCGTGACACGGGCGTTGTGATCTAGCTTTCGGCATGGCCTGCTCTTCAATTCATTATGTTATAGTATAACACAATATCAAACTCATGTTAATCGGCACGGCCGATTCCAATGAAGGCAGGGTTATTGGTGGAACTGGTTTCCACAGGACCCGATGGATCGGCGTGCTCATGCGTAGTTGACCGGACTGAAGACGCAGCGTGCTGTTTGTGTCGATAATGTCGGTATTTTTCAAACCCAAGAATAAATTTGGGTCTGCTCCGATGTTTTAATAGTTTCTAAAATATCGACACTATCTACACCTTCAACACTCCGCTAAAGACACATCGAGAAGGATTTGACCTTCTGCACGCCGAGCGCGTCGCACACCTACCGCTTCCAGCCGTGTGCCAAATTGGCGCTCACCGATTTCACCTTTGATGCCGGAGCGCTGCCGCCAAACTTGGTAACGGGTATAGGCCTGTGCCTGTGTTGCGCTCTTACCTAGATCATCGATGAGGTTTTCTTCTCGAAACCGGGCAATCTGATCGTTGTCGTGACGCCAAGTCTGGAGCGCGGCATCTGTCGTGGGGCTAGTGGAAAACTGGCCTCTGTTTTGGATAAGCCCAAGCAGGGCATCCATCGCACGGGAGGTGATTGCATCTAGCTCACCCACGAGTCGCTCCAATAGCGTAGGATCAGCCTCAGCGCCAAGGAACTGTCGACGTAGTGGGATCACGATAGCGCGCCGATACACCCCATCCGAAAAATCGCGCAAACGCGGCATATGGTTAGTAGCTACAAGGAGGGTCGCAAAGGGTTCGATCTCACGGGGTGACTGGAATTTCTCCTCAACCGTCATCACCTCGCCGGAAACGACAGCCTTCAGTGCGCCATCGTCGATTTGCGCCTGCTGATCTAGCTCCGTAATTAAGTTCAGCAGTTTCCCATCCAAGTGCGATCTCTGGAAGGTGTTATTCAACTGGTCGAGTTGTACTGCCGAGCAGTTACTGGAACCCACCATCGCCTTTGCCACCTTGCACAGCACACTTTTGCCGTTCGCGCCCGGCCCAACGAGGAAGAAGAGTTTTTCGAAGCGTGCGTGAGAGACTAAGATGTAGCCGAGCATCTGGTAGATCAGCGTCTTAATCCGCGCCGCATCCGGATATGGCTCGCCCTGTTCATCACAAAGAACATCAGCGAGGAACTGTTCAAACGCAACAGGTACGGAATCCACGTATTTTGCGGGGATTTTGATGCGACGCTGAAGTGCGCGGTTCGGCTTGGCCCGATTCCAGCCGAATAGTGTCGGCTCATAGTAGCCATCCTCGAGTGCAAGAATGTTTGGATCGCCAAGCTCAAACTGCAATTCTGGATCATAGTTTAGACTTTCAAACACAGTCACCATGCCAGTAAGACGAGCAGCTTGTACCCGCTTTTCTCGCCCTGAGAGCACCTGAAGAGCTACAGCTCGGAGTTCCGGGCTCGACATTCGGCAAAACACCGAACCGTCAAATCGGTATACACCTTGCGGCCCCTTTAACAGGTTGGCGACGCCAATGTGTGTTTCTAGGGCTTCGGCATTTTCGAGGTCTGAGAAACCTGTTTGTCCCGTACTCATAGCGACCAAGCCTCCTTCATGATGGTGTTGAAGTCGTGGCGAGCGAAGCGATAAACGGTCTTCTGGCCATGAGCATGGCTTACTAGAACAGGACTGTCGTAGTCGCTCCCCCACAACACAGATGCAGTGGTGCGACCGTAAGAGCGCCCCTCAATTGGATCGGCGCAGGAAAGCTTCAAGCCTGGGCAAGCAGCATCGAGCATGTCGCCTACGCGCACATTCTGACCATTGGAGAGCTCGAGGATATAATCGTCGTGGATAACGAAACCATTAACCGTCGCATGAACCTGTTTAGTGGCTGCCGATAGCGAGATGCCTAGACACGATGAAAGATCGCTCGCACGCGCAGTAATATAATGCGCTCGAACCGCATCGGCAGCTTCACGCTGGTTCTCAAAGGCTAAGGCTCGTTTCCGAGTCCATCCGGTGCCGCTAGCGAGCACGGGCGTTTCTAAAGCGTCTCCAAGCGCCACTCGCTGCAAACTAGGCTCACGGCAAACTCCCGGACCAAGGATCGGAGTTGCGGTATAGATCAATCGTTCTGGACTGCCGACAGCCCCATCAACGATGAAACGTTCCAGCATTGTGCCTGCTTTGCTGATCGCCACATACCCCAAACCCTCATCCCAACAACGGATACGCAGCGCCTCAATTAGACGTGGGGTATCTTCGGCTTCTTCAAGGCGGACAAGCATATGGAAACCACAGCTATGCTGCACCTGTTCTTGACCGCAGCGATAAACACCAGACGAGGACGACGGCCGAACCAACCTGTCTGCGTCAAACAGGGCAGGATAGAGCTGATAGATTACCGCTTCTGCACCACCCTCAGCAATGATCCGTTTGCGCAGCTCTCCCGGGAGGTCTTTGTCGTCATAGTCGAGAAGCGCGAACCCCTCCCCAGGAAAGAACTCGAGATCGTCCTTGGTGCGGGTTAAAGGGGGCGAGCCTTCGTATTTCCATGCCAATGCATCTTCACGTGTCGTGATACTGGCTGTCGGCTGTCCATTTTTCGGCCCCCCGAGGCACAGTGCCTGTTTAGAAGTAAGGCCATCACATAGGTCAGCGAGTACACTCGAGTTTGGTATTTCCATGACCTCAATTGTGCCTTTGGTGAACGCGCCGTTTGGCGTTTTCACAAGTTCGCCTGCTGGCGAAATGTCAAAAACCTTACCAATCCGAGTACCGTTCGTCAGAACGGAGATCCGAGCTGTAGCGGGTTGGTTCATTATTGCCTCCTTTCGTTTGGAGGCGCGCCACAGGCATGCTAAAAGAACAGAGTGAGAGCTGTTCAGCCGCGTGCCTACGGGCGCGCGGTTTCTTTATTCAGTTTCCAACCAGCTGCCGCCCTGCGGACGGGTAGCAATCCAAGCCTCGACATCCTCAACGCGCCAGCCGACAGAGCGAGCGCCGAGCTTGATAGGCTTGGGGAATTTCCCTTCTTTCATAAGGGCATACAGATGAGAGCGCGATAGAGTTGTGCGCTGCACAACCGAGGGAAGGCGTTCCAGTTCGGTCATTTGTACCTCCATAACTGGGCGTTGCGATGCAAGCACCACTACGGAGGACTGCCGAGGACTGCGTGTGACAAGACTCTCTGAGCTAGTCAGCGTCGGGCCAGAAGAGCTCCCGATACTTGGACTTTTCACGAAACCGCTTCACTGCACGCTCCATGCTTCGAGGCACTGGCGCCGCGCCAACCGGTGCGCGATAATCGATAGCCGCGAGTCCTGCGTCTTCTAAAGCTTTTCGGATCATGTCGATGGAAGATGTGCCTTCCGGAGTTGCGTCATTTGCCCCCTGGCTAAGCTCAGGATATTCAATCTGCAGAACAGTACTGAGCAAGTGCACGACAAAATCTCGCGCTGCGTTGGCGTCTTTACCCCCCGGTGCTTTCGGCCGCTCACAAGCTAGCTCTGCACCCATCTCCTTCAGCAGATCATATGCCGTTTGGTCCCCACTGCGAGCGCAAGAGAACAAATACAGGCCCGGTAGGCCGGGTTTCAACACCATGCTCCCACTTGGATCAAAATCCACGCAAAGTTCCTCCAGCAATTCACGACGCAGGTTTATGTCGCCTTTGGTGATCCTACCCCAATCGGAGGCAATCCCTGCTACCAGCTGTCGCGCTCGCTCATGTGCTTTCATCGGCGTTATGCCCCCCACCGATTTTGACAACTTTACCGCCCGCTTGCGTAAGGTGATCAGCCCATTGCTGCATAAGCTCACGCCTTTTTTCGATAAGGTTAGACCTCGCGTAGGCCGCAACAACTTTATTTTTGGTCTTGTGGGCCAGTGCTTTCTCGGCAACTTCAAACGAAGCGTCGGTACATTCCTGAACCCAGACCCGAAAGCTGGTGCGGAACCCATGCACATCGGCATCGAAGCCAAGCTCCTTGATGAGCTTGCTCATAGTCATATCTGACATGGGGCGGCCTGCCTTCGCTCCGGGAAAAACTAGATCACCTTTGCCTAATTCGCGCGCTGCGTTCAGAACATCAACGGCACGATCCGATAGCGGCACAACGTGCTCGGCCTTACCCTTCATGCGTTCCGCCGGAATAGTCCACAGGCGGCGCTTCAGATTGATCTCTGGCCATGTAGCCAGCCTAACCTCACCCGACCGCGCGGCAGTCAGGATCAGAAAATCAAGGGCAAGCTTTGTTGAAGCGCCTGCGTGCGAGCCTTGCACAGCAGAGAGGCACTCGGCCACCTTGTCATAATGGATAGACTTGCGCTGTTTCACGGCTCGCGCAGCCTTTGGCAGAGCCTGCTCAATTGCGTTACTGGGATCGTCCAGACGATAGCCTTGTACAATCGCCCATTTCATCACTACTCCGATACGTTGTTTCACACGGCGGGCGGTTTCGGTCTTGGTCAGCCAGATCGGCTTCAGCGCGTTCATCACGTCTTGGCTGGTGACTTCACTAATCTTCTTCATTCCGCAAAATGGCGAAACATACTGCTCCAACGTCGACCGAAACTGTGCAGCGTGCTTCTTATTACGCCAGCTTGGTTCGTGTAGCTTGTAGACCTGATCAACGGCCTCGGAAAACGTCGGCACATTGTTGTTGCGCTTGCGTTCAGCGATCGGGTCTCGACCTTCTCTAGCGGCTTTTCTGTAATTGCGCGCCATTTCACGGGCCTCTGCCAGCGTAACGAGTGTAGCCGAGCCAAGACCCAGCTCGCGCTGTTTGCCATTTATGACTATCCTCTGAACCCAGTTTTTCCGCGGCCTTGGATGTGAGGCTGTGACCCGTAGATACAGGCCGTGTTCATCGTAATATTTTCCAGGTTCCTTAAGTTGTCTGACTTTCAGTGCATCTAAGGTTTCTCGCTTCGACTTAGGTTTTCGTCCCAAAGTTAGCCCCCTAATTGATCCCCTTTTATGGTGGAGATCTTACAGGATTTTGTGAGACGTCTCAAGGCTAATGGTCTACCGGGTGGCGCACAATATTAAAATTAACTAACTGTTTTATATGTAATTATTTGACATCATGTGGCATGAAATATGATGATTTAACATCATTTGATATTTATAAAATGGCAGATCCCCAGTCCGCCATTAACTCCCCTTACATAAAACAAGTTTCAGCGTGAAATCCGCTGCGGCGGTTCTGTTTTGTTTGCTGGTCAAAACATTTTATTTTATTTATGTTTTGACATCACATTTCAGAGGCTGACATGACCGATACTGCTTCCCCACAACTCCGTCATTATCCGGTAACGCTCTTTGCTATTGGCATGGGGATGCTTGGTCTAACCTTGGCCATTCACGCAGCTGAGCTTACCTACGCGACCGAGGCGCACTATTCGGCCTATGTTCTCTGGGTGAGCGTCGCCTTGCTGGCGGTCGTCAGCATTGGGTATCTGGCAAAAATCATCCGTCATCCTGATGCGGTAAAAGCCGAGTGGAACCACCCCGTTCGAATCGCCTTTTTCCCAGCGATTTCAATTTCTCTTCTGCTCTTGTCCGCAGCGCTACTCACGGACCATAAGGCCATTGCGGGTCCTCTGTGGTGGATCGGAATGGCATTGCAGGGTGTGCTTGCGCTCTCAGTGATTTCGGCGTGGATTGGGCATCGTAGTTTCGCGCCCGTTCACGTCAGCCCCGCATGGTTCATCCCTGCGGTTGGTAACGTAATTGTTCCTCTCGCTGGTGTGCCATTGGGGCACACAGAACTTTCGTGGCTGTTCTTCTCCGCCGGTGTGATGTTCTGGATCGTATTGCTGACGCTGGTGATCAATAGGCTCATGTTCCATGATCCCTTGCCGGGTCGCCTCGTACCAACCCTAGTCATCCTCATTGCGCCGCCATCGGTTGCGTTTATCGCGTGGACGCGGCTGTCTGGAGGCGTCGATTCCTTCGGACATATTCTGTTGAGCCTCGCCTACGTCTTTACCCTGATCGTCTTGACCCAAGCGCCAAAATTTATGCGCTTACCTTTCGCATTGTCGTGGTGGGCGCTTTCGTTTCCGATTGCAGCGCTGTCGACCGCATCGTTCCTCTATGGTCGAGAGTTGCAATCACAGAGCCACATCGTGATCGGCACAGGGCTATTGGTGCTTTTGCTGATCATTGTGGGGGGATTGCTCGCTCGAACGGCCCTAGCCGTGCGACGAGGTCAAATCTGTCAGCCAGAGTGATGGCGATCCCACGAGGACTCGAACCCCGAACCTGCTGATTAGAAGTCAGCTGCTCTATCCAGTTGAGCTATGGGACCGCTGGATGCTCTTTAACTTTGGCGCGCCATGACGTGCAAGCGAAACTCTAAGGCCGTTTTGGCTTTGGTGACGTAATGGTTAAGTGATCTGTCGCAGTCGGCCCTTGAAAAGCGTGGGGAAGGCGGGCATTAAAACTATGTTCTCAGGGCGGGGTGAAATTCCCCACCGGCGGTTAAAGCCCGCGAGCGCCCATCAAAAGTGGGGTCAGCAGATCCGGTGAAATTCCGGGGCCGACGGTTAAAGTCCGGATGAAAGAGAACGTTCGGGGCAGCGCAGCAGTGCGTCTGTTTTCGGGCGGCTGCGCCTTGGGACCATTTTGGTAAGACAAAGGAATGGTTCCATGACTGACAAACTAAACATCGCCTTCATTAAGGCCCGCTGGCATGCGGAAATCGTCGATCAGGCTTTGGTCGGCTTTGAAAAAGGTATGGCTGACGCTGGCCGTGCTGTAGACATCACATCCTTCGATGTTCCAGGGGCATTTGAAATGCCACTTTTGGCGAAAAAGCTGGGCGCGTCGGGGAAATACGACGCAATCGTCTGCGCCGCGCTGGTTGTTGATGGTGGCATATACCGGCACGATTTCGTCGCGTCGGCTGTTGTTGATGGCCTGATGCAAGCGCAGATGGAAACAGGTGTGCCGACCTATTCGGTGTCCCTGACACCACATCATTTCCAGCCGACCGAAGAGCACATCGGTTTCTATCACGCACACTTCGTCAAAAAGGGCGAAGAGGCTGCATCGGCAGTTCGAATGATCGCTGATCTCGATATCTGATTTTTGAAAACGGGCCGCCATAGTGCGGCCCGTTCTGCTTTGCCAAGCAAAGATCTTAACCAATTGAGACTGTTGGTTTTCAAAAGCCGTAAAGTCTCGTCCGGCTTCATTTTCCTCTGATGTCCAGCAGTTCACAACGCGGCAGTTCCTGTCGTGCGCTCTCCTTTGTCCAGGTGGCACGAAACTTGCGACTAGTCCCCGCCTGATACCTTCGCATTTTGGCAGTTCGGCGACGGACCCTAATGGGCGTCTGCCAATACTAAAGAGATGCGGTGGCCCGTCAGGGAGAAGTAAAGTTTTTGCCTCGTCGACCGTTACCGACACATGGGC
The DNA here is from genome assembly GCF_023540835.1 of Marivivens geojensis. GTDB lineage: Bacteria > Pseudomonadota > Alphaproteobacteria > Rhodobacterales > Rhodobacteraceae > Marivivens > Marivivens geojensis. The sequence continues at coordinate 545,581 of NZ_JALKCU010000001.1, forward strand.
CAACTAACATCAGTCCGTTTTTGGGCGTGTTGAGGAGAAGAATTGTACATGTCTGACGTCGAGATTTCTTTGTCAGGAGAACTGTTTCACTCGGACGCAGCTGAGCTGCTCGAGTGTCTCAAGGATGCCTTGGACGAAGGCGGATGCATCGTTGACGTGGCTGAGCTGGAAAAGATCGAATTTGGTCCGCTTCAGGTTCTTGTCGCAACAGCGGCAGCGGCACGCGCGCGCCAGATCGGTTTTGAGGTTCGTATGTCACCTGACAACACAACAGTCCTCAATGCTTTGGCGGCCCATGCGCTCAGCACTGAAATGATTGCCGGCTCCATGTCTGGCGCACAAGAATAACTCGGATATCGATATGACTAAAACTGTACTGACCGTTGATGATAGCCCGTCAATCCGCCGGATGATTGCCCTGACGCTGCGCGAAGCAGGGTATAACGTCCTTGAGGCGTCCGATGGTCAAGACGGTTTGGAAAAAGCGACCACCACGCGCGTCGATGCCATCATTACCGACCAGAACATGCCGCGCATGGATGGGATATCCATGATTAAGGCGCTGCGCCTGCACCCGAACGGGCGGGGCGTGCCGATCGTCGTTTTATCTACAGATTCCGCGGACACGCTGAAATCTCAAGCTCGCGAAGCGGGCGCTCTGGGTTGGATGGTTAAGCCCTTCACCCAAGACAAACTCCTCGCTGTTGTGAAAAAGGTATTGGGCTGATGTCTGATGATCTGATTGCAGTCTTTCAGGAAGAGCTTGCAGAGCTGCTTGAGAGCCTCGAAAGGGGCTTGGTCGATCTTCAGGAGAGCCCTGAGGATGCGGGACTGATCAATCAGGTCTTCCGTGATCTTCATACCGTTAAGGGAAGCGGCGCGATGTTCGGGTTCACCGAACTTGCGGCGTTTATCCATGATTTTGAAACCGCCTTCGAAAAAGTCCGCGCTGGCGCAGTTCCTGTAACGCCAGAGTTGGTGCGTCTTGGTCTTGCGGCACGTGACCAAATTCCGGGTCTGGTGAACGGTGACGCTGATCCAGACGGTGATCGCGTTGCGATTTTGAATGCCTTGCGTGATCTGACATCGGGCCGCGGTGTTGAGATTGCCGATATCGAGGAGGAGATCGAGGCTGAGTTCGTTACATCCAATTCGCCCGCGACCCTAAGGTTTAAACTGTCAGAGGATGCCCTCGCGCTGGGCGCACGCCCCGATATTTTGCTGTCGGAGTTGAAAGACCTCGGCGCAACCCAAATTATTGCCGATCTATCGGACATTCCAGCACTGGACGACCTGAATGCGGATCAGTGTTATGTGGCGTGGCAGATGCAGCTGCCTGCGGGTGTTTCAGAAGGCGACGTTGAAGACGTATTTATGTTTGCGGACGCTGAATGGACGCTGACGGCTTCTGAGGTCAACGAGGTTATTGAACGGGACGAGATTGATGATCTCTTGTCCGATGCGCCCGCCCTCGACACCCCAACCCCGCAACAGCAAGCGCCCTCTGAAAAAGCGCCTGCCGCATCTGAACCTGCGGCTTCTATTCGTGTGCCTGCTGCTCGTCTCGACGCTCTGATGGACTCGGTTGGGGAATTGGTGACCGTTGAGGCGCGTTTGACAGAACTCGCGCGTCACAGCCGTGATCCCGCTCTTCTTTCGACCGCAGAAGAAGTCACACGCCTTGCCGCGCGTTTGCGGGATGCGACGATGACTATGCGCATGGTTCCGATGCGGACCTTGGTGTCGCGCTTCCGTCGTTTGATCCTGGGCCTTTCGTCTGATTTGGGCAAACCCGTTGAATTTGTCGTCGACGGTGAAGACACCGAACTCGATAAAACGGTGATTGAAAAGCTCGCTGATCCGCTGGTGCATATCCTACGAAATGCCATTGACCATGGCATGGAAGACCCCGCTGCCAGAGCGCAGACGAATAAGGATCAGGTTGGGCGTATTGAACTGTCCGCCACCCATGTCGGCGGCGAAGTGCATATCGTTGTTCGCGACGATGGGCGTGGCATGAGCGCCGACAAAATCCGTGCAAAGGCGATTGAGCGTGGCTTGATCACCGCTGAAGCGCAACTGACAGCAGGTCAGGTGTTCGCGCTGGTTCTCGAACCTGGGTTCTCGACCGCCGAAACGATCACAGAGCTGTCCGGTCGTGGCGTCGGCATGGATGTTGTCCGCCGCACCATCGACGGACTGCGTGGTGTCATCGAAATCGACAGCAAACTCGGTCAAGGGACGACAGTTACTCTGCGCCTTCCACTGACTCTCGCGATCATCGACGGTTTGCTGATTGAGATTGCGGATGAGCGCTACACGTTGCCGATGTCGTCTGTGAAAGAGATTTTCGAACTGCCGTTGGACAAACGCATTGCATCACGCAACGGCGATTACCTCGATATTCGGGGGCAGTTCGTGCCATTCGTTCGGTTGCGTCATCTGTTTGACTGCGAAGGTGAACCGCCGACTGAACAGAACGTCGTGGTGGTGGAGTCTGGAGATGCCCGAATGGGGGTTGTTGTCGATCGGATTATCGGCACGAACCAAACGGTGATCAAGCAGGTCTCTAAACTCCAGCAAGGTGCACGCGCGATTTCTGGTGCGACAATTCTCGGGGATGGCACTGTGTCTCTCATAGTCGATGTAGCACAGCTTCTCGCGATGTCGGGGCCATTAATCGAACCTAAGAAAGAGGTGGCCGCATGACACTCGCTGCATCTCATAAAATCGTAGTCACCTTTTCGATTGGTCCTCAGCGCCTCGCTATCCCAGCGACCGATCTGCGCGAGATCATCGACCCGCTTCCGACGACCCGCGTTCCGGGTGCAGGTGATTTTGCGCCATGGGTGGTTAATGTCCGTGGAGCTGTTTTGCCACTGGGCGACCTGCGTTTACCTTTGGGGATTAATGACCCCAATCCAGCCGAACGTCCCGAGGATGCACGTCGTTTCCTCGTCCTGGAAGCCGTCATCGGCGGTGAACCGACAACAGTCGCTGTGATGGCCGACATCGTACACGAGGTCGCGACCATCCCATCGACATCCATCGAACCACTACCCGCCACGTCAATGTGGCCCTCTGAATTTGTCGAAGGCCTTTTCAAAGGCCCAGAGGGCGAATTCGTCCTCATCCCCGACCTATCCGCAATCTTTTCAGCAATGGCGCAGCGCGCCGCTGTTGCCTAACTTGGGAACTGTGACATGCGTCTGAGCATCAAAGTCAAACTCGCCGCCACCTTTTTGTTCGTGTTTATCCTCTCGTCGATTTCGATGTGGATAGCTATTCGTGATCTCGACAAAGTTAACCACAACTATGACGCCGTTGTCGCTGAAGACGTGCCGGTTTTGCTTCTGCTCGAAGATCTGACCCGTATTAAATTGATGGTCCGTACGACCGTTGCCGAAATTCTAATCGGCCTTCCAGATGCACCACCTAACCACATTCCGGACCTTCGTGCGCGCCTGAATGAATTGAACGAGTCAGCTAGGCAGTTTTCGGGCGAAATTCGCGCTGTTGCGATGCCAGAGATGATCCCAATGCTCGACAAATTTGATGAATTGGATGCCGAAGCGCTGTCAACGGCACAGCGGGTTATCGCTTTTGAACTCTCTGGTCAGGGCGACCCTGCCAATACAATTTTCCACGGCAAATTGCGCGACGAAACGGTGGAGTTGCAAAACATCCTTGAAGAGATGCACGAACTTATCCATGGGCGCCTTGAGGCCAATGTGGCGGCAGACGCTGCACAGTTTGTCGCTGACCGTCGCAATTTGATCATCATCGTTGCCGCTACGATGGTGTTGGGTGCAATTTCTGCGATTGTTATCGTCTTGAGCATTTCGCGTCGCTTGGCTGTTGCATCTGCGATGGCTCGCAGCGTTGCCAAAGGTGATCTTCGTAAAACGATCGACGTTCAGGGTCGTGACGAGATCGGTAATCTGCAGACTGCAATCAATGATATGGTGGTTAAGCTGCGTGATATCGTCGGCGAAGTGACCCATTCGGTGCGCAACGTGAACAACGGTGCAACCCAGATGGCTGCGACGTCCGAAGAGCTGTCGCAGGGCGCAACTGAGCAGGCGTCGTCGACCGAAGAAGCGTCGGCTGCGGTTGAGCAGATGGCTGCGAACATCAAACAGACCGCTGAAAACGCGAGCATCACTGAACAGATGGCGACCAAGTCTGCGGAAGATGCGCGCAATAGTGGCAAGGCTGTGACCCAAGCGGTCGATGCGATGCAGACCATTGCTGAACGCATCATGATCGTTCAGGAAATCGCACGTCAGACTGACCTTCTAGCGCTGAACGCCGCTGTTGAGGCTGCACGTGCGGGTGAACATGGACGTGGCTTTGCGGTTGTTGCGGCTGAAGTTCGTAAACTCGCAGAACGTAGCCAGACTGCAGCAACTGAAATTTCATCCCTCTCTGCGTCGACGGTTCAGACGGCGGCAAGCGCTGGTGAAATGCTTCAGGGTCTTGTTCCTGACATCGAACGCACATCGTCGCTGGTCACTGAAATTTCGGTGGCTGCGCGTGAACTGGCAACAGGCTCGTCCCAGATCAACATGTCGATCCAGCAGCTCGACCGCGTGACCCAAGAGAACACCTCGGCGTCCGAGCAACTGTCGGCAAGCGCTGTTGAACTGGCTGATATGTCCTCTGAGTTGGAGCGTATCGTTGGGTTCTTTGAGATGGATGGCGCTACGGCCGAAAAGCCTGCACCGCGCAAATCGGCTCCTGCTGCGAATGCTGCCAAGAAACCGATGCGCCCGTCGCGTCCACAGAAAGCTGATGGTGGGTTCGATTTCGATCTGGGTGATGACGATCTGGACTCGCTCGACGATCAGTTTGCTCGCAGCAAATCCTACTGATCCGGAGTGGATGTATGTCGACTTGCACTGACATCGTCACCTTCACAATCGACCGCGCCATTTATGGTGTCGCGGTCGATCGGGTTCGAGAGATTCTAGACATTCGTCCTGTCGCACCGTTGCCGAAGGCGCCGAAGTATCTGATGGGCATCATTGATTTGCGCGGAGAAAACATTCCCGTCGTCGATCTACGGAGTTTGCTGAACCTAGAGCCGTTAGAGGACACACCCAATACTCGTATCCTCGTGACATTGATGGACTATGGCACTGGGTCGGGCGTCGTTGGCGTGCGGACAGACCGCGTCATCGAGGTCACCCGTATGGACGACGACGAAATTCGTCCGTTGACCGAAGCTGAACTGCTGCGTTGGGACGGTGCTGCCATCGCGGGGATCGGGCGCCGCAACGGTGAAATCGTCAGCGTTCTCGACCTCGATCATCTGTTTGGTGATCCTGCAATCCTTGCAGGGGTGTCGAACTCCGCTGCGTTTGACGCGGCCTGAGGACTCCACCGTGGTCATGACATCATTGCAAACTGATACCAGTGAAAGGTTCCGGCATATCATCCGGACCCTCACGGGCATCAGCTTGCCGGCGTCAAAGGCCCCAATGATCGAACAGCGCCTACGCAAACGAATGGTCATGTGGCAGCTTCCCGATGTGAACAGCTACCTTCAGGCTCTCGTCAACGGACAATTGCCCGAAGATGAACTACGTCAGGTCATTGATCTCATCACCACAAATACGACGAGCTTTTTCCGCGAAAAGGAACACTTCGATTTCCTGAGAAGCCATATCGTTCCCGAGATAATCGCGAACGCGGGTGTGAAAAAGGCACGCATTAAGGTTTGGAGCGCCGCGAGTTCCGAGGGCGCCGAAGCCTATACAATCGCGATGGTTCTGTCAGAGGCTTGCCGCACAGGTGTGCGATTTGATTGGGGCGTTCTGGGCACCGATATATCGCATCGTATGATCAAAAAGGCGACGATTGGCGTCTACGATCAAGAACAGATTTCGACCGTCGCACCTGATCTAGCGCGGCGCTACATCATGACCGCGCAGACTCCGCGTATGGATGGTAAAGTGCGCATCGTCCCCGAGCTACGTCAGCGCGTTCGGTTCCGTCACATGAACCTGATCGATTTGTCTTACCCCGTCGACCGCGATGTATCTGTGATTTTTCTGCGCAATATCCTGATCTACTTCGATGCGCCTGACAAAGCAGCTGTCGTGCAAAGGCTGGCAGATCACTTGCAGATAGGCGGCTATCTGATCGTGGGTCACGCCGAAAGTATGGTCGTTCGATGTGACAGCCTCGAACAAGTGAAACCAACAATTTTTAAGAAGATCGCAAAATGACCAGCGCTGAAATTGACCCAATCAAAGTTCTGATCGTGGACGATTCATCGTCAGCGCGCGTCATGATGCGGAAAATCGTTGAGAGCGATCCAGCGTTGAGCGTGCAGGCCATGGCGCAGGATGCTTATTCCGCAGCACGTTTGATGAAAGAAGCGTTGCCAGATGTCATCTTACTAGACCTTGAAATGCCGGGCGTCGACGGGATCACTTTCCTAAAGAAGATCATGGCGCAGCGGCCGTTGCCCGTCATCATCTGTTCCTCGCTTACGCAGAGCGGATCTCTGCGTAGTGTTGAAGCTATGGAGGCGGGTGCCGTCGATGTCATCCTCAAGCCGTCGATGGCAGACGCGAAGGTGTTTCAAGAGGCGTCGGCCAGAATTTGTGACGCGATCCATGCTGCCGCTCAGAGCAATCGCGTACCGGGGCGCAGGCTCCCGCGTCGTGCGGCAACGCCAATCCAGCCGACTGCCAAACTTTCTGCGGATGTTATTCTACCGCCGCCCAATTTCTCGCGACCGATCCCAAAAACCGAGCCGATCGTTTGCATCGGGGCGTCGACGGGGGGGACTGAGGCTCTGCGCGAAGTGCTTTGCGCTTTGCCTGCGGATGCACCAGGGGTCGTCGTTGTCCAGCACATGCCCAAAGGCTTTACCAAAGCCTTTGCCGATCGTTTGAATAGCCTCGCTCAGATCGAAATTTGCGAAGCCGAAGATGGAATGACCGTCACTCAAGGGCGCTGCATCATCGCGGCAGGTGACCGCCATATGCTGCTGCGCCGTGGACCATCTGGTTACCGCGTCCAAGTGGTGGAAGGTGAAAGCGTCAGTCGTCATCGCCCCTCTGCCGATGTGCTGTTCCGCTCTGGGGCCGCTGCAGGTGGCGCGAATATCCTAGGTATCATAATGACGGGCATGGGCGATGACGGTGCTCAGTGTTTGGGTGAAATCAAACGGGCTGGCGGCCACACTATCGCCCAAGACGAGGCCACCTGTGTCGTCTACGGAATGCCGCGCGAAGCGGTGAACCTCGGTCACGCTAAGCAGGTTCTGCCTCTGGGCCGACTTGCACTTTCAATAACTACATTTGCCCGTATGCACGGGTATCAAGGGGCCGGATCATGACGCATTTTACCCCTATCCAATCTCCCATTCGCGCGACGATAGACCACTTTGTTCGGCTGAGATCAGAGATTGAAACGACCTTTGTATCTGCAAGCGCGAGCCTCGAAGGCGCTCTGGATCGGCTTGGACACTTGTCGACGGTGTTTGCCGAATTGCGCGAGGGCCTCGGTGCTGAAACCGAAGCGCAATTGTCCGCCTTAATCGATACCGTCAACGCGCATCTTTCGACGCTTCAGGCCAACTGCGGCAGCTTTACAACGGCGTCGTCTGAACTGCATAAATCGGTGAGACTGATTTCGTCCGAAGTCCATGAGTTGGACCGTGTAGTTCGGACCATCGCTAATATTTCGATTAACGCGCGTATTCAGGGTAACAGCCTTGTTCCTGCCCGTCCGCAAGTGACAGCTTTTATCGACCGGCTCGCTGCTATGTCAGAAGAGTCAGAGAACATCCTTAGTGAAATCAACGACTCTATGGCTGAGATTGCCTATGACGTCAGGGCGATGGACTACGAGCAGCGGTTGATGCTAGGCGAATTGCGCCAGAACGTTATGCCGTCTATTGCCGCGTTCTCGACCATGTCGACCAAGATTCGCGACGGTCAGGCAGGCATGGTTTCTGCCGCGCAAGACATGGATGAACAGGCCAATCAGATTGCGTCAGAAGTCGGGCGTATCATCGTTGCGCTTCAAACCGGCGATTCCGCGCGTCAGCGTATTGAGCGGGTCGAAGAAACACTGGCGATTGCAGAAACTGTTGATGGCCGCGATGCGTCCCGACTGGCTGACCTCGCGATCGCGCTGTCAGAGCGTATGAAGCTTCGGACGCAAGACGACATCCAAACGGCGATTGCCTCTTTGCGGGCCGTTCAAGAACGTGGTGAGCAGGCCATTCTCGCAGCGTCGCGCACGACCTTGGGTGGGTCGGGACTTTCGTCGACGGCGGGCGGCAAGGAACACAAGAAGCTCGAACAGAGCTTGCGCGGCAACGGTGAACATTTCGCCGCCATGAAGGGCCGTGCCGAATCCGTTCACAACCGTTTGGCCGTCATTCTCAAACATGAAGCGACGCTGCGCGGCATCGCGCATCAGATTCGTCTGTCTGGTATCAACGCCGTGATCATCTGCGCAAAACTCGGCACCGAAGGTCGCGCACTTCGCGAGCTGGCGCACTGGCTCCGTGATTTGACGGATGAGAGCGACCTCATCATCGCGCGACTGCAGTCGATTTTGGCCGATACGCGTGAAACGATCCGTGTCTTGACCGAAGACCGCATCGGCGGCCTCGAAAGCTGCCTGTCGGATTTCTCAAACGACGGCCAGTCGCTGTTCAATATGATTGAGACAGCAAACGGGCTGATGGTTCGCACAAGTTCTGGCTTTGACGCAACGGCCTCGTCCCTGCCTATTCAGATCGCATCAGCCACGGGTGAGCTGGAACGCTTTAGTGAACGACTTGACCGCCTCGGTTCGCATTTGATGGGGCTGCAATTGTTCAAGGATACTGTTGCCGACCAAGGCGCGAGTGACCCTGATCGGATGACCGACATTTTGTCGTCACTGAGAACGAAGTACACGATGGAAGGCGAACGGATCATCCATGATGAACTGTTCGGTGGCGATGTCGTGGCGCTCGACGCTGTTGCGAATGCTGCACCCGACGCTGGGTCGGATGACTTGGATGATATCCTCTTTTAAACGCCTGTGAGTTCGCGAGCGGCGCGGGCGATCACGAGTTCTTCGTTTGTTGGAATAACCATGACAGTTGTGCGGGACATCTCGGTCGAGATGACCTGTGCGTGGTCGTCGTTCTTATTGTGGTCGATTTCAATGCCCATCCATGCAGTTCGCTCGCAGACGCGATCACGGATAAAGGCTGAATTTTCACCAATCCCGCCACAGAACACCAACGCATCAATCCCGCCCATCGCGGCCGCCATGCCGCCTAGTTCGCGCTGAATGCGGAAGACAAAATAGTCGATCGCCTGACGGGCCTCGATGCTATCCGAGGCCTCTAACGTCCTCATGTCGTTTGACAAATCAGACAGGCCGAGAAGGCCAGATTTCTTGTAGAGCATGTCTGAAATGTCGGTGGCCGAAAGACCCTCTTGGTCCATCAGATATAGAACGACGCCCGCGTCGAGTTGCCCGCATCTGGTTCCCATCGGTAACCCATCGAGCGCCGAAAACCCCATGGTCGATGCGACTGACTTACCGTCTTGAATCGCGCACATTGATGCCCCGTTCCCGAGGTGGGCGACGACCACACGACCTTGGGCGATTGCCGGCGCGATGCGGCGCAACTCGCCAGAAATGTAGTCATATGACAGCCCATGAAACCCATACCGCCTCACGCCTTTGTCGTAGTAGGCACGGGGTATCGCGAAGGTATCGTTTACATAGGGGTGGTGACGATGAAACGCTGTGTCGAAACAGGCGATCTGAGGCGCGTTAGGGAACGCGGCTTTGGCTGCCTTGATGCCACTGAGGTTGTGTGGTTGGTGAAGGGGCGCAAACGGTTCGAGCGTGGTCAACCGCTCTATCACCTCATCCGTGACCTGCACTGGCGCGTCGTACCACAGCCCACCATGAACGACGCGGTGCCCTACGACATCAATCGTCTTTCCATCCAGTTCTGGCTCGATTGCTGAAAGCACAGTGGTGAGCGCTTCTTGATGCGTGCTCAGACCGTCAGTTTTCGTTGGTAGGTCGAACCCCCGTTGATCCTTTAGTTTCAACGTTGCATTCGCCCCGATCCTGTCTACCAGCCCCGTGACCATGGGGTGATCGCTATCTGACGAGTAGACCGCAAATTTCAGCGACGAAGACCCCGCGTTCAGCGTTAGAACGGTCGTCATTTCACCTCACCTGCTTTGAGGCCATTGAGTCGAGCATCATGGAGTGCAGCTACAGCGCACGATGCAAGGCGCGACATTTTGCTGTCAGACCGCGAGTTTAGGATTACTGGAACTTTTGCACCTAGAACGAGGCCAGCCCCTTCGGCGTGGCTGATAAAGGCGAGCTGTTTGGCCAACATATTCCCCGTATCGAGGTTTGGAACGACAAGAATATTCGCGTGACCAGCCACATCGCCGCTTAGCCCCTTTGTGCGGGCAGCACCAATGTCGACTGCGTTGTCCATCGCCAGCGGGCCGTCCACCTTGCCGCCCGTGATTTGTCCGCGCTCGGCCATCTTGGACAAAAGCGCTGCGTCGATTGACGACGGGATAGACGGATTGATTGTCTCAACCGCAGACAGGACGGCGGCAAGAGGTTCTTCGGACCCAATGGAAATCGCGAGGTCGATTGCGTTCTGAACAATGTCGACCTTGGTATCGAGGTCGGGCGCAATGTTGATCGCGGCGTCTGTGACCATCACAGGGTGCCGCATTCCCGGAACGTCCATAACAAAGACATGGGTAAACCGTCGACCAACCCGCAGACCGTTTTGTTTGTCGAGCATCGGGCGCAACAGATCGTCCGTATGTAGATGCCCTTTCATCACGGCAGCGGCTTTTCCGTCATGGACAAGCTTGCACGCGATCGATCCCGCAGAGTGATGGTCGGCCTCGATGATTTCAAAAGCGGAAATATCTTCGTTCAGTTCGTCTGCCGCGGCTTTGATCTTGGCGGGATTGCCGATCAGGATTGGCGTGATGATGCTTTCCTGCGCCGCAAGTAGTGCGCCGCCCAAGGATTTAACTTCCTCAGGGCAGACGACCGCTGTCGCGAGTGGGGGCAGGGGTTTTGCCTTTTCTAATAGCGCTTCAAAATGCCGATGCCGTTCAACGACAAGGCGCGGCACGTCTACGTTGTCTTGGTCAAATTTGACTACTGGGGCATGGACCTGCGCCTCACCACGCAACACGAGGCCGCCAGTGTCGGCTCGGGTGATATCGGTGGATAGAGTGACGATCCCATCCTCATCTTTGGCGGTGACAGTGACCGTGCAGATGATTTCTTCGCCAGCGTGAACGCGGTCAAAAAATTCGAGCGTCTGGCGACGATAGAGCGTTCCGGGGCCCGGGAGGCAGGTTCCTAACACTGCTGAAATCAGCGATGCGATATACATTCCAGGTGCGACGCTTTCGACCGCACCATCGCCGTCGCCATCATGACGCGGTAGATGCATTGGGTTGTAGTTCCCAGATACGTTGGCGAACACATACAGGTCGTCTGCCGTCACCAATCGGCGAAGGGATTCGGTCTGGCCGATTCTGAGTTCATCGAATGTTTTGTTAACAAGATGCATGGTGGCCCGATGGCTCCCTTGAGTTGGTGTCCGGTCGTTCCTCCCGAGAGGTCACTAGCTGTCACGACGGGCTTTCGCTTTGACCTTAATCATAAAATTATGAAACTGGCTCGACAGTTCAATGGCTCAATCGAGAATGTGGGAAAATGCTGCGCAGCAGCATAAAAGTCTCAAAAGTATAGGTTGTATTTGCACTATTTGACATCACGCTGACCTGCCGTCACGTTAACGCGCGAAACATAGGTTTCACTTTGATGCAGGTCCCTATGCTTTGGAGGAGGGATACGGACTAGCATTAATACCCCTGATCTGATCGCCCAAAAGGCTGAGCGGATCGGGGGTTTTATATTTCAAGCCCCCTAGAATCTCGACTTTCAGGACCTTTGCGCATATCGCTGCAAGCAAAGGGGCACGTGAACGTGGGTGGGATGTTCAGAGTTTTATTTTGGTTGGCAAAAGGCTGCGCGATTGTGGGCGGATTGGTTCTGTCCGCGCTCATCGTGATGGTTTGCTTGTCGATTATGGGCAAAATTACCGCCGATCTCGCACATGCGATGGTTGAATTTGCTCCAGCCTTGTCCGGCTCGATATTGGCGCTGGGCATTGGGCCAGTGCGCGGTGATTTCGAACTGGTCGAGCTGGGCATGGCAGTAACGATTTGCCTATTCTTACCTCTTTGTCAGATGACGGCAGGACATGCGCGCGTCGACCTCTTTACTCAAAACATGCCAGTGACAGTTTTGCGTGTACTCCAAGCTTTGGTCGACGTGTTGGTTGCCGCCGTGCTGGTAGTGATCGTTTGGAAACTGTTCGAGGGTTTAGAGGCAAAACACCGTGCAGGCACGCGGACGACATTGCTGCAGATCCCGCTTTGGTGGGCGTATTTGATCTGTCTATCAGGGTTGGGGCTCACGGCGCTCTGCAGCCTCTACACGGCGACCGTTCGAATTGCGGAGGCAGTTTCGGGGCGGTCGTTCCTGCCTGTTGGTGAAGGGGCGGTTCCGTGAGCAACCTCGAAATTGGCCTTTGGTCGTTCCCAGCACTTCTCGGCCTTATCTTCCTGCGCGTACCTATAGGCATTTCGATGTTCTGCGCAGGATTCGGTGGACTTTGGCTGATGATGGGGAACCCCAACCTTGCTCTGGCCAAATTAAAGACTGAGACCTTCACCACATTTTCCGATTACTCCATGTCAATCGTGCCAATGTTCCTTCTTATGGGACATTTCGCATCTATTGGCGGCATGTCGCGTGCCTTGTTCAAAGCAGCAGAAAGCTGGATCGGCCATCGTCGCGGAGGCGTTGCAATGGCCGCGGTCGGGGCTTGCGCCGGCTTTGGTGCGATCTGCGGGTCCTCGCTGGCAACGGCGGCCACGATGAGCAAGGTCGCTCTGCCTGAGCTCAAGCGCGCTGGCTACGCAGGTGGGTTTTCGACGGCAACGCTGGCAGCGGGCGGAACGTTGGGCATCCTTATTCCCCCGTCTTTGATCCTTGTGGTCTATGCGATCCTGACCGAGCAAAACATCGCGAAGCTGTTCCTTGCGGCCTTCATCCCCGGTCTTTTGGCGGCAGTTGGTTACGCCATCACCATTTCACTCTATGTGCGGCGGTATCCTGATCAAGAAGGTACGCGTCCTCCTGTGTCTTATGCGGATCGCATGCACGAGTTGGTCAAAGTCTGGCCAGTGCTCGCTGTGTTCGCAACGGTCGTTGGGGGTATCTACACTGGCCTCTTTACCCCAACCCAAGGGGCTGCAGTTGGTGCGGCAGGGACGGGGATCGTGGCTGCGTTAAACGGAACCCTGGGGCGGAACGCTATCGTTGAGGCGTTTTTGGCGACGGCAAAATCATCCGCAATGATCTATCTGATCGTGTTTGGCGCCAAATACTACAACGGCTTTCTGGCCCGATCAGGTGCGCCGCAAGAGGTATCGGAATGGCTCTTGTCCCAAGGCTACGCCCCCATCGTTATCCTAATCGCTATCCTTGTGTTCTATCTCATCATGGGCTGCGTGATGGACAGTCTGTCGATGATCCTGCTGACGGTCCCAATCTTTTTCCCAGCGTTGAAAATGATGGAATGGGGCATGACAACTGAAGAACTGGCGATCTGGTTCGGAGTGCTCGTTTTGATCGTGGTTGAGGTGGGATTGATAACGCCGCCTGTAGGAATGAACCTGTTCATCATCAACTCAATGGATCGTGAAACCCCTATGCCAGATACCTATCGTGCGGTCATTTGGTTCGTCGGCTCTGATTTGATCCGCGTGGCGATCTTGCTTTTGTTCCCGTCGATCACGCTCTTTCTGATATGAAAAAGGCCGCCCGATTGGGGCGGCCTTTGAATGTAGCGAGGCGCGATCTTATTCTGGAAGAATACGAACGCCGCCCTTTGCTGCCGACGATGCCAGCATCGCGTAGGCCTTTAGCGCGGTCGAAACCTGACGCTTGCGCGGTTCTGCTGGTTTCCATGGAAGCGGGCCTTTGGCGTCACGACGGGCTGCCAGAGTTGCTTCGTCAACGGCGAGGTTGATGGTGCGGTTCGGGATGTCGATCTCGATAGTATCGCCAGTTTCGACCAGACCGATCAGGCCACCTTCTTCTGCTTCTGGGGAAACGTGGCCGATAGATAGGCCCGAAGTGCCGCCCGAAAAACGACCGTCCGTCAGAAGCGCGCACGATTTGCCCAAGCCTTTGGATTTCAGGTAGGACGTCGGGTAGAGCATTTCTTGCATGCCTGGACCGCCACGCGGACCTTCGTAGCGAATAACGACGACTTCGCCTTCGACCACTTTGCCAGTCAGGATGCCATTCACAGCATCGTCTTGGCTTTCGTAAACCTTGGCTTTGCCTGTGAACTTTAGGATCGAGTCATCAACGCCAGCTGTTTTTACGATACAGCCGTCCAGCGCAACGTTGCCATAGAGAACAGCAAGACCACCATCTTTGGAGAACGCATTTTCTACAGAGCGGATCACGCCACCTTTGCGGTCACGGTCGAGCTCTTTGTAGCGGTTCTGGGTCGAAAACGCTTCTGTCGTACGAACGCCACCCGGTGCAGCGCGGAAGAATTCGTCCACTTTCGGATCGTTCGTGGTCATCACGTCCCACTTCGCAATGGCTTCGGCCATGGTGGGGGTGTGAACGGTGCTGACGTCGCCATGCAGCAGGCCGCCACGATGCAGTTCGCCAAGGATCGCCATGATGCCACCAGCACGGTGCACGTCTTCCATGTGAACATCTGCTTTTGCAGGTGCAACTTTGGACAGGCACGGAACCTTGCGCGACAGACGGTCCATGTCCGCCATTGTAAAGTTCACTTCGCCCTCATGAGCAATAGCGAGAAGGTGGAGAACGGTGTTAGTTGAACCACCCATCGCAATATCGAGCGACATTGCGTTTTCAAACGCTTCAAATGTCGCGATGTCACGCGGCAGAAGACCCGGCTTCTCTTCTTCATAATGCGCTTTGGTGATCTCAACGATCTTGCGACCCGCTTCGAGGAAGAGTTCCTTTCGGTCAGCGTGTGTTGCGAGAACCGAACCGTTACCCGGCAGCGCGAGGCCGAGCGCCTCAGCAAGACAGTTCATCGAGTTCGCGGTGAACATTCCCGAGCACGAGCCACAGGTCGGGCAGGCGGCTTTCTCAATCGCGTCAACTTCTTCGTCAGTATATTTGTCGTCAGCCGCGGCAACCATCGCGTCAACGAGGTCGAGCGCGTGTTCCAGATCGCCGATCTGAACTTTGCCAGCTTCCATCGGGCCGCCAGACACAAAGATCACTGGGATGTTTAGGCGCATTGCCGCCATCATCATACCTGGGGTGATTTTGTCACAGTTCGAGATACAGACCATCGCGTCTGCGCAGTGAGCGTTCACCATGTACTCGACCGAGTCAGCAATGATTTCGCGGCTCGGGAGCGAATAGAGCATCCCGTCGTGGCCCATCGCAATGCCGTCATCGACAGCAATCGTGTTGAATTCTTTTGCAACGCCACCTGCTTTTTCGATTTCGCGGGCGACCATTTGACCGAGGTCTTTGAGGTGCACGTGACCCGGAACGAACTGGGTGAACGAGTTCACGACTGCGATAATCGGCTTACCAAAATCGCCATCGGTCATGCCTGTGGCACGCCAAAGACCGCGGGCACCTGCCATGTTGCGGCCATGGGTGGATTTACGAGAACGGTAATAGGGCATTGGGACATCCATCTGTTGCGCGTTGACTAGATATAACGTCACAAAGCCGATGAACAGGGTTTCGCGGCGATTTCCTGTTTGGCCCAGAACTTGCAGTTTCATTGGCTGACTAGGTCAAAGGGAAATGCGTGCAACGTCGTGATGTCATAACAGGATTGATAGCCGGTCTAGCGATGCCATTCGTCGCGCGCCCTGCTGTAGCGACCACGGGGAGCATTCTGGCGCGCGGCGCTGGGCCGTTGATTGACCTCGACACAGGCGCGAGCCTTTACGAAATGTATGACCCAGAGCCTGAACCGCTGCAGGAAGGGCCAATGGGTCAATCGCCTCAGGTCGATTTTGCTGCGGGAACGCCCGTTCTCAATATGTGGAATATCCACACGGACGAACGCATCGCTGTGCGCCCAGTTCAGGCGACTGGTGTCGATCATGCCGCGCTGGATCAAGTCAACCGCTTTATGCGGGACTGGCGTAGAAACGAAGTCAAACCGATTGATGCAAACGCTATAGTCGGCCTGCTCGAAATCCAAGAGCTAGCCCGTCGCCAAGGGTTTTCGGGCGATGTGCGTTTTCTTTCTGGCTACCGCAGTCGCGCAACCAACGACGCTATCCGCGCGGCGGGGGCAAATGCTGCGCGCAATTCTCTCCACATTCAGGCGAAAGCTATTGATTTTAGTCTCCCTGGTGTGTCGATCCGCGATACGATCCACCTCGCCAAAGGACTGCGAATGGGTGGGGTCGGGGGCTACGACACATTTGTGCACGTCGACACAGGTCGGGTGAGGTTTTGGGGCACCGCCGTCTAACGTGGTGCCACGCCCCGTTTGCAACCTCGCGCTTTCCTGCTAAAGCCGTTTTGCTCACGGCCAAGGAGACTATCATGACCGCCCGTATCGACGCCTGCTTTGCGAAAGCCCGTGCCGAAAATCGTCCTGTTCTGGTGACTTACACCATGGCGGGTGATCCGGATGCGGAAACCTCTCTCGCTATTCTCAAAAACGTTGCGGCGTCTGGCGCGGATATCGTCGAATTTGGTCTGCCCTTCACCGATCCAGTTGCCGACGGTCCTGCCATTCAGGCGTCGGGCCTTCGCGCTCTCGATGCTGGTCAAACGACCGTTAAGACGCTCGATCTGGTGCGTGAATTCCGCAAGGATTTCCCAGATACTCCGGTGATCTTGATGGGCTACTACAACCCGATTTATTCCTACGGTCCCGAGAAATTCGTCCTCGATGCCAAAGAAGCTGGCGTTGACGGCATGATCGTCGTGGATGTCCCTGCTGAGGAAGATGACGAACTGTGCATCCCGGCGATGAAACAGGGGCTGGCTTTCATTCGCCTCGTTCCGCCGACTGCCGACGACAAACGTCTTCCTGTCATTCTGAAAAATTCTTCGGGCTTTGTTTACCACGTGTCGATCAACGGCATTACGGGCGCTGCGACCCCTGACTACTCCGTTGTGTCGACCGCACTGGAACGTATCCGCAAATATACTGACCTGCCGATCGTGGTTGGCTTTGGTGTTAAGACGGGGGAACACGCTGCGGCGCTGGGCGAACATGCCGATGGCGTGGTTGTGGGCACCGCACTTGTAAACCAAATCGCGTCGACCTTTGGTGAGGGCGACACCGCAACGGCTGCGACGGCAACCGCTGTAAATGACATGGTTGCTGATCTTGCCGCTGGTGTGCGTCGCGCCAAAAGCAACTGATCTGCGCACAGCCGCACATAATTATCAGTAGCCCGTAGCAGTGCTGCGGGCTATTTCTTTGCCCGACTAGGGGGGATTTCCGAATGGCACCGATCGTACGGGTCAATGACCTGCGCAAAAGCTACGCTTCAGGGTTTGAGGCTCTCAAAGGCGTGACGCTTGATATCGAAGAGGGAGAAATTCTCGCGCTTCTCGGGCCGAATGGTGCGGGTAAGACCACGCTGATCTCGACGATTTGCGGGATTACAATGCCATCGTCGGGGACTGTCACGGTTGGTGGCAATGACATCCTCAAGGACTATCGTGCTGCGCGGTCGATGATCGGACTGGTGCCTCAAGAGCTGAGCCTCGAAGCGTTTGAAACTGTTTTCAATGCGGTTAGCTTTTCGCGTGGCCTCTTTGGTAAATCGCGCAATGACGCCTTGGTAACGGACATACTGCGCCAACTCGGATTGCTCGACAAAAAAGACACCAAGATTATGGCGCTGTCGGGCGGCATGAAACGCCGCGTTCTCATTGCCAAAGCGCTGGCCCACGAACCGCGGATTCTGTTCTTGGATGAACCGACCGCAGGTGTGGACGTTGAGTTGCGCAAAGACATGTGGGCGGTTGTCGATCGGCTTCGTCAGGATGGCGTGACGATCATTTTGACCACCCACTACATCGAAGAGGCCGAAGCTATGGCCGACCGCGTCGCTGTGATCGACAAGGGCCAGATTATGCTTGTGCAGGACAAAGATGCATTGATGAGCCACATGGGGCAGAAAGAACTGATTATTCAGCTAGATCAACCTTTGGTGGGTGATCTTCCCGACGCTCTCGGCAAATACGGGCTAGAGGCAATCGAAGAGGGCGCCCGCCTTCGCTACGTCTATGATACAAAGGCCGACCGCACAGGCATCACCGCGCTTTTGAACGACCTCCAACTAGCGGGGCTTCAAATGGTGGATATGGAAACACGGCAAAGCAGCCTCGAAGAGATTTTCGTCGGTCTGGTCAAAGGAGACGCAGCATGAACTATCAAGCAATGCGTGCGATCTACATTTTCGAAATGTCGCGCTTTTTCCGCACCTATCGGCAGAGCTTCCTCGCGCCTGTTATCTCAACTTCGCTGTATTTCATCGTGTTCGGCGCGGCCATCGGTAGCCGTATCGATCAGGTAGAGGGCGTCAGCTATGGCGCATTCATCGTGCCGGGTCTGATCATGTTGTCCGTCATGACCCAAGCGACGTCTAACGCGTCTTTCGGGATATATTTCCCCAAATTCACGGGCTCGATCTACGAACTCCTCTCGGCGCCCATCAACTTCCTTGAGGCGACAGTTGGCTATGTCGGGGCGGCGGCGTCAAAGGCCCTCATTATCGGCGCTATCATCTTTGCAACCTCGTTTTTCTTTGTAGACGTGCAGGTGATGCACCCCTTGGCGATGGTCGCGTTTTTGATCCTGACCTGTCTGTCGTTTTCCCTGCTGGGCTTCATCATTGGGATCTGGGCGGGGAATTTTGAACAACTGCAGATTATTCCGCTGCTTATCATCACGCCGTTGGTTTTCCTCGGGGGTAGCTTCTACTCGACCACCATGTTGCCTCCGTTCTGGCAGGCAGTGACCCTTTTGAACCCAGTTCACTACCTGATTTCTGGGTTCCGCTGGTCGTTCTTTGAACAGGCAGATGTCCCTGTCGGCGTGTCACTCCTGGCGATTGCGGCGTTCACCGCCCTGTGCCTCGGTGCGATTGCGTGGATATTCCGCACGGGTTGGCGCATTCGGTCGTAACGGCGGCTTGTTACGGCTGGTCCTCATGCCTATCTGTCATTGCATGAAACGCTGGATCCCCTTTGTGAAATCAGGCCCCCGTGTCGCCGTCATTCGGCTTCAGGGGCAAATCTCCAATTCGTCGCGCGGGCTTGATGACGTCAGCCTCGCGCCTGTGATCGAAAAGGCATTTCGCGGCAAGCCCGACGCGGTTGCGCTGCAGATCAACTCACCCGGCGGATCACCTGTTCAGTCGTCGTTGATCGCGGGACGTATTCGTCGTTTGTCCGAAGAGAAGGGCATTCCCGTTTTCGCTTTTGTCGAGGATGTCGCGGCATCGGGCGGCTATTGGCTGGCCTGCGCTGCGGATGAGATTTTTGTTGATCGTGGTTCGATCGTTGGGTCCATCGGTGTGATCTCCGCAGGCTTTGGTTTTAGCGATCTTATCGGCAAATATGGCGTCGAACGGCGTGTCCATACGGCTGGTAAGTCCAAATCTCAGCTCGACCCGTTCAAGCCCGAAAACCCCGAAGACATCGAACGTCTGCGCGGCTGGCTGGATGACCTGCATGTCTATTTCATCGACTATGTCAAATCGCGTCGTGCGGGAAAATTGGCTGACGGCACGGATCACTTTACGGGCGAGATTTGGATCGGCCAACGCGCCGTGGATAACGGTCTAGCGGATGGCATCGGGCACTTGGTGTCAGTTATGAAAGACCGTTTCGGCGACAAGGTCACGTTCCGTCGCTATGAACAGCGCCGTTCGCTGTTTCAACGGTTCGGCGCCCAAGCGGCACAGGATATGATTGCGGGCGTTGAAGAACGTGCATCCTTTGCGCGGTTTGGTTTGTAAATGTTGGTGCGCGCCGTCTTTTTCTTTCTGATTTTCATGGTTGTTTTGGCCATGTTCGGAAAGTGGCGCTTCCCTGGGCAGGATCGCATTGCGTCTGCCAAATGCCCGCGTTGCGGAAAGTTTCGCATCGGCAAATCCCGATGTGGCTGCAAAAAGGACTAAGATTTTATGGATTGGGTGCTGACGTTTGCAGGTTTGATTATCCTGCTGCTGGCGGGCGATGCTTTGGTCAAAGGGGCAGTGAATCTGTCCTTGCGATTAGGGGTGCCTGCGCTGGTCGTCTCGCTGACGATCGTTGCCTTTGGCACCTCTGCACCTGAATTGCTGATCTCGGTTCAGGCCATCTTGGATGGTGTTCCAGAGCTCGCATTGGGGAATGTCGTAGGGTCGAATACGGCGAATATTCTGATCGTTCTGGGCATCCCTGCGATGATCGCGCTCATGCACACAAGCCACTACGATACCCGCGCCAGCTATCTTCAAATGCTCGCAGGCACCGCGTTGTTTATCGGACTATGTTTTACGGGGCCGATAACTTGGGTCAAAGGTCTGATCCTTATCGCTGCTTTGGCTTTGATCTTGGGTCATACCCTTTTGGAGACGCTCAAGCACCGTTCTAAATCGTCCGAGGATGAGGCCGTCGAGGGCGCTGACCCAAGTATGACTTGGAAGAAGATCATCGCGTTCTTAACGGTCGGGCTAGTTGGTCTTCCCATGGGGGCGAACCTCTTGGTCGAAGGTGCGACGAATATCGCCGTTCGTTATGGGGTCAGCGATGCTGTGATTGGCCTGACCCTTGTCGCGATTGGGACATCTTTGCCCGAACTTGCCACGACCGTTATGGCATCCTTGCGGCGTCAGGCGGATGTGGCGCTGGGCAACGTCATTGGGTCGAACATGTTTAACCTTTTGGCAATTGTCGGGCTTTCGAGCTTTTTTGGCGACATCCCAGTGCCGACAGAATTCATGACCCGTGACCTGTGGGCTATGGCCGCCGCGTCTCTTTTGTTGATCCCATTCGTCTTTTTCAAACGTGATCTTGGTCGGATTGCAGGCATTGCCTTGACCGCGCTGTATCTGGCCTATCTCTTTGTCCTGTTGTGACAGGAGTTTGATGATGAAACGCGCATTGGTAACCGGAGCGGGTGCTCGTTTGGGTCGTGATATGGCCATCTATTTGGCAGAGCGGGGCTATGACGTTGCTGTTCATTATGCGAGCAGCAAAACAGGTGCCGAAGAGACAGCATCGGCCATTCGGGCAATGGGTCGATCCGCGGTGACGCTCCAAGCTGACTTGCTGGTTGAAGCTGAAGTTCAAGACTTGTTGCCAAAAGCAGCAGAGGCACTGGGCGGCCCGATCACCTGTTTGGTGAACAACGCGTCAATCTTTGAATACGACAACATCCAAACTGCGACCCGCACTGGTTGGGATCGGCATATTGAGTCAAATCTCCGTGCGCCCTATGTCCTGACACAAGCCTTGGCCGCGCAGGCCCCTGATCCGATCATGGACGAGATGGGGGAACCTGTCGCGCAATGCTTGGTCGTCAACATGATTGATCAGCGTGTCCGGAAATTGACGCCAGAATTTTCGACCTACACCATTGCTAAAATGGGGCTTTGGGCACTGACCCAAACGGCGGCGCAAGGTCTCGCCCCGAAAGTCCGCGTAAATGCGATCGGACCTGGTCCGACATTGCAGGGCGGTCGGCAGACCCTAGATCACTTCCAGCGGCAAAGACGTTCTACGATTTTGGAGCGTGGATCGAACCCAAAAGACATATGTGCGGCGTTGGGTTTTCTGGTCGACTCAATCGCTGTGACGGGCCAATTGATCTGCGTCGACGGCGGTCAGCACCTAGGTTGGAAAACGCAAGATATACTTGGGGTCGAGTAACAATCTCAAAGGTTGCGCGACAAGTTGTGCACTTTGTCAAAATACCGACATGAAACTGTTACTTAATCCTGTGTTTTCAGGTGTTTGAACGGGCAGAAAATTTTTTATCGTTTTATTTCAGGTGCTTATTATATTGATTAAAAATTAGGCAAACTAAGGAGTGAGCCGAAAAATAAGGATTTTTTCCATCTGTGCGGTATCACTCCACAGAGTTATCCACAGTTTCAGTGGATGCCTTTCCCCTTGCCGACGGGGATGTAAAATTGCAGCGAACCAAAGAATCACAGGCTTGTGAAGTGAACGACAACAGTGACGCCCCTCTGACCGGATACGACCGCATCGCGGCCTATTTGAAAACGCTCGATGGTTCACCGGGCGTGTATCGGATGTTGGATGAAGAAAGTCGCGTTTTGTATGTGGGAAAAGCGCGAAACCTACGTAATCGGGTGTCGAACTATGCGCGTCCCGGTAATCACTCAGGCCGTATCGCGCGAATGATTTCGGAAACGGCGTCGATGATGTTTCTGACCACGCGGACGGAAACAGAGGCTCTCCTTCTTGAACAAAACCTGATCAAGCAACTCAAGCCGCGCTACAACGTTCTGCTGCGTGACGATAAATCGTTCCCAAATGTATTGGTGACGGACCACGCGTTTCCGATGGTTAAAAAACACCGTGGCGCAAAGAAAGAAAAGGGCCAGTATTTCGGTCCCTTCGCGAGTGCTGGGGCGGTAAATCGGACCCTTAGTCAGCTTCAAAGAGTCTTTTTGCTGCGCAATTGCACCGATAGCCAGTTTGAGGGACGCACACGCCCGTGTCTGCAATATCAGATCAAACGTTGCACGGCGCCTTGTGTTGGCTACATCACCGAGGCTGAATATCGGAAATCCGTCAAAGACGCGGCTGATTTTCTATCTGGCAAAACGGCCCAGATCCAAGAGAGCCTCGCCGCTGATATGATGGCGGCGTCCGAGGCGATGGAATTCGAACGCGCCGCTTCCTTGCGGGATCGGATCAAGGCGCTGACCCAAGTCCAAACGGCCCAAGGCATCAACCCTCGGACGGTGGCAGAAGCTGACATCATCGCCCTCCATACTGAAAACGGGCAAGCCTGTGTGCAGGTATTCTTTATCCGCGCGAACCAAAACTGGGGTAATTTTGACTTTTACCCGCGGATCAGCGGGGACGAAGATTTGTCGGAGGTTATGGAGGCTTTCGTAGGTCAGTTCTATTCAGACCGCGAACCTCCTAAGGCGCTCGTCTTGTCCCATGGCCTCGACAACGAAGACCTGATGGCGGAGGCGTTGGCCGAGAAAGCAGGTCGCAAAATCGAGATCACGGTCCCGCAGCGTGGCGAAAAGGCTGAACTGGTTAGCAATGCGCTGCGCAATGCCAAAGAGAGCCTTGCGCGCAAAATGTCCGAAAGTGCGACGCAGATGAAATTGCTGCGTGGCATTGCTGAGGCGTTCGATCTTGACGCGCCGCCAGAGAGGATCGAGGTTTACGACAACTCCCACATTCAGGGCACCAATGCCGTTGGTGCTATGATCGTGGTAGGGCCTGACGGGTTCATGAAATCCCAATACCGTAAGTTCAATATTCGGGGCGATAGCATCACACCGGGTGACGACTTTGGTATGATGAAAGAAGTGCTTACTCGTCGGTTTGCGCGCCTTCAAAAAGAAGACCCTGATCGGACTTCGGGCAACTGGCCTGACCTTCTGCTGATTGACGGTGGTGCGGGGCAGGTGTCCGCGGTGCAGGAGATCATGGATCAAATGGGCATATCCGATGTCGCGATGGTTGGTGTCGCAAAAGGAGTTGATCGGGATCATGGTAAGGAAGAGTTCTACCGCACAGGTCAACGTCCCTTTGCCTTGCAGCGCAATGATCCTGTCCTCTATTTTATCCAACGCATGCGCGATGAAGCGCACCGTTTCGCCATTGGCACCCATCGCGCCAAACGGTCCAAAGCGATCGGCGTGACGACTTTGGACGATATTCCAGGTGTTGGGGTGACGCGTAAACGCGCTTTGCTTGCGCACTTTGGTAGCGCCAAAGCCGTTCGGGGCGCGAATTTGTCAGATTTGCTGGCCGTTGACGGCATTTCGAGTGCGATGGCCGAGACAATTTATGCCTACTTTCACGAAAATGGCTGAACAACCCTACGGTGGTTCAATGTGGGGGCTGTTCGCCGTCGCAGCCGCCCGTTATGAAGAGACATGGGACGAAAGGGGCGATTATGAAGTGGACCTTGCCGAATACCTTGACCGTGTTGCGCCTGTTGGCTGCGCCGGGTGTGGCATTGATGTTCCTATACTTCGCCCGTCCATGGGCTGACTGGTTCGCTCTGGTCCTGTTCGTGCTGGCCGCGGTTACTGATTTTCTAGATGGCTACCTCGCCCGCGCGTGGAAACAAGAAAGCAAAATCGGCGCGATGCTCGATCCTATTGCGGATAAGGCGATGGTCGTGATCGCGCTCATGGTGATCACAGGCTTCTCTGGCATGAATCCGTGGTTCCTGTTGCCTGCGACGATCATCATGTTCCGCGAAGTCTTTGTCTCGGGTCTGCGCGAATACCTTGGTGATACGGCGGGTCTTTTGAAAGTGACCAAGCTGGCCAAATGGAAAACGACCGCACAGATGGTGGCGATTTCGATCCTGTTTTCCACGGGCGCATTCGAACATCACGCGCTGCGCGATGTCACCTTTTTGGACTATGCACGACACAGTTGGTATCTGGGCGTCGCCATTTTGTGGGTCGCTTCTATCCTGACGTTTATCACCGGTTTGGACTATTTCCGAAAAGCTCTGCCGTATCTAAAGTAGTCTCATGATTGATGTCCTTTACTTTGCATGGGTCCGTGAACGGATCGGAGTGCCCCGCGAACAAGTCGCAACTAATGCGGCAACCGTTGCCGAGCTAATCGAAGAGCTCAAAGCCCGTGAAGAGCGCTATGCTCTGGCGTTTTCTGACCTCCGCGCGCTGCGCGTTGCTGTTGATCAAGAACTGACAGATTTCGATGCCTCGTTAGTGGGCGTGCGCGAAGTCGCTTTTTTCCCGCCGATGACAGGTGGATGATGACCGTTCGCATCCAAACCGAAAGCTTTGACGCGGGCGCGGAACTGAACGCGTTTACTGATACTGCTGCAGGTGCGGGCGCGGTCGTGAGCTTCACTGGCGTGGTGCGCGATGTGGACGGTAGCCTCGTCGCGATGGAGATCGAACACTATCCAGGCATGACCGAAAAGGCGATTGCTACGATTGTGTCAGAGGCGCAGACGCGCTGGGATTTGGCAGGGGCCTTGGTGATCCATCGGCATGGTCGTTTGACTGCTGGCGATCAGATTATGATGGTCGCAACGGCATCGCGTCACAGGGTGGATGCGTTTCAAGCTGCCGAATTCTTAATGGACTATTTGAAATCGCGTGCGCCGTTCTGGAAAAAAGAGATGACCCAATCTGGTAATGGCTGGGTAGAAGCGCGGGACGAAGACGAAGCCGCTCTCGATCGCTGGTAAGAAATACCTCAAATTCTATTCAATTCCGTTTCCTTTACCGCGTTTTAGGTATCGGTCGGCCAACCTCTATCCGTCGCAAAGGATGGACTATATGGCTGCCGCAGAACCTCAGACTCCGCTTGATTACGCTGTGTATGCGCGGGACAGGGACGTGATGAATATGGTGCGCAAGTCTCTCGCTGCGGGGCAGGCACAATTAGCCTTTCAGCCGGTCATTGCAGCGGCGGATGGCACGAGTGTCGCCTTTTATGAGGGGCTGATCCGCCTTCGCGACAGTACGGGCCGCATCATCCCTGCAGGGCAGTTTATGGGTGAGGTCGAAGAAACCGTCCTAGGTCGGGAAATCGACTGCGCCTCTTTACGGCTCGGCCTTGAGGTTCTGCGCAATAATCCGACAATGCGTTTGGCAGTCAACATGTCGGCGCGGTCGTTGGCAGATGGGAAATGGCGCCGAACTTTAACGGCGGGCCTTAATCGAGGGCGGGATATCGGGCCGCGGCTGATCCTTGAAATCAGTGAAACCTCTGCGATGCAGCTTCATGAGGTGTTGATCCGCTTTATGGAAGAAATGCAGCCTCACGGCGTGAATTTTTCACTCGATGATTTCGGCGCGGGTTTGATTGCGTTTCAACGGCTCAAAGATTTCTACTTCGATATGGTGAAAATTGATCGCTGTTTTATCCATAACATCCAGGACTCGCCTGATAATCAGGTCATGGCTGAGGCATTGATCGCCGTGGCCCAGCAGTTCGAAATGTTTGCTGTGGCCGAAGGCGTAGAAACAGCAGCAGAGGCGGAATTGCTCTGTGACATGGGAATCGATTGCTTGCAGGGCTATCATTTCGGTGCGCCGCGACTCTCAATCTAAAGTCTATCTATATTAGCTGCGGCGCAGCGAAATAATGTTGCGCCAAGCGGCCATAATTTGTACATAGATGCCGATGGCGATCAGCTAATTGCCGTTTTTTTGAGCCTTAGAGGAGAGGATTCTCATGACCAATATCGTAATCGCGTCTGCCGCACGGACTGCAGTAGGCAGCTTTGGCGGTTCCTTTGCCAATGTTCCTGCGCATGAACTGGGTGCTGCGGTGCTCGAAGCGGTTGTCGCGCGCGCTGGAATCGAAAAAGGCGAAGTGGATGAGACCATCCTTGGTCAGGTTCTTACCGCTGGGCAGGGTCAAAACCCAGCACGTCAGGCCCACATCGCGGCTGGCCTCCCGATTGAATCCGCTGCTTGGGGTCTTAACCAAGTTTGTGGTTCGGGTCTTCGCGCGGTCGCTCTTGCTGCACAGCACATCATGCTTGGCGATGCGTCGATCGTTGCTGCTGGCGGTCAAGAAAACATGTCCCTCTCGGCTCACTGCGCTCATATGCGCAATGGTACCAAAATGGGCGACATGAAGCTGATCGACACCATGATCAAAGACGGCCTGTGGGACGCATTCAACGGCTACCACATGGGTCAAACTGCTGAAAACGTTGCAAACCAGTGGGGCATCACCCGCGAGATGCAGGACGAATTTGCACTTGCGTCGCAAAACAAAGCTGAAGCTGCGCAGAAGGCGGGCAAATTCGACGACGAAGTCATCGCTTACACCGTAAAGGGCCGTAAGGGCGACACCATCGTCGACAAAGACGAGTACATCCGCCACGGCGCGACCCTCGAAAGCATGCAGAAACTGCGCCCAGCTTTCACAAAAGACGGCTCTGTCACTGCAGGTAACGCATCTGGCCTGAACGACGGCGCAGCAGCAGTTCTGCTGATGACCGAAGAAGAGGCCGTTCGTCGTGGGCTGACACCGTTGGCGCGGATCGCGTCTTACGCGACCGCTGGCCTCGACCCGTCGATCATGGGCTGTGGCCCGATCCCGTCGTCGAAGAAGGCACTGGCCAAAGCTGGCTGGTCGGTTGGCGATCTGGACCTCGTCGAGGCAAACGAAGCCTTTGCTGCACAGGCTTGCGCAGTGAACAAGGACATGGGCTGGGATCCGGCAATTGTGAACGTCAACGGTGGCGCAATTGCAATTGGTCACCCGATCGGTGCATCTGGCTGCCGTGTTCTGAATACCCTGCTGTTCGAACTTCAGCGCCGCGACGCGAAAAAGGGTCTTGCTACTCTTTGCATCGGCGGTGGCATGGGCGTCGCAATGTGTGTTGAACGCCTGTAACATTCGGCGTTTACTCTACGTCAAAGGGGTTCAGCGCGCTGGACCCCTTTTTTGTTCGATGCGGCATTGCAGCGCAATAATGTTGCGTGTATATCTCGTTTAGAATAATAACGTTACGAATAGAATTTCTTAGGAGGAGAATCAAATGTCCCGTGTAGCTCTTGTAACTGGTGGTTCCCGCGGCATCGGCGCTGCGATTTCTAAAACCCTTAAAGACGCTGGTTATACTGTAGCTGCGACCTATGCGGGGAATGACGAAAAAGCCGCTGCGTTTACTGCTGAAACAGGCATTAAGACTTACAAATGGAACGTTGGCAGCTACGACGAAAGCGCCGCTGGTCTTGCGCAGGTTGAAGCGGACCTTGGCCCGATCGACATCGTTGTGGCAAACGCTGGCATCACTCGCGATGCGCCGTTCCACAAAATGACCCGCGAACAGTGGCAGGAAGTGATCGACACCAACCTCACGGGCGTGTTCAACACCGTTCACCCGATTTGGCCAGGTATGCGCGAGCGCAAGTTTGGCCGCATTGTGGTTATCTCTTCGATCAACGGTCAAAAAGGTCAGTTCGGTCAGGTGAACTATGCCGCGACCAAAGCAGGTGACCTTGGTATTGTGAAATCACTGGCCCAAGAAGGCGCGCGTTTCGGCATCACAGCAAACGCAATTTGCCCAGGTTACATCGCGACCGAAATGGTTATGGCTGTTCCGGAAAAAGTGCGTGAAGCCATCATCGGTCAAATCCCGACAGGTCGTCTGGGTGAGCCAGAAGAAATCGCGCGTTGCGTTAAATTCCTCGTCGAAGACGACGCGGGCTTTGTAAACGGCTCGACTATTTCCGCGAACGGTGGGCAGTTCTTCGTCTAATCGCTTGCGCGTCTGATTTTATCAGTCATTTTGGGCCGGTCACCCTGATCGGCCCTTTTCATGTCTAAAGCCTCCTACACAGCTGTTGGTTTCATCGCGGTCCTTTTGTGGGCGCTACTCGCGCTGTTCACCGTCGGATCGGCCCCAGTACCGCCGTTTCTGTTGAACGCGCTCTGCTTTGCGATCGGCGGGGGGATTGGTGTCATCTGGTTGCTTGCGACGGGCGGGCTGTCGCAACTTCGCAGCGTACCGCTCAGGGTCTATCTGATCGGAACGGCGGGCCTTTTCGGCTATCACTTCTTGTATTTCTCGGCGCTACGAATAGCCCCCGCTGCCGAAGCGGGACTGATCGCATACCTTTGGCCGCTCTTGATCGTCTTGTTCTCTGGTCTTTTGCCAGGAGAGCACTTGAAACGTGGCCACATTATCGGAGGACTGATCGGATTTTCGGGCGCAGTTTTAATCGTCGCACAAGGTATGACGGGGTTTTATGCTGACGCATTGCCCGGGTACGGATTGGCGTTTCTATGCGCGCTCACGTGGTCCGGGTATTCCGTTGTGTCCCGCAGTTTTGGGGCGGTTCCGACGGCATCGGTTGTTGTGTTCTGCCTTGCCACCGCAATCCTGTCAGGGGTCGCGCACGTCGTATTGGAAGAGACAATCTGGCCGGCCACCGCGCTCGGATGGCTGTCGGTCGTCGGCCTAGGCGTTGGCCCAGTCGGGATCGCGTTTTTTGTCTGGGATGTGGGCGTGAAAAAAGGCGACATCCAATTGCTTGGTGTCGCCTCCTATGCTGCGCCTGTTCTCTCCACCTTGGCGCTTGTTGTCGCGGGGATCGCAGCCCCGACTTGGACTTTGCTACTTGCCGCAGTCCTCATCACTGGAGGCGCGGCGCTGGCCGCACAAGCGAGCCGTAGGCGTTAGTGGGTTGTCAGGCGCGTAATTTCCTCTTTGACCATCAATTTCTGTTTTTTGAGACGGCTAATCTCTGATGCGTCAATTGCCGGACTGCGCTGTGCACTTTCTACGGCCGCAGAGAGGTTCTGGTGTTTCTTCCTCAGTTCCTCGATGTGCGAACTTAGGCTCATAGTCGTCTCCTCTGTTGTGATGGTTACGACTCGATTGCAGCATAGTTTTACAAAACTGTCACGCGGCACTGCGGCATTTTTCCAGATCGGTCGTTTTTTGCCGATCGTGCGTAATTAAATTAACAATTTATGCTCATTTCAGCGCCATCACGTAAAATAGCAGCAGCTTCGGGCGTATAGCTTTCACCGTCAGTTGTATGGCTCTCTCCAACATGCATGACAAAGGGCGCTGCGAGCTGGAAGGCCGCCCGCCCATTCTTTCGCGCCTGAACGATAAAGAGGCCTGCGCTGCGACCGTTACGAGCTGTGATAGGTTGGACGATGACCGAGCCCAGACAGGTCTGAACTGCGCTCAGCACTTCGGGCAAACGGTCGATTCGTTGGATAAGGGTAAAATAGCCCTTAGGCGCGAGACGTTTTGCGCCTATCACCACCCAATCCGCCAAAGGGGTATCCCCGCCGAGTGCAGTATCCCGACCGAGGTCAGACGCGGCAGTAGATGCCGCGCGATCATAGTAGGGTGGGTTCATGATGACGTGATCGAATTGCTGATTTCTTAGGTCCGCAGGTAGGGCACGAAGGTCTGCGGTTATCACATGAAATGGCGCGTTGTTCTCAATAGCATTCTTGCGTGCCAGTTCTGCATAGTCGGGCTGTAATTCGACGCCAGTGATCGCCAGTTCTGGAACCCGTGCCGAAAGACACAGGCTCGCCGTGCCTACACCACAGCCAAGCTCCAATACGGTTTGGCCTGATTTTGCGGGAACAGCAGCGGCTAGTAGAACGGGATCAACGCCAGCGCGGTAGCCATTGATCGGCTGCCAGACCCGAACCTTACCATTCAGAAAGTTATCACAGCTCAGGTCAGTCACAGGCCCAGATCGATTTCATTGTCGCGTAAAACAGCAGTTGCGATGAAATGATCAGCATCGCGCACCATTATGCGGCGCGGCAAAATGCCGAGGCTTCCGTCGAGGACGCTCATATTTACGTCAAACTCGAAGCAGTCTATACCCTCACCGTCTAAGAGCACCTTTGCAAAGGCGATCACAGTGGGGTCGGTTGTGCGCAAAAGCTCTTTCATACCCGAAGACGTAAGGCGGGAAACCGACTTTGCCAATAGCGCCGTGGAGCCTGTGATGAGCCTCGATGTAACTGCCACCAAACCGCATGAACGTTTGGCAGAGGCGCTGGCGCCTGAAATGGAAGCCGTGAACCTGATGATCCGTGAACGGATGTCGTCGGAGCACGCCCCCCGTATTCCCGAAGTGACGGCCCACTTGATCGAAGCTGGCGGAAAACGCCTGCGCCCGATGCTGACGCTCGCTGCGGCGAAACTCTGTGGCTACGAGGGTCCGTATCACATCCATTTGGCGACAACAGTCGAATTTATTCACACAGCGACTTTGCTGCACGATGACGTTGTGGACGAAAGCGATCAGCGTCGCGGGCGTCCGACAGCGAACTTATTGTGGGATAACCAGTCGTCCGTTCTGGTCGGGGATTACCTGTTCTCTCGCTCGTTCCAGATCATGGTAGAAACGGGATCGATCCGCGTTTTAGGCATCCTTGCTGACGCATCCGCGACGATTGCCGAGGGCGAAGTTCTTCAGCTCACCGCAGCGCGTGATTTGTCCACGACCGAAGACACTTATCTAAAGGTGATCCGTGGCAAAACGGCGGCGCTGTTCTCTGCTGCCACGCAGGTTGGCGCGGTGATCGCTGGTGCGGATGAGAGCGTCGAGAAAGCGCTCTACGATTATGGCGATACGTTGGGGATTGCCTTCCAAATGGTTGACGATTTGCTCGACTATGGAGGAACTGAAGCAATTGGTAAGAACATCGGCGATGACTTTCGCGAACGGAAATTGTCGTTGCCGTTGATCAAAGCGGTTGCGAAATCGGATGCGGAAGAGATTGCGTTCTGGACGCGCACCATCGCGAAGGGCAAGCAGGCCGAAGGCGACCTGGAGGCCGCACTCGACATTATGCGCAAGCATGGTGCGCTCGATGATACTCGGGATGAGGCATTGCAGTGGGCAGCAAAGGCCAAGGCGTGTCTGGCTGAGGTGCCTTCACACGACATCCGCGATATGCTGTCCGATATCGCAGACTACGTGGTTGCGCGGATCAGCTAAGAAGCGGGGTGGGGACAACCCACCAACTTTGTTCTCGAATTTGGATCATGCGGGCGACCTGACGGGCGGCCCCCATATCCTTAACCACTGCCACGCAAGTTGCACCAGACCCTGACATGCCTGCCCAAAGAACGGCACGTTGCTGGCGCATCATGGTGAGCGCTTTCTCAATTTCAGGGGCAAATGTCGCGGCAGGTTTATGAAGATCGTTGCGCTGCTCATGCAGCCAATCCGTAAACCCATTGAGCGTAACACCAACTGGCAGTTCACCCATCGGCGGGTTTGATTTCTGCGTTAGCCCACGAAATGCTTCGGGCGTCGGCACTTCTACATTTGGATTTACGAGGACAAGTGCCGCGCGGGGCAGGGCGGTAAAATCGCTCAGCTCTTCACCGATCCCGGCCATGCGACAGGGTGTCGGTGCGCGTAGGCAAACAGGAACATCTGCACCAAGGGCAAGGACTGCAGGGTCGTCATGCGCCAACGGTTCAACATCCCACAACTCGGCCAAAAGTTTCAGCGTTGCAGCCGCATCAGACGACCCGCCACCAATACCAGCCGCATGAGGGAGGTTCTTCTCGAGATGGAGGTGCGCACCCATCGTCACGCCGCGCTCACGGCGGAGGGCTTCTGCAGCTTTCAGAACGAGGTTGCTGCTATCTATGGGCACACCTTCGGCGAAATGGCCTGTTACCGTCAGTCGCATATCGACGGCGCGGGTGGCCGAGATAACGTCGCCGACCTCGGCAAAAACGACCAAACTATCGAGCAAATGATACCCGTCGTCCCGCTGTCCAGTGACGTGCAGGGTCAGGTTTATTTTCGCGGGTGCTGTTGTCTTAATTGTCGCCACGGGCCACCGAAAATGGGTCTTTGCCTTCCTCAATCATCACTGCATCCAAACCAATCTCTATTTTTCGGCGGATACGTGTAGCTTCGTCTTCTTCGGGATCAAAGGACAGCGCACGCTGCCACTGGAATTGCGCTTCGAGTTTACGACCCACGACCCAAAGTGCATCGCCCAAGTGATCGTTCACCACAGGATCGGTGGCTTCTAGTTCGCTCCCTCGTTCGAGGACGGGGACAGCTTCTTCGAAACGTCCAAGCTTGAACAAGGCCCAGCCAAGGCTGTCGATGATCGCGCCATTGTTGGGTTGTGCTGCAACGGCTTGTTCGATGAGTGATAAGGCCTCGTCGAGTTTCTCGCCACGATCGACGAGCGAATAGCCGAGGTAATTCAGCACTGATGGATGACCGGGGCGCAATTCGAGCGCGGCGCGAAAATCACTTTCGGCATCATCCCAGCGGTTCAACCGTTCCCGCGAAATCCCACGTGCGAAATAGATGAACCACGCGCTGGACGCATCGTCGCCGTAGAGGTCGAGTGCAGTCGTATAGACGCTGTCGGCCTGTTTGTAGTCCTCAACCCGACGCAAAGAGTCGCCCAAGGTCGCAGCGACGTAGCCAGACTCTGGATAGGTGCGAGCCAATTGCTGCAACACTTCTATGGCGGCGTCGTTGCGTCCGTCCGCTTCGAGCACAGCCGCGCGGCCGATCTCGGCATCGAGGAACGCAGGGTCTTCGGGTGAGATCATCGCGAAAGTCGCGCTCGACAGGTCATAGCGTCCCAAAGCGTCGTAGAGTTCCGCCGTGGTCAGGATTGCGTCTGAACGGGTCGGGGCCAGTTCATGTGCAGCCCAAGAATAAGCGAGGGTGTAGGCCTCGGGCGCTTCGTCTTGGATCGCCACGGCGACTGTCAGGAACACTTCAGCGAGGCCTTCTTTGGGGTTGGTGATCCCGTCGAAAGGCACCGTTTCGCCAGCGGTGAGACGCGCCAAGAGGCTTTGTATCGCGGTGTCACTGCTCAATAGATCGGCGCGAGATAATAGCGCAATGGCATCATCGGTGCGGCCCAACTGTCCCAAGACCTGTCCTTGTGCGATCAATGCGCGGGTGTTTCGCAACATGCTGGTGTTTGCGGGATCGCCGAACAGGTCTTCGGCCCCTTCGAAATCACCGACATAGGCCAACGCGAGCGCTTTTTGGTAGGATCCAAACGCGGTTAGCCCTTCAGTTGCGATAATTGCATCGAAACCTTCAATCGCATCGCGCACATTTCCTTGGGCCAATGCTCCCCAAGCCTGAACGGCTCCGTCGATCATATCGCTGACGGCCAAGCCCGCCTCAAGGTCCGACTGCACCTTTGCCCAACGGTCCGCTTTGATATGGTCAAGCATCACGACCATATTGGCGATTTGGCTCACGTTTCCTTGGCTTGTCAGGAGTTGCGCAAACGGCAGCGCTGCTTCGAAATCACCAAGCGCCACGAGGGAAGACATGGCGCTATCCGCCATCCCGATATTCGCTGGGTCGATTGCCAATACGCGTTGATAATATTCCGCCGCCTGTTCGAAATCGCCTACCGCAAAGGCCCGCTGCGCCGCGAGGTAGGGGCCTGACAAGCTATCTGCCTGAGACGGCAGAGGTGCCAAACCGATATTTGCCACAGTGAGCAGCATCAGACCGAACGTGCGAATTTTCACGAAACAGCGCCCCTTGTCCAGAAGTTTCAAAGACATCGTAAAGAAATGGCCCGCCGCCTGCAATCAGACGACGGGCCAAATGGGCGTGATCTCGCGGATGTGAGATTACATATTCGGGTAGTTCGGTCCGTCGCCGCCCTGTGGGACGGTCCAGTTGATGTTCTGAGACGGGTCTTTGATGTCGCAGGTTTTGCAGTGGACACAGTTTTGGAAGTTCACTTGGAACTTCGGACCGTCTTCGCCCTCAAGGACCTCATAGACCCCTGCAGGGCAATAGCGCTGCGCGGGTTCATCGAACTTTGGCAAGTTGACCGAGATCGGCACCGAGGCGTCTTTGAGCTGAAGGTGGCAAGGCTGCGACTCTTCGTGGTTAGTAAAGCTGAACGACACGTTGGTCAGGCGGTCAAACGATAGAACGCCATCGGGTTTCGGATAGTCGATCTTCTGGTGCTTCGACGCTTCTTCGGTCGAGGCTGCGTCGGTTTTGCCGTGGCGCAGAGTGCCAAAGAACGAGAAGCCGAGCGTGTTGGTCCACATGTCCAGACCACCCAGCGCAAGACCACCCAAAAGACCGTATTTCGACCACATCGGTTTCACGTTGCGGACCTTCTTGAGGTCGTTGCCGATCACGCCTTCGCGGACGCGAGTGTCGTAGTCAGCCAGCACATCGCCCGAACGACCCGCTTGGATCGCAGCAAATGCGGATTCCGCCGCCTCGATGCCCGAATGCATCGCGTTGTGGTTACCCTTAATGCGCGGCACGTTGACGAGGCCTGCCGAACAACCCAGCAGCGCACCACCGGGGAACGCGGTCTGCGGGATCGACTGATAGCCGCCTTCAGAAATCGCACGCGCACCATAAGCTACGCGTTTGCCGCCTTTGAGCAGTTCGGCCACCATCGGATGGTGCTTGAACCGCTGGAATTCCATGTAGGGGAACAGGTGCGGGTTTTTGTAGTTCAGGTGAACCACGAAGCCGACGTAAACTTGGTTGTTGTCGAGGTGGTAGATGAATGAACCACCGCCAGCTTCGGACCCCAGAGGCCAACCCATTGTATGGGTTACGGTGCCCTCTTTGTGCTTGGCGGGATCGATCTCCCAAATCTCTTTCATGCCGATGCCGAACTTTTGCGGGCAGTGGCCTTTGGATAGGTCGTATTTCGTCATAACCTCTTTGGAGAGCGAGCCGCGCACACCTTCAGAGAGGAAGACATATTTGCCACGCAGCTCCATCCCCGGCTCGGTGTTCGGGCCATAGGAACCGTCAGCCTCAAGCCCAAAGACACCGGCAACAACGCCAGCGACTTCGCCGTTTTCGCCGTAGACTAGTTCGGAACAAGACATGCCCGGGAAAATCTCGACGCCCAGTTCTTCGGCCTGTTCTGCCATCCAGCGACAGACGTTCGCCATCGATACGATGTAGTTGCCGTGGTTGTTCATCAGCGGCGGCATCGCAGCGTTCGGCAGGCGGATACCGCCCGCTTCGCCGAGGAAGTAGAAGTTGTCTTCTTTAACTTCTGTTTTGATCGGCGCGCCTTTGGCTTTCCAATCGGGCATCAAGCGATCAAGGCCAGAGGTGTCCAGAACCGCACCCGACAAGATGTGCGCCCCAACCTCAGAGCCCTTTTCTAGAACGACGACGCTCAGGTCGGCATCCAGTTGTTTCAGACGGATCGCAGCCGAAAGCCCAGCAGGGCCGGCACCGACGATCACAACATCATAGTCCATTGCTTCGCGTTCGATGGCGGTCATGGCATTTCCTTTTGTTCTCAGCGCGTCGCGCTTGGGTAACATTCTTTCGCAAAAGGACTAAACTAGACGCAACCCTTGGGCAATCACGACACGGCGTTATTTTGCTGCATTGCGACATTTGGACGGGGTATCGGCGTTAAAATATCGTGGGCGTTTCTCCGTCTTAAGGTAGAGCGCTGCGATATATCGGTCCGTTATCCCCTTAAACGCCTTGGCTTATTGATTTCTTGTAGCTTTAATCGATATGCGGGGCTATTGACTTTTGACCTGCCCGATAGGTTATGGGCAAGAGAACACGACAGACGTGCGACGGAGTAAAATATGGAAAAGATCCCGCTGACTCGGGCCGGTTTTGACAAGATTGACGCTGAACTCAAACACCTTAAATCGGTGGAACGTCCTGCGATCATTCAGGCCATTGCTGAAGCGCGTGCGCTGGGCGATCTTTCCGAGAACGCAGAGTATCACTCTGCGAAAGAAAAACAGTCGTTCATCGAGGGCCGTATTAAAGAACTTGAAGGCGTTCTGTCCCTTGCTGAAGTTATTGATCCGTCGAAACTGTCTGGCACCATCAAATTCGGCGCAACGGTTGAACTGGTCGATGAAGACACCGACGAAGAGAAGAAATATCAGATCGTTGGTGAATACGAAGCCGATCTCGAGAACGGCAAGCTGAACATCAAGTCCCCGCTCGCGCGTGCTTTGATCGGTAAGGACGAAGGTGATAGCGTCGAAGTGCGCACACCTGGCGGCGACCGTAGCTACGAAATTCTGTCGGTCCTCTTCGTTTAACGCTGGAAGGCGGCACGCCATGGGCACTGGTCTAGGCAAAGCTAAAGAAACCCAAGACGAACCTCGCTCTCTGTCGAGTGCGGAGCTTATTGGCTATTCGGTTACGTTCATTTGGCTCGTTGGTGCGGGCGCATTTTTCTATTTTGCGCCGTCGTCTGGCGATGGGTCAATGGACAGCCTGCGCTTTGTAATGACTCTCGTCGCGCTGTTTTTGCCTGTGGCAGTGATTTGGGTCGCCGCCAGCGCTGCACGAACCGCACGTATCTATCGCGAAGAAACGGAACGCCTGCGCAGCTCAATCGATGACATGCGGCAGGCGCTGTTTGCCGAGCGCGAGGCGAAGTCCAAAGCGATTACGGGACAAGTCGAAGAAAAGCTGGCCGCAATTGCGCAATCTGCGCAGAAGACAGAGACAGTTTTGGCGACGTTTTCGTCGGCCCGCCAGCAAGGCCGTGTGCAACTGCCCTTGGCCAAGCCCGAACCATCAGACGATCAGCCGAGCCTCGCCTTGGGGACCACAGCCGAAGAGCTACAGCCGCCGCTTTCGAATGCAATGTTGATCCGAGCAATCAATTTTCCAGAATCGGATCAGGATGCAGATGGGTTTGCTGCCCTTCGTGCCGCACTCAAGGACCGCCAAGCCCGGCAGTTGGTTCAGGCGAGCCAAGATGTCCTTACGCTCTTGTCCCAAGACGGCATCTACATGGACGACATGCGGCCCGACCGTGCCCGTCCAGAAATTTGGCGTCGCTTTGCGAAGGGTGAACGCGGGCGTG
Organism: Marivivens geojensis; assembly: GCF_023540835.1. Taxonomy (GTDB): domain Bacteria; phylum Pseudomonadota; class Alphaproteobacteria; order Rhodobacterales; family Rhodobacteraceae; genus Marivivens; species Marivivens geojensis. The sequence goes on from NZ_JALKCU010000001.1 coordinate 583,249, forward strand.
CAACGGCGGTTCTGGGTGGGATTCGAGATCGGTCCTGTTTGGCTCTGACCTCGGCTCGAATGCGCGAGGATGCTATTTTCCGCGATGCTGCCCACCATTTCCTACGTCGTTTTGATCAGATGCTCGTGGCCTTCGAACCGCAGGCCACGGACGAGGAAATCGCTGCGTTGTCAGAAACCAGAACTGCGCGGGCCTTTATGCTTGTGGGCCGTGTGACTGGCGCGTTTGACTGATCAATTTCGTGATCGTCGAGGGGTTGTCAAACGTCGAGTTTGAATAAATGATCAAATTCGACGTTTCATATTCTGGTTGATCATTATGCCCTCCTCTTCGCGTGCGTTGGCCTATCGCCAAGGTTTGACTGGCGGTTTGCCATTCATGTTCGTCGTCGTTCCGTTTGGCCTCTTGTTTGGCGTTGTTGCGATGGATGCAGGGCTGACGCTGACGCAAACTATGGGCATGACGATGCTTGTGATCGCGGGGGCCGCCCAGTTCACTGCGTTGCAAATGATGGTTGATAACGCGGGGCTTTGGTTGATCATCGCCGCTGCGTTGGCGGTAAATCTGCGGATGGCGATGTATTCCGCCGCACTGGTCCCGCATCTGGGCAAGGCCCCGCTGTGGCAGCGCGCGCTGATCGCCTACATGAATTTTGATCAAACCTATGCGGTTGCCAGCATTGCCTACGAGCAAAATTCAGAGTGGCCCGTTGAACGCAAGGTTACCTTCTTTTTCGGTGTCGCCACTCCCATTGTGCCGACTTGGATTGCGGCGACATTAGTTGGGGCGTTGATTGGCAAATCTATTCCCACGGACCTTGGTATCGATTTCATTCTGCCGATCACCTTTATCGCGCTGGTTGGGCCAATGCTAAGAACGGTGCCGCAGATGATTGCGGCCTCGGTGTCAGTCGCGGTTGGCCTTATACTCTCTGGTTTGCCGTCGGGCATGGGACTTTTGATTGCTGCGGCCTGCGCCATGGCAGCAGGGGCTGCAGCGGAGATTTGGCAAGAAAAACGGAGCGCGACATGGCAGTAGATGCAGTGCTGGTTTGGACGGTCATCGCCATTTTGGCCGTCGGGACATTCCTGATCCGATTTTCATTCTTGGGATTGATCGGGGATCGTCCCTTGCCGCCCATTGTCGTTCGTTTGTTACGGTTCACGCCAGTGGCTGTGCTGCCCGCACTCGTCGCGCCACAGGTGCTTTGGCCGAATGCGACCAATGGCCAGACCGATCCCGTTCGACTGCTTGCAGCGTTGACCACGCTGGCGGTAGGGATGATGACGCGTAAGGTTCTTCCTGCGATTGTCGCGGGGAGTGCGGTGCTGATTATCGGATTGCAGCTTAGCGCAGTGGGCTAACCTGAATCTGGTAGAGCACCTGCGCGTTGTCGTCGGAATCATCCTCACGCACTTCACGGGTCCGAACGCCGGGCAATTTGCCGAATTGCGTTTCCAATGTTTCCGGAAAGAACGTGACGCGGATATGTTCAAACCCCGGTAGGGATTTCAAGATGGCCGAGGTCGACCGTGCGCAATTGGCTTTCTGCACGGCACCATGTGACATCACAGCCCGAAGCGCACGTTCCGCAACATCGGCAGAGACATCGAGCTCTTGGACGACAGTGTAGAACGTCGCGCGGGAATGGTATGAAATGTAGTATTCTTCGATCTGTGGCGTGACACCGATGATGACATCGTTACGTTCAGGGATCGAAGGATGTTTGAACGATCCGGCGGGGTCCCAAATGACCCGTTCGGAAGCGTTGACCATGAGGCTCGTATGGGCGCCCCGGCCAGAGCCTACGTTGCGCATGGTCATAAGGGTAAGGCGCGGCGGGCCATCGTGATGATAGCGCATGCTGGCGACCTGATTGTCAGGTGCCCAGACGGGTTCGGAGGCGCAGCCAGCCAATGCCAGCGGCGCGCCTATCAAAAATGATCGCCGATCCATCAATGCGCGCCCCCAAGCGCGAAATTTGTGACTTGCTGATTAGCCGTTAATCAGAGCAAGCAACACCAGTGCGACAATACAGATTGTCGCGACACGGGATGAGAATTTTACGAAGCCTTCAAAGGTTGCTTCGTGTGTGCTGGCGTCCATGGTGCCGTGCTTGTGTTCAGCCATGTGAGGCTCCTTCTCGAATTCTGTTCGCTTTGCGCGTGGATAGACGATTCAATTCTGTCTGTCACGATGTCAAAATGTCCATCATGCTATCGTTTCGAGGTCTTTCGCCAATTCAAACCCGATCCGCGTGGGCTCTGCTTGCTCTGTTGGTTTTGGAAGGGCCATCAACATCACGTTTAGCTGCGCCACGTGCTGAATCAATTGGGTGCGCGTGCCCGTGTCGGTGCTCCCGTAGAACGTCACGATATCGGGGTCGAAATAACCCAAACCTTCTATCCGCATTACGCCCGCGTCCGAGCCAGTAAAGCCCATGGCGACCTCTTGGTCTGCGTTCAGCTGCTTTTCAAAATTTTGAATATACAGGATCAGGCGTTCATAGGCCCACCGCGCAGCGCTTTTCTCTTCACCGTTATCTTGAAGGTTTGACGGAATATGTGTCGGTGCTGCGGACTGTGCATGAGGACTCAGGTGAACCTCATGAAGTGCGGGTAGGACTGCGTTCTCGGCGTATTCCGCCGAGGTTTCGATAGTGTCGGAAAGTTCGCTCATTGGTGCCCCCATGGTCTGGGATAACACTAGCCTTCTCTGCCCAGAGGTCTAGACCCGTTGCCAGAGCCACGCGCCATCTGGTCCCATTACACGGGTCACGCGACCCTGTTTTAAAAGGTGATTGAGATGGGCAACCGTTTCGACAAAGGCCAACCCGTATTGATCACCAGTAATCTCGCGTTTGAACAGCGGGATAAAGCAGTCACCGCCAACACGGGGTGTCGATAGGTGCTCTTCGATGCGGTTAAGCGCACCTTCATGGTTTTCGATTAATTGCTGAAGTCGAGTTGGTAGCCCGTAGTAGGGCAGTTTGTGTCCGCCCAGAACGAAATGCTCATGGCTGGCGATCTGGGCGAACTGACGGCAGGACCACAGCCATTCGCCCAATGGATCGCCTTCTGGTTCTGTCGGGTAGACGCCGATATTCGGGCTGATGGACGGCAGCAGCTGATCGCCGCCCAAAACAAGGGCGTCATCGCGGCTCCAGAATGTTGCGTGTTCTGGCGCATGGCCGTCGCCCATCCGTATGTCCCACGTGCGCCCACCCATGGTGATCGTCTCACCGTCGCAAATGCGCGTGTAGCCCGCAGGGAGCGGCAAAACGCAGTCGGCAAAATTAAACGGACGTTCCGTTTCGCGCTGCTTAAGAACCTCGGCCGCCATGCCATTGCGCCGGTAGAAGGCAAGGTTATGGGCCGAGTAATTGGGTTGCTCATCCATGGTGAGCATGCGCGTCAAAAGGTAAGCCGTACGGGGCATCACCAGTTCCGCCCCGAGGTCTGTCAACCACCCAGCCAAACCCACATGGTCGGGGTGGTGGTGGGTCAAAACAACCCGCGTGATCGGCTTGCCAGCCAGAGGCCCCGCCATCGCGGTTTCCATCGCGGCACGGCATTTCCGCGTGTTAATGCCAGCGTCAATCAGGGTCCAGCCATCGCCGTCGTCCAGCGCGTAGACATTCACATGGTCAAGCGCCATCGGCAGCGGAAGGCGGATCCATAGGACGCCTTCCGCTATCTCGATGGCCGCACCATTTTCGGGCGGTGTTTCATGCGGGTAGCGGATCAGGCTTTTGCTGCCGTCCATCACGCTGCCAGATCGTCAGGCGAGATTGCCATAAGATCTTCGCTACCTTCGCGCACGTGAGCGCAGAGGCTGACATGTTCGGGCAGCAGGCGTTTGATGTAGAATGCAGCCAGTTTCTCGCGAGTTTCGTCGCCTTTGAGTGCCGCGGTCAGGTGGTAGTGGCCACCCAGAACACGTGCGAACGCACGCAAATATGGAACGGACACAGCAAAGCGATCGGTCATGTCTTGGCCGACCAGCCATTCCGTCGTCTCACGCAGGGTTTCTGCGGATTGCCAGACGGCTTCGGCAAGCTCGGGCAGGCTCGCTTTTGCGGCGTCTGCACCTGCTTCAACTTCGTCGAGCAGGCGATAGGCTGCGTCGCCGCCGTCCATCATTTTACGCCCAACAAGGTCCATCGCTTGAATGCCGTTTGTGCCTTCGTAAATCGCGGTCACACGAACATCGCGCAAATACTGGGCTGCGCCTGTTTCTTCGACAAAACCCATGCCGCCGTGAACTTGGATGCCCGTATTGGCCACATCAATGCCAACATCTGTGCCGAACGCTTTTGCTATCGGGGTGAGTAGTGCCGCGCGGGCTTTCCATTTCTCGTCATTCGTCGCGATGCCCATGTCAATCGCGGTGCCACACGCCAGCGCAATAGTGCGTGCGGTAAAGATTTCGGCCTTCATCGTTGCCAGCATCCGGCGCACATCGGGGTGTTCAACGATGGTGCCAGTGCCGCCAACTTTACCCTGTTTGCGGTCCATCGCGTAGGCCAAAGCGGCTTGATACGCGGCCTCGGCGATCCCGATCCCTTGGGTGCCGACACCCAAACGAGCATTATTCATCATGGTGAACATCGCGGCCATGCCACCGTTTTCGGGGCCGACCAACCAGCCACGCGCACCTTCATAGCTCATTACAGCAGTTGGCGAACCGTGAAGGCCGAGTTTATGTTCGAGGCTCACAACACGCAGGTTATTTCGTTCGCCTAAAGTGCCGTCCGCGTTCGGTATAAATTTGGGAACGATAAAGAGACTGATGCCTTTTGTGCCAGGAACGCCATCGGGCAAGCGGGCCAACACAAGGTGACAGATGTTTTCGCTAAAATCGCTATCACCCCAAGTGATGTAGATTTTCTGCCCCGTGATCGCAAAACTGCCGTCGCCCAGAGGTTCCGCTTTGGATGACAGCGCGCCAACGTCCGAACCAGCTTGCGGTTCGGTCAGGTTCATCGTCCCTGTCCATTCGCCCGAAATCAGTTTGGGCAAGTACAGTTCTTTGATCTCATCGCTTGCGTGATGTTCCAGCGCTTCAATCTGGCCTTGAGTCAGCAGCGGATTGAGGTGGAGAGACAGGCATGCACCCGACAGCATGTCATTGATTGCTGTGCCGATCGCAACAGGAAGCCCCATGCCGCCGTGTTCAGGGTTCGCGCAAACGCCAATCCAGCCCCCTTCGGCGATGGCAGAAAAGGCCTCAGCGAAACCAGGGGACGTGCGAACGATGCCGTTCTCCAGCTTTGCAGGGTGCAGATCACCATTGCGCTGGACGGGATAAATGACCTCATCGCAGAGCTTGCCCGCTTCGCCTAGGATAGCGTCGACCAGATCAGGTGTGGCCTCTTCGTATTTGTCTGTTTGCGCGACGGCGTCAAAATCGACAATATGATCCATGATGAACCGAAAATCGGAAACGGGGCTACGATACGGCATCTTATGTCCTTCACTTCACGGGATTGGCCAAAGAATGGTCAGTCTATTCCACTTTATCAAAGAGTAGGGTAGCCATGCCCTCCGACCCCGCAACTGAAACGCAGCGTCATGACCACCGTGAAGACCATACTACTTTCGTCCAAAAGTGATGATTTGATCCGTGCCGCCCAGATTTGGCGTGACGGAGGGCTGGTCGCGTTCCCAACGGAAACGGTATACGGGCTGGGCGCAGATGCGCGAAACGATCACGCTGTTGCGCAGATCTACGCGGCCAAAGGGCGCCCATCGTTTAATCCATTGATTGTGCATGTTCCTGATGTGAAGACGGCCCGCCGCTATGTGGTATTCTCGGCCGAAGCCGAAGTTCTGGCAGCGCAATTTTGGCCTGGTGCGTTGACCTTGGTCCTACCGTTGCGGGCGGATGCAGGCATTTCTCCGCTCGTGACCGCGGGCCTTGAAACGTTAGCGATCCGCGTGCCTCAAGGTCATATTGCACAGGATGTTTTGCGTAGCTTTGATGGACCCGTCGCAGCACCGTCAGCGAACCCATCGGGCCGTGTGAGTCCCACATCGGCGTCCCACGTCATCGCTGGATTGTCGGGCCGCATTGATGCTGTCATCGACGGTGGTCAGTGCGGCGTTGGCGTCGAGTCTACAATTGTCGGCTGTGTGGGTGAACCCGCGCTGTTGCGATTGGGCGGTGTCCCTGCTGAGGCTATCGAGACCGCTCTGGGCGGTCCGTTGGTCTCCGCTGGAGAAGGAATTGTCGCTCCAGGGCAACTCGCGTCACATTATGCGCCAGAAGGCACCATGCGTTTGAACGTAACTGACCCACAATCGGATGAAACCCTTCTGGGATTCGGCCCAGTTGACGGCGCGGCACTGTCGTTGTCCGATACAGGTGATTTGGTCGAAGCCGCGGCCAACCTCTTTGAGTGCCTTCATCAACTGAACGCACTAGGGGCCGCAAAAATCGCGGTGTCACCTGTACCTGACGTTGGGCTGGGTCGCGCGATCAATGATCGCCTCGCCCGTGCTGCTGCCCCACGGGACTAACGCAATCTCAGCCGAGGTTATTCTTTTCGATATACATCCGAAGCTCTTCGGCTTCGTGACGGGCGTCGCGTAGGCCGTCCATGGCTGCACGCAACTCTGCCTCTGTCTGCGCCAATTGGTTGGTGATCTCTGCCTCACGTTGTTGCAGATATGTGATCGCTTGATCGCGCGTCTCTTCGGCTTCGTGCAGGGCTTGCGCCATGCGGTCCAATTCACCGATTTCGGCTTTGGTCACACGGGTAAAGCGGTTGATCAGCCAGCTTGCGAACCATCCCAAAGAGAAGGCCACAAACAGGATGACTGCCGTTGCAAAGATAAGCTCGGTTCTGTTCATGACGTGTCCCTTATTCGGAGGCTGGTTCGGCGGGCGCGTCCTCGGTCACGGGCGCGGTTTCGTCGGTTGGAGTTTCGGTCGCATCAGGTTCTGGTGCCGCGTCCTCGGTCGGTTCGGGTTGAACCAAGTGGAATTCGATACGGCGGTTTGCTTCGCGACCTTCTTCTGTGTCGTTATCGGCGATCGGATCGGCCTCACCATATCCCTTGGCGGTGAAGCTAGAGGTGATGATGCGGCGCATACGAAGCGCTGAAACCACAGATTCGGCGCGATTCTGGCTGAGTCGAGCGTTCATCTCTTCGCTGCCTTGGCTATCGGTATAGCCCGCGATTTCGAGCTCTATATCGACGCATTGGCTGAGGATTTCTGCAATGTCGTCCATCACAGGAAGCGTGTCAGTGGTGAGCGTCGCTGACCCGGGATCAAAGGTGATTTTGCGGTCTTCGGTGACGACATTGATTTGGGCAACGCAATCTTCGGACGACGGGGTTTCCACGACGAGGTCGAGCTGCGGAACATATTCGACATCGACGCTAAAAGTCGCATCCGATCCAAACTTCTCGACAAGTAGGCCTGAAATATTGGCTGAGGCTTCTTCGTCACCAGTTTGGCCAGTGATCAATATTGTATCGGATTGGATCGTCACGGTGCCGTTCGACAGGTTCGACAATGCATCGAGGCCAGCCAGAACGCGGACTTGCCATCCAGCAGGTAGACCTTCGCTGTCGACCAATGTGCCCATGACGACCTCGTCACCAGCGAATTTCGCCCGCGCATAGTTTTCGATAACCATGTTTGTAAGATCATCTGGCACGCGGCCGCTGAGGTCCAGTTTGGAGTCTTCGCTCAGCGTCGCAATGAACTGCTCGGGACCATCTGCGCCATTCTCGGTCGTTGTTGGCAGATGCGCAGTGAGCGCGAAAAGTTCGGGCAGAGCATTGTCCAAACGACCGATGACGTCGTCAAACGTTGCTTGATCCGTATTCACTGGCGCGGTCACTGTGACGTCGGCGTCCGAAACGGTCAGTGTCCCGCCACCCAGTTCGCCCAACGCATTGATCGACTGCGATACCGCATCGCCCCACGTGCGCGATGGAACTCCCAAAGCCAAGGTGCACGAATCGCGTCCCTCGTAGCCGTTCGCATGGGCTGCGGTCAGGATTTTGTCGCGCGAGGCTGCCGTATCTGCGGTGCAGGCCTCAAACCGTGCGCCGTTTTCGTCGATGATGAAACGCGCAATGTAGGGCGACACAACTGGACGCGGCGCGGTGATTGTCAGAGCAAGCGCGACATTGTCCGGCTTTAACGACCTAATCCGTTGTTCTAGATCACGGCGTTGGTCGCCACTGTCAGCACTTGCGTTGATCGTCACCGACCCAGCACTGACCGAGATTTTAGAGCGAGGAAGAACCTCAAGGGCCCGCAGAGCAAAGTTTACAGCGCTCCGCCAGCCCTCTGGCACAGGATAATCAGCCCCCTCAAGGAGATCGGTCACCGTGCTGCCCTTTGCGGCGGTTGCAATTCGACCATTAAGGTTTTGCCGATCAGTGGACGCGGGGATAAGCCCAATCAGCGATACGCCGCTGTCATTGCGGAGAATTTCGATGGCAAAGTCAGGGGCTTCGATGCCGGTCTGATTGGCAACGCCCATGTTACTAATAACGCGACTTGCATCGACCACACCGCCTGCCGCGTTCACAGCCCGCAGGCGGAACACTTCGTCAGGGGCCTCGCCTTCGAGCACGACCTGAAGGCCGTCTCCGATCACTCGAACCCAACCCAGATCAGCGTCGAGCAGGGCTTCTTGAACAGCGAGCTTGGATTTGTCTTCGAGAAGGTGCACGGCACTCTGCGCGCCCAAGGTTGCAATCAGTGCAGCCACTCCAAAGGTGCCGACGCGAATGAAAACCGAGGATAGACGCATATGTAGGGCGGCTCTTTTTTGAATTTCGTATTGTCTAGGCCCTACAGCCCAAAGGTGCAATCAAAGTAAAACCGCACAGGCGAAAAACAGCACAGGAATGAACCCAGTATCGCGGTTAGATCTGAAAAGTTTCAACAAAATGGCGTTGTCGTCGGAATTGAACCGCGTGAGTTGCCACATCAAATGCCATCCCATCGCCCACACGCCACAAACGGCTACCACCAGAGATAGCATTGAGCGGTCGATCGTGGCCAGAACGGCAGCAGAGCCCAACAGAGCAACAGTGGCGATCAGGAACCACCTTAGCCACATCGCAGAGCGATCTCCAAAAAGACGAGCGGTCGATTTCACGCCGATCAGAGCATCGTCTTCGGTGTCTTGATGGGCGTAGATCGTGTCATAGAAAAGTGTCCATGCTATGCCGCCTAAGTAGAGTAGGACAGGCGGCCAACCCAGTGATCCCGTGTGCGCGGCCCAGCCCATGAGTGCGCCCCAGTTGAATGCGATGCCAAGGAACACCTGCGGCCACCACGTGAACCGTTTTGCGAATGGATAGATCAGCACGGGAATGATCGACACCGCGCCGAGGACAATCGTGAAGGCGTTAAAGGTTACGAGGATGCCGAGGGAAATGAGTGCCTGAAGCCCCATCCATAGGGCTGCCTTCTTCGGGGTGACTTGGCCTGACGGGATCGGACGGGAGCGTGTTCGTGCAACTGCCGCGTCAAAGTCCTGATCCGTGATGTCATTCCACGTGCAGCCCGCACCGCGCATTAAGAACGCACCGACCGCACAACTGACGGCGATCCAGAGATCGAATAAGCCGATGCTGTTTGTGTGCAGAATGGCGAGTGCAAGGCTCCACCAACACGGCAAGAGCAAGAGCCATGTTCCGATGGGCCGATCCGCGCGGGATAGCCTGAGGTAGGGGCGGGTCCATGCAGGTGCCAGATTGTCGACCCAATTGCCTTTCACCGCATCGGCTACTGTGCCCTCTGGCATTTGGTCGGTGTCGCTCATATTGTCCGCCCTATGGCATCTAAAGTTAGGCTCTATGTAGAACAGGCCCTTGGTAAAGGGCAAACCGTCTCTCTTGAAAAAGAGCAGGCTCATTACCTTTTTGGCGTGATGCGTTTGACCGAAGGCACGGTCGTATCGCTGTTCAATGGTCGTGACGGCGAATGGGACGCAGAGGTTGCACAGGCCGGCAAAAAGGCGGGAACGCTTGTGTGCGTCGCGCAGACAAAGCCACTGCAAATGCCGCCTGACCTCTGGTTCTATTTTGCGCCGATCAAAAAAGACCGCACAGATTTCATAGTTGAAAAAGCGGCAGAAATGGGCGCGGCGCGGATTATCCCTGTGCAAACCGATTTCACCAACTCTGGGCGTGTGAATGTAGAACGCCTTCAAGCCCACGCGCTTGAGGCGGCCGAGCAGTGCGGCGGCACATATGTCCCCGAAGTAGGGGAGATGGAGAAGCTATCCAAGGTGCTCGACCATTGGGACGAAAGCCGACAGTTGATGTTCTGTGACGAGGCGTTGGTTGGTGCCCAAGAGGTTTTGACGGGTGCTGGCAAAGGACCGTGGGCGATCTTGATCGGACCAGAGGGCGGTTTTTCCGAGGCAGAGCGCGTACGTCTGAAATCTAAACCCTATGCCCATTCCGTCAGCCTTGGTCCGCGCATCCTTCGCGCCGATACAGCTGCCGTTGCCGCACTTACGGTATGGCAGCAGCTTTTGGGCGATTGGTAAGAAATGGCAAACCTGATCCGGCCTGAAGCCAAAGCGGCGCTGCTACGTCATCAGCAGACCATCATGGGCGGCGCAATCGTTGCGCTTGGCCTGTGGCTCGCGTCTTTTAGTTTTGGGATCGTCCTTTGGTTCGCTTATGCGGTCACTCTTGTCGGTTTCGTTGTGGCTATCGATGGGCTGCGTCGGGCAAGGTTTACCAAAGCGGCCTCAGGTGACGGTCCGGGGATCGTCGAAATTGACGAACGCCGGATTTCTTGGATGTCGGCGCATTTTGGCGGGGCCGTAGATATGGATCTGCTGAAAATGGTCGAGGTTCAAGTGACTGCGGGCGCAAAGGCGCTTTGGATTTTCACCCAGATGGACGGCCAGAGATTGGCGGTGCCGTCTGCGGCTCAGGGCGCTGAGAAACTAATCGATGCGCTTGCGGCGCTAAAAGGGTTCGATTTCGCAACGGCCCTAAAGGCGCTGGAGGCGAAAAAAGAGCAATGTTTTGTGCTGTGGCGCGCAGGTGATTTGCACGTGGAAAAACAGGTCTGACCATCCCTTGACTTGACCCGCTAACAAGTCCACCTCAAAGCTTCATTACGAATTCAACAGATCGAGGCGACCCCATGTCTATACCACAATCCGGCGGAGGCCCGATCGAAAGCCATGACCAGCTTGCGGAATACCTAGCCTCTGGGTGCAAACCCAAAGAAGATTGGCGCATTGGCACTGAACATGAAAAGTTCGGATACTGCCGTGATAGCCTACGCCCGATCCCCTATGAGGGTGAGCGGTCGGTCAAAGCGATGCTCGAAGGGCTGCGTGATCGCTATGGTTGGGATCCCGTTCTCGAAGCTGGGCAACTGATCGGTCTGACTCGCAATGGCGCCAATGTAAGCCTCGAACCGGGTGGGCAGTTGGAACTTTCGGGTGCGCCTCTCGAATCCATCCATCAGACCTGTGATGAGGTGAACGAACACCTTCGTGAAGTGCACTCGATCGCGGATGAAGTAGGTGTCAGCTTTATCGGTCTGGGTGCCGCACCGATTTGGAAGCACGAAGATATGCCCGTGATGCCCAAGGGGCGTTACAAGCTGATGACCGAATACATGGGCCGCGTTGGCACAAGCGGCACGCAAATGATGTATCGGACCTGCACGGTTCAGGTGAATCTCGACTTTGCGTCTGAGGCCGACATGGTACAGAAATTCCGCGTGGCTCTGGCGCTTCAGCCTGTCGCGACGGCACTGTTTGCGAACTCGCCTTTCTTTGAGGGCAAGTTGAACGGTCACAAATCGTGGCGTTCGCAGATTTGGCGGCACCTTGATGACAGCCGCACGGGTATGCTGCCTTTCGTGTTCGAAGACGGCATGGGCTTTGAACGCTACGTGGATTACGCGCTAGATGTGCCGATGTATTTTGTCTACCGCGACGGCAAATACATCAATGCGTTGGGTCAGTCGTTCCGCGATTTCATGAAGGGCCAGTTGCCCGCATTGCCAGGTGAAACCCCGACTTTGTCAGATTGGGCAGACCACCTGACCACGGCATTCCCCGAGGCGCGTATTAAGAAATACATGGAAATGCGTGGTGCTGATGGTGGCCCATGGCGTCGCCTGTGCGCGCTGCCTGCGCTTTGGGTTGGGATGATGTATGATCAATCCGCGCTCGACGCCGCATGGGATTTGGCTAAAGGGTTTGATGCTGAAACACGCGAAGCTCTGCGTGTTGCTGCGTCGGTCGACGGTCTGCATGCAAAGGTCGGCAACATCAAAATGATGGACCTCGCCAAAGAAGTCGTTGCCATTTCCGAAGCTGGTTTGAAAGCCCGTGCCAAAGTAGGCGCGAATGGCCTGATTCCTGATGAGACCCATTTCCTAAATGCTCTCAAAGAGAGCCTTGAATCGGGTCAAGCTCCAGCAGACGAACTGATTGCCCGTTATAATGGCGATTGGAATGGCGATCTGACTAAAATTTATGGCGAATATAGCTACTAATCAGCCCTTTTGGCCGATCTTTCCCTCAGTTCCGCTGCGCAGTCTCTGAATGTTGGCCCAGTGGCGCCAGTAAATCAGGACTGCCAGTAGAACGCAGAGCATGAACAGGTCATGGCGTCCGATCAGAGCTGCATAAACGGGCGAAAGGCCAGACGCCAAGAGCGCAGACAGTGACGAATAACGGCTGATCACTGCGGTCAAAAGCCATGTCGCGCACACCATCAGGCCGATAGGCCAAGAGATGGCGAGCATGATGCCTATGAAGGTCGCGACACCTTTTCCGCCCTTAAAACCCAGCCAAACAGGGAAACAGTGACCAAAGAAGGCAAAGAGCGCGGCCGCCTGTGCGGCACCTTCGCCAGCGAAAGCGCGAGCGAGTAGAACAGCCACAGCACCCTTGCCACCATCAAAGATCAGCGTCAGCGCAGCGGCTTTTTTGTTACCCGTCCGCAGAACGTTGGTCGCACCGATGTTACCCGACCCGATTTTACGCAGATCGCCAAGGTTCATCGCTTTGGCGAGGATCATGCCAAAGGGAACGGACCCCAAAAGATAGCCGATTACGGCCCAAAGGATAACGACGGTCGGGGCGTGGCTGAAGTCGGGCATCGGTTACTCCTGATCGACGCGGCGACCCGCGACCCATGTGCCCGCGACTGTGCCTTGAAGACGGGCACCATCAAAGGGGGTATTTTTGGATTTCGAGCGGAGTTTCGAGCGATCGAGGATAAACGGCGCATCTGGGTCGAACAAAACGAGATCCGCTGGCGTATCAGCGATTAACCGACCACAGTCGAGGCCGAGGCGACGCGCAGGGTTCAGAGACAGAGCGCGGAACAGTTTTGGCAGCGTAATATGCCCAGCATGTACTAGCCGGAGCGAGGCGGGCAGCAAGGTTTCAAGCCCCACCGCACCGCTTGCCGCATCCTCAAATGGCAAACGTTTGGATTCTTCGTCTTGCGGGGTGTGCATCGAGCAGATCACATCGATCAATCCGCTCTCAACAGCTTGAATGACGGCGATCCGATCTTCTTCGCTGCGCAGAGGCGGTTTGAATTTAAAGAACGTCCGATAGTCCGCGACATCGAATTCGTTCAGTGTCAGGTGATGGATGCCGACCCCTGCAGTGACGTCCAAACCATTGCGCTTTGCTCGCTCTAGTGCAGGCAGGGCGCGGGCGGTTGTGATTTGGTCCACGTGATACCGTGCACCTGTCATTTCGATCAGCGAAATATCGCGGTCGAGGCCCATACGCTCGGCAATCGGGTTGACCCCTGGTAGGCCGCGTAGGGACGCAAATTTACCAGATGTGACCGACGAACCGGCGGAAAGCGTTGGTTCTTGGACGTGACCAATGACCAGTGCGCCAAGGCTTTTGGCATAGGTCAGTGCGCGGCTGTAAATCTTCGCATCGGTGACGACGTGATCACCATCGGTAAAGGCGACGGCCCCCGCATCCAAAAGGAACCCGATCTCTGTCATCTCGCGGCCATCGCGACCTTTGGTCAGCGCGGCCATATGGCAAACGTTGACCTTTGCATCAGCCTGCGCACGACGCGCGACGAATTCGAGCGTTTCAGGGGTATCAATCGCAGCCGTGGTGTCGGGGCGGGTGACAATGGTTGTTACGCCACCGGCCGCAGCGGCGCGGCCCGCAGTTCGATAGGACTCTTTGTGACGCTCTCCAGGTTCGCCGACCTTAACGCCCATGTCCACAATGCCGGGCGCGAGGCAAAGCCCACCGCAATCAATCGTTTCTTTAGCTGGACGCGTTTCGCCTTTTTCGAGGATGGCGGTGATTTTGCCATCTTTGACCGTGATCGCCCCTAGGCTATCAGTCAATGTGACCGGATCAATCAGTCGTGCGTTGTGAAAAAGAATATCGTCCATGTCCGTCCCTCAGGCCGCCTTTGGTCTTTGGGTATAAGCGAACAAGCGCAGGGCGCAAGCGGTGTCAGTGGGAAGTGCCCTGTGCAGCCTCAATCGCGTCTTTCACAGCATCGGGATCGGCTTGATAGCGGATCAGATGTTTATCACCGTTCAGGGTCACAACTTGGACGGCGGTCCAGATCACGTTGACCTTGGTGATGTTGTCCAAGGTTGTGACCTTGTTTTGTGGGCCCATCATGCGCTGATTGGTCAGAACCCAGACGGATTTGCGTTCGTCGGGGCCGAGATAAAGTGCCCGAACCCCAATCGCCAAAACAGCCCCAACGGTTGCAGTCCACCAGTGTGGATTGCCGATGCCGATCAAAATGCCCGCGCCCACCACCGAGAAAAACAGCGCCATCCACGCCTGTGATCGCCAAAATGTGACGGTATCTGCCGTCATGCGCATGATCTCTTCTTCGCCCACGTCGAGAGGGAGGGTCGGGACGAAGTTTCGGTTCATGCCCAAAATGGCATTGTCGGGTTGGTGTTCGCGATTTGCCATCAGCCAGCTATTACGACCATGATCACTACCAAAAGCGCCATCACGACGAGTGCGGCCATTGCCACCATGCCGCCCATTCGCGCGTCTGATTTCCGTTTGTCACTCATCGGTCGTTCCTTTCAAAAACCGCAGTATCGCAGTTTTGCGTCACTCGGTTTGTTTCAGGTCAAACGGCGACGTTGGTTTGAGCTGCGCGTTTCGCCCGTAGGTTCCGAGCTAAGAGGTCCATTGCCGCCATGCGAACTGCCACACCCATTTCGACCTGTGTCTGGATCACAGAGCGGTTGATGTCGTCCGCAATGGTACCGTCGATTTCAACGCCGCGGTTCATCGGGCCAGGGTGCATAACGATTGCGTCGTCCTTGGCATAGGACAGTTTTTCCGCATCGAGACCGTAGCGGTGGAAGTACTCGCGCTCGGACGGGATAAACCCGCCGTCCATGCGTTCCTTTTGAAGGCGCAGCATCATGACGACATCCACGTCCTGCAGGCCTTCACGCATGTCTTCGAACACTTCGACGCCAAACTCTTGCATGCCAGATGGCATCAACGTCGGCGGAGCGATCAGGCGCACACGGTTTTCCATCTTGCCCAAAAGCATGATGTTCGATCGTGCAACGCGGCTGTGCGCGATATCGCCGCAAATCGCGATCGACAGGCGGTGGAGGCGGCCCTTGGCGCGGCGGATGGTCAACGCATCCAAGAGTGCTTGGGTCGGGTGTTCGTGGCGTCCGTCGCCGGCGTTCAGCACGGCGCAATTGACCTTTTGGGCGAGCAGGTCGACCGCACCCGATGCCCCGTGGCGCACCACCAGAAGGTCGGGATGCATCGCGTTGAGAGTCAGCGCTGTGTCAATCAGCGTTTCGCCCTTCTTCACGCTCGACGTGGCCATAGACATGTTCATCACATCCGCGCCCAAGCGTTTTCCTGCAAGCTCAAAACTCGATTGGGTACGGGTCGAGTTCTCAAAGAACATGTTGATCTGAGTGAGCCCTGCCAAAACGTCTTTGTGCTGAATGCCCTGACGGCTTTCTTCGGCGTAACGATCCGCCAAGTCCAAGAGCGTGGTGATTTCTGTCGGGTGGAGGTGTTCGATCCCCAGCAGGTGCGCGGCATTGAATGTCATGAAATCCTCCGGTCGAGCCTTGGGTTGCTTATAGGTAACGTGCGGACAGGCGGCAAGGGAGCCTAGCGCCTTGAGATTACCTCTGCACATCTGGCGCAGAAGGCATTAGGGTCTGCCCCATGGAATCTGCACAAGACTACTGGACGGCACATGCCCTGCTTGAATGGCAGGTCGAAATGGGAGCGGACGAGGCAATTCTCGACGCACCAATGAACCGGTATGAGCTTGTCGATGAAAAGCCTGCGGCCAAAGTGTCGCCCTTGGGCAAAGCTGCGCCGCCGCCGATTCCAGTTAAGGAAAAAGTTGATCCTGTTGAGATAGCCAAAGCCGCCGCTAAATCGGCAGAGACGCTGGAATCACTCGCAGGTGCGATGCGGGCGTTTGAACATTGTGAGCTGAAAAAAGGTGCGCGGAACTTTGTCTTTGGTGACGGTGCCGCGAACGCAGATGTGATGATCATCGGAGAAGCGCCGAACCGTGATGATGACCAACATGGCAAACCCTTTGCAGGGCCAGTTGGTGAGCTGTTTGATAAGATGGTCGGAGCCATTGGACTGAGCCGAAGCCATCCTGATCCTGCGTCGTCGGTTTATGTGACAACAGTCCTCCCGTGGCGCCCTCCTGCGAACCGCGTGCCCGAAGCGGCAGAACTCGCGATGATGCTGCCGTTCTTGACTCGCCATATCGAACTTGTTGACCCTGCGATCATTGTTCTGATGGGTAATAGCCCCTGTCAGGCCTTGCTCGGTAAAGCCGGCATTTCGAGGCTGCGTGGGCAATGGACCACTTTTTTTGGTAAGCCTGTTCTCCCGATGGTGCACCCTGAACAATTGATGAAAAACCCTACGGCCAAGCGTGATGCTTGGGCGGATTTACTTGACCTCAAAGCACGGCTGTCAAACCCATGACCCAAACCACCGTTCGCGAATTCATACCAGTTCGAATTGCTGTGTTGACGGTGAGCGACACGCGAACCCTGGCCGAAGATAAGTCGGGTGATACCCTCGTCGCACGGATCGCTGATGCAGGTCATATTCTGGCGGATCGAAAAATCATTCGCGACGACCGCGACGATATCGCAGCGATTTTGCGAGAGTGGTGCGAAAGTGAAGACGTCGATGTGATCATCTCGACAGGTGGTACGGGTTTGACGGGGCGGGATGTGACCGTCGAGGCCCACCGCGATGTTTACGAGAAAGAGATCGACGCGTTCTCAACGGTCTTCACCATAGTATCGATGCAAAAGATAGGCACCTCAGCGATCCAAAGCCGTGCGACTGCGGGCGTGGCGATGGGGACATATCTCTTTGCGCTCCCCGGTAGCACGGGCGCTTGCAAGGATGCTTGGGATGAAATCCTCGTGAAGCAACTCGACTATCGGCACATGCCTTGTAACTTTGTCGAGATTTTCCCACGTCTCGAAGAACATAAGCGACGGAAGTAGGATTGACGTCCGTTAGACTTATGTTGTGGACCTTCGTGGGGTTTGCACTAAAACATGTCTGAGCTTTAATGGGACGCGAGCATGCGCTTTTTACGCCGGAGCCTCACAGGTGTTTTTCTTCTTGGTTTGACGCTGGCTCTGCTCGCGATCGCTGGCAATACAGTGCGGAGCGCGATCCAAGCGCGACTGTCCCAAGAAGCGCCGAACTATGGGCAGCGAGAGCGCATTGCGTCGGTAAATGTCATCACCGTTCAGGCCGCAACCCTTCAACCCGAGATCACAGTGTTCGGTGAGGTTCGCAGTCAGAGAACCCTCGTTCTGCGCAGTCCCGTCGGCGGCAATGTGATCAGCGCCGATCCTGTTTTTGTTGAGGGTGGTGCGGTAAAGGAGGGGCAGACGCTCCTGCAGATCGATCCGACCGAAGCTCAGACGAGCCTTGCCCTAGCTCAAGCCGATCTAAAGGATGCCGAGGCAGAACTGCGCGAAGCCGAAGGCGCACTAGAGATTGCCCGCGACAGCCTCACCGAAGCGCAAGCACAGGCGAGCCTTCGCCAAGCTGCTCTTGAACGGTCCCGCGCTCTACGCGAACGCGGAACAGTTACGGCGTCAGACGTTGAAACGGCAGAACTCGCCGTGGCCTCTGCTAATAGTTCGGTCCTGAGCCAGCGCCAGTCTTTGGCTCAAGCCGAGGCGCGTGTTGATCAGGCAGGCACAAGCCTCGACCGTGTGCGTTTGTCGGTGTTGGATGCAGAGCGGACATTGAACGATACCACGATTACGGCCAGCTTTGACGGAACCTTGTCGGACGTGTCAGTCGTCGAAGGTGGGCGAGTGACGGCGAACGAACAGATCGCGCAGCTTATTGACCCGTCAGCATTGGAAGTCGCGTTTCGTGTGTCCACGGCCCAATACGCGCGTCTGATTGATACCAACGGTGATCTTCTCGACCTGCCCGTTCAGGCAACGCTGGATGTGTCCGGGTTTACACTCGAAGCTCAAGGCCGCGTGACCCGCGAAAGCCCGACTGTCGCAGATGGCCAAACAGGGCGCTTGCTTTATGCGTCGATTGATTACGCCCCCGGCCTGCGGCCGGGTGATTTTGTCATGGTCCGCATTGAAGAACCTTCGCTCGACAATGTCGTGCTTGCCCCCGCAACGGCGGTTGGCTCGGATGGTGCTGTTTTGGCCTTGGACGACGAAGACCGCCTAGAGACTGTTCCTGTCAGTGTTCTGCGCCGTCAGGGGGATGACGTCATCCTCGCTGTTGGCGATTTGAATGGCCGTCGAATCGTGGCCGAACGCTCGCCGCTCCTCGGTGCGGGGATTAAGGTGAATCCCTTGGGTGAAGCGGGCGCCGAAACCGCAGCGCCAGAGATGATCGAACTCGATGCTGAACGTCGCGAGAAACTGGTGAGTTTTGTGACGGGCAGCCAAATGCCCGATGAGGTCAAGGCCCGCCTAATCGCCCAGCTTGAACAAGACACGGTCCCAGCCGAAACGGTGCAGCGGATCGAATCCCGGATGGGGAGCTAAGCCATGTCGCGCACGCTTCTAGATCGAGGGGCAGGCGGGATTTTGTCCTATTTCACACGCCACCGCACTGCCGCGAATTTGTTGATGGTCATTATGGTCATCGCGGGACTTGTCGCGTTTCCAAAGATGCGGGCCCAGTTCTTTCCGGATGTCGTCTCGGAAACCATCCGCGTCAGTGTGGCGTGGGATGGGGCAGGCGCCGAAGATGTTGATCGGGCCGTGGTTCAGGTTCTCGAACCCGTTCTCCTCGGTGTTGAAGGCGTTACGTCGAGCGAAAGCCGGTCCTCTGAAGGATCTGCACGGATCGATCTGGAGTTTGAGACTGATTACGACCTCGATCAGGCTGAGAAAGATATTGATGCCGCGTTGAGCGCGATTAGCTCTCTGCCTGAAGAGGCCGATGACCCTGTCATCCGCCGCGCAGGCTGGTCGGATGGTGTGAGCGATGTGATCATCACTGGGCCTGTTGGCGTCGACCAACTTTCACGCTTTGCGGATGAGATGGTGGCACGTCTCTTTGCTGCAGGTGTGACACGAACCACGATCCGAGGAGTCGCGGCGCCTGAGACATTGATCGAAGTGACATCGCTGTCTTTGATCCAGCACGATGTGACGATCAGTGAAATAGCTGCTGCGATTGCGGCTGAGGTCAATGCCGATCCGGTGGGCGATATCGGCGGTGCATCGCGCGTTCGGGCAGGCACCGAAAAACGCAGTGCAGATGCCCTATCGGCCATCGTTCTGCGCACGAATGACGACAATTCAGAACTCACCATCGGCGATGTTGCGACGATCACGGTCGAAGGCCCAGATCGCGACCGCGCCTATTTCGTTGGTGAAAATCCTGCGGTTCAAATCGCGGTCGTGCGGTCGGCATCTGGCGACGCCATCGGCCTGCAGCGCTCTGTCGAAGAAGTCGCTGCTGAGATGCGGTCAACCTTGCCCGAAGGCGTGAGCGTCGATCTAATCAACACCCGTGCTGAAATGATAACGGGCCGCTTGAATATCCTGATGGAGAACGGTGCGCAGGGCTTGGCTTTAGTGCTTCTGCTGTTGTTTTTATTCCTGAATGCACGCACGGCGGTTTGGGTGGCGATGGGCATCCCCGTCTCAATGCTCGCCGCGATTTCGCTGATGTATATGTCTGGCATCACGATCAATATGATTTCGCTCTTTGCGCTGATCATCACCTTGGGCATCGTGGTTGATGACGCAATTGTTGTGGGCGAACACGCAGATTTTCGGGCCCGACGGTTGGGCGAAACGGGGGCGGTGGCCGCAGAGAACGCGGCGCGTCGTATGTTCAGTCCGGTGTTCTCGGCCACCATTACAACGAACATCGCGTTCTTCGGGCTCTTAGTGATTGGCGGCCGTTTTGGGAACATGATTGCGGACATCCCGTTTACCGTGATCGTTGTGCTCACGGCGAGTTTGGTTGAATGCTTTGTGATCCTGCCGAACCACTTGTCTCATTCGGTCGGCACAGCGTTAAAGCAGCATTGGTATGACGCCCCATCACGGGTCGTGAACCGTGGCTTTGGCTGGGTGCGAGATCGGGTTTTCCGCCCGTTGATGTCTCTGATCGTTAAGGC
Organism: Marivivens geojensis; assembly: GCF_023540835.1. Taxonomy (GTDB): domain Bacteria; phylum Pseudomonadota; class Alphaproteobacteria; order Rhodobacterales; family Rhodobacteraceae; genus Marivivens; species Marivivens geojensis. The sequence goes on from NZ_JALKCU010000001.1 coordinate 603,891, forward strand.
ACGATACGCAGTGTTGGCGGGTGCATTGGTGATCCTCGCTGGCCAAGTATCGCTTTTTATCCGCGGGGATGTTCAGTGGCGCTTCTTTTCGTCGCCAGAGCAAGGTCAGGTCAGTGGAAATATCGCCATGCTGCCTGCCGCAACGCGCCAAGATACTCTGGCGATGCTCGATGAGTTGGAGCGTGCGACCAATGTCGTGGCTGCGCGTTATGAGGCCGAGGATGGCGTCAATCCGGTGAACTATGTTGTGACGCAGATTGGCGGTAATTCGGGCCGTGGATTGTCTGGTGCAGATACCAAAGAGAGCTATCAGCTCGGTGCGATTACGATTGAGCTAATCGATGCCGACCTTCGGTCAATATCCTCGAGTGCATTTGTATCGGCTGTTCAGCAAGAAGTCGTTCAAACGCCGATGACCGAAACGCTCTCGTTCCGGTCGTGGGGTGCAGGGCCTGGGGGTAACTCGCTTGAGGTGCAGATTTATGGCGCGGATGCAGATATGCTAAAGGCGGCAGCTGAAGCTTTAAAAACTGAGCTTGCGCGTTTCCCAGAGATATCAGGGCTCGAAGACTCGCTGTCCTACGATAAGGAAGAGTTGATCCTTGAATTGACGCCGCAGGGTCAGGCACTGGGCTTTACGATTGATACGCTCGGGACCGAACTGCGCCGCCGGCTTGCGGGGGTTGAGGCAGCGACTTATCCAGACGGCACCCGAAGCGCATCGATCCGCGTTGAAATCCCCGAAGAAGAACTCACTGCGGACTTCCTCGATCGTATGTTGCTGCGGTCGACTGCTGGGGTCTATGTGCCGCTGGCTGACATTGTGACGGTCGAACGGGAAACTGGGTTTAGCACCGTGCGGCGTGAAAACGGCATCATGCTCATTTCTGTGACGGGTGATCTGGATGACGAAGACGCGGATCGCGCTGCTGAGGTCAAACTTTCGATCAACGAAGATATCCTTCCGGATTTAGAGAGCCGCTACGGCGTGTCGACAGATCTGGGTGGATTGAGCGAACAGGAAAACGCGTTTCTGGACGATGCAAAGGCGGGCTTGGCCTTTATCCTTGTCGGAATTTACCTGACGCTTGCGTGGATTTTCGCGAGCTGGACACGCCCGCTCGTTGTGATGTCGATTATTCCCTTTGCTTTGGTGGGCACGATTTACGGCCACAATGCATGGGGCATCCCGATGAGCATGTTCACCGTAGTGGGGCTTTTGGGAATGGTCGGTATCGTGATCAACGACTCGATTGTTCTGGTCACGACCATCGACGACTACGCCAAAGAACGCGGTTTGATCCCTGCGATTATTGACGGGACGGCTGACCGTTTGCGAGCTGTAATGCTGACGACAGCGACGACGGTTTTGGGCCTATTGCCGCTCCTGTACGAAGGCTCCAGTCAGGCAGAGTTCTTAAAGCCGACGGTTGTGACGCTGGTCTATGGCCTGTCCTTTGGCATGGTGATGGTATTGGTCGTTGTGCCGTCGCTGATTGCCGTTCAGGCCGATATCGGAGGGCTGTTCACTGCGGCACGTCGGGGCGCAGTTGCGCGAGCAAACTCTATTCGTGTGCCCGTCGGTGTCGCCCTCGTTGCAATGGTCGCGGCCTTTGGCGTGGTTGTGCTGCCCCTGATCGTGTCTGGCGCACCATTGATTGCTGCGTTGCCTGCAAGTCTGGGCGCTGCTTTTGCGGTTTATGCAGGTGTCTTGGCTGTTGGAACGCTCGCCATTTATGCGGTGTCGGGGATTATGATCGGGCGTGCACGGCGGGCTTAACCCGTACAGCCCCGAATATCGACCGCACGACCTGCGCCCAATACGGTTAGCCGAATTTGGGATCGGTCGAGCATGTATCCTTGGACCATCGGCACCACATCCACGGTCGCTGTTAGGACACCGCCATCGCGGGTGCTGTGGGATTCCGAGACCCACGCGCCCGGTGCTTCAACTACGACGAACTCGTTATCATCGAAAGTGGGCATTTCAATTGAAGCCGTCAGGCGGAGGCCGTCACGAATTGGTACTGCTGAGCATTGAACCTTTGAAACGTTCGCGCGATCTGCCGTCATGGGTTGGTCGATGAGAGCACCCGCAATGGCGGCGTTTGGTCCGCCCTTATCGGCTAATAGAGCGTCAAAGTTCAGGGACACAGGCACGCAGATGTCATTGCAGACACCCATATCAACCTCGCCGCTGAGGTACATGGTATCTCCATCTCCCGTGAGTTCGATGGGGATCACCACGGTTCCGTGATATCCGATTGTCACCGCGCCGTTCGTATCGAAAAGTTCGGGTGTGGGCCAATGGAAGGCAGCGCCGGATATATTTTCTGAGCCGGTCCATTCGAACTGCGGTGGGATGCCTGCGTCACCCGGTGCCCGCCAGTAGGTTTTCCAACCGTCGGCTAATGTGATCTTCAGCCCGATCATCCGCGTTCCGGATGGCGTCTGCCAACCGGGGATAATATCAATGGTGGCCACGCCCTGCGGCGCCTCGGCCAAGGCAGGGGAGGTAATTCCGAATAATGCGATGATGGCTGCTGCGACTCTCATTGAGCCTAAATTACGGACAATGTGTGTAATGGGAAGTCACGATCAGGCGAGTCCTTGTAGCAGAGGGCTTGAACCTACCTAATTCGCGACCCATCATTCCCTTATGGATTTTGCATCTACCAATTTGTCGGGAAAGCTCCTGATTGCGATGCCCGACATGGGCGATCCGCGTTTCGAACACGCGGTAATCTATATGTGTGCGCATTCTGATGAGGGGGCGATGGGCCTGATCGTTAATAAACCTGCGCCAGACATTCGGTTCCGTGATCTGCTGTCGCAGCTCGAAATTCCGACGGGCGATAGTGTGCGCGACATTCGCGTCCATTTTGGCGGTCCTGTAGAACACGGTCGTGGGTTTGTCCTTCATTCGTCGGACTACGCGTCAGAAACGGGCACGCTTGAGGTGGATGGCCATACGTCGATGACGGCGACGACAGATGTTCTGCGCGATTTGGCGAGCGGTGGTGGCCCGTCGATGTCACTGCTGGCTTTGGGTTATGCGGGCTGGGGGCCAGGGCAGTTGGAAGCAGAAATTGCCCACAACGGTTGGCTTACATGCGATCCCAAGGACGACATTTTGTTCGGTCGCGCCCACGAACTGAAATGGACTGCCGCGCTCAAACAATTGGGGATCGATCCGATCACGCTTTCGTCGATCGCTGGGCACGCTTGATTACTGCGCAATCACGCCTTTGATCAGCTCTACCGCCTCAGTACTGTGCCAATCCGCGCCACCCGTAAGACGCGCGATTTCCTGACCGTCCCGATTGATCAGAACCGTCACAGGCAGTCCTGCGACCATCATGGAGCGTGCAAACCGCATGTTGGCGTCGTTGTGTTTTGGCAGGTTCGTGACCCCGATCTCTTCAAAGAATCGGTCGATGGCGGGCGCGGGATTGCGGCCCGTCGCTATAGTGAGGACCTCGAACGTTTCGCCGCCCAGTTCGTCTTGGAGGGCTGACAACGCTGGCATCTCTTCGCGGCAAGGAATGCACCATGTGGCCCAGAAGTTCACGAGCAGTACCTTTCCACGATAAGGCTCCAATGTTGTTTCCGCGCCGTCTTCGGTCACAAAACTCGCATCTGAGCTTTGCATTGGGCTATCGTGCCAGATCAATTTGTCCGAAACGCTGTCTTCGGCGAGGGCTGCATTTGCAACGCAGGCAAACGCCGTATAAAGCAACGCTGACACAAGTTTCCGCATGGGGCCTCCAATATGACCAAGACTTCGAACGCGATGTGGGGCGGACGTTTTTCCGCCGGACCGGACGCCATCATGGAGGCAATTAACGCCTCGATCGATTTTGACAAGCGCCTCGCCCAGCAGGATATCGAAGGATCCCGCGCCCACGCTGCGATGCTCGCCGCGACTGGTATCATTACCGATAAAGATGCAGAGGCCATTCGTGAAGGGCTACTCACCGTTTTGTCAGAGATCGAAAGCGGAAACTTCGCATTTTCAAAATCGCTCGAAGATATTCACATGAACGTCGAAGCGCGTCTGAAAGAAATCGTAGGTGAGCCTGCAGGCCGTCTGCACACGGCCCGCAGCCGTAACGATCAGGTTGCCGTCGATTTCCGCCTTTGGGTCCGTGACCAATGCGATGCGGTTGATGGTGCGATTGATGCGTTGATGAAAGCCTTGCTCGGTCAGGCCGAAGCTGGCGCTGATTGGGTCATGCCGGGCTTTACCCACCTTCAGGTCGCGCAGCCTGTGACATGGGGCCATCATATGCTGGCCTATGTTGAAATGCTGAACCGTGACCGTTCGCGTTTCGCTGATGCGCGCAAGCGGATGAATGAAAGCCCGTTGGGTGCGGCGGCTCTTGCAGGCACAGGTTTCCCTATTGATCGCCATATGACGGCAGAGGCACTGCGCTTTGACCGTCCGACGGCAAACAGCCTCGATTCGACATCGGATCGTGACTTTGCGCTCGAATTCCTCGCTGCGGCGTCGATCTGTGCGATGCACCTTTCCCGTTTCGCCGAAGAACTGGTGATCTGGTCCTCGGCCCAGTTCCGCTTTGTGTCGATGTCCGATCAATGGTCGACGGGTTCGTCGATCATGCCGCAGAAGAAGAACCCAGATGCAGCAGAGTTGATCCGTGCAAAAATTGGCCGAATCTTTGGTGCGAACGTTGCGCTAATGACCGTGATGAAGGGCTTGCCGCTGACCTATTCAAAGGACATGCAAGAAGATAAAGAGCAAGTCTTTGACGCGGCGGATAACCTCATGCTGGCGATTGCTGCGATGACGGGCATGGTCGAAACCATGACTCCAATGAAAGACAATCTGCGCGCGGCTGCGGCGAGTGGTTTCTCGACTGCAACAGATTTGGCGGACTGGTTGGTGCGTGAGCTGAACCTTCCATTCCGTGATGCGCACCACGTGACCGGTGCTCTGGTCGCGATGGCTGAGAAAAAAGGATGTGATCTCCCTGATCTTAGCCTTGCCGACATGCAGTGCGTGCATCAGGGTATTACAGATGGCGTCTTTGGTGTGCTGACCGTTGAAGCATCGGTCATGTCACGTCAAAGCTATGGCGGCACCTCGCCGGTGCGTGTGCGCGAACAAATTGCGCGTTGGAAAGAGGCTCTTTCGTGAAAAAAGCGGTCGTTTTGGCGGTTTTAGTTTTGTCGGGATGTGGCGCGGATGGATTTCCTCTGCGGCCCATAGCGAACCTTGGGTTCAATGTGAACGAACAAGGTCAAGTTGTTCGGAATTGTCAGGTGGGCGGCGCGAATGAAACCGTCCAAATTAATGTGAACTGCTAATGTCATTCCTCCGTCTTCTTTATCTCGCGCTGGCGATTTGGGGCACCATCAAACCGATGTCCCATTTCCTTGCCTATATGGAAGAGACGGGTACCGGACTGAGTGGATTGATTGATGCGTGGTATGTCAATCAATCCACGGTCGGCCTCACATGGGACCTGACCATTGCCGCTATTGCACTGACGGTCTGGATTATTGCAGAAACGGCTGTCCGCCGAAATTGGTCGGCCCTGATCGCCATTCCAGCGACATTCTGCATTGGGGTGAGCTGCGGTTTACCTCTGTACCTTTTTCTGCGCACACGGCCCGCGCGGTAAATTCGCAATAAGGGCTTGGGGTTTTGCGCGGATTTGGTATGACGCCCTGACCCGAGACCGGAGGCCGCAATGGATCATTTCATTTATCGTGACGGTGTTTTGCACGCCGAAGACGTTCCCCTGACCGAAATTGCGGCGCAGGTTGGAACACCGTTTTACGTATATTCTGCGGCAACACTGCTGCGTCACTTCCAAGTGTTCGATGAATCGCTTGCGTGGGGTGAGCACCTTGTTTGTTTCGCGATGAAGTCGTTGTCGAACGTCGCTGTCCTGAAAATGCTGGGGCAAGCGGGCGCCGGAATCGACGTGGTTTCTATTGGGGAATACCTCCGCGCCAAAGCTGCGGGCGTATCGGGTGATAAGATCGTTTTTTCCGGCGTTGCGAAAACGCGAGAGGAAATGATGATCGCGTTGGAAGGTGGTATTCGTCAGTTCAACGTCGAATCTGAGCCAGAGATGGAAGTCCTGTCCGAGGTCGCATTGTCATTGGGCAAGGTCGCGCCGATCACAGTGCGTGTGAACCCTGACGTGGATGCCAAAACCCACGCAAAAATTGCGACGGGTAAGAAGGAAAACAAATTCGGCATTCCGATTAGTCGTGCTCGCGAGGTGTACGCGCGTGCCGCTGAGCTTAAAGGTCTCGATATCGTTGGTATTGACGTGCACATCGGTAGCCAGCTGACCGATCTTGAGCCGTTCCGCCTTGCCTATCGCAAGGTTGCTGAGCTGACCGAAGTGTTGCGTGAAGATGGCCACAACATCCGCCGCCTCGACCTCGGTGGTGGCTTGGGTATTCCTTACACCCGCTCGAATGAGGCGCCCCCACTGCCTGTTGAGTTGGGGCAAGTGATCCGTGAGGAAGTTGGCCATTTGGGTTGTGAGGTCGAAATTGAACCCGGTCGTCTGATTGCGGGCAACGCAGGTCAGCTTGTGTCTGAAGTGATCTACGTGAAAGAAGGTGAGGACCGTAAGTTCCTTATCCTTGATGCTGCGATGAACGATCTCGTCCGTCCGTCGATGTATGATGCGCACCACGACATCGATCCTGTGATCGAGGCTGAGCCGGGTGTTGAGCCAGAAACCTATGACGTGGTCGGCGGTATCTGTGAGACAGGCGATACCTTTGCCAAAGGGCGGAACCTGCCACCGCTGAAGGCTGGCGATCTAGTGTCTTTCCGTTCTGCTGGCGCTTATGGCGCTGTGATGGCGAGCGAATATAACTCGCGCCCCTTGGTGCCCGAAGTGCTCGTTCAGGGTGATAAATTTGCGGTTATCCGCCGACGTCCCACCTATGAAGAAATGATTGCCCGCGATATCGTTCCCGAGTGGCTCTGAGCACGTTAAGGTCAGGGCACGACGCATAGGAGTGAACAGCTGGCCGACGTGACCAATAGCTTGCCGCATCTACGGTTCCCAATCCTCGCAACCTTTGCGGGGATCGTGGCCGAGCGTTTGGTGCGTGCATTTTGGCCCGTTTGGACGATCCTGTTCTTCATGCTCGCGCCGCTTTTGCTAGGCGTTCACGATGACATGCCATTGGAACTTGTCTGGACGATAGCGGTTGCGGGGCTGATCGGCATTGCCGTGTTCACATGGCGCGGGTGGTCACGTTTCCGCTGGCCGCTGCGGGCTGAGGCTCTTGCCCGTGTCGATGCGCGTTTGCCAGGTCGGCCAATTTCCGCGCTTGGCGATGCCCAAGCGGTCGGCGCTGGCGATCCAGCGTCGGAGGCCGTTTGGACGGCGCACTTGCAGCGGATGCAAGATCGAACCAAAGCGGCACGTTATGTTTCGCCTGACTTTCGTTTGGCCCAAGCTGACCCGTTTGGACTCCGCTATATTGCGCTGTTGTTCCTGATGGTTGGAGTCTTGTTCGGTTCCGTCACACGTGTCGGAACTGTGGCTCAGGCCTCGCCCGTCGGGTCCGCTACTACCACAGCAACGGGGCCGACGTGGGAGGGGTGGATCGAGCCGCCAGCCTACACAGGCAAGCCAACGCTCTATCTACCTGATTTGGGCGAAGATCGGATCGAAGTGCCTGAAGGGTCACGATTTACCGTTCGATTTTACGGCGACATTGGTGCGTTGACCTTGTCAGAGACCGTGTCGGGACGTCGTGCTGACGAACTGCCGCCTGCGTCGGATCAGCATCAGGTGTTTGAGGTGCTGCAGCAGGGCGCGCTGCGCATTGATGGATCGGGCGGTCAGGCGTGGGACGTTTCCATCGTGACGGATGGGATGCCTTCGGTTGAATTGATAGGTCCCGCTCTTTCGAACGCCGAAGGTCAAATAACCCTGCCGTTTCGCGCGGCTGACGACTATGGTGTCACAGGTGGGTCTGCGACTGTGGCGATTGACTTAGCACAGATCGATCGCCGTCATGGCCTAGTGATCGATCCAGACCCTATTGCGCCTTTGATCGTCGATCTACCTATCCCGATTACTGGCGATAGGGCGGCCTTTGATGAGGCTTTGATTGATAACTTTAGCCAATCAGTCATGGCGAACCTCCCCGTGAAGGTCCGTCTGGAAGTGACAGACGCAAAGGGGCAGACAGGACAGTCCGCCGAGACCCAGATGGTTCTACCGGGGCGTCGCTTCTTTCAACCTGTCGCCCGCGTGATCATCCAACAGCGTCGCGATCTGCTCTGGTCGACGGCCAACGCACCGCGTGTCGCGCAGTTGTTGCGTGCGATTTCAAACCGACCCGATGGGTTCTTTCGAAACGAGGCGCATTTCCCGATGGTGCGCGGTGTCGTTGAAACGCTCGAAGCGAAATACGAGGGCGGTTTGACAGATGAAGAGCGCGATGAGGTTGCAGCGCTCATGTGGGAACTCGCGATTGAGTTCGAAGAGGGTGCGCTTGCCGATGCGCGCGAACGGCTCCAGCGGGCCCAAGATCGTCTGGCCGAGGCAATGCGCAACGGTGCGAGTGCCGCCGAAATTCAAGAACTGATGGACGAGCTTCGCGACGCAACCAACGATTACATGCAGATGCTTGCCGATCAGATGGACCCGAATGAGAATTCTACGGATCAGCCAGATGGTGGCGGCGAAACCATGCAGTTTACGCAGGACGAACTGAACGCCCTCATGGACCGTATCCAAGAGCTGATGGAAGAAGGCCGCATGGCCGAAGCTGCGGTTCTGATGGAGCAGCTCAATCAACTCATGGAAAACATGAAAATGACCCAAGGCGAAGGGCAGGGCGGTCCTCGGTCTCCGGGTCAGAAATCCATGGAAGATCTGGGCGAAACCCTTCGCGATCAACAGCAACTGTCCGACGATGCCTTCCGTGATCTTCAAGATCAGTTCAACGGTGGTCAGCAAGAGACGGAGCAACGACCCGGTGAAACCCCGCGTGACGGTGACGGCACGAATGGCGATCCAGGTCAGCAGAACCTAGCGGACCGCCAAGAAGCCTTGCGGCAGATGCTAGAAGAACAGCGCCGCAATTTACCGAACCTGTCGGGTGATGAAGCCGAAGCAGCGCGTCGCGCCATCGAACAGGCAGAGCGGTCGATGGACCGTGCCGAGGACGCTTTACGCCGCGGTGATATGGCAGAAGCGATCGACCGTCAGGCCGAAGCGATGGATGCCTTACGCGAAGGGCTGCGCGAACTTGGGCGCGCGATTGCTCAGTCTGAGCGGGATGAAAGCGGGCAAGGTCAACAGCAGGGGGACCAAACAGCACAAGCGGCCCCTCGTCAGAGTGACCCATTGGGACGGCAACTGGGCACGGAAGGTCAATCCGGCACAGACCAGAACCTTTTGCAGGGTGAAGATATCTATCGTCGTGCAGGTGAACTCTTGGACGAAATTCGCCGTCGTTCAGCAGAACTGGATCGCCCAGAGGACGAACGTAACTATCTGCGGCGGCTTTTAGATCGGTTCTGATCGATTAATCGTTGCCGAGATTGGCAAGCATACCCTGCACAGTTTCATCCAGCGCAATCCGTTGCCCATCAACCCAGGTAACGTATGTTTCCAAGGCGGGCTGAGATTGAGGAACTATTGCTGCGATGCGATCGGCGAATACATAGCCGCCAGCACTTACAACCGCGATCAAGAGTACGCCAAGGAAACCTGTTTTGAACCCGCTCTTGCGGCGAACGACCTGCGCAGTTTGGGCGACTGCATTGTCAGGACGCTCTGACGCCGACCGCAGGGTGGAGTTGATCTCGTCGATGTCAGGGAGGCGGTCGCTCCGTGGTCCGGCATCGTTAAGCTCAGTTTCCCCTTTGAGCAGCGACATGCGACGTCGTGCTTCTTCCGCGCGCTTCGCTTCGGGGCTCGGCGGTTCGTCGAGACCCAGATCGGGCTGGCTTTCCATCGGGTCTTGCTGCGACTCCCGACGGCGTTCCTCGGCTCGGTCTGCTTCTTCTTGCAGAATGCTGGCGATTTCTGGGTCAATGGTCCGACGAGGGCGGCGCGGCGACAGTGTTGGCGGCGGAAGGTCATCCTCATAGTCTTCGTCGTAGTCGTCCGATGACCCAAATACAGGAGTTGGCTCTGGACCAAAGTCTGGCTCGGGCATCACCAAATCGTCGTCTTCTTGAACGTCTTCGAGCGCTGAATCGGCCTGCGCGACGGGGATATCAGTCGTGAAAACCGCATCGTTTTCTTCGCGGTCAGAGTCGCCGGGTCGTTCAAACCACGTTGAACCACAGTTCGAACACTGCACGTCACGTCCCGCCTCCGGAATGACGTCATCTGGGACTTCGTATTGGGCGCCGCAATTGGGGCAGATCAGCCGCATTATACCATCTCCGCCGTCCGGTTTGTCCGAACAGTAAGTCTTTGTTCGAGTATTAGTAACAATCTGAGAGGAAATGGAAAAGCAAAAGCACGCCCATGCTCTTCAAGTGCGATTGAATTCTGCGAGTGTTTTCGGCAGAACACAGCGGTGGGGGCGTGAAAGGATCTTTCTGTGATCGAATTAGACCGTGTGGCCTATTCCTACGGCGGGGGCGAACTGTTTTCAGACGTTTCACTCAACCTCGCGCCGGGGTCGTTCCAATTTTTGACCGGCCCTTCGGGCGCGGGTAAGACAACTTTGCTCAAACTGTGCTACGGCGAGCTGCGGGCGACCTCTGGGCACGTGCGCCTGTTCGGTCAAAACGCTCGTGAAATGGGGCGCGATGAGGTCGCATTGGCGCGCCGTAAGATCGGCGTCGTGCATCAGGATTGCCAGTTTTTGGATCACCTTCCTGTGGCGGAAAACATCGCCTTGCCGCTTACGGTTGCGGGTCGTGCGCAGGAAGCGGGTGACTACCTCGAAGACCTGCTGCGCTGGGTTGGCCTTGCGCATCAGGCTGGACAATTGCCACCGGAACTGTCGGGCGGCGAACGTCAGCGTGCCGCTTTGGCGCGGGCAGTGATCATTTCGCCAGACGTTATTATTGCGGACGAGCCGACAGGGAACATCGATTGGGAAATGTCGCAGCGGCTTTTGCGGTTGCTGATCGAGCTGAACAAGATGGGCAAGGCCGTGCTGATCGCGACTCACGATATGAACCTTATTCGTACCGCAAAAACGCAGGTGCAATCGCGTGTTCTGCGTCTCAACAATCGCCGCCTGCAAGCAGCGGGGGTCGACCTATGATCACCGCATTTGGACGTTTTATCGCTATGCTTGCCGGCGATCCGCTTCCGGATCGTTCTGTGCCGCCGACGGGCTATACCGCGCGCCTGACCTTGTTCACCTCGGGTGCTATGGCGTTTCTGGCGATGTTCGCTTTGGCGCTATCCTTGGCCACGGGACGTCTGGCTGACCGTTGGTCTGCGGAACTGGCGCGGACCTCGACCCTTCGGATTTCGGCGCCCGCGGATCAATTGGATGCCCAACAGGCCGCCGCGATTAAGTTGTTGGAAACCACACCAGGTGTCGCCTCTGCCCGTGCATTGAGTACCGAAGAGCAGCAAGAGCTTCTCGAGCCGTGGTTTGGTCCTGACATCCCGATTGCCAGCCTTCCGATCCCTCGCCTCATCGAAATCATCGAAGAAGGTGAAGGCTATGACCCAACGGGGCTTCGTGCGCGCCTTCAGGCTGAGGTGCCAGGTGCGATCTTGGACGACCACACTCGCTGGCGGGAGCCTTTGATTGATGCGGCTAGCCGGCTACGGTTACTGGCAGTGACGGCTATCTTGCTGATTGTAGCAGCGATGGGAGCGATGATCACGCTGGCCGCTCAGGCGGCATTGTCGGCGAATGCGCAAGTTATTCGCGTGATGCGTCTTGTTGGTGCGCGTGACCTCTATATCGCGGGCGCCTTTGTCCGTCGCTTTACTATTCGCGCCTTTGCGGGGGCGGCCGCAGGGTCTATCGTGGGTATGCTGGCCGTTTTATTGTTGCCCAGCACCGAAGTTGCGGGTGGCTTCCTCACAGGGCTCGGTTTTCAAGGGGCCGGGTGGTTTGCTCCGCTGTGTATTCCTGTGCTTGCGGCGGTTGTCGCGTTTTTTGCAACCCGTGCAGCGGCGCTGCGCACACTAAGGACCCAGTCATGAAACAGTCGATCCAGTGGGTCCGTTCCGTCATCTTCCTCGGTTTGATCTATTTCAACCTAATGGTTGTGGGGATTGTGTTCCTGCCATGGGCGTTGGTCTCGCGTTCGGGTGCGTTTGCGGCGGCTCATACGTGGTGTCGGTCTACGATGTGGCTCGCGGGTTGGATGGTTGGCATTAAGACAGAGGTCCGCGGCACGCCACCAACGGGTGAGGTTATCGTCGCGGCCAAACACCAGTCTTTCCTAGACATCATCATGATTTATGCCTCGCTTCCGCGTGGCAAATTCATCATGAAAAAAGAACTGATCTACACGCCTGTTATCGGGATTTACGGGCTGCGGATGGGTTGCGTTCCAGTGGATCGCGGTAAGCGTGGCGCAGCGATCCGCAAAATGGTGGCCCAAGTTGTTGCTGGGATCGGCAACCCCGGTCAGCTGATCATCTTTGCCCAAGGGACGCGCGTTCCGCCGACTGAAAAGCTGCCTTATAAAATCGGCGCGGGCATTCTGTATAAAGAACTCAAGCAAGACTGCGTACCGGTTGCGGTGAACGTCGGTGCGTTTTGGCCGGCACATGGGATCATGCGGACGCCAGGCACTGCCGTGATCGAATTCTTGCCGACCATCCCAGCAGGAAAATCCCTGAGCGATTTCATGGAAGAACTCGAAAATGTGGTCGAAACGCGATCAGAAGAATTGCTGGTCGAGTCTGGATATTACGACCGCCAAAAATGATCCGCTTGGTTCAAAATCCACTGCATCCTGAATCGGCTTTTGTCGATGAGGATGCGTTGGTGGTGGGTGATGATCTGGATGAACTAGGCGTTCCTGATGGCTATAAACGAGTGCGGTTGATCCTGCCTGTAGGGTCCGAACTGCGTCCACAAAACTGGCAGGTTGTGCGGCGCACTGCTGTGTTCGAATTACCCCCACAACTTGACCTTTGCCCTAATGCGGTTCTCGTTCAGCCTGCAGGGTGGGCTGCGTGGTTTGAGGCGCACTGGGAGTATTACCTCGATTGTCATTCAGACAATCCTCCGGCCCGACCCGTAGATCTGCGTCGTGCATTTGGAGAGGCGATTGAGGACGGAACCGCGGCCTTCATCGGATCAGGCTTTGCCTCTTTGCGTGGTATGAAGGCAGGGGTAAGCGAGGTGGGCTGGATTGGTGGAAACAAGGCCGAGGTCGAAGAAGGTATCCGATGGTGCCGCGCCAAAGCCCATGAAATCGGCGCAAAATCGGTCAGGTTCGATGCTGACGATACAGATCCGTTCCTTTGGTCTGCCTTGCATAAACTGGCAGATCCGATTGAAGTCTTTGAGACCTTTGACTTGTCCTAAACGAAAAAAGCAGCATGGTTTCCCACGCTGCTTTTTCGAACCGTTATCGCAGTCACGCTGATTAGGCGGCCAATCCTTTGGCGCCCATTGCAAGGAATTTCTTGCGACGATTGTTGCGGACTTCTTCGCCCGTCTGACCAGAAAGATCGTCGAGCATTTTCTCGATTGCAGCCCCGACAGCTTTGATCGCGGTTTTTGGATCGCGATGCGCGCCACCAAGCGGTTCTTTGATGATTTTATCGATGATGCCAAGTTCGTTCAGGTCTTGGGCGGTCAAACGCAGAGCCTCCGCAGCTTCGCGCATTTTTTCGGCGTCTTTCCACAGGATCGATGCGCAGCCCTCGGGCGAAATCACCGAATAGATCGAGTGTTCGAGCATCGCGACCCGGTTTGCCGTCGCGAAGGCGACAGCACCGCCAGAACCGCCCTCGCCGATCACGACAGAGATCAGCGGAACTTTGAGCGACAGGCACTTTTCGGTTGAACGGGCGATAGCTTCGGACTGGCCGCGCTCTTCGGCACCTTTGCCAGGGTAGGCGCCTGGGGTGTCGACGAGCGTGATCACCGGAATGCCAAAACGGTCGGCAAGGTCCATAAGACGGATCGCTTTGCGATATCCTTCGGGGCGTGCCATGCCGAAATTGTGTTCAATGCGGCTCTTGGTGTCGCTGCCTTTTTCGTGACCGATCACCATCACCGAACGACCGTTGATGCGCGCGAGACCACCCAAAACAGCGTTGTCTTCGGCAAAGTTACGGTCGCCCGCCAGCGGGGTGTAATCGGTGAAAAGCGTCTCAATATAATCGCGGCAATGCGGGCGTTCCGCATGGCGGGCGACCTGACATTTACGCCAAGGTGTCAGCGAGCCATACAGCTGGCTCAACATGTCTTCGGCCTTTTTTTGAAGGCCCGCAGCTTCTTTTTCGACGTCCATCTCTGGATTTGCACGGGCAAGGGCGCGCAATTCTTCGACTTTGCCCTCAATCTCGGCGAGGGGTTTTTCGAACTCGAGGTAAATCGTCATCTCTTGCCTCTCGGGACGTTGCGTTTCGTCTGGATATAAGGCCGCATGGCGGTGCTTTGCAACTCGCCTTGTCGTGTTGAGGCTGTTTGTTGCGCCGAACACGGGCATTTGCAAAGGTGAGTTGATTGATTTTGGAGATTCTCATGCGAGTAGTTTTAGCAGCAGCGATTGCACTTTTGGCTGCGAGCCCTCTGGCCGCGCAGACCATCAACTTTGGCGATGATGCCAGCCAGTGGTCGAATGATGGCGAATGTGATGACCCTCGGTTCGAGGGTAAGGGGATGACGACAACCCCACTTTTGGACTCGGACATCATGCACGACGCGAGTGACTGCGAGGCCGCGTTTAACGCGGGTACGATTGCGCTGTCGGCTTCTGCACAAGCAGGCGTGAAGGGTGGACACGTCACCGCGCCGGAACCCGTGATCGTCGATGGTATCAACTTTGGCGATGATAGCGGCGAATGGTCGATGGATGGCGAATGCGACGACCGTCGGTTCTATGGATCAGCGATGGCTAGTAGCGTGAGCTGGACCTACGTCGGCGCCGATGCGACCGATTGTTCGGTGGCGTATCTGAACGGTGACGTAAAGCTGTGGGATTACAATGACGCGAAGGCCATGACCAATTGCGCGGCGGTCGATTTTGGTGACGATAATGGCGAATATCCGCAGGACATGGAGTGTGATGACCCACGCTTCGAAGGGCCAGCCTCTGCTATGTCGGTCGCGATTGAAAACCTCGGACACGATGCAAGCGATTGTGCGAAACTCTGCGCCTTTGGTGTGGTGTTCATGCGCGACTACTAATCGCCGCAAAGTTCAAACAAAAACGGCCGGCTTCATCAGAGCCGGCCGTTTGCATTTTGTAGGTCTGCCTTAGCTGCCCGCAATCATCTCGGACTGACGGACAATGACTTCGGCTTGTTTGATCGACGCGATGTCGACCAGACGGCCCTTGTAGACTGTCGCGCCTTCGCCGCGGGCTTTAGCCTCTTCCATAGCCGCGAGGATTTCGCGGGCTTCGGTCACTTTGGCTTCAGACGGAGTGAAGACCTCGTTGGCCAGTGCGATCTGTTTCGGGTGGATCGCCCATTTACCGACCATGCCAAGCGTCGCCGAGCGCTTGGACTGCGCGATATAGCCCTCGTCATCCGAGAAATCGCCGAACGGGCCGTCAACAGGCAACAGGCCATGGGTGCGGCAGGCGGCGACGATGGCGGTCTGGGCCCAGTGCCACGGGTCCGACCAGTATTTCGCACCATCGCGGAGCATGTAGTAGTCTTCCTGAGTGCCGCCAATGCCCGTTGTCTGCATGCCCATCGAGGCAGCAAAGTCCGCTGCGCCAAGGCTGATTGCCTGCATACGCGGCGAGGAGGCCGCGATGGCCTCAACATGGGCGATGCCAGCAGCGGATTCGATAATCACCTCGAACGAGATCGGCTTGGTGCGGCCTTTTGCGCGTTCGATGGCGGTTACCAGTGCATCCACCGCGTAAACGTCTTCGGCGCAGCCAACCTTGGGGATCATGATCTGGTCTAGGCGGTCGCCAGCTTGTTCCAACAGGTCGACCACATCGCGATACCAGTACGGTGTGTCCAAGCCGTTGATACGGACGGAGAGGTATTTGTTGCCCCATTCAATGGTGTTGATGGCCTCGATCGCATTGGCGCGCGCCATGTCTTTGTCGGTCGGAGCAACGGAATCTTCGAGGTCGATGTTGATTACGTCTGCGGCGCTGGCAGCCATTTTTGCAAAAAGTTTGGTGTTCGATGCGGGGCCAAACAACTGGCAACGGTTCGGGCGAGCTGGAGCAGCAGGCTGGATACGGAAGGACATCTCGATTCCTCTCGGTAATGAAATTACGTTTGTCTTGTTTGATTGGTTAGGAAATTGCGTGAGGGTCTGCAAGGATATTCTGCAGTTGCAGCATGCGACTTTAGGGCGTTTTTTTCTGCATTGCGATGTAAATATGTGCTGCGGTGCGGCTGTGGACTTGACGTAACGCGGGGCATGACCCAAGACCAAATCGTCATTTTCCGGAGGATCCCACCATGACCCGCACTGTATACGTCAACGGCGACTACGTTCCCGAAACCGAAGCCAAGGTTTCTATTTTCGACCGTGGGTTCCTGATGGCGGACGGTGTCTATGAGGTGACCTCTGTCATCGGCGGAAAGCTGGTAGATTTCGCGGGCCACGCAAAGCGTCTGGAGCGTTCGCTAAGCGAACTCGATATGGCGTCTCCGGTAACTACGGATGAACTACTGCAGATCCACCGTGACCTGATCGAAAAGAACGACCTCGTTGAGGGGGGTATCTATCTGCAGATCACACGTGGTGCGCCTTCCGACCGCGATTTCGCTTGGCCTGATCCAGCAAAGGTTCCGTCGGGCATCGTGCTGTTCACATTTGCGAAGAACCTCGTTGATATGCCGTCGATCAAAGCGGGGATCAAGGTGATCTCTATTGAAGATATCCGCTGGGGCCGACGTGACATTAAAACCGTTCAGCTGCTCTACCCGTCGATGGGCAAGATGATGGCGAAAAAGGCAGGTTGTGATGACGCGTGGATGGTTGAGGACGGCTATGTGACCGAAGGCACATCGAACAACGCCTATATCGTCAAAGGTAATAAGATCATCACTCGCGGCCTGTCGAATGACATCCTCCACGGTATCACTCGTGCTGCTGTCCTGCGGTTCGCCGCAGAAGCACAGATGGAAGTCGAAGAGCGCAACTTTACGATCGCAGAAGCTCAGGATGCCGATGAGGCATTTATCACCTCCGCGACCACTTTTGTGCAGCCCGTTGTTGAGATCGACGGCGCAAAAATTGGTGAAGGCGTACCGGGCAAAATGGCGCTTCGTCTGCGCGAAATCTATATCGAAGAGAGCCTGAAAACGGCCGTCTGATTAGACAGCTTCAGTAAGTGGGGGCACTTCTACGATATTTAGGTCGGCAACCGTAAAGGTTGCCGGCCCCTGCACCAAAAGAATCTGAACAGAGTTCAGTTCGACCATCCAGCCATCGGCTGTTTCGGTGATGTTCAGTGAGATCGGCGTGCCTTCTTCGACTGCGATGACAATGGCGTCTTCTGTCGGATCATAGTCCGCAATTCCGACAGGCTGGTTTAGCCAATCGACATCAACGTTGAATTCATCAGCACCAGAGCCACCTGCAGCGACCGCCCCTCGCATCATGTAAAAGACGTCGTCGCCGTCGTCTCCGAACATCGCAGTTGATCCTGCGCCCCGAAGGATATCGTTGCCGTCGCCGCCGTGAAGTGTGTTCGTGCCAAAGGTGTCGATCAGTTTGTCGTCGCCCGCGCCACCCTCAATCAGGTCATCGCCGCCGCCGCCAAACATGACGTCGTTGCCGTTGCCGCCGTAGATCCGGTCGTTGCCATTGCCGCCGCGGATAAGATCGTTGTCGTCGTCGCCAAATAGGGTGTCAGCGCCGTCTTGGCCGTTGATCGTGTCGTCACCTGCGCCGCCAGAAACCCAGTCTTGGTCTTTTCCTGCGTGGATAAGATCGCTGTCGTCACCGCCGAGCAACACGTCATCAC
The DNA here is from genome assembly GCF_023540835.1 of Marivivens geojensis. Taxonomy (GTDB): domain Bacteria; phylum Pseudomonadota; class Alphaproteobacteria; order Rhodobacterales; family Rhodobacteraceae; genus Marivivens; species Marivivens geojensis. Next base: position 621,973 of record NZ_JALKCU010000001.1, read on the forward strand.
CCAGTCCACCAACGATGATGTCGCTCCCTGCGCCACCGTCCGCGAAATCGTCACCTTCGCCCATGAATAGGCTGTCGTTGCCGTTTTCACCCGTCATGCTGTCGTCGCCAGCCCAAGTGCGTACGATATCGTCGCCCTCGGTTCCTATGCCGAAGTCGTCAGTTGTGTTGGTTTCAGCATTGGGGATAGCCACCCCGCTCAGCAGGGCAGCGCCGACCGATGCGAGAAGGAGCGCCAGTAGCATTTTTGCAAGCCTAATTACACTTTCGTTCCCCTTAACGGCACGAAAGCGGGCTATCTGAGTCTCTGGCAGAAATTTATTTGTTAGACTTTTGTACCGACGTTTTCGGCAAATGATTTCTCGAACGCCTTTTGAGTTTCGGTTGTGGCTTCGGTTTGGAATTGATCGCGCCACTCTTCGTAGGGCATGCCGTAGAAAATTTCGCGGGCTTCGTCTTTGGTCATGTCGATGCCGCGATCGTTTGCGGCTTCTTGGTACCAACGTGACAGGCAATTGCGACAGAATCCAGCAAGGTTCATCATGTCGATGTTTTGGACGTCTGTACGTTTTTCCATGAGGTGGTGACGCATGGCGCGGAAGGCTGCTGCTTCGAGTTCGATACGGGTTTGGTCATCCATCTTAGCCTCCAAAGTCGAATTACTCCGACAAATTGCCTACATTTCGCAGGAATGTCACCGTCCGTTGATGTGAATATCGCGTGATTGCCAACAGAATAGTTGAGGAATGGAATGAATTCGGTAATAAGGGACCGAAATGAGCGTTAGCGGTAACGGGCGCTCCGGATGTTTAGAATGAGGACTGCACCATGAGACGCCAACGCAACGTAAAAATCGTTGCTACGCTGGGCCCTGCTTCCAGCAGCTACGAGATGATCCGTGCTTTGCACGAGGCGGGGGCCGACGTATTTCGCCTGAACATGAGCCATGGTGAGCACGCTGAAATTCGTGAGCGTCACGAAATCATCCGTCAGGTAGAGAAAGATTGTAATAGCCCGATTGGCATCTTGGCTGACCTTCAGGGGCCGAAATTGCGGGTTGGCAAGTTCGCAAACGGTGAAGAGCTGCTCGTGGAAGGTCAGGACTTCCGTTTGGATCTGAGTGACGAAGAGGGTGACATCAATCGCGTTCAGCTTCCGCACAAAGAGATCTTTGATGCGTTGGAACCGGGTGCAAACCTTCTGGTGAACGACGGTAAAATTCGCCTCCGCGTCAAAGACTGTGGTCGTGATTTTGCAAACTGCGAAGTAACCGTTGGTGGCGTGATCTCGAACCGCAAGGGCGTGAACGTGCCTGACGTGGTACTGCCTGTTGCCGCTCTATCTGACAAAGACCGCAAAGACCTCGAATTCGTTTGTGAACTCGGTGTGGACTGGCTCGCTCTGTCGTTCGTCCAGCGTCCTGCTGACGTTGATGAGGCGCGTGCACTGGCAAAAGGCCGCGCTGCTGTTCTGGCGAAAATCGAAAAACCTGCCGCAGTTAAAGCTTTCGACGATATCCTTGCTGTGTCTGACGGCATCATGGTTGCGCGTGGCGACTTGGGCGTTGAGCTACCTGTGTCTAGCGTTCCGCCGATCCAGAAGCGTTTGATCCGCAAGTGTCGTACCGCTGCGAAGCCTGTGATTGTTGCAACGCAGATGCTCGAATCGATGATCGAAAGCCCGATGCCAACCCGCGCTGAGGTCTCAGACGTTGCGAACGCGATCTATGAGGGAACCGACGCGATCATGCTGTCTGCAGAATCGGCTGCTGGTCAGTATCCAATCGAAGCCGTCCGCACGATGAACAATGTGGCGATGGAGGTCGAATGCGATCCGAACTACACCGAGATCATCGAAGCGTCGCGCCGTATCGATCACTCGACCGTTGCTGACGGTATCGTGTCCGCTGCGCGTGAGATTGCGGAAAAGACCGACGTGAAAGCGATCTGCTGCTACTCCGAATCTGGCACCACCGCGCTGCGCGTCGCACGTGAACGCCCCCGCGTTCCGATCATTGCTCTGACCACAAAGCCCAAGACCGCAGGCCGTTTGTGCCTCAGCTGGGGTGTGAACACTGTGATGTCGGGCGAAGTAGACCGCTTTAAGACTGCAGTTATTTACGCCGTTCGCGCCGCGAAGGCCGAAGGTCTTGCGACTGAGCAAGACATGGTTGTCGTGACTGCGGGTGTTCCGTTCAACACACCCGGCTCGACGAACATCCTTCGCGTTGCGCCCTGCGAGGAACGTTTGATTCATAGCTCTGAAACAGAGTAACGTTTCCCCAAAGCGATTTGTGGGAGAGCGAAACATGGATGCAGACCTTTATCTAACGATAGGGTTGGTGCTGTTGGCTTTCGCTCTCCCGCCCATTCTAGGTGCATTGACAGAGGGACGTGCGCCCCGCGCTGCTGCAATCGTTGTTTTGGTTGGCGGTACCCTCGTCGTGATGGCATTGAACGATCGCCAGTATACGCTCGATGATATTCCACATGCTTTTGTCCGCGTTGTGGGGAGATTCATAAACTAGCGCTTGCCATCATTCAGGATCAGCCCTATACCGCGCGCTCTAACCGTGCGACCGGCCGACAGTGGCATGCCGAGTCGTGCGAAAACCAATCCTCTTAAAGGAGACGGAAATGCCCAAGATGAAGACCAAGTCGAGCGCCAAAAAGCGCTTCAAGATGACTGCATCCGGTAAGGTAAAATGCGGTCAGGCCGGTAAGCGCCACGGCATGATCAAGCGCACCACGAAGTTCATCCGCGATGCACGCGGGACCACGACTCTGTCCGCTCCGGACGCGAAGATCGTTAAGTCCTACATGCCGTACGACCGCTAAGGAGGCCTGAACAATGTCGCGCACCAAAGGTGGTACCGTTACCCATCGTCGTCACAAGAAAGTCCTTGACGCTGCTAAAGGTTATTACGACCGTCGCAGCCGGACCTTCAAAGTCGCTCGTCAGGCCGTAGATAAGGCCAACCAATACGCAACGCGTGACCGTAAGGCACGTAAGCGTAATTTCCGCGCACTGTGGATCCAGCGTATCAACGCTGCTGTCCGTGCGTTTGACGAATCGCTGACATACTCGAAATTCATCAACGGTCTGGCAAAAGCTGGCATCGAAGTTGACCGCAAAGTTCTGGCCGATCTGGCCGTTCACGAGCCGGAAGCTTTCAATGCTATCGCTGCTAAGGCACGTGAAGCTCTGGCATAAGCCTTAGCGAATGAATTACGAAGGGCCGCTCCGAAAGGGGCGGCCTTTTTCGTTTGGGCAATTGGACGGCTAATCGGGCGTCCAATGCTTGCCCCTCGCTGCGTGTCGCGGTAATTGCGGGCAAGCAAGATGCAAAGGGCATGTGATGGACGACCTCAAAGCCAAATATCTGGACCTGATCGCCAAGGCCGCTGACGAAGCGGCTATCGAAGAGGTTCGCCTCGCCGCGCTCGGCAAGAAAGGCGAAATTAGCCTTCAGATGCGTGAATTGGGCAAAATGACCCCCGAAGAGCGTCAGGTCGCTGGCCCAGCACTGAATGCGCTCAAGGATGAGATCAACGATGCTATCGTCGCGAAAAAGACGGCTCTGGCAGATGCTGCCTTGGATGCACGCTTGAAAACAGAGTGGCTGGATGTGACGCTCCCGACGCGTCCGCGCCGCACAGGCACCATTCACCCGATCAGCCAAGTGACCGAAGAGGTTATGGCGATCTTTGCAGACATGGGCTTTGCCGTTGCCGAAGGTCCGCAGATCGAATCCGATTGGTATAACTTTGATGCGCTGAACATTCCGGGTCACCATCCTGCACGCGCTGAAATGGATACCTTTTACATGAAGTCTGAAGGCGATGAGCGTCCTCCGGTGCTGCGTACGCACACGTCGCCTGTTCAGATTCGTGCGTTGGAAAAAGAAGGCGCGCCGATCCGTATCATCGCGCCGGGTCGCGTGTATCGGGCGGACTACGACCAGACCCACACACCGATGTTCAACCAAGTAGAAGGTCTTTGCATCGGCAAAGACGTCTCTATGGCGAACCTGAAGTGGGTGTTGGAAGAGTTTCTCTCGGCCTATTTCGGTAAACGCGTGAAGACCCGTTTCCGTGCATCGCACTTCCCGTTCACTGAGCCGTCGGCTGAAGTCGATGTGCAGTGCCAATGGAACAACGGTTCGGTCACCGTGGGTGAGGGCGATGATTGGCTCGAAATCCTTGGGTCGGGCATGGTTCACCCGAAAGTTCTACAAAACGCTGGCGTTGATCCGCAGGAATATCAGGGCTTTGCCTTTGGTATCGGCATCGATCGTATTGCCATGCTGAAATACGGCATCCCTGACCTGCGTGCGTTCTTTGACAGTGATCTGCGTTGGCTGCGCCACTATGGCTTTACGCCGCTGGATGTGCCGACCTTGCACAGTGGTTTGAGCCGCTAAGTTGGTTCCTAAAATACAAAGGCCGCGCTCTTCTGCGCGGCCTTCGTCAATTCTGCTCTACGTATCGAACGTTAGTTGCCGATTTTGATAAAGTTCATGCGCGGTGTCTCTAGCATTGCGACGGCCGCTCCTGTGTCGTTTTTGTGGATCTGAACTTCTACGCCTTTTAGTGCGAAGGGCGACAAAAGCAGGGTCAGACCCATAACCAACAACATCTCTCCACGAATATACATTTACTTGCCTCAACTGTTTACTGTTACGTGACTAATGGCACTCTAGGTTTCCATTCGGGCAACAATTGGGCGCGAGTAGGGTCTTTTGCGTTCGGACTGCTTTCCCCGCTGCCACAGATGCGGTAAGAGCGCCTCAAATGTAAACGACGGGTTAAAGCCATGAAATTCACGCTGTCCTGGCTCAAGGAACATCTTGAGACCACCGCCACGGTTGACGAAATCTCTGAAGCCCTGACCGACCTCGGTCTCGAGGTGGAAGGTATCGAAAATCCTGCTGACCGTTTGAAGGCTTTTACCATCGGTAAAGTGGTCAGCGCCGTTCAGCACCCAGATGCCGATCGTCTGCGCTTGTGCAAGGTCGCGACCAACGAAGGTGAATTGCAAATCGTCTGCGGAGCTCCCAACGCCCGTGAAGGCATCACGGTCGTTGTTGCGAAACCGGGTGATTACGTTCCTGGCATCGACGTGACCCTGTCTGTCGGTAAAATTCGCGGTGTCGAATCCCACGGCATGATGTGTTCCGAGCGCGAGCTGGAACTGTCGGACGAACACAACGGAATCATCGAACTGCCGTCTGGCGAAGTTGGCGAACGCTTTGTCGATTGGCTCGCAAAACAAGATGCGTCCAAAGTCGATCCAGTGATCGAAATTGCGATCACGCCAAACCGTGGCGATGCTTTGGGCGTTCGCGGTATCGCACGCGACCTCGCGGCGCGTGGTCTGGGCAAGCTCAAAGACCGCACAGTGGACCCAGTGCCCGCATCGTTCGAATCTGAGCTGACTGTAACCATTGATGAAGACACATTGGATGGCTGCCCGCTGTTTTGTGGTCGCCTGATCAAAGGCGTGAAAAACGGCCCGTCGCCAGAATGGCTACAGACATGTCTAAAAGCGATCGGTCTGCGTCCGATTTCGTTCCTCGTCGATGTCACCAACTTCTTTACCTATGACCTGAACCGTCCGCTCCACGTGTTTGACGCGGATAAGGTCGCGGGTAATCTGCGTGTTCACCGTGCGGCTGGTGGCGAAACCATCGTGGCGCTGGATGAAAAGACATATACATTGCCGTCGGGCGCTATGGCGATTTCTGACGACAATGGCGTTGAGAGCATCGCCGGCATTATGGGTGGTGCGCACACTGGCTGCACCGATGAGACTGTGAACGTCTTTGTCGAATCTGCGTGGTGGGACCCGATCCAGATCGCAACCACAGGCCGGGCGCTCAAGATCAACTCGGATGCGCGTTATCGCTTTGAACGCACTGTTGATCCTGAATTCACTGCCGAAGGTCTGGAACATGCGGTTCGCATGATCGTTGACCATGCGGGCGGTGAGGCGTCTGAGGTTGTTGTGGCGGGCGCTGTGCCGAACTTCTCGCGCTCGTACAAGCTCGACGCAAAGCGTGTGCAGAGCCTTGTTGGTATGGACATTCCAGAGAGCGAGCAGCGACAGACGCTGACTGCTCTGGGCTTCCGCATGGATGGCGATCAGGCGCACGTGCCGTCGTGGCGTTCTGACGTTCAGGGTGAGGCGGACCTCGTTGAGGAAGTCGCACGTATTGCATCTTTGACGAAGCTTGAGGGCAAACCTTTGCCCCGCGCCACTGCAGGCGTGCCGAAACCTGTCCTGACGCCGCTTCAGGTGCGTTCCTCGGCTGCGCGTCGCACCACCGCATCGCTCGGCTACAATGAATGCGTGACCTACACCTTTATCGACCGCGATGCGGCTGCGTTGTTTGGTGGTGGCACCGAGGCGACCGAGTTGGAAAACCCGATTTCGTCGGACATGAGCCACATGCGTCCTGACCTCCTGCCCGCACTGCTTCGCGCGGCAGCACGCAATCAGGCACGTGGCTTTGCTGATCTAGCGCTTTTTGAGGTCGGTCATGCCTTTGCTGGCGGTAAGCCGGGTGAACAGCAGCTGCAGGTAAGCGGTGTTCTCATCGGTCGGACGGGGCCAAAAGACGTGCATGGCGCATCGCGTGCGGTTGATGTCTATGACGCCAAAGCCGATGCCGAAGCGATCCTCGCTGCGATGGGTGCGCCCGCCAAAGTGCAGATCATGCGTGATGGCCCAGCGTGGTTCCACCCCGGTCGTCATGGTAAAATCTGTCTCGGCCCGAAAAAGGTCTTGGGTATCTTTGGCGAACTTCACCCGAAAATCCTGCGTGAGATGGACATCAAAGGTCCTGCCGTTGCGTTCACTCTCTTCCCCGAAGAGATCCCGCTGCCGAAAAATGCATCGGCGAGCCGTCCCGCAATGGATATCTCCGAACTGCAGGCGGTTGAGCGTGACTTTGCGTTCGTTGTCGATGCCGAGGTTGAGGCGCTGACCTTGGTTAACGCCGCTGCGGGCGCGGATAAGGCGCTGATCGAAGATGTTCGTGTGTTCGACGAATTCTCGGGTGGTAGCTTGGGCGAGGGTAAGAAATCCCTCGCGATTACGGTTCGTTTGCAGCCCAAAGAGGACACTCTGAAAGACAAAGACATCGAGGCCGTGAGCGCCAAGATCGTCGAGAAAGTGACCAAGGCGACGGGCGGCACTCTTCGCGGATAACAGGAAAAGGCGGCCTTAGTGGCCGCCTTTTTTGTTTGCCATCTCAGATGGGTTTGCACAGTCGGGTTTGGCGTGTCAGACATTCGCTATGACACACGAACCTACATTTTCGTTTTCTGGTTCGGGTTATGATCGCGCAGCCGAAGTGCGTGGCGATCTTGATCCGATCCGAAGTAACCCGACAGCCACAACAATCGTAACGTGGCGCGGTAAAGTCCTTCTTGAAAACAATGCCTTGGTCCTGTTGCCGCTTGATCATGTCGCGTTGGTCAATCCAGTGATTGAGGTGTTTTTGGGCCGCACTTTGTCGGGCCCAGTCTTTGCAACCGACATTTCGAAATGGGAACCTGACACAGACCTGACAGAGTTCGGTTCGTTCTTTGATCAGTCGTTACAGCACCACCCTGAATTGCCCGACACAATGGGCTTTGCAGAAATACGTGCTGTGATGACGATGATGAGTGCGCTTGATGCGGAACTTGCCGCAACAGCACGGGCAGTAATCGGGTGGCATGAAACACACCGGTTTTGTTCCCGCTGTGGGGCGGAATCAAAACCTGTTGTGGGTGGCTGGCAGCGAGGGTGCGACGCCTGTGGAGGGCAGCATTTCCCGCGTACGGACCCTGTCGTTATCATGCTAGTCACATATGGTGACCGTGTGCTTGTGGGGCGTTCCCCTGGCTGGCCTGATCGAATGTATTCCGTCCTAGCTGGTTTCATTGAACCTGGCGAAACGATTGAAGCTGCCGTTCGTCGTGAGGTGAACGAAGAAACGGGCGTGAAGGTTGGGGAGGTCCGCTATGTGGCGAGCCAGCCATGGCCATTTCCTGCGAATCTGATGTTTGGTTGCGAAGCAGAGGCTGAGACCGATCAAATCACGATCGATCCGAACGAATTGGAAGACGCCCTCTGGCTTGATCGCAGTGAACTGGCACAAGTGTTTGCGGGCACTCACCCTCTGATCAATCAGCCGAGAAACGGCGCTATTGCGGGATTTCTGCTCAAGCGGTGGTTGAGTAACGTAGATTAAACGGTCAAAAGAGCACAAAGTTCGAATGAACGATTCAATTTGAGGCAAGCAAGTGCGGTTTAGCGCTAGAGAAGATATTGAAGCACCGATCGACTACGTTTACGGCAAAATCACTGATTTTGGTGGATTTGAACGGTCGGCGATGCGCCGTGGCATTGATGTAGAACGCAAGGATAGCCTTGCGGGCGTTGAAGTTGGTGCGAATTGGCATGTCGGTTTCAAATTTCGCGGAAAATCGCGTGCGGCAGACCTGACCTTGCAGAAGGTCGATCATCCCAATGGCATTGACATCGGCTTTACCTCAGGTGGAGTTGAAGGCAGCACCAATATTGAACTGGTGCCGCTGTCGCCCGCACGCACGCGGTTGATCATTCGCCTCGATATGGCGCCGCGCACTCTTGCTGCTCGACTGCTGTTGCAATCGCTCAAACTGGCAAAGAACAACCTGACCCAAAAGTTCAAAACGCGGATCGCTGATTTCGCCGAAGATATCGAGACGTCCTACACAGGCGTTTAACGATTTTCGTGGCGTCGTGCCGCTGCGGGGAAGGTGCCGATTAAACGGACGTGGTCGGTGAAATAATCCAGCTCTTCCATGGCAAGTCGGACATTCTCATCGTCGGGATGCCCCTCGATTTCAGCATAGAATTCGGTAGCAGTGAATTCGCCGTCGACCATGTAGCTCTCTAGCTTGGTCATGTTGACACCGTTGGTCGCGAAACCGCCCATTGCCTTGTAGAGCGCAGCAGGGATGTTCCGAACGCGGAAGACAAAGCTCATCATCATGCCATTGGTGCCTCGGCGGGTCGTGTCAGGCTCGCGGGACATAATGATAAAGCGGGTCGTGTTGCGGGAATGATCCTCGATGTGACGCGCTACAACGTCCAGCCCGTAGATCTCGGCGGCGAGCTCGCTGGCGAGTGCGGCTTTGGTCACGTCTTTCGCTTCGGCTACTTCACGAGCGGCACGCGCGTTGTCGGTGCTGACTTTGCCCGAGATGTTGTGATTCTTTAGAAATCCAGCGCATTGCGGAAGTATGACGACGTGGCCATGGGCTTCTTTTATGTCCGACAGCGCTGCACCTTTGACGCCGAGAAGGTTCACGTGCACACGAACAAAGGCTTCATCCACGATGTGAAGACCCGATTTTGGCAACAGGCTATGGACATCCGCCACGCGGCCATAGGTCGAGTTCTCAACTGCGATCATGCCTAAATCAGCCGCGCCAGACCGAACAGCCTCCATCGCGTCTTCGAAAGTGTCACAGGGAAGTGGGTCGAAATCGGGGCGTGCTTCGACGCAAGCCTGATGACCATAGGCACCAAGTTCTCCCTGAAACGCGATTTTCTGGGTCATTTCTGTCCCCTCCACTGTTCTTTTGTCTACTTTGGGCAATAAGTCGCGGTTCTACTGCTTGCAAGAGTGGACAAGAAACTTGTAGATAGCCGCGAAACTGTGAACGGAATGGAACGCGACATGTTCGACACAATGACGATGACCAAGGTGCTGGGCGGCGTTTGCGGCACTTTCCTCGTTTTCTTGCTTGGTGGCTGGGCTGCTGAAAGCATTTATTCTGCCGGCGAAGGTGCTGGCCACGAGGGCGAGCACGCTCAGGCGTATGTAATCTCGCATGGCGACGGTGAAGTTGCTGTTGTAGAAGAAGGCCCGTCCTTCGAAGAAATCTTTGCGAATGCTGATGCAGCTGCTGGTGAGCGTGTTTTCCGCAAATGTGCGGCATGTCACTCTGCTGCTGAAGGCGAGAATGGCACAGGCCCGTCCCTGTACGGCGTTGTGAACCGTCCTGTCGACTCTATCGCCGGCTTTGCATACTCGGGCGCTCTCGAGGCTGTGGCTGACGTTTGGTCGCCTGAGCATCTGAACGGCTTCCTTGAGAACCCCAAAGGCTATGCACCGGGCACCGCGATGTCGTTCTCGGGTCTGGCAAAGGTTCAGGACCGTGCAGACGTGATTGCGTATCTGCAGAGCGTCTCTAACTAATTTAGTGAATATCACTTAGTCAAAGGCCGTCCCTAGGGGCGGCCTTTTGTTGTTTCACAACGCGATAACGCTTTCTCGTCTTGCCCTTTGTGTATTGCCCGCCGTAGCTTTGTCTCAGGGTTTCAAAGGGGAGAAAACCATGACGAATTTCACCACCAAAGCTGCTGTTCGTGACACAGATTTGCGTCGCGTTGTGCTTTTGGCAGGTGCAGCGCTGATTGCGGGCGCATCATGGGCAAGCTCGGTGTTTGCTGACACGCCCATCATTCAGACCCATGCCATTTCGACCTATGGCAATTTGAAATACCCTAGCCCTGATTTTGCGCATCTTGATTACGTGAACCCTGACGCACCCAAAGGCGGTGAGTTCTCGACTTGGTTCACAGGCGGGTTCGACAACCTGAACCCCTATGCGACCCAAGAAGGTAAGCCTGCCTATCTGTCGTCGTCCATGTTCGAATCGGTGCTGCAGGGCACATCGGACGATGTGGACGGGAATTACTGTTATCTGTGCACGTCGATGGAATACCCCGAGACCAAAGATTGGGTGATCTTCCATCTGCGCGATGACGTCGTGTTTTCGGATGGCACCCCAATGACCGCGAACGATGTGGTCTTTAGCCATAATCTGATGATGGAGCAGGCTACCGAATCATATCGTTTCGCAGTCGCGCAAATGGTTGATAGCGTTGAGGCTCTGGACGATTACACCGTGAAATTCACCTTTGCGGCCGATTATCCAAAGCAATCCGTCATTGAACAAGTTGGTGGTCAGCCAGTGTTCAGCCTGAAATGGTATGAAGAAACAGGTGCACGTTTGGATGAAAGCCGCCTCGAAACGGGACCGGGGACGGGGCCCTACATGGTCGGTAGTTTTGAGGTGAATCACCAGATCATCTACGTTCGCAATCCCAACTTCTGGGGCGCAGATCATCCGCTGAACATCGGACAAAATAACTTTGATTCGATCCGCATCGAATATTTCGCCGACACCACCGCAGCGTTCGAGGGGTTCAAGGCAGGTGAGTTCACCTTCCGACAGGAAAATTCCTCGCTGTCGTGGGCGACCTCATATGATTTCCCCGCGATTCAAAATGGTTGGGTCGTGAAAGAGACGCTGCCGAATGGAAATGTGCCCGGCGCGACGGGCTTTGTGTTCAATATGAAGTCGGGCAAATTCGATGATCTGCGCGTCCGTCAGGCCTTGGCCCTGATGTATAACTTCACGTGGACCAACGAAGAGCTCCAATACGGGCTGTTCAAACAGCGCGAGAGCTTTTGGCAAAATGCGGACCTCGCAGCGCGCGGGGTGCCTGAGGGCCGCGAGTTGGAACTGCTTCAATCTGTCTCCTCGCTTATCGACCCGTCGATCCTAACCGATGAAGTTACCGTGCCGCATGTCTCTGGTGAATCGCAGCTCGACCGTCGGAACCTCCGCCGCGCTTTGGCCCTCATGGAAGAGGCAGGCTGGGTGCCTGGTGCAAACGGGATGCTGGAAAAAGATGGTGAACCGCTGAAGGTCGAATTCTTGGGCTATAGCCCGACGTTTGATCGCATCATCTTGCCCTATGTTGATAACCTGCAGAAATTGGGCGTCGACGCAGAGTGGAACCGCATTGACCCTGCGCAATACACCGAACGTACCCGCAATTTTGACTTCGATATGATCTTTGATGGTTACCGCGTCGGTCCGATCGAGGGCGAAGGCTTGGGGCAGAAATTCGGGTCGGATGGTCTGGGCGATGTATTCAACCCCGCCCACTATTCAAACCCAGCCGTCGATCAATTGGCCGAGTCGATCAAGGACGTCGAAACCTATGATGACATGGTCGCGCATGTGCGGGCGATCGACCGCATCATGCGTCGCGACCTGTTCGTCGTCCCGACATGGTATCTGGGCGATTACTGGGTGGCCTATTACGACATGTACGAACATCCCGAAACTCTGCCACCCTATGCGCTGGGCGAGATGAGCTTCTGGTGGTATAACGCCGAAAAAGCCGAAGCACTAAAGGCCGCAGGGGCCCTCCGCTAAGGACTAATAAGGCAGGTAGATGGGCGCTTATATACTTCGCAGATTGCTGCTCGTGATCCCGACTCTGCTCGGGATTATGATCCTCAATTTCGCGATCATCCAATTCATGCCGGGTGGTCCGATTGAACAGGTCATCGCGCGGATGCAGGGCAATGGGGATGTGTTCGAAAACATCTCTGGCGGGGCAGGGGATGCTGAGTTCCAAAGTGCGGGCGTCGAACTCCAAGGGGCCTATCCTGGCGCGCAGGGGCTGGATCCACGCTACCTTGCCGAGTTGGAAAAGCGGTTTGGGTTCGACAAGCCACCGCTTGAGCGGTTCCTGAACATGATGTGGAACTACGTCCGCTTTGATTTCGGAGAGAGTTATTTCCGAAAAATTTCTGTGCTGGATCTGGTTCTGGAAAAGATGCCTGTGTCAATCACACTCGGCCTTTGGTCCACGATCATCGCGTATCTTGTGTCGATCCCGCTGGGTATTCGTAAAGCCATCAAAGATGGGTCACAGTTCGACACTTGGACCTCTGGGGCGATCATCGTGGCCTACGCGATCCCTGGATTCCTTTTTGCAATTCTTCTGATCGTTCTCTTCGCGGGCGGTAGCTATTGGCGGATATTCCCATTGCGCGGCCTCACCAGTTCAAACTGGGAAGAACTGACCATGTGGGGAAAGGTGATCGACTACCTTTGGCACATCACGTTGCCTGTTCTGGCCTCAACGATTTCAGCCTTTGCAACGCTGACCTTGCTGACCAAAAACAGCTTCCTTGATGAGATCAAAAAGCAATACGTGATGACGGCCCGTGCCAAAGGGCTAACGGAAAATCGCGTCCTTTATGGGCATGTGTTCCGCAATGCGATGCTGATCGTGATCTCTGGGTTTCCAGCGCTTTTCGTCGCTGTGTTCTTTGGGGGGTCGGTGATCATCGAAACGCTGTTCAGCCTCGATGGATTGGGGCGCATGGGATACGAGGCGGCGATTGCGCGGGATTATCCCGTGGTCTTTGGGACGCTATACGCGTTTTCGCTGATGGGACTGGTCGTCGGTATTATCACCGACATCACTTACGTGTTCATCGATCCACGGATCGATTTTGAAAGCAGGGGGTAGGGTATGCGTCTGTCTCCACTCAATCAGCGTCGCTGGCGTAACTTCAAGCGAAACCGTCGTGCGGTTTGGTCGCTTATTATCCTTGGCGCATGTTTCATTCTGAGCCTCTTTGCCGAGTTTATCGCCAACGATAAACCGATCCTCGTCAGCTACCGCGGTGAATTGCGCAGCCCCGTTTTGTCTTTCTACTCGGAAAAGGACTTTGGCGGCGATTTCGCGACCGAGGCTATTTACTCCTCCATCGAGGTGAAATGCCTGATCGTGTCTGGCGGCGCGGTGGAGTGTTTCGACGACCCCGAAGGTATCTATGAAACCGTAACGACAGGTAGCACGCCCGAGGTTGAGGATTTCGCTAAGGGTTGGATGGTCTGGCCCGTCATCCCTTATTCCTACGATACGATTGTTGATGTGCGCGGCGTCGCCCCCGCGCCACCTTCTGACACGAACCTATTGGGGACGGACGACACCAAACGCGATGTTCTGGCGCGTGTGATCTATGGTTTCCGACTATCGATTTTCTTCGCCATGATGGTCGTCGGCGTGTCCTCGGTCATTGGGATCGTCGCTGGCGCAGTCCAAGGATACTTCGGCGGGTGGGTCGATCTCGGTTTTCAGCGGTTCATTGAAATTTGGGGTGGGATGCCATCGCTCTATGTCATGATCATCCTCGTCGCTATTTTGGGAAAATCCTTCTGGCTTTTGGTCTTTATCACCGTGCTGTTTGGTTGGCCTGCCTTGGTCGGTGTTGTACGAGCCGAATTTCTCCGTGCTCGCAATTTTGAATACGTGCGTGCCGCGCGTGCTTTGGGTGTCAGTGACAGGACGATTATGTTTCGTCATGTGCTCCCCAATGCGATGGTTGCAACGGTGACGATGTTGCCCTTCTTGGTCACGGGTGCAATTGCGACTCTGGCTAGTCTCGATTTTCTGGGCTTTGGCCTACCATCGTCTGCTCCGTCACTCGGTGACTTGACCCTCCAGGCCAAACGCAACCTTCAGGCGCCGTGGCTAGGCTTTACGGCGTTCTTTACCTTTGCATTCATGCTATCGCTCCTCGTGTTTATCTTCGAGGGCGTGCGCGATGCCTTTGACCCGCGAAAGACCTTCTCATGAGTTTGCTCGAGGTCAACAACCTCTGTGTCGATTTCCGACAGGACAGTCAAACAACACGGGCTGTTCGCGGCGTGTCGTTTAGCGTCGAAAAGGGCGAGACCGTTGCCCTGGTCGGTGAGTCTGGCTCTGGTAAATCAGTGACGGCTTTGTCGACAGTGGACCTATTGGCAGACAGTGCTCAGGTCTCGGGCTCGATCCGCTACAACGGCGAAGAAATGGTGGGCGCATCAGACGCCGCTTTGCGCCGCGTGCGGGGCAACGACATTAGTTTCATTTTCCAAGAGCCGATGACCTCGCTTAACCCGCTGCACACGATCGAAAAGCAGTTGGGCGAGTCCATCGAATTGCACCAAGGCCTGCGTGGGCCAAAGGTGCGTGACCGCATCATCGAACTGCTCGACCGCGTGGGTATCCGTGATTCCGCGTCGCGATTGGCTAGCTATCCGCATGAGCTTTCGGGCGGGCAGCGCCAGCGCGTCATGATTGCGATGGCACTGGCCAATGGGCCTGACCTGCTGATCGCTGACGAACCGACGACGGCGTTGGATGTGACCATTCAGGCGCAAATCCTCGACCTGATGGAGGACCTAAAGCGCAAAGAGGGCATGGCGATGCTCTTTATCACGCACGACCTGACGATCGTTCGGAAGATCGCGGACAAGGTCTGCGTGATGAAGGACGGTGAGATTGTAGAAGCGGGACCAACGGCTGAGATTTTCAGTAATCCGCAGCACCCCTATACTCAGATGTTGTTAGCGGCTGAGGCGGCTGGCGAACCTGCCCCTGTGCCAGAGAACGCGCCTGTTATTGCCGAAACCCAAAACCTCAAGATTTGGTTCCCGATCAAACGCGGACTAATGCGGCGCACGACGGGCTACGTCAAAGCCGTAAACGACGCGACCCTAACCGTCCACGCTGGAGAGACATTGGGGATCGTAGGTGAATCGGGGTCGGGGAAGACGACGCTCGCTCTGGCGGTCATGCGATTGATCCGCTCTGAGGGACGAATTGTGTTCATGGGGCAGGCCGTTGATGGTTTGAACCAGAAACACATGAGGCCTCTGCGCAGCGGCATGCAGATCGTGTTCCAAGATCCCTTCGGTTCTCTCTCGCCGCGTATGACCGTCGAACAGATCATCGCTGAAGGACTAACCGTTCACGGTGTCGAACGTGGTCAGAGCCCGCGTGAAATGGTTGCGGAGATCATGACCGAAGTCGGGTTGGACCCCGAAATGATGCACCGCTATCCGCATGAATTTTCGGGTGGTCAACGGCAGCGGATCGCTATTGCGCGAGCGATGATCTTGCGTCCGAAACTTGTGGTCTTGGACGAGCCGACCTCTGCGCTGGATATGACGGTGCAAGTGCAAATCGTTGACCTGTTGCGCGAACTGCAGCGTAAACACGGCCTAGCCTATTTGTTCATCAGTCACGATCTCAAGGTCGTGCGCGCACTGTCCCAAAAGATCATGGTGATGCGTGCTGGCGATGTGGTTGAGGCAGGCTCTGCGGCACAAATCTTTGATGCACCCCAGTCGGATTATACTCGTGCGCTCATGGCTGCCGCATTTGAAGGTCGGGCAGCGACTTAACCTTCGCTGCCGATCATAAAGCAGTTCTGGCCACGCGCTTGCAGGCGACGACAAGCGAGTTCAGCCGTTTCGCGTGACATGCCCATAAAGTTTGCATCGAACCCACGCGGGCTCTGCACCACGCGGCGCAGCGATCCATCGAGGGTCGCCATTTCGTTTAGGGCAACACGGACGAGGATCCGTTCCGCTTCATAGCGCGATCCAAAGCGACCTACATTGATGCCCCAGTGGCGGCCACCTGATGTCGAGACGCGGGTTACAACTTCAGGTCCTGTGGCGGCGGCTACAGCGACGGCCACATCGGCGGGATCAGTGATGACCTCTTCGATCTCAACTGGGGCTGAGGCTTGGATAAATGCAGCCGGGCGCGCTTCGGGGCGTGGGACCGCTTGGGCGACAACGACTTGTGGGGCTTCTTCGATGACTTCAGCCACTTGTTCGATTTCAACGATTTCCATCGCCGCGGCCAGCGCGTTTTCGATATCGGCAGCGTCTGCGACAACGGCCACGACCGCTTGCTCAGATACAGGGCGCGGTGTTGGTCGTGGGCTGGATGTCACGGCACCCGTCACGCGAATGGTGCGTCCCGCTGCGCCCGGAACATCGGTCACGTTTGCTGCAATTAGCTGCGGCTCATCATTCGAGCTGCTGCCAGGCTGATAGGCCGGCAGGGGCGGGCGTTGGATGCGAGCGTTACGCGGCGCTTGAGCAAAGCCCATGTCGAGCAGTTCAGCAGCACGGGCGTTGCGTGCTGCAACAGAGGACGCGCCAAAGACGGACGCGATGATGCGCACGTTGCCGCGCTGTGCAGAGGCGACGAGGTTATAGCCTGCAGCACTGGTAAAGCCGGTCTTGATGCCGTCTGCGCCTTCATAGGCATTCAGGAAACGGCGGTTGGTATTATACACTTCAGCCATGCCAGCATCGGTCGAGCGGCGCGAAAAGATGTTATAATACTGCGGGAAGTCGTAGACGAGGTGACGTCCAAGAATAGCCATGTCGTGCGCGGTGGACATGTGGCCGTTCTGAGTGAGGCCGTTTGCATTACGGAACGACGACCGCGACATACCCATCGATTGGGCCATACGGTTCATTCTGCGCGCAAACGCGGCTTCTGATCCTTCGAGCGCGATACCGATTGCAGTCGCTGCATCGTTTGCCGACTTCACAGCCGCAGCGCGGATCAAATACCGAAGGCGAATTTCCTGACCAGTGCGCAGGCCGAGTTTACTGGGCGGTTCTGCTGCAGCCTCAGACGTGATTTTGACCATCGTGTCTGGGCTGATCTCTCCGCGTTCGATGGCTTGGAACGCGATGTAGAGGGTCATCATTTTGGTGAGTGAGGCGGGGTGAAGCGGCGTGTCTGCGTTATAGGATTGGATCACTTCGCCCGTACGCGCGTCCATCACATAGGTTGCCCCCGGGCCTGCCACAGCAGTCTGCGGAACCCACATCGCAAAGACCAATGCGATTGACACAAATAGACCCAATAGGGCCCGAAATTTCGGACGACCTGCCACGGTTTGCCTCATACTGCCTCATGGCTCCAATCTAACGCTGGATGCCTAATTGATTGAGGAGAGAGTAACACGGTCGGATTCAGCCGAAAACACCTTATTTCAAAGCACTTTCATCGGGTGGTTGAACTGCAACGCCATATCTGGTGGTCGATTATTGGTGATCCGCTATATCGGCGATTGTGGCGGAAATGGGGCGGCGCGTCAGGCGAGTTCGGCTATCAACTTGGGTAGGTCGCCCAGACTTTCGAGTCGGTGATATCGGGCGTGTTCAGGCTCTTCGGCGTGTTCTAATTCCCACGTCAGCTCGTGTGGAACGTAAATTCCCCATCCGCCGGCCTCAATCGCGGGGATAATATCAGACTTCAACGAATTGCCGACCATCATGACGCGAGGGGTCTCAAATCGCGCAAAAATACGTTGATACACGGCGGCGGTCTTTTCGCTGACAATTTCGACGGACGAGAAATAATCCCCAAGATTGGATTGGGCGAGCTTACGCTCTTGATCCAAGAGATCGCCTTTGGTGATCAGGACGATCTGCGTGGAATTCGCCAGTTCAGGGATCACCTTGTCAACGTGAGGCAGCAAATTAATCGGATGCGCCAGCATATCACGCCCCATATCAATCAGCGTCAAAGTGATATGCCCAGGGAGTTTAGCATCCGTTACAGCAAGAGCGGTTTCGATCATCGAGAGGGTGAACCCTTTGATCCCATACCCATAGAACCGAAGATTGCGACGCTCCGCCGCTAAAAGCCTCGCCCGCAGGTCGTGAGGATCGACATAATCTGCCAGTAATTCGGCAAATCTGTTTTGGCTCATTTGAAAGAATTTTTCGTTGTGCCAAAGGGTATCATCCGCGTCGAATGCAATTGTCCATCGATGTGGCATGCCTTGGCTCCTGCTGGGGGTTTTCTTAGGCTCTAATAAGATTATATAACGCAGCGGACAGTTACGACTAGTGAGAGCATGAAGCGAACTGACTTCTTTATGATGGCCGAGGGGAATGACGACGATAATGATATCGGTGTCAAACTTGACGTGCGGCCCAAGACCAAGCGTCCGCCGTTGTATAAGGTGCTCATCCTCAACGATGATTACACGCCGATGGAATTCGTTGTGCACGTGCTGGAACGTTTCTTTGGGATGAACCATGCCCAAGCGTTTGAGCTAATGCTCACCGTTCACAAAAAAGGTGTCGCCGTCGTTGGCGTCTATTCCTATGAAATTGCTGAAACCAAAGTGACGCAAGTGATGGATTTCGCGCAGCGTCATCAGCACCCGTTGCAATGCACAATGGAGAAAGAGTGACGCCTTGCGTCACCGTTCACACATGTCCAAATCCAGATTAGCTACTGCCCTGAATGATGGGCTTATCGTCCTGCCCGAAGGTCCAATTCGCGTCATGCGTCCCGCTGCGGATTACGACCTGTCGATGTTCGCTCGTGAAAACCTGTGGATTGATACGGGGTTCAAGCCAGATGCGGTTGCGTGGTCAGGGGCGGGCTACAGCCTCGATCCAGTTGATGCGCCTGTAACGATTGTCGTTGTGCCGCGAGCCAAGGCTCTCGCGCGTGCGATGGTTGCTGAAGCTGCTAAATCCTCCTTGGTTCTCATCGATGGTCAGAAGACCGATGGGATCGATAGTCTGTTCAAAGAATGCCGCAAGGCGCTGGGCGATCTGCCAAGCGTGACCAAATCGCATGGCCGCCTGTTCTGGTTTGGTGGCGAAAACCAATTCACAGATTGGGCGCTGGGCGATCCGATCAAAGGCGAGAACGGGTTCTACACCAGCGCAGGCGTGTTTTCTGATGGTCAGGTGGATCGCGGCTCGAAACTTCTTGCCTCTGCTTTGCCAGAGAAATTGCCCAAGCGGATGGCCGATTTTGGCGCTGGCTGGGGCTATCTGTCCGATACGGTTCTGAAACGTGAAGGCGTTGAACGTATCGATCTGATCGAGGCGGAAAAAGTCGCTCTCGATTGTGCGCGTCTCAATGTGCCTGATGATCGTGCGGCGTTCCATTGGGCGGACGCCACAACGTGGAAAGCGCCTGACAGCTATGGTGGCATCGTCATGAACCCGCCATTCCACATTGGCCGTGAAGGAAGCCCCGCCTTGGGCCGTGCCTTCATCGCCAATGCCGCGCGGAACCTCACGACCTCTGGGCACTTGTGGATGGTTGCGAACCGTCACTTGCCTTACGAGGCTGCGCTCAATGACCATTTCAAAGAGGTCAAAGAGATTGGTGGCGATGGCGCGTTTAAATTGTTCCACGCCTTCCGCCCAATCCGCTAAGTTCTGACAGTCGACACTCAGGAGAGTCCAATGTCTTTTTCCATCGAAGGTAAAACCGCGATTGTGACGGGCGCCGCGAATGGCGTGGGTTTGGCAATCGGACGGCATTTCATCGAACAGGGCGCGAATGTGATGTTCGCTGACATGGACGAAGCTGCGCTTCAGCGCGAGATCGGGGTGGAGATTGAGGCCGACAGCGGGCCTGCCCGTATCTTTGCGGGTGATCTTCGCAAGAAACTGACGATCAAGAACCTGATCTCTGCGACCGTGGATGCATTTGAACAGATCGATATCCTTGTGAACGCGGCCCGTCAGATCGTCCTAACGGACCCGCTGAACCCTGACGATGACAGTGTATCGATGTTGCTAGAGCAGAACATGCTCTCGGGTCTACGGTTGTCGCAGGCGGTAGCGCGTCGGATGGTGAAACTGGCTGAGGGGCAGGACAAACAGCAAGTTGGTACAATCATCAATTTGTCGTCGATTGCTGCGCGACGCACCCATCCTGATCTTCTCGCCTATTCGGTGTCGACGGCTGCGGCTGACCAAATGACACGGTCGCTGGCCGTTGCGCTGGCCCCGCATCGTATCCGCGTTAACTCTGTCGCCTTCGGCAGCGTTATGAGCGCGAGCCTTAAGGGTGCATTGAAAGAACACGATGGATACCGCGAAGATATCCTGTGTCACACGCCGCTGAACCGCATTGCAAGCGCCTCTGAGGTCTGCGATGCCGTTCAGTATCTCGCGTGCGAGGCGTCTGGCTTTGTCACGGGTCAGATCATCACCGTGGACGGTGGGCGCACCCTGATCGATCCCGTTGGATGCGCCGCCCACTAAACCTGCTTATTCAGGATGAATAGCAACGCACTGGTTGATGCCGTCTTGGACGGTTGAGGCCATGGCCTCTCGGCGCTGGAGCAGCGACTGCAGCTTTGCCTTTTCCGCATTCAAATCGATTGCCACAGGTACTTTGTATTCGCGGGTCATCACCTCGTCGCAGGGGAAACGAACCTGTTCGCCGGACTCGAGCGTTTGCGTGCAAGTCCGATCAATCGTCACAACTTCGGACCGTTCAGCGAGCGCATAGCCGCGATCAATATTTGCTTGGGTTTCAGCGATAAGGGCGTTCAATGTCCGCTGGTTCGAGGTCACCTCGTTGATGCAACGTTCGCGAGGTGTGCCACAGGCTGCCAAAGCAACGAGTGGCAAAAGGATCAGGGCAGCACGCATATCGAATCTCCGTCAATTGGTCACACATCTGCGGTGTGGTTTCGCCCTCATATCAATGCTATGGCCGAGTGATATTCAATAGCACGACGAAAGGTGTCCCGATGACAGAGCAAATGGCTGATGAAAAAGCACGCGCATCCGCATGGTTCCGTCAACTGAGGGACGACATCGTCGCTGTCTTTGAAAACCTTGAAGACACCCAGACAGAAGGCCCTATAGCGTCGATGCCCGCTGGCCGTTTTGAAGTCACGGAAACGAAACGTCAGGGCGACGCAGGTGAGGATGCAGGCGGCGGTCTGATGAGTGTGATGCGCGGTGGTCGTGTGTTCGAAAAAGTCGGCGTAAACGTCTCAACGGTTTACGGCTCGTTGGGCGTGGCCGCGCAAAAATCCATGGCTGCCCGTGGAGTTCCAGGTGTCGAAGAAGACCCTCGGTTCTGGGCGTCCGGTATTTCGCTCGTAGCGCACATGCAGAACCCGCATGCGCCCGCCGTCCACATGAATACACGTATGTTCTGGACCCCTGCGGCGTGGTGGTTTGGCGGAGGGTCCGACCTGAACCCTTGCATCGAATATGCCGAGGACACTCAGCATTTCCATGATGTGCAAAAGCAGCACCTCGATCCGCATGGCGACCATCTTTATCCTGAACTCAAAACATGGGCGGACGAGTATTTTTATGTGCCGCACCGTGGGCGTGCACGTGGCGTTGGTGGTATCTTTATGGACGACCGTAATTCTGGTGATTGGGAGGCCGATTTCGCGCTGACTCAAGACATCGGACGCGCTTTTTTGCCTGCGTATTTGCCTGTCACAGAAAAGCGCCGCAATACGCCTTGGAGTGAGGCGGATAAGGATAAGCAATTGATCCACCGTGGCCTCTATGCCGAGTATAATCTTGTCTACGATCGCGGTACCAAATTCGGCCTCGCTACCGGTCATGATGCCAACGCGGTTCTGATGAGCCTACCTCCGATGGCGAAATGGATTTAACCCAGTCTATTATTCAATTTGCCTTGGCGTCTTTCCTTATCGAGCTCACGCCAGGGCCGAACATGGCCTATCTTGCAGTAGTCGCCGCATGTGAAGGGCGGCGCTACGGATTTGCGGCTGTGGCGGGTGTTGCGCTCGGTCTGGCCTTGGTCGGGATCGCGGCGGCGCTCGGCGTTGGGGCGATGATCAATGCCTTGCCTGTACTGTATCAAACCTTACGCTGGGGTGGCGTGCTCTATCTGCTGTGGTTGGCCTATGACGGCTGGCGCGATTCTGATGAAGAGATCGAACATGCTGCGCTCGGCTCGCCGTTGCTGATGTTTTTTCGGCGCGGTCTGATCACGAACCTTTTGAACCCCAAAGCAGCCGTTTTCTATATCGCTGTCTTGCCGGGTTTCGTGGTTGGTGGCGTCGCGGTGATGCCACAGACAATCACACTGTCCGTTGTTTATGTAGTCGTTGCCACGGCGATCCATGCGGCAATTGTTGGCTTGGCTGGGACGGCACAGACCCTGCTCGAAAACCCGAGAAAAAGGCTGGTCCTGCGGCGAGTCTTGTCGGTCGCTCTGGCCTTGGTCGCGTTTTGGTTTGCGTGGAAAACCCAAGGCTAAAGCAAAACGGGGACCCGAAGGCCCCCGTCTGAAGTGTCTCTAACGATCAGATTACGCGCCGCGCACGGTATCGATCATCAATTGGACGTTGTCAGGGCTTGCATCAGGCGTGATCCCGTGACCGAGGTTAAAGATGTGCGGCCCATTGGACAGCGCATCCACAACTTTGCGCGTTTCTCGGATCAGATCGTCGCCACCCGTAACCATGTGGTGAGAGGCGAGGTTGCCTTGGACGCAGCCGCCTGTTTGCACGTGAGCCGCTGCCCATTCAGGCGACACGCCGTCGTCGAGAGCAATGCAATCGGCGCCGATCTTTTCATGAAGTCCTTCATAGCGTTCACCGGCGCCGCGCGGGAAAGCGATGACTGGCAAATGAGGATGGCGATCTTTAAGCGCGGTAGTGATCCTACGGGCGGGTTCAACCGCGAAATCATAGAAGTCTTGTCCCTGAAGGCTACCGGCCCAGCTATCGAAAATCTTAATGACCTCAGCCCCTGCGACAACCTGTTTGGACAGGTATTCGATGGTCGCATCCGTCAGAAGGTCGATCAGCGCTGAAAAGGTCGCACGATCAGCAGATTTCAGCGCGTGCGCTGGGCCCTGATCCGGTGTGCCGCGACCTGCAATCATATAAGTCGCAACCGTCCAAGGAGCGCCAGCAAAGCCAATCAGCGTCGTTTCCTTTGGCAATTCGCGGGAGAGGATTTTGACCGTCTCATAAACAGGATTCAGAACTTCATCGATCTGATCAATCGGCTTGAGCGCCTTAAGTTCTGCAGGTGTTGTGACCGTCGTCATCCGCGGACCTTCGCCCGTTTCAAACCAAAGATCGACGCCCAAGGCCTGCGGTAACAACAAAATGTCAGCAAAAAGAATCGCTGCGTCGAATCCGTAGCGGCGGATCGGCTGCAAAGTGACCTCTGCGGCGAGTTCCGAATTGTAGCAAAGTGACAGAAAATCCCCTGCTTGCGCACGGGTTGCGCGATATTCAGGGAGATACCGTCCTGCTTGCCGCATCATCCAAATCGGCGGGGCAGGCAGTTTTTCACCGGCAAGGGCGCGCAAGATCGTCTTTGTCATGGTCATTCCTTTTCGTTCCCGTGGTTGGTCGCCAATGATGCAGGGCAAGTCAAGCCATTGCTGGCACGCAAAGGCGCGGCTAGAAAGCGCATATGACCATGATTTTGCCCACACCCGCTGAACCGCTTATGATCGGAACCCGTGGTTCGCCACTGGCGCTGGCGCAAGCCTACGAAACCCGCGCCCGTTTGATGGCAGCCTTTGATCTGCCCGAGGGTGCTTTTGAAATCGTTGTGATTAAGACCACAGGCGATGATCGTTCCATGATCGATGCGGATCGTCCTCTCAAGGAAATCGGCAATAAGGGTCTGTTTACCAAAGAAATCGAAGAGGCAATGCTGGATGGCCGCATCGATATCGCGGTTCATTCGATGAAAGACATGCCTGTCGCACAGCCAGATGGCCTTGTGCTCGATTGTTATCTCCCGCGTGAAGATGTGCGTGACGCCTTTGTTTCGTTGAAGGATGGTGGCTTGGCCGCTCTGCCCGAAGGTGCTGTGGTTGGGACATCGTCCTTGCGCCGTAAAGCTCAGCTTCTCAATCGCCGCCCCGACCTGAAAATCGTAGAATTTCGCGGTAACGTTCAGACCCGTCTAAAAAAACTGGGCGATGGCGTTGCGGATGCGACTTTCCTCGCGATGGCCGGTTTGAACCGTCTGAACATGATCGATGTGCCGCGTGTGGCCATCGAAGTCGAAGAAATGCTGCCCGCCGTTGCGCAGGGCGCAATCGGGATTGAACGCCGCGTAGATGATGAACGCGCCGCCACGATGCTGGCTGCAATCCATCACACCCCCACTGGGCAGCGACTCGCTGCTGAGCGGGCGTTTTTGGCGGCTCTGGATGGATCGTGTGAAACTCCAATTGGTGGACTGGCCGAGTTGCAAGGCGACACGCTGCGCCTTCGCGGAGAAATTTTGCGCATCGACGGTTCGCAATCCCTGAGCGATGAAGTCTCTGGTCCAATCAGCGAAGGTCCCGCACTGGGCCAAGCCCTGGCTAAAACCTTGCTGAATAGGGCAGGCGGACGCTTCTTTTGATAGAGTTTCAAGGCCGCCAGAAATGGCGGCTTTGTTTTTTCGTCGGTCGGAATGAAAAAAGCTGGCTTTGCCTCTTGACGCGGACCCCAGCCAATAATATTCCGCCCGCACTTTCGGCGGTGTAGCTCAGTTGGTTAGAGCAGAGGAATCATAATCCTTGTGTCCGGGGTTCGAGTCCCTGCACCGCCACCATATCCCCCCAGATATACGTTGATGAAAAGCATGGGTTTTTCCGAGATTGTTCTCTTGGAAAGGTGCCTGAAATGCACACATCTAATCACACAGTCATACGGCACACTTTGTACCGTGACGGTTTCTATAACCTGAATATACGTGTTCCTGAAAAGGCACAGGGTCAATACGGTAAGCTGATACGTTGTCGATTGTCCGATGATCCTGAAGTTGCTCAGTATCTAACTAACCAGTTGGTGCCGTTACTACGTGGCAGTTTTGATACTGGCTGTTTGCTTAACTACAAAGCCATCATCGAAAACCTCAAGCCTAAGCATATCAGATACTCGGACCTGATGAATGAGTATGTTGAGGTTCGGAGGATAAACCCGAAACTCCATGAGCTAGCAGCACGTGAACTCTTTTCTATTGCTGGCGATAAAGAGGTCGCAAACTACAAGCGAGAAGATGCCAGAATGATGGTTGGACAACTCCATGCTAGGGGCGTCAAGACGGCAACCATTCGTAAACGCATCAACTCGATTTGTGCGGTATTGAACTACGCCTATGCCGAGTTAGACATTGAGAGGCGTAACCCTTTTTCTCGTGTTGTAATCTCGGGAGAGGGTTTGGATGTCAAACGACGAGGTACGTTCACGATTGATCAGCTTCGTGAGGGATATGAAGAAACATTGGCTTCGAAGAGCACTGTAAGACTGCTGTTCCCTATCCTCGGAGAAACAGGTTGTCGTATCGGGGAAATTGTTGGGCTAAGGCTTGAAGACGTAGACCTAGAGCAAGGTGTTATTCATATCCGTCCACACTCTCACAGAAGGCTCAAGACTGCTGGGAGTGAACGAACCTTACCATTGTTGGGTTATGCTGATAAGGCCATGAGAGAGGCTCTCCGTGGCTCTGATGGGGTGTTTGTATTTCCTCAATACTACAGGCCCAATGGGTTCGTAGCTACACATGCAAGCAATGCCCTAAACAAGTGGATCAAGGCACGGTTTGGTGGGTTAACTGCTCATAGCCTACGGCACACCATGAGGGATCGGATGAGAGCTGTTGAAGCTCCATTGGAATTGATTGATCAGATAGGTGGATGGTCTAGTATTGGTGGTGTGGGAACCAAGTACGGGAAAGGTTATGACTTGCAGCAGGTGAAGAGGTGGATGGAGCAGGTCAAAGTTGAGTGATTGGTAGAGAGCATGCGAGCTTTGTGTAGGACTTGAAGGTGCAAGTTGCTGAACTGAAAAATATGATGCAACAATACACCAAACCTTATCTCAATTGTCTGAGCCTGCAACTAAGTTAGGAACTACATATGCGAACTTGCTTTCTAACTAGTCTTTCACTGCTAACCCTCACCGCATGCAGTGACATTACTTTACCTGTTGCGGCAATAGGTCAAAATGGTGCCAAAATGACGGGCACTGCCACAGCAAGAATGAATGGAGATGGTGAGATAATCATGACAGGCCCATATGGGACCTGTACTGGTAATTATGACTCACTCGATATGTCTGTCACGATCCCAGTGTCTTTGCTTTGCTCCGACGGAACAACGGCAATCGGTTCTGCTACAAGAACTGCAAGTGGCATGTCAGGCTCTGGCACAATGAGGGACTCGAAAGGTCGTGAATGGCAGTTTGTTTTTGGCAACAATGCGACTGCCTTAGTTAAGTAAAGGACTAACTACTCGAAGCCATGCTTCCGTGGGCAATGTTGCAATCCTATTGACTGGTTGGGCCTACCAGCCAGTCAAAACTTTGGCACTGAGAATATGTAACCTCGGGTTATCATCTCATTATTATCTACATCAAAGCCACACACTGCTTCTAGTCGTGCACCTACTAGGTCGGTACGGAGCCTCTCTGGCATTGTCGGGACAATCCTCTGACGAGCCTCTTCGTTTTCATCAATGCTGCCTGAGATACACTTGGACCACTTTTCCGTAAGCCAGCTCGGTACTTCAATTGGAACCCCAAGGTACATTCGATCAGGATATACCTGACTCAATCGTCTAACTATCTGGGGGGCTGGTCGTTGTGGTGTATCTCTCAAGGGAACCTCCACGATGCCACGTAAACCATTGGAAAACGAGAGTGGGTATTCATTGTCGGAAAGTTCAGGAAGACTAAAGAAACCTGCACGATACAGGTCAAGGGTTCCATAACCTACGACACCCAAAACTACGATTAGCAAAACTCGGAAGGACCACTTTAGCATTATGGACTTCTCCTAATCACACCGTTTCACTGTACAAGCTGCACACCATTATCTTAGTCTTATAACGACCCATATCGTTGAGAGGAAAGTGCTTAATGAAAAACGTCAAGGCAACTTTGTTGACGGTGATTTTAATGTGTGTGCCGTTTGCTGCCTTGGCTGACTTTAGGAACGGCAATAGTCTACTTGAAAATTGTCAGGCACCAGCTGGGGCCCCTGGGAGTTTTGTCTGTGCTGGTTATGTTTTCGCAATAGCTGATGTGCAATTGTTCGGTGACATAGGTGGTGTCAGAAGTTGCGTTCCAGCAGACGTCACGGGAAAACAAGTGATTGATGTGGTGACGAGATATCTGCAGCAACATCCCGAACAACGGCATTACGGGGCTGCCTCGTTAGTAGCATATGCTCTTTCGGACAGTTTTTCGTGCAACTGATGGACACAATACGGACTTAGGGATTTCAATGCTTTGCAGACTGTTAATCTGTGCTTTGCTTCTTACTCCAAAGATTGCTCAAGCTGAACTGATTGAGTTCGAGTGTACTCACCCAGACGCTGCAAACATGGCTCCTGCGTCATTAATCTTTGATACTCAATCTCAAAGTGTTTTTTACGGAAACTGGGGCTGGTCTGAGGAAAGTCTTTGGGCTGATGAAGCAATTCTGTGGTCGTACTATGACCTTCGGGATAGTGCATTTCCTGCTGTGATTAACTTCATCTTTAATAAAGGCACGTCAGAGTTATCATTCCGCAACTTTGGTCAGTATAACTTTTCTCATGCGGACCTAAGATCAGACTTTAAACCGTTGAAGTGTATTCACCCGTTCTGATGCGTGGACTTAAGTCGTGACTTCCAAATTAACCTAGTGCCGATCACTAGCCACTCAGTAGATTCATCTCGGCTTAGTAATGAGTAGAGAGGGGGGTGGAGAGAGGATAAGGTAGAAGACATTATCTCTCCTCCCTTCTAGCTATACTAAGACTTCTTAGCTAACCACTGTTCATACCTCTTAAGGTATTCTTCTGACACATCCTCTATAAGAGGTTCGAGGTAATCTTCGAAGCCATACATCGGATCATAGTCTTCTGAAGCTCTGTAGTTTCTATCTAGCTCGAATAGTCGATCTTCTTCGTTGATCCGTGAGGTCCTTGTAAGGTCTGTTCCGACTACGGCTATGGTAGCCTTACTCATTGCTTGATCTAAGAAGAGCCTTTCTTTTGATTTCACAATATAGCTATCATGTATTGGGAGTATGGGTTTCTTAGCTGCAACGAACTCGTTGATGATGTGTGTCGTTATCAAAGAGTCGGTGTGCATCAGGTGAATGCCCTGATCTGAACAGAGTTCATCATTAAGATAAGGATGCCTATCGATAAAGGCATCCAGTAGCCGACTTAACGTCTTGTTGCTGTAGTTGTCGAACTTTAATCGGAAAGCCCTGAATGCTGATGACCTATCCTTAGCATTGATAGCTACAAGTACTAGCTTCTTCACAGTGTCCCGTTGGACGAATTGAGACACCTCTTCACAGATGTGTTCTTTGAGGTCGTACTTGTCACCCTCACTTACAACTCCATGACGAGCAGCTAGTAGAGCTGGATGAAGGCCGTCAAAGTCCACTTCATCGGTAATCTCATTGTCGATCCTGATATGTCTTCTGCTACCTTTCCGAGCACTCTGCCAAAAGCCACCATACCAACGTCCGTCACAGTCCCATCGAGACCTTGAGAAGATACGTCGCATGAACTTCTGGCCTTGATCGACAGGTATCAGCTCAGGATTTCTAACGTTGCCCTGCTGTTGTGTCCTCAGAATGAACGGCCTTCTCAGAAAGGTGATATCAACGTAATGTTGTGAGAGGAGTTCATTAAGAGCATTAACTTCCATCCTCATAGCCGTAGTTTGATCGGTCTCTTCGTACGGAATATCTTTGGCTTTACGGCTGTCGATATCTTTGTTGCGTAATATAATGCACTCTTGGTCTTGGTGTTGGTTGATTTGCCAACTTTCAAGACCCACTTCTGAGAATAGAGTTTTCAATCGATCGGTCAGGAAAAGCCGTGCAGTGCGGTTACTTCTGCCATCTCCAACTCTGTCGTATCCACCCTTGGAGATACGAATATAGCCTTGGTCTTCAAGGATATGGCACACGTCAGTTACACGATGAGAAATGTGTAGCCCATTGTACCTAGACCCAACTCGATAGTCATTCCTGTTGAATGACAGAGCCGTGCAGAGGGTTGGGTCTGTTTTCCAACCTACGTAAAGGTCTGTCAGGACGATCCTCAGGTGTTTGTATAGGTCTGTCTTGCCTCGATTGTTTGCTCTACCACGTATGGTCTTCTGTTGTTCCTCGTCTAGGCTACGGAAGATGTACTCTGTCAACTCCATCACAGCTTTATGTTCTGACCAAGCATGAACATTGAAAAGTCGAGAATGCCAAACGTCTTCCATAGATCACCTTCAAGTAATAACGTGGCCGTGAAAGCCAAAGCATGACATTAGATTGAGAATGAACCAGATGGGTGCTTTGGACTGCTGTAGTTGCTCATCAGTATAATCAGTATTTCAGGTCTGCACTCAGAGCCACGGAGTGCCTTGTAGCTCCGCCGATGCTGTCTAGGCCTAACTCTAGTTCAAGAGTTCCGTTGCCCTCCTTGGTTGTGCCTAGCAGGCCCAGCATAAGACCTGAACCACAATTCCGAGAGGTAGTGCTGCCTAGCTCCGTGTACTCACACATTACTTTAGGTGTCACTGAGGCCACCAGCAGACTATTTGCCAGTGACTGACCGTCCATGGCGACACGGTACTTAGGAGCAACGGACACATCTGCATAAGAGACAACACCACCGTCCATGGATAGTGAGTTATCTGTAAGGCCATAGGCTGTACCCGTAAAGCCAATCGCTCCTAGATCAGACTGAGCAGCATTGATGGATAGAGTTGGCCAAAGTTCTGAACTTTCATCAATCGTCGAGACGCCTGTAAGCGTCAGTCCCCCCAGAACCGTGGTGCTGTGATAAATGCTTTCTAGCTCCAACATGCCATTTGATAGCATTAAGTCATGCTCGTTTTGCTTCAGTGTCAGGTGACCATCTAGGTATAGCTGATCCTGAAGTTCTGAGACAAAGTACCCGCCGATTGAAGCTCCAAAGGATGTTTGGTCACCCGAGAATGTACCGTTCAAGTCAGACTGAACGTATTCGGCACCAACGAACCATCCTAACATTGCCGTGTCTGATGTTAGGTATTCCCAAGCGATACGGCCCGACAAAGCAGCAGTGGTATTCCCACCTTCATCCCTTTGTAGATTGAAATCTCCAGATGTGATGCGTCTGTAGGTTCCGTCAAAGTCACCAAACTGCCCAAAGAAGCTGCCATCAATATTCGCTGAACTCGTAGATACCGATGTAGACCCTTCAATATCGAACGGGACATTATTCCGACTTGAGAGCATGGATGTTTCGTCCATGCGCCTCGAAGCGATAAACCTATCACGAGCAGAGAACATGAAATTAGTCGTTTCCTGAACACTATTGCGCAAGTTTTGAAGCGCCACGGCTTGAACCTGCGACACTACTTCATCTTTCACTTCATCAAATGTAGATTGAGGAGAAGGCGTTGTGACTTGAACTGAAAGGCTGGCTGCCCCATTCCCACCAGCATTCACTGCACGGAGCTTAATGGAGTAGCTGGTGCCATTGTTCAGACCTGTAATCACAATAGGGCTGCTTGTGGTGGAAGCACTCACCCATGGCCCGTCATCAAGCTGGTATTCATAGTCTGTAATTGCAGACCCACCGTTGTCAGACGGAGCCGTAAAGGCCACTGAGACCTGACCATCACCTGCTGTGGCAACCAAAGACGTTGGGGCGGTAGAGACGCCGACTGGAGTTGCAGTTACTGAGGATGAAGCAGTACCACCTCCAGCACTATTTACGGCTCGGATTTTAATCGAATAGTTCGTTCCATTTGTAAGCCCTGCGATTGTTATAGGACTTGATGTGTCGACGGGGTTTAACGCAGTCCAGTTTACTCCGTTGTCTAACGAATATTCGTAGTTCGATATGGTCGATCCACCTGTATCTGAGGGTGCTATGAAGGTAATCAAGGCCTGCCCATCGCCAGACGTTGCGACCAAAGATGTCGGAGCATTGGGAGCAACGATTGCTGCGACACAGGAAAAATTCGCAGCCCAAGTATTATTTGCGCCGCCATACAATTCATAACTGATGCCCGATCCGACATCACTCGCAACTACAGTATATGAAATTGAAAGCGGAGCTACCCCTGGCCATTGCGTAACATTGGATGACCCTAACGAAGTGATTTTGACAATGTTACTTGCGTTTCCATTGTTGAACGAAATTGTCAGGACATCGCCTTCGGCAAAATCCGATACCGTTCCAGTAGCAGTCAGACCTGCCGACATGCGAACGGTCCTACCCCACGCACTGCATCCCGTGGAGGCAAGCGTAGAGCTGGATGAGAACAGCAAGACTAAGATTGAAAGTAGGAAATTATTTAACAACCCTGATAGATTTTTCATAAAAATGCACCCCTGTTAGATACTAGGCAGCTTGACCATTTTAGACCTGCCCCGCAAACGAAAAGAGGCGACCCGAAGGCCGCCCCTATGCTCGTTAACCTGCACTATTCCTTAGAAGCGGAACTCAGCCTGTAGGTTCAGACCTTGGCGATCTACGCCGCCTACTCGGTCAAAACGAATGCTTGCGTTGAGATTGGTTGCACCGTCCTCAGAGGTTCCGTTGATGCCTAGCTCAAGACCAGCACCACAGTCTTTGGTCACTGTGTTAGCAGCATCGCTACGTTCACAGATCAGGCGAGGTGCAGCAGAGGCTACAGTCACCATGTTGCTGCCTTCTTGTTGTTCCATCGGGAAGAGGAACTCAGGTTTAGCAACGAGTTCACCGAAGGTGGTGTCACCAACAGCTACGTTGATCGAAGAACCATTCTCATCAAGGGTGATATCGCCAATCCAAGTCTTCACGAAGTTCAGGCTGACCGACGGACGCAGTTCGTAGGTCTCGAAGTCTACAGAGCCGCTAAGCTGACCGCCGAGAGACATGGTACGGGACGTGTAGTCACCAGTCACAACAGACGATGCACCATCAGTGATGTCTAGATTGCTACGAGCTACGCCAAGAGAGCCGTAACCAGACAGGTACAGATTGTTCTCAAGCTCTTTGAAGCCATAGACACCTGCTGTCAGGCCATAACGGCTCTGATCGCCTGTGTAAGTACCTTCTAAATTGGAACGGTTCACTTCAGCACCGAGGAAGTAAGCCACCATGGCGTCGTCACCAGCCGCACGTTCCCAAGCCATACGACCATTGAAGCTGAGTGTCGTACCAGCACCACGTTCATGCTGCACGTCGAACTCGCCGAAAGTCACTTTTCGGTAGGTGCCATCAGCAGAGACCGACTGCCCAAAGAATGAACCACGACCGAAGAGGGTCTCACCGTAGGCTTTCATCTCAGGGGATACGACAACACTATTCAGACCACTGGTGGAGATAACATCTGTCATGGACTGACCAGAGCTACGGTCACCAATGAAGCGTTCTAGACCCTGAGACATCATGCTGTTGTTTGCAGTCACAGCACTGCGGGTCACACGAGAGACGTCTGACTGGATGACAGAGGCAGTTGTCGGTGTGTTATTGTGGGCGATGTAAGTAAATTGAGCGGTATCAAAGGCATTGGCGTTAATCCCGACGTTAGGGTTGGTTACCTTCAAAGTTACTACACCTATAGTCCCCACTGGGCTTGTGGCCGTCACAGTGCCGTAACTGGCAGTAACATTTGAAGCTGAAACACCATTGAAACTCACACTCACACATCCTAGTGATGTGCCTGAAATAGTTACAATTGTGCCACCTGTGACTAATCCATTTGTTGGCGAAACAGATGTGATTGTGGGAGGGTTGTTGCCATTACAAGAAGCGAGTGCGGCCTGTGATGCCACTATTGCTATAATGGAAAAACATAAAACCGATAAAATCTTCAAGCTATCTCTCCGCAAAGTATGACATCTTCCATGTCGAGGGTTCTTCTTAGTGAAGTCACTCAGGAAGGCTGGTTACATCTTCCACGGCAACAGTAAGATCATTAACTAAGCAGCGACTTTCTTTGCAGCCTTTTTGGTCCGTGTGGCGATATACTCGAACTCTTTGTTGTTAGGCTTCTCACATCGACGTTGTGTCAGCAGAACATATCCACCTTCGTACAGATACAGTGCCTCACGTTTCAAGGGAGTGGATTCACCCTGTCTCTTCCGCATGTAGATCATCTTTTCTCCGACATCTGCTTGCATCACGTATTGGGCAAACTCAGGAGGGGACATCCTCGTAAGGTCAACAACAGGCTTCTGGGGCATTCAAACATCAATCGTTAAGTTGCAGCCTGTGCATCCAAAACTAAGTATCGGACTGAGCCTACCTATTCTGATGAGGTATCTTTGCATGGTCCAGAAAATATGTCGGTAATGAAAAGTCGCATTTTGTAATTTATTAACTACCCCCTATCCCCCGTCTCCCCCACCTTTAAGTGACTGACTTTGAACGGGTGGGGTAGCTTAACAAAGCTACAAAGGTGGTATGATTCCCCAAGCCAGATTCATACATCGCAACGCAAGCTATTGTTTTAAAATGTAAATCTTGGCGGTGTGTGATTTCATCTGCACACATACGGGTACAGTGCCCTGAACTGGATGGGGTTTTCCCAGCATACACAAAGATAGCATTGGGGATGAATGGCTGGATTTTGAGTAAGTTATTGTAAATAAACATAAAGTCAAAAAACACACTCTATCTAGGGCTTATTTTAATACCCTATATTGTTGCTTGTAGTTATGGTGACACAATATGTTGGTGCACACATTATCCTTGAAATCGATGCCATTCTGGATCAACCTCAACGCACGGTTAAACTCGTGACAGATCATGAACCTATTGGAATGGTTGGGTTTTCTTGTGTCTGGGGTTGCGCCTTGAAGTGACGTAGGAACTTCAAGGGGTCTGGGCCAAAGGCCCAGCAGTCCCTGCACCGCCACCATATCCCCCAGATATCAATGGAAATTCGCCGAATAGTGATCGGGTAAACCCTTAGCCGTTCAGGCTATATCGTCGAATGGTTTCAAATCGACCGTCAGGGCGTTCGCCGACCAGCGCGATAGCGTCGATGATGAACGGGCGCGGGAGTGTGCCGAGGCTCAGCTCTTCAATCGCTGCCATCGAACGGGTCGCTGTTTCGGGGTCCAATTTGCCAGAAAGCGTCATGTGGAATTTGAACTCCTCCATGACATAGGGATAGCCCCATTGCATCAAAAGCTCTGTCTGTCGTTCGGTGAGGCCCGCTGCTTTACGGCGTTCTGTCTCTGACGCGCTGGCGGGGGCGCGGAAGTGGTCGAGTTCGCGGACGCAAGCTGCCGCTAATGCATTGAGGCCCGACTGCGATCCTTCGACCGCAAAGGCGAGGAAAGAGCTGATCTGGCTTAGTTTGAGGCCGTCGAGCGTCACTGGAGCCAATACATCCGCGAGGTCGGCCACTGCGGCTTGCAGTTCGACTTCACCATGCGACTCGGTCAGTCGGAAGGGTGGCTTCAGTGTCGCGTGAAACCCGTATTTCCGTGGCGTATC
Source organism: Marivivens geojensis (assembly GCF_023540835.1). Taxonomy (GTDB): domain Bacteria; phylum Pseudomonadota; class Alphaproteobacteria; order Rhodobacterales; family Rhodobacteraceae; genus Marivivens; species Marivivens geojensis. Next base: position 656,892 of record NZ_JALKCU010000001.1, read on the forward strand.
TGTGACGGCCTCAAGGTCAAGGTCGTCCACATGCGGGTGTGGAACGGCGCTGCCCGAGGCGATATCCCATCCCAACCATGCTGCGCCGAATTGCTCGAGCGGTCCCGCAGGTGGAACATAGTAGATGGCGAAACGAGTGTAATCGGACATGGCTTGTTCCCTTTTTAACGGGGGATTTCGCAGAGTTGCGTGAAACCTTAATGACATCGATTGTAGTGTAAACCGATGCACAAAAAGGTGTTCACGGTCCGTTTAGTCGGCAACTTCAGCGTCAAATCCAATCACATCGAGGGCGTCGATGACTTCGGCAGAGGTCCTATCGGTCGCGACTGTGATCTTGCGCGCATCCATATCGAATTCGACGGTTGCTGCACCATCTAGGCCAGCGATTGCTGTACCAATGGATGATTTACAGTGACCGCAGCTCATTTCGGGAACGTAAAGTTTCATTCTAGTCTCCAAGCTATGCACATTAGATGGCGCTTCCACCTGCTGGAAGGTCAAGGGGCTATTGACCTTCCAGTTACTGGAGGAACTAAGTAAAGCCAAGACCAAGGAAAGAAGGTGACCCATGGCCCGCCAAATGACCATCGCGGTGAGCGGAATGACATGTGCGGCATGCGTTGCACGAGTCGAGAAAATTCTCGGCCGCGCTGATGGCGTTGAAACGGTGTCGGTGAATTTGGCCAAAGAAACGGCGACGATTGCCTACTCGGACAACACCGTGCCATCGACCGTTTTAGAGATGCTCAGCCAAGCGGGATATCCAGCACGAGTCGAAAGCGTATCACTCGACGTGTCGGGCATGACCTGTGCCGCCTGCGTTGGTCGTGTGGAAAAACTGCTGACCCGTCAGGCAGGGATCGTATCGGCTCAGGTGAACCTCGCGACGGAAACTGCGCAGGTTGAAACAGTCTTGGACGATTTGACGCCTGTTCTCGATACGTTGGGCAAGGCGGGTTATCCAACTCAGCTTTCTTCTGGTGGACGTAAGGCAGTGTCGGAACGCAAAGCCGAAGAAGCCGCAGCCATTCGGTCGCAATTCACCACGGCATTGCTGCTGACGCTGCCCGTTTTCGCCTTGGAAATGGGCGGGCATTTGGTCCCGCAGGTCCATCACTGGGTCGATATGGTGATCGGACAGTCCATGTTCCGTCGCATCCAGTTCCTCTTGGCGACTTTGCTGATGGCTGGTCCGGGGCAAGGGTTTTACCGCCTTGGTATCCCAGCGTTGTTCAAAGGCTCGCCTGATATGAACAGCCTTGTCGCCTTGGGGGCAGGTGCTGCATGGTTGTACTCGACTATCGTTACCTTTGCTCCGGGCTTTGTGCCCATTGAGGCACGCGCCGTCTATTTTGAGGCGTCGATGGTGATCATCACGCTGATCCTGCTCGGTCGCTATTTCGAAGCGCAGGCAAAGGGGCGGACGGGCGCCGCTATAGAAGCCTTGGTCAAACTACGCCCGACAACTGCCAGTGTTCTAAGAGATGAAGGGGAGGTGCAAACCCCAGTCGAAAAACTGGTTCCTGGGGACATTTTGCGCATTCGTCCAGGGGAGCGGGTGCCTGTCGACGGGATTGTCGTTGATGGCAGCTCGTATTTGGATGAATCGATGCTGACCGGCGAACCTGTTCCCGTGCTCAAGTCGTTGGGTGATCAGGTTATCGGCGGGACGATGAATACGGACGGGTCGATCTGCATGGAGGTGCGGGCCATTGGTGCCAACACCGTCCTGTCGCGGATTGTTCAGATGGTCGAGCAAGCGCAGGTCGCGAAGCTCCCGATCCAAGGTTTGGTCGATCGGATCACGGGCATTTTCGTGCCCGTTGTGATTTTGATTGCTTTGGTCACCGCGATAATTTGGCTGATTGCTGGGCCAGGGGTGTCTTATGCTGTGGTCGCGGCGGTCTCTGTCTTGATCATCGCATGCCCCTGCGCCATGGGCCTTGCTACTCCAACCTCGATCATGGTCGGTACGGGTCGTGCTGCTGAATTGGGTATTTTGTTCCGTCGGGGTGATGCCCTGCAGCGCTTGAACGAGGTCACAACGGTTGCCTTTGATAAGACGGGCACGCTGACCGAAGGTCACCCGCAGGTCGTCACAATCTACGCGCAAAACCGTCGTGAAGCTCTTCGGTTCGCAGCGTCTGTAGAGGCACAATCTGAACATCCAATGGCGAGGGCTATTCTGCGTGAGGCGACGTCAAATGGTGTCCTATTGGCGGCTGCCCAGTCATTCAAATCAACCGCTGGCAAAGGTGTCTCGGGCATCGTTGATACCCATCGGGTTTTGGTAGGGTCGGAACGGTACTTGACCGAGAATAACGTCTCGGTTGCTGCGTATTCGGCGAGAGCGGCGTCCCTCGCCCAAGAAGGCCAGACCCCGTTCTTTGTTGCCGTGGATGGCGCAATGGCCGCTCTTATCGGTGTTGAGGACCCGATCAAAGCTGGTGCCAGAGATGCTATTTCTGCCTTTCAAGAACGTGGGATGCGTGTGGCGATGGTCACGGGCGATAACATCGCTACAGCTGAGAGCATTGCGCGGCGGCTCGGTATTGATACGGTCGTTGCCGAAGTTCTTCCCGAAGGTAAAGTCGAGGCGGTCAAGGAACTTCAAGTGAACGGTCCTGTGGCGTTCTTTGGCGACGGGATCAACGATGCACCCGCTTTGGCGCAGGCAGATGTTGGTATCGCCATGGGTACAGGGACAGACGTTGCCGTCGAAACAGCGGACGTTGTGCTGATGCGGGGGGACCTCAGTGGTGCCGTTGCATCGGTTCGAATGAGCCGCGCAGTTATGCAAAACATTCGGCAGAACTTATTTTGGGCTTTTGCTTATAATATCGCATTGATCCCCGTTGCTGCTGGGGTGCTTTATCCCGCATTCGGCATGCTTATGTCACCCATGCTCGGGGCGAGCGCGATGGCATTTTCGTCGGTCTTTGTGGTCAGTAACGCGCTACGTCTTCGTGGCTATTCAGCAGGACGGAAAGTGCGCCGATGAATATCAAAGAAGCTTCGGCCAGAACCAATCTCCCCGCGAAAACGATCCGTTATTACGAGGATATCGGCCTCGTGCAACCAGATCGCAACGCAAATGGCTATCGTGCATTTGAAGAATCCGACATTCACAAACTTGCCTTTATCGGGCGGGCGCGTGGACTGGGCTTTACCGTCGAAGAATGTCGGACCCTGCTGCATCTCTACGAAGACACGACCCGCACAAGCGCAGAGGTAAAATCCATAGCGCGGGATCATCTGTCGCGGATCGATCAGCGGATTGCCGAGATGAAAGAGATGCGCAAAACCTTAGCCCATCTCGTTTCATGTTGTGCGGGCGACGATCGGCCCAACTGTCCAATCCTAGATAGCCTCGCCGCGGATCAAAGCGTCAAATCGGGGTGACGGTGGACGTCTTTGTAAAGCAGATATCGGAATGGTTCGTGGCTGGTTGCAACGCAGGCCTGAGGGCAAAACGCGCGCAGCCACATGAAATCGCCAGGCCCAACATCAACCCAGCGTTCGTTTAGCAAATACCGCGCTGTGCCTTGTAGGACATATAGTCCATGTTCCATCACGTGCGTCTCGGCAAAGGGGATGCGGCCGCCTTTGGTAAAGGTCACGATGTTGACGTGCATATCATGCCTTAAATCGGTTTGATCGACAAACCGCGACGTTCCCCAATCCTTGGTCTCTGACATCCAACTGATCGGAGTGTCATAATCGCTCGTAATATACGGCATTGGCGCATCATAGCCGTGTGCATGGATATATTGGCGGCGGATCCAGTGGAACCTCAGCGGGTCATCGCCCGCATTGCGTAGGGTCCAGCGGGTATGAGGCGGAATGTAGGCGTAACCGCCCGCCATCAGAATATGGGTCTGGCCCGCAACGATTAGCTCCATAATACCATCTGCGATGAACAACACCGCCTCGGCATTTCGGTTCGGCTCTGGCGTGTCGGAGCCGCCGTTTAGTCCTACCTCGACCGCATATTGCGCAAAGGTCTCGGCAAAGCCACTAAGCGGGCGCGCCAAAATCCAGCACCGTGTGTCAACCCACCCAGGCAGAAGGCTAGCGGTAATGTCACGCATCGTTCCGGCTGGGATCAGCGCATAGCTCTCGGTGAAATGAGCACCGTTCTTCGCGGGATCATCATCCAGAGAGGGCATCCCGCCCAACGGAAAGGCATATGACATCAAAGTTCTTTCAGCTGTGTGAACCCTACGCCGAAGAAAACGACGTTAGGCCGATAATATCATAAGCGGCTTATTCCCGAGAACTTTTATCGTTCAGCGCAATTTTTCCGAAGGTTAGTTATGCCAGATGTTCGAACCGCCACTCGACCTCTTGCGTCCAAACCTCGCCCGCTTTGACGATGATCTTTGGGAAGGACGGTTCATGCGGTGCGTTCGGCCAGTACTGCGGTTCAAAGGCGAGCGCGGCGTAATCGGCAAACCCCGCGTTCGATGCCGTACGGCCATCATAGACCTGAAGTCCGGGCATGTCGGTCGCGATGGTCATCCGAAGATCACCCCCTTCGAGGGTAACGACATCGCGCAGATCCAGCTTGATCCGCGATAGACAGTAGTTGTGATCAATCGGCGGGTTGGCAGGAACGACATCGCGCAAGGTGCGAAAATCGTAGTCAGTGCCCGCAACCTCTGTCACTTCGGTCGGAATGTTTTCGGCGTCTGTGGGCAGATAGTTCTGCGCTTTGATCTGCAATTTGTGACCCGCAAAGGTCGGATCGCCTGTTAGATTCCAGTAGCTGTGATTGCAGATGTTGATCATGCTCAGCTCATCCGTCGTCGCAGTGATCTCCATCCGCATAACGTTGTCGGGCAGAATGGCGAAATGGGCCATGACGCGCTGGTTACCGGGGAAACCAGCCTCACCATCCGCGCAAAGCACGGTTAGCGTGACGGTATCGGGTGTTTGATCCTCAACAGTCCAAAGTTTGAACTGGCTGCCTCCTTCGGCAGAATGAAGGATATTGCGTCCCTCATTCGGGGTCAGCATATGCTCGATCCCGCCAAAGGTCGCTCGCGCGCCTTTGATCCGATTGCCGACGGGTGCGATGATCGGGCCGTAGTGCTTCATCGAGGTGAGGTAGTCGTTGATATCGTCGGACCCGAGCGTGAGGTTATAATCATGACCTTTCAGTCGCACGTCCTGCACGATCGCGCCATAGGTCAGGATGCTGACCGAAAGATCACCGTTCGAAATGGTGATCCGGTCCACAGTGCGTCCATCAGGAAGAGTGCCGAAAGTCATTGAGATAGTCCTTTGTAAGCGGCCACAAGGCCAGCAAGTGTTGTGTCGGGCATCTGTAAAACAGGAACCGATTGAGCGGTCAGGGCGCGGGTATATCCGTCAGCGATCACACCGTCGCCGATAACGGCAACACGCTGGCCGAGCCAGTAGGCCCGACTGCCTTTGAGGTCGGCCCCAATCAGCAGGCCCAAAATTCGGCTCACAGCGTCGCCACCAGCAACGCGGGCTGATGCGATATGGGAAAGGATGCGTTCTGGTCGATCCATCGCTTGGGCCAGACCCTCGTCAAACGCGGCCGTGGACATCGCGCCTGACGCGAAGACGGCAAAGGTTTCGGGTGTTACAGAGCTAAGAAAACTCACGATTTCGCCCGCACTGACGTGGACCCAGTGCACTTGCGTGGACACCAAACAGATCACGCCGTCCCAATCATCCTGACTGGCCAGAAAACCCGCAATCGCTGCAGAGTGGGGGAGCCGATGCGCGGGGCTGTCCTGAACCACAGGCCCGAATTGTCCTGACGGGGGTAATGCCTTGCATGGCACACGGCTCACGGCTGCATCAGGTAGTCCAGCGATCACTTGCGGACCTTGCCAGTCGCCGATCAATGCCTCAGGCGTCGTGCCCTTGCGCTGGGCCAACGGAATGTGATCGTCCATCAGCCATGATCGGCCAGATGTCAGGTCAATTGCGATCCAAGTCATGTGTCACCTCTTACCTTCTTCAACCATGAAACGGCCCAAAGGCAAAGAGGGTAGGCCTCAACCTACTTGCCGCGTGGTGCGATTTTGGGTAGCTCCGCAGACTTTGATGACGTTGGAATATCCTATGACCGCTCCCACTCTCGCTATCGACTTTGGAACTTCGAATTCTGCCGTCGCCATTGTTGAAAATGGCGTCTTGCGTCGACTTCCGATCGAGGATGGCGCGGACACCTTGCCGACTGCGGTGTTCTTTCCTGCTGACCGTGGTGAAATGGTGATCGGCGCCGCTGCGGCTGAGGCTCTGATTGCGGGTGATGAAGGGCGCTATATGCGTGCGCTCAAATCTGTCCTCGGCACATCGCTGTTTCACGAACAACGCCCGATTGGTGGGCAGAGACGCACGCTGGCCGACATTGTGACTGCGTTCTTGGTCGAGGTGAAAACCCGTGCTGAGGCGCAGATCGGTCAGACCTGCACGCGCGTTTTGTCTGGGCGTCCCGTCCGGTTCCACTCTGCCGATGTGGAACGCGATCAAAAGGCCGAGGATGACCTGCGGGCCTGCTATCATGCGGCGGGCTTTACTGACGTTGAGTTCATGTTCGAACCAGAGGCCGCCGCTTGGGCTAGTCGCGCCTTTGGTGGGGTTGGGCAAACGGGGCTGATCGTAGACATCGGCGGCGGCACATCCGACTTTTCCGTATTCCAGAGCGATGGTGATCGGTTGGATATTCTGCACAGCCACGGCATCAGATTGGGTGGCACCGATTTCGACCACGCGATTTCCATGGCCCACGCGATGCCTTATTTCGGCTATGGTGGAGAGTTGCGGCGCACCTTTGGCGAAGGTCTACTGCCCGTGCCCAAATCGCTCTACGTCGATCTCTCTACTTGGGCCAAGATCCCGTTTCTCTATACTCGCGAAACGCTTCGTCTAATCGAAGATATGCAGCGTCACGCGGTTGATAGCGACGCGATTGATCGACTTCATGCCGTGATCGAAGACCAGTTGGGTCACGAAATCGCCTTTGCGGTCGAGGCGGGAAAGATCGCTGCAAACTCGGGCGAGCGATCGGCGAAAATTGATCTGGGCTCTGTTGAAAAGGGCCTGAATGTCCCGATTTCGGCAGGGTCGATGGGCGACGCGCTGTCCGAATTTCAGATGCAATTGCGCGAGGCGATCTATGCGACGATTTTCGGTGCAGGCCTCACGCCAGATAAAATCACATCTGTGGTATTGGTCGGCGGGTCGAGCCTCATGAACCTTGTTCAATCCGAGGCCCGCGCCGCCTGTCCAATGGCGCGTATCAACCGAAACGAGGCCTTCACCGCTGTTGTCGACGGTTTGGCGCTCGCTTCGGTTGGTTGATTAAGCCATCACACGTGTCAGAGCCTGATCGACCGCATCGGTGATCTGGTCGATATCGTCCGCAGTCGCGATCAGTGCGGGTGCGAACAAGAGTGTGTTGTTGAAGCCAGGCATGGAGCGGTTAGACGCCCCGATAATCACGCCGTTTTTCAGGCAGTCTGCAACGACCGCCATCACACGTTTTTCGTCCATCGGTTCACGGGTTTCACGGCTTTTGACCAGTTCGGCACCTTGGAACAGGCCCATGCCGCGGACTTCGCCGATGCATTCGTGTTTGTTCATCAGGTCGAGCAGGTTCTGGTGCAGACGGTTGCCCATCGCTGCAGAGTTCTCGCAGAGGTTTTCCTCTTCGATGATGCGCATGTTTTCGAGCGCTGCAACCGGGCCAGCCGTGCAGCCGCCGAAGGTTGAAATATCGCGGAAATAACCAAGTGGGTCGTCGGCATCTTTGAATTTCTCAAAGACTTCGTTTGTGGTGACACAGCAAGAAATTGCCGCATAGCCAGATGCAACGCCTTTGGCCATCGTGACGATATCAGGTTTGATTCCGAACTGCTGATAACCGAACCAAGTCCCCGTGCGACCAAGGCCACACACCACCTCGTCGATGTGCAGCAGAATATCGTATTTTTTACAGATTTCCTGAACGCGTTCCCAATACCCTTGCGGAGGCACGATGATGCCGCCACCAGCGGTAATCGGCTCTAGGCAGAGTGCGCCAATGGTATCTGGACCTTCGCGCAGGATCACGTCTTCAATCGCTTGCGCTGCGCGTTCACCATAACCCTCGCCCGGCTGGTCAGCACGGTATTCGAGGCAATGTGGAACCTCAACAAAGCCAGGTGCGAACGGGCCATACTGCGCGTTGCGTTCCTGCTGACCACCTGCGGAAAGGCAGGCAATCGTGGTGCCATGGTAATCGCGGTCGCGGTAGAGGATTTTGTGTTTCTTACCGCCGTAGTGTTTGTGCGAAATCTGACGAACCATTTTAAAGGCTTTCTCGTTCGCTTCGGATCCAGAGTTCGCATAGTAGACACGGTCGAGGCCTGGCATCTTTTCGATCAAGCGCTGCGCGAATTCTGCGCCCGGAATGGTCCCCTTTGCACCAGCGAAGTAGCACATTTTTACCAGCTGATCGCGGACGGCATCAGCGATTTCTGTACGGCCATAGCCGACGTTTACGGTCCATACGCCGCCTGACACCGCGTCAAGGTGTTCTTTGCCAGTGATGTCCCAAACGCGCATCCCTTTGCCTTCGACGATGATCTGTGGATCGATCGTTTCAAAGGGTTTGTGTTGCGCAAGATGGTGCCACACATGCGCGCGGTCAGATTCGATGACCGAAGCAGGATCGTTGTGATATTGAGACATGGAAACCTCCGAAGACGGGACCGCAAAGGCTCCCGATAATTTGATCATATTGATCGGAGGGTGCGCTGGATTTTGGCTTTCGTCAACCTGTACGAAAAGGACAATCGACTTATTGCGAGACGTTTTCTGAGGCGATTTCCTCGAGAGCATTGCGGGTCATAGACCAACATTGCGGTAGGTCGGATAGCTTAGTACGCATTTCGTCGGCGCGGCCCGATTTTCCCAACACTTCGAGCTTGCGCAGCAAATCACTGAATTGCAGCGTGCCAAAGAGAGACGCCGAACCAGCCAGTTTGTGAATGTCGCCGATCAGGATGTTGTCGTCGCTGTCAGGTGAGGTCGTGAACATGTCCACCAAGCTATCGGTTTCGGTCAGGAACGCGTTCAACAGTTTCGACGATCTTTCGGCGCCAAGGTCGCTCAAGAGGCCACGCACGGCCTCGGTATCTAGAAGGGCGGGTAGTGCGCGAGCGGCTGCAGATACGATAGTTTCAGGCCCTTTGATGCTCAGAGCCTTGGCGAGCTTTGCACGAGAAATTGGTTTGACCAAAACGTCGTTCATACCTGAGTCTTTGAACCGTTCGATATCGTCGGGCAGTGCGTTTGCGGTCAGCGCAACAATACGTGTATCGCGGCAACGTCCGTCACCGTTGCGAATGGCAAGGGTCGCCGCGACACCGTCCATGCGCGGCATCGAAATATCCATCAAGATGACATCGTAATGACGCAAGTTCGCGGCTGCGACGCCCTCTTGACCGTCGTTGGTGAGGGTAACGGTGTGACCTTCTTTGCGCAACATCTCTTCGACCACCAACTGGTTGATTTGGTTGTCTTCGACCACAAGAATTTGGAGCGATTGTTCTGGCTTTGGGCGCGGCGCGGGTTTAGTTTCGACTTCGACGGTTTCGACAGAACCTTTGGACAGGATTGGCAGAGGTAGACGGAACCAAAACAGGCTGCCGTCGCCCGGTTCGCTCTCTGCGCCGATGGCGCCATCGAGAGATTCAATCAGACGTTTCGCAATCCCGAGCCCAAGGCCCGTGCCGCCATATTCACGCGCGTAGGTCGTGTCGAGCGTCACAAAGTCATCAAAGATCCGATCAAGATCGTCTTCGTTGATGCCGATCCCGCTGTCGATAATGCGGAATTCGACCATATCACTGTCGCCCAGCTTTTCGGCCTCAATTCGAACCACGCCGTCACGAGTGAACTTGATCGCGTTTGATACGAGGTTTAACAGCACTTGCCGCAATCGTTGTTGGTCGCCCAGAACTGTAGGATTGCCGAGCGTTTCGAGATCGATTTCGAGTTCCGTGTGGTTCGCATGTGCAAGGCTGCGCTGACCGTCGGCGACTTCGTTCACGAGGACAGACAAATTAAATGGCCGCTTTTCAGAACCCGTCCGACCCGCATCTAGCCGCGCGATGTCCAGCACATCATTGACGTGGTGCAAGAGCAACCGACCAGAGGTTTCGATGATCCGCAGGTAATCGCGCTGACGCGGGTTGAGGTCGGTTTCCGCGAGCAGCTCCATCGTCCCGAGCATCCCGTTGAGTGGGGTGCGCATTTCGTGGCTCATGACGGCCATAAATTCAGCTTTGGTCCGTTCCCCCGCTAAAGCCTCGTCGCGTGCTTTAAGCAGTTCTTGCTCTGCGGCGACCTGAGCGGAGTTGTCGCGAAGGAATGACACGAACAAAATGCGGTTCGATGCTGGCGCACGTGCGATCGAGAATTCGCAGGGGAACAGCTCACCGTTTTTGCGCAGAGCTTCCATCTGGATGCGCCCACGGCCAACCACATGAGTGCTGCCGTCGCGAAGGTGGCGTTTCATGCCCTCAAGGTGCGCTTTGCGGTATTTCAGCGGAACGATCATATCGACCATCGGTGACCCGATGGCCTCGGTCCTGCTGTAGCCAAATATGTATTCCGCAGCGCCGTTGTACTCGACGATCAATCCCGCCTCATCGATCACAATGACAGCGTCGAGGGTTGAAGACACCATGGCTTCGAGGCGAGCGGATGTCGTCCGTGTCACTTCGGCATTTCGTTGAGCAACGCGGTACAGCTGAAAAAGAACGATCGCGAGGATCACAAGTGCCATGACGAGCGCCATTGTCAGCGCCGCGACGCGCATCAAGGTGAGCCAAACCTCAGACCGGCTTCGGTCTGAAACGCCAGCAAAATAATCGATGCCGATCAATGCGATTTGGCGAACGGCAGTCCCGACGATTTCGACTTGGTTCGATAGTTCCGGCAATTGAGCGCGTAGCTCGTCGTCCGGCCCATCGATTAGCGGGATCATGTCGTCGATGGCTGCGTTCAGCCCCGCAAGGAGGTTCGCAAACGACAGTTCGCCCCTCAGCGTTTCATAGGCTTGGCCTGTGCGGAATGTCGCAACGCGGCTGTAAAGGATGTCGAACCGTCGCCGAACGTCCCTTACGTCGCCATCTAGTTGCGCTTCGGTGATTGCAGCGTCGAAGCTAAGATATTCAACTTCCAGCTGGGACAGGACCCATTGCACGTTGTCCGAACTCGCGGTCGCTTGTTCCTTGATTTTACGGTTCACCTCGAAGCCGAGGATGGCAATCGCGCCAAAGCACACCAAGAGAACCACACCAAGTATGCCAAAGCGGGCCCACCTTAGGGGCTGGTGTTTGTTGCCTTGAGCCGTCACGACCCATCCGTGTTTTAGTTACTAATGAACTAACGGATCACTCCGTTATTTCGATACGATCTAGTTGCCAAATACTGCGCGAATATACGACTTCGGTCTGAAATTGAGGTGCCTCGTCGTAGGGATATACAATCCAGAGGGGCCCCTTGTCACGAAGTGTCATCACAGAACCGTTATTTTCGTATGCGATCAGCGCAGCCGTGCTGGTTGGATCATCAAGCGGGATTTCGATTGCATAATCGTTAACTGCGGTCGCCTTGATGACAGTTCCTTCGGCTTCAACAGCTTCAAGTAGAGCAGTCAGCGGAACGCCAACGAAAGATTGAACGCCGTCAGTCCAAATTGTTGTCGTCTCGATCGATGTCGTGCCGAGCTCTTTGATCATGTCGAGATCAAAAACTGCCGTGTCATCGGCGTTTGTCGAGGCGATTCCACCAGAGACCGTCAGGATAATTTCACTTTTTGGTTGCGCCAAATCTGCAGCAGAGGAGGTGGTTGAAAATGATGCAAAACAAATGGTTGCTACAATTTTTCCTAGTTTTACTAACGACTGTTCCATTTGCTTTCGAATCTCCTCTGGGTGGATTGGTATCGTTGGACTCTGAGATTGCACCTTTTGAAGTATGTTGCATTCAAGCATAGGGGTATTTGTGTATGCTAAAGTATATATTATATTGCCGTGAGAACGTTAAAGTATACGTACGCAAGTATACGACATCGTCTGGTTGTGCGGTAACCATTCCTTAGTAGCGAAGTTTGATTTCTTCGGGTTGAATGGTGAAATGATGTATAATCAAAATGTACAAGGCGTCGTTAAAGGCGCGAAATTAGGTGGGACAACTCCCTTAGCACAGGGCGGATACTACACAAAATTGACGGAGCAAACCATGCGGGTACTTATCGCAGACGACCATGATCTGGTTCGAGAGACTGTTGCGGCCTTTTTGATGGCTGAAGGGGTCGTTGAAGTTAAGACGGCTGCGTCATTGGATGAGGCTGTGAAGATCACAGAAGAAACCGGCAGCTTTGACGTGGTTCTCCTCGACTACAACATGCCTGGGATGAATGGCCTCGAAGGTTTGACCAAAATGCGTGCGTCGAACGATGGTTGTCCTGTTGCGATCTTGTCGGGCACCGCGACCCGCGATGTTGCTGACGCCGCTCTGAAGGCCGGTGCGGCAGGGTTTGTTCCGAAAACGCTGGCTTCGAAATCGATGGTAACCGCGATCCGCTTTATGGCGGCTGGTGAAACCTATGCGCCGTTCGGCTTCATGCAAGAAGCTCCGGCTGCGGGTGACGGTCTGCTGACCAAACGCGAGACTGACGTTCTGCGTGGCATTTGCGAAGGTAAATCCAACAAAGAGATCGCTCGCGACCTCGACCTTCAGGAAGTGACCGTGAAACTCCACGTCAAAACACTAAGCCGCAAGCTCGATGCGCGGAACCGTACGCAGGCTGCAATGATCGCACGCGATCGTAACCTCGTCTAAGAATATAAACGCCACTCACGGCATAAAAGGGCGGTCCGAGAGGGCCGCCTTTTTTAATCGTCCATGTCGTCGCCGAAGCTGCCGCCTAACTGATCAAAGAGAGCGCTGCCGCCGCTTAGAGCTGAGAGGTCGGTGGTGGGAACGCCTTTTTTCGCTTTGACTGGTTTGGGTGCCTCTGCTTCGGGTTCGATGACATCGGCCTCTTCGACAAATGCGGTTTCAGATGGCTCCGTTTCATCGGCGTCTGCGAAAGGGTCCCAGTCCACGTCGGACTGACTTGTGCCGCTTTCGTCGGATGGGAACACGAGTTCCGACGCCGAGAAGGTGTTCGGGGTTGCTGGTGCGAGCGATGTAAAATTGGACGCATCAAGCGCGTCGCTCTCGTCTTCGGCGAGGGCGGAGACGACTTCCCCCAGAACCTGTTCGTCCGTTGGGGCGTCTACGGCGCCATCTAACGAAATGCCATTTGCGTCACTGCTATCTGTTTCGCTCTGGTCCTCTTCTTGCTCTTCGACAGCATCGTTACCACCAAATTGCAGAAGCATTGTCGCGTCAGACAAATCCAACGACATCATGGAAGATGCCTTCTTGGGTTTGGTCTTCGCTGGCGGATTTTCCTCAGCAACTTCGGTTGTCTCAATCGGCTCTTCGATCACTGGCTCGGGTTTTGGTAGTTTTTTCGGGATGAATTTGGCGGGTTTAGACGGCTCAGCCGTCAAAATTTGCATACGTACGGCCCGCAGCAAACGTCGCGTTTCACGGTCGCTCGCTCGGTCGTAGAGTTCGTTCAGTCGCGCAATGTCTGGGCTATTTGGCTCAGTCGAGACTTTGCGCATGATCGCGCGGACTGCTTTTTTTGCAGCGTTTGAACGCGGAAGTAGATTTTGTTTCGACATGCGCTGCTCCGGCTTTGGGCAGTTGGCACAGCCCTTGCAGTTTCCGGTCTGATTGGCGGTCGCCGCCCGAGAACCGGATAGCAACTATGACGACAGGATTGAGAGAAGGTTTAGGCATCCACGCGCAAGCATTGGCTTTGCGCGGACAGCGGAACAACGTTTTGGCATCCAACATCGCCAACGCGTCCGTGCCAGGATTCAAAGCCAGAGACTTTGATTTTGAAGCAGAACTATCGCGCCAAACCCAATTGGGCGCGCCGTTGCGGACCTCGTCGTCGCAACACATGGCGATGCCGACCACTGGGCCTGCGGGCGAAAACGGATACCGCGTGGCTGTGATGCCGTCGATGGACGGGAACACAGTCGATATGGCGCTGGAGCAGATGGAATTCGCGGAAAACACGGTTCGCTACCAAACCAGCCTAGAGCTTCTGAACCGTCGGATTTCCGGACTTATGACTGTGATTAGAGGTGAATGATGAGCGGTCCTAGCAACATTTTTGACCTCGGCAAAACGGCGATGTCTGCGCAGATGGTGCGGATGAACACCTTGGCGTCGAACATCGCGAACGCTGGGTCTGTCGCGTCTTCACCAGAAGAAGCCTACCTCGCGATGCGGCCAGTCTTTGAGACAGAATATTCGGGTCGGATTGGCGATCTGGGCACCTTGGCGACCTCGCGCGCTGTGGATGTGGTCCAACTCGACCGTGAACCCGAGCCCAAATTCCTGCCGGATCACCCGTTGGCTGACGCCAATGGCTTTGTCTACGCCTCAACCGTCAACGTCGAAGAAGAGATGGTCGAGATGATGGAAGCCAGCCGCGAGTATCAAAACACCCTCGAAGCGGTGTCGACCATGCGGACGCTTATGTCGCGCACTGTCGCGATGGGCAAATAAGGAAGGGCCGACGAGATGACGACGATTGATGGGTCGAACCCGTTCTACACCGGCAACTTGGGTCAGGTCACAACCGACAAACAGGCCAATTCGTTGGGCCAACAAGAATTCCTAGTTCTGCTGACCACCCAGCTTCAGAACCAAGACCCGCTGTCCCCGATGGACAACACTGAATTCATTTCACAGATGGCGCAGTTCTCGACCGTTGAAGGCATCGACCGTGTGAACGCATCGGTCACATCGCTCGGTGATATGCTCGGTGGGAACCGCGTGTCGACTGCCGCTAGCCTGCTCGGGCACTCTGTTCTGGTCCCCGGCAATATGGCGCGGGTCGATGATCAGGGCGAAATTCACGGAATGGCCGAATTGTCGTCGAACGTGTCGTCGATGACCGTCACCTACACCGATCCCAACACCAACCAACCGATCCATGTCCAAGAGCTGGGCGCACAGGTCGGTGGCATGATCGAATTCGGCTGGGACGAGGTTCCAGCCGCCATTCAGGCCGTCAACGGGCAGGTCCGCGTGTCCATTATGGCCGAAACCGAAAACGGAACGATCAGCGTTCCTGCCTCGGTCTTTGCGCGCGTCGACTCTGCTCTGGGCGGACCGTCGAGCGACACAATCACTCTTCTCGTCGAGGATTACGGAGCCCTCGATACGACCGAAGTCACAGCGTTCCGTTAATCCCAATAATCGGAGGTTCTTGAAACATGAGTATGACCACCGCCCTGTCCGGCCTGATGGCAGCAGACTCTGCGGATGTTGAGAAATTCTTACCTGATATTCTGGGTCGTGCGCTCGCGCGGATTTGGATCGACGGGCGGTTTCGCGATCAATTCGCGGCTAACCCCAAAGAGACCTTGGCGGAATATGGCGTCTACCTGCCGCGCAACATCACCATTGATTTCGTGACCGAAGGCACCCCGCGGCCTATGGTTGTCGTCTATGAACAGCCAAGCCATGACGGTCCGCGGCAGAAACTGATGTATTTGCGGCTCATGATGATGGCGGGGCGGTGATATGAAACGTTTGGCTTTTGGATTGCTGGCCTCGATCCTCTGTGCGGCACCTGTTTTCAGCGCGAGCCTGCAAGACGCGATGGAGCGATACTCCTCTGGAGATGCCGCCACAGCCGCTTCGATCTACGGGGATTTGGCAGCCGCTGGCGATCCGCACGCGCAGTTCAATATGGCCCTGATGTTTTACGCGGGCGAAGGTGTTCCGCAGAGCTATTCCGACGCCTTCACTTGGGCGTGGCGGGCAAAGCTGCAGGGGATCGTTCAGGCAGAAGTTCTGATCGGCCGCGTAAGTGATGCGATCTCGAACGATACACGGACTGCTTTGGCGCAAACTTTGTCGGACGAATTGTCCGAACGGATTAAATCGGGCGATGGTCGCGCAATGTTGGCGATGTCGCTGATCCAGACGGATTTGCTGCCTCGGCCAAATGCCGTGCAATCTTATGTCTGGCAATCGATGGCGGTTGCTGTCGGTATGACCAATGCCGCGGGGCTTCGCGACGCAACGTTTGCGGGTTTGTCAAACCGCGACAAAACCTTGGCCCAATCTGAAGCGCGGACTGCCTTTGCGGATTGGTGTGCCAGCGCGACTAAAATTATCCCGTCCTGCACCGTGCTCCTGAACTAAAAAACCCGCCACAAGGGCGGGTTTTGAGAGGGAAGAAGGATGAGGTATCGAATGGTTTAATGCTTTCGGAACCGCGTGATGGTTTCTGCCGCATCCATGCTCAGGCCCAGTTCATCGCTGATCGCGGCGGGTTGCTGGCCTGCGTGTGCCATGGCAATCGCTTCTTCGATCATACGTTCGCCAGCGAGCCAATCCATGTCGGACTGAAGTCCACGAATATCGTCGTGCAAGCGGTTCATCATCAGCGTCTGATGACCTTCAAGCCGCTGCGCCAAACCGTCAATACGTGCTTCAATTTGGTCGATCAGCGCGGTCTCTTTGGCCTGTGCTAAGGCGACACGCTTGTTCGCCCGCACACGGCGGATGGAAACCACAATCAGCATAGCCACGAGCAGGGCAGCGGCGCCGGAGATTGGAAGAAGTGTCATTGGTCCAGGCAAAGTCATGCCGTTCTCTCCGGTGTAGTCAGCTATTTAATTCGAGGTAGCTCTCAAAGAGGCTCTCAGTTATCGCATCCAAATCGATCGGGTAGTTCCCGTTCGCGATGGCTTCCTGAATTTTCTTCACCGCTTCCATCTCGATGGGCGGCGATTTGAGTTCTTGCGGCAGGGCTGCAGCAGCTGTGCTGATTTGCATCGTGTCACCAGTTTGCACCGGAGAACCCGACGGTGCCGAAGCACCTGTTTTTACGGCTTTAATCCGCGCGGCTACGTCGTCCGCCGTGCGCTTGATCCCTGGTGCGCCACCAGATCCGGAAATTGAGTCAACCATATCAGACCTCCATTCGTGGGCAGTAACGGCAGTTTTTCAGTCAATGTTAGGCCGAAGCGCGACTGAGTTTTCGCCAATTACAATTCCCTTAACAACCTGACCGGAAGATAGATTACGCAATGCAATAACATCTCCGACCCGTCCGTTTTCTAGTGCTTCTCCAGACGCGATCACGGTGATCGGCCCTGCTGTGATTTGTAATGCAATCGGCGTGCCGCTTTGCACAATCCAGTCGGGTTCTAAGTGCCGTGTCAGCAAAATTTGTTCGACACCCAACGATGTCCGCAAGCGCCGACCGACGACTTGATCGATCTGGGTAAAAATATCCCGCGCGCTCTGCGTCGAACCGGGGATCAGTGCGAGATCATCCGCGGTGATCATGTCACCTGCCTGAAGGCTTCGCGTCAGACCAACGACCAATGGGGCAGGCGTATCAGGTGTTTCGTCGCTGCGATCCCGAAGCGGAACGGCAAGCGCGGCACGTGTTCTTAGCCCACGTTGCCACACTGGATCGGTGCAGCGCAGTTCCGCTGTAGACCATGATCCATTCAGAGGTGTGATCGTCGGGGTATGACCGCAAGCGGGAAGAGGGCGAATTGGGGCATCGGGTGCACCTGTCGTGAGGCCAGATGCCTCCATCGCGGCGGCAACCAGATTTGCTGCGTCTTCACCGCTGATCCCGTTGGAGTAATCAGGTGACGCAAAGGCTGGCGCGCCGATAACGGCCAAAAGGGCGCACCAACGCGTCATAGGCCAGTGTCCAAGAACCGAACAGGACGCCCCGCAAAGCTCTGAGCGGATTTTGTTGGGTCCATCGGGCGCAGGGTCGCGCTACGGTCGGACAGTGTAACGATCTCGAGCATCTCAACGCTGTTGTCACGATCCACGGTAAAGGCAACAGCCCCGCGCGACAGCCCCTGACGCGATCCGAGGTTCACCGAAAGGTCCGAGCCAGCGAGAGCGAGAGTTGTCGAAAGCGGCGCACAGGATTGCACGCTCAGCAGATGATCAAAAGCTTGGGTCAGCCCTTGGGTCAGGTCAGACGCCATCTGTTCCCGCGTCCGCTGGGTTAAAACCGCAGCATTGCCCAAGAGCGACGGACGAGGCAGGCGCGTCTGGCGTACGATTTCTTGGCGTGTGACTTCACCGTCCGAGGATACGAGGGCCAAAGTCAGATGCAGTTCCGCCGCTTGGGCGCGACCGTCCGCCACGACAGAAATGCTCAGGTCGGGGGCAAAGCCGAAATCGCCGGCGGTAAGGCGCACATCGCCTTGGGTCAGGGTGACGTAGTCGCGCGCTGCGCGGCTGTCGCTGACGCCACGAGGCATCGGGCGGTCCGTGATACGGAGGCTGTCAACCGCATGATGGCGGTCTAATACGTGAAACAGGGATTGCACTACATCCTGCGCCAACTGTTCAGTCCAGAACGGCGCAGCTGGCGACACGCGAATTTGCGGCGCATAGGTGATGACGTGCAGACGGTTTGCGGCTTGGCAAATGGTCATCGTATCATTGCCGACTAACGCCCGCACCGTTACGCGCCAAGTGTTATTCTGCAGTGATTGCCCGATGATGTCGTGTTGCAAGACGCGACCTGTAGGCTGGACGATCAACAGGTCACGTTCGACCCGCGCAAGGCTCACCGCACTATGTGCTTGAATGGCAGCGCCGCCCGCGAGGGACGCGTTCAACAGTGCATCCATCAACGCACGGCGGCGGGCGCTTTCAACGTCGCCGTTGTTCACGGCAAATCCAAATCCTTCGGCTTCGACCCAAAGCGCGTCTTCGGCCTGCGCGGGTAGAGCGCAGGTTAAAACGAACAACACAATGGCCCAAAGCCGCATCATTAGATCTGTCCCCGTGCCGCGCGAACGATATAGGCGACGGTATCGGCATCAAGCGACAGTTCGACCTCGTAGCCGTCTGTGCCTTTGGGTGTGATGCGAACGGTGCGGGCACCGCGAATGGTTCCGTCTACCGTCGCAGTTAGTGTGTCAGAGCGTACGCGTGCGTCGCCGACTGTCGTGGTGGCGGTCAGATGCAAACCGTGAACCTGTTCCGCCAAGTCCCGCATCGCATCGAGCCGCGCTGCACGCAGTGCCATGAGGCGACGCTGGTTTGTGGTAGTGCCAGGCTGGTTCGCGATCTGCGCAAAGCCAATGCCACTGATCGCGTATTGATCGGTCGCTCCGATAACGGGCGGAACAACGGCCGAGTTTTCAACGGTCGTCACGCCTTGGCCCGCAACGGTGGGTGTTGGTGCAGCGGATGCTGCCGACGATGCATCCATCGCATCCAGCGCGTCCTTAATCTCGGCTACTTCGGTTGCGTGTGGGCCAGCGTTGCTCGGCAGTGCGTCTGCTGCGGGTGTCGGCTCCATACAAGCAGAGAGCAGAGGAAGGCCGATGACGGCGCAAAAGATCGGTCGAATTGGGCTCAGTTTGGTCACTGGGGGCTCCTTACGGGAACGGGTCGGTTGCCGCTCGGTCTGCAAAGCCCGTGCCAGTTTCCGTTTTCAATTTCCCCAAAACCCAATGGATATTGGCACGTTGTTTGCAGCTGGACCTTCCGAATAAAACACTACGGACGATCCGCCTGATGATTAAATCGCAGCATTTCAGCATGATATGCACAACCAGAGGCCGCATCTGATGGCTTCTGCGACCAGCACATCTTTGCTCGGCCGGTTGGGTGATCTGACTCTGCCGCTCGGTATCCTCGCCATCATGGCGATGATGATTTTGCCGTTGCCAGTTGCCCTGTTGGATGCGTTTTTCGTCTCGAATATCGTGCTGTCCTTGCTTGTCCTCATGGTGGCCTTGCACAGCTACCGACCGTTAGATTTTTCCAGCTTTCCCAGCATCTTGCTGATCGCGACGGTGTTGCGCCTTGCGCTGAACGTTGCGTCCACCCGTATCGTTTTGACCGATGGTCATAGCGGCCCCGGTGCCGCAGGGCGCGTGATCCAAGCCTTTGGTGAGTTCGTGATCGCGGGGAATTTCCTCGTTGGTTTTCTTGTTTTCGCGATCCTCGTGATCATCAACCTTATGGTGATCACCAAAGGTGCTGGCCGCGTGTCCGAAGTGTCCGCGCGCTTCACCCTCGATGCGATGCCGGGCAAACAGATGGCAATTGACGCCGATCTAAATGCCGGACTTTTGACACCTGAAGAGGCGAAATTCCGACGCGCTGACGTTGCGGCTGAGGCAGATTTCTATGGCGCGATGGACGGTGCGTCCAAATTCGTCAAAGGCGATGCGATCGCAGGTATTCTGATCCTCGTGATCAACGTGCTCGGTGGGATCATGATCGGCACGCTTCAGCACGGTCTATCGGCTGGCGAAGCGTCCCAGACCTATATCCTTTTGTCGATTGGCGACGGCCTTGTTGCGCAAATCCCATCGCTCCTCTTGTCGATTGCAACTGCGGTGATCGTAACCCGTGTATCGTCCAGCCACGATATGGCAGGGCTGATCGGCAAACAGATGAGCCTGCGTCGCGCTTGGATCCCTGTTGCGGGCGTTATGGCGCTGCTCGGTTTCGTTCCGGGTATGCCAAACCTCCTGTTCCTTTTTGCAGCTGCGGGTGCTGGGCTTGTTGCCTACGTGAGCCGTGACACGACCGAGGACGACACCGTTGACGGACCCGCCCAAACGGGTGGTGGCGCAGCTGGCGCTGCGGCTGGCCCAGAAGGCGCAGCATCCGAGGAATCCGAAGGCATCATGCCCGAAGATGTTACCGACAACGCGCCGATCTCGCTCCAAATCGGTTATGGCCTGATCCAGATGGCGGGCGGTGAAGGTGGCGCGCTGGTGTCGCGGATCACGGGCATCCGCAAAGAACTCTCTAAGGCGATGGGCTTTATTGTGCCGGGTGTCCGCATTCGTGACGATCTTGGCCTTCCGCCAAACCAATACCGCATCCGCATCGGCCATCGCATCGTTGGTGAAGATGTCGTCTACCCCGACCGCAAACTTGCCCTTCCGGGTGGTGGGTCGACCCGTAAATTGCGCGGGATTGAGGTCAAAGACCCATCCTTCGGCATGGACGCTATTTGGATTTTGCCCCAGCAGGTGACTGAGGCCGAAGCTGACGACTATGTCGTGGTGGAACCTGAATCCGTGATCGCCACCCACTTGAGCCAAGTCGTTACGTCCAACGCGGCTGACCTGATCGGGCCTGACGATGTGCAGGTCTTGTTGGATAACCTATCCAAGATCGCGCCGACCTTGGTGACTTCGGTTGTGCCTAAACTGGTTCCGCTGCACACGCTGACCGCCGTTCTACGGCATCTGCTGGCGGGGCGTATTCCGATTTCTGACCTGCGTCGTATCCTTGAAGGTCTGGCCGAACTTGCGCCCCGCAACTTGGCGGCCATCGATATGGCGGAAAACCTACGCCCTGCGCTGACCCCACTTTTGCTCCAGCAACTCGGGCCGTTGAACACCGCTCTACCGCTGATCACGCTCGATCCTGAACTGGAACAAGTGTTGATCCGTGCGCGTCAGGCAGGCGATCTCGACGGTGGGTTGGTGATTGATAACGGGCTGGCCTCGACCATCATCACGGCCATCGCCGAAGCCTCTGACAAAGCCGCAGGCGAAGGCAAAACGCCCGTGATCGTGGTTGCAACACCGCTGCGTCGGTCTTTCGCTAGCTTCCTGCGTCCGCATATGGCCGACACGATCGTGATCGGCATTAACGAACTGCCTGACACCCGCCGTGTCGAAGTCGTCGCTGTCGTCGGTGGCCAATCTGGCCTGCCGCGTCCCACTCCCCCCGCTCAACCTGCTCCGGTGAGGTAAGCCATGTCTACTATCGTCGTTCGCGCATCAGATACCGCTCTTGCAATGGATGAAGTCGTCAAACGCCTCGGCCAAGACGCCTATATTTTGTCGACCAAGCAAAAGAACGGTCAGGTGGAAATCCGAGCGACCACCGAAGCGCCGAAACCGCGTCGTGCCCCTCGGTTCGATGTGTCGAACAAGACATTTGGTGAGGTTCTGGCGGAGCGTACAGCGCAGGTTCAACCCGCACCCCTATCGGTGCCTGAGCCTGTCGTGGTCTCAACGCCGACGCCCACAACACACCAGCCCGCGTTCCGTCCTGATCCGACCCGTGCGATGGGCGGATGGCCGGGACTAGCGCCGGGATTTGTCGCCGATCTCTGGGTGGAACTGGGCCAAGACGCGGATGAAGTACGCGGGTTCTTTAGCCAGCTGTGCGCCGCGATCCTGCCTAGCCAGCCCATGGGGTATGCCCCACGCACCTTGATCGTCGGACCAAAGGGCAGCGGGAAAACCCTGACCGCCGCACGTTTGGCGGCGATGATGATGACCGAACAATCGATGCGGTCCGTTCGTCTGATTGCCCCGCGCAAAGAACGCCTGATGGCGGCGGACGCCTTGTCTGGTCATGTCCGTTTGATGGGGCTGACCGTTGAACGCCCGCTCCACAGCGAAATCCGGATCAACCCCGATTGGATGCGTGTTGATGCGACCCTTCCGCAGGTTTTCGATCTGACCGACACGACCCCAGACCACGCAAAAGCCTTGGTCGTCGAAGGACACACAGAGGTCATCCTCTGCCTTCCGTCTGGTCTGCACCCTGCTCTGATCGCTCGCTACCTGTCCGACTGGCGCGATCTGTCGCCCGTGGTTTGCCTCACCCGCACGGACGATTGGCAGCCGATGCCCGAAGAACTTTCGGCAATTGCCGCAAGTGGTCTCCGGCTCGGTCTGGTTGGCACGGGTTCTGCATTACTCGACACGTTGGCCCGACCAACGGCTTCCGACCTGCGCAGCTTCGCGACGGGTTGGTTGAACCCGAACGGAGCCCGCACGTGACCCGTTTTACTGACCCTACCGATCTGCGGAGGAGACCAGGATGATTATGACCAAAGGCTATGCCGAACAAAAACTGTCGCCCGACAAACTTGTCGCGGACCACATGCATATTGTTCGCAAGATCGCGTGGCATATGTTTGGCCGTGTGGGTCGCATTGTGGAAATCGATGATCTTTTGCAGGTTGGCTATATGGGCCTGATCGACGCCAGCCGTCGGTATCAGCCCAAGGTCGGCGCCTCATTTGCATCCTACGCAGCCATCCGCGTGCGAGGGTCCATCGTCGACTTCTTGCGCGATAATGCTAGCGTCTGCCGTAGCACGATCCTGATGCAACAAAAGGTGAGGGCGGCGACCGCAAAGCTGGAACAACAGCTGATGCGCGCCCCTGAAAAGGAAGAGATTGCGGCGGAACTATCGTTGACCGTGGCAGAGCTGGAAGACTGGCAAACCCGCTTTGCCGCGAGCCAGATCAAATCGCTCGATGAACTCTATACCGATCAGTCGAATCTGTTTTCGGACGGTGCCCGCACCGCTGAAGACAATATTCAGCACAATCAGATGAAAATGCTGCTGCGCAAGGCTTTAGGTAAATTGCCCGAACGCGAGGCGCTGTTGTTGCAGCTCTATTATGTGCAGGAACTCAACGTCTATGAAATCGCCGAAGTTCTAGGCGTCACAACGGGCCGAGTGTCTCAAATTAAAAAGGCGGCCGTGGACCGCCTTCGTAAGTTCATTTCCGAGATGGAAGAGGGCGATTAACGCGCCCTCGGCCATTCTCACATGTTGAACGCTGGCATGACCATTGCGCCAGCCGCAATGCGACGTGCCCATTGATCAACGTCATCTTTGAAGTATTCGCGTGCATCTGGCACCGCGACCATAATTGCGTTGACCGCGATTTTCCCGAGGTCCTCTTCGATATCCAGACCGTCGATGTTCACAGGCTCCCAGTTGCGGCCTTCCACGCGGGTAAAGCAGCCTTGGTCGTCGATGCGAATGAACCACTCAAATCCATAAAGGTCGAACAGGCGGATGTTGTCGCCGACGTTTACGTTGCGACGGTGGATCATGTGCATGCGGATGTATTCGCGCGTGGTGTCACGGGTCGCTGCGATGATTTCAGCCGCGATAGAGGACCAGCCGTCTTCGACGGTGTTGCTTAGGTGATGCCATTCGCCACCGCTTTCCAGACGGAACGCCAGCATGTCGAGAGCCGCAAGCTCGCCGATCACATAGTTGGTGCCACCGATGTTCAGGCGTGCAACAGGTTCGGGTGCATCGGATTTGAGGTAATCGGTCTCTTCCGCTTCCTCTTCTTTCGCGGCCACGTTTTCACGGTAGCGACCGGGGCGCACATTGCCCGAATAGTCGCCAGTCGAGAAATCATAGAGCAGGTCTTTGGCCGCATCGGTCAGGACAAAGTTTTTGGATTGGATATCCCCCAGACCAGCAATGCGCAGCGCGGTCTGTTCAACAGGCGTCGCGGTGTTTTCGCTCGCCATGCGCAGCAAACCGACCAGCGTGTGCGATGCCGCACCCGGATCGAATTCGCGAAGCGCGTTGATCAGATCGACAAAATCGCCCGTGGTATAAAAGCGGGTTGGTACGTTCGGGGCCGGGGACGGCGACTTTGCCGTATCAGTCTTGGTCTGCATGTCTGCTCGTCTTCCATCAAAAAGTGAGAGGTCGACACTAAAACGAAGCAAACTTAGCAGAGTTTAGGGGCGCGGCGTCGAAAGTCTGGAACAAAGTCGTTTCAGCATGGTGATGCATTGATCCAATTGGTCGAGGCTGATGTATTCGTCGGGCTTATGCGCCTGTGCGATCGAACCGGGTCCGCAGACCACGACATCCATACCGATCGACTGGAACAGCCCCGCTTCCGTCCCAAATGGCACCACCTCGCAGCCGTTCGCCCCCGTCAGTTCAGTGATCAGATCACGCGCCGCGTTCTCTGTCATGGGCTCTAGCCCGACCACTTCGGCAATCGTGTGAGTGTGCACGCCAGCATCAGGATGCACGGCCTTCATCTGTTGGTTCAGATGCTCGACATGGGTCGCCAGCTCACCCTTAACAAAGTCCGCGTCCGACACCTGCACAGGCCGCATTTCCCATTGCACGGTTGCCTTGCCCGGAATGACGTTATGGGCGACGCCACCGATAAGGCTGCCTGTGTTGATCGTGGTCCACGGTGGGTCAAAACGGCTGTCCTCGGGCGCCTTGGACTTCAGGGCGTCCTTCAATTCCAGAAGTTTCGAAATGAACCTTACCGCATATTCTACAGCATTCACGCCAAGGTCGGGCGCAGAGCCATGTCCTTCGGAGCCGTGAAAATGCGTCGTGTATTCGTAGCATCCCTTGTGACCTTCGATGATCCGCATCTCGGTCGGTTCCCCGACGATCCCGATAGACGGGCGCAGGCCGCGTTCTCGCAAAACTTCGACCAAGGCCTGACCGCCAAGGCAGCCAGTTTCCTCGTCATAGGTAAAGGCGAAATGGACAGGGCGGGCGGTGGCGTGTTTCGCAAACTCAGGCGCCATGGCGACAGCGGCGGCGATAAACGCCTTCATGTCGCAGGTGCCACGTCCAAAAAGTTTCCCATCCCGTTCAACCAATTCAAACGGATCACTTGTCCAATCCTGATCGGCAACGGGCACCACATCGGTGTGACCAGATAGAACGATCCCGCCGTCCCCTTCGGGTCCGATTGTCGCCCAGAGGTTCGCCTTTTTGCCAGTTTCATCCCCAAATATCTCAACCCTCGCGCCCGCATCCTCAAGCTTGGTAGCGAGGTAGTCGATGCAATGGCGGTTCGGCAGGATCGAGGTCGTGTCGAATGCGATGAGGTCCGAAAGGATGGCGCGGGTGGTGTGCAAATCAGTCATGCCGCGACCATGGCAGAACCTTTCGTGATGCGGTAGAAGGAAAACGACACATTTTCGCCGAGGCTCGAATGATAAAGCTGGACGACCGCGACATTGCCATACTGCGCATCCTTGCCACCGACGGCAGGATCACTAAGGCGGCGTTGGCAGAAAAGGTCGGTCTGACCCCGACGCCCTGCTGGGACCGTTTGAAGAAACTGGAAAAGGCGGGGCTGATAGACGGCTATGGGGCGCGGTTCAATCTGCGAAAGATCGCTCCGCATGTGACTGTATTTGTCGCTGCAGAACTTGGGGATCATACGGCTGCGCGCTTTCGCGCCTTTGAAGACGCAATGAACCGCTACGATGAGGTCGTCGCATGCTGGGCGTTGGGCGGCGGGTTCGACTATATTTTGCAGATCGTGACCAAAGACATTGACGCCTACCAAAGGCTTATCGACACGATGCTCGATGCGAAAATCGGTTTGTCGCGGTACTTTACTTATATCGTGACCAAACCTGTCAAAGGTGCCGGCGCGCCGCCGCTTGCTGCTTTGCTGGGGGACTAATTCGGTCTGATCTTGCCTTGATTTGCAGCCAATTCTTCTGCATTGGGTTTGAACTTCAGCCACCTATTCTGTGATGAACAGGCACGATCCTCTGGAACACAAGGGGACGCCTCATGACAATTTCTGCACTCTCAGCCAGATCCGACATCACTGACAAAGCGCTGATCCGCTCATTTTCTTATATCAATGGGAAATGGTGCGCGGCCCTTGATGGAACGACCTTCCCTGTGACGGACCCTGCAAATGGTTGCGTTATTGGTGATGTGGCGCGCCTAAATGCAGAGCAATCGTCTGCCGCAGTGGATGCCGCTCAATCAGTATTTCCAGCCTGGGCCGGTTTATTGCCTCAACAACGTTCTGCGATTTTGCGGCGGTGGTTCGAACTTCAGCTTGAGCATAAGGACGATCTCGCGCGAATTATGGTGTGCGAACAAGGCAAACCCTTGTCTGAGGCGCGTGGTGAAATCGAATATGGCGCGGCCTTTGTCGAATTTTACGCCGAAGAAACCAAACGCCCGAACATCGAAGGCGTCACCAGCCATCTCGCCGACGCGGAGGTAGAGCTTTGGCGCGAACCAGTTGGTGTTGCGGCACTCATCACCCCGTGGAATTTTCCCTCGGCAATGCTGACCCGTAAGGCTGCCGCGGCATTGGCGGCGGGGTGTACAGTTGTGGCGCACCCATCAGCGGAAACACCATTTAGCGCCCTAGCGCTTGCGGAACTGGCTGAGCGCGCAGGCTTCCCTGCTGGTGTGTTCAATGTCGTAACAGGGGACGCACCGACCATTGTGAAGCCGTGGACTGAGGATAACCGCGTCCGCGCCTTGTCGTTCACAGGCTCAACCGCGGTTGGAAAATTGCTTTATCGTCAATCTGCCGACACAATGAAGCGGTTGGTGATGGAATTGGGCGGACACGCGCCGGTGATCGTTTTTGACGACGCAGACCTTGATAGCGCAGTCGCTGAGACAATAAAGGCCAAATTTGCAACGTCAGGCCAAGACTGTCTTGGTGCGAACCGGATATATGTGGAACGATCGATCTACACCGAGTTCTGCAACCGTTTCGTCTCGGCGACAAAGGCACTGACTGTCGGCGTTGGTCTAGACGATCCAGACATCGGACCACTGATGAACGAAAACGCGGTCCGTAAACAAGAAGAACAGGTCGCTGATGCAATCGCACAAGGCGCAACACTTGCCTGCGGTGGGGAGCGCCTGCCGCTCGGCCCCTTGTTCTATGCGCCAACCGTGCTGACCGACGTGCCTGATACAGCGGCAATTATGCGCGACGAAACTTTCGGTCCTGTTGCGGCAATCACGCCGTTTGACACAGAGGCAGAGGTCGTCGCGCGTGCAAATGCCACCGAGTACGGCCTCGTTGCGTATGTTCACGTTCAAGACCCCCGCCGGATTTATCGGCTCAGCAGAGCGCTTCAATTTGGAATGGTCGCTGTAAATCGGACCAAAGTTACAGGGGCGCCAATCCCGTTTGGGGGAACAAAGCAATCTGGACTTGGCCGCGAAGGATCGCGCCTTGGCATGGAAGAATTCACAGAAATTAAATACGTTTGCCGCGACTGGGCATAAGAAAGGACGACCAATGCTAACGAACGACCAACTGGCCCAATGGGACCGCGAGAACTTTTTCCACCCCTCGACCCATCTGGCTCAACACGCCCGTGGCGAAACCCCGACCCGCATTATTAAAACCGCGAGCGGCTGCCATATCGAAGACCGCGATGGCAAAAAACTTCTCGACGCGTTTGCGGGCCTCTACTGCGTGAACGTTGGCTACGGTCGTCAGGACATCGCCGAAGCGATCGCCGACCAAGCCCGTGAATTGGCTTATTACCATGCCTATGTCGGCCACGGCACTGAGGCATCGGTTACCCTGTCGAAAATGGTTCTCGACCGCGCGCCCGATCACATGTCGAAAGTCTACTTTGGCCTTTCGGGGTCGGATGCGAACGAAACGAACATCAAGCTCGTTTGGTATTACAACAATATCCTCGGTCGCCCCGAAAAGAAAAAGATCATCTCGCGGTGGCGCGGTTATCACGGGTCTGGCCTGATGACGGGGTCGTTGACGGGCCTTGGTCTGTTCCATGCGAAATTCGACCTTCCGCTCGAACAAGTCATTCATACCGAGGCGCCGTATTACTTCCGCCGTCCCGACGCTAATATGACCGAGGAGCAGTTCACGGCACATTGCGCTGCAGAACTCGAAGCGCTGATCGAACGCGAAGGCGCAGACACCATCGCGGCCTTTATCGGTGAACCTGTCATGGGCACAGGCGGCATCGTTCCGCCGCCCGCTGGCTATTGGGCTGCTATTCAGGCGGTTCTGGAAAAACACGATATTCTGCTCATTGCGGACGAGGTCGTTACGGGCTTTGGTCGTTTGGGGTCAATGTTCGGGTCGCATCACTACGACCTGAAACCTGACCTGATCACCATCGCCAAAGGCCTGACCTCTGCCTACGCGCCGTTGTCTGGTTCGATCGTCTCGGATCGTATGTGGAAAGTGCTCGAGCAGGGCACTGACGAAAACGGCCCGATCGGCCACGGCTGGACATACTCTGCCCACCCGATTGGCGCTGCTGCAGGTGTTGCGAACCTCAAACTGCTGGATGAATTGAACCTAGTTGAAAACGCCGGCGAAATGGGCGCTTATCTGAACGCCCAGATGAAAGCCGCCGTCGCGGATCACCCGAATGTTGGTGAGGTGCGCGGCGAAGGGATGCTCTGCGCGGTAGAGTTTGTAGCAGACCGCGACAGCCGCACCTTCTACGATCCGTCGCAGAAAATCGGCCCGTCGCTGTCAGCTGCGATGGCGTCTCGTGGTGTGATCGCGCGTGCTATGCCCCAAGGTGATATCCTAGGCTACGCGCCGCCGTTCTGCCTGACCAAAGACGAGGCCGACACCATCGTCGCGGCCACCGTCGACTCGATCAAAGAAGTCCTCGGTTAAGATGACAACGGGCCGCAGTTCGCTGCGGCCCTTTTCGTCAAAGCGGGATCGTCATCCCGTCGGTCCCGACAAACAGCGGACCGCTGTAATGCGGAGCGATCTCTGCGTACCAATCGTCCAAGGTGAAATCGGGGTCGTCGCTCGGGATCAGGTGATTCAGGGCGAGCTGCTTCACCCCTGCCGCCGATGCGATTTTAGCCACCTCACCCGCGGGGGAATGTGACCGTTCGAGGTGAACCCTCAGGCGGTCATCCCCATTTCCAACACGTTCGCACAGGGCATCAATACCCGCGCTTAACATCGCCTCATGAACGAGGAGGTCGGTATCCTTGGCAAAGTCGATCATCGCGTCGATTGGTGCCGTATCACCCGAAAGCGTCGCCGATTTCCCGTCACCCGTTAGGCGCAATGCAAAGCTGTCGATCAGGGGGGGATGCTCATTGCGGATCGCGTCGATTGTCACGCTGCCGATGGTAAATTGGCCTGCATTTAACAGCCGAATATCGGCCAGAGGCTCCAACGCCGGGCGGCCCTCATCTGCGATACGCAGGGAAATATCGGCTTCCATAGAAGCAAGGAAACCTTGCCAATAGGCGGTCAGACCTGCGGGGCCGTAGATCGGCACGACACGCTTCAGTCCAGCGGTCCACGCGGTGTGCATCAACGGTCCCAACTCTAGATAATGGTCGGAATGCATATGCGTCACGATAATCGCGTCGAGGTCGGTGAGCGCGACGCCCGCATCACAAACAGCACGCGACACACCAAGGCCCGCATCGACGAGGATCACTTGACCCGCCAGCCGAACAAGGATCGAGGTCGGCATCGGCGTTCCAGGTCTGATCGCAGGTCCGCCTTTTGTGCCGAGGAGAGTGACGCAGTTGTCCATGCTATGCCCTTATGAAAAGGGCGGCCCGAAAGCCGCCCGATGTCCTTAGATCGTGTCCTTGTAGTTCACGTTCTTAATGTCATCACCCGGTGCGGATTTTTCGCGCCGCACGATCAAACGGTTGATCGCGTTGATATAGGCCTTGGCCGATGCAACCACGGTGTCCGTATCTGCCGACTGACCCGTCGCAATGCGGCCGTCCTCTTCGAGTTTGACCGAAACGGTAGCCTGCGCGTCCGTCCCTTTGGTCACTGCGTGCACCTGATACAGGTCCAAACGGCCACCATGCGGGAAAATCGCCTTAACCGCGTTGAACGTCGCATCAACAGGGCCGTCGCCCGTAGCGTGAACCGATTTCTCTTCGCCACCGACCAGTAGGGTCAGGTCGGCGGTCTGCGGACCCTCGGTGCCACAAACAACACGGAGCGATTTGAACTTGATGTGGTCCTCGACTGTGTCGTTCTGACGGATCAGAGCAACGATATCGTCGTCGTAGACTTCCTTCTTGCGGTCAGCGAGGTCTTTGAACCGTACGAATAGGTCGTTCAACTGGTTGTCAGCCATATCAAAGCCGAGCGTTTCCAGTTTCGCCCGCAGTGCTGCACGACCAGAGTGTTTGCCCAGCGGCAATGATGTGCCCGCCAAACCTACGTCCTCTGGGCGCATAATCTCGAACGTCTCTTTGTTCTTCAGCATACCGTCTTGGTGGATGCCGGATTCATGCGCAAAGGCGTTCTTGCCAACGATCGCTTTGTTGAACTGCACAGGGAAGCCCGACGCGGTCGCCACGCGACGCGAGATGTTCATGATCTTCGTGGTATCAACGCCAGTCGTATAAGGCATGATGTCGTTGCGCACTTTGAGCGCCATGACGACTTCTTCCAATGCGGTGTTCCCTGCGCGTTCGCCCAGACCGTTGACGGTGCATTCGATCTGACGTGCACCACCAGCCACAGCTGCCAGCGCGTTGGCCGTCGCCATGCCGAGGTCGTTGTGGCAGTGCGTCGCAAAGATAACGTCATCTGCACCCGGAACGGTTTCGATCAAGCGTTTGATCAGGTCCGCGCTTTCCATCGGTGCGGTGTAGCCCACGGTGTCAGGGATGTTGATTGTGGTCGCACCCGCTTTGATCGCGATTTCGATCACGCGGCAGAGGTAATCCCACTCGGTGCGGGTCGCATCCATCGGCGACCACTGGACGTTGTCACAGAGGTTGCGCGCATGGCTGACCGTTTCGTGGATTTTATCCGCCATCTCATCCATGGTCAGGTTCGGGATCGCACGGTGCAGCGGCGAGGTGCCGATGAACGTGTGAATACGGCCCGAGCCTGCGTGTTTGATCGCTTCAGCGCAGCGATCGATGTCTTTAAAGTTCGCGCGTGCCAGACCGCAAATCGTTGCATTCTTCGAACGCTGAGCGATTTCGGAAACGGCGCGGAAGTCACCTTCGGATGCGATAGGGAAGCCAGCTTCGATAATATCGACACCCATATCGTCGAGCAGCTCTGCGATTTCGAGCTTCTCTTCGTGGGTCATGGTGGCGCCGGGCGACTGTTCGCCGTCACGCAGGGTTGTGTCGAAAATCAACACGCGGTCTTTGGTCATGTCATAATTCCTTGTCTGTCCTTAGCTTTTTGTCCCGACGCTAAGACACCCCTGAGCGGTCGCGCCGGTAGGCACGCTCAGAGGCTGCTAAGGAGTAGAAGGGCGCACGAGGACGACGCACCGCAAATGCGGGCAGTCTGGGTGATATGATCCAAGCGCGTCATGGGGCGGGACTATACCCATGATTCCCGCGAGGGAAAGAGCGTTTTTGACTGTTTTTGCTCTGGCTCACTGAATGGTCGTGTTTTGGTCGGGGAAAACTGGACAGGGGGGAAGGGGAGGCTAGTTCTGGCGCATGAAACGAAACTTGATCATTGGCGCCTCAGGAGGCATAGGCCGCGCGTTTTGCAACGTCGTGGACGGCGAGGTCATCGGCCTATCGCGCCCTGATAATGGCTTGGATGTGACGGACCCTGCTTCGGTTGATCGCGTGTTCGGTGCCATTGAGGGGCCGTTTGATCGCGTCATCATCGCGGTAGGTATCCTCGCGCCAGACGGTGCCGCGCCAGAAAAATCCCTCTCGGCCATTGATGCGCGGACGATGGCGCAGGTCTTTGCGGTGAACACGATTGGCGTGGCATTGATCCTTCAGCAAATGCCTCGATTGCTTGCCCCATCGGGGCGGGTTGGAGTCCTGTCCGCGCGGGTTGGGTCGATTGGGGACAATGGATTGGGCGGCTGGCATTCTTACCGCGCATCGAAAGCTGCCGTGAACCAGATCATTCGTGGCACGGCGTTGGAACTGAAGCGAACGCACAAAGGATCAGTCGTCCTCGCCCTTCACCCTGGGACCGTCGATACGCCGTTCACTGCTGGCTATGCCGCGAAGAAATTGACGCCGACGGATTCCGCCACCGCACTGCTCTCCGTCCTCGACGGGGCAGGGGCAGACCAAACGGGGTCGTTCTACGATTTCAACGGGGCGACCGTGCCGTGGTAAAGCTCGTCCTTGTTCTGGGTGACCAGCTTTCGCCGACCCTCTCTGCCCTGCGCGAAGCCGATAAATCCCGCGATGTTGTTGTCATGGCCGAGGTCATGGGCGAGGCAACCTACGTTCCCCATCACCCCAAAAAGATCGCCCTCATCTTTACCGCGATGCGCAAGTTCGCGGATCGTCTGAGGGCCGATGGCTGGCGGGTGGACTACACTACGTTGGACGATCCCGAAAACGCCGGCAGCATTGTTGGGGAACTTCTGCGGCGCGCCTCCGAACATAACGTCGCCGAAGTGATCGCGACCCAGTCGGGCGAATGGCGTTTGATCTCAGCGCTTGAAGACCTGCCAATCCCCGTTCACCAGTTCCCTGATGACCGATTCATCGCCTCTCATCGCGATTTCGAGCATTGGGCGGAGGGCCGCAAGGTACTGCGGATGGAGTATTTCTACCGCGACATGCGCCGCAAAACGGGACTGTTGAGGGACGGTGATCAACCCGCAGGCGGTCAATGGAATTACGACCACGACAACCGAAAGCCCGCGCCCGATGCGGTCGATTTTAGCGGCCCACTGCGGTTTGAACCCGATGCAACGACGGCAGAGGTTTTGGATCTCGTTGAAGACCGCTTTGGTCAGAACTTTGGTGATTTACGCCCGTTCTGGTTCGCGACAGACGCCCAGCAGGCGCAAGCCCAACTTGACCACTGGATCGCGCTGGGTCTGCCGAAATTCGGCGACTTTCAGGACGCCATGCTGACGGGGCAGAAGTTCCTCTGGCACTCGATCATCTCGATGTATCTCAACATCGGCCTCTTGGACCCGCTTGAGGTCTGCAAACAGGCCGAAGCTGCCTATCGCAGCGGCACCGCGCCGCTCAATGCGGTTGAGGGTTTTATTCGTCAGATCATCGGATGGCGGGAATACGTGCGGGGCATCTATTTCCTGCACGGCCCCGACTACATGACCCGTAACGCGCTGGGCCATGATCGTGATCTGCCGTGGCTCTACTGGGGCGGCGAGACAAAGATGCACTGTATGTCTCAGGCCGTCGAACAAACCCGAACAGACGCTTACGCTCACCATATCCAACGGCTCATGGTGACGGGCAATTTCGCTCTTTTGGCGGGGGTCGATCCACATCAACTGCACGAATGGTATCTGGCCGTGTATGCCGACGCCTTTGAATGGGTCGAGGCCCCGAACACCATTGGGATGAGCCAGTTCGCCGACGGAGGCGTGATCGCGTCCAAACCCTACGTGAGCAGCGGCGCCTATATTGACCGCATGTCGGACTACTGCGGGTCGTGCCACTACAAGGTCAAAGACAAAACAGGCGACACCGCTTGTCCGTTCAACGTGCTCTACTGGCATTTCCTGATCCGTCACCGCGACCGTTTTGCGGGCAATGCGCGGATGGGGAACATGTATCGTACGTGGGACCGAATGGACGACACGCGCAAAGAAACGGTTCTAGCTGATGCGGAAACCTGGCTCGCCCGATTGGATGCGGGCGAGGTCGTTTAGTTCGCAGGCGCTTCGGGCGCTGCGTCCGGAGTGGCCTCGGCGGGGGCCTCTGGCGCACCTGTTGCAACATCACCCGCAGGGGCGGCATCATCTCGGGTCACGTAGAGGTCCTGATCCCAATTCCCGCTTTCGATCTGTCCCGAGGCATAGCGCATCGTGCCATCCCCCTGACGTCGACCCGCAACAAAGGTGCCCTGATATATATCACCGTTCGAGTAGGTCGCGACCCCTTGGCCCGAAATCTCGCCGTTCTGCCATTCACCTTCATAGGTGAAACTCTCGTCCGCTTCGGTGGAAGGATTGTCAGGGATCGTGATTTTGCCCTGTCCGTGACGTTGGCCGTTCTCAAAATGACCAAAATAGACGGACCCGTCGGCATAGGTTGCCGTGCCAATCCCGTGGCGCTGACCGTTTGCCCATTCACCGTCATAGGAATACCCGTCGCCATAGCGCATCACGCCGCGACCGTGGTTTTTTGCGTTCTTGAACTCACCCTCATAGACGAGGCCAGAGGCGTATGTGGCGATGCCTGATCCTTCGATCACGCCATCAACCCAACTGCCGACATAGGTCGAGCTGTCGGGATAGGTGATTTTGCCTTCGCCATTGGGGAGGTCATTTGCGAACTGCCCCTCATAGACCGAACCATCTGGATAGAGCACTTTGCCCTGACCAGACATAGCGCCGCCTTCCCAGCCGCCGACATAGACATAGCCGTCCGTTCCGCGGAACGTGCCCTGACCGTGGCGGCGATCATCGTGGAAGCCGCCCTGATAAATATCACCGTTGGCGTAGGTCACAGTGCCCGTGCCTTCGCGGTGTCCTGCAACCAGATCACCCTCGTAAATGTCGCCGTTCGGCTGGACCAAGCGCCCGATGCCCTCGATCTGACCTGCAACCCATTTGCCCTCGTAGATGGTGCCGTCCTGCATCAGCAGTTTGCCGTCACCTTCGCGGTCATCACGGGCCAACTGACCCTCATAGATAGTGCCGTCGGGATAGGTGATCGTGCCAGAACCTTCTTTGACGCCGTTCACCCACTGGCCCGCGTAGCTGTAGCCGTTCGGGCTGCGCATGGTGCCAGTGCCGTGGTGCATCGCGTTGCGGAATTCACCTTCGTAGATGACACCGTTTGCATAGGTCGCAATGCCGCTGCCGGTGATGTTGCCATCCACCCAGTCGCCTTCATAGACACCACCATCGGCAAACGTGATCTTGCCTGTGCCGCTCGGCTTGCCTTCGGCGAATTCGCCTTCATAGACAGAGCCATTGGGGAAACGCGCAACGCCATTGCCTTGGATGCGGCCTTCGACCCAATCGCCGTTATATTCATAGCCGTTGGGTAGGCGATACATCCCTGTCCCGTGCTGTTTGCCGTTCAAGAATTCGCCTTCGTAGACGCCGCCATCCTCGTATTGTTTGGTCTGGACGTCCTGCGCCACGGCCCCTGTCATCGACAGAACCAATACTGCACCGCCCCATAGCGCCCAATTGCGAGTCATCGTTAACTTTCCCTATTCCAGCCCGCGTGATGCTAATAGAGCCCGCCCGACGATACAACGGTCTAGGGGGGATTGGGCCGCAATCCGCTTTCCCTTAGCGTCGGTTCTGGTAAACCTGTCGTGAGTTAGCGCACAGGACACCGATGACCGACACATTCCGCATCACGATGGCCCAATTGAACCCCACCGTTGGGGATGTCGAAGGCAACGCCGCAAAAGCCAAAATCGTTTGGGACACCGCCCGCGCGGCTGGATCGCAAATGGTCGCTCTGCCCGAGATGTTCATCGCGGGCTATTCGACCCAAGACCTCGTGATGAAACCTGCATTCCAAAAGGCCTGCTATGACCGCATTGTCGCCCTCGCTGCGGAATGTGCAGATGGTCCGATGATCGGGATCGGCGGGCCGCTGGCGGAAAATGGACGGCTCTATAACGCCTATTTTATCCTCAAGGATGGTAAGATCGCAGCGCGCCAGCTGAAACACTTCCTGCCCAACTACAACGTCTTTGACGAGGTGCGTCAGTTCAATCGCGGCGCAATTCAGGGGCCTTATGATGCTGGCCCTCTGCGGATCGGATCGCCGATTTGCGAGGACGCTTGGTTCCCTGATGTGGCCGAAGCCATGGTCGAAAGCGGTGCTGAAATCCTCGTTGTGCCGAACGGATCGCCCTACTACCGTGGAAAATTCGACCGCCGCATGAACACGATGGTCGCCCGTGTGATCGAAAACGATGTGCCGATGGTCTATGTGAATACCGTCGGCGGTCAGGACGATCAGGCCTTTGACGGTGGTTCGTTTGTGTTGAACCGTCATGGCAAACTCGCCGTGCAATTGCCATTGTTCGAAGAAGCCGTGGCCCACGTCGATTTTCACCGTACCGATGACGGCTGGGAAGCCGCCGAAGGTCCAAAGGCCACCTTTGGTGATGCATGGGAACAGGACTATCACGCGATGGTCACGACACTCCGCGATTACATGCGTAAAACGGGGTTCAAGAAGGTGCTGCTCGGCCTATCGGGCGGTATCGACTCTGCCATTGTTGCGACCATCGCCGTTGACGCGATTGGGGCCGAAAACGTGCGCTGCGTGATGCTGCCGTCTGAATACACCTCGCAAGGATCGCTCGACGATGCCGAAGACATCGCGAACCGTCTGGGCGTGCATTACGACTATGTGCCGATCAAACAGGGCCGCGATGCGATCACCGAAACGCTGGCGCCACTTTTCGCAGGTCGCGATGCTGACCTGACCGAAGAGAACATCCAGTCGCGTCTGCGCGGTCTGCTGCTTATGGCGCTGTCGAACAAATTCGGGGAAATGCTGTTGACCACGGGCAACAAATCCGAGGTCGCCGTTGGCTATGCCACGATTTATGGCGACATGAACGGCGGCTACAACCCGATCAAAGACCTCTATAAAACGCGCGTCTTTGAAACCTGCCGCTGGCGCAACGCCAACCATCGTCCGTGGATGGATGGCCCCGCAGGCGAGGTGATCCCCGTTTCAATCATCGACAAACCGCCGAGCGCCGAACTCCGTCCCGACCAAAAGGACGAAGACAGCCTGCCGCCCTATGACATCCTCGATGCGATCCTCGAAGGGTTGGTCGACGATGAAGCAAGCGTTGCCGACCTCGTCGCCAAAGGCTTTGACCGTGATGTGGTTAAAAAAGTCGAGCATTTGCTCTACATCAGCGAATACAAACGGTTCCAATCGGCACCGGGCACGCGCCTGACGAAACGGGCGTTCTGGCTGGATCGTCGTTACCCCATCGCAAACCGTTTCCGCGATAACGCATAATTACGTCGCTTTCCGTCCTGCATGTCGGAAAGCGAACAGACCCCAGATCGATCGCGCCTAAATGACCGTCCATTCAGTATAGGAATGGACGACCATGATCACTGTGCACACGGTGCCCGACGCTTTTTCAATCGAAGACTGTGACCGTATTCTCGATCTGGTGCGCTCTGCACCGGCGAAGGACGCTAAACTTGTCGGGCGTGAGCAGAACCACAACCTGCGCCGCGCTGATCTCGTTTGGCTCGATGATGTTGAGGGCGCGGATTGGGTGATGAACCGGATCATCGATATTGTGCGCGTGGCAAATCGGGATGCCTATGGCTTTGACCTCACCGACTTTTCCGAAAGTCCGCAGGTCGCCCGCTATGGGGCAGAACGCGAAGGACATTTCACATGGCATTCCGATATCGGTGACGGTCGCTTGGCGTCCAAACGCAAACTTACCATGGTCGCCCAGCTGTCCGAACCCGAGGATTACGAGGGCGGCGCGCTCGAGGTCATGCCGTCAAACGCCGTGGTCACTGCGAATAAGGCACGCGGCACCGTCACGATGTTCCCATCTTATCTGTTGCACCGCGTGACACCCGTCACCAGTGGCGAACGCTATTCGCTCACCATCTGGGCGCACGGACCTGCGTTTCGGTGATTAATCGAGGGGTTGGCCCAATGCGGCCAGCCCCGCGTTGACCCGCGCAGTTTCTTCAGCCGTCAGAGTGCGGGCGCGGGGATAACGTGGTGCCTCGCGGTCATTCAAGATCGGCCCCCAATTGTGGGTCGTATCAAAGAAGTGGTCAGCGCCTTCCTCACCGAAGACCCGCAGGTATCCCTGAACAACCACGTCCAGATAAGACAACAGGATCGGGCGCGTGACAGGTTCAAGGTAATGCGCAGCGTCGACCTCATACACGGCGGTTGATTGCACCGCGTCGTCAATCAAATGGGTCACGTCGCGGCGCAGATACCCGCTTTCCCGTTCATCCAGCGCCGCCCAATCTGCATTCGGAACCGCCGCCGTCACGCCAAGTAGGGTCGTGCGGTCACAGGGCTCCACGGACAGGAATGCGGGCTCTTGGATTTGCGTATGCCGCCACACGCGACGCCATCCTCGCAGCTTTGCGGGTTTGGGATCGGGATAGGTGTGGGTGGTCAGGTTTACGAGGCTGCCATAGCCGAAAAAGCGCGGGTGGGTCATGCGAATATCCGTCGTCATCGTCCCCGCACCAATACCGCGTTCGGACCAGAGAGGCGAGGGGCTACTGAGATTCGCTCTTTAGGATGCCACGGTAGGTATAGCTCGGTTTGATCGCGCCGGCGGGTTCGTCGATAAAGCTGGGGTCTTGTGGCAGACATCCCGCCCCGCAGACCTGATACGCCATCATTTCGGAGCTATCGATATACCACAGACGCCCACCCGGTGTGGCAACCCAGCCGTCGATGCCAGAGTCTTCGTCTGATTCCATATCGGTCGAGGACGGCAGTTCGGAATTGTAGTCAGGGTTATAGGTGCTGTGGGTGTGGAACGAGGCGATCACATCCATCTTGGCAGGCCATGTCGGCAGATAGCATGACGCTTCTTCACCGCGATTGATCCGCGTTGTCATCAGTTCACCATCGGGCCCATAGCCCAAATACCCGCATAACTCGCGGTTCGCGGCAAATGACTGCTCTTGGATTTTCTCAAAGATCTTGATGACGAACGCGAACTCTGCACCATCAGGTGCTTCGGCTTGGGCGGTCATACTGGTCGCGCATAGAATGCATGCGGCTGTTTTTAAAAATCTCATGGGTGCGAGCATCCCCGCACCCATGATTCCAATCAAGTCCGAATAAACGGAAGATTAGAGAATGGTGATGTTGATCGCGGATTCACGACCATCACGGCCAGCCTGAAGTTCGAATTCGACCTTCTGATTTTCGTTCAGACCAGTGAGGCCCGAGCGCTCTACTGCAGAGATGTGAACGAAAATGTCTTTTGCGCCGCCATCAGGGGCAATAAAGCCGTAGCCTTTGGTGGTGTTGAACCATTTCACGGTGCCGGTAGCCATCGTGATGTCTCCTGTTTTAGTAACCCGCTCGCGGAATTGCAGCGGAGCCGGCTCGTCAGAACGTGATCGAAGAACTGAGCCGGATTCGGAGACAGCGTCGATAAGTAGTAACTCGCGTCCGTTATGATGGGGTCCTCTCCTTAAATAATCAAGCTTTGTGTGAGGCCCACTTGACAGTTGGCGCAGTCTCGCAACATGTAGCGCAGCTTTGTCCGCAATGGTCGCGTTACATGTCCAAACAGTC
This sequence comes from Marivivens geojensis, assembly GCF_023540835.1. Taxonomy (GTDB): domain Bacteria; phylum Pseudomonadota; class Alphaproteobacteria; order Rhodobacterales; family Rhodobacteraceae; genus Marivivens; species Marivivens geojensis. Next base: position 696,789 of record NZ_JALKCU010000001.1, read on the forward strand.
CCCGTGAGTCTGATCGCAAATGGCTTGCCGCCGGCGGGGCGGTATTCCTTGTTTGGATGCGATCATGGCACCTTTGCTTACGTCTTCTGGTGATTTGGCGGCTGACCGCCGTTTATCTTATGCCGACGCCCTTTTGGCGGATGGCGATGCGCGCGCGGCGGCTGACCTGATGCGCGAAACCATGCCGACTGTCCCCATGTGGACGGCGGGGTGGATGCGTTTGGGCGAAATGGCCGATGCGGCGGGCGATGCGACCTTGGCCCAAGAGGCCTATGCCCAAGCCCTCGCCACGGACCCGTCTGATCGCTTTGGCGCAACCCTGCGATTGGATTTGCATCGCGCGGTCCCGCTGGCAGAACGTGTTCCTGCAGCGCATGTCGAGGCCCTCTTTGACGACTATGCCCCTCGGTTCGAGGCTTCTCTTGTTGGTGCACTGGGTTATTGCGGGCCTGACCGCATTGCAGAGGCGCTCTCTGGTCCGCTTGGACGCGTGCTCGACCTCGGTTGCGGGACGGGCCTCATGGGCGCGGCGATTGTTGGGCGCTATGACTGGTTGGGAGGCTACGACCTATCCGCGCGGATGCTCGCGCAGGCCAAAGACAAAGCGATCTATGACCACCTCGAACAGCGTGACCTCGCCACACTGATGGTAGACGGCACCCGCTATGACACGATCATCGCGGCGGACGTGTTTATCTACATCGGCACGTTAGAGTGGATCATCGGCTGGGTCGCGGCATCCCTGACGGACACTGGCCGCTTTGCCTTTACCGTCGAAGTGCACGACGGGGAGGGGGTCAAACTCCAACCGTCGCACCGCTACGCCCATTCGGAGCAGTATATCCGCTCGCTCTTGGACGTTGCGGGGTTCAGGGATATTCAACTATCTCAAACAACCCTGCGCCAAGATCGAGGTGAACCTATTGCTGCGCTCATCGTGACAGCCCGCGCGCCGCTACGCACCTCTGACCGCGAAGGCGAGGCTGAGGAAACCATGGCCTAGGGGCTTGCATCTTTGCCTCACAAACATATATGGTTTTTGTGATATATTAATGGAGGCACCGATGGCTGGCCTGAAAATGACCTGTTTCGATTGTGGGCAGGTAAACCGCGTTCCCGACGACAAACTGACCGCTGGCCCGAAATGTGCCACCTGCGGAACCAAACTGATGTCTAACAAGGCGATCGAGATCGACCTCAAGACGCTTCAGAAAGCAGCGAAAACCGATGATGTCCCGTTGGTAGTCGATTTCTGGGCTCCATGGTGCGGACCCTGTCGCATGATGGCGCCAGAGTTTTCAAAGGCTGCATCTGAATTGTCAGGCAAGGCGCGATTGGTAAAGGTCAACACCGAGATGCACCAAAACGCGAGCCCGAAATTCGGGATCCGCGGCATTCCGACGATGGTGAAGTTTGCCAAGGGCAAAGAGGTCAAACGCCAGTCGGGTGCCGTTCCAGCATCCGCCATTATCACGTGGGCGTCGACGTAAGGTCTGATTGGCAGATCAGAGAGTTGTATTCAGGCGGCGTTCGGCATGGTCGGTCGCCAGCCACACCAATGGAATCGCGATGCCCGCGATCATATAGAGCGCAAACGAAGCGATCAGGCTCATGTTCAAGAATACGAGACCTGCACAGGCAGCGAGCAGGCCGATAAAACTTCCAGCGATAAAAGCGACAAACGCCATTTGAGTACCTCAACACACAGGATCAGCAGCGATCCGACGGTCAGGCTTAACGCCGTCAAAGTTGGTGCGTCTTGTTGGCTTATTCCTCTGTTTATCGACCCTATCCTTTGGAGCACGTCTCAACGTGACACCTGTTGCAGGAACATAACACTTTTGTGTTCGAATCCTGAAAGGCAGGGCTGGAACGTCTGAATTTCAGGCCAATTCGATTCGTTTTAGATCGTTTGGTTAATAGAAATTTTCTATCGAATGACGGGTTATCGATATTGTTTTCCGTGGTCACTTCAACGAGTGTCTGGCAAACTTTCGGAGCCCGCTATGACACAAGCCCAGCCCACGCCAGAGGCGATAGGCGAAACCATCGCCCGCCATCTTCACCTCGAAGGCCCGCTTTTGCCGATCCTGCATGATTTGCAGCATGAATTCGGTTTTGTCCCTGAAACCGCCGTTCCCCTGATCGCAGCTGAACTGAACATCGGTCGCGCTGAAGTGCATGGCGTGGTCAGCTTTTACCACGATTTCCGCGATGCCCCTGCGGGCAAGCATGTCGTGAAAATCTGCCGCGCAGAGGCATGCCAGTCGGTTGGCGCGAATGCCCTGTCCGATCATGCTTTGGCAAAATTGGGCGGCGATTGGCACATGACAACGCCGAACGGCAATATCACGATTGAACCCGTGTATTGCCTCGGCCTCTGTGCCTGTGGTCCTGCTGTTCTGGTCGATGATCAGCTCGAAGGTCGCGTTGACGCGGCTCGTATGGACGAAATCCTGGCGGAGTGCGGCGCATGAAAATCTATATTCCTCGTGACGCAGCCGCCAAGGCTCTTGGCGCTGAACGTATTGTCAAAGCTGTAGAAGCAGAGATCAAAGAACGCGGCATCGACGCGCAGATTATCCGCAATGGCTCCCGCGGGATGATCTGGCTCGAACCGCTGGTCGAGGTTGAGACCGCCGAAGGTCGTGTGGGCTATGGCCCTGTGACCGTCGCCGACGTCAAATCGATCTTTAAAGGTGACAGCGATAAGGCGCTGGGCGACGTTGAGCAGATCCCGTTCTTTGCCGCGCAAACCCGCCTGACTTTTGCCCGCGTTGGCAAGATCGACCCGCTGTCCCTGTCCGACTACGAAGCCCACGGTGGCCTCGTCGGTCTGCGCCGCGCCATCACCATGTCCGCCGAGGCTGTGGTGGACGAAGTGAAAACCTCTGGCCTGCGTGGTCGTGGTGGCGCTGGTTTCCCGACAGGGATCAAATGGGACACTGTGCGTTTGGCGCAGGGCGAAAAGAAATACATTGTCTGTAACGCCGACGAAGGCGACAGCGGCACCTTTGCTGACCGTATGATCATGGAAGGCGACCCCTTCACCCTGATCGAAGGCATGATCATCGCGGGTCTTGCGACCCATGCGACCAAAGGGTTCGTCTACATTCGTTCCGAATACCCAGACGCCATCGAACAGATGGAAGCGGCTTGTGTGATCGCTCGCGATGCTGGCGTTCTGGGCAATGTGCTTAACTCTGGTCACCAGTTCGACATCGAAATCCGCGTGGGCGCTGGCGCTTATGTCTGCGGTGAGGAAACCTCGCTCCTCAATAGCCTTGAGGGCAAGCGCGGTACGGTTCGTGCGAAACCGCCGCTTCCTGCGCTGCAAGGCTTCATGGGGCGTCCGACCGTTGTGAACAACGTGATTTCGTTGGCGACTGTTCCTGTGATCTTTGAAAAAGGTGCGCAGCACTACGCGGACTTCGGCCTTGGCCGTTCCAAAGGAACCATGCCGATCCAGATCGCAGGCAACGTGAAATTCGGCGGCCTGTTTGAAACTGCGTTCGGTATGCCTCTCGGCGATCTCGTGAACAAAATCGGTGGCGGCACGGCTTCAGGTCGTCCAGTCAAAGCCGTTCAGGTCGGTGGCCCGCTGGGTGCCTATATGCCTGTGTCCAAATTCGACACGCCCTTTGGGTATGAGGACTTCGACCAGAAAGGTGGCCTGATCGGTCACGCTGGTATCGTGGTGTTCGACGACACTGCCGATATGCTTGGCATGGCGCGGTTCGCGATGGAGTTCTGCGCGGTTGAGAGCTGTGGTAAATGCACCCCCTGCCGTATCGGTGCGGTGCGTGGCGTAGAAACCATCGACCGTATTGCAGCGGGCGATAACTCTGCCGTCGAAATCCTGACTGACCTTTGTGAGACAATGAAAGACGGATCGCTTTGCGCGCTCGGCGGGTTCACCCCGTTCCCCGTCATGTCTGCACTGCAAAATTTCCCTGAAGAATTCTCGACCGCGAAGGAGGCCGCAGAATGAAGGACTTTATTATCCCGTGGACCGATGATCGCGATCTCGGCACCCCTGCTGTAAAATCTGACAAAACCGTCACCATCACCGTCGACGGGTTCGAAGTCACCGTTCCCGAAGGCACCAGCGTTATGCGTGCCTCTGCGATCGCTGGCATCGATATTCCGAAACTCTGTGCGACAGACAGCGTTGAGGCGTTCGGTTCCTGCCGTCTGTGCGTTGTGGAAATCGAAGGTCGTCGCGGCACGCCTGCGTCCTGCACCACTCCTGTTGCAGCTGGCATGGTGGTTCACACCCAATCGTCCAAGGTTCAGAAAATCCGCAAAGGCGTGATGGAGCTCTACATCTCCGATCACCCGCTGGACTGTCTGACCTGTGGCGCGAACGGCGACTGTGAACTTCAGGATATGGCGGGCGCCGTTGGCTTGCGTGATGTGCGCTATGAAGCGGTCGAAACTCACTTCAAAGCCAAAAACACCAGCGGCGAAGCCAACCCACAGTGGCTCCCCAAAGACGACAGCAACCCGTATTTCACCTACGATCCAGCAAAATGTATCGTGTGCTCGCGTTGCGTTCGCGCTTGTGAAGAAGTGCAAGGTACTTTTGCTCTCACCATCGAAGGCCGTGGTTTCGACAGCCGCGTGTCGGCTGGCGCGTTGAACGACACATTCCTGTCGTCGGACTGCGTGTCCTGTGGTGCTTGCGTTCAGGCGTGCCCGACCGCGACCCTGCAGGAAAAATCCGTGATCGAAATGGGCACACCAACCCGTTCGGTCATCACAACCTGCGCCTATTGCGGCGTGGGCTGTTCGTTCAAGGCAGAGATGCGCGGTGACGAACTCGTCCGCATGACGCCGTATAAAAACGGCAAAGCGAACCGTGGTCACTCCTGCGTTAAAGGTCGTTTTGCTTACGGCTATGCCACGCACCAAGATCGCATTCTCAACCCGATGATCCGTGACACGATTGATGAACCGTGGCGCGAAGTATCGTGGGACGAGGCGCTGTCATTCGCTGCGACCCGTCTGCGTGGTCTGCAAGAGAAATACGGTCAGAAATCCATCGGCGTGATCACCTCGTCGCGCTGCACGAACGAAGAAACCTTCCTCGTTCAGAAACTGACCCGCGCTGTGTTCGGCAACAACAACACCGACACGTGCGCCCGCGTCTGCCACTCGCCGACCGGCTATGGTCTGGGTCAGACCTACGGCACGTCGGCTGGCACGCAGGACTTTGACTCGGTCGAAGAAACCGATTGCGCGCTGATCATTGGCGCGAACCCGACCGACGGTCACCCCGTTTTCGCGTCTCGCCTGAAAAAGCGTATCCGTCAGGGTGCAAAGCTGATCGTGATCGACCCGCGTCGCACGGACATGGTGAAATCGAACCACATCGCTGCGGATCACCACTTGGCCTTGCGCCCGGGGACCAACGTGGCAATCGTTACTGCGCTGGCGCATACCATCGTTACCGAAGGGTTGATCGACGAAGACTACGTCAAAACCCGTTGCGATTGGGACGAATACCTCGCCTATGCAGAGTTCGTCAGCGATCCGCGCCATTCGCCCGAAGCTGTTGAAATGCTGACAGGCGTGCCTGCGGCAGAGGTTAGGGCCGCGGCCCGCACCTATGCGACGGCTGGCAAGTCAGCGATCTACTACGGCCTTGGCGTGACCGAACACAGCCAAGGCTCGACCACCGTGATCGGTATCGCAAACCTCGCGATGCTGACAGGTAACGTTGGTATCAACGGCGCTGGTGTGAACCCACTGCGTGGCCAGAACAACGTTCAGGGGTCGTGCGATATGGGGTCGTTCCCGCACGAACTGCCGGGCTATCGCCATGTGAAAAACGCCGACGTCCGCGAGATATTTGAAAAGGCATGGGGCGTTGCTATTGATCCTGAACCGGGTCTGCGTATTCCCAACATGCTCGACGCTGCGGTCGATGGCACGTTCAAAGGCCTCTACTGTCAAGGCGAGGACATCCTGCAGTCCGATCCTGATACCAAACACGTTGCCGCCGGCCTTGCTGCGATGGAATGCGTGATCGTCCATGACTTGTTCCTGAACGAAACCGCAAATTACGCGCACGTCTTCCTGCCGGGGTCTACCTTCTTGGAAAAAGAGGGCACCTTTACCAACGCCGAACGCCGCATCAACCGCGTGCGCAAGGTGATGGCACCGAAGAACGGCTATGCGGACTGGGAAGTCACCCAGATGTTGGCGAACGCGATGGGCGCAGGTTGGACCTACACCCACCCGAGCCAGATCATGGACGAAATCGCAGCGACCACTCCGTCGTTCGCGAATGTGACTTACGATCTGCTCGAAGAGCGTGGTTCGATCCAATGGCCGTGCAACGACAAGTCGCCAGATGGCACGCCTCTGATGCACGTTGATGGATTTGTCCGTGGTAAGGGTCGTCTGATCGTCACCGAATACGTGGCGACCGATGAAAAAACAGGTCCGCGCTTCCCGCTATTGCTGACCACAGGCCGTATCCTGTCGCAGTATAACGTGGGCGCTCAGACCCGTCGGACCGCGAACGTTGTGTGGCACGATCAGGACGTTCTGGAAATTCACCCGCATGATGCAGAAGTCCGCGGCGTGAAGGACGGTGATTTCATCAAGCTCGCATCGCGGTCTGGTGAAACGACGCTGAAAGCGCAGATCACGGATCGTGTATCGCCGGGTGTGGTCTACACGACCTTCCACCACCCAGATACGCAGGCGAACGTGATCACCACGGACTTTAGTGACTGGGCGACCAACTGCCCTGAATACAAGGTCACTGCCGTTCAGGTCAGCCCGTCGAATGGTCCGTCCGAGTGGCAAGAGGACTACAACGCACAGGCTACCGCCTCGCGGCGTATCCTTCCGGCGGCAGAGTGAGCGCGGCGAAATCCATCGCTGGACAGAGCTGGCGGGGCGGGGTGCAGGATATGCACCGCACCTTGCCCGAAGAAGTGCCTGTTGCCATCGTCTTTAACGGCACCACGCAGGCCGTGATGATGGCAACGCCTGATGCTCTAGATGCCTTTGGGATTGGCTTTGCCCTGACCGAAGGCACCGTCACCACCGCCGATGAGATCGAGAGCCTAGAGGTCATCGAACATGATCAAGGGTTCGAGGTGCGTATGTGGATCGCCGATGCAGCCGCCAAACGGATGGAGGATCGACGTCGGTCGATGATCGGTCCGGTGGGGTGCGGCCTCTGCGGGATCGATAGCCTAGAGCAGGCGATGCGAAAGTTGACAACTGTCAACATTAACAAGACGTTAACCTATTCTGAGGTTAACGCAGCGACAGAAGCGCTGCGCCAGCATCAGCCGTTACACGATCAAACGCGCGCCGTTCATGCGGCGGGGTTCTGGTGCGATGGCATCGTTGCGGTGACTGAGGATGTTGGTCGTCACAATGCCCTCGACAAACTGATCGGCACCTTGGTGCAGCGTGGTATCGATCCTGCGACGGGCGCGATTGTTCTCACCTCGCGCGTGTCCGTCGATATGGTCCAGAAAACCGTGATCGCGGGTGCGCCGATCCTCATCGCCGTATCCGCGCCGACCGTGCAAGCGGTTGAGATCGCCGATGCCGCCAACCTGACCATTGCTGCGCTGGCGCGTGGCGATGGATTTGATGTCTTTACCCATCCTGAACGGATTATCCCCGATGAAGTCTGAAAAAATGGTCTATATGGCGAACCAAATCGCCACCTTCTTTTCCTCACAGCCTGGCGATGACCAAGCGGACCGCGTTGCCGCCCATATCAAAGATTTTTGGGAGCCGCGTATGCGGGGCCAGTTGAAATCGCATCTCGATGCTGGCGGTGAAGGCCTGTCGCCTTTGGCGCTCGATGGTGCAAAGATCGCGACGGCGGAATAAACTGACCCGTTGAACGTTTTTGTATACCGAGGTATACAAACCGCAAGCCTTTCGACCCTCCGAACTTATGGCGTGCGCTCCCGTGTCTGCAAAAACGATCTTTTCCAATGCTTTACCGATTTTGCTGTCGTTGACGATCGGCGGGATCGGGGGTGGGGTGTTCTACTATTTCCACCTGCCACTGCCGTGGATGCTCGGCGCGATGATCGCGACATTTGCGGTTGTTATGGGCGGGGCAAAGCTCAAGGCACCTGCGATGTTGCGGCCCATCGTGATCTCGGTGATCGGGGTCATGTTGGGGTCGGGATTTGACAGCGGCATCCTTGCTGATGCTCGCGCTTGGGCGGTGTCGTTGGCCTTCCTCGGGCTCTACCTTGCCGTCGCATCGGCCATCGTCGTTCCATTCTACACGCACATTGGCAAGTTTGATCGCACCACCGCGTTTTTCGCTGCGATGCCCGGCGGTGTGAACGACATGATGCTCATAGGCGAGGCGATGGGTGCCGATCCGCGTAAGATCATCCTCGCTCATGCGGCACGTATTCTGGTGACGATTGCGGTGATCGCATTTTGGTTCCGCGTGGTTCTGGGGTTGAAGGTCACTGGCTTTGCCATCGAGCCTGTATCGCTGGGTATGGTGGATGTTGCGATCCTGACGGCCTGTGCTGTGGCAGGGGTCTATCTGGGGGGGTGGCTGCGTTTGCCTGCTGCGCAACTGGTTGGCCCGATGATCCTGTCCGCAATTGTTCACATAACAGGGCTAACCCATTCTGCGCCGCCACCCGTTCTGGTGATTGTCGCGCAAGTGGTGTTGGGCACCGTTTTGGGCTGCCGATTTGTCGGGGCGCCGAAACCGATGGTGGTGCGGTCGCTGGTCCTGAGCCTTGGTGCGACGCTGCTGACGTTGACTGTCACTTTGGTCTTTGCGGTTCTGTTCCACGGGTTGTTCGGGCAAACGGCAGAGCAGGTGATCCTCGCCTATGCGCCCGGTGGATTGACCGAAATGAGCCTCGTCGCGTTGTCGATGAACGCGGAGGTGGCCTATATCTCGATCCACCACCTCGCACGGATCGCACTCGTGATCGCTTTCGCGCCCATCGTGATGAAGTGGCTCCTGCGCCGCAGTTAACAAATCCGCGGCAGCTGTTCTCCCACGAGCATATCGACAATCCGACTGCCGCCAAAGGCGGTGCGCATGGTAACCATCGGCGCACCCTCTTTGGCACGACCGATGATGGTTGCGCCCTTACCTGTATCCACCGACCGCATCGCCGCCAGCGCCGTGTCCGCATGTTCGGCAGGGACAAAGAGGACAAGCGTTCCCTCATTCGCCAAATAGAGCGGATCAAGGCCAAGGATTTCGCAGGTGCCTTTGACCTCTGCCCGAAGGGGAAGAGAGGCCTCGTCGATCTCAATCGTGCAGCCTGCAGCCTCGGCCATTTCGTTGAGCGCAGAGGCGATCCCGCCGCGTGTCGCATCACGGCAGGCACGAACAGGAACAGCATTGCAGGTGGCTTCCATCAGATGCCCCAGTGCAGCGCAATCGGACTGGAGGTCAGAGGACAACATCATGTCACCCCGCGCGGCGAGGATCGTCGCGCCATGATCGCCGAGCACGCCGTTCACGATGGCAACGTCACCGGGTTGGATCATGTCTGCCCGCAGATCACGGCCCGCTGGGATCACGCCGACGCCTGAGGTGGTGATGAACACTTTATCGGCGGACCCACGCCCGACGACCTTTGTGTCGCCCGTGACGATCTTTACGCCTGCCTTGTCCGCCTCGGCTTTCATGCTGGCGACGATACGGCGGAGGAGGGCGATTTCGGTGCCTTCTTCGATGATGAACGCCGCAGAGAGCCAAAGCGGTTTTGCGCCACCAACAGCCAAGTCGTTGACTGTGCCACAAACTGCGATTTTGCCGATGTCGCCACCGGGAAACTCGACGGGTGTCACCACGTAGCTGTCGGTCGTAAAGGCGAGCTGTGCACCCGCTGCAAGAAGCGCCTCATGGGTCAGACGGGCCTGATCTTCGCGGCTGGTGGGTTCAAAGACCGAGGTGAAAACCTCTGCGATCAGGTCGCGCATTGCCTTGCCGCCGCCGCCGTGGGACAGCGTTACTTTGTCGTCGCGAAGGGTCATTCAGCAGGCTCCGCAGCGCGGCGTCCGCCGTATTGCCAGTAGGCGGCGCAAGCGCCCTCTGAACTGACCATCAGCGCGCCTAGAGGCATCTCTGGCGTGCATCCCTTGCCGAATTGCGGGCAAGCGGTGGGTTTCATGCGGCCTGTCATGACGGCGCCGCATTCGCAGCCTTCGGGTTCTTGGACCACTCGGGGGCCAGCGGCGTAGCCGATGCCAAACTTTTCCTCAGCATCAAATGCTTTGTAGCGGTCGCGTATTTTCAGGCCCGAGGCGTCAATCTCGCCCAGCCCGCGCCATTCAAACGAAGGGCGACGTTCGTAAACGTCTTCCATCGCAGCGATTGAAATCGGGTTGCCGTGTTCGGGCACGATGCGCGCGTATTGGTTTTCCACCTCAGCGCGGCCATCGCGGATTTGGATGAGGACCATCAGCACTGATTGCAAAAGGTCCAGCGGTTCAAATCCGGCGACAACAATCGGCTTGTTATAATCACGGGCGATAAAGTCATAGGGATGCACGCCGATCACCATCGATACGTGACCCGGCCCGACAAACCCGTCGAGCATCATGTAGGGGTCATCCAACAGCGCCTTGATCGGTTCGGGCACGGTGATGTGATTGCAGAACACAGAGAAATTGGTCAGCCCATCACGCGCGGCTTGTTGGATCGACAGCGCAGTCGAAGGCGTCGTCGTCTCGAACCCGAGGCCAAAGAATACGACCTCTTTGTCAGGGTTCCGACGGGCCAGTTCCAGTGCATCAAGCGGAGAATAGACCATGCGAATATCGGCTCCGTCGGCTTTGGCCTGAAGGAGCGATTTTTTGGTGCCCGGCACGCGCATCGCGTCCCCAAAGGTCGTGAAAATGACGTTCGGTTTCTCTGCAATCTGCACACATTCATCGACGCGGGACATCGGCAGGACGCAAACGGGGCAGCCGGGACCGTGGATGAACTCGATGCCTTCGGGTGTCAGGCGATCCAGCCCGTAGCGGAAAATCGCGTGGGTGTGGCCGCCGCAGATTTCCATGATGTGGACAGGTTTGTCTTTGGTCGCGCCGATCTGGTTGGTGACCTTCTCGATCTCGGCCAAGAGGGACTTTGCAGCCGTAGGATCGCGGAACTCTTCGACGTATCTCATTTCGTTTCCTCCAGCGCCTTCGCACCCTCGGCCATGGCCTCAAGCGTCTCTTGGGCCTCACCCAGACCACGTAGGGCCTCAAGTGTTTTGGCCGCTTCGTCTTCGTCGATGATTGCCATAGCAAAGCCGACGTGGATCAGAGCGTATTGGCCGATCAGGTCGTCAGGGTCGCCTGTTAGAACGGGCGCATAGGACACTTCGCGTTTGACGCCAGACACATCTGCCATTGCCATCATGCGGGTGGGGTCGGTGATGGCCACGATCTGACCGGGGATACCTAGGCACATGGCTTAGTCCTCTTCTGCGGGGATGCGGCGGGGTGGCGTGATGCCGTATCGGTCGAGCTTGGCGCGCAGGCCAACCCGTGACAGGCCCAGTTCGGTCGCCGCACGGCTCTTGTTCCATTTCAGGCGGGTGAGGGTTTCGCGCAAAATCCGCATTTCAATCAGTTCAACGCGGTCTTTGAGCGTTCCTTCAGAGGTCAGCACCTCTTCTGCGCGACGATCTGCGCCGTCCTCTGACGGATCAGCCTGCAGGATGTGGCGAGAGATCAACTCAGGACCGAGCACGGGTTCTTGTGCAAAGATCAGCATGCGCGTGACCTCGTTTTCGAGTTCCTTGAGGTTCCCTGGCCAATCGTAGTTTTCCAAAAACTCGAGAGCGGTATCCGCAAGGCCATGCACAGGTTTGCCATGCGATTGCGCTGCCTCAAACAAGAGGTGCTGCGCTAAAACGGCGATGTCACCAACCCGCGCCCGCAGGGGTGGGATCGACAGTTCCGTGACGGCCAACGCGTAGAACAAGTCAGAGCGGAAAAGCCCATCCGCCACCCGCGCCCGTAGGTCGCAATGGGCGCCCGTGAGCAGGCGCATGTTCGTCGACAGCGTTTCATGCCCGCCGATGGGTTGGAAGCTTCCCTCGGTCACGACCCGCAAGAGCGACAGTTGCAGTTCGGGCGACAGGGTTTCTACGCCGTTGAGGAATAGCGTCCCGCGATCCGCTTTTTGCAAGAGGCCGATCTTGTTCGATTGAAGGCTGGGTATCGCGCCGCGTTTCGCGCCGAAAAGCTCTAGTTCGACCATCTCCGACGACATGCCTGCGCAGTTTAGTTCAAAGAACGACCGATCAGAGCGGAGCGAGGTATAATGCATCGCCCGCGCGATTTGAGTTTTGCCGACGCCAGCCTCGCCCGTTAGCAAAACGGGCACATCAAAGGACGCATATTGGCGGGCGGCGGTCAGAACGGGGTTCAGCGGCGAATTGGGCGATCGCAGGACGTTTTCGAACCCAAGCCCCTCGCGCAGTGCCTTACGTTGTTTTTCGAGCTTCGATTCCATCGTCTGACCGAGGTATTTCTGCTCGAGCGACATACGGTCGTTTTCACGGGACAGTTGGAATAGATGGCTCGCGTTTTTGGCGGTCATCAACAGATGGTCGGGGTGCCACGGTTTGGTGACGAATTGATAAATGCCCGCCTCATTGATGGCGGCGATCATGTCGTTGGTCTCGGTATAGCCGGTGATGATGATCCGCACGGTTTCGGGCCAGCGGTTGCGCACCTCGGACAGAAATTCGACGCCAGTTTTGCCCGGCATCCGCTGGTCGCAAAAGATGACTTGGACGTAGTTGTCCTCCATTAGGGCCAGTGCCTCGTCGGCGTTGGCGGCGGTTAGACAGTCAAAGTCGTCCTCTAGCGCCATCCGCATAGAGGCAAGGCTGTGCGCCTCGTCATCAATCAATAGAACCGTTGGGAGGGTCATTCTGCGGCCCTCGGTTCGGATTTCGCAGTGAGCCGCGCAGTGAGCCATCCGATCCACTGGTCCATGCCTTCGCCTGTGCGGGCCGAAACGCGGAGGATTTCGATGGTCGGGTTCACGCGGCGCAGGTTCTCCTCGTAGAGGTCGAGGTCCACGTCGCAGTGCGGGGCGAGGTCGATTTTGTTCAGGATCGCCACCCGAGCGGCGGTAAACATGTCGGGGTATTTCAAAGGTTTATCTTCACCTTCGGTAACCGAGAGTATCGCGACCTTGCAGTCCTCGCCCAGATCGAAGGACGCAGGACAAACGAGGTTCCCGACGTTTTCGATGAAGAGGAATGACCCAGCGGCGAGGTTCAAATGCTCCATCGCATGTCCGACCATATGACCGTCGAGGTGGCAGCCCTTGCCTGTGTTGACTTGGATCGCGGGAGCGCCCGTCGCGCGGATGCGGTCGGCGTCATTGGCGGTTTGCTGGTCGCCTTCAATCACCGCAAGAGGGATGTTGCCCAAGGCTTCGATTGTTTTGCACAGGAGGGTGGTTTTGCCTGACCCCGGTGAGGACACCAGATTGATCGCAAAGCACCCAAGATCCGCTAGGGCCGCACGGTTTTCATCTGCGTAGCGGTCATTTTTGGCGAGGATATCCGTCTCGATCTCGATCAAACGCTCTTGGGTCATGCCAGGCACTTCGACGCCCGCAGGGCCGTTACCAAAGTGGATGTCGCCGTGATCGTGGTGGTGATGCCCGTGGTGATGGTGGTGGCCGTGATCATGATGGTGGTGACCTTCGAGCTTTGCATCACCGCAACCGCAAATTGTGCACATTATTCCACCTCCAAATCTTTGATCCGCATTTCGTCGCCCCCTTGGGGCATCAATTTTCCGCCGCCACAGTCGGGGCAGGGGTCTAATCTATTGTCGATCTCGACCTCTTTCACGCAGTCATAGCAGAGCGCCCGACCGGGGAGGTCAATCATAATAAGCTCCGCGTTTTCCGCGACGGACCCGCGCATCACCACGTCAAAGGCAAAGCTCAACGCACCTTTTTCGACGCCCGCAAAACGACCGATTTCCACGCGCACTTTGGTCACAGGGCGGTCTGTTGCGCTTTCAATCACGCTACGGATGCCTTCGCAGAGGGACATTTCATGCATGATCGGCCTCGTGAACGGTGACGGGAATACAGGGGTCCAGAATATCCAAAAGCAACGGCGCAAGGCCAGCGTCGGTTAATGCCGCGAGCGATCTGTCCAAAACGCCACCTTTGGCAAGCAGGTGATCTGTCGGGGTGATCCGCGTCAGATCGGTCACATGTCCGTTCGAGGTTCCGATCTGCAGGCCATAGTCGCCACGCGGGGCGCTGACGATCGTGCCAAAGGCGGTGCGGCGCGGCGTTGGATACGGGCGGGTCAAGTCGATCACGCGACCCATTGTGCGCCACAGCGGACCGTAGCCGTCGCTTGCGGCGATTTGGATCATCAGGGGGTGATCGGCATGGCGACCCGCAACTGAGTTTTCGACTGGGGCCTTTTTGAACATGGTGTCCACGCTGACCAAAGGCACGGGACCAGTGTCGGCCATGCGTTTCGCAAAGGTGGTCTGGATCGTTGACAGTAGCGGGGCGATGCCATCGCCCGATGTCAAGAAAGTCCGGAAATCGGCGAGCCGACGTGGCACGCCGTTCGGACCAAAGCCCGCGCGGATCACGGCCGCTGCATCGCTCTGCCAGCCTTGGGGCAGCGTCGGTGAGCCGATATTCAGCCGCGATGGGAGCGCGATGAACAGTTTCATGGCGTGGTCGCGGATGGCTTCTTGGCGGGCGGCCTCCAAAAGGTCGGGTGTCGTCGGGAACCCGAGGGCCAACCGTGCGCCAAGCGCTTGGGCCCCACGGCAGAGGTTGAACAGTCGCGGCAGGGTTTCCGCCGCATCCAGTGCTGTGCGCCCGCGCAATAACTCACCCACCGGAAGCTCCGGTGTTGTGGTGACTGCGTATCGTGCGCGGGTTTGGATCATTATTCAGCCTCGGTTGTCATATCTGTCGCCAAGCCAGCGGTGATCACCTTGCGGCGGGATGGCACCATATCAATTTCGGGTTCCTCGGCTTCAGGCGGGTTTAATTCGGCCTCTCGTGCAGCGCGGATATCTTCGCGGCGGTCGGTTTCTGCGCGATTTTCTTCTTTGAAAAGCTCCGTCAGGACGGCGCGGGCGACATCGACCGCTTGGGCTTGGGTGTTGAAGTCCCCCATCGGAGAGAACAGCGAGCAGGCCTTGTAGCCGCCCGATTGTTCCCGAACGTTATGGATGAATTCGTAATTGCCCGATGGAAACGCGATGGTTTCCTTGGCGCCCACCGTCAGGGTCGACCAATCCTCGCCCTCGGCAGGCAAGAGGAACAGGTTCATAAACCACGGTGTAATCAGCACGCCCAAGGGGCGGCCCTCATAGCGGTGAAAGCCGACGGCTTGAACGTGCAGCACTTTATTCACCAAAGGCACGTCGCGCATTTTTGCATGCCAGATTTCACGGAAATCAGCTTCGAGCGCGGCAGAGACGGCGGCCATGTCATTGGCGTCTTTGACGCTCTCCGCGCCTGGATCTTCGAGGACCATGAACTGTTCTTTTGGGGCGGAACAGTTCGGGCAAGACCAGTCGTGCGGGAGGTCGATAAAGGCTGTGCCCGGTTCGATCTGGCGGTAATCGTCGCCATCGGCTGGGTCGTAAGGGGTCCAGCAGATTTTACACTCCATAATTGCGGCGCGGCTGATCTTGTCCATTGCGCCTAGGAATGATCCCTCGAACCCGCTCATGCCAACGTCTCCATCACGTCGCGGATGCGGGCATCGCTGTCGCGGAGGTCCTCGTCTGCGGCAAGTGCAACTTCGGGCATGTCGGTGACTTCAAACGTGTCGAGGATCAGCGTGTCCATGGAGTTAAAGAACTGCACCCGCCAAACTTTGCTCAGCGCTGTCGCGGTGACACGGCAGTTTCCGTAGCCACGGGACAGGATCGTAACGGCCCCTTCGCCGAGGGCAGCGTCCAACCACTCCAGATCGCCTTCGGTGTGGGGCAGGAGGGTGAGGTTGATCACATGCGGGATTTGACCCTTTTGGTAGCTCGCTGATTTATCCATCAACTCGGCCAGTAGCGCAGGCGCATTGGCGATGGTCGATGGTTTCGGTGCAGCGGTCAGAAGCGCGGGTTTATGCGGGGTATGGGCGCGTTCAATGGCGATCGCGGGAATGGGGGCGACCTCAACGCGGTCAACGCCTTCGCCTGCCAATAGCCAGACACCTGCAAAGAACGACTCCTGCGCACGGATCGCGGGGATGCCACGAATACGGAGCGAGACTTCGCCTTCGCCCAATGTGTCCGCCATGAATGCGCGGTTCGTCTGATCAAGATGCGATAGGTCATGGCTGCGGCTTTGCCCGTCAATCGCACAATCAGCACATGATTTCGCGATGTCGTGCATCAGCGCGGTGCCTACTGCAACGCTGTTCGGATCGTCGATCTCTGGCGTGTGCGGGGAATAGGTCCGCATGTCCTGGGGCATGACGGTGTACTGTAGTTCGTCATCCTCGGCCAAGGGTTGGGAGCCAGGGCCAAAGCCGGTCGGGGGCATTACAAAATTCGACATGATCAGGCTCCTTCAGGGTGCAGCGCAAGGATTTGGGGAATGCGGGACATGTAATCGTCCCAGTCGCGGACCTTTGGGATCGACCCTAAAACCACGCCTTCGCGGTAAAAAACGAGAGCGGGTGTTTTGAACACGCCTGCGGCCTCTTTGGCGGCGTCCTCGAATTCGGTCGCGACGACGGCGCAGTCAAACGCGCCTTGGAAGGTCATTTTAAGTTCGGGCAGAACCACAGCCACATCGGTGGTTTCGAGGTTGCGAACGGGATCGCCCGTGATGAACACGCAATGCACGCCTTCGCCCCGTGTGTATTCGGTCAGGTCGTGGGTCGTGTTCAGGATGGGGTAGCCAAATTCAGAGCTCAGTCGGTCGATTAACGGATGGGTCATTGTGGCCTCATGCAGTCGATTTGCCATCCGCGAGCGCGGCGGCGAGGTGAGGGGGAAGTTGCGGTTCGCGGGCGTTCAGGTCGGCAAATGCATCGCCCAGATCGCCGCCCTGCATGATGGAGCGCAGCCCGTTCAGTGCAGCAGTGATTTTTTCAGCTTCGTCAGTAGAGATGATGTCACGCGCCGCGCCGAGGAACGTTAGGAGCCACGTTCCAGCGGGGACGTCACCGACCAGCGACAGGTCGATCAATTCAATCCGTTCGCCGTCCGTGCAGGTCGCGGCGATGCCTTCGCTACCGATGACTTTCATCGGGACGCCGACGCACATTATTCGACCTCCGCAGGGAGGAAGCGTTCATCGCCATAGCGGTAGGCTTCGTCCTCGGACGGGCGGCCATCTTCGTAGGCGGAGCGCAGGATGGATTTATCCGCGAGGAGTGATTTGTCCCCTTCGCCGTGAGTCGGAACGATCTGCAGTTTGGCGAGCTTATCGAGCGCCACCTTGATCGCGGGTTCTATTTGCGCGGCAACGATATCGCGGAGCCCGCCGCCGTAGTCCTCTAGCTCTTCGGGTTGGCAACCGATCAACAACAGGTCGGGCGGGCAGTAGCCCATCAACCGCGCTGTCGCGATCACATCCTGAAAACCCGTCTGGTGGAGCGACATCTTTTTCGCGCCCATAAAGGCGGGAACCTCGTCACCTTCGACGATCTTCATCGTGCCCGGTTCGAGGCCGTAATCGACCGCATCAAAGACGATCAGAACGTCGGCTTCTTCGAGGAAGGGCAGAAGATAGAGGCCCTGCGTGCCGCCATCCAAGAGGCGCACATTTTCAGGAAAGGCCCACTGATCTGCCATGCGTTCGACGCAGCGGACGCCAAAGCCTTCGTCGGCCCACAGAACGTTACCGATGCCTAGAATGAGCACACGTTGTGCCATCCAACCCTCCCTGATGATGTCCCCTCTAGTCGGAATCATGGTTACCGACTGTTCGCATAAGTGAGAGTAATGCTTTCAGTATGCGGCGGTGAGAGAAAAAACATTCTCGGATTTTTCGTTTTAAGTGACTGTTTTATTGTTAAATTTCTGTATGCAATGGGATGCTATGCTGCAGCATGGTGAAAAGTAAGTTATCGATTATATGTAAATTTGGAAATCATGTAATCGCAAAGAAAAACGGGCGCCGAGGCGCCCGTTTCCGTTCAGAATAAGGATGGGATTATTCTGGACGATCGTCTTTGAAGGTCCGTGTGCCAGAGATCATGGTCGAGACCATCGACTGACGCGACAGGATGTCTTCGCGGATGGCGGCGTAGATGTGGATGATCATGAAAATCACGATGAACCACATGCCCAAATGGTGGACCGAATGCAGTATCTGTGTGTTCCCGACCCAGCCGATCAACCAGCCCATCACGTTGTGCGAGAGTGACCCCGCCTGCGCACCTTCCGCATAGAGCGCCCAGCCCGTTAGGATCATGAACGTGATGCCGAGCGTCATGAAGAAGAACATGGCGATCTGTGCCAGAGGGTTATGACCGACGTATTTCTTTGGCTCTGCTTCGAGGAAGAGATACCATTTCAGTTCGAAGACGACCTCTTTCCACCAACGTTTGTTCAGGATGGGAACGTAGAACAATTGCTTTGCGTGGTGGTTACCGACAAAGGCCCAATAGATGCGGGCAAAGAACCCGACCGTTAGGATTTGCGCGGCGGCAAAGTGGCCAAAGCGGATGTAGCCCATGACGAACTGGTGGGTCGCCTCGGCAAAGGTCATGGTCGGCAGGGGCGAGGCGATAAACCAGCCCGTTCCGATCAGAACCATGATGCAGAGCGCATTGATCCAGTGCCACAGACGCACAGGCCATTCGTAGACAAAGACCGATGTTCTGCGGCGGATGCTGTCGATGTCCTGCGCGGTTGCGTCCCCCGTCAGGCGGGACGCTTCCAGAGGTTCGACCTCCATGTTTGGTGTGTGAATTGACTGATCAGCCATGGATCACTCCTTCCGAAGGTAGGAGCGAACACCGTAGAGAACCGCAGCCAATGCAATCACACCCAACCCGTGAAGGGGCGACAGGGTCCAATGCGCGATACCGTCGCCAAGTGCGGCATCGTGGCCCGTATGCGCCACCGCTGTGGTGGCGCTCAGGGTTAGAAGTGCAGTCGCGAGTTTTTTCATTGTCCGATCCTCCCTTTAGCGGACTTTGACGGTGGTGAGTTCCTCACCATCGGGCGACATAACGTGGGTCGAACACGCAAGGCATGGGTCAAAGCTGTGCAGAGTGCGCAGGATTTCGACCGGCTCTTCGGGACGTTCCATTTTGGTGTTCATCAGAGCGGCCTCAAAGGCGCCGATGTTGCCTTGGGTGTCACGCGGAGACCCGTTCCAAGTGGTCGGAACAACGCACTGGTAGTTTTCGATGCGACCATCTTTGACTTTGATCCAGTGACCCAGCGCACCGCGCGGGGCTTCGGTCATGCCAACGCCCATAGCTTCTTTGGGCCAAGTCGACGGGTCCCATTTCGCCACGTTCGCAGTGCTTTCGTCGCCGTTTTTGATATTGGTGACGAGCTTGTCGAAGAAGTGCTTCTGCAAGCGACCGCAGTATTCCGACTCCAGCGCCCGTGCAGCGGTACGGCCAAGGGTCGAGAAGATCGCAGGAAGCGGCAGGTCCATCGTACGCAGCAGGCCATCAACTTGGTTTTTGATGTCCTCATGGCCTTTGGCGTAGCCGACGACGTAGCGGGCCAGCGGGCCAACTTCCATCGCGTGACCTTTCCAACGCGGCGCTTTGATCCACGAATATTTAGCAGCCTCGTCGAGCTCTTGGATATTGGTGCGTGTGCCTTTGGCGTTCGGGCCGAGTTCGTATTTCGGCTCTGTCACGCCATCCCAAGGGTGAAGACCCATGCCCGGCTCTGCGTATTCGTACCACGAGTGGTCAACGAATTCTTGAACCTGTTCAGGATCGCGCACGTCGACATCATGAACAACCGACAGATCGCCATTGATGATCGCGCCGCGCGGCAGGTGAAGTTGATCCGCCGAGAAATCGTTCGGATGCTCTGGGATGTCACCGTAGGCAAGGCATGCTTGCGACGACAGACCGCCACCGTAGAGCCAGTTTTTGTAGAAACCGCCGATGGCAACAACGTCAGGCAAGTAGACGTTTTTGTTGAACTCGATACATTTGTCGATAATCGACGACACGAGGTTCAGACGTTCCATGTTGATCGCGCCAACGGCACCCGTCGAATGGACGTTGATCGGGCATGGAACACCACCAACGAGCCAGTTCGGATGCGGGTTCTTACCGCCAAAGATCGTGTGAATTTTCACGATCTCTTTTTGCAGGTCGAGCGCTTCGAGGTAGTGGGTGGTCGCCATAAGGTCTGCCTCTGGCGGCAGTTTATAGGCAGGGTTATCCCAATAGCCGTTCTTAAAGATACCGAGCTGACCCGATTCAACGAATTGCTTCAGTCGGTTCTGAACATCGCGGAAATAGCCTGGGCTAGACAGCGGGTGGCTCGGCGACACCATCTGTTGCAGTTCCGAAGTCGCCTTGGGGTCGGCGCGCAGGGCGTTGACAGGGTTCACCCAGTCCAGCGCGTGCAGGTGGTAGAAGTGCACGATGTGGTCGTGGATCTGCAGGTTCAACTGCATGATGTTGCGGATAGAGTTCGCGTTGTCAGGGATGGTGATCCCCAGCGCATCCTCGACCGCACGGACCGAGGTCAGCGCGTGGGTGCCTGTGCACACGCCGCAAATCCGTTCGGTGAACGCCCAAGCATCACGCGGGTCGCGACCTTTGAGGATCACTTCCAGACCGCGCCACATGGTGCCTGTGGAGACCGCGTTGCGGATGATGCCTTCGTCGTCCACGTTCACTTCGCAGCGCATGTGGCCCTCGATGCGGGTCACAGGGTCGACGACGATACGTTTGCCTGATGTGTCGAGGTCAAAGCCGTTAGGGGTGGTGACCATGGCTTATGCCTCCTCTTTCTTGTCTTGAGTCTTTCGCTGCGCGGCCTTGAGCGCGGACACAGCCGCATGGGCTGCAACGCCTGCGCCAACAACGCCAGCGGCGGTCATGCCGATTTTGTCTGCGTTGGCTTCGATGCCGAACTGAGTCAAATCGGTGACGCGGTTGTAGAACGAGCCCTGATCCCAGAACCCATCTTCGGAGCAACCGATACAGCCGTGACCCGATTGGATCGGGAACGAGACACCTTCGTTCCAACGCACGGTCGAACAGGCGTTGTAGGTGGTCGGGCCTTTGCAGCCCATCTTGTAAAGGCAGAAGCCCTTGCGTGCGTTGTCATCGTCCCAATGCTCAACAAACTGACCCGCGTCAAAGTGCGGACGGCGGTAGCATTTGTCGTGGATGCGCTGGCCGTAGAACATCGCCGGACGACCCTGACGGTCGAGTTCGGGCAGACGGTCGAAGGTCAGCATATAGGTGATGACGCCGGTCATTACTTCGGCGATGGGCGGGCAACCCGGAACCTTGATGATCGGTTTGTCGGTGATGACCTTGTGAACTGGCGTTGCCTGCGTCGGGTTCGGCTTTGCCGCCTGAACGCAGCCATAGGACGCGCAGGCACCCCAAGAAATCACTGCTTTCGCGTGCTGTGCTGCGTGTTTCAGCTGTTCGACGAACGGCTTGCCACCGACGATACAGAACATACCATCCTCGTTCAGGGGCGGGTTGCCCTCTACGGCGAGGATGTAGTTGCCTTTGTATTTCTCGATCGTTTCTTCCAACGCTGCTTCGGCGTGATGCCCTGCGGCAGCCATCAACGTTTCCGAATAGTCGAGAGAGATCATCGACAGAACCACGTCTTTGGCCAGCGGGTGCGCGCCACGGATAAAGGATTCCGAACAGCAGGTGCACTCTAGGCCGTTGACCCAGATCACAGGCGTGCGCGGCTTGGTTTCCATGGCGTGCGCGATCTGCGGCACAAACGACGGGCCAAGGCCAAGTGCCGAGGCCGTCAGCGAGCAATATTTCATAAAGGAGCGGCGGGTGATCCCCTGCTTCCGCATCACTTCATAAAAGGTTTCGATTTGCGACAAATGACCCTCCCTCTTTGAATTCTGACCCGTGCGAAAGACGCAATTCGGGCATTGTCCGTTTAGGATCGGGTGGATCAGGGGCTGAAGGTAGGCAAAGAGTGCAAAATTCGCATACAGTGGAATACTGTATTTATTTCATGTTGTTAGGGTGTTTTCGCTGCGATTGCGTCCGGTATGGCGATAACCGCCTATTCGTATAGGTGGTCAGATGCTTTGCGCTGCCGCGATCATCGCCTGACCCAAGGCGAGTCCCCCATCATTAGCGGGAATCTCGCGGTGAACGAGTGTGGGAATGCCCTCTAGCCGCGCCTTAGTCATCGTGAAAAGCGCGACGTTTTGATAGCAGCCACCAGAGAGGGCGACAGCCGCGACTTTGCCCTGTTCAAACAGGTCACGCGCGACATCGGCAAAGGCATGGGCGAGGCCACGGTGAAAATGGGTCGCGATCTGAGATTGCGAAACACCGCGGCGCAGGTCGTCATTGATTTGTTCCCAGATCGGTGAAGGATCAATCCAACCGTTGTCCTCACCAAACGTGTAAGCACCATCGATTGAGGTATCAACGAGGGCTTCTAGTGCCATCGCCGCCTCACCTTCGTAGCTCTGCACCATCGGGCAGAGGCCAACCACCGCAGCTACCGCATCAAAGAGCCGTCCCGCGCTCGACGACAATGGTGCGTTTAGTCCTTTGGTTACAGCGTGGCGGAGGATGTCGCGAGGGGCATCGGGGAACAGCTCATCGGCCCAATCGCTCAGCCCTGCCTGATCCAGTCGGACCATCGCGTTGCGCCAAGGTTCGCGAGCGGCCCGATCACCACCCGCGAGCGGGGCAGGGGTTAGGCCACCCACCCGCTTGGCCGCGCGATAATCACCAAGGAGAACCTCACCACCCCAAAGCGTGCCATCAGGCCCCAATCCCGTGCCATCCAGTATGATCCCCGCGACAGGTCGACCCGACAGCGGCCAACCGTTTTCCGCAAGGCAGGACGCGAGGTGGGCGTGGTGGTGCCAAGCCTCGACCACGGGAAGGCCGAGCGTTTGACCATAGCGCGTCGCGCGATACCCATGGTGGGCATCAACCGCGACCACGGTCGGTTTGTGGTCGAAAAGAGCGGAATAGTCTGTGACGGCTTTCTCGAATTCCGCAGCACATAAGACATCATCCAGATCGCCGAGGTGATGCCCGAGGAGCGCCTCTCGGTTCTTCGTCAGACAAATCGCGCCCTTCATCTGTCCCCCAAGGGCGAGGACTTGGGGCGCGTCCTCAAACCCCTCTGGCAGAGGAATTGTGCTAGGCACACGGCCTCGCGCACGGCGCAAAATCATTGGCGGCTTGGCGCGTTCCACACTGTCGTCCAGTCGGCGCGCAATGTCGCGGTCATGCATCAAAAACGCATCGGCAAAACGACCCAGTTTTTCGCGGGCCTCATCATTGCCGATCACTTGCGGTTCGCCGGAGAGATTGCCAGAGGTCATCACCAGCGGTCGGCCCACCGCCTCGATCAACAGGTGGTGCAAAGGCGTATAAGGCAGCATCCAGCCCAGTTGGTTCTGTTGTGGGGCGAGGGCGTCTGGCAAGGCGTCGGCCTTGGGCAGTAGGACAATCGGTGCAGCAGGATCGGTCAAAAGCGCAAGGTCGGCATCGGTGACACGGGCGTAACGGTGAATAGTGTCGAGCGTTGCCATGAGCGCCAGAGGCTTTGTCTTGCGATTTTTCCGCGTGCGAAGGGTTTCGATTGAGGTAGGGTTTGTCGCGTCACAACAGAGGTGAAACCCGCCCAGCCCTTTTATCGCTACGATTTGCCCAGCCAAGATGCGCTCTGCAGTGACTATGATCGCGTCGCCTTCGGGTTCGGCCCAAATACGTGGTCCGCAGGTGGGGCAGGCGATGGGCTGGGCGTGGAACCGACGGTCGGCAGGGTCCACGTACTCGGCGGCGCAATCAGGGCACATGGTGAAGGGTGCCATTGTGGTCTGGGCACGGTCGTAAGGCAGCGCGTTTAGAATGGTGAAGCGCGGCCCGCAATGGGTGCAGTTGGTAAAAGCATATCCCGCCCTGCGGCCGTGCCCGTGTATTTCGTCGCGGCACGCGGGGCAGGTGGCGGCGTCGGGTGTGACGCGAGTCTCCGCGCCCTTTGCCCCGCTTGCCGCGATGACAAAGCCTGACGGCGCTTCATATTCCGCCTCAGTGACTTCGATCTGATCGATGCGCGATAGGGGCGGCTTTTCTGCGGTGATCGCGGCAATGAACGCGGCAGGTGCGGCGTCGCAGTGGATCAGAACGCCCTCAGCGTCATTCAGGACTTCACCGTTCAGGCAGAACCGTTGAGCAAGTTGCCAAACATGGGGGCGAAACCCGACGCCTTGGACCTGCCCACGGACACGGATGCGCCAGCCCATCAGTGCACCGTGCAGACCATGCAAGGATCGAAACTGCGCACGATGTGTTGGACCGCGATCGGGGTTTCCTCACCATCGCGGACAGGGGCTCCGACCAAGGCTGCCTCGACGGGACCAGCGTTCCCCTGCTCATCGCGTGGGCTAAAGTTCCACGTGGTCGGCGCGATGATCTGGTAGCCCGTGATCTTGCCCCCATCGAAATTCATCCAATGGCCCAAGGCACCCCGCGCGGCCTCGACCAGACCTTCGCCTATGCCTGAGGCGGGCATATCCCAGTGCCCCATAAACCGATCTTTGGGATCGATCTGAGCCGCCAAGTCTTCGAGAAGCATTTGCGTGCGTGCGATTTCAATCAGCCGCCCCGCAACCCGAGCAAAGGCCGAGGGGTGTCCCGCCAGATCACGGGCCAAGGGGTTCGCGTCGATGATCTGTCGCGCCAGCGCGCCGGTTTCAACAGTTTGGCCGCTCAGACGTGGGGCCTTGCACCAACTGTAGGCCGCGTCGCGCATGTCCTCGTCTGGTTCGGTCGTACCATCGCGGGGATGGGCCGTATCGCCGAGCATCCATGCGTGGCTGAGGTCTTCGGTGATCTGGGTGGTGTCGACGGGGCTAAGGGTGCCGCCCCAAACACCTGACTCAAACGCCCGACGAGCTGGCAGCGGGTAGGCGCCAAAGGACATGAACCGCCCCGGACCGAAGCCCATGTCATCCAGCCCAACCGCCTGCGCGATCCTGATAAAGAGGCCTGCATCCCCTGCAGTCCAGTTCAGCAGGTCGTCCTTACTGCTCAGCGCGGCGAAGGTTTCGACAGGCGCACCATAGAGTGTCGTTTCCAAATGACGGCGGAAGCTCCGTAGCGCGGTCTGGATGCGCACCTTGTCCGATGCCGTCGGCGTTTTTGTGACGCCTGCAGGTTGGATGGCGAGGGTATGGGGCCACTTTCCACCCAATAGTCCGACAATGTGCAACAGTTCGGCCCGTGCGGTCACCGCATCGCGGGCGGCAGAGCCTTCCATCGCGGTGAATCGTGCGACTGCCTGATCGTGCCAAGGTTCGGCGCTATACACGGGTCGAGCAAAGTCGGGCATGTAGAACAGGTTAAAGTGCGTCACATGATCGGCGAGGTTTTCGACCGCATGTAAAATCGCGGCGATCAGCATCCCTTGGGGTGGCATCACAGCGCCTGATGCATCGGCGAGAGCAAAGGCCGCTGCCGCCGATTGGCTGATCGAACAAATCCCGCAAATCCGTGGGGTGATCGTCAACGCATCACGTGGATCCTTGCCCAAGAGCATCATTTCAAACCCGCGGAACAAGGGCGAGTTCGTGTAGGCTGCGGCGACTGCACCGTCGCGCACGTCTAAACGAATTTCCAGGTCCCCTTCGACGCGATTAAACGGGCCGACGATCAGGTTGCGGTCTGTCATTTCTTGGGCGTCCTGATGGTGGGAGGGATGGTCACGCGGTCGCTTGTCGCGTTGGTGCCGATCCTGTCTGGCGTTGCGGCCTTGGACAGAGAGGCCAGCGCCATGAACCATGCCTTGGGCATGTCCGAGGGGAGGCCCACGGGAATGCCCGCGATCTTTGGCGTTTCGGTAAATATATGGCGCGGTTCTTCGAACTCGGGTGCGGTGCAAGCAATACAGGGATAGCCGCCACGTGTGCATGACCCAGCGCCGTTCCACGGGCGGATATTGCAGTCACCGACGGCTTGGGTGCCGATGCAGCCCAAATGCTCCATCATGCAGCCGATCTGGCTGAGCTCCTTGGCCGAGGCTTTGTATTCGTAGAATTCGTTCTTCGTGCAGCCGTGATGCACGAGGTGATCGGCAAAGAACCGTGGCCGCGCATAGCTATCGAGGTCAGCAGGTGTGAGCGCGTCATCGGCCAGCATCAACAGCGTCTCTGTCACCCAGTCAGGATGCATCGGGCAGCCTGAGATATTGATGACGGGCAGCCCATCTTTTCCGACGAAACCCGACGGGAGGATGCCGCCCGCATGGGTGCCATCGAACTGCAACCCGACCGCATCCGACGGGTTCCCGCCTGCGGTCGTCACGCCACCAAAGGCCGCACAGCTTCCCACAGCGATAACATGCCGCGCGAGTGGGGCAAGCGATTGCACCCAGTCCATCATGCTGCGACCCGTGCCCGACAACATCTGATATCGGCCTGTATTGCGCGGACCACGTGCGATAGCGCCCTCGACACATAGGATGTCGAGGGGGATCTCCTGCGCATCAATCTGCGCCAAGAGGCGGCGCACCTCGTCGCCAGAGGCGACAGAGAGGGCAGGGTGCCAGATAAAGTTGATGCCCGCGCCACCCAAAAGATCGAACACATTCGGGTTTTCAGCGCAAAGGAGCGACATTGTGCAGCCACCACAGCCCGATGCCTGAAGCCAGAGAACGTTCATTCCCCACCTCGTTTCAAGGACAGTCGGAAACATGCTCCGCGTTCAGATGGGCAGAGTTGCAACTGTCCCCCGTGTTCCTCTGCGATCTTGTGAGAGATCGATAGGCCGAGGCCCGTTCCCTTGCCCACGGGTTTGGTGGTGAAGAACGGGTCAAAGATGGACCCTGCGATGTCTGGGCCGATCCCGGGGCCATTGTCCGAGACCTGAACAAAGACGTGGTCACCGTCTTGGCCAAGGGTGATCTGGATATGCGGGTCCTCAGTGCCCTCAACCGCATCGAGCGCGTTTTGAACGAGGTTCATAATGACCTGCTGTACGTGACCCACGCGCCCGTTTGCCATGAGGGTCAGAGGGGCATTGGTGACAATAGGTGCAGGGGTTTTCATCCCGCGTACGACCCAATGGGTTGCCACACGTGTCGTCTCTACCAAATCGAAATTGGCAAATTCGCCTGTGCCGTCTGCGGAAAGCCTGCGCAGGTCTTCAACAATATCGCGGACCCGTTCGGATCCGTCCCGCGCGCCGTCGATCGCGGTGCGCATATTCGCCAGTTCACGATCGAGCCGCAGTTCCTTGCGCAATTCGATCAGCTCCGCCCGCGAGGCCCCTGCCTGCACTTGTTCGAAATAGGTCACAAACCTTGCCACGTATTTTTCCAAGGCATGGGTGTTGGCGTAGATAAACGAAATCGGGTTGTTGAGTTCGTGGGCAACGCCTGCGAGCAAACGCCCCAGCGACGCCAGTTTTTCATTACGAACGAGGTGGGCTTGGGCCTCTTGCAATGCGCGGTGGCTTTCGGCGAGTTCGGAATAGGCCTGACGCAGTTCCCCCACAGGACGCCCGATCAGCACCGCGCCAAGGCTTTTGCCGCGTTCCCCAATGCGAGGCGTGATCGATAGGTCAATCGGGGTGGGACCAGCAGAGGTGGGCAATTCCGCTTCAAACCGAACGGATTTTCGGTTTTGCACGACCTTTTGCACGGCCTCATGTAGCGCGGCATCTGACGTGAGATCTGCCAAGGGGCGGCCCCGCACACTCGCAGGGTCTAGGCCCAAGAGCATTTGGAACGACCCTGCCGCCTGTTCGATCAGACCGTCCCGATCCACGACGATCAAAACGTCCGACACCGAGGCAAAGACCGAGGCCATAAAGCCACGCATTTCATCAAGCTCGGCGTTCCGAACTTCTAGCTCGCTTTGATAACTGACCAGCTCTGCGTAGGTTTTATCGACGGCCCGCAGCACATCGACCCATGCCTCATCGGACACGGGTGTTTGTCCACTGCTCAGGTCATGGGTGTCGATCACGCGAGGCTCCTCTTTCGGATAGCTTAGCGAGTTTGCAGGCCACGTCAAAGGAGAGCCCGCGTGAATTCATAGACTTATGGCCGAATAGGATACGTCCCTGCAAAGTAACCGTGCAGAGACGTGGTCATGTGATCAGGCGGTGATCAGAAGTCCGCAGTGACACCCGGCAGGTTCAGTGCCTTGATCAGGTCGCGCAATTCCTGACGGGCTGCGAGGTTCGAGATGTTCAACTGCGTTACGCCAATATCCTTGAGATCGAGGAGCGTCAGGCCACGTGGGAACAATTCGCGGAAGATGACGCGTTCGTTGAACCCAGGGGCCACGCGGAACCCAATCCGACGCGACAGTTTGTTCAGCGCGGATTCCATCTTTTGTTTGTTGACCATCGCCTGTGCGCCCAAGCGGTTCCGCACCACGACCCAGTCAATCGGCTGGAGGCCTGCCTGAGCACGCAACTGACGCGCGCTCCACACCATTTCGGAATAGACCGATGGGCCAGTGATATTCTCACCATCGCTGTCGATATGGGCAAGAAGGTCGAAATCAACAAAGCTGTCGTTCAGTGGTGTGATCAGCGTATCAGCGAGCGAGTGCGCCACTTGGCTTAGGCGGGTGTGCGAACCGGGGCAGTCGATCAGGATGAAATCGCATTCGGGTTCCAACGCGGCTACGGCTGCGGATAGACGGTGATCGAAAGCGTTCTCACCTGGCTGCAGGTCGGCCTGATCCACCTCAGGAAGGTCGCGGTACACTGGAATTGCGAGGTTCAGACCCTCGGCGTCCGAATATGTTTTGCGGTTATCCAGATAACGCGCCAGCGACTTCTGCCGCATATCGAGGTCAAGCACACCAATCCGGTGTCCCATCCGCGCCAAAGCCGTTGCCACATGCATCGACACGGTCGATTTGCCCGCGCCACCTTTTTCGTTACCGACGACGATAATATGCGCCACGCCCGATCCCCAGTGCTGTTACTTGGCCGCACTATATGGCGCGAAACCGCCAAGGAAAAGATGTGCCGCCTGTGATGCCGCAATTACTTAATCCTTGACGTGCAAAGGCTAAGGGTCCATACGCCGCCCCTGATGACCGTCCCGTCCGCGTGAGACGTGCGCTGAGATGTGCGCAAGACGTCATCAACCTACAGGTTCCCACTTTCACGCAAGGGGCCGCGTAGATCCGGCAGTTCGACACCCGGTCGAACGGCGAGCGATCCGCGCAACTCTTGCAGTCTCCGGCGCTGGGCCGGACCAATGCGTTGCCCGTTTGGCTGCGCGGAACAGGATTTTTATGGACTTCGATATGCTGGGGCTCGCCCCCCGCCTTGTGACTAAACTTGCCGAACTCGGCATCACTGACCCCACCCCGATTCAAGCGCAGGCCATCCCGCACGCGATGAACGGTCGCGACGTTATGGGCCTTGCGCAAACGGGCACGGGTAAAACCGCTGCTTTCGGTCTGCCGATGCTCGACGCGTTGATGAAAAACGGTGATAAGCCTTCGCCGAAAACCACACGTGCGCTGATCCTCGCGCCGACCCGTGAGCTTGCTAAACAGATTGCGGATAGCTTGTCGGCGTTTTCGTCTGGCTCGCACCTTAAGACCGTTCTCGTCGTCGGTGGCGCAGGGATCACGGGCCAAAGCCGTCGCCTAGAAAAGGGTACGTCTATTCTCGTCGCGACCCCTGGTCGTTTGCTTGACCTGATCGACCGTGGTGCTGTTCGTCTCGATGAGACACAGTTCCTCGTTCTGGACGAGGCCGATCAGATGCTCGACCTCGGCTTTATCCACGCGCTGCGCAAAATCGCGACGCTGATCCCCAAAGAGCGTCAGACCATGCTGTTCTCGGCGACCATGCCGAAGCAGATGGCTGAATTGGCCGAAAGCTACTTGTCCAACCCGATCCGCGTTCAGGTGAACCCTCCGGGTCAGGCAGCAGAAAAGATTGATCAGTGCATCCACTTCGTTGCGAAGGCCGCAAAGACCGATCTGTTGATCGAGCTGCTGGACGCACATCGCGACGAGTTGGCGCTTGTGTTTGGCCGTACCAAACACGGGATGGAGAAACTCTCGCGTGTTCTCGAAAGCAAAGGCTTTGCTGTCGCTTCGATCCACGGGAACAAATCCCAAGGTCAGCGTGACCGCGCGATCAAGGACTTCAAAGAAGGCAAGGTGCGCGTGCTCGTGGCAACGGATGTTGCTGCCCGTGGCATCGACATTCCCGGCGTGCGCCACGTTTATAACTACGAATTGCCGAACGTGCCTGACCAATACGTGCACCGTATTGGCCGGACAGCGCGCGCGGGTGCCGCTGGTTCTGCGGTTGCCTTCTGTGCGCCTGACGAAATGTCGGATCTGCGCGATATTGAGAAGACACTCAAAACGACAATCCCAGTCGCTTCGGGTCGTCCGTGGGAGGTTGTCGGCAACGAGCCGAAACGCAAACCCGCTGGCAATGGCCGTGGTGGTCCGCGTCGCTTTGGCAACAAAGGCAGCGGCGGTGCAGGGAAGCCCAAAGGGGATCGTCCGGCATTTGGCAAACCTTCAGGCGACCGTCCGTCGTTTGCTAAACCGGCAGGGGGCGGCCAGCGTCGTCGCAAGCCCCAAGGCAATCGCGCCGCAGGATAAAATGACAAACGCGGGCCTTCGGGTCCGCGTTTTTCGTTCCACCAACCCCCAAAACAAAAACGCCGCGCAAACTGCGCGGCGTTTCCGTAAACCGTGGGTTTGGGATTAGAAACCCAGACCAGCGTATTTGTTTTTGAACTTCGATACGCGACCACCTTGGTCGAGCAGGCGCGACGTACCGCCAGTCCATGCAGGGTGCACGGTCGGGTCGATGTCGAGTGCCATCGTGTCGCCCTCTTTGCCCCAAGTGGAGCGCATGGTGATAACGGTGCCGTCGGTCATTTTCACTTCGATGAAGTGGTAGTCGGGATGGATGTCTTTTTTCATAATCCGTCTCCTTACGCGTCAGCGCCGCTGTTGAGCGGTT
This sequence comes from Marivivens geojensis, assembly GCF_023540835.1. Classification (GTDB taxonomy): domain Bacteria; phylum Pseudomonadota; class Alphaproteobacteria; order Rhodobacterales; family Rhodobacteraceae; genus Marivivens; species Marivivens geojensis. Next base: position 727,919 of record NZ_JALKCU010000001.1, read on the forward strand.
TGTAGTTGGTGACTTCTGCGATACGTGCGGATTTACCACGACGTGCGCGCAGGTAGTACAGTTTCGAGCGACGGACTTTACCGCGACGTACAACTTCGATCGAGTCGATGTTGGTCGAGAAGAGCGGGAATACGCGCTCTACGCCTTCGCCGAAGGAAATTTTGCGAACGGTGAACGAGCCAGCGATGCCCTTGCCGTTTTTACGGCTGATGCAGATGCCTTCGTACATCTGAACACGGGTGCGGGTGCCTTCGGTCACTTTGTAGCCTACGCGAACGGTGTCGCCGGCTTTGAAGTCGGGAATGGTTTTCCCGAGGGAGGCGATTTGTTCCGCCTCGAGCTGTGCGATCAGATCCATCTGACCTTCTCCTATGATGCTTGTGGTGGTCCCACAAAGTTAATGCGTCCTCAGAGCTCTTGGTCTTCTTTCGGGTCCGCCGCAGCGCCCGCCAGAGTTCAGGTCGACTTTACTTATTCACCGATGCTGCGAGCCGTGGTGGCTGCCGAAGAAAACGCGCCAAAGCAATAGCAACACGGGCCTATGGAATCGCAAGGACCCCTAGACAGGGCGCGTATAGGGGATTGGGGGGTGTTGGGCAATAGCTTGATCGGAAAACACTTTATGGTGGAAATATATGGAGTGAAATTCTTGAAGTTGTTTTCCGCTGTGCCTAAATTGCTATTAGGGATTGGGAAAGCGGTGCTTTCATTCGCGATGCGAACCATGACCAGCGCTTAGCGGCGCTATGTGGCCTCTTAGCAGGAGGCTGCTAAGGCAGAGGATCTCGGAGCGTACTTTTTGACCATCTCCAGCTCCGATGTCGACCGACTGCCCGAGTGGCCATAAAGGCAGTCAAACCGCCGTCAATGGGGCGGGATATAAATACTGAGCGAAATTTAATTCGCTCGACCGGTCGAGCAACGCTAGGAAAAATCCAATGCGTTACTTGCATCGTTTGAAAGGGTGGATGACATATCGCAACGTGCTTGCGACTTTGATATTCATTCTGAAACTTATTGAATATTTTCAATGAGTTCGGGGGCGGCTTAGGCCGCCCTTTTCAATCTTGATACTTCTCCCACATATCCGGCCTTCTCTCCTTCGTAAGTTCCTCGGCCTGTTCTTTCCGCCACTTCTCTATATTCGCGTGGTGGCCGGACATGAGGACTTCGGGGATTTCGCGGCCGCGCCATTCGGCGGGGCGGGTGTATTGAGGGTGTTCCAACAGGCCGTTGGAGTGGCTTTCGTCCACCACGCTTTCGGCGTTCCCCAGCACCCCAGGCAGCAGGCGAACGGTGGCGTCGAGCATGGCTTGGGCGGCGAGTTCACCGCCCGTTAGGACGAAATCGCCGAGGGATACTTCTTGGATGTTGTAAGCGTCGATCACGCGCTGGTCGATGCCCTCAAAGCGGCCACAGATCATGGTGATCCCGTCATAAGACGCCCAGTCCCGCGCCATCGCCTGATCGAACCGTTTCCCACGCGGGGACAGGTAGACGAGCGGCATACGGCCACGGGCATTGCGGCCCGCTTCTTGGATCGCGGGGTCGAGGACATCAGCGCGGATCACCATGCCAGCGCCGCCGCCCGCAGGGGTGTCGTCGACGTTCTTGTGTTTGCCGATCCCGTAGTCACGCAGGTTGATCGTCCGCAGCGCCCAGAGGTTTTCCCGCAGCGCCTTGCCTGTCAGACTATCGCCGAGCACCCCCGGAAAGGCATCGGGCATCAGCGTGATGATCTGCGCGGTCCATGTCCCCACCCACTCCGGCTGTTCGGTCAGCAGGTCGGTCGGTTTCAGGGTCGGGCGCATCACCTTGCGGCCAATGCTGCGGGGGGTATCGGGTGTATCAGTCATGCGGCTGTCTTAGGGCAATTGGGTGGGATTGGGAACGTCCCCTTTGCGCCACCCGCCCAAGTTCGACTGTTTGGCGAGCCGCTCTTTGGCATCGATCAGCGCGGCGTCGGTGAGGTCAGACCGGTTGAGCGTCAGGAACTCGCGCCACAGGGTATCGGACGGCCCTTCGTTGCCTTTGCCCACGGGGGTAAAGCCGTCGGTGGGGATGCCGAACAGATCTAGGAGCGCACCACCGGGGCCGAGGGGATGGAGTGATGAGGTCTCCAACGGCAGCGATTGCGTCGGACCGCATTGGGTCGCGATGGCCGAAATGATCGGACCAAAGTCGGCGGCCTTTGCATATTTCGTGGCAAAAGCATCGGGGGCGAGCGTTAGGCGCTGGCCTTTGAGGTGGTGGCGGTAGGCAGAATACAGCCACGGTTCAGCATCGCGCGTGGTCACGACGATCTCCGCCTCGGCGTCAAAACGATCACGGAGGTAGCCGACGATATAGGTTAGGATGACAGGGGCGGCCTGATAGGTTTTTACCTTAGGCCAACCAGGGAGGTGCCCACAGAGCGCCTCGCACGAAATCAGAATATCGCGGGTATCGTCGGGCGTGTCGGCAAAGACCTCATCAAGGCGGTCTGCCAGATCGATCAAGGTCAGAGGATTGCCGCTGCGCGAATAGCTATGGGTCAGTTGGGTGACAGGCTTGAGGTGGCGGAGCATGAATAGATGAACATGCGGCGCCAGCTTTTCGCGATTGGTCCAAAAGAAATGCTGGATAGAGCTGGTGCCAGTCTTGTGAAAGCCCGGGTGCAGCAAAATCCGACGTTTAGGCATCGGGGAAGAGTCCTTCGGGTGGGTCAGCGACGATGCGACCCGCGGCGATGTCGACGGTGGGTACGGCGGCTTTGGTAAACGGCAGAAGGACCGTGTCGCGGTAGCCCATCTTCGTCACTTCCAAGAGGTCCGTCGCACCGTGGTTCACGACCGTTTTCACAGTGCCAAGGTCATTCCCGCCCGTGTCAAAGACCGAAAGGCCGATCAGGTCGGTGTAGTAGAATTCATCATCCGGAAGGTCGGGCATGACATCGCGCGATGCGAACAGTTCAGTGCCTTTGAGCGCATCCGCGTCTTCTTTGGTGACGATGCCGTCCATATGGGCGGTGAGGCCGTTATTTGTGATGCCCGTCAGGACAACAACAGGGAAGCTACGACCATCCGCAGTATAAAGGGGCGTGTAGTCGGCGATGGCTTCGGGGTCAGAGCAATATGACTTCAGGCGCACTTCACCACGGACGCCAAAGGCACCTGCGATAGAACCTACGACAACGCGATCTTCGGGCATGTCGATCCTCTTACCTTACAAGCATATCAGGGAGAGCTTGCCGTTGTTCCCAACCAGCGCGCTCGAGTTCTGGAGTTTCATGTTCTTCTTCGGGATAGCCGATACAGAAATAGCCGATCAATTTCCAGTCGTCCGGAACATCAAGGTCACGTGCCAAACGGTCAGGATCAAGGATGGAGATCCACCCCATGCCGACCCCATGCGCTTTGAGCATGAGCCAGAACTGCATAACGGCTGACACGCAGGAATAGGCCTTCATTTCTGGCATAGTGCCCGCGCCGAGGCCCTTGCCTTTGGTCGTGCCAGCGTCGCACCAAACGGACATCTGAACGGGGGACAAATCCATGCCAGACAGCTTTAGCCCCGAATAGATTTTGGCGTCGTCACCGCTGTAGCCCGCGAGAGCATCGGCGTTCGCCTCAAGGAAGTTCTCACGCGCGGCGGCACGGCCCTCTGCGCTGTTCACCATAACAATCCGCCATGGTTCCGACAGGCCCACAGAAGGGGCGAGCGAAAAACTACGCAGGCAACGGTCAACGATTTCGGGATCAATAGCGTCAGGTTTGAACCGACGGACATCGCGGCGCATGCGGATCAGTGACCAGAGATCACTTTGAAAGTCGGGTGAGAACCCAGTCATGCGCGATGGCTCCTTTGTGCGGCATTGCCCGTCGTTATGCTGGCAAGGTCAGACAAAATAGCCCCAAAGACAAGGGGGACTGCTCGGCCCCGAAAGGCCGAGCAGAACGATTATTATTCTTCAGCAGCTTCTTCTGCCGGTGCAGCAGCTTCGGCAGCTTTTGCAGCTTTAGCAGCAGCGCGCTCTTGAGCAGCTTTACCCGGAACAGCTTTGTTCGGGTTGTTGCGGACTTTTTTAGCAACGAGGCCAGCAGCTTCGAGGAAACGTGCAACACGGTCGGTCGGCTGTGCGCCCTGAGCGAGCCAGAACTGAACGCGCTCTACGTTCAGTTTTACGCGGTCTTCGCTGTCTTTAGCGAGAAGCGGGTTGTAGGTGCCCAGTTTCTCTTTGAAGCGACCGTCACGCGGCATGCGCGAGTCAGCAGCAACGATTGCGTAGTGAGGGCGTTTTTTCGAACCACCGCGAGCGAGACGGATTTTCATAGCCATGGGTTGATCTCCTTGAATGGCGTGGTGACGGGCGGGCCGTCAGGATTGGTGTTGTTTGTGGTGTTGAATCACTTCCTGAATAACGAAATTCAGGAATTTCTTGGCGAACTCAGGATCCAGATCGGCCTGTTCCGCAAGGTCGGTCAACCGTTTGATCTGTGCTTCTTCGCGCACGGGATCAGACGGAGGAAGTTCGTTTTCTGCTTTCAGCTTCCCAACGGCTTGGGTGTGCTTGAAGCGTTCGGCCAGCGTAAAGACGAGGATCGCGTCCAGCCGATCGATGGACTCGCGGTGGCCTTTGAGGATCGCTGCTGCTTTTTGAACGGCGTCGGTCATTCTGTCCTCTTACGCTGGAATATCGGGCGAATAGCGGTAGGTGATGCAGCCGCCGAAATCAGCGGCCTCGTCACGCACCGCGCCCAGCTTTTCAGCCAGACGGATCGCACGGGTGTTGTCGGGGTGGATGTAGCTCACCAATGTCGGCCAGCTCAGCGCGTTAAACGCGTTGTTGCGGGCAGAGCGGGCGGCTTCATAGGCGTAACCTTCGCCCTCGTAGTCTTCGAGGAAGAGGAAACCAACTTCGGGTTCGGGGTCGCCGAATTCATGGTCGAGCATTACAAAGCCCAAGGTCACGAAATCGCTGTTACGCTCAACGGTCCAGAGGCCCGCACCACGCAGAACCCAACCTGCGATCAACTGGTTGAAATCGAGCCACGCTTGGTCGCGGTCCATCGGGCCATCAACGAATTTGCCGCGCTCGGTGCAGACGATTTTCGCGTAGTCCTCAAAATCGGTGATACGCGGTGCGCGCAGGGTCACACGATCGAGGATGATACGGGGCAGGGCGCCGCGAATACGGTCGGTTGCAACGGCTGCTTGGCCTTCAGGAGCGTTTTCCCATGCACGTGTCATTGAACAGCCTCCGGTTTCGGATGGCGATAAACCCAGCACGGTTGATCGGGTTTCGGCTGCGGTGCGTTTTCATCCAGTACGGCGCCCAGCTTTTCCGCGAGGTTCGCAGAGCGGGTGTTGCCGATGCCAACGTAGCTGACGATGGTGTCCCAGTTCAGAACGTTCCACGCATGATCAATCGCTGCGCGGGCGGCTTCAGTAGCGATGCCTGTGCCTTCGATCGACGTATCCCAAACGGTCCAGCCAATTTCGGTTTCTGGCCAATCCGCAGGGAACCATGGACCAATCAAGCCCAGCGGTGTGTCGTCGCCCTTGCGGGTCACGATCCACATGCCATAGCCGCGGATTTGCCAATGCCCGATCTCGGACGCGAAGGCACGCCATGCCTTGCCCAAATCAAACGGCCCACCCACGCCTGCTGCGCGGTCAGACATGAAAAAGGCGCATGCGGCCTCCATGTCCGAAGCCTTGGGCTCGCGCAGGATAAGACGTTGGGTTTCGAGCGTTTGCATGGTTACTTCTTTTTCCCCATGCCCAGACCCGATAGGCCACCCGGCAAACCGCCGAGGCCACCAAGTCCGCCCAGACCCGGAAGTTTACCACCCGGCAACTGGCTTCCCAGTGCCTTGGCCGCTTGTTCCATTGCTTTGGGATCGTCCATGTTTGGCATGTCAGGCATACCGCCTTTGCCGAACATTTGTTTTACGGCTGCTTTGAGCGCGCCGCCTTTGCCCATTTTGCCCATCTTCTTCATGACGTCGGCCATCTGCTTCTGCTGCTTGAGCAGCTTGTTCAGTTCCGACACCTCGAGGCCAGCGCCCGCAGCAACCCGCTTTTTACGGCTGGCTTGCATGACATCAGGGTTAGCGCGTTCGAGTTTGGTCATAGAGTTGATCAGTGCGATCTGGCGACGCAGCATAATGTCGTCGAACCCAGCTTCTTTGATCTTGCCAGCGTGTTTCGCCATGCCGGGCATCATACCCATCAGGCTTTCCATGCCGCCCATCTTGAGCATCTGGTCCAGCTGCATCTTCAGGTCGTTCATGTTGAAGCGGCCCTTCTGGAAGCGCTTCATCATGCGTTCGGCTTGTTCGACCTCGAGCGTCGCCTGTGCCTTTTCGACCAGCGCAACAATGTCGCCCATGCCGAGGATACGGCCAGCAACGCGTTCAGCCTCGAACGTCTCAATGGCGTCCATCTTTTCACCCAGACCGACAAAGCGGATGGGTTTACCTGTGATGGCGCGCATCGACAGCGCAGCACCGCCGCGACCGTCACCGTCCATACGAGTGAGGACAACGCCAGTCACGCCGATCTTAGCGTCAAACTCTGTTGCAACGTTCACCGCGTCCTGACCCGTCAGGCCGTCGACGACCAAGAGGGTTTCGCGCGGGTTCACGGCATCACGAACGTCGGCGGCCTGCTGGATCAGCTCTTCGTCGATGTGCAGACGGCCCGCGGTATCGAGCATGTAGATGTCATAGCCACCGAGGCTCGCCTGAGTTTTAGCGCGCTTTGCGATGGTGACGGGATCTTCGCCTTTGACGATCGGGAGTGTGTCTACACCGATCTGCTGGCCGAGGATTTGAAGCTGTTCCATAGCCGCAGGACGGTTCACGTCGAGCGAGGCCATCAGGATGCGCTTGCCTTCGCGTTCTTTCAAACGCTTCGCTAGTTTCGCTGTGGTGGTGGTTTTACCCGAACCCTGCAGACCAACCATCAGGATCGGGGCAGGCGGGTTGTCGATCTTTAGGCGGTCGGCTTCTGCGCCACCCGACAGAACGGCGATCAGTTCGTCGTGGACGATCTTAACGACCTGCTGACCTGGAGTGATCGATTTCGTTACCGCCGAGCCGGTTGCCTTTGCCTCGACCGCTTTCACAAAGCTGCGAACAACAGGCAGAGAAACGTCGGCTTCTAGCAGCGCAACGCGGACTTCACGAAGCGCGGTTTTAACATCGTCCGCGGACAGGGCACCCTGTTTCGTCAGACGGTCAAATACTCCGCCAAGGCGTTCGGATAGATTTTCAAACATGCCATGGCCCTCCAGCGACCCGTTACTCATTTGGTCGCTACATAGGCATCGACCGCTCAAACCACAATCGCGCCCATGGGCGCAACGCGCTGATGGACGGCGATCCCCCCGAATAGGGAAGGGACCGGAAGACTCGGCTTCCGGGGAATTTGGCCTGCGTTTACGCGCGTGGAACCAGTGAGTCAAGCACGCCTTGCCCTTGCGCCTTTTGGTTCAGTGGCTAGATTGACGTGGTCGATTTAAGGATTTCCACGATGGATCATTGGGATGAGGTGCGCACGGCATATCAGGTGGCGCGTTTGGGCACGGTTAGTGGTGCGGCCGAAGTATTGGGCGTTCACCATGCTACAGTGATCCGTCACATCGACGCTCTCGAAGGGCGTCTGGGCGTGAAATTGTTCCAGCGACACGCACGGGGCTACACACCCACTGAGGCAGGGCAGGACCTGCTAAAAGTCGCAAAGGCGGCAGATGACCAGTTCCATCAGCTCGGTGCGCGGTTAAAGGGGCACGGGGATGGGGTGACGGGCGATCTGACTGTGACGTCTCTCGCATCGTTTTCGACGATGCTAACGCCTGTGATGGTGAAGTTCCAAAAGCAGAACCCCGAGGTAAAGATCCGTTATCTCACGGGCGACCGTCTGTTCCGCCTCGAATACGGCGAGGCGCATGTCGCGATCCGTGCGGGGGCTGCGCCTGATCAGCCTGACAACGTCGTCCAGCCCTTTATCAAACAGACCGTCGCGATGGTCGCCGCCCAGAGTTACATCGACCGCATGGGGATGCCAGAGAACGACGCGGACCTCGCACAGCACGAGTTCGTCAGCCATGACGACACTGACAGCCGCGCGCCGTTCCACCGTTGGCTTCTCGCGAACGTGCCGTCGTCGCAGATCGTTTATCGCACGATGGACAACCGTTCTATGCGGGACGCCATCGCGGCTGGGGCGGGGATCGGGTTCTTACCCTCTTACGAATTTGGCATGATGCCGGGTGTCAAACAGGTCATGCCGCCGCGCGAAGAGTGGTCAACCAGCCTCTGGCTCGTCACGCACGTCGATCTGCACAGGACGCCAAAGGTGCAGACCTTCCTCAAGTTCCTCAAGGAAGAGGCAAAGTCGTGGGTGGAGTGATCCGCCCCCATCTTGCGGGACATTTGGCGATGTTGGTGTTCTCTGCCTCAGTGGCGGGGAGCTTTTCGCTAGGTGCTTCTGTCGCCAATGACATTTCGCCCGTCGCGCTCAATACGGTTCGATTTTGGGTTGCTGTTGCGATCCTAGGTATCGTGATGAAGTTGACGGGAAAGGGCGGGCGTCAGACGTTCAAGGCGCCTTGGCGGTACGCGATACTGGGTGGGATGTACGCCTGCTACTTTGTCCTAATGTTCATGGCGCTCAAATCCACGTCGCCTGTGAACCTGTCGGTGGTGTTTACGCTGACACCCGTCATGGCGGGGGGCTTTGGCTACTTCCTGCTGAGACAAGTCATGTCCTCTCGTATCGCGCTGGCCCTCGCCATTGGCGGTGCGGGGGCGGTTTGGGTGATTTTTCGTGGCGACCTGAGTGCCTTCCTCGCATTCGAAGTCGGCAGCGGCGAGGCTCTCTATTTCTGGGGCTGCGCGGCGCACGCGCTCTATACGCCGCTCGCACGGCGGCTCAATCGCGGCACACATGTTATTCCTTACACATTCGGCACATTGGTCGCGGCGGCGATCTGGATTACCGGATATGGCTGGCGTGATCTGTTGGTGACGGATTGGACAAACCTCCCAAACCTCGTTTGGATCACGATCCTCTATATCGCGGTCTTTGCGACCTCGATGTCGTCGCTACTGCTGCTCTTCGCGACCCAGCGCCTGCCATCGTCCAAGGTCATGGCCTACACCTACCTTGTGCCGACGTGGGTGATTGCTTGGGAATACATCCGTCACGCCTACGTCCCGCCAGGGATCGTGCTGGTCGGCGTGGCAATGACGCTTATTGCTCTGCTTCTTCTTCTGCGAGAATAACGCCCTCAGAGGCGAGGAACTGTTCGAACGCATCCAGATCGACGCCGTCCATCTGACCAAAGCCCTGCATCCAAACGCTCGCTTCACGCAGGGCGTCGGGTTCTAGCTTGCACCATTTTACCCGTCCGCGTTTCTCCTGAGAGATCAGGCCAGCGTCCGCCAGAACGGTTAGATGTTTTGAAATTGCTGCAAGCGACACGGCAAACGGTTCGGCCACATCGGTCACCGCCATATCATCCTCCAACAGCATCGACAGGATCGCGCGGCGGGTGGGGTCGGCCAAGGCCATAAAGACGGTATCAAGTGTAACTGCCATATCCGCCGATTAAGCTGCCTTCATAACAAAGGTCAACCGATTGGTTGAATATAAAGAATGGGCAGTTTCGGGGCTAAATGGGCCGTGGGCGGAATCGCGCAGTGGGTGGGCGTGGTAATTTTATCTATAATTAACAGTGCATTACGCTGAACGTTTTGTCACATCACGGCTTATTGACTCATTGATCCTAAGGCCATAGCTAGTCCCCAACCTTCAGAGGGGATTTTCGAGTGACTGATCCGAACGATCTTGACCGCCTAAAGGCGTTAGACAGTCGGATCAAAGAGGTGAAAGCCAAAGCGCCCGAATTGAACCATATGAAGAAAGACTACTCTCAAGCGCAGCACGCGTGGCGGATGGTCACCGAACTTGTAGCTGGTCTCTTGATTGGCTTCGTCGTCGGATACGGGTTGGATTATGCCTTTGGCACCATGCCTGTGTTTTTGGTGATATTCATTTTTCTGGGCTTTGCGGCCGGTGTTAAAACCGTGATCGGCTCGGCTCAGGAACTACAGAGGAAACTGCTGGACACGTCGTCCAGCAAAGATGGGGATAACTGACGTGGCGACTGAAGCGCATGGCGAAGGCACAGGCCTTGTTTTCCACCCGCTGGACCAGTTCAAGGTAACTCCGCTGTTCGGGGATGGCCCCGTACATTGGTACACCATCACCAACGCAACGTTGTGGATGGCCTTCGCTGTTCTGGCGATTGTTGCGATGTTCGTCATCGGTAGCCGCGGTCGCGCAATCGTGCCGTCGCGCGGTCAGTCGATCGCAGAGCTGTTCTACGGCTTTGTCTACAAGATGGTTGAAGACATCACCGGCCACGACGGTGTGAAGTACTTCCCGTACATCTTCTCGCTCTTCTGCTTCATCTTCTTCGCGAACTTCCTCGGCCTTCTGCCGCTGTCGTTCTCGCCCACCTCGCACATCGCAGTAACTGCTGTTCTCGGCTTTGGCGTGTTCATTATCGTAACCCTGATCGGTTTCGTGAAGAACGGCATCGGCTTCCTCGGCATGTTCTGGCTGAAAGACGCACCGCTCGCGCTGCGCCCGATCATCGCGATCATCGAGGTTATCTCTTATTTCGTCCGTCCCGTTAGTCACTCCATCCGTCTTGCAGGTAACATCACTGCAGGCCACGCGATGATCAAAGTATTCGCAGGCTTTGCCGCGATCGCTGCTGTGGCTCCGGTATCTGTTGTGGCAATCGCAGCAGTCTACGGTCTCGAAGTTCTCGTAGCCGGTATTCAGGCTTACGTGTTCACCATTCTGACCTGCATCTACCTCAAGGATGCGCTGCACCCAGCGCACTAAGAGACGCAGGACTGAATTCCTATCCAGCCAATTCCATCGTAAGGAGATACAATCATGGAAGGCAATATCGCACAACTCGGTCAGTTCATCGGCGCAGGCCTCGGCGCAATCGGTTCCGGCCTTGCTGCTATCGGTGTAGGCAACGTTGCTGCCAACTACCTGTCGGGCGCTCTGCGTAACCCGTCGGCTGCTGCTTCGCAGACCGCTACCCTCTTCATCGGTCTGGCATTCGCAGAAGCACTGGGGATCTTCTCGTTCCTCGTTGCTCTGCTGCTGATGTTCGCAGTCTAATCACCTGACGCATCCTTACGGTCGGGCGGCGCGGGACTAACCCCGCGCCCCCGATGACACCCAAGGGTCCGACGGAGAGAGACGAGATGGCAGACGAACACAACACGGTCGAGCATGTCGCGGATGCTGCGGAACACGCAGTAGACATGGCTCATGGTGCCGAAGCTGGCGGTGCAGCAATGCCCCAGCTCGACCCTACGACCTTTTCCAACCAGATTTTCTGGCTTCTGGTCACGCTCGTCGTGATCTATCTAATCCTGTCCAAAATTGCCCTGCCGCGCATCGCTGCGGTTCTGGCAGAACGGTCGGGAACCATCACCAACGATCTCGCTGCAGCTGAAGAGCTGAAAGCGAAAGCTGTTGCAGCTGAAGAAGCGTACAACAAAGCACTTGCTGACGCTCGTTCCGAGGCAGCTCGTATCGTTGATGAAACCAAGGCAGAGATCCAATCGCAGCTGAACGCCGAACTGGCCAAAGCAGACGACGAGATCGCAGCCAAAACTGCCGAGGGCGAAAAAGCCATCGCGGCAATTCGTGATAACGCGCTGTCCAGCGTGACCGATGTAGCAACGGAAACTGCCGCTGCTCTGGTCGCTGCGCTGGGTGGCCAAGCTGACGACAAAGCTATCGCTGCTGCTGTCGCCGCGCAGATGAAGGGCTGAGATTATGAAGAAGCTTCTGATCCCCGCATTCATCCTGATGGCTCAGCCTGCGCTGGCATCGTCCAAAAACCCGTTCGCGGCTGAATTCTGGTCGCTGCACAACACTGACTTCATCGTTCTGTTGGCGTTCCTCGTCTTCGTCGGTGTCCTTCTCAAGCTGAAGGTTCCGTCGAAGGTTGGCGAAATGCTCGACGGTCGCGCGGCATCTATCCGGTCTGATCTGGAAGAAGCCAAATCGATCCGCGAAGAAGCACAGACCCTGTTGGCCTCGTTCGAGCGCAAGCAGAAAGAAGTGCAGGAACAGGCAGACCGCATCGTGGCAACAGCTAAAGAAGAAGCTGAAGCCGCTGCAGTTCAGGCCAAAGCAGACATTGCAGCATCCGTTGCACGTCGTCTTGCTGCCGCCCAAGACCAGATCGCAAGCGCTGAAGCGTCTGCAGTCAAAGAGGTCAAGGATCGCGCAGTTATGGTCGCTGTTTCTGCAGCCAAAGAAGTGGTCGCTAAACAGATGACCGCAGCTTCGGCGAACAAACTGATCGACGACGCGATCGCGACTGTGGAAGCCAAGCTCCACTAACGCCTGCCGTCATCACCTGAATAGAACCCCGTCTGCGCTGCAGGCGGGGTTTTGTTTTTGCGGAAAAGCCTTTGGAACGAAAAAGGCCGCCCATTTGGGGCGGCCTCGATCGGTTCGGATTTGGGATCAGTTCGTCGGGATGATGATGATCTCAACACGGCGGTTCTGTGCGCGACCTTGTGGTGTCAGGTTGTCTGCAACAGGCTGGTTCTCACCACGACCTGCGGATTGGATACGCATCGCCGGAACGCCTGCATTGATCAGGACGGAGGTCACAGCCTGCGCACGGCGCAGCGACAGGTCTTGGTTATAAGCAGCGGAACCAGTGTTGTCGGTATGGCCGATAACCTGAACGATGGTGTTCGGATATGCATTGATCGAACGTGCAACCGTGTAGAGGTCGTTTTGCAGGCCACCTGTCAGGGTCGCGCTGTCGGTCGCAAAGAGGATATCCTGCGGCATCGTGACAATCAATTGGTTACCCGTGTTCACGATGCTGGATTGGTTGCCCAGTTGCTGACGCAGTTCAGCTTCCTGAAGGTCGAGTTGGCGTCCCCCAACGGCGCCAAGGCCACCACCGATTGCTGCGCCAAGGATCGCATTGCGACGACGTGCTGCGGTATCATCACCACCTGTCGACGCACCGAGTAGCGCACCAATACCAGCGCCAACAACCGCACCAGTCTGGGTGTTGCGGTTCGGGTTCGATGGGTCAGTCATTTCACATGCAGCCGTACCGAAAAGTGCGAAAGCCGCAACAGCGAGCGAAGAACGAGCAAGAATCATAAGTCTATCCAGTCTTATTGAGCGACGCAGAAGATTGCGCCTATTGCCCTCTGATATGCCTCAAACGCGATTGATATCCAATAACGCAACATTAACGGGCAAAATTTCGCCCATTGGATTTTGGTTTATGCGGCAATCCTGTCCTTGCCTGATCGGATTGCGGCGGGCATACCCGCTCTATGGTTAAGCAGCTTGATTATCATACCATCCGCGAGATTTTCACCCGCTTTCAGCAGGCCGAGGCCGAGCCGAAAGGGGAGTTGGATCACGTCAACGCCTATACGCTGGTCGTGGCTGTTGCGCTCTCTGCGCAGGCGACCGATAAGGGCGTGAACCGCGCCACCGCCGAATTGTTCAAGATCGCGGATACACCACAAAAAATGTTGGACCTTGGCGAAGACGGGCTGATTGAGCACATCAAAACCATCGGTCTATTCCGCAATAAGGCTAAGAACGTCATCAAACTCAGCCGTATTCTTGTTGATGAGTATGGCGGCGAGGTGCCGAATTCCCGTGCGGCGCTCGAAAGCCTCCCTGGGGTCGGGCGCAAGACGGCGAATGTGGTATTGAATATGTGGTGGCAGTATCCAGCGCAGGCTGTTGATACGCATATCTTTCGGTTTGGAAACCGCTCTGGCGTGGCTGTGGGTAAGGATGTCGTTGCCGTTGAACGGGCGATTGAGGATCATATCCCTGCCGATTTCCAGCTTCACGCTCATCACTGGATGATTTTGCACGGGCGGTATACATGCCTTGCCCGAAACCCGAAATGCGCGACCTGTGTGATCCGCGATCTCTGTCTGTTTGAGGAAAAGAACCTATGAAGAAGTTTCAAGTCGTCGGTATCGGCAACGCAATGGTCGACGTGCTGACCCAAGAGACCGAAGCGTTTCTGACCGAGGCGGGCATCGAAAAAGGCATCATGCAGTTGATCGATATGGATCGTGCGGTTGATCTTTATAGCCGTATCGGTGCGGCCAAGGAAATCTCAGGTGGCTCTGCGGCGAACACGATTGCGGGGATTGCGCATCTTGGTGGTCGGACGGCCTATGTGGGTAAGGTCAAGGATGACCAGCTTGGCGCGATTTTCGCTCACGACTTGCGGGCGCAGGGTGCCGTATATGAAACCAAGCTCGCCCCCAAGGACGCCGCTCAGGAAACGGGTCGTTGCATCGTCGTCGTGACACCTGATGGTGAGCGGTCGATGAACACCTATCTGGGCGTGACAGAGTTCCTTGAGCCTTCGGACATCGACGTGGATATGATGGCCGATGCAGAGTGGATTTACCTTGAGGGCTACCGCTTTGATGGACCCGAGAGCCACGCCGCGTTCTCCAAGGCGATCAATGCGTGCAAGGGCCACGGTGGTAAGGTGTCGATCACCCTCTCTGACCCGTTCTGCGTCGAGCGCCACCGCGATGCGTTCCGCATGATGATCCGCGAAGACGTTGACCTGCTGTTCTGCAACCGCGCTGAAATGCTGTCGATGTATCAAACCGAGGATTTCGACGCGGCCTTGGCCATGGCGGCGAAAGAAGTGTCCATCGTCGCCTGCACAGACAGCGATAATGGGGCGCATATCATGTCGGGCGGTCAGCGTTGGCATGCGCCCGCGGTTCCGACACAGATCGTTGATGCAACGGGTGCGGGCGATCTCTTTGCGGGTGCATTCCTCTGGGGCCTGACCAACGGTCATGGCCTAGAGACCTGTGGCCGTATGGGCTGTGTCGCGGCAAGCGAAGTGATCAGCCACATCGGCGCGCGCGCTGAAAGCGACTTGAAGGCATTGTTCTCGCAACACGGCCTGATCTGATGTCGACGTGGGGCTAGAGCGGAGAGGTCTCCGTTCTAGCCAAACACTCGACAAAGTCGTCCTTGCGGCATAGCTCTGTGCCGTCGGTCATGCAGGCGGCAGAAGCAGCGGCAGAGCCGTGGGCGAGGGCTGTTGGTAAATCATGGCCCTGCGCAAGCGCCCACGTGAAACCGCCGACAAAGCTGTCACCCGCGCCGACCTTCGATTTAACAGTGACGTTCACGGCAGGGCAGAACCAACGGTTTGTCCCGTCCGAGAGGATGTTTCCGTCTGATCCGCGCGCGATAATCACGATGTCGGCGGCGCCTTTAGCAACCAGACCAGTGGCAAAATCAGCCGTGTCCGTGCGGGTGGTGAGGGGCAAGGCGCTGATTTCTTGGGCTTCGGCTTGATCCATGCGCAGCACGTAAGGGCGGATGGCGTGACCTTCGGCCAAATGCGACAGAGCCGCGCCTGAGGTGTCGACGACAACCTGCACGCCACGCCCTACGAGGTCTGCGCATAGCTGCGAATAGAGCGACGCCGTTGTCCCTGATGGTCCAGACCCCGACAAAACCACATACCCGCCTTCGGGCGCATTCGCGCAGATGGCCGCGCTGGCGGATGCGACGTCGGTGTTGCTCCAGTTTGGGCCAGGGAGCATAAAGCGAAACTGATTGTTGATGGACAGATCGGTGACGGCGAGGCTTTGCCGCGTGTCGCCGGGTGCGGCGTGGGCAATGACAGGGATGCCGGCTGCGTCCAGTAGTCGACGCAGATGCGCACCCGTATCGCCGCCCAAGGCCACAAACGCCGATGCGCGCCCGCCAAGTTGAATAATCGCGCGGGCCACGTTGATGCCACCACCACCCGGATCGATCTGCGGGTCAGAACAGCGCAGCTTATGCCCCGCCGTGACCTGCGGCGCGGATGTCGCGATATCCAGCGCTGGGTTGAGCGTGACAGTTAAAATTTCAGGCATAGGGGCCGCCATCAAAGCGTTTCGTTAGCCCTAACTTAGAGTGCTGACGGCCCCGACGCCACTGTCTTACATCAATTGATAGCTGTGCGGTACGAAGTGATATCCACCTTCGCCACGCTTCTCCACAAAGCCAAGCCCGGGGAAAGGCATGTGGTACCCGATCAGCGGAATACGATCGGTAGAAGCCATGTCAAAGATGGTCTTGCGGGTCTGGGCTGCAGCGGCCTTATCCGCGTCAAAACGCACCTCCCACTCAGGGTTTTGCAGCGACCATACATAGTGGTTCGCAACATCGGCCATCAGCAGTAGTTGTTTTCCGCCAGACTCGATCATGTATGCCATATGTCCGGGGGTATGCCCAAAGGCTTCGACCGCGGTGATGCCAGACCGAACACTGTCGCCGCCAGTCAAGAATTGTGTACGATCGGCGAGGGGGCGGACCTTTGCTTCGAACCCTTCATTACCCGACATATCCCAGTGGTCGTATTCCAGTTGCCCTGTGATATAGGTCGCATTCGCGAAGGTTTCGCCTGCGTCGCCTGTCAGGCCGCCGATGTGGTCGCCATGCATATGGGTTAGAACGACATGAGTGACGTCAGAGGTCTGGTATCCCGCGGAATTCAGCGCCCACGTTAAACCGCCTGCATCGGTCCCTGTGTCGAACAGAATAACATCTGACCCCGTGTTAATGATTGTCGGTGTGAAAAAGAACCGCGCAACATCCGACGGAATAAACGCTGCCTCTGCTGCCGCGTTAAAGTCATCATCTGACACATTGGTTCCAAATATCTGATGCGGATTTTCCACGTTACGAGATCCTGCAAGCAGGGTCGTTACCTTGAAGTCGCCCAAGGTAAAGTCGCGGTGCGTTGGCAGTTTGGATTCCATGGTCATAGCATGTCCCTCTGCACGAGTTGCCAAAGGCACGGCGGCCATGGGCAGCGATGCACCAGCTAATAAAGCCTGACGGCGTGTAAGTGTCATTCTAAAACTCCCCCGATGGATGAATGGGTCAGATGTAGCGCATGGTTCCATCTTGCCAATCACAGCGATGTGAAATGGTGTCTTCAAGGGGCCGAAACCACAGCCGATATGGACAAAAGCGGGCCAATATGAAACAGGCGAGGGGAACAGGAGATACACATGACCACAACCCGTTTCGCCCCTTCGCCCACTGGCTGGATGCACATTGGTAACCTGCGCGCCGCGCTGATGAACTTCTGTATTGCCCGACAGCAAGGCGGCACGTTTATCCTGCGTATCGACGACACCGATCAGGAACGGTCGAAGCCGGAATATGTGGACGGTATCTTGGATGCGCTGGCTTGGCTGGGCATCACCTACGACCGTATCGAATATCAGTCCAAGCGTCTGGAACGCTACGAAGCCGCTAAGGCGCAGCTCATCGAGATGGGCCGCCTATATGAGTGCTTTGAAACGCCGACCGAACTGGACTTGAAGCGTAAAAAGCAGCTGAACATGGGCAAGCCGCCGGTCTATGACCGTTCGGCACTGGACCTGTCTGAAGCCGACAAAGACCGCCTGCGCGAAGAGCGTGGCGGGTCGCACTGGCGCTTTAAGCTCGACTGGGAGCGCATCGAATGGACCGACGGTATCCTCGGTGATATCTCGATTGATGCGGCTTCTGTATCTGACCCAGTTCTGATCAAAGAAAGCGGTCAGTTCCTCTATACCCTCGCCTCTGTTGTGGATGACGTGGATATGGGCATCACCAACGTTGTGCGTGGCTCTGATCACGTGACCAACACCGCGACGCAAATCCAGATGATCCGCGCGCTTGGTGGCACGGTTCCGCAATTCGCGCACCATTCGCTGCTTACTGGTCCGCAAGGCGAGGCGCTGTCGAAACGTCTGGGCACGCTGTCGCTCAAAGACCTCAAGGCCAAAGGCATCGAGCCGATGTCCGTGATGAGCCTGATGGCGCGTCTGGGCTCTGCTGATCCCGTCGAACTGCGTGACACGGTTCAAGAGATCATTGACGGCTTTGAACTGGGCAAATTCGGCGTCGCGCCGACCAAATTCGATGTCCTTGACCTTGAACCGCTGACCGCACGTATCAACGCCGCGAAACCGTTCGACGCGGTCAAGGATGAGGTTCTGGCATTGGGTGTTCCTGCACATCTGGCCGAAACGTTCTGGACCGTTGTTCGCGAGAACATCACTTTCATGAGCGATATGGCCGAATGGTGGACCCTGTTCCGCGATGGCGCACCTGCCTTGGTCGATGATGAAGACCGCGAGATGATCGAGACGGCGTTCAGCCTCTTGGGCGAGCCTGCCTACACCGCCGACACATGGGGTGAATGGACCAACGCCGTGAAAGAGGCCACTGGCCGCAAGGGCAAGGGTCTGTTCATGCCGCTCCGCAAAGCGGTCACTGGTCGCGCAAGCGGTCCAGACATGAGCAACGTCATGCAGCTGATGCAGGTAAAACCACGCTTCTGATCGGGTTTAGCGGCGTAGCGCTCCGGCCATAGAGAGCGTGACGCCGGCTAAGGCGATCAACAGCCACAACGATCCGTTCAGTGATGTGGCTTCTGCCACGAAACCGATCAACGGCGGCCCAATGAGGATGCCGCCGTAGGTCAGTGTGGCGACGCTCGCGATGGCACGGCCTGCGGGCACGTCGGGGTCATTGGCCGCTCGCGAAAACGCCAATGGGATGATCATCGCGTAACCGATGCCAAAAGCGGCAAAGCCGATCAACGCGATGGCGAGGGACGGTGCCACGAGGACCAATAGCCCACCGATCATCGCGCTGGATGCCGAAACTCGGGTGGTGTGCGCGGGTCCTAGTTGTGCAACCAGGATCGGTCCAGCGAGGCGCGTTGCCACCATCAGGGTCGAAAACACCGTGTAACCCAGCGCCGCCTGTGCCTGATCGACGCCTTTCGCAGCAGTCAGGATAAGCGCTGACCAATCGACCATCGCACCCTCGCCGATGGCCGACGACAAGCCGACGATCCCTACCATCAACAGCGGGCCTTTGGGCAGCGCAAAGAGCGGGCCGTGTTCTGCGGTGCCAGTGACGCTGTTCCACGGGATAAAGGCAAAGAGTGCGAAGAATGCGGTGACCCCTAGACCGCCGAGCCAGAAGTGCAGCACAACGCTTGCCCCCCAGTTGATCGCGATAAACCCAGACCCCGCACCGATCCCCGCGCCTAACGAAAATGCGGCGTGGAAGCTTGACATGACGGGACGCGCCATGTGTCGCTCAACCTCAGCCGCCCAAGCGTTCATAGCAACGTCTTGCCCTCCGTGGGCCATGCCGAACAGGGCGAGGATAGGGGCGAGAACCCAGACGTTTGGCGCAAGAGGTAGACAGAGGAACGCGACGATGTAGAGCGCGCCATAGAGCATCGTTGCATTGCGTGCGCCGCGCAGGTCAGCGGTGCGCCCAGCAAGCGGAAAGCCGACAATGGCACCCGCCGCCAAACACAACAGCAGCAAGCCCAAGTTGGCAGGGGAAAGCGCAAAACGCTCCGCAAAAGCAGGGATGCGCGATGCCCAAAGCCCGAACAGGGCCCCGTTAAAGAAAAACACTGAGGCAACAGCGCGCCAAGGGCCTGACAGTCGGATCACTTTCGTCTCCTAAAACGATTTCGGAAAATCTAGCCGCGCCGAATGCCCTGCACAATGAAAAACGGCTCACCACGAGGGCGAGCCGTTCTTTGGTTTAACTGTCGGTATCGATCAGTTGTTCATGTTGCCGTGGCCCATATTGCTGTGGTCCATTTGGCCTTGGTTCATCTGACCGCCTTGGGGCTGACGTTCGAGGTCGACAGGGATGTCGACGGTGATTTCGCCCGCTTCACGGAAGACGAGGGTGACGGTGACGGTATCGCCTTGTTCCATGGCGTCATTGAGGCCCATGAACATCACGTGGTCAGCGCCACGTTGCAAAACATGTTCGCCGCCAGCAGGGATCGGAAAGCCACCTTCGACCTGACGCATCTTGGCAACGCCGTCTTCCATAATGTGCGTGTGCAGTTCGACCTTGGCTGAAATGTCCGAGCGAGCAGCGATGAGTTGGTCATCGGTATCGCCGGTGTTGGTGATCACCATAAAGGCAGCGCCAGCCATCGCCGACATGCCAGACGACCGCGCATAGGCGTCGTTGACGGTGATGATGCTCTCAGCAGAAGCAGCGGTTGCGAAAAGGGTAGCGGCAACTGCCGCCAGTTTAACGGATTTCAAAAACATTGGTTTGTCCTGTGATGTGTAGATGTTCGATGTTGGGGATCAAACGATCACAGGTGGTCCTCTGGCCGAGTGAGAAAGGCGCTGCGCTTCGGCTGCATGGATGTCATGGACCGGAAGAAGGGTTAGAGCACGGCCAATGACGACCCGTTGAGGCAGATCCGGTGTCGCGAGCGCGACGATCACATTCAGGGCACAGTCTGGACAGATATGACGCGGACCGACGGGTTTCCCGTCCGCATCTACGGCGACTTCTACAGCGACCTCACCGATACACAACACAGTCGTGCCAACGGCGCCGGTCTGCCCACGCAATATCGCCATTTCCTGCGAGGTGACGGTCACCAGCAGGGCAAGCGCGACAGCAATGAGCGATCTGAGCCAAACCATAGCGCACCATTATCACCGCCTATCAGGCGGGAAAAGGGTCAGCGCGTCGCAGGGGTTGGAAAAGAAAAAGCCCAGACAGTGATGTCTGGGCTTCGTAGAATTCGATAGTGAGTCAGATTAAGCAGATGCTTTAACGACTTCTTTTTTGATTTTGAGTGCTTCGCTCGACAGCTCGGCGTCTTTCGCCTTGAGGAGGAACGCATCAAAACCACCGCGGTGGTCAACGGTACGCAGCGCAGCCGAAGAAATGCGCAGGCGGAACGAACGGCCCAGTACGTCAGAGATCAGTGTAACGTCCTGAAGGTTCGGCAAGAACCGGCGGCGGGTGCGGTTTTTAGCGTGGCTGACGTTGTTGCCCGACATCGGGCCTTTGCCAGTGAGTTCGCATCTACGCGACATGGGTATATCCTTATTTATTGGTTCCAGCCACCAGGGCCAGTTTGTTGAACGGGCAATAACCCAACGGGCCCCACACCTCGTGGAACCAGTTATGAGCGCTGGCAATAGGTCGATTCCGCGAAACGGTCAAGCCTGCAATGATGCGGACCGTCGTTTTGCCCATGCGGCGGCCTCTGGAAACCTGTCTTTGCCGCGTTGTGACAGTCGGTCGAGGTAGAATGGCACGTCGCGGCGCAAGTCGCGATGCATCTTGGTCAGCACCGTCGGATCGGGCGGATCAGAGAGGAGCGCCCGCACAGTGGCCCCATACCGACCGCCGCGCGTGATGACTTGGGTCGCTGGGTGCCCACCGAACGCGAGCCGTGCGATGCGCAGGGCGGGAAAGATCATCTGAAGCCGCTCAGCGTGCCACAGGTCCAGACGGTTCATCGGGTCGACCGCGATGATCCCTCTAAGCGTTGGCACAGCTCTAGGCTCTAGTGCGCCGAGCCGTTGGTCATAGTCGCTCGCCTCAGCGCGATAGCGTTTGTCGAACGGCACATCGTCGGGATGGATGGACCATTGGGGGGAAACAGAGAGCACCCGGGTGGCCCCAACCGCGCGGGCAAAGCGGAGGGCACCATAGGCCCCCATCGAAAACCCCACCGTGGCCACATCGCGATAAGGTTTCGCGACGGCTTCTAGCATGCGCTCAGCAGCAGTAGTTTCACCGTTGATGAACCAATCATTGACTGATGTGCGAACGGAAATCTGGTCATAGCCACGCCGATCATAAACGTTGATCATATTGGGCGGCTTAAAACCTGTGCGGCCTATCTCGCGGCTGTCAAAGGACACGAGCAGTTTGTCGTGGCCCCGCGCAAAATGGGTCAGGCGCAAACGGGCGCCGTCGAATATTCGGATGCCGTCGTCGGCCTCAGCCACCTGTGAACCCGTCCAAGACCCGCGCGGCGGCTTGGGTCGGGGTCGTTTCGCCGCGTTGCAATTGGTCCTCAGCCTGCGCCAATCGTGCCGCGAGCGCTGGATCGCGTTGGAGCCGTTCAAGCAGTTGCAAACGCACCTCTTCGTGGAACCAATACCGCGCTTGCTCTGAACGACGCGCATCCCAATGCCCCTCGTCACGGCGCCATTTGGCGAGTGTGGTCATTTCCTCCCATGCCTTCGCGATGCCATCGCCGGAGTAAGCGGACACGGTCATAGCCTTGGGGAAATCGGCGGGGTCTTGTGGGCGTTTGCGCAGGAGGCGCAGGGCGCCCGCATAGTCCGCACAGGTGCGGGTCGCTTGCGGTTTGAGGTCGCCATCTGCCTTGTTCACAAGGATCAGATCTGCAATTTCCATGATGCCCCGTTTGACGCCCTGTAGTTCGTCGCCACCTGCAGGAGCAAGCAGCAGGGTAAAGATATCGCACATCTCAGCGACCATCGTTTCGGACTGACCGACGCCGACTGTTTCAATCAGAACCACGTCGAACCCCGCCGCCTCGCAAAGGGCGATAGCCTCACGCGTGCGACGCGCCACGCCGCCCATTTGTGCCTGCGACGGTGAGGGGCGGATAAAGGCATTCGGATCGCGGCTCAGCTGCTCCATCCGCGTTTTGTCGCCGAGGATCGACCCACCAGACCGTGCCGAGGACGGATCAACGGCAAGTACCGCGACACGCAAGCCAGAGCTGGTAAGCGCGAGGCCGAAAGCTTCGATGAACGTGGATTTCCCGACGCCGGGGGTGCCTGACAGACCAATGCGGAGCGCCTGTCTATCCGTGCCGAGCGCATCAAGAAGGTCCAGCGCAAGCGCGCGGTGATCAGCGCGGCCGCTCTCAACGAGGGTGATCGCGCGAGCAAGAGCACGGCGGTCGCCTTGTTTCAGGGCTGCGGCGGTCGCGGGAATATCGAATGGTTTAGCCATGCAAACTGTTTAGCGGATGGCACGAGCCTGTCCAGTGCGGCGGTGGGACGCGGGGTGATTTCGACGGACGGAAAGAGGGGGCAGAGCCCCCTCTTGGTTTACTGGAACACGTCGTTCAGGTGGTCGAACATGCCCCAGCCACAGGCGTAGTAGAGTTTGTACTGATCGGTGGTGCGATACCAAATGTAACCCGCGCCCTGAAGGTTCCCACGGATCGACATATAGGTGTCGTAGGCGTTCTGGTTGGGAAGCCAGTAGTCCCGCCCGCAAGCGGTAATCTTGGCAATGCCGGACCCGTCGGTGGTCACCCCGATCGAGTAGGTCCCGTCGCTGAGGCGCGGAGGACCTTGTATCTGCTGTGCTTCGGCTCCAGAAACGCTGGCCGCAAGGATCGCAGCCGCAAGTATATGTGTCCGTTTCATAGGTGAACTCCTCTTACTCGAACCAGCTATTACAACTTTAACATGTGTTCGCGGAGGGTTCATTGACATCAGTCAAAGAGAGGCAGTGGGGCACGCAAAATGTCCCGCCGGCGTTTTTTCTACCTTGAGGGTATTTGCCGCACAAAGGCTGGTGGCGCGGTTATTCCGCTGCCACCGTGTCGAGCGATTGGCCCATGACCGTTTGTGCAGCGTCAACCAGAGCGCCAGCGACGACATCACATTCTTCGAGCGTGAGGCGAGCAGGGAGGCGCACGTCGCAGGCATTCATGAGCATTGCACGGGTTTGTGGTAGGTCGGGCGTGTCACCCAAAAACTGCCAATTCCAAAATGCACGCGCGTTATCTTGGCTACGGCCAAAGACCTGTACCTTGATGCCGCGTTCCGCGGCTGCGGCGGCAAAGGCCTTGACCGCGTTGTCGCCCATACCAACGAGGTTAAACTGGATCGAGTCTGGTGCGCGGTCTTCGGCGGCGAGCTTGTCAGGGACCGAAATCCAAGGCGAGGCGTTCAGTTGCGCCGCCACGTGGTCATGGTTGCGACGACCGTCGGTGATGCGGCGGTTGATCTCTGGGATCTGGACGCGAACGATGGCGGCAGAGAGGTTGTTGAGGCGCACGTTGTAAAGCGGCAGTTGGTTCTGCCAGCGTTCAAACGCCTCCTTGAGGCCCATGTTTTTGTTCCAGTTGTGCTCATACGCGCCCGACATAATGACCGCGCGGGCGATCAGGTCGGCGTCGTCGGTGACGAGGATGCCGCCTTCGCCAGAGTTGAGCATTTTGTAGCTCTGGAAGCTGAAACAGCCGATCTGACCAATGGTGCCGATGTTTTTGCCGTGCCATTTGGTGCCGAGGCTGTGGGCGGCGTCTTCGACAACGGGAATACCTGCGGCGTCACAGGCCTCCATAATTGCGTCCATGTCAGAGGTGTGCCCACGCATGTGGCTGATGATGACCGCGTCCACATCAGGCAGTTTGGCACGGAAATCGTCCATGTCGATGCGGTAGTTGTCCCCGCATTCGCACAGAACGGGGATGCAATCAGCGTGCACGATCGAAGACGGCACGGCAGCGAAGGTGAAAGCTGGGATCAGGACTTTTGCGTCGCGGGGTAGGCCAAGCGCCTTGAGCGAGAGGAACAGCGCCGCAGAGCAGGACGATACCGCCAGCGCGTATTTAGAGCCGAGGAATGCTGCGAATTCTTGTTCCAGAAGGTGAACTGGGGAACCCTCGTTTGTGTAGCGAAACAGATCGCCAGAGGTCAGGAGGCGTTCGACTTCGGCCAATGCAGAGGCTGGGATCGCTTCGGCGTCATATACATTCGGCGGCAGTGTAGTCATTTTGGGATTCCTGAAAACTCATTTCGGAAATCCTTAACACATGAATTGTTACAATTCTACGAAAGTCTGCCTTAGAGGCGATTAAATGCCGAGCTTATCGCGCAGTCGGAACCATGCCATTGCGAGCGTCAAAAGCGGTCCTTGGGCCATATGGCCAGCCGGATAGGTGCCTTGGGGGAGGGTGCTGAACGTGTCAAAACGTTCGGCTTGACCCGCGACCGCTTCGGCCATGAGTTTTCCCGCAAGACCTGCCAAAGCAACGCCGTGACCAGAGTAGCCAGATATCGACAAGACATTCGGAGCAACACGTCGAACGACGGGCAGGCGCTTTATTGAAATACCAAGCGACCCACCCCACGTGTGCGTAAAAGGCACATGCCGTATTTGCGGGAACATTTCGCCCATACGTTTGTGTAGCTTGCTGCCGATATCGTCGGGAAACTGGCGCGTATAGTTCGCGCGGCCACCAAATAATAGGCGGCGGTCTTCGGTCAGGCGGAAATAATTCACCACATTCGATGAATCGCAGGCGGCAATGTCTTCGCCCAGAACCGTTTCGGCCAAATCGCCCAAGGGTTCGGTCACGCCGATAAAGCTATTCACTGTCATTACGCGCGCATCGTTCCCACGATCAAGGCCACGCATATAGCCATTGCCCGCAAGGATCACATGATCCGCCGCAACGGTTCCGTTTTCGCAATGAACGACGGGCTTTGCGCCGTGCTGGATGCGCTTTGCCTCGGTCATCTCAAAAATTTTGGCACCTGCGGCCTCTGCCTCACGGGCGAGGGCAAGTACATAGCGGAGAGGGTGAACATGGCCCGCGCGACGGTTGATGGTGCCGCCCGCGTAGAGCTTGGAATTGACCAAACGGCGAAACGCTTTTTCGTTCAGGACCGTCGTCTCATGACCCGGATAGTGTTTGTCCATCAGGTCGTAAACGCGGCGCTCCATCTCAACATGTTTGGCGTCAAAGCTGCCGTGTGCGATCCCATGGCGGAAATTTGCTTCGGGGGCGTAGGTGGAGCAGAAATCCTTGACCATGTCGGTGGCTTCATGCGCCAGCTTCCATAAGTCTTGGGCCAGAGGTTGGCCGATCCGTGCACCCAGCCAAATCTGGCTTTTGTTGAAATCGCTGCCGACCTGCCCGCCATTGCGACCAGAGGCTCCCCATCCTGCGCGGTGCGCATCAAGGACGATCACCGACAGCCCACGTTTGCGCAATTCCCACGCCGCATGGAGGCCCGTGTAGCCCGCGCCGACAACCACAACGTCTGCCTTTTGATCCCCTTTCAGGGACGGGCGCAGCGCAGGAAGTGGAGTGGTTGCCGCATACCAAGAAGGTGGGAATTCACCGCGCGTGTCGTTGCAATAGAGCGGGTTCATTCGTCACTCTTAGGCTCAATAGCGACTGTGAATTGGGTTTTCTTTACGGGCTGCGAGACCTCGACTTTATCTTCGCGAAAGGCCGAAATACCATTGAGGGAGGGGCTATTTTTCATGCTCAGCCGTCCTGCGGATTTCTGCGCTTTGCCTCCATGCGAGAACATCCCCGCCGACCGTGGTCCGGTTGGTTTTTCCATCTTTGTCGGGCGGCGGGTTGGTTTCATCAGACGTTCAACAGCAAATGTTCACGTTCCCACGGGCTGATCACCTGAAGGAATTCTTCATATTCGGCGCGTTTCACGATGGAATAGACGCGGGCGAATTCTGGGCCGAGGATGTCGTGCAGCGTGGTCGCCTCTTCGAAGAGGTCGAGAGCATCACCCATCACACGCGGTAGATCTTCGTCCCCTTCATAGGCGTCGCCTTTGAATGACGGACCTGCGCGGTGTTCTTCCATCATGCCCAGATAGCCGCAGGCCAAGGACGCAGCGATGCCAAGGTATGGGTTGCAGTCCATCCCAGCCAAGCGGTTCTCAATCCGACGCGAGGACGGACCAGAGAGCGGAACACGGATACCCGTCGTGCGGTTGTCACGGCCCCACGCAAGGTTGATCGGTGCGGCGTGGTCGCGCACGTAGCGGCGGTAGCTGTTCACATAGGGCGCCATCACTGCAATCGCCGACGGCAGGTATTTCTGCATCCCACCGATGAAGTGATAAAACGCGTCCGTTTCGCCACCCTGCGGACCCGAAAAGATGTTCTGACCCGTTTCAATCTCTTTGACCGAATGGTGGATGTGCATCGCGCTGCCGGGTTCATCGGCAATCGGTTTCGCCATGAAGGTAGCAAAGCAATTATGACGCAGTGCGG
This sequence comes from Marivivens geojensis, assembly GCF_023540835.1. Classification (GTDB taxonomy): domain Bacteria; phylum Pseudomonadota; class Alphaproteobacteria; order Rhodobacterales; family Rhodobacteraceae; genus Marivivens; species Marivivens geojensis. The sequence goes on from NZ_JALKCU010000001.1 coordinate 754,865, forward strand.
CTTCGCGGATCAGGCGTTTGAAATAGAACACCTCATCGGCCAGTTTCACGGGGTCGCCGTGCTGGAGGTTGATCTCGAGCTGACCTGCGCCGCCCTCTTGGGTGATGCCGTCGATCTCGAACCCTTGGGCTTCGGCAAAGTCGTAGATGTCGTCGATCACAGGGCCGAATTCGTCAACGGCTGTCATCGAATAGGCCTGACGTGCCGCAGCAGGGCGACCAGAGCGGCCCATCATCGGTTCGATGTTTTTCGCGGGGTCGAGGTTGCGGGCAACGAGGTAGAATTCCATCTCGGGCGCAACTACGGGTTCCCACCCTTGCTTGCGATACAGTTCGACCACGCGTTTCAGGACGTTGCGGGGTGCGTATTCGATCGGGTTGCCCTTGCGGTCATAAGCGTCGTGGATCACCTGCAGCGTCCAGTCGCCCGTCCACGGCGCAGCGGTCGCCGTGTCGAGGTCTGGTTTCAGGATCATATCACGCTCTATAAAACCGTCCTCTCCTGCGGCATCACCCCATTCACCTGTGATGGTTTGGTAAAAGATGCTGTCGGGCAGATGAAAGTACTCTTGGCGTGCGAATTTGGACGCGGGAACGGCCTTGCCGCGGGCAATGCCGGGCATATCGGCGATGATACATTCAACTTCGTCTAAACGGCGGTCCTTCAGGTATTCCTGAGCCGCCTCGGGTAATTTTTCAGTCCAGTCGGTCATGACTGTGGCTCTTTCTGTTTAAAAAATGCACCGATGCGACGGGCCAGAATGGCGCTATCGGTCGGCTTTTCCGTGTTTTCGATCGCAGTATCGATCAGCGGATCAGGCACCACGCCCCGTCCACGGCTTTCGGCCAATTTGCCGAGGAAACCGTTCGAGAACTCAGGGTGCGCCTGCACGGTGAACGCTTTGTGCCCATAGCCGAGAGCGGCATAGGGGCAGGTGTCGTTGTAGGCGATGACTTTGGCATCTTTGGGCAATTCGACCACTTGGTCCTGATGCCACGCGTTAAGCGCCACAGCCTCGCCTTCGAAGTTGTAGACCTGACGACCCACCATCCAGCCCTTATCGGACTTTTCGACCTTACCGCCGAGGGCTTGGGCGATGATCTGGTGACCAAAGCAAATCCCGACCAGAGGCACAGCCGCCGCATAGACCGCGCGAATGAAGTCTTCGAGCGGGGGAATGAACGGCAAGTCCTCATATGCGCCGTGGCGCGATCCAGAGATCAGCCAGCCATCCGCCGCATGCACGTCGTCGGGCAATTCGCCATCAACGGCAAACCACGTTTGAAAGGTAAACCCCTGACCAGCCAGCAGGTTTTGAAAGAACACGTCATATTCGCCGTGTTCCGGCCTTAGGTTTTCGGGCGAATGCCCAGCGATCAGAATGCCGATCTTCATAAGTCACCAAATAAGGAGCGTTAACTCAGGCTACCTGCGGTTTTCACAGGCGGCAATGGGTCAGACGGTATCCAGATAAAGGTCTAGGATTTCCTGTTCCGACAACTCGCCCAGATAATGGAGTTCTTGGCGCTTCGTCATCACAAGGTTGTCAATCAGTGTCCGTGGAAAGACACGTTCCGCAAGGAATGAGGTCTCGAACCGATCAATGGCTTGAGCCCACGTATCGGGGATCTGCGCCATTTCCTGTTCGTAGGCGTTGCCGCTGATGGGCGGCGGCGGGGTGAGTTTGTCCTCAATCCCAACCAGAGCCGACCCCAGCACGGCAGCGAGGAACAGATAGGGGTTCACGTCGCCCCCTGCCACGCGGTGTTCGATCCGACGTGCAGCGGGGCTACCACCTGGTACGCGGATGGACGCGGTGCGGTTGTCGTAGGCCCAGCAAATGCCTGTTGGCGCATGGCTTTCGGGAACCAGACGCGCATACGAGTTTTCATGCGGGGCAAAGACCAACGCCAAATCAGGGATACCACGCAGACAGCCCGCAATCGCGTGCTTGAGCGTATCTGTGCCCTCAAAGCTGCCATCGGCAAAGACGTTGTTCCCGTCTTCATCCACGACCGAGAAATGGACGTGCAGACCGTTGCCCGCGTATTCTTCATAGGGCTTTGCCATGAAAGACGCCGCCATCCCGTGTTTACGGGCGAGGCCACGCACCAGCATCTTGAACAGATAGGCGTCATCCGCAGCTTTAAGTGCGTCTGCCACATGGACGAGGTTCATTTCGAACTGCCCTACGCCAACCTCCGAGGTCGCCGCCTCAGTTTCGATCTCCATCAGATCGCAAGCGTCGTAGAGGTCGTTAAAGAAGTTATCGAAGGCATCCAACGCACGCAGCGATAGGATTTCACCACCCGCGCGGCGTTTTCCGGAACGCGGGCTTTTCGGCTGCTGGATTTCTTTGCCACTGTCATCGATGAGGTAGAATTCCATCTCGAAAGCGACGACAGGTTTCAGGCCCAGTTCGGCATAGCGTTTTACGACACGCGACAGTGCGTGGCGCGGGTCACCGTCAAACGGGACACCCTCTTCGGTGAACATCCACATCGGCAAGAGCGCTGACGGGGTCTGGAGCCACGGCATCGGAACATAGCCGCGCTCTGTGGGGAACAGCATTCCGTCGGGGTCGCCAACTTCGAAAACCAATGGGCTGTCTTCTACGTCTTCGCCCCAGATATCGAGGTTCAAAACGGACAGCGGGAACCGCATGCCTTCGGTTTCCATCTTACGCGCAAATTTAACAGGGATGCGTTTGCCCCGTGCCTGACCGTTAAGGTCGGCAGCGCCCGCACGAATGCTGCGGATATGCGGATTCTCGTCCAGCCAACTACTCATGTCTCACCCGTTTAAGAGGGCCGTTGACAAGGCAATGGTACGGGGTGGCGCGCGGAATACGCAGCCACGTCACAGGTCCATGCCCTTGGCCCTTCATTGATCGGATCAAACCCCGTCGCTTGGGTTGTAGCTGCCGCTTGCGCGGACCCACCCGGTAAATTTGATCAAATTATGTATACTACCGGATCAGATTTAGACGCAAGCGTATTTTAGCACGATTTGTTTGCGGCAAATGGCGGTTAAGCTGTTTGTTAATCAGCCCAAAGGTGCCGATCACGGTCAATGTCAGCAGGATAAAGAACCCAGCGAGGATCGGGTAAGGGATGAACGGGTTGAACGTTTTGTCCGCAAAATAGCTCGCGTAGTAAAGCGCATCACCCATTTGGCTGCGCGCTGGAAAGCCCGACATGAACACCAGTGTTGTGGCGTGGAACAAGAAGATCGCTTCGTTCGTGTAGGCAGGCCACGCAAGGCGGAGCATGGTCGGGAAGGTGATCCGACGGAACCGTTTCCAGCCTGACATGCCATAGGCGTCTGCAGCTTCAATGTCGCCTTTGGGGATCGACATCAGCGCGCCGTAAAAGATCTCTGCCGAATAGGCCGCTGTGTTGAGGAACAACACGATCAACGCGCCGAGCCAAGCCGAGGTCAGCGGCGTAAAGATCGGATAAGCGCCCTTGAGGCTCTGGAAGGTGAAGTAGGCAAAGAAGAACTGGATGAACAGCGGCGACCCACGGAACACAAAGATGAACCATTCAGCGGGTTTGCGGAACATCGGGTTGTGGTGCGATTTGCCAACTGCGGTGGCCACGGCCAAGAAGAACCCAGACACCAACGCCAAAAGGCCAAAGTAGATGTTCCAGATCATACCCGATCCGATCAGCACGACCTGCTGACAGATGGTAAAGTTATCACGCGGCAGCAACCGTTCGCCAAAGCCCAAGCTGCGCAAGCCGTAGTCCGATAGAATATCCCAACAGGTCATGCTGCGGCCTTTCTCTGGGCTTCGCCAGCAGCGGTCGCTTGACCACGTGTGAGGCGCGACATGATTTTATCGAGCACGACTTCGGACACTTTGGTGAAGCCGAGGTAGAAGACCAAGAGAGCGAGGAAATACCACATCCGCCAGTCACCGTGCGGGTAGTCGGTGAACTTTGCGGTTTTCGTCGCGCCCAATTCGCGGGCCCAATAGACGATGTCCTCAACGCCAAGGAGGAATAGAAGGGGGGTCGCTTTGATCAAAACCATCCAGAGGTTCGAAAGACCAGGCAAGGCATAGACCCACATCTGCGGGACCAGCACGCGCCAGAAGGTTTGGCGCTGCGTCATGCCGTAAGCCTCTGCGGTTTCGAGCTGGGCATGAGGCACGGCCCGCATTGCCCCAGACAATACGTTCGCGGCAAAGGCCCCAAACACGATCGCAAAGGTCAGAACGGCAAGAGAGAACCCGTAGGTTTCATGTACCCACTGAGGCGCTGTGCCCAATGGCAGCTTTGCCTCTGGGCAGACAACAAAATCGTTGCCCTGTCGGATTGGCATATCCCAGTCGGGACATTTTACTTCGTGTCGGATCCATTCAAAGAACTGATCGAGCGCGATGACGAAGAATAGGAAAAAGGCGATATCGGGCACGCCTCGAACGATCGCGGTATATCCCTTCCCGAACCAAGCAATCGGAAGGATGCGCGAGCGTGCGGCGCTTGCCCCTGCAAAGCCGAAAAACAGCGCAACGGGTGCGGTGATGGCCAGCAACAACAGGACCGTCCCAATAGACCAGTAGATCCCCAGATGTTTGCCTGTGGTCAAATAGCAGCTGAGCCATTCGATGCCTTCGAGCGAGGCTGGATCGGAACAGAAACTGAAAATAGCTGCCACCGTCTGTTGAGAGGATAGAGAAAACGGGGCGACTGGTGTCAGTCTCCCCGCGAAATTCAGGTCAGGCGATTAGAACTGTTCGCCGATTTCCCATTTTGCGATCATCGCGTTGAGCGAGCCATCTGCTTTCATCGATTGGATCGCAGCGGTGAACTTGTCGCGCAGTTCGGTATCCGACTGACGAACGCCCATGCCAACGCCGCCACCGATGAGAACGTCGTCACCAGTGAATGCGAGGTCTGCTTCGGCTTCTACGACAGGAGCGAGGAATGCTTTGTCAGCGAGAACCGCATCAGCTTCGCCGTTGCGAACCGCTGCAATCGACTCTTCAGGAGTTGCGAACTCGAGCAGGGTTGCGCCCATTTCAGCAACGTAGGACGCCTGAATGGTGGCTGCCTGTGCTGCGATCACTGCGCCAGCGAGGTCAACATCGTTGCCTGCAACAGCGACGAATGCCGACGGATCCGGCTGGGTGTAGTTTTCGGTGAAGTCGATGACTTGCTTACGCTCGTCGGTGATCGACATGCCAGCGATGATGGTGTCGTAGTTGCCCGATACGAGGTTCGGGATGATCGAATCCCAATCGTTGGTCACCCACTCACAGGTCAGTTCAGCGCGTGCGCACAGCTCGTCGCCCAGTTCGCGCTCGAAACCGTCAACTTCGCCAGCGTCGTTGATGAAGTTGTACGGAGGGTAGGCGCCCTCGGTGCCCATGCGAACGGTTGCGCCATGGCCTTCAGCCAGTGCTGCGCCAGCGGCCAGCGCGGCAATCGCGGTGCTGAGGATAAGGGTTTTCATTGGTCTCTCCCAAAGGTTGGTGGGCTGTTGCCCGTGGAATCGCCCCTTAACGGGACTTTGTGGTTGTCTATGTGCCGCATCGTGCCAAAATTGACCATCGGGTCAATCAGCACGGCTCCTTAATGGAGCGAATGCGACAAAAATTGTTGAAGACGCTCGGATTTGGGCGCCCCAAAGAGCGCATCTGGTGCGCCTTCTTCTTCGATCAAGCCTTGGTGCAGGAACACGACATGATCTGAGATATCTCGTGCCATCCGCATGTCGTGGGTCACGATCATCATCGTGCGGCCTTCTTCGGCGAGGCCACGGATCACTTTCACCACTTCTTGCTCTAATTCTGGGTCCAAAGCCGACGTCGGTTCGTCGAACAATAGCGCCTCGGGCTCCATGCAGAGCGCGCGCGCGATTGCAGCGCGTTGCTGCTGCCCGCCGGACATCTGCGCAGGATAAACATCGCATTTGTCGCCGATGCCCACTTTGTCGAGATACATCCGCGCCTTTTCTTCGACCTCGGCCTTATCGCGGCCAAGCACGGTCACAGGCGCTTCCATCACGTTCTGCAGAACCGTCATGTGCGCCCAAAGGTTAAACTGTTGGAACACCATCGACAGGTTCGTACGAATGCGCAGCAACTGTTTGCGATCCGCAGGTCGGCGCTGCAGGCCTTCGCCCTTCCACGCAACAGGCTCACCCTTGAACAGGATGTCACCTTTTTGGCTGTCTTCCAGAAGGTTGGCGCAGCGCAACAGCGTTGATTTCCCTGACCCCGACGAGCCAATGAGCGAAATGACCTGTCCGGCCTCGGCGCTAATATCCACACCCTTAAGAACCTCCAAGGCGCCATAGGCCTTGTGTAGGTTGCGAATTTCGATGACGGGGCTGTTCAAAGTCACGGCGTCTGTATTCCCTGTTTGGCTGCGGAGTAGTGCGGAATTTTCTGTCCAGCGCAACGTCCATTATGGGTTGACGTTAGGGCCACTCGACCGATTTGCGCAATCCATTTGCCCGTTTTGTGCATTTTGCTCGCTTAAGGTGCGATTAGTTTTTCGTAATCGCGATACGGATGCGGTTGCTGTCCTGATCGGTAAAACCCAGTAGCGGCGCGACCATCCGCATCAATGCGTCCTCATGCTGGTCCCGTGATCCGTCAGTCAGAACAACCTCCCACATGGCACGCACCACGGCTTCGCGGTCGTCCAACGGAATGGCTTCTTTGATCACGCGGGTGAAACGAACAGTGTCAGGCGCCTCGGCCTCAATCGTTTCGCATTCCTCGCGGAGCGCCTTTGCCTCCACGTCATTTAGCCCAAATCGCGTTCCCAAAATCCGATCAATCCGAGCCTTTTCGTCGGGGGCGTAGTGGTTATCGGACCGCGCGATCCGAACCAAAAGCGCACCGATCGCACGGCGAGCATCTACATCGGACAGAGGGTCTTGGGCGGGGGCGGTCAGACGCCGCAGAAAATCAGCTATCATAAGAGAGGTATAAGCCCCTGTAGACCCGTGGGAAAGTCCCGCTCACGCCAAAGTGCCAAAGAGCTTGGACAGACGCGCCGATTCTTCGGTGAATCCGTAGGGCGCGTTCACCACAAACATGCCCGATCCGATCATACGGTGCCCATCCCGAGCGGGTGGGAATTTCACCTCATGGCGGATCCCATCAGGAATAGCCTGCTCTAACGTGCGCAGCATCGGCTTGTGCGGCCCATCCTTCAGAATCGGATACCAGAGCATCAAAACGCCCACGTTCCACTTTTTGTGCACCTGCACCAAAAGGTCCGCCATCGTTTTGTAATCGTCTTTGATCTCGTAAGGCGGATCAACGAGCAGCACACCACGCCGTGGTTCTGGGGGCAAAATAGACTTCGCATATTCCACGCCGTCCCGCTTCACGCGAACCGCGCGCCCCGCCATCAATTCATCCAGTACCGCGAATTCCTTAGGGTGCAACTCGGCGAGCTGAAGGTTGTCGATCGCGCGCAGCACCCCCGCTGCGACCAGCGGTGATCCGGGATATGCGTCGGGCCCATGCTCTTCCCGAACGTCCTTCAGGACCTTTGCATAGGGATGATCTGGCCCAAACCAACCGCGCTCTTCTGCGACAGAAATCCCCGCAGCGGCTTCTCCCGTTTTCAACGCTTCAAACGACCCAAGGTCATAAAGCCCGCGCCCCGCATGCGTCTCTACATATGTCAGAGGCTTATCTTTCTTGGTCAGATAGGCCAGCACCCAGGCCAACAGCGCGTGCTTTTGCACATCGGCCAAATTTCCAGCGTGATAGATATGTTGATAAGAAAGCATCGCCCTGCCTTTGTGCCCCAAATATCCCGGGGGAGTCTGCATCGCAGACGGGGGCAGCGCCCCCAATGAAACACGGCGCCCGAAGGCGCCGTAATCCGTTAAACCAACCGCGAGTTTTCGACCGCGGCCCGAACGAAGTCCGCAAACAGCGGGTGCGGTTCGAACGGCTTGGATTTGAGCTCCGGGTGGAACTGAACGCCGATGAACCAAGGGTGGTCTTTCCACTCAACGATTTCTGGCAGGCGACCATCAGGCGACATGCCAGAGAAGCACAAACCTGCCTCTTCAAGTTTCTCGCGGTATTTAACGTCAACCTCATAACGGTGACGGTGACGTTCTTCGATTTTTGTCCCGCCGTAGACGTTTGCCACTTTGGACCCATCTGCCAGCGTCGCGTTGTACGCGCCAAGACGCATGGTGCCGCCTTTCGCGTCATCCGCTTTGCGGGTCACAGTATGGTTGCCTTGGACCCACTCTTTGAGGTGGTAAACAACGGGTTCAAAACGCTTTTCGCCTGCTTCGTGGTCGAACTCTTCCGAGCCTGCTTTGGCGATGCCAGCCGCGTTACGCGCCGCTTCGATGACTGCCATTTGCATGCCGAGGCAGATGCCAAGGTATGGGATGTTTCGTTCACGTGCGAATTGCGCCGCTTTGATTTTGCCTTCGGTACCGCGTTCGCCAAAGCCACCGGGAACCAGAATTGCGTGGTAGCCCGACAGGTGTTCACCAACGTCTTCGCGGTCGAATTCTTCGGCATCAACCCAGTTGACGTTGACCTTAACGCGGTTGGCCATGCCGCCGTGAACCAGCGCTTCTTTGATCGACTTATAAGCGTCCTCAAGCTGCACGTATTTCCCAACAATCGCGACGTTCACTTCGCCGTCGGTGTTGTGGATGCGGTCTTGAACGTCGAGCCAGCGATCGAGGTTCGGTTTCGGCGCCGGCGCGATGCCAAAGCAATCGAGAACCGCCTGATCAAGACCTTCGCCGTGGTAAGCCAGCGGGGCCTCGTAGATCGACTTCAGATCGTAGGCTGCAACGACGTGCTCTTTACGGACGTTACAGAACAGAGCGATCTTCTCGCGCTCACGCTCTGGGATTGGCTGTTCGGAACGGCAGACCAGAACGTCGGGGGCCAGACCTATGGACTGCAGCTCTTTTACAGAGTGCTGGGTCGGTTTGGTTTTCAATTCGCCCGATGCAGCGAGGTATGGCAACAGCGTCAGGTGCATCAGGATGCATTCGCCACGTGGTTTTTCGTGGATGAACTGACGGATCGCTTCAAAGAAGGGCAGGCCCTCGATATCGCCCACGGTGCCGCCAATTTCACAAAGCATGAAATCAACTTCGTCTTCGCCGATGCGAATAAAGTCTTTGATTTCGTTGGTGACGTGGGGAACCACCTGAATGGTTTTACCCAGATAGTCGCCACGACGCTCTTTCTCGAGAACGTTGGAATAGATGCGGCCCGAAGAAATAGAATCGGTCTTGCGGGCAGGAACGCCGGTGAAACGCTCGTAGTGACCGAGGTCTAGGTCAGTTTCTGCGCCGTCGTCGGTCACGAACACTTCACCGTGTTCAAACGGGGACATCGTGCCAGGGTCGACGTTCAGGTAGGGGTCAAGCTTGCGCAGGCGGACCGAATAGCCACGCGCCTGCAACAGCGACCCGAGCGCAGCAGAGGCAAGCCCCTTGCCGAGGGAGGACACAACACCACCAGTAATAAAAATGAAACGTGCCATGGTCAGGCATCCCCCGTGAGTCAATCCGAAATCATGTGGAAACGCTGTCCGAATCTATCGAACAAAACGCAGTATCACGGGAGTTAAGTATAACCGGAATCGCCCCGCGAACGCAACCGGGTACGCAATATGATGTTGGGGCAAATGCCCCAAAACCTATACGTAGTGGTAAGGCTTAGTTTGCAGGCGCTGGCGGCAGAGTGCTGTCAACCGACGGCGGAAGCAGGTCGCTCCCCAAGCCAGGCAGTGCAGGCGCATCAGCCGCAGGGGCTTCTTCGACCGCAGCAGGCGCCGCAGTATCAAGAGCAGACGCGGTGCTTGCGTTCTGCTTTGCAATGATCGTCAAGGTGATCGAGGTTACGATAAACGCAGCCGCCAGACCCCACGTCACTTTACCCAATGCAGTTGCCGCACCACGTGCAGACACGAGGCCGTTACCGCCGCCGCTGCCCATGCCAAGGCCGCCGCCATCAGATTTCTGCATTAGCACAACGCCAATGAGGCTGAGGGCGAGGATCAGGTGGATGACCAGTACGACGCTTTCCATAGGGCTCTTCTCTGCACTTTCGTGAACGGTGGGTATCTAGAAGGTCAGTGCGCTCCCCGCAACCCCTCAACGTGACCGAGTGTCGGTTTTCTGCAGTCTTGCATCTTTGACGGGTAAGTCAGCACACTAAATTGGACGAAACACGCTTTCGTATCGGTTCTATGACAGATTGCGGTTTCCTGCCTCGTCTGACCCCGTTATACGGGCGCGGGTTTTGAGCCGGAAATCGAGGAGACTCAGGTATGGCCAACGTAGTTGTCGTCGGCGCTCAGTGGGGCGACGAAGGAAAAGGTAAGATTGTAGACTGGTTGTCGGAACGCGCTGACGTGATCGCGCGTTTTCAGGGCGGTCACAATGCAGGCCATACGCTCGTTATCGACGGGAAAGTTTATAAACTTCACGTGCTGCCGTCTGGCGTTGTGCGTGGCGGCAAGCTTTCGGTCATCGGTAACGGCGTCGTTCTCGATCCGTGGCACCTCGTCAAAGAGATCGCGACCGTTCGCGAACAGGGCGTGGAAATCACACCAGAGACGCTGATGATCGCGGAAAACACTCCGCTGATCCTGCCGATCCACGGTGAACTCGACCGCGCTCGCGAAGAAGCCGCGAGCCAAGGCACAAAGATCGGCACCACCGGTCGTGGCATTGGTCCGTGCTATGAAGACAAAGTAGGCCGCCGCGCAATTCGCGTTGCTGACCTCGCGGATGAGGCAACCCTTGTTGCCCGTGTTGACCGTGCTCTCCAGCACCATAACCCGCTCCGCAAAGGTCTGGGAATGGAAGAGGTCAACCGTGACGATCTGATCCAGCAACTCAAAGACATCGCTCCGTCGGTTCTGGAATTTGCGGCTCCTGTTTGGAAGGTTCTGAACGAAAAACGCAAAGCAGGTAAGCGTATCTTGTTTGAGGGTGCACAAGGCGCGCTGCTCGACATCGATTTCGGCACATATCCATTTGTGACCTCCTCGAACGTGATCGCAGGTCAGGCGGCTACGGGCGTTGGCATTGGTCCGGGTTCGATCGACTACGTTCTGGGTATCGTCAAAGCCTACACCACCCGCGTTGGCGAAGGTCCGTTCCCGACCGAACTGCACGACGCTGATGGCGATCGCTTGGGCGAACGTGGCCACGAGTTTGGCACCACCACTGGTCGTAAGCGCCGTTGTGGTTGGTTCGACGCCGCTCTGGTCCGTCAGACCTGCGCGACCTCGGGCATCACTGGTATTTCGCTGACCAAGCTGGACGTTCTGGACGGCTTTGAGACGCTGAAAATCTGCGTGGGCTACGACCTCGACGGTAAGCAAATGGATTACCTGCCGACCGCGGCTGACGAACAAGCCCGTTGCACACCGATCTACGAAGAAATGCCAGGCTGGTCAGAATCGACCGAAGGTGCACGTTCGTGGAACGATCTACCTGCAAACGCGATCAAATACGTCAAACGCGTTGAAGAGCTGATCGAATGCCCTGTGGCACTCCTGTCGACCTCGCCAGAGCGCGACGACACGATCCTTGTCACTGACCCGTTTGCGGACTGATGGACTATAAGAAACGGAAACGCCTGTCGCTCTTGATCCTCATTGTGGGGATGCCGCTCTACGTCATTTTCGCGGTGACGGTGATGTCCAACATCGACCGACTGCCAAAATGGCTAGAGCTGCCCACCTATGTGGTCTTGGGAGTTGCATGGGCGTTGCCGTTCAAATGGGTGTTTCTCGGGATCGGCAAAGAAGATCCCGATCAGAAATAAGCACTTGCGATGACAAACGTAAAAAGGGGGCCGGAAAACCGACCCCCTTTTTTCATTTTGTGGTGCCCTTATCCGCGAGCGGCGCGGGGTTCGGGGCGAAAGCGTGTGCCTTCGGACACTTGGAACCGACCGTTTCGGACTTTGCTGATCCGGCCTTCGCGCAGGAGCGTGCCGAAAACACGCAGACCGTCTTCGCGGTTAAAGTCGTCGTCTTGCAGAACCTCACGGACCTTTTTCATCACATGAGGACGCGAGAATTCCTCGTGACCCTCGACGAAGGACGTGTAAGCCGCTGCCGCTTCGAGAAGATCAGGCAGGCTATGCGCACCCATTTCCTCGACATAGTCGGCAAAGCTCTCTGAGCCGCGGGCATCAATGGATGAGACCGATTCCGTTGCGACACGGCGCGGACGCACGGGTGCGACGGGACGAGCGGGGGCGGCCTCTTCGGGGGCCAGATCAACGCGCTGGGCGGCAACCAGTTTGAGCGGCGCAGGACGCGGACGCTCAGTGCGTGGCTGGTCGTTTCCACGTTCGGCGCGACGGGGCAGGACGCCACCAGTGGTCGGACGTGTCGGGCGAACTACCGCGCTCAGATCGCTGCGGAAATCGGTCTCTTCGTCTTCTTTCGATTTGACCGGCTCACCCATGCGGCGGGCCGCTTCGGTCGCAGCAACGGCGGCCTTAAGGTGGCTCAGCGTGCGACGACGCAGATCGGTTTCCGGTGCGCGAAGCTGTTCGTCCGTGCGGTCCATGATACGGGACATGTCACGTGCGTCTGCCTCGGGTTCGCGGTCGAGCAGGGCGCGGGCACGTTGGTCGGCACGCGCATCTGCAATAGGTTCTTCGTCCTCATCCTCGTAGTCGTCTTCCATAACGAAGGCGTTCTGCGATTCGACTTCGTCTGCGTCATAGTCGTCTTCGTCGTCATCCAGAGCGGACAATTCACGAAGGAGGTCGGCTTCTTCTTCGTCAGAGAGCGAGCTATCCGCGTCGAAATCAATGTCGTCCGCACCATCCAAAGAGGCGAGGTCGAATTGGTTTGCTTCGGCTTCGTTCGCATCAACCTCTGCAGCGGCGAGTTTGACCATAATGCTGGCCTCAACGACATCCGCATCGTCATAGGTTTCGTCGTAGTCGTTTGCTGTGGTGGTATCGGCCCAGTCTTGGACCTCGTCGACTGGCTCTTCGGTCGGTGTCGCAGCAAGCGCAGCGGCGACAACATCCTCATCAGCCTTGTCAGCCACCGCTTCGATGGTGCCGTTGTTCAGTGCGCGGTCAAATTCCGAACGTTTCAAACGGATCACACGAGTGCGGCGGAGTGGGGCGGCCTCCTGCGGCGATGCCACATCGGCAACAGGAGCAGACTGTTGCGCAACGGGTTCAGCCGCAGGGTCGTCCTCACCAAGCGTGTCCTCTGGGTCATCAAAGGTCACTTCGGTCTCTGCAATCGACACATCCATCGGCGCGACCTGAGCGGGCGCTTTTTCCGTGGCATCAATAACAGAGCCAAGGTCAAAGTCCTCTTCGGGTTCGGACGCGTGAATGTCTTCGATGTAATCGGATTCGCCAGTCGACGATTTGCCGACGACAGCGCGGATACGCTGAAGTTTCGCGGCAACGCTTTCGGACATTACGGGCGCTGGTGCAGGTTGCGGTGCAACCTTTTCCACGACCTCGGGGGTCTCGACGGGCGGCGGCATAACGGGTGCCACGCTCGGCGCTACGGCCTGCGGTTCTTCTACCACGGGTTCGGCCGCGCGATTTTCCGAGGCCGCCAAAGCAGCCGCACGCAACACGATCCCAGATGATTCCATACGGGCTTCGACCCGACGCGCAATTTCGTTTTCGGCAATGCGCGCCAGCATTTCTGCATCCGGTGTTGGGGGTTCAGCCCCAAAATATCTATCGTCCGCCGCCAGATCGCGGAAATATTCCGCAATGGCCTTCATCGTGTCGAAGGAATCATCGAATCCCTCAAGTGTGCACGCGAAGGTTCCGTAGGAGACGGTTAAAATCTTGCTCGATCCAACCATAACTACATGCGCTCGCTTTCTTTCCCCTAGTCCAGTAATTCACTGTCTGGCGTCCAATTGGTTCGTAAAACGGAACGAAATCAGGTTATGGACGGTATTATTTCGTGACCCTTTTGGGGCAAGTTGCGAATTTGTGGACAATCAATGGGTCGGTAATGGGAACTGTTGCTTATAACGAACCAGTCACGCTGATCGGCGGTGCGCAATCTGGCAACGATGAGATTAGCACCGCTATGCGATTGGCGCCAAGGATTGTTGCAGCCGATGGTGGTGCGGCGCATGTGATTGCCGCTGGATACCGCCCTGAGCGGGTCATCGGTGACCTCGACAGCCTTTCCGATGATTTGCGTCTGAGCTTGGCCGATATGATCGAACAGGTCAGCGAACAAGACACGACTGATTTCGAAAAATGCCTTATGCGAATTGATGCGGCGCGCGTGCTGGCCTTGGGGTTCATGGGCGGTCGGATCGACCACCAGCTCGCCGTTCTCAATGTCTTGGCCCGCTATGCGGATCGCCGCGTGGTCCTTTTGGGCGTTGGGGATTGCGCAATTGTCGTTCCCAAAGAGGGGTTGTCCCTCACACTGCCCGTTGGGGACCGAATTGCCCTGATGCCTTTGGGGGCATCGCAAGCATGGACAACGGGGTTGCGGTGGAACCTCGACGGTCAGGCCCTCGCACCCGATGGTAAGATCAGTTCGTCGAACGAGGTCGCTGGCCCGATCACGGTCCGTGCCGAGGGGCCAGTGCTTCTATCCACCTCTGCCGCAAATCTGCCCGCGCTTTGGTCCGCGCTGGATTAAAGTTCGGCTGGAACTTTCAAACGGACCTTGCCCTTTTCGGTCAGCCGTTCGCGGTGGATGATGTAGAGTCCTGACGACACGATGATCGCGATGCCTGCCCACGTCAGCGTGTTCGGGAAGTCTTGGAACACCAAGAGACCCAAGATCGCGGCGCTGATGATTTCCAAATAGTGCAGCGGCGCGAGGGTCGCAGAGGGTGCAAACCGCAGGGCGTAGGTCATCATGATATGTGCCAGCGCCGACGCCGCACCGACGCCAAAGAGCCAGAGCCACGTGACCCCTTCGGGCATCACGGGGACGTGGGCATCCCACTGACCGATCCATGCGACCCCAACAAAGAGACTGCAGAACAGCGCGGTCAGAACCGAAGTCGCGAACTGCATCGGGATCGGGTGCATCTTTCGGCTCAGGGATCGGGTCTCTAACATATAGAGCGCGAAACACAGTGCCGTCCCGAGAGGGTAGAGCGCGACAAGGCCAAAGGTCACGAGGCTCGGCTGAATGACCAAAAGCGATCCACCGAAGCCGACAACCGACGCGATGATCCGCCGCATCCCAACCTCATCGCCGAAGAGGAATTTACCGAGGATCAGCAGAATGAACGGCTCTACAAACGCGATAGCAAGCGCGTCAGCGATGGGCATTTCATTCGTCGCCGCGACAAAGCAATAGGTCGAAATGCCGAGGAACAGCGCACGCCGCACCAATGGCCACCGCAGTGACGGATCACGCGGGATGGCGTGACGCAAGAGAACCAGAACGGGCAACATGATCGCCGCCTGCACGATGAACCGCGCAGAGGCGATTTGCATCACGGGGGTTGTATCCGTCGCCAGCTTTGCGAAAACGTCCAAAATGGGCGCCGTCACACAAAAGCCGAGCATCAGCAGAATACCGGGCAGGATGCGGTCGTTCATGGTCTCTCCGACAGAGTGAGGATGTCCGCGCCAGCTTCAGCAGTTTGGCACGTTCACGGCAAGCCCGCCGAGAGAGGTTTCTTTGTATTTCGCGTTCATGTCGACGCCTGTCTGACGCATCGTCTCGATTGCGGCATCCAGCGGAACGAGGTGGGTGCCATCGCCGCGCAGCGATAGGGACGCCGCCGACACGGCCTTGATCGCGCCGAGGCCATTGCGTTCGATGCACGGCACCTGAACCAAGCCGCGCACAGGATCGCAGGTCATGCCGAGATGGTGTTCAAGCGCGATCTCAGCCGCATTTTCGATCTGTTCGGGCGTGCCGCCCATGACTGCCGCGAGGCCCGCCGCAGCCATCGCCGACGCACTGCCGACTTCGGCCTGACAGCCACATTCCGCGCCAGAGATGGACGCGTTGTATTTGATCAACCCACCAATCGCAGCGGCGGTGAGAAGGAACTCAGGGACTTTGGCAGCGGTCGCACCGGGAACATGGTCGAGCCAGTAGCGGATCACCGCAGGGATCACGCCTGCCGCACCGTTTGTCGGCGCTGTCACAACCTGACCGCCCGCTGCGTTTTCTTCGTTCACGGCCATCGCGTAGGTCGCCATCCAGTCGTTGATCTGGTGCGGGGCAGAGAGGTTCATCCCGCGTTCTGCCATGAGGCTGTCATAAATCCCCTTCGCGCGGCGTTTCACAAACAGCCCACCGGGGAGGATGCCGTCACGGGTCAAACCGCGATCAATGCATTGGTTCATCACGTCCCAAATGCGCTCCACACCACGGTTCAATTCGTTCAACCCACGGCGCGAAAGTTCGTTCTTGCGTTTCATATCCGCAATCGACAGCCCGCTTTCCGCCGCCATATCGAGCATCTCTTTGGCGGACTTGAACGGGAAGGGTACAGGCGCGCCGTCGTCAGTGTCTTTCCCCGCAGCGAGTTCGTCAGCCGTCAGGACAAAGCCACCACCGACCGAATAATAGGTCACTTCGGTGATCACGTCGCCTTGGGCGTCGAGGCCGCGTAGGATCAGACCGTTGGCGTGACCCTCAAGGTTAGGACCGTAGTCAAAGATTACGTCGTCTTTGGGGTTAAAGGTGAGCACGGGCAGTCCTTCGGGCGTCACGGTCCCTTCGGCTTTGATGCGTTCCAGTTCGGCATCCGCTTTTTCAGCATCGTAAGTGTCAGGTAGAAACCCAGCGAGGCCGAGGATCACAGCGCGGTCAGTCGCGTGGCCCACACCCGTAAACGCCAACGATCCATGCAGGGACGCGCGCAGCCCGGCCACGCTGAACGGCTGTTTGCGCAGGTGGTCGAGGAACATCGCACCAGCCACCATCGGGCCCATTGTGTGCGAAGACGACGGGCCAACGCCCACCTTGAACATGTCAAAGACAGAGAGAAACATTAGAGTGCGCTTCCTTCGGGGGGATTAGGATATGACGGTTTAGAGAACGGCGTAGGCCCCAGACCTTCGGCCTGCATCGCGGCCAAGGTTGCGGGACGGTCGTCCATCATTGTGCAGAAGTCAAACAAGGCGGGCCACTTTGATAAATCGAACCACGCCGTATCATCGATAGGGTAAAGCGCTAGCCACCGCAGCAGCGGCGCGACGTATGTTTGCAGGATCGACGATTCCGTCAGATCAGGACCATCGGCCAAAATATCGAGCAGCCCCGTAATCCGTACCTTTGTCGAATCCCGAAGCGCGGTCGGGTGATCTGCGCTGAATTTCTCAGGGTAGAACAGCATCCGCAGTGCAGGGTGCAATGTGTTCGCCACCCAGAACAGCCATTTCAGGAAATCACCACGGGCAGGGCTCTGCGTATCAGGGGCGAACGCACCATGCCGATCAGCCAGCCACAACAGGATTGCACCCGTTTCAAACATCACCCCATCGGGGGTTTCCAGAACGGGGATCAGGCCATTGGGATTGAGGGCGAGGTAGGCTGGATCGCGCTGGGCAGACTGGCTCCGATCCACCAAAACGGTGTCATAGGGAACGCCCAATTCCTCTAGCGTCAATCGAACGCAGAGCGAGGCATTGTCAGGGGCATAGTGCAGGCGATAGCGCGTCATCATTCTGCGAGTGTATCTGGCAAAACCACGCCGCTCTGTCAGATAACGACATTGGGGCAGAGTTTTACGCCCAGCGGTTCGGGTTTTTCGACCGCGCCCCTCGCCAGTTGTGGGGGAAGGCCCTATAAGATCGGCAACATCCATGAGGAGCTGCCATATGCCCATCGATCTGTCCCCAATCGACAAAGCCAAATTCGTCGCCGCGAAACGCGCAGCGCAGTTTGTAGAAAGCGGTATGAAGGTTGGCTTGGGTACGGGATCAACGGCGGCTTGGTTGGTGAAATGCCTGGGCGAAATGGTGCGTGAAGAAGGTTTGCGGATCAAGGGTGTGCCCACATCGACCCGCACAGCGATCCTTGCCCGTGAAGTCGGGATTGAAGTGATCACTTTGGACGAGGCGAAATGGCTTGACCTGACCATCGACGGTGCAGACGAATTTGACCCACAGTTGAACCTGATCAAAGGCGGCGGTGGTGCTCATCTTCAGGAAAAGATTGTTGCGACCGCATCTGACCAGATGATCGTGATCACGGATGCGTCGAAATCCGTCGAAACCCTCGGTGCGTTTCCTCTGCCGATTGAGGTGATCCCCTTCGGTTGGCAGACCACGAAATCCATCGTCGAAGAGGCGCTGATCGGCATGGACGTTCTGGGCCGTGATGTGACCCTGCGGATGAACGGCGATGCGCCCTTTGTCACCGATGAGGGGAACCATATCCTCGACCTGCATTTGAAACGGATCGGCAACCCACGCCAGCTGAGCTTTGTTGTGAACCAAATCCCGGGTGTCGTGGAAAACGGTCTGTTCCTTGATGTTTGTGATGCGGTTGTCATCGGCTACGGCGATGGTCGCGTCGAAGTGCGCGATATCCACGAGGGCACAATCACCGAGGACAAATTCGATTTCCTTGGTGACGACAACATCTTTGGCGATATCGCAGATTAAGCGACTGCTGTGTGCGTGGGGGCAGATTGACCACCACCTTTCGGCCCACCACATCAGGGCCAAACAGATTTAGACGGAGACATCCCATGTCCTTTGATTATGACCTCTTTGTCATCGGTGGCGGTTCGGGCGGTGTGCGTGCTGCACGCGTTGCCGCAGCCACCGGCGCAAAGGTTGCCCTGGCCGAAGAATACCGCATGGGCGGCACCTGCGTGATCCGTGGCTGTGTCCCGAAAAAACTGATGGTGTTTGCGAGCGAATTCCCCAACGCCATCGAAGACGCGCAAGCCTATGGCTGGGATGTATCTTCGGGCGATTTCGACTGGACCGATTTTCGCACCAAAATGCATGCCGAGCTTGATCGCCTCGAAGGTATTTATCGTCGCCTTTTGGACGGGTCGTCTGTCACGGCATACGACGCGCGGGCGACGATCAAGGACGAACACACGGTTACCCTGTCGACGGGCGAAGACATCACAGCGAAACACATCCTGATCGCGGTTGGTGGTCGTCCTGTGAAGCCTGAGCTGGCGAACGCCGATCTGGGCATCACATCGAACGAAATCTTCCTCCTCGAAGACCTGCCGAAATCGATCCTAATCATCGGTGGCGGCTATATTGCGTGTGAATTCGCGGGCATCCTCAATGGCCTCGGCGTTGAGGTCACGCAATACTACCGCGGTGCCCAAATCCTGCGTGGTTTTGACGATGAGGCGCGTGGCCTGATCGCGGACCAGATGCGCGATAAGGGCGTGAACCTGCATTGCGGCACCAATATCCTCGAAATGGAACGTCGCGACGGAAAGATCTGGACCAAAGCGACCAATGGAACCGAGGCAACTTTTGATCAGGTCATGTTCGCGACAGGTCGCACCCCGAACGTCGAAGGCCTTGGCCTCGAAAACGTCGGCGTGAATGTCGGCCGCCGTGGCGAAATCATCGTTGATGAATATAACCAGACCAACGTTCCTTCGATTTACGCCGTGGGCGATGTGACCGACCGCGTCCAACTGACCCCCGTCGCGATCCGCGAGGCGATGGCTTTTGTTGAGACCGTGTTCAAAGGTAACCCCACACCCGTTGATCACGAACTGATCCCGTCTGCGGTCTTTACCCAGCCCGAATACGGTGCTGTGGGCCTGACCGAAGAACAAGCCCGCGATCAGGAGCCGATCGAAGTTTACACTTCGTCCTTCCGTCCGATGCAGACCCTCTTTGCTGGGCGCGAAGATCGCGTTTTGATGAAATTGATCGTCTCGCAGGCGACGCGCAAGGTTCTCGGCGTTCATATCGTCGCACCGCAAGCAGGCGAAATGATCCAGATGGTGGGCATCGCCGTTAAAATGGGTGCAACCAAAGAGGATTTCGACCGCGTTTGTGCTGTTCACCCGACCATGGCCGAAGAGCTGGTCACGATGAAATCGCCGACGCGAACGGCTTGAAATTCGGGGCTAAGTCCCCAAATCTTAATAAAGGCCCCGAACGTCGGGGCATTACATAGGGATATAAAGAGGTTCATGGCTGGGAATAACGGTGGCCCATGGGGCGGCGGCGGAAACAGAGGCGGCTCTGGCGGAGACGACGACAATAACCGAAACAACGGTCCGCGGCGTCCGGCGGGCGGGGACCAGATTCCCGAACTCGACGACCTGTTGAACAAAGGGCGCGAACAGTTTCGCGTTCTGATGGGTGGCGGCAATGGCGGTGGTAACCGTTCTGGCGGCGGTGCGCCCTCTGGGCCCGCGTTCACCCGTGGCACAATTGGCCTTGCTGCTTTGGCTGCTGTGGTCGTTTGGGGCATGGCGTCGTTCTACACCGTGAAGCCCGAAGAACAGTCGGTTGAACTGTTCCTTGGTGAGTTTCATCAGGTCGGCAATCCGGGCCTGAACTTTGCACCGTGGCCATTGGTTACGCGCGAGGTTCTTGCTGTTTCGACCGAACGCAACATTGAAATCGGCACCTCTAGCGTCGGTAACGATGCGGGTCTGATGCTGACGGGTGACGAAAACATCGTCGATATTGACTTCCAAGTCGTATGGAACATCCGCGACCCACAGCGTTTCCTGTTCAACCTTGCTGATCCTGCCGCGACCATCGCTGCTGTGTCTGAATCGGCAATGCGCGAGATTATCGCTCAGTCTGAACTGGCACCGATCCTCAACGTGAACCGTGCCTCGATTGCGCAGCAGTTGACCGACCTCGTACAGTCTACGCTCGACAGCTACGACAGCGGCGTGAACATCGTTCGTATTAACTTCGATAAGGCTGACCCGCCGCAACCTGTTATCGCATCCTTCCGCAAGGTGCAGGACGCCGAACAGGAACGTGACCGTCTGCAGTCGCTCGCCGATGCTTACGCAAACCGTGTTGTGGCAGAAGCCCGTGGTCAGGCAGCGCAGCTTCTTGAGGAAGCCGAGGCGTATCGCGCGCAAGTCGTCAACGCCGCCGAAGGTGAAGCGAGCCGCTTCAGCTCGATCTTGACGGAATACCAGATGGCTCCTGATGTGACCCGTCAGCGTATGTATCTGGAGACCATGGAAAAGGTTCTGGGTAGCGTTGATCTGATGCTCTTGGACGACAACAACGGCGATGGTTCTGGCGTCGTGCCCTATCTGCCGCTCAATGAAATCCGCCGAAGCACCACAGCAGGAGGGTCAAACTAATGCGTAAGGCTGCGTTTTTTATCCCCGCCGTAGTGGTCGTAGGCGCTGTCGCCCTATCGTCGCTCTTCATCGTTGATGAACGCGAAAAGGCGCTTGTTCTTCAATTCGGTCAAATCGTCCGCGTCCAAGAAGAACCGGGCCTCGGTTTTAAAATTCCATTCATTCAGGAAGTTGTCACCTATGACGACCGCATCCTGAGCCGCGACATGGAAGAATTGGAAGTCACGGCCTCTGACGGTCGCCGTATCGTCGTTGACGCATTCGCCCGCTATCGCATCACTGACGTGGAAACCTTCCGTCGTGCGGTTGGTGTCGGTGCCGAACGGGCTGCTGCATCACGTCTGGACTCCATCCTGCGGGCCGAAACCCGTCAGGTTCTGGGTAGCGTGACCTCGAACGACATTCTGTCGACTGACCGTGCCGCGCTGATGCAGCGCATCCGTAACGGCGCGATTGACGAGGCACAGGCGTTGGGCCTGCAAATCATCGACGTGCGTCTGAAGCGTACCGACCTGCCGCCGGAAAACCTTGCTGCGACCTATGACCGTATGACGGCAGAGCGTGAACGCGAAGCCGCCGACGAAATCGCCCGCGGTAACGAAGCGGCGCAGCGTATCCGCGCGCAAGCTGATCGTACTGTGACCGAACTTGTGTCGGACGCAGAACGTCAGGGCGAGATCATCCGCGGTGAAGCCGACGCAACGCGCAACCGCGTTTTTGCAGAAGCTTATGGCGCTGACCCAGAGTTCTTTGAATTCTATCGGTCGATGAACGCCTACGCGACCGCGCTCGAAAACGGCAACACATCCATGGTGCTGTCGCCGAACAGCGAGTTCTTCAAATATATGAAGTCCTCGGAAGGCAACTGATGATTTGGATGATTGGCATCGCCCTCGGGTTGGTGTTCGTGATCGAGGGGCTAGCCTACGCGCTGGCCCCTTCTTTCGTTGAGAAAATGCTCGCCGCGCTGGCAGAACTAACGCACCAACAGCGGCGCATGGTCGGCCTGATCGCGGTTTTTATCGGCGTTCTACTTGTGCATTTTTGCGCACGCGGCCTACACTGAAATTCACAGGTGGTTGAGGTGGCTGTAGCATGCCTTGAGTTACCTCGCGCCATGCATAAAGTTTGGATTGCCATCGGGGTGTGACACCCCGCAACCGCAAAAAGGAGAGGCACCGTGACGTCTCAAGCACTCACTGTTTCCCGCCACACAGAACAGACGCGTCTGTCCTATGCCGTGGCAATCTTGCTGTCTTTTGTATTCCTCTTGGCCCAAACCGTTGCGGGTTTCGCGCAATCGCGCCCCGACAGTTTTGCCGATTTGGCCGAGAAATTTAGCCCTGCCGTTGTGAACATCACGACGACGACTGTTGTCTCCACCAATGCTGGTCCACGTGGGTTGGTCCCAGATGGGTCCCCGTTCGAGGACTTCTTTAAGGACTTCCAAAACCAAGGCCCACGTCGGTCGTCGGCTCTAGGGTCTGGCTTTGTGATTTCGTCGGATGGTTACATCGTGACGAACAATCACGTCATCGAGGGCGCGGATGAGATCCTGATCGAATTCTTCCCCGGTGGGACCGAACCGCTCGCGGCGACCTTGGTCGGCACCGACCCGAATACCGACATTGCGCTGCTGAAAGTGGACGCGACCGACCTGCCGTTCGTGAACTTCGGTGACAGCGACACGGCGCGTGTTGGGGATTGGGTGATGGCGATGGGTAACCCGCTCGGGCAGGGGTTCTCAGTTTCGGCTGGTATCGTCTCTGCACGAAACCGCGAACTGTCGGGCACCTATGACGACTACATTCAAACCGACGCGGCGATTAACCGTGGTAACTCTGGCGGTCCGCTCTTTAACATGGACGGCGATGTTGTCGGCGTGAACACTGCGATCCTGTCGCCCAACGGTGGCTCCATCGGGATCGGGTTTTCGATGGCGTCAAACGTGGTGGAAAACGTTGTGGCCCAGTTGAAAGAGTTTGGTGAAACCCGCCGCGGTTGGCTTGGTGTACGTATCCAAGACGTCACCCCTGATATGGTAGAAGGCATTGCTGGCCTTGATCACGCGGCTGGTGCTTTGGTCAGCTCGGTTCCTCCTGGTCCTGCGATGGACGCAGGTATTGAGGCTGGCGACGTGATCCTGACCTTTGACGGCAAAGAAATCACCGACACCCGCGAACTCGTTCGCATCGTTGCGGATGCCCCCGTGGGTCAAGAGGTCCTTGTGAACGTTCTGCGCAATGGTGAAACGGTTGAACTGACGGTCACTCTGGGTCGTCGCGAAACCGCCGAAGCCTCCATGCCCGGCTCTGAGGCTCCGATGGAAGACGCCGCACCGACACAGACCGAAATGCTCGGCCTGACGCTGTCTGAGGTCAACAAAGAGACGATCAGCCAGTTTGGTCTCGCTCCGAATGCCTCGGGTCTGGTGATCACTGCCGTCGATCCGACCTCTGATGCAGCGTCGAACGGTCTACAGGCTGGCGATCTTATCTCTGAAGCTGGTCAGCAGCCTGTAACATCGGTCGCCGATTTCGAGGACCGCGTGAACGAAGCGCGCGACGCTGGTCGCAAATCCCTGCTGATCCTCGTGAACCGTGACGGTATGACCCGCTTTATGGCGCTGCGCATCGTGGAATGATCGGAAGACGAACTTGATACAAAAAAGGCGCCTTCGGGCGCCTTTTTACATGCCTAGATCGGTTGGCGTGAGAGCGACAAGACCCAGTACCTTTGCCGCATCAACAGACAACAACGGACTGTCCACGCCTGTCTGTTGGCGTTGATAGAGCCGAACCGCTGCCGTCGTCGTCTCATCCATCACACCCGTGATCGGAGCCTGATAAAATCCGCGCGCGGCCAGCGCTCGCTGAACCGAGGCGATGAAACCGCTGTTCATCTCAGAGGGGCAGACGACCTCGAACAGCACTTCACGGCGTTCACGGATGATCTGTTGATTGGTGACTGTCTGGTAAACGGCAGGTTCTAAAACGCTGCCATCAGGTGCGAGGATTTCTTCTTTAACCAGTTCTTGATCCGTGACCGTATGGGTCTGTGCAGGGGTCACGTCGCGGCCAAAGCATTTGCCGTAGTAATCAGTCTCAATCCCAGCTTCAGTAAAGGCAGGCGGGTTAGAATACGGCGGCACCCCACCATCCGAACAAGCGGACAGCGCCAGCCCAAATAGGGCTGCGGAGGGGGTGACACGTTTCATCTGGGGCTGCTCTGCCTCTCTTTTATAAAAACTCTATGGCATTTTTCGACCAATGGCGCAAATTTTATGAACCGTGTCGGTTAAACTGCGACAGAAGGCTGGAACAGCCACGTACAACGCATTAAATCTACGCAGACTTTACAGGAACGAGAGCAGATCATGGCCAAAATCACCTACATCGAACACAACGGCACCGAACACAGCGTTGAGGTTAAAAACGGTATGACCGTGATGGAAGGGGCCCGTGATAACGGTATCCCGGGGATTGAGGCCGACTGCGGTGGCGCTTGTGCCTGTTCGACCTGCCACGTTTATGTGCCTGCTGAGTGGAAAGACAAAGTTCCGGGCATGGAAGCGATGGAAGAAGACATGCTCGATTTCGCCTACGAAGTGGACCCCGACCGTTCGCGCCTGTCTTGCCAGATCAAAGTGACCGACGCCTTGGACGGTTTGGTTGTGAACCTGCCAGAGCGTCAGATCTAATGCGCCTCTGGCCGCTCTTGGCTCTTTGGCCATGTGCGGTTAGCGCCGATCCCTTGACGGCTCGCTATGTGGACCCGACCGATGCCTATGGGCACGGGGCGGTTGCAAATGGCGAATACGCAGGGCTTGAGGTCACGTGGCAGGGTCAGACCCATACATTTCAATTCAAAGACGCGGTGTTCGAAGATACGAACCCGCGTCTTTTTGATTTTAACGAGGATGGCACGGCTGAAGTCGTCACTGTCCTCAGCGGATTTCACGATGGGGCACGGATCGCGATCTTTGGCGTGTCATCCGACCAGATCGCACCCATCGTTTTTGGTGCGCCGTTTGGTCGACGCAATCGGTGGTATGCAATCGCAGGTATCGCGGATTTCGACGGTGATGGCGCGGCAGAGATTGCCTATGTTGACCGTCCGCACCTCGCCAAAACGCTGCGGTTTTTAGAAATCGGGCCGTCCGAAGGCACTTGGGCCCTAACGCCCGATGGCGCGGTTGAGGGGCTGACCAATCATCATCTGGGTTCTGCCGTGATCGAAGGTGGATTGCGCGACTGCGGTCAGCCAGAGGTCGTCACGGCCAACGCCAATTGGACCCGCATTATGGTCACGTCTCATGACGGCACGGGCTATACCACCCGCGATGTCGGCCCCTATTCAGGCCCCGACAGCCTCACCGCAGCCTTAGCCTGCGATTGACGCCAACACGCCCAGAGCTGTGATCTCTGCGATCTGCTGCGCCGCGCCGAGGATATCGCCTGTTTGCCCGCCGATTTTCGCCTGCGCGATCAGCGCGACCTTAACCGTGGCGAGGGTAACAAAGATAAAGAGCGGGAACACAGTCCAGCCGCCCAAAGCGGCCGCAACGGCCAAGCCAATCAATAGCGCGACCCCAACAGGAGCCTTGTCAGGCCGCCCGACAGAGCGGGACAAACCGCCCGCCCGAGCGGGCTCCATCAGGTGCATGAGGGCGACCATCGGAACGCGGCTCAGGGTGGCAATGATGGGCAGGGCGCACCACATCCAACCTGCGCTGATCAGGGTCTCAATCGCAATCCAGCGCGCCAAGAGCGACAGGCAGAGCGCGATTACCCCATAGGACCCGATACGGCTGTCTTTCATGATCTCAAGCCGACGATCCCGATCCCAGCCGCCCCAAAGCCCATCGGCACTATCGGCCAGACCGTCCTCGTGCATCGCACCTGTGATGATCACCATCACGGCCAGAACGGCGGCGGCCACCAGACCGTCGGACACCCCAAACCACTGCCAAACGCTGCCGACACTGGCGGCGATCACCCCGACTGCCAAACCAGCCAGCGGGTAGGCCCAGACGGCCTTGGACGCGCGTGCGCCTGCAGCCTCGTGGTCGACCTTTACGGGAAGGCGGGTCAAAAGACCCAGCGCAGCCAGCAAATCGGCGGGTTGAAAATTGCGAATGTCGGAGTTGGACATAGGTGCGACCCTTTCTGACCTTTCATTCTGTGCCACGAGGGTTATTCAAGGCGCACAAAAAGTGCAACGAGGACCGCCATGACCCGCCCATTTTCTAGTCTCGCCGAATTTCGCGCTCTTCTGTCTGCCGCCCCATCGCTCGATAGCGAGGCTAAGGCTGGCGCAGAGGAACGCAACGGCCAGTTGACGAAACCTCCGGGGGCATTGGGCCGTCTCGAAGATCTAGCGATCTGGTATGCCTCGTGGCGCGCCAATCCCCGTCCGTCGATCGAAAACCCCCAAGTGATCATCTTTGCGGGCAATCACGGCGTTTGTGCGCGTGGCGTTTCTGCCTTCCCGCCTGAAGTCACCGTTCAGATGGTTGCGACATTTGAACACGGCGGCGCTGCGATCAACCAATTGTCCAAGGCGTTTGGCGCCGACATGTCGGTCGTGTCCCTGTCGCTCGATACGCCGACCGCCGATTTCACGACGGCCCCCGCAATGACCGAGGACGAAGTGGTCGATGCTCTGGTTGCTGGCTGGACCGCCGTCAAAGACACAAGCGATCTGTTGGTCGTTGGCGAAATGGGTATCGGAAACACCACCGCTGCGGCGGCTGTTGCTGCGGCCTTGTTTGGTGGTGACGCTGCCGATTGGACGGGCCGTGGAACGGGCGTCGATGATGAAGGACTAAACCGCAAAACCTCTGCTGTCGCGGATGGCCTCGCGCTTCATGCTGATGTGATTGCTGACCCGCTAGAGGCACTGCGCTGCCTCGGTGGTCGTGAATTGGCGGCGATGGCGGGTGCAATCGCACGGGCGCGGTCCCTGCGCATCCCTGTGATCCTCGACGGGTTCATCTGCACGGCCTCTGCCGCTGCGCTGGAATGCGCTGTTGCTGGATCGCTCGATCACACTGTAGCGGGCCACGTCAGCGCCGAAGGCGCACATGCGAAACTGCTGGCGCACTTGAAAAAAGCCCCGCTTTTGAACCTTGGTCTGCGTCTGGGCGAAGGCTCTGGCGCGGCATTGGCTATCGGCGTCCTCAAGGGCGCGATTGCGTGCCACTCTGGCATGCTCACCTTTGCAGAAGCAGGTGTATCGGACGCCTAAGCGTCCCCTTGATCCTTAGGCAGTAGGGCGCTGTCGCTACGGCGGCGCCCGATGCCACCCTTGGATTCAGTCTCAGCTTCGGCCTCTTCTTTGGACGCAAGCGACAGCTCCAAATCGGAATTCAATTCCTTTGCCCGTTTAAGATAGGCCGTGTTTTTCGATGTTGGCACATCGGGTTTCCAGAGCGTTGCCAATTCCTTCATCATGCCGCGATCATGGTGGTAGAACATGGTTTCTGCCTCAGCCGCCTCGTATTCCGACAACCCAAGGTTTTCGAGCGCATAGCGCCCTGCACGCAGCGAACTGTCGAACAATTCACGCACGATGTCATTGGCGCCCGCCGCGTAGAGTTCATAGACATGCTGCCGATCCCGTGCGCGGGCAACGATGTGGATGTCATCGCGCATTTGACGGGCATAGCGCACCAATGCCGTCGCCTTGTCCCGTCCATCGACGGCCACGACCAGAACCTTTGCCTCTGCAATCCCCGCAGCCTTCAGCAGGTCAGGCCGTGTCGGATCGCCAAAGAAGCCCTTGAACCCGAACTTCCGCATGGTCTGAACGGTTTCCAAATTAGAATCCAGAACCACGGTCGAGAATCCCGCCGACTGCACCAGTCGGTTCACGATCTGCCCAAACCGCCCGATCCCCGCGATGATCACGGTGCCCGTTTCATCGATATCGTCGGCGTCATGGGTCTCATCCTCGCTCGCCATTTTGCGGGTGCGATATTCGTAGAGAATAAACAAGAGCGGCGTGATCAGCATCGACAGAGCGATCATCAAAAGCAGCTTTTGCGCGAGGGCAGGAGACAGCGCGCCGATCCCCAAGGCAAAGCTGATCAGGACAAAGCCAAACTCACCCGCCTGACCGAGGCTGAGGGTAAACAACCAACGGTCATGGGGCTTCAGCCTCCAAATCCGAGCTAGACCATAGAGGATGCCGCCTTTGACTGCGATCAGAAGGAAGGTCAGCAGCACGATCCGCACGGGGTCGCCAAAGAACGCTTGGAAATCAAAACCCGCGCCAACGGTGATGAAAAACAGACCGAGCAGCAGCCCTTTGAACGGCTCAAGGTCGGTCTCTAGCTCATGTTTGAATTCAGAGTTCGCGAGCACCACACCCGCAAGGAACGTCCCCAGCGCAGGCGATAGGCCAACCATTTGCATCAACACAGCAATCGCCACGACCATAAGAAGCGCGAGCGCCGTATACATTTCCCGAATACGGGCTTGATGGATGTAGCGGAACACGGGCCGTGTGAGGAATACACCCGCGAGAATGATCACCGCGATTGCGCCGACAGTGACCAATGTGACGCCCCATCCTGGCAATCCTTCAACGAGCGAGAATGTGCCGTGGTGCGTGTCGTCCGCGGCGCGTTGGATTGATCCATCGGGCGAAATCATCATCGGTGCGGCGACAGCCAACAGCGGCATGAGCGCCAGCATGGGGATCACGGCGATATCTTGCGTAAGCAGAACAGAGAACACATTACGCCCACCCGCTGTTTGCACCAGCCCCTTTTCCGACAGGGTTTGCAATACGATCGCGGTTGAGGACAGCGCGAGGATCATCCCGATGGCGATGGAATCCCGTGCCGTTTCGTTCATCAGATAGGCTAGCCCAGACAGGGCCGCGACGGTCAGGATGACCTGCAGCCCGCCCAGTCCCAAAAGTTTGGCCCGCATCCGCCAGAGGACGCGAGGTTCCAGCTCTAACCCGATCAGGAACAGCATCACCACGACGCCAAATTCGGCAAAGTGCTGGACGTCTTTGGATTCAGAGCCGACCAATCCGAACACGGGCCCGATGACGATCCCTGCCAACAAATACCCCAGCACAGACCCAAGGCCCAAACGTGCTGCCAAGGGCACCGCAATCACTGCTGCGCCTAG
This sequence comes from Marivivens geojensis, assembly GCF_023540835.1. Classification (GTDB taxonomy): domain Bacteria; phylum Pseudomonadota; class Alphaproteobacteria; order Rhodobacterales; family Rhodobacteraceae; genus Marivivens; species Marivivens geojensis. Next base: position 784,261 of record NZ_JALKCU010000001.1, read on the forward strand.
GTAAATGGTTGCCTGAAAGAGAAAGCTTTCCATCGGTATCCGTCTTAATATCTGAAATCAAAGGGCAGCGTGGAGGCCGTCACTTACACTTGGGGTAGGAATCGGAAATTGCTAGGGATCAACCCCTCGGCATTTCCAAAGACACCACGCGACCCCGTTTTTCGTAGTTCAAAACAGATTCGCCAATCGCGGTGACCCGACCTCCGTCGAGGGTATCACCCACCCGAACCGATACAATCCGCCCGTTGCCCATCCGCACCAATGCGATCCGGCTGGAACTGCTGCCCGCTATCCCGATCAGAGCGATATCGCGCATCGTCAAAACGTTGTTTTCGGTTGCTGCCCGGGCCACGCCACCAGGGACAGAGCCCGTGGGGCGCATAGTGGCGGATGCATCTGTTGGTGCGCTTGCCTCAGGCTCTGATTGGAGCGAGGCAGCAGTCGCCGTGACGATCCGATCAAAGTTTCGTGGACGCGAGATCGGAAGCGGCGACGACGAAACCGCGTATTGGGACGCCCCTGCAGTCAAATCTGGCGGAGCGGCAGCCGCGATCGCGGCGGCGATGGCGTCAACGTCGGCTTCGGGGATTGGCAGTGGCGCGGGCTCTGGCGCTACGATGACCAAGTTGTCAGGACGTGCACGCGGACGCAGCGCGGCTAACTCTGACGCAGTATATCCGCCCAGAGTATCCCGTTCGATGTTCTCAGCGAGGTTATCAGGACGGCTCCGCGGACGGAGGCTGGCCAGTGAGACACCACCAGCGGTCACAAGGTCAGGATTGGTGGTCGGCGCGGCCTCTGGATTTGGCGCAATCCCGTCTGGACGCGCAATCGGGCGGGTCGTGGTAGCGGTTGCCGCAAAGACAGTGATGCCCGTTGGCAAAACGGTGCCCGCTTCCGTCGCGCGGATATTACCGTTCGCGTCACGGTCAAACTCGGTTCCCGCGGCGGGTGGTGCGAGAGGGGACACAACGGACAGATCGGGTTGCATTGCCGTGATCGAAGGCAATGCAACCGCATCTGTCCCGAAGGTTACGGGGTCGATGGCGGCGATGGTGACACCGTCTGTCGTCTCGATCTTGGGCGTGTAGGGGAAGGTCGGCGCACGCTGCCAAACACCCGTTGCGGCATAAAGGCGTTGCGCCTCTGCGGGGCTGAGCACTTGACCAAGTGGCAGGTCAGTTGGGGGTAAAAGCGCCCCGTCTTGGGTCAGATTTTCAATCGCGATATCCACGTCAGACATCGCATCGCCAAGGTCGGCCGCGGCTTCATCTTCGGGGGCAGGGTTGTCGGCGTCGAGCGTGGCAACCGTCACGTCACTGCCGCCGAACAATCCCGCGATCCCGTTTTCCAAGGTCGACGACCAGATCGCGACCGCCAGAAGGAAGGTCAACAAAAGCGCCATCAAAATCGCAAAGACGTATTTGGGCCGTTTGATCGCTTTGGCTTGTGCTTTGCGGCGGGCACCGAAAATGGTGAGCCGCACTTTTTCGTCGGCGGGCTCAGCATCGCCGTCGAGTTCGGCTACCACCTCCTGCGCTTTGGCCTCCAACTTGGCCAAGGCCGCGGCATCGCGTTCCGCATCCTTTTCCGTGCGGCGGGCCTTACGACGGTCGTTCAGCGCCGTCAGACCATCGGCGAGCGCCGTCTTTGCAGAGGCCGCCGCCGCCATCACAGGTGCGAGCGGCGAGGTCTTGTCCTCTTGTTTGGTTTCTGTCGGGATGGTGCGCGGGGTTGCTGCGAAAACAGGTGCGGCGTCCAGATCACTTGGAGCAGGGGGAATACCTACCGTAGGGGTGATCGTCGGCGTGATCCGTGGCTGGATCGTGGCCGTCGCTTTTTCGCCCGTGGTTAACGTCGGTGTCGTGGCATCAGACGTCCGCGCGCGGCTCGAGAATACTACGGGTTCCGCAGGCTCTTCGGACTCTTCCGCCGGTTCTGGTGCAGCTTCTGGTTCTGCCTCTACGGGGGCAGGGGTCTCTTCAATGGCGGACAAGTCCATATCGAGGTCGATATCAAACTCTAGCTCGACCTGTTCGGCCTCAGCTTGCGCCTCTTCCGTAGGTTCGACGACGGCCTCTTTTGCGACTTCTTGTTCAACCACGGGCGGCTCTTCGACCACCTCAGGTTCAAGTTCGGGCTCAGGCTCTGGATCCGCAACGCGACCCACGACCACCACGGCATTCACATCACGTTCGATGGTCTGCCCGTCGGTCAGCAGGCTTGCCGCCGCGCTCGTCCTGCCAAAAAACGCCTCGCCGACAAAGGTGAAGGCATCAGGTACAGCCGCGAAACTGACAGGGTTAAACCCATATCCCGCAGCAAAGCCCTCGGCCTCGTCTAACGTTTCCCGCGCGATCGCTGCCACATAGGTGCGGCCACCGCCACGCGAATAGTCGAACACCAGATCATCTAGAGCATATGGCGTCGCCCCGTCGAGAGACGCGCGAATGTCGTCTTCGTCGGCACGGGGATTATCCAACGCAAGATACCGAATCTGATCGTTTGGAATCAGAAGTTTGGTCCGCAGCGGCGATGGGTCGAGCTGCGCCGCCCGTTCCTTTATCCGTGCAAGGGCAGCGCCTAGATCGGCGTCATCCAGCGCGACCTCGTCCACCAAAAGCCAGCCGTCGGCACCCCGTTGCAATAAACGGATCCCTTCGAACGACAATGAAAGTGCAAAATTTGGTGTCATAAAATTGGGACTAACATGATTTCTTCGGAGCGGAAATGTAACGGCGCTCAATGATTTAAGCTACAGCAACTTCCCGCCCACTCGGAAAATTTACTCGTGTTCTACCGCTGACTGTGATCGCCTGATGGTTGATTAAGAATCGTTTCCAGTGAAAGGATCAAACGATGATGACCTTTATGCGTGTAGCGCTGATCTCTGGCCTTATGGCCGCACCCCTTGGTGCAATGGCACAGGATCGCGTTGTGCCGTCGATTTCAGTCTCGGGTGAGGGGATTGTCACCGCCCCCGCAGATATGGCCGTGGTCACAGTCGGCGTTATGCACGAAGGCAAAACAACGGGCGAAGTGTTGGATGCGGTCAGTATGGCAACCACGGGTATTCTTGCCGTGCTAGAGGCAGCTGCGATCCCGCAGGGTGACATTCAAACAGGCCGCGTGTCACTGATCCCGCGCTACGGGCGGACCGTTTTGGGTGCTCCCGATTACACCCAGATCGAAGGATACACCGCCTCGACCACGCTGTCGGTCACGACCCATGACCTGACGACGCTGGGCGGATTGCTATCCGACGTGGTCGCGGGCGGGGCCAATACAGTGAATGGTGTGTCGTTTGGGATCGACGATGATTCCGCCCTCATGGACGAGGCCCGCGCAAAAGCAGTCGAAGACGCCCGTCACCGTGCAGAGGTTTATGCGCAAGCCGCAGGTGTGAACTTAGGCGGAGTTCTGACGCTGAGCGAAAACAGCTATGGCGGCTATGCCCCCGTCGTGATGGAAGCCCTATCAGCTCGTTCGTTCGATAGTTCGGCCCCGAAAATGGACGTGCCATTGGCTGCAGGAGACATCACCGTGTCGGCGCAAGTCAGTATCGTCTACGGTATTGCCACCGAGTAACAAAAAGGCCGCCCAATGGGCGGCCTTTGGTTTTTGTATTAGGCGGTTGCCTTCGCGAGCGCCTGATCGAGATCGGCGATAATGTCCTTCGGGTCTTCGATACCGATGGAAATCCGCACGACCTCTGGTGCCGCACCCGCTGCGCGCTGTTGATTTTCGGACAGCTGGCGGTGGGTCGTAGACGCAGGGTGGATGATCAACGACCGCGCATCACCAAGGTTCGCCACGTGGCTGAACAGCTGCAGGCTATCCACCAGCTTCACGCAGGCGTCATAACCGCCCTTAACCGCAACGGTGAACAGCGCACCCGCGCCTTTGGGGACCAGACGTTCGGCACGGTCCTTGTAGGGGCTGGAATCCAGACCCGCATAGGTCACGTAATCCACGCGAGGATCCGCTTCGAGCCAGTCAGCGACCTGCTTTGCGTTGGCCACGTGTTTGTCCATGCGCAGCGAAAGCGTTTCCAGACCCATCAGCGTGTAATGTGCCGCCTGCGGGTTCAGCGTCATGCCGAGATCACGCAGACCGATGGCGATGCCGTGGAAGGTGAAGGCCATCGCGCCCAATGCCTCGTGGAATTTCAGGCCGTGGTAAGCCGGCTCTGGTGCCGAGAGCGACGGGAATTTGTCCGATGCGGACCAATCGAACTTGCCCGAATCCACGACCACACCGCCTGTGACGGTGCCGTTGCCCGTCATGTACTTTGTCATCGAATGCACAACGAGCGTCGCGCCGTGTTCGATCGGACGGCAGAGATACGGGGTCGCCGTGGTGTTATCGACGATCATCGGAATGCCGGCCGCATCTGCAATCGCTGCAATCGCGTCAAGGTCGGTGATATAGCCGCCGGGGTTTGCGATGGTTTCGCAGAATACAGCGCGGGTGTTGTCGTCAATTGCAGCTTTCACCGCATCGAGATCGTCGAAATCAACGAACTTGGCCGACCAGCCGAACCGTTTGATCGTCTGACTGAACTGGGTGATGGTGCCGCCATATAGGCGTGTCGATGCCACGATGTTCAGGCCAGGCCCCATCAGCGGGAAGAGCGCCATGATCTGCGCCGCGTGACCCGAAGAACAGCACACAGCACCCGCACCGCCCTCAAGCGCTGCAATACGGTTCTGAAGCGCACCAACGGTTGGGTTGGTCAGGCGCGAATAGATGTAGCCGACCTCTTGGAGGTTGAACAAACGCGCGGCGTGATCCGCGTCTTTGAACACGTAAGCGGTGGTCTGATAAATCGGCACCTGACGTGCGCCAGTGGCTGGATCCGGCTCTGTTCCAGCGTGAATTTGTAGCGTTTCAAAACCGAGGTCTTGGGTCATTGCATCCTCCCATGAGTCATTGTTGCCCAGACGTTACGTCAGGCTCACCCACAGGACAATGCAGCAAAATCCTAATGTATTACGATGGTTCTAGTCGCCGAGTTTGGCGTGAACCTCGGCCAGATCGATCTCGCCGATTGGCATCTTGTTCCCCGGATTTTCAAAGTCGTATTTGAAGAGGTTGAAATCCTTTTTGTAGATTTCATAAACGAGGTGCATCGACAGATCGTCAAAGTAATCTTCAACAGGATGCGCCCGCTTCGGCCCGTGCCCTTCGCTTTCGTTAAAGCGGGGGATGGTTTTCAGGTCGATGGGATGCGCGGTTTCGCAGTTGTCGAGAACGACCTGCATGCCTTCGTTGAACTTCTCGGTAAAGAAGATGTGGTCGTAGCTGCCGCCGTTCGCAATGAAAGTCGCGATATGGCCAGACATAGCCGACCAGTGAATGTCAGGCTCCATCGGGCGTTTCCAGCGGATGGTGTCGCGCGCGAATAAGAGGAACCGACGGAACGATTTGATCTGGTCGAAATCGAAATCATCCTCGGGCGAGCCGACCTCGATCCCATATTTCTGCGCCAGTTGCGGCACAAGGTTCCCACGGTAGCGTTTCCCGTTACGCTGAATCCCGCAGATTTTGTCAAAGAACGACGAAAGGATACGGGTGTAGGGGTTCCGTACGCAGGTAAAAGCGTAGCTCTTGTGGGCTTTGACGTTGTCAGTGATCAGCGGTTGGCTGGCCTCAAACGCCCATTTATGCATCCGGTCCGTGGCATCGTGTATGTCGCCGTCAAAGAACTCTCCGTGGTCGGAGTAATACATAATCTGACCGATGGAAGAGCAGGCGCATTTCGGCACAACCCGATACACCATGCTTTCGCTCTCAGTCATCCACGTTCCGGGAAAGCCCATACTCGTCGCCCCTTGTTACCCTTTGTCCCTTGTTGCCAGATCGTGCGGGACATTATCCACCATAAAAATCAAAGAAACGCTGTTTATTCAACGGGTCTTCGGGTTATCAAGGGGGAAACTGATCAGTTCGACCGCAGGGTTTTGTTTCCAATATGGCAAAAATCGCCTTCATTCTCCTGTGCCACAAGAACCCCGAGGCGATTGTGCAGCAAGCCCAACAGCTCACCGCGGTTGGGGATTACATTTCGATCCACTTTGATGCCAGCGCGTCCAAAGACGACTATCAGGTGATCCGTGAAGCCTTGGCCGACAACCCAAATGTCACCTTCGCGAAAAAGCGGATCAAATGCGGCTGGGGTGAATGGAGCCTCGTTCAAGCGACACTCTACGCTATTGAGTCCGCCGTCGATGCCTTCCCACGTGCGACCCATTTTTACATGGTGTCTGGCGATTGCATGGCTATCAAATCGGCGAAATACGCAAAAGAATTCCTCGATTCCCGTGACGTCGACTACATCGAAAGTTTTGATTTCTTTGAAAGCGATTGGATCAAGACGGGGATGAAAGAAGAACGCCTCATTTACCGCCATTGGTTCAATGAGCGCGTTCATAAACGGCTGTTCTACTGGTCCTTCTGGTTCCAACGTTGGGCAGGGCTGAAACGGGCGATCCCCGACGACATTCAGGTCCAGATCGGTAGCCAGTGGTGGTGCCTGCGTCGCCGCACGATCGAATGGATTCTCGACTTCACCCGTCAGCGCAAAGACGTGATGAAGTTTTTCTCGACCACGTGGATTCCCGACGAGACGTTTTTTCAGACCCTCGTGCGGCACCTGATCCCCGCCAAAGAGATCGACACCCGCACGCTGACCTTCCTGATGTTTACCGACTACGGGATGCCTGTGACGTTCTATAACGACCACTTTGACATGCTGTTGGCGCAGGATTCGCTCTTTGCCCGCAAGATCAGCCCCGAAGCGGTGGACCTCAAAAAACGGCTCGGCCGGCTCTACGCCTCTGATCAGGATGATTTCAAAATCTCGAACGAAGGTCGGAATCTGTTCAAATTCCTGTCTGGTCGTGGTCGCGAAGGGCGTCGCTTTGCCCCTCGTTTTTGGGAGGCTGAAGCCAGCCTTGGTCGTGAACGTGAACTTCTGATCGTAGCTTGCAAGAAATGGCACGTTGCCAAGCGTTTGATCGACGCGATCAACCAGAACGCCAGTATCCCGACCGTCGCCTATTTGTTTAACGAAGAATCCACGCCGCTCCCTGATTTGGGGGGGATACAGGCGACATTGGGTAAACGGCATCGTCACAGACGGGCGATGATGCGGATGCTGTTCGACTATTACCAGACCGATAAAATGGTGATCTGTATGGATACGGCAAACCTCGATCTGATGCAGGATTTCGCATCCGACCGCGCGACGACGAAAATCCTCGAAATTCAGTGCGAATTTTCGGACGAATATCTGATCGGTCACTCCAGCCGCGTTGGTCTGATGGGGCACCAAACCCCGCCTGATACCGTGGCGCGGCTTTTGCCGACGGTACGCAATGACTTTACGCATGAAAGTGACCGCATCCGTGATGGTGGGTTCGAGCACTACTTCCGTATCCGCGAATTGGTCCCACCCGAAGACAACGCGGCGGCCATTGCGTCTTTCTTGTCTGTGTCCGATGATGTCGCACGAACGATCGCACAGACCCCTTACCTTTACGTCGACTGAGGCACCTCATGGACTTTAACTACGATCCGCAGAACATCTTTGCGAAAATCTTGCGCGGCGAGATTCCGAATAAAACCGTCTATGAAAATGATCACGCCCTCGCGTTTGAAGACATCGCACCGCAAGCGCCGGTCCATATCCTGATCATCCCCAAAGGGCCGTATATGTCGCTGGATCATTTCGCGATGGCGGCGTCTGCCGAAGAACAGGTCGGCTTTATGCAGGCGGTCGCTGAGGTCTGCAAAATCGCAGGCGTTGAGGACGGCTTCCGTGCCATCGCCAACACCCGCGAGGCCGGTGTTCAGGACGTTCCGCATTTCCACCTGCACATCTTGGGTGGCCGTGTGCTCGGTCGGATGTTGCCAAAGGCCTGATGCCATGTGGCGCACGTTGAGCCTCTGCACCGTAATGGCGGCCCAAACTGCGGCTGCGGATACGGTCGTGGTCTTTGCCGCCGCCAGCACCAAAACCGCGCTCGACCAAATCGCGGCAGAGTTCACGCAGACGACGGGCCACGATGTGGTCCTGTCCTACGCGGGATCATCTGCGCTGGCCCGTCAAATCACCCAAGGCGCACCTGCGGATATCTTTATCTCGGCCAACATTGACTGGATGGACGCGGTCGAGGCTGAGGGGTTGATTGAGGATGGATCCCGCCGCGATCTGCTGGGCAACAGGCTCGTCCTGATTGGCAGCGCAGAGAGTGCGGCATCCGTCGAACTGGCCGACCTGCCTGAAGCCCTCGGAAACGAACGGCTCGCAATGGGTATGGTCGATTCGGTGCCTGCGGGGATTTACGGAAAAGCCGCGTTGGACACCTTGGGCCTTTGGGCCGACATCCAACCGCAGGTCGCCCAAATGGATAACGTGCGGTCCGCTCTGGCGCTCGTCGCGCTGGGCGAGGCGCCGTTCGGGATCGTCTACGCGACGGATGCTCTGGCCGATCCTTCGGTCCATGTGGTCGCCGACTTCCCGACCGACAGCTATCCCGCCATCGTTTATCCCGTAGCCGATATCACAGGGCGCGACAGCGAGGCCGAAAACGCATTCCTCGACTATCTCTCTAGCCCCGCCGCCCGCGCCCTATTCGAGGCGCAGGGGTTCACCGTTCTGAATTAACGGCTCGATGTCAACGCGAGGAACACATCCTCGAGGTCAGCTTCTTCGGTTTTCACGTCCGCGATGCGAATGCCTGCGGCGTGAACCGCTGCCAATACTGCCTCAGCCGAGGTTTCGCGGGGTTTGTAGGTAAAAGCCAGCGATCCATCCTTGCGCGATGCAACGGTGATCCCAGCGGGCACATCGGGCTGCGCGATGGGCTCGGCTGGGGTGATCACCATCGTTTTGCTGTCCAAACGGCCCAAAAGGTTCGCTGTGGTGTCCCGCGTGATCAGCTCGCCATGGTTGATGATCGCGATCTCGTCGCACATTTCCTGCGCTTCTTCGAGGTAGTGCGTTGTTAGAATGATCGTCATGCCCAACTCTTCGTTCAGGCGGCGCACGTTCGCCCAGAGCATGTTGCGCAATTCGATATCTACACCCGCCGTCGGTTCATCGAGGACGAGGATCTGCGGGCTGTGCACCAGCGCCTTGCCCAGCAAGAACCGCCGCCGCATCCCGCCAGACAGTGACCGCGCATAGGCTTCGGCTTTATCGGTCAAGCCAATCAGTTCTAGAATCTCATCCGTGCGTCGCTGCGATTTCGGAACACCATAAAGGCCCGCCTGAACCTCAAGGCTCCCACGTGGGGTAAAAAACGGATCGAGGTTCGGTTCCTGCGGCATGATGCCGATGGCCGCGCGGGATTGGCGTGGGTTTTTGTCCTGATCGAATCCCCAGATGTTCACCCGACCAGCAGATTTGTTCACCAGACCCGCCAGAATATTGATGATCGTCGATTTCCCCGCGCCATTCGGCCCCAAAAGGCCAAAAATCGAACCACGGGGGATGTTTAGGTCAATGCCTTTTAACGCTTCTTTGGCCGCAGATCGGCCTGTCGCCGCGTAGGTTTTCCGCAGACCTTCGATTTCAATCGCATTTTCGGTCATCTTGCTTTCCCGCTTGCCCGTGCGTGGGGTTGATATAACTTACAACCCGATCTAAAGCGGACGAAGTCCCGCGACAACCAGATAGGCCAAGTGATGACCATTCCTGCACCCGAAACCAAGATCGTCGATCAATGGAAAGTCGCCTGTGATGGCGGTGAGGGGGCTCTGGGCCATCCACGCGTTTGGCTGACCATCCCGCATGACACGAAATACGTGGAATGCCCCTATTGCGACTGCCGCTACGAAGTCAGCGCAAGCGCAAAAGATCATCACTGATCTTTAGCTGATTGGGATCGCCGCGCCGTTACACGGCAGCATGGCGATCCGTTCTCCTGTGTCACCGCGCAGATAGGCCAGCACATTATTGCAGGACCAAATCTTTATGCCTTCGCCTGTGTTCATCAGGCCGTTGCCAATCGCGGTGCCCGTGTAGCTGTCTTGATAGGTGTAGTATACGCGGCCCGAACGCAAGTCTTCGCAAGTCACGTCCGCTTGTCCGAGGCCTATAAAATTGCGCGACATCCATGTGCCATCACACAGCGTCCCGTCCGACAGTTTCCCCACAAAGGTCCCTTCGCCGCGCCCAAACGCCCGCCCATTGAACCAAAGCCCATCTGACCCCACACAAGCCACCACGCGGTTACAGTTTTCCGCGTCATCGGTCATCGAACAGGATGTGTTGGATTGAGCGTTTACTGTGCTGGCACAGAGAATGGCGACTGGTAGGAGGACGCGGAACATGTCAAAACCTTTGGTAACTGAAAAGCGAAGGGGAAAAATGCATGAGCGGGTTCGGAAAAGGCTGTCACCTCCATCTTATTGATGGATCGGCGTTTATCTTTCGCGCGTACCATGCGCTGCCTCCTTTAACCCGCAAATCGGACGGCCTTCCTGTTGGTGCCGTCAGTGGATTTGTGAACATGCTTCAACGCTATGTCGAGGGGAATTCTGGTCCCGATGCAGCCACCCACGTCGCAGTAATCTTTGATTATTCGGGCAAAACCTTCCGCAATGATCTCTACGACAAATACAAGGCAAACCGTCCGCCCGCGCCCGAAGACCTGATCCCACAGTTCCCCCTGACCCGTGAGGCGACACGTGCGTTCAACATCGCATGCCATGAAATCGAAGGCTACGAGGCCGACGATATCATCGCGACGCTGTCCTGTCAGGCGCGTGAACTGGGCGGCCGCGTCACCATCGTGTCCTCGGACAAGGACCTCATGCAGTTGGTCGGCGGCGGTGTCGAAATGCTCGACCCGATGAAGAACAAACGCATCGACAGCGATGGCGTGGTCGAGAAATTCGGCGTCGGCCCAGAGCGCGTCGTCGATGTGCAGGCGCTTGCGGGCGATAGCGTAGATAACGTGCCGGGTGCACCGGGGATCGGCCTGAAAACCGCGGCCCTTTTGATCAACGAATACGGTGATCTCGAAACCCTTCTGGACCGCGCGGGTGAAATCAAACAGCCGAAACGCCGCGAGACCCTGATCGACAACCGCGCGCAGATTGAACTGTCGAAACAACTGGTGCAGTTGGACTGCAACACGCCCTTGGATTTCAGCATCGACGATCTGGAAATCCGTGATCCCGAGGCCGAGAAACTCTTGGCCTTCCTCTCCGCGATGGAGTTCCGCACCGTGTCAAAACGGATCGCGGACAAGATGGGCGTCGACAGTCCCGTGATCCCTGACACTACCCCCGAAGGCGCGGACCCAATCGCGGCGGACATGCCGGCGCAGTTGCCCTTTGGTCATGAGAAATATGAATGTGTCCGTGATGCAGGGGCGTTACAAGCCTGGGTCGCCCGCGCCTATGATCGCGGCTATATCGCCTTTGATACAGAGACGACGGGCCTAGATGAGATGGTCGTGGACCTCGTCGGTGTATCGCTCTGCGTTACAGCGGGCGAGGCCTGTTATATTCCTCTCACTCATAAATCCTCTGCGGCGGATGACCTCTTTGGGGGTGCCGAACTTGCCGCGGGTCAGATGAATTTGGATGAGGCTATCGCGATCCTCAAACCGATGCTTGAGGACCCTTCCATCCTCAAAATCGGCCAGAACATCAAATACGATGCCAAAATACTGAGCCGCTACGGCGTACAGGTCGCGCCCATCGACGACACAATGCTGATGTCCTATGCGCTGAACGCGGGGCTCCACGGTCACGGGATGGATGCGCTGTCCGAACGTTACCTGTCCCACAACCCGATCGAGATCAAATCGCTCTTGGGGTCGGGTAAATCCATGATCACCTTCGATCGGGTGCCCGTCGATGATGCTGTGAAATATGCAGCCGAGGACGCTGATATCACCCTACGCCTCTGGCAATTGTTCAAACCGCAACTGACCCAGAAAAAAGTCACAACCGTCTACGAGACGTTAGAGCGTCCACTGGTCCCCGTCCTCGCTCGGATGGAACAAGCAGGCATAAAAGTTGATCGCGATACGCTGTCCCGCATGTCCAACGCCTTTGCCCAGAAAATGGCAGCGCTTGAGGACGAGATTAAAACGACAGCGGGCATGGAGTTTAACGTCGGCTCACCCAAACAATTGGGTGAAGTCCTCTTTGACCACCTCGGCCTTCCGGGGGGAAAGAAAGGCAAGACGGGCGCCTATGCTACCGGTGCTGACATCCTCGAAGACCTCGCCACAGAACACGAACTGCCGCGCTTGGTTCTCGACTGGCGTCAGCTCTCGAAACTGAAATCGACCTACACGGACGCCCTGCAAAACCACATCAACGCGGACACAGGGCGTGTGCACACGTCCTACCTGCAAACGGGTGCGAACACGGGGCGTTTGGCCTCGACCGACCCGAACCTGCAAAACATCCCCGTCCGCAGCGAAGAAGGCCGCCGTATCCGAGAAGCCTTTGTCGCCGAAGAGGGCAAAGTCATCGTCTCGCTCGACTATAGCCAAATCGAACTGCGCATTCTGGCGCATGTGGCGGGGATCGAAACCCTGAAACAAGCCTTCCGCGACGGCCATGACATCCACGCCATGACAGCATCTGAGATGTTCGATGTGCCGCTGGACCAGATGACCTCGGACATCCGCCGTCAGGCCAAGGCGATCAACTTTGGTGTGATCTACGGCATCTCGGGTTTTGGTCTTGCGCGCAATTTGCGTATCCCACGGGCCGAGGCGCAAGGGTTCATCGACCGATATTTCGAACGCTTCCCCGGCATCCGCGCTTACATGGACGACACCGTCGCTTTTGCCAAAGAGCACAGTTATGTCGAAACGCTCTTTGGCCGAAAAATCCACACGCCAGAAATCAACGCCAAGGGCCCGACTGCTGGCTTTGCCAAACGTGCCGCCATCAACGCCCCGATCCAAGGCACCGCCGCCGATGTGATCCGCCGCGCTATGGTGCGGATGGACGACGCTATCGCCGATCTGCCAGCAAAGATGCTCCTTCAGGTCCACGACGAACTCATCTTTGAGGTCGAAAAAGGGTCCGAGGACGCTCTGATCGAACGGGCCCGCGAGGTGATGGAAAATGCGGCCGATCCTGCGGTGAAGCTCGACGTTAAACTTAGCGTCGATGCAGGCGTTGGCGCGAATTGGGCCGAGGCGCACTAAGGGGGCTCTGCCCCCGCGCGTTCCGCGCTCCCCCGGGATATTTCAGGCACAAAGGCACGAAAAAGCCCGACGAGAGGGTGCCTCTTGTCGGGCTTAGGCCTGCGCCTTCGTGCACGGTCATCGGCGTCCCCGCCTGTACCGCACACTCAGTTTGGCAGCGAAAAGTTAACAATGCCTTTGTGCTGCAAAATTCCTCGGGGGTGAATTGGCCCCAAAGTGGACAAGAGGGGGCGGACAGCCCCCTCCCATTACGCTTTGATTAATTCACAGCCTTCGTTTCGATGACTTCGGCGTCATACGCGGGCGATTTGCTGATCTCGATCCGGCGCGGTTTGAGCGCTTCGGGCACTTCGCGCACGAGGTCGACGTGGAGCATACCATTCTGGTGGCTTGCGCCCGTGACGCGGACATGGTCAGCGAGGTGGAAGCGGCGGTCAAAGGCTCGGGTTGCGATGCCACGGTGCAGATAGGCGCGCTCGCCGTCTTCTTCGGGTTTGCGGCCCGAAACGAGAAGGGCGTTTTCACGCAGCTCTACCGTCAAATCGTCGTCCGAAAATCCAGCAACAGCGAGCGAGATACGCCATGCCTGTTCGCCAGTTTTCTCGATATTGTATGGGGGGTAGCTGGTTTGTGTCGTCTCGGTCGACATAACACGATCCATGAGATCAGCGATTTGGTCAAAACCGACGGTGGCACGATATAGGGGGGCTAGGTCAAAACTACGCATGGGTTATCCTCCATTGAGCGATACCAAAATTACGCCTTCCCTCATGGGACAGGCTATCGAACAGGACCCGTTGTGGCGTCCTGTTCATCTGATTTGGGGATGCGATTTTGGGATTTCAAGCCCGTCAGGGGCGGATGAACTTCGCGCCCGTGTCGCCGCGTTGGCCGGGCATAATCGCTCGGGGAAGGATCGATTGCGCGCCCATGTCGTAATAGGCCAGCAGTTCGGACAAAGGTTGGTCGAGCGACGCGCCAAGCGACACAGCCGTGCCGTCCAGATTGGTCATCGCAGAGACGACAGATACGATTTCGGCAACGCCATTTCTGACCCTGAACACCGGCGACCCTGAGGCGCCAAAATTCACGTCGCAGGTCATAACGACAACGCCGTTCTGTCTCCCCAGAACATCGCAGATTTCTTGGAGCGAAGGGGCGCCCTCACGTCCGCGGGCGTAGGATACGACGCCGACTTGATCGCCTGCGCGTGGCGTGGCGGCGATTGGGTAGGGGAAAATACGGGTGGTGCGGATCGGTTGGTCGAGTTCCAAGAGCGCTAGATCGCGGGCCACTTCTTCGCCTGTTGTGCCGACCCCAAAGCGGTAGTTGGGGTGGGCGACGACGCGGCGAACGTTGCGGTAGGCTTCGGCCCGACCTTCGCGCAGACCCGCGCCAAAGCTGAAACGACCTGCCTCAATCGGGCGTCCGTCGCGGTCATAGACGCAATGGGCTGCGGTGAGGATGAGGTCATCACGGATTAACGCGGCAGTGCAGAACCCTTTGCCCGCGATGTCGAGGCGACCGACAGCTTCCCATCCTCGGCCATCGTTCGACGTTGAGAGGGTCACGAGCCGCCCGTCCTGCGCTGCGACCGAAGTCGCGCCCAGCATCAGAGCGATGAATAAGACGATCAAACGCATTGTGGTTCCCTAGTTCGCGGCCCTTTTGCCAGAGCCATGCGGCAGCATTATGGCAGCTATCTCTATGTTATAGCCTCTGGCAAGAAATCACAGGCGCGCATAGTCTGGGTATATGACTTTGATTGATCACCTGACTTTGCTGACATTGGGCGACGGGCTCGCTGCCGCCTTTATTCTAATGGCTTGGGCCACTGTGGGATGGGTGATCGAACATCCGCCTGCGGGCCGCCCATCGGTGTCCACGTTGATGGTGTCTTACCGCATGGATTGGATGCAAGCGTTCGAGGCCCGCGACAACCGTATCTTTGACGCGCAGATCATGGGCACTTTGCGGCAGGGTACGTCGTTCTTTGCTTCGACTTCGATCCTTGCGATCGGTGGTGTCTTGGCGCTGATCGGGAATACGGATCAATTGCGCGGCGTGGCGCAGGAGTTCGCCAATGCCGACGCGCCCGAATTCATCTGGCAACTCAAGCTCGTGCTTGTTGGGTTCTTTCTGACCTTTGCGTTCTTAAAATTCGTCTGGGCCCACCGTTTGTTCGGCTATTGCGCCGTCGTGATGGGCGCCGTAGGTCGCGCAGGCGAAGAGCGCGGCGCACGCCTTTGGAAACAAGCGGCAGAGTTGAACATCCGCGCGTCCGTAAATTTTACCCGTGGCCTACGAGCTATGTATTTCGCACTGGGGGCTTTGGGCTGGCTCGTTGGACCGATTGCCTTGGCTGTGACCACAATCGGCATCACTTATCTCTTGTGGAGCCGTGAGTTCAGCTCTGCCCCTCGCGAAATTCTACTGGAAAAGAACGGCGATTAACGCCGCCCTTCACGTAGCCACGCGGCAAGGATCAGAACCGCCGCCAGCATCAGGAACAACCATGCTGGGACGAGAGGGAAGACCGCGACTTCTGCCGTGCGATAGGCCCCGCGTGGCGTGATGCCGATCCAACCATTGCCTGCCGCCACGCGTCCTGCCCGCACTGGGCGAACGTCGAATGTGCCATCCTCCATCCGCAAGCTGCCGCCACCTGTAGCTTCGATCAGGGGGGCGATAACGGTTTCGGTTGCGATGGTTTCTTCGAATTCTTTGGGGGCGGCAGGGCCAGCGGCAATGACTGTTTCCTGATCGCCTTCACGAATGCGGTATAGCCCCATTTCGACCGCACCAAAGCTGGTTTCAAACCGACCAGGAGCCGTCTGCGTGAGGCTCATCTGAACCTCTGTTCCATCAGGTGCGATAACCGTGGCACTGCCGACCGTATCGCCCAAGGTGCGCCGTATGATGCGGATCGATTGACCTGTGACCTCAGCCCAGAGTGCTTCTTCTTCGAGCTCGGGTTCCTTCATCATCCAATGTGCCAGACGGCGCAGCAGTTCGAGCTGTGGACCACCGCCCTCAACTCCACGATCCCAGAGCCATGATTGATCCGAGGTCAGCAAGGCGACACGCCCATCGCCCACACGGTTCAGCACCAAAAGCGGACGATCATCGGGGCCTGTCATGACGACTTCGGCGTCGGGCGTGGGCACCACGTCCATCAGCCTAAACCAACGACCCCAGCCCGCCGATCCATCCTCACGGCGGTCGGTGTAATCCTCTAGCCCCTCGGTCACAGGGTGCCGCTGGCCTAGGTCGGATACGGTCGGAACAAAGCCTTCTTCGATCACGCGTGCAGTAGGTGCGCCAGGGATCACATCGCCCAAGGCGCTGCGGTAGATGCTATCTGCGGTTCCAAACTCTGGCCCGGAGGACACCAAGAGCGCGCCGCCCTGTTCCACGTAATTCGTTATGTTTTCATAGTAGGCATTCGGCAGAATGCCGCGCCGCCGATAGCGGTCAAAGATGATCAAGTCGAAATCGTCGATCTTTTCGAGGAACAATTCGCGGGTCGGGAAGGCGATTAGCGATAGCTCGTCCACGGGCACGCCGTCTTGTTTCTCTGGTGGACGTAGAATGGTGAAATGGACCAGATCCACGGCGCTGTCCGATTTCAGCAGGTTCCGCCACGTCCGTTCGCCTGCATGAGGTTCGCCAGAGATCAGCAAAACGCGCAACCGATCCCGCACGCCGTTGATTTGCACCACGGCAGCATTGTTGCGGTCGGTCAGTTCGTTCGGATCTGCAGCAGTCGCGAATTGTAGAACGTTCATTCCGCCATGCGGCAGCGTGATCGGCAGGTCAATATCTTGGCCCAAGGGCACGTCAAACCGCATCGGCACGCCGCCATCAATCGCGATTGTCAGTGGCGCGAGACCAGCGTTCGTCGGCGCGTTGCCCTGATCTTCGATCCTTAGGGTGAGCGAAACAGGTTCGCCGATGATGGCAAAGGCAGGGGCGTTGCGCACGATCAGGCGGCGGTCCCAATCGGTGGCTTTGCCCGACTGCAACAGATGCACGGGCGCAGGCACGGTGGGCATTCGGTCCATGTCGTGGATGCGCCCATCGGACAGCACCACAACGCCCGCAATCCGCCCAGATGGTTCCTCGGCCAAGGCTTCGGTCAGGGCGGTCATAGCGCGGGTGCCTGTGTCACCTGTCCCATCTGGTACGGTGATTTCACGCAATTCGGTATTGGCAAAACCCGCCACCTCGCGCCGCAAATTCGCCAGTGCATCAGCAGTTTGGCTCGGTCGGTCGCTGACGGATTGGCTCGCACTATCATCGACTACCGCGATCACGATGTCAGAGAGAGCCTCGCGGTTTTCGCGTTGTAGGGCAGGGTTCGCCAGAGCGATCAGCAACGCCACAGCCGCCAATCCGCGCAGCCACCAGCCACGTAATCCGCGCCAAAGCGACAGGCCAATCGCCGCCGCGCTCAGCGCTGCAATCGCCCATATGAACGGCCACCCGATCAGCGGATCAAACACAACACCCGTCATTGGCCCAACCTATCGAGTAGCGCAGGTACGTGGACCTGATCCGATTTATAATTGCCCGTCAGCACATGCATCACGAGGTTTACGCCGAACCGATAAGCGATCTCGCGTTGGCGTTCGCCAGCCATACCGCGCCCAACAGGGAGCAAGCGGCGCCCCGCTTCATCCATCGCCCAAGCCGACGCCCAATCGTTGCCGCCGATCACCACGGGCGTGACCCCATCGTTAAGGTTGCGGAACGGCATACCGTCGATCTGTTCTGCGTCAGGCGGCGAGGCTTCGACCCAGACCTCGGGCGAATTATAGCGACCTGGGAAGTCTTGGAGCAGGTAGAAGGTCCGCGTCAGAACGTGGTCTTCGGGGATCGGTTCAATGGGTGGAATGTCGAGCCCAGCCGCAATCGCCTGCAGTTTGCGTGCCTCAGGGGTGGAGGTGCCATATTGCGCCACATCGCCGTCACGCGTGTCAAAGAGGATCATCCCGCCGCTGCGCAAATAGCGGTTCAGTTTCGCATAGGCTTCGCGGCTGGGCATAGGTTGGTTGGGGGTGATCGGCCAGTAGAGCAGTGGAAAGAACGACAGTTCATCCATCTCGATGTTCACGCCGATCGGGTTTGCGGGTTCAATCGATGTCCGCCGATAGAGCGTGTCTGAAAGCCCATAAAGGCCCGCGTAAGAGATATCATCAATCGCCTGATCGCCCGTGATGACATAGGCCAACACCACGTCCGAGGTCGCCGCGATGGCAAAACTGTCATCCTGCGCCATGCCGTCCCGTGGCATCAGGCCGAGCGCGATCAGCCCGAGCAGCATCGCTCGTGCGCCGCGTAGACGCCCCGAGAGGGACAGTGATGCAATGATATCAGCCATCAAAACCAGCAGCGCAGCAAAGAGCAACGCCCCCTTGAGCGGGGTCGTCGTCGCATCGCGCGTGCCCTCAACCGTGATCCCAGCGGGCCATGTTGCGGGGGTAAGTGTGCTGTCCTGAGTCAACACATTCACGGCCAAGGCGCGGTCTTCGCCGCTATACAAACCAGGGTGGAGGTCTGCGCCAACGGTACCTTCGGCAATGCGTTCACCGCTGACGCCCGCTAGCGTTTCCGCATCCCGCAACGTGCCCGTGGCGTTCAGAACCCGCTCTGGCATCCATGTGGTGCCTGCGAGGTCGTCCAATGTCGGTTGCGAGGGCCGCGTCGATACCGCCAGCCGTTCGAGCATCTGAACAAAGAGGCCAGAGAGCGGCAGGTTCGACCATTCCGCATTGGCGGTGACGTGGAACAGGACGATCTGTCCCGCCCCCAATTCCGCCCGCGTCACAAGCGGGGTGCCATCGGTTAGTTGCGCAATCACACGCTCTGCAAGGGTTGGATCGGGTTGGGCCACGACCTGCGATGTCACCTCTACATCGTCAGGCACGGTGAGCCCCGCAAAGGGCGAGGTCGCCGCAAAGGTATCGAGCGTTTTGGGCGCGCCCCAGCTCATCGTGCCGCCGACGCTGCGTCCACCTGACCGTAGGCGCACAGGCATCAACGGATCCTCCTCTAGCTGCGATAGATCCGCCGCAGCCATCCGTGGCCCTGCGAACCGCACCAATAGCCCGCCGTTTTCGACCCAAGCGGTGATCGCCTCGGATTCCAGCGGGGACAGCGTCGCCACATCGGCGAGGATGATCACGTCGGGATTGGCGGGGATCACGTCACCGAGCGGTAGTTCGAGGAGATCCGCATTTTCCGCAAGCGCTTCGCGGAGATAATGAAGGGGAGAAAGCAGTTCCAACCCCTCGCGGGATGCCCCGCCAGAAATCAGCGCCACCTCGCGCCGTTTCAGGCTATCGTCAGTCAGCGTAACTGCGCCCGCCGTGGATTGGCCGATCAGTTCAAACCGCGTCACCCGATTGCGCAATTCTGGCGGCAGGTCAAAGGTGACGGAGGCCTCAACAGCTTCAGTGGCAAAGGTCACAGGCTGCGTGGCAAGTTGACGTTCGATGCCTGATGGGTCGAGGCCGATTGCGGCGACCGATAGCTCAACTTCTACACCCGACAGGCTACGCAGGGCGGTCAGCGTGACTTTTCCATCCGCAAATTCGGCTGGGCTCAGTGCATAGACGGGACGTGCGGTTTCGAACACGCGCAGATCGCCGTGGGATTGGAATGCAGTGACGAGGTCAGCCCGCGTGTCGCGGCCCAGCCCATCGGATAGCCAATTGGTGTCGAACGATCCCTCTAATCCCGCGATCCATGCGGTGAGGTCGTTCATCGATGGCTCCCACGGGTTCGGCGTCAGCCCTGCAACTGTTCGCCCAACGGCATCCGCCGATTGAAACGCAATACCATCCGCAGGCAAATCGGTCAGCGATACGACGGCGACCGTGCGCCCTTGCCGTCCTGCGGTCGCCACCATCGCGTCGATACGGTCCAGCCGCGTCGCCCAATCCCGCGCACTCGCCCAACTGCCGTCCGTGACGATTAACAATGGGCCAGCGCCGCTGTCGGTTTGTTGCGGGTTCAACACCGGACCCGCAAAGCCGATAATCATCGCCGCTACTGCCAAAGACCGCAAAAGCAACAGCCACCACGGTGTGCGGTCCGTCTGAACCTCATTGTCCGATAGCCCGAGGAGGAGCGCCACCCCAGGGAAACGGCGGCGGATCGGGGCAGGGGGCACAGCACGGAGCAAGATCCATAAGATCGGGAGCGCGACCAGCGCGATCAAAAGCCAAGGGGCTGCAAAACCTATGGGGCCGAGTTGGAACATGCCTATCTACGCTCCATCGCGCCGTAGAGCCAAAGAAGGGCCGAGGCCGCGCTTTGACCTGTGTGATGCGTGTGAAACTGCCATCCCGCCACACGGGCCAGATGCGCCAGCCGATCTTTGCGTGTGGCGAGCCGTTCGAGGTAGCGTTCCTTTAGATCGCCCGCTTTTTGCGTTTCATGGGTCAGGCTACCGCCCATCGACTGAAACACCGTTCGTCCGTCAAATGGAAAGGCCTCTTCTTGCGGGTCGAGCACCTGAAGGATCGCGCCGCCGATACCACGATCCGCTGCTCGCAACATCGCGTCCTCGACGCCTGCGATGTCCCCCATAAAGTCAGAGACAAAGAGAGCGCGGGAATGGGGTAACATCCCGTCGGTGTCTGGGCTGCCGTAGTCGTCGGTCGATTGTTCCGCCAACAGCTCTGCCAGATGCAGCGCCTGCGCTTCACCGCGTTTCGGCGGGAGCCGTAGCCCCGTTAGACCCACCCGCTCGCCCCCCCGTAACAGAAGGATCGCGAGGGACAGGGCCAGTACACTCGCGCGGTGGGCCTTGGTCTCATCGCCCGAGGTGAACGACATCGACGCCGCGCGATCGACCCAAAGGATCACCGACTGCGCGATTTGCCATTCCTTGTCCTGAATAAATGCCGTGTCGGATCGTGCCGACCGTCGCCAGTCGATCAGACGTGCCTCATCGTGGGGCTGCGCTGGGCGGTATTGCCAAAATGTATCGCCCAGACCGGCGCGCCGCCGACCGTGATCGCCGAGAATAACAGTGGTCGCCAAATGCTCTGCCTGCGCGAGAAGCGCAGGAAGCGGGGCCGCTAAACGCTCTGCCCCAGCACGCAAGGCAAGCGCATCACTCACGCGGCTGCCTCAACCTTGGTGATCTGGGCGGAGACTGTGTCGATGATCGACGTGAGGTTTTCACCCCGCGCCCGTGCAGCAAAGGACAATGCCATACGGTGCGATAGAACAGGGGCCGCCAGCGCGCGCACGTCTTCGGGCGATGGGGCGAGGCGCCCGTTCATCAGCGCCTCTGCCCGTGCGCAAAGCATCAACGCCTGCGCCGCACGAGGACCCGGCCCCCAAGCTACGTTTTGACGGATCACGTCAGGAGCATCCGCGTCAGGACGGCAGGCCCGCACCAGATCGAGGATCATTTCGACGATGTTTTCACCCACGGGCATCCGACGCAGCAACGCTTGGGCCGCGATCAGTTCATCTGCGGTAAAGACGGCATGGGCCACATCTTCGGTCGCGCCTGTGGTCGCCAGTAGGATTTCTCGCTCCACATCGCGGGTCGGGTAGGGCACGTCGATCTGCAACAGAAAACGGTCGAGCTGCGCTTCGGGGAGGGGGTATGTCCCCTCTTGTTCCAACGGGTTTTGGGTCGCCAGAACGTGGAACGGTTTACCCAAGGGGCGATGCTGTCCCGCGATCGTCACTTCGCGTTCTTGCATCGCTTGCAATAGCGCGGATTGGGTGCGCGGCGAGGCACGGTTGATCTCGTCCGCCATAAGAAGCTGGCAGAATACGGGGCCTTCAACAAAGCGAAATGCCCGTGTGCCATCCGCCGCCGTTTCCAGAACTTCGGAGCCGAGGATATCCGCTGGCATCAGGTCAGGCGTGAACTGCACGCGGTTCGCATCCAGCCCCATTACAGTGCCGAGCGTGTTGACCAAACGCGTTTTGCCGAGCCCAGGAAGGCCGACCAACAACGCGTGTCCGCCAGAGACAAGCGCCGCCAAGGTTAGGTCAACGACCCGCTTTTGTCCGATGAATTGTTTGGCGATACTATCCCGCGCCAGAACGAGCTTTTCGCCCAATGCTTCGATTTCGACGACAAGATCGGCGGGTGCTGCCATGACAATGCTCCTCGGTCACACTATGTTCCTAAAGAACCAGATATCACCCCTGATCCCAATGGGAAAAACATGACTACACAAAAGAATGTTACCCCGTCGGCGGAAAGTCTCGCTTCTGCTGCGAAAGCTGCCTCAAAAAAGGGCCCGCCGCCTGTCGAAAAATGGAACCCGCCGTTTTGCGGGGATATCGATATGCGGATCGCCCGTGACGGGACATGGTTTTATTTGGGCACGCCGATTGGCCGTAAACCGCTGGTCAAATTGTTCTCGTCTATCATTCGCAAGGATGGCGACGATTATTTCCTCGTCACGCCCGTCGAAAAGGTCGGGATCATTGTCGACGACGCGCCATTCGTGGCGATTGATTTTGAGGTGACAGAGGACGGGCTAGAATTCGTGACCAATGTCGATGATGTTGTGACCGCAGGCCCTGACCATCCGATCCGTGTCGAACGCGACCCTGAAACGGGCGAGCCGTCCCCCTACGTACTGATCCGCCGTAACCTCTGGGCGCTGATCGACCGCAAGTCTTTCTACCGCCTCGTTGATCTGGGTGAGATTGAGGGCGAAATGTTTGGCGTTCGGTCGATGGATACATTTTTTGGAATCATCCCCGCAGCCGAGCTGGACTAGTCTAGGTCGCAGTTCAGGGAACGAATGTCGCTTATGATAAACAGCGGTGAACGTCAGGAAATTTCTGACCGTTAGCGGTGTCGTAAATGACGTTTCAGTCTGGAAAATGACGTTTCGCGCACCTTTCCACAGTGCATTTGGCGTGTATGACCGCATTAAATCCAACGCGGAGTCCTCCATGTCCAAATACGCCCTCACAGTGACCTGCCAATCCACCCGTGGGATTGTTGCTGCAGTCGCAAATTACATGGCCGATACTGGCTGTAACATCACTGACGCATCGCAGTTCGACGACGCTGGCACGGGTCAGTTCTTCATGCGCGTCAGCTTTACCTCGGAAAAGGGCATGTCGCTTGCCGATCTGAACGCTGGCATGGCTGCGACGGCTGAAAAGTTCGGCATGGACTACGCGTTCCACGATGAGTCCGTCAAAATGAAAGTCGTGATCATGGTGTCCCGTTTCGGTCACTGCTTGAACGACCTGCTTTACCGCTGGAAAATCGGCGCGCTGCCGATCGATATCGTTGCGGTGATTTCGAACCACATGGATTACCAGAAGGTCGTTGTGAACCACGACCTGCCGTTCCACTGCATCAAAGTGACCAAAGAGAACAAACCGCAGGCAGAAGCCGCGATCATGCAGGTTGTCGAAGACACCGAAGCCGAACTGATCGTTCTGGCTCGCTACATGCAGGTCCTTTCGGATGATCTCTGCACAAAGATGTCTGGCAAGATCATCAACATTCACCACTCGTTCCTGCCGTCCTTCAAAGGCGCGAACCCTTACAAACAAGCCTACGAGCGCGGCGTTAAGCTGATCGGTGCAACGGCGCACTACGTGACCGCTGACCTCGACGAAGGTCCGATCATCGAACAGGACATCGTTCGTATCACTCACGCTCAGTCGGCCTCTGACTATGTATCGCTTGGCCGCGACGTAGAGAGCCAGTGCCTGTCCCGCGCCATCCACGCGCACGTTCAGCACCGCGTTTTCCTCAACGGCAATAAGACCGTCGTATTCCCCGCCTCCCCGGGTGCATACGTTTCGGAGCGTATGGGCTAATCTCCCACTTCCATATTCTCCCTCGGTGGGCGGCCTTCGGGTCGCCCTTTTCTTTTTCTGCTTAGGCGTGCAAAGATGCTGACAGTACGCTGTCAGTAGGGGTGTGTCATGACAGGGCATCACAAATCCAAAGGAGATTGGAAATGACTGCCCAACCTGTTGTTATCTGGACTGAAACCCCCGTGCGTGATCTGGACGCCGCTGCCGCATATTACGCGGCCATCCTGAAAATTGATGTCACCTTCCGCGAAGAAGGCGGTCGTCGTGTCGCCGCTGTCGCAACCGAAGGCAGCGTTGGAACTGACCTCTTTGTCGATCCCGCTGCGGGCCAAGGCGTCAGCGTTTTGCACATGACCGTGACCGACGGTTTGGAAAACGCTCTCGCTCGGGTGCCTGCGAATGGTGGCGCGGTCGATAGCCCGATCATCGACATCCCACAGGGCCGTTTCGCCTATACCCGCGATCCCGATGGCAACCGCATCGGCCTGTTCGAGGCCGCCTGATGCGCCGCGCTGACCGTCTTTTTCAGATCGTTCAACTGCTGCGCGGCGGGCGTTTGGTGACGGCAGCGCAACTCGCTGAAAAACTAGAGGTCACGCCGCGGACGATTTACCGCGACGTGGCCGACCTTATGTCGACAGGCGTTCCCATCGAAGGCGAAGCAGGTGTCGGTTATATCATGCGGGATGGTTATGACTTGCCACCCCTGATGTTCACCGAGGCCGAGATCGTGGCTTTGGTCGCGGGCGCACGGATGATGCAAGTCTGGGGTGGCGCTTCGATGGCCGAAGGCGCCACCGAAGCGATCGTCAAAATCGAAGCCGTGTTGCCCCAGCGATTGCGACAGAGGGTCAACGCGGTCGGTGTTAATGCTCAAGAGATGAATGATCTGACCCCTGACGTGCGCAGGTTGATCGATCAGATCGAACAGGCTTCATATCAAAAACGCCGTCTGACAATGACATATCGCGATGAAAACCACGTGGCGACGACCCGTACCGTTCGGCCCTTGGGGCTGTGGTATTGGGGGAAGGTCTGGACGATGGTCTGTTGGTGCGAACTGCGTGCGGGCTTTCGGATGTTTCGCATCGATCGCATTACAAAGATATCCGAGGGTGAACCGTTCAAGGATGAAGCCGGAAAAACCCTGCGCGATTTTTACGCATCCCATGATCGCAGACCACTCATGGTCACTCGGCCGCAAAACACCTAAATGGGTTGTGAACCACGAGAGGAGATACCTATGGCCCTTCCGACACTCGATTGGGAAGCTCGCTTTGCCAATGCTGACGGTTACCTATTCGGCGAAGAGCCAAGCTATTTCCTCCGTGATGTGACACGTCTTTTGCCGACTAAGGGAACAGCCTTGGCTGTGGCGGATGGCGAGGGCCGGAACGGTGTTTGGCTTGCCCGTCATGGGCTCGATGTAACATCGGTCGATGTCTCGCCCACTGCACAGTCACGGGCCCAAGCGTTGGCTGATAAGCACGATGTGTCGATAACACTGACCCTCGGGGATGCCCATGATTGGGACTATCCCGAAGCCACCTTTGACGTTGTTGTGGAAGTCTTTACGCAATTTAGCAAACCGGATGAACGCGATCGCAAATGGGCGGGGATGCGCAGGGCGCTGAAATCAGGTGGCTATCTGGTGATTGTCGGCTATCGCCCCGAACAATTGGCGTTTAATACTGGTGGGCCCCGCGATGTGGCGCACCTCTATTCCGAAGCCCTCTTGCGTGAGGCCTTTGCCGACTACACACTCTTGCGTCTGTCGATTGACGAGCTTCAGCTTCAAGAGGGTCGCGGACACGATGGCATGTCCGCAACCATTGGCGCGGTCTGGCGGAAACCTTAACCGCCGACGTTTAGGACGATTTTTCCAATATGCGCGCTGCTCTCCATCAGGGCATGCGCCTCTGACGCAGCGTCTAGCGGAAATTCGCTGTGCATGACGGGGCGCACTTTGCCCGCGTCCAGCAACGGCCAGACCTTTGTGCGCAATTCATCCGCAATGCGGCCCTTCGCCAGATCGGATTGGGGGCGCAGGGTCGAGCCTGTGAACGTCAAACGGCGCATCATCAGTTGCGCCCAGTTCACTTCGACCTTGGAACCCTGAAGGAATGCGATCTGAACGAGCCGCCCATCATCGGCCAGCGATTTGATGTTTTTGTCGATATACGACCCGCCCACCATATCGAGGATCAGATTTGCGCCGCCAACCGCTTTCATCCCCGTGACGAAATCCTCGTCACGATAGTTGAAACACTTTTCCGCACCGAGGTCTTCGCAGGCCTCACATTTGTCAGCTGACCCAGCGGTCGCAAAGACCCGTGCGCCAAACGCTTTGGCGAGTTGGATGGCCGTTGTGCCGATGCCCGATGACCCTCCGTGTACGAGGAACCGCTCACCGCCCTGCAATCCGCCGCGCATAAATACGTTGGACCAGACGGTGTAGAAGGTTTCGGGCAGGCAGGCAGCCTCTTTCAACGATAGTCCGTCAGGGACGGGCAGACAATGCGCGGCAGGTGTCGCGACATATTCGGCATAGCCCCCACCGGGGAGGAGTGCGCACACCTGATCACCGACTTTGACGCCTTCGGCCCCTTCGCCGACCGCCACCACGGTGCCCGACGCCTCTAGACCAGGAAGGTCGCTCGCCGTTGGAGGAGGCGCATAGAGACCCGCACGCTGCAGGGCATCGGGACGGTTCACGCCCGCATAGGCCACTTTGATCACGACCTGCGCCGCTTCGGGCGTGGGGATCGGACGTGAACACAGTTGCAGAACTTCTGGTCCGCCGGCTTGGGTGATTTCAACCGCGCGCATCATATCGGCCATTGGCCGTCCTCCTTAGTCGTTTAGGGTCCAGCGTCCCGGCAGGTCTTCTGCCGCGCCCCGTTTCGGGGCTTTGATACCAGATAGTAGTTTCTCCATTCCCGTAGCGAATTGCCCCAGAACGGGGGTCTTTTTCACGGTGGATTTGAATTTCTCGAACTGCATGACGTTGTCGATGCGGCGGTCGATGAAGGCAGCGGTCGCCTCGCCGCCGGTTTCGTCGCCGAGCCAATAGACCACGCAGGACGCATAGACGCCTGACAGGATCGTGCGTTTCGAATACCAGTTGATGTCGTCCGAGGTGTCGCCCAGCGTTTCCCAGATCAGGTCTGCGGTTCCCCAAACCAAGTGTGTCCCAATCGGCGCGAGGTGAGGCATCGAAAACAGCGTCATGCCACGGCGCACCATATCGCGATCCACGACCTCGAGGCGGAACCGGATCGCGGCCGCCACACGTTCACTGTAGCGCATCGACGCCAGATCTGCGGCTTGCATCTGTTCGACCATCGCCGCATCGCCCCGCTGGTGATAGGCCACGGCAAGGTCGGTCGCACCACGTGGGCACGCGGCGCGGGCGTCAGCTTCGCTCAGTCCAGAATCCGCGATAGCCATCTTAAAGGCGTCCTCGCTCCACCCGTCGAAAATGACATGGGGTTCGATAGCGTCCAGCAGGCGATTTTGCATCGGTGATAGGGGGGTGATCGGCATAGCGTTCTCCTTCTGGGGGCAGACTAGACAAAACATAGTGCCATTGCTATACGCGGCCATCCTGCAATCTTTTGCAAATCCAACTTAGAAAGGTGGTGAAAACCACATGCAGGTTAGTGTTCGCGATAATAACGTAGAACAGGCGCTCCGTGCGCTTAAGAAAAAACTGCAGCGTGAAGGCGTCTTCCGCGAAATGAAGCTCAAGCAACATTTCGAGAAGCCCTCCATCCAGAAGGCCCGTGAAAAGGCTGAGGCGATTCGTCGTCAGCGCAAGCTGGCTCGGAAAAAGCTGCAACGCGAGGGTATGCTCTAAGAGCAAACCAACGTGGCGAAATTGGCCCCCGTAGCTTTGGCTGCGGGGGCTTTTTCTTTAGACGGGCAGGGCAGTGGTTTGCCGCACCTGTTTCAGCGAAAATGACGATTGCAGCGTCTGCACCCCCGGTAGCCCCGCGAGGTGACGACGGTGAATGCGGGCAAAATCTTCGGCGTCCTCGGCCACGACTTTGAGTAGATAGTCCGCAGACCCCGCCATCAGGTGGCATTCCAACACGTCAGGGATCAGTGACACGGCCTTTTCAAAGCCGCTGAGGATTTCATCCGCCTGACCGCTGAGCGTGATCTCAACGAACACGGTGGTTTTGCGGTTGATTTTGCGTGGATCAACGAGGGCGACATAGCCTTTGATGAACTTGTCCTTCTCGAGCCGTTGAACCCGTCGATGACAGGCTGAGGCTGACAAGTGGACCTTATCCGCCAGTTCCGCGTTCGAGATTCGCCCATCTTTTTGCAGAACCTCCAGAATCCGACGATCTATCGAATCCAATCCATCTTCGCGCGAACTCATCCCAGTATTTCCATTATTATTCGAATAATCTTCGAAAACTTATACCATCGGCACTTAAAATGTCCAAGTAATTGCGCAATGGGCGCGTCATCTTGATCACAACGAACAGGAGAGACCCCAATGCACATCGGCTGCCCCAAAGAAATCAAACCCCAAGAATTCCGCGTAGGTCTGACACCTGCAGCTGCTCAAGAAGCAGTCGCAAACGGTCACACCGTCACCGTTGAAACCGCTGCTGGTATGGGCGCTGGTTTCACCGACGAAGACTACATCGCGGCTGGCGCGAAAATCGCTGCGACCGCTGCCGAAGTTTTCGCTGCTGCGGACATGATCGTAAAAGTAAAGGAGCCTCAGGCGGTTGAGCGTAAGATGCTCCGCGAAGGCCAGCTTCTGTTCACATATCTGCACCTCGCTCCCGATCCGGAGCAGACCAAAGACCTTCTTGCGTCTGGCGCAACCTGCATTGCCTATGAAACCGTAACCGACGACCGTGGCGGACTTCCCCTGCTTGCCCCGATGTCTGAGGTTGCTGGCCGACTGGCGCCGCAAGTTGGTGCCTACACGCTGCAAAAAGCGAATGGCGGTCGTGGGGTGCTGTTGGGTGGCGTGCCAGGCGTTGCACCCGGTCGCGTGCTGGTTATCGGCGGCGGTGTCGTCGGTACCCACGCGGCGAAAATCGCTGCGGGCATGGGCGCTGATGTGACCGTTCTCGATCGGTCGCTGCCGCGCCTGCGTTACCTCGACGACGTATTCGGTGGCACTTTCAAGACTGCTTATGCCTCGGCTGCAAACACCATTGAACTGGCGCGTCAGGCTGACATGATCATCGGCGCAGTTCTGATCCCGGGTGCGGCTGCTCCGAAACTGATCTCCAAGGCGCAGCTCTCCGAGCTAAAGCCGGGTGCGGTTCTGGTTGACGTTGCAATCGACCAAGGTGGCTGTTTTGAAACCTCCCGTGCAACCACCCACCAAGACCCGATCTACGAAGTTGACGGCATCATGCACTACTGCGTCGCCAACATGCCGGGTGCTGTGGCGCGCACATCGACCCTCGCGCTGGGCAACGCGACCCTGCCGTTCATGATCGCTCTGGCGAACAAAGGTTGGAAGAAAGCCTGCGCAGACGACAAGCACCTGCTGAACGGTCTGAACGTTCACGCTGGTCAGTTGACCTACGCTGCCGTGGGCGAGGCTCTGGGCCTGCCGACTGTCGACGCTGCTTCGTTGCTCTGATTTCCTCCCCTGTAGGAGTAACGCAAAAGGCCCGCCGTTTGGCGGGCCTTTTCATTTGTCATAGCGGACAGCTTACTTTTTCAGGCTGTCGCGGATTTCCATCAGAATATCCAACTCGGTCGGACCTGCAGGTGCCGCAGGCGCTTCGACGGCTTCTTCTTTTTTCGCGGTTGCGTCTTTGATGCGGTTCACTTGTTTGACCAGCATGAACACAACGAATGCGATGATCAGGAAGTTGATCACAGCCATCAGGAACGACCCGTAGGCAAAGACCGCAGCGCCTGCCTCGCGTGCCGCATCAAGGCTGGCCCCAGCTGGAACATCGCCGCTCAGCACGACGTAGAGGTTAGAAAAGTCGATGCCGCCGATGATCAGACCGATGATAGGATTGATCAGGTCCGCAACGAGCGATGATACGATGGCCGTGAATGCGGCGCCGACGATGATACCAACGGCCATATCCATGACATTGCCTTTGGAGATAAAATCTTTGAATTCATTTAGCATTGTATGCCCCCAATTTTCGCTGCCCACGCATAGGTTGTTTTCCTGCGCGAGTGCGCACAGGTATATCCCACCTTGGGGATGTTTCTATGCATATTTTTACAGTGTAAGGATGAGCCGTAGAATTTATTTACCATAGGGTATTCCAATGGCCGATCTCTCTGATTTCCTCGTCACAAAACGCTGGCCCGCGCAAAATCCTGACATTCTGCAGGTTTATGCCTTCGGCACGCCCAATGGCCGTAAAGTCCCGATCGCGCTCGAAGAGATGGGGATCGAGTATGAATACCACTCCACGGGTGGTCTGTCGGATGACATCATGCGCAGCCCTGAATTTCTGTCGCTTAGCCCGAACAACAAAATCCCCGCGATCCTTGACCCGAATGGGCCTGACGGAACCCCGCTCGGTCTGTTCGAGAGCGGCGCGATCCTGCAATACCTTGCAGAGAAGTCGGGCAAGTTCGCAGGCACCACGGCCTCCGAGAAGTTCACCGTTTATCAATGGCTGATGTGGCAGATGGGCGGCGCGGGTCCGATGTTTGGGCAGCTCGGCTTCTTCTACAAATTCGCCGGTGCAAAGATGGAAGACCCTACTGCCCGTGACCGTTATATCACTGAAGCCAAACGTCTTTTGAACGTGCTGAATACGCAATTGAACAAACACGATTGGGTGGCTGGTGATTATTCGATTGCGGATATGGCAATCGTGCCGTGGCTCACCACGCTGGACTACTACGGTGCGCGTGATGTTCTGGGCTGGTCTGATTTCACCAACGTCGTGGACTACGAAAAACGGTTTTACGACCGCCCAGCCGTTCAGCGCGCGCTAGAGCGTATGGCCTAAACGACCCTCTGGCGGCGCATGCGATAGACCTGCGCTGCCAACCCCAACAGCCCGACAGTCTGCGCCATGTCGCGGATCATCTTTACGTCGCGCTTTAGACCTTCTGCCCAGCCGAACTTTGCCCCCTTGAGCGGGCTTTCCACCTCGGGCCAGAGCATGATGGCGATACGGGCGGATTGGCGGATCAGGAGGCTGTTCATAAACACCTCCAACCCGAACTTTGGCAGCGCCCGCATCGCATCGATCTGATCGATCAGCAACCCGCGCGGCATCACCCGTTCACCCGAAATGTAATCAATGCCGATCCAGTGCCACGGTCGCGGCGCATTGGCCCGCAGGCTTATCGTGATATCCGCCTTGCCCTGTTGAACAGGCGCGATGAGCGCGGTCAGGTGCGAGGCGTCCAGGCCCAACAAATCCGCATCCACGAACATCAGTGTGTCACCCGTCGCAGCCTCAATCCCGACGGTGACGGCCCATGTCTTGCCCTTGTTCTGGGGCAGTTCGATCAGGCGAACGCCGTCGATCCCCTTGACCACCTCCGCCGTGCCATCCGATGACCCGTCATCAACCACGATCACCTCATTGATCAGCGGATGACCGACGACTGACTGCAATACGGCCTCAATGCGGCTAGCCTCGTTATAGGCGGGGATGATGCAGCTGAGTTTAGTCATTCAGAGGCCTGTGATCTGCCGCGCAGATACCAAACAACAACGCCGACAGCGATGAGGGCTGCAAGGATCAATGTGGCGCGGAAAATGTAATTATCGATGGTCGAATAGGCGTAGCCGAACATGTAGCCGATCACGACGAACAGCAACGTTTTCGGTAATGTCCCCAAGAGGTTCCAACCGAGGAATGCGCCAAACGGCATCTTGCCTGTGCCCGCAGCGAATAGCACCGCTGCCCCTGCCGAATGGGTGAGCTTCCCGATCAAAAGCGTCCGTCCGCCTGTGTCGCGAAAGTGATCCTTGAGCCCATTTCGGCGACTGCGGTTCAACCCCAGCCGCACCTGCCACCGACCAGGGAGCGTCTTTGGCGCCCAACGGCCCAGCGCATAGATGCCTGCGTCACCGACCAGATCGCCCAGCACGCAAATCACATAGACCGCATAGAGGTTCAGCAACCCGAGCGACGCCATATAGGCCGCGATCACCGTCACAATCGGGCCTTCCAGAACCGTCACAGGCGCAAGCAGCCAAAGGCCATGCGCTTGAACAAGCGATTGGATCGTCGAGAGGTCCATTCTTAGCTTTCGGTCGTTGTGCCCACGGCGTCCGAGGACATCGAGTTACCGCGCCATTCGAACCCTTTTCCGCGCCATCCCGCTACCCAAAGGGCAGGGATCATCGCGTCGCGCATAATCCACGTCGCGATGTCGCGTGGTTTCGCGGGCCATCCCGCACGGCGGGCCAAGAGATATTCGAGGCCGAACCACAGGATCGGCAGGGCCAAGAGGCTCGCCCAATTCAGGGTGCCGCTAAGGGTCAGGAACAGCGTCAAAAGCATCGGCACCGCAATCCCCGATAGGACCTCAGCGGCGTAGAGGGCAGGGAACCCCATGCGGCGCACCTTGGCCCAGCGAACCTGACGGTTCCAAACGCTTTGCCAATCACGGGACCCGATGGGCTGGGGTAGGAGGTTGCCCAAGAGACGGACTTTTAGACCAGCTTTGCGGACAACTTTGGTTGATGCGACGTCTTCGGCCATGTCACGACTCAAGGCGATCAGCCCGCCCGCGTTTTCCAGAATATCCCGACGCCAGAACAGCATTTTGCCCTGAGCGTAACCATTGCCGAACACATCGGACGAGAGCTGCCAGCGGCCTTGATAGGTGTTGAGGAACGCGGCCTCCAGATCGCCCCACAGGTTCGTCGCGCGGATGCCAGACGGGGGCGAGGTGACAAGGCCCGTGCCTTCGGTCCAGCGGGAAAAGAGGCGCTGGATATAGTCATGTGGCAACAACACATTGCTATCGGCCATCAAGATGTAATCATGTTCTGCCGCTGCCCAACCTTTGACGAGGTTATTCAGCTTTGGATTGCCCGACAGGCGGTCATCACCGACCAAGAGCGTCGCGTTGACCTCGGGGTGCGCTTCGATCAACCGATTGACCAGCGGAACCACGGGGTCATTGGCGTCAGAGCAGCAAAAGATGATCTGGAGCGGGCCGCGATAGCTCGACCGGAATGTGGTGCGGAGCGTGTCTTCAAGGTTGTTCTCCAACCCACATACTGGCCGCAGCACCGTCACGCCTGGAGTTCCCGAGATCACGGATTTCTGGAGCGGGCGTTCCGTCGCCCAAAGTGCTGCGCCAACGGACGCAACCTGCAACGCCGATGTCGCGCCCAAAAGGCCGACCGCCAGTCCTGTCAGAATATCGGTCATGCGCGGGCCGTGACTGAAGCATCGCTGCGCGTTGCAGCCCGTGCCTCTTTGCGGGCCAGTGCGCTGTGTGCCGACCAATCAAGCATCATTAACTGACCGCTGGCCGTCTCAGCAAGAGCGGTGCAGTTTTCAGTCCAATCGCCGCAGTTCGCATAGATGATACCGTGATCATCGTGCAGCGCAGATTGGTGGAAGTGCCCACAGACGATGCCGTCGGCTTCATGCGTTCGCGCCAGATCGGCCAGACGGATTTGGAACGATTCATTGGCGCGTACCATACGGTTCCCAAAGGCGACCAAACGATCAACCCCGCACCAGTCTTCGCGCCCAAAGGCAGTCAGGCCACGGTTCACCAGCAATTGCACGCCGCGCAGTAGGTTTTCGGCATGAGCGCCAAGTTTCGACAACACAGGCGCCTTACGTTCGAACAGGTCGACGCAGTCGCCGTGAATGACGAGGAACTTCGTGCCGTTCGATGTGGTGTGATAAACGTAGTCAGCAACAGTTAGGTTGCCAAAGTATTCGCCAAAGTAATGACGGAAGAATTCATCGTGGTTGCCGGGGGTGTAAACGATCCGCACGCCAGACCGCATCCGATCCAGCAGCAGGTTCACGATCTTATGGTGAACAGGTTTCCAGTTCGACCCAATCGGCCGCCAGATATCAAAAATATCACCAACCAAGTAAATCGTATCAGCAACGTGGCATTCGAGGAACGACAGCAGGGCGTCCGCTTGGCAGCTATGGGCCCCTAGGTGCATGTCCGAAATAAAAAGCGATGGAAAATAGCGTTGGCCGGGTTGGATGCGCTTTGGCGTCTGGTCTTTGGTCGCGATGGTGCCCAGCACCTCTTTGACCAGATCAGCCGGAAATCCTGCAAAAGCGTCAAAGCCGTTCGTCGAATGTTTTGTCATAGTACGACGCCCCAAGTGTCGAAAATATACCCAGACGCTTAAATGGCTAATGTGACAGCTACGTTTCGATGAGCTGGAAAAACATCTGCAGACTGAAATTTCTCTAATCTGCACAATGAAACGCCGATCCCTGTCGTTTCCGTCGAAAATTATACAAAAAAGTAAGGCCGCACCTTTCGGTACGGCCTCTGTCATTCAACGTGGGTTTTGGTATCAGAGCGCGGCGTTTGCAGCTGCGCGAATGGCGCGAATGTTATCGCCGTAAACTTCTGGTGCGTGGACAGAACCACCTTTGAACACCGCCGACCCAGCAACGAGCGAATCCGCACCCGCAGCAGCCACCAGCGGCGCAGTGTTCACATCAACGCCGCCATCGACCTGAATGTGGATCTCACGGTCACCGATCATCTGACGGACTTTGCGGACTTTCTCGACGCCCGAATGGATGAACTTCTGACCGCCAAAACCTGGGTTAACGGTCATCACCAAAACCATGTCGACCATGTCCAAAAGATATTCGACCGCCTCAGCAGGGGTCGCAGGGTTCAGCGCCACGCCAGCCTTAACGCCTTGGGCCTTAATCGCCTGAATGGTGCGGTGAATATGCGGGCCAGCCTCGATGTGTGCGGTGATCATATCGGCACCCGCTTCGGCATAGGCTTCGATATAGGGATCGACGGGCGCGATCATCAGGTGCACGTCCATGAACGTCTTCACATGCGGGCGGAACGCTTTGACGGCAGGCGGGCCAAAGGTCAGGTTCGGGACAAAGTGACCATCCATCACGTCCACATGAACCCAGTCAGCGCCCTGCGCTTCGATGGCCTGAATTTCCTGTCCGAAATTTGCGAAATCGGCAGAGAGAATCGACGGTGCGATCTTGATCGAGCGGTCAAACGACATTGGAGTGCTTTCTTTTGCGGCAACGGGCAGGGTTCTAGCGCGGAAAACGCGCAAGGTCACGCCTTCTTTGCAGGCGCGGCATCATAGCCAAAGACCTGTTACAACGACTGTGTTAAACTGCGGGTATGAATGTGATTGTGCTTCGCCATAAAGAGTTCCTGCCAGCCGATTTGGCGTGCCAATTGTCACGCGCCATGCTGACGAGCCAGCGCCCCACGGCGCTGCACACCCATGATTTTCCCGAACTGATCTGGGTGCAAAACGGTCGTATCCGTGAATATGGACCCAATGGGCATACCGATCACAAAGAGGGCACGCTCTTGTTTGTGCGGCCCACCCATGCCCACGCCCTTCAGGGTAAGGGCGAGGACGCGATGGTCGTGTCGATCGCCTTTGACCCAAAGGTGATTGAGGCGATCGGGCAGCAATATCCGCAGGTCGCTAACCGTTTCTTTTGGGGGAACTCTGAACGGCCAGAAACCTACACCCGCGACATGCAGCAGATGGCAGACCTTAACCGCGCTGCCGTGCGGCTCGAGCGTCGCAATGGCACCGCACTCGATGCAACGGCGTTTCTCTTGCCGCTCTTATCCGAATTGATCGACGAAACCGTTTCGCTCGCTGCTGGTGCGCCGCGCTGGCTGGCTGACGCCTGCGCCGCCGCCCGCAATCCCGACGTGTTCCGGGATGGGGCCGCTGGCTTCGTGCGGGTCACAGGCCGCGCCCATGCCCACGTCAGCCGCACCGCGCGTCAGTTTTTGGGGCAGAGCCCGTCCGAATACGTCAACGGCATCCGTATGGACTATGCAGGGCGGCAATTGATCGGATCAACCGATAGCTTGGCCGAGATCGCGGCCGACTGTGGCATCCCCAACCTATCCCACTTCCACAAACTCTTCCTCGCCCACCACGGCATGACCCCCGCCCAATTCCGGAAAACCCGCCAACGCAACACGGTCCAACCTGTTTTGTGAGGTGGGGCGCCGCGTGATCGGGCGGTGTGAGAGGGTTAGCAGGTCATTCCTGCGTCCTTGCCTCGATGCACAGTGACGAACTCTGATGCGGGATCGTCTGGGTTGGTAAACCGATGGCCATGTATTGGACGATTCCCTCGCACGATAATTTTTGATGCTTGGAGTGCGCGGCGAACCCGTTTCAGTTGGTCAACGACATTCAATAGCTTGCGTCGCTTCCAGCACTCACGCCCTCACTTCCCGCGCAAGCTTCCGAACCAGCGTTTGAGGCGGGACTGGCGTTCGGCGACGCCTGCTTCGACGCGGTCCCATTCATCGCCGACTTTGTCCAAGGTCGGGTCCAGTGCCCGTTCGCGGAATTGCAGCCAGACGGCGCGTAGGAACAGGATGCCTGCCATCAGCGCGATAAAGAACATGATGTTGAACCAAGGGATGATGGTCATGTTCGGATCGTCGATACGCTTGATCGAAATCGCGTTCGGGAACACGGTAAAGAAACGGTTCCGCCAGCCGTAGTGCGTGATGCTCACCCACTTTGGTGCTTCGGCGGTCGACGTGTTCTCTTGGGCCTCACCCTGCAGGTCGCGGCTGTCGAATTTGAAATAAGGCGGCCAGATCCAGCCCGTATCTTCGTTGCGGTAGATCATCACGTCGTTGGCTTCGGCGCCACGGATGAGGCCGAACAGATAGGTCGGGCGACGCATTACGCTGATGAACTGCACATCGCGGGTCGCGCCATCAACGTTGCCGCTCTCGGCCTGCGCAAAGAAAATGCGGTTCACAGAGCTAAAGTCCTGACGGATCACCTCGGTGCCTGTGATGCGGGCGATGTCGTGTTGGGGCAGGACGTAATGCAGGAACATGCCCGCAAACAAAATCACGATGACCCGAACGCCGGTTTTCAGTTTTTGCATCTCAGCCTCAATTCGTCAGATATAAAATTGCCGTCACCAAAACGACGGGCACAACATAGACCAGCACGATCAGCTTTTTGCGAAACCCGTGCTCGTATTCGACCATGCCGTTCTCGATATAGGCGGTACGGGCGTCGCTATCACCCCCTTGATGATCCTCGGCCCATTGTTTCTCTAGTTTTTCGCGACGGACAGAGCGCGAATAGACCGAGATCATGAAATACAGCAGGGTCGTGATGACGAACCAGACCACCAGCATATAGAGAAATTTCATCTTATCGGCCTCTCATCACCGCGCCCCAAGGGCCAACTAAATCAATCACATCGCGTTTTGTGGCGGGACGTGCCGTGCGTGTATCCTCGCGATGCCCGAACAACCGATCCCGTGTGCCTGCTTTATCAACCGCATATTCGCGGGCAAGGAAATCCGCCACGTAGTCCCGTTTTTCATCGGGCCATGTTGTGTAGGCGGCATAGAATGCCTCCTTATGGCAGATAAAGAGCTGGCGAATGTCCATCGGGCAAAGCTGCGCCAAGAGCATGTTCACCAATTCCACATCGTCATGCCGCGCCGCGCGGAGCGTGTAGAAATACGCAGGGTGATTGCTGTCGATCTTTGGCCACGGCCCGCCATCTTCGGCCCAGCGTGCAAGCGCGGCGAGGCCCTGCCATTCCTCGGGCAATTGCGCCGCGTATTTTCGCCCCAGCGCCCGCAGGTCGCGACGGGTTGCGCCGATCAACCGTTCGCCATGACGACTCGCAACCTCGGCCACCATAAAGTCCATCTTTTGGTGCAGGATCGCCGCTGCATCAATGCCACGCGCATCGACCAGAGGTTCAGCTAGATTGTGATCCTTCAGGAACTTCGCCACCGCTGTCCGATCTGACACATCTATCACGCGGATCGGGAAATTCCCCGCATCTGCCTGATCCGAAACGCGGATCATTGTCGGGGGCTGGTCGCCACGGAACACATAGAACCCGCCGAACATCGCAGTCCAAAAGTTCTCTTGCTCAAAAGTCATCTGGGGCAGGGTGACGGGGTTACGGGTCACATCGCCAGTTTTCTTCGCCAATCCGATCATCTGCCCGATCAGAACGTCATCCCACCACGCGTCCTTGTCTGATTTGAACCGATCAATCATCCGCCCCAACTCTGCCGCCGTGCGGACGGTGCCAGACGTGGTGTCGGCCTCAATCTCGATCTTACGGATATCGAGAAGCTCTTCGGGCCGCGCGGCCCGATAGACCGAGTTTACCAATTCACCCGCCACAGCGTCTTGGGCGGTGAGCGCGAAAAGCTGGGGTTGGTTCGTGTCGATGAACTGCCGCAAAATCCCGCGCGAGGTCGAAAATTTTGCGTTCAGGAGGGGCGCGGTTTTCTGATCGGTCGTCAGCAGGATGAACTGACGGTTCACCCCCTCGCGATTGAGGTAGAGGTCATCACCCAACTCGTCGCCAACTTCGGGCGAATAACCCGACATATCAATGTGGAACTCTGTCAGCGCGGTTGTTTTACCCGTTAGGTGCCGCAGCGCCCGATTGTAGCGGTCGATCTGCACAGGGCTATCGACGCGGATCAGATTGCCGAACATCAGGCCTTTTTCGATCAACCGATGCATCACCAAACCGCCTTTTTCCAACGCCGCACGAGGCCCATCACCGACAAGAGCATCACAGGCCCCCACAAGAGCGTAGAGATCAGCGACAACCGTCCGAAATGTGCGATGGTGTCGGCGAAGTTTCCATTGAACAATTCAGAGATCGGAAAGCCTTGGATCAGGTAAAGCACGATGAAATAGCCGATGCCCACGATCCCCATTGTTAGGGTCGACACCAGCGCAATGACCATCAGCGGCTTTATCCCCTCGGGCAGAACCTTGGCCCAGAGGCGGGGGACGAACCAACCAATCGCCGCGAGGGTCAGCGCAGGGATCAAAAGATCGGTCAAACTTTGCCCTCCAGATAGCGACGCTTGGCCTCTTCGCTGCGGCCCAGATCGCGGACCATCGCGTCAATCGCGGCCTCATCCGATTTGTCAGCGTAGCGGAATTCACTATCAGCGTAACGGTTGATTTCCTGAAGCACCATGGCGGTGGTAATCGGCTGGCGTAGGTCCTCGATCATCGCCTTTTTGGTGTCGTAGTCCTTCCACAGGAACAGCTCTGGGTTCTCCATCCATTCGTCGGGCAGTTCAAAGTCCATGGCACGCACCTTTACCGCATCGGTGATGTTTTTGATCGCGCGGCCCGTGAACCGTTCATCGGCCTCTTGGATCGCTTTGAGGTAGCTGCCTAGTTTGGCGATGGTGTCCAATTCCCCATACAGACCCGCGATGCGGTCGAAGACCGATTTCAGCCCATCCTCATGCGGGCGATTGTGCCCTTCAAAGCTACGGGCCACGGCGCGTTTGATCTCTTGGGCGGAAAACAGATCGTGGTCGCCCAGTGGAATGTCGTGCCGTTTGCCCAACAGCAGGGACAGAATGTCGATGTAGTCTTCGCGCGTTTGCGGTCCATCCACGAGGAACCGTGCCCCCGCCCGTTGCCGCAAGGCATCGTCGACGTTCTCAGGGTAGTTCGAGAACATCCCAAAGGTGCAGTTGCCCCGCACAACCGTATTCGCACCCGCAAAGGCCTCCATAAAGACGGCGGTGACCTCTTGCTGGCCCGCGCTCGACTGACGGTC
Organism: Marivivens geojensis; assembly: GCF_023540835.1. Classification (GTDB taxonomy): domain Bacteria; phylum Pseudomonadota; class Alphaproteobacteria; order Rhodobacterales; family Rhodobacteraceae; genus Marivivens; species Marivivens geojensis. The sequence goes on from NZ_JALKCU010000001.1 coordinate 824,036, forward strand.
GCCGCGTTTGCCTGCGATCTGGTCGATGTCGTCGATCGTGCCAAAGCCGATCACCGACGGGTCGAGGATCGTGTTGATAAACGCCTTAGCGTTTTGGCCCGATTTACCCTGATAGCTGTCGATATTGTCGATGCCAAAGTTCTGATACCGAAACCCGTAGCCCGCCACCTGACAGTAGTCGTTCACCAACCCCGCCATCATCTGAATGAGCGTGGTTTTCCCCGTCCCGGGTTTCCCGTCCCCCATAAAGGTAAAGATGAACCCGCCGAGTTCGGCGAACGGGTTCAATCGGCGGTCAAAGTCATAGGCCATCAGCATCTTGGCCAGCTTCATCGCCTGATATTTTGCGATGTGGTTGCCCACGACCTCATGCGGTTTCTTGAACTGCATGGTCAGCGGCGTGCCCTTGGCGCTGCGGGCAGGGGTAAAGCCGTTGATCGTGAACCCCTCGGCCTCAATCCGCCAGCTTGCCGTGGTAAACGGGTCGAGCCGCGCAGCCGTGCTGGCCCTTGCGGCGACCTTCTCCATCAGGGCCTCAGCGTAGGCGAGGGTGGTCGCGACCAAACGTGACTCTGACGTGGCAAAACGGGCGATGTCTTGATCCAGCTCCCACAGCACACCTTGCAAGGCGAGAGGGGCGTTTTCGGTCAGAACCTCATCGACGCTGCCGATCTCAACCGTGTCTTCGCTGGCATGTGAGGCGAGTGTGAACGACAGGTAAGACGCAAAGACTTGCAATGCGATCAGCGCCTCAGCGGTCAGAAGTTCCGAAAACTCTGTCGATTTCGCAGCAGGCAATCCGCCCTGCAGGTTTGCACGTTTTAGCTCCGCTAGACCCGTCCGCTCCCCGTATTGATCCGTCACAGCCAGCGCCACGGCGATCCCACGGCGGAGGCCTTGCAGAACGGCGGCCTGTAGCGGTGAGGTCAGCCCATCCCCCGCCTCAAGCCCGTTGATCCGTTCAACCAGCCGCACCCCTTCGCTGCGGGTGGTGCGCTGTGTCACCAGACCGGGGGTCGTGGATCGAAACGCGCGGCGTGTGCCGATGCCAGACGATCTTTCCTCGGTCGCAGCGGTCGTCGCCCCGATCCGCGGCGCATGATCGAACCCTTGCAGCAGAGAGAGGGCGGCGGGGTAGTGGCTGCGGATGTCGTCTTCGCGCAGTTCCATCTGTCCGGTGGATTGGCTCATGTCTTTGGCCTCTTACTTGTAACTCAACACGCGGCCCGTCGGACTGACCACGAACTTGCGCACATCATCGAACCCGTCGGGTTTCAATTCAGCGAGCGACTGGAACGGGCGTTCAGGCATGATGATCGACCGCGCCATCGCCGTGGCCCCCGTATCCGCCCCGCGCCCCGCAAAGGGATCGATCGCGTAAATCTCGCGCTCGACCTTGCCGAACCAGCCTGATTTCACTTCTTCCACGCGGTCGCTGCGCAAGTCCTCTTCGGTCCAGACCAGCGCCCAGTCTTCGCCCACGGGCGATTTGGCCTTTTCCAGAACCTCGCGCAGAGGGCCAGTTTGCTGGGTAAAGGCGTGGGAATACATCGGGCCGATGTGGATGCGCCGCAGCCGTTTGGGGTGCAGATCGTCGAAATCTTCGTCAAAACCTTTGGCGATGGTCAACAGTTTCAACCCGCCGACCGATTGCGCCATGAGATGCGCCATAACCTCTGGCCAGCGGCGTTCATCTTTGGGGAGGCCGACCTTGCCCGTGTCTTCTAGCTCCATCAGGTAAATTGTCGGCAGGTTGATCTGGCTGTCATAGACCGCCCAATGCAGGAAATACTGCCGCCGCCCGTCACGATCCCCGCGCCACTGAATGTCGGGATCATTGCGGGACCAGAACAAACCGCCCTTTGCCAGCTCTTCGTAATAGAGCCGTTGTGACAAGGCATATTGCAGCTTGGTCGGGATTTCTTGGTCCCCGACGATCACCCGCACCATCTGATCCTTGAGCGCCTCAACGGACGGCATATTCGCCAAATGCCGATCCGCCTGCTGCGCGTCATTCGCCGCCTCAAGGAGTTCGGCATAGACGGGAAACCCGCTCTCGATCCGATCAAAGGTCAGCTTGCCCGCATGTGCGGCACGACCAGAGAAATGGTATTTGTACCCCAAGGTCCGAAACGTCAGGTTCAACGCCACGAGGTAGCGCGCAATCGCGCTGATCTCGTGCCGCTGATAACGTCCCTCGACCTCCATCACAGCGGCCACTTTGCCCAGATACCCCGTGATCTTTTCGAACTTGTCGAAATAGCGCCGTGTGACGCGGGTATCTTCGAGCGTGAAGTGATCGAGGGTCAGGTCTGTTTTCCCGTCGCTCATCGCAGCTTACGGTTGGCCGTAGGCGTTTTTGTCGTGCTTCTCGACGATCCTTTGGAAGCGGCGCATGAACCGTTCATCGGCCTTTGCTTTTTCCTCAAGCACCTTGCGGGCAAAGACCATGTGATCCTCGTGCGATTCCAGCATGTCCGCCATTCGGCTGTTCGTCGCCGCGCCAATGGCGGCCATCGCTTGCTGGGCTTCTTTGTCGGTCTGCACGCCGATTTCGTTGATGCGGTGAGCAACGTCCTGCTGCTGCGCGGTTTTCAACGATTTCGTCAGCGCATCATACAGGACGACACGTTGGCGCGTATCGGTCATCAGCTTGTTGATCAGAACCATCTGCGTCGCCGATTGGTTCTGCAAACTGTCGAGCCACGTTTTGCCCTTCTCGATATACCGCTCCAGCGTCTGGGATTTCGCCAGTTGCACCTGTTCCTGTTGGACCAGCTCGTTGTAGCGAGAGTTCAGTTCCGCCAGTTCGCTTTCCAGCGCGGTGCGGGCTGCGGCGTCTTGCTCGACCGAGATCTTGTTCTCGAGCGCGATGATTTTGGGATCAAGCGCCAGAACATCCGCCCGCGTTTTTTCCAGCGCGCTCACGGTGGTTTCCCGTTCGGTCAGCGTTTCCGAGAGGTTACTCTCAACCTTGATCTTCTGGTCCTCAAGCACCGCCAACTGACCCTCAAGCAACTTTTGGATCACGTTGGATTTTGAAATCAGGTCTTGCAGTTTGTCGTCAATCGACGCGGTGCGCATGCGTTCCTGACGCATCGACTCTGCTTTGCCCTTCGAGAAAATCCCGATCAGCTTTTCCATGCCTGTCTTTGACCGCATCTCGTCAAAGTCTTGCTGGAACCCAGCCGTCACATCATCGAGCCCCATAATCAGCTCTGCGATATTGGCGTTCATCGCGTCCGTCTGCGCATGAACATCGTCCAAGGTCGCGTTTTCGATATCAATCGTCACATCCGTGCCCGCAGCCATTTTGCTCCGTGCGGCCTCAATACGGGTGGTGAGTTCGGAAATCTTTGCTTGTGCGTTTACCACTTGGGTTTGGCTCTCGCGGATCTGTGTCTCAAAATCGGCCATTGTCTGCCCTCGTTAAAATACGTTGTCCTGAATGTAGGACGCCTTTGAATTGTAAATAAGACTTATTTTGCACTTTTTGAGGAAGTTGCGGCAAAAAAGAAAGGCCGGTGAAACACCGGCCCTTTTTTACATTTCTGACGCGTCCGTTTCAGGCTCGGTCGGTTTTTCCGCTAACTGATCCGCGAGGATCTCTGACAGTGGTCGATCGGCCATCAAGGCCTCTTCGCCGTAGATGGCATCAGGGTCGACCCGTCGCGCAGGGAGTTCTTCACCACGGTTGAAGTACTCTTCTTCGATCCGTTCGGAATCCGCCTCGCTGCGCATCACAACGCGGGTGCCGTTGGGAACCATCTCAAAGAGGTGGATGATGTCATGGTTGAACATACGAATGCAGCCGGCAGAACCAGAGTTGCCAATCGATTCCATGTCATTGGTGCCGTGGATACGGTAGTAGGTGTCGCGACCTCCACGATAGAGGTAAAGCGCGCGCGCGCCCAAGGGGCTCCGCAAGCCACCAGGAATGCCGCCCGCGAAGTCGCCATAAATGTCTGGCTCCGTGCGCAGCATATTTGCGGTGGGTGTCCAACCCGGCCATTCGACCTTGCGGTTGATCACCGTGTCACCGTTGATCGACCGCCCCAAGCGGCCCACGGCGATAGGGTAACGCCACGCAGTGCCGTCATCCATGACCCAGTAGAGAAACTTGGCATAACGATCCACTTCGATCGTGCCGGGTTTTTCGTCACCTGTGTAATAGACAAGTACGCGGCGGTTCGGTTCTTCGAGGAGACGCGGGGGAACAGGCGGCAAGGCATACCCATTGTCCATCAAGAGCGCATAGCCCGGAACAACGGTCGGTGCAGGCGCGGGTTCGGGCACAGGTTCTTCGGCGCAGGCCGAAACAAAGACCAAAGCGGTCAGCGCCAAAAATGCGCGCAGAGCAGAGGAAATATTCAAAATCATCTAAAGCGTCCGGAATCCATTTAGGCTCTGATACCATTTCATCCGCAAAGCGCAAATTTTTCGCGGGATAATTGCATTGTTGTGATGAGGTGTGACTTAAAATGCAGGGTGGGCAATAGGGAAAAGCCTGCGTATCCTGCCCGCAACAGACCAATCACGGGGTATAATATGACCGACCGTAAAGATGCGATCAAATCTGCCGCTCAGGCGATCTTTTTGTCGTCAGGCTATGCTGCGGCGACCATTGCGCAGATTGGACGGGACAGCGCATCGACAGTTGGCTCCATCTACCATGCTTTTAAGGGTAAAGCCGCGATCGCGCGGGCGTTGCTCTTGGATGCACGGTCCACGTGGACGATTGAGGCGTTGGGGATCACGGGCAAGGATAAACCGCGCAAAGCGATCACCGCGATGATCCAAGCCTTCCTGTTCTGGGGCCGCGATAATCCCGACCTCTTCCGCCTCCACGAAGAGCTTTCGGCCAGAGCGGTCAACGATCCTGACTTCGCCGATTTTGTCCAAGATTTAAGCGATGAGAGCGCAGCAGGCGAAGCGATCTACGCGAAATGGGCGTCCAAGGGCACGGTCAAGTATCTACCATGGCCGCTCGCCTCAGCGATCATCTACGGCCCCGCACGGGAATTTCTATCGGCGGGTGGTGTGCCTGATGATGAAACCGTCGAGGTTCTGTCCCATGCCGCGTGGCAAGCCGTCAAAGGGGACGCTGCGCAAAAGAAAAAATCCAAACCTTAACATCGGTCTGTCGCATGAGCTTTTGGCGTGAACTCTTTGATGTCGCAGCGCAAAGCGACCAAGACGACGATACCGTCCCCGCCACGCCCGAGGGCAAAGTGCGCCTTTATGTCTTTGCGGGGCATTTCCCCGACGAAGAGTCGCTTCTGTCTTACTGTTTCGACCAGCCCGCCGAAGGGCTGCCTGTGCCGTTCAACCGCGACCTTACAGGGGCTTTCGTGGATACGACCTATGTCGTCACGGGTTTTGGGGCAGGGGTCAAAGAAACGCTTGATGACTTCTTTGTCGGCGACGTCGTGGCCGAAATCCTTCTGCGGATCGGCGACGGGAATTCCGTGGTTGTCGTTTCTGAATATGCCTTTGGGGATTTCCCGTTTTCCCTCAATGACACGCCCCGATTGTCCTATTTGGGCCATTGGTTGGTCACGCGGGACTAGATCGACGGAATTATTGGTCAATCTGGCGCGAATGGACTGGACGACTGTGATTTGCCGTGGTTCACATATGATCAAATTTTTCGACCGGAGGACCAAATGCCCGAGACGAACCTGAAATCCCTACTGTCCAACCCCGCTCTCGTCCGTGAAGAAGCCTATCTCGCTGGTGAATGGGTTATGGCCCAGTCGGGTGCGACCTTTGACGTGATTAACCCAGCGCGCGGTGACGTTATCGCCAAGGTTGCGGATATTTCTCGCGAAGAAACCGCCAAGGTGATTGATGCAGCCTATGATGCGCAAAAATCATGGGCGGCGAAAACGGGCAAAGAACGGGCAAAGATCCTGCGCAAATGGTTCGACCTGATGATGGAGAACCAAGAGGACCTCGCCATCATCATGACCGCTGAGCAGGGCAAACCACTGGCTGAGGCCCGTGGTGAGGTCGCCTATGGCGCATCCTTTGTGGAATGGTTCGGCGAAGAGGCAAAACGCATCTACGGCGAAACGATCCCGGGTCACATGGCCGACAAACGCATTACCGTGATCAAACAGCCGATCGGCGTTGCTGCTGGTATCACCCCTTGGAACTTCCCCAATGCGATGATTGCGCGCAAGGTAGCTCCGGCGCTGGCAGCAGGCTGTTCGTTTGTCATTCGTCCTGCTTCGCAAACGCCGCTGTCCGCGCTCGCCATGGCGGTTCTGGCCGAACAAGCGGGCGTCCCCAAAGGCGTCTTTAGCGTCATCCCGTCCGAGGACGCATCGGGTGTCGGCAAAGAGTTCTGCGAAAACTTTAAGGTGCGCAAACTGACCTTCACAGGCTCGACCCAAGTGGGCCGTATCCTGCTGCGTCAGGCGGCGGACAACGTGATGAAATGTTCGATGGAACTGGGCGGTAACGCACCGTTCATCGTGTTTGACGACGCAGACATTGACGCTGCGGTTCAAGGCGCCATCGCCTGTAAATTCCGCAACAACGGCCAGACCTGCGTCTGTGCGAACCGCATCTACGTGCAGGACGGCGTTTACGACGAATTCAGCGCGAAACTCAAAGCTGCGGTTGAAGCGCTGACCGTGGGTGACGGCCTTGAGGCAGGCACCGACCTTGGCCCGCTGATCGAACCGAAAGCGGTTGAAAAAGTGCGTGAACACCTTGCGGATGCGCTGGCTAAGGGCGGCAAGGTTCTGACAGGTGGTGAGGCTGGTCCGCTGGGTGGTCAGTTCTTCTTGCCGACGATCGTATGTGACGCGACGACCGACATGAAAGTCGCGACCGAAGAAACCTTTGGCCCCTTCGCGCCGCTCTTCCGTTTCAAGGACGAAGATGACGTGATCGCCATGGCGAATGACACGATCTTTGGCCTCGCCTCTTACTTCTACGCCAATGACCTATCCCGCGTGATCAAGGTTCAAGAGGCGCTGGAATACGGCATCGTCGGTGTGAACACAGGCATCATCTCGACCGAAGTTGCGCCGTTCGGCGGCGTCAAACAATCGGGTCTTGGCCGCGAAGGCAGCCACCACGGGATCGAGGACTACCTCGAACTGAAATACATCTGCACTCAGGTGTAAAACGGATAAGGCGGTCCTGAACGGGCCGCCTTTTTTCTATCTCACAGGGTCGAACAGCGCGTCATCCAGTGTGCAATCGCGTGATACATCACCGCCGCAGCGTCGGAATTCCAGATCCTTGGTCATGCAGATACGGACCTCTTGGATATAGCCCGACATGCAGGTCACGGTGATTTCGTTCGCATCCAAGCCATCGTTTTGATCCATGAACGCTTCTTCGATCAAGGATGCAGGCAGGCTCACCTGTCGTTCCAATTTACGGAACGCCTGCGGGATCGTCAGCGTTTCATAGGCTTCACGGGCGAGGGCATAGTAATCGGTCGAATTCAGCCCGGAACAGACGCCGTGTTTGTTCCACTGATACCACGCGAGGCCCGATGTCCCCATAATGTCCGCCATCGCTTCGGTCTGGCGGCGGGTCGGGGCAGGGATCGTGGTGCGGCAATAGTCAGGCCAGCCCGTTTCATACTGCGGCCAAAGCCCGTGTAGAACCCAGCCGAAATCCTCGCTCTCGTCACATTGCGGCGAGTCGCGACCGTCCCCTTCGAGGGCGCACCAATTGGGCGACCACGACAGCGACATCACGTAATAATCGAAATCTCCGGCCGTTCCGTCCGCCTGCGCAACAAGCGGAGATAGGCCCAAAGCCAGTGCCAATACAGTCTTTCGCATAATTTAGTCTTTTCTATTGCTTTTGCCCCGACTATATACGGTCCGAGTTCCCCGACAATGTGAACTGGGCCGAAAATTCCGGCTCGCCTTCGAAAGAAGGCAGCGGGGAAGATTTGCGTTAGGAGACAAACCATGTCCGACAAACCAATTATGGCGAAAGCCACCGCCGTCTGGCTGATCGACAACACCACGATCAGCTTTAAACAGATTGCCGATTTCGTCGGTATGCACGAGCTGGAAATTCAGGGCATCGCTGATGGCGATGTGGCTCCTGGTGTGAAAGGTTTCGACCCTGTGTCGAACAACCAGCTCACCGAAGACGAGATCAAAGCGGCAGAGGGCAACCCGCTTCATAAACTGAAGCTGAAGTTCAACCCTGCTGCGTCTGGCGAAGAAAAACGCCGTGGCCCGCGCTACACTCCGCTGTCCAAACGTCAGGACCGTCCGAACTCGATCCTTTGGTTGGTGAAATTCCACCCAGAACTGTCGGATGCTCAGATTGCGAAACTCGTTGGCACCACCAAGCCGACGATCCAAGCGATCCGCGAACGCACCCACTGGAACATCGCGAACATGCAGCCGATCGATCCGGTGGCACTTGGCCTGTGTAAACAGTCTGAACTCGACGGCATGGTGCAAAAGGCAAACGCGAAACGCGCGGCCGAAGGCACTGCAATGACCGACGATGAGCGTCGCAAACTGGTGTCGACCGAACAGTCGCTCGATATGCCTGCAGAGCCGAAAATCCCGACCGCGATTTCTGGTCTGGAAACCTTCACCCTTGGTGATGGTGGCCTCGGTAACGACCCGCGTGATGACGAAGAAACCGATTTCTCGGATGCTGATAGCTTCTTCAACTTGCCGGGTGGCAATGACGACGAAGACGAAGACGACAAATAAGGTCGCCTGATCGGAATACAAAAAGCCCCGCAATTTGCGGGGCTTTTTTGTTGTGTCCTACAGACTTCGCCGCGCCCTAAGCGCTGCGGTTATCGTCCCATCGTCAAGGTAATCCAGCTCCCCACCCACAGGCACACCTTGGGCCAGCGAAGTGACCGTCACATCGGGCAATTGGTCAGCGATGTAATGCGCCGTCGTCTGACCATCGATCGTCGCAGAGAGCGCGAGGATGACCTCAGTCACCGCCTCGGACGTCACACGGTCGAGGAGCTTGGGGATACGCAAATCCTCAGGTCCGACCGCATCGAGCGCCGACAACGTCCCGCCGAGCACGTGATAACGCCCCTTGAACACGCCAGAACGCTCCATCGCCCAGAGGTCCGCGACATCTTCAACGATGCAAATCTCACCATTGGCGCGCCGTTCGTCCTGACAGATCGGACAAATATCGGCGGTGTCGATGTTCCCGCAGTTCAAACATTCCTTCGCCGATTGGCCGACTCGCGTCATCGCGTCGGCCAATGGGATCAAATGCTGTTTGCGCTTTTTGATCAGGTGCAGGACAGCACGCCGTGCCGACCGAGGGCCAAGCCCCGGCAGCTTTGATAGAAGGCCAATCAGGTCTTCGATATCCTGCGGACCCTGAGCCAATTTTAGAACGGCATCTTAAAGTCGGCGGGCAGGCCCAGACCTTGGGTGATTTTCGCCATTTCCTCTTGGGCGCGTTCACCCGCTTTGGTCTGCGCGTCTTTGACTGCCGCGAGGATCAGGTCCTCGACCATTTCCTTGTCGTCAGCCGAAAAAATCGACGGATCAATATCCAGAGCCTTCAGCTCGCCCTTTGCCGTTGCAGTCGCTTTGACCAGACCGGCACCCGCTTCGCCCGTGACCGTGATGTTTTTCAGGTCATCCTGCATCTGGGTCATCTTGGTTTGCATTTCTTGTGCGGTTTTCATCATCTTGGCCATATCGCCAAGACCGCCCATTCCTTTGAACATGTTACTTCCTCTGACTAAGGATGCGCCGTGCGGCGCGGATGATTGTATAAACGGCAAGCGCCGCTGCAAAGGCCGTCGCGACATAAGGCGGTGCAAGGCAGCCCTCTCTTGTGGCCCGTGCCCAGATGCCCAGATGATCCGTTGCCCATAGGCGCTGCGATACGAACATCAGCAGGAACGACGAGGCGATAATGCCCGCCATTTGCACGCCGATATGCCGAAAGGCCGACCCTGCCAAGGCGATGACGATCATCATGAACAACAGCGGGTTGGTCAGCGTATAGAGCGGCTCTGACCAGATGGTCACATCAATTCCGGGCGACCACAGCGGCCGCACCTGTTGACAAACTTCGGCAAAGGCAGGCGCGGGCAGTGCCGCTAGGATCAATCCTCTTCGAAGGGGTCCCATTCATCTTCCACTTCTTGGAGGGCTTCGACCTGCGCCTCTTGGGCGAGGTCGGCAGCCGTCCGAACTTCGGTAATTTTGGCTTTCGGAAAGGCAGCGAGGACGGCTTGCACCATCGGCAATGTCGTGGCCTCGGCCTTTTTGGCGTTTTCTTCGGCAGCACGCACTTCGGCAACTGTCGGTGCGCCACCCTCATTCACGAGGATCACCGCCCAGCGGTTCCCCGTCCACGCTTGCAACCGCGACCCGAGCCGCTGTGCCAAATCGCTGGGCGCATCATCCGCAGGTTGGAATTCGATACGACCGGGTTGGTAACGGGCAAGACGGATGTAGTTCTCCGCCTCAACGAGCAGTTTCACATCGCGGTGCGCACGGATCAGTTCCAGCACGGATTCAAACGTCGCATAGCGTGCCAACGCATGTTCAGCCAACTCTGGCGCGGCTTGCGACACAGGGCCGCTCGGCCCGTTGTGGGTCGGCGTGTGCTGCGATCCATAGGCGTTTGTCGTGCCGCCAGCGGGCGCAGAGCGCGCGCCGCCACCACCACCTCCACCACCGTTCGGACGGGGCGGGGGCGCGGTGTTCGCAATCTTGCGCAACAGCTCGTCTGGCGTTGGCAGGTCCGCCACATGGGTCATGCGGATCACAGCCATTTCTGCCGCCATCATTGCGTTCGGGGCCTGAGACACCTCATCAATCGCCTTGAGCAGCATCTGCCACATGCGCGTCATCACCCGCATCGGCAGGGTCGCAGCGGCAGCTTGACCACGGGCGCGTTCATCAGGGGACACGGTCGGGTCTTCGGCGGCATCAGGAGTGATTTTGATCACCGAGACCCAATGGGTGATCTCTGCCAAATCGCGCAGGATTGCCATCGGGTCCGCGCCATCGGAATATTGCGTCGACAGCTCTGCCAAGGCCTCTGCTGCATCACCGCGCAGGATCATGTCAAAGAGGTCAAACACACGCCCACGGTCCGCCAAACCGAGCATCGCTCGCACCTGATCCGCCGTGGTTTCCCCTGCACCATGCGAAATCGCCTGATCCAAAAGGGACGTCGCATCCCGTGCCGACCCTTCGGCGGCGCGGGTGATCAGCGCGAGCGCATCATCAGTGATCTCTGCGCCTTCGCTGCTGGCGATCTTGCGCAAGAGCGCGATCATCACTTCGGGTTCGATACGGCGCAGGTCAAACCGCTGACAGCGGGACAGAACCGTCACCGGAACCTTGCGGATTTCCGTGGTCGCAAAAATGAATTTGACGTGGGCGGGCGGTTCCTCAAGCGTCTTCAAGAGTGCGTTGAACGCGCCCGTCGACAGCATGTGAACTTCGTCGATGATGTAGACTTTGTAGCGGGCCGAGGCCGCGCGGTAGTGGACCGAGTCGATGATCTCGCGGATGTTGGCGACGCCTGTGTTCGATGCCGCGTCCATCTCGATGACGTCGACATGGCGACCTTCCATGATGGCGGTGCAGTGTTCGCACTGGCCGCAGGGTTCGGTCGTAGGACCTCCCTGACCATCAAGGCCAACACAGTTCATGCCTTTCGCGATAATCCGCGCAGTCGTGGTTTTACCCGTCCCGCGGATACCTGTCATGATAAAGGCTTGCGCGATACGCCCTGCCTCAAACGCATTCTTGAGCGTGCGCACCATCGCGTCTTGACCGACGAGGTCGGCAAACGTTTCGGGGCGGTATTTACGGGCAAGAACCTGATAGCCGGCTTGGGGCGTGTCGGTCATGTATTCCTCAATCGTCTAGTTCCCCCAACCTAGGGGCAGAGGGGCGCGGCGTCCAGCACGCAGGATGCAACTATCGGGTTGTGATCGGGATTTCCTGCGATACGGTGGGCGCATTCGAATAAGAGCGCCATCATATGACCGAATTTGAAACAAAATACGCAAAAGCCGTCGAGAAACTCATCGAGGCGGGCATCCCCCGCCGTGCCTACGACCCACCGTTCAACATTATCCTGCGCCGTTTGGGGTTAGAGATTCGTCCCGTCCATTTCATGACGTTTTGGCAGATCGTCACGGTCCAAGGCACGACCTTTGGCGCGATGTGGGGCCTTTTGATGTGGACCTTCCTCTGGCGCTACAACGACATGGGTATACCCGAGGCAATACTGGGGTCACTCTTTGCTGGATTGCTGTTTGGAACGGTTATGGCCGTTGTCGTAAAACGCAAATCCGACAAAGCGGGCTTGCCCACATGGGGCGAACTTTAACAATGAGGGGTAAGGTGAGAGGCTGGACAACGACCCAAGCGGGGCTCGTTACGGCTGCTTCCTTCCGGACCTGACCGGGTTGGCGAGGCGCTCGCCCGCGCCAACCTCTCGACGCATCAGATAGGCGACGATGCAGCTGGATGCAAGGGGCTAGACGGGGGGCAAACCACGCCAAAACGCCCCAATCTATAAGAAACCAGTTACAGATGTCGTCTAAACATAGGGAATGATCGCACGACATAGACCGTGCCTCGTTCGAGAACTACGCCTGAATAGGGGACTTGTATGACGTCTTTCTTACTGCGCTACGCGACGTTTTTCGGGGTCGCGATTGCCTTTGTGCTCTCGCTTTTACTTCCGCAAAACAACATCTTCACGCCGATTGTATCAGTCATCTTGGGCGTTCTGACGCTGCTGGGCCTCTTGGACGCGATCCAAACAAAGCACGCCGTCTTGCGGAACTTCCCCCTGCTCGGTCGGGTGCGTTATTTCTTTGAAATGATCCGCCCTGAAATTCGTCAATACCTTCTTGAGGGCGACGACGAAGAGGTGCCGTTCTCCCGCGATGCCCGCGCCATCGTTTATCAACGTGCCAAAAACGTTGAGGATAAACGTCCCTTTGGTACGAAAAAACGCGTCTACGAGAGCGGCTATCAATGGCTCACCCACTCGATCCGTCCTGTCAAAATCGAGGATAAGGATTTCCGCGTCTCCGTCGGTGGCCCCGATTGCACGCAGCCCTATAACCTCTCGATCTACAACATCTCTGCCATGAGCTTTGGCGCGCTATCAGCCAATGCGATCTTGGCGCTGAACAATGGCGCGCGCATGGGTGGTTTTGCCCATGACACAGGCGAAGGTGGGATTAGCCGTTACCACCGCGAAGGCGGTGGCGACCTGATCTACGAAATCGGCACGGGCTATTTTGGTTGCCGCGATGACGAAGGTCAATTTTCCCCCGAACAGTTCGCGAAAACGGCCTCTTCTGATCAGGTCAAGATGATCGAGATTAAGCTCAGCCAAGGCGCCAAACCCGGTCAGGGTGGCGTGCTGCCTGCCGCTAAAATCACCCCCGAAATCGCAGAGGCCCGCCATATCCCGATGGGCGTCGATTGCGTGTCACCGTCCAGCCATTCGGCCTTTGGCACTCCGATCGAAATGATGCGGTTTATCGCGCAATTACGTGACCTGTCAGGGGGCAAACCCGTGGGCTTTAAGCTCTGCATCGGGCACCGCCGCGAATTTATGTGCATCGTTCGCGCTATGCTGAAAACGGGCATCACCCCCGATTTCATCGTGATCGACGGCAAAGAGGGCGGCACGGGTGCGGCCCCGCTGGAATTCGCGAACCACATGGGGATGCCCTTGGTCGAAGGTCTGACCTTTGCGCACAACACGCTCCGCGGCGTCGGTCTGCGCGACAAAATCCGTCTGGGTGCTTCTGGTAAATTGGTCCAAGCCTTTGACATCGCCCGCGCTCTCGCGCTGGGTGCGGATTGGGTGAACTCCGCCCGTGGGTTCATGTTCGCGGTCGGCTGTATTCAGGCGCAGGCCTGTCACACAAACCATTGCCCGACGGGTGTCGCCACGCAGGACAAAATGCTGCAACGCGCACTGAACCCTGTTGATAAGGCGACCCGCGTTGCGAACTTCCACCGCAATACGCTCAAGGCGCTGGCGGATATGACTGGGGCTGCGGGCCTGTCGCACCCAGGGAAATTCCTGCCGCACCACCTGATGATGCGCGAAAAAGCGGGCGACATGGTCACAGGCCACGAGGTCTACCCCTACCTCCCCGAAGGGTTCCTCTTGCGTGAAGAAGAAGACACCCAAGGCTACCTGAAACGCTGGCGGCGGTCCTCTGCAGAGAGCTTTTATCCCTTCGACGACGGGATTTGATCTACGGGATTGGCGGGGCTGCGAATGCGTCCCGCCATTGCGCAATAAACCGTTCCGTTGCATGGCGATCCAACGCCACCAATAACGGCGGCCTTAACGGAATAAACCGCCGTGCACTGGGCAAAAGCCCCGTCTCTGACCGATCGTCTGGAAACACGAGCCCCATCTGTTGGACAATCCGTTGCCCCTTGGGGGATAGGATGAAATCCAACAGACGCGCCGCCTCGGACGGGTGGGTGGCATTGGCAGGGATCATATAGGCGCGGGACAAAAACAGCGTGTAATCTTCGGGCAGGATCACACCCACGTTGGTGGCGGTTGCGTTCTGCACATAGGACCCCAGCACATTATATGCGATCAGGAACCGCCCCGAGGCCACGTCATCAATGATCTCAGCCGAACAACAGGTGGCAACCGCATCGGCCCGCGCAAAACCTTCGAGAAGGGCACCAAAGGTCGTCGCCTCAAGACTGTCGTTGAACGCATAGAGATACCCGAGGCCGGAGGCCTCAATATCATAGGTCGCGATATGGCCGCGATATTTCGTTGGGTTCTGACGCATCAGGTCCAGTAGTTCGAACCGACTGTGCGGCACTTCATCCGCATCAACGAGGTCGGTGTTATAGGCCATGACTGCGGGTTCTTCGGTCAGCCCCCACAACTCGTCCCGCCATCTGCGCGAGGGGGGCAGGGCTGTCGTTAGGTCCGACACATAGCGCGCCGCACAGGCCATATTCACGAGGTCGAGCATCTGGTGCACCGCCGAGGAAAACACCGCATCCGCAGGGCTATTGTCGGTCAAACAGGCCTCTTTGCTCACTTCATAGAGCGCGTTTGACCCCCATTGTTCGTAGTGCACCGACAGGTCGGCGTTATCCTCGGTAAAGGCCTCTAGCACAGGCGCGATGATCGCGATGTCGGTCGTGGACCTCAGGGTCAGAACGGTCGGGCCGCTGCCAAAACTGGTTGTGGCTTCTTGGGCGGCAAGGGGTGCAGAGAGGGCGATCAGTGCCGCCGTAATGATCGGTTTCATGCCTGATCCTCCGCCACATGAGGCAGGACGAGCGCGACCGAAAATCCATGCTCTGTCTTTTGCATTTCTACTTTCCCGTCAAAGGCTTGAGCAACCGCCATCACAATCGAGAGCCCAATCCCAGCGCTATCCTCACGCGATGATGCCGTGCGTTCAAACCGCGATCCGAGGCGTGCAAGCACCGCATCATCAGGCCCTTTGCCCGCGTCCTCGACCCAAAGGATCGCACGATCCCCGTCTTGTTTGACCCCGATCCGAACGGGCGGCGTGCCGTACCGCAGCGCATTCGACAAAAGGTTCTTTACCGCCTCAGAGAGCGAAAATTCATCTGCGCTCACCAATACAGGGTCGCTGCCGATCACCAGTTCAACTTCGACATTCGGGGCCAGCAATTCGTGGTCGCGACTGTCCACAATGTCCAAGGCCACATCGCGCAGGTCCACCAACGCCCGCGGCACGCTGTCCGTGCGGTGAATAACCAAAGCGCGGGACAACATCTGATCCAGCAGAACCCCCAGCGACCGCGTTCGTTTCAACAACCGCGCAATCGCGACCTGCGCCCGTTCTGGATCGCCCTCTTCGGTCACCGATTCCGCTTGGGCGCGGATCGCGGCAACGGGGGTGCGCAATTGGTGCGCGGTGTCCGAGATTAGATTTCGCATCGCGTCGATCTGCCGATCCAACCGCTGCATAAACCTGTTCATTGCATGGAGGATCACCCCTACCTCTGCAGGCACGTTCTGATCATCCAAAGGTGTCAGGTCATAGGGGTCACGCTGCGAAAACCCGCCCGCAATCGCCTCGAGCGGACGCAAGGCCGACCGCACAATAAAGAACGCGACCAGCACCAGCGCGGCACCCGCGACCCCCACAGGGATCAGCGCGTCCAAAGTCAAATCGAATGCCATTTGGTCCCGCGCCCGTCGGGTTTGCCCAACCGTCACCCGCACCACGCCCGAAAAATCACGTTCGGAAAAACGGCGGGTCACATCGACAAATCGTGCGTCTTCGTCGTTCATTTCCCCATCATATAACTGCGCCGCATCCCCGCGTCCCTCGCGCAGTGGGGCCGTCTCGTGCCCTGTCAAAAGCGTCAGATCAGGGCCGCGCACGGCGTAGGTGATCCGATCATCAGGGGCTTGGGCCAGCAATTCAAACGCTGAGACGGGCAAGTCCGTCACAGGTTGCCCGTCGATGATCCGAATGGATTCCGCAATGTCGTTTGCCGCGCCGATCAGGATGCGGTCATAGGCTTGGCGGGCCGCTTGTCGCCCGTTGCTCCACGCGGTCAACGTCACCAGAACGCCGCCTAAAAATAAGATCGTCAAAACGCCCGTCATCACGCGGGCCAAAAGGCTTTTGGCGCGGGGGAGGGCGAGGCTACCCATCAACGCTGATCCGATAACCAACACCGCGCTGGGTCGCGATGGTGATCGGGCTGCCTGCGAATTTCTTGCGCAGCCGCGCGATGTATAGCTCAATCGCGTTCAGCCCCACATCGGCATCCGAAAAGGTAAACAGCCCGTCATAAAGCCGCTCTTTGCTCAGCGGTTGACCCGGGCTGCGCATCAATAGTCCCAGCAGCGCAGCCTCACGGCGCGTCAAATCCAACCGTTCGCCATTCAACGTCGCCGTCATCTGCGCGGGTGAATAGTGCAAAGGCCCCAGCGCGATTGTGTCGCTCTTCTGCTCGGACTCGCGGCGCAACAAGGCCCGCAACCGTGCCTCTAATTCGCGCTGATCAAAGGGTTTCACCAGATAGTCATCCGCCCCAAGGTCCAGCGCCCCAACGCGGTCATCGACTGAAAAGAGCGCGGTAAGCATCAAGACTGGCGTCCGATCCCCGCCCGCCCGCATTTTGCGTAGCAATTCGGTGCCGGACCCATCAGGCAAATTGATGTCGAGGATGATCGCGTCATAGCTCTGAACGGCTAGAAAATCCTCCGCCCCTTCGACGCTATCGGCATGGTCGCAGGCCATCCCCGACCGCGACAGGCTGGTCACAACCGCCTCGGCCAAATCGGTGGCATCTTCGACCATCAAAACGCGCATCGCCGTGATTCCCTTTGGTAAGGTCCTGATTTGCCGCGAAAATCCCAGTGACAGGTTCGTGACAGGTTTATCGGGTACTGATCTTGCTTAACCCGCGATGAGGATGCTGCAAAGGGCGGCATGGGACGCGGGTCGAATTCCAAAGCAGGGGGCCAAGCCCACTGTTTGACACACCAAGGAGGAAACCATGAAATTCAAAGCGACTCGTATTGCGATCATCGCGACCCTGTTGGGCGCAAGCGCACTGACCGCATCTGCCGAAGGCTTTACCCCTGAAAACCCAGAGTGCATCGCACCTGCGAACCCTGGTGGTGGCTGGGACTTTACCTGCCGTCAGGTCGGTAAATCGCTTCAGGATCAGGGTCTGATTGGCTCGACCATGCAGGTTGTGAACCTCGCTGGTGGCGGCGGCGGCGTTGCTTACGCTGAAGTTGTGAACAAGCGTAGCGACGACAACGACCTGATCGTTGCAGCATCTTCCGCAACCGCAACCCGTCTGGCTCAGGGCGCATACCCGGGCAACACCATGGACCAAGTCCGTTGGCTGGCATCGGTCGGCGCTGACTACGGCGTGATCGCTGTGGCTGCTGACAGCGAAATCGACAACCTGACCGAGCTTCTCGACATGGTTAAAAACGACCCGACCTCGATCTCGGTCGCTGGTGGTTCGGCTGTTGGTGGTTGGGACCACCTCAAGGTTCTGATCGCAGCAAACGCTTACGGCATCGACGATGTTCGTTCGGTTAAATACATCGCGTTCGATGGCGGCGGCGAAGCTGTAACCCAGCTGCTCGCTGGTTCGGTTCAGGCCTTCACTGGCGACATCTCCGAAGCCAAAGGTTTCGTAGACTCGGGCGACATCCGCGTTGTGGCTGTTCTCTCTCCTGAACGTCTGGGCGGCGATTTCGCTGAATTCCCGACTGCACGTGAGCAGGGCGTAGACGCAATCGGCGCGAACTGGCGCGGGTTCTACGCACCGGGCAACATGTCGGACGAAGCATACGATGCTTGGGTTGCTCAGATCGCAACGCTCTACGCATCGGACGAATGGAAACAGATCATGGCTGACAACGGCCTTGCTCCGCTCGACCTGCAAGGCGCTGAATTCGAAGCCTTTGTTGCCAACTCCGTTGCTCAGATCGAACAGATCTCGCGCGAAATCGGCATCATCCAGTAATTAGGTCACTGACCTTTTTATGATCGGACGCCGCGGGGTTCTGCGGCGTCCACATTACACCATCCGCCCCAAAATGGAGATCCCAATGAGCGATCGTATTTTTGGCGTCGTCGGAATTATTCTGTCCATCGGTTTTGCAATTTCTGCATTCGCGATCCAAGAAAGTTTCCTATCCGACGCTGTTGGTCCCAAAGCATTCCCCCTGATCATCGCAACGATCCTCGGTCTGTCGAGCGCGGTCATCGCGCTCCGTCCCGATCCTGAACCCGTTTGGCCCGCCTTTGGTCGTCTGGTCGAAGTCGGCGCTTCTGTCGTGGTCATGCTGCTCTACGCGCAACTCCTGCCAGAGCTTGGTTTTGTGATCTCGACCGCATTCGCAGCGGCCTATCTGTCGTGGCGTCTGGGGTCTTCGGTGATCGGTTCGATCCTGACGGGTGTCGGCACCTCTGTGGGGATCTACGCGGTGTTTCATCTCATTCTCGGCCTGTCGCTCGCGCGCGGCCCGTTCGGTTTCTAAGAGGGCAGCATGGAACTTCTCGCAAACCTAGGCGATGGTTTTGTCATCGCACTGACATGGCAGAACATCGGCCTCGCGCTGTTGGGCTGCTTCTTGGGCACCGTGATGGGTGCACTGCCGGGCCTCGGGCCGTCGAACGGCGTGGCTATCCTTATCCCGCTGGCCTTCACACTTGGACTTGGCGCGACACCCTCGCTGATCCTTTTGACCTCGGTCTACTACGGCGCGATGTATGGCGGCCGTATTTCGTCGATCCTTCTCAACATTCCGGGTGATGAACCTGCGATGATGACCTGTCTCGACGGCTATCCGATGGCGAAAAAGGGCATGGCGGGTGAAGCCCTCTCTCTGTCTGGTATCGCATCCTTTGTTGGCGCTTTCCTTGCCACGTGGGGTCTGATCCTCCTCGCGCCGCAGCTGGTGAAAATCGCGCTTTTGTTCGGACCTGCCGAATACTTTGCGCTCTTTGCCTTGGCCTTTATGACGCTTGGGGGCGTTTCCTCCACGAACCAAGCGAAATCGGCCTTTGCTGCGGCGCTTGGCCTTGGGCTGGCGATGATCGGTGTGGATACGCAAACGGGCGTGCCGCGCTTTACCTTCGGCGAAGTGCACCTCTACGACGGTCTCGATTTCCTTGTGGCGATTGTTGGCCTCTTTGCGCTGTCCGAAGTGTTCATCTTCCTCGAAACCCGCCACGGTGAAGCCAGCGGTTCGGGCCGTAAGCTGGAAATCGGTCGTTTGACACCGCCTTGGGCGATGATCAAACAATGCACGCCGACGATGCTGCGAACCTCGTTCCTTGGCTTCCTCGCGGGTGTTTTGCCTGGGGCTGGTGCATCGCTGGGGTCGTTCATCAGCTATTCGATGGAAAAGCGTCTGGTCGACAAAGAAGGCACCTTTGGCACGGGTGACCCGCGCGGTGTTGCGGCGCCTGAGGCCGGCAACAACGCGGCGGCTGGTGGTGCGCTGGTGCCAATGCTGGCGCTGGGCGTTCCGGGGTCGGGCACAACGGCGGTTCTTTTGGCCGTGCTGCTGTCGCTCAACATTACACCGGGTCCGCTGCTGTTCACCCAAAACCCTGACGTGGTCTGGGGCCTGATCGCAGCACTCTTCATCGCGAACTTCATGCTCTTGGCCATGAACATCCCGATGGTGGGCCTTTTCACACGGCTCCTGCTTATCCCGCCACGTATCCTGATGCCGATTGTTGCGATGGTCAGCTTTGTCGGGATCTACGGGATTTCGGGATCGACCTTTGACCTCATGGTAATGATTGCCTTTGGCGTGATGGGCTGGGTCCTACGGAAATTCGATGTGCCGCTGGTGCCGATCATCCTCGGGACGCTCCTTGGCAACGCAATGGAGAACAACCTCCGCCGCGCGATCACCATCGACAACGGCGACTGGTTCACCTTGATCGACAGCCCGCTTGCACTGTTCCTCTGGGCGATTGCGATCATCGGCTTCATCCTGCCTCTGATCATCGGTGCCAAAGTGAAAAAGGGTATGCACGAACGCCGTGACGAAGAAGGCGCGATCAGCGACTGAGCCTGCCCTCCCTGAAAAAACCAAAGGCCGGTGTCATCACGACGCCGGCCTTTTTCGTTTACGTGGTAGAGCGCCCCGCGCTGCGTGCGATCAGCAGATCGTCGGGCACCGTGATGTCCGGCACAGGCCGCGCTGCGATCTCTGCGGCCTCATCAGGCGCAATCCCCAACATCCGCAAAATCGCCGCCGCGTAAGACGGCAGATCGACCGTTTCCCCCGCCAACAACCGCCGCAAAATGGCGAGGCCCGTTGTCTCTAGGATGTCTGCCGCTGTTTGTTCCGACATCGCACAGAACCGGCCCGTCTCAATCCCCATGCGGATGATCGGCGGGGTGGTTTCGCGCATCATGCTGCCTTGGCCCAACCCACGGGTGCCGAGTTTCGCGGTGAAATCCAAATAGAGCGGATATTCCATTGCGATCCGAATGAACCAGTTCAGCCCGTAGGACAGGGCGACGGCGGGGTCCGTCTCTTTGCTGGCCGTCGACGACACGACCGAGATGATCTCTTCGGCGAGGTTGAATTTCGCTTCTTCCAACAACTCGTCGATAGAGCGGAAGTAGTTATAGAAACTGCCCCGCGAAACGCCCGCCTCATGGATGATATGGTCGATCAACGTGGCCTCTGGCCCGCGTTCCGCAAAGACCAAGGTCGCAGCCTCGATCAAACGTTTGCTCATCTGCACCCGCCGCTTTTTCGCGACGAGTGTTCGATGATCGATGCAGCGTTTCAGCGGGCTCATGCGGACTCCTTGGGGGCTTTGACGCCAAAGACAGCACAATATAGCGCGGGTGCAAAGAGGAGCGTGATCAACGTCCCCGCAATAATTCCGCCCATCATGGCATAGGCCATCGGCCCCCAGAAAATCTGATGCGAGATCGGGATCAGTGCCAATGACGCCGCCGCCGCGGTCAACAGGATCGGACGGGCACGGCTATCGGATGCCTCATAAACCGCATCCCAACGGGATTTGCCTTCGGCCCGCAGATCTTCGATCGCTTGAACCAGAATGATCGAGTTGCGGATCAATATCCCGACCAAGGCCAAAACGCCCAAGATCGCGACAAAGCCCAAAGGTGCGCCCGAACTCAGCAGCGCGGCGACAACACCGATCAGACCCAGTGGGGCGACGGCCAGAACCACGAACATCAGTCGGAAGCTCTGCACCTGCACCATCACGAGGAACAAGAAGATGATCAGCATCAACGGCACCACCGCCGCAATCGGAGCCTGACTTTCAGCGCTCGATTCCACAGGGCCGCCAACCTCTACCTTATAGCCGTTCGGCAGATCGGCGCGGAACGCATCAATCTGATCCGCCAGATCATTGACGATGGTGGCGGGTTGGTCATCGGTATTGATCGCCGCAACGACCGTGATCGTCGGAACGCGGCCTTCTTGCTTGATGACGGGGGCCTCGGTCGTCCAATCCAAGCGCGCAATCGACGCCAGCGGAATGAGCGTCCCACCCGCCGTAGTCACCTGAAGGTTTTCCAAGGCGCGTAGGGTGGTGCGGTCTTCTTCTGCGCCACGTGCGACCACATCGATCAGCGCGGTATCATCGCGCAATTGGGTGATCGTGGTGCCTTCGTAAAGGCTCGACAATACGCCCGCGACATCGGCTTGGGTTAGACCCAACTGTCGTAAACGGGTTTGGTCCACATCGACACGGACAACGCGGGTCGGTTCGTTCCAATCAAGGCTGATCGCCCGCAGACGGTCATCGGTGGACAACAGCGACGCCAGTTTGCGAGCCTCGTCGCGCAGCACATCGTAATCCTTGCCCGAGACGCGATATTGCACGGGTTTGCCAACCGGCGGCCCCAGGGCAATCGAGGTCGGGAAGAATTCGACGCCGACGCGGGTCTCGGAATAAGCGTTGACCGCGGCGATCAGAGTATCACGCTCTGCGATGCCTTTGGTCTGAATGATGATTTGTCCGGTCGATGGTGCCGACGGTGGGCTGTTCAACGTCAGAACAAAGCGCGGCGCACCTTCGCCCACATAGGCAGTCCAGTAATCAACGCCCTCTTGATCGGCGAGCCATGCCTCGAACGCCGCAACCTCGCGGTTGGTCGCGTCAAAGCTGACGTTTTGGCGCATGGTCACATCCACAACCACCTCAGGACGGTCGCCCGTCGGGAAGAACTGCTGTTCGACGAACTGCATCCCCATGACCGAGACGACGAAAATCCCGATGGTGGA
Organism: Marivivens geojensis; assembly: GCF_023540835.1. Taxonomy (GTDB): domain Bacteria; phylum Pseudomonadota; class Alphaproteobacteria; order Rhodobacterales; family Rhodobacteraceae; genus Marivivens; species Marivivens geojensis. The sequence goes on from NZ_JALKCU010000001.1 coordinate 846,809, forward strand.
GGCCAATGTCACCCATTTGAACCTCATCGCTTGAATGAGGATCGCACGGAAGGATTTGCGCAAACGGCCTGCCTCCGCCTTGTGGTGTTTCAACTGTTTCGGCAGGAACGCCACGCCCAGCACGGGCGCAAAGAGCACTGCGACCACCCAGCTGAGGAGGAGCGAGATCGCGATCACCCAGAAAAGAGAGTTGGTGAACTCACCCGCGCTCGACCCGTTCAGGCCGATCGGGATAAAGCCCGCCGTTGTGATCAAGGTGCCCGTCAGCATCGGAAACGCGATAGAGGTCCACGCATAAGACGCGGCCTTGGTCAGGCTTTCGCCCAGTTCGAGCCGCGAAATCATGGTTTCAATCGCGATCATTGCGTCATCGACCAAAAGGCCGAGCGCGATAATCAACGCACCGAGAGAAATCCGCTGAAGCGTAATGCCCATTGCGTCCAAGATGACAAAGGTCATGGCAAGCACGAGAGGGATCGCAAGCGTCACCACCAGACCCGCCCGAATGCCGAGCGAGATAAAGCTCACGGCGAGAACGATCACGACCGCCTCAATCAGGGCTTTGACAAAGTGGCCGACGGATTCCTCAACGACCTTGGGCTGGTCGGCGACCAGATTGACCTCGATCCCGATGGGCAGACGGGTTTGCACCTCAGCCATGAGGGTTTTCAGTTCTTCGCCAAAGTTCAGAATGTTCTGTCCGTCGCGCATCCCGATGATCAGGCCAATCGCCTCCTGCCCATTATAGCGGAACAGTTTCGACGGCGGATCGTCGTAGCCCGCAGTGACGGTCGCAACATCGGCCAAGGTAAAGAACGTATCGCCCGACCGCAGCGGCGCATTTGCCAGTTCGTCAGCCGTATTGAACTGACCTGAAACGCGAATTTTGATGCGCTCTTGGGGTGTGTGAATGGTGCCTGAGGGCACGATTTTGTTCTGGGTGGCCAGTGTGTTCAGCACGGTCTGCGCATCTAAGCCCAGAGCGGCAAGGCGAGAGTGCGAAAATTCGATAAAGATCGCCTGATCGCGGGTGCCGATGAGATCGACGCGCCCCGCAGCGTCCAAGAGTTGCACCTCATCCGCGATATCCTCGACATAGGCTTTCACGTCCTCAGGTGCGAAACCATCCCAAGTAAAGGCGTAGACGTTGCCGAACACATCGCCAAAGCTATCGTTGAAGTGGAAACCTTGAAATTCCGCAGGAAAATCACCGCGAATGTCCGACATCATCGCACGAACGCGGGTCCATGATTGATCAATGTCGCGGCCCCGCACCGTGTCGAGAAGGTCCACATAGACAATTGCGCGGCCCGCATAGGTAACGGATCGAGTGCTATCTAGGCTGTCCAGCTCTTCGAGCTTTCGTTCGATGCGGTCGGTGACTTGGGTCAGGGTCTCTTCGGCAGTGGCACCGGGCATGACGCCTGTGATGACCATGGTTCGGATGGTAAAGGACGGGTCCTCTTCGCGGCCCATCGAATTGTAGGACACCAGACCTGCGACCAGTGACATGATCATCAGGAACCAGACAAAGGATTTATGGCGGAGTGCCCAATCAGAGAGGTTAAAGCTTTTCATTCGATGCGATCTCCGACGATCTGGCCTTCGGTCAGGGCATGAACGCCACGGGTGATGATTTCGTCGCCGATACGGACGCCTTGGGTGATCACGGTGCGATCCCCCAGTTCAGCGCCCCGCGTGACGGGGGTAAAGTGAACGCTGCGGTCGGGCGTGGTGATCGCCCAAACGCCATAGCCACCGTCCTTGTCCAAAATCGCATTGGTGGGCAGCGTGACAAAGGGTGCGTTGTCGCCCAGAGGGGCCGCTGTGACCAAGGCCCCGATGCGGTAATCCTCTGGCGGATCGATCAGTGTCAGACGCAGGCGGCGGGTGTCCAGACGGCCTTCGGCCACGGGATCGACCAGACGCAGTTGCGCGGTGACGGGGGCGATGCCACTGGTGTGGTGCTGAATGTCGAACATCGCGTCATCGGGCAGCAGATCGAGGATCGCGGTAGGCATGTCGATCACGGCTTCAAGGCCTGACAAATCAGACAGCGTCAGGATTGCGGCCCCTGCATTGACGGTCGATCCCACCTCGACCTTGCGGGCTAAAACGATACCGTCATAGGGCGCGGTCAACTGTCCGTATTGCGCGGCCTCGGTTGCTTGGCGCAGGGTGGCATTCGCGTTTTCCAATTGCGCGATGGCCGCGTCATTATTGGCGCTGATCGCTTCAAGTTGGGCATCGGAATAAACGCCTCGCGCGGCGAGTTCGGTTGCGCGATCAAACTGGCTCTGGGCGAGGTCGGCGGCGGCACGGGCGGAATCCACGCCAGCGGTTGCAGCGAGGAAATCCTGCTGAAGCGTGATCTGGTCAAGTTCGGCCAGGACCGCCCCTTTGACCACGCGGTCCCCTACATCGACCGACAGGGTCGCCAAACGGCCGCCCACGCGGAACGCGAGGTCGGTTTCGGTGCGTGGTTCAATCAGGCCTGTAAAGGCGCGGTGGCTGGCGATATCTGCGCTGACGATTTCGGTCACGACGGGGCGGGGGGTGGCGTCTTGGGCCAGAACTGGCGTCGCGGCAAAGAGTGCGAGGATCAGGGCAAAACGGGTCATTTCTGCACCTCCGTATAAACTTCGCGGCCCGCATAGAGGACTTGCGAGCCTGCGCCGACGATCTGTTCGCCAGCGGTGATACCGTCGGAAATGGCGATCTCTGCTTCGCGGTAGCTTGCGACGGTGATTGCCCGTGGGCTGACGGTCATGGTGGCGGGGTCAACGACCCAAACTGCGGGGCCGTTCGCGGTGACAAACAGCGCGTCAGCGGGGAGGGTGATGACAGGATCGCTGTCCAAGGTCACGCGCGCTTCGACCAATCCGCCCAAGGGCAGGTCGGTGTCGTTGGGCAAATGAGCCGTCATTTCGACGGTGCCAGCGACGCTCACCACGGGGGACACTTCGGCCACGAACGCGATGATCGTTTCGCCGCCGTCAATCGGCGTGATCGCGACGGGGAGGCCGATGACTGAATTCAAATTGGCGATGTCAGGCACATAGAATTTCGCATCGAGCCGCCCGTCCGTTGCCAGTTCGAGGACCGATGCCCCCGCGCCGACGATTTCGCCCGGTTCGGCGTTGCGTTCGGTGACGATGACATCCTCAATCGCGTGGAGCGTGGTGTCGTCCAGTCCTTGCTGCGCCTTGTCCAACTGGGTTTGCGCCTGACGGTAGGACGACTGGGCGCTGAGGAAGGACTGCACGGCTTCGTCCAGATCAGCTTGGGTCGCGGTGCCACGGGAGAGGGAGGCCTCCACGCGGTCTCGCGATTGTTCCGCTTGTTTGAGGCGTGCCGCGACAGCCTCTAGCGTGGCCTGCGCTGCATCGCGTTGCGCCTGCGCTGTGGTGGCGTCGAGGCGGGCGATCTCTGCTCCTGCGGTCACATGGTCGCCCACGTCCGCGAAAATATCGGTGATCAAACCGCCCGACCGAAAGGACGCGGGGTAGCTGTTTTGCGCCTCGACAATTCCGACGAGCGTGTAGTCGCGGGTGGGGGAGGATTGTTCAGCGGTGACAATTTCGACGAGCAGGGGCGGCTCTGCCAAAGCAGGACCAGCAAGAGCTGTCAGAAACAGGAGGGGGGATAGAAATCGCATGTGATCCGACTCGGTTTTCAAGTTAATTGACAGAAACGTCAAAATGACATTGGTGTCAAATTTAAATTTTGACGGGGCCAAGGCTAGGGCAACAGAGGCCGTTTGAGTCGATTATGACAAAGAAAGTTTACGACCCTGCTAATGCACCGTGACGGTCGTTCGAGGGGGCGTATCAAAGAGTGGTTAATGGAATGTAAATTCCACTTTTCCAACTTCGAGAACGAAAAAGGGCGGGGAAACCCCCGCCCTTCTATCAGTATTTCAATCTGAATTAGCCGATGATGGCATTCAGCGTTGCCGAGGGACGCATCACGGCTGCGACCTTGGCGACGTCTGCGTGGTAGTAGCCACCCAGATCAACTGGCTTGCCTTCGCCTGCTTTCAGTTCCGCGAGGATCGCTGCTTCGCCGTCGGCCAGAGCCTTTGCGATCGGTGCGAAATGCGCTGCCAGATCAGCGTCGTCCGACTGTGCGGCCATTGCATCCGCCCAGTAACGCGCGAACCAGTAGTGCGACGAGCGGTTGTCGGCTTGACCCACTTTGCGCTCTGGCGAGTTGTTGTTCTCGAGAACTTTCTGGGTCGCATCTTCAATCGCGGCACCGATGACGCCAGCCTTGTCCATGCCTTTGTCGGCGAGGAACTTGAACGATTCACCCAGCGCACAGAATTCGCCGAGGCTGTCCCAACGCAGGTGGTTTTCTTCCATCAACTGCTGAACGTGCTTCGGAGCCGAACCACCAGCGCCCGTTTCAAACAGACCGCCGCCCTGCATCAGGGATACGATCGACAGCATCTTTGCCGAGGTGCCCAGTTCGAGGATCGGGAAGAGGTCGGTCAGGTAGTCGCGCAGAACGTTACCGGTGATGGTGACGACGTCATTGCCTTTGCGCATTTCCACGAGGGTAAAGCGGGTGGCTTCACGCGGTGCCATGATCGGAATGTCGATACCAGCTTCTTTGAGTGCGGGCTCAACGTATTTGATCAGTTCAGCATCGTGTGCACGGTTCGCATCGAGCCAGAACGCAGCCAGACCAGTTGCCTTAGTGCGGCGGATCGCGAGTTGGATCCAGTCCATGATCGGTGCTTTTTTCGCGGTTGCCGAACGCCAGATGTCGCCTTTTTCAACTGCGTGCTCAGAGATCACGTCGCCGTTGTCGAGAACGATACGAACGGTGCCTTTGGCCGCGATTTCAAAGGTGGTCGGGTGCGAGCCGTATTCTTCGGCTTTTTGCGCCATCAGACCAACGTTGGACACAGCGCCACAGGTGGTGACGTCCAGTTTGCCGGTTTCTTTGAAGTAGTTGATCGTCTCGTCGTAAACGCCTGCATAGGAGTTGTCCGGAATGCAGCATTTGGTGTCAGCCGCTTTGCCGTCAGGACCCCAGCCGATGCCGCCAGCGCGGATCACAGCAGGCATGGATGCGTCGATGATCACGTCGGACGGCACGTGCAGGTTGGTGATGCCTTTGTCGCTGTCGACCATATACATCGCAGGACGTGCAGCGAGGGTCGCCTTGAGGTCAGCTTGCAGCTCTGCATCGCCAGCGATCAGTTTTTCCAGATCGCCGATGCCGCCGTTCGGGTTCCAGCCCAAAGCGTCCAGTTTCGCGCCATGTTTCGCGATGAAGTCTTCGAGGTAGACCGATACGAAGTGACCAAAGATGATCGGGTCCGAGACCTTCATCATGGTGGCTTTCAAGTGGACCGAGAACAGAACGCCCGGTTCCATGCTGTCGATCTCTGCCTTTACGAAGTCACGCAGCGCAGCCGCCGACAGGAATGTCGCGTCGACGATTTCGCCGTCTTGATACTTCAGACCCGATTTCAGAACGGTCTCGGTGCCGTCTTCTGCGGTGTGAACGATTTTCGCGCCGCCAGCTTGGGCTGCGGTGATCGTGGTCGAAGTTTCATTCGCAAAGAAGTCATTGCCCGGCATCGACGCAACGCAGGTTTTCGAGGTCGATTTCCATTCACCCATCGAATGTGGGTTGGCTTTTGCGTATTCTTTAACAGCCTTAGCCGAACGACGGTCAGAGTTACCTTCGCGCAGAACAGGGTTCACAGCAGAGCCCTTGATCGCGTCGTAGCGTGCCTGAATTTGCTTTTCTTCGTCCGATTGCGGGTCGGTCGGGTAGGCTGGGATCGCGTAGCCTTGGCCCTGAAGTTCTTTGATCGCCGCAACGAGCTGCGGAACCGATGCGGACACGTTCGGCAGTTTGATGACGTTTGCTTCGGGTGTTTTCACCAGTTCGCCCAGCTCGGCGAGGTCGTCATTGACGCGCTGCTCTTCGGTCAGGAACTCGGGGAACGCCGACAGGATTCGAGCCGCGACCGAGATATTGCGGGTTTCTACGGTGATACCGGCAGCGCCAGCAAACGACCGAATGATCGGCAAGAGCGATGCGCTCGCCAGTTCGGGGGCTTCGTCTACGGTGGTGTAGATAATGTCGGGGGTGTTGGCCATGGGTCGCTTCTCCGCTGTTGTCGCTGGCGCGTAGGGCAAAAATACAAAGGCGCAGAACGCCCGTGCGGTTGCGTTCCGCTTAATAAACAAAGGCACTCAAGTCAATGTGTGCCATTGTATACCGAACGATTTTTGGCGGGCGTATTGTCGCGCTTAGGGCAGGGGCGCGGTTTGCCACAACTGAATACGCAACCCGCCGTGCGACACGGGTTTGTTTTCGGGCAGGAATTTCAGGCCAGTGGTATGGGCGAGAGCAGGTTCTGAGGTGATGATCCCAACGCGCCAACCGCTGAACCGTTCCAGCAGCGTTTTGCCCAAGGCGCCATAGACCGCATAGAGCAGTTTCTTATTGCCGATGCGGGCACCGTAGGGCGGGTTAACGATCACGATGCCCTTTGGCCCTTCGGGACACGGCAAATCGCTGACCGCATGATTGGCAAAAGTCACCATTTCGGCGACGCCCGCGCGTTCGGCGTTTTCCTTAGCGCCTTTGACGGCCCCTGCATCGCGGTCGGACCCGTAGAAGGTCAGCGCGGGCCGTTCCGTAGGCGTCGTCGCGCGCATCGCATCCCATGCGGCGGCGTCAAAATTTGACAGCAGTTCAAAGGCAAAGCTGCGATCACGTCCAGGGATCAGACCCGCCGCGATTTGGGCGGCCTCAATCACAAAGGTGCCAGAGCCGCACATCGGGTCCACGACCGGTTCGGACCCATCATAACCCATCTGCCGCAGGAACAGCGACGCGAGGTTTTCGCGCATCGGTGCCTTACCGACAAAGGATTTGTGTCCGCGTTTGTGCAGGCTTTCGCCCGAGGTATCGATGCTGATCGTGCAGAGGTCGTCCTCGATCCGAACTTTCACGGTGATCGGGGCATCCTCTGCCAGCGTCGCGCCGAAATCTTCGGTCAGGGCGGATTCGATCCGTTGGCGGGCAGCCTTGTCGTGGTAAATCTTGGACTTGCGGCAGGTGACTTCGACCTTGAGCGGGACGTCCTTACGCAGCACATCGCCCCACGGAAATTTCCGCGCCCGTTTGTCGAGCTGGGCAAGGTGCATCACCCGAAACGACCCGATCCGCACCAGAACCCGCGCGGCACCGCGCAGATGCAGGTTGGCACGCCACACATCCGCCCATGTTCCGCGAAAACTCACCCCGCCCATGCTGGTGACGGGATCGGCAAAGCCCGCCGCAACAGCTTCTTCAGCGAGGACGGTTTCAAGGCCAGGGGCAACGGAGAGGAAGATGTCTAAATCGGTCATGCGGCGTCTTTATCGGGAAAACCACCGCCGCGCGAGGGGCAAGCGTGTCACGCGACCGTCACCGATGGTTAATGCGGGCTACAATTGTGCGGACGACGCGGGACGGGGAATCGTGGACCGTGGTCATCGTCACGCCCGTATCGGTTCCCGCGATTGTTCGACCTGCCCCGATCGTCGTCCCACTCAAGCCCATAGGATCGCATAATTTCGCGAACAGGCGATACAACCCTTTGGCGATTCGATTGCTGCAACATGGTGCGAACGAGATACCCGCGGTCCAACTGGCTGGAAAAGCTCTTTGCCTGTGCACTAGGGGCGAAAAATAAGGCGATAATTGCACTGATCATAATTGAACGCATTTCACACTCCTGAACGCAAACCTGAACCTGTTGTTGCACAAATAGGGGATTTTCTCAAACCACCCAGTGACAGAAAGTCCTTAAAAATAAGCCAAAATTTGATGCTTTGAGGCATGTCGAAGATCATCGCCCGCGTTAACCAAATATGCGGTCTTTGCTTGATATTTTCTTGTCAGTGATTCCTTCTATGGTTGTTTTCTGTCTCGCGCCCCGCTGTTGGAAAGATGTTCAGTGCTAAGAGTTTTGTTGATCGCCTTCTCTATGGGAATGATCGTGGTGACCTTGCCGATGATCCGGTCAGAGCATGCCGGCCTCTTTACCTATTTTCGCGATTTTGCGGAGTTGGATGAGGCTACGCGGGATGGCGCCCTTCCGACCGCACGGTCGCGGTTCGTGCAGGTCGGTCAAATGTGGTCCTGTGACGCGTTGTTTTCGACCGCCGCGCTTGAGGCGGAAACGCAGGTCAGAACCCGAGTCGCGCGGGCGTGTTTGGCGCGGGCTGAGGCGATTTTGGATAGTGTGCCGACCATGTCAGCGGCGCATCAGGCGCGGGCAGTGGCGCTATACACTTTGGGCGACACCGAAGAGGCGATCTATGCCAAAGCCTTGTCGCGGATCACGGGCCCGAATGAGGGCGGATTGGCGCTGCGACGGCTGGGTTTTGCCTACCAGTTGGCGGAAGAGAGACCGTTTAACCATGGCGATGAGGCGGACGCGATCCTGATCCTCGGCTCTGCAGGCTATCGCGACTATTTGGTCGATTACTTTCTATACCACCCAGATCACCGCGATTGGTTGGTCGCCTTGCTGCAAGATCAATCAGGAAATGCTGATTTTCTACAATCGCTTCGGGATCGGCTCGCCGAAGATGCAATGCAAGGATGATGGGGGTAAATCGTGTTCACCTTTGAAGATGTTGGCGCGGCCCAGCCATATCGCCCCGCCCGCAGTGGGTGGCTGTCTAATGTCTACGGCCCCTTGTTGATCGTCCTCGTCCTCCTGTCCGCTGTCGCCGCGGGCGGGGATCGTCCGCTTGTATGGCTCTTGACGACGCTGAGTTTGGCTGTCCTCGGGTTGGTCTATGGGGTGGTCCAGATCATGTGCAGCCGTTGCCACGTTGATCCTGTCAAAGGGCAGATGGCGATTATCCTACCCATCGTGGTCGCGATAGGTTTTGCATTTGTGCAACTTTTGCCGCTGCGGTTCGATCCGACAGGGGCTTTGCCGCCCGACCTCTGGCCTGATTTTTTGACGATCAACCGTAGTGCTACGATCCTCGCGCTGGTGCGGATGGCGGGCTACCTGCTGATGTTTTGGCTCTTGATCAGCGTGGGCGATAGTGCCGCGCGCTTGACCCAGATGGCGACACTGTTGTTCTGGGGGCTCTTTGCACATGCGGTTTGGGGGCTGCTGGCGCTGTCGTTCTTTGGCGATATCCACTTTTGGGGCGATAAATTGGACTACGTGGGGTCGGCCACGGGAACGTTTATTAGCCGCAACGCTTTTGCAACGTTTCTCGGGATGGGGGTGTCGTTGGGTGTCGCGCTGACGGTCAGGCGCGCCTTCGCGCCGTCGATCCGCATGCCCGCTGGTCCCAAGGCGTGGTCGCCTCACAAGCTGTACGTCGTGGCCTTGGCGACGGCAACGACGGTGATTTTAGCCACAGTGTTTGTCACGCAGTCACGATTGGGGGGCTTGGCGACCGTTGTGGGGGCCGCTGTCACTCTTGGCCTCATGATGGCCAAGGCGGAGCGGATGAAGCGCGGCCATATCTGGCGTGTCATGGTCTTTGGCGGTGTCACCCTATCGGCGATCCTTTTGGTCATGGGGCAAGGGCTGTTGGATCGATCGATTCTCACTGTTGCGGGCAGCATTGACCGGTTTGAACTCTACCGCGAGGTCATTGGGATGATCGCCCACCGCCCCCTGATGGGTTTTGGGTTGGACGGGTTTCCCGATGCGTTTGAGCTGTACCATGACCCCGCGCTGGACCCGTCCTTGGTCTGGGATCGGACGCACAATACCTATCTGGCCCTTTGGGTCGAACTGGGACTGATCGCGGGCAGCCTTCCGATGGTCGCGGTTGCCATCGCGGTCGTCAAAGCGTGGAAAAACTTGATGCGCAGATCGGACGGATACGCGACCTCAGCGGCCGCAATCGGCGCCACAGTAACGGTCGCGGTTCATGCGTTGGGGGATTTCAGCCTTGAGATCGCGGGGAACGTCTACCTCTTTGTTGCCCTAATCGCGCTGGGCGTGGCGCGGTTCCGCAGGGCGGGGAGCGGATGATTGGGCGTTGGCGCAAAACTTCGCGGCGGATGCTGCACCTACCGACCATGCCAGCCGCGATCTATGCGGTCGGCGATATTCATGGGCGGTTCGATCTATATCACCAGATAGAGCAACAGATCATAGAGGACGCCGCGTCGATTGAGGGGCCAAAGCTGCTGGTTATTCTCGGTGACATTGTGGACCGCTCGGCAGGGGTATCGGGGCTAATCGATCACCTTCTTGCGCCTGATCCTGCAGGGATCCAACGCGTTATTCTCTGTGGAAACCATGACGATATGATGTGTCGTTTTTTGGACGATCCAGCGGGCAATCGGGCGTGGTTGGACTATGGTGGTGCTGAGACGTTGGCCTCTTATGGTTTGCATCTGGGGGAGGTGACGCCGCCGACTATGAGGTTGCAACATCAGCTGACCACAGTCATTCCGCCCGATCATCGTGAATTTCTCATAGGCCTGCCGTTGTCGCTGACCGTTGGCGATTATGTCTTTGCCCATGCGTCTTGCAACCTTGATCAAACTGACGCGCGGCAGGACGCGCAGACCCTCATGTGGGGCGATCCCGCGCTGGCTGATCGGGCAAAGTCGAGGCGCATTTTGGTTCATGGTCACGTGATCGAAGACGAGCCTTGCATTCGCCCAAACCGCATTTCGATTGATACAGGTGCTTATAAGACGGGCGTTTTGACGGCCGTTCGGCTTCGGTCTGGGGGGTGCACCCCCACCTTTTTCTCAACCAAGCCTAAATAAACCAAATTTAAAACAATTTGGGCCAAAACCCGTTCTGAAGCCCCAAGTGCCGAGTGTTCAGAATGACGACGCCCTCGCGAGAGACGATTGATATCAAGGACCTATTGTCGATCCTGCAGCGTCAGGCGCGGCTGATCGGGATCACGATCTTTGTCTTTTTGACAATCGCGTTTCTCTTTTTGGCCCGCTCTGTGCCGCTCTACACCGCGACGGCTTTGATCGAAGTGGACCCTGCGGGCCGCAGTCTGCTCGATCCGCAGGACGCTCAGCGGGCGACGGCGACTATGGCGGATGCGCGGCTGGAGAGCGAGGTTGAGAAATTGCGCTCCAGCAGCCTCGCGCTCGATACGATCCGCGATACCGAACTTTACCTGACCGATGAATTCGGCATGTCGCTGAGCCTGACGGACCGCGCGAAACAGGCGATTGGGCTAGAACTTCCAGAGCCGCCGACGGGGCTACAGGTGGTGCAGGCGACCTTGGGGCGGTTCAATGATGCGATGTCGGTGCGGCGTCGGGGGCTGACCTACCTTGTCGCTGTGTCATTTACCTCGGAACATCCGATCCGCGCGGCAGAGGTCGCGAACGCCCATGCGCAGACATACATTCGCAGACAACTCGATGCGAAAGTGCAGGACGCATTGGCGGGGCGAGATATTTTGCGGGCGCAGCTCGATCTGGCACAGACGCAACTGGCTGCGACCGATGGAGCGTTTTCGGACTATATTAACCGAAACCTTGACCGTTTGATGGCCGAGTCTGGATCGATGGCTGTCGAAAACCTGCGAGATCAGATGGCTGCCGCTGCGGCCACGCGGGTCGACCTGCTTCAGGCGCAAACGCGGGCACGAGCCGCGTTGGAGGCGTCAGATTTTGACAGGCTCGCCAATGAAATCGGTGATGCGACGCTTATTGCGCTGACCGAACAGCGCAGCGTGTTGGCCCGTCAGATCGCGGGTAGCGCTGAAGGCGCGGCAGAGGCTATCGACCTCGCCGCTGGGCTTGCCGATCTAGAGGCGCGGATCGCGACAGAGGGCGCGCGGGCCGTGTCGCAACTCGATGCGAGTGTGACGGGATACGAGACGGCCGAAGCCGATCTGCGGGCTCAATTGCAGACCGAATTGCTCTCTAGCCCGCTCAGTCCGCAAACGCTGACCGAAGTCTATAGTCTGCAACAAGAGGCCCAGATTGCGCAGCGCCAATATGACACGCTGCTCTTGCGGCTGCGCGAGATCGAAACGCAGGCATTGGTTCAGATCGCGGATAGCCGTGTCGTGTCCGAAGCCCTTCCGCCGCGCCAACCGTCCTACCCGAACAAAAAACTGATCCTCGCCCTCGCGCTCTTTGCAGGGATCGGTGGCGGGATCACGCTGGCCTTTGCCTATGAATATTTTGTCGGCGGCGTCACCTCGGCCATTCAGTTGGGTAATCTGCTGCCCGCTCGCGTCGGCGCGGTGATTCCGCGTGAGGCGCTGACTGCCGATCAAAAAACGGTCGCGGATAAAGTTGTGAACGAACCGATGTCGCTGATCGCGGAATCATTCCGGCGTCTGCGCGCTGCCGTTGACCGCGCTTGTCCTGACGATCCGGGGAAGGGGAAGGTGATCATGGTGTGCTCTTCCGTTCCTGCCGAAGGGAAATCGACCACCGCACTCGCCCTTGCGCGGACCTATGCGGCGGCGGGCAAAAAGACGCTGTTGATCGACGCCGATCTTCGTAACCCGAGCCAGCACAGCTTTATCGGCTGTGAACCAAAGCACGGGCTTCTCGACTATCTCTTGGATGAGGTCGACGGAGATGAGGCGTTCTATGACGCCGATCCGAAATCCTCGCTGGGCGTGATGATGGGGCGCCGAAGGTCGATGGTCCCGACCGATGCACCGCTGCAATCCACCACGTTCCGCGATCTGATCTCCAATGCACGCGGGGCCTTGGACGTGATTATCATCGACACAGCGCCGCTCGTTCCAGTGGTCGATGCCCGCTACATCGCGCCGCTGGCCGATTGTGCGGTCCTCTGCGTCCGCCACGGCATCACCAAACAAACCGAACTGCGCACCTGTTTCGACCAACTGACCGACTCATTGCGCAGCGACGCCGAAGTGGTCACGGTTCTCAACTGCTACGAGGGCCGCGAAAAATCTTACCGATACGATGGCTATTACGGCTACGCGGGCAAATAGGTCACAATTTTCAGGGGGATACCCAGTGGAGGCGAGTAGGAGAATCGAACTCCTGTACACGGATTTGCAATCCGCTGCGTCACCACTCCGCCAACTCGCCGCCAGTGGTGCGGGTGATCTATACAACTTCGTTCTGGGGTGCAAGCGTGTGCTTTCGTGGAATCTTTACCTTTCCGCCGTTGATCGTTCGGGGTAGATATGGCAAGACCCCAATTGGAACTGAACGAAAGAGTTTAGACCGTGGCAGATTATACCACCCGCCGGACCATGATGGTCGACACCCAAGTACGTCCTTCGGACGTTACAAAATTCCCGATCATCGATGCGATGCTATCGGTTCCACGTGAGGCATTCGTGCCCTCTTCGATGCGAGAGGCCGCCTATATTGGCGAAAACCTCGATATTGGAGGCGGTCGCGTGCTGCTGGAGCCGCGCACATTGGCTAAGATGCTCGATGTTTTGGACATCAAACCGACCGAAGTGATCCTCGATATCGCGCCGGGTCTGGGCTACTCCACCGCGGTTCTTGCGCACATGGCCGAGTTCGTGATCGGCGTCGAAGACGACGAATCCCGCGCAGAAGAAGCTCAATCGATTCTCTCTGAGCAGGGCATCGACAACGCTGCGATCATCTCGGGCGCTCTGGCTGAGGGGGCTGCAAAGTCGGGTCCTTATGACGTCATCATCCTGCAAGGCGCTGTTGAGGTGCTGCCTGATTCTCTGCTCGCGCAGTTGAAAGACGGCGGTCGCATCGTATCTATCTTTGCAGAAGGCGATCTGGGCGTTGTCCGTATTGGTTACAAAATGGACCAACGGATCAACTGGCGTATGGCGTTTAACGCTGGCGCGCCTGTTCTGACTGGGTTCGCCAAGAAAGCAGAATTCGCCCTTTGACAATTTGCCGCGATTTCGGCAGTTGCGCGAAGAGGCTCAAAAGCATAAAGGAATTTTTATGTTTCGAAAAACTTTTGCCTCTGCGGCCGCCGTCGTCGCGCTGATTATTGCCTCTCCCGCTGCCTTTGCTGAAACGCTGGGCGGCGCATTGGTCTCGGCGTATAATTCCAGTGGTCTTTTGGACCAAAATCGCGCGGTTCTGCGTGCGGCAGACGAAGATGTGGCCTCTGCCATGGCGTCTTTGCGGCCCACGTTGTCGTATAGTGCGAACGCGACGCATTCGCCTGACAATACCGGCGCTGATGTTTGGACCGAAACCTACTCCTTGATTTCGCAACTCACCCTGTATCAAGGCGGCGCGAACAAACTGGCGCTTGATGCAAGCAAAGAGCTTGTTCTGGGAGCCCGCGAAGACCTTATCGCGGCAGAGCAAAACGTTCTTCTGAATGCAGTGTCCGCCTATCTGGGTGTGCGCACCGCACAAGAATTCGTAAACCTGCGTCAATCGAACGTTCGCGTGCTGTCCGAAGAACTGCGTGCGGCGCAGGACCGGTTCAGCGTAGGTGAAGTGACCCGTACCGATGTGTCGTTGGCCGAAGCGCAGCTTGCCTCTGCGCGCAGCCTTTTGGCCGTGGCGCAGGGTGATTTGATCCAAGCCCAAGAACAATATCGTGTCGCCGTCGGCACGGCCCCTGTTTCGCTGCAAAGCGCGCCGCGTGCAGACGTTGGCATGACGCAGGATGCGGCAACCGAATATGCACTTCGCGAACATCCCTCCATCGTGTCCGTTCAGCACGCGATTGCTGCGGCTGAATTGGGTGTCCGCATCGCGCAGGCGTCGAATATGCCTTCCGTTGATCTGAGCGCGTCCTTTACCGAACGTCGCGTCGATGGTGGCAGCTTTAACGACAGCACCTCTTATGGCGTGTCGGTCTCTGGTCCGATCTACGCAGGTGGCGCGATCTCTAGTGCGGTCCGCAAGGCCAACGCACAACGCGATCAGGCACGTGCTGGTCTGCATCTGACAACGCTGAGCGTTGAGCAGGGCGTGACAAACGCGTTCTCGAACTACCGTGCGGCTGTGGCTGCGTCGGAGGCCTACCGTCAAGGTGTTGCGGCAGCACAGCTTGCCTTTGATGGTGTCCGCGAAGAGGCCGCAGCTGGATCGCGCACAACGATTGACGTGCTGAATGCCGAACAATCCTTGCTCGATGCGCGGGCGAACTTGGTTCAGGCCAACGCCAACGTCGTTCTGGCAAGCTACAACATTCTCTACGCAACGGGTCTTTTGACGGCAGAGCATTTGAACCTGCCTGTGACCCAGTATGATGTGATCGGCCACTACAACATGGTTGCAAACGCGCCCATTCGTTCCTCGGCCCAAGGCCGTGCGCTCGACCGCGTTTTGCAGGCGCTGGAATAATTTACCCAGCCAAGCGCGTCGTGTTGGTTGTCTGAGAGCGTAGCTTTCGTTACACTCACCATTGAGTGAGCAGGAAAATCGTCATGTCTGACCAACGCGCAAATGTAGAGATCGAAGATGTCCTATCTTCCATCCGCCGTCTGGTGTCGGATAACGAGTGGTCGGCGCAGCCTGCGTCGCAACCCGTTTCCGAAGACGTGGCAGAGTCTGACCATTTCGATCCGCAGCCCGAAAAATTCGTTCTGACGCCTGCCTTGCGCGTGGTCGAACCCGCGCAAGCGCCTGTCAAAGAGGCCCCTCAAGAGGGCTCGGTGATGACAGAATTGGAACAGATGATTGCTGAGTTGGAACAAGCTGTTACCAAGTCAGATCATCAGGATTGGGAACCCGAAGGCGACAACGTCGAAGATTTGATCGACACGCCCGAACCGTTCCCATCGCTGCGCAGCGCGACCATCGACGAGGCCGATGTGCTGACCGCTGATTTGCAGGTTGAATCCACCCAGCAAGACGATGATCAGGTCGTAGCGAGCGATGATCCCGATCTATCGGACCTCGATGGACAGATCGACGAATACCTCGACGGTGGCGCCCTCATCGACGAAGACAAACTGCGCCAAATGGTGACAGAGATTGTCCGCTCTGAACTGCAGGGGGCCTTGGGTGAACGGATCACGCGCAATGTGCGCAAGCTGGTCCGTCGTGAGATTTACCGCGTTCTGTCGTCTCAGGAATTCGAATAAGTCACGGGCGCGGCCAGTTCGGCCACCAAATCCACATCCAAATGCGTTTCCATGTGCTGGGCCAATGCGTCCAACGCGTCCTCAACGCTTTGGTCATATTGTGCCTCGGAACGAATGCCAAAGCTGCGCAGGTATTTGGCGCGGAAGCCGTCAGCGGCAAACAGCCCGTGGATATAGCAGCCTTGAACGAGGCCATTCTGGCTCTGCGCACCTTCGCCGCGTCCATCAAGCGTCAGCCACGCACGGTCCCGATCAGGGCCATCCGTTTCGCCGATGTGGATTTCGTAGCCCGTCACGGGCTGGCCGCTTTCGATGTGGTGGGCGTTTGATAGGGTAAGGCGCTTGTGCGGCTTCATCTCTGTAACAACGTCCAAATGGCCAAGGCCCGCAACGCGAGAGGGTGCGCCCTCAATCCCGTCGTCATCGCGGATTTCACGGCCAAGCATCTGATACCCGCCGCAAATGCCCAGCACACGACCGCCGCGGCGGATATGGGCTTGCAGGTCGATATCCCAGCCTTGGGCGCGGAAATGTGCGAGGTCGGCGATGGTCGATTTGCTGCCAGGGATCAGGACGAGGTCGGCGTCTGCGGGCAGTGGGCGGCCCGCTTCGACGATCTCAACTGTCACGTTGGGTTCAGCAGAGAGCGGGTCGAGGTCGTCGAAATTCGCAATGCGGTTCAGTCGTGGCACGGCGATTTTGAACGCGCCACCCGGACGACCCTTGAGGTCCATCACGTCTTCAGCAGGCAAACGCCA
Source organism: Marivivens geojensis (assembly GCF_023540835.1). Classification (GTDB taxonomy): domain Bacteria; phylum Pseudomonadota; class Alphaproteobacteria; order Rhodobacterales; family Rhodobacteraceae; genus Marivivens; species Marivivens geojensis. The sequence goes on from NZ_JALKCU010000001.1 coordinate 863,589, forward strand.
CGCTTGATCGAACCACGGCAGGATGCCCAGAGGTGCCCAGCCCGTATGGTCTACGATTGCTGTCATCCCCTCAGCAAAGAGGCTGGTGTCGCCGCGGAACTTGTTGATTCCAAACCCCTTAATCCGATTGCGGTCGTCCTCGGGCAGGATGACATGAGTGCCGACGAGCTGCGCAATCACGCCCCCACGGTCGATGTCGCCAAAGAGGATGACGGGGACGCCAGCAGCCTCAGCAAAGCCCATGTTCGCAATATCACCTTCACGCAGGTTCACCTCGGCGGGGGATCCCGCGCCCTCAATGATGATCAGGTCGTGTGCCTGCGCCAAACGATGAAAACTGTCGAGCACGGAAACCATCAGCGTCGATTTCATCTTGCCGTAGTCACGCGCCTTGAGCGTGGTCAGCCGTTTGCCCTGCACGATCACCTGTGCGCCCACATCCGTCTCGGGTTTGAGCAAGACAGGGTTCATGTCGGTATGCGGGGCCAACCCACAGGCCAGCGCCTGCAAGGCCTGCGCGCGACCAATCTCTCCGCCGTCAGAGGTGACAGCGGCGTTGTTCGACATGTTCTGCGGTTTGAATGGCGCGACCGATAGGCCACGTTTGCGAAAGGCGCGACATAGGCCAGCCACCACCATGGATTTACCCACGTTGGAGCCAGCACCCTGAATCATAATCGCCTTTGCCATAGCGCCTGTTCTACGGTGGGGCAGGGGTTCGCGAAAGCCCCGATGCGGCACGCGGACCCTTAAAAACGAAAACGCGGCCCGAGCAGAGGACCGCGTTTGCGTTTGGGTGGGCAAGAAGCCCGATACTAGAACCCTTAAGCGGCTTCGTCTTGTGCAGCAGCGTTGCGGCGTTCGCTCTCTTCGCGCGACAGCGCAACAGAGGTACGAATACCTTTACCAACGAATTCCATCAGACCCTTAACAACACGTTCGTTCGGGTCGATGCCAGCGCAGGACAAAACTTCACGGCCATCACGAGACCGCGCCCAACGTGCGATCTGTTCCGGACCATTGCCGTACTTTTTGTCATCAGCAATCGCATCATCCAACGCAGCGAGAACAACAGCAGCAAAGAGTTTGCGTGCACGGTTGCCCTGTTCGTTGTTGAAAGCGGTGCCATCTACGAAATCAGCCATTTCGCGTCCTTTGTTGTTTTTGCTCTTGTGGTTACGGCGTGCAGCGCAATATGCCTATTTTGATCCGATTCGGGGGTCTTGATTTGGAATGGCAGCTATGCACTATCTGCATAGGTAAATCCACTGTTTTGGCATATCTAGCGCCGAAACGCCGGTTTGTTGTTCCGATATAGGGGCTCGCCGCTTTCCGGCAACCACCAGTCACATAATCGAGATAAATGTCCGATGCCCAAAATCAACGGTAACGAAATTAAACCAGGTAACATCCTTGAACACGAAGGCGGTCTGTGGGCCGCTGTTAAAGTGGGTCACGTGAAACCGGGTAAAGGCGGCGCATTTGCGCAGGTCGAAATGAAAAACATTCGTGATGGCCGCAAGCTGAACGAACGTTTCCGGTCCGAAGACAAGGTAGAGCGCGTGCGCCTCGACCAGAAGGACCAGCAGTTCCTCTATGAAACCGACGGTCGTCTGGTGTTCATGGATACCGAAACCTTTGAACAGGTCGAAATCGACTCGGAACTTTTGGGCGAACGTCGTCCGTTCCTGCAGGACGGCATGACCGCAACCGTCGAATACTACGGCGAAGAAGCTCTCGGCGTTTCGATCCCGCAGAAAGTCACCTGCAAGATCGTTGAGACCGAGCCGGTTGTTAAAGGTCAGACCGCTGCGAACTCTTACAAGCCAGCGATCCTCGACAACGGCGTGCGCATCATGGTTCCGCCGTTCATCGCGACCGACGAGATGATCATCGTGAACACAGACTCGATGGAATATTCCGAACGCGCCTAATCGGTTCGTTTTGGTGATTTGAACAAAGGGCGCGGGAAAAATCTCGCGCCCTTTGTCTTTGCTTGCATGGTGTGGGGCAGGGCGGTTAACCATGTGGTCACCATGACAAACGCCCCCCGATTTACCCCGCTCATCGCGTCGCTTCCTGCCACTGTGCCCTTTGTCGGGGCTGAGGTGATGGAGCGTGCCAGTGGCCGTCCCTTTGCTGCGCGTATTGGCGCGAATGAAAACGTCTTTGGCCCATCGCCCAAGGCCATTGCCGCCGTGCAGGCCGCAGCATCTGAGGCGTGGAAATATGGTGATTCCGAAAGCTATGACCTTAAGGCCGCCATTGCCGCGCACCACGGCACGACCGTTGAACACATTGCGATTGGCGAAGGCATCGACGGCCTCTTGGGGATGCTGGTGCGGTTGATGATCGCCGAAGGGGATGCAGTTGTGACCTCGGACGGGGCTTATCCGACGTTCAACTACCATGTCGCGGGCTATGGTGGCGTGTTGCACAAGGTCCCGTTCAAGGGCGACCATGAGGACCCCGATGCGCTGATCGCAAAGGCCGCAGAGGTTGGTGCAAAGCTGATCTATATCGCGAACCCTGACAACCCGATGGGCACCCATCACCGTGGGGAGGTCATCGCCCTAATGGTGGATCGTCTGCCCGACGGGGCGCTGCTGATAGTGGACGAGGCCTATATCGACTTTGCCCCCGAGGGTACTGCCTTGGACCTGCCCGTTGATCCTCGCTTCATTCGGATGCGCACGTTTTCAAAGGCCTTTGCCTTGGCAGGTCTGCGGGTTGGCTATGCGGTTGGCGGCAAAGAGTTGATCGCGGGATTTGACCGTGTGCGGAACCATTTCGGGATGGGCAATGTGGCCCAAGCGGGTGCTTTGGCCGCGTTTCAGGATCGCGAATGGTTGGGCCATGTGGTCGGGCAGGTGGCCAATGCCCGCGAACGGATCGCCTTGATTGCTGCTGACAACGGCCTCACGGCTGTGCCGTCTGCGACCAATTTCGTCTGCGTGGATTGCGGTGCGGACGGCGATTTTGCCCGCAAGGTATTAGGCGGCCTTTTGCGCCGTGGGCTTTTCGTGCGGATGCCGTTTGTGGCACCGCAAGATCGCTGTATTCGGATCAGTTGTGGCACGGAAAAAGACCTCGACCTATTGGCCGAGGCCCTACCTGATGCATTGGCTGAGGCGCGGGGTTAAACCCCCGCGACCACCGAAGTTGCCGCAGAAAGCGCGCCGTCCCCATGCGGGATTTGCAGAGCCTTGAGGCCCGCATCGATCACCGACAGTGTGCCCAGCACCATATGCGCGTTCACGTGACCCATATGGCCGATACGGAACCACGCAGAGGTCGGTTCACGACCAAGGCCAATGCCCAGCGTCACGCCCGCATGTTCTTCGCACCAGTGGCGTAGGCGGTCGGCGTCATTGCCGCCAAGATGAATTGAAGTCACCGAGTGGCCGCGCCCCGCAGGGTCCGCCATGTTGAGCCGCATTTCACCACCCTGACCCCATGCCTCGACCGCGGCCCAAACCGTGCGAGCGAGCGTTTCATGGCGTGCCCAGACCTGTTCGATGCCTTCCTCATTGATCATGTCCAGCGCGGCTCGCAACGCAAAGAGGTGATGCGTCGGCGGGGTGCCTGCAAAGTGCTGGTAGAACATCTCTGGCGAGACGCGCGGCTTCCAGTCCCAGTAGCGCGTTGCCAGATCAGCGCCTTCACGGGCAGCCGCCGCACGTTCGTTGAACCAGACAAAGCCCAAGCCCGCAGGGGTCATCAGACCCTTTTGGCTCGCAGCGATGGTGACATCCGCGCCCCAAGCGTCCATCTCGAACCGATCACAGCCCATCGACGCGATGCAATCCGCCATCAAAACAGCAGGGTGCCCCGCCGCATCCATCGCCTGACGCACGCCGGCAATGTCGTTCTTGATCGAGGTTGAGGTATCCACGTGAACCGCGAGAACGGCCTTGATGCTGTGATCTGTGTCGGCTTTCAGGCGGGTTTCGACTTGGTTCAGGTCGATCGAAGCCTGCTGCCCAAAATCCATCACTTCTAGGTCGAGGTGCAGACCCCGCGCCATTTCGGCCCAGCCGTGCCCGAACCGCCCCGTGACCAGAACGAGGATTTTATCACCTCGTGACAGGACGTTCGACAGCGCTGCCTCCCATACGCCGTGACCGTTGGCGATATAGATCGCCACATGGCCCGTGGTGCGGGCAACGGATTTCAGGTCAGGGAGGATGGTGGCGGTCATATCGACCAGCTCGCCCTGATAAATATTGGGCGAAGGCCGCATCATCGCTTGCACCACACGATCCGGCAGAACCGAAGGTCCGGGGATGGCAAGGTAGGGGCGGCCGTTGGAAAGAGACATTCTGATCACCTATTCAAAAATCACCGTGACACTAACGCGGCTTCCCGCCGCGTCAATCGGCGAAGTCTTTCCATACGAACGGTTTATCGGTATCCCGAAGACAAGAGACCGAAAGGGATAACAGTGTCAGACACGAAACTACCCGTTGGCAGCCTGTTGCGCTGGTTCTGGGCAAACTACCTCCGCCGTCAATCGGGGAGCCTGCTTGGGGCTGCGCTCTTGATGGTGATCGAAGGCTCGATGGTCGGCGTGTTGTCACTGGTTATGAAACCGATGTTCGACAATGTGCTGGTGGCAGGTGAATCCTCTGCGCTATGGTCGGTCGGTATCGCGATTTTCGTGATCTTCACCGTGCGGGCTGTGACTTCGGTCGCGCAGAAGATCGTTATGAAATCTGTGATCGAAAAGATCTCGGGATGGATGCGTGGCGACCTGCTGGCGCATTTGATGCGGCTCGATATGTCGTTCCATCAGTCCAATCCACCGGGCAGTTTGATCGAACGGGTTCAGGGGGATGTTGCCAATATCGGCACCGTCTGGACGAACATCATCACCAATGTGGTGCGCGATGGCGTGTCGGTGATCTGGCTCTTTGGTGTGGCGCTGTCGCTTGATTGGAAATGGACGCTGGCTGCGCTGATCGGTTTGCCCGTTCTGGTTCTACCGTCGCTCGCTGTGCAGGGCTATATCCGCCGCAAAACTCAAGCCGCACGGGAATTGGCGACCAAGATGTCGACCCAGCTCGACGAGGTGTTCCACGGCATTAACCCGATCAAGCTCAACACCCTCGAAGACTATCAACAGGGCCGCTACACCAAGCTGACCAAGGGCCGCGTGCGGGCCGAGGTGAAGGCAACATTCGGCATGGCCATGATCCCTGGGATCATTGATTTGATGACGGGCGTCGGGTTCTTTGTGGTGCTGATGTACGGCGGATCACAGATCATCGCGGGCGACAAAACCGTGGGCGAGTTCATGGCGTTTTTCACCGCGATGGCGCTGGTCTTTGACCCACTGCGCCGTTTGGGGCAATTGTCTGGGGCGGTGCAATCCGCTGCGGTCAGCGCGAACCGTGTCCGCGAAATTCTGAACATTACACCAGCGATTTCCTCGCCCGCCACTGTAGCTGCGGCGCCGGTCGGTGCCCCTGAAATCCGCCTGAACGATGTGCATCTCGCCTATGGTGATCTTCCCGTCCTTCAGGGTGCGACGTTCACCGCTGCGGCGGGTAAAACGACGGCTCTGGTGGGGTCGTCTGGTGCTGGGAAATCCACGGTCTTTAACGTGCTGACCCGTCTGGTCGATCCAGCCTCTGGCCTCGTGACGATTGGCGGTGTTGATAACCGCGCGATGGGATTGGCGGATCTGCGGGGGCTGTTCTCTGTCGTCAGTCAGGATGCCGCGCTGTTTGACGAAACCCTGCGAGATAACATCCTTTTGGGTCGTGATCTGGATGAGGCGAGCATTGAACGTGCGCTGACTGCCGCCCATGTGGCTGACTTCTTGCCGCGTTTGTCGGATGGGCTGAACAGTCCTGCGGGTCCCCGTGGGTCGAACCTGTCGGGCGGGCAACGTCAGCGGGTTGCCATTGCGCGGGCGCTCGTGCGCAATACGCCGATCCTCCTGCTCGACGAGGCAACATCGGCGCTGGATACCAAGAGCGAGCAGATCGTCCAAAGCGCGCTAGAGACGCTGTCCGAAGGCCGCACCACGCTGGTGATCGCGCACCGTTTGTCCACCGTTCGCAATGCCGACAGTATCGTCGTCATGGACCGTGGTCGCGTGATGGACCAAGGCACGCATGATGAATTGCTGGCGCGTGGCGGAATTTACGCTGATCTGTATCGACTCCAGTTCAAAACCGAAGACTGAACCCTATATTCACCCCTAGAGACTTAGGGAAAACCGATGACCGACAGAACCATTCTGGCCGTGACTGGCAGCGACCGCGTGAAATTCCTGCACGGGCTGACGACAAATGACCTACGCACCCCGACCGAGGGGATTGCTTATGCGGCGCTTCTCACGCCGCAGGGGAAGTATTTGGCGGATTTCTTTATGATTGGGCAGGCGGATCGCATCTTGATCGATGTGGCGACGCCCCTTGCGGCGGGGCTGGTGCAGCGGCTGACGATGTATCGCCTGCGGGCAGATGTGCAGATCACAGCGACCGACCTGCAGGTCAAACGCGGCACGGGCGATGCGCCAGAGGGTGCCTTGACCGATCCGCGAGACGCGGCGCTGGGCTGGCGGCTCTATGGGGCTGAGGGAGGCGACGATGGCACCGATTGGGCTGCGCTGCGTATTGAGCGTCTAGTCCCTGAGACGGGGGTGGAGCTTGGCCCTGATAGCTACATTCTCGAACAAGGCTTTGACCGTCTGAACGGCGTCGATTTCAAAAAAGGCTGCTACGTCGGCCAAGAGGTCACCGCACGGATGAAGCATAAGACCGAACTGAAAAAGGGCCTTGTGCGGGTGCTGGTCGATGGTGTGGCAGAGGCTGGAACGCCGATCATGGCGGGCGACAAAGAGGCGGGCGTGTTGCACACCGTGTCTGGTGGCAAAGGGATCGCCTACCTTCGGTTCGACCGCGCCGACGGCGAAATGACCGCCGGCGAGGCCAAGGTTACACGCGCTTAACCCTCTTGGGCGGCGCGGTTGCGGAGCACGTATTTTTGCACTTTACCTGTTGAGGTCTTTGGCAGCGGCCCAAAGATGAGCGTTTTTGGCGCCTTAAAGTGCGCCATGTTTTCGCGGCAGAACGCGATCAGTTCTTCGGCGGTGACCGTCGCACCGGCCCGAAGGTCGACAAAGGCACAGGGCGTTTCGCCCCATTTTTCGTCAGGTTTTGCAACCACAGCGGCCTCGGACACGGCAGGGTGACGGTAGAGGACATCCTCGATTTCAATCGAAGAGATATTCTCGCCGCCCGAAATGATGATGTCCTTAGAGCGATCCTTGATCTCTAGATATCCATCGGGGTGCATCACGGCCAAATCGCCTGTCGCGAACCAGCCGCCACGGAAGGCTTCGGCGGTGGCGGTCGGATTCTTGAGGTAGCCCTTCATGACGATATTACCGCGCATGAAAATCTCACCGATGGTTTTGCCGTCCTGCGGAGTCGGCTCCATCGTTTCGGCATCGGCCACCATCAACCCATCCAAAACGTGATACCGCACGCCCTGACGCGATTTTAGTTTGGCCTGATCGTCGGGGGTCTCGGTGTTCCATTCGTCTTTCCACGCGCAGGACACCGAGGGGCCGTAACATTCGGTCAGACCGTAGGCGTGCGTGACCTTGACGCCCATCGCTTCCATTTTGGCGATGACAGAAGCGGGGGGCGGTGCGGCTGCGGTCATGACTTTGACCTCGTGGGTAAAGTCCTTCAACTCGTCCGGTGCGCTTGCCAGCATGTTCAGAACGATCGGCGCGCCACAGAAGTGGGTGACCTTCTCATCGCGGATCAATTGGAAGATCGGTTCGACCCGTACAGCCCGCAGACAAACGCAAACGCCCGCCATCGCGGCGATGGTCCAAGGGAAACACCAGCCGTTGCAATGGAACATCGGCAACGTCCAGAGGTAGCGCGAATGGTTCGGCATGCCCCACGTCAGGATATTGCCCATCGCGTTCAGTGCGGCGCCGCGGTGGTGATAGACTACGCCCTTGGGATTGCCTGTCGTGCCCGAGGTGTAGTTCAGCGAAATCGCGTCCCATTCGTCAGCTGGCATCTGCCAATCGAAATCCTCGTCACCTTCGGCAAGAAGGTCGTCGTAGGTCATGCTGCCGATTTTATGAACGGGTCCGTCATACATCGCGTCTTCAAGGTCGATCACCAGCATATCGCGGCCGCTGATCTTGATCGCGCGGTCGACGACCTCTGCGAACTCTGGGTCGACCATCACGACCTTGGTTTCCGCGTGCGACAGGATAAAGCCGATGGTTTCCGCCTCAAGCCGCGTGTTGATCGTGTTCAGAACGGCGCCCGACATCGGCACGGCAAAGTGGGATTCGAACATCTCTGGCGTGTTGGCCGCGATGATCGAGACGGTGTCGCCCTTACCAATCCCGCGCTTGTTCAAGGCCGAACCGATGCGGCACATGCGGGCATAAGTTTCGCGCCATGTCATACGGCGGTCCCCATGCACGACGGCCAGATAATCGGGATACACCGATACGGTGCGGGCAATGAACGACAGCGGGGTCAGCGCTGCGTGGTTGGCGGCATTGCGGTCTAGGCCCGCGTCATAGATGGACGGAATGGCGGTCATAACTCTCTCCCCTACATGCCCGATCTCTTTGTGATCGGGGCCGCGAACTGGCGGCGTTTGGCAGAGTTTAGGGTGAATTTTCGCACCGCGTCCACGGGGTTATGCGAGGGCAGACCGTTTGTCGCGGCGTCCTTTCGGCGTCGGTATAGAAAAAGGGCGGCCCAGTAGACCGCCCCTTTCTGTTCTATTGATCAAACCGATCAGCCGATTTCGGCCAAACGGGCCAGAGCGGCCTTCAACTGGGCCTCTTCTTCTTCGCGCAGGGCGAGGTTGGCGCGGGTTTCCTCGATCACCTCTTCTGGGGCGCTTTCTGCAAATTTCGGGTTGTTCAGGCGGCCACGCAGCCCCCCGAGTTCCTTTTGCAACTTGCCCAAGACCTTTTCGACGCGGGCTTTTTCAGCATCTACGTCGATGATGTCCGCCAGAGGCAACGCAAACGTCGCGCCCTTGGTGGTGATGGTGATCGACCCTTTGGGGGCTTCTGCAGATTCGGTGATGTCGCCGATGCGGGCCAGACGGGTGATGAGCGTCTGGTTGTTCGCCAGTGCCGCCTTTGCGCCTGCGTCGGCCTCTTGCATGACGACAGGCACGTAAAGACCCACAGGCACGTTCATCTGTGCACGGGCCGAACGGATGCCTTCGATCAACGAGATCGCCCAGTTGAGTTCGGCGTCTGCTGCATCGTCCACCAGATCGGCTGCGGTGTAGGTCGGCCAGTCGGCATGGACGAGCATTTTCGTGCGGTTGTCCGCCAGTGTGCCCCAGAGCTCTTCGGTGATGAAGGGCATGAAGGGGTGCAGGAGGATCAGACACTGGTCGATGACCCAGCCCATGACCTTTTGCGTCTCGGCCTTAACCTCGGCGTCGCCGTCCATGATCAGCGGTTTCGAGAATTCGACATACCAATCGCAGACCTTGCCCCAGACAAAGCCGTAGAGCGCGTTGGCTGCATCGTTAAATCGATAAGCCTCGATTGCGGCATCGACCTCTTCGCGGACGCGAGCAGTTTCACCGATGATCCATTTGTTCACGGTTGCTGTTGCGGTCGGGATTTCGGTTGCGCCATGCACCGCACCGTTCATCTCTGCGAAACGCGACGCGTTCCACAGTTTGGTGCCAAAGTTGCGATAACCTTTGATGCGGTCCTCTGACAGTTTCAGAACGCCGCCAATCGCTGCCATCGACGCATTGGTGAACCGCAGCGCGTCTGCGCCGTATTCGTCAATGATCACCAACGGGTCGATCACGTTGCCCGTGGTTTTCGACATTTTCTTGCCCTTCTCGTCGCGGACGAGCTGGTGCAGGTAGACCGTGTGGAACGGAATTTCATCAACAACAGCGAGCTGCATCATGATCATGCGAGCAACCCAGAAGAACAGGATGTCCTGACCCGTCACCAACACATCGGTCGAGAAGTATTTCGAGGTGCTCTCGTCCCAGTTCGGCCAGCCCAGCGTGCCGATCGGCCACAGACCCGACGAGAACCATGTATCCAGAACGTCAGGGTCACGGGTGAGTGATTTGCCACCCGATTGCGCAACGGCCTCAGCCTCGGTTGGGGCGCAGTAGGCATTGCCTTCGGCGTCATACCACACAGGGATCTGGTGGCCCCACCACAGTTGGCGCGAGATACACCACGGTTCGATGTTTTCGAGCCAGTGGTAATAGGTCTTTTCGCCCGACTCCGGCATGATCTTGATGTCGCCATTGCGGACAGCATCCAGCGCAGGGCCGACGATTTTCGACGTTTCAACGAACCATTGGTCGGTCAGCATCGGTTCGATCACGACCTTCGAACGATCACCGAACGGCTGCATGATCGGCTTTGCTTCGACCAACGGGACCAGCGCATCTGCGCCTTCTGCATCTGGCTTTAGCGCGGCCTTGCCCAAACGCGGGTCGGTGGCCACGGTCATCACGGCGAGGCCCTCGGCGGTGATCGCCGCAACGACCTTTTCGCGTGCCTCAAAGCGGTCCAGACCACGGTATTCGTCGGGTACGAGGTTGATCGCGTCGATCTCTTGAACGGTAAAGTCCTTGCCCGCTGCGTATTCGGCGGCTTTCGCGGCTTCCTCAGCATAGGGCGCACCATCGGCACGCATCGCGCCACGGGTGTCCATCAGACGGTATTGCGGGATGTTGCCACGCTTTGCGACTTCGTGGTCGTTAAAGTCGTGTGCGCCTGTGATCTTCACCGCACCCGAGCCAAAGGCCATATCGGGGTATTCGTCGGTGATGATCGGGATCAGACGGCGCTGTTCTTTGGGGCCAACTGGAATTTCGCAGAGTTTACCCACGATCGGGGCATAGCGTTCGTCATCGGGATGGACCGCAACCGCGCCGTCACCCAGCATGGTTTCGGGGCGGGTCGTTGCGATAGAGATGTAATCGCGTTCCTCACTAAAGGTGACATTCCCGTCCTCGTCTTTTTCGACGTAGGTGTAGGTCGCACCACCCGCGAGCGGGTATTTGAAGTGCCACATGTGGCCGTCGGTTTCGATGTTCTCAACTTCGAGGTCGGAAATCGCGGTCTCAAAATGCGGGTCCCAGTTCACCAGACGCTTGCCGCGGTAGATGAAGCCTTTGTTGTACATTTCGACAAAGACTTTGATGACGGCGTCGTGGAAGTTGCCTTCTTCGCCCGCGGGTGCGTTCGGTGCGCCTGACATGGTAAAGGCGTTGCGCGACCAGTCGCAGGACGAACCCAGACGTTTCAACTGGCTGATGATGGTATTGCCGTATTGGCCTTTCCATTCCCAAACTTTGTCGAGGAACGCCTCGCGGCCCAGATCACGACGACCAGGCTGACCCGTCGCGGCGAGCATTTTTTCGACCTGAAGCTGGGTTGCGATCCCCGCGTGGTCCTGACCCGGCTGCCAGAGCGTGTCAAAGCCGCGCATACGGTGCCAGCGGATCAGAATATCCTGCAACGTGTTGTTGAACGCGTGGCCCACGTGCAGCGCGCCCGTCACGTTCGGCGGCGGGATCATGATGGTAAAGGTTTCGTCGCGTGATTTATTCGCGCCGGCTGCAAATGCGCCTGCGTCTTCCCACTTTTTATAGATGCGGGCCTCGGCTTCGGCCGCGTCAAAGGTCTTTTCCATAGCCATCTTTTTGATCCCTTCTGGTCTTGCCCTGTGGATTAGCCAAACGGGGCCGAAAGGGAAAGGGCGAAGGGCGTTAAACTGCGCGGTTGATGCGGGTTGAGAGGTGGATAAGGCTCTCCATTGCCTGAACGCCGTCAATCTCTCCGATTTTGTCGAGCGTTTGATCGAGTTCGAGAGTCGATCCCGTTCGCAACTGGGCACAGAGGTCGAACCGTCCGGATGTGGTATGCACCACCTCGACCGAGGACATCCGTTTCAACTGCACCAGCACAGCCGCTTGTGCCGAAGGGCGAATATGGATGAGCACGGTCGCCCGAATGGTGCTGCGTTGCACCTGATCCGACAGACGCAGGCTGTAGCCCGCAATCACCCCTGTCCGTTCGAGCCGATCAATACGGGCCTGAACGGTCGTACGCGCCAGCCCGAGCGTCTGCGCGATCTTTGCCACGGGTAGGCGGGCGTTGCGGGTGAGTTCCGCGATCACGGCGCGGTCTGTGCTGTCCAGTTCTGTCATATTGTCGATGATACTGTCATTTTGACGAAAAGCAGAGTCATTTTGTTCAATCTGCCACGACACATCGTCCGAATTTTCGCGAACACTGAAGGAAAGCGAACAGGAGAGACAGATGTATCAACAGCCCGTAGAGGCCCAAACCATTGCGGATGTGCTCTCGGCACGGTCCGACACCGCGCCTGTGCACTTCTTTGCGCCCGACCGTCTGGATGCTCGGCTGGCCGAATTTCGGCGCGGGTTCCCCGGACTTGTGACCTATGCGGTTAAGGCGAACCCGACCGAAGACGTGCTGCAGCGTCTCTGCGCGGGGGGCTTGGACGGGTTCGATGTGGCCTCGCCCGATGAAATCGCGCTGATCCGTCGGATCTGCCCCAATGCACCGATGCACTACAATAACCCCGTGCGGAGCAAGGCGGAAATCGCTGCAGGCATCGCGGCGGGCGTTGTGTCGTGGTCAGTTGATGCGCTGTCAGAATATGAAAAGCTGGTCGCTGCGGGTGTGTCGCCCAAGTCTGAAGTCGCCGTGCGGTTCAAACTGCCCGTCGCAGGCGCGGCCTATGATTTTGGCGCCAAATTCGGTGCAGAGGTTGATGACGCGGTCGATCTGTTGCGGCACGTGGCGACCTCGGGTCGGCCCTTGGCACTGACATTTCACGTTGGCACGCAATGCACGGACCCAGCGGCCTATGTGACCTACATCCATGCGGCGGCACAAATTGCAGAGCGGGCGGGCGTGACGTTGGACCGCCTGAACGTCGGTGGTGGTTTTCCTGCGTCGCGCGATGGCTCGCCCAAACCGCTCGAGCCGTTCTTTGCCGCGATCCGCGAGGCGATGTCGGCCTTTGCGGTGCGTCCGACATTGATCTGCGAACCGGGGCGGGGCCTCGTGGCGGATAGTTTCGCCTACGCAGTTCAGGTAAAATCCATGCGTGGGCAGAGCGTTTACCTTACCGATGGGATTTACGGTGGCCTGTCTGAAATGGTGTCGATGCCCGCGCCTGCCTTGGCCGTGATGAGCGCCAATGGCGGTTGGCGTGATACCGCACGGCAGGGCGTGCGAGCCTTTGGGCCGACCTGCGATAGCCTTGATCAATTGCGCGATCCTCTGGCTTTGCCCGAGGGGCTGACCGAGGGCGATTGGATCGTGTTTCGGTCGATGGGCGCCTATGTCACGGGTGTCACCACGCGGTTCAACGGCTACGGCCTCTCTGATCCCATCACGGTAAAGGATTTGTGCGCTCCCTATCACTAGGCTGGACACTGTTGGGTTGTGCGTTAGGCTGAGGCGTAACGGCATAACCTGTTCACCAAAGGGGACAAAGTGGCCATTCGTGATTGGGTTTTAGGTCTCCTTAACCGTCGTCCCCGCAGCGAAGAGGGCGGTGGGCGCAAGCGTGGACAGGCGACCCATGTGGTGATCCTTGACGGAACGATGTCGAGCTTGGCCGAAGGGTTTGAAACCAACGCGGGTCTGACGTTCAAACTGCTCCGCGAGGCGGGGCATAAGGCCAATTTGACCGTCTATTACGAGGCGGGGATCCAGTGGCGTGATTGGACGGAGACCTTTGGCGTCATTGCAGGGCGCGGGATCAATCGACAGATTGAACGGGCCTACGGCGTTCTGTGTTCGCGCTGGCATCCAGGGGATCGGATTATCCTGATCGGCTATTCGCGAGGGGCTTTTGCCGTGCGGTCGCTTGCGGGGGTGATCCAGCGGGTCGGCATCGTCAAACACCACGATGCGACCGAGCGGCATGTCAAACTGGCCTATCGCTATTACACTCACGGTGCGCGCAGTCCCTTTGCCCGCAGGTTCAAGGAACTATACTGTGATCGCTCTGCCGATGTGGCAGCGATTGGCGTGTGGGACACGGTGAAATCGCTGGGCCTGCGGCTGCCGATCCTGTGGAAGTTTGAGGAAAAGCGGCACAGTTTCCATTCGGACGGGTTGGAGCCATGCGTTCGATCAGCGTTTCACGCGCTCGCCTTGGATGAAACCCGTGACGCATTCCTGCCAGAGATATGGGCGCCGCAGAACCGCTGGAACGGGCAGATCGAACAGGTCTGGTTCAAGGGGACCCATGGCGATGTTGGAGGTCAATTGGGCGGGCATATGGATGTGCGCCCCCTGTCCAATATCCCGCTGGTTTGGTTGCTGGAGCGGCTCGAAGGGCAGGGGCTGCCCTTACCTGATGGCTGGCGGGATCGGTTCGCCTGCGATGTAACCGCGCCATCGGTCGGCACATGGGCGCAATGGGGCAAACTGTTCTGGTCACGGCACCGTCGCAAGGTCGGGCGTGATCCGTCGGAACGGTTGCACGAAACGGTCGCGGACCGTGGGCTGGGCACGAAAAAGCCCGCTCCGAAACAGAGCGGGCTAGAAGCCTGAGGGATGGGATCAGGCCACTTTTTCGAGTTTGACCTGAGGGGTCACACCCAAAGCATGGCAAACATCGCGGGTCAGGTCCGGTTTGTTCAACGTGTAGAAGTGCAGATCGTTCACACCGCCACGGATCAGGTCGTCGCACAGTTCGGTTGCCAGAGCGGTCGCCAAAAGGTCGGTCGAACCAGATTTGACCGCGTTGTCAAAGGCGTCCGCAACGATTTGCGGGATAGACGTGCCGCAGAGCTGCGCGAACTTGCGTGCGCCGTTCCAGTTTTCAATCGGCAAAATGCCCGGAATGATCGGCGCGTCGATGCCCGCTTTTTCGCAGGCATCACGGAAGCGGAAGAACGTCTCGGCCTCAAAGAAGAACTGCGTGATGGCGCTGGTGGCACCTGCATCAATCTTGCGTTTCAGCCATTCGATGTCAGCGGCTGCGTCGCCTGATTCTGGGTGCTTTTCGGGATATGCACCGACACGGATTTTGAATTTGCCCGTGTCAGCCAGTGCTTCGATCAGTTCGATGGAGGACTGGAAGCCATCTGCGGTAGGGCGGAATTTCTCGGCGCCTTTGGGGGCATCACCACGTAGGGCGACGATTTCGGTCACACCGACCTCAGCGTAAGCATTCGCGATTTCGAGCGTTTCTGCGCGGGTTGCCTCAACACACGTCAGGTGCGCTGCCACAGTCAGACCGATGTTTTTGTGAATGGCACCAACGGCTTCGTGGGTGAGCTGGCGAGTCGTGCCGCCCGCACCATAGGTCACAGACACGAAAGTCGGGTCCATCGGTGCAAGGGTTGTCGCGCAGTTCCACAGGCGGAACGATTGGTCCAGCGATTTGGGCGGAAAGAATTCGAAAGAGACATTGGGGCGCGACATGATTCACCTATTTGTTGATGACCCCTTGTCGCAAAATAAATGATGTGAGACAAATTCATAACTTTCACGACGATCATGAGATTTGTTCATAATGCATATTGAGATCCGACATTTGCGCACGATTAAAGCGATCCATGATACCGGCGGGTTGGCCCGTGCGGCGGATTTGTTGAACATCACGCAATCGGCCCTGAGCCACCAAATCAAAGGGATCGAGGATCAGGCCGGTGTCGAACTCTTTGTGCGGCGGGCGAAACCTCTGCGTTTGTCGGCATCGGGGTTGCGGCTTTTGGCGGCGGCGGAACAGATTTTGCCGATCCTTGCCGATCTGGAGGTCGAATTCGAAGGCCTGCAAGACGGGCGCGCGGGACGGCTGCATATCGCGCTGGAATGTCATGCGTGCTTTGAATGGCTGTTGCCTGTGTTGGAACAGTTCCGCAAAGTTTGGCCAGATGTGGATGTCGATATCCGATCAAGCCTGTCGTTCGATGCGATGAGCGCGCTGCGCCGCGAAGAGGTCGATTTGGTTGTGTCCTCGGACCCTGAGGATCAGTCGGAAATCGATTTTAACCCGCTGTTTGATTATGATCCGGTCTTTGTTGCGTCGTCTCACCATCCGCTGGCCCAAAAGGCGGTGATCGAGGCGCAGGATTTTGAAGGGCAGACGCTAATCACCTATCCCGTTGATCGGTCGCGGTTGGATATCTTTAAAATGCTGTTGTCGCCAGCGCGGGTCGAACCTGCGGCGGTGCGGCAGGTCGAATTGACGGCGGTGATCCTTATGCTCGTGGCGTCCAACCGTGGTGTGTCGGTGCTGCCGGACTGGGTTGTTCGTCAGGTGCGGCAATCGTCCGATTACGTCACGCGGCCTCTGGGTAAGGACGGAAAGGTTGGCATGACGCGGCGGATGTTTGCGGCGACCCGCGAGTCCGAGAACACGCGACCTTACCTTGCGCACTTTATTCGGCTGGCTCGGCAAGAGGCGGTGAAACTTCAGCGGGGCTGAGGTCGCGGCTGGATTCCGCAAAGAGGCGGATGCGGGTTTCATCAATCGGCATCGCTTTGCCAAAGAGATAACCCTGACCGAGACGGCACCCGAGACGGCGGAGGTGATCGACTTGGGCTTCGGTTTCGACCCCTTCCGCGATGACAGAGACACCCAAGCCGTCGGCGATTTCCAAAAAGCCACGGATCAGCACTTCGGCGGTGGGATCGCGGCCAAGGTCGGCGACGAAACTCATGTCGATCTTGAGTTCATCGAATTCGAGTTGGCGCAGGTGTTGGAACGACGCAAAGCCTGTGCCGAAATCGTCGAGCGACACCCGCAGTCCTTCGGATCGGAAATGAGCGATGCTGGCCTGAATGGTGTCGGCAGAGCGGGCGATGAACACGTCCTCGGTGATTTCGAGCGTGATGTGGCGACGGGCGTTCGGGTGGCGGCTCAGTAGGTCGTCGAGGTCGGCGCGGCCCGATTGCGTGGCGAGGGCGACCTCGGGGACGTTGATCGACACTTCACCCGGGTTGAGCCCTTCTGCCAAAAGCTGTTCGATGTCATGGAGCACACAGCCCGCCATATGCGACAGGAAATCGCCGTGCAGGCCAAGTTCATTGATCTGCGGGATAAAGAGGTTCGGGGGTAAGGGGCCTTTGGTCGGGTGAATCCAGCGGGCGAGGGCCTCGAACCCGATGCTGCGACCCGTGGCGAGGTCGACCTTGGGCTGGTAATAGGGGCGGATCTCTCGGCTGTGCATCGCTGCAAGGATTTCGCGGCGGTCCTCAAGCGACAGGCGGCGTTCGAAATCATCGGCACGGTAGATCGCGGCTGAGATGCCAGAACTGTTTTTCGCGCGATACATGGCCTGATCGGCTGCACCGCAGAGACCCTCGACCGTG
The DNA here is from genome assembly GCF_023540835.1 of Marivivens geojensis. GTDB lineage: Bacteria > Pseudomonadota > Alphaproteobacteria > Rhodobacterales > Rhodobacteraceae > Marivivens > Marivivens geojensis. Next base: position 880,960 of record NZ_JALKCU010000001.1, read on the forward strand.
GTGCCCGCGTGCCGTGTGAGGCCGATGCCGACCGAGGCCGAGATATGCAGTTCCTTTTCGTGCCATTCTACGGGCGCTTGGATGGCGCGGGCGATGTAATCGGCCAGTCGAAGCGCAGCCTTTTCAGATGTGATCGTACGAAACGCGATGGCAAATTCGTCGCCGCCCAAACGGGCCACGATGCCCGTGTCGCCAACCAGTTTGGACAGGCGGCTCGCCACGGCCTGAAGCACCTGATCGCCCGCTTCGTGGCTATAGGTGTCGTTGATCGGCTTGAATCCGTCGAGGTCGATGAGGAACACGCCCAGTTCGCTGCCCAAACGGCGCTGGGCAATGAGGTGTTCAAGTTCTTCATCAAACGCTCGACGGTTCAATAGGCCCGTGAGTGGGTCATGTCGGGACAAGTGTTCGAGGGCACGCAGGCGGGCGTTTGCCTCTTCGCGAGCGGCGTTGAGGGCGCGCTGTGTGTCCTTTTGTTTGTGAAGGGTTTCGAACGTGTTGAAAATATAGACGACCATCATGCCCGTTGTGATGATCCATTCCCCCTCGCTCGACGGGAGAAACGCGTTTTCGCTGGCGAGCCAGAATACAGCAAAGGCAGAGCCAAAAGAGGGTGCCATCAGGCTCCAGTTATAAAACGGGAGGGCGGCGAAGGTATTGGTGATGTGGACGAAGACCCCAAAAAGCCACAAGAACCCCGCAAGCAGCATGGCAGAGGACGGTTCTGCCGCCAAAAGGAACGCGGGCGCGAGATAAAAGAGGACGGAACTACAGTTTACGAGCCAGACGGTAAACACGTAGGTGGCGGTGATATCCTCGTCCCTGTCGGGCAATTTCTGGGCAAGCCAGTGGGCCGCGAGTTCATAGGCGACCAGAATACCAGACATGGACAGGGCTACGGTGCCGTAACCGACCCACCACAAAATAACCAACATCATCGCCGCAGAGGCGAGGCGTTTGGCGATGTCCCGCGTGGCCACGTGAATGGCAAAACGGGTTTGATAGCGGATCTTATCAAAACTCTGCGCGATCATGGGCCTCTTCCTGCCTTTGGGCCCATGTTGCCAATCAAAACCAAACAAATCGTTAACGGTGCGTTTTTCCCGAAAGAGTGCCATTCGCGGCCTTGCCCGATTGATCGGATTTGCCTATACGCGCTGCTTGGACCGTGAACGGAGGCCCCGATGGCTGGTAGTGCAAACCTGAACGTGATGATGAAGACCGCCCGTAAAGCTGGGCGCGCTTTGCTCAAAGACTTTACCGAAGTTGAACAGCTTCAGGTCAGCACCAAAGGACCCGGTGACTTTGTCACGCGCGCCGACCGCAATGCCGAGGAAATCATCCGCACGGAACTGATGGAAGCCCGCCCGACCTATGGCTTTCTCGGTGAAGAATCCAAAGAGATCGAAGGCGAAGATCCGACCCGTCGCTGGATCGTTGATCCGCTTGATGGCACCACCAATTTCTTGCACGGTCTGGGTCACTGGGCTGTGTCGATCGCCCTTGAACATAAGGGCCAAATCGTTTCGGGCGTGGTTTATGACCCTGTAAAAGACGAGATGTTCTATGCCGAAAAAGGTTCGGGCGCGTGGATGAACGAGACCCGTATTCGCGTCTCTGGTCGTCACCGTTTGATCGACGGTATCTTTGCAACGGGCCTACCGTTTGCCGGAAGCACCGATCTGCCGCAGACCCTGCGTGATCTTGGCCAATTGCTGCCCGCGACCTCGGGTGTGCGTCGCTTGGGTGCCGCGTCTCTGGACTTGGCCTATGTCGCTGCTGGCCGTTTCGACGGCTTCTGGGAACGCCGTTTGAAGCCGTGGGATATCGCCGCTGGTCTGGTCATCGTGCGCGAAGCGGGTGCCCTTCTTGAACCGATTCACGCAGAGGGTAACATCCTTGAGGATGGCAACCTGATCTGCGCGAACGAATCTATGTTCGGTCCGTTCGCCAAAGTGATCCGCGGCGCGGCAGCGTAATCGCTGATCGACCGACAGATTTGAGGGCCGTGCCGCAAGGTGCGGTCCTTTTTCGTTAGTTCGTCTGATTTCGCGCTAAATGGCAGGACATTTGCAGAATTTGTGGTGTGATGCGAACGGCTGCGGCGCATGTTTTCGCGCAATTTTCGAATTTACCGCACGTTAGGTGGTTTTGCCGTAAATTTACCTTGAAGCTTCGTCTTTCGCGGCGCATTCACGGTTAAAATCGCCGAGTTTGAGCCGAAATTGCTTTGAGAGAGGCCACGATGATCCACCACAGCTCTGATCTGGACGCATTCGACCGTAAGATTTTGGATATCGTCGCGATTGAGGGGCGGATCAGTGTGACCGAGCTGTCGCGTCGGATCGGCCTGTCGAAATCCCCGACCCAAGCGCGTCTGAAGCGGCTTGAGGAAACAGGGCTGATCCGTGGCTATCGTGCGCTCTTTGACCCGATCCGTTTGGGGCGCGACCACGTGGCGTTTGTCGAGGTGAAACTGACCGACACCCGCGAGTCGGCCTTGGCCGAATTCAACGCGGCCGTCATTCGCGTGCCAGAGATTGAACAGTGTCACCTGATCGCTGGTCAGTTCGACTACCTGCTCAAGGTTCGCACCGCGTCGATGTCGGCCTATCGGCTTGTTCTGGCTGAAAAAATCTCGACCCTGCCGTATTTGGCGAACACATCGACCTATGTTGCAATGCAGGCCGTCAAAGAAGAAGGCGTCGGTCCTGTCGCCACTGGCGGATAATTCCGACAAAGCGGCTTTTGCGACTTTCGCCCCTTGCCCATCGGCGCGGGGCAGGGCAAAACACCGTCGTGCCCGCGTGGTGGAATGGTAGACATCGGAGACTTAAAATCTCTTGGCCTTAGTGCCGTGCCGGTTCGAGTCCGGCCGCGGGTACCACCCCAAAAATCCATAGTAGACTAGACTAGGTGACCGCTCGTGCGGGCTATCGTTGTCCTAGTTCGACATAGAAAAAGGGCGCGAACCGGATGGTCGCGCCCTTTTTGGTTATTCGGCTGCTTTGGCGGCAGTCATGCCAGTCAATTTGGCCATTGCCTCGTATTGCGAGAGGAATACCTCGCCCGTCATGTCGTAGAGGAAATGCGCGGTTTGGAGGCGGTCCATCACGGGGCCTTTGACTTCGGACATGTGCAGTTTGATGCCCATATCTTTGAGGCGGGCATTGATGGCCTCTAGGCTTTCGAGAGCGGAGAAGTCGATGGCGTTCACCGCCGACATCATCAGCACCACGTGTTCGATGCCACAATCAGCCTGCACGCGGTCGTAGATGTAATCTTCGAGGAAACGTGCGTTGGCGAAGTAGAGGCTTTCATCGACGCGCATCATCACCAGACGATCATCGGTTTTCACCTGATGGCGTTTGATGTTGCGGAAGTGTTCGGTGCCTTCCATCAGGCCCACTTCGGCGATGTGCGGGCGGGATGTTTTAAAGAGATACAGAAGGACCGAGAGGCCAACACCCGACGACACGCCTGTTTCCACACCAAAAGCCCAAGTCATCAGGATGGTTGCAGCCACCGCAAAGAAGTCGGGTTTGGAATAGCCCCAGGACCGTTTCAGGATCGAGAAGTCAACGAGCGACAGAACAGCGACGATAATCGTTGCGGCCAGCGTTGCCTTGGGGAGGAAGTAGAGGAGCGGTGTGAGGGCGAGTGCAGCAATGGCAAGGCCGATGGCCGTAAAGGCACCAGCAGCGGGGGTTTCCGCGCCCGCGTCAAAGTTCACGACCGAACGGGCAAAGCCACCAGTGACCGGATAGCCGCCCGTAAAGGCCGCACCGATGTTTGCAGCACCCAGACCGATGAGCTCTTGGTCAGGGGTGATGCGCTGGCGTTTCTTTGCAGCAAGGGTTTGCGCGACCGAGATCGATTCAACAAAACCGATGATCGAGATCAGAAGGGCAGGGACAAAGAGTTTGCCGATCAGATCAAACGAAAGGTCGGGCATGGTGAAGGGCGGTAGGCTCTGCGGGACTTCGCCGACGACTTTGACGCCCCAGTTATCCAGACGGAACAGGGCAACGAAAGCGGTGGTGACGACGACGGCCGCAACAGGGCCAGCCTTGGTCAGTACATCCGCGAGTTTCGGCGGCACACCTTTGGACAAGAGGAGCGGTTTGAGACCCTTACGCACCCAGAACAGGAAGGCGGTTGCCGCAACGCCGATAAAGAGCGTGATGAAGTTCAGTTTGGTGAAGTTCTCAAACAGGCTCTCGAACATATGCGGTAGCGAGTGGCCCGAGATCGAGATGCCGAGGATGTGACCGATCTGGCTCGATGCGATGAGGACGCCCGAGGCGGTGATAAAGCCCGCGATCACGGGGTGGGACAGGAAGTTCGCGATCCAGCCCAAACGCAGCAGGCCGAGGCCCAAGAGCATGACGCCCGAGAGGAACGCCAGCGTCAGAGCGGCGGTGGCGTAACCGATGTCACCCGACTGCGCGACTTTGCCGATTGCAGCGGCAGTCATCAGCGACACAACGGCCACAGGGCCAACGGCCAGTGCGCGCGAGGTGCCGAAGACGGAATAGAGCATGATCGGCACGATCGAAGCGTAGATGCCCGCCTCAGCGGGCAGACCTGCGAGGAGCGCGTAAGCCAGCGACTGAGGCACCAGCATGATCGTCACGATCACAGCAGCGACGAGGTCGTTCTGGAAGGCTTCTTTGTTATAGGTGCGGCCCCATTGAAGGACCGGGAGATATTTTGTGAGTGGCGAGAGGGCCATGGGCAACACCTTGGCGGAGGAGAGAGAAAAAAGAACGGCGGAGCCGACGAAGGCCCCGCCAGTTTCTGCTCCGGCATGGACACCGGAACAGGAAGGTCGTTATTTTGCGGTTACCTTTTCAGGTTTGATCATCCATTCACGGCCACGCAACATGGCCTTCCAGTAGATCGGCGGAAGCGCGGTTTCTTTGAGCCACCACGCCAGTTTCGACGGTTTGGTGCCATCGTTGATCCACTTCGGGAAGGACGGCAGCAGCGCACCGCCGTAGCCGAATTCAGCAAGAACGATTTTGCCGCGTTCGACGGTGAGCGGGCAGGAGCCGTAACCGTTGTATTGTGCAACGGCCGATTTGCCGTCGATGTCTGCGCAGACGTTTTCAGCGACAACAGGCGCTTGAACACGGGCCGCCGCAGCGGTTTTCGCGTTCGGTGCGTTCATCACATCCCCCAGCGACCAGATGTTGTCGTAGGTTTTGTGGCGCAGTGTGGCTTGGTCCACATCAACCCAGCCCGCAGCGTCAGCCAGCGGCGACACGCGGATAAAGTCCGGTGCGACCTGCGGCGGAACCACGTGGATCATATCGAAATCGACGGTGACGGTGGTTGCTTCGGTATCCGGCTTTGCAACAGCAAAGGTGGCTTTCTTTGCAGGGCCGTCAATCGAAATTAGGTTGTGGAAGAAGTTCAAGGAAGCGTCGTATTTCTCGACGTATTTTTCCAGAGCGGGCACGTAGTCTTTCACGCCAAAGAGCACGCCGCCAGCATTCATGAACTGGATATCGATGTTTTTCAGAGCGCCGTTTTTGAACCAATGGTCGCCCGACAGATACATCGCTTTTTGCGGTGCGCCTGCGCATTTGATCGGCATGGGTGGCTGGGTGAAGAGCGCTTTGCCCTCTTTCAGCTCTTGCACAAGTTTCCAAGTGTAAGGCGCGAGGTCATAGCGGTAGTTCGAGGTCACGCCGTTTTTGCCGAGCGTATCAACGAGGCCTTCGATGCGGTTCCAGTCGAGTTTGATACCCGGTGCAACGATCAGACGTTTGTAGCCAACCACGCGGCAGCCATCGAGGATGACAGCGTTGTCTTTGGGTTCAAAGGCCGCAACCGCCGATTTGATCCAGTGGACGCCTTTGGGAATGAGGCTGCCCATGGTCTTTGCGGTTTCTTGGGGGTGGAAGACGCCTGCGCCAACCATCGTCCAGCCGGGCTGGTAGTAGTGGATGTCGGCAGGGTCGATCACAGCGATGTCGAGGTTCGGTTTGCGGGCCTTTAGCGACGAAGCCACAGCGATACCGCCCGCGCCACCGCCCACGATCACAACGTCAAACGATGCGTCGGTGTTGTCGGTTGGGGTTTTGCCGCCGTTAGCGATACGACGCACAACGCCGCCCATGTCGTAGCCTGCGGATTTGGTCGCGGCGAGGATGTCCGAGACGGGCAGGGATTTTGCTTGGCTCAGGGACCAGAGAGTCGCAGAGCGGGTACCCGTACGGCAGTAGGCCAGAACAGGACCAGGGAGAGCATCAAGGGCATCACCGAATTTCGCTGCATCAGCGTCCTCTACCTTGCCCGATACGATCGGCAGGTAGAGCGTTTCCAGACCAGCCGCTTTTGCCGCGGTGTCGATCTCTTCGAACGTTGGTTGGTCAGCACCTTCGCCGTCGGGACGGTTACAGATGATGGCACGGAAACCCGCGTCCGCAATCGCCTTAACGTCGGCTGCAGTGATCTGTGGGCTCACGCTGATGCGTTTATTGATATCCTTGATGTCCATGATGTCTCCCCTCGTTTTTGTTTTTTAAAAAAGGAACGGCCCTTAAAGGCCGTTCACTGGTACTTTGAGCATTGGGCGACCGTCTTTGTCGGTCGGGATTTCGCCTGCGCGCATGTTGACTTGCAGCGACGGAATGATCAGGCGCGGCATGTCGAGCTGCGCGTCACGCTCGGTGCGGAATTTGACAAAGTCTTCTTTGGTTTTGCCTGCACCCACGTGGATGTTGTGCTCTTTTTCAGCGCCAACGGTGGTTTCCCATTCGATGTCGCGACCGTTCGGGCCGTAGTCGTGGCACATGAACAGACGCATGTCGTCCGGCAGCGCGAGAACCTTTTGGATCGAGTCAAAGAGCGTTCCAGCGTCACCACCCGGGAAGTCCGCACGAGCAGAGCCACCGTCAGGCATGAACAGGGTGTCGCCTACGAAGGCTGCGTTGCCCGTGACGTAGGTCATGCAAGCCGGCGTGTGACCCGGAGTGTGCATCACTGTCAGTTTGAGTTCGCCGATTTCGAGGATGTCGCCATCTTCGAGTAGGGCGTCAAACTGCGAACCGTCGCGCTGGAATTCCGTGCCTTCGTTGAACACTTTGCCGAATACGTCCTGAACGATGGTGATGTTCTTGCCGATGCCGATTTTGCCACCCAGTTTATTCTGAATGTACGGTGCGGCCGAAAGGTGGTCAGCGTGGACGTGGGTTTCGAGCAGCCATTCCAGTTCTAGGTCATTGTCCTGAACGTGTTTGATCAGCGCATCTGCCGATTCATAGGTGATCCGGCCCGCTGCATAATCGATATCCATGACGGAATCGACGATGGCGCATTTGTTCGATGCAGGATCTTTTACCACATAGGAAATGGTCCAAGTTGCTGGATCAAAGAATGCGGTAACTTCAGGTTTTACATCCATATTTACGGGATAATCGGTCATGTCTGGTCTCCTCGGTCGCCCGCGGGGTGGGGCACAATCGGTTGTTTCGCTCAGATGTATCACAGTTTGGTATATATCTGCATACATTTGAATTTAGAAATGTATATGCTGTTTGGCAAGGCTCTTGTCAACAGGCCTGACGCAAAAGTCGTAAAATATATGTGAAATATAAAATATTTTTTGCAGGGTCAGGTAGATAGGTGGTTTCAAGCAGAGTTTGCCCGTTCAAAGGCAGGCGCGGCAACCTATCCTTGTGCGTTGGTCTGTCTGCCCGTTGCTACCCCTATGGGCAAACCTGCCTAATAAAAGGGCACTGCGCAGGTTTTAGCTGAAACGCGCGCGCTGAGAGGGGCGGTCACTAAACGCAAATGTCCAAGGGGCATAGGGTCGGGTCAGGGGAAAGGACAACGGATGAACTACGATAAAATCGATAAGAAAGCCCGCAAAATCCTTCAGGAAAACGACCGCGGTTTATACACTGTCCCGACCAAGGGGCTGTATCCCTATCAATGGAACTGGGACAGCGCCTTTGCCGCGTGGGGATTTTCGACCCACGATCCGCGCCGTGCGTGGGCCGAGATTGAGACGTTGTTCACAGGTCAATGGGACAACGGGATGGTCCCGCATATCGTGTTCCACAAACAGGCCATCGGCTATTTCCCCGGCCCTGATATTTGGAACGTTGAGCGGGTACCGCATACCTCTGGCATCACCCAGCCCCCTATTGCGGCCACGATGGCGCGTGCGGTCTATGAGGCCGATAAACATTATGGCCGTGTGCATATGGAGTTGATGTACGGGCGGCTGGTGTCGTGGCATCGGTGGTTTGTCAAATATCGCCTGCACGAGGGAATGGTTGTGATCACCCATCCATGGGAATCTGGGCGCGACAATGCGGTGGATTGGGATGCTGCGCTTGCCAACGTGGATGGGTCGAACGTCGGTGAATACCATCGGCGCGACATTGATCACGTCGACCCCGCGATGCGGCCCAAAAAAGAGGACTACGACCGCTACCTCGCGTTGGTCCAATTCAACCGCGATTGTGGGTATGATGAGGACCACATCCGTGACCACGGCCCGTTTCGTGTGGCCGATGTGGGGATGACGTTCTTGTTCCTGCGGGCTTGCCGCGATCTGTTGCATATCGCGGTCGAACTGGACCACGGCGTCGATGAAATCGAAGGCTGGATTAAGACGCTCAAGCAAGGGGTGGAGCGTCATTGGAACCCAGAGCGCGGTCACTATGACTCTGTCGACGTGCGGACGGGTGCGTTTACCAATTCGTTGTCGAGCGCTTCGTTCCTGTGTTGGTTTGCGGGGATCAAGGATGATCGGATGCTCGCGCATTATGATCGGATCGTCGGGCAGGTGGACTTTGGCATTCCGTCGAACGATCCCGAGGACCCGCATTTTAACCATCTTCGCTATTGGCGTGGGCCAGTGTGGGGGATGGTGAACGCACTGATCGGGATCGGGCTTGCGGAAACGGGACACACCGTCCACGCCGAACGGCTGCGCAAACAGACACAAAAGCTCATCGCGGAGCATGGGTTCTGGGAATATTTTAGCCCGCTGGATGGCGCCCCTGCAGGTGGGCCGCAGTTCACTTGGACGGCAGCGATTTGGCTGACATGGGCCTCGCCCCACGCCAAGGGACGGTTCTGATGCAACCTATGGGTTTTGGGCAGTTTATAAGCTCCGACTTTTCCGCGAAATCTGTTGTTCCAAAAGTCACAAATGCGGGTATTTCAGCGCTGACCAGATAATAAGAATATACGTTCGAATAAAAATTAATACCTTTGGCTTGTCTGCTACCTATTGGAGCGTGTCATGCGCAAAAAGTCATTAAAGGTATCACTGGGTAAAGTTGGGTTTCATTTCTTCCAATTAAAGATCGGTCGCACGCCGCGCCCGTCGATCCGTGTGATGAACTACGATTTTCGTCCGAACACAGGCAAAAAGCCGTTCAGCCAAGCCTTGGTTAACGTGAGTGCTATTGGGGATGCGCAGCGTCGCCCCGTCCTTGCGTTCAAAGGTGAGGTGGCGTCGCGCGAGATGATCGAACAGCCCGCGCTTCGTTTGGTTAAGTAATTACATTTGGGGCATCACGGCCCGTATGGGTGGTGATCCCTGCCATCGCCTCTGCGGCTGCGATGATATGGGCCAATGCCTCTTGGGGGTCTTGGTCCAATTTTGTCGGGTCGGTTTCTGGCTCTTCGAGGTAGACCCGCAGGGTTGCCCCCACAGTTCCCGTGCCAGACAAACGGAACACAACGCGCCCACCCGATGAGAACCCGATGCGGATGCCCTGCTGTTCGCTGCGGCTACCATCCACCGGATCGTCATAGGCAAATTCATCTGCGCTGCTCACGGTCAACGGGCCGAATTGCTGGCCGACGAGGGTGGCGAACTTTGCCCTCAGGCCATCCATCACCGCATTGGCACGGTCGGCATCGACATCCTCGTAATCATGACGGCTGTAGTAATTGCGGCCATATTCGGCCCAGTGATCGTGCAGAATCTGCGTCGCAGGCTTGCCAGTGACCGCCATGATGTTGAGCCACAAGAGCACCGCCCAAAGGCCGTCCTTTTCGCGGACGTGGTCCGACCCCGTGCCCGCGCTTTCTTCTCCGCAGATTGTGACACGGCCCGCGTCGAGAAGGTTGCCAAAGAATTTCCACCCCGTTGGCGTTTCAAAACTCTCAATCCCGAGCCGTTCGGCCACACGATCAGCCGCGGCGGATGTCGGCATCGAACGTGCGATCCCTGCGATCCCGTTCTTGTAGGCAGGGGCGAGGTGCGCGTTTGCCGCCAGAATAGCGAGGCTATCGGAGGGCGACACAAACATCCCCTTACCCACGATCATATTACGGTCGCCATCGCCGTCAGAGGCCGCGCCGAAATCGGGGGCATCGGGGCCAGTCATCAGCGCCATCAGCTCGTGCGCCCAGATCGGATTCGGGTCAGGGTGTCCGCCGCCAAAGTCGGGCAGGGGAGTACCATTCACGACCGTTCCAGCGGCCGCACCGAGCTGCCCTTCGATCAGGGCTTTGGCGTAGGGTCCGGTGACTGCGTGCATCGCGTCGAACCGCATGGTGAAGCCCGACTGGAACATCGCGCGGATCGCGTCGAAGTCAAAGAGGCTCTGCATCAATTCTGAATAATCAGTCACGGGGTCGATCACCTCGACCTGCATATCGCCGAGCGTTGAGGTGCCGATGCGGCTGAGGTCCACGTCTTGGGCCTCTAGGATGTGGTATTCGTGGATGGATTTCGTGATGGCATAGATGCGGTCGGTGACGGCCTCAGAGGCTGGGCCGCCGTTTGCACCGTTGAACTTGAGCCCGAAGTCATAGTCGACGCCACCGGGGTTGTGTGAGGCCGAGAGGATCAACCCGCCGTCCATTTGATATTTGCGGATCAGGTTGGACGCGGCAGGGGTCGAACAGATGCCGTTCTGCCCAACGACGCATTTCGCTGCGCCATTGGCAGCGGCCATGCGTAGGATGACTTGGATCGCGCGGTCATTGAAGTAGCGACCATCGCCACCAGCGAGCAGGGTTTTCCCCGCAACGCCGCCGATCCCGTCAAAAATCGCCTGCACGTAGTTTTCCAGAAAATGCGGCTCCATAAAGGTGCGCGTTTTCTTGCGAAGCCCGCTCGTCCCCGGTTTTTGGCCCTCAATTGGCTGGGTCGGGACGGTGATCTTGGTCATTATAACAGTGTCCTTTGGAAACAAATGTAGCTCCCCGCGAGGGGGAGCGACTATGGGACACAGAATATTCTGCTGGTAGGCAGGAGCAACCCGAAACGCTACAGCGCACCTATTGCAGGCAGGGTGATGTCGCAGGGTAACGCATGGGCGAGCACGCGTTCGGCGTTCGGGATGTCGTTCCCTTCGGCGCGGCGCACGGCGTTGGTGCGCGAATGGTTGAGCGACAGCCAGCGCTGGATCAAACGCGCCCGCAATTCAGGCAGTGGCACATCCCAACGGATGGTGAGATCCCACATCGGGGCAAGCTCGCGCCACGGGTCTTCGTCGAACATCAGGTAATTGCCTTCGACGATGATGACTTGGCACTCTGGGCTGACCAGACCAGCGCCAGCGATGGCGATGTCACGGGGGCGGTCGAACACAGGGTAATAGGCGGGGCGACCTTCGCGGATGGTGCGGATGAGGTGCAGGAACCCATGAACGTCAAAGGTCTCTGGCGCGCCCTTGCGGGGCCGCATGTTCATCTCGTCCAAGATGCGGTTGTCGAGGTGAAAGCCGTCCATCGGAACGATCTGCGCATCGATCTTTTTGATCTTGAGACGACGCAGGAGTTCTTCGGAGAGGGTGGATTTCCCGCTGGCAGGTGCGCCTGTGATGGCGACGATCAGGCGGGGCTTTGAGGCAATATGGCCCTCGATAGCATCGAGGACCACATTTACTTTGTTCGTCAGGTCGGTGAAGTCGGCCATTTACGCCAGTTCCAATTCCGTATCCGGTTCTTTGGCGCCAGTCATATAGGCAACGGCGTCCGACATGGTGTGTTTCTTCGGGTCGATCACACACAAACGTTGACCAAGGCGGTGAACGTGGATGCGATCAGCAAGCTCGAACACGTGAGGCATGTTGTGGCTGATCAGGATGATCGGAATACCACGCGACCGCACGTCTTGGATCAGTTCGAGAACACGACGGCTCTCTTTCACGCCGAGGGCCGCTGTCGGTTCGTCGAGGATGATCACTTTGGAACCGAATGCCGCAGCGCGCGCCACAGCAACACCCTGACGCTGACCACCCGAGAGGGTCTCGACCGCTTGGTTGATGTTCTGGATTGTCATCAGACCCAGATCGTTCAGTTTATCGCGAGCGAAGTCCTGCATGCGAGCATGGTCCATTTTGCGGAACACTTTGCCCAACAGGCCGGGTTTGCGCCACTCACGACCCAAGAACATGTTGTCGGCGATCGACAGAGCAGGGGACAGCGCGAGGTTTTGGTAAACGGTTTCGATCCCCGCGTTGCGCGCATCGTCTGGCCGTTTGAAGTGGACCTCTTTGCCTTCCAAGAAGATTTGGCCGTGGTCGGGAACAACTGCCCCCGACAATGCTTTGATCAAGGTGGATTTGCCCGCGCCGTTGTCGCCGATCACAGCGGTGATTTCGCCAGGATACAGGTCGAAGTCTGCGCCGTTCATGGCCACAACTTGACCATAGCGTTTCATCAGCCCGCGTGCGGATAGGATAGGTTGCACGTTCGTCATTTCGTGGCCCTCCGCAGCCATTGGTCAAGAGCGACCGCCACAAGAACAAGGCAGCCCGCTGCAAATTGTTGCCAGTAGTCGTCCACGCCACCCAGCGAGAGGCCAGTGGTAAAGACGCCCACGATGATCGCACCCAGAACCGAGCCGATAACCGAGCCGCGACCACCGAACAGGGAGGTACCGCCGATCACAACTGCGGTGATGGATTGCAAGTTAACGTCGTCAAAGCCGATGGGAGAGATCGACCCAACGCGGCCCGCAGCAGCCCAGCCACCAAAGGCGCAGATCAGGCCAGCAAAGGCGTAGACCGAAACCAAGGTGCGGTTGATGCGGATACCCGAGAGCATGGCTGCGTCTGGGTCATCGCCGATTGCCATCACGTGACGGCCCCAAGCGGTATGGTTGAGCATGTAGTAAACGAGGCCAGCCAGAACCAAGAGCGCGACAACGCCGTAGGTGATCTGGAACCCGCCAAACGATATTCGTTCACCAAAGAACAGTAGCGATGGGGCGGTTTCGCGGATGTCAGAGCCACGGATCGATTGCGATGCCGAATACCAGAGCTTGAGCGCGGTAAAGATCGACAGCGTGCCGAGTGTCACAATGAACGGAGGCAGTTTGATCACGGTCACGAGGATACCGTTGAACCAACCCATCAGACCGCCAAAGAACAGGCCGATCGAAATGGCGAGGAACGGCGGTAGGCCGAGGTCAACGGACAGTTTGCCCATAATGATAGACGAGAGCACGAGGATCGCACCAACCGACAGGTCGATACCTGCGGTCAGAATGATCAGCGTTTGAGCAACGGCAACGATACCCGTCACAGTCACCTGCTTGAGAACCAACGACAGCGTGCCCGGCGTCATGAAGTTATTGGCGAATGCGCCAAAGAACAAAACGCTCATAATGAGGACAAGTGCCGGAATAGTGGTGGGGTAATCCCGCAGGAATTTGCGGAGGACGTGCGTAAGCGTCTTATCGTCCTGCGCGAAGGAGGCGACGGCCTTATCGGCTTTGTCTAGACCTGCTTCGAATTCGTTAAGTGGTTTTTTGGGTTCTGTTTGGGTGCTCATCTCGTCCGGTGCCCTCCCTTGCGTACGAAACGCGTGACGGTGGATAGATAAAGGGCGGCGCGCTGCCGCCCTTTACCAGTCTAATCATACTGTGGAACTTAGCCCCAGCAGATTTCAAGGCCTTCAGCGCTGGTCAGTGACGGAACGCCCTCTGCCGGCTTGTCGGTGATCAGGTTTACGCCTGTGTTGAAGAAGGTCAGACCTTCGGACGCGGACGGCTTCGAACCGTCAGCGATGAATGCTGCAACAGCTTCAACGCCTTTGGATGCCATCAGCAGCGGGTACTGCTGCGAGGTTGCGCCGATAACGCCAGATTTCACGCTTTCAACGCCCGGGCAGCCGCCGTCAACGGAAACGACCAGAACGCCTTCTTCTTTGCCAGCGTTAACCAGTGCCTGGTATGCGCCTTCAGCAGCAGGTTCGTTGATGGTGTAAACAACGTTGATTTCTGGGTCACGAGCGAGGAGGTTTTCCATCGCGGTTACGCCGCCTTCAACCGAAGCGTTCGAGGTCTCGTGACCGATAACGCGCGGGTCGGTTTCCGAACCCATGACGGTCAGATCAGGAACTTCGATGCCGAAACCAACGAGGAAGCCGGTGTCACGTGCAACGTCAACAGAGATGTTGTCTTTGTTGATGTCGAGCATTGCGATTTTTGCGTTCGCAGCGTCGTCACCGAGGGTCGCAGCAGCCCATTTACCGATCAGAAGGCCAGCTTCGAAGTTGTCGGTTGCAAAGGTCATGTCCTGTGCTTCCGGATCAGCGAGCGGGGTGTCGAGTGCGATAACCAGAACGCCAGCAGCGCGTGCGTCGATCAGAGCAGGAGTAACCGAGTCGTTCGATGCAGTGATCAGGATGCCTTTTGCGCCAGCAGCAACGCAGTTTTCGATCGCGGAGATCTGCGGAGCAGCGTCGCCATCGGTTACACCAGCGAACGCCATCAGGTTCATGCCCAGCTCGTTAGCGCGTGCTTCGGCGCCTTCGCGCATTTTCACGAAGAACGGGTTGGTGTTGTTTTTGGTGATGAGGCACAGGGTGCCTGCAGAATGGCTTTCAGCCATAGCTGCACCAGACATAGCAACAAGAGCAAGTGCCGAACCGGCGAGAAGTTTTTTCATGGTTTCCTCCCAAGAATTCCAGATACGGACCGTGTTTGATCCGCTCTATCCCATCGCACCTCCGCTCTGGGATTGCCCATAGACAACTCGATTCGTCGGCGTTCGTCAATAAATAAATCAATCTTATTTACTTATTGACAGTTCCAAATGTGATCGGCACTTTCTGAAGTCGGGAAGAGGTCTAAGAGGACATTAAAATGCTTATCGGTATCCCTGCGCTTTTAGGGCCGGACTTGCTTTATACGTTGCGCTCCATGGGGCATGGCGACGAAATCGCGATTGTGGATGGGAATTATCCTGCGCTGGAACATGGCCGTCGGGTTGTGCGCGCGGACGGGCTGGAATTGGTCCCTGTTCTCAAGGCGATTCTGGCTGTGATGCCGATTGACCGCTTTGTTCCCGACGCGATTTTCCGTTCGGCTCAGTTCAATGATCCCGCCCAATTCGCGCCGATCCATCATGAGATTGACGCCGTGGTTGCCTCGATGGTTCCCGATGTTGCCGTGCGTGCGATATCCGGAGACGATCTGTATCCGCGCATCCGTCAGGCACATACAATTGTTGCCACGAGCGAGCCTGCGCTTTATGCGAACGTGATCCTACGAAAAGGGGTCATCGAACCCTAATTCACTTTGAAAGAGCACATGAAACTCGACGACCGTAGCCAAGACGAAAGTCAGGACCAATCCACTGGTGATCCGCAGGTGTTCCGCGGGTCAAACCAGTCTGGGTTGCGCGACTACAACGAGCGTCTCGTTCTTTCAATGATCCAGCGCAGCGGCGCCATGCCGGGGGTAGAGATTGCCCGCCGTGCAGGGCTGTCGCCGCAAACGGTTTCGGTGATCCTGCGCAGCCTCGAATCTGACGGCCTCCTCGAACGGGGGGCGCCGCAGCGTGGCCGCGTGGGTAAGCCGTCTATTCCGATGGGTCTGAACCCTGAAGGCTTGTATTCGGTCGGTATGAAGATCGGTCGCCGTAGTGCTGACCTCGTTTTGACCGACTTCCTTGGCAATACGCGGCAGTTGCTTCAGACGACCTATCGTTATCCCATGCCCGATGCGATCGTTGGTTTCCTGAAGTCAGGTCTGGCCTCGTTCCGCGAGGCGCTGGGCGAAAAAGCGGCTGATCGCATTTCGGGTATCGGCATCGCGATGCCGTTCGAAATTTGGAATTGGTCTGAAACCATCGGTGCGCCGCCAAACGATATCGCCGCGTGGCGTGATCTGGATTTCGCGGCTGAGATTGCTCAGTTCACCAACCTGCCTGTGTTCATAGAAAACGATGCGACAGCGGCTTGTCGGGCAGAGCATGTCTACGGCCTTGGTCGGACCTATCGTGACTTTGCTTACTTCTTTGTCGGGTCGTTCATCGGCGGCGGTGTGGTTCTGAACCATGCGGTGTTCGAAGGGGCTCGCGGCAATGCGGGTGCGTTCGGGTCGTTGCCGATCCGGCTCTCCACGGGCGAAGATAAGCAGTTGATCGATGTGGCGTCGCTCTACCGTCTTGAGGCTGATTTGGCCCGCAAGGGGATTGAGCCCGCACGGATATGGGCATCGCCTCAGGACTGGCACGACTTCCCCGAAGTTCTCGAGAACTGGATCGACTATACGGCGCGGCACCTTGCGCGGGCGGCACTGACCGTTTGCGCGGTGATCGACTTTGAGGCGGTAGTGATCGACGGGGCATTCCCAGCCGAAGTGCGGACTCGACTGATCAACCGCGTGCGCGAAAATATCGTCGACCTCGACCAGCGTGGCCTGTTCCCACCTGTGATTGCCGAAGGCACCGTGGGTCGCAACGCCCGCGTAATGGGGGCGGCCTGTTCGCCTGTGTTCAACCAGTTTCTGCTGAACACCCTGGGCGG
Organism: Marivivens geojensis; assembly: GCF_023540835.1. Taxonomy (GTDB): domain Bacteria; phylum Pseudomonadota; class Alphaproteobacteria; order Rhodobacterales; family Rhodobacteraceae; genus Marivivens; species Marivivens geojensis. Next base: position 897,706 of record NZ_JALKCU010000001.1, read on the forward strand.
GTTGTCGCAGAGCAGCTAATCGGTTGCAAAGCCCCAGCCTGCGGCCCATTTTAGCCCTATGGCTGACTTCTCCTTTATGCGCATTGTTCTGATCTGGCGATCCTTTCGCGATGTTTTGGGGAAAAACGACCTCGACCTTATTTCTGCAGGCGTGGCGTTTTATGGGATGTTTTCGATTTTTCCAGCCTTTGCGGCGTCGATTGCGATGTTTGGCATCGTGGCGGACCCTGTGGTGATTGCCGAACAGCTCGACCTGTTGCGGGACGTGATCCCTGCGGACGTGTTCACCTTGTTTGAAGCACAGATTGATCGGTTGCTTGGGGCAGGGGCTACGACATTGGGGTGGGCGTCGTTTGTGTCTTTGGCCATCGCACTCTGGTCCGCGCGGGCGGGTGTGGGCGCAATGCTGCGCGGGCTGAACGCGATTTATGCAGGGCAAACGCGGTCAGGGGTTCGGCACGCTGTGACCGCCTTTGTGATGACGGTCGCGATGATCGGCGTAGCGCTGATCGCGCTGGTCGTCGTGGTCGCGGCCCCCATCGCGATTGCCTTTGTCCCGCTCGCCAGTGAATGGAGCGGCCTGATCGAACTGATCCGCTGGGCCGTCGCTCTCTTTGTCCTCTTAGCCGCCTTGGGGATTTTGTATCGCTATGCCCCCAACACCTCTCCGCGATCTCACTGGGTGACCGTTGGGGCCTTTGTCGCGGTTTGCCTGTGGTACATCGTATCGATCGCCTTTTCGGCCTATATCGCAAATTTCGGCAATTATAATCAGGTCTATGGATCGCTCGGTGCGGTCGTAGCGCTGCTGATGTGGTTTTATTTATCGGCTTATTTGGTCTTGTTGGGTGGCGCCTTGAACGTCGCCATCGCCCGAACCTACCCCTAAGACTAGGGGGGTATGGTAGAAGTTGGGGAATAGTGAAATTTTTTCACTAGTAATTGATGATCCATTCGGATAGTTTCATATCAAAAGAATAACCGGACTCCATCTAACGCGAGCCGGAAATCCGAGGCGGAGTAGTATTTTATGTCGGCGATTGAGTTCGTAGTCCGCGATTCCGCGGGCCAAATTGAGCACGGAAATGTTGCAGGTGATGGCGCAGCCGCTTCGATCATCGTTTCCGTAGATGAAGATATTTCCCTTAATCTTTCGAGGGCGCAGGTTCAGTCGTATTCTCGACAGGGGCAGGCGCTTCAGGTTGTTTTGATCGATGGTCGCGTGATCATGATCGAAGGGTTCTTTACCCCAGAAGGTATCCCCGAAAACGACCTCTACCTGTCATCTGGCGGGGTTCTGGCACAGGTCGAACTGGCCGAAGTGAGCGATGGTTTCTACTACGCGAACTACTCCGAAGCGGAAGCCTTTGGAAAGTGGAGCCCTGACGACGATCTTTATTTCCTTCGTGGGTCTGAGGTTCAGCTCGCTGGATATAACGAAGTCTATCCAGTTGAGGATGATCAGGTCGGCATGCTCGCTGCCCCGCTATTGGCTGGGATCGGCGGCGTTGGTGCGGGCGTTGGCGCGGGCGCTGCAGCTATTGGTGGCGCGGCGATTGTTTCTGGTCTGACAGGCGGCGGTTCGGGCGGTGGCTCGGGTGTTTATGTGACTGCGCAAACGGGTGCTGCAGCCGAAGACACCGTTGTGAACAGCAACGATTATGACAACGGCATCGAACTGGGCGGCACAGGCACCCCGGGTGGCGAAGTGACCGTCACCGTTGGCGGCGTGACCGAAACCACCACCGTTGGCGAAGACGGCACTTGGGAAGTTGTGTTCCAACCTGGCGATCTGCCGGGCGGCGAATACACCGAGACTGCGATCGTCACGATCACCAGCGGCGGCGAAACATCGACCACGACAGCTGAGATCGTCGTCGATACCGTCGCGACTGTGACCCTGAACGAAGGTGCCAACGGCGGCGATCTGTTGATCAACGCACAAGAACTCGCTGGCGGCGTAACGCTTTCGGGCACTGTTGAAACGGGTTCGACTGTAATGGTGACCGTGGGCGGCATGGCCTACGAGTCGACTGTCACGGGCGGCACATGGTCCCTGACCTTGCCTGATGGTGCAGTTGAGACGGGCGAATATAACCTCGACGTGACCGTTTCGGTCACGGACGCTTATGGCAACACCTCTGACATCAGCGGCTCTGTCGCGATCGACACAGAGACGTCTGTCTCTATGTCGACCTCGGCTATCGGTGGCGATGGCACGGTAAACGCGTCCGAACACGCAGCAGGCGTGAATATTTCAGGCATGGCGCAGCCGAACGCGAGCGTTGCCGTAACCATCGGCACGGTCACGCACACGGTGGTGGCAGGGGCAGACGGCTCGTGGTCTGCGACCTTCACCTCGACCGATCTGCCCGAGGGCACCTATGACGCAACAGTTACTGCAGTTGCGACTGATCTTGCGGGCAATACCGCAACCACCACAGGTTCGTTCCATGTCGACACAGAAATGGGACTCGCGATCAATTCTGGCGCAGTTGAGGGCGACGGGATTGTAAACGGAGCAGAAGCCTCTGATGGCATCACGCTCACTGGCACGGCAGAGGCTGGTTCCTCTGTCGCCGTAACGCTCAATGGCTTTACCCGTACTGTAACGGCGGGCAACGACGGATCATGGTCCGCATCGTGGATCGCCAGCGAGCTTCCAACGATCGAGACGACCCTCACGGTGAAAGCCGTTGCAACGGATGGGTCGGGCAACGTGGAAACCACCACGGGGTCCGTGACGTTCGACCCCTTCGTCAACACATTGACCCATACCAACGGTCAAGTGGGCGGTGACGGTGTGGTCAACCTCTCTGAACAAGGCCAAGCGATCACCGCGAGCGGTATGGTCGAAGCTGGCTCTACCGTTTTGGTCAGCCTTGGCGGTGTGACACTGCCTGCGACCGTTTCGGCAGACGGCAGCTGGACTGTGACCTATCCTGCGGGCACCTTGGCTGTAGGTGAATACAACACCGCGCTGGTGATCACCGCGACGGATGCCGCAGGCAACACGAGCCAAATTTCTGAAAGCGTTCGCGTTGATACCGTGGCAGGTGATCTGACGCTGTCCTCGGCACCGATTGAAATCGACGACGTTGTGAATGCGGTCGAAGTGGCAGACGGCGTTGTCATCACAGGCACCGCGACACCTGGTCTGCCGGTCACCGTGACCTTTGGCAGCGCCACACACACTGTTGTTGCCAATTCGGCAGGCACTTGGTCGTCCAAGTTCCTCGCATCGGAAATCCCGACAGGCACCTATGACGCCGATATCACGGCGTCGATCACCGATGCGGCGGGTAACTCCAAAACCGTATCGGACTCTGTCCATATCGACACTCAGGTCGTGAACCACGCGTTTGCTGCGATCCAGTTCGAAGGCGACGACATGATCAGTGGCGACGAAGCCTCTGACGGGTTCAACGTCAACGGCACGGTCGAGCCTCTGTCCAAGGTCGTCGTGACCTTTGGATCGGGCAGCAGCGCTGTGACGAAAACCGTATACGCAGGGTCTGACGGTCAGTGGAACGTAGAGTTCACCGCTGGCGAAATTCCGAGCGGCGAATACACCGCGCCGATCGTTGCGCGTGCGACCGACCCTGCGGGCAATGTCAGCACCATCTCGGATACCGTGCGCGTCGATACCATCGTGAACACGCTGACCGCCGATGCGACTGAAACGGATAACGTTGCTAACGCTTACGAGCTTCAGGATGGGATCACCCTGACTGGCACGGTTGAGGTGGGTTCGACGGTCCTTGTCACCTTTGACGGTATGACCCGTGTGGCGACCGTAGGCCGTGACGGATCGTGGGAAGTGACCTTTGACGCAGACGAAATTCGCGCAGGCGACTATGCGGCGGATGTCACGATCAAAGCGACCGACGCTGTTGGTAACGTCCGCGAAACAACGCAAACCGTTGAGATCGACACCATCGGCCCAGATGCCGCGACTGTCGACCATAAGATCGTCAGTGGCCAAGGCATCGAGGCAATCATCGTGTCGGATGATGCGGCCAACATCGAACTCTACGATGTGACTGACGGTCAACACGCGGCTCCGCTGACCTTCACGCCGTCGCAAACGATGTCGGGTTGGCTCGATTTTGATACGCCGATTGCAGATGAAACGAACCTCGTTGTGTCTGCAACGGACGATGCGGGCAACGAAACATCGACCTTGGTTGTTCTCGATGAGGCATCCAGCGGTGTGATCGATATTGCGAACCCGCTGCTCGATAACTTCGACTTTGGCGCGATTGACCTCAGCTTTGCAGAGGATGGCGATCTGACCCTGACCGCATCCGACATTGAAGACCTGACCAAAGGCTCGAACGAACTGACCATTCATGGCGGTTCCGATGACACGGTCACAATCAATGGCGCAGTTGCAGGCGGTGTTGAGACGGTCGAAGGCACGGACTTCCACGTCTATACGCTGGGCGGCAACCACACGCTCTACATCGAGGATGGCGTCAACGTCATCATCTAATCCCGATACGGGCTGCCCCACGGGTGGCCCGATCCATGAGGTTAAGACAGAAGAATTGAGGTAGTTGTGGGCAACATGCGGTCGATAGGCAAAGCTTTGGGTGCGCTCGCGCTCGGCTCTGCCCTGTCGGGATGCATGGGGTCGGGTGAGGGTGGTATTGGCGTTACACGCAATGCGTTTAATTTCCTGTCGCCAGCCGAGGACACCCAACCGCAATCAGTCCTGAGCCCACAAATGGAAAACGGGACCGAGTCCGAAATTATCGCGGGCCTCCTCAACCGTCGTTCCATTTTGCCAGATGGCCCTTACGCCGAAGTGGCAAGTGCTGTCCTCGACGCGAACGCCCGCGCGGCTGAGGCCGATTTGCGGGCCGCGCGTTTGCGGGCAGAGGCGGCATCGTCAAACTGGCTTCCATCGCTTGGCCCGAATGTGAGCCTGACATCTCTGGGGTCTGTGGTGGCGAGCCTCGTCGTGGAACAGACCCTGTTTGACAACGGTCGCCGCAAAGCGGAGCGCGATTATGCTGCCGCCGATGTCGAAGTGGCTGCCGTTGCCTTGGCACAAGATACCAACCGTCGCGTTTTGGATGCACTCGAACTCTACATCACCGCAGAGGCGATGCAGGCTCGTGCTGGCGTGAACGCAGCCGCTCTCGAACGCATGAACCACTTCGCCTACGTGATGAGCGAACGTGTGCGGGGTGGCGTGTCGAACCGCGCGGACTTGCAGATCGTTGAACAAAAGCTCGCGCAGATGCGGTCGGACCTCTTGTCTGACCAAGAGGCGTCCTTGGCCGCGATGGCAGAGTTGAACGCGATGGCGGCCCGTCCGCTAGACACCGTGCACGGCTTGACCGCGTTCCAATCGTCGGCGGCGAATGCGCTGCCCTTGAGTGTGCTCAAGGCAGAGGCAGAGGCGCAGCGCGGCATCGCGGCAGCCCGCGCCGAACGCGCAGGGTTCCTGCCGGGTGTGACGGCAACGGGCACCGTGAATAACAACGGATCAGATTTCGGCATTGGGATGGGCATTCCCAATGGCCTAGGTTTCGGCAATGGCGCAGCAATGCGTGCCGTCGAAGCCCAAGAAGCCGCCGCGCGTGCGCGTGTCGGTCAAACCCGCGAGGATACCAACCGCGACTTGCGCGCATTGGAAGCCGAGCTGGGCAGCCTGCAACGTCAAATGGCGCAGGCGCAAACTCTCGCAGCCCAAGCGGCTGCGAACTATGACATTTTCGCCGCCCAACTTCGTGAAGGGCAGCGAACCGTGAATGACGTGGTGGGCGTCTTCGAGACCAAGGTGCGCACAGAACGTGCCGCCGTGGTCATTCAATATGACATTGCCAAAGTGGAACTTCGAATTGCAGCGATCCACGGCACTCTTGTTGACGGAGAACGGATATGACCGGCCCAGTATTGGCCTTTGATATCAATGCCACCCGTGGCGGTAAGGTGACCCGCCTGACCACGGCTGACAAAACGCAGGCAGAGCAAACCGCTGCCGCGCCTGACCCCCATTACGAGGACCGCTTTACTCCCAAGGCCCGCGCTCGCGCCGATCTGGCCGCGACCTACGCGGGGCTTTTGGGCGTCGATGTGATCCGTGCGGACCTTCTGGAAAAAATCGTGTCCGCTGATGGCGATGCGATCACTTCGGCTGGGATCGCGGGGGCGCTGTCGGACTCTGGTCTGGTGGCCAAGGTCAAAAAGATCGCAACGCCCGTGAACACGCTCTGGCCCGCGCTGGCCGAGATGACCTCGGGCCAGATGGTTCTGGTGCTCGAACAGCAGGGCAATACGTTCTTTATCTACGACACCACCTGCGACGGGAACCGTGCCGAGGTGCCTCTGTCAGATTTCATGCCCGTTTTCACAGGCACGATTGTTCGCGCTGATGTTGCCGTCAGTGAACTGACCCGTCGCCATGCGGAGAAAGACAAAAAGGCCCACTGGTTCTGGGGCGAATTGAAACGGTTCCGCCGTCACGTGGCCGAAGTGGCTGTGGGGTCGTTTGTCGCAAACCTCTTGGCCGTGGCGATCGCGCTGTTTTCCTTGCAGGTCTATGACCGCGTGATCCCGCACCAATCCACCGCCACCCTTTGGGTGCTGGCGATTGGTGCTGGCCTTGCGATGATCTTGGAAGCCTTCTTGCGCATCGCGCGTGCCCGTCTGATGGACGGGGCAGGGCGTCAGATCGAAATGAAAGTGCAACAGCTCCTTGTTGATAAGGTGCTGGGCATGAAGGCTGGTGCAGCGAATTCCCCATCGCAAACCTTTTCTGCGGTGCGTGAGTTTGGGTCGATCCGCGAATTCTTTACCGCCTCTACCATCGGCACGCTGACCGATTTGCCGTTTATCGTGCTCTTCCTCGCGCTTGTGGCGTCAATTGGCGGTAACGTGGTTTGGGTGCTCTTCGCGGGTGGTGTTCTCATGGTCGCGCCGAGCTTTGTCTTGCAGCGCAAGATGATTGCGCTGACCCGTCAGACCCAAGGGGCGAGCACCAAAGCGAACCGCCTATTGCATGAAATCGTCTATGAATCAGACACGATCAAAGCCACCCGTGGCGAGGATCGGTTCCGCCGTCAGTGGACGGAACTGTCTGCGCTGAACTCTCTGGCCACGTCAGAGCAGCGCAAACTGGCGTCGACCCTGACGTTCTGGAGCCAAGGCGTCCAGCAGGCGACCTATGTTGCGGCGGTTGTGACGGGCACCTTCATGGTGTTCTCTGGCGAATATACCGTCGGCACGATCATCGCTGTGGGTATTCTGACCTCCCGCACGCTTGGCCCATTGACGCAATTGGCGGCGACGATGGCGCGCTGGTCGAATGTGAAGGCCGCATTGGATGCCTTGGACAAGGTTGCAGATGCGCCGCAAGACATGGATGAGACCCGCAGCTACCTGCGCCGCGATACCGTCGATGGCGCGTTCGAACTGTGCGATCTGATGTTCAAATACGACGAAGACAGCGACCGCGTGGTTGATATCTCGTCGCTCAAAATCGAAGCAGGCCAAAGGGTTGCGATCCTCGGCGCGAACGGGTCGGGGAAATCAACGCTACTCAAGATCCTGTCGGGTCTCTATCCGCCGACAGGTGGCCGCGTGATGCTCGACGGCGTTGATATGGGGCAGATCATGCCGCGCGACCTGCGTCGGAATGTTGGCTACCTCGGCCAAGAGGTGCGTCTGTTCGCAGGCACCCTGCGCGACAACCTCAATATGACGATGCTCGAACGCGATGACGAACGTCTGTTGAAATCGCTCGATTTTGCGGGGCTTGGTCCGTACGTGCGGTCGCATCCCAAAGGCCTCGATATGCCGATTTCGGACGCGGGGCAGGGCTTGTCCGTCGGTCAGCGTCAGTCGATTGGCTGGGCGCGTTTGTGGCTCCAAGACCCGAAGGTCTGCTTGCTGGATGAGCCGACCGCAGCGCTCGATCAAACGCTTGAGGCGACACTGGTGTCTCGTCTCGATCACTGGCTGGGTCAGCGCACCGCGATCATCGCGACGCACCGTGTGCCGATCCTGCAACTGACGGGGCGCACCGTTATTCTGCAAAATGGCCGTTTGGCCGTCGATGGTCCCCGTGACGAGGTCATGGCCCATCTGCGCAACAAAAAGGTAGCAGGCTAATGGCAACGGTAGACGCAGAATTCGAAAAAGGTCTCGGTTCCTCTAGCCGTATCATCTGGCTTGTTGTGGCGACCGTCATAGTCTTCCTGATCTGGGCGAAGTTTGCGTGGGTTGATGAAATTGTTCGTGCCGATGGTCAGATCATTTCCGCCGCCCGCCCGCAGATCGTTCAGAACCTCGAAGGCGGTATCCTCGCGGAACTTTTGGTCAGCGAAGGGTCCGTTGTTGAGCCGGGTCAGGTCCTCGCGCGGCTGCGCGGAACGCAGTTTCAGGCAGCGGTGGATGACCTCGCCGATCAACTCGTGGCCGCAAGTATTCGCCGTGTCCGTCTCGAGGCAGAGATGGCGGGGCAGACCGATTTCGAGGTTGCCGCGATTTTCGCACAGCACAGCCCGACGACAGTTGCGTCTGAACGTGCGCTTCTGCAGGCGCGTCAGGCGGACTATCAGAGCCGTATCAGCGGGGCGCAGGCCGTCTTGCGCGAGACAGAGCGCGAATTGGCCTCGATGGAGGATATGTACCGCCGCGAGATCGTCGCGCTGTTCGAGGTGACGAACGCTCGCAAGGCCCACTCGGATGCTCAGAACCGCTACAATGACATTGTGACGGGTGCAGAGCTGGAACGGGCGAATGAATACTCAGAGGTGCTACAAATCATCGGCACCCTGACCCAAGAACTGCGCATGGCTCAGGACCAACTGAACCGCACGGTTATCGTTGCGCCGATGAGGGGTGTGGTGAATAACCTTGCCGTCACGACAATTGGAGGCGTTGTCCGCCCAGGGGAAGAGATTTTCCAGATCATTCCATTGGACGACGAGTTGTTCGTTGAGGCTCATGTCAAACCCGAGGACATCGCCAACGTCCGCACAGGGCAAGACGCAAATATCAAACTCTCGGCCTATGATTACACGATCTACGGCACCTTGAACGCGACGGTCGATTTCATTTCCGCCGACACGTTCAAGGACGACCGTCGCCCCGATATTCCGCCGCACTACAAGGTGACGTTGCGTGTCGATCTCTCTGATCTGACCGATCGCCAACGCGAGATTGAGATTCGTCCGGGGATGCAAGCGACGGTCGAATTGCACACTGGTGGGAAAACCGTGCTGCAATATCTCACGAAACCGCTCTATCGCGGGTCGGAGGCATTGCGCGAACGCTAAGTCCGCAAACCCATCACGACATTTTTTGACAACAGCAGGGGCCATTTGGCCCCTGTATTTGTGTTTCATTGACCTTTTCCCACCATAGGAAGCGGGACCAAAGTGAGCAAAGCGGGCAGCTGGGCTTGAAGCCCCCCTAACTGACCACTAAGACTCTGTTTGGAAAACCCGTGTTATCGACGTGCGCGTCCCCAATTCGAGGCAGTGATGATGAGAGACCCGATCGAGACCTATGCCAACCTTGTGCCCATGGTTGTCGAACAAACCGCGCGTGGCGAACGTGCTTACGATATTTTCTCGCGCCTGCTGAAGGAACGCATCATTTTCGTAAACGGTCCGGTGCATGACGGCATGGCGCAGCTCATCGTTGCGCAGCTTCTGTTCCTTGAATCGGAAAACCCGAAAAAAGAAATCAGCATGTATATCAACAGCCCGGGTGGTGTTGTGACCGCTGGTCTGTCGATCTACGACACCATGCAGTACATCCGTCCGAAGGTTTCGACCCTTGTTGTTGGTCAGGCTGCGTCGATGGGGTCGGTCCTGTCGATGGCGGGCGAAAAAGGGATGCGCTTTGCGCTGCCGAACGCACGTATCATGGTGCACCAGCCCTCTGGCGGTTATCAGGGTCAGGCAACGGACATCATGATCCATGCCCAAGAAACCCAGAAAATCCGCAACCAGTTGTATCAACTCTACGTCCACCACACTGGACAGCCGCTTGAGGTCGTTGAGAAGGCGCTGGAGCGCGACAACTTTATGTCGCCGCAAGAAGCAAAAGACTGGGGTCACATCGACGAGATCCTGCAGAACCGTGGCGAAGCGGCGGAATAATCCGCCCTTTGTTATTACTTTTTGGCGTTGTGGACCGGTCCGGCCTGCCATAGTCTCGGACTTCAAAGGCACCGGACCGTTTACAACGACGACAGACGCCCAGGGGAACCAGTATGGCGAATACGACAGGCAGCGACAGCAAAAACACCCTCTACTGCAGCTTCTGCGGTAAGAGTCAGCATGAGGTGCGCAAGCTGATCGCAGGCCCCACTGTGTTCATTTGTGACGAATGTGTCGAACTTTGCATGGATATCATTCGCGAAGAGACAAAGTCGTCGGGCCTAAAAACGACTGAGGGCGTCCCGACACCGCGCGACATCTGCAAGGTTCTGGATGACTATGTGATCGGTCAGGAACACGCAAAGCGCGTGCTCTCTGTTGCGGTGCATAACCACTACAAACGTCTGCATCACTCTGGTAAATCCGGAGAGATCGAACTGGCGAAATCGAACATCATGCTGATTGGCCCGACAGGCTGCGGTAAAACGCTGCTTGCCCAGACCTTGGCCCGAATCCTCGATGTGCCGTTCACCATGGCGGATGCAACCACATTGACCGAGGCTGGTTATGTGGGCGAGGACGTTGAAAACATCATCCTGAAACTGCTTCAGGCGTCGGAATACAACGTAGAGCGGGCACAGCGTGGCATCGTCTATATCGACGAGGTCGATAAGATTACCCGCAAGTCTGACAACCCGTCGATCACCCGTGACGTGTCGGGCGAGGGCGTTCAGCAGGCTCTGCTGAAGATCATGGAGGGCACTGTTGCATCGGTTCCGCCGCAGGGTGGTCGTAAACATCCGCAGCAGGAATTCCTGCAGGTCGACACCACGAACATCCTGTTCATCTGTGGTGGTGCATTCGCGGGGCTGGATAAAATCATCGCGCAGCGCGGCAAGGGCTCTGGCATTGGCTTTGGCGCCGCTGTCAAAGAGAACGACGACCGTGGCGTGGGCGAGATCTTTAAAGAACTCGAGCCCGAAGATCTGCTGAAATTTGGCCTGATCCCTGAATTTGTGGGCCGTCTGCCTGTGATCGCAACCCTCACCGATCTGGACGAGGACGCGCTGATCATCATCCTGACCCAACCAAAGAACGCTCTGGTCAAACAATACCAGAAACTGTTCGAGATTGAGGGCGTTGACCTGACCTTTACCGATGACGCCCTGCGTGCGATCGCGAAAAAGGCCATCGACCGTAAGACAGGCGCGCGTGGTCTGCGTTCGATCATGGAAGATATCCTGCTCGACACGATGTTCGACCTGCCAGGTATGGAAAACGTCACCGAAGTCGTCGTCAACGAAGAAGCCGTTGGCCCTGATGCCAAACCGCTGATGATCTTCGAAGAAGACGCTAAGGGCGAAAAAGCCAGCGCAAGCTAAGGCGAAGCTATCCTGAAAGAGGGCCGTCCAAATTGGGCGGCCTTTTTCGTTGCTCACAATCCATATTGAAACACCCTGCGTTTGGTTCTAACGCAACGGCAACGCCAATAAAGGATCATCCAAATGACGATGAAGCGCATTTTCACGGGTAGCCCATTCGAAGAAAAAATCGGTTATTGCCGTGCCGTTGTAGCTGGTGGTTTTGTCCACGTTGCGGGCACCGTAGGGCAGGGCGATGATGTCGTCGAACAGTGCAAGGCTGCGCTGACAACGATTTCGAACGCTCTCAAAGAAGCGGGTAGCGACCTGAGCAAGACCGTTCGTGTCACCTATTACCTGCCCGACGCGGCAGAGTTTGAACCCTGCTGGCCGACCCTGCGCGAGGTATTTGGCGCAAACCCGCCCGCAGCGACCATGGTCGAATGCAACCTGATCGACCCGAAATACCGGATCGAGATCGAAGTGACTGCACTCGCAAGCTAAAATCCCCTTTGCGGCGCGGCGGGCACTGGACCTTTGGTGCCCGTTGCGACATAACCCAAGTGTCGATTTAAGGGAGCGGTCCATGGGCCTTCTGAACATCATCAAACGCCTGCTGACTTGGTGGGACGGACAAACCATTGGCACCCAACTGTTTACTTGGCGCAAAGGCGTCAAAGTTGGTGAAGATTCGCAGGGCAACATTTTCTACAAGACCCGTGATGATTCCCGCCGTTGGGTGATCTTCAATGGAGAGATCGAAGCCTCGCGCATTGATCCTGACTGGCATGGCTGGCTGCACCGCACATTCGACACCGCGCCGAGCGAGGTTCCGTTGAACCACAAGCCGTGGGAAAAGCCGCATCAGGAAAACCTGACAGGCACCGCGATGGCCTATGCTCCTGCCGGTTCGATCCGCCGCGCACAGCCTGCAGAGCGTGCCGATTACGAGGCATGGCAGCCCGAATAAGGAGCTCGCCTCATGGCTAATCACACCACAGAGACACTCGTCGGCGCCGCGGTTCTTGCCGTGGCTGTCGGCTTTTTGGGCTATGCGTCCAAATTCACCGATTTCGCGTCGGGTGGATCGGATTATGCTTTGAACGCCAGCTTCCGCTCGATTGAGGGCGTGAGCGTTGGCACCGACGTGCGCATGGTCGGCGTGAAGGTCGGCACGGTAAGCGACATCAAACTCGATACCGAATTGTTCCGCGCCACGACTGTTTTGTCGATGCGCGATGGCGTGCCTGTACCGAACGACAGCACTGCTGTGATCGCGTCCGAGGGTCTGTTGGGCGGTAACTTTGTTGAAATTCTGCCGGGTGCATCGTTTGACAACTATCAGCCGGGCGAAGAGATCCTTGATACTCAAGGCTCGGTTAGCCTGATGAACCTTTTGTTGAAGTTCGTCTCTGGTTCTGGCGACAGCGGAAGCTCGAACTGATGCGCGCGCTGGCCTTTGCCCTTGCGCTCTTTGCTGCGCCCGTTGCAGCCCAAGAAGTCAGCGTAGCGCCCAAAGGCGAACTACGCGTCTTGGATAAAATCACAGGTGTGGTGAGCGATTTGGTTTTAGCCTCTGGCGAGGCGACAACCTTGGGCCATCTCACGGTGACTTTGGGCGAATGTCGCTATCCCACCGACAACCCCTCGGGCGATGCCTATGCCGAAGTGACCGTGATGTATCGCGACAACGCGACGCCCGCGTTTTCGGGCTGGATGATCGCCTCGGCCCCTGCGCTCAACGCGATGGACCACCCGCGCTACGACGTCTGGGTGCTGCGCTGTATCACTGAATAAGCGGGCTCTATCGGGGCTTCTGCATTAAACCGTGCAGGCTCTGCCAGAGCCGTTTTCAATCGTTTTCGATATTCACCGCGTGGGATTTCGATCCCGCCCAGAGATGCCAAATGCGGCGTCAGGAATTGGGTGTCGAAGAGGGTGAACCCGTCGAGCCGTAGACGGTCGATCAGCCACGCCAGCGCGATCTTGGAGGCGTCGGTGCGGCGCGAAAACATGCTCTCACCGAAATAGGCCCCACCCAAGGCCACGCCGTAGCTGCCACCGATCAGGGAGTCGCCCTCCCAGACCTCGACCGAATGAGCAAAACCGGCCTCATAAAGCGCGGTGTAGAGCGCAAAGATGGTGTCGCTGATCCATGTCTCATCACGGTCAGCGCAGCCCTCTACGACTTGCACAAAAGCCGTGTCAAAGCTGACCCTGAACCCGCCCCTCTGCATTCGTTTGGCAAGGCTGCGCGAGATGTGGAAGCCGTCGATAGGGATTATGCCGCGAAAACGCGGGTCGACCCAGAACACCTCTGGATCATCGCGGGACTCTGACATGGGAAACACGCCCGACGCATAGGCGTTGAGCAGGAGTTCAGGTGTCAGGGCAGGGGCTTCGTCACGCATGGTCCGCACCATAGGCACAGTTGCGGCATAGAAAAAGGGCGCGCTGTGGTAGCGCGCCCTTTTAAATCAGGTGTTGGCTTCGAGCCATTTTTCCAGCCAGTGGATGTTGTAGTTCCCTGACTGCACATCCGGTTCCGCGAGTAGCGCGTGGAACAGCGGGATCGTGGTATCGACGCCATCGACGATCAGTTCGCCCAAGGCACGATTCAAACGGGCCAAGGCTTCGGGACGGTCGCGACCATGCACGATCAGTTTCCCGATCAAGCTGTCGTAATAGGGCGGGATCGAATAGCCGTCATACAGCGCGGAATCCATCCGAACGCCCAGACCACCCGGCGCGTGATACTGCGTGATCTTGCCGGGGCAGGGGCTAAAGTTCGGGAGCTTTTCAGCGTTGATCCGAACTTCAATCGCATGGCCGTTGATCTTGAGGTCGTCTTGGGTGAACGACAGGCCCTGCTTTGCAGCAACGCGGATCTGTTCACGCACGAGGTCGACGCCAAAGATGCCCTCGGTCACAGGGTGTTCCACCTGAAGGCGGGTGTTCATTTCGATGAAATAGAACTCTCCATCCTCATAAAGGAACTCGATGGTGCCAGCGCCCGAATAGCCCATCTTGCCGATTGCCTCAGCACAGATGCCACCGATACGGGCGCGCTCTTCTGCGGTGATGCAAGGGCCAGGGGCCTCTTCAAAGACCTTCTGGTGACGACGCTGGAGCGAACAATCACGCTCGCCAAGGTGAACGCCGCCGCCCATACCGTCGCCGAAGACCTGCACCTCAATGTGGCGCGGCTTCTGGAGGTATTTCTCCATGTAGACTTCGGCGTTGCCAAATGCGGCTTTCGCTTCAGACCGTGCGGTCGAGAAGGCGGTTTCCAGCTCTTTCTCGTCCTTTGCCACTTTCATCCCGCGGCCACCGCCACCAGCGGTCGCTTTGATGATGACTGGGTAGCCCATGTCAGCCGCCGCTTTTTTCGCAGCAGCGATGTCAGGCACGCCACCCGCAGAGCCCGGAACAACTGGGATGCCCAGCTTTTCGGCGGTTTCCTTTGCAGTGATCTTATCGCCCATCATGCGGATGTGTTCCGCCGATGGACCGATAAAGGTCAGGCCGTGATCTTCGACGATCTGAACAAAGGCCGCGTTTTCCGACAAGAAGCCATAGCCCGGGTGGATCGCCTGAGCGCCCGAGATTTCACAAGCGGAAATGATCGCGGGGAAGTTTAGGTAGGATGCCGTGGAAGAGGGCGGTCCAATGCAGATCGCCTCGTCTGCCATACGGACGTGCATCGCATCAGCGTCAGCGGTCGAGTGGACCGCAACCGATTTGATACCCATCTCGCGGCAAGCGCGCACGACCCGAAGGGCAATCTCGCCACGGTTCGCAATGAGGATTTTATCGAACATGGGGCGCAGCCTTATTCGATGATAACGAGCGGAGCACCGAAATCGACCGGCGAACCATCAGCGACAATGATTGTCTTGATCTTGCCCGATTTCGGCGACGGGATCTGGTTCATTGTTTTCATCGCTTCGATGATCAGCAGCGTGTCGCCTTCGTTCACGGTCTGGCCAACGGTGACGAACGGTGCCGCACCAGGTTCAGCAGCGAGGTAAGCGGTACCAACCATCGGCGAGGTCACAGTGCCCGGGTGCGACGCAGGATCGTCGTTGGCAGCCGCAACAGGCGCGGCAGCGGCGGGCGCAGCAGCAGGTGCAGCGGCAGCAGCAGGCGCAGCGGGCATAGCCATCGTTTGAACGATTTGCTGTTGGCGGCTTACCCGAACGTTCAGGCTGTCGTTGTCGCCATATTCGCGGACGACTTCCAATTCGGTGAGGTCATTTTCGCGGAGGAGTTCTGCCAATGCGCGGATAAAATCCACATCGCCGTCGTGGCTGCGTTCTTTGCTCATCTTTTCTCGGCCCTTGCCATTACGTTGCGTCCGCCCTGAAAAAGTGCGGTTGGTTCTGGCTTATACGCCAATGAATAGAGGCTGGAAAGCGTTAGGCGTCGCCTTTCGGGGGTAATAAACGGCAAACAGGCCCAACCATCGGGTCGGGCCTGCAAGAAAATGTCGCAACCTTTGAGGTTTGCGCAATAACGTATCAGATCGCCAGATATTTGGACCGAAGCGCCTCGTCTTCGAGGACTTCTTGGGCCGAGCCATCAAACACAACGGTACCAGTATCAAGGATCACCGCGCGGTCCGCCAATTTCAGAGCGGCGACAGCGTTTTGTTCAACGATGATCGTGGTGATGCCCTGATCACGGATGATTTTGAGCGTCTTAGCGATCTCTTGAACGATCACAGGGGCTAGGCCTTCGTAAGGTTCGTCGAGAAGCAGAACTTTGATGTCACGGGCCAAGGCGCGCGCAATCGCAAGCATCTGCTGCTCACCGCCTGAAAGGGTGATCCCCTCTTGGGTGCGGCGCTCTTTGAGGCGCGGGAACAGTTCGTAGATGCGTTCCAACGACCAGCCGATCGGCGGTGCGATCTGTGCGAGTTTCAGGTTCTCTTCGACCGTCAGGCCTGGAATGATGCAGCGATCTTCGGGAACGAGGCCGATGCCTGCCGCGGCAGCCTGATGCGATTTCATCAGGTGCAGCGGCTGGTGGTCGAGCCAGATCTCACCGTGTTTCAGCGCGGGATCGTCCATACGTGCAATAGCCCGCAGGGTCGATGTTTTACCCGCACCGTTACGGCCCAAGAGGGCGAGGATTTCGCCTTCGTGGATGTCAAAGCTGACGCCTTGCACAATGTAGCTTTCGCCGTAGTAGGCCTGAATGTCCCAGACGCTGAGGTATTTGGCGTGGGTGGCGGCGTTGTTGACGTTTTTGTCGAACGGCTTGTTCATGATCAGCCCCCTTAGACCTGTGCTTCGCCCAAGTACGCTTCACGCACTTTGGGGTGGCCTTTGATGTTTTCCGGCGTTTCCTCGATCAGCGGCGTGCCCTGAGCGAGAACCGTGATCCGTTCCGCGAGAGAGAACACAACGTGCATGTCGTGTTCGATGATCGCCATGGTGATGTCGCGTTTGTCCTTGATCTCTTTGAGAAGATCGATGGTGTTGTTGGTGTCAGCACGTGCCATCCCTGCGGTCGGTTCGTCGAGCAGCAGGAGTTTCGGGTTCTGCACCAGACACATCGCCATTTCCAAACGACGTTTATCACCGCGCGAAAGGCTGCCCGCATGCATGTTGCGTTTGTCTTGCATGTTCACATCCAAGAGCATCTGCTCTGCCATTTCGACGATATCCTTTTCGGACTCGACAGTTTCGATGGCATGCATACGGAACGCCCCGTCACGCTTTGCAAAGCAGGGGATCATCACGTTTTCGATCACCGACAGGTCGCTAAAGATTTCCGGTGTTTGGAACACGCGGGAAATGCCCATCTGGTTGATCTCGTGCGGTTTGCGGCCCAGCACCGACTGACCGTCAAACATGACCGAACCGGAGTCGGGGATCAGTTTGCCAACCAGACAGTTGAGCAGGGTCGATTTACCAGCGCCGTTCGGACCGATGATGGCGTGAACCGTGTTTTCTTTAACGGACAGGTTCACATCACCCAGTGCCTGCAACCCGCCGAAGCGTTTGTTGACGCCTTTGACTTCAAGAATACCCATTGGTTTCTCTCCTTATTCGGCAGGCTGGTTAGAGGAATCTTCGTCTTTGCCGCGGTTTTTCCACCAAGAGGCAATCCGCTGGCCACCCTCAACGAGGCCGCCCGGCAAGAAGATAACGATCAGCATGAACAGCACGCCCAAGGTCAGGTGCCAGCCTTCACCCACAAAGCGGGCAAAGAACCAAACGACGACCGACTCGAGGCTGTCAGGCAAGAAGCTGAACCAGCTGTGCAGGATGGTTTCGTTGATCTTTGAGAAGATGTTTTCGCAGTATTTGATGAAACCAGCGCCCAGCACCGGACCCATCAGGGTGCCCGCACCGCCGAGGATGGTCATCAGAACAACTTCACCTGACGCGGTCCACTGCATACGCTCTGCACCAGCCAGCGGGTCCATCGCAGCCAGCAGTGCGCCAGCAAGACCAGCATAAATGCCAGAGATCACGAAAGCCGCCAGTGTGTAAGGACGCGAATTCAGACCTGTGTAGTTCATACGCTGTTGGTTTGATTTCACTGCACGCAGCATCATGCCGAACGGCGAACGGAAAATCCGGAGCGACATGTAGAAGCCAAGGATCGCAATCACCGCACAGACATAGAAGCCCACGTTGAAGTCAAAGCTCCATGCGCCGATGTCCAGCGTGTAGGTGCTGTTCATCTTTAGTCCGAACAGACCCGGTACAGGCAGAGAGCTTGTATCTGCTACACCGTCGAGGACCCGCGGGTCGTTCAGGTTCAGCTGAAGGCCCGTTTCGCCGTTGGTGATCGGTGTCAGCACCGAATAGGCCAGACGATAGCTCATCTCTGCAAACGCGAGCGTCAGGATTGAGAAGTAGATGCCCGAGCGACGCAAACTGATGTAACCGATAGCCAGCGCAAAGAGGCCCGACACGATCATCGCGAGGATGATTGCAGGCAAGATGTTCATCGACAGGAGTTTGAACATCCAGACCGCAGAGTAGGACCCCACACCCAGAAAGGCCGCGTGACCGAACGACAGGTAGCCCGTCAGACCGAACAGGATGTTAAATCCGATCGCCATCAGGCCGTAGATCGCAAAACGCTGCATCAGTGCAGGATAACCTGCGTTGAACTGCGCCATCGCGCTATCCGTGGGGAAGGGGTTCAACAGGAATGGCGTCAGCAAGGTCAGCGTGACCACGATCAGCAGGAATTTGGTGTCTTTTTGGTTCAAGCCGAACATGGATTAGTCCTCCATCACGCCCTTGCGACCCATGAGGCCACGTGGACGGGTAAGTAGAATGACGATGGCGACGAGGTAGATGATGATCTGGTCGATGCCTGGGATGATCGCTTTGACTTCGTTAAGCGATGCAAAGGATTGCAGAATGCCCAAGAGGAAGCCCGCAGCCACAGCGCCCGGAAGCGAACCCATGCCACCCACAACCACCACAACAAAGGACAGCACGAGGAAGTCCATGCCCATGTGGTAGTTCGGCGACAGGATCGGTGTGTACATCACGCCCGCCAGACCCGCGACGCCAGCAGCAAGGCCGAACATCAGGGTAAAGCGTTTGTCGATGTCGATCCCCAAGAGGCCCACCGTTTCACGGTCTGCCATACCTGCGCGAACAACCATCCCGAAGGTGGTGAACTGGAGGAAAGCAAAGACGCCGCCGATGATCACAGCCGAGAAGAAGAAGTAGACCAGACGCCATACAGGATAGAAGATGTCCATACCGAGGATCGCGCCGATGTTCACGGTGCCCGAATAGTCGGACGGTGCCATCATCTGGATCGGGTTCGCGCCAAAGAAATATTTAACGATTTCTTGCAGTACGATCGCCAGACCAAAGGTCACAAGGATCTGGTCCGCGTGGGGACGTTTGTAGAAGTGTTTGATCAGACCGCGCTCCATCGCCCACCCGACAAAGAGCATCACGGGGATGGTCAGCAGGATGGCCAGTGGCACGGAATAGTTGATCATCGCTGACCCGATGGTTTCACCGAACCATGCCTCTACATAGGGGGTTTTAACCTCGAGAGGTTTTCCCAAGAAGTCGGTCTTGGTCGGATCGAGCGAAACCTTCGAAATTTCGAAAACCTTGCGCAAGGTCACAGCGCAGAAGGCGCCGATCATGAACAGCGCACCGTGCGCGAAGTTCACAACACCCAATGTGCCGAAGATGAGAGTAAGGCCCAACGCGATCAGCGCGTAGGCCGAGCCTTTTTCAAGGCCATTGAAAAACTGCAGGATAATAGCGTCCATTGTCCCCGCCCTGTCTTGGGAGTGGCTAAACCCCCGTGCGTTGACGGGGGCGAACCGGCCGCGCATTGTGCGCGACCGGTCTATGTGAGTGGTGATTAAGCGCCCGGGTTACACTGACCGAGATCGCCACCGGCGAACATCGGGTGATCCGGTGCGTATTCGACCTGAGCACGCGGGGTCGTTTCAACGATTTCCAGCGTGTCGTATTCGTTGGTCGGGTTCTCTGCGCCTTTCATAACCAGAACGTCTTTGAAGCACTGGTGGTCTGCACCGCGGTACAGAACCGGACCGTTGCCCATGCCGTCGAATTCGAAATCTTCGAGAGCTTCGACAACGCCACATGGGTTGAAGGTGCCTGCGCGGGTTACAGCATCTGCATAGAGCAGGGTCTGAACATACGAGGTGTGTGCAGCGTTTGAAGGCGGACGGCCATATTTTTCGCCGAACGATTTTACGAAGGCCTGGGTGCCAGCGTCTTGCAGCTGCCAGTTCCAGTTCATCGAACCGTAAACGCCTTGGATGTTCGAACCAGCACCAGCCGCCATCAGTTCCGAGTAGAGCGGAACAACGATTTCGAACTGCTTGCCGTTCACCATCTTATCACGAAGACCGAACTGAACGGCCTGCGACAGCGAGTTCACCATGTCCCCGCCGTAGTGGTTCAGGATCAGAACATCTGCGCCCGAGTTCAGAACTGGAGCGATGTAGGACGAGAAGTCGCCTGCGCCAACTGGCGTGCGAACCTTCTCAACGGTCTGCCAGCCGAGAGCTTCGGTGGACGCCGCGATCGACTCTTCCTGTGTCCAGCCCCAAGTGTAGTCAGCGGTGAGGTGATACGCGCGACGCTCGGTGCCATAGACGTTGCCCAGAACCGGAGCCAGAGCAGCACCCGACATGTAGGCGTTAAAGAAGTGACGGAAACCGTTGGCCTTGCGGTCTTTACCGGTTGTGTCGTTCGAGTGGGTCAGAGCGGCCATGAAGATCACGCCAGCTTCTTGACACAGACCTTGAACAGCAACAGCCACACCCGAGGACGAACCGCCAGTGATCATCACTGCGCCGTCTTTCTGGATCATCGACTGTGCAGACGCACGTGCAACGTCAGATTTGGTCTGGGTGTCACCAGTGACGAAGGTCACTTTCTTGCCTAGGATACCAGCGCCGTCGAGCGCTTTGGACGAGAAGGTGTTCAGCATACCGCCGTCGCCTTCGCCGTTCAGGTGCTCAACAGCGAGCTGGAATGCGCGCAGTTCGTCGAGACCTTCTTCGGAGTAGGGGCCAGTTTGCGGAACGTTGAAACCAAACACGACTTCGCTGCCTGTTGGGGCATTGGTAAAGCCGCTGTGGCTTTCAGCGCGTAGGTAAGTCGGCAGAAGCAGGCCAGAGCCGGCGATTGCACCAGACTTCAGCACGCCACGACGCGAGAATTTATTGGACATTATTATCCTCCCTATTGTGAAAATCCGCGCCGGGCTCCTCCTTCCCGATGCGAAAAGCATTTTTACATGCAAGGTCATTATCAAGGGAGTTTCGAAAATCGGGCAACAAGTCACTTGGATATAATGATTTTTTTGTAAAGAAAATCACAATGCCATGGTATACGTTGTAAAATCGTTTTCTCGCAGGTGCGGAAACAGACTGAAAACGTTGAAGGAATCACGATGGTGCAGCGCCAGTTAACAGGGTCCAGAATTCGCGAACGGCGTGTCGACCTTGGTATACGACAAACTGATCTGGCAAATGCGGTCGGGATATCCGCGTCCTACCTGAATTTGATCGAACACAACCGCCGCAGAATCGCGGGAAAGTTGCTCAACGACCTCGCGCGGGCGATGCAAGTGGACCCATCTGCGCTGACCGAAGGGGCAGAAACGGCGCTTTTGGATCAGTTGCGCGCCTCTGCCGCGCGGGACCGTGCCTCTGGGGCAGAGGTATCGCGGACAGAGGATTTCGCGGGTCGTTTCATTGGCTGGGCTTCGCTCGTCGTGCGTCAGGATAAGCGGATTGATGAACTAGAGGCGCGGGTCAAAGTGTTGACCGACCGACTGGCCCACGACCCGCAACTGGCGACATCTTTGCACGAGGTGATTTCGTCGGTGACCTCGATCCGCTCTGCGGCGTCGATCCTCGTCAGTGATGATGACATCGACCGCGATTGGGAACGTCGGTTCCATCGCAATATATATGAGGACAGTCAGCGATTGGCCGAAGCGTCACGGGCGCTGGTGTCCTACCTCGATGCGCCGAGCGAAGAGGGCACCGCTTCGCTGTCGCCCCAAGAAGAAGTGGAAACCTACCTCGATGCGCAAGGGTTCCACTTGCCGTATCTCGAGGGCGATGGGGCACCGCAGCGTGCACCAATGCTACGATCCAAGGCGGCGTCAGCCCTGTTGGCTGACTATCGGACGCGTTACCTCGCCGATGCCGAAACAATGCCGCTCAAGGAGTTCTCGGCGGCAGCGATTGAGGTCGGTCATGATCCCGCGCTTCTGGCTGGGCGTTTTGGCGTGCCACTGGCTGCGGCGATGCGACGGCTCGCCACTCTGCCGATCGAGAGCGGCCACCCTGCCTTTGGTCTGGTGATTTGTGATGCGGCAGGGGCGATCACATTGCAGCGTCAGGTCTCTGGCTTCGGGTTGCCGCGTGCGGCGGCGGCCTGTCCCCTCTGGCCTCTGTTCCGCGCATTTAGTCAACCGATGCAACCCATTCGCCGCGACGTTCAGTTGCCAGTCGACGGTGGGGGGCGGTTCCGCTGCTATGCGATTGCCGCACCCGCAGGTGCCGCGAGCTTTGACGCGCCCGCAACGATGGAGGCCGTAATGCTTGTGCGCTCCGTGGCACCCTCGGGCGGTCCTGCCGATCCTGTCGGCACATCCTGCCGAATTTGTCCTCGCAGCGGTTGCCGCGCCCGCCGCGAACCGTCGATCTTGAACGAGGATGCGGTTTAGCAATCACAGCTTTGACAGTGACGCCTAATACGGTGATAGTCAGGCGGAAACCGATGTCTTGGGAGGGGCTGAGGAATGGCAAAACGGGTTTTGGTCATCGAAGATGAACCGAACATTATTGAAGCGATCAGCTTCATCCTGTCGCGAGACGGGTGGACCGTGCATACCCATTCCGATGGTGAAACCGCCAACGAACGGATCACTGCGACGCCGCCCGATTTGATCATTCTGGACGTGATGCTGCCAGGCAAAAGCGGCTTTGATATTCTGCGCGATCTGCGCGAGTCCCCCGAAACCACAGACTTGCCTGTGCTGATGCTGACCGCGCGGGGTCAAACCCGTGACCGCGAGATGGCAGAACGGCTCGGTGTCACGCAATTCATGACCAAACCGTTTTCGAACGCTGAAGTTCTGGAAAGCGTGCGCGCCTTGGTGCGTGACTAAGCGCGATGGCGCGGCCCACCAAAAATACCTTTCTCGAGCGCGCAGGATATCGTCGCCGCCGTATGCGTGACGTGGCGCGTGTGCTGCCCGTTCTCATCGGCATTCTGTTCTGTATTCCGTTGTTGTGGGACAGAAATGGTGAACTCGGCACGGCGGATGCGCTGATCTATCTCTTTACGGTCTGGCTCTGCGCTCTGGGCATTTCAGCGGGGATCGCTCGTTTTCTGACCACTGATCGGAGCGATGATCGGTAATGGTGTCGTTTAACCTCCTCTTGGCTGTGGCGCTCGCTTATGTCGCGTTCCTTTTTGTCATTGCCTTTGCCGCCGAACGAAGTGCGGAAAAGGGGTCGGGGGCGTGGCTGCGGTCACCGTGGATCTACACTCTTTCTCTGTCGATCTATTGCACGGCTTGGACGTTTTACGGTGCGGTGGGCTATGCGGCGCGGTCGGGGTTGGAGTATCTGACGATCTACCTTGGCCCGACGGTTGTGATGATCGGCTGGTGGTGGGTTCTACGTAAATTGGTGCGGATCGGACGGAGCCAGCGGATCACATCAATCGCTGACCTCGTGTCATCGCGTTTCGGGAAATCGACCGCGCTGGGCGTGATGGTCACGTTGATGATGGTCGTGGCCGCCACGCCTTACCTCGCGCTGCAACTCCAGTCTGTAACGCTGTCGTTCGCGGTTTTTGCGGATGCCGCGGGCGACAGTTGGTTGAGCGAAGACCTGACCCGCTCCGCTCTGTGGGTCGCCTTGGGCCTTGCGGTCTTTACGATCATCTTTGGCACGCGGAACCTTGATGCGAACGAACGTCACCACGGGATCGTTATGGCGATCGCGGTCGAGGCGGTGGTCAAACTCTGCGCCTTGGTCGCGGTTGGGGTCTTTGTGGTCTGGGGCGTTGCGGGTGGCTTTGGTCCGATGATCGACCTGATCGACACATCTGACATTGCGCAGTGGCAACAATCCAGCGGACGCTGGGTGGGGCTGACATTCCTTTCGGGCGCTGCGTTCCTGACCCTGCCGCGCATGTTTCAGGTGTTGGTCGTCGAAAACGCCAATGAAAAGAACCTGATCACCGCAAGCTGGGCCTTTCCTCTTTATCTTCTGACGATGAGCCTTTTCGTCGTGCCGATTGCGGTGGTGGGTCTGAAAATCCTGCCTGAAGGGTCCAACCCCGACTTGTTCGTTCTGACCATCCCACTGAGCCAAGGGCTGGACGGGTTGGCGATATTCTCGTTCCTTGGCGGGTTTTCGTCCGCGACCTCTATGGTGATCGTGGCAACGATTGCGCTGGCGACGATGATTTCGAACCACATCGTGACGCCGCTCTGGCTTTCGTCCAAAGGGCCGGGGGCGGTGGTTTCTGGCGATATCCGTCAGTTGGTGATCGGCGCACGCCGCCTGTCCATCGCGGGTGTTCTGCTGCTCGGTTACATCTATTTCCGTCTGTCAGGTGGTGGCGAAGCACTCGCCGCCATTGGTTTGATTTCATTCGCAGGTGTCGTGCAGGTTCTCCCTGCGATGATCGGCGGGATTTTCTGGCGTGGTGCGACCCGCTGGGGCGCAGTGGCAGGTATCACCGTCGGCTTTGTCATCTGGGCATGGTCACTGTTCCTGCCGTCCTTTGGGCCTGATGGCATCCTGCCGCAAACGGTCATTGATCACGGGCCGTTCGGGATTGCGGCGCTCCGCCCACAGGCGCTTTTTGGGATCACGGAAATCGACCCGCTGATCCATGCATTGATGTGGTCGATGTTGCTGAACTCTGTCGCGTTTTTCTTTGGCTCTGTCCTGACCTTCCCGCAGCCGTTGGAGCGGTTGCAGGGTGCGCAATTCGTCAACATCTTTGAACATTCCGAAGGGGCGCGGGCATGGACCACCTCAACGGCGGAGGCCGAAGATTTGTTGATTATGGCGCAGCGTATCCTTGGTTCGAACGAGGCGCAGGTTCTGTTCCAGCAAGAGGCGCAGCGGCAGGGGAAGGCAGGCTACCTGCCCGAGGTCACGCCAGAGTTTGTCCAGAACTTAGAGCGCGAATTGGCAGGGTCAGTGGGGGCTGCGACAGCCCACGCGATGGTTGGCCAGTTCATCCAAGGTGCGTCCGTTTCCGTTGAGGACCTGATCGCGGTGGCGGACGAGGCTGCGCAGATCATGGAATATTCCAACCGACTGGAGCAAAAGTCGGCAGAGCAAGAGCGCACCGCACGTCAGCTGCGCGATGCCAACGAAAAGCTCACCCAGTTGTCGATCCAAAAAGATGCCTTCCTGTCCCAGATCAGCCACGAACTGCGGACGCCGATGACCTCGATCCGGTCCTTCTCAGAAATCCTGCGCGAAGGCGGGATGTCGGATGAGGAACTGTCGAAATATTCGGGCATTATTCATGATGAGGCGATGCGTCTGACCCGCTTGCTCGACGATCTGCTGGACTTGAGCGTGCTGGAAAATGGTCAAGTGACGCTGAACATGGGCCAAGGCAACCTTAAGACGGTCATTGATCGTGCGGTTTCAGCGACAGCGCATAGCCCCACGGCAATCACAGTGAAACGGCGCGATGGCGAAGAGACCATTCCGCTCTACACCGATCTGGATCGCCTCACGCAGGTCTTTATCAACCTGATCGCCAACGCGGGCAAATACTGCGATGCAAAACGTCCTGTGCTGCGGATTGAGCCGCGTAAGGTCGCGGGCGAATGGGTCGTTGATTTCATCGATAACGGTGCGGGGATCACCAAAGAGAACCAACAGGTGATCTTTGAGAAATTCTCGCGTTTGTCTGATCATCGTAAGGCGGGCGGTGCGGGCCTTGGCCTCGCCATCTGTCGCGAGATTATGACCCGACTGGGTGGCACGATCACCTATCTGCCGGGGCAGGGCGGTGCGGCTTTTCGTGTCGTTTTGCCGCCCGCCGTTAACCCCGTGCTAACGCGCTGAGGGATACAGTCGGCGGGCTATGGAAACGCCCGTTTTACACCGCATGTTACGCAAGCCCCCCGACGCGCCAGTCGGGACACCCGACCGTGCCTTGCGGTTGGCGATCGTTCGGGCGTTTGATCGGATGTTCGGTGTTCCCGTATCGGTCGATGTGGCATTGTCGGAGGTCGATGTTGATGACCTCGCGGCGTCACTTTCCGACGGTGTAATCATCGGGCTCGACCGTGGGATCGCCGTGGGCCTGTTGGCCTGTGACCCACCGCTCGTCGCGGCGCTGACGCAGATGCAAACGATTGGGCGGGTGGTGGATCGTGACGCAGCGCCGCGTCCAATTACGGCGACGGATCGCGCGTTATGCCTTCCGTTCTTAGCTGCCTGTTTCGATGATCTAGTGGGAGGATTGGTGGACACCGATCTGGCAGACTGGCTCACGGCGGTGACAATTGGCGCGCCGATCACTACTCCACGACAGGTGCCAATGATCCTAGCTGCGACGACCTATCGGGTGGTGCGGTTCGCGGTCAGGTTTGGCGATACCTCTCGCGCGGCTGAGTTGGTGATCGCGCTTCCTCCAGCGCCGAAGCCGCAGGTCAAGGCGCCGTCGACCCAATGGGCGGATAACTTGCGGCAGTCGGTTTTGGAAACGCATGCGCAACTGAACGGCATTCTCGCGCGGATTTCGCTGCCGTTATCGCAGGTCGAAGGATTGTCTATGGGGGATGTTGTGCCGCTCTACGGGGCAACGGTTGGGTCGGTGCGTCTGGAAGGGCCAGATGAAACCTGCGTTGCCATGGGCCGCTTGGGCCAGATGGCGGGGCAACGGGCCGTGCGGATTGAACCTGCACAGCCCGCGCAATTGTCAGAGGTGACGGTGGCTGATCCGCCCCGTCAGGCAGCGCCCTTACCCCTCAGCGAGGCCGTCGATACGGGCAGCGAGACCTGAGAGGTCATAGCCCGCACGTGCGGTCGCGTTGATGATCGCCTCAGTCGGCATTTTGCCCGCCATACCCAGCGACCAAACGATCGACGACCGTGTGCCCGAGGCGCAGTAGGCCAGCACGGGCCCACCAGCGGAGTCGATGGTCGCCATCTGGAGTGCGACCATGTCCATGTTCAGGCCTGCGTGGGTGACGGGATTGACCACATAGGCCAATCCAGCGCCCTCGACGGCGATTTTCATCGCGTCAGACTGCCACTCCGGCGGGATCTCCGAATCGGGACGGTTATTGATAACCGCCACGAACCCTGCCGCTTTGATCGCGTCGAGGTCTTCGGGGGTGATTTGCGGGGTCACAGCATAGCTGTCAGTGATCGTGCGTATATCCATAGCGCAGGATTAAACCGCCGGAGCGGCTCCGTCCAGACGTGCTTTGATCGAAGGCGCAAACCACATGCCTGCACCCATCGCGAGCACGAAAACTGTACCCTGAATGCCACCATAATAGAGTGAGGCAATCGACGGTCCTGGGCAAAGACCAACAAGACCCCAGCCAAAGCCAAACAGCGTCGAGCCAAGGACAAGGTTACGGCCAATCACAGGATTCGGTTTTGGCGGGAACATACCGCCCAACGCGGGCATACGGCCTTCGGTCCAGCGCCATGCAAAGAACATCGGAATGATCGCGCCGCCCATCACAAATGCGAGCGTTGGATCCCACTCGCCGAACACGTCGAGCCAGCCTTGAACTTTACGGGTGTCGGTCATGCCAGACACAAAGAGGCCAGCACCAAAGAGTCCACCGGAAATAGCAGAAAAGAGATTACGCATTACACCCACCCCAGCAAATGTTTGAACAGGATCACGCCAAAGCCACCTGCGACGATGTAAAAGACAGTTGCAACCATCCCGCGCAGCGACAGGCGCGAGATACCGCAGACGCCGTGCCCAGAGGTGCAGCCATTTGCGATGCGTGTGCCAATGCCGACCAAAAGGCCTGCAACGATTACAGCCCATAGATTTTCAGTGGCATAAGTTTGTGCAGGGCCGTCGCCTTGGAGGTTACCAAAGAGAATTGCCAAAACGGTCGGTACGCCCAAAAGTCCAGCGATGAACCATGCCCGTTCTGCTTTTTGGTTGCCAGCGCTGCCGTCGATGATTCCACCGATGATGCCGGATGCCCCCATGATG
The DNA here is from genome assembly GCF_023540835.1 of Marivivens geojensis. GTDB lineage: Bacteria > Pseudomonadota > Alphaproteobacteria > Rhodobacterales > Rhodobacteraceae > Marivivens > Marivivens geojensis. Next base: position 925,921 of record NZ_JALKCU010000001.1, read on the forward strand.
CGCCCGTTTACCAGTAGGTATACGGCACCGCCCAATCCAATGAGCACACCTCCGGCAAGGCCGAAGATCCATTCAATCTGCATATTTTTGTCCTGTTCGTTTCCCAAGAGTTGGCGAGAGAGGGCAAATGGCCCATTTACATAACCACCGACACCTTTCGGCGCCGTTATATTTGAATTACGATCTGTTTCGCGTTATCTGCGTTACAATCGCGGACAAAGCCGAACCTTTGGCATATCGGACATTGCAGCGGTCCTGACCAGATTCTGTGCTAGCTTGTCTGGCACTGAAAATAGAACACTGGTCACGTATTGCAATAGTTTAATATGTGGGTTATTAAATTTATGAGGACGTAATGGACGATCTGGCAATCACGGCGGAGGCCATGGATAAGGCAGCAGACGAAGCAGCAGAAGTGATGAAGGTTCTTTCGAACCCCGCTCGCTTGCGTATTCTTTGCGCTCTTCTTCCCGGAGAGCGGTGTGTTGGCGAGCTCGAAGAGATGCTCGGCGCGTCGCAGTCTTATGTATCGGGTCAGTTGGCACGTATGCGGTCGGAAGGCTTGGTCTCTTGCGATCGTGAAGGCCGCACCATTCGTTACCGTTTGGCAGACCCACGCGTTGGTCCGATCCTCGAACGTCTGTACGAAGTCTTCTGTCCAGTTCCTGCCGCACCTTGACGTGTGTCATGGCGCGGTAATCCGCGCGGCGTTACCTTAGGTCATTCAGCGGGGGTTGTCCCGCTGACCGACCCAAGAGGAGCGGACATGACACAGCACGAACTCGAAGCAAAACTCTACGCCATCCTTGACGATATGCAGCGCGATGCCGCGCATCGGTATCGGCTCCAGCCAGAATATCATGCGATCCTGAAACAAATGGCGGACGAAGGCGTCCCCGTTCCGCCACGTCTACAGGATCTGGATATGCGCCTGATCGACGAAGCCGTAGAAGCCCAATTCGATAATATGCCGATCTAGGATGTGGCGCTGAGGCGACGAAACAGGCGTGAAATCCCGCGAAATGCCTGTTTTTGCACCTGAAACGGCGGCAAAGGCTTGCCCTTTGCCTCTGTGCAGGCCCAAAGTCTGGCAGAGCAGTCGGTGAGTAGGACTTGGGCAGTTTGTCGAATTTAGTGAAATTCCGAATGCGCGATGGCGTTGCGGTCATTGTGCTTGCCTCGCCGCCTGTGAATGCGCTGACCCATGCGCTGCGCGTTGAGCTTGACCGTCTGTTGGACCAGTTGGCTGTGCGTGACGATGTGATGGCGGTTTCCATCACAGGCGAGGGTGATACCTTCTGCGCGGGCGTTGATGTTCGGCAGATGGACAAACTCGACGATGCACCGTCGCTGCGGACGATTTGCCGAAAAATCGAAAACCTGCCAATGCCTGTGATCGTAGGTCTGCGCGGGATGGTGCTGTCTGGTGGTGTCGAACTGGCGCTGGCCGCGCATTACCGACTGGCCGAAGCGACCAGTAAACTCGCCATGCCTGAGGCGTCTTTGGGACTGTTGTCCTCCGCTGGTGCTACCCAACGTTTACCGCGCCTCGTCGGGGCGGCGAGCGCATTGGATATGCTGCTCGGCGGCAGGCCCGTCTCGGCAGAGCAGGCGAAGCTGTCTGGCCTCATCGATGGGATCGTCACGGGTGGCATCTGTGCGGCGACACTGCAATTCGCGGAACACTTGATCACCCATAATTCCCCGTTGCGCCGTGTGCGTGACATGACCAAAGGGTTACGTGATCCGAAATATTTCGATGTCGTCGCCAAGGCCCGCAAAACGGCAGGGCGTGATCCGTTGCGTGTGAAATCGCTTTATGTCGATGCGGTTGAGGCGGCAGCGATGTTGCCATTTGATATCGGGATAGAGTTCGAAGAAGACCGGTGGCAGCAATCCCTTGCCGACCCGCAATCCACCGCCCTGCGCCGTCTGATCGCGGCAGAGCATCAATTGCCCACCGACATGGTGACACGAGACGGAGAGACTCGGCGGCGGGTTCTGGGGCCAAAGGCGCAGGAAATCCTGAAACGCCTGCGGCGGTCGCAGGTCCTCGCAGCAGAAATGATGTTTGCGATGGGCCGATCAAAGGGCGCGATTGACGCGGTGATGATCGACTACGGCTTTGCCCAAGGTCACTTCGGAGCAGAGCCAGAGCGCGTTTCGCTACAAGATCGTACAGAAATCACCGAACGTCTGATCGGTGCGATCGCGGGCGAGGGGGGGCGCATCCTCCAAGAGGGCCTCGTGCGGCGTGCGGCGGATATCGATGCGGTGGCTGTGATCGGGATGGGGTTCCCGCGGTGGCACAGTGGCCCGATGCATGCGGCGCGTGAGATCGGGATCGTTCATTTGCGCGAAAAGATGCGCGACTGGCAGGTCGAAAGCCCCGTTTGGACCGTGCCGCGCATGATGGATGAGGCGGCGAAATATCTGATGGGCTTTGACGCGATCAGCGTCCAGCGCCCTTAACCGAGGCTGATCCCGAGGATCACAGCCATCAGGCCCATAACAGACAACAACAGCATGCCAAGGTTGATCGGGATCACCTTGCCCAGACGTTTGCGAAGGTCGTCGTCATTGGTCGCTACTTTTTTCGCCGCGCGCACCAGAACCACGGTCCACAGCAATCCGCAGACACCAATTGCCGTGATTGCGGCACCGATCCAGATCAGCAGGTCCATCGTCGTCTCCCTCTGTGTTGCGGGGTTTCGCCTAACGCGGGGATATGAGCTTGGCAAGGGTCTTGGCAAGCGGCGGGGCAGGGGTTAGGGATTGCCCCCAACCCGAAATGAAGGAGCTCCTATGTCCGATTCCGTCACCGAAAGCGTTGCAAGCCAAGAGCTGCGCCAGTTCATCGAACGCATCGAACGTCTGGAGGCCGAAAAGAAAGACATCGCTGACAGCATCAAAGAAGTGATGGCTGAAGCAAAGGGTCGTGGTTACGACACCAAAGTCATGCGCAAGGTCATTTCGCTGCGCAAACGCGATGCAAACGACATCGCCGAAGAGGAAGCGATCCTCGACATGTATAAAGCTGCATTGGGCATGTGATCCGTGCGGGGCGGCGCCATGCCGCCCTAACGTTTGCCGCTAGGGTTGAATGAACTTCACACCTGGCATTTGGGCGATCAGTTCCAGATCGTCCTCGTAGGCGGCGGTGATATGTTCGACCATATCATCGGTCCAGCCTTCAATCTCGATATCTTCGACGATCTGATCTTCTAGGGCGAACCGCTCTAGGAAGGTGGCGATCACCTTGCGCTTTTTCGCCTCGGTCTGGGGCGGATGCGATTTGATGTAGGCCAGAAAGCGGTGCATCCCTTCGCGGCTCATGATGGTTTGCAGCAGGTCAAAGCCGCCCGTGATCCGCGTCATCGGATCGACGCCAGATACCTCACGAATAAGCTGCGCCCACAGAAACGGCGTGTCCTCATTGCACCAAACGGTCACGGGAATACCGGGCGCATTGTCGAGGAGCCGTTCAATCACATCGGACCAGCGAACTTGATCCAGCCGCGCGCCTCGCATGAAATCGTCCAGTGTTTCCGCCTTGGACGCCTTTAGCGCCTCGGGCAAGAACGTCGCGGGGTTGCGAATGCCGATATAGAGCGACACTTGATCTCGCGGAAACAGGTCGCGTAGCGTCTGCGCTTTGGCCGCGGCGAGCGCATAGAACTCCCCACCTTCAAAGATACGGTTCGGCACGCAGATGAAATCGGGATTGCTGAGGACAACGCGGTGCCCTTCTTGATCCTCAAGGATCGCATCGACCAGAATATCGCGGGTTTCTTCGGCGGGGACCTGCCCCTGAAGGTTGTGCATGGTTTCGCGCAGCAGGCGACGATAACGGTTCGGTTGCGGCACGATCACGCCCTGTTGCGCAAAGCTGTCTGCATTCTTGAGCAAGCTTTTGATAAGCCGCTCGTCGTCCGTGCAGCTGGCGCCGATATGAACCGCGATTTCCATGTCGTCTTTCTGTTCTGCTTTTTGTTGCCCCAATATAAGGGCTTTTCTGGACAGGGAAACCGCTTTCGGATAGGCGATCATTTATGTCCGAGCAAACTAGTCAGATATCAGCAACCGCAAAGCGCCGTCACCTGATCGACAGGTGGTCTGTTGGTGCGTTGATCATTGCGGCTTTGGTGCTGCTCCCGATCCTCGCGGTCGTTTGGTTTGCAGTCACGCCGACAGATAACATCTGGCCGCACCTCTTGCGCACCACATTGCCCCGCTACCTGAGCAACACGCTGATCCTGATGGGATCGGTCGGGGTGATCACCGCAGCGGTCGGAGCGGGGGCGGCGTGGCTCGTCGTCATGTATCGGTTCCCCGGTCGGCAATGGCTGCAATGGGCGCTTTTGATGCCCTTGGCAGTGCCTGCCTATGTGGGTGCCTACGCTCTGGTAGACCTACTGGAATACGCGGGCCCCGTGCAAACAACCTTGAGAGAGTTGTTCGGCTGGACCCGCCCAACCGACTACTGGTTCCCTGCAATCCGCACCCGTTGGGCCGCGGTTTTGGTGCTTTCTGCCTCGCTCTATCCCTACGTCTACCTACTGGCCCGCGCGGCGTTCCGCGAACAGTCGGGCGCTGGATACGAGGTTGCCCGTGCGCTGGGCGTCGGCCCCTTGGGGCGGTTTTGGCGGGTAGGTCTACCTCTTGCGCGTCCCGCAATTGCGGCGGGCTGTGCGGTCGCCATGATGGAGACCGTCAACGATTTCGGAACGGTGGACTATTTCGCCGTCCAAACCCTGACCACTGGGATTTTCACCACATGGCTACAGGGCGGCAACCTTGGCGGTGCTGCGCAGATTTCGATCCTCGTGCTGGGGCTCATCGTACTCCTCGTCACGCTTGAAAAGATCTCGCGCCGTCGGAGCCGTTTCTTTACCTCTGCCCGAGGTCAACGCCCTGTAGAAGCCGTCGCCCTCACCGGATTTGGCAAATGGATTGCGACCTTGGCCTGTCTGATCCCGCTGACGCTAGGCTTCATTCTGCCCGTCGTTGTCCTGTCGAGCCACGCCTTTAACGCGGGCCAATGGGTTGATCCGGGGTTGATCCGCGCCTTTACCCACACGCTGGTTGTCGGTGGCGTCGCGGCGGTTCTGACCGTGATTGGTGGCGTTTTGATGGTTTACGGCGTCCGTCTGTCAGGCAAGTCCCTGCCGCGCCTTCTGATGCCCGTCACCGCGATTGGTTACGCCGCGCCGGGAGCCGTTCTGGGCCTCGGTATTCTGGTGCCGCTCGCAGTCTTTGATAACAAACTCGCCGACGGTGTGCTGGCCCTCACAGGCTGGGATCCGGGCCTTTTGCTGACGGGCACGGCCGCAGCACTGGTCATTGCCTATGTCGTCCGCTTCTTCGGAATCGCCCAAGGCGCTGCCGACGCCGCATTGGGGCGCGTGTCGCCCAGTCTTCCGATGGCAGCACGCTCGCTCGGCCAAACCGCTGGGGGCGTTCTAAAACAAATTTATTTACCTCTCGTGCGGGCGTCAGTTGGTTCGACGCTTCTCTTGGTTTTCGTGGATTGTGTTAAGGAATTGCCAGCGACACTTTTGCTAAGGCCATTTAATTACAATACTTTAGCCACCCGCGTTCATGAAAAGGCCAGCCTCGAGAACCTAACCCAAGCCGCGCCGGCGGCTCTGGTTATCACGCTCGTCGGGCTTTGTGCTGTCGCACTTCTTGCAAGAGCGAACCGGTAGGTCTTGCGTACCTCGCAACGACTCGTTATTAGCCGCCACGTGCCCCTATAGCTCAGCTGGTAGAGCAACTGATTTGTAATCAGTAAGCTCAAGCAAATCCCATTCCCCGCAAAGACCTCATAAGTATCTGAAAACACTACATTTTTAGAGATACTTCTAATCTAGTCAGATTTTTCCATACTACACCTATACTACAAAATCGGAAAAATCCGTAGTATGGGTCTTGCAGTAGAATTCTGTAAAGTGTATGGGAAGGGAGCGTAGCCGCTATAGCTCAGCTGGTAGAGCAAGAAATTTGTAATTTCGAGGTCCCGGGTTCGATCCCTGGTGGCGGCACGCTCTAGAAAGTATCGTCAACCTTCTAGTTGCAAAAAAACATCCCCAAACTAGGCCGTCGTTTTCTTCTTCTTTCATAAAATCCCCCAGACCCCCTAAAGATGGTTGGATTAAAGAATAGGTAGACAATAAATATTGAACATGCCGTTCGGCAGCTGACGGTCATAGACCATTATTACCAGAGCAGTCATGGGAACTTTAGAAAGGACATTCATTCTCTATCCTTTCTCTTCTTATCTTCGACATGATGTTGGAAACAGTTTTAGGAGCGATAGAAAGCTTGTCAGAGACATGTTTACGTCTCATTCCAAGGAAATCTATCATTCTTATGATTTCTGCTTCTCTGTGAGCTTTTAAATCTGCTCTGTGACGTTGATAATCTTCACGAGATCCATACTCATTCCATCCGTTTTTATCTCTTTTAGCTACTGCCTTACGTTTTTGTCTGAGATTTTTTGATGCAATATATCTTAAATCATGAGTTTCAGCGTCATCATCACTGATATCGAGTATTTTCATTAAATAATCAGATGAAAGTCTGTATCTTTCATCTTTTTGGTCTTCTAGAGACTTCTTTGCTCTTCTGATGGCACTACCCATCATGGCGAGCGCCTCTTTTTGGTTCATCCACCCAATTTGATTACAAATATCTTTTACAGATGATGCCAAGGCATCTGGGTGGGTTGTGTGAGACAGGGCTACTGTCATTGAGAAGAGCCATAAGTCCCACTTTCCATCCGGAATTCTTCCATTCCAGGCATTGTGGTAAACCTTCCACAAATCTGAGATGATGGTTTGATTGAGGGTAATAAAGTTCTTTCCGGAAGATTTTTCACCGGTTTCCTTCTGTCTCTTGGATTTTTCCAGAGACAGAGAAATTATTTGCTTTTCTAGTAGATATTCTTCACGTGGTTTGAGACCAAATCCAACCTGCAAGTCATCCAGGGAAGAGTAACGCAGGATGTTGCTCTTGGATTCAAAGGCAGTCCAGATAATATCTACATTATCCCCTGTCTTTGAGTTGATAGTTCCAGATAGTCTTAGAACACGGGATAAATCTTTAACTGCAGTATCTACAACACCACCTATTACAGAGCAGAGTTTTTCCTGAACTTCTGAGATAATCTTGTTCTGTATAACCTTCCATCTTGCTGTAGCATTGTAAGTGGAGTTTCTCTTGATACCTATCTTGTTAAAGAGCCACACAGCATGGATTCCACGTCCTGATGATAGAATGTAGGAGGGGGGAGGAAATCCTATGCCATAGACCATTTCTACGAAGTCTGTGGCGTAATCCATAGGATCCACACCAGGTGGCAGCTGGTCAATATCTACATAGAAAGAAGAGATGGATGAGGTTTGCTCAGCGGATCTTTTTCTGGTGTAGAATCTTTGCATAGAGACATAGACATCTTGTTGCTTAGTCTTTGCTTCTAGAATTCTATCATAAGATCCATGTTGTGGTGACAATGAAGAATTCACCCAGTTTGACTTTTCAGCGGATTGCATAATTCTGGTAAACTCTTTGTGAGCGTCTTCCTGACTTAGAAGCAGAGAAGATATCTCATGCATAGTCAGTTGTTCGAACTCGTCTATATGTTTTTTATCTATAGCCTGCCCAATGGTGAAATATTCGTGATTGAAAGCATCTCCATGTAGAATTCTTACATGTTCAACAGGGGAGACATTATGCCAAAATACTTCTGGGAGATTTGTGTGATGAAGATCTAGTTTTAGATTATGCACTCATACCGTTCACATTCTTGGCTAGTGCAAACTGCGCAGCAGTTCCCAAGAAAGAGAGAAGAACGATTTTATGTGATATGTGTGTAATCATCTGTTGTCCTCATATTTTACCCTTCACCGCCAAGTGCAGGGGTTCGTTAAAATTAAATTTAGAGCCTTCCGGTTAAATCCGTTTTAAAGGCTGGCAAGATTTGAAATTGATGATGTTATGCAAGAAACAAAAAAGTTTCCGAAATCAACCCAGATGGTAGAATGGTAGAATAGTAGAATTATATAATGGTAGAATGGTAGAAATATATAAGTTTTTAATACTACGGGGTTGAAGTTTTCAAATTACTAGGTTATATTAAACACATAAAAGCCCTTTTTTGTTCTAAAGGGCTATGTCTGGGAGAAATCAGTTGTCCGTTTTCTTCTGTTCACCGCCAACCAAGAACAATAGAAGGGCTCGCTGAAAGGCGGCCCTTTTTATTTGTGGATTAGAAAATATTATTGGTGCTGATTTAAGTATTGAATTATTTTAAGTAATTGGTTATTGAAGGAAGTATAAACTAGCAAGCTCGTCCTTTGTTATTTAAAGTTACACATGCAATATATTCATATTTCTGTTATCACGTGATGACTGTGGGAAATTTAAAGTTACACACGCAATAAACAAGGTTCGCAGAAATGCGGCCTTTTTTATTTGTAGAGATAACAATTTACATTTCTTGATTATTTCATTACATGTAGCATATAATAATTATCCCCTTTGTTCTGAGGGGATAAGTCGAGGAGATATAAAACTCGTTTCTAAATATCTTCTTTCGGTCGCCAAAAAGAACAGCAAAGACCTGTCCTCTGGGTGGGTCTTTTTGTTTCTGACCTCATGTGACCGGAACTTGCTGCAAACCCTAACAAAGCAAGGGATTCCAGACCCTTAAAGTCGTGGAAACCGGCATTGTCTATCTTGTCAACAAGGGGTGCATGGTCCAAAGTGTCCAAGAGCAGCCCAGAGCATATAGGTAGGAACATGACAGAAGAACAAAAAAAGACTTTAGAAGCAAAACTTTGGGATATTGCTAACACCCTTCGTGGAAAGATGAACGCAGATGAATTCCGGGATTATATTTTGGGATTTATTTTCTACAAATATCTTTCCGAAAAGATGCATATCTATGCAAATAAGATTCTTGAGCAAGATAGCATAGAATATCTTGACTTGGATGAATCTACAGAAGATGGCAAAGAATACCTAGAAGCTGTAAAAGTAGAAGCAGTAGAATCTCTTGGCTACTTCCTGAAACCTTCTGAATTATTCCACCAGATTGCCAAACGTGGTGCCAAGGGTGAGTTCATCCTGGAAGAGCTTACCAGTGTTCTGAACGCCATTGAGCGCTCCACCATGGGAACTGAGTCAGAAGATGATTTTGACCATCTTTTTGAAGATCTAGATCTTACATCTACTAAGTTAGGTAGAACAGAAAACGCCAAGAACGAGCTCATTTCAAAGGTTCTGGTTCACCTGGATGGTATAGATTTCAAACTGGATGATGCAGATGCAGATGTGCTGGGTGATGCCTACGAGTATCTGATTGGTCAGTTTGCTTCTGGGGCAGGTAAGAAGGCGGGTGAGTTCTACACTCCCCAGGAAGTTTCTACTATCCTGGCAAGGATTGTAACCACTGGTAAAACCCGTCTGAAATCAGTTTATGACCCTACTTGTGGTTCTGGTTCGTTGCTTCTGCGTGTTGCACGTGAAGTTAAAGAAGTAGGTGATTTCTTTGGTCAGGAGATGAACCGAACCACTTATAACCTTGCCCGCATGAACATGATCCTTCATGGGGTTCACTACCGTAACTTTGATATCAAACAAGATGATACTCTTGAGCATCCCATGCATGATGGGATGAAGTTCGAGGCTATCGTTGCTAATCCACCTTTCTCAGCAAAATGGTCAGCTAAAGACCTGTTCCAAGCAGATGACAGGTTTGCTTCCTATGGGCGTTTGGCTCCTGCTTCTAAAGCAGATTATGCCTTTGTAACACATATGCTCCATCACCTCGATGATAACGGAACCATGGCAGTTGTGTTGCCGCATGGTGCCTTGTTCAGGGGAGCAGCGGAAGGTCACATCCGTGAATTCATTATCAAGGAAAAGAACTGGTTGGATGCTGTGATTGGCTTACCGGCCAATATTTTCTACGGAACCAGTATCCCAACATGTGTCATGGTATTTAAGAAATGTCGTGAAACTGATGCAGTATTGTTTATTGATGCATCTCAAGGATTCGAAAAAGGAAAAAATGAAAACTTCCTAAGACAACAAGATATAAATAAAATTGTTAATGCTTACAGAGATAAATCTGAAGAGGATAAGTATAGTCACCTGGCTTCTCTGAAAGAGATTGCTGACAATGACTATAATCTAAACATCCCAAGATATGTAGATACTTTTGTAAAAGAAGCAGAGATAGATCTTTCATCTGTTACAGCAGATCTTAAGCAGATTGAGCTGGATATGAAAGAAGTGGATGAAACCATCAAAGCATTCTGTGCTGAACTTGGTTTGGAGGCACCAGTATGAATGCGGTTCCTAAGCTAAGGTTTAAAGATGATGACGGAAGTGATTTTCCTGATTGGGAAGAAGTGGCGTTGAGCGAAATTGCAGAACGTTCAACTGAAAAAAACAAAGACCTTGAATTGACGCTCGTTTTAACGAATTCAGCCGTGCAGGGTGTGGTGGTTCAAACAGAATATTTTGATAAAAGCATCGCAAATGAAGCGAACATTTCAGGATATTACAAGGTTAGAAAATCTGATTTCGTTTATAATCCAAGAATATCAAGTTTGGCACCAGTTGGCCCTATTTCACAGAATATGAAAGGCGACGGAATCATGTCCCCGCTTTATACTGTTTTTAGGGTAGGTGAGCCGTATCAGAGGTTTCTAAATGTGTATTTCAAATCATCTGTTTGGTTTGATTATATGCGATCCATTGCCAATCAGGGCGCACGACATGATCGGATGAATATAACAACAAGTGACTTTATGGCGCTTCCAATTGATTTACCCTGTTCAAGAGAACGAGAAAAAATTGCTTTGTTCCTGTCTTCTGTAGACAAGAAAATCGACTTACTGCGCCAAAAGAAGAATGCGCTTGAGCTCTATAAAAAGGGTTTAATGCAGAAAATCTTTTCGCAGGAAATCCGCTTTAAGGGTGACGATGGAAGTGATTTTCCTGAATGGGAAGAGGTAGCTTTGGGGGATGTTTTGCGTGAGCGAAAAGAGTATTCAGAAAAAAACAAAGGTTATCCACATATTTCTTTGACTGTTGAAGGGGTCGTCCCCAAGTCCGAACGCTATGACCGAGATTTTCTTGTTAAAGATGATGACACGAAAAAGTATAAAGTCACTAGGCAAGGTGATATTTGCTATAATCCAGCCAACTTAAAATTCGGTGTAATTGATGTTAACAGATGGGGAGATGGTATTTTCTCGCCAATCTACGTCACCTTTGAGGCTAAAGGAGCTTCACTTGACTACGTGGGTTATCTCGTACGACATTCGTCTTTTATAAACAAAGTCCGCAAATTTGAGCAGGGAACAGTATACGAACGTCAGGCAGTTCACCCTGAACATTTTGTGCAGGCTATCATTAATCTTCCATGTTTGCTTGAGCAACAAAAAATCGCATCCTTCCTGTCTGCTATAGATTCAAAGATTCAAAAGACATCTGCCCAAATTGAACAAATGGAGACCTTCAAGAAGGGTCTTCTGCAGCAGATGTTTATTTAAAAGGTAATAAAATGAGTTCTTACCAAAGCGAAGCACAGCTAGAAGAAGCCCTGATAAACCGCCTTGGTGGTAAGGGCTGGGATAGGGTTGCTTTATCTAGTGAAGCTGAACTTTGGAAGAACGTGCAATCCCAACTGGGTAAGCACAACAAGACCATCTTTTCAGACACAGAGTTTGCTCGCATCAGGAACCACCTGGAGAAGGGCAATGTGTTTGAGAAGGCACATACCCTAAGGGATCGGTTCAACCTCACCAGGGATGATGGAACGAGCTTCTATGTTGAGTTTTTCAACAAGGAACACTGGTGTAGAAACCAGTATCAAGTCTCTTCACAGATAGGCATCCAGGGGAGGCGTAAGAACCGCTATGACGTGACCTTACTGGTAAATGGCATACCTCTATGCCAGATAGAGCTGAAACGCCGTGGTATCGAGCTGAAAGCTGCGTTTGACCAGATAAACCGCTATCAAAAAGACAGTTTCAAGGCTGCTGGTGGTTTATTCCAGTATATACAAATATTTGTCATCTCAAATGGGGTAAACACTCGCTACTATGCCAATAACAGGCATCAAAGTTTTGCCCAAACATTCACATGGGCAAATATAGATAATAAACCTATAAACCGCTTAGATGAATTCGCAGATCTATTTTTGGAAAAATGCCATCTTTCAAAGATGGTGGCTAAATATACAGTTCTTCATGAAAGCGATAAAATCTTGATGGTTTTAAGAAGCTATCAATATTATGCCACTGAAAAAATCACAGAGCGAGTGCAACTTGGTAATCAAAATGGTTACATCTGGCACGCAACAGGTTCCGGAAAAACATTAACAAGTTTCAAAACAGCTCAAAATCTCATTGAGCTACCTAAAATCAAAAAAGTTCTGTTTGTTGTAGATAGAGCTGATTTGGATCATCAGACGGTTAAGGAATACAATTTCTTCCGTCCGGATTCTGTTTTGGAAACAGATAGCACTAAAGATTTGGTGGATCAGCTACTGAATCCGAACATCAAGTTGATTGTTACGACAATACAAAAACTAAATAATGCTATCCGGTATGATGGCAGATTCTCAAAATCCATCGAGGATTTTAAAAACGAACGCATGGTTTTCATCTTTGATGAATGCCACAGAAGTCAGTTCGGTGATTCACATCAGAAGATTGTAGAATTCTTTCCAAAAGCTCAGCTGTTTGGATTCACAGGAACTCCAATTTTTGCTGATAATCATATTAATAGAAAAACTACTAAAGATCTCTTCAATGAATGCCTGCACAGGTATGTGGTAACAGATGCTATCAAAGATGAGAACGTTCTTCGGTTCTCTGTAGAGTATCTGGATCACACAGATGAGGAGGCTAAAGAACAGAAGGGCAAGGAGTTCTTTGAACATCCAGATCGCATAGAAATAATTGCGGACTGGATTATCCAAAACCACAACAAGAAGACCCGAAATAAGCAGTTTGGGGCAATCATGTGCGTGGGTTCAGTAGATGCATTGCTAAAATATTATGAAATCTTTGATAGAAAGAAGAAGGAAGGCAAACACAATCTGAACATTGCCTCAATCTTCACTTATGCAGCCAACGAAGATGATCCCGATGCTGATGGGCTAATACCTGACACACATTTTCCTGGAGATAGTGTGTCCTCAACCAACTTACCCAAACGAGACAGGCTTGTAGAAATCGTAAATGATTACAATGCCATGTTTGGGGTTAAGGAAAGTGTCCTGGATGGTAAGGGATTCTATAATTATTATAGAGCCATCGCAAACAGAGTAAAAAGCCGTGATTATAAACCCTTTGACCAAAATCAGGGCATAGACATCTTATTGGTAGTAAACATGTTCCTTACTGGTTTTGATGCAAAAACAGTAAATACTCTCTATGTTGACAAGAACCTGAAATATCATGGATTGATACAGGCTTTTTCCAGAACCAACAGAATTCTGAATCTCGAAAAATCACAAGGCAATATTACTTGCTTCCGGAATCTCAAAGAAGCAACAGATGAGGCTATTGCACTATTTGCTAATAAAAATGCACGAGAAGAGGTGCTTGTAGGCAGCTATGATGAACATCTAGCTAAGTTTGAAGCAGCAGCTGCTAACCTCTTTGCCCTGGTGCAGGATCCTGATGCTGTAGATGACTTACCTGATGAAAATGCACAAGCTGACTTTGTGAAGGCATTCCGTGAACTCATCCGTATCAGAAACGTGTTGGCTAGCTTCAGTGAATTCAATGAAGATGAGCTACCTATCAAACCACAAGAGTTCGAAGACTTTAAGAGCAAGTATGTAGACCTTGCTCATAGCCTGTCACAGCAAGAGGAAGAAGATATTCCGGAAGCGTTTGACGGCATTGATTTTGAACTCGAACTTATCCGCCGTGATGACATTAATGTAGCATATATTATTGCATTACTTACGTCTCTTAACCTCTTTGATGATAATGATGAGGGTAAGAAGAAGGCGAAGAAACAGCGTCAACGCATTTTCGAACTGCTTCAGTCAGAAGTCTCTCTTCGTGGTAAGAGACCATACATTGAAAGATTCATCGACCAAAAATTACCGATGCTTGGTCCTGAAGATGATATAAGACAAGCCTTTGCAGAGTTCTGGGCAGATGAGCGCAGTAAAGCATTCAAAGAGTTCCAGGACACACATGGGCTGCAAGAGGAGCCATTCCGTGATCTGGTATCTCAGATGTTATTCTCTGGAAAACAACCACTTGCAGATGATGTGATGCGTGTAATGACAGAGAAGCCATCTCTCTTGCAAAGACGCAAGGTTGTAGAACGTATTGTTACAGGTGTGAACGACCTTGTTGAGATCTTCGATGAGAACGTAGGGGAACTAGAAGAGACCTAGAACCCAGGCTTCTCTATAGATTTTGTTGCAGCCCTAAGAGCTGCAGCTCCATCATTAAACACATCAGTTACAACTGGACCGGCTCCTGAAGAGGGACTGGAGTGGCTTAGTGAAGGACCAATCCCTTTAGGATACTTTCTTCTAGCAAGTGCTTGAAGATTTATCATAAACCCTGAACTCTTGAGATTTTTTGCATAGATACTTGAATGCTTTGTAGTTTGCTTGAATCTGTAATCTGTTGTTTTTGTATCTCTAGAAGTCGATCCTGAATTTCTTCCAGAGGAGTTGGACCATCCGCTGGTTGTCCTGCTTCTTGTATCAAACTCAAGATTGCTGTTAGTAGTCCCTCTATTCTTTCTATCTTCTGTTCTATTGGATGCTTCATTGTTATCTTCCTTTAATTTGATGAATGGATATATTTCCGAAATGTCGTTTTTGTTAAGTTTTGTGAGTCTATGAAGAGATCCAAACTCAACATCTGAGTCTGTCTTCTCGTCATATTTATATAGTATAAGAATTCCTTTTTTATTTCCCCTTTTTAGGGATATGTCTGCTTTTAGTAATTCATTTACTATAAAACTTGCTCTATCAGCGGGTTCATTTGTTGAAATAGTCTGAACCTCTTTCAACGCTGTGTGTAGCTTGGGCAAGTCTACATTCACACGTTTAGCTTTGCCGAGCATGGTTTTGGTATATGCAGAGGTAGGTAAGTCACCATCTGCGATGCCAATAAGGTGCATGGCAAGTTGGTTGTTCGCATTTTCAGTATGTCCAATGACATACTTATTGTGTCTGCCTTTGATGAGTTCAAATCCAAACTCAAGCTCAAGATTCCGGCAAATCTTTTCGTTACGTTTGTAGTTATTTTTATTAGTCAGAACTCTGCCAGCTGTGTTGGATTCCGCCATCATGATGTGGATGTGACTGGCGTCGTTCTCGTCTGAACGGATCTTCTGATGACGAGCAACGACGTAGGGTCTGTCACCCGTATTAAATTCTCTTTGAATAGACTCTATGCATCGCTCTATCTGGTCATCTGTGAGTTCTTGTTCTGGACTGATGATGAAGTGCCGTAACACATATGCATGATTGTTCATGCCTGACATAGTGTTCGCAAACCTAGCCAGGGAGGAGGGGTCACCGTAGAGGAGTTCAACATCCTCGTTTTCACCCATAGCCTGGATGTAAGCTAAGGCTGTCCCTGTGCCCCCTGTGCGTATCCTGGTCTGCTTAATGATCACCTTTGATTTCCTTTGTGATAACAGCAGTCATCTCATCTATGGATTTTCTTGTTTTAACGATGGATGCACGCAGTCTACGAAAATCATCGTGATTAAGCTCCCCAGATCTGTTTCTTTCATTTGCCAGCTTTTGTGCTTGGTTCAAGTTTGTTCCAATAGAATTTATTTCATATAACCACTTACCCATAATTTTCTGATTAGGGACCCTGAGTGTGGATCCTGGACCAAAAGTATTCCATCTAAATATATCAGGAATAGACAAACCGGTTATGTCCGATAAGTCTCGTAATCTTTGTTTTTGATCTTCTGTGATGGTTATCTTAACTTCATGAATCTTTTTATTCAAAATGCTCTCCAATACAAATGTTGACAAAGGTAGGGGGTAACCCCCTTTTATGAATTCTTACAAAAATGGGTCCACGGGCAACGCCCTGGCAAGTTCTGCGTTATTACCCGTAGGGTGATAAAAGCAATGACTTGCTAATAAATAGGGTCCATGTATTTAATAAATTGTAAAATGGGGGCAAAAAGCAAGTTTCTACTATTCTACCATGGTAGAAATCTACCATTATATAACTATAGAATAGTAGAAGTGTATGTGACCTTTTTAAGATGATCATAACCTTAATCAGCGCAGATTAGGTTACATAAAGTGAATTTGACCTGATTAGGGATACTAAATCTGTTAAGGATTTATTGAGTTCTGTAACAGATTTATAGAAATAGTTGGTGCCAGCACCAATCTTTTGTGTGAAAACACCAATTTACTTTAAAAATTACTTGATGGTTCAAAAAAGATTGCGACTTATAATTTACAAGGCAATCAGGAGATATTTAATGCCCAAAATAACACTTTTATTACAACTATCAGTCACCCTCATAGAGTTCACTCTAATCCTAATGGAGTTCTTAAAATATATGTAAACAATAATCCCTCGAAGGGGAGGACAAAACCTTCGAGGGATTATGATAAGATAAGGAGATATTGCAACTAATTATATTCTCATACAGATTCCTTTCATTTTCTAAGTTTCAGATTTCGTTAGTCAGATATCCTTTTCATCGTGAACTCTTCCTTTGTCATCCGATAAGTAAGTTATACATTTTCAGTTCGGTGAATTCAATTTGAAGAACGTGTCAAGTCAGCTCACAGAATTCCATCTGACTTGACATGAATTCTGTGTTTCAGGTTCCAACAAATATGTTATACCTTTAACATGTTTGTTACATGTGATGTAACATAGCTGGTGTTACATCGATGTAACATTTGCAGAGGTGATTTTGAACACTTAGTTCAATTTATAGATCTATTTTTTGAACATATTATTTAAGTCACATAACTGAAAGTTCAAAAAAGTTATTTAAAATTGAACTAAGTGTTCAATAGATTGAACTTTCGGTTTCATGGCGAGATATTTTTCCCGAAAATGCATATTTTGAAAAATAATCTTAATGCTTAAACGTTGGGGAAAGATTTTTCCCATATGTTGTTCCCGAAACATTTTGCAAAAAAATGTATTTTTGGAGAGTTATTTTGGGAAAATCAGAGCAAGTAGATATAGAAGAATATATTAATAATAAATCCGGAAACCTGAAGGTTCGAAAATACAAGAAACGACCTAAGGACTATAAGGCACTTCTGCAGAGGGGTAGGGATCCCCTGAAGATAGGTTATGCCAGAGTATCCACTCCTCAGCAGTCCCTGGATGCGCAGGTAGATGAACTGGTTAAGGCAGGATGTGAGGTTGTCATCTCAGAGCAAACCTCTGGTTCCTTCAAGAAACCGGAACTTATGTTCATCCTGGATAACACCATAGCAGGTGATGAACTCTACGTATGGAAGCTGGATAGGCTAGGTAGAGACAACATCGAGCAACTGCTTATCCTGCAAAAGTTCAGGGATAAGGGTGTCCAGGTGAATCTCCTCCAGGAGAGGATGGCGTTAGATTCACCGGAAACACAGCTCATAGCGTCGATCTTGTCAGCCATAGGGCAGTATGAAAAGCACCTCATCCTGTCTAGGATGGAGTTGGGTCGCAAACGTGCACTGGAAAACGGTGTAGAGTTTGGCAGACCCAGCTCCTTCAAGGGCAGACGTAAGGAGCTGGTGAACCTTCTCAACAAGGGTTTCACAGTCAAAGAGATCTGTAAAACCATGGATGTTACCAAATCAGCGGTTTACAGAGAGTTGGAGAAACTTCGTAAAGAGGGTCTAGTCTAACATCTCTAATTTTTCACATTGTTCATTAATTCCTACTATTATAAGTGTTCCGATTGTGTCCAATGGACTTTGACCAAATCCTTCAAGCATTTGCAAACTTAGTTTTTTCTCACGAATTAAATCTTGATAGAACTTTGACATTTCTGTATCTGTCTTGAACGTATATTCGATTATGGTTGCGCAATCTGTATTATTAATTATATTGCTTAATCTTATTCCCTTCAATAGCCCAGAAAGTTCTTTGTCACGAGCAAAGTCAAACCCAGGCATATATATTTGGTAAAACAGATGCATATATTGGTTTTGCCACTGACTTTCCTCAGCTCTGACTGAAAAGGGCGTAATCACAGAAATTATAGTAAATATTATCAAAATTATATTCATAATCATCCCTTCCAGTTCTTAAAATGCTCTCTGACACCTGTCATAAAAATATCTGTCTTTGATATTTTCTGTCCGTGTTCTTTTTTCATATAATGAATATAGTCCTCAATGGCATCAAAGAGATCTTCAGAAGTCTTAATATTAAATTGTTTAAGCTTCTTTCCTTTGGCAACTCCATGAAGGTCGAGAATGTTCAGTGTATTTTCTGAACTTGAACTCTCGTCATCATCTTCAAAAGTCATATGAATATTAATGTCTGACATCTTCTAATACCTCGTTAAATAAATGTTCCATATTTCGTGCTGGTTTTGAGTTTGGTGCATACTCAAAGATAGATTTTCCTTCAGCAGGTGATGCTGCAATGGCAGTGGCTTGTGAAATCATGTGATAGTAGGTCTTCAGTTGATATTGCTTAGCCAAACGCCTTGATGCTTTGAAAATACGGGTAGCAAAGCCGTCTGCGAGCAAGATGGCACGCACCTTACCAGGGAAGAGTTTTTCCATTTTCTGATAGAAAAGAACGCCTTCTTCGAGGCCGAACCCAGCACATGGGATAGGGGTGATGATGAGATCTGCCTTGGAGTAGATATACTGTAGATAATCCTGCTCTCTTGCAGTCCCAGGAGTGTCTATAACGATGAATTCCTTGTGCTTGTTGTTCTTCAGCAGTGTTTCCAGCTCTGCCTTCATTTTGACAGGATGGATATCTGCCTCTGGCAGGCTTTCTCCGGTCATTTTTCGTGCTTGGTTTCTGCGTTTTTGAAAACGCATCAGGGATCCTTGCCCCGCATCTGCATCAATGATTAATGAATTAGGCAACCACAAACCTAGGTTCATAGCTAATGTAGATTTTCCAACTCCACCTTTTAAACTTGCTAATATAATTGTTTTCATAAGACTTCTACCATTCTACCATTATATAATGGTAGAATTATATAACTATATAATGGTAGAAGTCTTAAAGATCATTAATGCTTGTGATTGTTGTTTCTTGCAAACTTAGGGCTTATAATTATAAGACCCAAACGAAAAAGGAGGCTCTGCTTAATGCATGCCTCCTTTTTTAATGCGCCAGTTTGATTTTTCCGGTAGAAAACGAGCTATTTGTTTTACTGTTCAATCCATCATTCTTCATCCATCACAACAATCTCACTCAACGGCTTAATCTTAGTTCTGAGTTTATTTCTATATTCAGTAAACATCTTGCCATATGTCTTACGAACCATAGCTGTCGATGTATGACCTAAAAGGTCTGCTACATCTTCAAGATTGATATCTTCTGAATTATTGATGAGATTTGTCGCAAATGTATGCCGTGTTGAGTTTGGCTTAACACTTTCCAAGTCATACTGAGGGTCAACAGCTGATTTTGCAAAATCAAACGCCTTGGAATATACTTTACGGTTGATGTGAGACTGTCCTCGTGAATGGAAAACATATTTATTATTTTTCTTACGGGGAAGAGTATTGAGAAAATCAACCACTTCATCCGTAAATGGGATGATCATTTCTTTGTTCGTTCGATTGCGTGCCTTATGGTAACGAAGAAAGAATTCTCGTTTTTCTAAGATGACATAATTATTTGTGTAATCATCTTCCCAGCAGAGATCTAAGATGTTTTTCTGGCGTAACCCTGTCATGATACCCAGGGCCACTGCTTTTTTAGCCATAAAATTATGATGTTGGTTCAGTTTTGTGAAGAACTTAGCAAGTTCTTTAGGTGGGATTGGATTTTTATTAGGTGTTTCTTTATTATATTTAATTCTAATAAATGGATTGGATTGAATCCATCCTGCTTGAACTGCATGATTAAAGATTGACCTCAAATGATGGCAATCACGGTTTGCAGCATATTTTCCACCTACTTTTTTGCCATTAACAACTGTCTTTGATGAGCGAATTCTATGAAACATATCGACATCTCTGTAAGTGATGTCTTTCATAGCAACATTTTCGAGCTTTAAGATTTTATAGAATACTTTTGTGCTGCGAATAATTTCACGAAGATATTGCGGGTATGTTTTGAAAACTGTGGGATCCTGAAAATTAGAATCTAAAGAATAATCCTTGGATGCGAGGTCTTTAATATATAAAATACATCCGACATCGTAGGGCATATCGCCGTCCTGGATTTCCGGTCTTTGGTCAGGTCTGACTTCAGGTGCGTCTGGATCCCATCCTTGTTGCAAACGTCCTCTGATTTCAGAAGCACGTTTGCGAGCCTCTCGGACTGAGATCTCATCTGATCTTCCAAGATCAATGTCCTTGAGGCGGCGCTTGGGGTTCTCTTCTGACTTTGGCAGGTCAGCTCTGTAAGTGAAGACCTTGCTCTTGCCGGTTGCACTGACACGCAGAGCAAATCGTGAAAGGTCGGTGTCTGTGATGTAGTATTGCTTGCCCGTGGTGGGAGCAGCAGCAACGCTCTCAGCTGTCAGTTTGGTCTTCATCAGAGATGCCTTAGGTGGATTTCATACTACATCCATACTACAAAATGGTAGATCTTGGCGCAATCTGTAGTATGGTGGGGTGGGTCGGAATTCTGTTAAGTAATTAGAAAACATAGGAAAAAAAATTCACTGGATTTTGGCGAAACTATGGTATAACTGATTTGTAATCAGTAGGTCCGCGGTTCGAGTCCGTGTGGGGGCACCACTTCTTCCGATTAAATCCTTATATAGTTGATTTTTAGTGTAGTTTCTGCCTACTTGGTACTAGCTTTTGGTACTAGGTTGGTACAACGCATGCGGCGCATTCAGCAGAAGAACGGAATCAAAAAGTCCCCGACAGGCCATTACTCGTTCCGCAAACAGGTTCCCGAGAAATTGCGTGTGTTGTGGGGAAAGCGGGAAGTTAAACTATCGTTGGATACGAAAGATGAAGCTGTGGCCCTTGCTAGGGGTGCTGTGGCTTTGTCGAAGTTTAATGCTACCGCTAAGACGCTTACCCAACTCCTTGAACGGAGTGATGATGTACCCCCTGCTGAGATTGCTAGATTAGCTGATATGCGTGTTCGAGATGTAGGCATTCACCCTGAGCAAGAACCCGTCCTGAAGGCTGGTCATACCCAGCAGGAATACGAAGATTTTAAGATTCGAGAGCTTGAGTACCTAGAGAAGCGTGAGGCTTACTTGGATATTCTTGCTGATAGCCTAATCGACGAACAGCGACTTCGCAGGGATTACGATAGCGGCAAATGGGGGCGTGCCGATTACAAAATGCCGTACCGTGAACCAAGCACGGCAAATGTGTCTGCTGTAGCTCACAGGATAATTTCTGGCGATATAGCGACCACAAAGTCACCTACACTCAGAGATGCCTTGAACTCGTACATAGCTGACTACAAAGAGCGTAAGGTGCTTGGGAACCCCCGTACCATTCAATCAGCGATTACAAATACAACACGAGTATTGTCTCAGTTCGCCAGCTTTATTGAAGGCGGCAGTGAAACGAAGGGTTTCCGTCGTCTGGTAACTAGCATCACCGTAGATGAAGCGATTGGGTTCCGAGACTACCTTCGCCTTCAGCACCCTAACTCAGGGACTGGTGATACGAACCTTCGGTACCCCAGTGCTGTATTTAGGCACATCATTGAAAAGGGGCAGGGGTTATATATTGATAACCACCCAATGCGTAACCCGTTCTTCAAACTTCGCAATAAACAACGAGAAGTGCAGTTAGCTACTAGGCGTTGGCCTTTGAACCCAGCCGAGTTTGCCAGCTATGAAGCGGCGACGTTGAACGAAAAACCCCACGTTCGGCTGCTGATACTCTTCTTGTTGTACACTGGCTGTCGTATCAGTGATGCATATGGATTGGAGGTGAGGGACGTAAATCTCAATGAGAACATCCCTACCATGTATCTTCGTCACAACAAAATCAGGCGACTGGATAAGGACGGTATCCAAGCAAATATCCCATTAGTTGGTCCATTGTTGGATGCCCTTAGGGACTACCCTCTATCATCTAAGCCCACTGACCCAGTCTTCCCTGAGTTTGCATTGTTGAAGTCTGGTCGGGATAGGGCCTCTAGTGAAGCTAATCGGGTTCGTAGGGCTGCTGGAATAACTCGTGAGGGAGTAACCGCCCATAGCGCACGACATACATGGCAAGATAGGCTAGACGCTGCGAGAGTGGCTATAGCGGAGAGAGATTACCTTTTGGCCCATAAGACGCAGCAGAGTAGTGCTGTGGCGCTAGGCTACGGTACAGCTTACCCAGCATCTAATATGTTGGAAAACCAGCTAGCGGCTTTGGCTTGTACGGATTGGGGGGATTTTCGGTTCGACCGTTGTTCCTGAATGTAGCTGAAGACTTGTGTAGGTTTCATATGTTCCTTCAATTTAGAGTTAGTATCGATTTGGGATTGTAGTAGCCCATCAGTTGCGTAACCTTAACTCGTTTTTAAGATCACATTTGAGGAGTTTATGAACGATGGCTACCTGTAAAGACTGTGGCAAGACTATTGGGAATTTTGTCGTAGGTGGTAAGTGCTCTTCTTGCGCCAAGGCATCGTTCGGGCAAGTGAAGACTGAAGAAGAGATTATTGCAGAGGCACTGGACTACAAAATTGGACAAGTCCTTCTGACTACAGAAACTCAATCTGATCTAAAGATTTTAAAGAGGATTGAGGTAATTTCTGCGGAAGTAGCTTTCGGGATGAATATCTTTAAGGACCTCTTTGTCGAGGTTCGCAACATCGTGGGGGGGCGGTCAAAGGCGGTCCAAGACACAATGCGGGAGGCAAGGAGAACTGCCTTGTACGAACTCAAGCGAGAAGCGCACGAAATTGGTGCAAATGCGGTAGTAGGCGTAGACTTGGATTATGTCGAACTTTCGGCGCACAGCACTATGGTGATGCTGGTTGCTACAGGGACAGCCGTGGTGATTGAGAAATGAAAATAAATCTTTCGTCAATTGCCATGTTGGCGTCGTTAATTGGTGTGTTTGCAACTTTAGCTCGTTCTGACGAAAATCTGGACAATCCAATGGAGGTATTAGTCGAGTGTAGTGCTATTTTAGCTAATGAAGATTCAGACTTGACGCCCCAACAGATTGCATCGGCCATCACAAATTGGGAAAATATTAGCAACCGTTCGGTTGGTCGACGTGCTGCTACCTGTATTACGGAGCTTACCAATCATTTGTGGCTATTTGACGCAGACAGTGGTGTTATCATAAAAGCCAGTGAGCAGGAGAATGCTGACTGGATTTTGCAAAGTCAGAAGAATGCAGAAATTGAGGAAGCATTGGTACTCCAGCAGTCTGCTGAAAAGTGCGCATTGCTGAGAGAGATTGAGAAAAATAGTGAAATTGTTGCGAGGTTCGAGGCAGAACTCGAAGAACGACGATTGTTGGCGCAGTCTGAAGTTTTATTGGCGTGCCAAACTTGGTACCTCGAAGACAAAGTTGAAGCTCTCACCAATTCAGTTTGCCACAGTTACCTAACTGAATTTGGCGTTCCAATTCGTGAAGGTGATGTCACATTTGAGGAGTTTGAAGCTGCAAGCCAGCTAGGCGCAGAAGCAGGTGCAAAGCTAGACAATCTGTTGTTTGGTGGACGGTCCTCTCAGGATGTCGGTGGTTCGGATTTGGCCGTGGGAACTAATACGCAAGCAGCATTTTCAGCGACTGATGGCTGTGAATAATCAAGATATAATTGGGTAGCGGTTAATTGTTTAACTTTTGATTGGCTAAGAAAAGAAGATGAAAGCTTTTGGCACAGTATGGGCGTTTGTAGGTAGTTAATGCTGAAAGAAAATCTTTGTCTCGGATTTGAGGGTGGATATCGGGGCGAGTGAATTCGTTCAGATGCAATCTGGAGGGGCCCCATGACTTCTGACACTCTAGATGTCCCGACGTCGGGAGAAGTCAAAACGTTCCGACGTCGGTACCTTTCACCCAGACCTAGCCAACACATTCTTCACTGTTGAGGGATACCACTTCCCACCTCGTGCAGTCTTCACCCCAGTCTTGTTGAGAGTATCAGCTATCTGCTGAAGGGTTCTCCCTGCCTGTCGTAGAGGTTCGATAGTATCCATCAATTTCATTGCATAGGCGTCTGCTGTTTGTCGTGCAGCTTCATTCAGCTTGTCGATGTTGCCTCTGTTACCGCCCAGCTTTCCTGTCCCTTTCATTGGGGCGAGGGCCTGTTTGGTGCGTAGCGAGATGAACTCACGTTCCTGTTCAGCTAACGCTGCATAGATGTGTAGCTGGAACTTGTCTGCATGAGGCATGGAGGCCACGACAAAGTTCAGCTTCTTTCGTTTGAGGATGTGAGCGATGGTTTCTACATCACGGCTGAGACGGTCCAGCTTCGCAACGACAAGCGTAGCGCCTGTCTTCTCTGCTAGGTCTACAGCCTTCCAGAACTCTGGCCTGTCGTCGTCTTTACCAGACTTCACATCCTGAAACTCTCCCAGCACTTCGAATGGCACTTCAGCATAGGTGTTGAGGTAAAGTTCGATGTCACGGCGCTGGGCATCAAGTCCAAGGCCACTGTCACCCTGACGACGAGTGGAGACACGATAGTAAAGGACGAACTGTTTCATGATGGATTCCCTCTGTTGAACCCATCATATCAGCACTTTTACAAATCTTCAACGTTGGACTCGATTTATAAATTCAGGACGTCATGGTAGCTTTAGGGAAAACAGGCGTTGGGTTGCCCCCTTCAGTGAAAATTAGTCAAGAAGGGAGCAAAGGATGAAACACTTCCCGCTTAGTGCTTCGAAAGCGCATAGCTAGTTTTGCAATATTCACCCAATGATAGAATGTAGTACAAGTGTAGATTGTTGTTGAAGTAATGGGCATATTGTTGACCCACTTTTGCCGAGTAAGCTCTAATACAAAACCGTTCCCTATATGGCGAAGCCCGTAGGGTTGAGCCTCTTAAGTTTAATCTTGAGCATTATAATAATCATTAGGATTATATAACCCATTGTATCTACTATTCTTTATACTAGTTTAAGTATGTCCCCAAGAGGTCTTCTCTAGCTGGTAGATCATCATGATTTACTGTGTTTAGGGCTTCTACACTAAGAGGGACTAAGACCTTAAGGCCACTCATCTTGTAACAGTAGTCAGAAATGGTCTCTCTGAAGACTTGAGATGCAACCTTACTGTCTTTCACCTTTACGATTAGGCAGTCGTGAACTGGATAGGCTGGGATACCTAATGCCATCAAGTGTTCGAGGGTTAGCATCATCATCTCAGATTCATGATAGCTAAGAAATCCAGAACCATTGAGATAACCAGTTATCTGGCCCTTTTCATCGTACCGTGGTTCTAACATCTCTAAGGCTGGGATTGTCTGATAGAGGGCATCCCTAAAGTATGACCAGCCTTGATCAGTTAAACCAAAGTCTTCTTCTAGCTCATCGGTGATTGTTGTCTTGAATGCCTTACCGCTTCCGATGAGTGCCATCACGACAGCCTTGGAGACAGATCGGTTGCGTCTAATCAGTTCCAGTTGGTCTATTAGGGGGTCGTGCTGCGACCATGAGATGTTGGTAGCCCATAATGACGACAATTCACTATAAACATCTGACCAAATGTCATCCTTCTTGAGGCCACCGAGCCTATAACCGAGAAGACTGCTAAACAAAGTTGGTTGCGATGCGTTAATATCAAGCTCACAGACTGGCTCACCATCTATGGTGCTGTACAGGCGTCTCTTGATGCCGTCAGTATTCTTCTTGATGCCTGTCCAAGCTCCGTAAAGTCGTCCCCCAGCATCCATTCTGCCATCATGGTACACACGTGTAGCACAGGCCGCTGCATGACCATCTTGCATGACTAAGGGGTGTTGCTGCCAATACTTATTAAGGCTCTGCAAGCGGCTCTCTGAGGCTCTGTGTGCATCATTAGATAAGTGCTGTGCTTCAGTGGTTTTGTAGTAAGGCTTCGCCTTATCCAATTTCTTCCTGCGTTCTCTTTGCCCCCTACTTTCAGCCTTGTTTATCTTGATTGTAGGGCGACCAACTTCGATGAACTTCGCTTCGGGGAGCCAATCAGGAAATCTAGTGAAGTCCAGCTTATACATGGACATCAAAGGATCAGATGACCACTTGTCGTCCTCACCCTTTACAAGGTTGCTACTGCCAGACCCCGCTACTTTGACGGCCTTGAAATGATCTAGGAGGTACAGGACAACCTTCTTGTAGATGTCTTTGCCTACCAACGGATACAGCGACCAAGCCTCTCCCTTGAACCTCACGCCAAGGTAAGGTCCTTTATTGTTGTTCCCTTGGCGAATTGTCGAGAAGTAGACTTCCTGTACAGCTTTAAGGAAAGAGGCTGTGACAACCTTATACTTGATGGCCTTGGTCTTTGTTATAGGCCACGAAGCCTCTCGCATGATCGTCGAGACGTATTCGTTCGTCACTTTGTCGAATGGCAACCATTGCGGGGTGACGACCTTTGGAAAGGATGGTTGAGGCTGCACAATGGTAGAATTGAGATTTGAACTGACCTTTTGTGCCACCGTAAAACTCCTGAAATACCATTACGTGTTGAGCTAGCTTGCAATAATCATCAGGATGAGGCCACGACCTTTTTGTTTCTGAGGTAAGCCATGGCTACGTTTGATCAGTTCATTACATCCCTTGAGGAAGAGTTTGGCGAACAAGGCAAAGGAAAACCGTTTGAGCAGTTTTGCAAGTGGTTCTTGGAGAATGACCCTGAGTGGTCAGCTACGATTGATAAGGTCTGGTTGTGGGACGATTACCCAGAGAAGTGGCAACGTCAGGACCTTGGGACTGACTTAGTCTTCAGAGATAATGATGGGTTGATCTGGGCCGTCCAAGCCAAGTGCTATTCCGAGCATCGAACTACGACCAAAGGGGACCTGAACTCGTTCCTTGCCGATACTGGTCGCAAGGAGGTCGATAAGCGGCTTTGGATACAAACCACCAACAAGATGGAAGCGAAGGCTTTGAAGACCATCAAAGGTCAGGACAAGCCTGTCACAGTATTCCAGCTTAATGACTTTCGTGAAGCCCAGATTGATTACCCCGAGAGCTTCTCAGATATTCACAAGGCTAAGGTCAAAGATAAGCCAAAACCTGACACGCATCAGGTAGAGGCCATTCAAGCCGTACGGGAAGGCCTACAGACAATTGACCGTGGTCAACTCATCATGGCCTGTGGCACAGGTAAGACCTTCACGACATTATGGATCAAAGAGGCGCTGGGCGTTCAGACTACCCTCGTTCTACTGCCATCGCTGAGCCTCTTGTCTCAGACAATGCGAGAGTGGGCTTGGGCCAAGAACCAGCACTTTGAAATTCTGAACGTCTGCTCGGACAAGTCTGTCGGGGCACGATCCAAAGACGCCGAAGATATGCTTGTTGCAGATGCGTCCTTCCCCGTAACATCAGACACCGAAGAGATCAGCAGGTTCCTTAAAAAGGCTGGCCCAAAGGTTCTCTTCTGCACCTACCAATCGTCAGAGCTCATAGCTCAGGTTCAGGCTGACATCTCTGTTCCTGCATTTGATCTGGCAATTGCAGACGAGGCTCATAGGTGCGCTGGTAAAGCTGATGCAGGTTTTGCCACGATCTTGGATGGTGAAAAGATCAGAGCAGCCAAAAGGCTCTTCACGACAGCTACACCTCGCTACTTTGGCAAAGCCATCAAGGACGAGGCTAATGCTCGGTCCATCGATGTCATCGGAATGGACAACGAGGAAATCTTTGGTCCTGTCGTCCACAAGCTTAGCTTCGGAGAGGCAATCCAAAGGGAACTCCTAACTGACTACCAAGTGGTTATTGTTGGTGTCGATGAGCCGATGGTGAAGGAGTGGATCGACAACTATGAAATCGTTTCAGCTAACTCCGATAAACAGCACGATGCCCGAACTCTGGCAGCAAAGATCGGCTTGATCAAAGCAATCAAGGGCTACGATCTAGAGAGGGTCATTTCGTTCCACAGCAATATCAGCAGGGCTAGAGACTTCTCTGAGGAGTTGCCCGAGATTGTTGAGATGGTTGAGGCAGAGCATCGCCCAAGTGGTGAGTTTCTCTCGAACTATGTCTCTGGCGAAATGAAGGCTGGTGACAGGAAAGATAAGATCGAAAAGCTCAAAAAGCTGGAAGGCTTCGACAGAGGCATTCTCACCAATGCTCGTTGTCTAGCTGAGGGTGTCGATGTCCCGTCTCTCGACGGTGTCGCCTTTATTGACCCACGTGGCAGTCAGGTAGACATCATTCAAGCTGTTGGACGGGCTATCAGGAAGGTCCGAGGGGCAACGGTCCAAAAGAAGGGCACCATCGTTATTCCAGTCTTCATTGAGGATGGTGACGACCCAGAAGCCTCTATTGAGGCAAGTAACTTCAAGCCTGTTTGGGATGTTTTAAAGGCTCTTCGGGCTCATGACGAAGAATTGGCAGTAGTGCTCGATGCTTGTCGAACCAACATGGCTAAGAGTGCCAGCCAATCGAAGGAAGATATTAGCGACAAGGTCATCTTTGATCTTCCGCAGAGTATAGGTGCTGAGTTTACAGCGGCGCTTAGAACGGTTCTTGTCGAAGCAACCACTGCCTCGTGGGAGTTTTGGTTTGGCCTATTGGAACGGTTCAAGGAATTGGAGAATAATTGCAGAGTACCATTTGGATACGAGCTGGATGGCTTCAATCTCGGTGGATGGGTTCTCAAGCAACGACAATCTATGGGCATCATCTCTCCTGAACGTAAGGAAAGATTAGATGATATTGGCTTTATTTGGGATCCTATTGCAGAAGACTGGGATGCCTCAATGTCTGCACTAACCTCTTTCTTTGAGAGGGAGGGGCATTCAAATGTAAAGCAGAAACATGTTGAAAATGGAATAAGCTTAGGGACTTGGTGTGCCAATCAAAGAGGTAAACGCAAGAGCCGATTATCAGCGGATCAAATTTTACAACTCAATCAAGTTAATTTTCCTTGGAATCCCCTAGAGGACCAATGGGAAAAAAATTTGCAGAAACTTCTGAAATTTATTGATCGTGAGGGGCATGCATCGCCCCGTGCTAATCATAAAGAAGACGGTTTTCCTCTTGGAAGATTTGTCGCCAATTCCAGAAAAAACTGGAGCGCTCTACCTGTATCAAAGCAAAAGGAATTGTTGGAGCTCGGCTTTGTTGTGAAGCGACTGGAAAGCAATTGGGAGGAGGGATTCGCCAAGCTGGCTAGCTTCCAAGAAGCTAACGGTCATTGCAACATAAGGCAAAAATTGACCTTTGATGGATTTAAACTTGGGCAATGGGTTTCTGTCCAAAGAACCCAAAAAGACACCATAAGTCCTGAGCGTAAGCAAAAATTAGACGACATCGGCTTTATCTGGGATATTCGGGCAACAAACTGGGAAGAGGGTTTCAGGAAGTTGCTTCAGTTCAAGGAAACTTATGGTCACTGTTATATTCCTGCAAAGTACAAGCTTGATGAATTTAAGCTTGGGAGCTGGGTATCAAGGCAGAGAGCTAATAAAGAATGCATGCCCTCCGAATGGAAGCAGAGACTTGATGACATAGGCTTCATTTGGGATGGTAAAAAAGCTGATTACTGAGGCCTACATTAAGTATTAAAGTAGATCGTATTCTCACGGAATGTTCTCAGCGACCACTGCTGTCCATTCGCCATCTTCAATGCGCACTTCCGTCAACAGAGGCACGATAGACTGAAAGGTTCCCCAGTATTCATTCCATGTAGCCATGGCG
Organism: Marivivens geojensis; assembly: GCF_023540835.1. Classification (GTDB taxonomy): domain Bacteria; phylum Pseudomonadota; class Alphaproteobacteria; order Rhodobacterales; family Rhodobacteraceae; genus Marivivens; species Marivivens geojensis. The sequence continues at coordinate 955,900 of NZ_JALKCU010000001.1, forward strand.
AAACACGTATCGGCACCAGCCATGCTCTCACCTCCAGCACCCTCACATGATGTGCCGTGCATGGGGACAACTATCGCAGGGATGCTGCCTTGATAGACAGGGACGTTGACGACTTTTGGCTCGTAACCCAACTGACGTTCAAAAATCTTTTCACCCACCACGATGAAGTAGCCGCAGCCACCTGAACCGCACCATCCGTGCCCCTCTCCCTCACAGGTGAATGACTTGTAGACAACAGTCGCCGTTTGGTTTTCAGCAATCTCAATGTCGTAGATTGAGCCTTCATCGATCCCGAAATCGCTTTCTAAAGGAACACGGCTCTCATCTCGAAGGTCAGTAAGGTTGTCGTAACAATACTGACGATGCCAATCGACTATCGACTGGACCACTGGGTTTCGATGATCCTGTGCCGACGCCATGGTGGACCAAAGGATTAGGATGTAGGTCAAGATCAACTTCACTTCGAAACTTTCCCAATTGCAGTGACGAGGTTCACTCGTAAACGCATATGCCGTTCTGATCACGATAACCCATTTCGCTTCCACAATTTGGGTCATCGTCGGTCCACCAGAGGTAAATCAAAAAAGGTACAGGCCATAAAAGAAATGCCCAAAGCAGTATCCTTAACATAACATCCTCCTTGATACGCAGTAATTGTTAACCGAAATCATGCTACTCAGTAGGCTTCTCCTGATGAATTGGGTCGCCGCTGCGGCAAAAGCGGAGGGCCAAGAATTACACACGAGCCGAGCCATGGTACAGCTCTGGTTGGATACCCCTAAAAGTTTTCACGAATGTAGGTCGAAACTTTCGAGCCAAGCTACTGCTTCGTCTTTGGTCTCGAAGCTACGACCATATTCCAGTGCGAAGCCCGCTTGACCCTGATTTTGTCCGTGAAAAACAACAAATAAGTTGCCGTCCCGCAGAGCAACCTCCCATAGGTGGAGGGCGGTCCATCCTTCGGGATCATTTTCAGCATAATCACGGCGAAGAATTTGTAGCTCAGGTTCGGTTAGAGGTGACCCGTTTTCAATAGCACTCAGACGATCACTGACGATTTGCCCTGAGTTCTTAAGAATGCCTACAACATCATAATATTCTGGGTGTTCTATCCACTCGCTATCTCGGTCTCTGGCGCCTTCATAATACATACCCAAAATTGTAAATCCTGCCTCTGCATAAAGTTTTTCCGCAGGCAGGGCCCTATCGATGAAAGCGGATTGATCGGTCTCTGAAGCCGCAAGGAAATCTGCAATGCTTGGGTTGTTTAGCATACTCATATTTTGTTCCTCACACTTTCGGTCAGCGGTGGCACGAAGGCACCCGTTGCAGGACGGATGACAGGATCAACGGTTAGAAACTCGGTTTGGCCTTCTACTGCTAATCTGAATTCATTTATCCATGTGTGATCAAGTAATTTCACGGTGGCATACCTAGGCGTACTTGGATGCAGCTGGAAATCGAGACCTAGCCCAACTTCACTAGGTTCGATGTAGAAAAAGTTCCTGACCCCAAAGAGGGTGCAAAGCAGGTCATGTGCCTCACAAGCAGGCTGATAATATGAGAACCAATGCTGATATTCCCAATCGTCACGACCAAACGGGAACCAGAGGTCTTCCTCTCCAAACCAGCCACTATCAATCATCTTCCAGTGTAGGGACTGCGGCATGACCTCGTAGGTGCCTTTGTACCAAATACTGTCGATGATCTCAGGTCTGACCAAAGCACGTGGTTTTTCAGGTGCATCTGTTTTGATGATGAGTTGACCCGAATGGCTAGGTTCAAGATGTAAGGTTCGCTTGACTGAAACCTGAGAGGGAGGCTCGACCCATCCTTCGTATGAAGGCTCGCCAAAAGCCTCTGTCATTGTGGCAATTGCAAGGGGTGCGGATAAAAAGGAACGACGTTTCATAGTAACTTCTCCGTAAGCGATACTCGACAGACGGACAGACTATCCAAGAAATGGTCGATGACGATTTGCTCGTTTTTGCCCATAGGCCACATCCCTTCATGGAAACCACCTTGCCGAGTTCGCAGGTTGGTGTGGGCATTTGCCCAGCTCTTGATGATGACAGCAGTAGACACGCTGCTGCTTCTTTGTTCAACTCCAAATCATTCAACACGTTTATGCAGATTAGTTAATGTCCCAGTCGCTGATGAGGGTGCCCTGTGAGCCAAAACCATACCTTTCTTGATGAGGAGACCTCGTCCCAAATCATCGACAAAATCATGGAGGACTGGGGCTCACTGTTCATTGGGGTAACGTTCTTGCATCATGATTTGCAGGTGATGGGTGATATTGATGAGAATGGAAAGCGATGCGTTCGCATCATCAGCTATTGTATGTACGAAGATGACAAGCTTTCTGGATTGCCCATTCCAGAAGCACTTCAAAAAGAAATCATCGATTGGTCACTCTACTGGGACATAGTCTCGGACTGGGAAGATTTGTCGGACTTTTCAACCTCTGACTATGATGCTGATGGAATTAAATACGTAGTTGTAGATTGGGATGATACCAACTTACCCCAGCAAGTCTTTGAGGAAGCCGTTGATCGAATTGATTGGTGGGCCGTAGGTGAAGGGCTCTATGAATTAGGGCAAGAGGGGCGACGGATAGTTGAGAATGCACCAATGCGCATTCAAGCATACCTAGAGAACTCGATTGCCTTAGCTATGCGGCAAGTCTTAGGGCGGTGGAGATACCTTTTATACCTATCCACTCATCCATTGTTCACTTTTCGCAGGTTGGCTAAGAGGCAATTTTGGTTAAAGCTCACAGCGGAGCAAAGCCATGCATTTTCGTTCCATTGGCGGAACTGATGACAGAAGAATGGTATAAATTAGGGTGGTATGTGCCTATTTAACTAATCGATTGGTTCTGCCAAGGATTGTTTGGATGAGACGTCTTTTATACATTTTTGTGGCTATCGCCTCCTTTCAAAATGCTACAGCAGAAACTTTTGTCGTGTGCGAAGTAACCACGGGAGGATGGATTACCAATGACGGAGATTGGCGCCTGTGGAGCGAGATGCCGACCATCTTGACTTTTGGCGGTTCAGGGAACTTGTCTTCATTCAACACACCAAGATGCAACAGGCTTTTGAATGCTTCCAATGGAGAGCAAGAAATTGTTATCGAGTGCATAGATGAAATTCAAAATCAGTCTGTTCTTAAAATTAACCGCATCACGGGCTTCTGGGAAAAAGCAACTTTTGATAGTACTTCTAGATTATTAATATCAGTTGAGGGCTACTGCACTCCTCAGCAAACGCCACGGTTTTGATTTTGGTAGTTCCTGACCCAAGGCAGGTGTTTCGTAACCTAACCTCGGAATCGATCGAGCTACGTCGCTTATGTTGGAATGACGGCTAGAACTGCATATCAGAGGTTGATAATCTCAATGAAAGAACTTCCAAATCTTGATCACGGTATCTGGGATGGCTGCTGAAGCGTCATCCAACACCTGATTGAGTTCATCTAGCGGTATTTCCAGTGGCGACTTCCCATGTTCGTCAAGGATGTGAACAAGTATCGGCATGATTAGATGACCATGAATGCCGCTTTCTGTGAGCCTATGCCAAGATTCATGTCGTAGTGAAACGGCTTGCATAAAGCCTTCGCACCAATCCATGGCAATGACATGACCTCCGGGGGCCTCCCAGAACATTGGCTCACAGATTGGGTTTTCTAAAGCCAAACCCGAGGCCAAGTCGACGTACATCACTCCAATAGCTTCAACGACCCAGTGCGGAACTGAGGTTGGATTGGCGCCTAGTGCAACTGCCATCCACTCATCGGCGGGTATGAAGACTGGACTACAGGCAATCCCATGAAGGAAGCCGTCCAGATCAGATATCATCATGCAGTCTTCGGGACTGTCGTCGGACGACAAGTAATCATCCAAGCGATCTATGTTTACATCCATGTTCATAGTGACAAAGCTCCAGTAGCTCGGACATATTCGTTTCATGAGTACTCATGATGACCACATTGATCTAGAAGACTTCATCACTAACAAGATGAAGATGAGCCATATCTATCAGCCAGTCATGCTTTCGGTGCTATTGAAAGAAGGCGGCGAAGCGACTTTGGAGCAAATAGCTCAAGCTTTGTTGTCATATGATGTACCACAGATCGAATATTATGCTTTGCGAACGAAGAAGATGGTTGGGGGTGTCCTGACCAGAAACGGAATTGTTGTACCCGTTAAGAAGGGGCGGTCCATTATCGGTTACCGTCTCGCCGATGATAGTCAGTCGTTGGGAAAAAGGGCCTCTTTGATCGAATTGTGTGATGAAAAGTTGGCTGAATATATATCGAAGAGGGGAGGGGCTATATGGGGCCACAGAAGCCTCTCTAAGGGATATGTCAGTGGTTCGATACGGTATGAGGTTCTTAAGCGAGCTGGGCGTTGCTGCGAGCTCTGTGGAGGGCATGAAGAGCAAGTGGCATTGCACATCGACCATATCATACCACGTTCGAAAGGCGGCTCCGACGACATATCGAATTTCCAAGCACTTTGTGTGTCGTGCAATACGAGTAAGCGAGATCGTGATGCGACTGATTTTCGGCATGTGTTGAATAGCTATCACGATAGGCAGGAAGGTTGTTTGTTTTGTGAGATTGGCGCTGGGCGGTTAGTAGCTGAAAACGAACTTTGTATCGCAGTGCGTGATGCCTACCCAGTCACGGCTGGGCACACACTCGTGATACCCAAGAGACATGTTGCGGATTACTTCGACCTCTATCAGCCTGAACGAAACGCCATTGACGCTATGCTCCAAGAGCAACGAGCATTGCTCCTTCGTGGGGACAATTCAGTTACGGGCTTCAATGTTGGTATCAATGCTGGAGCATCGGCTGGTCAGACCATCTTTCATGTTCATGTCCATCTAATTCCAAGGCGAGATGGCGATGTCGCAGAGCCTCGTGGTGGCGTTAGGGGGGTAATACCAAGTAAGCAGAGGTACTGATGATAAGGTTTGTAGGCTTACTTGCTCTGTCGCTTGTTCTTGTCTCTTTCGGAACAAAACATTCTGCTGCTGAGCAAGCCGTCACTGGTCTGGCGAACCACATTAGAGACATAGACACATTAGAAATTGACGGAATTCCAATCCGATTGAACGGGCTTGATGGTCCTGAACTGTCTGAGCCTCGGGGGCAAGAGGCTAAGGCATGGCTAATTGCTTTGCTCTCCGATGTGGAATTGTCCTGCACCTTGAATGGCGAGAGGACCTATGACCGATATGTTGGAACTTGTTACTTACCCGACGGACGAGACCTGTCTGCGGTTATAATCCAAAATGGATATGGTCGTGATTGCCGTAGATATTCGGGCGGTAAGTATGCAGAGTTTGAAACTGCACTAAGTCGATCTTTGGTTTCGCACGGCTACTGCCGATAGGAGCTTCAATGAAGGTTTTTCGCTTATTATCCGTTGCTCTAGTAGTGGCCTCTACGGTGTTAACAGTGCCTTCTGCTAACGCTCACTCGGGGGGCTTGAACGCTCAAGGATGTCATTCGGGCTCACAGCCGTATCACTGTCATCGGCCTCAAGACGTAACTCCGCAGAACAGTCCCGAGGTAAAATTATCTCGTACTGGTATCTGCCATGCTCGTGGGTCGAGATATTATCAGCAAACCCGAAACTTAGTCGCCTATGCCACCATTGAAGAATGTTTGAGGTAAGGTGGGCGGTTGCCACGGAACTAACGAGAGCCTGTGTATATGGTACTAAGTTTTTACAAATTATGGTACTAGTCGCCATTCAGCTATTTTTTATTTTTTATTATTTATCAGGTATTTAAGTTACAATTTTTAACAATAGTGAGTCCGTGTGGGGGCACCACTTCTTTCCCAAAATAGATCAACACTGTGCTGATTTACGGTCGGTTTTCCGTGAACGTCCGTCTTAGAATGTGAACGTCGCCTCGCAACCTTGATCCGATCCCGAACGCGGGGATGTGATAGAAAACTGGGCGTTGCTGCGTTCTGCGATGATGTGGACGATAGAGAGGCCGAGGCCGGTGCCGTCGCCTGCGCCGCCGCCGCGCATAAACCGTTGTGACAAGCGGGCAAGTTTTTCGGCATCGACGACGGGGCAGTCGTTGGCGACGGTGAGGCGGTGATCCGAGTCGAGGGTGACGGAAATCTCGGTGCCTTCAGTCCGGTAACGCAGCGCGTTTTCGATCAGGTTTCGTACCACAATGCCCAGCGCATCAGGATCGAGGTCGGTCATCACTGCAGTGTCGGGTGAGCTAACGCGAACGGTCAGCTCAAGCTCGGTCCGTTTGAAATCATCCACGATCATACCGATGACGAGTGCCGCATCCATTGGCTCCTCAACGCGGAGCTTTGCGCCTTCGGCGCGGGCCATTTGCATCAGTTTTTCGGCGTAGCGGTTCAGGCGCTTGAGCGTGGTTTCGATCTCTTTGGCCCGTGCGACGGCGACGGTGTCTTTGCTTTCTGCTTGTAGACGTTGTGCCTGTGCGATTGCGCCCGCAACAGGGGTGCGCAGCTCGTGGGCGGCATTCGCGGCAAAGTCGCGTTCGGCGGCAAAGCCAGCGTTGAGACGTTCCATCATGCGGTTCGTGCCGTCGACCATCGGTTTCAATTCACGCGGAAGATCGGCGATGTCGACGGGGGTGAGGTTCGCAGGGCCGCGCGTTTCAATCTCTTTGCGCAAGAGGCCAAGAGGGACCAACCCGCGCCGCACGGCATAATATATAGCCACGAGGGTGAGGGGCACGACAAAGAGGAGCGGCAGTAAGAACGCCGTAATCGCGGTGTGGAGGATTTCTTGCCGTGTGTCCAACGGACGGGCTACAGCAATCACAGCGCCGCGCCGTTCGGGGGCCACGTAGAACCGATAGCCATCTCCATCCGAAAACCCCGTGCGCGTTGGGAAATCGATCGCCTTCGCACCCTCAGAGCGCAAGAGTAGGCCGCTGCGGTCGCGGATAATCTGAAACTCGACGTCGTCTGAATGATCCAGTCGCCCCAGATCGCGGGGGCGGTCGTCCTCGTGGTCGTCAAAGTGTTCATGCAAAACGATGGGCAGAATGCGGTCAGCTGCGGTGCGTAGGTCGCGGTCAAAGCCCTCGTTCACCTCGTGATACATCTGCTGGACGGTCACAACGGCCGCGCCGATCCACAAAACGGTGACCATGAGGCTGACCCAAAGGCCGATCCGCGCGACAAGTGACAGGGGGCGCTTTATCATCATGGTTGCCCCAAACGGTAACCAAGGCCACGTTCGGTCAGGATCACGTCTTTGCCAATCTTTTTGCGCAGATGGCTGATGTGGACCTCGATCGTGTTCGGTCCGACGCTTGTATCGAAATTCGACAGCACTTCTTCGATCTGGCTCTTGCCGACCACTTGGTTCGGGCGCTGGAGGAGCGCCTCAAAGATAGCCCATTCACGATTGGTCAGCGCGATTTTGACGCCAGACTTTAGAACTGTTCGCCCCGCAATATCGATATCCAGATCGCCATGAATGATCAGCGGGTTCGGGTTTCCAGTATAACGGCGCGAGACAGATCCGATGCGGGCCGAGAGTTCGCTGAGGTCAAAGGGTTTGACCAGATAATCGTCTGCACCTGACTGTAGCCCCGCGATGCGGTCAGAGACTTGATCCAAGGCGGTGATAATGATGACAGGTGTTGCATCGCCGCGGGACCGCAGGGATTTGAGAAACGGAATGCCGCGCCCATCGGGCAAAAGTAAATCCAAAAGGATTAAATCGAACGGAAACGCCATTAGTGCCGACTGCGCCTCGTCCAAGGTTGTGACCCGATCCACGCTGTGCCCATCGGCCATGATTTGATCCGCCACCGCAGGGCCGAGCACCAAATCATCTTCCACCAGCAAAACGCGCATGTCGCACTCCGTTCATTATCTAAGGATTACACTCTCTTGTGAACCTGAAGACAAGCTGAAGACGCTTTTGAGAAACCTTCAGTTTCGCTTCAGTTTCGTTGTCGATAAGGCAATCGATAACTGGGCCATGAGCCCAATCTGACGGAGAACACAGATGAAATTTTTGACACCCGCTCTTGTCGCAACAACCGCACTTGTTGCCCCGTCGTTTGCCTCTGCGGCGCAGGCGACATTGACCACACATATGCGTAACTACGGCGGCGAAGATGCGTACCTCGGCTATTATCTCACCGATGCGAGCGGCCAATACGTGCGTCACCTCTGGATCGCGTCGGGGAAATCGCGCTGGTGGGATCACCTGAGCGGTTGGTATGTGGGGACAGGCGGCTCGAGCAGCGAAATTTCGGGTCTTTCTGGTGCGAGCCTCGGTTCGGGCAGGACCCGTGAGATTACCGTCGATGTCGAGGATGCCTTGATCAACGCTGGCTATCAAATCCGTGTCGACGTTGCTGTCGAACATATGCCCAATAGCCCCGCTGAAATCATTGTGCCGCTGGATGACGCAAATAAAGGTCAGTCGGTTCCGGGTCGCGGATATATCGCTACCTTTACCTTCGATATGTGAGGTCTTTGAATGTTCCGCGCTTTCCACCGTTGGGCAGGTGTCTCTGCCTCTCTCTTGCTGGTGATTGTGGCCCTGACGGGCGCGATCCTGTCGATCTTTCCACTACTGTCAGCCGACCGTACGGCGGCGCGGTTGAATGCAGGAGATTTGGTGGTTTCCATCCAGCAAGCAGTTCCTGGCGCGGAACAAATTGTCGTTGATGATAACGGTGTTATGTCCGCCGTATCGTTTGGTGCAAACGGGTTAGAGCAGACTCTTATCGACCCTGCCACCGGCGCGGCGATGGGGGCGGTGCAAAGTAGCCAACTAGAGCTTTGGTTCGAAAATCTGCACCGTGCGCTCTTTCTCTCTGATGCTGGCCACGTGACTGTTCTGGTCATCACCGTTGCAATGGTGATCCTGACGATCTCTGGGTACTTCCTTGCAGCCCGTCGCATGGGCGGCTGGCGCAAGCTAATCTCTCGTGATCGTGGTGATGGGGCGGGCGGTCTGCACCTGAAAATCGCTCGGATTGCTGGAATCGGTTTACTGATCTCGTCGATCTCTGGCGTGTGGATGGGGGCCTCGACGCTCGGCCTGATCCCTGAAACCTCGCCCTATCCTGCATGGCCATCTGTGATCAGCACTGAGGCCGCATTGCCCGCCGATCAACTGACAGCTCTCACTGCGATTGACGGCGATACCATACGCCAAATCACCATCCCCCGTGCTGGTATCGCGGGCCAAGCATATATGGTCGAGACCGATGCAGGTGCGGGCTATGTTGATCCCGCTACGGGCGAGATGCTGACATGGGATCAACGCTCCCTTTGGTCCAAGGTTATGGACCTGATGCATCTGTTGCATACAGGGCAGGGCGCTTCGATCCTTGGTCTCGTGCTGGGTCTCATGTCATTGGCTGTTCCGGTTCTGACGGGATCTGGTCTTTTGGTTTGGCTCGCCGGTCGAAACCGCGGTCCAAAGTTACACAACACGGACGCAGCAAAGGCCGATGTGATCCTGTTGGTCGGATCAGAAACAGGCACAACGGCGCGGTTTGCGCGTGCGGCGGCGCTCTGGCTGCAAGGGCAGGGGCAGATGACGCATATCGCCGATATGAACGACTTTGCGCCTGAAACATACGCTGAGGCCCAATCGATCATCCTTTGTGCTGCGACCTATGGTGAAGGGGACGCGCCCCATTCCGCATCGGATTTTTGCGAGGCTATCGCAACGGCACGCCCCCTTCTGACGCCGATTTCCATCGTTGGCTTCGGGGACTCTTCCTACCCAGAGTTCTGCGGCTATGCCCGCAAAGTAGCAGAAACCCTGCGCGAGCGTGGCTGGTCTGTGCCGACGGATATTCACCTCGTTGACCGCCAATCGGTTCAGGATTTCGCGACATGGGGCCGTGATTATGCGGCGGCATTCGGTCTGCCCGAACCCGACCTTGCCACCATGGTTGATCCGCAGCCGACGACTGATCTGACCCTGATCTCTAAACGCACCTACGGCGAAGAGGACCAAGCCCCGATGGCCGTCCTGCGTTTTGCCCTGCCGAAACGGTCTGTCCTTGATCGTTTGATGCGGCGCGGCTTTGCGGGCTTCGAGGCGGGCGATCTGTTGAACATCGTCCCTCAAGGCGACCCAAGCCCACGGTCCTATTCGCTGGCTTCGGCGTCCAAGGACGGCTTTGTCGAAATCTGCGTCCGCAAAGCGCCGGGTGGTCTGTGCTCGGGGCAACTCTACGCGCTAGAGGTGGGTGAGACGGTCCACGCCTATGTCTCGACCAACGCGGCCTTCCACGCGCCCAAAGGGGATGCGCCATTGGTGCTGATTGGTGCGGGTGCTGGCGTCGGGGCTTTGGCGGGCTTTATTCGGGCGAACGCTGCCCACCGTCCTGTTCACATGTATTTTGGTGTCCGCAGTCGTCGTGGCGGCTATGCCTATGATGACGATTTTGCGGCATGGGAAACGGACGGGCGGTTGACCTCGCTGACGCTCGCGCTGTCGCGTGGTGCGAAACCTCGCTACGTGCAGAATGCGGTCGTGGATGACGCTGTGCGCATTGCTGACCTGATCAATACGGGTGCGCAGATTTTGATTTGTGGCGGACGCGATATGGGTGACGGTGTCAAAGCGGCGCTCGACGATATCCTCACTCCGCTTGGCCTGAGTGTTGACGCGCTTAAGGCCGAAGGACGGTATGCTGCCGATGTGTTCTGATCGCTGTCATAACCTTTCGGGTGAAACGATGGGCACGGCCCGCTGGCATGCGCAATTCTGGCTGCCAGAGGGCGTGGACCCATCCCCCTATCAATCAGCGTTCCAAGAGGCGGTGGACACCGTGGACGCCCAGATGTCCCTTTGGAAACCGCAGAGTGACCTGTGTCGTTTGAATGCTGCACCTGTTGGGGAATGGGTCACTGTGCCCTTCGCGCTTTTTACTGTTCTGGATCAGGCGCTGACCATCGGGCGGCTGTCGGGCGGCGCGTTTGATATTGCCGTTGGTCGCGCGGTCGAGGCATGGGGGTTTGGCCCCAAATCTGCCGATGCGGATCATTTGAGCCAGATGATCGGCGACGCATCGCATATCGCGGCCCATGACGCGGTTGAACTGGATACAGAGGGCCTTCGGGTTCGCAAAAAACATTCTGTGCACTTGGACCTGAATGGTATTGCCAAAGGATACGGCACCGACTGCCTTATCGACGCGGCCCGCGGTTTGGACGTGTCATCTATTTGCGCGGGGATCGACGGTGACCTGCGCGCCATCGGCACCAAACCTGACGGTGGGTTCTGGCCCATCGCGATTGAGGCCCCCGACTACGACCGCCGCGCGATCCATTCCGTTGTCGAAGTGACCGACGTCGCCGTTGCCACCTCTGGCGACTATCGCCACTGGATTACGGTCGGGGACAAACGGCTGTCTCATACCATCAACCCAAGGCAGGGCATCCCCCTTACCGATGGTCCTGCGTCCGTCACCGTTTTGGATGAAACCTGCATGGCAGCAGATGCTTGGGCCACGGCATTAATGGTCATGGGCAAAGAGGCGGGAACGCTCTTTGCGCGGACGAACGGCATTAAGGCGATGTACCTCGAACGCGCCTGAGTCGGGATGCGCGCCCCGAGATTGGCGTTCTCCCTCTGGTTTCTTGCACGAACGTGTAGGTTGATACCGCATTTGCGTGCGGCGCTACCCCATGCGCACGCATGAAGTGATCACGTTAAGGGTGTATATTCAAAGTGTTCCTACCTCTTAACTAGTCCTGCTCATGTTCGCATTTTACGTAGTCCCCCTCGCGTTTGTTTCTGTTTTCCTTCCCAGTGACGCGAACATGAGCAGTGGTTTAGAGGTGCCAGACCCATACACGATCAGCGCTGATACTGACCTCGCGCAGGGTCCCCATTTCCCCTCCGTCACGTTCGAATTCTGATCGGCGCTTGTCCCTTTGGTGTCTCTGCGGTCTACTGGCCAAAAGACCGGAGCGAAGACATGGCCGACTTAGAAACCCGTATTGCCCAAGGGCGAGGTGACGCACCCGCCGATATCGTCCTACGTGGGGGCGAGGTTCTATGCGTCGTCACAGGGGCGCGGATTTTGGGCGACGTCGCGATTTGCGGCGATACCATTGTTGGGATCGGAGCTGACTATGAGGGCAAAGAGGTCATCGACGTGTCGGGCCTCACGCTGGTGCCTGGGTTTATCGACACGCACCTCCATATCGAAAGCAGCCTCGTAACGCCGTTCGAATTCGACCGCTGTGTTGCGCCGCGTGGGGTGACAACGGCGATCTGTGACCCGCATGAGATCGCCAATGTCATCGGGCTAGAAGGCATCCGCTATTTTCAGGCGGCCTCTGAACGCACTGTCATGGATATCAAGGTCCAGTTGTCGTCCTGCGTGCCGTCCTCGCATATGGAAACGGCAGGGGCGCGGCTCTTGGCGGATGATATTGCGCAGGTCATGGGGCATCCGTCGAACATCGGACTGGCAGAGTTCATGAATTACCCCGGTGTGATCCACCGCGATCGCGACTGCATGGATAAAATCCGGCTGTTTGAGGGTGGCCATATCGACGGGCATTGCCCGCAACTGTCGGGTAAAGACCTCAACGCTTATGTCGCCGCAGGCATCCGCACCGAACACGAGGCCACAACTGCTGAAGAGGCCATTGAGAAGTTGCAAAAAGGCATGCGCGTCTTGATCCGCGAAGGGTCGGTTTCCAAGGATATGATCGCGCTGCAACCCGTGCTGACTGATATCACCTCGGCCTATATGTGCCTCTGCACGGATGACCGTAACCCTCTCGATATCGATGAATATGGGCATTTGGACTATATGATCCGTAGTCTGATCGCCCGAGGCAGCCCCATCACCGCGGTCTACCGCGCGGCCTCCCTGTCTGCGGCCGAGGCCTTTGGTCTAAAGGATCGTGGTCAGATCGCGCCCGGGAAGCGCGCTGATATTGTCGCTGTGCGTGATCTATCGGCTTGCGATGCGCAATTGGTGCTTTGTGGTGGGAAGGTCGTAAACGATGCCGCCTTTGCCGCGCGGGACATCATCTCGCCCGTAGGCCGCAATTCGGTCAAGGCCCCGACCGTCACGCCCGATCATTTCCGCCACGGTGGAAACAACCCCGAGACGCCTGTGATTGGTATCCTTGAGGGAAAAATCATCACCGAATTCCTGCGCGAGGACATTCCCAGCACCGATGGCGACAAACGCCCTGACATCGCCCGCGATCTGATCCGCATCGCAGTGATCGAACGGCACGGGGTTAACGGCAACTCTGCCACGGGCTTTGTCAAAGGGTTCGGGCTGAAGTCTGGGGCGATTGCCTCGACCGTTTGTCACGACCACCACAATATTGCGGTCGTTGGCGCGGATTACGACGATATGGCGCTGGCCGCGAACCGCTTGGGTCAGATCGAAGGCGGTTTCGTTGTGGTTCAGGATGGCAAAATCCTTGCCGAGCTTGCGCTACCTGTCGCAGGTCTCATGAGCCTTCTGTCGTTCGAAGAGGTCCGCGATCAACTGATCCCGCTCAGGGCTGCTGCGCATTCATTGGGCGTCACGCTCGAAGAGCCGTTCTTGCAACTGGCTTTCCTCGCCCTGCCTGTGATCCCCGCATTGAAAATCACCGATCGCGGGATGGTCGATGTTCATAAGTTCGAGCTGATTTCCTAACTGCCTATTTTTTCACCAAAACGCCTCAAAACAGGCAATTGGCGGGCTGTCTGCCTATGAATTAAGCGCCCCGCGCGGCGCCGCCTTTTCCCCGTCGCGGGCCTCTGTCTAGCTACCCGAGCAAGTGGGGAACGGGATGCTGGACGCGACACATCAGGTCAAATTGCAACGCGCCAAAGGGCGGGTAGTGGCTGGGTTTTCTGGCCCCGACAATCGCCTGCGCGACTTGCATCAGTCTGGTAGCCTAAAGGCGCTGCTCCCCCGTAATCACGCGCCCGTGCCAGACGTTGTCTTGGTGAATACCGCAGGCGGTTTGACGGGCGGGGATGACTACCGCATCGACATTCACGCCCATGACGGCGCGTCTGCCACCGTTGCCACGCAAACGGCTGAGCGGGTTTATAAAGCGTCCCAAGGGGTGGCGCGGATGGATGTCCATCTGACGGCCAAAGGGGGCGCGACGGTCCATTGGATGCCGCAAGAAACCATCCTCTTTGACCAAAGTACGATTGCCCGCACGATTTCAGCCGACCTTGATGCGGATAGCCGTTTGCTGATCGTAGAACCCGTGATCTTTGGCCGTAAGGCGATGGGCGAAACGCTGCAAACTGTGTCCTTTAGCGACCAGTGGCGCATCCGCGTGGAAGGTCATTTGATCCATGCCGAGGCCACCCGCATCACTGGCGATTTCTCACGGTATCAGGGGATCGGCTGCCTCAACGGTGCCCGCGCAACGGCGACCATCCTTTATGTCGGCCCTGATGCGATGGATCGTCTCGATGAGGCCCGCGCGCTGGGCGTTCCCGCCACGGCTTGGGGTGGGAAACTGGTCGTGCGGTTGATGCATGACGATGCCCGCGCCCTGCGCCGTCAACTGACCGAATTTCTACGTAATTTCCGCGGCTGCGATCTGCCCCGCGTTTGGACAATGTAAGGAGGCACGATGAACCTCACTCCTCGTGAAAAAGATAAACTGCTGGTCGCTATGGCCGCCATCGTCGCCCGTAAGCGGCTGGAACGGGGTGTCAAACTGAACCACCCCGAGGCCATCGCCCTCATCACCGATTTCGTCGTTGAAGGCGCACGAGATGGTCGTTCGGTCGCGGATTTGATGGAGGCTGGCGCTCATGTCGTCACCCGCGAGATGTGCATGGATGGCATCGCAGAGATGATCCACGACGTTCAGGTCGAAGCGACGTTCCCAGACGGCACCAAGCTCGTCACCGTTCACCATCCCATTCGATAAGAGGCGCCCATGATCCCCGGAGAAATCATGCCCAAAGCGGGCGATATCGAACTGAACGCAGGTGCGCCTGTGACAACGCTTTTGGTGGCGAATACGGGCGACCGTCCTGTGCAGGTCGGCAGCCACTACCACTTTGCCGAAACCAACCCCGCGCTGTCCTTTGACCGCGATGCTGCACGTGGTCTGCGTCTCGACATCGCCGCAGGTACAGCTGTGCGGTTTGAACCGGGGCAAGAACGCGAAGTGTCCCTGATCCCTTTGTCGGGCGACCGTCGGGTTTACGGCTTTAACCAACACGTAATGGGAGACCTCTGATGCCCGCAAAAATCTCTCGTGCGACTTATGCTGATATGTTTGGCCCCACCGTGGGGGACCGCGTGCGGCTTGCTGATACGGACCTAATTATCGAGGTCGAACACGATCACACCATCTATGGCGAAGAGGTCAAATTCGGCGGCGGTAAGGTGATCCGCGACGGTATGGGCCAATCCCAGCGCACCCGCGATCAAGGCGCGGTAGATACCGTCATCACCAACGCGCTGATCGTTGACCATTCGGGGATTTATAAGGCCGACGTTGGTTTGAAAAACGGTCGAATTCACGCGATTGGTAAGGCAGGCAACCCTGACACGCAGCCTGGCGTGAACATCATCATCGGACCCGCGACCGAAGCCATTGCGGGCGAAGGGCGTATCCTTACCGCTGGAGGGATCGACAGCCACATCCACTTTATCGCGCCGCAACAGTTCGACGATGCGCTGCATTCGGGCGTCACGACGATGATCGGCGGCGGCTCTGGTCCTGCGCATGGCACGCTGGCGACGACATGCACGGGCACATGGCATATCGGCCAGATGATGCGGAGCTTTGACGGTTTGGCGATGAACACGGGCATCGCGGGCAAGGGCAACGCCTCGCTCCCTGATCCGCTGCACGAAATGGTGCGGGCAGGGGCGTCCTGCCTGAAACTGCACGAGGACTGGGGCACCACCCCAGCCGCCATCGACTGCTGCCTGAGTGTCGCGGACGAAATGGACGTTCAGGTGATGATTCACACCGACACGCTGAATGAATCGGGCTTTGTCGAAAATACCGTCGCCGCGATGAAGGGGCGCACCATCCATGCCTTCCATACTGAGGGCGCAGGTGGCGGCCACGCGCCCGACATCATCCGCGTGTGTGGCGAACCGAACGTGATCCCGTCCTCAACCAACCCGACGCGACCCTACACGGTCAACACGCTCGAAGAGCACCTCGACATGCTGATGGTGTGTCACCACCTCGATCAATCGATTCCCGAGGATGTGGCCTTTGCCGAAAGCCGTATCCGCAAGGAAACCATCGCGGCTGAGGATATCCTGCACGACATGGGCGCGTTTTCGATCATCGCGTCCGACAGTCAGGCGATGGGGCGCGTGGGCGAGGTTCTCATCCGAACATGGCAGACCGCCGACAAAATGCGCAAACAGCGCGGTCGCTTGAGCGAAGAAACGGGCGACAACGACAATACCCGCGTCAAACGCTACATCGCGAAATACACGATCAACCCCGCGATTGCCCATGGTATGTCCCGTCACATCGGCAGCGTTGAGGTCGGGAAACGCGCTGACCTCGTTCTCTGGAGCCCTGCGTTCTTTGGCGTGAAGCCAGAGATGGTCCTGTTGGGCGGCACCATCGCGGTTGCGCAAATGGGTGACCCGAACGCCTCGATCCCAACACCGCAGCCCGTCTATACCCGCCCGATGTTCGGCAGCTTTGGCGGCGGCCTGACCGCTGGCAGCGTGACCTTTGTGTCCAAAGCCGCGTTTGAGGCGGGCGTAGGTGATGGTCTGGGCAAAGAGGTGATCGCGGTCGAGAATTGTCGCAACATCGGCAAAGCTGACATGGTCCACAATGCACTGATGCCCAAGGTCGAGGTTGATCCTGAAACCTACGAGGTTCGCGCGAACGGCGAACTTCTCACCTGTGAACCCGCAAGCGAACTGCCCATGGCACAGCGCTATTTCTTGTTCTGAGGTGTCCATGCTAACCGAACTGACCCTAACCGCCCGAGAGGTCCGCCGTGGCCCAAACCCGCCCGCGGGTCTTAGCATTACGCTGACCTATGAGGATCGGTTCCTCCGCCGCAAACGGCTGATCACCGATCAGGGGCAGCCGGTTCTGTTGGATTTGGCAGAAACGACCTCGCTCGATCATGGGGATATGCTGATGCTCGAAGATGGGCGTGGGGTGGTAATTTTCGCGGCACCCGAGGCGCTGATCGAGGTCACAGGCAACGACCTGACCCGCATCGCGTGGCACATCGGCAACCGTCATACGCCCTGCCAGATCGCTGAGGGTCGCCTGCTGATCCGCGAAGATCACGTGATGGCCGACATGCTCATGCGCCTTGGGGCTAACGTTCGCCGCGTCACCGAACCTTTCACCCCCGAAGGTGGCGCCTATGGTCACGGGAGGACGCATGGCCACGCCCACTGACCTCCTCACTCTTTCGCAATGGTTTGGCGCGAATTTTCCCACGGGGGCATTCGCCTATTCGCACGGGCTTGAGGCGATGGTGGAAAGCGGTGTTGTCACGGACGCGACAACGTTTGCCGCGTGGCTGCGGGACGTGTTGGAACGTGGCGCGGGGCGGCAAGACGCGATCCTGCTGTCCTTAGCCTATCGCGGGGATGCGGAGCAGGTGGCGGAATTGGCGCTGGCCCTAAGTGCGACCGCAGAACGGCATCTGGAAACCACCGCGCAGGGGCGGGCCTTTGGTTCGGTCGTGGCGAATGTGTGGGGCGGGGCGGCGACCGCATGGCCCTTGCCGGTTATTGCAGGCTCAGCGGCCCACCGCGAAGCTCTGCCATTGTTCGAAACCCTGACCTTTGCCCTGCAATCCTTTGCGGGCAACCTCTGCACCATCGCGGCCCGCTGCGTCCCCATCGGCCAGACCGAAGCGCAATCTGTCCTGCGCTCTGTCGTTCCGATCATCGAGGCCATCGCCCGTGACGCGCTCACTGCGACTGAGGATGACCTTGGCAGTGCTGCAATGGCCTCAGACCTTGCGGCAATTGCCCACGAAACCCAAAGAACAAGGATTTACCGCACATGACCTCTCCTCATGGCCCATTGCGCGTTGGTATCGGCGGACCCGTTGGCGCTGGAAAAACCACTCTGACCAAAGAGTTGTGCAAGCAACTGGCGGACCGATGTTCAATGGCGGTGATCACCAATGACATCTACACCCGCGAGGACGCAGAGGCACTGATGCGGGCGCAGGTTCTCCCCCTTGACCGTATTCGCGGGGTTGAGACGGGCGGCTGTCCGCACACCGCGATCCGCGAGGATGCCTCGATCAATCTTGCCGCTGTGGCTGAACTAAACGAAACCTTCCCTGATCTGGATCTGATCCTGATCGAGAGCGGCGGCGATAATCTCTCTGCCACGTTCAGCCCTGAACTTGCGGATCTGACGATCTATGTGATCGACACGGCGGCAGGTGATGACATTCCGCGCAAAGGTGGGCCTGCGCTGACGAAGTCAGACCTCCTCGTGATCAACAAACGCGACCTCGCGCCCTATGTGGGGGCCGATACGGACCGCATGAACCGCGATGCGACAGAGCACCGTAAGGGCAAACCGTTCCTCTTTGCCGAATTGCGCAACGGGATCGGACCGCAAGAGATCGCAGAGTTCATCATCCGCGAGGGTGGGATCACTTTGCGGGATGCGGCGGCCTAGCCCATTGATCCCAAAGACGGCTCAGGCTATCGACGGGGCATGACGCCAGACGATATTATCCCGCTCTTCACCCGTGCCGATGGCAGCTTTCTGTGTGCCCGTTGGGGACGCCCGATTGTGCCTGTCATTTTCGGCGTCGAGGAAGAAACCCTCTCTGTCCTGAAAGGTGCGATTGAGGTCGTTGTCGCGATGTCTGGTCACAAGATGGCTGAGACGGACCCAGAACTGGGCGCAAACCTGATGATCTTTTTCTGCCGTGAGTGGGCGGATATTTCGGGCGTGCCGAACCTTGAAAAGCTGGTCGATGGGCTGGACGGGATTGTTGAGCGCCTAGAGGCGTCGAACGCCAACCAGTTCCGCACGTTCAAATTCGACAGCGCGGGCGCGATTTCAGCCTGCGTGGTGTTCATCCGCATGGACGCGCAGATGGCAAAGCTGCCTGCTGAAGACATCGCGCTGGCTCAAGCCGCACAGATGTTGCTGACATGGGGTGACGGGGCCTTTGCCACGAAATCACCGCTGGCACTGGCGAATGGCGTGACGGTATTGCGACCTGACATCGCTTCGGTCATTGCCGCCGCCTATCATCCGGTCCTGCCTGCTTGCGACCGTGATCCTAGCCACGCCTACCGCCTTGCCGCCAGAACGGAGCTGTCATGACCCACCGTTTCACTTGTCGCGTTTACTACGAAGACACCGACCTTGCGGGGATCGTCTATTACGCGAACTACCTGCGGTTCATCGAACGTGCGCGGAGCGAATGGGTGCGGGGCCTTGGCATCGATCAGGCGCGTATGAAAGATGAGGATGGGATCGTCTTTGCCGTGCGTCGCGTTGAGGCCGATTATTTGCATCCTGCCAAATTCGACGACGAGCTGACGATCGAAACCACCGTCGAACATATGGGCGGTGCGAGCATGGTTCTGCGTCAGGTCGTGACCCGAACAACTGACCCCAAAGCCGCGCCGTTGTTCACGGCACTTGTAACACTTGTCGCGATTGGGCGGAACGGAACAGCGGTGCGATTGCCCGCAATCCTGCGGCGTCCACTGCATTAAATCATATCTTTCCGTGGGTTGTGATCGCTGACCTGTGCCGTCCGCGTATTTCCGCCGGATACAAAGCCGTGATCGGCGGACCCTTGGCAGAATACCCGCATATGCTGTAAAGAGTTATGCAAATCGCGGAACGAACCGCGGCGGCAAACGAGCAGGCAGATGGAAGCAGCAACCGACTACACGATGTGGGCGTTATTCGCCCGCGCGACAATTCTCGTTAAACTCGTCATGATCATGCTCGTGATGGCATCGGTTTGGTGTTGGGCGGTGATCGTGGACAAAATCGTCCAGTATCGCAAAGCGCGCGCCGAGGCTGCCGTCTTTGACCGTTCGTTCTGGTCGGGTGAACCGTTGAACGATCTGTTCGATCAAATCGGCACAAACCCCCAAGGCCCGAGCCAGCGTATTTTCGTCGCTGGTATGCTTGAATGGCAGCGCAGCTTGCGTGGGGACGGTGGTTTCATCGCTAACGCGCATGCGCGCATTGATCGCTCTATGGATGTCGCTATCGCCAAAGAAGCCGCAGCCTTGCAAAAGGGGCTTCCGGTTCTGGCGACCGTTGGTTCAACCGCGCCGTTCGTTGGCCTCTTTGGGACCGTTTGGGGGATCATGAACTCCTTCATCGAAATTGCTGAGGCGCAGACAACGAACCTCGCCGTTGTGGCCCCTGGTATTTCCGAGGCGCTTTTGGCGACAGGTCTGGGCCTTTTGGCTGCTATTCCTGCGGTTATTTTCTATAACAAACTGTCCAACGACAGTGACCACGTCATCGCTGGCTATGAAGCCTTTGCCGATGAATTCTCGACCATCCTTGGTCGTCAGCTGGATAGCTGATCCATGGGGGCGGGTGTCATGAAAAAAGGCGGGGGCGGCGGGTCACGCCGTCGTCGTCGCGTGAGCGGCGGCAACGCTGCCATGTCAGAGATCAACATAACGCCGTTCGTCGACGTGATGCTGGTGCTTCTCATCATCTTTATGGTCGCGGCCCCGTTGATGACGGTGGGCGTGCCTGTTGAGCTTCCGAAAACGCAGGCCAGCGCGCTGCCGACGGACGACGAAGAACCGCTGACGGTGACGATTACCGCAGAGGGTGCCGTTGCCATTCAGAACAGCGAAACCGACGAGGCAGAACTGGTCACCAAACTTCAGGCCAT
Organism: Marivivens geojensis; assembly: GCF_023540835.1. Taxonomy (GTDB): domain Bacteria; phylum Pseudomonadota; class Alphaproteobacteria; order Rhodobacterales; family Rhodobacteraceae; genus Marivivens; species Marivivens geojensis. The sequence continues at coordinate 976,766 of NZ_JALKCU010000001.1, forward strand.
CGCGGCAGAGCGGACCTCTGACCGTATCTATCTGCGCGCGGATGGGGCCAATAATTGGGACCGCGTGGCGCATGTCATGGGACTCCTGAACGCGGGCGGATTTTCCAACATCGGTCTTGTGACCGATATCGCAACTCCGGGATCGGGCGGTTAAGGTCGTGAACCTACAACGCTACAGCATCGGCACTTGGGTGTCGGGGGTCGGCCATACAGGGTTGATCCTCTGGCTGATTGTTGGCTGGGGCATGAACAACACGCCGATGGATTTCGAGGTGACGCAAGTCTCCGTCGTCTCTGGCGCGGAATACGAGGCGATGGTGGCTGCAACCTCGCCCAACCCTGTCGCCGAACCGATTGGCGAGATGGTAACGCCCGACGTGCCCGTGGACACGCCTGCGCCTGTCGTGGAAGAGGTCGCGCCTGTTACACCTGCGCCGACCCCTGCGCCCGAAGCCCCTGTCGAGGACACGCCTCCGCCGCCGCCACCTGCGCGGCCTGAACCTGTTGCGCCGCCTGCGGATGCTGTCGTGGAACCCACGCCGCCTGAACAACCCGCTGGTGCCCCCGATATGCCCGTGAGCGATCGCCCCGTTGAGCGTCCCGCCGACCGTGTGGCATCGACCCCAACGCCACCCCCACCGCCAGAGGCTGACGTCTCGCCACAGGCGCAAACGGCTGTTGTAGAGGATGCTCCGACCGAAACCACAGATCCGGTGATCGAAGAGCAAACCCCGACCGCGCCCGAAGAAACCGCGACCCGCATCGTGTCGCCAGATGAAAAGCCGTCGTCGGCACCGACCTCAACACCGCGTCCGCCGTCGCGCCCGTCAGCACTTGTGCCGCCAACGCCTGCACCCACGCAGACGCCGGAACCCGATACGCAAACCGCGCAAACCCCTGCACCTGCAGAAACCCCAGCGCCTAGCACCGACACAGAAGCAGCGAATATCGCGGCAGCTTTGGCTGCGGCATCTGGCGCTGCTGTAAACGAAGGCCCACCAACCTCTGGCCCGCCGCTGACTGGTGGTGAAGAGGATGGGTTCCGTCGTGCGGTTAGCAGCTGTTGGGTCGTCGATAATGGTGCACAATGGGCCAGCGTCACCGTCACCGTCGGCTTTAGCATGACCCAAGAAGGCAAAGTTTCGGGCGACGTGGAATTGCTGAACTTTACCGGTGGCGATCAAGCGACCGCACGCGCCGCATTCGAGGCCGCTCGCCGTGCGATCCTGCGGTGCCAGTCGTCGGGCTACCCGCTTCCTGCAGACAAATACGAACACTGGAAAGACGTCGAACTGACGTTTGACCCGTCGACAATGAGGCTCCGCTGATGACTGGCGCACTTCACTGTTCACGTTTGTTCACGAATTGGCGTCTTTCCGCGTATTTTTCCGATCTTTGTTACGGAAATCTGGTAAAGACAGCGCTAACACCCCAAGGCTGCGATATGCAGGCATATGAGGATACGAATGTTTAAGAAGTTAATGGCCCTTCTGCTGGTGGTTTTTCTGGGCGCACCTGTTGTGGCTGAACCCCTGCGTCTGACCATCACCGATGGCGTCATCGAACCGCTCCCCTATGCGATCCCAACGTTCCAAGCGGAAATCGCTGGGTCCGAGGATATGGCCGCGAATATCACCCGCGTGATCGCAGAGGATCTGTCGGGCACAGGGCTGTTCCGTCAAATCCCGTCCTCGGCTTTTATCAGCCAGCACATCTTTGACACCACGCCGGCTTATCCTGATTGGCGTGCTATCAACACCCAAGCCCTTATCACAGGTGCGGTAGCGGTGCAGGGCGGTCAGGTCGTAGTGAAATTCCGCCTCTACGACGTGTTCACAGGGGCTGAAATGGGCGACGGTCAGCAGTTGGTCGCTGGCGTCGATGGCTGGCGTCGTTTGGCGCACAAGGTCGCCGATCAAGTCTACAGCCGCATCACGGGCGAATCCGGCTATTTCGACAGCCGTGTGATCTATGTCGCCGAAAGCGGTCCGAAAGATAACCGTCGCAAGGTCATTTCGATCATGGACTACGATGGTCAGAACGCGCAGTCATTGACCCAAGGCAACTCGTTGGTGCTCGCACCTCGGTTCTCGCCCACGGGTGATCGCGTCCTGTACACGTCTTACGAATCCGGTAGCCCGCGCATTTATATGCTGAACGTGTCCTCTGCGGTTGCGCAGCCAATCACCACTGCGCCGGGGAACATGGCGTTCTCGCCGCGCTTTAGCCGCGATGGCCAGCGTGTGATTTATTCGCTCGAAACGGGCGGGAATACCGACATCTGGATGACCGACATTGCAACAGGCCAGCACAGCCGTCTGACCAATGCGCCGTCGATTGAAACGGGTCCGTCGCTGTCGCCGGATGGCAGCCAGATCGTGTTTGAATCAGATCGTTCGGGCACACAGCAGCTCTACATTATGCCAGTGACAGGCGGTGAACCGCGTCGCATTTCCTTTGGCGAAGGGCGCTACGGCACACCCGTTTGGTCGCCACGTGGGGACCTCGTTGCGTTTACCAAACAGAACGCAGGGCGTTTCCACATCGGCGTTATGCGCACCGATGGCAGCGAAGAGCGCTTGCTGTCTTCTGCCTCTGGCGGGTTCCTCGATGAAGGCCCGACATGGGCGCCCAATGGCCGTGTGATCATGTTCTTCCGCGAAGCGCTCGGCGCGGGCGGTGGTCCATCGCTCTACTCGGTTGATATTTCCGGTCGGAACCTGCGTCAGGTCCCCTCCAACGGTTTCGCTTCTGACCCCTCATGGGGCCCGTTGCTTCGCTAATATTATGGACGGATTCCCAATTGGGGGCCGTCCATGCTATACATGACCCAAGAGCAGTCAAAAACAGGATAGAAAATCCATGCAAACCCTTACCAAAGCGGCCCTTATCGTTCTGGCCCTGTCCACCGCCGCCTGTACCCGCCCCGACCGTTTCGGCGCTGGCAACTCGGTCGATCTTAATGCTGCTGGCGGTGCTGGTGGCATCGGGATGTCGGGCCTCGGCGATGTGAACGACCCGACAAGCCCAGCCTATTTCCAGCAAAACGTTGGTGACCGCGTTCTGTTCGCTGTCGACCAGTCGACCCTCTCTGCCGAAGGCCGTGCGGTTCTTGACGGTCAGGCACAGTGGCTAATGACCAACAACGATTACCTCGCTGTGATCGAAGGTCACGCTGACGAACAGGGCACCCGCGAATACAACCTTGCGCTCGGTGCTCGTCGTGCAAACGCCGTTTATGAATACCTGATCTCCAAAGGTATTTCGGCCTCGCGCATCCGCACCATTTCCTATGGTAAAGAACGCCCGCTAGCGACATGTGCATCGGAAAGCTGCTACAGCCAGAACCGTCGCGCTGTGACCGTAATCAGCATTGGCCAACTGGGCTAAGACGACCAATTTTGGGGGCGTGATATGATCCGCAACACTTTCCTTGCCGTGGCTTTGGCCTGTGCGACAGCCGTTCCGGTAGCGGCGCAGGACGCGCAGACCTTGGCTGATGTGCGCCAACAGCTCTCTGCGTTGTATGTTGACGTGCAATCGCTGCGGGCTGAACTTTCGGCCACGGGCGGCATGACGGCAGGTGTTGCGGGGGCCACGCCCCTTGATCGTCTGAACGCGATTGAGGCAGAGCTTCAGCGTCTGACCTCGAAGAGCGAAGAACTAGAGTTCCGCGTCGGACAAGTTGTCCGCGACGGTACGAACCGCATTGGCGACCTAGAGTTTCGCCTCTGCGAATTGGAAGAAGGCTGCGACATAGGTGCCTTGGGCGATACGCCGACTTTGGGCGGCGTGGATGTCGCGCCTGTCGCACCGCAGCCTGCGCCGACCACTACCATCGAACCGCAGCTAGCGATCGGCGAACAGGCCGATTTTGAGGCTGCGCAAACGATGATGGAAGAGGGCGATTTCGCCGGCGCTGCCGTCGCGTTTGACAACTTTACCGCCGCATACCCCGGTAGCCCGCTGAGCCAGCAGGCCCACTACCTGCGCGGTGAATCCTACGAGAGCCTTGGCGAAATGACCAACGCGGCACGCGCCTATCTGTCGGCTTTTTCAGCCGATCAAACGGGCGAAGGTGCGGCGGACGCGCTGTTCAAACTGGGCTTCTCGCTTGGCGCGATTGGGCAGACGCAGGACGCTTGTATTACGCTGCAGCAAGTTGGGAACAAATTTCCCAATAGCGACGCCGCTTTGGATGCGCAGAGCGCGATGCGCAACTTCGGATGTTCCTAAACCCTGAATGGCTGATGCAGCAGGGCAAAGATGCCATGCTGCTGCATCAGGTGCATTCGGCCTATTCGGATCATCCGTCCCATATTGCAGTGGCGGTATCTGGCGGCGGGGACTCCGTCGCCCTTTTGCATTTGGCCTACCGCGTTGTGGCGCAGACGGGGCAAACGCTCTCTGCTGTCACCGTCGATCATGGGCTAAGGGCCGAGTCCGCAACCGAGGCCGCGACCGTCGCCCAGTTCTGCCAAACGCTGAACATTCCCCACACGACCCTCAATTGGAACGGCACAGAGGCCCAAGGCAACCTCATGGCCGCCGCCCGCGATGCGCGGTATCAATTGATTGCAGACTGGGCCAAATCCAACGGGATCGGGCATGTCATGCTGGGCCACACTCGCGATGACGAGGCAGAGACGTTTCTCATGCAACTTGGTCGTGGGGCAGGGGTGGATGGCCTGTCAGCTATGGACTGGCGACCCTGCCGGCTGGGTATTCACTGGGGCAGGCCGCTGCATCAGTTCATGCGGTCCGAACTGCGCGATTACCTAACCCGTCAGGGGATCGAGTGGATCGACGATCCGACCAACGAAAACCCTAAATACCTCCGCAGCCGTATTCGCGCAGCGATGCCGCAACTGGCGGATCTGGGCCTCACTGTCGATGCAATCGCCACAAGCGCCTTTAACCAAAAGATGGCCCGGGCGGCACTTGATCATTACGCCGCGAGAGAGGCAGACACCCACCTGACCATTCAGGGCGGCGATGTGATCCTGCCCCGCAACCTCGACCGCCTGATGGTGCCTCAAGACATCCAGCGCAGGCTCTGGCTCGCATCCGTGATGTGGATCGGTGGCGGGGACCATGCGCCACGGCAAAGCGGTCTGTCCCAGATCACCCACGCCATCCGCGACGGGCGCGATGTGACGCTAAACGGCTGCGCGGTCCTCGTGAAACGGGACCACATCCGTTTTACCCGCGAACTGAACGCTATGCGCGACCTGCGCTGTCCAACGACGGAAATCTGGGACGGACGGTGGAAACTGACGGGGCCTCACGCGCCCGATCTGCACATTTCCGCCGTAGGTGAAGAGGGGATTCGCCAGTGTTCCGACTGGAGAGCCTCCGGTTTCCCGCGTCCGTCGATTATTTCTTCGCCCGCCGTTTGGCGCTCAAACACCATAATAGCAGCGCCATTGGCAGGTTTCGGCACAGAATGGACTGCGCAGATCGTCGCGCCATTCAGTATGGGTAAGAACGTCCATTGAACCTCCTCGTTTGATCCCTATTTTAAGGAACAAATCTGACTTGCCGTAATGCAGGTCGGGAACGTCAAAGGAGTCCCCCTTGGGCAACGCACGCAATATCGTATTTTGGGTCGTCCTGTTTTTGCTGGTCGTCTCACTCTTCAATGTTTTCTCGTCGGGTTCATCGAGCCTGCAATCCACTCAGCGGAGCTATTCCGAATTCATCCAAGCGGTGAATGATGGCAGCGTCCAAAAGGTAACGCTGGATGGCGAACGTGTCCTCTACACCGGAACTGACAATCGCGAATACGTTGCGATCCGTCCGACCGATGCGCAGGTCACAGATATGTTGATCGCACGCGATATTCCGGTGACCGCAGACGCGCAGGAACAATCCACGTTCCAAGCTGTTCTCTTGAGCCTTCTGCCCTTTGTCCTGCTGATCGGCGTTTGGATCTATTTCATGAACCGTATGCAAGGCGGTGGCCGTGGTGGCGCGATGGGCTTTGGCAAATCCAAGGCCAAATTGTTGACCGAGAAACATGGCCGCGTGACCTTTGATGACGTGGCTGGCATCGACGAGGCCAAAGAAGAACTGCAAGAGATCGTAGAGTTCCTGCGCAACCCGCAGAAATTCAGCCGCCTCGGTGGTAAGATCCCCAAAGGCGCGCTTCTCGTTGGCCCTCCGGGTACAGGTAAAACGCTTCTGGCACGCGCAATCGCGGGCGAGGCTGGCGTTCCGTTCTTCACCATCTCAGGTTCTGACTTTGTTGAAATGTTCGTTGGTGTGGGCGCATCCCGCGTCCGCGACATGTTCGAACAGGCGAAAAAGAACGCACCCTGCATCGTGTTCATCGACGAGATCGACGCGGTCGGTCGTGCGCGTGGCGTTGGTATGGGCGGCGGCAACGACGAACGTGAACAAACGCTCAACCAGTTGCTCGTCGAAATGGACGGCTTTGAAGCCAATGAAGGCGTGATCATCGTTGCGGCAACCAACCGCCGTGACGTGCTCGACCCTGCGTTGCTGCGTCCGGGTCGTTTTGACCGACAGGTCACCGTTCCGAACCCAGACATCAAAGGCCGCGAGAAAATCCTCGGCGTCCACGCTAAGAAAACCCCGCTCGGCCCTGACGTTGATCTGCGCATCATCGCACGCGGCACCCCTGGGTTTTCTGGTGCGGACCTCGCCAACCTCGTGAACGAAGCTGCCTTGACCGCTGCCCGCGTTGGTCGCCGCTTTGTCACTATGGTCGACTTTGAGAACGCCAAGGACAAAGTCATGATGGGCGCGGAACGTCGTTCGATGGTTCTGACCCCTGATCAAAAAGAGAAAACCGCCTATCATGAGGCTGGCCACGCTGTTGTTGGTCTGTCGCTGCCCGAATGTGACCCCGTCTATAAGGCGACGATCATTCCGCGTGGCGGTGCCTTGGGCATGGTTGTCTCTCTGCCAGAAATCGACCGCCTGAACTGGCACAAGGCTGAATGTCAGCAGAAACTCGCGATGACGATGGCGGGTAAAGCGGCAGAGATCATCAAATACGGCGCCGACAATGTATCGAACGGCCCTGCAGGTGATATCCAGCAAGCCAGCCAATTGGCCCGCGCGATGGTTCTGCGTTGGGGTATGTCGGACAAGATCGGCAACGTGGATTATTCCGAGGCCGCTGACGGCTATACGGGCAACACCGCTGGTTTCTCTGTCTCGGCGCACACCAAAGAAGCGATCGAAGAAGAAGTTCGCCAGTTCATTCAGGACGGCTATGACACCGCCTACCGTATTCTGACCGAAAAGAATGACGAATGGGAACGTCTGGCCCAAGGCCTGCTGGAATACGAAACCCTCACCGGTGAAGAAATCCAGCGCGTGATGAAGGGCGAACCGCCCCAAGGGAACGGCGACGACGATGCGGGCAATGCGCCGTCGGTTGTCGCGATGCCCAAGGCTGGCAAGGCCCGCAAGCCCAAGGACGACGGGCTAGAGCCGGAGCCTACTGCTTGAGCGGACAGCTAAAGAACGACTGGAACCCCGAAACCTATTCAAGGTTTCGGGGTTTGCGTTTGCGCCCCGCGATTGACCTGCTTCAACAGATTAGCGGCGAGGGGGAGGGCGATATCATCGACCTCGGATGTGGAAACGGCGCCGTGGGGGAACCGCTCGCGGATCGTTTTGCAGGTCACAAGATCATTGGCGTTGATGCCTCTGAGGCAATGCTCGTGCAGGCTTCAGAAACCCGTGCCTACGATGACCTCGTTCATGCGCATATCGACCATTGGCAACCTGCCCGCCCGCCTGCGGTGATCTTTTCCAACGCAGTGCTCAATTGGATCGGCGATCATCAAACGTTGATGCCGCGGCTTGCAGGGCAATTGGCAGAGGGCGGTATTCTTGCCGTGCAAATGCCGGCTCAACATAATGCCCCGTCCCATGCGCTCGCCCGTGAAATCGCGGTCGAGATGTTCCCAGACCGCTTTGCAGACGGCGGCTGGAATACGGATGTTCTGGACCCAGCGGCCTACCACCGCATCCTGTCTGACCTCGGCACCGTCACCGCGTGGGAAACGACTTACCTCCAGCCGCTGACCGCCGTAGACGCTGGCCACCCCGTGCGCCATTTCACCCAGTCCACCTACCTGCGCCCGATCCTCGATACACTTGATGAGGACGAACAGGCCAGCTACCTCGCGGCCTATGAGGCTGGGTTGGCTGTGGCCTATCCTCTGTTACCCAACGGCGGCGTTTTATTCCCGTTCCGCCGTATCTTCTTTGTTTTGGAAACGTAAATGCCTGCCCTGATTAAGACCAAGTATTCTGGAACGATTACTCACCTCGGCTACATGCCCACGCTGTCGGATGGCACTGTCACGTCACATACTGTCGATCAGATGGCGATGGACTTCGGGGGCTATGACAAGGACGCCCACTATGGCCTGACGCGCCCGTCGTGCAGCCGTGTGACCCAGCAGTACCCCAAAGGCACCGATATTCGGAACACCCGTCAAATCTCGATCCTATCTGCCAATGAGATGGCAGAGATCGCCGCAGACCTCGGGCTAGAGGCGCTGGACCCGCTGTGGCTCGGCGCGACGATTGTGATCGACGGTATCCCTGATTTCTCGCACATCCCGCCGTCCTCGCGTCTGCAGTGCGAACGCACTGGCCTGACGCTGACGGTCGATATGCAAAACCGCCCCTGTCACATCGTCGCTAAGACCATTGAAGAGGCAGAGCCGGGGCATGGCAAAACGTTCAAAAGCGCCGCAAATGGCAAACGTGGTGTGACGGCTTGGGTCGAACGGATCGGAGAGATTCAGATCGGCGATCAGCTTACTTTGCACGTGCCAGATCAACGCGCTTGGGCCCCTTAGGTTTCCGATCGGCAACCGCCTGTTCCTCATGGCGGCGATTTCAAGGCTGAATAGGTCGGAAACGCATAGTTGCCCCTCTTCCTCTCGCGATAGCCTTGCCGCAAATAACAGGGAAGAGGAAAGTACCGTGACTTTTAAGACTGATATTCAGATTGCTCGCGAGGCAAACAAGAAACCTATCCAAGAGATCGGTGCGATCCTCGGTATCGATTCTGCGGATTTGATCCCTTACGGTCACGATAAGGCGAAAGTCTCTTCTCGTTTTGTCGAAGAAGTTAAATCGCGCAAGAACGGTAAACTGATCCTCGTCACTGCGATCAACCCGACCCCTGCGGGCGAAGGTAAGACCACCACCACCGTAGGTCTGGGCGATGGTCTGAACCGTATCGGTCAGAAAGCTGCGATCTGTATCCGCGAAGCGTCCCTCGGGCCGAACTTTGGGATGAAGGGAGGCGCGGCTGGTGGCGGTTACGCGCAGATCGTTCCGATGGAGGACATGAACCTCCACTTCACGGGCGACTTCCACGCGATCACTTCGGCGCACAACCTTCTGTCGGCGATGATCGACAACCACATCTACTGGGGCAACGAGCTCGAGATTGACGAACGTCGTGTATCCTGGCGCCGCGTTTTGGACATGAACGACCGCGCTCTGCGTGACACCGTGACCTCGCTCGGTGGTGTGTCGAACGGCTTCCCGCGTCAGACGGGCTTTGACATCACTGTGGCCTCCGAAGTTATGGCGATCCTCTGCCTCGCAAACGACATCGACGACCTTCAGGAACGTCTGGGTTCGATGATCGTGGCCTACTGCCGCGACCGCACTCCGATCTATTGCCGCGACATCAAAGCCGACGGCGCAATGACCGTTCTGCTCAAGGACGCGATGCAGCCGAACCTCGTTCAAACGCTCGAAAACAACCCTGCTTTCGTTCATGGCGGACCGTTCGCAAACATCGCGCACGGCTGTAACTCTGTTGTTGCGACGACCACCGCGTTGAAACTTGCAGACTATGTCGTCACAGAAGCTGGTTTCGGTGCTGACCTCGGCGCTGAAAAGTTCATGAACATCAAATGCCGCAAGGCTGGCCTCGCACCTGACGCTGTTGTTGTCGTGGCGACCGTGCGCGCGATGAAAATGAACGGTGGTGTGGCGAAAGCTGACCTTGGCGCTGAAAACGTCGCTGCGGTCGAAAAAGGCTGCCCGAACCTTGGTCGTCACATCGCCAACGTGAAATCGTTCGGCGTGCCTGTTGTGGTTGCGATCAACCACTTCGTCACCGACACCGAAGCTGAAATCCAAGCGGTCAAAGACTACGTTGCCAAGCAAGGCGCCGAAGCGATCCTGTCGACCCACTGGGCTGACGGCGGCAAAGGTGCAGAAGCACTGGCCCACAAGGTCGTGCAACTGGCGAACTCTGGTTCGGCTCACTTTGCACCGCTTTACCCCGATGAAATGCCTTTGTTCCAAAAGGTCGAAACCATCGCAAAACGCATCTACCACGCGGACGAAGTTATTGCGGACAAGAAAATCCGCGACCAACTGCGCGAATGGGAAGACGCAGGCTACGGCAACCTGCCAGTCTGTATGGCAAAGACACAATATTCGTTCTCAACCGACCCGAACCTGCGTGGCGCTCCGACCGGACATAGCGTTCCGATCCGCGAAGTGCGCCTGTCCGCCGGTGCTGGTTTCGTTGTGGTAATCTGCGGTGAGATCATGACCATGCCCGGTCTCCCGCGTGTGCCGAGCGCGGAAAACATCCGTATCGGTGACAATGGGCAAGTTGAGGGGCTGTTCTGATCCGTTCCTCGGATCAGCAACACCACCAATTGAAAAGAGGGGAGCCGTATGTCGGCAACTGTGATTGACGGAAAGGCCTTTGCGGCCTCAGTGCGCGAAAAGGTGGCGGGTCATGTGGCCCGCCTGAAAGAAGAGCAAGGGATCGTTCCGGGCCTTGCTGTGGTTTTGGTTGGCGAAGATCCTGCGAGCCAAGTCTACGTGCGCTCTAAGGGCAAACAGACCGTCGAAGTCGGTATGAAGTCTTTTGAATACAAACTGCCTGATACCACGACCGAAGACGAACTATTGGCCGTCATCGACAAACTGAACAACGATCCGCAGGTTCACGGGATCTTGGTTCAGTTGCCGTTGCCGTCGCATATGAACTCTGACCTTGTGATCAACGCGATTGATCCGGCGAAGGACGTGGACGGGTTCCATATCTCGAACGTTGGTCTGTTGGGCACTGGGCAGAAATCGATGGTGCCGTGCACGCCGCTCGGCTGTTTGATGATGCTGCGGGATCACCACGGGTCGCTGTCGGGTCTGAATGCCGTTGTGATCGGTCGTTCGAACATCGTCGGCAAACCGATGGCGCAGCTTCTGCTGGGCGATAGCTGCACCGTCACCATCGCGCACAGCCGCACCAAAGACATCGAAGCCGTCGTCCGTCAGGCCGATATCGTTGTCGCAGCTGTTGGCCGTCCTGAAATGGTCACAGGCGACTGGATCAAGCCGGGTGCGACTGTCATCGACGTGGGTATCAACCGGATCGACGCAGGCGAGGGTAAAACCCGTCTGGTCGGGGATTGCCACTATGACAGCTGCGCTGAGGTTGCTGGTGCGATCACACCTGTTCCGGGTGGCGTTGGCCCGATGACCATTGCGTGCCTTCTGGCGAACACCGTGACCGCCTGTTGCCGTGCCAACGGTCTGCCAGAGCCCAAAGGCCTCACGGCTTAATACCAATAGCCCTTGCCGTGATTACGGCAGGGGCACCACCAAGGCCCGCGGTCCCGTCAGCACCGCAAACGCCCGCGCCGCAAAGAGATCCCTGATCGGGGATTTGACCGCAGGAATCCCACCCGTGTAGGTCCCGAAGGCGGGCATAATCAGTCGATTTTCATCATAGACAAAACAGGCTCGCGCAGGTCCGCTGAGGCTGTGTTTCGGGTGGTAATGGCCCGACACTTCGGCCTGTGCATCGCGTTCTGCGATATGACGGAATGTCAGTGATCCCGCCGTCACTTCGTCCACATATTCCCCGCCCAATTCGACAGGCCCCGCATCGTGGTTCCCTGCGATCCAGACCCATTCGCGCCCTGCCTGCATCCGTGCCAGCCACAGCTTCTCTGCGTCGGGCATATGTTCGATCGCCTCAACATCGTCAAAGCTATCACCCAAACAAATCACACGCGCAGGTGACACTTCATCCAACACAGCATCCAGACGCGTCAGCGTATCCCGCGTGTCAAAGGGCGGCAGCAGGGCGCGCCCCTTGCGGGCAAAACGTTCGGACTTGCACAGGTGAAGGTCCGACACGACGAGCGTGTCATGATCGGCCAGCCACAACGCGCCATCGGCACGCGCGGTCAGTTGTGTGTTACAGAGGGAAAAATCGTGATGCGTCATGCCAGCGTCTTTGGCCGCAGCAGGGAAATGCGTCAAGTGGACTTAGCCCAATCCTGCCTCTTTCATCAGGGCTTCGGCGCGTTCGGCCTCTAGCCGCTCGCGGGCGACCCCTTGGACGGGTATCTTTCCGACCTCTAACAGCAGGGGCGCGGCCAGTGGCGGCAGACGGTCGAGCGCCAGATGATCAATCCGTCCACTCGTCCGTGTAAGCATTTCCTCAATCCGCCCAAAATCGACCAAGCCGCGCATGGCTTCTTCGCGGGTGATACGCAGCATAAGGTGGTCGGGGTCGTATTTCACCAATGTGTCATAGAGGATATCGGACGACACGGTTGCCTGCCGCCCCGTCTTTTTCGACTGCGGCGTGTTGCGCATCATCAGCATGGCGATGGTGGCCGCCGTGCGGAACGTCCGCTTCATCACCATGTTCGATTGCAGCCACCGATCACGCCCCTCGCGCAGCCCGTCAGCCGTGAGGAGGGGGGCGACATCTTCAACAGGATCCAACCCCCAAACCAGCGTCGCATAATCCGTCGCGACAAAGCCCAAGGGCGCGAGGCCCGCTTCTTCCATCCGTTGCGTCAGGATGAGGCCCAGCGTTTGTTGCGCATTGCGCCCCGCAAAGCCGTAGACGCACATGAACTGCCGCCCGTCATGTGGAAAGGTCTCGACCAGCAGCCTATCCGCGCGGGGCAGGTGCGATACCTCGCGCTGAAGGTTCAACCACTCCGCCGTATGACGGGGCAACTCGGGCCAATCGCTGTGCTGGAACATCGCCAAAACGCGAGCCGAAAGCTGCGTCGATGTGGCGAACTTTGTCCCGTTGAACACGGCGACGCGCGGGTTCTGAGCGGCAGAGCGCGTGACCTCCACCACCATTTCCTTGATCCCTTGATAGCGGACGATTTGTCCGCCGATCAGGAAGGTATCCCCTGCGGTCAGCGTCGCGGCAAAGCTCTCTTCGACTTCACCCAGAGGTTTACCGGCACCCCGCATCCGCACCTTCAGCGTTTCGGTGTCCTGAATGGTGCCGATGTTCATGCGGATCGATTGCGCGGCCCGTGGATCGCGAAGCTGCCACAGCCCGTTCCGCTCCATCAACCGTTGCCATCGGTCATAGGCCCGCAGCGCATAACCGCCCGTCGCCACGAACTCCAAACAGTCGTCAAATGCCGCTCGCGATAGCCCCGCATAGGCGCCAACGGATTTGACCTCGTGATACAACTCGGTCGCGTCAAACGGACCTGCACAGGCTCGGATCAGGATGTGCTGGCACAGAACATCACGCGGCCCTTCCCCCTTGGGGTCGCCGTCCAGATCATGGTCCCGCGCGGCGGCAAGTGCCGCAACACATTCGATCACCTCGAACCTATTCGCAGGAACCAAGAGCGCCTTGGATGGCGCATTATATCGGTGATTGGCCCGCCCGATCCTCTGGATCAACCGCTTCACGTTCTTGGGCGCGCCGACCTGAATGACCAGATCGACGTTGCCCCAATCGATACCCAGATCGAGGCTCCCTGTGCAGACCACCGCCCGCAAGTCCCCGCGCACCATGGCCGCCTCAACCGCATCGCGCTGATCCCGCGAGAGGCTCCCGTGGTGGATGCCAATCGGCAAATCGTCCGTATTGGCGAGCCAGAGGTTGTGAAAGAATATCTCTGCCTGCGCCCGTGTGTTGTGAAAAATCAGCGTGGTTTTGTGCCGTTTGACCTCTTCCAACACCGCAGGGATCGCATAGCTCGCCCCTCCACCAGCCCAAGGCGGCGGGGTGTCTGTGACCAACATCGCAATATCAGGCGCAGGACCTGGGTCCGCGTTGAGGATCGCGCAGCCGGTGGGGGACAGTTCCCGTGCGAGGGCCTGAGGGTCCTCAACCGTTGCCGACAGGCCCACGCGCCGCAGGTCAGGGCACATCGCCTCGAGCCGCGAGAGGGCCAGCATCAACTGATCGCCGCGTTTGCTCTCGGACAGGGCGTGGATTTCATCGACGATCACGCGTTTCAGGCCGCGAAACATCCGAGGCGCATCCTCGTAAGAGGTCAGCAGCGCAAGGCTCTCTGGCGTGGTCAACAGAATATGAGGCGGATCAACCCGCTGTCGTTTCTTGAGCGTGGCACTGGTGTCGCCCGTCCGATCTTCAATGCGGATTGGCAACGCCATGTCCACAACAGGCCGCCGCAGGTTCCGCCCGATGTCCGCAGCCAGCGCCTTGAGTGGCGAGATATAGAGCGTATGAAGCCCCTCGTGCGTGCCATCCGCCAGTTCGACCAAGCTCGGCAAAAAACCAGCCAGCGTCTTACCGCCGCCGGTCGGGGCAATCAGCAGCAACGCCTTTTCTGACGCCCGCTCCAGCATGTCGCGTTGATGCGGGTGGATCTGCCAGCCACGGCTCGCGAACCAATCATCGAAAATTTGGGGTAGGGCGGTCATACCGCCAATCTGCCTTGGTTCAGGGCCGCGTCAACCCCAGCAACCGATTAGATCGCCGATGGCTCTTTATTCGCGCGGTTGGCAAGCTCTGCGCGGATTTCATCGCTGTGCTCCCCACGGTGCGGAATGGCGGGGGGCGACCACGCGGGCTGGCCCGAAAACCGTGGCGCTGGAGCGGCTTGCAGGGTTCCGTCGATCTCGTGCCATGCGGACCGTGCGGCGTTCAACGGATGCGCCATCGCCTCTTCTGGGCTGAGAACAGGGGCCACGCAGGCATCCGTTCCCTCAAACACAGCCGCCCAATCATCACGGCTGCGCGTTGCGAAAATCCCCGTAAGGCGGTCGGTCAAATTAGGCCAAGTGTCACGATTGAACTGATCCTGAAACGCAGGGTCATCGCCCAACCCGAGACGGTCGAGGAAGATCGCGTAGAATTTCGGCTCTAGGCACTGAACCCCGATAAACCCACCATCGGCACAGCGATAGGTTCGGCTCCAATGCGGACCGTCTAGCAGGCCTTTCCCGCGGGCCGTTGGGAACATGCCCGACTGTCGCAATGTCATCAGAAGGTTCATCATATGCGCCGTACCGTCATAGATCGCGGCATCGACAACGGTGCCTTTGCCTGTTGCGCGAGCCTTGAGGATGGCGGCCAGCATTCCCACGGCCAGATACATTGCACCGCCGCCAATATCGCCAACCAAGGTCGGGGGCGTCATCGGCTGCGCCCCAGTTTCGCCTGCATACCACGCACCACCCGCCAGCGAGATGTAGTTCAGGTCATGCCCCGCCGCATGCGCCAGCGGTCCGTCTTGGCCCCAGCCCGTCATGCGCCCAAAAACCAGCGCTGGGTTCACCTGATGGCAAACCTCTGGCCCGAGGCCGAGTTTCTCCATCACGCCGGGGCGGAACCCTTCGATGAGTCCGTCCGCGCTCGCCACCAGTTGAAGCGCGGTCGCCACATCATCAGGGGATTTGAGGTCGAGAGCGATGGACCGTTTCCCACGGTCCAATATGGCGCGTTCAGGCATCCCCGGTGTCACGCCGCCGCCCTTGCGGTGAATCACGATCACATCAGCGCCAAGATCGGCCAAGAGCATCGCGGCGAAGGGACCTGGGCCAAGCCCTTCGATTTCGATAATCCGCACGCCATCCAACATCATTGCTGGCTCCTCTCCACCTGAATGTCCCCCAACCAAAGTTATGAAGGGCGAGGCGGACGAAGGCCAGTGCGTCAGCGCATCCAGAACCCGTTGGCTTTGATCCGATTGCGAATCTGGCGCTCTTTGCGGGGGAGGTCGTTCTGATTGAACAGGTCCCGAATCTTTGCCCCGCGCCCCTGATAGACCAATCGTTTGATCGGTTCGTAGAGTTTGAGGATTTTTTTCACCTTATTCGGCGTCGCGACCTGTTCGAGCACCTCAATCACACGGTCGCTTTCGCGCGCATAGAGGAGCGGGAACATGCGGTAGTGACAGGTGATATCCCCATCCAGCCCGTCCAGCTCTGGTCCGGGTCTGCCGCCGCCAAAGGAATGGATCACGAGCGGTAGGATTGCTTGATCCAGCCAAGGATCGAGCGACTGAACCGCCAATTCATCAGGACGATTGTCGCGCAGCTCTACCGCCCATTCGGTGAACCGTTTCCCGAACTCCGCAGGATCGCGGTAGAAAAACCAGCCCGCATTAAAATAGAGATACCGTTTCCAGTATTCATCGGGTTCGTTCAGGTCGAGCGTGCTTTCGAATTCCAACCCGAATTTGTCATAGAGCGATTTCCAGACGCCCGTGTAACCGGGCCAATAGAGTTCTTCTTCGGGCCATGTCCCTTCGCGCCGCATAGAGGCCGATGGACGGTCGAAATCAAACGGCACCGTGGAAATATCGCCCGTGATCAGCGTGTCGGTGTCGAAAAACACGAAAGGTTCGCCAGCGGGTAGGGTGCTGAGGCCTTCGATTTTGTTGCCGTAGGGGTAAGCCTGACCGAAATGTTTGCTCTCGAACGGCACGATTTCCGCGCCCAGTTCGATCAATGCCTCTTTGACAGAGACATCCATCGTGGGGTCCGATTTCCACAACGGCCCCATTTGCGGCTCTGCAACGATCAAACGGCCTTTGAAATCGGGGGAATTCGCCCGCAGCGAAGCCGCAAACAGCAGGGCCTCATACTGAAGCCGTCCCGATTGTCCGACGATCATAATATTGAACGGCGGAGTGGTTTTCGATTTTCGCGCCATAGCTGCCTCAGGTCTTTTGCAACCACTATAGGGGGAAGTCATGACCTGCGAAACCCGAACACGTCAACGGATGCGCGGAAAACGCTGAGTTATAGCAATATGTGGGGGAAGTGGTGGGCGACCCTGGAATCGAACCAGGCGTGGGTCTCCCCGGCGGAGTTACAGTCCGCTGCCGCACCTTGCAGCTCGTCGCCCGAACCTAGGCAAAGCCTCGTTCGTGGGGGGCTGAATATGAGTCTTGGCCGAGGGCGTCAACAGGAAAAATGATCGTTTTTCGACACACTTGTGTAAAGTGCCAGTTTGGCCCATTGAGAGGGCTAGGATATAAGGGGTTCGCCATGCAAAAACCGAAGTGGGTCATCGAAAAAGAACAGGCCAAACGTGCAGCCGCACAAGAAACCGTCTGGCTGTTTGGTCTCCATGCGGTGCGTGATGCGCTGATGAACCCCCGTCGCAAGCGTTTGCGGCTGGTTGTGACCAAAAATGCTGAGGCAAAACTGGCGGATGCGATCGCAGCCAGCGGCATGGTTCCCGAAATCTCGGATCCGCGCAAATTTGCAGCCCCCATCGATCCCGACTCGGTCCACCAAGGCGCAGCACTCGAAGTGAAAGCGCTCGAATGGGGCACTTTGACGGATGTTGTCATGGGGCCGGGCATTGATCCTGCACGGATTATCCTGCTCGACCGTGTGACCGACCCGCATAACGTCGGTGCGATTCTCCGCTCTGCCGAAGTGTTCGGTGCCCGCGCTGTGGTCGGTGTGCAGCGCCATTCTGCCCCCGAAACGGGTGCACTGGCGAAAACCGCGAGCGGCGCGCTAGAACGTCAGCCCTACATCCGCGTGCGCAATTTGGCGGATGCGATGGAAGAGTTGAAACAATTGGGTTTTATCATCCTTGGCCTCGCGGGTGAGGCGGATCAAACGATCGAAGCCGCATTGGAAGGTCGCAAGGATCGACCCGTCGCGCTGGTTCTCGGTGCCGAAGGCCCGGGTTTGCGGGAAAAAACCCGCGAAACCTGCGATGCGCTGGTGCGGATCGACTTTGCGGGCGGGTTCGGATCGCTCAACGTGTCGAACGCTGCGGCGGTGTCGCTATATGCGTCCCGTTAAGCCTCTGTTCACGTTTTTCTGAACAGTCTTTTCTTAGGCAAATCAGTGCCTATCTTTCTTTCATGAGGCAAGCCTCGGAACAGGCTTGCAATATCTCACTGTCCCTCGTTCCATACTAGGCGTTCGGGTCCCAATCCCCCGAACGCCTTTTTTCTGCGAAAATGTTGGGTATATCCGCACCATGACGATCCAAGACGACATCATCGAAACCGTTCTACGCCAAACCAAAGTCATCGCTCTGGTCGGGGCGTCTTCTAATCCTGAACGCCCATCATATCAGGTGATGGCTTATCTTATGGCCAACGGATACCGCGTGATCCCTGTCAATCCGGGCCTCGCAGGGCAGGAATTGATGGGGCAGCTGGTCTATCACGACCTGAACTCGATCCCCGATGAGGTCGATATGATCGACATTTTCCGCCAATCCGATGCGGTGCCCGCCATCGTCGAAGAGGCGCTGCTGCGCTGGCCCACGCTCAAGGTCGTTTGGACCCAGTTGGGCGTTGTCCACGACGGAGCAGCAGCCATGGCAGAGACGCGTGGTGTCACCGTGATCCAAGACCGCTGCCCAAAGATCGAGATCGCGCGCCTCGGGCTCTAACGGGGGCGCACCCCCTCAGTTGCTCAGAGCGTCCAAGATGCGTGCCCAGCTGCGGATACCTTTGTGGAAGCTCCGCAGATCGTATTTTTCGTTGGGCGAGTGGATGGAATCATCCTCCATCGCGAACCCGATCAGCATCGAATCCATATCGAGGATGGTTTTGAAATAACCCGCGACGGGAATCGATCCGCCTGATCCTGTGAAGGCCGCAGGGTTGGGCCATTCATCTGTCAGGGCCGCACGTGCAGCGGCAAAGGCGGGATTGGTTGTTGCCATCACGCTCGCCGGACCTGCGCCATGGTCGTGGAACTCGACCGAACAATCAGGCGGAAGCTGATCACGCACCCACTGTCGGAAGTTATCGCGGATTTTCAGCGGGTCTTGGGTTCCGACAAGGCGGAAGCTGATCTTTGCCTTGGCGACCGACGGCAGAACGGTTTTGAAACCGTCGCCTGTGTATCCACCCGTGATGCCGTTCACCTCTGCCGTGGGACGCGCCCAAATCTGTTCGAGGACGGTTTTTCCCTTTTCGCCAGCAGGGGTGGTCAGCCCTACGTCACCAAGGAATGCCTTATCGTCAAAGCCCAAAGCCTCCCACTGGCTGCGCAGTTCATCGGATAGCTCTGGCACGCCCTCATAAAAATCAGGCACCGTGATGCGGCCCGTGTCGTCGTGCAGATTGGCGACGATGTTCGACAGCACGCGGATCGGGTTGATCGCAGGGCCACCATACATGCCCGAATGAAGGTCTTTGGACGGACCCGTGATGACCACTTCTTCGCCCAAGAGGCCGCGCAGCATCGTGGTGATTGCAGGGGTGTTTGCGTCAAATAGGTCGGTGTCACAGATCAGCGCGACATCAGCCGTGAGGTCCTTCGCGTTTGCCTCCATAAATGGGACAAGAGAGGGCGAACCGCTTTCTTCCTCGCCCTCAAGGAAGATCGTGATCTTGCACGGCAGCTTGCCTGTTTCTGCGACATAGGCACGGCAGGCCTCAATAAAGGTCATCAACTGGCCTTTGTCATCAGATGCACCACGGGCGCGGATGACCTTCCCCTTATCAGTCTCTTCGATCGCAGGATCAAAGGGATCGCGATGCCAAAGGTTCAGCGGATCAACGGGTTGCACATCATAGTGGCCGTAGAACAAAACATGCGTGCCGCCTTCGCCGCCATGGGCCACGACCATCGGATGACCTGGCGTCGGACGGGACGCAGCGTCAAAGCCGATGCTCTTGAGGTCCTCAACCAACCAATCCGCCGCCTTTGCGCAATCGGCCTTATACGCAGGGTCCGTGCTGATCGACGGAATGCGGAGCAATTCCATCAAACGATCCAATGCATTATCCAGATCAGTGTCGATACGGGTGAGGATGGTGGACAGGGTCATGATCGCTCCGGCTGTGGTTTCCGATAGGAGACTACGCCGTTCCGATAGGGTGTCCAGTGCTGGAAAAGGTCGTTTTTATCTCTGGCGTGTCAAAAGGTAGCGTATTGTTAGAACCACTCTAAGGCTATATGGACCCACGAACCTGCCGTTAGCGCATTCGCGCTGCCTGACGTGAAGGATAGACATTTGGACTACAACGCCCACCTCGACGCTGCACTTGGTAAACTCCACGAAGAAGGCCGGTATCGGACCTTCATCGATATCGAGCGCAAAAAGGGACATTACCCTCACGCGCTTTGGCGCAAAGAGGATGGTAGCGAACAGCCGATCACAGTGTGGTGCGGCAATGACTATCTGGGCATGGGTCAACACCCCGTCGTTCTCGCGGCTATGCACGAGGCACTGGACGCAACGGGTGCGGGCTCTGGCGGGACACGGAATATCTCTGGCACGACCGTTTATCACAAACGGCTCGAGGCAGAACTGGCCGACCTTCACCAGAAAGAAGCGGCGCTACTCTTCACCAGTGCTTACATCGCGAACGATGCAACATTGTCGACTCTGCCGAAATTGTTCCCTGGTCTGATCATCTATTCGGACGAGCTGAACCACGCATCGATGATCGAAGGCATCCGCCGCAATGGTGGCGCGAAACGCGTATTCAAACACAACGATCTGGCCGATTTGCGCGCGAAACTGATGGCCGACGATCCTGCTGCGCCAAAATTGATCGCCTTCGAATCCGTCTATTCGATGGACGGCGACTTTGGCCCGATCAAGGAACTCTGCGATCTTGCAGAAGAATTCGGTGCGCTGACCTACCTTGATGAAGTGCACGCCGTTGGCATGTACGGCCCGCGTGGCGGTGGTGTTGCTGAACGTGACGGTCTGTTGGACCGCATCGACATCGTGAACGGCACTTTGGGCAAAGCCTTTGGCGTCCACGGTGGCTACATCGCGGCATCGGCGAAAATGTGTGACGCTGTGCGCTCTTACGCGCCTGGTTTCATCTTTACGACCTCGCTGCCGCCTGTCGTCGCGGCTGGCGCTGCGGCCTCTGTCGCGCATCTGAAAACCGATCAAGCTCTGCGTGACCTGCATCAGGAACGCGCTGCGGTTCTGAAACTCCGTCTCAAGGGCATGGGCCTGCCGATCATTGACCATGGGTCGCACATCGTGCCTGTGATCGTCGGCGATCCCGTCCACACCAAAAAGCTGTCCGACATGCTGCTGAGCCAGTTCGGCATCTACGTCCAGCCGATCAATTTCCCCACCGTTCCACGCGGCACTGAACGCCTGCGGTTCACGCCGTCGCCCGTTCACGGCCCGAAAGAGATTGATGCATTGGTGAGCGCAATGGACCAACTCTGGAGCCATTGTGCGCTGAATCGTGCCGAAATGGCGGGTTAACTTTTTTCTGCCTGTGCACTGCTCTTTAGTATATGCTAGGGGCAAGAAAAGGCATCGTGATTGGGACGAATCGTAAAGCGGTGCCGCTAATTTGAGGCGGTGGGACGGCCCTAATGATCGTTAAAGGTTTTCGGCGTAAAGCTGCACCTGAGGCTGAAGAAAACAAAGGCTTTGACGCCTTTGATCTGCGCCTTGGTGACCTCATGCGTGGCGAGCGTGCCACCATGGGCAAAAGCCTTTTGGACGTTCAGCGCGAACTCAAAATCAAAGCGGCCTATATCGCAGCGATCGAGAACGCTGATCCCTCTGCATTTGATACTCCGGGCTTCATCGCGGGCTATGTGCGCTCTTACGCACGCTACCTGAATATGGACCCCGATTGGGCCTTCACGACATTCTGCCGCGAAAGCGGATTTGCGACCGCGCACGGTATGTCCAAAGCGGCCTCCAGCACAAAGACCAACCGCACCTTGGCGACCGACCTTGCGTCCCAGCAGTCAAAACCCAAGGATATGTTCGCGACCCCATCGACCCCGTTCGTTCCTGCGGGCGAGGGATTCTTTGCCAAGATTGAGCCGGGCGCGATTGGGTCGCTCGCCGTTCTCGTGGCTTTGGTCGCGGGCTTGGGCTACGGCGGCTGGACTGTTCTGAAAGAAGTGCAAAAGGTCCGCTTCGCCCCTGTTGAGAACACTCCTGTTGTCGTGGCTGACCTCGACCCTCTTGCAGGTCTTGGCACTGTTGCGGACGACGCTGGTGCCTATGCTGCTGCGTTTGAACCGCCTGCGGCTGATGGCCTCGACCGTGTATATCGTCCTCGGGCGCTCGACGTGCCTGTGATGATCGCCCGCGATGGCCCGATTTCTGCGCTTGACCCATCGTCGATCGGCGCGCTCGCCCCGGAGGTAGAGCAAGGCCCGACCATAATGGCGACTGCACTACCGACCGAGGCCGCAACACCGATTACGGGCACGGTTCAAGTGACCGATGGCCCAGCGCCTGAACTGGCGATGGTTGCTGTGCGTCCGTCTTGGGTGCGTGTGCGTGCCGCTGACGGTGCCGTCATTTTCGAAGGCATCATGAACGCTGGTGACACATGGGCTGTGCCCGCAATGGCCGAACCGCCTGTTCTGCGGACAGGTGAATCGGGCGCGGTCTATTTCCAGATTAACGGTACGATCCACGGTCCGGTGGGCGAACATGGCGTCGTGACGTCGAACCTTGCGCTGTCGGCTGATGAACTGGCGCAGACCTTTGCGGTTGCTGATCTGTCGGCTGACGATGATCTGGCTGCGGTGGTGAATGTCGCTCAGGCTGAAATCACTCAGTAATCCGCCTTTCCGATCACATCTTTTCGTTGACCCGTTGCCTGTCGGGGTGCCGCGCTTTAGGTAAAGCGCCGAGGCTTATTTCAAAGGTGTCCCATGTCGCACAACCCGATCCGTCCGTGGCGTAATATCGACCGTCGTAAATCGCGTCAGATCATGGTTGGCAATGTGCCCGTGGGTGGGGATGCACCGATCACGGTGCAGACCATGACGAACACCTTGACCCATGACGTAAAGGCGACGCTGGACCAGATCATCCGCGCGGCCGAAGCGGGCGCTGACATCGTGCGCGTTTCTGTGCCCGACGAGGCATCCTCTGCCGCGATGAAAGAGATTTGCCGCGAAAGCCCCGTGCCGATCGTGGCCGACATCCATTTCCACTACAAACGCGGCATCGAATCCGCCCTCGCGGGCGCGGCCTGCCTTCGCATCAATCCGGGTAACATCGGCGATGAAGCGCGGGTGAAAGAAGTGATCAAAGCCGCCCGCGACAACAACTGCTCCATCCGGATCGGCGTGAATGCGGGGTCGCTGGAAAAGCACCTCTTGGACAAATACGGCGAACCGACCCCCGACGCGATGGTGGAAAGCGGCCTCGACCATATCAAAATCCTTCAGGACAATGACTTCCATGAGTTCAAGATCAGCTGCAAAGCCTCGGACGTGTTCATGGCAGCGGCAGCGTATCAACAACTGGCAGAGGCGACCGACGCCCCCATTCACCTCGGTATCACAGAGGCAGGTGGCCTGACCTCGGGCACGATCAAATCGGCGATTGGCCTCGGGAACCTGTTGTGGATGGGCATTGGCGATACGATCCGCGTTAGCCTCTCGGCGGACCCCGTTGAAGAAGTCAAAGTCGGCTATGAAATCCTCAAATCCCTCGGTCTGCGCCACCGTGGTGTGAACATCATTTCCTGCCCGTCCTGCGCGCGTCAGGGCTTTGACGTCATCAAGACCGTTGAGGCCCTAGAGGACCGCCTGTCCCACATCAAAACTCCGATGAGCCTCTCGATCATTGGTTGTGTGGTGAACGGTCCCGGTGAGGCGCTGATGACCGACGTTGGGTTCACTGGCGGCGGGGCAGGGTCGGGCATGGTCTATCTGGCGGGCAAGCAGAGCCATAAGCTCGGCAACGATCAGATGATCGACCACATCGTTGAACAGGTCGAAAAGAAAGCCGCAGAGATCGAAGCGGACCAAGCCAAGACCCTCTGATCAACGCGTCCCCGCTTTTCGATCCGCATAAAAACTGAGCAAACGCCTCTGTTTTTGACCAAGCGTGCAAAAAATTTAAACCGCCGATTTCGTGCTGCATTGCAGGAAATCGGCGGTTTTTGCGTCTAACCACTTCCCTAAGGTCACCCCGCAATCCCCTGTTTTGGAACGGTTTCCGTAGTTTCCCTGCGAACGGTCACGGCTTTTCTGCATTGCGCGAAGGTGACGCGCCACTCAAATCCCGTGCGTTTTTGTCGGATTATTTTACCAATTGATAAAAAATAAAACCTTGGCAGTCTTTTGGCAAAACCAATGACAACAGGGACCACAAATGACCACGCCGATGACCCCCGGTATCCAATCCGGCCGTTTGTCAGCCGACGCGCTTTCGCGGAACTTTGAAGACCTCCATGCGCCGCTTGATGCGCATGAGGCCCGCGTTGCAGCCGACCGCTGTTATTTCTGTCACGATGCGCCGTGTATGACGGCCTGTCCGACGTCGATCGATATTCCGCTGTTTATTCGTCAGATCCAAACGGGCACGCCCGAGGCGGCTGCGAAAACGATACTATCGCAGAATATCCTCGGCGGTATGTGCGCCCGCGTTTGCCCGACAGAGACGCTCTGCGAAGAGGCCTGCGTGCGCGAAGAGGCCGAAGGAAAACCTGTCATCATCGGTCAGCTTCAGCGCTATGCGACTGACACGCTGATGGCAAAGGGCGTGCACCCGTTCACCCGCGCTGCCCCCACGGGCAAGTCCATCGCCGTGGTTGGGGCAGGGCCTGCAGGGCTGTCCTGTGCGCACCGCCTCGCCATGAAAGGCCACGATGTCACCCTCTACGATGGCCGCGCCAAAGCGGGTGGCCTGAATGAATACGGGATCGCATCCTATAAATCGACCAATGACTTTGCCGCGCGTGAGGTCGCTTGGCTGTTGGAAATCGGTGGCATCACGGTCGAGACAGGCAAGATGCTCGGCGCTGATCTCACCTTAGATGCGCTGAAATCCGACCATGATGCGGTGTTCCTCGCCGTTGGCTTGGGTGGCGTGAACGCGCTGCGCATCGAAGGCGAAGACCAGGCGATCGCTGCCGTTGATTTTATCGAAGAGCTTCGTCAATCCACCGACCTGACGACACTCCCCGTGGGTCGGAATGTGGTGGTGATCGGCGGCGGTATGACCGCCGTCGATGCTGCTGTTCAATCTAAATTGCTTGGCGCGGATACGGTGACAATCGCCTACCGCCGCAGCCGCGCTGAAATGGCAGCCAGCCCGTTTGAACAAGACCTCGCCGCTGCCAAAGGCGTGCGCTTGATGTTCAACGTGATGCCGACCGCGATTGCCGATGGCACAATCACGCTGGAATACACCGCGACCAAGGATGGCAAACTCTCTGGCACGGGCGAAACCGTGACCTTGCCCGCCGATCAGGTGTTCAAAGCCATCGGTCAAACCCTCACCACGGACGCTGGCCTCAAACTTGAGGGCGGTAAGATTGCCGTTGATGCCGCAGGCCGGACGAGCCTCGCAGGGGTTTGGGCTGGTGGCGACTGTGCCACGGGTGGCGAAGACCTCACCGTAACGGCCGTCGCCGAAGGACGCGACGCCGCCGAAGATATCCACGCTGCAGTGATGGGAGCGTAACATGGCCGATCTGACGACAAACTTCTTGGGTATTACCTCCCCGAATCCGTTCTGGCTCGCTTCTGCGCCGCCGACCGACAAGGAATACAATGTTCGCCGTGCGTATGAGGCGGGTTGGGGCGGTGTCGTGTGGAAAACGCTCGGCTCCGAAGGCCCGCCCGTCGTGAACGTTTCTGGACCGCGCTATGGCGCGATCTGGGGCGCGGATCGACGGCTCCTTGGGTTGAACAACATCGAATTGATCACCGACCGTCCGCTGCAAACCAACCTCGAAGAAATCACCCGCGTTAAAAAGGACTACCCCGACCGCGCGTTGATCGTGTCGCTGATGGTTCCTTGTGATGAGGACTCGTGGAAAGCCATTTTGCCGATGGTCGAGGAAACAGGCGCCGATGGGATCGAACTCAACTTTGGCTGTCCGCATGGCATGGCCGAACGCGGGATGGGCGCCGCCGTGGGGCAGGTGCCTGAATACATCCAAATGGTCACGGAATGGTGCAAGAAATACTATTCCAAACCCGTGATCGTAAAGCTGACGCCGAATATCACCGATATCCGCAACCCAGCCCGCGCCGCAAAGGCAGGCGGCGCTGATGCGGTGTCTTTGATCAACACGATCAACTCGATCACCTCTGTGGACCTCGACCTGATGGCCCCGCAACCGACCATCGGCGGCAAGGGCACCCATGGCGGTTATTGTGGCCCTGCGGTGAAACCAATCGCGATGAACATGGTAGCCGAAATCGCCCGTGATCCGCAGACCGCTGGTCTGCCCATTTCGGGCATCGGTGGCGTGACCACATGGCGTGATGCGGCAGAGTTCATGGCGCTCGGCGCGGGTAACGTTCAGGTCTGCACGGCAGCGATGACCTATGGCTTTAAGGTCGTCCAAGAGATGATCAGTGGTCTGTCGGAATGGATGGACGACAAAGGCTACACATCGACCGCCGACTTTATCGGCAAGGCCACGCCGAACGTCACCGATTGGCAGTATCTCGACCTGAACTACGTCACAAAGGCCAAGATCGACCCAGATGCCTGCATCAAATGTGGTCGTTGTTACATCGCCTGCGAAGACACCAGCCACCAAGCGATCCTGATGAAAGAGGGCCGCGTGTTCGAGGTGGACGACAGCGAATGCGTCGCCTGTAACCTTTGTGTGGATGTCTGCCCTGTTGAGGACTGCATCACCATGGTCGAACTGCCCAAGGGCGAGCTGGACGAACGCACAGGCCGCAAACGCGGTGACTATGCGAACTGGACGACCCACCCGAACAACCCCTCGGCACAGGCTGCGGAGTAAGGAAAAAACGTTGCGCGGTTGCCTGTTTCTTGGGCAAGCTGCCTGAAACCTGCCGCGCAACGGTTCAGAATTGGGCTTACGCTCGAAATTTTAGCACTTTGTTTTGATCAAAAAAGCGGTCAGCATGAGGATGCTTTTACCGCTTGGTCAAAAGAGACTCGGACATCAGGAGACAGGAATGGCTGCACTTACCGGCAATCTGACCGTAAATGGGGATCGACTTTGGGACAGCTTGATGGAGATGGCCAAGATCGGTCCAGGGATCGCCGGCGGATGTAATCGCCAGACCTTGACCGACGAAGACGCCGAAGGCCGCGCGCTGTTCAAATCGTGGTGCGATGCAGCGGGGATGACGATGGGCGTCGATACCATGGGCAATATGTTCATGACCCGCGAAGGCACTGATCCTGATGCTCTGCCGATTTATGTGGGGTCTCACCTCGACACGCAGCCCACGGGCGGGAAATACGATGGTGTTCTCGGCGTGCTCGGCGCACTTGAGGCCGTTCGGACGATGAATGACCTCGGTATCAAGACCAAACACCCGATTGTCGTGGTGAACTGGACCAACGAAGAGGGCGCGCGGTTCGCCCCTGCGATGCTCGCCTCTGGTGTGTTTGCTGGGATGCATACGCAGGACTACGCCTATGCGCGGACCGACCTCGACGGTAAATCCTTTGGCGATGAACTCGCGCGGATCGGTTGGAAGGGTGACGAAGAGGTTGGCGCCCGTAAGATGCATGCCTATTACGAATTGCACATCGAACAAGGCCCGATCCTAGAGGCAGAGGGCAAAGACATCGGTGTCGTTACCCATTGTCAGGGTCTTTGGTGGCTCGAATTTACCCTCACGGGTAAAGAAGCGCACACGGGCTCTACCCCTATGCCATTGCGTGTGAACGCGGGCCTCGCCATGTCGCGCATTTTGGAAATGGTCCAAGAGGTCGCGATGAAAAACCAGCCCAATGCTGTGGGCGGTGTAGGCCAGATGCGGTTCTCTCCGAACTCGCGCAACGTGCTGCCGGGTAAGGTGGTCTTTACCGTCGATATCCGCACGCCCGATCAGGCCAAACTCGACGCGATGCGGGCAGAGATTGAAACCCGCGGCGCTGAAATCGCAGCCGAACTGGGCGTCGGATGCTCAGTCGAGGCAGTCGGCCACTTCGACCCCGTCACTTTTGCCCCTGACCTCGTGTCTAACGTCCGCAACGCGGCAGAGCGGTTGGGCTACAGCCACATGAACATCATCTCTGGCGCTGGGCATGATGCCTGCTGGGCGGCCCGTGTGGCCCCCGCGACCATGGTCATGTGTCCTTGCGTCGATGGCCTGTCGCACAATGAGGCCGAAGAGATCAGCCCAGAGTGGGCCAAGGCAGGCACCGATGTCCTGCTCCATGCCGTGCTCGAAAGCGCGGTCATCGTCGAATAAGAGGGAGATCAGACCATGACCACAGTCATCAAAAACGGCACCATCGTCACCGCCGACCTCACTTATAAGGCTGACGTCCTGATTGAGGGTGGCGTCATCACCGCAATCGGGCAAGAGTTCAAGGGCGATAAGGAACTGGACGCCACGGGGTGCTACGTCATGCCGGGTGGTATCGACCCTCATACGCACCTCGAAATGCCATTCATGGGCACCTATTCCACCGATGATTTCGAGAGCGGCACCCGTGCGGCGCTCGCGGGTGGCACGACAATGGTCGTCGACTTTGCGCTGCCATCTCCGGGGCAGGGGCTGCACGATGCGCTGCAAATGTGGGACAACAAATCGACCCGCGCGAACTGTGACTACTCGTTCCACATGGCGGTCACGTGGTGGGGCGAACAGGTCTTTAACGAAATGGAATCCGTGATCCGTGATCGCGGCATCAATACGTTCAAACACTTCATGGCCTATAAGGGCGCGTTGATGGTGAACGACGACGAAATGTATGCCTCGTTCCAGCGTCTCGCTGAACTGGGCGGCATCGCTATGGTGCACGCTGAAAACGGGGACGTTGTTGCCGAACTCTCGGCCAAGCTTTTGCGCGAAGGCAATACAGGCCCCGAGGCCCATGCCTATTCCCGCCCGTCTCAGGTCGAAGGTGAAGCCACCAACCGCGCGATTATGATCGCCGATATGGCGGGCGTGCCTCTTTATGTCGTGCACACCTCTTGCGAAGAGGCCCACGAGGCCATCCGCCGTGCGCGTATGAATGGCAAACGGGTTTGGGGTGAACCGCTGATCCAGCACCTGACCTTGGATGAAAGCGAATACTTTAACCCTGACTGGGACCACGCCGCACGCCGCGTCATGTCCCCTCCGTTCCGCAATAAGAAACATCAGGACAGCCTATGGGCGGGCCTGCAATCTGGGTCGCTCTCGGTTGTGGCGACAGACCACTGCGCCTTTACCACGGATCAAAAACGCTACGGCGTTGGGGACTTTACGAAGATTCCGAACGGCACGGGTGGCCTAGAGGACCGTATGCCGATGCTCTGGACACATGGCGTTAACACAGGCCGCCTGACCCCGAATGAATTTGTCGCTGTAACCTCAACGAATATCGCGAAAATTCTGAACTGCTACCCGAAAAAAGGTGCTGTTCTTGTCGGGGCCGATGCAGACCTCGTTGTGTGGGATCCAGAGAAAGAAAAGACCATTTCCGCCTCTTCGCAACAGTCGGCAATCGATTATAACGTGTTCGAGGGACAGACGGTGAAGGGCCTACCACGTTTCACTTTGACCCGCGGGCATGTGGCCATCCATGATGGAGAAATCCGCACCCAAGAAGGTCATGGTGAGTTCGTGAAACGCGGTCCAAACACTGCCGTGAACAAGGCCCTGTCCACGTGGAAAGAACTGACCGCACCGCGTCCTGTCGAACGCAGCGGCATCCCGGCAACGGGCGTATAAGAAGAAAGAAGAAGACCTGATGAGTGTCATCGAAGCCAAAGGCCTCAACCTTACCTTTCAGACCAACGACGGGCCCGTTCATGCCCTTCGCGACGTCAACCTGACCATTGAGAAAGGCGATTTCGTTTCATTCATCGGGCCATCTGGCTGCGGTAAAACGACGTTCCTGCGCTGCATCGCGGGTCTGGAACATCCGACGGGCGGCACGCTCTCTGTCAACGGCATGACTCCTGACGAGGCTCGTAAGGCGCGGGCCTATGGCTACGTGTTTCAGGCGGCGGGCCTTTATCCTTGGCGTACTATCGGGGGCAACATTCGCCTGCCTCTCGAAATCATGGGCTTTTCCAAAGAGGATCAAGCCGAGCGTGTGAAAAAGACGCTCGATCTCGTGGACCTCACAGGGTTCGAAAAAAAATTCCCGTGGCAACTCTCTGGTGGGATGCAGCAGCGGGCGTCCATTGCCCGCGCTCTGGCTTTTGATGCCGATATTCTGTTGATGGACGAACCCTTTGGTGCGCTCGATGAAATCGTCCGCGATAAACTGAACGAAGAGCTTTTGAAACTCTGGGCCCGCACGGAAAAAACCATCGGCTTCGTCACCCACTCCATCCCCGAGGCGGTCTATCTCTCGACCAAGATCGTCGTGATGTCACCCCGTCCGGGCCGGATCACAGATGTTATCGAAAGCACCCTGCCGCGCGAACGTCCTTTGGATATCCGTGACAGCGCAGAGTTCATCGAAATCGCCCACCGTGTCCGCGAAGGCCTGCGTGCGGGGCATCTGGATGACTAAGGCTGGCCCGATCCTGACTGTCGTCCTCGCGATCATGGCGCTCTGGTATGTCGCCTGTATCCCGATGAACGTGCAGGAAACGCTCACCGCAGCCGAACGGGCAGGGGCCGTAGTAACCCCTGACAACGCCCGCGCCCGTGCAGAGGTCGGACGTTTTTCCCTGATGTTGCAAAACACCGATACCCTAGCGGGGAGCTGGTCGGTCGAACGCGCCCGTCTGCCCGCGCCACATCAGATCGTGGCAGAACTTTGGGACAGCACTTGGACCGAAGAGGTCTATGGCCGCCGTGGCATCGTGAACTCGGGCAGCCTGTCGAATAAATCGCTGATCTATCACGGCTGGGTCACGCTATCCGCGACCGTTGTCGGCTTTGCCATTGGTGCTGGCCTCGGCGTCCTGCTCGCCGTTGGTATCGTGCACAGCAAAACCATGGATATGTCGGTCATGCCTTGGGCGATTGTCAGCCAGACGATCCCGATTGTGGCTCTGGCCCCAATGATCATCGTGGTCCTTTATTCCTTTGGCATCCAAGGCCTCATACCCAAGGCCGTCATCAGCGCCTATCTGTCCTTTTTTCCTGTCGTTGTCGGCATGGTCAAAGGTCTGCGGAGCCCCGACGCGATGCAGTTGGACCTCCTCCACACTTACAACGCTGGCCAAGGGGCGACCTTCTGGAAGCTCCGCCTGCCGTCCTCGGTGCCTTATCTCTTTACCTCGCTCAAGGTCGGCATCGCGGCATCGCTCGTCGGGGCTATCGTTGGCGAACTGCCTGTGCAGCGTGGCGGGCTTGGCGCGCGGATGCTGGGCGGGTCGTATTATGGCCAGACCGAACAAATTTGGGCGGCGCTGTTCTTTGCCGCTGGTATGGCCGCGCTCTTGGTCGCGCTGATTGGCTGGATTGAGGCCCGCACCCTTAAACGGATGGGAGTGCAGGCATGATCTACGTCCTCTTTGCCGCTCTGATCTGGGCCATGGGCTGGGGCTTGAACACTGTGATCGCCAATGGTCGTGCCGCCAAAACCTCTGCCGCGCAAATCGGCGTGCCGCTGATTTTCGGTGCAACTGTGCTGATCATCTGGGAACTTTTGGTTACGGGGCTGAACATTTCCGCTGTGATCCTGCCAGCGCCCACGGCCATCGCGACAGCCTTTGGTGCGAACCTCACGATCCTCTGGGCCGACTTTTTCCAGACCTTCGTCAAAGGCGCGTTCAGCGGCTATGTGATCGGCTGTGGCGCGGCCTTCCTCGTGGCGATTGTCGTGGACCGCTACGATTTCCTGCGCCGTGGCCTCTTGCCTGTCGGCAACTTCGTCGCGGCTCTGCCCATCGTGGGCACCGCACCCATCCTCGTCATGTGGTTCGGCTTTGATTGGCAGTCCAAGGCTGCGGTCGTCGTGGTCATGGTGTTCTTCCCGATGCTGGTGAACACAGTCGCGGGTCTGCGCGATACCTCGACGATGCAGCGCGATCTGATGCGCACCTATGGCGCATCCTACACGCAAACGCTTTTGAAACTCCGGATCCCTGCTGCCATGCCCTTTGTTTTCAACGGGCTCAAAATTGCGACATCTTTGGCGCTCATTGGCGCGATTGTAGCCGAATTTTTCGGCTCACCTGTTTTGGGCATGGGATTTAGAATTTCGACATCGGTCGGTCAGTTGGCCCTTGATATGGTCTGGGCAGAGATCGTTGTCGCCGCAATCGCGGGCAGCCTTTTTTACGGGCTGGTCGCCAAGATCGAGCAATGGGTGACCTTCTGGCATCCATCGCAACGAAAACACTAACCGGCGCAAAAGTCGGATCACCACCAACAAGGAGTAACCCAATGAAGACCTATATGATCGGCGCAGTGGCCGCCCTTTGCACCGCCACCACAGCCTTTGCAGACGATGTGACGCTTCAGCTGAAGTGGGTCACCCAAGCTCAGTTCGCAGGCTATTACGTCGCGCTAGAGCAGGGCTTTTACGAGGCCGAAGGGCTCGATGTGACGATCCTCGCAGGTGGTCCCGACATTGCACCGGGTCAGGTGCTCGCTGGTGGCGGCGCTGACGTGATGATCGACTGGCTGCCCTCGGCGCTCGCGGCTCGCGAAAAAGGTCTGCCGATCGTAAACATCGCACAGCCCTATAAATCCTCGGGCCTTATGCTGACCTGCTGGAAAGACAGCGGTATCACTGGCCCCGCAGACTTCCCTGGTCACACCATCGGCGTTTGGTTCTACGGCAACGAATATCCGTTCCTGTCGTGGATGAGCCAAGAGGGTATCTCGACCGATGGCGGCGAGGGGGGCGTAACCGTCCTCAAGCAGGGCTTCAACGTCGATCCGCTGTTGCAGCGTCAGGCCGATTGTATCTCTACCATGACCTATAACGAATTCGGTCAGGTGCTTGAGGCTGGCGTTTCACCCGATGAACTCGTCACCTTCAAATACGAAGACGTGGGCGTCGCAACCCTTGAGGACGGCCTCTATGTCCTCGAAGAGAACCTCAACGATCCGGCATTTGCTGACAAAATGGTCCGGTTTGTTCGTGCATCGATGCAGGGCTGGAAATGGGCTGAAGAGAACCCAGAAGACGCAGCCATGATCGTTCTCGACAACGACGAGACAGGCGCACAGACCGAAGAGCACCAGATCTACATGATGGGTGAAGTTGCAAAACTGACCGCTGGATCGAATGGCGCGCTGGATGTTGCGGACTATGAACGCACTGTTGCGACACTGTTGGCTGGCGGCTCTGATCCTGTGATCACCGTTGAACCGACGGGCGCATGGACCCATGCGATCACGGACGCTGCACTTCAGTAAAACGAAAACGGGCAGGAGAGTAATCTCCTGCCCGACGTTTTATCAGCGTGATGCCTTTTCGGCGATGCCAGACTGCGACGTGCGTTTGTCCAGCTCTGCCTCAATATCAGAGAGCGTCACATCGCGGGCCGCACACATCACCAACAGGTGATAGAGACTATCCGCCGCTTCTCCGATCAGCTTTTCACGGTCGCCTTTGACCGCTTCGATGATCGCCTCAACGGCCTCTTCGCCAAATTTCTCAGCGCATTTTTCAGGGCCTTTGGAAAACAGCTTGGCTGTCCAAGAGCTCTCTGGGTCAGCGCCCTTGCGCGACTGGATTGTTTTATCGAGATCGTAAAGCGACATCAGAGCCTCACTGGAATGCCGGCAGCGGCCATGTGTTCTTTGGCCTCACCGATTGTGTAGGTGCCGAAGTGGAAAATCGACGCGGCCAGCACAGCCGACGCACCACCTTTGGTCACACCTTCAACAAGGTGATCAAGGTTCCCCACACCGCCCGAAGCGATCACGGGAATATCCACTGCGTCCGAAATGGCTTTGGTCAGGGGCAGGTTAAAGCCCGCCTTGGTGCCGTCGCGATCCATTGAGGTCAGCAGGATTTCCCCTGCGCCTTTTTCCATCGCGGTGATAGCAAACTCGACCGCATCAATGCCTGTGGGCTTTCGTCCGCCGTGGGTGAAAATCTCCCAACGGCCGGGTTCAACGGTTTTCGCGTCGATCGCACAGACGATGCACTGCGACCCGAACCGCATCGCGGCGTCCGTCAGCACATCAGGGTCAGCAACAGCTGCCGAATTGAACGACACCTTATCCGCCCCTGCGAGAAGAAGCGCCCGCACGTCATTGTGCGTCCGAACACCGCCACCCACTGTCAGGGGCATAAAGCAGGCCTCAGCCGTGCGGGTGACCAGATCGAACATCGTGCCACGGTTTTCATGGGTCGCATGAATGTCGAGGAAACACAGTTCGTCCGCACCTGCGGCGTCATACGCCTTTGCAGCTTCGACGGGATCACCGGCGTCAATGAGGTCAACGAAATTGACGCCCTTGACCACGCGGCCATCAGCGACATCTAGGCAGGGAATGATACGGGTCTTTAGCATGACCTTTCCTTACGCGGGCAGGGCGCAACGGGCAAGTTGTCGTTTGCGCCGTGGTGTGAAATGGTCCGCACAAATAAGGAGAATACGAATGACATTCGCAAACTACCCGAGCCTAAAAGACAAAGTCGTTTTCGTCACAGGCGGTGCGTCAGGCATTGGTGCGGATATTGTGCGGGCTTTTGCTGCCCAAGGCGCGCAGGTCGGCTTTATCGACATCGATGAGGACGCTGCCGTAAAACTTATGGACGAGGTTGACGGCGATCTGACCTTTGCGGCTGCCGATCTCACAGATATCGAAGCCCTCCGTGTGGCATTTGCCGCGCTTGAGAATGAGGTCGGCTATGCGGACGTTCTCGTGAACAACGCGGCTCGCGATGACCGTCACGATTGGCGCGATGTCACGCCCGAATACTGGGACCAGCGTCAGGCGACGAACCTGCGCCATATGTTCTTTGCGATCCAAGCCGTGGCCGATGGTATGATCTCCAAAGGCGGCGGCTCGATCATCAACATGGGGTCAAACAGCTGGTGGGAAGCCGCAGGTGGTATGCCCTCTTACACCACCGCAAAGGCCGCTGTGCACGGGATGACTCGTGGCATGGCGCGTGACCTTGGCCCGCATCGCATCCGTGTGAACACCGTGGTGCCTGGTTGGATTATGACCGAACGTCAGAAACAGCTCTGGGTTACGCCCGAAGGCATCGCGAAACACAAAGAACGTCAGTGTCTGCCCGATCTGATTGATCCGGTTTACGTCGCACGCATGGTGCTGTTCCTTGCCTCTGACGACGCAAAGATGTGCACGGCGACGAACTACGTTGTTGATGCAGGCTCGATCTAACGATCAGCCACGACACATGGTTTCGGCGGTCTGAGCGAAGTTCTTATAACGCAGCCAAAACGCCTCGGTCGCGGGGTTATCGGATTGGCGCGTATCTTGGGCTTTTTGCGGATCGCCGAACAGTTCCGCGGCACGCGATTGGTCCGACCCGCGCAGGGTCTGGTTCGCAGCGCGCTGAATACAGGAACACAATGCAGGGTTCGCTGCGGAACGATGGCTCGACATACAGGCCCGCGCAATATCTCCAGACGCACCGGAGCGTCCACCGCCACAAGACATCAGTGCCAAACATGCCATTCCGGCCATCACAAAACGGACCATTGAAAACCTCTGCCGATTAAACGCCCCACCCATCAGCGTGGGTTTTGTTGGGCTGATTTGCCTCTGAGGTGCAGAGTGCCAGAGAGGGGGCCGAATGTCCACGCGGCATAAGGCTCAAACGAAAACAGGGCGCAAAACTGCGCCCTGTTCCGGTCCCGAAGGACATATTCGATCGGCGATTATGCCAGAGCGAGGTTCGCAGCCGACTCACGACCGTCACGGCCGGATTCGATGTCGAAAGTAACCGCTTGACCGTCTTTCAGACCGGTCAGGCCAGCGCGCTCAACAGCGGAGATGTGAACGAAAACGTCGTTACGTGCGCCTTCAACTTCAATGAAGCCGAAGCCTTTGGTCGAGTTAAACCATTTTACGGTACCATTAGCCATGGTGTAGTTCCTTTATGTTAAGGCGTCCGCAAAACGCGACGCCGCCGGCAGCTCAACGTCGAATAGCTGGGCCGGGTAAGGAACAGTGTCGAAATTCAGATTGCACTCGCCGTCTAACAGAGTGTCCCCCTTTACGCAAACGAAAACGGGGACCGCCGTTGCTGGGCACACTTGCCCGACTGTGAACCCGCTCTGTTTCATGAAAGTTGGTGCCTTGACGTTACATGGGAAACCGCTGCCTTATTGAACCAAAGCGAGCGGTCTAAAGAAATGCGGGACACATGATTTTCCAAATTCTCGAAGTTGTCCTGCCCATCTTCATCATCATCTCGGTCGGATTTGTTTACAGCCGCGCGGTAAAGCCTGATTTATCTGGCATAAACCGCATGATCGTCGATATCGCGCTTCCCGTTTTAATTTTCACCTCGCTCTCCGATAAAGACTTCGATCCGATGTCTGCTGCGACGTTTGCAATGGCTTCGGTTCTGCTGATTATCGCCAGTGGTGTATTGGTCTTCCCTTTCGCACGGTTCTCGGGCGCGAATTGGCGATCCCTTTTGCCCTGCGTCATGTTCGGAAATGTCGGACCTGTTGGTATTCCTCTGATCGTGCTTGCGTTTGGGCCCGAAGGACTGCCGATTGCAGTGGTTTTGCTCGTCCTCTCCAATATCCTTCATTTCACGCTTGGCGCGGGCGTGATGAGCGGTCGAACCCATTGGCGGATCGTGTTCACCAATCCTCTGGTCTGGGCGACCGTTGCGGGAATAGCCGTTTCACAGCTTGGCCTGACCTTCCCGAAATGGGTTGATACACCGCTGACGATGATCGGGAATATCCTCGTACCAACGATGCTCTTGTCACTCGGTGCTCGGCTGTCCACCAGTGAAATCAGCGATCTTGGGGTCGGCGTGCGGGGAACTGTTTTTACCACGCTGGCGCGGCTTTTTGCCTGTTATATCATATTGTTGGTCATTCCGCTCGAAGGGATCGAACGCGGCGCTCTGATCCTGTTTGCCTGTCTGCCGTCCGCTGTGTTCAACTACATGCTCGCCGACAAATACAACGCCGAGCCGAACAAGGTCGCCTCGATGGTTGTCGCAGGTCATTTCAGCAGCCTGATCGTTTTGCCGCTCGGGTTATGGCTGGCCTTGATCTGATAGCAGGGCCGAAAACAAGACCGTTGAGGGCGATCAGGAATGACGCCCGAAACGCTGCAAATGCAAAAAGTTTTGTGCTTGCAAAATTAGACCTAACTATTCACCAATTCCAAGAATTCGAATGAGGGAGGATGTCGATGACAAAGGTAGCATTTTTAGGGCTTGGCGTGATGGGTTACCCGATGGCGGGCCATTTGCAGGCCAAGGGGCATGACGTCACCGTCTATAACCGCACTGCGGCCAAGGCCGAAAAATGGGTCGCGCAGCATGGAGGCGCGATGGCAGCCACCCCGCGAGAGGCCGCTGAGGGTGCGGACATTGTATTCGCCTGCGTCGGCAATGACGATGATTTGCGCGGCGTGTGCACGGGTGCGGATGGTGCCTTTGCGGGCATGTCAAAGGGCGCGATTTTTGTAGACCACACCACCGTGTCGGCTGCGGTGACCCGCGAAATGTTTGCCGCTGCTGAGGCTCTCGGCCTTGGCTTCGTGGACGCGCCCGTTTCGGGCGGGCAGGCGGGTGCCGAAAATGGCGTCCTGTCGGTCATGTGTGGTGGTGTTCAGGCGCAATATGACGCGGCTGAGCCCGTGATTGCCTCTTACGCCCGTATCTGCCGTCGCATCGGTGACTCTGGCGCGGGCCAGATGACCAAGATGTGCAACCAGATCGCCATCGCGGGCCTCGTTCAGGGTCTGTCAGAGGCGCTGCATTTCGCGGAAAAAGCAGGTCTCGACGGTGCATCCGTGGTTGAAGTTATCAGCCAAGGCGCCGCAGGCAGCTGGCAAATGTCCAACCGCTATCAAACCATGATCGACGACCATTTCGAACATGGCTTTGCCGTGGATTGGATGCGCAAGGACCTTGGTATTTGCCTGTCGACTGCCGATGAAACAGGGGCGAGCCTGCCCGTCACAGCGCTGGTCGATCAGTTTTATAAGGACGTTCAAAAGATGGGCGGCGGGCGTTGGGATACGTCATCGCTCATCAAACGTCTTCGTGCTGCGGGGTAAATCCTCGCTTCACATCTAACGATACGAACCGCCGCGCCCCACAAAGGAGACGACCGTGACCAAGCCGAAACTGCTGATTACGCGTAAACTACGACCTGACGTGGAGGCGCGCGCGGCGCGTGATTATGACGTTACCTTTAACCCCGAGGACCGTCTGTTCAGCCGCGATGAATTGATCGCGGCCTGTCGCTCCGTTGACGCCGTTCTGCCCTGCCATTCCGAACATTTCAGTGCCGATGTGATCTCGGAAATCGGCGCGGGGCTAAAGATTATCGCCAACCATTCGGTCGGCACCGATCACGTTGACCTCGCCGCGGCCAAAGCGGCGGGCATTGTCGTCACCAACACCCCTGATGTGCTGTCAGATGCGACCGCCGAAATCGCGATGCTCTGCATGCTCGGCGCTGCGCGGCGCGGGGCCGAAGGCGACGCTATGGTGCGCTCTGGTCAGTGGAACTTCTGGTCGCCCGCTTTCATGGTGGGGCGTCAGGTGACGGCCAAACGGTTTGGCGTTCTGGGCATGGGGCGGGTCGGTCAAGTCACCGCCGAACGGGCGCGTGGGTTCGGAATGGAAATCCATTACCACAACCGTCGCCGTCTGCCCGAGCATCTCGAAAAAGGGGCGATCTACCACGACACCCTCGAAGGACTTCTCGCCTGTTCCGACGTGTTGAGCCTTCATTGTCCATCGACCGCTGAAAACGCTGGAATTATCAACGCAAAAACCCTCGCGCTTTTGCCTGATCGGGCGATTTTGGTGAACACGGCGCGGGGCGCATTGGTTGACGAATCCGCTCTCATTGATGCTTTGACGTCAGGTAAATTGTTCGCGGCTGGTTTGGATGTGTTCCAAACAGAGCCAGGCGGAAATCCAAAGCTTGCCGCATTGCAGAATATTTTCATGTTGCCGCACATCGGCTCTGCCACCGAAGAGACCCGAGATGCCATGGGGTATCGTGCGCTGGACAATTTAGACGCCTATTTCAAGGGTGAAGACCCGCATGACCGCGTTGCATAGTTCTGAAAATAATAAATAAATTTAACTTTTTCGGCAATATTTCCATCTGGTGGAAAAGATAAATTTATTTCCTTGATTTTGATGAAAGGCCTTCTACCGTAGGAAATAGATTAACGACACACGATGTGTCTGAAATCGTCTGGGAGGACATCAATGACTAAGAAAAATGACACTGCGCGTCTGTCGCGCCGTTCCTTTATTCGTACCGGTGCCCTAGGTGGTTCGGCTGCTGCCGCGACCGTTCTGGCGGCTCCGCCGGTATTGGCCCAATCGCCGATCGTAATGAAAATGCAGACCTCGTGGTCTGCGTCTGACATCTGGATGGACTTTGCACGCGAATATGTTGACCGCGTCGAAGCGATGTCCGGTGGCCGTATCAAGATCGACCTTCTGCCAGCAGGCGCAGTTGTTGCCGCGTTCCAGGTGATGGATGCTGTGCATGACGGCGTTCTTGACGCTGCGCACTCTGTGCCTGTGTACTGGTATGGTAAATCCAAAGCGGCGTCGTTCTTCGGCACCGGCCCTGTATTCGGTGGCTCTGCTACAACGATGCAGGCTTGGTTCTATCAGGGCGGCGGTGCAGAACTGTATCGCGAACTGACCCAAGACATTCTCGGCCTGAACGTCATCGGCATGATGGGTATGCCGATGCCTGCACAGCCATTCGGCTGGTTCAAAGAAGAAGTAAACACCGTCGCTGACCTCAACGGCTTTAAATACCGTACCGTGGGTCTGGCTGCTGACCTTCTTCAGAGCATGGGCATGTCGGTTGCACAGCTTCCGGGCGGCGAAATCGTTCCCGCGATGGAGCGTGGCGTGATCGACGCGTTCGAATTCAACAACCCGTCGTCGGACCGTCGTTTCGGCGCACAGGACGTTGCTAAGAACTACTACCTGTCGTCCTATCACCAAGCGTCGGAATCGTTCGAATTCCTCTTCAACAAAGACTTCATGGAAGATCTGCCGGAAGACCTGCAGGCGATCCTCAAGCACGCAGTTGAAGCGTCTTCGACCTCGAACACCGCTCTGGCGATGCGCGAATACTCCAAAGACCTCGCAGAACTTCAGTCGGATGAGGGCGTCACTGTTCACCGCACCTCGAAAGACATTCTCGCAGGTCAGTTGGCCGCTTGGGACACGCTGATCGCTGATCTGGCAACAGATGAGTTCAACGCACGTGTCATGGAAAGCCAGCGTGCTTGGACCGAAAAAGTTGCGTACTACGAACTGATGAACGCACCTGACCTCGGCCTCGCATACGAGCACTATTTCCCGGGTAAGCTGAAGCTCTGATCATCAGCAAAAAGGCGCGGGGGACCGCGCCTTTTTCACCTAGGATTGGTCCGGACTGGAGTTACGAATGCTAAAATATATCCGATTTGCCGATACTGTATCTGCGTGGTTCGGCAAGGCTTTTGGATGGCTGATCATCCTGATGACCCTTGGCATGAGCTACGAGGTCTTCGTTCGGTATCTGTTGAACAGCCCCACGCCGTGGTCGCTGGACATCAGCTTTATCATGTATGGGACGTTGTTCATGATGGGCGGCGCCTACACCCTGTCGCGCGGCGGTCACGTGCGCGGCGACTTCCTCTACCGACTGTGGCGGGAACGGACGCAGGCGATCGTCGATTTGACGCTCTATGTGTTCTTCTTCTTCCCCGGTATCCTCGCTCTGATCTTTTCGGGCTGGAAATACGCAAGCCGGTCATGGAGCTACACCGAGGTCTCGGTGAACAGCCCCGCAGGCATTCCAATCTATCAGTTCAAAACTGTGATCGTCGCGGCGGGCCTTTTGCTCTTTATCCAAGGCATCGCGCAAGTCTTCCGCTGCATCATCTGCATCAAAGAGGGCAAGTGGCCCCCGATGGCGTCGGACGTCGAGGAAACCGAAACCCTACTTATGAAACAGGCATCTGAGGGCAAATAATCAGGTCCCCATCAGGCTGAGACCTACTCATCTGCCGTCCTATTACTGGAGTTCACACCGTGACCGATCCACAAATCGCTCTTACCATGCTGGGCATCTTTATTGCCTGCGTGTTTTTGGGCTTCCCGATTGCCTATACGCTCATGGCGATTGGCCTCGGCTTTGGCTACTACGCCTATTTCGACGCTGGCCGCATGTGGCGCAGCTTTAACCGACTGACCGAAGACGCGAGTTGGTGGGACTCGACCTCTCTCTGGCTAGAGGGGTTCTATAACAACCGTATCTTCGACCTCTTCATCAACCAAACCTACTCAGTCATATCAAACGAAGTTCTCACGGCGATCCCGCTGTTCCT
This sequence comes from Marivivens geojensis, assembly GCF_023540835.1. Classification (GTDB taxonomy): domain Bacteria; phylum Pseudomonadota; class Alphaproteobacteria; order Rhodobacterales; family Rhodobacteraceae; genus Marivivens; species Marivivens geojensis. The sequence continues at coordinate 1,018,325 of NZ_JALKCU010000001.1, forward strand.
CTTCATGGGGTACATCGTGGAACGCGCGAACATCGTAGATAAACTGTTCAGCACGCTTGCGCTTGCATCGCGCAACATCCCGGGTTCGCTCGGTGTGGCCGCTCTGATCACCTGCGCACTCTTCGCGACGGCAACAGGTATCGTGGGCGCGGTTGTGACCCTGATGGGCCTCTTGGCACTGCCGCAGATGCTCAAGATGCGGTACGATCACAGCTTTGCGGCCGGTATCATCTGTGCTGGCGGTACGCTGGGTATTCTGATCCCGCCGTCGATCATGTTGATCGTTTACGCTGCATCTTCAGGTGTTTCGATCGTGCGCCTCTACGCTGCGGCTCTGCTGCCGGGTCTGGTGCTGGTTGGCCTTTACATCACCTACATCGTGGTGCGGTCTATCCTGAACCCGAACCTCGCGCCGAAACCGACCAAGGAAGAACTCCCCGAGGTTCCGCTGGGCAAGATGCTTTGGATGCTGGCAACCAGCTTCTTGCCGCTTGCGATCCTGATCCTCTCGGTTCTTGGTTCGATCCTCTTTGGTCTGGCAACCCCAACCGAAGCCGCGTCCATCGGTGCGCTGGGTGGCATGGTGCTGGCGATTGCTTACCGTGCGATGACCTTTGATCGCCTGCGTGAAAGCGTCTATCTGACCGTCCGCACCACTGCGATGGTGTGCTGGCTGTTCGTTGGCTCTTATGTGTTCTCGGCCGTGTTCAGCTACTTGGGCGGTGAACAGGTGATCGCAGAGTTTGTGACCCACCTTGATCTGACACCGATCCAATTCCTGATTATCGCTCAGTTGATCATCTTCCTTCTCGGCTGGCCGCTGGAATGGTCCGAAATCATCATCATTTTCGTGCCAATCTTCTTGCCGCTTCTGCCGATGTTCGGGATTGATCCGCTGTTCTTTGGTGTGCTCGTGGCGCTGAACCTTCAGACCAGCTTCTTGACCCCACCAATGGCGATGAGTGCGTACTACCTCAAAGGTATCGCACCGCCGCAGGTCAAACTGCTCGAGATCTTCAAGGGCGTGCTGCCGTATTGCGGTATGGTCGTGATAGCCATGTTACTCATGTACACCTTCCCGCAGATTGTCTTTAGCCTACCGGATGCCGTCTATGGTCCGCAGCGCTAAGACACAGACCATACTCGGTTTGGGGGCGGTCGCTTTGCGCGACCGCCTCGCTTCGGGTGAATTTACGGCCGTCGATGTGGTCGAGGCCTGCCTTGACCGCATTACTGAATTTGAACCGCAGGTTGGCGCTTGGGCGTGGCTCGATGGCGACCATGCCATTCAACAGGCGCAACGCTTGGATCAATGGCGGCAAATGGGACGGCCCTTGGGTCCGCTGCATGGGCTGCCTGTCGGTCTAAAAGACATCATCGACACCAAAGGCATCCCGACCGAAAACGGAACGCCCATCGATGCGGGACGAGTTCCCGATGAAGATGCTTGGATCGTCTCGCGCCTACGGGCTGCGGGTGCGATTATCATGGGGAAAACGGTTACGACTGAGGCCGCATTTATGCATGCGGGCAAAACCCGCAACCCGCATAACCCCGATCACACCCCGGGTGGATCATCCTCTGGCTCTGCAGCTGCGGTTGCGGCGGGCATGGTGCCATTTGCTATCGGCACACAAACCGGCGGTTCCGTCATTCGTCCTGCATCTTTCTGTGGTGTCGTAGGGTTCAAACCCACGTTCGGCCTGATCCCGCGGACGGGTATTCTGCCACAATCGCCCCACCTCGACACCGTGGGCGTTTTTGCCCGCTCCGTCGAAGATGCTGCGCTCTTGACCGAGGTCATCGCAGGCCACGACCCGTTGGACCGTGCAACATCCCCAGTTCCAATGCCACGGATGCTCGACGTGGCTACGTCGAAACCTCCTGTGCTGCCTGACTTTGCCTTGGCCCGAATCCCTGGATGGGATCAGGCCGATCCGCAAATGACCGCCGCGATCGAAGAACTGGTCGACCTCTTGGGCGACAAATGCATCGAAGCCCCGCTGCCCGAACTGAGCCAAGCCGCCAAAACCCGCGAACTGATCAACTTCGCAGAAATGGCGAAATGCTACTACCACTTCGAGGCCCGTGGTCGTGATCAACTATCGGACAAGCTCCGCACCGCCATCGACAAAGGCAAAGACGTCATGGCCCGCGACTATATCTCTGCGCTCGACTGGCGCGAGGTGTTGAACGCTGGGTTTGAGGCGATCTTTAACCGCGCGGACGCGATCATCTGTCCCGCCGCCCTCGGCTCTGCGCCCGAAGGGTTAGAGGATACAGGCAACCCGATCTTTAACGGGCTTTGGACCTTGGCAGGGATGCCATCGGTCACGATCCCGCTCTTTGTCGCGGAAAACGGAATGCCGATGGGTGTTCAGCTTGTGGGCCGTCGCAACGATGATGCGCGGCTCTTGCGGACCGCCAAATGGCTCAATTCACATATAGAAACACTCGAAACAGGGAACTGAGACTATGAACAATACGATTGCTGTATTTGCGTTTTTGGTGGTCATCGCCTTCTTGTCGATCCTTGTGATCCATGTCCCGCGCGTTGACTTGGTCGCAGTGATCGCAATCACTGTGGCACTGGGTCTTTGGGACCTCTACACCACCTGCTTTGCTAAAAAGAGCTAAGCACAAATAAAAACGGGCGGCCCTAGAGCCGCCCGTTTTCGTTTATTTATCCAACCTCAGAGCGTGGCGAGGAAGTGTTCAATGCCCGCCTGAGCGACCTCGCGGTCTTGGGCAGGGGTGCCTGATGACACACCGATGCCACCCACAACGTCCCCATCCACGATCACAGGCAGACCGCCACCGACGACCATCAAACGGCCTCCGATTGCAGAGTCGATGCCATAGGTCGGGCCACCGGGTTGGCTGATCGCGCCGTAATCATGCGTCGCTTTTTTCGCCGCCGACGCGGTAAAGCTTTTGTCGATGGCGATGGTGATCGACGTGACCTTGCCGCCGTCCATTCGTTCAAACGCCACCAGATTGCCGCCTTCGTCTGTGATTGCGATGCACATCGGCACGCCAATCTCACTCGCTTTGGCTCGCGCACCCTCAAGGAGGATGCGCGCGTCGCTCAGGTCTAGTCGCTTGATGATTTGCATGACGCTATCCAATCACTTCGCAGCGGCTTTGACGCGCAGGCGCGCCTTATACAAAAGCGGTTCAGTGTAGCCCGACGGTTGCGAAATGCCTTCGAGCACCAGCGCCCGTGCCGCATTGAATGCTTCGCCATCGAACGACGGTGCCATCGGTTTATAGGCCGGATCGCCCGCGTTCTGCGCGTCTACCTTCGGGGCCATACGGCGGAAGGCGGCCTCGACCTGATCAACGGTGCAGATGCCATGCTCGATCCAGTTGGCGAGGTATTGCGACGAAATCCGCAGGGTCGCGCGGTCTTCCATCAGGGCCACATCGTCGATGTCGGGCACTTTGGAACAGCCGATACCCTGATCGACCCAACGCACCACATAGCCCAGAATGGACTGGCAGGCGTTGTCCAACTCGCGGGTCACATCTTCGTCCGACACATTGCGGCCGATCATGACAGGCGGTGTCAGCAGCGCGTTCTGCGAGGCATGGTCACGCGACCGCAGTTGGTTCTGAACCTCGGACACATTCACATGGTGATAATGCGTGGCGTGCAGGGTCGCAGCGGTGGGCGAGGGAACCCACGCGGTGTTTGCGCCTGCCTTCGGATGGCCGATCTTGGCCTTGAGCATATCCGCCATGTCGTCAGGACGTGCCCACATGCCTTTGCCGATCTGCGCCTGCCCCGTGAGGCCGGCCGCCAGACCTGTGTCCACGTTACCGTTCTCATACGCGCCGAGCCATGTGCTCCCCGCCATTTCGCCGCGCGGGATAACAGGGCCCGCTTGCATCATGGTGTGGATTTCATCGCCCGTACGGTCAAGGAAGCCGGTGTTGATGAACACACAGCGCGTTTTGACCGCGTTGATACAAGCCGCGAGGTTTGCCGACGTACGGCGTTCTTCGTCCATGATGCCGAGCTTGACCGTATCACGCGGCAGCCCCAGCAAGTCCTCAACCCGTGAATAAAGCGTATTCGCAAACGCAACCTCTTCGGGACCGTGCATCTTGGGCTTCACAACATAGACCGACCCGCTGCGCGAATTCCGCATACCGTCGGTTTTCGCCAGATCGTGCATCGCACAGGCCACGGTGATCACCGCGTCCATGATGCCTTCGGGGGTTTCTTCGCCGTTCATCAGAACCGCGTTGTTGGTCATCAAGTGACCGACGTTACGCACCAGCATCAGCGCACGACCGGGGTGGGTCACAGCGTCGCCGTTCGGCGCTGTGTAGGTCACATCGTCGTTCAGACGACGGGTCATGACCTTCCCGCCCTTGTCAAAGCTCTCTTCCAGCGTGCCTTTCATCAGGCCCAGCCAGTTTGCATAAACAACGCATTTGTCCTCGGCATCGACAGCCGCGACAGAGTCTTCGCAGTCCTGAATAGCGGTCAGTGCGCTTTCCAGGCGGATGTCCGAAATACCAGCCGGATCAGTTGCGCCAATCGCGCTCTCACGGTCGATCTTAATCTCGATCAGCAGGCCGTTGACGCGCAGCATCACGTCGCCGTTCGCGCGGTAGCCTGCGTATTGGCTCGCGTTTTTCAAAGTGGTTGCAGCGCCACCAACGGTGATCGACAGAGCCTCACCCGCGTCCAGCGCCTCAACATCGGCCCACGATCCATTGGCCAGCGGTGCAACCTCATCCAGGTGTGCACGTGCCCACGCGACAACCTTTGCGCCGCGCTCTGCGTCATAGCCTTTGCCCGCAGGTTTCCCTTCGATGGCATCCGTGCCGTAGAGCGCATCATACAGCGATCCCCAACGTGCGTTCGCCGCGTTCAGCGCAAAGCGTGCATTCATCACAGGAACAACCAGCTGCGGCCCCGCGATGCTCGCGATCTCTGGGTCTACATTCTCGACCTTGATTTCAAACGGTGCAGGTGCTGGTTGAAGATAGCCGATCTCGCGCAGGAATGCGTTCGCTTCTTCCACGTCAAAGGTTTTACCCTTTTGCGCCTTATACCAGCCGTCAATTTGCGCCTGCAGATCCTCACGCTTTTCAATCAATGCGCGGTTCACGGGTACGAGGTCTTTGAGAAGTGCGGAATACCCATTCCAAAATGCGTCGGCATCAATGCCGAGCAGGATTTCGTTTTCAATGAGAGCCGCCAGATCAGCAGACACCTCAAGTTCAGAGCGTTTTACGTAAGTCATAGCGGCCTCCATTTTTTAAAAATGTAGACCGAGGGCAGGCGGGGTGTTAACCATCGACGAAATAGTTTTTCACGATGCGGAAAATGTTGATGAAACAGAAAGTCGGATCAGTTCAGTCGGTGCAACGGGCGATGACCCTGCTCAAGGCCCTCGCGGCGTCAGATGAAGGCCATCGTGTCAGCGACCTTGCCAAGGGCGCGGGCCTCGCCGTGTCCACCACCCACCGCCTATTAACCACGCTCGAAATCGACAACTTCGCCTACTTCGATCCAGAGCGCGCGCTCTGGCATATCGGGCGCGAGGCTTACTCTGTCGGGTCGGCCTATGTGCAGAAATATAACTTTGTCACACCCGCCTTGCCCTACCTGCGTAAACTGCGGGACGAGACCCGCGAAACCGCGAACCTAGGTGTGCTGGATGGAGAGCAAATTGTTACTATTTCTCAAGTAGAAAGCCGCGAAATCGTCCGCGCCATTTCCCCCACGGGCGGGCGTGTTCCAGCCTTTTGTTCGGGCATGGGTAAGGCCATTTTGGCCACATGGTCAGACAATCAAATCGAACGCTTTGCGGAGCGGGCAGGGTTCCACCCGATGACCCCCCGATCGCACCGAAACCTCGACACACTGATGAAGGAAATCCGCCACATCCGCGAGGTCGGCTATGCCGTCGATGACGAAGAACATGCCGCTGGTCTGCGCTGCGTTGCAGCAGTGGTTCTCTCGCGAGCGGAGGATGCAGTCTGTGCGATTTCCGTCTCTGCGCTCTCCTCGCGGCTTTCTCCTGACCGTATCAGTGAAGTCGGTGTTCGCATCCGCGATATGGCACAATCATTGACAGATTCGCTGCGCGGGGCCGCATAATCACGCACTTTTCCATCAGGTGGAAAAACTGGAAAAATTACGTTGGTCTTTCCGCGTTTCGGCCTATTGTTAAGACAGGGAGGACGAACCGATGGACATGCCAATTCCAAGCGCAGAGATTTTGTCGCGCCGCGCAGATCATATTGCTGCGCTCAAATCCGTGGTGCCTGCGGACCGCGTGATTGAGGACGTGATTGGCCTGCGCGCTTACGAATGTGACGCGCTTACCGCCTATCGCTGCACGCCCCTCGCTGTGGTTTTGCCTTGCAACACCGAAGAGGTCGCTGCCGTCCTAAAGCTATGCCATGACCGTGGTATCCCTGTTGTCCCACGTGGTGCAGGCACCTCGCTTGCGGGTGGGTCGCTGCCGACGGCCGACGCCGTTGTTGTGGGCGTTGCCCGCCTGACGGACGTGCTTGAGGTCGATTACGACGACCGGATTATGCGCATCCAAACGGGCCGCACGAACCTGTCTGTCACAGCCGCAATCGAAGAAGACGGCTGGTTCTACGCTCCCGATCCATCATCGCAGCTCGCTTGTGCGATCTCTGGCAATATCGGCATGAACTCTGGCGGGGCGCATTGCCTCAAATACGGGGTGACGGTGAACAACCTCTTGGGTCTGCGGATGGTGCTGATGGACGGCACGATCATCGATCTCGGCGGCGCGCATATGGATGCAGGCGATATTGACCTTCTCCCCGTGGTTTGCGGTGCGGAGGGTCAGTTGAGCATCGTGACCGAAGCCACGCTCCGCATCCTGCCTAAACCCGAAGGCGCACGCCCTGTCATGGTGGCCTTTGGGTCCTCCGCCGTCGCGGGCGCCTGTGTGTCTGACATCATCAAGGCAGGCATCGTCCCCGTTGCCATCGAATTCATGGACCGCCCCTGCATTGAAGCCTGCGAAGCCTTCGCCAAAGCGGGCTACCCCGATTGCGAGGCGCTCTTGATCATCGAGGTCGAAGGATCTGACCGCGAAATCGATCACCAACTTGCCCTCATCCGCGAGATTGCCGAACGGCATAACCCCGACGAAATCCGCGAAAGCCGTTCGGCCGATGAATCCGCTCGCATCTGGCTGGGCCGTAAATCGGCCTTTGGCGCGATGGGGCAGATCAACGACTACATGTGTCTCGACGGCACGATCCCTGTGTCCGAACTGCCCTATGTCCTCGAACGGATCGGTGAACTGTCCAAGGAATACGGCCTCGGCGTTGCGAACGTGTTCCATGCGGGCGACGGCAACATGCACCCGCTGATCCTCTTTGATGCGAACAAACCCGGTGATCTCCAACGATGCGAGGCGATGGGCGCAGACATCCTCCGTCTTTGCATTGAGGTTGGTGGCTGTCTGACAGGCGAACATGGCGTTGGCATCGAAAAACGCGACCTCATGCACGCGCAATTCAACGCCCAAGACCTCGAGGCGCAGATGATCGTTAAGGATGTGTTCGACCCGAAATGGCTGTTGAACGCGGCCAAAGTGTTCCCGCTTGATGCGTCAGAGGCCCGCCGCGCATGACCCAAACGACATTTACCCCGACGACCGAAGAGGAACTGTCCGACATCATCGCATCCGCCTCGGCACCGTTCGACATCGTCGGCGGTGGCACACGCCATACGCCTGCAGGCCATCAGCGTCTCTCGACCGCTGGGCTGTCGGGCGTGCGCCTCTACGAACCCGGTGCGTTGACTCTTGTGGCAGGGGCAGGGACCACCATGGCAGAGATCAACGCGCTCTTGGCCGACAATGGTCAGCGTCTTCCCTTTGAACCGATGGATCACCGCGCCGTTCTCGGCACCTCGGGCGAACCGACGCTCGGCGGGATGGTCGCACTGAACCATTGTGGTCCGCGCCGTGTTCAGGCGGGTTCAGCACGTGACATGCTCTTGGGCCTGCGGTTTGTCGATGGCAGTGGGCGCATTGTGAAAAACGGTGGCCGCGTGATGAAAAACGTGACGGGCTATGATATTGCCCGCCTCCATTGTGGCGCGCGCGGGAAGCTGGGCGTTATGACCGAAATCTCGCTCAAGGTGCTGCCACTGCCCGAACGCACGGCGACGATGGCACTGGCTGAACCTTCGCCCATTGCCGCTGTAGCCGCCCTGTCCAAAGCGCTCGGTTCCCCGTTCGAGGTCAACGGTGCCGCATGGCATCAGGGTCGTATTCTCCTTCGTATCGAAGGGTTTAACGATTCCGTCAGCTACCGCGCCGACCAGCTCTCGCGCTTGCTGCCGGGTCTGACCCTCGTCGATGAAAACCCGTGGGATGACCTGCGCGACGCCCGCTTTGCGGCCACCTCAGATCGCGACATCTGGCGCGTGTCTCTGCGGGCCAGCAATGGGGCCAAGGCAGCCGAGCGACTGATGGGCATGGGCGTCGATGTGACCTTGGATTGGGGCGGCGCGCTCCTCTGGGCGAGCACGGATAACGGCTTTGACCTGCGCTCCGCCCTCGGTGGGCTTCACGGGCACGCAACGCGTCTGCGTGGGGCAGGGGATACGCCTGCGCTTGAGCCCGCCGCTGACGGCGTTGCGCAACTGACCTCTGCATTGCAAAAAGCCTACGACCCACGCGGGTTGTTCAACAGGTGATCCATGAAAACTGAATTCACAGAAGAACAGCTCGCCATTCCCGCCATCGCGCGGTCTAACGAAATCCTGCGGTCCTGCGTCCACTGTGGGTTCTGCACGGCGACCTGTCCGACCTATCAAATCCTTGGTGACGAAATGGATAGCCCCCGCGGGCGCATCTACCTGATCAAGGATATGCTGGAAAACAACCGTCCTGCGGATGCGGAAACGGTCAAGCACATCGACCGTTGTCTGGGCTGTTTGGCTTGCATGACCACATGCCCGTCGGGGGTGCATTATGCGCATCTCTTGGACCACGCTCGCAGCCATATTGAGGCGACCTATAAACGCCCGCTCTTTGATCGGATGCTGCGTTGGACCTTGGCGCGGATCATTCCTTATCCGTCGCGGTTCCGCCTCGCGCTGCGGGCGGCCCGTATCGGTCGTATCCTCGGCCCACTTATGCCTGATCCGCGACTACGCGCCATGCTCGCGCTGGCCCCTGACCGCATCGTGCCACCCGCCGATCACGACCGCCCGCAAACCCACGCAGCCCAAGGCACCGCGCGGAAACGTGTGGCCCTGATGACAGGCTGTGCGCAAAAGGCGCTCGATTCAGAGATCAACGCTGCCACCATCCGGCTTTTGACCCGCCTCGGCGTCGAAGTGGTCATCCCAGAGGGCGAAGGCTGCTGCGGCGCCATCGTCCACCACATGGGCCGCGAGTCCGAGAGCCACAGCTTTGCCCGTCAGAACATCCAGACATGGGCGCGGGAAATGGATGGCAAAGGGCTCGACGCGATCATCATCAACACCTCGGGCTGCGGCACTACGGTCAAGGACTACGGCCACACCTTCCGCAACACCGATCTGGCCGAAGATGCCGCGCGCGTGTCAGGCATCTGCCGCGACATCACCGAATTCCTCGCCACGCTGGACCTGCCCGAACAGCCCAAACAAAACATGCGCGTGACCTACCATGCGGCCTGTTCGCTTCAGCATGGTCAAAAGGTCAAAGATGCGCCAAAGGCGCTCTTAACCCGTGCAGGGTTCGAGGTCGCAACGCCCAAGGATTCCCACCTCTGCTGCGGTTCTGCGGGGACCTACAACCTCTTGCAGCCAGAGATCGCGAACGAACTGAAGGCCCGCAAGCTAGCGACGATCAACGACACGAAACCCGATGTGATCGTGGCAGGCAACATCGGCTGTATGACCCAGATCGGATCGGGCGCAAACGTGCCAGTCTTCCATACGGTTCAACTGCTCGACTGGGCCTACGGCGGACCAAAGCCAGAGTAGGGGACTACTCTGGCCTCTTGCCCGTTCACCCGCGTCCGATAAACGGCATCGCGGTCGCCATGATGGTCATGAACTGAACGTTCGTCTCGAGCGGCAGGCCCGCCATATACATCACGCTCGTCGCCACTTGCGCCACGTCCATCGTCGGCTCGACCTTGATCGATCCATCCGCCTGCGCAATGCCCTTGGTCATCGGTGCGGCCATTTCCGTCAGCGCATTGCCGATGTCGATCTGCCCACAGGCGATGTTGAATTGCCGCCCATCAAGGCTCAGCGTCTTTGTCAGTCCCGTCACCGCATGTTTTGACATGGTGTATGGCACCGATCCGACCCGCGGCGCGTGGGCAGAGATCGACCCGTTGTTGATGATCCGTCCGCCCTGCGGCGACTGGTGCCGCATCATCCCATAGGCCGCACGGGCACATAGGAACATACCCGTGATATTGATGTTCGACAGGTTAAGCCAATCCTCGACCTTGATCTCGTCGATATGGGCGGCTGGAACGCCGACGCCTGCATTGTTGAACAACACATCGAGCCGCCCCCAGGTGTCGCGCAGCGTGGCAAAGCCCGCCTCGACCTCGCTCGGCACGGTCACATCGAACGGCAGGACGAGCGCGTTCTCATGCCCCTGCGCCGTCTCGGACAGCGTTTCAGCGCGGCGACCGACCAGAGCCACCTGCCACCCATTTTCCAGAAAATGACGCGCCGTGGCCCGTCCGATGCCGCTTCCGGCACCCGTGATCATGATTGTTTTCATCGTGTTATCGCCCAAGGCATCCCCCTTAAACCGTCAGCAATACTGCGCCTGTGACACCGCCTGCTTCAATCGCGGCATGGGCCTCTGCGGCCTGTGCCAATGGGAACCGACGCCAGACGTTCGGCTTGATCACGCCGCGCTCTACCGCATCGAATACAGCCTTTGCGCGGGCACGGTATTCAGCCTCCTCCACCGCATGGTTCGCAATGGTCGGGCGGGTGATGAACAGCGATCCCTTGGTGTTCAACGTCGACATCTCGACCGCAGCAGGCGCCCCAGAGGAGGCCCCCATCGACACCATCAACCCACGCGGGGCAAGGCAGTCGATGGACGTGTCAAAGGTCGCACGCCCCACGCCGTCATACACAACCTGAACCTTCGCGCCCTTGGTAAAGGTGCTCACCTCATCAACGATGTTATCTGTGCCCCAGATCAGCACCAGATCACAGCCTGCGGCCTTGGCCGTTTCAACGCTATGCGCACCAGACACAACACCGATCACCGTCGCGCCGATCTCTTTGGCCAAGGCGGTCAGGATCTGACCCACACCGCCCGCAGCACCGTAAACAAGGATCGTATCGCCCGCTTTGACCTCACCCGTCGCGGTCAGCAGATATTCCGCCGTGATGCCCTTAAATAAAATCGCAGCCGCATCTTCAAAACTCAGCGCATCGGGGATTTTGATTGCCCGCGCTGCAGGGATATTGCGGGCAGAGGCATAGGCCCCGACAGGTCCCAGAATATAGGCGATCCGATCCCCGACATTGTAGCCCGTGACACCGTCGCCAATCGACACAACGCGTCCGGCCCCCTCAAGGCCCAGCCCATTCGGCACAGCAAACGGCGCGGTCCCCTTGCGCTGCATCACGTCGAGATAGTTGATCCCAATCGCCTCATGTTCGATCCGTAATTCCCCTGCTGCGGGGGCCACTGGCTCTACGTGCACGGCGTGCAAAACTTCGGGCGCACCGGTTGTCTCCAACCTGATCACTGTATCCATCGTCGGGCTCCTCCTCCCTGTTATTCTGAAACGCTAGCGACCGTTTGGACGGTTCACAATCATTTACCCAAGGGAACTGGCGCGGCCTGCCATGATTGCCAGCAATTTCCGAAAATTCGTTCGGACAGAGCGCCCAATCCACCGCTTTTTTCCGACATTCCGCCCATAGGCGCCATGCCTATGCGGTTGGCAGTATCTGCCCCCTTGCAAAACGGACCTTTCCCCTACATAGACAGGCGCTGAACCCCACATAGGCTGCCTTTTCCATGACCGACCTGTCCCACATCCGGAACTTCTCGATCGTTGCTCACATTGACCACGGTAAATCCACGCTTGCGGACCGTCTGATCCAGTCGACGCAAACCGTTGCTGACCGCGATATGAAAGCGCAGCTTCTCGACAGCATGGACATCGAACGCGAACGCGGGATCACCATTAAGGCGAACACCGTCCGTATCGATTACCTCGCTGACAATGGTGAGAAATACGTTCTCAACCTGATCGACACCCCTGGTCACGTCGACTTTGCTTACGAAGTCTCCCGCTCCATGCGCGCGGTCGAAGGCTCGCTCTTGGTCGTGGACTCGACCCAAGGCGTTGAGGCACAGACCCTTGCCAACGTGTATCAGGCCATCGACGCGAACCATGAAATCGTCCCCGTCCTGAACAAGATCGACCTCCCCGCCGCAGACTGTGAACGCGTTGCCGAACAAATCGAAGACGTGATCGGCATCGACGCCTCCGAGGCGCTTCAGGTCTCTGCGAAATCTGGCATCGGCATCAAAGAAACACTCGAAGCTATCGTCCACCGTCTGCCCGCGCCCAAAGGCGACCGCGATGCGCCGCTCAAGGCGATGCTCGTCGACTCTTGGTATGATAGCTACCTCGGCGTTGTGGTCCTCGTCCGTATCGTCGACGGCGTTCTGCGCAAGAACGACAAGGTCAAATTCATGTCCAACGGCACAGTCCACCACGTGGACCGCATCGGCGTCTTCAAACCCGCCATGCTTGCCGTTGATGAACTCGGACCGGGCGAGATCGGCTTCCTCACCGCATCGATCAAACAGGTGCGCGACACCCGCGTTGGCGACACCATCACCCACGACAAAAAGGGCGCCGAGACGCCGCTTCCGGGCTTTAAGCCGTCGATCCCTGTGGTGTTCTGTGGCCTGTTCCCCGTCGACTCCTCTGAATTCGAGGACATGCGCGACGCGATCGAAAAACTCGCCCTCAACGACGCCTCCTTCTCTTACGAGATGGAATCCTCTGCCGCCCTCGGCTTTGGCTTCCGCTGTGGCTTCCTCGGCCTGCTCCACCTCGAAGTGATCCGTGACCGCATTGAGCGTGAATATAACATCGACCTGATCACCACCGCGCCGTCCGTGGTCTATCACCTCCACATGAAATCGGGCGAAGTGCGCGACCTGCACAACCCCGCCGACATGCCCGATCAGACCCTCATCGACCACATCGAAGAGCCCCGCATCAAAGCGACCATCCTCGTGCCCGATGAATACCTCGGTGACGTGCTTAAACTCTGTCAGGACCGCCGCGGCATCCAGCTGAACCTCACCTACGCAGGCTCGCGCGCGATGACCGAATACGACCTGCCTCTGAACGAGGTCGTCTTTGACTTCTACGACCGCCTGAAATCCGTGACCAAGGGCTATGCCTCCTTCGACTACCACCTTGTCGGCTACCGCGAGGACAACCTCGTGAAAATGTCGATCCTCGTGAACGAAGAACCCGTGGACGCGCTCTCCATGCTGGTCCACCGTGACCGTGCCGAAACCCGTGGCCGCGCCATGTGTGAAAAGCTCAAGGACCTGATCCCGCGTCACATGTTCAAAATCCCGATCCAAGCCGCCATCGGTGCCAAGGTGATCGCCCGCGAAACCCTCTCTGCCATGCGCAAAGACGTGACGGCCAAGTGTTACGGCGGCGACGCCACCCGTAAACGCAAACTTTTGGACAAACAGAAGGCGGGTAAGAAGAAGATGCGCCAGTTCGGCAAAGTCGAAATCCCGCAGGAAGCATTCATCTCTGCGTTGAAAATGGACGATTGATCAACGCGCTAAGGTGTAGTTACATGAAAGCCGCTCCGGTTCGGGGCGGCTTTTTTGTTTGGGGGGGGTAGCATGAGAAAAGTTTTTAATTTGATTTTGGTTCTGTTTGTTTTGAGTGCAGGTTTTGGATTCATGTTTTGGTTCTTCGACACTCTTTATTCTGTTTTTCAAGGTGCGTCCGATAACATCAAGGCTGCAAGTATAACTGCGATTGTCACCGTTTTTACTTTGATCTTAGGGCGCTTTTTAGAAGGGAGGCGTGAGACTCAAAATCGAATTAATCTCGAACGAATTAAAATATATTCGGAGTATTTCGATTTCTACTTTGTTATGTTGACACCTCCGAACCTTCGTCCTGAACAAGACGAATTAGAAATCGCAAAGAAAATAAGAGAGTTTAATAAGAAATTCTTGTTGTGGGCTTCGGACGAAGTTTTGAAAGCTCAGGACGATTTCAATCAGTGTTTGGCTGATTTTGGCGCAAAATTACAGGGCAGTAGAGAGCGGAATGAGATTGAACCAAGCTTGGCTGACCCTATCAAGGCGTCTGCTAACTTATTGCGTCAAATGAGGCGCGATGTCGGATACCGTTATACAAAAGTAACCGATCAACAGTTTGCCCGAATGCTCCTTAAACTTAATGATGAAGGTGCTGTCGAATTGATTAAAGGACTTTGAGTAAGCCCGCGTAGCGGGCAGCGCCCGACCCGCCCCCACGGGCGGGCGCTTCGCTTCCCACCCTCGGGTCGGGCGCTGCCCGTCCCTCACCTCTTCCTTGTCCGTAACTCCTGCTCGCGCATCATCATTTCGATTTTGTGGTCGTAGGCGGCCCACATCACGCGGCGGCGTTTGGCGTCGATGTCTCGTTCGTGGTCAGTGATGTCTTTGCCCATAAGCCGCTCCATTGCGCGGAGTTGGTAGAACGGCACCACCCCCGCGACGAGGCGGCGGTGTTTGGTGATCCAGACGTGGGTGCCCATGTGGTCGACCCATTCGACATAGGCATTGGCGCGGGTGCGGAACGTGGTGAGCGACACTTTCTTATACTGAGGCAACGGATCGAGGTGCATTTGGGGCAAAACCTTCCATGAGGATTTCGAAATACGTCCTGTTTTTCGGCATTTCGGACTCTTTACGGGGTTTTGGGCCAGTAACGGACCGTTCGGTGCCCCCGTTAATACGTCCTGTTTTTGCCTCAAACAGGTGCGATTAGGTTACCAAAAACCGCCTAACGTCCCGTTACAGCACCGTACGGCGGGATTTGGGCCACAAGATATAGAGATTGACGCAGATCAACGCGGGGCTGTGTTAATATGAGTTAATATTGATGTATTGGCATTTGTTGACAGGAGGCATCCATGCTCCGCCTTGCATCTATTCTCTATTCTTTGATCGGCACGACCCTCGCGGGTTCGCTCGTTGTTGCAGCACTTACAATGGGTTACGATACGTTGAACCCCATCCTGATGGCGGCTGGCGCTGGCTTTGTTGCGGCGGTGCCGGTGACATGGTTGGTGGCGCGCGCGATCCAAAACGCATAAATCGCGACGGAAATCAGGGGCTGCGGCGTTTACTTTTAAAGGAGACGCCAATGCCCACGATTTATCTGTTTATAATCAGTGTTTTAGCCGTTTTCGCGGTCTATTCGTCCTCAATAGTCTAGATTGAGGAACGTTCTGACAGCCATTTCAAATTCCCGCGGCTTTTCCGCATGCAGCCAATGCCCCGTTCCGGGGATTTTGGCGAAATGCGCGTTGGGGAATAACTCTTTGATTTTGTTTCTGTATTCGGGCAGGACGTAAGTCGAATTTGCGCCCGACAGGAACAGCGTTTCGCCCTCAAATCGCTTGCCCGTGACCTCAGGAAAGCCCAAAATCGCAGGCATATTCGCCTCAAGCGCATCCAGATTGAGCTTCCAGCGTTTCTCTTTTAAATCAAGGGATTGCAGGAAAAACGCCTGTAGCCCTTCGTCCAAATGCGCCAGCTGAGCCATCGCATCCTGCCGCTTTTCCACAATATTTAGGTCCACAGCCCGCATCGCATCAATATTTTGTGTCTGCGTATGGCTATAAGCAATCGGCGCTATATCTGCGACAATCAGCCTGTTAACCTTTTCGGGGAAATTCAAAGCCAACATCATCGCCGCCTTACCACCCATGGAGTGGCCGAGGATATCGCATTTGTTTTCAATCACTTCCGCGAGGTCATCGGCCAGTTCGGGGTAGGTGTGGCTGTCGTTCCAAGGGCTGCTGCCGTGGTTGCGCATATCGACGGCCACGACCTCACGTTCGTCCGAGAGACGTTTGGCGATGACACCCCAATTGCGGCCTGATCCGAAAAGTCCGTGCGCAATCAAGAGGTTCGGTTTGGCCGTCGGTTCGCCGTGATGGATCGTGTTTAGCATGATTTATCCCCAATTCAGCATTGGTATATCGGGCGATTGGGCAAAGAAAAAGGGCCGCGAAATCCATCGCGGCCCTTTGGCTATCTGGCTCTGACTGACCTTAGAGGGTCGGGTAGAGCGGGAACTTTTCGCACAGGGCTTCAACTTCGGCTTTGACCTTAGCTTCGACCTCTGCGTTGCCGTCCGCGCCGTTTGCAGCCAGGCCGTCAACAACCTCAACGATCCAGTCAGCAATCTGACGGAATTCAGCTTCTTTGAAGCCGCGGGTGGTGCCAGCCGGCGAACCCAGACGAACGCCCGAGGTTACAGTCGGATTTTCAGGGTCAAACGGGATGCCGTTTTTGTTGCAGGTGATGTTTGCACGACCCAGAGCGGCTTCGGTTTCGTTGCCTTTTACGCCTTTGGGGCGCAGGTCAACGAGCATCAGGTGGCTGTCGGTGCCACCAGTTACGATGTCGAGGCCGCCTTTCATCAGTTGATCAGCAAGCGCCTGAGCGTTTGCGACAACTTGCTTCTGGTAGTCTTTGAATTCGGGGCGCAGTGCTTCACCGAAGGCAACCGCTTTACCAGCGATGACGTGCATCAGCGGGCCACCCTGAATACCCGGGAAGATCGCCGAGTTCAGTTTCTTTGCGATGGCTTCGTCGTTGGTGACGATCATGCCGCCGCGCGGACCACGAAGGGTCTTGTGGGTGGTGGTGGTTGCAACGTGTGCATGTGGGAACGGCGACGGGTAGAGGCCAGCAGCCACGAGACCCGCAAAGTGCGCCATGTCCACGAGGAGGTATGCGCCAACGCTGTCCGCGATTTCGCGCATTTTAGCGAAGTCGATGATGCGCGGGATAGCGGAACCACCTGCGATGATCATTTTCGGCTGGTGTTCGGTGGCAAGAGCTTGGATCTGGTCGTAGTCGATCTGGCTGTCCTGCTGGCGAACGCCGTATTGGATCGCGTTGAACCACTTGCCCGACTGGTTCGGCTTTGCGCCGTGGGTCAGGTGGCCGCCTGCGTCGAGCGACATGCCGAGGATGGTGTCACCCGGCTGGAGGAGGGCTTGGAACACGCCTTGGTTCGCTTGCGAACCAGAGTTCGGCTGAACGTTCGCGAATTCGCAGTTGAACAGCTGTTTTGCGCGTTCGATCGCGAGGTTTTCCGCGATGTCTACGTATTCGCAACCACCGTAGTAACGCTTACCAGCATAACCTTCGGCGTATTTGTTGGTCATGACAGAGCCTTGGGCTTCCATCACGGCTTTGGATACGATGTTTTCCGAAGCGATCAGTTCGATCTCGTGGCGCTGACGGCCCAGTTCAGAGCGGATCGCAGCGAAAAGATCGGGGTCACGGGTTTCAAGGCTTTCGGTGAAAAAACCAGCGTCGGTGGCAGTCATACGCACTTCCTCAGAGTAGGAGTTTTGATTGCCTGTTGTTTAGGGGTTCTTAGGGCGCTGGGAAAGTCGCGAAAACGTCATAATCATCATGAAAGCGAAGCAAAGACGGGAAACGGGGCCATGATCGGGGATATTTTCGCGCATCGGCAACTTTGGCGGTGCAGGGCGGCGGTTCCTTTGCTACCCATTGATCATTGACCGGAGGGGACAATGACGAAAATTGCCTTTGTTGCCAGTGATGCACCCACCGCCCAGAATGCTCTGGAGCGTCTTTTGGCGCGTTATAAATCGGTGCCCGTCGAAGAGGCGCAGGTCATCGTCGCCTTGGGCGGGGATGGGTTTATGTTGCAGACCTTGCACGGGACAGAACATCTGGACCTGCCTGTTTACGGGATGAACCGTGGCACGGTCGGGTTCTTGATGAATGAATATCACGAGGACGATCTGCTGTTTCGTCTCGCGGCCGCAGAGGAAGAACAGTTTAACCCGCTTTCCATGACCGCTGAGACAAATGATGGCAAAGTGCATCATGCGCTGGCGATTAACGAGGTGTCGCTCTTGCGCGAGGGCCCTCAGGCGGCGCGATTGCGGATCACGGTCGATGGCAAGCTTCGGATGGCTGAATTGGTGTGTGATGGTGCGCTTCTCGCGACGCCAGCGGGCTCCACGGCCTATAACTATTCGGCCCACGGCCCTATTTTGCCGATCGGGGCGGATGTTCTTGCACTGACAGCGGTCGCTGCGTTCCGTCCACGACGGTGGCGCGGGGCGTTGTTGCCGAAATCGGCGGAGGTTCAGTTCGATGTGATCGACCCTAAAAAGCGCCCTGTCATGGCGGATGCAGATGGGCGGTCTGTGCGGGATGTTGCGCGGGTTCGGATTAAGACCGCGACGGATGTGGTGCACCGCATCATGTTCGACCCAGGCCACGGGTTAGAAGAACGTCTGATCCAAGAGCAGTTCGTATAGAATAAGAAAAGGCGGCAGGATGATCCTACCGCCTTTGTCTATTGGTGTTCCTGTCTGTTACGACTTCGCATAGCCCATCGGGATCAAAGCCGCGCGGATTTCGTCCAAGATCGCGGGATCGTCGATGGTCGCGGGCATCTTGAACTCTTCGCCGTCCGCGATTTTCACCATCGTTGCGCGCAGGATTTTGCCCGAACGGGTTTTCGGCAGGCGATCCACCACGGTTGCGAGTTTGAACGCAGCCACTGGGCCGATCTGATCACGGACCAGTTTGACGACCTCTTTGATGATGTCCTCGTGCGGGCGGTCGCAGCCCGAGTTGAGGCAGAGGAAGCCCATTGGCAACTGGCCTTTGAGGTCGTCGCCAACACCGATCACAGCACATTCGGCCACGTCAGGGTGCGAAGCGAGCACTTCTTCCATCGCGCCAGTCGACAGGCGGTGGCCTGCCACGTTGATCACGTCATCGGTGCGGGCCATGATGTAGAGGTAACCGTCCTCGTCCTTCATACCTGCGTCACCGGTTTCATAGTAACCGGGGAAGGTGTTCAGGTAGGATTTGCGGAAGCGTTCTTCGGCGTTCCACAGGGTCGGCAGCGTGCCCGGAGGCAACGGGAGTTTCACCGCAATCGCGCCCAGTTCCCCGTCTGGCACAGGGTGGCCAGCATCGTCGAGGATCTGCACATCGTAGCCAGGCATCGGAACGGTCGGGGAGCCGATCTTAACGGGGAGCGCTTCGATCCCTGCGGGGTTGCCCGCGATGGTCCAGCCCGTCTCGGTCTGCCACCAGTGGTCATAGACAGGCACGCCTAGAATGTTCTGCGCCCAAACGATGGTGTCAGGGTCAGCGCGTTCACCCGCAAGGTAGAGCGCACGCAGGCACGAGGTGTCGTATTTCTTAATGAACTCGCCCTTCGGGTCTTCGCGTTTGATCGCGCGGAAGGCGGTCGGAGCGGTAAAGAACGAACGGACGTTGTGTTCTTGGATCACGCGCCAGAAGGTGCCAGCGTCGGGGGTGCCAACAGGTTTGCCTTCGAAAACGATGGTGGTGTTACCGTGTACGAGCGGACCGTAGGTGATGTAGGAGTGACCTACGACCCAACCCACATCCGACGCAGCCCAGAACACGTCACCCGGATCGACGTTGTAGATGTTCTTCATCGTCCAGTTCAGCGCGACCAGATGGCCTGCGGTTGGGCGAACAACGCCTTTGGGCTGACCCGTGGTGCCCGAGGTGTAGAGGATATAGGCGGGGTGGTTGCCCTCAACTGGGACACATTCCGCAGGCTCAACACCGAACTGGAAGCCGTGCCAGTTAAAGTCACGACCTGGGATCAGTTCTGCGACTTCTTGCTCGCGCTGGAAGATCACGCAGAAGTCGGGCTTGTGAGTGGCCTGTTCGATTGCACCGTCGAGGAGCGGTTTGTAGTGCACAACGCGGTTCGGTTCCAAACCGCAGGACGCCGCGATGATCGCTTTGGGTTTCGCGTCGTCGATCCGAACAGCCAGTTCGTGCGCCGCAAAGCCACCAAACACGACCGAGTGGATCGCGCCGATACGGGCACAGGCCAGCATCGCCTCAAGCGCTTCGGGGATCATCGGCATATAGATGATGACGCGGTCACCTTTTTCTATGCCTTTGGCACGGAGCGCACCAGCGAGCGATGCAACACGGTTGCGCAGTTCGACGTAAGAGATCGACCGTTTGGTGTGGGTGATCGGGCTATCGTAGATGATTGCAGCCTGTTCGCCGCGACCGGCCTCTACGTGGCGGTCTACAGCGTTGTAGCATGTGTTCACCTTTGCATCCGAGAACCATTCGTAAATCGGAGCATTGTCATCAAACAGCGCCTTGGTCGGAGCTTCGACCCAGTCGATTGCCTTGGCCTGTTCCATCCAGAACCCTTCGGGATCAGATTTCCAGCTGTCGTATACGTCTTTGTAGGTCATAAGAGCTCCTCCTCTTGCTTGGGTAATGGTCTAAGCGAGAGGGGATCAGGCAAGCAACAATGTTAGCGTCCAGAGCGACGCTTTGGCGCAAAAAATTTGCAGAAAAGAGGTGCTGCGGGTTGCAAACTTTTGCAAATTTTACAGAAATATACGGATTTCGGTAAAAATAGACGAAGTTTGCAAAGTTTGGTGTCAGATTTTGTAAATCTGTCTTGCTGGGGATTCTGGCTGTGGCGCCCCTGTTGCCAAGAGCGCCACAACCCGAATTTAGCCGTAGTGCGACACCGGCGTGCCCGCGATTGCCGACATATTCAGCAGGCCACGTGCGGTGATCGACGGGGTGACGATGTGGGCGCGGTTGCCCATGCCCATGAGGATCGGACCGACTTCAAGGCCGCCGCCTTTCATCTTGAGAATGTTGCGCACACCAGAGGCCGCATCAGAGTTTGCAAAGATCAGCACGTTGGCCGAGCCCTTCATGCGGCTCTGCGGGAAGATGCGTTCGCGCAGTTCGGGATCGAGCGCTGCGTCGATGTGCATTTCGCCCTCGTAGCAGAAATCGCGTGTCTCTGCGTCCAAGAGCGCCATCGCGGCCCGCATCCGACGGCCCGAGTCAATATCGAGGCTACCGAACTGCGAATGTGAACAGAGCGCGATATTTGGTGTGATGCCAAAGCGTTTCGCGTGGCGTGCGGCACCGATCACGGTTTTCGCAATTTGCGCAGGGGTCGGTTCGGGGTGAAGGTGGGTGTCTGCGATGAACAGCGGGCCATCCTCAAGGATCATCATCGATAGGGCGGCGGTCGGTTCATGCCCGTCGCGGCCCAGTACTTGGGTCACATAGTTGAGGTGCCAGAGGTATTGACCAAAGGTGCCGCAGATCATGCTGTCGGCCTCGCCACGCTGCACCATGATTGCCGCAATCGCGGTGGTGTTGGTGCGCATGATGGCCTTTGCCAGATCGGGGGTCACGCCCTGACGTTCCATGAGGCTGTGATAGGTGGTCCAGTAGTCATAATAGCGCGGATCGTTTTCGGGGTTCACGATCTCAAAATCGACCTGCGGACGGATTTTCAGTCCAGCGCGTTCACAGCGGCGTTCGATGACTTCGGGACGACCGATGAGGATCGGGGTCTCTGTGGTTTCTTCGAGAACGGCCTGCGCGGCACGCAGTACGCGTTCGTCTTCGCCCTCAGAGAAGACGATGCGGCGCGACGCGGTGCGGGCAGCTTCGAATACGGGGCGCATGAGAAGTGCGGATTTAAAGACCGACCCGTCGAGGCGTTTCTTATACTCCGCCATATCGTCGAGCGGGGTTTTCGCGACGCCCGTTTCCATTGCGGCCTTTGCCACGGCAGAGGCCACAACGCCCATGAGGCGCGGGTCGAACGGTTTGGGGATCAGGTAATCCGCACCAAAAGTCAGCTTTTCGCCTTGATAAGCAGCGGCAGCTTCGGCGCTGGTGGTCGCGCGGGCGAGGGCGGCGATGCCTTCAACGCAGGCGATCTGCATTTCGTCGTTGATCTCTGTCGCGCCGACGTCGAGGGCGCCGCGGAAGATGAACGGGAAGCAGAGCACGTTGTTCACTTGGTTCGGATAGTCCGAACGGCCTGTGGCGATGATCGCATCGGGCGAGGCTTCGCGGGCGAGGTCGGGCAGAATTTCGGGTGTTGGGTTCGCCAGTGCAAACACGATCGGGCGGGCCGACATTTTCTTGACCATCTCGGGTTTCAGAACACCCGGACCAGATAGGCCGAGGAAGAGGTCCGCGCCTTCGATCACCTCATCCAGAGTGCGCAGGTCAGACGCCTGAGCGTAGGCTTCTTTTTGCGGGGTCATTTCTTCGGTGCGGCCTTGATAGACCAGACCCGCGATGTCGCAGAGCCAAACGTTTTCACGCTTAACGCCGAGTTTCAGGAGCATGTTGAGGCAGGCGATACCCGCCGCACCGCCGCCTGTGGAGACGACCTTAATGTCTTCGAATTTCTTGCCTGCGACGTGAAGCGCGTTGGTGGCAGCAGCGCCCACAACAATCGCGGTGCCGTGCTGGTCGTCGTGGAACACAGGAATGTTCATGCGTTCGCGGCAGATCTTTTCAACGATAAAGCAATCGGGCGCTTTGATGTCTTCGAGGTTAATCGCACCAAAGGTCGGTTCGAGCGAACAAACGATCTCTGCCAGTTTGTAGGGGTCGGGTTCGTTGAGTTCGATGTCGAAACAGTCGATGTTCGCGAACTTCTTAAAGAGAACCGCTTTGCCTTCCATAACGGGCTTGGATGCCAATGCACCGATATTGCCGAGGCCCAAAACCGCCGTGCCGTTTGTTACAACACCAACAAGGTTCCCGCGCGAGGTATACGCGCGTGCGGTGTCCGCGTCGGCTTTGATCTCGAGGCAGGCTTCGGCCACGCCGGGGCTATAAGCGCGGGCAAGGTCACGTCCGTTTGCCAGAGGTTTGGTCGCGCGGATTTCCAGTTTCCCCGGTTTCGGGAACTGGTGGTAGTCCAGCGCTGCCTGACGCAGGTTGTCCTTGCTCTTGTCGGTCATGTGGTCATTCCTTTTTAGTTTAGCGTTAAACTAAATTTTCTGTTGGTCCAAGGCCTCCATACAGGGGATTGACCTCTCGTTGCAAACCTTATCGGCTGATATAGTCCGTATTTAAGTCATAGCGCTTGCAACCGTTCGCTTCGCGCTGCACATTTTACCAAACGATCAAAGGGGGTCCTATGTCGTTGCTCGATCATGCCAAAGCCGTTCGCGAAAATGCCTATGCGCCCTATTCAAATTTCAAGGTGGGGGCGGCGGTCCAGACCGCAAGCGGGACGATCTATACAGGCGTCAACGTTGAAAACGTCGCTTATCCCGAAGGCACCTGTGCCGAAGCGGGCGCGATTGCGGCTATGTGTGCGGCAGGCGACCGCAAGATTGTTGAGGTTGCCGTGATTGCGGATAGTCCAACACCTGTGACGCCCTGCGGCGGGTGCCGTCAGAAAATCGCAGAATTTGCGCAGCCTGAAACGATTGTGCGGATGTATACGACGGGTGGGGCGCAACTAGATATGACCGTGGCGCAATTGCTACCCGGTGTGTTCACCGCAGATCATATGGCCAATACCTAAAATGGACGCCCGCGCAGTCATCGCCAAAGTCCGCGACCGCCAGTCGCCCACGACCGAAGAGCTTCGGTGGTTCGCCAATGGGCTTGCCTCTGGCGCGGTGTCGGACGCTCAGGCAGGGGCCTTTGCGATGGCGGCGCTGTTGAATGGGCTGGGCGAAGAGGGGCGAATTGCCCTGACGCTCGGTATGCGCGATTCTGGCGATGTGCTGAAATGGCGGATGGATGGTCCAGTGATGGACAAACATTCGACAGGCGGTGTGGGGGATTGCGTGTCGTTGATCCTTGCGCCCGCATTGGCGGCTTGTGGTGTGTTTGTTCCGATGATTTCCGGTCGGGGGCTGGGGCATACGGGCGGCACATTGGATAAAATGGAAGCCATCCCCGGTGTCACGGCTCAGATTTCTGAGGCAGAGTTGCGCCGTATCGTGGCTAAGGTCGGCTGCGCGGTCGTTGGCGCTACGGGGTCAATCGCGCCTGCGGACAAACGGCTTTATGCGGTGCGGGACGTATGCGCGGCGGTGGAAAGCGTGGACCTGATCACGGCGTCGATTCTGTCCAAGAAATTGGCGGCGGGACTAGAGGGTCTGATCCTCGACGTGAAAGTCGGCACGGGCGCGTTCATGAAAACGCCCGATGAGGCGCGAGCCTTGGCGCGGTCGTTGGTGGATACGGCGAACGGGGCAGGGTGCCCGACGGCTGCGATGATCACCGATATGAACGAACCGCTAGCGCCGACATTGGGCAATGCGCTCGAGGTTGCGACGTGTTTGGAGGTAATGGGCGGGGATAGGCTTGCGGCGCCTCGGCTCTTTGACCTGACGGTTGCGCTGGGCGGGCGGCTTTTGGCGCTGGCTGGTGGAGCCGAAGGTGAGGGCGAAGAGAAAATCCGCGCTGCGATCGAAAGCGGTGCTGCGATGGATCGTTTTGCCCAGATGGTGTTCGAAATGGGTGGGCCGCCCGATATGGATAAGGACTGGCGCACTCATTTGCCTGATGCGCCGATTGTGGTGCCTGTTCCCGCGCCCGAGGCTGGGATGGTCTCTGGCTGGAACGGTCAAGCCCTAGGCCTCACCGTTGTGGGACTGGGTGGTGGACGTCAGGTTGAGACGGACAAGGTCGATCCTGCGGTCGGTCTATCCGCTGCGATCCCGCTGGGTCGTGAGGTGCAAAAGGGTGATCCGATCGCCTTTGTTCATGCGCGGCGGGATGACGATGCGGCCCGCGCGGTGGCAGAGGTTCAAGCGGCGGTATCGATTGGCGGAGCAGACCCCGATCACCCCTTGGTGCATGAAAGGATCGACCCATGAGCCGTGCGTTTCTGGTCGTGATCGACTCTGTCGGGATTGGTGGCGCGCCTGACGCGGATAGCTATTTCAACGACGACCGCCCTGATACGGGGGCGAATACCGTGGGCCATATCGCGCAGGCGATGGCGCAGGCGGGGAAACCGTTGCAGGTCGGCACCTTGGATGCGCTGGGATTGGGCGCGGCAATGCGGCTTGCCTCTGGGCTAGAGGTAGAGGGCTTGGGCGCTGACCCCGTGGGCGCGTGGGCCGCGGCGACCGAAGTGTCAAAGGGCAAGGATACGCCGTCAGGTCACTGGGAATTGGCGGGCGTGCCAGTGCCGTGGGACTGGGGCTATTTCACTGAGCACGAGAATTCGTTCCCTGAGGCCGTGATTGCCGAGGTCTGCAAGGTCGCGGGTGTCGATGGAATTTTGGGTAACTGCCACGCCTCTGGCACCGAGATCATCGCGCGTCTTGGTGCTGAACATCTGCGGACGGGCTATCCGATCTGCTATACTTCAGCCGATAGTGTGTTTCAGATCGCCGCGCATGAAGATGCCTTTGGCCTTGATCGCCTGTTGGACCTCTGTAAGGGCATCGCGCCGATGCTGCACGAGATGAAAATTGGGCGCGTGATTGCGCGGCCTTTTGTGGGAGAAGTCGGTGCCTTTACACGCACCGCAAACCGTAAGGATTTCGCGATTGAACCGCCTGCGCCGACTCTTTGTGATTGGGTGCAGGGCGCTGGGCGGCATGTCTATGCCGTTGGTAAGATTGGTGATATTTTTTCTATGCGGGGCATCAACGAGGTTCGAAAGGGTCGCGATGATGTGCTGATGGCGCATCTGTCCGATCTCGTGGATGAGGCTGTAGATGGGTCGCTGACCTTTGCTAATTTCGTCGAGTTTGACAGCGAATACGGGCATCGTCGGGATGTCGTTGGATATGCTAAGCATCTAGAGTGGTTTAGTGTTAAACTAAATGAAATTTTGCCACGATTGCGTGAAGGCGACCTGCTGGTTGTCACTGCCGATCACGGCAATGATCCGACATGGACAGGCACGGATCACACCCGTGAACGTGTGCCTGTTTTGATCCACGGACTTGGGCCGCGCGCGCTGGGGCACATCGGGTTCTCCGATGTGGCCGCGACGATTGCCGCCCATCTGGGCGTTCCCGCCCAAGGCACAGGAAAATCAGTGATATGAGCTATCAATCTACCCCAAAGGTCGAGCTTCACCTCCATTTCGAGGGGGCAGCACCACCTGATTTCATTCGCCAATTGGCGTTTGAACAGAAGGTCGATTTGTCCAAGATTTTCAATGAGGATGGCAGCTATAAGTATCGCGACTTTGACCATTTCCTTGAGGTCTATGAAGCTGCGACTTCGGTCCTGAAAACGCCTGAGCATTTTGCGCGGCTTTGCACCGCCGTGTTGGAGCGCAGCGCGGAAAACGGCGTTGTCTACTGTGAAACCTTCTTGTCGCCTGATTTCTGCGGTGGTGCGGATGTCACTGCGTGGCGCGAATATCTCTGTGCGATCGAAGAGGCCGCGGCGAAGGCTGACAGCGAAATGGGCATTACGCTGCGCGGGATTGTGACGCCGATCCGCCATTTCGGACCAGAACAGGCGAAAAAAGCGGCCTTGTGTGCGGCTGAGACGAAGGGTGACTTTATCGTTGGCCTCGGTATGGGTGGGGCAGAGATGATGCATCGACCCGGTGATTTCGCCTATTCGTTCGACATGGGGCGTGAGGCTGGGCTGCGACTGACCTGTCATGCGGGCGAATGGGGTGGGCCAGATATGGTGGCCGACACCATCCGCGATCTAAAGGTCGAACGCATCGGTCACGGTATCAACGCGATCAAGGACCGCAAACTGGTCGACGATATCGCTGAAGCAGGGATCGTGCTGGAGGTTTGTCCGGGGTCGAACGTGTTCCTTGGCGCGTCTGGCGATTGGGCGGATCACCCGATCAAGCCGCTCCGTGATGCGGGCGTTAAGGTTACTGTGTCCACCGACGACCCGCCGTTTTTCCACACCACCATGACCAAAGAATACGACATGTTGGCCAAGACCTTTGGCTGGGGTGACGAAGACTTTGCCGAATTGAACAAGACCGCGATTGAGGCTGCATTCTGCGATGCGGCCACCCGCGACATCATCATCAAACGATTGGAGACTGCCCAATGACTGACCATCTGACCGTTGTGGATCACCCGCTGGTTCAACACAAACTGACCTTGATGCGCGAGTCTCGGACATCGACGGCACAGTTTCGCCAGTTGCTGCGCGAGATTTCCTTGCTGTTGGCCTATGAGGTGACGCGTGGGTTGCCGATGACGACACGGACGATTGAAACCCCGATGTGCAGCATGGAGGCCCCACAGATCGAGGGTAAGAAGCTCGCGCTGGTGTCGATCCTGCGGGCGGGCAACGGGCTGCTTGATGGTATTCTTGAGCTGATCCCTGCCGCGCGTGTCGGTTTTGTTGGGCTCTATCGTGACGAAGAAACGCTGCAACCTGTGCAGTATTACTTCAAAGTGCCAACCCAGCTTGAGGATCGCACGGTGATTGTCGTTGATCCGATGTTGGCGACAGGTAACTCTTCGGCGGCGGCGATTGACCTGATCAAACAGGCTGGCGCCAAGGATATTCGGTTCCTCTGCCTACTCGCTGCACCCGAAGGGGTTGAACGGATGAAAGAAGCGCATCCAGACGTTCCGATTGTGACAGCATCGGTAGACGAGCGCCTGAATGACCATGGATATATTGTTCCTGGTCTAGGGGATGCGGGTGACCGCATGTTTGGCACAAAATAATGGGCGTAAACTAGCGTTTAGCGGGTGCGGACTCTTTACAGATTCACCGATCTGCGGCATTGTCCCGCTTAATTAATGGGGACATTCATGTCGGATTTTCGTTTTATTGCAGCTGTCGTTGTTGGTCTTGCCGTTCAATCGCAAGGCGTACTGGCCGATACACTCCCTGCGGAAATCCCGCCCGCGTCTTTTACGGGTAACCAATATGTTGATAGCAAGGGCTGCGTGTTTATTCGTGCGGGCCTTGCCGGTTCGGTGAATTGGGTGCCGCGTGTAAACCGTGATCGCCAGCAATTGTGCGGGTTTGAACCGTCGATTGGCGGTCGGGTTGCGTCACCTCTGCCTGCGAATGTGCCGATCATTGGGGTGAGCGAACCAACGACGACTGTTGCGGCTGCGGCGCCTGCTGTTGTGGCGCCAGCTGCGACACGTGATCCGATCCAGATCGTTGCGTCGATTGGCGTGTCCCCACGTGTTGTCGCGCCTGCACCTGCGCCCGTTGTTGCAACGCCACAAGTGACACGGCCAGAGCCGCGTCGTGTGACCTTGGCTGAGATTTGTCAGGGGCAGAGCGGGATATTGGCGGGCTATGTGAACGCTGCAAATGGTCAGCCCATCAACTGCGGTCCTGCGCGTCCTGTGACGGTTGCCTCTGTTGCGCCGACTATGGTGCCTTCGGTTGGGGCTTCGGCCTGTCCGTCGATTGGTCAGGCGTATCTGACGGGCGGCGCGGGCATGACTGTTCGTTGTGGCCCGCAGGCCCAAACCATTTCGCGCTATAGCAACCGCGTTCCAGCAAGCAATCCTGTCGCCGTCAACACCACCGCTGCAAGTGGCGTATCGACGACGACCTATGTGCCGCGTCAGCCTGCGATGGCCGCGCCTGTTGTATCGGTCCCGACCGTGACCGTTCCAGCCCCCGCTGTGCGGTCGAGCGGCTGCAATTTTGATAGCGTAAGTGCGCAATATACAGGGGGCGCTGGTGTTCGCTGCACCCCGCAACAACAATCGCCGTCTGCCAGCCGTTATGTGACGGGATCAGTTGGTGTCGACGCAACACGCGCGACCTCGATTGTGACGGGAAGTGGGTTGTTCGGGCCTGTCGTGCCCGCATCGAACCCAGTGGGCGTGAGCAGCGTTGGACCTTATTCGCCACCCGAAGGCTATATCGGTGCGTGGTCGGACGGTCGTTTGAACCCGCAGCGCGGTCTGACTGGTTACTAAGCCGCTGGGGTTAGTTTCCGCAGATCCCTTGCAACGCGACCCAATCGCCATCTGACAAAATGAGCGGTGCCTGTGCTGGGTCCACTGGATCGGCTTCGATCAGGTCGAGTGTTCGTTCCCCTGTGATGTCCAAGGCAAAGGCAAAGGGTTTCGTGGAAACCTCTGCTTCGCCGAAGGCTTTGATCAGGCTATCGGTCGATATGGGTGGCGCTTTGTCTGTGACGGCGATTTCGGCGTAGTCGCGCAGGGTCGCGCTGCTCATGTCGCCTGTGGTCAGGAGTTGGAACGTGGCCTGAATGCCCGAGGTTTTCATCAGGTGGCCGAGTGGGTCGTCGGACTGACGGGCCAATTCGGCTGCAATTAGGAACCCTGTCGGGACGCCAGGGTCCTCGTAATCTTCGACGAGGGCGCGGTTCATCAGAATGATCCCGCCAGGCAGGGCGAGGGTGGTTGCTATGCCTTCGGGGACGATGAGCACACGGATATCACTGTCCGCGCCCAATGCGCGATCTTTGAGCCGTTCGAGGGCTTGGATGCCACGAGGACTGCGGCAGACGGACCCCGTCAGACGTTGGACATGACCCAAGAGCGTCGCGCCAATCGACGCACGGCTGGCTTGGGACACGGCAGAGAGCGTATGGGTGCGCAGCGCAGAGGGCAGCCAAAGAACGCCCAAGGCCAGCACGGCAGCGATAGAAAATGACAGCCCCGCACCGCGCAGACGCCCCGGTTTTGGACGGCGTTTGGAGAGCGCTTTGCGCACCTTTTCAATCGCTTCGATCATCAGTTCGTCGTCGATTTCCAGCGTTTCATCACCGCTGTCGTCGGGCGCAAAGAGGGCAGGCACTTCGTTAGGGTTCAGGCGTTCAATCGCGGGGAGGGACCAGTGGGTCAGAGGCCGATTGGCCGTGTCGCGGATGATCAATGTGGCATCGCCAAAGCACACAGCCACCTCGCGGCGCTGTGCCTGTCCGTCGGCCCGCCATAGGCCCAAACTTTCTAACCGAGTGTACTGTTTAAGTGCTGTCATCTGCTCTTATTCTATTTTGCGTCACTTTACCCTGTCCCAGCGATATTGGATAGGGCGGACAATCAGACAAAATTTGATCAAATATGTCGCTAAGGGACAAGTCAGGTCGTTTTAGGTTTTGCATAACCCTAGCAACTGTTTGAGGGAAATTTATGACTGCACTCTCCTCCTCGTCGCACAACCGCGCTGGATTGGCCGCGTTTCTGATTATGTCAGCTATGGCTTGGTTCGGTCTGATCGATAATTTCGTGCGCTTGGTCGCCGAAGAGGCAGGGCTGTGGCAGTTCCAATTGTTGCGTGGGGCTGTCGCTTTGGCGGGATTGGGTGCGATTTCGTTGGTGACGGGCTATAGCCTCAAACCCAAACGGCGCCGGAATGTCTATGCACGCTCTGTGGTATCATCGGGGGCGCTGGTTCTCTATTTTGCCTGCCTCGGCATCATGCCGATCGCCCAAGCAGTTGCGGGCCTCTTTACATCTCCGATCTGGGTGATCCTGATTTCAGTGGTGTTCTTTGGGGAAAAGGTCGGACCACGGCGTATTTTTGCAGTGGTGATCGGCTTTACGGGGGCCGTGTTGGCCTTGGGCGGCGGAGCAGGGGAGCTGTCCTTGGTCAGTCTGCTGCCGATCCTTGCGGGGGCGGCCTATGCCATGGGGAATATGGCGACGCGCCGTTGGTGCGAGGGCGAAACCACACTGTCGCTTTTGACGGGCTACACGGTGATGATCACGATCTGGGGCGCGGTTGGGCTTGTGATTGTGACATGGATGGCTGTGCCTGATGTGGGTGGTTCTGCTGGTTACGTGACCCGTGGGTGGGTTGCGCCCGTTGGCGTTTTCCTTGGCCTGATCGTTTTGCACGGCTTTGGGTCGCTCTTGGGCGTGGGGCTGACCATTCGCGCGTATCAAGCCGCAGACGCTACATTCGTATCGGTGTTTGAAAACACGCTACTGGTGTTTGCGACGATTTGGGCATCGATCCTCTGGGGTGAGTTTCCGACACCGCTGATGATTGTGGGACTGATCATGATTGCGACTTCTGGGGTGATCATCGCGATCCGTACAGACTCGCCCCCGATGGCAAGAACCGATAATATCGTGGAATGATAATTTCCCACGGCCGTCGTTATATCTTTGTCCATATCCCGAAAACGGGGGGCACCTCGCTGGCGCTCGCGCTTGAGGCGCGGGCGATGGCTGATGACGTGTTGATTGGCGATACGCCCAAGGCGATCAAGCGGCGGCGTCGGCTGCGCGGGTTAGAGACGTCAGGGCGTCTGTGGAAGCACTCGCGCCTCGCAGATATCGAAGGCTTGGTCACGCGAGAGCAGATGGCGGAGTATTTCACTTTTACGCTGGTGCGGAACCCGTGGGATCGGATGGTGAGTTATTACCATTGGTTGCAGGATCAAATGTTCGACCATCCCGCCGTGACGCTGGCGAAGACCACGGATTTCACGGGTTTCATGGCCCATCCGCATACCCATGCAAGCCTCAAATCATCGCCCTATGATAGCTATATGAGGGATACCGCTGGGGTTGAGCATTGCAACGCCTACATCCGGATCGAGCATTTGGTGGAGGATCTGGCATTATTGTCAGAGCACCTTGAATTTGTGCCAGAAATTCCTGTGGTGAATACGTCAAAGCGCGAAAAAGATTGGCGCGGGTATTATGACGAATCAACCAAAGCGGTCGTGGATTCGCTCTGCGCTGCGGACATCGAACGCTTTGGATATCGGTTCGATTGTTGAGGGATTGTGGTGAAATCTGGGGGCTTCGTCTGGGTTTTGCCGCATATCCCCGAACAATGCCCCAATTTAACCACGATCCGTCCCAAACTCTGACGCGGGAAGAGGTGAATTCTTCTTTAACGGGAGTGCAGAAGGTGCTCTGACCGCGAAGGAAGACGCAAATGTATGCTTGGAACGACAAAAGCTGGACAAACGCCCATGCCGCTCTCGGTCATGATGCGACCCTTTCCGATGTAGATCACGGGATGCTGGCTGGTACCCGCGTTGCGACCGCCATGGGATGGCGCAAGGTCGAAGCGATCTGCGAAGGCGATCAAGTGCTGACTTTTGATGGTGGGTTGCAGACCGTTGTGGCTGTGCGCCGTCAGGTGATCTTTGCTGGTGAAACCGCAGCGGCGATTGAGGACTGGCCGATGTTGGTTCCTGCTGGCGCTCTCGGCAATCGCGAAGAGATGCGTATCCCCGCCCGTCAGGCCGTTCTGATCGAAAGCGATACCGCAGAGGACGTGTTTGGTGATCCCTTTGCGCTGATCCCTGTTGCATCTCTTGAAGGCTTCCGTGGCATCACACCGTCCCGCCCTGCGGACCGCATCGAAATCGTCACCCTGCACTTCGCGGGCGATGAGATCGTATTCGCGAACACTGGCGCATTGTTCTACTGCCCGAAAGCAACCGACATCCTGTCTGACATCGTTGACAAAGGTGAGCCGTCTTATTCGGTGCTATCGCAAGAGCAAGCGGATCTGTTGGTCAGTTTCCTCGAACTTGAGAGCGAAACCCATGGTTCGGTCGCTCCAACTTGTGCCCAACTGGCAGCCTGAGTCGAAATCGAGAGGCGGCGAAATAGGCAGTACTCACCTAAAACGTGCGTTAATTCGAAAATTCGCGCACCCATAGAGTGTATTTCGTCAAAATATCGACAAATTTACTGATATTTGCTTTCAAAAGTATAGGGTGTATTAAACCTTCGAGATTTATGATGTATCCCCACGATCAGCAGATAATGCTATGTTGTTTCGCTGGAGTTTCAAATGGGTTTCCTGTTTCTTCTGTTGGGTGCTGCGGCCGCAAGTGGTCTCGTCATACCTGAGCTAATGGGGCAGACAGACGGTGAAGATGTACCGGCTGACGATCAAACTGACGATTTCGCAGCGACGACCGATCTTTCCAGCTTTTTCGACGATGACATCACGCTCACCAACGAGGGCAGCGCTGATGGCGGCGAAGGTGACGATACCATCGTTGCTGAAACCAACGACGACGAAGATGACTACACCAACGAAGACGTGGTCTACAGCTTTGACATCAGCGGCGGTAACGGCAACGACGATATCACGCTGGACGGCGCTGCAGAACAAGACGGTCTGGACAGCACCAACACCGTTGATGCGGGTGCCGACGACGACACTGTAGAGCTGAAGGGTGATTTCGGGTCGCACGTTGACGAACTTGACCTCGGTGCCGGCGATGACAGCGTGACACTGGGCTACGGTTCGGTCGTTGAGAGCCTGACCTTGGGCGCGGGCGCGGACGAGGTGGTGATGGGCGACATCGCGACTGAGGCAACGATTGAGGACTTTGATCCCGAAGAAGACGTTCTGGTCTTTGATCTGGGTTTGACCCACATCACCGAAGACAACATCGACGACTTCCTTGGCTTCAAAGAAGATGACGACGGTCTGTTGGTCACTGTGACCGATGACTGGAGCGGCGAGATTTATTCGATGGTCTACCTCAAAGGTTTGACCATGGCGGACATTCCCGCGCTGACGTTCGCTTACGCGTAATCGATCAGTTTTCAGATAGAGAAAGGGCGGGGAATTTCCCCGCCCTTTGTTGTTTTAAGCTGCTTGCTCTGCGGCGAAGCGGTTGTAGAACTCTTGGCCCTTATCCGCCATTTCGCGCAGCAACGCGGGGCAGGCAAAGCGGTCGCCGTAGGCTTCGGTCAGTTGATCGCAGACCTCTGCCGCATAAGGCGTGCCGATGATGTCGAGCCAGCTGAACGGGCCGCCAGACCACGGAGCAAAGCCCCAGCCGAGGATCGCGCCCACGTCACCCTCGCGGATGTCTTCGAGAACGCCTTCTTCCAAAGCGCGGACCGCTTCGAGAACCTGAGCGAAGAGCAGGCGGTGCTGAACGGTGTGCAGATCAGGCTGTTCGTCTGCCACTGGGTATTTCGCAGCGAGGCCATCCCAGAGACCCTGACGTTTGCCTTTTTCGTCGTAGGCATAGAAGCCAGCGGCAGATTTGCGACCCAGACGGCCTTCGTCGGCCATCCAGAACAGAACCTCGTCCACTGCGCCATCGGGGTAGGCATCGCCCATTGCCGCTTTGGTCGCTTTGGCGATTTTGACGCCGAGATCGATAGAGGTTTCATCCACCAACTGAAGTGGGCCGAGTGGCATACCGACCAGTTTCGCGGCGTTTTCGATCAGTGCAGGTTCAACCCCTTCGGCGACCATACGGATGCCTTCGTTGATGTAGGGGATAATGCAGCGGTTCGCGTAGAAGAACCGCGCGTCATTGACCACGATCGGGGTTTTGCGGATCTGGCGCACGTAATCGAGAGCTTTTGCCACGGCGCGTTCGCCTGTCGCCTTGCCCTTGATGATCTCAACGAGCATCATTTTCTCAACAGGCGAGAAGAAGTGGATACCGATGAACTGCTCTGGACGCGTGGACGCTTTTGCCAGCATCGAGATTGGCAGGGTCGAAGTGTTGGAGGCAAAGATGCAATCCTCGCCCACGGCAGCCTCAACCTTGGCCGTCACGTCAGCCTTAACGGTCGGGTCTTCGAACACGGCCTCAATAATCAGGTCACAGCCAGAAAGCGCGGCATAATCGGTGGTCGCGGTGATCAGCGACAGAACCTGTTCTTTTTTCTCTGGTGTGGCTTTGCGTTTGGCGATGCCCGTGTCCATGTATTTTTCGGTATAGGCCTTACCACGATCTGCGGCCTCTTGGGTCGCGTCGATGAGGACAACCTCCATGCCTGCCTGAGCCGAGACAAGCGTGATGCCCGCGCCCATCATGCCCGCGCCGATCACGCCGAGTTTTTTGACCTTCTGGTCCTCGACCTTCGGACGGTTCGCGCCCTTTTCCAGTGCTTCTTTATTGATAAAGAGGCTACGGATCATTGCGCCAGAGGAGGGGTTCATCAGAACGTTGGTGAACCAACGCGCCTCGATTTTCAGAGCCGTGTCGAACGGCACCATTGCGCCTTCATAGACGGCAGAGAGCATGGCTTTGGCGGCAGGGTAGACGCCTTGGGTCTTGCCATTCACCATCGCAGAGGCACCAACGTAGGTCATGAAGCCAGCAGGGTGATAGGGCGTGCCGCCTGGAATTTTAAAGCCTTTCTGATCCCACGGTTTCACGAGATCAGCATCTTTGGCGTCTAGTACCCATGCCTTGGCTGCGGCCAAGAGGTCCTCGGCTGGCACCACTTCGTCGATGACACCAGCGGCCTTGGCTTTCTTGGGGTCGTTCAGTTTGCCCTCAAGCAACAACGGCGATGCGGCCATCGCGCCAAGCTTGCGCGACAGACGCGTGGTGCCGCCAGCGCCCGGGAAAATACCAACAAGGATTTCGGGCAGGCCGATTTTGGCTTTTGGGTTATCTGCCGCGAAAATGCGGTGGGTGGACAGCGGCAATTCAAGACCGATGCCAAGAGCGGTGCCGGGGAGGGCAGCGGCCGTCGGTTTGCCACCCTTCTGGGTTTTCGGGTCCATTCCTGCGAGTTCGATTTTGCGCAGGATCGCGTGCATCTGCATAGTGCCTTCAAAGAGGCCCTTAGCTGGATCATCGCCTGCGCTCTCTTTCAT
This sequence comes from Marivivens geojensis, assembly GCF_023540835.1. GTDB lineage: Bacteria > Pseudomonadota > Alphaproteobacteria > Rhodobacterales > Rhodobacteraceae > Marivivens > Marivivens geojensis. The sequence continues at coordinate 1,053,916 of NZ_JALKCU010000001.1, forward strand.
CTTGGCGATGACGTTGAGGTCCATGCCGCCCGCAAAGGTATCTTTGCCAGAGGTGATCACGATGCCTTTGACGGCCTCGTCTGCATGGGCCTGATCGATAAGATCAGAGAGATGCGCCAATCCTTCGAGGCTCAGCACGTTCATGGATTTGTTGGGCACATCCCAAGTGATAACGGCGACGCCATCGGCGTCTGTGGTCATGGTGAAATCGGTCATTGTCTTACCTCCCTCAGACGCGTTCGATAATGGTTGCGGCACCCATGCCGGATGCGATGCACAGGGTGGCAAGGCCTGTGCCTTTGCCTGTGCGCTCTAGTTCGTCGAGCAGGGTGCCGATGATGATCGCGCCTGTCGCACCCAAGGGGTGGCCCATCGCAATCGAACCGCCGTTGACGTTGACGACCGATGGATCGACGTTGAACGCCTGCATGAAGCGAAGAACGACCGAAGCGAAGGCTTCGTTCACTTCAAACAGATCAATGTCAGAAATCGACATACCGCTGTCGGCGAGGATCTTTTCGGTCACAGGAACAGGACCCGTGAGCATGATCGTCGGATCGGTCCCGATTTTCGCGGTGGCGCGGATGCGAGCACGCGGTTTCAAGCCATATTTTTCGCCGAACTCTTTGTTACCGATCAGAACGCCAGCAGAGCCGTCTACGATGCCCGAAGAGTTCCCTGCGTGGTGGATATGATTGATCCGTTCCAAATGTGGGTATTTCATCAGGGCGATTTTGTCGAAACCTGGCATCACTTCGCCCATGTCCTTGAATGACGCCTTGAGCCCGCCGAGCATCTCTGTGGTCGTGCCGGGGCGCATGTATTCGTCATGATCAAGAATGGTGAGACCGTTTTGGTCAATCACAGGCACCACCGATTTGGCAAAGCGGTTATCGTCCCATGCGGCCTTGGCGCGCCGTTGAGATTCAACCGCGAGCGCGTCTGCGTCCTCACGGCTAAAGCCGTACTCGGTCGCAATGATGTCTGCCGAAATGCCTTGGGGGACGAAATAGGTGTCCATCGCAATCGACGGATCAACGGCAATCGCGGCACCATCACTGCCCATTGCAACGCGGCCCATCATTTCAACGCCGCCTGCGATGTAAGCCATGCCCGCGCCGCCCTTAATCTGGTTCGCGGCAATATTCACGGCTTCCATGCCTGAGGCGCAGAACCGGTTGATGGCAAGGCCCGGGATCGATTGGTCAAGGTCAGAGGCCAAAACCGCAGTCCGCGCCAAACAGCCGCCCTGTTCACCAACTTGGGTCACGTTGCCCCAGATCACATCTTCAACCGCGTGACCGTCTAGGCCATTGCGGGATTTTAGAGCGTTCAGAACATTTGCCGACAGGCGCACGGATGTCACTTCGTGCAGGCTACCGTCTTTGCGGCCCTTGCCCCGCGGCGTTCGGATCGCGTCGTAGATATAGGCTTCGGTCATTCAGTCCTCCTCAGGCCGCAGGAAATGCGCGGCGCATCAAATCGTATGGGTGTTTCCAACCGGGCAGAGCCGCGATGCGGTCGAGCCAACGGTCGATATTGGGATAATCCTTGCGGTCGAACCCAAAGGGTTCGGGGTAATAAAGGTAGGCACAGCAGGACAGATCAGCATTGGTGACAGAGTTGCCAACGATCCAGTCGCGCCCTTCGAGGTGCGTCTCCAGCGTTGCAAAAGCCGCCTTCAGTCGACCGCTGACAAATCCGATGACCTCTTGTGGGCGTTTCTCTTCGGGTAGGAAATTCATCAGGAACCGCAGCATCCCCGCTTGGGACGAGAATTTGTGGTTATCCCAAAGGACCCAGCGCAGCACTTCGGACGCTTCACGGTCGTTCGCGCCACCGAATTTGCCTGTCTCTTTTGAGAGGTGATCCAAGATCGCGCCCGATTGGGTCAGCACCAATTCGCCATCCACATAAACGGGGCATTCGCCCATCTCGTTCACTGCGCGAAACTCTGGGCTGCGCGATCCGCCTGCGAAGAAATCGACATAAATCGGGTCCCAGTCGACCTTGGCCAAGGTCAGAGCGAGTGCCACTTTGTACGAATGGCCGCTCTCCCCAAAACAATAGAGTTGTTTGGTCACTGTCTCGTCCTCCTCAGTTCACCGTAAGCGCCGGGGGTTTTCCACCCCCGGACCCCCGGAGAGTTGTTGCAGCAAGGTGAACTGGCCACCTTTATCTTTTTTTAACGCCACCCTCTTATTCAGACCCCAAGGTACAGGTTGGAGAACCCAGGGCCCTGCAAGGTGAAGCCCTGTCCCGCGTCCTCCGAGAGAATGTCGCGGGCAGGGTGGAACTTTCGTTTCACCTTGCCGTAACAACTCCCGCCGGAGGCTCCGACCGCGGGGAAGGGCGGTGCCAGATCAAAGTTTAGAACTGCTCTGCTGACAAATCCATGACAGTCTCCGCACCCGTTTCGATGCGGGCCAAATGCATCGCGCAGGCGGGCAGTTGGCGTGCCATGTAGTATTTGCCGGTTGCGATTTTGCCCTCGTAGAACGCGGTGTCGGAAGCGCCATTGTCGAGTGCGGAGTAGGAAGCTGCTGCCATCCGTGTCCACATCAGGCCGAGGCAAACATGACCCATGAGGTGCATGAAGTCATAGGAGCCCGAGAGAGCGTTATTCGGGTTTTTCATGCCGTTCTGCATGAAATACATGCCCGCCGCTTGCATCTGTTTTGACGCATTTTTCAGGCCTTCGACAAAGGGTTGCATCCGCTCATCGGTGTGGGCTTTGCACTCTGCCTTGACCATCTCAAAGAAGGCCATGACGTGTTTGCCACCGTCTTGGGCCAGTTTGCGGCCAACGAGGTCGAGCGCTTGGATGCCGTTTGCGCCTTCATAGATCATGGCAATCCGCGCATCGCGGGCGAATTGGGACATGCCCCATTCTTCGATGTAGCCGTGACCGCCGTAGACCTGCTGGGCTTGTACGGCCATTTCAAAACCTTTGTCGGTTTGGAAGCCCTTGATCACAGGCGTGAGCAAGGAGACTAGGCCATCGGCCGCCGCATCGCCAGAACGGTGTGCGCGGTCGATCAGGTTTGCGCCCCAGTAGGTCAACGCCCGCGCGCCTTCGGTAAAGGACTTTTGGTCCATCAGATTGCGGCGGATATCGGGGTGCACGATCAGCGGGTCAGCGGGACCGTTGGGGTTTTCTGCGCCCGTTACAGCGCGCCCCTGCAGGCGGTCTTTGGCATAGGCAACCGCGTTTTGGTAGGCGGCTTCGGATTGGGCATAGCCCTGAAGGCCTACGCCCAAACGAGCCTCGTTCATCATGGTGAACATGGCGCGCATGCCTTTGTGCGCCTCGCCCACCAGATAGCCCGTCGCACCGTCGTAATTCATCACGCAGGTCGCGTTGCCGTGGATGCCCATTTTCTCTTCGATCTTTCCGACCGAAACCGCGTTGCGGTCGCCAAGCGAACCGTCATCATTCACCATGATTTTGGGCACGATGAAGAGCGAGACGCCTTTGATGCCTTCGGGGCCACCGACGATTTTCGCGAGAACAAGGTGGATGACGTTCTCGGACAGGTCGTGGTCACCCGCCGAGATAAAGATCTTTTGGCCTGTGATTTTGTAGCTGCCGTCGTCCTGCGGCTCTGCCTTGGTCCGCATGAGGCCCAAATCGGTGCCGCAATGCGGTTCGGTCAGGTTCATCGTGCCGGTCCAGTCACAGGTGACCATCTTGGGTAGGAATTTCGCCTTTAGCTCGTCCGAGGCGTGGGCGTGGATCGCGGAGTATGCGCCGTGGGTCAGGCCCTGATACATGTTGAAGGCCATATTGGCCGACACGAAGGGTTCCATCACGGCGGTGTTGAACACGTAAGGCAGACCCTGACCGCCGTATTCGGGGTCACAGTCAAGCGCGGTCCAGCCGCCTTCTTTCATTTGGTCAAAGGCCGCCTTGAACCCTGTCGGTGTGCGGATCACACCGTTTTCATAGGTGCAGCCTTCGGTGTCGCCAACCGCGTTCAGCGGGGCCAAAACTTCCGACGCGATTTTGCCAGCTTCTTCGAGCACGGCAGAAGTGAAATCGCGGTCCAGCTCGTCGTATCCGGCGATATCTTGTTCCGAGACCTTCAACAGGTCGTGCAGGACGAATTGGATATCTTTGATGGGGGCGGTGTAGCTGGGCATTGTGCGGTCTTCTCCTCCGGTGGTGTGGGAAGGGCGCCTTAAGCCGCCCGTTCCGCGCGTAATTTCGCCAAATGTTGGCGACCCCATTCGATCTGCTGTCGGAGATCGTCGATGGCGGTTTCCAACTCGGCCTTTTGTTGCTCCATCTCGGCCAGATGTTGTTTGGCCACTTCGTAGGTCTTTACCAGCTGGGTTTCTTGCTGGTCGTCCAGTTCGTAGAGGTCGAGGAGCTGTCGGATTTCTTCCAGCGAGAAACCGAAGCGCTTACCGCGCAGGATCAGTTTCAAGCGGGCCCGATCACGTTTGGTAAACAGGCGTTTTTGCCCGTCACGGATCGGAAACAACAGCTCTTTGGCCTCGTAGAACCGCAAAGTGCGAGGTGTTACGTCGTAGGCGTCACACATCTCGCGGATGGTCATAGTCTGGTTAGTTGTTTCGTTCATGTTCGTCTCGCTCATGCGTTGACGTTATGGTAGCGCAATCTGCAAAGACAGTTTCACCATACAAGCCAAGTTTACCAGAACGTAAACGAAACGCTGCGTCATTTTTCAGTATGACGAAAGGTCATTAAAGCTGTCGTTACGTAAGGCGAAATAATGTGAGCGTGCGGAATAACAATTTCCACACGTAAGACGTGAATTTTCAATTTGGGGTGGCTTAGCCGAGCGAGGCCAGCGTGTCGTCGCGGAGTGATTCCAGCTCTGCGATGGTTTGTTCGAGCTGGATCTTTTGCTCTGCCAGCTCAGCGAGCTGACCATTTGCCATCTCGACCCAACGGCGCATCTGCGCGTCGGTGCCTTCTTTTTCGTAGATCAAGAGCCACTGACGGATGTCTTCGAGCGAAAAGCCAAAGCGGCGACCGCGGAGGATCAGCGTCATTCGGGCGATTTCGCGGGCCCCGTAGAAGCGTGACCGACCTTCGCGCAAAGGGGAGATGAGTTCGATATATTCGTAATACCGTAGGGTCCGCGGCGTCACATCGAACTTCGCGCACATTTCTTTGAATGTCAGACGTGTATCCGGCATCTATCTCTCCCTCTTGACCACACTAAGGCGAAAAAAAACGATGGGCAACCGCTCCTGACGCGACGGTAAATCTTCGACCAAGTCTTGCGTGTTTCCTCTGGATCGTGAACCAATGGAGCAACTAAAAGGATTGCCCATGACTGACGAACCTCAACACCATCAAAATCGCAAGGCTCTGCTTGCTGATCAGTTTATCGCGACCCTTCCACACGCCAAAGCCTTGGCGATGCGGATGGTCGCCATCGGTGATGGGATGGCAACGATTGAGATGGATTATGACGAACGGTTCATTGGTGATCCCGAGACGGGCGTGATCCATGGCGGCGCGGTGTCTGCGCTGATGGACACGTGTGGTGGGGCGGCTGTGATGAGCCATCCGTCCTGTGCCGGTGGAACCGCCACGTTGGATTTGCGGATTGATTACATGCGCCCAGCGACCCCAGGTCAAAAAATCACAGCGACGGCAGAATGCTATCACGTGACCCGCAGCGTGGCCTTTGTGCGGGCAACTGCCACGGACGAGGATACAGCGCGGCCTGTGGCGACAGCGACGGGGGCCTTCACGGTCGACGGCAGTAAGGGGGGCAAGTGATGCGCAAACCAGAACCCGTTCAAGTGATCAAACAACGCCGTGATGCGGCCTTGGAAAAGCTGATCAGTGGCGTGCCCTATATCCAGTTCCTCGGCATCCAGTTTGACCGCCGTGGCGATGAATTGACCGCCGTGCTGCCGTTTGACGACAAACTAATCGGCAACCCGATGTTGCCAGCGATCCACGGCGGCGTGACGGCTGCGTTTCTTGAAACCACGGCGCTGATCGAATTGGCGTGGGGGATGATGTGGCAAGAGATCGAGAGCGGCTCGGCTCCTGATTTCCAAATGGGTGATGCGCCGATCCGTTTGCCAAAGACCATCGATTTCACAGTGGATTATCTGCGCTCTGGTCTGCCGCGCGATGCCTACGCACGGGCAACGATCAACAGGTCAGGCCGCCGCTACGCGAGCGTTCATGTGGAAGGCTGGCAGGACAATCGGTCGCGTCTCTTTGCGCAGGCCACAGGGCATTTCCTCATGCCGTCCAGCAATGGCTGACCTGAGCCATCGGCGCATCCTCAAGATCGCCGTTCCTATCGTCCTTGCCAATGTGACCGTCCCTTTGCTGGGGTTGGTGGATACGGGTGTGGTCGGTCAATTGGGCGCGGCAGAGCCTATCGGTGCTGTGGCCATAGGCGCGATGATCCTCACCTCTATCTACTGGGTGTTCGGGTTTCTGCGTATGGGCACCACGGGCCTCACGAGCCAAGCCATCGGGGCAGGGCACGCGGGCGAGGTTTCGGCGCTGCTTTTTCGCGGGCTTCTTTTGGGTGGTGGATTTGGGGCGGTCATCATCCTTTTGCAAATGCCCATCTTTGCGCTCTCGCTCTATCTCTCACCGGGGAGTGTCGGGGTTGAGGCGCTGGCCCATGATTATATGTCGGTGCGTGTGTGGTCCGCGCCTGCGGCGATCGCGCTCTATGCGGTGAACGGCTGGCTGATCGCGGCAGAGCGGACGCGGGCGGTGCTCCTCCTACAGATCGTGATGAACGGGACGAACATCCTGCTCGATGTTTTGTTCGTGTTGGGTCTCGGCTGGGGTGTCGCTGGCGTTGCAGGGGCGACCTTTATCGCGGAATGGCTAGGGTTGGCGCTGGGCCTATGGCTCTGCCGTGATGCACTGCGGACAAGGGTCGGTTGGCCGGCGATCCTCGATCCTGCGCGGCTAAAGAATATGGCGGCGGTCAACACCGATATTCTGATCCGCTCGTTGGGTTTGCTCGCGGTTTTTGTGCTGTTCATTTTTTGGGGCGCTGGGTTTGGCGATGTGCCGTTGGCCGCGAACCAAGTGCTGTTGCAGTTCACTTCTGTCACGGCGTTTGCCTTGGACGGGTTCGCTTTTGCTGCGGAAACGCTGGTGGGTAAGGCCTTTGGGCGGCGCAATCCGTCAGAGCTACGTCAGGCCGCCTTACGTAGTTCGGCGTGGGGGCTGGGGGCATCGGTCCTGATGGCGGTAGGGTTCTGGCTGGGCGGCGGCACGATCATCGACATTTTGACCACCGCACCTGATGTGCGCGAAGAAGCGCGGATTTACCTGCCGTACATGGCAGTTGCGCCGATCCTTGGCCTGCCTGCGTTCATGTTTGACGGCATTTTCATCGGGGCAACCCGCAGTCGCGATATGCGCAACATGAGTATCTTGTCGCTTGGGTTCTATCTGGTTGCTGCACTGACGCTGATGCCAGTCTTTGGCAACCACGGGCTCTGGATGGCGATGATGGTCAGCTATTGCGCGCGGGGGCTAACGCTCGCGATCCGCTACCCCGCACTGGAACGTGCCGCGGTCTAAAGGATCGCGAGCACGTTTTCGGGCGGACGGCCAAGTGCCGCGCGGCCATTCGCAAATACGATGGGGCGTTCGATCAGCTTGGGATTGGCAGCCATCGCGTCAATCAGTTGATCGTCGTGGGCATTCGCAAGGTCGAGGTCCTTGAACAGCGCCTCTTTGCGCCGCACCAATTCGCCCGCCGCGAGGCCCAATATGGCGAGGGCCGAGCGCAGTTCATCAGCCGTAGGCACATCGTCGAGATAGAGACGAACCTCTGGCGTGATCCCTTTGTCGGCCAAAAGAGCGAGCGTCTCGCGGCTCTTGCTGCAGCGGGGATTGTGCCAGATGGTGATCATGTCCAGTCGCCCCGTCCCGTGCCGACAGCATCCGCAACATTGGCAAAACCGTCGCGGGCCAGAAGTGCGTCCAGACCCCGTGCGATGTCATCCGCGAGGCTGATGCCGCCGTAGACCAGCGCGGTGTAGAGCTGCACGGCAGATGCGCCTGCGCGGATTTTCTGATAGGCTTGTTCAGCGCTGCCAACACCGCCGACACCGATAATAGGAAGGGTGGTCAGGCCAGACAGACGCGCCAGCAGGCGGGTCGATTTTTCAAAGACGGGCTGCCCCGAAAGGCCGCCTTTTTCGTCTTTATGCGCGCTGCGCAGACCATCCCGCGACAGTGTTGTGTTCGTCGCGATGATCCCCGCGATGCCAGAGGCATTGGCGACCTCAGCTACGTCGTCGAGTTCTTCGTGGGTCAGATCAGGTGCGATCTTGAGGAAGATCGGCAGCGGTTTTGCCAAACCGGCGTTCGTCTCAATCACACCAGCCAAGAGCGCGGCGAGCGCATCCTTGCCCTGCAGATCGCGAAGCTTTTCGGTATTCGGACTAGACACGTTGACCGTTGCGAAATCGAGATGGGCACCGCAACGGGCCAGAACGCGAGCGAAATCCGCTGCGCGGTCTTCGCTGTCTTTGTTGGCGCCGAGGTTGAGGCCGATGATGCCCCCACGCGGTCGATTGGCAAGGCGGGTCGCGGCGGCTTCCATGCCTTCGTTGTTAAAGCCAAAACGGTTGATCGCGGCTTGATCCTCGGTGAGGCGGAAGAGGCGGGGTTTTGGATTGCCTGGCTGCGGGCGCGGCGTGATCGCGCCGACCTCTACAAATCCGAAGCCGCATTTCGCCAAAGCGTGCAGCGCGGTCGCGTTTTTATCAAAACCAGCGGCCAGACCGACAGGGTTCGGCAGCGACATGCCAGCCACCGTGGTCGAAAGGCGTGGCGTGCTGAACGGGCCAGCCTTGGGGCCGAGGCCGAGGTTCAGCGATTTCAGAGCAAGGCCATGCGCCACTTCGGGGTCGGTGGAGCGCAGGACGCGCATCCCGATTTGTTCAAGTAGGGTCATGCGAGCTCCGGAAACTGATGAACGCCGTCAACGAGCGGTAGGGGTTTGTCCCATAAAATATCGGTCATCCGCAGCGGGCGGTAGAGATGTGGGAACAACTGACCACCGCGCGAGGGTTCCCAGACCAGCGGATCGAGGCTGTCAGCCTCAAGCGCGAGAAGGACCAGACCATCTTCGCCAGCGAAGTGTTTCGCGGCGGTTTCTTGGGCCTGTTCAGCGGTGGAAAAATGCACATAGCCGTCGATCACATCGATCGGCGCACCGAGGGTTTCGCCCTTGGCCTGCAGCTCTGCCCACTCTGGGGCGCGGAAGATTTTGTAGATCAGCATGGCGCGGTGATGCCTTTGTCCCCCGATTTGGTCAAGAGTGCATCAATTTCGGGCAGGCATCTGACACCAGCTTGTTACGTGGCGGTAATAGGTCGACAGGATGCAGGCAATATTTGACTCAATAGTCAGTTCTGCCCAAGCTGATCGAATATCAACCAGGGGGATCCCAATGATTACACGTATTCTAGCATCGTCTTGTGCTCTTGCGCTGTCTGCCGGCGCTGCAATGGCGGATTATTCGCTGACCATTTTGCACACGAACGACTTCCACGCTCGCTTTGAACCGATCAGCAAATACGATTCGACGTGCTCTGCAGAGGACAACACCGCTGGTGATTGTTTCGGCGGCACCGCGCGTCTGGTGACGGCAGTGGCCGAGGCTCGTGCGCGGTCGAACAACTCGATCCTCGTTGATGGTGGCGACCAATTCCAAGGCACGCTGTTCTACACCTTCTATAAGGGCGCGATGGCGGCGGAGTTCATGAACCTCTTGGGCTACGACGGTATGACCGTTGGTAACCACGAATTCGACGATGGCCCCGAAGTTCTGCGCGGCTTTATGGACAGCGTTGAGTTTCCCGTGCTGATGTCGAACGCTGATTTCTCGGGCGAAGCACTGCTGTCGGACAAACTGTTGAAGTCCACCGTGATCGAGCGCGGCGGCGAAAAGATCGGCCTGATCGGTTTGACACCACATGACACCGATGAATTGGCCAGCCCCGGTCCGAACGTGATCTTCACCGATCCTGTGGATGCTGTTCAGGGCGAGGTGGATAAACTGACCGCTGAGGGCGTGAACAAGATTATCGTTCTGTCCCACTCCGGCTATTCGGTGGACCAGCGCGTTGCGGCTGAAACCACGGGTGTAGATGTGATCGTAGGTGGTCACACGAATACCCTCTTGGGCGAGATGGACAACGCCGAAGGTCCGTATCCGACAATGGTTAACAATACCGCGATTGTGTCGGCCTATGCCTACGGCAAGTTCCTTGGCGAGCTGAACGTCACCTTTGACGACGACGGCAACCTGACCGAGGCTTCGGGTCAACCGATCCTGATCAACGGCGAAGTTGCAGAAGATGCGGCGGTTGTCGCGCGTATCGGTGAACTGGCTCAGCCGCTTGAAGAAGTGCGCAATCGCGTTGTGGCCGAAACCGCGGCCGAAATCGTTGGTGTGCGTGAAGACTGCCGTGCGCGTGAATGTGCGATGGGGTCGTTGATCGCGGACGCGATGCTGGCACGTGTTGCGGATCAAGGCATCCAGATCGCAATCCAGAACGGTGGTGGTATTCGCGCGTCTATCGACGCTGGTCCTGTCACCATGGGGGAAGTGCTGACCGTTCTGCCGTTCCAGAACACTCTTTCGACATTCCAAGTGTCGGGTGAGACGATGGTTGCGGCGCTCGAAAACGGTGCGAGCCAGTGGGAAGAAGGCGCAGGCCGTTTCCCACAGGTCGCAGGCATGAGCTTTACCGTTGATCCGTCGAAACCAGCGGGCGAACGTGTGTCGGACGTGATGGTTGCAGGCGCGCCGATTGATCCGGCTGCGACTTACGGCGTTGTGTCAAACAACTACGTGCGCAATGGCGGCGACGGCTATGGTATGTTTGTAGACGCGTCGAACGTCTATGACTTTGGCCCTGACCTCGCCGATGTTCTGGCTGAATACCTTGCCGCTCAATCGCCGTTCACACCATATACCGACGGTCGTATCACGGTTGTTGGCGAATAATCCCCGCCACATCGAGTAAATCATTGGCCCCTGCCGCATGCGGCGGGGGCTTTTCGTTTGCGGGGGAGGGTGGCACACTGCGGCTATGGACCATCCCTTGCTCGACCTGATCAACGCCCGCATTGCCGAAGCGGAAAAAGACGGTGCCTTTGACAACCTCGAAGGCGCAGGAAAGCCGTTGCCGCCCTGTGATGATCCCGAAAATGCGCTGATCAATCGGGTGATCCGCGAAAACGGCGCCGTGCCAGAATTCGTCACTTTGGGCCGTGAATTGCGTAAACTGCGCGAAGAATTGGCCGAGGAGACAGACCGCACGCGGCGGCATCAGTTGCTCAAGGATATGTCGATGCTCGAGGCGCGAATTGACCTGTCACGTAAGGCTTTCGCCCGCTGATGTGTGGGCGCATGGCCATCACGCTGCCGCATGATGCGATGGCGCAGATGTTTTCTGCGGCAAAGTCCAACACATTGCCCTCGGATGAACCGAACTGGAACGTTTGTCCGACAACTATGATTGCGGCTGTGACCAGCCACGATAACGTGCGGCATTTGCGGCCGATGCGCTGGGGGTTCATTCCGACGTGGTATGACAAACCGAACGGCGGCCCACTGTTGATCAACGCCCGCGCCGAAACCATCGCCGAAAAACCCGCGTTTCGTGAGGCGTGTCGGCAAAGGAGATGCTTGATCGCTGCAGATGGATTTTATGAATGGCACCGCGATGGCGATACGCCGCTGCCCTATTGGGTGACGCGAACCGATGGTGCACCGATGGTGTTTGGGGGGATTTGGCAAAACTGGGGGGATCAGGCGACTTGCGCGATTGTCACCACCGATGCCAATGCGGATATGGCGCCGATCCACGATCGTCTACCATTGATCCTGCCGCCCGATGACTGGGCGCTATGGCTGGGCGAAGCGGGGCACGGGGCGGCAAAATTGATGACACCCGCCAAAGAAGGGGTCCTTTCCCTTCGGCGGGTGTCGAAAGCCGTCAATTCGAATCGTGCGACCGGACCGGAACTGATCGAGCCACTGATCGAAGACGAATGATCAGTTGTTACCGCTGGTCGTCGTGGTGTCCGGTGCCTCTTCGATCGGGGGTTCATCAAAGCTGAACGCGCCATGCTGCTCTTCATCGGCAAGAGAAGACGTGAACTCTAGCACCGTGCCTTCATTCACTTGCATGAGAAAGGTCTCACCCTTTTCCAGCGAAGGGCTGGTCCATTGGACGATCTGGTTGTCCTCAAAGGGGATTGCGCTGATCACGCGGGCGTTGTCGGCCTGATTGTTGAACTGTACGACCTCGCCCGGATCAACATAGGTGGTGAGGGGAAAAAAACCGAAATCGGTAATCACCACGGTTTGATACTGATGTTCAGTATCGGCGTTCAGCATAGTTGCAGTCGACAGAACCGCCATCGATGCGAGCATAGCAATGCGAAGCATCATCGCCTCCATAAATGAAATATGCCCCCATTCGGAGCATCACGTATACGATTAGGTAGGTAATTCGGCAGAAATAAGGCGCGAAAAAGGCTGAAAACTGCGTCTTGAACTTCCCCCAAAGGCTGGACTATATGGTTCTGCACGCGGGTGTTGTGTAATGGTAAGACCTCAGCCTTCCAAGCTGATGACACGGGTTCGATTCCCGTCACCCGCTCCAAAATCCCCTCAGTTTCGGTCCTTATAGTCTTTTGCGGCAACCCCGCGCTTGTGATTGCGCGTTGTGGTCAGTATCAACCCGACAACGACTTTGAAGGCGAGGATTCATGGCAAAGGCACCAATTGACGTGGCGGGACAAGACCGCGCCCGATCCAAACGTGTTTCAGCACTTGGTGGGTTGTGGCCCTTTATACGGCCGTACCGTCTGATGGTCCTTGCGGCCTTTGTGGCGCTGTCGGTGACGGCGATGATTTCGTTGATCCTGCCTTTGGCCGTGCGTCGTGTGGTTGATAACTTTGAAGGCGGCACATCGCCCCTGTTGAACCAATATTTCGGCGCCGCCTTGATCATCGTTGCGCTTTTGGCGATGGGCACAGCGGTGCGCTACTACCTTGTGACCCGTTTGGGCGAACGTGTGGTTGCCGATATCCGCGAAGCCGTGTTCGACCGCATGGTCGGCATGAGCCCATCGTTCTACGAAAATATCATGACGGGCGAAGTGCTGAGCCGCATTACAACGGACACCACATTGATCCTATCCGTGATCGGGTCGTCCGTGTCAGTCGCGCTGCGCAACGTGTTTGTGTTCGTTGGTGGTATGGTTCTGTTGATGATGACATCGGCGAAATTGACGGGGTTGGTTTTGCTGATCGTCCCTGCAGTCATCGTGCCGATCGTCGTTTTGGGCCGCCGTTTACGCCAGTTGGGCCGCGAAAACCAAGACTGGATCGCTAATTCGTCGGGCTCGGCATCAGAGGCGCTATTGTCGGTTCAGACCGTTCAGGCCTTCACCCAAGAGGACCGCACTCGCGAGAAATTCCGCAAGGTGACAGAGCAGAGCTTTGCCAGCGCAAAGCGCCGCATCCTGACCCGCGCGATGATGACGATGATCGTTATTTTCCTGATCTTCTCGGGCGTTGTTGGTGTCTTGTGGATCGGTGCGCGTGACGTTGGCGCGGATCAGATGTCGGTGGGCGAACTGGTTCAGTTTGTGATCTATGCTGTAATGGTGGCTGGTGCCGTTGGAGCACTGACCGAGATTTGGGGCGAACTTCAGCGTGCCGCCGGAGCGACCGAGCGGTTGATCGAACTTCTGAATGCGAACGATAGCGTGACCGATCCGGCGCAGGCTGTGGCGACACCGAAGATGGAGAAGGGCCAGATCTCATTCGAGGATGTGACGTTCTTCTATCCGTCCCGTCCGAATGCACCTGCGCTCAATGCGATCAGCCTTGATGTGGCTCCGGGTGAAACCGTGGCATTGGTCGGTCCGTCTGGGGCGGGGAAATCGACGATTATTCAACTGCTTTTGCGGTTCTATGATCCGAACAGTGGCGCGATCAAGTTGGACGGCGTTGACCTTCGGAACATGACCCGTGCTGACTTCCGTCAGCAGATCGCTTTGGTGCCTCAAGACGCGGTCATCTTTGCCGATACGGCGCGTGAAAACATCCGTTTTGGCCGTCCGTCGGCAACAGATGCGGAAGTTGAGGCCGCTGCGAAGGCTGCCGCCGCACATGATTTCTTGACCGCATTGCCCGAAGGCTACGATACCTATGTCGGTGAACGTGGCGTGATGCTGTCGGGTGGTCAAAAGCAGCGCATCGCGATTGCACGCGCGATCCTTCGTGATGCACCGATCCTTTTGTTGGACGAGGCGACATCGGCACTTGATGCTGAAAGCGAACGTTTGGTGCAGGCTGCAGTCGATGAATTGGCAAGCACTCGCACCACGCTGATTATTGCGCACCGTTTGGCGACAGTGAAAAAGGCCGACCGCATTGTGGTCTTCGAAGACGGTCAGATCGTCGCCATCGGCACGCATGACGCGCTGGTCGCCGAGGGCGGGCTCTACGCGCGTCTTGCACGACTTCAGTTTACTGACGGTATCGCTGCGGAATAATCGCATTTTCGCAGCGTCATACTTGCGTTCAGGGGGGGGCATACCCCATCTTTCCTGTTAATCGCGCTTCACATGCGCACAAGGGGAGGAGACGGCATGACCTATGCCACACTAGCGGACCGTGCCGCGATCATGGCTGAAAAGCCGTGGGAAGATCGTAATCAGCCAAAGACAATGTATGAATTGTTGCACCGGACCACCACCGCACATGGTGGCCGTCCTGCTGTGACCTTCCAAATGTTCTCTGATCCCGATGCGCCAGCGGAAACGCTGTCGTGGTCGGAATTGCATGACCAAACCTGCCGCACGGCGAACCTGTTCCGTAGTCTAGGCGTCGGTGAAAATGATGTTGTGGCCTATCTCATGCCCAACAGCACAGAAACGGTATTAACCTATCTTGGCGGGCAGATTGCGGGCATCGTGAACCCTATCAATCCGCTTCTCGACGCTGAACACATCGGTGGTATTCTGCGCGAAACGGGGGCAAAGGTTCTCGTGACGCTTCGGGCCTTCCCAAAGACTGACATCGCGCAAAAAGCAGCCGAGGCGGTCAAGCTGGCGCCGAACGTAAAGACCGTCGTTGAAGTGGATTTGCTGCGCTATATGACCGGCCTGAAAAAGCTGATCATTCCGCTGATCCGCCCAAAGGTGCCTGTATCGCACAGCGCGAAAGTCATCGATTTCAATAAGTCGATTGCCAAGCAACCGACCAAACTGACCTTTGCTGACAGCACAGGCGACCGCGTTGCAGCCTATTTCCATACGGGCGGTACGACGGGTCTGCCAAAGATCGTGCAGCACAAATATTCGGGCATCATCTACAACGCGTGGCTGGGTGACAGGCTGCTGTTCAAACCCGAAGACGTGCAAATCTGTCCGCTTCCACTGTTCCACGTGTTCGCGACGATTGTGTCGCTCGGTGCGTCGCTCGGCTCTGGTGCGCATTACGTGTTGCCGACCCCTGCGGGCTATCGTGGCGACGGCGTGTTCGATAACTTCTGGAAGCTGATCGAACGCCATAAGGTGACGTTTATGATCACCGTGCCCACGGCGATCGCCGCCCTGATGCAGCGTCCTGTGAATGCGGATATTTCATCCCTGCAGCTCGCCTTCTGTGGCTCTGCACCGCTGCCCGTGGAGCTGTATAAACGGTTCGAACAATCGGCCAAGGTCACCATCTGCGAAGGCTACGGCCTGACCGAGGCAACCTGCCTTGTGTCGATCAACCCACCTGATGGCGAAAAGAAAATCGGGTCTATCGGCTTCCCGTTCCCCTACACTGACGTGAAGATTTTCGACCACGTCACGCATGAGGAATGCGGCACCGATCAAATCGGCGAGATTTGCCTCTCCAGCCCAGGTGTGAACATGGGCGCGACCTATACCGAGGCAGCCAAGAACGCAGACCTTTATTATCCAGGTGATCTGGGGCCGACCCAATACCTACGGACGGGCGACTTGGGCCGCATTGATGCGGACGGCTATCTCTGGATCACGGGCCGCGCAAAAGACCTCATCATCCGTTCGGGCCACAACATCGATCCCGCCGAGATCGAAGAGGCGCTAGCGGGCCACCCGAAAATCGCCTTTGCGGGCGCGATTGGTCAGCCTGACAGCTACGCGGGCGAACTGCCTTGCGCTTATGTCGAATTGATCGACGGGGCAGAGGCGACGGTCGAGGAACTCATGGCTTTTGCCAAAGAGAAAATCCACGAACGTGCAGCGCATCCGAAGCATCTAGAGATTTTGGATGAACTGCCAAAAACGGCGGTCGGTAAGATCTTTAAACCCGATCTGCGGAAACGTGCGATCACCCGCGTCTATAACGAGGCTTTGGCGGCTGCGGGTCTTGCCGCAGAAGTGGTCGAAGTGGTCGAGGACAAAAAGCTGGGCTTGGTCGCTAAACTGGCTCGCACGGGCGAGGTTGATGACGAGGCTGTCGCGACCTGCCTTGGTGCGCATACCCGTCCGTGGGCGTGGGCCGCGTAAATATCGGTACGTGTTGATAGAACAGAATGGCAGCGTCGATCTATCGACGCTGCCATTTTCGTTTTTACGGGCTGAAACGGTAGACTTGGGGCATGAAGGGGCAGATAAGCGGCGCAAGTTTTAGAAAAAGGATGTCATTATGACTTGCGAGTTTTGCGGTGCCGCTGACACCACCGAAGTCACCATTTCTCCCCGTGAGGATACCATTGCGCTCTGTGCGACCTGCGCTGAAGGTCTGTCGGGCGCCCCGACCGATGCCCCGCATTGGCAGTGCCTGAACGGTGCGATTTGGTCTGAAACCCCAGCGGTTCAGGTTGCGGCCTTCCGCGTTCTCAAGGCACTAGATGCGGCTTGGGCGAATGACGTGCTCGATGGTGTTTACCTTGATCCAGAAGTTCAAGCATGGGCTGAGGCTGGCATTTCCGAGGTGAGCGACGTCGTCCACAAAGACAGCAACGGCACCGTTCTGGCGAACGGCGACACGGTGACCTTGATCAAGGATCTTCCAGTGAAGGGTGCGGGCTTTACCGCGAAACGTGGCACGGCTGTGCGGAACATTTCGTTGGTGCCTGATAACGCGGGCCATATCGAAGGCCGCGTTGAGGGTCAGCGGATCGTGATCCTGACCCAATTCGTCAAAAAGAACTAAGGGATCGTGGGGGCAGTGCCCCCACATCTAACCTTTGGGCAAGGGTCGCGCTCAGCGCTTTGCGGCGCGACGTCTGAGCATGATGAAATGGATGATCACCGTCAGGAGCAAGCCACCGGCGAGTAGGGCGGCCAGTGGAAGTGTCACGATCAGCATCCAACCCGAGAGGGTCCACCCCGCAAGTGTCGGTCCCCAATCGTAACTGTCCACGATACATGGGAATGTTGCGTTTTCAGTGACTGTGCAGCGGTGTTTGTCAGCAAACCATCCAACCCAAGTCAGCACGGCGATAGGGCTTAGGCACAGGGCGATCAACGTGATCCATATGCCGTAGAGCCATCGCATTTAGGTGCGGCCTTTGTTGGCTGGGCCAATCACCCCTTCAACACTTTCAGCGCTTCGCCCAGATCAATCGCGCCGTCATAGAGCGCGCGGCCAGAGATCGCGCCGTTCAGCGCTGCGCCGCAGTTTTTCAGGTTCCGCAGATCGTCGAGCGAGGACACGCCGCCAGAGGCGATCACTGGGATCGACATGGCGTTGGCCAGTTCTGCTGTGGCTTCGACGTTCGGGCCTTGCATCGCGCCGTCACGGTTAATGTCGGTGTAGATGATGGCCGACACGCCTGCGTCCTCGAAGGAGCGGGCGAGGTCGATGACGTTGACGTTGGTTTCTTCGGCCCAGCCTTTGGTCGCGACTTTGCCATTGCGGGCATCGATGCCGACGGCGACGTGACCAGGGAAGGCCTTGCAGGCTTCGCGCACCAGATCAGGGTTTTCGACCGCGACGGTGCCGAGGATCACGCGGGTCAGGCCCTTATCGAGCCAGCGTTCGATTGTTGCCATGTCGCGGATACCACCACCGAGCTGGGCAGGGACCTTGCACTGTTTGAGGATTTCTTCGACGGGGGCCGCGTTCACGGGTTCACCAGCAAAGGCGCCGTTAAGGTCCACAAGGTGCAGCCATTCGCAGCCAGCGTTCACGAACTCCAGCGCTTGAGCGGCGGGGTTTTCGTTGAAAACCGTCGCTTGATCCATTTCACCTTTGTAGAGGCGTACGGCATTGCCGTCTTTGAGGTCGATAGCAGGATAGAGGATCATAGCGGGCACCCGTTTGTCTGTTTGCCTGTCCTTAACCACGCAGAGGCTAGAATTGCAACGAACCCAACGTCAGACTTGATTGGAATCGGTCATGATGAGCAGGCTGATCGCAACGAGAACATGGGAGGAAGACATGAAGACACTCGCACTGGCAGCAATTGCTGCATTGGGATTTGCGGGCGCGGCGCTGGCCGATCCGCTTGAAGGAATGTGGCGCACGGTTGCAGATGATAACGGCAACTCTGGCCTGATTTCGGTTGCACCCTGTGGTGATCAACTCTGTGGAACGCTGATCAAGTCGTTCGATAGCGCGGGGGCAGAAATGGCATCCGAAAACATCGGCCGTCAGATCATCTATGAAACCGTTGCGAACGGCGACGGCACCTATTCCGGCAAGGTTTGGTCCCCAGACCGCGATAAGGTGTATAACTCTAAACTCGTGCTGAGCGGTGATACGCTTGAGGTGAACGGATGCGTTCTCATGATCTGCCGCAACGGCGGCACGTGGATGCGTCAGTAAAAACGCAAGGGCGCCGCGAGGCGCCCTTTTTTATGGCTTCCAGTTCAGGAAATTCGCAATGAGCCGTAGCCCCGTTGCTTGCGATTTTTCTGGGTGGAACTGGGTTCCGACCACGTTGTCTCGGCCCACAATCGCGGTGATGTCTCCAGCGTAATCCACATGAGCGATCCTCTGGGCGGGGTCGCTGACTTTCATGTGGTAGGAGTGCACGAAATAAGCGTGGTCACCCGTTTTGATACCGTCCAGCACGGGGTGCGGGTTGTCGATCACCAGATCGTTCCAGCCCATATGTGGCACCTTTAGCGTCGCATCCGCTGGGGTGATCCTAACGATCTCGCCGCCGATCCAGTCGAACCCTGCGGTTTCTTCGTATTCGTGACCGAGCGTGGCGAGCATTTGCATACCGACGCAGATGCCGAGGAACGGTTTGCCGTCCTTTTCCACCGCTTCAACGATGGCTTCAGCCAAACCGCCCATGTCATTGAGCGCCTTGCGGCAGGCAGGGAACGCACCGTCACCCGGAAGGACGATGCGATCCGCTTTGGCCACAACATCGGGTTCGGAGGTGACAACAACCGTGCCACGCCCCGCTTCATGCGCCATCCGCTCAAAGGCCTTGTGAGCCGAATGGAGGTTGCCGCTGTCGTAATCTACAAGCGCAATCAGGCTCATAGCGCGCCTTTGGTTGACGGGAGGCTGCCAGCCATGCGCGGATCGGACTCAACAGCCATGCGCAGCGACTTTGCGACCGCCTTGAACGCGGATTCTGCGATGTGGTGACTGTTCACGCCGTGCACGAGGTCGATGTGCAAGGTGATGCCACCGTGCAACGCCAGCGCCTGAAAGAATTCGCGGACGAGTTCGGTGTCAAAGGCACCAATTTTCTGGGACGGGAAATCGCAGTTCCAGATCAGGAACGACCGACCCGATAGGTCGAGCGCGGCACGCACCTGAGTGTCATCCATCGCCAGCGCAAAGTGGCCGTAGCGGTTGATGCCTTTTTTGTCGCCCAATGCCTGCACCAGTGCCTGACCGATGGCGATACCTGTGTCTTCGACGGTGTGGTGATCGTCGATGTGGTAGTCGCCTTTGGCGCGGATGGTCATGTCGATCAGAGAGTGACGCGACAACTGGTCGAGCATGTGGTCAAAGAACCCGACGCCAGTTTGGTTGTCATAGGTGCCTGTGCCGTCGAGGTTCAGTTCAACTTCGATCGACGTTTCGGCGGTTTTTCTCGAGATCTTTGCGGTGCGCATGGGGCCTCCGTTCGCTTACGAGGGCCTTATACGGCGGGGCAGGGGGTAGGCCAAGCACTGAAAAACAAAAGGACGCCCAAGGGCGTCCTGTTTGGTGGTCCATCTGGAGCGGGCGAGGCGATTCGAACGCCCGACCCTAACCTTGGCAAGGTTATGCTCTACCCCTGAGCTACGCCCGCTTCCGTTATGGACCGACTTGGAGCGGGCGAGGCGATTCGAACGCCCGACCCTAACCTTGGCAAGGTTATGCTCTACCCCTGAGCTACGCCCGCTTCCGTGTCAGTGGGCGTGAGATATGAAAAGGCGCGGGGGGCTGCAAGAGGAAAATGAAGGTCACCGCGAAATTTTTCCAACTTTTTCCGAAAACAGAACGGGCGCCCGAAGGCGCCCGTGGTTTTATCATTCGAACTCGATCAGAAGATCCTTGGCGTCGATCTGTCCGCCTGCTGTGACATGGACCGCTTTGACGACGGCATCTCGGTCGGCGTGAATCCCTGTCTCCATCTTCATCGCTTCGATGGTGAGCAGGAGGTCGCCCGCTTTGACCTCTTTGCCAGCTTGGGCCGCAATGGTCGCGACAACACCAGGCATAGGCGCACCGATGTGGTTCGGGTTGCCAGCCTCGGCTTTCGGGCGGCTTGCCTTCGTCGCTGTGACGGCACGGTTCGGAACGCGGATGGTGCGCGGCTGACCGTTGATTTCAAAGAACACTTTCACTTCAGCGTTTTCATCCATGTCACCGACCGCCTGCAGACGGATTTCCAGCGTTTTGCCCGGATCGATTTCGGCGCTGATTTCTTCGCCTGCGTCCATACCGTAGAAGAAGGTACGTGTCGGCAGCGTGCGAACGGGGCCGTAGGTGCGGTGGCGACCCATGTAATCAAGGAAGACCTTAGGGTACATCAGGTAGCCGTTGAGGTCTTCATCATCGATCTTTTTGCCATCCAAGAGGGCCGTTAGCTCTGCCCGCTTTTCGTCGAGGTCAATCGGGGCGAGGTGTTTGCCCGGTCGATCTGTGATCGGTGTGTCGCCTTTGAGCACCTTGGTCTGGATCGCGGTAGGCCAGCCACCTGGAGGTTGGCCAAGGCTGCCTTTCATCATGTCAACGACCGAGTCGGGGAAGACAACATCGGTGGTCGGGTCCTGAACTTGATCTTTGGTCAGACCTTGGGACACCATCATGAGAGCCATATCGCCAACGACTTTGGACGATGGGGTCACTTTGACGATGTCACCGAACATCATGTTCACGTCGGCATAGGCCTGTGCGACCTCGTGCCAACGGTCCTCTAGGCCGAGGCTGCGTGCCTGTGCCTTGAGGTTGGTGAACTGACCACCCGGCATTTCGTGCAGGTAGACTTCGGACGCTGGCGATTGGAGGCCAGATTCGAAGGCGGTGTACTGCGCGCGCACCTGTTCCCAGTAGTTCGACAGTTCACGGATCGACGCAATATCGAGGCCGGTGTCACGGTCAGAGCCTTTGAGCGCTTCAACGATGGAGCCCAAGGTCGGCTGCGATGTGCCACCAGAAAAGGCGTCCATTGCCGCGTCCACAACGTCGACGCCCGCAGCCGACGCCGCCAGAACGGTCGCGATCGACGCGCCCGATGTGTCGTGGGTGTGGAAGTGGATTGGTAGACCGACCTCTTGTTTCAGGGCGGTGACGAGAGCGGTCGCGGCGGATGGTTTCAAGAGACCCGCCATGTCCTTGAGGCCAAGAACATGGGCGCCAGCTGCTTCGAGTTCTTTGGCCATACCGACGTAGTATTTCAGGTCATACTTCGAACGGTTTGGATCAAGTAGGTCGCCTGTGTAGCAAATCGTGCCTTCGCAGACCTTTTTCGCATCAATGACCGCGTCCATTGCAACGCGCATGTTTTCAACCCAGTTGAGGCTGTCAAACACGCGGAACACGTCAACGCCAGAGGTCGCGGCCTGACGTACGAATTCTTGCACGACGTTGTCGGGGTAGTTCGTGTAGCCAACACCGTTCGATGCGCGCAGAAGCATCTGGGTCATGATGTTCGGCATCGCGGTGCGGATGTCGCGCAGGCGCTGCCACGGACATTCCTGCAAGAAGCGGTAGGCCACGTCAAAGGTCGCACCACCCCAACATTCGACCGAGAAGAGACCGGACATGTTCTGTGCGTAGGCAGGCGCCGCCTTAATCATGTCGATGGACCGCATACGAGTTGCCAGCAACGACTGGTGGCCGTCACGCATGGTCGTGTCGGTTATCAGAAGCTGTTTTTGCTGGTGCATCCAGTCCGCAATCGCCTCGGGGCCAAATTGGTCGAGGATTTGACGCGTGCCGCTCTGAACTTCGCCTTTGCCGGGTAGGACGGGGGGCTTGGGCGCTTTCAGTTCTGCATGGGGTTTCGGACGCCCTGCAGTTTCGGGGTGACCATTCACGGTGATGTCGGCGATATACGTCAAGATCTTGGTCGCACGGTCGCGGCGTTTATTGAACTGGAACAGCTCTGGCGTCGTGTCGATGAACTTTGTCGTGTATTCGTAGTTCAGGAACGTCGGGTGTTTGAGCAGGTTTATTACAAACTCGATGTTTGTGGACACACCGCGGATACGGAATTCGCGGAGCGCACGGTCCATCCGCGCAATCGCCATCTCAGGGGTTGGTGCGCGTGCTGTAATTTTGGTTAAGAGCGAGTCGTAGTAGCGGGTGATCACTGCACCTGAATAAGCAGTACCGCCGTCCAGACGGATGCCTGGACCTGTTGCCGAACGGTAGGTTTGGATGCGGCCATAGTCAGGGATAAAGTTGTTCGACGGATCTTCGGTGGTAACGCGGCACTGGAGCGCGTGGCCGTCGAGTTGCACGTCATATTGCGAAGCGCAGCCCGTTGCATCGACGATGGATTTCCCTTCGGCGATCAGGATTTGCGCACGAACGATGTCGATGCCTGTAACCTCTTCGGTGACGGTGTGTTCCACCTGAACGCGGGGGTTTACTTCGATAAAATAAAACTCGCCCGAATCCATATCCATCAGAAATTCGACGGTGCCTGCGCATTCGTAATTCACGTGTTCGCAGATTTTCTTGCCCAAGTTACACAGGCGCTCGCGCTGCGTGGCGGACAGATATGGGGCAGGGGCGCGTTCGACGACTTTTTGGTTGCGGCGCTGAACCGAACAGTCACGTTCCCATAGGTGATAGATGTTGCCCTTTTTATCGCCAAGGATCTGCACCTCGACGTGGCGGGCACGAAGAATCATCTTTTCCAGATAGCCTTCGCCGTTGCCGAACGCGGCCTCTGCTTCGCGACGACCTTCGCGGACTTTTTCCTCAAGCTCTGCTTCGTTCATAATCGGGCGCATGCCGCGACCGCCGCCGCCCCACGATGCCTTGAGCATCAGCGGGTAGCCAACTTCGGCGGCCTGAACACGGATGATATCCATGTTTTCGCCCAAAACTTCGGTTGCTGGAATGACGGGAACGCCAGCCTCCATCGCGACCTTACGGGCGCTGGCCTTATCGCCCAGCTCGCGCATGGTTTTCGCTTTGGGGCCGATAAACGTGATGCCGTTGCGATCGCAGGCATCAACGAAATCGGGGTTTTCCGACAAAAGGCCGTAACCGGGGTGGATGGCGTCCGCGCCGGACATTTTGGCGACGCGGATCATCTCATCGATAGACAGGTAGGCGGCAACAGGGCCTAGTCCCTCGCCAATGCGGTAGGCTTCGTCAGCCTTAAAACGGTGAAGGCCGAGTTTGTCTTCTTCGGCGTAGACCGCAACGGTCTTTTTCCCCATCTCGTTCGCGGCCCGCATAATGCGGATCGCGATTTCACCGCGGTTGGCGATCAGAATCTTTTTGAACTCGGCCATAGTCGGGCACTCCTTTGCAGATGCAGCAAAGGTGTAGAAAGATTCTGCGGCTGCGTAAACAGCTTTTTTGACGATATGTTAGCGATAACATATCTTTTGTATAAAATAATCGATTATTCTGACGCTGGGGCCTGTCGGTTGTGGAGAGGAATTTCCTTCATCAACAGGGAGAGCGCGAAGGCTATCACACCCAATGAAGCTGCAATCCAAAAGATCGGATGGATGGCGTTCACAACGCTATCTGCGACCAAACCGCGTGCTTCCTCTGGCAAGCCGTGCAGCATTTGCGGGCCAATCTCGCCGTTGAATTCGACGGCAGTGCCAAGGCCAGCCGCCATACGTGCCGCAAAGAGGGCACCGAACGCAGCAACTGCGAGCGATCCGCCGACCTGACGGAACATTAGACCCGCCGCCGTTGCGGTGCCCAAGGTTTCACGCGGCACAGCGTTTTGCACGGCGGTGGTCAGAACGGGGAATGTTGTCCCCATGCCAAGGCCGAATGTGGCGAGCGACAGGCTGAAACGCAGGGTCGAGGTGTATTGATCGATGGTTGATAGGGCGATCATGCCGAGCACGATAAAGACCGCACCGATGATCGGCAGAATGCGGTATTTCCCTGTTTTGCCCATCCAGCGGCCCGATGTGGTCGAGCCGAGCAGGATACCAAAGGTCATTGGGATCAGCATGAGGCCCGATACGGTCGGGGAGACGCCCTTTGCGATTTGTAGGTAGATTGGCAGGAAGGTGACAGAGCCGAACATCGCTGCACCGATGATAAAGCTGATCGCCGAGGTCGTTGAAAACACGTTCAGTTTGAACAGTTTCAGCGGAAGGATCGGCTCTGCAGCGCGGGATTCAATATAGACAAACGCGATGGTGCTGGTGAGCGAGAGGGTTATCAGGCCGATAAAAGTTGGGCTGTTCCATGCGATTGTGTTGCCACCCAGCGATGTTGCTAGCGTCAGTGATGCCAGCGCGATCGAGAGGGTTGCAGCCCCCCACCAGTCGATAGAGTGCTTGACCCGACGACCAGTCGGTTTGAACGCCATCGCAAAGCCTGCGACCGCAGCGGCGCCGAACGGGATGTTGATGTAGAAAATCCAGTGCCATGTGAAGGCTTCGACGAACCAACCACCAATGAGCGGCCCGATCACAGAGGACATAGAGAAGACGGCAGCGAAAATGCCTTGGACCTTTGCGCGGTCACGGGGCGGGATCACGTCACCGATAACAGAGAGGGCGAGGACGAAGAGACCGCCACCACCTAGTCCCTGAAGCGCACGGGCGAGGATCAGGAAGGTCATCGAATTGGCGAGGCCACAAAGCGCGGAACCCAAGAGGAACAGGCCAACCGAGACAAATACCGTATTTCGACGTCCGTAGAGGTCACCGATCTTACCGTAAAGTGGCGCAACAACGGTCGAGGCCAGCATATAGGCCGTCACGACCCAGCTGAGGTGCTCCAACCCGCCAAGGTCGGCGACGATGGTCGGTAGGGCGGTCGACACGATGGTTTGGTCGAGTGCGGCCAGCAGCAAAAGCACCCCGATGGATGCAATAATTAGTCGTGTCGACCCTGTATGGGTCGGAGTGGGTGCAGCGGTCATTGGGGCTCCAGTTTTCTACGGGTGCGTTGCCCGTGATTTCCTCTTTATCTAGCGGAAATGAAATTTATGTGTCAATAGCACATAATTGTGCTTAGCATCTAATTGACTTGTGCGAATATGTGAGTAGACACGGACGCCATGACGAAGATGCCAAAGAAATTTCACGACAATGTGCCCGAACTTCTGGCTGACGCTGGTTTCGGGCCAGACATGATTGATGCCTTGTTGGATCTCGACGGGACGATGTTCCTTTGGCATCGGGCGTCGTCCAAAGGTGAAGTGCCTGCGAAAATTCTGGCGGAGTTGGGTTCAAGCGTCGAGGTTGGCCAGTTCTACGCCATGACAGCGATTTTCCGTATCCAAGAAGGCATCGGGCGCGATGGGGCAGAGCCTGCAACGATTGGTCTCCTCGCTGAGGAAATGAACATCGATCCTTCGCGTGCGAGCCGTGTGGCAAGTGACTTGATCGCCAAAGGTCTGGTGCGTCGTGAGGCGGCTCAAGATGATGGTCGAAAGTCGATCTTGGTCCTGACGGATGCGGCGGTTGCGCTGTTTCGGTCCTATAAGGAACTGAAATGGGCAAAGGTCATCGAGGTTTATCGGGACTGGAACGCAGATGATATCGCGACCTTTTCCCGACTCCTTGGGCGATATGTCGGCGACATGCGCCGTGTTTTGCATGGGCAAGACTAACTAGAACATAATGCGAACAGACGCTTTCCTCGCGTCCAGAGTTGCGCTATTTATCCTGCCATGAGCAGCTATTCCGATGATGACGCCTTTGAGGCGGCCGAAATGTCCTTGTCCCAGCGCGCTATGATGGCGTCGCGGCCCACGCCCTATCTGGATGATCTTAATCCAGCGCAGCGAGAGGCAGTCGAGGCCTTGGATGGCCCCGTTTTGATGTTGGCTGGCGCCGGAACGGGCAAGACAAAGGCGTTGACCACGCGGATTGTTCACCTGCTCGCCACGGGCAAGGCGCGTCCCAATGAAATCCTTTCGGTGACGTTCACCAACAAAGCTGCGCGCGAAATGAAAGAGCGTGTTGGCCGTTTGTTGGGCGAAGCGGTCGAGGGCATGCCGTGGATGGGCACCTTCCACTCGGTCTGTGTCAAACTCTTGCGCCGTCACGCCGAACTGATCGGGATGGACGACCGCAACGCTCTGATCGAAGGGCGCCCTTCGCTGCACCTGAAATCGAATTTTACGATCCTCGATACTGACGATCAGATCCGCCTGCTCAAGCAGTTGATCGAGGCGAATAACATCGACGCCAAACGCTGGCCGCCACGGATGCTGGCGGGAATCATTGATAGCTGGAAAAACCGTGCATGGACGCCCGACAAGGTGCCGACCCGCGAGGCCGCTGCCTTTGATGGCAAGGCGATTGACCTCTACGATCAGTACCAGCGTCGTTTGCTAGAGCTGAACGCCGTCGATTTTGGCGACCTTCTGTTGCACATGGTCACGATTTTCCAGACCCATCAGGACGTTCTGGATCAATACCAACGCTGGTTCCGCTATGTGATGGTGGACGAATATCAGGACACCAACGTCGCCCAGTATCTTTGGTTGCGCCTCCTTGCCGGTGGTCACAAAAACATCTGCTGCGTGGGTGATGACGACCAGTCGATCTATGGCTGGCGCGGGGCCGAGGTTGGCAACATCCTCAAGTTCGAAAAGGATTTCCCCGGGGCCAAGGTCGTTCGGCTGGAGCAAAACTACCGCTCTACTCCGCATATCCTTGCCGCCGCATCTGGGGTGATTGCAGGCAACAAGGGGCGTTTGGGTAAAACGCTCTGGACCGACCGAGAGGAAGGCGAGCGTGTCCGTCTGATCGGACATTGGGATGGCGAAGAAGAGGCCCGTTGGATCGGCGAAGAAATCGAGGCGATGCAGCGCGGCACTCGCGGAATGGCCCCGCGTTCGCTCGACGATATGGCGATTCTCGTGCGGGCATCGCATCAGATGCGCGCGTTTGAGGACCGTTTCCTGACCATCGGCCTGCCATATCGCGTCATCGGTGGCCCCCGTTTCTATGAGCGTTTGGAAATCCGCGATGCGATGGCCTATTTCCGTCTCGCCGTTTCGCAGGATGACGACCTCGCATTCGAGCGGATTGTGAACACACCCAAACGTGGTCTGGGTGACAAGGCGATCCAAACAATTCAGCGCATGGCGCGGGATAACGGCGTGAACCTTGTTGAGGGCGCGCGGCTTTGTGTCGACACTGGCGCGATCAAAGGCAAGGGCGGCGCGGCGTTGGGCCAGTTGGTTCAGGGGCTCGACCGTTGGTATCAGCAGTTACGGGATGAGGCGGATACCCACATCGAAGTGGCTGAGATGATCCTCGACGAATCTGGCTACACCACGATGTGGATGAACGACAAAACGCCAGAGGCGCCGGGGCGGCTAGAGAACCTTAAGGAATTGGTCAAAGCGCTCGAGAATTTTGATAACCTTCAAGGATTCCTCGAACATATCGCGCTGATCATGGACAACGATTCCGAGGATGCTGAGGAAAAGGTCAGCATCATGACGCTGCACGCGGCAAAAGGTTTGGAATTCCCTGCCGTGTTCCTTCCAGGGTGGGAGGACGGTTTGTTCCCGTCTCAGCGCAGCATGGATGAAAGCGGGCTGAAGGGTTTGGAAGAGGAACGCCGCCTTGCTTATGTCGGCATCACCCGTGCCGAAGAGGTCTGCACGATTTCCTTTGCCGCGAACCGTCGGGTCTATGGTCAGTGGCAGAGCCAGCTTCCCAGCCGTTTCATCGACGAATTGCCCGTTGATCACGTGGAAATTCTGACGCCTCCGGGGCTTTATGGTGGGGGCTATGGCGCCGCTGGCATGTCGTCGAGCGCGTCGCCTGCCTATGCGATGAAAGCCGCATCAACCATAGAGGAACGCGTCGGTAAGGCCGACGTTTACAACTCTCCCGGTTGGAAGCGGATGCAAGCGCGGAGCCAGAGCCGTGGTATGGCTCAGCCGTCCGAGGTGCGTGGGTTGACCATCGATGCGACCGCTGTGTCGTCCTTCACCATTGGCGATCGCGTGTTCCACCAGAAATTCGGATATGGCGAAGTGATGGAGATTGAGGGCGATAAGCTGGATATCGAATTCGATAAGGCGGGTTCAAAGAAGGTCGTCGCGAAATTTATCGTCTCTGCGGCGCAGGCAAACGATGTTCCATTTTAGGGTTTCGCCTTTAACGTGCATCGCGTAGCTTGCTCGGAAACCCGAGTGAGTTAAGGGGTACGAGTATGGCTTTGGCAGCCGAACGGGCAGACTACGCATTACAAAAGGCGATGGAACAGTTTTGGGCCGTCGGTATTGAGGCGACCCCTTATCCAGAGTTGGTCAAGGTCACAGGGCTGAGCCGAAAGGCGCTCTATCAGCAGTGGCCCGACAAAACGCGGTTGGTGCATGACGCCTTGGATCGCTACCGTAAATCCGTGCTCATTGATCAATGTGAGATATTCAAAACACCTGGTCCAGCGGCGGTGACACGGTTTTGGGATACTCTTGAGGCTTCGGTTGTTCCTGATTGGCAGGGGTGTTTTTTGCTTCGCTCGGCAGCGGGCGAGTTGCGCCATGATGAAGAGGCGCGGCAGATGTATACGGAACACCTATCCACCATTCAGCGCGGGATCATGATGTCATTGAAGGGGCACCACAAGGACCCAGCGGGTGCTGCGTGGCAGGCGGTCGGGGTGATGACTTTGGTCACGGCACTGGCGGGGCAGGGCATGCCCTTGGCCATGCTCAAGCCCGTTTTTGCGGCAGGTCGTGCGGCAACTGCGTTCTAGTGACCGCGGATAATCGGGATAAGGGTCAACACCAATAGAACGGCCATGGTGATGTTAAACGCCCGCAGTCGACCATGATTGTTCAAAAAACGCCGCGCCTGTTGGCCCAATGCGTTCCAGAAAAAGATCGAAGGCAGGTTGGTGCACATGAACGTGAGAGCCACCAGCAGAACCTGCGAAAAAGAATGGTCTGAAGTGTAGGCGCTGATCGCGGTCAGGGCCATGAACCAGCCCTTGGGGTTCACCCATTGAAACGCTGCGGCCTGTAGGAATGTCAATGGTTTGCCTTCTGCCTCTGGTGCGTCTGGCGATTTGGGCGCGGCATTCGCGATCTTCCACGACAGATAGATCAGATAGGCGACCGAGCCCCATTTCATCATGACCAGCATGATCGGAAAGGTGTCAAACACCTGCACCAGCCCTGCGCCCAGTACAACGATCATAAAGGAATGGCCCAAGCCCACGCCCAGAATATGCGGGATCGAACGGCGAATGCCAAAGTTGGCCCCTGAGGCCATCAACATCATGTTGTTCGGCCCTGGCGTGATGGAGCTGACAAAGGCAAAGCCGATCAGGGCGAGGATCAATTCGTAAGTCATGTCTCGTGCTGTGACAAATGTCTCAGGGCGCTGCAATCGAAATCGTGAGGGCTAGAAAAGCGAACGGCGGCACCCGGGAGGAGGAGGGGTGCCGCCGTGCTATTCGGCGAACGCTCAGGGAGGAGGAGAGAGCATTCGCTTGGCGAAGCGTCCGGTCAGGGAGGAGGAGAGACCATCTGCTTCTATGCGAAACCTTCAGGGAGGAGGAGAGAAGGTCCCGTATCTGAATTTGGTGCGGCGGGATCAGGGAGGAGGAGAGATCCCGCCGCTATTTCACGGACCTTCAGGGAGGAGGAGGAGGGCCCGTAAACTCTGTTCTTTTGCGGCAGCCCCCTAGGGAGGAGGAGAAGGGGGCCGCCGCTTTAGTTACGATCCGCTCAGGGAGGAGGAGAGAGCAGATCGTTGTCGATGGTCCCAGGGAGGAGGAGAGGGACCGTCGTATTCTATATCTTAGGCGCCGTAGGCAGCTTCGATTGCGATGCTTTTGATCATCGAGCGGGAGATGCCCAGATCAGCAAGTTCGCGGCCAGAGAGCTGCGACAGTTCGTTGATTGTCGCGCGGTATACTTTGTATTTGGCGAAGCGGTCAGCGAGGGTTGCGAAGAAGCCGCCGAAGGCGGGAGTGAAACCAGTGCGGACGTCGTTTGCGTAAGCCATCTTATTCTCTTTTCATCGTGTCCCGCATCGGGCGGGGCTGTTTCATCTTTCGGCGTGTTGTAGTTCGCCGTGGCATCTTGCTGCCGTTGGACCTAATTTGGCGCTAATGCTGCGAATGCACAATTGGGACTTTCGTCAATGCCGCCATGCAGCAAATGCATATGAAGTGCTGACCTATTTCACATAGGCGTTACATTGCAGGGGAATTGGGTTGTGATTTGCCTATTCCGTGACATGTTTTGCCGCTGAATTGGGCAGAGTTTGAACAGGAGGGTCTGGTGACCTTAGGGAAAGATACGGTTCTTGAGATATTGAACGGCATTGCGCTGCCCGCAGGTGGGACGCTGGTGTCCAAAGATCTTGTTCGGGCCTTGACGGTTGAGGGTGGGCAGATTCGCTTTGTGCTTGAGGCGCCCACGCCAGACGAAGCACGCACGTTGGAGCCCGTTCGTCTGGCGGCGGTCGAGGCCTTGCGCGCTGTTGAAGGTGTCACGGATGTGCAAGCTGTGATTACAGCGCATGGACCATCGAAACCCGCGCAGCCTGCGCCGAGCCTCAAGGTCGGTCGTCACCCGACGCCCCAAGCTGGCCCACAGGGTGTGCCTGGTGTTAAGCGGATCATCGCCATCGGATCGGGTAAGGGCGGCGTTGGGAAATCCACCGTGTCGAGCAACCTCGCCGTTGCTTTGGCGAAAGCTGGTAAAAAGGTCGGTCTACTAGATGCAGATATATATGGTCCCAGCCAGCCGCGGATGATGGGCATCACGGGGCGGCCATCGTCGCCTGATGGCGAACATATAGAACCGCTTCACGCGCACGGCGTTACAGTCATGTCCATTGGCCTGCTCGTTGATCCGGACAAGGCGGTGATCTGGCGCGGCCCGATGCTGATGGGTGCGTTGCAGCAGATGCTTGGTCAGGTGAACTGGGGCGAGCTGGATGTCTTGCTGATCGACCTGCCGCCGGGGACGGGCGATATTCAACTGTCGCTTTGCCAAAAGACCCACATGACGGGCGCTATTGTTGTATCGACCCCGCAGGACGTGGCGCTGATTGATGCGCGTAAGGCGATTGATATGTTCAATACCCTCAAGACGCCGATCTTGGGTCTGATTGAAAACATGTCGACCTTCCATTGCCCGAATTGCGGACATGAAGCGCATATCTTTGGGCATGGTGGGGTGGCTGCGGCGTCCCAAGAACTATCGGTTCCTTTCTTGGGATCGCTTCCAATCGACCTTGATACCCGACTGGCGGGTGATGCGGGGACACCTGTTGCCGCTGGTGGGGGCGCAATGGCCGATGCCTATGCAAGTCTCGCCTCGAAGTTGATCGAGGGCGGTCTGGTGTAATTTCATTTTTCGAACTTTTTGGTTCTCAGGGCCGTTCGGTTGTTCACCGGACGGCCCTTTGTGTTGCAGATATGGAATCCTATGGAACTGATCTTGGTTCCCAATTTGAATCTGGCTTGCGGTTGCACTCAATCCGAATCACTGCGGCGTGATTTTCAGTGAATTTCAGGAACGTATGTGGAACATTTTCGCCCCAGATGATCATGAATGGGAGACGATGGAATTTTTTGTGAATCCCATGGAACTTGTGGAGCAAGGTTTTTGAAATCTATATGTTGTGCTTTTGTTTATCACTTGTGCCACAAACTGCGTCATCTCACGGTCGTGTGACTCCTTGGTTATCATTGGTATTGCCCAGCTATCCCCATTAAGTTCCATGAGATTCCAGAAAGTTGTTGCCAGACTCCGTCCCAATCGGCATATTCAACTCATCGGAAGCAGAGTGATAACAAATACCAAGGGCCGAACTTAAAAAGAGCCCAGAGGCGAAAATAGCAGGTTTCATACAGGCACACGCTTCTTCCGAATGATAGATCCGGCGCGCGAGCGAGCAGACATCCCCCCAGGTGGCGCGCGTTGCTGGACTTCCCGAAAGGGACGGTGGCGGCGGATCGAACAGTGGCAGCAGTTCGATCCGCCGTTCCCTTTTCGGGGTCGGTGAAATCGGGGGCAGGTAAGAGGGACCGCACAAGTGGTTCAGGCGTTTGAAGGCGAATACACCCAGCGGGTGGATAAAAAGGGACGCATGTCGATCCCTGCCGATTTTCGTCGCGTCCTGCTCTCTGGTGATCCCGAAGCCGAAGCCCGCGGCAATCCCCGTTTGAAAATCGTCTACGGTCAGCACCTGAAGAACTGCGTGCAAGCCTATACGATCAATGAATATCAGCGCGTCATTGATGATATCTATGCGATGCCGCGCGAACGCTCTGCCGATCAAAAACGTCTTGCCCACCTCTATGTGACGCAGTCGATCACGCTCGATGTCGATAAAGATGGTCGCGTGATCCTGCCAAAGTCGATCCGCGATAAGCTGTCGATCGAAGAGGGTGATGTGTATTTCCGTGGTCTCGTTGGAACCTTCGAGATGTGGAGCAACGATATCTTCCAGTCCACAGTCAACGCAGACATTGATGATTGGCTTGACGGCATGGATGATGACTTTGACCCGTTGTCATTGTTGGGGGGCAGCTGATGTCGTCCCCAACCGATCCTCATATTCCCGTTCTTATCAGGCCGCTCATTCGGGCGGTCTCGCCTGTTTCTGGTATCTGGCTTGATGGCACGTTTGGCGCGGGCGGCTATACCCGTGCGCTGTTGGAGGCGGGTGCTGATAAGGTTATCGGAGTGGACAGAGATCCGCTGGCGTTTGAGATGGCAAAGCCGTGGATCGGGGATTTCGGCGACCGGATTGAATTCGTGCAAGGCACCTTCTCGGACATGGATCAATATGCGCAGAACCTTGATGGGGTTGTGCTCGATCTAGGCGTGTCGTCGATGCAGTTGGACCTCGCGGAGCGCGGCTTTTCGTTCATGAAAGAAGGCCCCCTCGATATGCGGATGAGCCAGTCGGGCACCTCTGCAGCGGACCTTTGTAACGAACTGGACGAAGAAGAGCTTGCCGATATTATCTACCTTTACGGTGAAGAACGCGCGAGCCGCCGCATCGCAAAGGCTATCGTTAAGGCGCGCCCGCTGACGACCACGCTGCAACTCGCGAAAATCGTTGAAAGCTGCTTGCCGCGTCCAAAGCCTGGGCAGAGCCATCCCGCGACCCGCACGTTCCAGGCGCTGCGCATCGCGGTAAATGATGAATACGGTCAGTTGGCCGAGGGCCTTATGGCTGCTGAGCGGGCATTGAAACCGGGTGGTCTATTGGCTGTTGTGACGTTCCATTCGGTCGAAGATCGGATGACGAAACGGTTCTTCCAGTCGCGGTCGGGCAGGACAGCAAATGCGAACCGTTACGCGCCTGAATTGGCGCAAGACAAACCTGCGTTCGAAATGGTCGAGAAAAAGGCCATTGGTCCGGATCAGCAAGAATTGACGGAAAACCCGAGGTCACGTTCCGCAAAGCTGCGCGTTGCGCGCCGAACTGATGCGCCATCGGGAGAAATGGATCGCAAGGCGCTTGGTATGCCTCTGCGTAAAGGGGAGCGGTAATGCGTAGCCTGTTGTATGTTTTGTCCGCGCTTGGGGTCATTGCATTGGCGTTTTGGGCCTATCAGGAAAACTACCGCACTCAAGATTCCATTAAACATGTCAGGCAGTTGAGCCGCGAAATTGCGGCGGCAAATTCCAGCCTGCGGATGTTGCGGGCAGAGTGGGCCTATCTGAACCGTCCTGACCGTCTTCGCGACCTCGTTGATCTGAACTTTGACCGTCTGGGGCTTTTGCCGCTGATGCCCGATGGCTTTGGCCGTGTGGATCAAGTGATCTATCCTTCGCTTCCGCTTTTGCCCGTGTCGGGCCGTATCGTAGAAGTGTCGAGCGATGGTGATGCGGAGGGCTCCCTATGATCCGCACCCCGCTGCGTCCGCTGGCCCGTATCCTGAACGCCCGTCAAGCAGGGGAAAACCCTGACGCGATTGAGGCCGAAAATAAGCGCATTCGTCACGAAGCCATGCGTGACACGGACCGCGTGCGGGCCGAAAGCCGTCTTTACATTTTGGGCGGTTGTTTCTTTTTTGCGTTCACAGCGATCATTCTAAAAATGGGTGTGATTGCAACGACCTTACCCGAAGAACCTCAAGTATCGCGGGGCGGTGATCCGATCCTGTCGATGCGCTCGGATATCGTCGACCGCGAAGGTCGCGTTCTGGCAACGAACTTTGACACCTACGCTGTTTACGCGCATCCGCGCGACATGATCGATCCAGAGGTGGCTGCTTCTGAACTCGCGCGGATTTTCCCAGAGCTGGACGAAGAGCGCCTCCTCAAGGATTTCACGGGCAATCGTAGTTTTGTCTGGATCCGTCGTCAGATCAGCCCCGAGCAGATGCAAGAAGTCTTTGACATCGGTGAACCAGGGCTGCTGTTCGGGCCACGCGAAATGCGCCTTTATCCTAACGGTCCAGTTGCAAGCCACATCCTTGGTGGATCGAACTTTGGCCGTGAAGGCGTTGATTCTGCTGAAATCGTAGGTATTGCGGGGGTTGAGCGTCAGTTTGACGATTACCTTCGTGATCCCGCTAATGGTGGTGCGCCGCTTCAGTTATCGATCGACCTGACCATTCAGGCTGCAACCGAACGCGTTCTTGCGGGCGGTATGATGCTTATGAACGCCAAAGGTGCTGCTGCAGTACTTATGGACGTGCACACGGGCGAAATTATCTCGATGGCGTCGCTGCCCGACTTTGACCCGAACAATCGTCCGACCGTTTTGACCCAAGGCGATCAGTCCGATAGCCCGCTGTTCAACCGCGCGGTGCAGGGCGTTTACGAATTGGGCTCTACGTTCAAGATTTTGGCTGTAGCTCAGGCGCTGGAACTTGGCTTGGTCAATCCTGACACCATGATCCAAACCCAGCCTGCGATCCGCATCGGTGGCTTTGCGATCAACGACTTCCACAGCTATGGCCGCGAGAACAGCGTTACGGATGTGATCGCGAAATCGTCGAACATCGGCACTGCGCATATCGCGGAAATGATCGGTGGCGAACGCCAGCAAGAATTCCTGCGGACGTTGGGCATCCTCGATGTATCGCCCGTTGAGCTGAGCGAAGCCCGTGCTGGTCGTCCGCAGTATCCCCGCGATTGGACGCCAATCAACACGATGACAATTTCGTATGGGCACGGTGTGGCAGCATCGCCGCTTCACCTTGCGTCGGCTTATGCGACGCTTGCGAACGGTGGTCGTTTGGTGACGCCGACGTTGATTCATGATGCGTCCAACACGGTCGGCGAACGGGTGATCAGCGAAACAACGGCACGTCAGTCGGTGGATATGTTGCGGCAAGTTGTAACCCGCGGCACTGCATCCTTTGGTGAGGTTGCAGGCTATGAGGTCGCTGGTAAAACAGGGACTGCCGACAAAGTGCGTCCGACAGGTGGCTACTACGACGACAAGGTCATCGCGACCTTCGCGTCGGTCTTCCCCGCGTCCGACCCGAAATACGTCCTCGTTGTCACCTTGGATGAACCGAATGACACCACAGGATCAGAGCCGCGCCGCACCGCAGGTTGGACGGCTGTGCCTGTCGCAGCAGAGATGATCCGCCGTGTTGCACCCTTGCTCGGGTTGCGACCGAATATTGAAACTCCCCTTATGACGGGTGTATCGCTCGCTACAGAATAAAAGGGGCATTTCATATGGCAGGCGCTGCGCAAAAGACGGTCACATTGTCAGACCTAGGACTGACGGCACAGGGGGCCTGCGATGCGCGGGTCAACGCGATCACCATCGATAGTCGCGACGTTATGCCAGGTGCCCTCTTTGGTGCAATGCCAGGAAGCAACGTGCACGGCGCTGCATATATCGGCACGGCGCTGGAGAATGGTGCGGCTGCGATCCTGACCGACCGCGCTGGAGCTGAACTGGCCGCTGACGTTCTAGCCGATAGCAGTGCGTGTTTGATTATTTCCGAAGACCCGCGTCAGACCTTGGCACAAACGGCTGCACTCTTCTTTGGTGCACAGCCAGAGGTCGCCGTTGCAGTGACGGGGACCAATGGGAAAACCTCTGTCTCTACATTTTGCCGTCAGATTTGGACGGAACTGGGCCTTGAGGCTGTGAACCTCGGCACCACAGGCGTTGAAGGGGCATGGACTTATCCGCTCCGCCACACGACCCCCGATCCGATCACATTGCAGCGGGTTCTGGCCTCTGCCGCGACCGAAGGCGTGACCCATGTCGCGATGGAGGCATCCTCGCACGGGCTCGATCAGCGGCGTTTGGATGGTGTGATGTTGGCGGCGGCTGGGTTTACGAACTTTACCCAAGACCACCTCGACTATCACAAAACGTTTGAGGCTTATTTCGACGCGAAGATGGGCCTTTTTGATCGTGTGCTACCGCCCGAAGGCACGGCGGTGATCAACCTCGATGATCCCAAGGGGATCGACGTGCTTCGCATTGCCGAACAACGTGGCCATGAGGTTCTCGGCGTTGGCCGTTCTGATCTGGCACGGTTGCGGCTCTTGTCGCAGCGGTTTGATGCGACGGGGCAGGATTTGCGGTTTGACTGGCAGGGTGAAATTCACCTGACCCGTCTGAACCTCATTGGCGGATTTCAGGCGGAAAACGTGCTCCTTGCGGCGGGTCTCGTGATCAGCGCAGGGGCAGATCCGAAAGACGTTTTTGATACCCTACCGCATCTGACGACAGTGCGGGGTCGAATGCAATTGGCCGCCACACGCGACAACGGCGCGGCGGTCTATGTTGATTACGCGCACACGCCTGATGCTATCGAAACCGCGCTGCAAGCCATTCGCCCGCATGTGATGGGGCGCATTATTGCGATTGTTGGCGCTGGTGGTGATCGTGACACCACGAAACGCCCGCTGATGGGCGCCGCTGCGGCTGAGAATGCCGATGTCGTGATTGTGACCGACGATAACCCTCGGTCCGAGGACCCCGCCCTGATCCGCGCCGCCGTGATTGAAGGCGCGCACCGTGTTCGGACCAAAGATGTCTACGAGGTCGGTGATCGTGCCGAGGCGATCCTGCGGGCCGCAGACATGCTCCAACCGGGTGATGCGCTTCTTGTCGCAGGTAAGGGCCACGAGACGGGCCAGATCGTTGGCACCGATGTGCTGCATTTCGATGATGTAGAGGTCGCGTCCCAAGCCGTCCTCGCGCTGGATGGGAAAATCTGATGACAACGCCGCTTTGGACTTCGCGTGATGCTGTGGCCGCAACGGGTGGCACGGCGACCTGTGACTGGTCGGTCACTGGCGTGTCGATTGATACCCGAACCCTGCAAGAGGGTGACCTCTTTGTCGCGCTCAAAGCGGCGCGGGATGGGCATGATTTCGTAGCGCAGGCTTTGGCGTCCGGGGCAGGGGCGGCATTGGTCACGCACCGTCCCGAAGGTGTTGCAGAAGATGCGCCGCTGCTGATCGTCGACGATGTTCTGACGGCGTTAGAAGATTTGGGGCGCGCAGCACGTGCGCGGACAAAGGCCCGCGTCGTTGCTGTGACGGGGTCGGTCGGCAAAACCTCGACCAAGGAAATGCTACGCGATGTCTTGGGCACCCAAGGCAAAACTCACGCGGCAGAGGCGTCTTACAACAATCACTGGGGCGTTCCGCTGACCTTGGCGCGGATGCCTGCGGACACGAAATACGCGGTGATCGAAATCGGGATGAACCACCCCGGAGAGATCGCACCGCTCGCTAAAATGGCGCGTCCACATGTGGTCATGATCACGACCGTTGCCGCCGCGCACCTTGAGGCGTTTGAAAATATCGACGGGATCGCCCGCGAAAAGTCCGCGATTTGCGAGGGGTTAGAGCCCAAAGGCACCGCCGTTCTGAACGGTGACCTGTCGAATTCGCAAATCTTGATCGATGCCGCCCGTGCCAAAGGCGCGAAGGTCATCACCTTTGGTCAGTCCAAAGGATGCCATCACCGTATGCTCGACCTTCGGATTTGCGAAGGTGCGACGGTGGCGCAGGCCCGTGCATGGCGTACGCCTGTGTTGCTTAAGGTTGCGACCGAGGGCCGTCACTTTGCCATGAACGCCTTGGGCGTGGTGGCAGTGGTGCAGGCGCTTGGCGCGGATCGGACCAAAGCGATGCTCGACCTCGGGCAATGGTCGCCTCCTGCTGGGCGTGGCCTCTCTGAACAGATCGTCACCGATCCCGCGCGCGATGGTCACTACTTTGATCTGATCGACGATGCGTTCAACGCGAACCCCACGTCGCTCTCTGCGAGCCTCGAAGTTCTGGCCGCGCGCAAGCCGCGCAACGGCTTTGGCCGCTATGCCAAAGGTCGCCGCGTTGCGATCCTCGGGGATATGCTGGAGCTTGGTCCCGATGAGATCGCATTGCACGCTGGGATGGTGAACGATCAGTCGATTGCAGATATTCAGGTGGTCCACTGCGTCGGCAATCGTATGCGTCATATGTGGGAAGCGCTCCCCGAAGGGAAACGCGGCCACTGGGAAGAAACCGCACAAGATCTCATCCCTGATATTAACCGTTTGGTAGACAGCGGTGACGTTGTTTTGGTTAAAGGGTCCAAAGGCAGCAAAGTCAGCCTAGTCGTTGACGCGCTCCGTAAATTGGGGCAACGCAGAGCCAAGTCCGAACAAGAGGCCTGATTTTTATGCTGTATTTGTTAACATACCTGTCTGATGGCGGCGATTTTTTTAACCTTTTCCGCTACATCTCTTTCCGCGCGGGCGGTGCATTCCTCACCGCGCTCATTTTCGGTTTCATGTTCGGGAAACCGCTGATCAACGTTTTGCGTCGCAAGCAGGGCAAGGGGCAGCCGATCCGCTCTGACGGTCCAGAGGGTCACTTTGTCAAAGCTGGCACGCCGACAATGGGCGGGCTGTTGATCGTTGGGGCTTTGGCGTTTTCGACAATCCTTTGGGCGCGGATGGATAACCCGTTTGTGCTGATGGTGCTGTTCGTCACCCTGTCTTATGCGATGATTGGTTTCGCTGACGACTACGCAAAGGTTAGTAAGCAAAGCACCGATGGCGTGTCGGGCAAGGTGCGTCTTGTTCTCGGGTTTGGCGTCGCGGCACTGGCGGGGTTTTGGGCGTCCTACTTCCACCCCGAGGCGTTATCCAACGAACTGGCGTTCCCGATCTTTAAGAACCTTCTGGTCGATCTGGGCTTCCTCTTTGTGCCCTTCGCGATGCTCGTCATCGTGGGTGCGGCGAATGCTGTGAACTTTACCGATGGCTTGGATGGTCTGGCTGTTATGCCTGTGATGATCGCGGCGGCGACCTTTGGGATTATCGCGTATGCTGTCGGTCGCGTCGACTTTACCGAATACCTTGAAGTGCATTATGTCCCAGAAGCAGGCGAGATCACCATTTTCTGCGCGGCCCTAATTGGCGGCGGTCTTGGGTTCCTGTGGTATAACGCACCGCCCGCGGCTGTGTTCATGGGCGACACGGGTTCCCTCGCGCTGGGTGGTGCCTTGGGCGCGATTGCAGTTGCGACAAAGCACGAGATCGTTCTGTCGATCGTCGGCGGCCTCTTTGTGATGGAGACCCTGTCGGTGATCATTCAGGTCGCGTATTTCAAACGCACGGGCAAACGTGTGTTCCTGATGGCGCCGATCCACCACCACTACGAAAAGAAGGGCTGGTCAGAGCCGCAGATCGTGATCCGCTTCTGGATTATCTCGCTCATCCTTGCGATGATCGGTCTGGCGACGCTCAAAGTCCGCTAATTCCAATATCATACTGAGGTTCTCATGATCCCCGTTCTCGGTTTCGAAGATCAGACCGTTGCTGTCCTTGGCCTTGGTCGGTCGGGGCGGGCCACGGCGGCTGCGCTCAATGCGGGCGGAGCACGTGCGGTGGCATGGGACGACAACCCTGCCGCACGTGAAGCAGCAGAGGCCGAAGGGATCGAATTGCGCGACATGACGCGGCAGGGGGCCTTTGATGGCGTATCCTGTTTGGTCGTTTCCCCTGGTATTCCGCACCTCTATCCTGCGCCGAACCCTGTGATTGCTGCGGCTTGGGACGCAGGTGTTGCGGTCGATAACGACATCGGCTTATTTTTTCGATCCTTTGCGACCTACACATGGGACGATTTCGATCAACAGCCCAAGGTGATCGCTGTTACGGGGTCGAACGGGAAATCGACAACATCGGCCTTGATCCACCACATCCTCACCGAAGCAGGCCGCCCGACCCAATTGGCGGGCAACATCGGTCGTGGCGTTTTGGACATCGATCCCGCCCGCGATGGTGAGGTTGTGGTGCTGGAACTGTCGTCTTACCAAACCGATCTTGCCCGTGCGATGACGCCCGATGTGGGTGTCTTCACCAACCTGTCGCCTGACCATTTGGATCGGCACGCGGGATTGGGTGGCTATTTCGCGGCCAAGCGCCGTCTGTTCGCCGAAGGTGGTCCCGATCGCTGCGTGATTGGCGTGGACGAGGTTGAGGGGCGTTACCTCGCCAACCAGCTGTCCGAAGGGCAGGCGGATGATCGTGTGATCCGTATTTCCTCGGCTCGGAAATTGGACGGCGAAGGCTGGACGGTCTTTGCGCGAAAAGGGTTCCTCGCTGAATGGCGCAAGGGGCGTCAGGTGGCGTCGATTGATATGCGCGGCATCCTTGGCCTTCCGGGGGGCCATAATCACCAGAACGCGTGCGCCGCCTATGCGGCCTGTCGCACCTTGGGTATCGGCCCCAAGACGATTGAAGAAGCGATGAAGACCTACCCCGGTCTGCCGCACCGCAGCCAGTTGATCGGCGAAAAAGACGGCGTGCGCTATGTGAATGACAGTAAGGCTACGAACGTCGATAGCGCGGCAAAGGCGCTGCAGGCGTTTCCGCGTATCCGCTGGATTTGTGGCGGTCTGCAGAAAGAGGGCGGCTTGGACGGTTTGTTGCCGCATCTAAGCGCTGTGGCGAAGGCCTATGTGATTGGCCGTGAAGCCGCACAATTCGCGATGCAGCTTGGTGGGGTGGAGGCTGAGGTCTGCACCACGATGGAGGCAGCGGTTGCTCGTGCGAGCGCCGAAGCAGAGGCGGGCGATACGGTCCTGCTAGCGCCTGCCTGCGCGAGTTTCGATCAATACGACAACTTCGAAAAGCGCGGCGATGATTTCGCGGCGCAAGTGCGGGCGATTATCGGTTAAAGGCAGGTCAGGCGCGGTTCGCGATTGCTGTGCCTGCGGCATGGGCAGAGGCCCACGCCCATTGGAAGTTATATCCGCCGAGCCAACCTGTGACATCCACGGATTCCCCGATGAAGTAGAGGCCGTCGACCTGTTTTGCTTCCATCGTTGTTGAGGATAGGCCGTCTGTGTCGACGCCGCCTAGTGTGACTTCGGCGGTGCGGTAACCTTCGGTGCCAGTGGGTTTGACCTGCCAATGAGAAAGAGCGAGGCGGAGGTTTTCAATCCGTCCGTCCGACCATTCCGCGCAATTGCCTGAGAGGTCGAATTCGGCGGTTAGGTGATCGACTAGGCGCGACGGGAGAACGCGGGCGAGGATGGTTGTGATTGATTTGCGGGGATCGCTGCTGCGCGCCTTGCGAAGTGTTTCGGTCAGATCAATCGTTGGGATTAGATCGATGTCGACCGCTTCGCCGCTGGTCCA
This sequence comes from Marivivens geojensis, assembly GCF_023540835.1. Classification (GTDB taxonomy): domain Bacteria; phylum Pseudomonadota; class Alphaproteobacteria; order Rhodobacterales; family Rhodobacteraceae; genus Marivivens; species Marivivens geojensis. Next base: position 1,096,098 of record NZ_JALKCU010000001.1, read on the forward strand.
ATAACTTGAGACTTGAAGCATCGCAGGGCCAGAGAGGCCACGGTGGGTACACAAGAGCGCTTCGGCAAAGGCTGGGCCAGTGGTGGCGCGGGCCAAAACAGGGAGGGCGATGCCTGACACTTCAGCAAAGCGGCTGTCGGAAAAGGTAAACGGCACGAGGGCGGGACGCGTTTCTGTGACCGCGAGACCGAACTGCTCTGCGATTTGATAGGCGAAGCCCGTGGCGCCCATTTTCGGGATTGATTTGCCGCCCGTGGCAACGACCAGATGATCGGCTTCGACGGTGATGTCTTTGCCATTGCGGCGCAGGGACACGGTAAAACGGTCGGTATGGCGTACTTCGATGATTTCGGTTTCAAGCCAGAGCTTCGCGCCTGCCTTTTCCGCCTCGGTTACCAACATATTCACGATGTCTTTGGCGGAGTTATCGCAGAACAATTGGCCGAGCGTCTTTTCGTGCCAGCCTATGCCATGGGCACTCACCAGCCCGATGAAATCCCATGGGGTGTAGCGGGCGAGCGCGGATTTGCAGAAGTGAGGGTTCTGGCTGAGGAAGTTCTTAGCCGACACGTCCATATTCGTGAAATTGCAGCGCCCACCGCCTGAAATGCGGATCTTTTCGCCCGCACGTTTCGCGTGGTCGACAACCAACACATCGCGACCCGCATGGGCAGCGCAGAACAGGCCGGCGGCACCGGCACCAAGGATGAGCGTACGAACCTTCATGTGCCTTCCCTGACGGCTTTTGACTGATCGCGCAAGTGGTCAGAAGGAATCCGCCGATTCAGCTTATTTTGCTGGCCTTTTTAGAGGGCTCTGATTACTATCAACATCAGATCCGGCAAACGGACGATATTGAGGCAGTTAGCGGTAAGAGTTCCATGACAGAGATGGTCTATGGATCGATTCCGGTGCAAACCGGCGATCCCATCCTCCCACGGTGGTGGCGTACGATTGATAAATGGACGCTGTCCTGCGTTCTGGCATTGTTTGCTATCGGGCTATTGCTGGGGCTTGCGGCCTCTCCACCGCTTGCTGAACGCAACGATAAAGAACCATTTTACTACGTGATCAAGCAGGCCCAATTCGGTGGCCTTGCAATGATCGTGATGTTTGTCACTTCGATGATGACGCCGAAACTGGTGCGCCGTTTGGCGACCTTGGGCTTTATCGCTGCCTTTGTTGCGGTGCTGGCACTGCCGTTTATCGGAACCGATTTTGGCAAGGGCGCGGTGCGCTGGTTGTCGCTGGGCGGGCTGTCAGTGCAGCCGTCCGAGTTCCTCAAGCCTGGGTTCATTGTGGTTGCGGCTTGGCTGATGTCCGCGAGCCAAGAAATCGGCGGCCCTCCGGGTAAGCTCTATTCCTTTATCCTTACCGCAGCGATCGTTTTGATCCTTGCGCTGCAGCCCGACTTTGGTCAGGCGTCGTTGGTGCTCTTTGGCTGGTGCGTGATCTATTTCGTCGCTGGCGCACCGATGCTGTTGCTGGTGGGCGTGGCGGGGATGACGACCCTTGCGGGGTCCTTTGCTTATATGAACTCCGAACACTTTGCGCGTCGTATCGACGGGTTCCTGAACCCCGAGGTCGATCCGCGCACGCAGCTGGGTTATGCGACCAACGCGATCCGCGAAGGTGGTCTGTTCGGCGTGGGTGTCGGCGAAGGTCAGGTGAAAATGAGCCTGCCTGACGCGCATACCGACTTTATCATTGCGGTTGCCGCCGAAGAATACGGTCTGGTTCTGGTTCTGCTGGTGGTCGCGCTTTATGCGGCTGTGGTGATCCGTTCGCTGCACCGTCTGTCCAAAGAACGCGATCCGTTCATTCGTCTGGCGGGCACAGGTCTGGCCTGCATGTTCTCGGTTCAGGCGATGATTAACATGGGTGTTGCGGTGCGTCTGCTTCCAGCCAAGGGGATGACGCTTCCGTTCGTGTCCTATGGCGGGTCGTCGGTGATTGCGTCGGGCATTGTGATGGGGATGCTTCTGGCCTTTACGCGGTCGCGACCGCAGGGCCAAATTGGTGATATCTTTAGCCGTCGGGGGCGATAATGGCTAAACCTTTACTCGTAATCGCAGCGGGGGGGACTGGGGGGCATATGTTCCCAGCCCAAGCCCTCGCCGAAGCGATGCTGGCCAAGGGCTGGCGTGTTCAACTGACGACCGACGCACGGGGCGCGCGTTATGCGGGTGGTTTCCCTGATGCGGTCGAGGTGATCGAACTGGGAAGTGCTACCTTTGCGCGTGGCGGTGCCGCAGCCAAAGCGCTGGTGCCGTTCAAAATCGCGGGCGGTGTTCTGTCGGCCCTATTGCGTATGTTGCGGGACAAACCTGCGATGGTCGTTGGTTTTGGCGGCTATCCGTCGATCCCTGCGATGACTGCTGCGATGATCTTGCGCCGTCCACGCATGATCCATGAACAAAACGGTGTGCTGGGGCGTGTGAACACGATATTTGCAAAACGCGTGACAAAGATCGCTTGCGGGACGTGGCCGACCACTTTGCCTGAGGGCGTGGATGGTGAACACACAGGAAACCCAGTACGCGGTGCGGTCCTTGCGCGGGCAGGGGCGGGGTATATCGAACCGGGTGAATACCCGATGTCCATTCTCGTAATTGGGGGCAGTCAGGGTGCACGCATCCTGTCCGACGCGGTTCCTGCAGCCATTGCAGCGCTACCAGATGCCATCCGACGTTTCGTGCGCGTGTCCCATCAGGCGCGTCCCGAAGATATGGAACGCGTCCAGTCGGCCTATGCCCAATCTGGGATCAAGGCCGATGTGCAGCCGTTCTTTACCGATATCCCCGAACGCATGGCCGAAGCGCAGCTGGTCATCAGCCGCTCTGGTGCATCCTCTGTTGCGGATATTTCCGTCATCGGGCGCCCTGCGATCCTGATCCCCTTTGCGGCGGCGACCGCTGATCACCAGACCGCTAATGCGCGGGGTCTATCTGATGCTGGTGCGGCGATCCTGATGCCTGAATCTCAGGTCTCGGCAGAGAGCCTTTCGGCTCAGATCGAACTCATTTTGTCGAATGCGCAAGGTGCCGCGCAAATGGCTGCGGCGGCCTTGTCATGCGGCTTGCCGGATGCGACAGAGCGCTTGGTGACGCTGGTCGAAGAACTGGCGGTTCAATAATAAGAAAGACGAACGATATGAACTCTGCAACCAAACTGCCCATCGATGTCGGTGCGATCCATTTTGTCGGGATTGGCGGCATCGGGATGTCTGGCATCGCCGAAGTTTTGGTGAACTTTGGCTATACGGTGCAGGGGTCTGATGCGAAAACGTCAAAGATCACAGATCGTCTGGCGGGGATGGGCGTGACCATTTTTGAAGGTCAGGTCGCAGAAAACCTAAACGACGCGCAGGTCGTTGTTATTTCGTCGGCGATCAAACCGGGTAACCCCGAACTGGACGAAGCCCGCCGTCGTGGCCTGCCGATTGTGCGCCGCGCGGAAATGCTGGCTGAACTGATGCGCCTGAAATCGAACGTCGCCGTTGCGGGCACGCACGGTAAAACGACGACGACCACGATGGTATCGGCGCTCCTCGACCACGGGAACTTTGACCCGACCGTTGTGAACGGTGGGATCATTCACGCCTACGGGTCGAATGCACGTGTGGGCGAAGGTGAATGGATGGTAGTCGAGGCGGATGAATCCGACGGCACCTTTAACCGCCTGCCTGCGACCATCGCGATTGTGACCAACATTGACCCAGAGCATATGGAGCACTGGGGCAGCATCGAAAACCTACGCAAAGGGTTTTACGATTTCGTCTCGAACATCCCGTTTTATGGCGTGGCTGTGTGCTGCACCGATCACCCTGAGGTTCAGTCGCTCGTTGGTAAAATCACCGACCGCCGCGTGATCACGTATGGGTTCAACACTCAGGCCGATGTGCGTGCAATCAACCTGCACTACAAAGCGGGCGTTGCACATTTTGACGTGGCGCTTCAGGTCGAAGACGATGTGATCGAAGGCTGCACCTTGCCTATGCCGGGGGATCACAACGTATCGAACGCGCTGTCTGCGGTCGCCGTGGCACGTCACCTCGGCATGAAAAAAGACGAAATCCGCGAGGCTCTGGCAAAGTTCGGTGGCGTGAACCGCCGCTTTACCAAGGTGGGTGAAGTCCTCGGTGGCGTGACCATCATTGACGACTACGGCCACCATCCTGTCGAAATCGCCGCCGTGCTCAAGGCCGCACGTCAAGCTTGTGATGGCCGCGTGATTGCCGTGCACCAGCCGCACCGCTACAGCCGTCTGTCGTCGCTGTTCGAAGATTTCTGCTCTTGTTTTAACGAAGCCGATGTCGTTGCCATCGCTGAGGTCTACGCAGCAGGTGAACAGCCGATCGAAGGCGCGAGCCGTGATGACCTTGTTGCCGGTTTGATCCGCCACGGCCACCGTCATGCGCGTGCCCTGATTTCCGAAGAAGATCTGGAGCGTTTGGTTCGCGAACAGGCGCGTCCCGGTGATATGGTTGTCTGCCTCGGGGCGGGGACGATCAGCACTTGGGCGAATAACCTGCCCGAGCGGATGAAGGCGTGACCCTCACGGTATCGGTCATAGCGATCTGCATTTGGCTCTTTGCGGCCAATATCGCTGCGCTGATACCGAGCAAAGATAACCACTGGTCGCGGGCCTATTTCCTGATCGCGACTGGTGCCCCCATTGTGGTTTGGGTCTTTTTCGAAAATGGGGTGCTGATTGGTTTGGTCGCGCTGGCCGCGTCTGGATCGGTGCTTCGGTGGCCATTGTACTATGCGGGACGCTGGGTCCTGCGGCTTGGCAGTCGTGTGTTGAATAGGTAAACCGCGCGTATGACGCTTGATTTTGATCTCCCCCCTGTGCGCGGCACATTGACCGAAAACCGTTCGTTGGCAGAGCTGACATGGATGCGCGTGGGCGGTCCCGCAGATGTGCTGTTTCAACCTGCCGATGCAGATGATCTGGCCCAGTTTCTGGCAGATCTCGACCCGTCGGTGCCTGTTTTTGCGATGGGTGTCGGATCGAACCTTATCGTGCGCGATGGCGGTATTCGTGGCGTCGTGATCCGTCTGGGGCGTGGATTCAACGGCATTGAAGTTGATGGGACAGAGGTTCGTGCGGGCGCTGCGGCTCTTGACGCGCATGTGGCACGTCGGGCGGCGGAAAACGGCGTGAACTTGACCTTCTTGCGCACTATCCCAGGGTCCATCGGTGGGGCGGTTCGAATGAATGCGGGCTGCTATGGTGAATACGTAAGCGATTATTTGCGCAGTGTGGATGTGATCCATCGGGATGGTCGTCGTGAAACGCTCCCTGCTGAGGCGCTCAATCTGCGCTACCGTCAGTCCGATCTGGCCGAGGGTGCTGTGATCGTTGGCGCGGTGTTTGACGGAGTAGCGGGTGAACCAGATGCGCTGGCCGCAAAGATGGACGCACAGTTACAGAAACGCGACGAAACCCAACCTACAAAGGACAGAACCGCTGGGTCGACCTTCCGAAATCCTGTCGGGTATTCCTCAACAGGGCAGGCGGATGACAACCACGATCTGAAAGCGTGGAAGGTGATTGACGACGCGGGAATGCGTGGCGCGACCCGTGGCGGCGCGATCATGAACGTCAAACATTCCAATTTCTTGACCAACGCGGGCGGGGCGACGGCTGCCGATCTCGAAGGATTGGGCGAGGACGTGCGGAAAAAGGTTTACGATTCCAGTGGAATAACGCTAGAATGGGAAATCATGAGGGTCGGAGAGCCGGCCTCTGATTTCCAAGACTAAATTACAGGCAGTTCGACACCCGAAAACGGGGCGGACATTTTGAAAACAGACGTGTCGCAAAGGCACGCAGGTGAGGCAGAGGGAATGTCGGGCAGGACAAACCCAAAAGTGGCTGTGTTGATGGGTGGACCGTCGGCTGAACGTGAGGTGTCCCTCTCGTCCGGTAAAGAGTGCGTCGCTGCGCTACAGGCTGCTGGGTTCCAGACTATCGCGATTGATGCGGGCGCCGATTTGGCGGCACGCCTCGATGCGGAACGTCCTGACGTTGTGTTCAATGCTCTGCATGGCCGTTGGGGTGAGGACGGTTGCGTCCAAGGTCTGCTCGAATGGCTGCGCCTCCCTTATACTCACTCTGGCGTTCTGGCCTCGGCCCTCGCAATGGACAAAGAAAAAACCAAAGCTGCCTATCGTGCGGCTGGTTTGCCTGTTGTGGAAAGCATTCTTGCAACCAAGGCTGAGGTTGCGTTGCGCCATGTGATGCCCGCGCCGTACGTTGTGAAACCTTATAACGAAGGTTCTTCGGTCGGTGTGTATATCGTCCACGAGGGCGCGAACACGCCACCCGACCTGTCCGACGATATGCCTGACGTTCTGATGGTCGAAGCCTTTGTTCCCGGTCGCGAATTGACCACGGCAGTGATGGGGGATCGTGCGCTCGGCGTGACAGACATCATCACCGATGGCTGGTACGACTACACTGCGAAATACACTACTGGCGGATCACGCCATGTGATCCCTGCCGATATCCCTGCAGAGATTTACGAGGCCTGCCTCGACTATGCTGTTCGGGCGCATCAGGCGCTTGGCTGTCGTGGGTTATCGCGCACGGATTTCCGTTGGGATGAGGCGCGCGGGCTAGACGGTCTGATCCTTCTTGAGACGAATACCCAACCGGGGATGACGCCAACATCGCTCGCGCCTGAACAGGCTGCGCATGCGGGTGTGGATTTCCCGTCGCTGTGTAAATGGCTTGTGGAGGACGCAACATGCGACCGCTGATCGGCCAACGCGAACCCCAAGGCATGCGCCATGATCCGTCACCGTCCAAGTGGCAGTACCGCTATGAACGTTGGATGCTCACGCCAATCTATCGCCGTCTGATCCGAACGGGTCTGCCTGTCCTGATGGTTTCGGCGCTGGTCGGGATTTACGTGATGGACGGGGATCGTCGTCAGGCGATCTCGGACGGCTATAACGACATGGTGCGCAGTTTCCAGCAGCGGCCCGAATTCATGCTCTCGGCGATGGCGGTTGATGGCGTAGATACTGAGACCGCGACTGCGATCCGTAGCGTGCTGAACTACAACTTCCCTGTGTCCTCGTTTGACCTCGACCTCGAAGAGGGGCGTCGTCGCGTCGAAGAGGTGGCCGTGGTGGAGCGCGCGACTTTGCGGATCAAACCAGGTGGAATTCTGCAGGTGCTTGTCACGCCGCGCGTCCCTGTCGCCATGTGGCGTCAGGGTGATGCGCTGCACCTCGTGGATGCGAGCGGGCGTGTGATTGCCGATGTGCAATCGCGCGGTGATCGGGCTGAGTTGCCGTTGATCGCTGGTGACGGGGCAAAGGATGCCCTGACCGAGGCAATGTCGATATTTGCAGCCGCTGGCCCTGTAGCCCCGCGGGTGCGCGGTTTGGTGCGTATGGGCGAACGCCGCTGGGATGTGGTGTTGGATCGGGATCAGCGCATTTTGCTGCCTGAAACCGACGCTGTTACATCCTTTGAGCGGGTCGTCGTGATGAGCCAGACCCAAGATCTACTCGAACGCGATGTCGCTGTGGTCGACATGCGGAACAAAGACCGACCGACCTTGCGGTTGGGGGAAAGCGGCGCTGCTGAAATGCGCCGAATAAATGCAGACGTCTCAGGGGCCGGTAACTAATGAAGCAGCTTTATGAAACCCAACGTGCGATGCGCAACATGCGTAAGGCCGCTCTCCAACGGGGATTGATCGCTATTCTCGACGTTGGCACGTCCAAGGTGGCTTGCCTCGTTCTGCGGTTCGATGGGCCAGAACGTAGCCGTGGCGAAGACGGTGTTGGCTCGCTTGCGGGTCAGTCGTCGTTCCGCGTGATTGGCGCCGCGACCACCCGTTCGCGCGGTGTGCGTTTCGGCGAAGTTGACGCGATGCAGGAAACCGAACGCGCCATTCGAACGGCTGTTCAGGCTGCGCAAAAGATGGCTGGCGTTCGTGTTGACCACGTGATCGCCTGTCTGTCGGGTGCACGTCCGCGGTCCTATGGTTTGGCGGGCGATGTGAATGTGAGCGGTGAGGTTGTTTCGGGCGAAGATATCGGTCGCGTTCTGGCGGCCTGCGATATGCCTGATCTGGGCGAGGGGCGCGAAGTGCTTCACGCGCAGCTAATCAACTTTAACCTCGATCACCGCACGGGCATGTCCGATCCGCGCGGTCATGCGGGCAATGTGCTGTCTACCGATATGCACCTCCTGTCGGTCGATGCGGTCGCGATGCAGAACTTGTTCCAGTGTATCCGTCGCTGTGACCTCGAACTCGCTGGTATTGCGTCGTCGGCCTATGTGTCGGGGATTTCATCGCTGGTTGAGGACGAACAAGAATTGGGTGCGGCCTGTATTGATATGGGTGGCGGATCGACAGGCGTGTCGATCTTTATGAAGAAACACATGATCTATGCTGACAGCGTCCGCATGGGTGGTGATCACGTGACCCAAGATATCTCTATGGGCCTGCAGGTCCCTCATGCCATCGCTGAGCGGATCAAGACATTCTACGGCGGCGTTGTGGCCACAGGCATGGACGACCGCGAGCAAATTGAAATCGGTGGCGATACCGGCGATTGGGAACGTGATCGTCGCACGGTTAGCCGTGCCGAGTTGATCGGCATCATGCGCCCGCGTGTTGAGGAAATCCTTGAAGAAGCCCGCGCGCGCCTCGATGCGGCTGGGTTCGAATATCTGCCAAGCCAGCAGATCGTTCTGACAGGTGGCGCGAGCCAAATTCCTGGGCTGGATGGGCTGGCGAGCCGTATCCTTGGTCAACAAGTGCGCCTCGGTCGTCCGCTGCGTGTTCAAGGCCTCCCGCAGGCAGCAACAGGTCCCGCATTTGCGGCGGCTGTCGGCCTGACGTTGTTCGCGGCGCACCCGCAAGATGAGTGGTGGGATTTCGAGGTTCCGACCGAGAGCTACCCGTCCCGTTCGCTCAAACGCGCGGTGAAATGGTTCAAGGACAACTGGTAATACGCAAGATTTCGCCGATTCATCCAAATCAAGCGATTTTGCCCACTAAACCCGCAATATTTTGCGGGTTTTCTGCGTTTTTCCCGTGACGTTGCGATTCTGACACGCTAGACTGTGGATTAATCAGTTGAAGAGTGCCCGGTTTGGGACGGGCCCCAAAACATACAGGCGGACAGAGTATGGCATTGAACCTTTCCATGCCCGGGCAAGAAGAGCTCAAGCCCCGGATTACCGTATTTGGCGTTGGCGGTGCAGGCGGCAATGCGGTCAATAACATGATCGAAAAAGAACTTGAGGGTGTGGAGTTCGTTGTTGCGAACACCGACGCGCAAGCTCTGCAGCAGTCGAAATCGGCATCCAAGATCCAGATGGGTCTGAAAGTCACCGAAGGTCTGGGCGCTGGCGCTCGTCCCTCGGTTGGTTCTGCTGCCGCTGAAGAAAGCATCGAGCAGATCGTTGACCATCTGGCTGGCGCACACATGTGCTTTATCACCGCTGGTATGGGCGGCGGCACCGGCACTGGCGCGGCACCGATCATCGCGCAGGCAGCTCGTGAGCTGGGCGTTTTGACTGTTGGCGTCGTGACCAAGCCGTTCCAGTTCGAAGGCGGTAAACGCATGAAGCAAGCGGAAGCAGGCGTTGAAGCACTGCAGAAGGTTGTTGATACGCTGATCATCATTCCGAACCAGAACCTATTCCGTCTGGCGACCGAAAAAACCACCTTTACCGAAGCCTTCGCTATGGCTGACGACGTTCTGTATCAGGGCGTTAAAGGCGTGACTGACCTCATGGTTCGTCCGGGCCTGATCAACCTCGACTTTGCTGACGTTCGTTCCGTAATGGACGAAATGGGCAAGGCAATGATGGGCACTGGCGAAGCAACTGGTGAAAACCGCGCAATCGACGCGGCAGAGCAGGCGATTGCGAACCCGCTTCTCGACGAAATCAGCCTCGAAGGTGCGCGTGGTGTTCTGATCAACATCACTGGTGGCTACGACCTGACCCTCTTCGAACTCGACGAAGCTGCGAACAAAATCCGCGAGAAAGTTGATCCCGACGCAAACATCATCGTTGGTTCGACCCTCGATCCGAACATGGACGGCGCAATGCGCGTGTCCGTGGTTGCGACAGGCATCGACGCATCGGTCGGCCAAGTTGAAGCACCGCTTCCGCGCCGTAGCATGTCGGCTCCGCTGACCCAGACCGTATCGGCTGAAATGCCTGCCGCGGAACCAGCTCCGACTCCTGCACCTGTTGCAGAGACCGCTGCTGACGATCGCACTCTGTTTGATGATGCGTTCGAAGCAGATACCTCACAAGACGATGGTTTCGACGGTTTCGAACCGCAAGTCGAAGACGATCTGCCGCCGCCGGCTTACCAGCCGCGTCCGGAAACCCAGTTCGCTCCGGCTGAGGCATTCGTTGCTCCGCGCGCACCTGCACCGGGTACACCGTCGCCTGAGGCACTTGCTCGTCTCGAAGCAGCAGTCCGCAAGCCATCCGCACCTGCAGCTCCGGCACCTGCTGCAGAAGCAGAGGCTCCGCGTCGTGGGTTCGGGATCAACAACCTGATCAACCGCATGACAGGCCACTCTGACGCAGAGCCTGCACAGACCGCTCCGTCCCGCGCTCAGCCGCAGGTTCACGCGGTCCGCGAAGAGGCAAAAGCAGCCGATCCAGAGCAAGAACGGATCGAGATTCCTGCTTTCCTGCGCCGTCAAGCGAACTAACAAACTGACATAATTCAGTGAAAAGGCCGTCCATTGGGCGGCCTTTTTGTTTGTTAAACAATGGTTTAACAAAACTGTTTCATATGTTTCAGTCCGTTGCAAAGAGTGAGTTGAGGGTTCCCAGCACCCGTCTTAAATGAGTGTCAGTAACAAAAGGGCGCATTTACGTGCAGACCACACTGAACACTGACCTGACATTTGATGGCGTTGGATTGCATTCGGGCAAACCAGCGCGGCTTGTCTTGCGACCTGCACCTGCGGGCCATGGTATCGTGTTTCGTCGTGTGGACCTCGCGTCTGATCGCGATATGCCCGCCCTGTGGGATCACGTGATCCAAGAGCCGCTGAACACCCGTCTGACCAATGACGCGGGCACCAGCGTTTCGACCATTGAACATCTTATGGCGGCCTTGTCGGGCACGGGCGTTCACAACGTTCTGTGCGAAATCGACGGCCCCGAGGTTCCGATCCTCGACGGGAGCGCGGCACAGTTTGTGCGTGCGATTGTCACAGCAGGCCTGCATCGTTTGGGTGCGCCGCTCCGCGCGATTGAAGTGCTGGACGTGATCGAAGTGCAAAACGGCGATGCAATTGCGCGCCTGTCGCCAGCGACTTCGCTGCAGATGGATTTCGAAATCGAATTCCCCGATGCGGCGATTGGCCAGCAGCAAAAGACGCTGAACATGGCCAATGGTGCCTTTGTGCGCGAGCTCTGCGATAGTCGCACGTTCTGCCGTATGCGTGACGTCGATGCGATGCACGCGGCAGGGCTTGCGCTGGGTGGCACGCTGGAAAATGCTGTTGTGGTTGAAGGTAACGATATCCTCAGCCCGGGTGGCCTGCGTCACAAAGACGAAGCTGTGCGTCATAAGATGCTGGACGCTTTGGGTGATTTGTATACGGCGGGTGCGCCGATCCTTGGTCGGTATTCGGGCCACCGTGCGGGCCACGCCCTGACCAACAAACTGTTGCGTGCAATGTTTGAACGCCCCGACGCATGGCGTTGGGTCACCTGCGATGCATCCATCGCCGCTCGTCTCCCAGGTGTGGGCGTAAATATCGCCGATCTGAGCCGGGTCGCCTGAGTGTGACTGCGACAAGTGGCAAAAGGCATTTTGCCCTGCATTTTTCTATGCTAGACCAAGACGAAACACGATCGACGCAGCCCGTCGGTCGACTGATCGAGCAATGAAAATTGGGGGCGTTCATGTTAAGCCGTAGTCGGGCCACGAAAGCACGAACCATCCTGTCTGTCGCGTTCTTGTCTGTCGCCACGTTGACGGCCTGTAATTCCTTTGACCCAAAGGTCGAAGGGGCGCTTGAGCAATTTTCTGCCGAAGAGATTTATCAGCGTGGTGAATACGAACTCGAACGCGGTCGCGAGTCCGACGCAGCGTTTTATTTCGGTGAGATCGAACGCCTTTATCCCTATTCTGAATGGGCGAAACGTGCGCTGATTATGCAGGCCTTCGCCTATCACCGTGACAAAGATTACGAAAATAGCCGTGCTGCGGCACAGCGGTTCTTGAACTTCTACCCAGCGGACGGTGATGCGGCCTATGCGCAGTATCTGTTGGCCTTGTCCTACTATGATCAGATCGACGAAGTTGGTCGCGATCAGGGTCTGACGTTCCAAGCGCTTCAAGCACTGCGAGCAGTGATCGAAAACTATCCTGACAGCGAATATGCGCGGTCGGCGATTTTGAAGTTCGATTTGGCCTTTGATCACCTCGCGGCCAAAGAAATGGAAATCGGGCGCTTCTATTTGAAACGGGGCCACTATCAGGCCGCTGCGAACCGTTTCCGCGTTGTGGTCGAGTCGTTCCAGACCACCAGCCACACACCAGAAGCCCTGCACCGTTTGGTGGAGTGTTACCTGTCGCTCGGTCTTGTTGAAGAGGCGCAGACCGCAGGGGCCATCCTCGGCCATAACTTCCAATCGACCGAATGGTATGCGGATAGCTATAAGCTGCTGACCGAAGGCGGGCTGGAGCCGTCCTTGATCGGGGACAGCTGGCTGGCGGCGGTCTATCGCCAGATGATCCGTGGCGAATGGCTCTAAGGGGAGGCGGGGGAAACCCTGCTGGACGCTGACACAATGCTGCGCGGTTTAGATATCCGAGATATGCTGATCATTGATCGGTTGGAGCTAGAGTTCCAACCGGGCCTCAACGTGCTCACGGGTGAAACAGGCGCGGGTAAGTCGATCCTACTGGACTCCCTTGGTTTTGTACTGGGCTGGCGCGGTCGTGCCGACCTCGTGAGGCAGGGCGCAGAGCAGGGCGAAGTTGTTGCGGTGTTCGACCTTCCGTCGGGCCATGCGGCTGAGGCGGTTCTGCAAGAAGCTGGGATTGAGGCGGACGGGGAACTGATCTTGCGTCGTATCAACACGGCTGACGGGCGCAAGACCGCGTGGGTCAATGATCGTCGGGTGAGCGGTGAGGTCCTGCGCCAACTCTCTGACACGCTAATCGAACTGCACGGCCAACATGATGACCGTGGTCTTTTGAACCCACGTGGGCATCGGTTGCTCTTGGACGATTTTGCGCAGGTGTTCGATCTGATCGACGCGACCCGTGCGGCGTGGCGGGGATTGGCGCAATCGCGCAAGGCGCTGATCGCGGCAGAGGCAAAGATTGCAGAGACCCGCGCCGAAGAAGAGTTTTTGCGCCATGCGGTGGGGGAGTTGGACAAACTCGACCCGCAACCCGGTGAAGAGGCGACCTTGGACGGTAAACGCCGTTTGATGCAGGCCGCCGAAAAGATCCGCAATGATATTTCTCAGGCCTTTAACGCGTTGTCGTATGAGGGCGCTGAGGGGTTGATGTCGAATGCGGCAAGGTGGCTCGGCGATGCGGCGGACAAGGCTGAGGGGCGTCTGGATGCGCCGTTATCGGCCTTATCGCGGGCGATGGATGAATTGGGTGAAGCACAGCGCGGGATCGAAGAATGCCTCGACTCGCTCGACTTTAACCCTGCCGATCTCGAATTGACGGAAGAGCGTTTGTTCGCAATTCGTGGTCTGGCGCGCAAATATGCTGTTCTACCAGATGATCTGTCTGCACATGCGGATGGCCTAAGGGCCAAGTTGGACTTGTTGGATGGCGGGGAACGTGACCTCGCGGCGCTACAGGTTGCGGTGAAGGCGGCAGAGCAAACCTATGATGCGGCAGCCAGCGCATTGACCGAAGCACGGGTTGAAGCGGCTTCCCGACTCGATGCTGCTATGGCGTCGGAACTGGCACCGTTGAAAATGGAACGTGCGGTTTTCAAAACCGATGTTGTGGTTGGCGAAGAAGGCCCCGAAGGACGCGATGATGTGGCGTTTACTGTCGCGACGAACCCCGGTGCGCCATCCGGCCCGCTCAACAAAATCGCGTCGGGCGGTGAATTGAGCCGTTTCCTCTTGGCGCTCAAGGTCTGTTTGTCGGCGGGCACGACGGGCATCACGATGATCTTTGACGAAATTGACCGTGGTGTGGGCGGCGCGACCGCCGATGCGGTTGGTCGCCGATTGGCAGGGCTTGCCGCGGCAGGTCAGGTATTGGTCGTCACCCATTCGCCGCAAGTGGCAGCACTGGGCGGGCACCATTGGCGGGTTGAGAAACGCCAGACCGAAACGCAAACCTTGTCGACCGTGGTGCCATTGGGTGCGGATGAACGCGTAGATGAAATCGCGCGGATGATCTCTGGTGACCGCATCACCGAAGAAGCCCGCGCCGCGGCACGCGCATTGCTCAGCGCCTAATAAAAACGGGCCACCCGAAGGTGACCCGCTACCGTTCTATAGAAAACCCGTCAGCCACTCACAGACATTCGGTTCAAAATCTTAGCGCCCGAATGGGAATATACTTAGGTATAAAAACTGTGCCTAACGTATAGTTGAATTGTGACGCTTTGTTAACCCTTTTCTGGAACGAACGCGCTAATTTAACGATGACGTTGCGGAAACTTTGGGATTTGCGGGCCTAAATCGCTGAAATGACGCGACAATGCTTGGTCCATTAACTGAACTGGCCTACACAGACATTAAACGAACCAGTGGGCCAGCGATGTCGACGAAGACGACTCAGCACGTGAAATCCGCCAGTAGCGCCGTCGTCAAAGCTATGGCCGACACCCTGCGCACCATTCGAACCAAAGGGCCGAGCGAGATTCAGTTCTGGTTCATCGCTCTGATGATCGGGATTGGCGGTGGCCTTATCGCGATGGGGTTCCGACTGGGGATCGAGAGCCTTCAGTCCTTTGTGTACCAAACCAATCAGGTGGCGCGCCTGCATCGGTCTGCTGCTATGCTCGACTGGTATTGGATCGTGCTGATCCCCGTATGTGGCGGTCTGATTGTCGGCCTGATCCTTGATCGGTTTACACCTGATGGGCGCGTGCGGGCGGTGGCCGATGTTATTGAAGGGGCCGCACTGCGCGATGGACGGGTTGAAAAACGCGAAGGTCTGGCCTCTGCTGCCGCAAGCTTTGTGACCTTGGCGACGGGTGGTTCGTCTGGGCGTGAGGGGCCTGTTGTCCACCTCGTGGGTGTTTTGGCGACCTACGTGAGCGGGTTGATCAAGGCGGACGGCGTGACGGGGCGTGACCTATTGGGCTGCGCTGTGGCTGCGGGCGTATCTGCGAGCTTTAACGCGCCGATTGCGGGGGCGCTCTTTGCGCTCGAAGTCGTCCTGCGCCATTTCGCGATGCGGGCCTTTGCGCCGATAGTGATTGCCTCTGTCGCGGGCACGGTGGTCAGTCGGATGATCCACGGCGATGTGACAGAGTATTTTCTGCCGACCACGACAGCCCTTCGGTTCTATGTCGAATTGCCGGCCTTTATCCTCTTGGGCCTTCTTAGCGGTGTTCTTGCCATCGTGCTGATGCGGTCGATCTTTTGGGCGGATACCATCGGAACCGCGGTTCAAACAAAGTTGCGCATCCCACGTGCGCTGCGCCCTGCGATCGCAGGTGGGGTGCTGGGCGTGATCGCGCTTTGGTTCCCACATATTATCGGAGTTGGATACGGGATCACGTCAGACGCGCTCTCTGGTCGGTTGCTGTTCTGGCAAGCCGTCGTCTTTGCTGCGGTCAAAGTCATCGCGGTCGCCATCACAATGGGCGGACGCATGGGGGGTGGTGTCTTTTCGCCTGCTTTGGTTGTCGGATCGCTCGCAGGGTTGGCGTTTGGTATGGTGGCAACGGGGCTTTTGCCTGACTATTCAGGCACGGCAGCGCTCTATGCGCTTGCAGGGATGGGGGCCGTTGCGGCGGCGGTTTTGGGCGCGCCGATCTCAACCACGTTGATCGTGTTTGAACTGACAGGTGATTGGCAAACAGGGCTTGCCGTCATGGTCGCTGTCTCCATGTCGACAGCCGTATCGTCACGGTTTATCGCGGGGTCGTTCTTCCTCACTCAGTTGGAGCGTCGGGGCGTGCGGATCGCGGCAGGACCACAGGCTTATCTGTTGTCCACCTTTGATGTCGCTACGGTGATGCGGTCGATGGATCACCCGCGCGGCGCGTCGCTTGAAGACTGCGAGGCGCTCATTCAGCGTGGTATCTACGTGGCGCATGATGCCACGCTCGACCGTGCGATGCCCTTGTTTGAAAACAGCGGGGAATCCTTTGTTCCTGTGGTGCGACAAAAGAAAGACGCCCCAGCAGAGGTGCGGGGCGCCTTGTTCCATGTAGATGCCTTGCGTGCGTTTAACCGTGCTCTTGCCGCTGTCTCAGCCGAAGAACATGCCTAGGCTAAACCTGCTCTACCGCGACTTTGCTGGTATAGAAGGCAAGGTAATCTTTGATCTGTGACACCGCTTCAGATGGGTTTTCATAGGACCAAACAGCGTCTTTGATCGGGCCGCTTTTTGCGACGATCGTGAAATAACGGGCGTCACCTTTGCGCGGGCAATGCGAGGTCGCGTCGGATTCATCCAAGAACGCCATCGCGATGTCCGAACGCGGGAAATAGATCACAGGCGCCATATCGCCTTCGACCAATTCCAGCGCGTCAGAGCTTTCGCCCAGAACAGCGCCGCCAGCGCGAACAACCCAGGTGCCTCCAGCGGGACGAATAGTGATGTGGTCGGCCATTGTGGCCCCTCCCTTGTGTGTCTTTGAGTTGCCTGTTGATACAGGCCGCATGTTACGATTTGGCGTCAGAGCGGCGCACACGCCTGCTCGAGCCAGTGTTTGGCCGCAGCATCCAGATTTGCCCCCACCTTGTCCAGCACGGTCGCATGGTAACTGTCGATCCACGACACTTCGTCGCGGGACAGCAGGGTGAGGTCTATTAGCCGACGATCAAGGGGCACCCATGTCAGCGTCTCAAACGAGAGATGATTACGGTGCGCGTCTCCTCCGGCAATTGGCGGCGCGGGTTGAACAACGATCAGGTTCTCAATCCGAATGCCAAAGGCCTTGGCACGGTAGTAGCCGGGTTCATTCGACAATACCATCCCGGGTCGCAAAGGAATGTCCGAAACACGGCTAAGACGTTGCGGCCCTTCGTGAACGCAAAGGTATGATCCGACGCCGTGACCCGTCCCGTGATCGAAATCGAGGCCTGCTGTCCAAAGTGGGAACCGCGCGAGGGAATCGAGATGTGCGCCCGTGACCCCGTTCGGGAACCGCGCACGGCTGATCGCGATCATGCCTTGGAGGACGCGGGTATAGCAGGCGCGTTCCTCTGCGCCGACAGCTCCGATTGCAATGGTGCGCGTGATGTCGGTCGTGCCGTCCTGATACTGCCCGCCCGAATCGAGGACGAGCAGATCACCGTCCTGAAGCTGGCGGTTGGTGTCATGGGTCACACGATAGTGGATGATGGCCCCGTTCGGACCGCTGCCCGCAATGGTATCAAAAGAGATATCCCGCAGCGCGCCAGTCTCTGCTCTGAAGTGTTCGAGTTTGGTCACCACATCGATCTCAGTGACATATCCCGCTCCGTCGAGCCAATGCAGGAAACGGCACATGGCAACCGCATCACGTAGGTGCGCTGTTCGGGCTCCTGCAATCTCTGTCGGGTTCTTGCAGGCTTTGGGCAGAACGCAGGGATCGCGCCCCTCAACAGGATTGGCGAGAGTTTCGCCGATGATCTGCGGGCAGGTCGTTGGATCAACCAGAACTGCGCCATCGAGCGACCTTAGGGTAGGCACAAAGGCGTCTTCGCCGTGAACCGTCACCTCGGCCCCAAGGTGATCCATGATTGCATCGGTTTTGCCAGCGCGGGCAAAGAGGTCAACGCGTCCGTCCGCATAGAGAATGGCAAAGCACTGCGGCACGGGGTTGCGTGGGATATCCGCGCCACGAATATTCAAAAGCCACGCGATAGAGTCGGGCAGGGTCAGAACGGCCGCAGCCTGTCCATTGTCCCGCAGGCCTTTGGCAAGGCGGGCCCGTTTGTCGTCGTGGCTTTCCCCTGCGAGGGTATCAGGCTGCACAAAGAATGGTGCGGCAGGTGGGGCAGGGCGGTCGACCCAAATCTGATCGACCAGATTAGGGCAGGCGACCATATTGGCTTGGTCGCGCAGACTTTTGATTTCGCTGATTGTATGCAGCCATGGGTCAAAGCCGATGGTTCGGCCTTCTGCGTGGTCTTCCAGCCAGTCACCTAGCTTTACCTCGGGCCAATCGACGGGGGTGAATACATCTGCCGCCTGTTCGCGCACTTGCAGGCGATAACGGCCATCGACAAAGAGACCCGCCTGATCCGCTAAGACAGCACAAAAGCCCGCCGATCCCGTAAAGCCTGTCAGCCACGCCAGACGTTCATCACAGGCCGCAACGTATTCGCCTTGATGGGCATCTGCGCGTGGGACAAGGAATCCATCCACCCCTACGGCCGCCATTTGGATGCGTAGTTTCGATAGCCGCTCTGGCCCCGCTTCCCCAGAAAACGCAGTCTCAAAGGTCTGGAACATAGCCGCCTCTTTTCATTTTAATACAGGTGGTTAGCCCGCCTTGCGGATGCCTGCGAACCGTGCGCGTGCCCGAGGATCAGAGTCAAAAAGGCTCGCCAATTGTTCGGTCATCGCACCTGCCAACTGATCCGCATCGGTGATGGTCACTGCGCGGTCGTAATACCGTGTCACATCGTGGCCGATCCCGATTGCCATCAGCTCGACTGCCATGCGCTTTTCGATCATGGCGATCACGTCACGCAGGTGTTTTTCGAGGTAATTGGCGGGGTTCACCGACAATGTGCTGTCATCAACGGGCGCGCCATCGGAAATCACCATGAGGATTTTGCGCTGCTCACGGCGAGCCATCATACGGCGGTGCGCCCATTCCAGAGCCTCCCCGTCGATGTTCTCTTTCAAGAGGCCTTCTTTCATCATCAGACCAAGGTTCGCACGGGTCCGACGCATCGGGGCGTCCGCGGATTTATAGACGATGTGGCGTAGGTCGTTCAGGCGACCCGGCTGCAAGGGGCGACCCTCGGCCAGCCATTTTTCGCGACTCTGGCCGCCTTTCCACGCTTTGGTGGTAAAGCCCAGAACCTCGACCTTGACCGCGCAGCGTTCCAGTGTGCGTGCGAGAACGTCCGCACAGATCGCAGCGATCGAGATAGGGCGACCGCGCATAGAGCCGGAGTTATCCAGCAAGAGCGTCACGACGGTATCGCGGAAATCGGTGTCTTTTTCCCATTTGAACGACAGCGGTGTGGTCGGGTTTGCAACCACACGGGCAAGGCGGCCTGCGTCGAGGATGCCTTCTTCTTTGTCGAATTCCCATGACCGGTTCTGCTGGGCCTGAAGGCGGCGTTGCAGTTTGTTCGCAAGGCGCGACACAGCGCCCTTCAGCGGCTCTAGCTGCTGGTCAAGGTAAGCGCGGAGGCGTTCCAGTTCGGCGGGTTCGGCGAGTTCCTCAGCACCGATTTCTTCGTCGAATTCGGTTTTATAGACGCTGTAGTTCGGATCAGCGTCCGAGATCGGCGCAGGCGGCGGAGGATCGAGAGGGGCCTCGCCCTCTGGCATCTCGGTTTCTTCGTCGAATTCGGAATCAGCCATGTCGTCGGCGCTGACTTGCGCCTGTTGCTGATCCTGCTGCTGGTCCTGGGACTGTTCGGGGCTTGCTTCGGCCTCGTCCTCTTGACCATCGTCTTCGCCATCGGTTTCAGGATTGTCCTCAGCCTCGTCCTGTTCGGCCGTTTCGTCGTTCTGATCGTCCTCAACATCGGGATCGTCGCCGAGTTGATCGCCGTAACCCAGATCCTCAATGATCTTACGTGCGAATTTCGCAAAGGCGCGTTGATCGCTGAGTGTATCCTCTAGTGCTTCAAGCGTTCCACCAGCCTGATCCTCGATGAACCCACGCCATAGTTCCATCACGTTGTCCGCACCCTTGGGCAGGGAACGACCTGTGGCGAGGTGGCGGATCAGATAACCAGCGGCCACAGACAATGGCGCGTCAGTGGACGAGCTGATCTGGTCATAGCCCTTGCGAGTTGCCTCAGTCGCGATCTTTGCGTCGATGTTCGAAGCGGTGCCGGGCATGTAGCGGGCGCCGACGGCCTCGACCCGAGCGGATTCCATCGCATCGTAAATTTCTTTCGCCAACTGGCCTTGGGGGGCGTAGCGGGACGCGATCGCGGCATCGTGGAATTTATGGCGCAGCGCCAACGCATCCGCCGTTCCGCGTGCCAGCAAAACCTCGTCGCGGGTCATGCGGCGGCTGACCTGCGGAAGGCGCACAGAATCCTTGGTCAGACCTGGAGGGTCCACCGAATAGGTCACCGATAGATCGGCGTCATCGGCCATAACCTTGGTCGCTTCGGCCAATGCCTTTTTAAACGGATCGGCGGGGTTATCTGAGGGTTTCATGCGGGCAGCCTTCGGGTCATCATTGCGACTAACCTAGACCGACGATTGGGCAATGACCAGTGGTCGGGATCAGTTGAATAACAGCAAATCGCGGCATTCTGCGATCGCTGCCTCGGCGCGGGTTTCGGCCCAGACCGCATCGGCCCCGTCAATGGTATAAGCGGCGCGCGTCAAAAGCATCGCATGGGCCTGTTTCGCATTAATTCGCCAGTCCATCACGCGGATACGATCCGTGTCGGGCATGATCGCATCAATGAGCATAAGCATCATTTCGCGGTCCTGTTCAAAGTCTCCCGCGTCGCTTTTTCCAAAGAGCCACGAATGTTCCATTTGCGCTGAAAAACGCCCTGCGCAGATCGCAAAAATCCGAAGGTCTTCGTTGGCCGCATTGTTGAGCGCTGGCGCGGGCAGGGCCCCGACCAGCATGAAAAACACCGCAAGGAAAGTTTTCAAACCGCTCATACTGTGATCTTTTATGACATTTTTATGTCAATCAACTGTGCAGTTTGAAAACTATCCCGATGCACCTAGAGCGCGAAAAGGCACAGGGGCCCGCACTTTCGTGCAAGCCCCTGCCAAATTATTCAATTTTTTCAGATAGATCAGAGAGCGATTGACGCAGCCGATTCCGGCAGTTCTTCGTCAAAACAACGCTGGTAGAACTCTGCCACGGTCTGGCGTTCCAACTCGTCACATTTGTTGAGGAAGGTCAGGCGGAACGCATAACCAACATCGCGGAAGATCTCTGCGTTCGCAGCCCAAGCAATTACGGTCCGCGGCGACATAACTGTCGACAGGTCGCCGTTCATGAACGCGGTGCGGGTCAGGTCAGCAACGGTCACCATCTGGCTGATGATCTTGCGACCCTTTTCGTTGTTGTAGTGCGGTGCCTTCGACAGGATGATCGCGGCTTCGGCGTCGTGACTGAGGTAGTTCAGCGTCGCTACGAGCGACCAACGGTCCATCTGGGCTTGGTTGATCTGTTGAGTGCCGTGGTAGAGGCCAGTGGTATCACCTAGGCCCACAGTGTTTGCAGTCGCGAACAGGCGGAAATACGGGTTCGGCGTGATGATTTCGTTCTGATCCAAGAGGGTCAGTTTACCATCATGTTCGAGAACTCGCTGAATCACGAACATAACGTCCGCACGGCCCGCATCGTATTCGTCGAACACGATCGCAGTCGGGTTGCGCAGCGCCCACGGAAGGATGCCTTCGTGGAATTCAGTGACTTGTTTGCCGTCTTTCAGTTTGATCGCGTCTTTACCGATCAGGTCGATACGGGAAATGTGGCTGTCGAGGTTCACACGAACGGTCGGCCAGTTCAGGCGCGCCGCGATCTGTTCGATGTGAGTCGATTTACCCGTGCCGTGGTAGCCTTGAACCATCACGCGGCGGTTATAGCCGAAACCTGCCAGAACAGCCAAAGTGGTGTCTGGGTCAAATTTGTAGGTCGAGTCGATCTCGGGCACACGAGACGTGCGCTCGGCAAAGCCTTTGATCTTCATATTGCTGTCGATACCGAAAACTTCGCGGACGTCGATTTCTTCGGTGGGCTTTGCGTTCTGGTCGAGCATGTCGAACCTTCCTTGCGTCTATCGTTTACCGACCGCAACATAACCGTCCAGACGGCGAGGAAAAGGGGGTCGTGACGTATTTCCTCCGAAGGTGGCAGTGGGCCGCGTTTCGAAACAGTCCGTTTCGACCATAACAGTCGTCCCAAAGGGCATTTTCTGCCATAAGATGCACATGATGCGCGCTGTTTATTATCACCTGCAGGACTTGCGGCACACTGTGCGAGGCTTTTGGTCATTGACCGAAGGCGAGCAGCAGCTTGTTACGGCCTATGCGATGACCTGTGCCTTTGGTGCTGGTTTGGGGCTGATGACCGTGACGCACATGTCCCACGGCTCTATCCTGGAAGGCGGATTGACGCTCTATCACCGCTGGATCGTGCTCTGCGGTGCGTTGGGCTGTGGCCTCGCGCTGAAGCTCGCAGGTGACCGCATGGGGCAATCTGGGCCGAACGGGTTTGCCCGTGGGATGCTCGGTGTGGTGTGGGTGAGCGTGGTCGGCGCTGTGATCGCAGGAACGCTCGCGCTGCCGTTTTACGGCACGATGTTCGGGCCGTTCACTTTGGCGATTATGTTGGTGAGTTCGCCGATGCTGGCACTGATGTGGTTTGCCAATTTGCTGGCCTCCCACCTCTTGATTCGCAATTGGCGGACGGAACAGGATCGCCTGTTCGCCCGCCTCGCGTGATTATTTGTCTTTAAAGCTACGGCTCGCTTTAATCTGATCCCAAGCCCAAACGACTTCGGTCAGCTGTTCCTCTTGGGAACGGTCGCCGCCGTTCATGTCAGGGTGGAGAACCTTGATCAGCGATTTATAGACCTTGCGGATTTCCGCTTTGGTCATGGTGTCCTTCACATCGAGGATTTCGGTCGCGCGACGTTCGGTCGGGGGCAGGCGACGGGTCGCACCGCTCGTCTTACCTGGGTTGCGAGTCGCGTTTTCACCCAGAACCTGATGCGCATCCTCAATACCGAGACGAGCCCAAGCGCGTTCTTCGACCGTTCGCTTGAACGGCTTCGTTTCGCGCTCCCAGACCTTGTCTTTGGTCATTTGTGCGTTCAATTCCGCCTCTGTCGCGGTCTCGAAGAAGTTCCACTTCAGGTTATATTCCCGAACGTGATCCTTACAGAACCACAGGAATTCATCGAGGATATCCGGCGATTTGGGCGCACGGTATTTGCCGGATTCTTCGCAACCTTCATGGTCGCAGACCCGTGTTGATGTTTCGATTGCACCCGACATGCCACGACGGCCACGGGGGTTTTTCTTTTTGGAGGCAGACACCGAAATGTCGAACCCAAACGGATCAGTCTTGGACATGTGCAGCCTTATCTTTCCGACTCGGACGGGTGAGTTTAAGCCGTAGGACGTGAGATTGAAGGGGGAAGGAGAAAAATATGTCCCTTGCAAAAGAGATCGAATCCCGTCTGGTAACGGCTTTTTCCCCAGAAGTGGTTGAAGTTATTGATGAAAGTGAAAGCCATCGTGGCCATAGCGGATACCAAGAGGGCGGCGAAAGCCACTGGCGCGTGCGGATCAAAGCCCCTGCATTCGGCGCGATGACCCGTTTGGCCCGCCATCGTGCGGTCCATGACGCCATTGGCGCCGATATTATGGGTCGTATTCACGCGCTCGCCCTCGAGATCGACTGATTACTGCGCAGCGACAGTAGGTTCAGTCGGGGCAGGCGTTTTGGGCGCGGTGGTCAATACGGGTTGCGTTGGAACGGCGGTCTGGCTCGCCGTTACGGTCGCGTCTACGGCTTTCTTTTCGCGGCGGAATACCAGCATGTGCTGTTCGACCATGCCTTTGGACCGAAACCCACTGCGTTCTTCAACGGGGAGGGTTTCAGCGCGCTGGTACTCCCAACCGTCGCGGCCCTGTTGGTTCATCAACTCTTGGAGCGCGTGGGCATAACGGTCTTCGGTCGTCTTTAGCCCTTTGACCTTTTCTGCGCGTTTGGGTGCTGGCACCACCTTGTATTCGTAGATCATTTCTTAGCCCCCTAATTCGACCGCAGGACTATAGCGGCTTTGCGTAACAGGTCCAAGGCGGGAAAGACGGGTCTACATCACAAAAAAGGGCGCCCCGAAGGCGCCCTTTGATCCGTCCCAAATGGGAAAGATTATTCAGCGAAGGTCGCGAGGAAAGCCGCGATGTTTTCAGCGTCAGCCTCTTGGCGTACTTTGAAGGACATTTTCGAACGAGCAGAGTTCGAACCAGTGGTGCTGCGCAGCCACGCGGTCGGGTCTTGCATGTAAGCCGCCAACTGCTCTTCGTCCCAAGCAGCTACGAATTCTTGGGCAGCAACGATATCGTCACCGTAGCTGAAGCCGTCTACGGAACCAGGTGCGCGGCCGATGATGCCAAAGAGGTTCGGACCAGTTTTTGCGTTACGACCAGCGAGAACTTCGCCTGCTGCGTTCTGAACAACGTGACAAGATACGCACTGACGGTTGAATGCCTGTTCACCAGCGGCTGCGTCGCCTTCGGCGAGAACGGGTGCTGCGAGAACGGCAAAGGCAGTAGCGAGCTTAAGGGTCTTCATGGAGTCACTCCCATAGGTTTCAAAGCACATATGATGCTTCTTTGATCTGAACGGAACCTAGTCTCTTTTCAACCTGAGGCAAAGCCCCTTGCGCCAATCGGTCGCGCCTACTTTGGTGGGAGAGACAGGGCTGGCATTTTGTGCAGGATTTTGGCACATGGCGCGTCATGGACACGCGTATTGCAGCTTGGATTGATGGCGAATTGCAGCCCCTCGATAAACTCGAGGTCCATCAACGTGGGCTGCGTCATCCTGCGATTAGTGTCTTTATCACGGGGCCCGAGGGCATTCTGCTGCAGCGTCGCGCTACGGCGAAATATCATACGCCGGGTCTTTGGGCGAATACGTGCTGCACCCATCCTCATTGGAACGAAGCGCCAGCCGATTGCGCCCTGCGCCGCATTGATGAAGAGCTGGGCATCACAGGTATCGATCTTTCGTGGCGAGAACAGGTGGAATACCGCGCCGATGTCGGCAACGGTTTGATCGAACATGAGGTGGTTGAGGTTTTCGTGGGCCACGGCTCCCCTGAAATCACGATCAATCCCGACGAGGTTTGGGAAACCAAATGGATGACGCTTGAGGCACTCGACGCGGCCCTTGCTGCCACGCCCGAGGTCTTTACCCCGTGGCTTCGGATTTACCTCGCCGATCACCGTGACGCGATTTTCGGGTGACTACTGACTCTCGGGGATCGGAAAGATCGTGTCGTAGAGCCAGTTAAAGACAAACGCGTAGCTCAGGTAAAAGAGGCCAAGCGAGATATCCATCATCAGTGCGGTCCAAAAGCTGACACCTAAATAGAACGCGATAAAGGGTGTAAGTAGGGCGAGCAGACCCAGTTCGAGCAGGATAGCGTGCAGGATGCGGATCAGCACGGTCTTGTGCACCGTTCCGCGAAACCGCAGCATCGCGTGGTCAAAGCCCCAGTTATAAAGGTAGTTGAACACCATCGCGATTGTGGCGCTGACAACGGTGACAACGCCCATACTGTGCATCGGTTGGTGAAAGACCCATGCGCCGACTGGTGTCGCAACACAAAGCGCAATCACTTCGAAACTAAGGGCGTGGCGGATACGGTCGGCTGTCGTGCGCATGGGGCGTCCAAATGAAAACGGCGGCCCATGGGACCGCCGCTCATCATAGATTGGGTCGGATCAAAGACCCAGTTTTTTCATGACCAAAGCGTTGACCGCGGCAGGGTTTGCCTTGCCGCCTGTCGCCTTCATGACTTGACCCACGAACCAGCCTGCCAGTTTCGGGTTGGCTTGCGCCTTTTCGACCTGAGCGGGGTTCGCTGCGATGATTTCGTCAACGGCGGCTTCGATCGCGCCTGTATCGGTGACTTGTTCCATACCTTCGGTCGCAACGATCTCTTCGGGGTCGCGATCTTGGGTATAGGCGATCTCGAACACGTCCTTCGCGATTTTGCCGCTGATCTTTTCAGATTTGATCAGACCAACGATCTGACCCAGACGAGCCGCCGAAATCGGGCTTTCGGTGATGTCTTTTTCGTCTTTCTTCAGACGACCAAAAAGTTCGTTGATCACCCAGTTCGCAGCAAGTTTGCCGTCGCGGCCTTCTGCAACCTCTTCAAAGTAAATCGCGTTCGGCACTTCGGCAGTCAGCACCGATGCGTCGTAATCCGACAGGCCGAAGTCGTTGATAAAGCGTGCTTTCTTTTCGTCAGGCAGTTCGGGAAGGGTCGCTGCGATGTCGTCGACCCACGCCTGTTCGATCTCCAGCGGGAGGAGGTCGGGATCAGGGAAGTAGCGGTAATCATGTGCTTCTTCTTTGGAACGCATCGAACGGGTTTCGTTCTTGTCCGCGTCATAAAGACGAGTTTCCTGAACGATTTCACCACCGTCCTCGAGGATCGCGATTTGGCGACGGGCCTCAAAGTCGATTGCCATCTGGATGAAACGCATGGAGTTCATGTTCTTCAATTCGCAGCGCGTTCCGAGGTGACCGAAGTCACCCGTTTCCATGAATTTCTCATACGCACCCGGACGGCAGACGGAAACGTTCACGTCAGCGCGCAGGTTGCCGTTCTGCATGTTGCCGTCACATGTGCCGAGGTAGCGCATGATCTGACGCAATTTGCCAACATAGGCTGCAGCTTCTTCGGGACCGCGAATGTCAGGGCGCGACACGATTTCCATCAGTGCAACGCCTGTGCGGTTGAGGTCGACGAAGGACATGTTCGGGTCCATGTCGTGGATCGATTTACCCGCATCCTGTTCGAGGTGGATACGTTCGATACGGACCTTACGCGCTGTGCCGTTGCCCATTTCGACCAACACTTCACCTTCGCCAACGATGGGGTGGTAAAGCTGGGAAATTTGGTAGCCCTGCGGAAGGTCGGGGTAGAAATAGTTTTTGCGGTCGAACGCGGACCAAAGGTTGATCTCTGCTTTCAGGCCTAGACCTGTGCGAACGGCTTGGGCGACGCAACCTTCGTTGATGACGGGGAGCATACCCGGCATGCCAGCGTCTACGAATGCCACGTTAGAGTTCGGCTCTGCGCCAAATTCAGTCGAAGCCCCAGAGAACAATTTTGCCTTGGTCGCGACCTGAGCGTGCACCTCAAGGCCGATCACGAGTTCCCAATCGCCGGTCGCCCCTGCGATCACTTTGGGTTTCGGAGCTTCATAAGTGAGGTCGAGCATCGTTTTGTCCCTTTTCCGCAACGGTTCTCTCTTAGGGTTTTGGGGCGGGCGCGGCAAGGGGCGGGGCGGCGGACTTCGGCCTAAAAAGCACCCCATTTTACAAAATGACTCGACCTAAGGGCGATTGATCGCGCAACTATGCGGCGATTGAAACAATTGCTGCCCGAACATGCGTCCCTTTTTAATGATTGCCGCCGTTGCCCTCTCGGGCTGTTTGCAGGTTCCTTTTCGCCCGTCCACGCCAGAGCCTGAACCGCAGGCTTTGCCGTTGATGGGCTGGGATATCCAACCCGAAGGCCCTGAGTGGACCGAAGCAACGCTCGACGCGATCAACGCGCATGGTGAGGTTTTGTTGTCGCTGGTGCCCAAAGACATCGACGAATGGTGCCCCGGTTACGTCGAAGCAGACACCGAAGATCGCGCCGCGTTTTGGACGGGCATGTTCTCGGTCCTCGCCAAACATGAAAGCACATGGAACCCCCGTGCCGCTGGCGGGGGAGGGGCTTGGATCGGTTTGGTCCAGATCGATCCCCGCACGGCCAAGGGCTATGGATGCAATGCGCAATCCGCCGAAGAGTTGAAAGACGGGGCCGCGAACCTTTCCTGCGCGGTGCGAATTGCGGCCCATACAGTGCCCCGCGATGGCTATGTAGGCACTGGATCCGAAGGGTTGGCCGCCGACTGGGGGCCATTCCATAGCGAACGCAAGCGATCGGATATGGTCAACTGGACCCGTTCGCAGCCATACTGCGCCGGATGATCCGAACCACTGCCATAGTTCTGACGTTTCTAGGGGCAATGCCCGTTGCTGCGCAAACGCTCGCCGATGCGCCGCCGCCTGTCGTGCGGCCCGCAACGCTCTACGTGCCGCCGCCTGCGCCGATCTACATCAGCGGACCAATAACCGAGGCTCCGCGGCCAATCCGACGGTCGTTCTATATCCCTCGGGCGCGGTGGGATCATCGAGCGGGCACGCAGCGATGGTCCTTGGCCTTGATGGGGGCGCTTGCAGGGTCGGCGTCGGGCCTTGCTAATACAACGCCGCGCGACATTGACGATTGGTGCCCTGCCTATTTGGAAAACCCGCCGCACCTGCGTCGCGCTTTTTGGGTGGGGATGATGTCGGCGCTTGCCAAACATGAAAGCACATACCGTCCCGATGCCGTTGGTGGGGGTGGGCGGTGGTTTGGCCTTTTGCAGATTTCGCCACCCACAGCGCGGCATTACGGGTGCCTTGCGCGCGATGGTGATGCGTTAAAAGACCCAGTCGCCAATTTGGGCTGCGCTGCGCGGATCATGGCGACGACCGTTCGTAGGGATAATGCGATTGCTATCCGCGATGGCCGTTGGCGCGGGGTGGCTGCCGATTGGGGGCCGATGACGGACGCAGTAAAGATCGCGGAAATGTCAGCTTGGACCCGCAGGCAAAGCTATTGCGTCCCGCTTAGCTCTCATCGCCCCGTGGCGCGACCCGCAGACCTAGAGGCGCGGATCGCATCGATGGAGGGTTAAGCCCCCAACATCCGCGTGACCATTTCCGTCATATCGCGGCTTAGGCCATCGGTGGCGAGAATTCGTTCTAGTTCCGCGCGGATCATCGCCTGACGGTCCTCGTCATAGCGTTTCCATGTATCGAACGCCGTTGAGACACGTGCCGCCGTTTGTGGGTTCGCCGCATCCAGTTTGATCAGCCAATCGGCGAGCAACCGATAGGCGCTGCCGTCAGGGTTATGGAACCCAGCCGTATTCCCAGCGAGCGACGAGAACAGCGCGCGGAAGCGGTTCGGATTGCGCCAGTCGAATGCATCATGTGCCGCCAACCGTTTCGCGGTCGCGGCGGCGTCTTCGGGTTCGGCAAGGCCAGCCTGCAGGCTAAACCATTTGTCCATAACCAACCTGTCCCCATGCCAACGACGCTGGAAGTCGTTCAGTTCATCATCACCTGCCCCAATCGACACAAGCGCCGAAAGTGCGGCGAGCTCTTGGGTCATGTTGTTGGCGGCCGCGAACTGGCGCTGGGCGGTCGCGCCTGCGTCTGTCAGGGTGATGTAGGACAGGGCTGCATTGGTGAGCGCACGTTTGCCCGCATCCTCAGCTCTGGGGCTGAAATCGCCAGTGACCTGATGCAAGAGATACAGGTTCGCAAGCGTCGCTCCCGCGTGGTCAGCGATCGCGCGTTTCAGGCGTTCGCGTTCGGCGTAAATCTCCCACGGATCAGGCGTGTAGCCCCCCGCAGAGAGCGCCTGCGCGATGTCGTCCACAGTAGGCAGCGCGAGGAGGAGGGCGCGGAAGGCAGGGTCCAGCGCCTCATCCGAAATCGCAGCGTTTAGCGCGGTCAGGAAGGCGCCATCCACCTCCGCATTCTCGATCACCATCAGGACTAAGAGATCGCGCGCAAGGCTACGCGCGGCTTCCCATTTGTTGAACGGGTCCGTGTCGTGGGTGAGAAGGAACTGACGATCCTCAATGCTCTGATTATGATGCAGAATAACGGGCGCAGAGAACCCGCGCAGGATCGACGGAACAGGGCGTGCGGCGAGCCCTTCAAAGGTGAACACTTGTTCGCTTTCGGTCAATTCGAGAACGGTGGTAG
Organism: Marivivens geojensis; assembly: GCF_023540835.1. Lineage (GTDB taxonomy): Bacteria > Pseudomonadota > Alphaproteobacteria > Rhodobacterales > Rhodobacteraceae > Marivivens > Marivivens geojensis. The sequence continues at coordinate 1,126,007 of NZ_JALKCU010000001.1, forward strand.
GGACGATTTCGTCGCCGTTTTGGCTCAGAAGCCCCACCGCGATCGGTAGAACCATCGGCTGTTTGTCAGGCTGACCTGGGGTGGCGGCGATGTCCTGACGGAGGCGAAGGCTATACGTGCCGTCGGTAAAATCATCGGACACATAGACGTGAGGTGTGCCGGCCTGCGAATACCACAATTTGAACTGGCTCAGGTCGCGGCCTGTCGTGTCCTCAAACACCTTAATCCAGTCCTCAATCGTGGCGGCCTGACCGTCATGACGATCGAAATAGAGGTCGAGCGCGGATTTATACGCTTCATCGCCGACCAATCGCTTCAGCATCCCAATTACCTCGGCGCCTTTCTCATAGACGGTGACGGTGTAGAAGTTGTTGATCTCAACAAAGCTCTCTGGACGGACGGGATGGGCGAGGGGGCCTGCGTCCTCACGGAATTGACGCGCCCGCAGAGTGATCACATCGTCGATCCGTTTGACTGCATGGGACCGCATGTCGCCCGTGAACTGCTGGTCACGGAAAACGGTCAGGCCTTCCTTGAGGCAGAGCTGGAACCAATCGCGGCAGGTGATGCGGTTGCCGGTCCAATTGTGGAAATATTCGTGGGCGATGATCGCCTCAATCCGTTCAAAGTTCGCATCGGTCGAGGTTTCAGGCGAAGCGAGAACGCAGGACGAGTTGAAGATGTTCAACCCTTTGTTTTCCATCGCGCCCATGTTGAAATCATCCACGGCGACGATGTTGAACACGTCGAGGTCGTATTCGCGGCCATAGACATCTTCGTCCCATTTCATCGACCGTTGCAGGGCACCCATGCCGAAGGCGCATTTGCCGATATCAGATGGGCGCACCCAAATGTTCAGGTCAACATGGCGGCCCGATTTGGTGGTGAAGTCGCCGTTGTGGTTTACCAAATCGCCAGCGACTAAGGCAAAGAGATAGGCAGGCTTTGGCCATGGGTCCGACCATTCCGCCCATCCATCACCTGCGCCCATCGGGTTGCCGTTAGACAGCAACACGGGCAGATCGCTTTCGATCCGAACGGTGAATGGCGCCATGACGTCGGGGCGGTCGGGGTAGTAGGTGATTTTGCGGAAGCCCTCGGCCTCGCATTGGGTGCAATACATGCCGTTCGACATATAGAGACCTTCGAGAGCGGTATTGGTGATCGGGCTGATCTCAACCTCGGCCTCCCAAACAAAGGCCGCATCAGGCGTGTCGACCTCAATCCCGCCGTCAACATAGCGGACCTCGACAGGAGCGCCGTCGATGGCGGCAGAAATAAGTTTCAGGTTTTCGCCATGCAGGAAGAAACGACGATTGGGGCTGTCAGGGTTCGGTGAAAATTCGATCCGCGACAGAACTCGCGTTGCGGTATCAGCCAGACGAAACGTCAGATGTACGGTGTCGACCAGATACCCGAACGGTGTGTAATCCTTTAGGTAAATGGTCTGAGGGGCGGCGTTCGTCATCTGCATCTCCTGCGTATGGGCGCAAAACACTGGCGTTTTGCGGGCAACGTTCTACTTACCTATTGCGGAACCCGAGAGGCTTCAACGGTCGGCTTTTCGTGGTGAAGATTAGGCCTTGGGCAAAACGATACAATGTCAAAAATACGTAAAAAATCTGATTTCCCGTCAAAGGTTTGCGCCACCTGCGGGCGGCCCTTTGTCTGGCGAAAGAAATGGGAAAAGGTTTGGGATGAGGTGCGCTATTGTTCCGACCGTTGCAGGTCGGACAAGCGCAAGGCCTCGGCCTCTTAAACCGCTATTTTTGCGGCATAGGCCCCCAGCTGGTCGGCAACGATGCCCCAGCCGTCAAAGAACCCCATATCCTTGTGCTGTTGCGCCGCTTCAACGCTGCGATGGCGCGCCGTAGCCGTATAGAGCGTCTGCCCGTCCTCTGTGTCCTCAAGCGTGATGATCGCGGTCATGAATGGTTCCGGATTGGGCTTCCAGCCTGCGGTGTAAGTGTCTGTAAAGACGATCTTTTCACCTTCGATTAGTTCCAAGTAGACGCCGTTGTTGTCCATCATGTTACCCTCGACATCAAAGGTCATATTGCAGTGACCGCCAACCCGTAGATCAATATCACATTTGGCAACGCGATGGGGCGCGGGCACGAACCAGTGCACCAGATGTTCGGGCGTCGTCCAACAGGCCCAAACAGCTGATCGGGGAGCGGGCAGAACGCGGCTAAAGGACAAATCAGTTTCGGTGAGGTCGGTCATGTAAGATAGTCCTTTGGCGAGGTGGTGCGCCGACTATCGGTCCGCCGAGATTTCCGATCAACTATAAAATGAGCAAACTGCGCGTTGTTTCAGCCCTGCAAATTTGCAGACGACAGTCTCCTACTCTGAGCCTTTTCATGCCGATAATCAGCGGCTAACGTGGAGGGCAACGCAGTAAGGGCAGGCAAACATGACGCGTCCCGTCATCGGAATTATTGGCAACTCCGCACTTTTGAACGACAGCTATCCGACGCACGCTGGTGGCACGATGAACTCTTGTGCGGTGTCGAACGTGGCGGGATGTATTCCCCTCATCATCCCCGCTGATCCCGATTATGTGACCGTCAATGAACTCTTGGAGGTTTGCGACGGGTTTCTACTCACGGGTGGGCGGCCTAATGTGCACCCAAGCGAATATGGCGAAGAAGAAACCGCAGCCCATGGTGATTTCGACCGTCGTCGCGATGCGATCACATTGCCGCTGGTTCGGGCTTGTGTGGAACGGGGTCAACCTGTTCTAGGGATTTGTCGCGGGTTCCAAGAGGTGAACGTCGCGATGGGCGGCACGCTCTATCCAGAGATCCGCGATCTGCCGGGACGCACCAATCACCGCATGCCGCCTGATGGATCGCTCGAAGAGAAATTTGCGCTCCGCCATGTGGTCACGCTCAAAGAGGGCGGTGTATTCCATCAGTTATTTGGCACGACCCAAGTCATGACCAACACGCTGCACGGGCAGGGTATAAAGGACGCGGGCGCCCGCGTCGTGATCGAAGGCCACGCGCCCGATGGCACGCCCGAAGCGATCTACATTAAAGATGCACCTGGGTTTACCTTGTCCGTTCAGTGGCACCCTGAATGGAATGCTGCGAATGACCCCGTTTCGCGCCCTCTGTTCACGGCCTTTGGTGACGCCGCGCGGGCATGGGCCGCGGGCGGTCAGTCCGCCTTACGGGTCAGCGCTTAATCACAGACGGATCAGTTGAGCTTCATGCTTTTTCAAGCAACGGCGCGCAGTGTTGCCATAGCTATTCGGCATCGCGCGAAGTTCAGGGAAAATCGCAAAGAGTTCTTCGCGGGCTTCGTCCTTGATCGCAGATAGGCCAACGTCACCGGGGTGGAAGCTCTCGGTCGCGGCACCTTCGGCAAAGACGATCTCGTGCTGGTCGAACATCATGTGGATGTAGGTGACCATGCCGCCCTCTTCGCGGGTGACAGCCTTATTGTCGATGAGGTGACGCGCCGAAACGAGGACCTCGGTTTCGCCAAAGAGCAATTCAGCGCTGTAGCCTTGGAACAGCATGCGATGCTGCGGTGACACCAGCAGATCAGATTCGAGACCTGTGAGAACGTTCTGACGAATGCGAATGGGCGCAAAGCGATCAATCGCAGGAACTGTGCGGGACTGAATCCAGCGGATCGGCTGCAGACCGTGGTCGCGGGTCACAACGAGGTCGCCGGGGCGCAGGGTTTCAATCGGGCGGGCACCACGCGGGGTCGCAATGCGCGTACCCGGTGTAAAGCAAATGATATTCTCGATATCGGTGAAGTTCAGCAGCGTGCCGTCATCGAGTGTGACCGAGCCAGAGAAGCTGCCCGTGCCATCATCGGTCGCGACGAGCGTCGAACGGTCGGCCAACATGCCCAGTTGCAGCGTGTCGCCAGCGCCTTCGCCTGTGTTGCCACCGTCTATGGTGATCGTGCCATTGCCCGTTTCGAGATAGTCGGCGAGGATGAAAAGATCGTCGCCGTCACCGCCCGAGACATTGTCGCCTTCGGCGAAGGTGATCGTATCGTTGCCAGCGTCGCCATAAAGTACGTCTGCACCTGCGCCACCGACGATGGTGTCGTTCCCGTCTCCAGCCACAACAGTATCGTCGCCGTCGCCCATCGAAATGGTATCGTCACCAGCGCCAGTATCGACCGATTGTGACCCCGTGGTGCCTGTGATGGTGTCGTTGCCGCTGCCGGTGAGGACCTGTTCGATTTCGTAAAAATTGACCTGATCTGAGCCAGAGGTGAGCACGCCGTTTTCAGCGGCACTGAAGGTTACCGTGGTGTCTGTCGTTAGGAGAGAGGCATCGATTTGGTCGCCGATGGTTTCACCGGTTTCACCACCCAGAACAGAGTCGACCCCGCTGCCCGCCTCAAATGCAAACGTGTCGTCGCCTGCGTCACCAATCAACGCATCGTTGCCAGATTGCCCAAAGATTAAATCGTTTCCATCGCCGCCGTAGACGATATCATTGCCTGCACCGGACAGGATAGTGTCATCGCCAGCGCCCGCTTGCACAAAATCACCGTCACCGGAATTGGTTGGCAGGATATTGTCATTTGCGTCGATGTGATCGCCATCGGGATCGCCGTTATAGGACGTATCGATAATGTCATCGCCAGCAGTACCCGAAACCGTGCCATCGGAGAGCGGCACACCAATCGCACCCAGCGCGAGCGGGTTTGAGAGAAGGGTTGGTGAGACACCATAAAGCGTGATGGTTTCGCCGTTCGGGAACAGCAGTTGCGCGCTGCCGCCGTTGTCTTGGACAACGACATCCCAGATGTTGACGGGATCGCCATTTGCGTCGTGCAGGTCGGACACGTCGATCTGATCGTTGCCCGTGAACGTGCCGTCGCCATTGTCGGTCGGACCTTGGAAACCATAGACCGTATCGTTGCCGTCGCCGTCTGAGAAAATGACCGTATCAACATCACTATCGGGCGTTGTCGTCGCAGGCTGCCCGATCGCGTACACGTCATCGCCCGCACCTGCGTCGATAACGTCGGCACCCGTGCCGGTCGAGAAGCTGTCATTGCCGTTCGAGCCGTAAACCGTATCATCGCCTTGGCCCAGAGATAGGCCTTCGACTTCGGTAAAGGAAACTGTGTTTGTGCCCTCGTTCAGAGTGCCGGTTTCTGGCGCAGATAGGTTGACGGTCACGTCGCCTGTTAGACCCGTCGCATCAATGATATCGCCGTAGCCTGTTTCGCCCGTGCTGCCACCGTCGAACGTGTCGTTTCCAAAGCCGTCGGTCAGAACCAGCGTATCGCTTGCGTCGCCGCCGTAGACAACGTCATTGCCTGCGCCCGCGTCGATCCGGTCGAGGCCAGCTTCGCCATAGATAGTGTCGTCGCCGATACCTGCGAGGATCGAGTCATTGCCCGCGCCAGCTTCGATGATGTCGTCGTTCGCGCCTTTGTTGGCCAGAACGTTATCAGCATCGTCAACGCGGTCGCCATCAGGGTCGCCGCTGTAGTTCGTGTCGATAACGTCATCGCCTGTGGTACCAGAGATGGTGCCGTCAGAGAGCGGAACGCCAATCGCTGCGAGTGCCAGCGGGTTGGTCATGACAGTCGGATCAACGCCGTTCAGCGTGATCGACGTCCCGTCAGGGAAGTTCAGTCGCGCAGAGCCGCCATTGTTGGTGACGGTGATGTCATGGACGTTGACCGGGTTGCCTTGGGCATCAGTGAGGCCGCTGACGTCGAGCTGGTCAAGGCCTGTGAATGTGCCGTCGCCATTCGGGGTCGGCTGCGCGAAATCATAGACGTAGTCGTTCCCATCGCCATCATTGAGGATGATGAGGTCAGCATCCGTGTCCGCACCGAGGTGAATGGTGTCGTTGCCAGTGCCGCCGTCGACGGTATCTGTGCCTGTCCCCGCAAACACAGCGTCATCGCCTGCACCAGTCGAGATGCTATCCGCGCCCGCGCCCGCATCCACCGTCTCAGCCGAAAGGATGCCTTCGCCGCTGGTGAACTGGTCGTCTTGGTCCGTCAGAACGAAGTTTTCGATCTCGACAAAGTTAGCGATGGTGCCGCTTGCGCCTGCCGAAACTTGGCCAGATTCATAGCCCGTTACGTTTACGGAAACGCCAGATGTCGCGATGTTCGAGGCATCGATGGTGTCATAGTCGGTGCCGGTTTCACCACCGTAGATCGCGTCCAGTCCGTTGTTGTCGTCCAATAGGAACGTATCTTGGTCTTCCGCGCCCGAGAGGCTATCATCGCCCGCACCACCGCGCAGCGTGTCATTCCCAACCTCGCCAAACAGAACGTCGTTGCCCGCGTCGCCGACCAAAAGGTCATCGCCAGCGGTGCCGTATGCAAGGTCGTTGCCGTCACCACCGTAAATGGTCGAGCCCGTCAGGTAAGCCGTGCCGCCGATATCGTCGATAACGTCGTCACCTGCGCCACCGTAAACGGTGTCCGCACCCTCGCCGTATAAGATGGTGTCATTGCCGTCACCACCGAACATGGTGTCGTCGCCGTCACCACCGTAGAGGTAGTCATTCCCTTCGTCGCCATACACAGCATCGTTGCCAGCTCCGCCGACGATGGTGTCCACGCCAATGCCACCATAAACGATGTCATTGCCATCGCCCGCGTCGATGTTGTCGTTGCCGCCTGTTGTGTCAGGGATGGTGTCAAAGTAAACATCGGTGACGTTGATACGGTTCGAGACGTACGTGCCGATGTTGTCGAACTCGATCTCGATACGGGACACAGGGCCCGCAATGTTCACGAGGATCGAGCCGAGGTCTTGGCCAGGGGTTTCGTTGACCGCAACAGGGTTCGCCGTCACGGTTTGACCGCTTACGCTATCGTTGCCGCTGGCCGTGATGGATACGGTGACAAGATTGTTGTTGATGTCATAGGCGCGCAGGATAACGCGGTCTTGCCATCCGCTGGTGTCGATGTCGTTGATGCGGAAGGTAACGTTTTCAACGGCGTTCGAGTAGCCAGAACCCGCTTGGGCGTTAAACGTCAGTGTGCTGGTGCTGACGTTGGCGCCACCGGTGCCGTTGATTTCGAGGCTGGAGACGCTGTCGAACGGTTCGCCGCTGCCGACATACATGGCTTCGTCGGTGCTGGTCGTTGTCGACTGAAGTGCGCCATCGTTGTTTTGGCTGAACGTGACGTTCATCGACCCAGTGGATTGGGTGAAGCCGCCAGACAGGTTGTAGTTGTTGCCCCAAGCGCCGTTGTTGGTCCAGCTCAGGTGCTCTGTGTTCGATGTTACGGTTGCGCTGGCGCCTTCGCCGTAGATGGTATCGTTGCCCAACCCACCAAGGATCGAGTCATCGCCGACACCGCCTTCGATCGTGTCGTCATTTGCGCCGCCATCAATCGTGTCGTTGCCAGTGCCACCAAAAATCTGGTCGTTGCCGTCGCCGCCGAGGATGCTGTCAGTGCCTGCGCCACCGTAAACCGTATCAGCGCCAGTGCCCGCATTGATGGTGTCATTCCCATCTTCGCCATAGACGATGTCCGTACCAGAACCAGCTTGGATAGAGTCATTGCCTGTGCCGCCATAGATGACGTCATTGCCGTCATTCGCAATGACGGTATCGTTTCCTGCACCTGCATAGATCGTGTCGTTGCCCGTGCCCGTCGTCGCCGTGGTGGTATTCGTATCGTAGATCAGGTCAGACGCGCTCGTACCGGCGATGTTTGCATCACTATTGGTCGTGCCCATGATGATGCTGAAAGTGGGGTGGGAGGCGACGTTGAAATTGTAAGCGCCAGACTGGAACGACCCGCTCGGTACGAAATAGACCGACCCGTTGGTTGCGAGGTAGTAGGTGCCGTTCACCGTGGTGGTGTTCACGATGATCAAAAAAGTGTTGTAGTTATACTCGAGCGAACCCGTCCCGATGACTTGGGCTGTCGTGAAAGAGGTCGCGCCACTAGAGACCGTATCATTGGTATCCAGCGACGTTCCGTTCAAATTAACGAGATAACCAGTAGGCATCGTACTTCCACACTATTCACCGCAATCGAATCGGACTGCGGACATTTCCTTGAGAATAGGTATGGGTAGCTACTGGGGCGTTAATTGGGGCCTATCGTGGTGAGTCCGTGGCGAATTTGGGCATAATTATGTCCAAAAGGTTATAAATTTCGATCCGTTTGGAAACAATGCCTGCCTATACGAAGCTATAATCGCGCCACAGAGGAAGGCTCCGAGGCCGTTGTTTCGTCAGGCTGAACAATGCATTGGCCAATGCTGGCGCCGCTGGGGGCGTTCCTGGCTCGCCAACACCACTGATGTGGAGTGCATTTTCAAGAACATTTACTTCAATTTTTGGGCAACTCGCCATGCGTAGGCCGTCGTAGTCGGGGAAGTTGAACTGATCGACTTCGCCGTCCGTGTGCGTGATCTCTCCGTGAATGGCGGCGGATAGCCCGTAGATGCATCCGCCCATCATCTGGGCCCTAATGTTATGCGGATCGAGAGCGACGCCCGGATCACAAGCAATCCAGACGTTTTCGATTTTGATGCCTCGGCCCGTGTCGCGCACCTCAATGACTTGAGCAACGGGCGTGCCGAAGGAATAGCTGAAGGCAACGCCGCGCCCGACGCCCGAAGGGAGCGGACTATTCCAGTTCGACATGTCGCGAACCGCTTCGAGGACTTTGGCGCTGGGTGCGTGTTCTGGAGTGATCAGGTCCAGACGAAACTCGAGCGGGTCGCGTCCGGCAGCATGGGCCATTTCGTCGATAAAGCTGTCAAAGAAGAAGCCGCCATAGCTCGCGCCCACAGACCGCCAGAACCCAACGGGGACATCGAGGTCGGCTTTGTATCCACGGACCCGATAGTTCGGAATGGCATAAGGCTGGTCGTAGACGCCCGCGACCAGTTCAGTATCAGGACCACCCATCGAACGACCGAGCCAGCGTTCCATCGCTTGATGTGAACACGATGGCGCTGCGACATCGGCGGAAAGCATCACCGCTTTGCCATCCTGCACCGTGCCTGACAGTCGGGCAATGGCCGCAGGGCGGTAGAAGTCGTGGCGCATGTCCTCTTCGCGGGACCATGTGACCTGAACAGGCGTGTCGGGCATTTCGCGGGCTACACGCGCGGCAAGCACGGCAAAGTCATATTCCCCACGTCGTCCAAACCCACCCCCCATAAGGGTCGTGTGAACGGTGACCTGCTCGGGCTCAAGCCCGACGGCCTTTGCGCACCAATCGCGCACAAGGATCGGCCCTTGGTTCGGGGACCAAAGCTCTAGCGCGCTGCCCGTGAAGAGCGCGGTGGTCGTCATAGGTTCCATCGTCGCATGGGCGAGGAAGGGGACGCGGTATTCGGCGGTGATCGCGGCTGGAACGCTCTCAACATCGCCCTCATCGCGGGCGGTGCTGTTTGGCTCGCCGTTAAACGCCTGTTCGATGATCGCGAATTGGGCCTCAGTATCGGCGGGATAAGTCGCGTCTTCCCAGTCAAATGTGATTGCATCAGCCGCCTGCATGGCGAGCCACGTGTTTGTTGCCACCACCGCGACACCATCGCCTAGGTCGATGATTTTTTCGACGCCCTCCATCAAGAGCGCCTCTGAGGCATCAAATCCGCGCATGCCACTGCGTTTGGGGTTCATCTTTACCGTGGCGAACCTCATGTCGGGCAATCGCACATCGACGCCATAGGTCGCGGTGCCCGTCGATTTCGCGACCATATCGGTGCGAGGCTGTGAGGTGCCGAGGATTTTCCAGTCGCTCCGATCGCGAAGGGTAACGTTTCGCGCAGGCAAGGCGGCGGCGTCGGTCGCGAGGTCGGTGTAAGGTATCGTCGTGCCATCGGCGGCAATGACAGTGCCCGCTTCGGTTCGAAGGCTGTTCGCCGCGACGTTCAGCCGTTTGGCCGCCGCCTCGATCAACATCTGACGCGCCTGCGCACCTGCTTCGCGCATTTTCACATAGGCGTCGCGGGTCGAGGTTGATCCGCCCGTCACCTGAAGGTTCAGGAATTTCGCAGCGTTTCCAACGAATTCGGCGGCATCGTGCACCCAAGGTTTGCGCTGGTATTCTATGACGGGGATCGCATTGCCCAAGAGTGCTTGGTTGAAATAGGCCTTCGCGGGGGGGCCATGGATCACTGTGATCTGGTCGAGCGTGACATCTAATTCTTCGGCGACAAGGGCCGCCAGCGTGGTTTGGACGCCTTGGCCCATTTCGGCGCGGGGGGCGACAATCGTGATGCCCGAGGTGTCGATGATCACATAGGCATTCAGCGCGGCACCTGTGTCAGGCAAAAGCGGGTTCGGCGGCGTTTCAACCATCTTATAATAGCCGAAAGCCGCGCCGCCTGTGACAGCAATAGCCCCAAAGAGAAACGTGCGGCGGGCAATTTTACCGATGCGGGACATGATTACGCCTCCTGCAGTTTTTTGGCGGCGTCATGGATCGCGGCGCGGATACGGGGGTAGGTGCCACAGCGGCAGAGGTTGCCGTTCATCGCTTCGTCGATATCGTCGTCTGTTGGGGCGACGTTCTGCGCGAGGAGGGCGGCGGCTTGCATGATCTGGCCCGACTGACAGTAGCCACACTGTGCGACCTGATGGTCGATCCAAGCCTGTTGGACCACCGCAACGGCATCTGGCGTGCCGATCCCTTCGATGGTGGTGACGGCGCCCCATACATCGCCGAGCGCGACCTGACAGGACCGAACGGCCTCCCCATCGATGTGCACAGTGCAGGCGCCACAGGCCGCGACGCCACAGCCATATTTCGTGCCGGTTAGGTGTAGTGCGTCGCGCAGCACCCAGAGCAAGGGCACATTATCGGGCAAGTCCACCGCATGAGCGGTCCCATTGATCGTCAGTGTCCGTGCCATGATCGCCTCCAGATTGATACGACGGATATAGGACTTCCTCTTCCCGCTAAAAGGTCAGGTTACGTGACGGCGGCGTGTTTTTTGTATTGAGGGTCGTCCCAAAGGCGGTTGGTCATGACGTCCGCGATGATCTCAACGGCGTGGTCGATGTCGTTCTCTGAGAGATAAAGCGGTGTGATGCCAAAGCGCATGATGTTTGGCGCGCGAAAATCGCCGATGACACCGCGGGCGATCACGGCTTGCATCGCGGCATAGCCGTCGTCAAAGGCGAAAGAAACCTGCGAACCGCGCTGGGCAGAGTCACGCGGACTGACGAGGGCGAGCATCGGGCAGGCGGCCTCGACCCCTTGGATGAACCGTTGTGACAGCTCGATGGAGCGTGCCCGAAGGTCGTTCATGTCCACCTCGTCCCACACATCCAGCGCCGCGTCCAAAGCGGCCAGCGCTAAAACGGGTGGGGTGCCGCAGCGCATCCGATCAATGCCACCGCCAGCGCGATAGTCGGGGTCAAAGGCAAAAGGTGCCTCGTGGCCGAGCCAGCCAGAGAGGGCAGGGCGGCAGTCAGGCGCGAGGTCGGGTCGGATATAGATGAACGCAGGCGCACCCGGTCCGCCGTTGAGGAATTTGTAAGTGCAGCCCACTGCGAAATCGACGCCGCTTTCTGTCAGGGCGACGGGCAGCGCGCCCGCGGAATGCGCGAGATCCCAGATGACCAATGCGCCGACCGCGTGGGCCTTGGCGATGATCGCGGCCATGTCGTGTTTGCGGCCTGTCCGGTAGTCGACCTCTGTCACCATCACGACGGCGACCTCATCCGTGATGGCATTTATGACAGCCTCTGGCGCAACGGTTTTCAGGCTGTGACCTTTACCGATGGTCCCAATGAGCCCCTGCGCCATGTAGAGGTCAGAGGGGAAGTTCCCCGTGTCCGACAGGATCACCCGACGGTCAGGGCGCAGGTCTAGCGCAGACGCCAATGCCTGATGAACCTTGATCGAAAGGGTGTCGCCCATCACGATGGTTCCCGCAGCCGCACCGACAAGGCGCCCAACGCGATCCCCGATCCGACGCGGGTCATCCATCCATCCCGCTTTGTTCCAAGCCGTAATCAGCATGGCGCCCCATTCATCGGCCATTCGTGCGGCAACACGAGCCGAAGCCGTGCGCGGCAGCGGGCCCAAAGAGTTTCCATCCAAATAGATCACGCCTTCAGGCAGATCGAACACGTCGCGGGTTTTTGAGAAATCAGTCATGGTGCGATGGAAATATAGCGGAGTGCGATTTGGCAAGCCCTGCCGCGCTCACCTGTCGCATGACGTCACGAGAATTGTTGCGTGACAGTTCATAAGAGTGGGGGCATCGTTCACTCATGAAAATGATTGATATTCCCCCCGTCTGGTTGGCTCTTTGCATCGCGCTTGCGTGGTGGCTGGGCCTGAATGATCCGTTTGGTTTGTCGTTGGAACATCCCGTGACGCAATTGCTGTCAGGCGTTCTGATCGGTGGCGGCGTGATTTTGATGCTTCTTGCGGTCGTTGAGATGCGAAAATGGCGCACGACCTTCGTACCACATCGCGTTCCGACCCATTTGGTGCAGTCAGGCATCTTTAAACGGACCCGAAATCCGATTTATCTCGGCGATGCTTTGGTGTTGGCGGGGGTGATCCTCTGGCTTGATGCGCCTATAGCATTGCCACTATTGCCAATTTTCGTCTGGTGGATCGAAAAACACTTCATCATCCCCGAAGAAAATAGGATGCGAAAAACGTTTCGCGCGGACTTTGCGCGGTACTGCCTAAAAACCCGACGCTGGTTGTGAGCGTTAACACTCTAACGCCTTGTTCAGTATGCATTTGTATACTTTATAACCATCGCTTGTGAAATAATATTGCTTTGGGTATGCGGTTCTGGATGAGGAAATTTTAAGGGGGATTGTCCGTGAAAATCGGCGCACCTAAAGAGATACTCGAGGGCGAAAACAGGGTCGCGATGACGCCTGCTTCGGCTAAGGATCTACAGAAGCTAGGTTACGAGTGCGTAATCGAATCCGGTGCTGGCGCAAATGCTGGCTTTTCTGACGAGATGTACAAAGAGGCTGGGGTCGAGGTGGTGAAAACCGCGGCGGCGCTGTTCAAAGCTGTCGACATCGTTGCAAAGGTCCGCATTCCGACCGACGCAGAGATCAAGCGTCTGTCGAAAGGTCAGACCATGATCACCTTCTTTAACCCTGGTGCAAACGAAGAGGGCCTGAAACTGGCTGCTTCAAAAGGCGCTAGCGTTATTGCGATGGAAATGGTTCCGCGTATCTCGCGCGCTCAGAAGATGGACGCGCTGTCGTCGATGGCGAACATCGCGGGCTATCGTGCGGTTATCGAAGCGGGTAACAACTTCGGTCGTTTCTTTACGGGTCAGATCACCGCTGCTGGTAAAGTTCCCCCTGCGAAAGTTCTGGTTGTTGGCGCTGGTGTGGCTGGTCTGGCTGCGATCGGTACCTCGACCTCTCTGGGTGCAATCACTTACGCATTCGACGTTCGTCCCGAAGTGGCCGAGCAGGTTGAATCGATGGGTGCAGAGTTTGTGTACCTCGATTTCGAAGAAGAACAGCAAGACGGCGCCGCAACGGGCGGTTACGCATCGGTTTCTTCGCCTGAATTCCGCGAAGCTCAGCTGAAGAAATTCCGCGAGCTGGCACCGGAAGTCGATATCGTGATCACCACTGCGCTGATCCCGAACCGCGAAGCGCCGGAGCTTTGGACCGAGGACATGGTTCAGGCCATGAAACCGGGTTCGGTCATTGTTGACCTTGCTGCTGAAAAAGGCGGCAACTGTAAACTGACCGTCAAAGACGAAAAGATCGTGACCCCGAACGGTGTGACCATCATCGGCTATACCGACTTCCCGTCGCGGATGGCGGCTCAGGCATCGACCCTTTATGCGACGAACATTCGTCACATGATGACCGACCTGACCCCGAACAAGGACGGTGTCGTGGTGCACAACATGGATGACGACGTGATCCGTTCGTCGACCGTCACCCACGAAGGCGAGATCACATTCCCGCCGCCGCCGCTCAAGATTCAGGCGATTGCTGCGAAATCGCAGGAAAAACCAAAAGAACTGACCCCCGAAGAAAAACGCGCTGCCGAAGTCGCCGCGTTCAAAGCACAAACGAAACAGCAGGTTACCTTGTTGGCGATCGGTGGTGCGATCCTTCTGGCGATCGGTCTGGTGGCTCCAGCCTCGTTCATGCAGCACTTCATCGTGTTCGTTCTGTCCGTATTCATCGGTTTCCAAGTTATCTGGAACGTGAGCCACTCGCTCCACACACCGCTGATGGCAGTGACCAACGCAATCTCGTCGATCATCATTCTGGGCGCTCTGATGCAAATCGGGTCCGGATCGTGGTTGGTGATTATCCTCGCCGCGCTCTCGGTCTTTATGGCCGGTATCAACATCTTCGGCGGCTTCCTCGTGACACGGCGCATGCTCGCCATGTTCCAGAAATCGTAAGGAGTAGGGGATCATGGAATTCGGATTTACTACAGCGGCCTATGTGGTCGCGGCTGTCCTCTTCATCCTGTCGCTCGGCGGTCTGTCGGGTCAGGAAAGTGCAAAACGCGCCGTATGGTACGGCATCGTCGGCATGGCGCTGGCGGTTGCAGCAACCCTCGTTGGCCCTGGCGCTGGTCTTTGGTTGCTGTCGGTCCTGCTCATCATCGGCGGTGGTCTGATCGGCTACTACGTTGCGATGAAAGTTCAAATGACAGAGATGCCGCAACTGGTTGCTGCGATGCACTCTCTCGTTGGTCTGGCGGCTGTGTTCGTTGGTTTTATCGCGCACTTCGAACTATCGAACGTCATGCACGTTATGGGCGGCATGTCGTCGACCCTCTCCGAAGCTGGCAAACAGATGATGCTTCATGACATGCACCTCGGTGCATTCGCCGAACTACTGGCACATAAAACGCCAGTAGAGCAGAGCATCCTGCGTGTTGAACTGTTCCTCGGTATCTTCATCGGTGCTGTGACATTCACCGGCTCGGTTATCGCTTATGGTAAACTGGCTGGCAAAGTGTCTTCTGCTGCGACCAAACTTCCGGGCGGTCACATGCTGAATGCTGGCGCTGCGATTATTTCTGCCCTTTGCCTTGTATGGTACTTCAACACCGGTGGCATGTTGCCGCTGGCAATCATGACCCTCGCGGCGCTGTTCATCGGCTACCACCTGATCATGGGTATCGGCGGCGCGGACATGCCTGTCGTTGTGTCGATGCTGAACTCCTACTCAGGTTGGGCTGCGGCTGCGATCGGCTTCTCGCTTGGCAACGACCTTTTGATCGTTGTGGGTGCGCTGGTTGGTTCCTCTGGTGCGATCCTGTCCTACATCATGTGTAAAGCGATGAACCGTTCGTTCATCAGCGTTATCCTAGGTGGTTTCGGCGGCACTGCCGGCCCAGCCATGGAAATCGAAGGCGAACAGGTTGCGATCGACGTTGATGGCGTGGCGACGGCTCTGGAAGAAGCTGACAACATTATCATCATCCCGGGCTACGGTATGGCCGTTGCACAGGCACAGCAGTCGGTTTCCGAACTGACCAAGCGTCTACGTGCACGTGGTAAAAACGTTCGCTTTGCGATCCACCCTGTTGCAGGTCGTCTGCCGGGTCACATGAACGTTCTCTTGGCCGAAGCGAAGGTTCCTTATGACATCGTTCTTGAAATGGACGAAATCAACGAGGACTTCCCAGAGACCGACGTTGCGATCGTTATCGGTTCGAACGACATCGTGAACCCAGCCGCCCAAGAAGACCCGAACAGCCCAATCGCGGGTATGCCGGTTCTGGAATGCTGGAAAGCGAAACAGGTGTTCGTCTCGAAGCGTGGTCAGGGCACTGGCTACTCGGGCATCGAAAACCCGCTGTTCTACAAAGAGAACACCCGCATGTTCTACGGCGACGCGAAAAAGTCGCTCGACGAACTGCTCACCAAAATCCAGTAATCTAGTCGATTACGAACAAAGGGCCTCGCGATCAGCGGGGCCCTTTTGCGTTTGGGATTAGTATTTCCGTTTAAAGGGGCGGCGGATGACTTTGGGTGCGGGCGCGGGAACGTCGATTTCGCGCCATTCGCCCAAACCCAGCCCCTCGACCGTCCACTCAGCAATCTGCCATCGAACGAGCCGCAGGGTCGGGAACCCCACCGCCGCCGTCATGCGGCGTACCTGACGGTTACGCCCTTCAGTGATGGTGATCTCGATCCATGTGTCTGGTACGGTCTTGCGGAACCGCACGGGCGGGTCACGTTCCCAGAGGGCAGGGGAGTCGATCACGCGGGCCTTGGCTGGGCGACAGGGGCCATCGTTGAGCGTCACACCATCACGAAGCGGCTGAAGGTCCGCATCGGTTGCGGCGCCTTCGACGAGCGCGAGGTATGTTTTCGGCTCTTTGTACTTCGGGTTGCTGATCGCGGCTTGCAGCGGGCCATTGTCGGTCAACAAAAGCAACCCCTCGCTATCCCGATCCAGACGACCCGCAGGGTAGACGCCAGACGGCAATCCGAACTCTGATAAGGTGCGGCGCGGGGTCGGGTTCTTTGCGTCGGTGAACTGGGTCAGAACGTCAAAGGGTTTGTTGAAGAGGATCAGTCTAGCCATGCTGTTGTCTTACCCTTGAATCCCTATCAGCGCCATTCATTGATTTGATCAAATCTATCCCGATGAAGCCCTTGAAAATAAGGGATTTGATCAAAAGGCCGCTGATGTGAAAATTATTTTGCCCTCGTGCAAATTTTCTCTTGAAACGACTCTGCGTTTGCATCACATGCCCGCTCACACAGACGCCAACGCACGCGCCTCTGGCCTCGGGCACATACCCGAGTGTTATGCAGCGACGGTAACGTCTCACTGGAAAACTGGTCGGGACCATTCTGGGACCGGGTCTTTTGGAGAGATGACCGATGACTGCACAATTTGCCGGGGCGGCTGATGCCACCCGTGTTTTTGATCCTTACCGACTTGATGCTTATGTCGCTGCGAACGATTTCGATCGCCCGACGCTCGTGATCGACGTTGATCGCGTTGAAGAGCAGTATAACGCTCTCAAAGCTGGCCTTGGCCGCGCTGACATTCATTATGCCGTCAAAGCAAACCCTGCGCTGGATGTGATCCACCGTCTGGTTCAAAAGGGATCGCACTTTGACGCGGCATCGCGCGCAGAGATCGAAATCTGCTTGTCCCAAGGGGCGCGCCCAGAAACGATTTCGTTTGGGAACACCATCAAACGTCCTTCGGACATCGCTTGGGCATTTGAATCGGGCATCACCCTTTTCGCGGCTGACGCAGAAGAAGAGCTGGAAAAGATCGCAGAGTTTGCTCCGAACTCGAACGTCTATATCCGCCTGATCGTTGAAGTATCGCAAGCTGACTGGCCGCTGACCCGCAAATTCGGTTGCGACGGCGATACCGCCGTGCGCCTTTTGGACTACGCTAAATCGCTGGGCCTGAACCCTGTTGGGTTCTCGTTCCACGTGGGCTCGCAAACCCGCGAAGCCGCGATGTGGGGTCCGTCCCTCGATGCACTGGCGCAGATCTGGCACGCTGCAAAAGACGCCGGCCATGACCTGACCCTTCTCAATATCGGTGGTGGCTTCCCTGCATTCTACAACGAACCAATCCAAGCGCCGACCGACTACGCTGCGGCTGTTATGGCTATGGTCGAAGAGAAGTTCGGTCACATTGAGACCATCATGGCAGAGCCGGGTCGCGGTATGGTGGCCGAAGCTGGCGTGATTGTCGCCGAAGTCCTGCTGGTGAGCCGTAAATCCGACCGTGACGTGCACCGTTGGGTCTACTTGTCGATTGGCCGTTTCTCTGGGCTTGCTGAAACCGAAGGCGAGGCGATCCGCTACCGCTTTGAAACTGCGCGCGATGACGATCCGATGGGGCCATGCATCATGGCTGGCCCGTCCTGCGACTCCGCTGACGTGCTATATGAAAAGCGTCCAATGCCGCTGCCGATGACCCTGCGGGCTGGTGATCGCGTTCTGATCCGCAACACGGGCGCCTATACGTCGACCTATTCGTCGGTCTGCTTTAACGGCTTCCCTCCGCTCGAAGTGGTTTGCATCTAACCATAAAATTGACTTAGCGGCACACAGTATACCAATGTGTGCCGCTAAGTATTTGTATTTAAGCAATTTTTAACTTGAACTGTGATGATTGCTGGATAGTCTGCCCGCTTATACTCTAAGGCGATGCAAATAATGACTGCGACATTCGAAGATCACCCCCTACGCTACGCATTGGCAAATGAACTCCATGCGCGCCCTTTCCCTGTGATCAAGGCGCCGGGGCGGGCTGCGTATCTGGCGCTCAAACCTGCACAGAATGCGGTTGGTCGTGACCGCGAGGCAGATCGTGCGCACCTTATCGCGTTGCTCGACCGATTTGGCGCCTCTCATCCGCAACCCGATGCGACCCATTATTTCGGGCAGATCGGACGGCATTGGCTGAAATGGGAAAGCCATACAGAGTTTGTGACCTATACCCTCCTTGGCGATGGTGTGGCGGACCGCCCCTATGACGCGGCGACCTTTGGATTGTTCCCGACGGATTGGCTTGAGGCTGCACCAGGGACGCGTATGACGTCTGCCTTGATCCGGATTGAACCGATGCCTTCGGATGAAGAGATCACTAGACGGATCGATGACTGGTTCGTGCCAGAGAGCCTCGCCGTGAGCCGAATGCTGGACGGTGAACTGATTGTTGCAGGTGATTTCAGGATCGATCCCGCGGGCCATATGCGCTTTGCCATTTTCGCGGCGGAGGCCTGCGGGGAACGTCGGATCGGTCGTGTCGTTCAGCGCCTCTGCGAGGTTGAGACCTATAAAACCATGTCCATGTTGGGTCTTGCGCGCGCGCGGTCCATCGGGCCTGAACTGGGGAAACTAGAGCAAAAGCTCACCGCGCTTGTGACAGGGATGAGCAACCCCGAGATTGACGCGGCGGACACGCTGCAATCGCTTTTGGATGTATCTGCAGGGCTAGAGCAGTTGATCGCGCAAACCTCGTTCCGATTTGGCGCGACAGGGGCCTATGAGACCATTGTGAACCAACGGATCAGCATCATGCGCGAGGAGCGCTTTGGTGGGCGTCAGACGTTTGGTGAGTTCATGATGCGCCGCTTTGATCCCGCGATGCGCACCGTGAAATCGACGGAGAAGCGCCTGAATGATCTGTCCGAACGGGCGATCCGCGCAGGTGATCTATTGCGAACAAGGGTGGATGTGGAACGGTCCGCCCAGAACCAAGCTCTGCTGACCAGTATGGATCAGCGTTCTGACCTGCAACTGAGGCTCCAACGTACGGTCGAAGGGCTGTCTGTCGTGGCGATCAGCTACTACGCGTTGAACCTTGTTCTATATATTTTGGCGCCAGTCGAAAAACTGTTCCACATTGAGAAATACTGGCTCTACGCAACCGTCACGCCGACCGTTGTGATTGCGGTTTGGCTGATCTTACGCCGTATCCAGAAATCCATGCACCACTGAGGGCAGGGGGCTTAGCGCCCTCTGATCCGTGGGTCGAGAGCGTCGCGCAGACCGTCACCGATGTAGTTCACTGCCAAAACGGTCAGCGAAATCGCGAGGCCGGGCCAGATGACGCGTTCAGGGAAGCTCTCCATCCGGTCGACGCTGTCAAAAAGCAGTTTGCCCCACGTTGGGAAATCAGACGGGAAGCCAAGGCCGAGGAACGACAGCGCGCTTTCGGTGATGATCGCGGTGGCGAGGCCGAGCGTAGCCGACACCATGATCGGCGACAGCACGTTGGGTAGTAGGTGGCGCGTGATGATTCTGCGCGACGGTGCGCCGATTGACCGCGCCGCCAGCACATATTCGCGCTCTTTGATTGTCAGCACGTCACCACGGACGATACGTGCTGTGTTCATCCATGATGTAATCCCGATCCCCGTTACGATCAGCAGAAAGATACCGAACTCAGGCCCAAAGGCTGCCCGTAAGGCATCGCGGAACAAGAGCATCATGACGAGGAGGAGCGGCAGGAGCGGTAGCGATAGAACCAAATCGGTAAAGCGCATCAGTGGACCGTCGAGCCGTTTGAAATAGCCTGCAAGAACGCCAACCAGCGTGCCGATGATCAGCGACAGCAACATCGCCGTCCAACCCACGGCAAGTGAGATACGCCCGCCGTACATAAGGTTTGCCAGTACATCGCGGCCAAGGTTGTCTGACCCCAAAGGATGGTTCCAACCCCATTTTTCACCGAACAACATGCCGATGTAGAATGGTCGCATGTTCTTGTTCCGAATGTCGGATTTGGTCGGGTCTAGGTCCCATAGGTATGGACCGATAATAACAAACAGGGTGATGAAGATCAGAAAAGCAAGCCCGATCATCGCACCGCGGTGTTGCCGGAATTGGTCCCAGATTTCGCGTGCTTGCGACGGCGTTTTAACGAGGGTGGCGTCAGTCATAGCGGATCCTCGGGTCGAGCAGGCCGTAGAGGACATCTGCAATCAAGTTAAAGAGAACGATCAACACGGCAAAGATAAAGGTCAGGGTCATGACCATCGGAATGTCGTTGCCTTGAACGGCGAGGATCAACAGTTGCCCCAGCCCGTTCACCTTGAACACCTGTTCGGTGATAATCGCACCGCCAAAGACTTGGGGGACGCCCAGTGCGATCACAGTCACCACGGGGATCATCGAATTGCGAAGCACATGGCGGAGAACGACGACTTTTTCACGCATGCCTTTGGCACGAGCGGTGCGGACATAGTCTTGGCCTAAGTTGTCGAGCATAGAAGCCCTCATGAAACGGCTGATCTGTGCAGCGTTATAGAGCGCGAGCACAAACACAGGCATCGCCATCTGCTTGATCTGCTGGCCGAGAGAGGCCCAGCTATCAACGACCAAGGTCGTGTCATAGATGGACGGGAACCAGCCGAGGTTCACGGAAAATACGACGATGAGTAGCACGCCTGTAAAGAAGGTTGGGACCGAAAACCCAACCATCGAGATGAACGTGCCGATCTGGTCGAACCATGAATATTGATAGTAGGCGGAGGCGATCCCGATTGGGAGCGCGATCAAGACGCCGACGACATAGGACATCCCAACCACCCAAAGGGTCTGGGGAATACGTTCGGCGATGATGTCAAAGACAGGGCTTTTCGATTGGAACGAAATGATCCGCTGAGCGCCTTCGGCGAGGTCGGTCCCAAAGAGACCATCAATCCAATACTGAGGCTCAACAACAAAGAACTGATAGAGCCAAAGGTAAAACCGCACCCACCATGGCTGATCGAGGCCGAGAGCTTCGCGCATACGTTCTTTGACTTCGGGCGGGATCGACATTGGCATTTGGGCCATCGGATCGCCGGGAGAAAGCTCGAGAAGCAAGAAAATCACCAACGCAATAAATAGCAGTGTTGGGATGGCAAGCAGAAGCCGTCGGATCGTGTAAGTCAGCATGAGTGGGGTAATCCGCTGCGGTCAGGATAGTTTAGGCGCGGCAGGTAAGCCGCCGCGCCCGTTAGGATTATTCGCTACGGAACCAGTCAGCAGCATTCCACAGTTCAGAGTCCCAAGTGTTCAGGACAACACCGCCCAGCGTGTTGGATTTCGCGGACACACGGCCACGGTCCACCAGCGGGATGATGATGTTGCTGTCTTTGGTCAGGTAGTCGTTCATCGCACGTGCCAGCGCACCGCGAGCTTCCAACTCACCTGTTTGACCCAGTTCAGTGATCATCGCGTCATAGGCAGGATCACAAACGCGGTTGATGTTCTCACCTTGCCACTGAGTTTCGGGGCTTGGGATCTGGTCGCATTTGTAAGCGGACAGATAAGCCTGCGGGTCAGTGCCTGGGAAGTTGTTCGCATACATCTCTACGTCAGCATAGAAACGCTGGAAGGTATCTGGCGAACCTGGGTCACCACCAAAGTAGACCGACGCGTCGATGTTGCGAAGTTCAACCGACAGACCGATTTCTTCCCACCATTCTTTGATCAGGGCTTGGAAGTCCTGACGCACGGCGTTGGTCGAGGTCTGGTAGAGGATCGTCATCGGCTGACCATCTGGTGTTTCACGCACGCCGTCGCCGTTGGTGTCCACATAGCCGCCCGCATCCAGAAGCGCTTTCGCACGGTCCAGATCTTGGGTCAGACACGCGGTGTTGTCCGATGCGTAGAGCGCAGGCGCAGGGACGAGGTTACAGGTTGCACGACCTGCCTGACCATAGCCAACCTCAACCAGAAGATCGCGGTCGATCGCGATGGACATCGCTTCGCGGACGGCTGGGTCAGAGAGGTAGGGGTGCGGATGAGCAACGGTCGAACGTTCGCCTTCTGGCAGGTCCGGCGATGGGTTGGTGAGGTTGATCTCGATGCGTTCGACAAGCGTGCCGAAGCCAGAGATTGGTTCGCCTTTGCCACCAGCGGCCAGTTCTTCGATCACGTCAGGTGCGAGCTGGAGGTTCCATGCGTAGTCAAACTCGCCGGTTTCCATAACCGCACGACCCGCTGCCATAGCATCACCGCCGCCCTTGAGCGTTGCGGTCGCGAAGGCAGGTTTTGCGGGATCACGATAGTTCGCGTTTGCAATAAACTGGATCACGTCGTTCACGCGGAAGTCGGTAACAACGAACGGACCAGTGCCGATGGGCATAAAGTTTGCGTCGGTGCAGGTCGGAGCATTCGCACCGAGACAGTTAGCAAACTGTGCGGCCTGAATGATCGGGCTCTCATGACCAACGAAGGGCTGGTAAGGGTTCGGCATCGGGTATTCGAATTTGACGACCACGGTGCGGTCATCGGCAGCTGTTACGCTTTCGATACCAACGAATTTAGCGCCCTGCGCACAGCCACCACCTTCGGCGGTGCAGTATTCATAGGTAAAGACCACATCGTTAGCAGTCACTGGGCTACCATCGGACCACAGTAGACCCTCTTTGATGACCCAAGTGATCTGGGTGAGGTCTTCGGTCACGCCGCCGTTTTCAACGGTCGGTACGCTCTCGGCGAGGTAGGGGACCATCGCGCCGTCTTGGTCATAACGTGCAAGCGGTTCGAGGGTCAGGGATGCTGCCTCGATGTCCTTGGTGCCGCCCGAAAGATACGGGTTCATGGTGGACGGCGCTTGCCAATAGATGATGTTCACATGGCCGTCGCTTCCGCGCTCGGCAAAGGCGGGTGCGGCGGCAAGGCCGACAACAGCGCCCATTAGGATCGTCTTAATCTTCATTTTCCTCTCCTATTGTGATGGCCCAAAGGCCGCTCGGAACGGGTGGTTTCCCGCTCTTCAGTTTTGATAAAGGTGGCAGGCCGTAACATGTCCGGGGGCAAGCTCCACCGAAGCTGGTTCGACCTCTTTGCAGATGTCCATGACCTTTGGGCAGCGCGTACAGAAGTTGCAGCCCTTGGGCGGGTTGGACGGGGACGGAACATCGCCCTGCAACACAATCCGTTCCCCACGTGCATCAGCCGAAGGGTCGGGTTCTGGAACCGCAGACAACAGCGCCTGCGTGTAGGGGTGTTTGGGCGCGGTGTAGAGAATGTCCGACGGTGCGATCTCTACGATTTTGCCCAGATACATGACGGCCACACGGTCCGCGATGTGGCGGACCATCGAAAGGTCGTGGCTGATAAACAGATAGGTCAGGCCAAACTGCTCTTGCAGGTCCTCAAGCAGGTTCACAACCTGCGCTTGAATGGACACGTCAAGCGCGGCAATCGGTTCGTCACAAACGATGAACTTTGGGTTCAGGGCCAGCGCACGCGCAATCCCGATCCGTTGCCGTTGTCCACCCGAAAACGCATGGGGATACCGGCCCGCAAAGGCGCGGTTCAAACCCACAGCGTCCATCAATTCTAGCACCTTCTCACGTTTCTCCGCAGCAGACAGCGTCGTGTGTTCGTCAAGAGGTTCGCGAATGATCGCCTCAACCGTCATACGCGGGTTGAGCGAGGCTTGCGGGTCCTGAAACACCATCTGCATGACAGGGCGCATTGACCGCAGGTCGGATTGATCTTTAGTGCCAATCTCTGCGCCATCAATCGTGATCTCGCCTTCGGTAATGTCGTAGAGCCGCAGAACAGCGCGCCCGCAGGTCGATTTACCGCAGCCCGATTCACCGACGAGGCCGAGCGTTTCGCCTTCGAACACGTCAAAGGACACGCCATCAACGGCTTTCACCTCGCCCGTGCGTTTGCGGAACAGGCCCGAATAGATCGGGAAATGCATTTTCAGGTCGCGAACGCGAACCAGTGGGGTGTGGGCATCAAACATGGGCCACCTCAGGTTCTACGAGGAAGCAGGCCGCATCATGGCCGTTGCCGATCCCGTATCTGGCGGGGTTTTCTGTGCCACAGCGCGGCATTGCATGCGGGCAACGATCGCGGAAGGAACAGGCGTTCGGGGCTGAGGATAAGATCGGGGGTTGACCTTCGATCACCGTCAACCGTTTCGCGCGTTCGCCCGACAGGGACGGCACCGTTTTCAGCAGGGCCTTTGTGTAGGGATGCTGCGGATTGCGGAACAGTTCTTTCACAGGTGCATGTTCGACGACTTGCCCGCCATACATGACCATCACCCGATCTGCGATGCCCGCAATCACGCCAAGGTCATGGGTGATCCAGATCACTGCCATTCCCAAACGGTCCCGCAAATCCTTCATCAGCTCAAGGATCTGCGCCTGAATGGTCACGTCGAGCGCGGTTGTCGGTTCGTCCGCAATCAGCACCTTTGGATCACAGGCCAACGCGATCGCGATCATCACGCGCTGACGCATCCCACCCGAAAACTGGTGAGGGTAATCGTCCAGCCGTCGCGCGGCATCAGGAATACCAACCAGCTCTAAAAGCTCTTGTGCGCGTTTCTTCGCGTCCCGCTTGGACAGGCCCATGTGGGTCCGTAGCGGCTCCATAATTTGGAAGCCGACGGTAAACACAGGGTTGAGCGAAGTCATCGGGTCCTGAAACACAAACCCGATTTCGCCGCCACGGACAGTGCGCAGTTCATCATCCGAAAGTTGTAAAAGGTCCCGCCCGTCGAACATCGCGCGGCCATTTCGGACCTCTGCAGGTGGCATCGGCAATAGCTTCAGCAACGACATCATGGTGACCGATTTGCCCGATCCGCTCTCACCGACCACACCCAGTAGCTCCCCTGCGCGGAGATCAAAATCGACGTGGTTGACCGCATGGATTTCACCCTTGCGGGTGTTAAAAACGGTCTGAAGCCCCTCCACACTGAGGATGGGCTTAACAGTGTCTGGCACGAGGCGACCCTCCGCAAGTGGTTCAAATCAAAGTAGAAAAAGTCTGTTCTTTGATCTGTGAAACGTAGAATTTGACCAAACGGTAGCATGAAAAAAGCTGACTCGCAAGACGAATTTGTGACAGTCGTAGGCTGACCTTACGAAACTATGAGGTGTGATCGCTGAAACCCTTTGCTGCTAAAGATTTAAGCGTTTGGTCAAAAATTTTCATTGCCTCACGCTAAAGACTTGCGAAGGTGAAATCGGCGGGTCAGCTTTGGGATGAGAGGTAAAAATGATCAAATTCCCGATTCTCGACTCATCTCCAGTTGAACACGATGCGCCGCTTCCTGATGCGGCCGACGTCGTGGTGATTGGCGCTGGCGTGGTCGGTGTGATGACCGCGTGGGAACTGGCGCGTCAGGGGCAAAAGGTCGTGCTCTTGGAAAAAGGGCGCGTGGCATGTGAACAGTCGTCGCGGAATTGGGGTTGGATACGGGCGCAGGGGCGTGACCCTGCAGAGCTGCCGATCGTTATGGAAGCGAGGCAGATGTGGCGCGTTATGGCGGCCGAAGCTGGCGAAGATATTGGTCTGCGGACAAGCGGCGTGGCTTACCTCGCGAGACGTGAAAAGGACTTGGCCGATTACGAAGCGTGGATGCCCTATGCCCGCGATGCGGGGCTCGATACTCGAATGCTGACGCGGGCTGAGGCCGCTGATCTGATGCCCTCACAGAAATGGGCGGGGGCTATGTATACGGCCTCTGACATGAAGGCAGAACCGTGGTTGGCCGTTCCAGCGATGGCACGTGCTGCTGCGCGTGCAGGCGTTATGATCCGCGAAAATTGCGCCGTGCGTGGGTTGGACATCGCGGCAGGTCGCGTGGTTGGTGTTGTGACTGAGGCGGGCCGTATAGCAGCGGATCGTGTTGTCCTGTCCGGCGGGGCGTGGTCGTCGTTGTTCTTGCGACGTTATGGTATTTCTATCCCACAACTGTCCGTGCGGGCGACCGTTGCGGCGACGACGCCGTTGCCAGAGGTCTTTGCGGGCGGAGGTGTCGATGATCAGATCGCGTTCCGTCATCGCGCCGACGGTGGTTATTCCCTCGCGGCTGGTGGGTTCCACGAGTTGTTTATCGGACCAGACGCGTTTCGGGCGCTGCCGAAATTTCTGAAGCAATTGGCCAAGGACCCTTTTGGGACGTGCTACAAATTCTGCGCGCCAAAGGGCTACCCCGATGCGTGGACGACCCGGCGAAACTGGTCAGACGATGAAGCGTCACCGTTTGAGGTGATGCGCATTCTGAACCCTGCGCCGAACCTGCGCAAAGTCGAGGATGTCCGCCAAAAATTCGTTGAATCCTTCCCGCAATTGGGTGAGGTGAAAATCGCGACTGCTTGGGCGGGGATGATTGATACGATGCCCGATATGGTGCCGATAGTGGATCATGTTCCGAACCTGCAGGGTCTGACGCTCGCAACGGGTATGTCTGGTCACGGGTTTGGCATCGGGCCAGGGATCGGGCGGGTGACGGCACAGTTGGTTAACGGGCAAACACCGTCGCATGACCTGACACGTTTCCGATTTGACCGCTTCACCGATGGCAGCCCAATCTGCATGGGGCCGAGCCTCTGACCCCTTGAACCGCTGCGTGCTTTGCACCAGTTTTGTATAAATGATCAAAAGAATGGAGGGGCACATGCCCGTCAAAAATCGCCTAGCAGAATTGCACCATGAGATCACCGAATGGCGACGTGATTTGCACGAACACCCCGAAATTCTGTTTGAAACCCATCGCACCGCCGCTGTTGTCGCTGAAAAGCTCGATAGCTTTGGCTGTGATGAGATCGTCACGGGCATCGGTCGTACGGGCGTTGTTGGTGTGATCAAAGGTAAGACCGACACCAAAGGCATGGTAGTTGGCCTGCGGGCGGACATGGATGCGCTTCCGATCCTTGAGGCAACAGGTCTGCCCTATGCGTCGAAAACCGAGGGCGCGATGCATGCCTGTGGTCACGACGGCCACACCGCGATGCTCTTGGGCGCTGCGAAATACCTTGCAGAAACGCGGAACTTTGACGGCACTGTGGTCGTAATCTTCCAACCCGCCGAAGAAGGCGGCGGCGGTGGTCGCGAAATGTGTGCGGACGGCATGATGGATCGTTGGAATATTCAAGAGGTCTACGGCATGCACAACTGGCCGGGTGTTCCTGCCGGATCGTTCGCCATTCGTCCGGGTGCATTTTTCGCTGCGACCGACCAGTTTAAGATCGTCGTTGAAGGGCGGGGCGGTCACGCAGCAAAACCGCATGAGACGATTGATCCGGTTGTCACATCGGCGCAGATCATTACTGCGCTTCAATCCATCGCGAGCCGTAATGCCGATCCCGTCGAACAGATCGTCGTTTCGGTCACATCCGTTGAGAGCAGCTCGACCGCGTTTAACGTAATCCCGCAGCGCGTCACACTCAAAGGCACCGTGCGCAC
The DNA here is from genome assembly GCF_023540835.1 of Marivivens geojensis. Lineage (GTDB taxonomy): Bacteria > Pseudomonadota > Alphaproteobacteria > Rhodobacterales > Rhodobacteraceae > Marivivens > Marivivens geojensis. The sequence continues at coordinate 1,153,614 of NZ_JALKCU010000001.1, forward strand.
CATGTCCCGTCACAACCGCGATCTGGCCGAGGATCGTCTAAGCAAAATAGCTGACCTTACCGCAGCTGCGATGGGGGCGAAGGCCGAGGTGAATTATTATCGCGGTTATCCTGTGATGGTGAACCACGAAGAACAGACCGCCTTTGCGGCTGAGGTGGCGACATCTGTGTCGGGTGCCTGTGCCGAAGCGCCTCTTGTTATGGGCGGTGAGGACTTTGCCTATATGCTGGAGGAACGTCCTGGGGCCTATATCCTCGTCGGGAACGGGGACACCGCGATGGTCCACCACCCCGAATATAACTTTAACGACGAAGCCATTCCTGCGGGCTGTAGCTGGTGGGCGGAAATCGTTGAACGGCGGATGCCCGCCGCCTGATCCCGTTGCAGAAACGCGCCGCATGTGCCATTCCAGAACAAAGTAATGGGAGGTCACATGCGGATTGCGGTGATCGGTGCTGGCTCAATTGGTCGGCGCCATTTTGATAACCTTGTTTCTCTCGGCATTGACGCGGTTCAGGTGCCACATCGCAGCTATCGCCCTGATGTTCTGGATGACTGCGACGCTGCGGTCATTGCGACCGCCACTGACGTGCGCACGGGGCCGATTGCGGATGCGGCGGACCGCGACCTTCCGATGTATATCGAAAAACCGCTCGCCTTTCGGGCGGCTGACTTGGCAACGATCGAACGCCTGACAGCGAAAGTTGCAGATCGCACGATGCTGGGTCTGATGATGCGCTATCACCCCGCATTCCGTGCATTGGCTGATATGGACATGTCGACTGCGGTGCGTTTTAGCCTCGATATCGGGCACGACGTCACGCAATGGCGGCAGAACTGGAAATTCTCGGAAAGCTATGCGGCCAAGGCTGACGGAGGTGGAGTACTACTGGACCTCTGCCATGAGATCGACATGGCCTCGGTTCTGTTCCCAGACCTCATGCTCAAATCGGTCACGTCTGTCGGTCATCCAAATTATGACGGCGTCGATTTTTCATCGCGTCTGACCGTGCAAACGGGGGCAGGGGCCGAAGGGTCGATCGGGATGGATTATCTGACCCCGCAGCTTCACCGTCGGACCATCGTTTATGCTGTCGATGCGATTTATGATTTCGATTTCGCGGCACAGCGCTACGAAGTCAAAAACACGACCGGCGCCCGCCTGATTGATCTGCCGCTCGAACGGAACGAGATGTTCGTGGGGATCACGCGCGATTGGATTACCCTTCTTGAGGGGCGCGAGATTACAAATCGACTGTTGCCACGCATTGACCGCGTGACCACCAGCACAGCGCTCACCGCTGCCGCGTGGGAAGCGCGGAAGTTCGTTGGGCACATCACAAAGGAGATCCCATGATTTTGGGTCATATCGGCGTCCGCAAGGGCTCCAAGGGCGTTCCGCGTAAGAACTTTAAGCCGATCTGCGGCAAGCCGCTGATCGATTGGTCGCTTGAACAATTGCTCGAACATCCGCAAGTGGATGCAGTTGTTGTCTCGACCGATGACGAAGAGATTTACGAACACGCCGTTGCCAAGGGCACGCTGGCGATTGGGTTGCGTCCTGATCACCTCGCCACGGACGCGGCAGGTAAATGGGGTGTGTGGCAGCACGCGCTTGAGGCGTCTGAGGCGCTGATCGGCAAAGTCGACGCGTTTCTGGACCTCGATGCGACATCGCCACTACGGTTGCCATCAGACATCACCGATGCGCTGGCACTCTATGAGGCAGAACACCCCGATATGGTCATGTCCTGCTGTGAGGCGCGCAAGAACCCGTATTTCAACCTCGTTGAACCCGATGAAACAGGAGCGTTGCACGTGTCGAAACCTCTCCCCGGTGGGGTGGTAGCGCGTCAGGCGGCGCCGACCGTCTATGAACACGCGGCAAGCACATATGTGGTCAAACCAGACTACCTCAAGACCGCGAAATCGCTCTACGAGGGGCGCGTCATTCCTTATCTGATGGATGCTGATCGTTGCGTCGACATCGATAGCCCCTTTGATTTCAAACTCGTAGAATTCTTACTTAACGACCGACTGAAAGAGGCATCTAATGGCTGATCAACTCAAGGGCCGCACGGTTTTCATCACTGGTTCTGGCGGTGTTCTGGGCTCGACCTATGTGCGGCGGATGCTGGATGAAGGTGCGCGCGTTATCGCCTCTGACCTCAAGGGCCACCGTGCGGATGCGCTGGTTGAAAAACACGGCTCGAACGAGAACTTCCGTTTTTATGACCTCGACGTTGGTGATGAGGACGGCTGTTCCGAGATATTCAAACGCATTCTGGCCGATGGTTGGGAGCCGAACGTGGTTCTCAATAACGCGGCGATCACGGGCGAGTTGTTAATGGGAGCGGGCAAACCGTTTCCTGATTTCGCAGACACCAGCGTCGAAGATTTCGAACGCACCCTGCGTACGAACCTGACAGGCGCGTTCATGATTGCGCGTCAGATGGACCGTGACATCGTCGGAAAATGGCCTTGCACGCTGATCAACGTCGCGTCGATGTATGCGCTGAACGGCGCCCACCATCCGATTTATGATGGCATGCCGTTTAAGAACTTCTCGGCCTATGGCGTGACCAAAGCGGGTATTCACGGGCTGACCGTTTGGCTGGCTGGCTACTGGGCACCGCGCAAGGCGACGGTGAACACCATTGCGCCCGGGGCTGTGTTCAACAACCATTCCGAGGAATTCCAACGCCGCGTCGGCGAATTGATCATGGCGGGCCGTATGTGCGAGCCTGATGAGATCGCGGACGTGATGTTGTTCCTTGCCAGCCCGCAGTCGGGCTACATGACAGGCCAGTTGGTCAACGTCGATGGTGGCTTTAGCGCGTGGTAAAGGCGTCTATCGCGGCGAGCGTTTTTTGAACGGCGCCCGTATGTTCGGTAAAGAACGCTTCAATTTGATCGGGGTCGGCCTGCGGGTCGGCCCCGATTGCGTTTATCAACTCTGCCGTTGACTGAACGTGGGTGCAAACGCCTGCGGCAATTGCCTCAACTGCGGGGTATTCGATGGTGTGGATGTCTGGCCCAACGATCACGGGTTTCTTCATCGCCAACGGTTCGATGACGTTATGGGCGCCGAAGGGTGTAAAGCCACCGCCAACGATGACCTTATCCGCCATGGCGAGATAGAAATACATCTCGCCAATGCTGTCGCCCAATAGGACATCGACCTGTGGCGCGTTGCCTCGGCCTTGCAATAACGCATCGAAACAGGCTGTGCGATTCACCACGTAAAGTCCCGCGTCGCGGAGCATCGTCGCCACCTCGGCAAAGCGCTCTGGCTTGCGTGGCACGTAGACAAAGAGCGGGGCATTCTCGCCGCGCGTCGCCTTGATCGCGTCGATATAGACCTCGTCTTCACCTTCAACGGCGCTGGCTATGGTGATCACGGGACGATCGGGGGCCATCCATGCGCGCGCCGCGACACCCGCGACGGGCAGCTCAGCAGGGATCGGCTGTTCGAACCGTGTTTCACCCGTGATGGTGATGTTGGTGACACCCACGCTCGCGAAACGGTCCTGTTGCAGCGCGGATTTCACCAGCGCACCCGCAAAGCCGCGCATCAGGTCGGCACGGGCAGGGGTTTTGATTTGATCGCGTTTATAGCTCTTGGACGGATATTGCGCGTTGCACATAAAGAGCGGCACGCCCTTGCGACGACATTCGGTGATCATCGCAGGCCAAATCTCGACTTCCATCACCAGCCCGTATTTCGGGGTGAAGGCGCGAAAGAACTTGGCATAGGTCCAGCGATATTCGAACGGCACCCAAACAGCGCGAAGTCGCCCAGCGGCAATTTCTTCGGCAAAGACACGCTCGGCCTCGCGACGACCTGTGGGAGTGAAGTGGGTGGTGACAACCGTTTCGCCACGGTCAAGGAGAGCCCGAACCAGAGGGACTGCGCTGCGCATTTCGCCCAGTGAAACCGCATGAACCCAGACCGATTTTGGCATCGGTTTGTGCATGCCAAAGCGTTCCTTAAGGTGCTGAAAATACAGTGCATCCTTTTGTCCACGACGCCACAGGTAGATCAGGATCAGCGGAAATCCGACAATCCAAGCCGCCTTGTAGAGCGACAGCCAGCGGCGCAATCGCGGAGTGGGGAACTGTGCAATCATTGCGTTAGTTTATCAACGAAACGAGACGGGCCGCCAGATCAAGTTTTCGATCCCGCTCTGCTGCGATCAATGCCGTTGCGGCACATGTTTGCGCAGAGAGCGTCGCGGGGTCCAATGCGACGATCTCTTTCGTCCCATTGATGGGCAAGGCACCGCCAACACCGTTGAGCATTTTGTAATCTGCGGCGAAATTCGCGGTGCGTGGGCCGTGTAGCACAGGGCAATTCAGGTTGACGGCTTCCCATGGATTATGGCCCTCAATGTCGCAAAAGGTACCACCGATCAGCGCGAACTCTGCCAGCCGATACCAGAGCCCCATTTGCCCAAAGCTGTTGTCTATGATGACATCGGCATCCCGCAGCGATGCGCTATCTGCGCCTATCGCCACCTTTAATCCGCGCTCTGTCGCCGCCTCGACGATGTCATCGGTGCGTTCAGGGCGACGCGGCGCAATGACCAAGAGGCTGCCCGTTCGTCGGGTTTGGGCATCGAGCGCAATCGCCTCGTCGGTAGGGTGGCTCGACGCGCAGAGCCATAGTGACCGTCCGTTCAGGCCTCTTTCAATCGCAGCGCTTTCGTTTGGCCAGTCTGACAAAGGCGGGGCAATCGGTTTGAGCGATCCCGAAACCGTCACATCGCGGCCACCCAGTTTGGTCAGGTTCGCTGCGGTTTCATTGTCTTGGGCGTCGATGATCGCGATCCGAGCGAGCGCCGCGCCGTATAGCTTAGCGGCCTTGGCTCTTTTCTCAAATGCCTCGTTGTTGAGGCGCGCATTGACGATGGCTTGACCTACCCCACGTTCCGCCACCCGCCAGACCATCGCAGGCCAGAGGTCTTGTTCTGCCCAGATTGCAAGGTCAGGTTTCCAGTGCGTCAGGAAGCGATCCATCGCGTTCGGGAGATCAATCGGAAGGAACTGATGAACCGCACCCTCAATCGGGTTGCGATCCCATGCTGTGGCCGAATTGAGCGCGGTAGAGGTGATCAAAAACTGCAGGTCTGGACGCATCTCGCGCATCATGAGGATCAACCCACGCAGGGCCATAACCTCGCCCACTCCAACGCCGTGCATCCAAACGAGTGGCCCGTTGGGGCGGGGCGCGCTCGGGTAGCCGAGCTTCTCACGCCAGCGCGTCGGATGTTCTTTGCCGCGTTTGAGCCTGCGTCTAAGGATAATCGGCGCGATGGGCTCGATCACTCCCGTCGCAATCATCAAAAGATGCAGGGAAAACGGCGGTTTACTCACTGTCCGTAAACGCTTTTTGCAAGGACCCTGACCAGAAGCTCTCTGTCCCGAGGATCGTCATGAAACGCTCTGCTGCGCTGCCTTCGCCAAAGGCCGCGTGGCGGTCGTAGCGTTTACCCCAGTTCGAGGCGAGGAACTCTGCAATTGCGGGGCGGTCATATGCAGAGACGTGGCGGATGCTTTCTGCCTGCGCGCGGTTGGTCTGGCGGCTGCCCACGTCTAACGATGGGATGCCGATAAACGGTGCCTCGCGCACGCCCGCGCTGCTGTTCCCGATCATCGCCGAAGCATTGCGCATCAGTTCCGAGAAATGGGCAAAGCGCATGGAGGGCAGGATGCGGAACCGATCCTTTGGCAGGGTGTCCATCGCGGCGAGGATACCATCCGTACCCGGATCGTTGTTCGGTGCGATCACGACATAGGATTTCTCAGAGGCCACCAGTTCCGCGTAAAGCGATGCGGCCTGATCACCCATCGTTTCTGCCTCAGAGGTGACGGGATGGAAGACCACTATGCCAAAGTCGTCAAACGGGATGGCATAGCGCGCTTTCACGTCCTCAATCGTCACGCCCGACGGTTGGGAGTGGAAATCCAACTCAGGAGAGCCGATCACATGGATCGCCCCTTCGGGTTCGCCCAGTGCCATCACACGGCGGCCTGCATCCTGCGAGGACACAAAATGGTGGCTCGCGAGTTTGGAGTTGCAGTGGCGGAACACCTCATCAATCGTGCCCGACACTTCACCGCCCTCAATATGCGCCGAGCGAATGTAGTTCGTAGCACAGACCAGCGCACAAGCGAGTGCTTCGATCCTGTCGCCGTGGATAACGACGAGGTCGGGTTTGTGCTCCATACAGAAGTCAGAAAACCCGATCACAGTTTTCGCAAGGATCATATCCTGCGGATCGCCCGCCCGTTGGTTGAGGAACTCATGCACCTGAACGCCGGGGACACGATGTACCTCAATCTTCGTCATGCCGTATTGTTCGAGCATATGCATGCCCGTGACAAAAAACGACACATCAAAGCCCGCGTCGCGGCACGCAATCGCAAGTGGCTCTAGCTTGCCAAAATCGGCACGAGTGCCAGTGACGAAGAGAATGGAACGGGTCATGACTGCTCTTTTAGCGCAATAGGCTAGTGAAATGCTAACGCAAATCGCTCCACTTAAGCTGGGTGTTCCGTGTTACAGAACGGGTCAGCGTCTTGCCAACGACCTTATCAAACTCGTAGCCAGCGATTTCACCAGAGCCAGGGCGACGGGCCCAGATGTCGGCTTCGGTGATGACGTGACCTTCGGGAAGGTCCTTATCCGCAACGACCGAGGCACGGGCGAAGGCGTAGACAGGCTCTTCGGCTTCGGTGCGTTGTTTGGGGTTGTTGGCTGCGATCCAAATCTCTTTGGAACGGTCGATAATGTGGCGCAGTTCGGACGGGTCCATTGAGTTGATGATGTCTGGTCCCTTGCGGTAGCGCGTATCGGTATAGTGACGTTCAAGGATGCAGGCACCCAAAGCCACCGATGCCAGTGCCATTTCCGGCCCGATCGAGTGGTCAGAGAAGCCAACCACCGCGTTCGGGAATGCATTTTTCAGGTCGGTGACGCCACGCAGCGAAACGATTTCGGCAGGCGACGGGTAGAGGTTCGTGCATTCGAGGAGAGCATATTCAACGCCCGCATCCTCAAGGATTTGAACCGACGCGCGGATCGTGTCGATGGTCTGCATCCCTGTCGACATAATGACTGGCTTGCCCTTTTTCGCGATGTGACGAATGAGCGGGAGGTTATCCGCCTCACCAGAGCCGATCTTATAGGCGGCAACGTCGAGTTCCTCGAGGAAATCGGCTGCGGCGCGGCTGAACGGGGTCGAAATCCAGATCATCCCCAATTCTTCGGAATAGCGCTTTAGCTCTGCCTCTTCGGCTTTGGACAGGGCGCAGCGTTCCATGACATGCCAGATCGAAACGTCCGCGTTCGGCGGAAAGATCGACTTTGCCTCATCGGTCATTTCATCTTCGATGATATGGGTCTGGTGCTTGATCATCTCACAGCCAGACAAAGCAGCGAGGCGCACCATTTCCTTAGCCACGTTCAAGTCGCCGCCGTGGTTGATACCGATCTCAGCGATGACGAGAGGGGGGTGGTCATGTCCGATTTTGCGGCCAGCGATTTCCATGGGTAACTCCAAAACGAATTTGTTCTAGACCTAAGCGGGAACGGTGCGTCCTGCAATCGTCAATCTGGGCATGAAAGGTTGCATTCTGAGGCCCCTTAGCCCAAATGATGCCAGCGAACGATAAAGGGCAGGGTATGTTCAAGAACCTCTGGAATAAGGCGAAGGCTTGGGAAAAAGCCCGCAATAAATCCTATGAAAAGCCCATCGTGACCGCAGAAGACCGCGAGCGTGCACACTATTACGCAAAGTGGATCGACCATGGGTTCCTACGCGTACGCTGGACGAATTTCGACCAGATCGCCGACGGTGTTTATCGGTCTAACCATCCTAGCCCCGAACGTATGGCCGAAATGGCGGAGATGGGCATCAAGACGGTGATCAACCTTCGGGGTGGTGCGAATATCCCGACATCGCTGCTTTCGGCTGAGGCGGCTGAAAAATACGGCATGAAGGTCATCACGATTGGCATGTCCGCCCGCAGCGCCCCCAATCCGCGTCAGATCGTCGAGTTTATGGATGTGATGGAAACGGCGGAAAAGCCTGTTCTGATTCACTGTAAATCGGGCGCAGATCGCACGGGATTGGCTGCTGTGATTTACTTGACCGAGATGCTCGGCGTGTCTGTCGAGGACGCCAGCGCGCACCTCAGCAGCAAGTATCTGCATTTCAAATGGTCGAAGACGGGCGTGCTGGACTTGTTTTTCGAAAACTACCGCAAAGCCCATGACGCGACAGGCATCGGTCTGCGCGAATGGGTGACGACCGTTTACGATCAGGACGCATTGAACCGCGAGTTCGCAGCGCGTTAACCGCCTGTATGGCTCATGTGGCGGCTGACGCGGCCATCGACCGTTTGACGCGAATAATCGAAATCGTGGCCCTTGGGTTTTAGACCGATCGCGCGGTGAATGGCGGCCTCTAAGACATCGTCGTCGTTTGACGCGCGGAGCGGTTCGCGCAGGTCGGAATGACCCTCTTGCCCCAGACAGGTGTAAATTTCGCCCGTGCAGGTGATCCGCACGCGGTTACAGCTTTCGCAGAAGTTATGCGACATTGGCGTGATGAGGCCGATCTTTTGGCCTGTCTCTTCGATGCGAATATACCGCGCAGGCCCGCCTGATCGTTCCGCTAAATCAGTGAGGGTAAACCGTTCGCCCAGTTGCTTGCGCAGATCATTGAGCGACCAATATTGGCCCAGACGATCCTCGTTTCCGATATCGCCCATCGGCATCACCTCGATAAAGGTGAGGTCCATGTCACGGTCGGCGCACCAGCTCTGTAGAGTAAAGAGTTCGTCCTCGTTGAAGCCTTTCAGCGCAACCGCGTTGATTTTGACGCGCAGCCCTGCCTTTTGGGCGGCATCAATCCCCTTGATCACTTGGGGCAAGCGGCCCCAGCGAGTGATGTCAGCGAATTTCTGATCGTCAAGCGTGTCGAGCGATACGTTCACGCGTCGCACGCCTGCCGCATAAAGGTCCTCCGCGTATTTCGCCAACTGACTACCGTTTGTGGTCAGCGTCAGTTCCTTGAGCGCTCCACTGTCGAGGTGGCGCGTCATCGCGTTGAAAAACGTCATGATCCCGCGCCGAACGAGCGGTTCACCCCCCGTGATCCGCAACTTTTCGACGCCAAGACCGATAAAGGCGCTGCACAGTCGATCCAACTCTTCGAGCGTCAGGAGGTCCTTTTTGGGGAGGAACTCCATATTCTCTGACATGCAATAGACGCAGCGAAAATCACATCGGTCTGTGACGGACACCCGAAGGTATTTGATCGCGCGTGCGAAGGGATCGATGAGCTGCTTTTCCATGATCGCGAAGGTAGGGCGGTGCATGGGGTCCTGCAAGGGGCAAGCGATAGGTGATTTTTATCTATTCGACCAAAGTCGCGCTCTAGTTTTTTATCAAACGGAGGGCTTCTTTGCGGGCAAAGGGCTTCATCGCGGTGCCATGAGCGTCGATAAAGCTACGCACCCGTTCAGGATCGCGCTTCGACAAATCGCGCAGCCACCAGCCGATGGCTTTTTGAATAAACCAGTCGTGGTCGCGCACATAGCTGCCCGCCCAGTCGAGAACGCGTTCGCGGATCGCGAGGTCGGCCTCTTTGGGGAATGTCATTTTCGTCCACGGCAAGGTGATGACGAGGGCCGCGCGGCGGGTCCACATATGGGGTGAGACAGTCCAATTTTCGACCTGATCAATCCGCGAGGGATCGGCAATCAGGCGTTTCTCGCCGGATTTGCAGACGTGATCTGCAATGGACCAACCATCAAAATCGGGCACCCAGCTCGCGATGAGGTCCCATGCCGCTGTGTCGTCAGGACGAATTCGGGCTTGCTCTAGGAGTTTCGCCGCTAGGACACGGGTCTCGTGAATATCTGCTGACCAAAGGTCGGAACAGAGTGTAAGTCGTTCGTCCAAGGTTACAGCTTCGCGGACCTCTTTGGACAAGTCCGTGAGCACAGGCACCTTTATCCCCAAAACGCGACGCGTGGTTTTGTGGTATTTCGCCATTTCAACCGCGTCGGCGGGATTAGCCAGCGCGTCGAGTTGGGCAAGGATATCGTCGATGATCATATTAATCCCGTGGCTTTTCTAGTTGCCAAGTGAGGTGCGTTTTCACCGTGGGCCATTCGTGCGCAAGGATCGAATAGACGCAGGTATCCCGCAGCGAACCATCAGTCATCACCATATGCGACCGTAGAACACCATCAAGTTTCGCGCCAAGCCGTTCAATCGCAGCGCGGCTTTGATGGTTCATGAAATGAGTGCGGAATTCGACGGCATTGCAGCCCAACGCCTCAAACGCGTGGGTGAGCATTAGACGTTTGACTTGGGTGTTCATAGGGCCGCGCTGGACCGATTTTCGATACCACGTTGATCCGATTTCCAGCCGCTTATTGGCGGCGTCAATGTTCATATAGGTGGTCATGCCGACGGCCTGACCCTTGGGCGTGAGGATCGCGAATGGCAGCATCGCCCCTTTTTCCAAGAGACCCAAACGGCGATCAATTTCTGCCTCAACCCCATCGGGGGCCGGGATCATCGTGTACCAGAGCTTCCACAACTCGCCGTCAGCGGCAGCCTCTGTCAGGTCGGCTGCGTGGTCTTGGCTCAATGGTGCGAGCGTAACGCTGGTATCCGAGAGGGTAATAGGTGCGGGCCACATCAGATGTAATCCTCAATTCCCGTGGGTTTGCCGTCAATTGTGACGCGGTTCTTCTGGTCCCAATAGTCGTGAATGCCAGCCTCGCCTTTGCTGTCCGACCACGTGTCCAAGGTCTCGCGATGCCCTTGGTGATCGAAATAGGGGACGGCATAACCGCAAGAGGTCTGCACGAGATCGACGTTCAGGTCGTATATTTGCCGTGCACCCACGTGGATATCAAAATGGCTGTTCAGCTCTGCCCAATCCACATCCCCCACATGAACCGCGCGAGCGGTGCCATAGGCACGCAGTATGAGGGGGCGCTTTTCAAAGCCGCACCACATGACCGTCATGCGGGTGTTTTCCCGAAGGTGCCCCGCCGTTTCATTGCCAGATCCCGTCAGGTTCCGCCAAATCAACCTATTTGGTCCCAGAATACGCAAACTATCGCCGCCCTTAGGTGACAGATTGACCCGACCGTCGGCCGCAGCGGTTGCTACAAAGTAGATATGCTGCGCTTCGGCAAATCCTCGGGTATTGTCATCAAAGGACGGAAACTGTTTTGCCATTATTCCACCGTCACAGACTTCGCGAGGTTGCGTGGTTGGTCCACGTCGGTGCCTTTGGCAACGGCGGTATAGTAAGCCAACATTTGCGCAGGGACCGCATAGAGGATCGGGGCAAGGAAGTCGTCGACCTCTGGCATGATCAATGTCTGCCAAACGCCTTCGCCAGCCTCATCCGCGCCTTTCTTATCCGTGACCAAGAGGACTTGACCACCACGGGCCATGACCTCTTGCATGTTGCTAATGGTCTTGTCGAAGAGCGCATCGCGAGGCGCCATGACGATCACTGGCACGTGCTGATCCACAAGGGCGATAGGCCCGTGTTTCAATTCGCCCGACGCATACGCCTCGGCGTGGATGTAGCTGATTTCTTTGAGTTTCAGCGCACCCTCAAGCGCGAGCGGATACATCTGCCCGCGACCCAAGAACAGGATGTCACGCGCTTCTGCCAGTTTGTGGGAGAGCGTCTCACAGCGGGTTTCAATTGTCAGGGCAGTGTTCACGATCCCCGGCAGAGCACGCAGGGCCGTAATCTTTTCCGCTAGGTCCGCATCGGTCAATCGTCCGCGCTGGCGGGCGGCACTTAGGACCAGCATGGCGAGTGTCATCAATTGGTTGGTAAAGGCCTTGGTCGAGGCAACGCCAACTTCAACGCCAGCAAGGATCGGAAGGACCAGATCGCTTTCCCGCGCGATAGAGCTTTCTGGGACGTTGACGACAGCGACGATCTTGTCGGCTTTGCCCGCGCAATACCGCAGGGCGGCGAGGGTATCAGCGGTTTCGCCAGACTGGCTGACAAAGAGTGCAACTGTGCCTTCGGTGATCGGCGGCTCGCGGTAGCGGAATTCTGATGCAACGTCGATTTCGACCGGCAAACCAGCGATCTGCTCGAACCAATATTTGGCAACGTTACAGGCGTAGAATGCGGTGCCACAGGCGACCATCGTCAGACGATTGATCTGCGTGAAATCAAGCCCGCCATCAGGCAAAGTGACGCTATCACCTTTGAGGTAGCGGTTCAGGACTTCGGACATGACGACCGGCTGTTCCGCGATCTCTTTGGCCATGAAGTGTTTGTAGCCACCTTTGTCGATACGGGCCGCGTCGATGTTGACCTTGCGCACGTCGCGGTTGACCTGCTCTCCATCCGTGTCCCGAATTTCGAGCGATGTGCGGGTGATCACCGCCCAGTCGCCTTCGTCGAGGTAGGTGATGGTGTCGGTCAGCGGCGCCAGCGCAATCGCATCAGAGCCGACATACATCTCACCCTGACCGTGGCCGATGGCGAGGGGGCTGCCCTTGCGTGCCGCGATCAAAAGGTCTTCTTCGCCTTCAAACAAGAGGCAAAGAGCGTAGGCACCCTCAAGGCGAGCGATGGTGTTCTGTGCGGCCTCACGGGGGCTTTGCCCTTGCGCCACGAAATGCTGCGCGAGGAGGGCGACCGTTTCCGTATCGGTGTCGGTTTCATGAGCGATGCCGTGTTCCGCTAGGAATTCGCGCAGCTCGCGGAAATTCTCGATGATGCCGTTATGAACAACGGCTACTTTGCCCGAACGGTGCGGGTGCGCGTTGACTTCGGTGGCGGCACCATGCGTGGCCCAACGGGTATGGCCAATACCTGCCTTACCAGCGAGAGGCTCATGCACCAAACGGTCGGACAGGTTTACCAATTTACCAACCGCCCGACGACGATCCAGAACGCCGTTGTTCACGGTCGCAATACCCGCCGAGTCATACCCGCGGTATTCGAGCCGTTTCAAAGCTTCTACCAAAATTGGCGCGGCTTCGTGGTTGCCTAGAACTCCTACAATCCCACACATAATTAGGACCCCTTTGCCTTTTTGGCTTTGAGCATTTCAAATAATTTAACAGCGAACCCAGCTTTGTTTTCTTGCTTGGTCCGCGCGATGGCCATTGCACCATCTGGAATATCTTTGGTCACAACAGTGCCCGTGGCGGTCATGGCGTTGTTGCCAACCGTGACAGGGGCAACCAGCATCGTTGCAGAACCGATAAAGCTGTTCGCGCCAATGGTGGTCTTATGTTTGAACACACCGTCGTAGTTGCAAGTGATCGTGCCTGCGCCAACGTTGGTCTTTTTGCCGATGAAGGCGTCGCCGATATAGGTCAGGTGGTTAACCTTCGCGCCCTCATCAATCGTCGCGTTTTTGATCTCAACAAAGTTGCCGATATGGACGTCTTCGTTGAGTTCCGCACCGGGGCGGAGACGTGCGAATGGACCAACAGTAGAACCACGGCTGACGTGGCAACCTTCGAGGTGCGAAAAGGCACGGATGGTTGCGTTGGATTCCACCGTCACGCGGGGGCCAAAGACAACGTTCGGCTCAATAATCGCGTCACGGCCAATGACGGTATCATGAGCAAAGATCACGGTGTCTGGGGCGTGTAAGGTCACGCCGTTTTCCATCGCTTCTGCCCGCATCGCGTTTTGGAACAATTGTTCGGCACGAGCGAGCTCAGCGCGTGTGTTGATGCCGAGCGTTTCAGCCTCATCACAGCGTACAACGGTTGCGGACAGACCACGGTTGCGCGCGATACCCACGATGTCGGGCAGGTAGTATTCGCCCGACGCATTATCGTTGCCCACTTCGTCAAGCAGGGAGAACAACAGCTGGGTATCAACGCAGATCACACCCGAATTGCAGAGCGGGATTTCACGCTGTGCCTCTGTTGCGTCCTTGAATTCTACGATCCCCGTCAGATCATCGCCGTTGGTGACCAAGCGGCCATAGCGGACAGTCGGGTCATACACCTCGAACCCGAGGACGATGACGTCATGGGTTGCGCGAGCGTCGAGCATGGATTGTAGTGTTTCAGGGCGAATGAAAGGCGTGTCGCCAAAGGCCACGAAAACGTTGCCATCGATCCCCGCCAGCGCCTCACGTGCTTGAAGCGCCGCGTGACCCGTGCCGAGCTGTTCCTCTTGCGTCACTACGACCGCATCGGGGTTCCAGTCTTTGACCGCAGCTTCAACCGCTTCACCACCGTGACCGACAACGACAACCGTATGGTCTAGGCCTAGAGCCTCGCCTGATTTCATCGCGTGAACGACGAGCGGGGCACCCGCGATTTTATGCAGAACTTTGGGCAGGTCGGAGTTCATCCGTGTTCCCATACCCGCAGCCAAAACGATCAAAGAATTGCTCATATTCGCCTCTTAAAATTTGCCCCTGTATGGCGTTCCTTGGGGCTTACCGCAAGATTTGGGGCTTCACATCACCTTTCGCTTCGTTACACCTGTGGCAAAACTGAAATGGGGATGACTATGCGCACTGTGATTTTCGACTTGGACGGGACCTTGGCGGATACCAGTGTCGACCTCATCAATGCCGCAAACACCTGTTTTCGTGGGCTGGGGCTGGGAGATTTGCTTGATCCAACCCAGGATGCAGCGATTGCGGTCCGCGGTGGCAGAATGATGCTGACCGAAGGGTTCAAACGCGCTGGTAACATCGATCCAGCAGAGATCGACCGTCAGTATCCTGTTTTGTTGCAGGCCTACGCGCAGGATGTTGCCACTCATACGACACTCTATGACGGTGCGATGGAGGCGGTAGAGCAGTTGAAATCCGATGGCTTCGCTGTGGGTGTTTGCACGAACAAACCCGAAGGCCTCGCGATTGCCGTGCTCGACGCGCTGGGCGTGCGGAGCGCATTTGGATCGCTGATCGGTGCTGACACGCTGCCCGTTCGCAAACCCGATCCAGCACCTCTCCGTGCAGCGGTCGAACGAGCAGGGGGTGATCCGATGCGGTCACTTCTGGTGGGCGACAGTATCACTGACCTCGATACGTCGCGGGCGATGAATGTCCCGAGCGTGATGGTCACCTTTGGCCCTGCAGGGATGGCGGTCGCCGACTTGAAACCTGATGCGCTGATCCATCACTATAACGAACTGCCTGCTGTTGCGGCAGGTCTCCTGTCGTAACCCATTGACCCTTTGGGGGCGATCAGCCACCGTATTGGTATGACTGAAGTATTCACAGGCTCTTTCACCCAGCAGGAACCGATCCCCGAAGAGGCGATCGAAGCTGCCGTTAATGTCATGCAGACAGGGCGCTTGCACCGTTACAACACGGTCGGCGATGAAATTGCGGAAACCGCGCTCCTTGAAGAAGAATTCGCTGAAGCGATGGGGGCGAAATATTGCCTCGCTGTCGCCTCGGGTGGGTATGCGATGACAACCGCACTCAGGGCGGTTGGGGTGAAGCAGGGTGATCCTGTGCTGACCAATGCCTTCACGCTCGCCCCTGTTCCGGGTGCGATCGCGGCAGTAGGAGCAAAACCGATCTATGTCGATGTGGACGAGGGGCTGGTGATCGACCTCAATGATCTGCGTGCAAAGATAGGGCAGGCTAAGGTTCTGCTCTTGTCCCACATGCGCGGGCACATCTGCGATATGGACGAACTGATGCGCATTTGTGGCGCGGCAGGTGTGACCGTGATCGAGGATTGCGCGCATACGATGGGGGCCACGTGGCACACGATCCCATCTGGACGGTTTGGCACCTTCGGCTGCTATTCGACCCAGACCTACAAGCACATGAATTCGGGCGAAGGCGGTTTGCTGATCAGCGATGACGCCCAAGCTATGGCACGGGCGATCATGCTGTCGGGGAGTTATATGCTCTTTGATCGGCACCGTGCTGCGCCCAAGCCAGAGATTTTCGCGCAGATCAAATATGAGACCCCGAACATCTCGGGCCGCATGGATAACCTACGGGCCGCGATTTTGCGTCCGCAGTTGCGGCGGCTGAACGAACAATGTGGGAAATGGAACGCACGATATCGCGTGGTTGAGGCAGGATTGCGCGGTACCACGGGTCTGACGCTCATTGATCGTCCCGAAGAAGAAGGCTTTGTCGCGTCCTCTTTCCAGTTTTTGCTCTTGGACTGGGCGCCCGATAAAATCCGTGATGTTATTGGACGCTGTGCGGCGCGTGGGGTTGAACTGAAATGGTTCGGCAACGATGAACCTGTTGGATTTACGTCGAAATACAGCAGTTGGCGCTATGCCGATTGCGAACCGATGCCAAAGACCGACCGTATCCTCGCGGGGATCATGGACATGCGGTTGCCGCTGACATTCTCGCTTGAGGATTGTGCACAGATCGCGCGGATCATTCGGGCCGAGGTAAATGCCGTGTGGCAGCAAGAGGCGAAAACGCCGTGAAACGGTCCGAAGTCGAAGAGGAAATTCGTGGATTTTTGGCGCAGTTGAAACGGCCAATGCCTGAGTTTGCTTTAGCGACAGAACCCACAGGCGACGGCTGGCCCGCCGTTTTGGGTGATGGCCCTGTATTCACTTGGGTGATCACCGAACGCGGCGTCGAACGGGATCGCCGCGTTGTCGATGGGCACGAGGTCGTGTTCCTCTGCATGGAGATTCTGACGGCTCGGTTCGCCCGCGAAGCCGAGAAAAAGACCCGTCAAACCAAACGCGCCAGCCTATGGACTAGGCTAAAGGCGCGCGGCGATTTTGGGGTCGGTTTGGATGATTATTCGCGTCAAACGTGGATGGAAGGGCATGTTCGTTTGATGAAATCGCTTCATTCCGGATGGGGCACGCGGGTTAAGCTCAATTACGAAATGATCCTGCGAAAATATCCGCTTACGGCAAATGAACGCCGTGATGCGCGGGTGCTCGACCTCTCTGAATTCGGTCTGAACTAACCGTCATGTGAAAACGGTGGATTGACGCGACTCGAATTCTGCGCCTAGAAATGAACGAGCGTTCAATAAAGCGCAGGGAGGAATGCATATGTTCACCGCGTCGATGAGATTCGATCTGGGAGAAGAGGTCGAGGCCATTCGCGATACCGTCCATTCGTGGGCGCAGGATCGGGTCAAGCCGATGGCGGCCCATGTGGATCAGTCCAACGAATTTCCCGCAGAACTGTGGAAGGAAATGGGCGACCTTGGTCTTTTGGGTATCACGGTGCCCGAGGAATACGGCGGCGCTGAGCTGTCCTATCTGGCCCACACCATCGTGGTCGAAGAAATCGCACGGGCGTCGGCTTCGGTATCGCTGTCCTACGGCGCGCATTCGAACCTCTGCGTGAACCAGATCAAACTGAACGGCACGCACGAGCAGAAACAGAAATATCTGCCCGGTCTGATCTCTGGCGATCATGTCGGTGCGCTGGCTATGTCCGAAGCGGGCGCTGGTTCGGACGTTGTGTCTATGTCGCTGCGTGCGGAAAAGCGGAACGATCATTACCGTCTGAACGGCAACAAATATTGGATCACCAACGGTCCTGATGCGGATACGCTGGTCGTCTACGCCAAGACCGATCCTGCCGCTGGTCCCAAAGGCATCACCGCCTTTATCGTCGAAAAATCGATGAAGGGTTTCAGCACGTCCAAGCACTTTGACAAAATGGGGATGCGTGGATCGAACACGGCTGAGCTGGTGTTCGAGGATGTCGAGGTCCCCTTCGAAAATGTTCTCGGCGAAGAGGGCAAGGGCGTTCGGGTTCTGATGTCTGGTCTAGACTATGAACGTGTCGTTCTGGCAGGCATCGGTACGGGTATCATGGCGGCCTGTATGGATGAAATCATGCCTTACCTCGCGACCCGTAAACAGTTCGGTCAGCCCATCGGGAACTTCCAGTTGATGCAGGGTAAAATCGCGGACATGTATACCGCGCTGAACACCGCACGTGCCTATGTTTACGAAGTGGCCAAAGCCTGTGACCGTGGTCAAGTGACCCGTCAGGATGCGGCTGCCTGCGTGCTTTACTCGTCTGAACAGGCGATGGTTCAGGCGCATCAGGCTGTCCAGGCGATGGGCGGTGCAGGCTTTATGAACGACAGCGCGGTCAGCCGTCTGTTCCGTGACGCCAAGCTGATGGAGATCGGCGCGGGTACCTCGGAAATCCGTCGTATGTTGATCGGTCGCGAATTGATGGGGTCGATGTGAAACTCTCGACCACATTCATTCCCAACCCCGAGGGTCGTGCGCGTCACCTAGATATGATCGCACTGATCGCAGATGCTGCTGAAAAGGCTGCGGCAGGTGGCGGTGAAAAGGCACGGGAACGCCATGTGTCACGCGGTAAAATGCTGCCGCGTGAACGTGTTGCCAATGTCTTGGATGCGGGATCTCCGTTTCTGGAAATCGGCGCGACGGCGGCGCATGGGCTCTATGATGGGGCGGCGCCTTGCGCTGGTGTGATCGCGGGTATTGGCCGTGTGAACGGGATCGAATGTATGATCGTCTGTAATGATGCCACCGTCAAAGGCGGCACCTATTACCCAATGACGGTGAAAAAGCACCTTCGCGCCCAAGAGATCGCAGCCCAGTGCAATCTGCCCTGCGTTTACCTCGTAGACAGCGGCGGTGCGAACCTCCCGAACCAAGACGAAGTGTTCCCGGATCGTGACCACTTTGGCCGGATTTTCTTTAATCAGGCGAATATGTCCGCGGCGGGTATCCCGCAAATCGCAGCGGTCATGGGGTCTTGCACTGCAGGTGGTGCCTATGTGCCTGCGATGTCCGATGTGTCAGTGATCGTGAAAGAGCAGGGGACGATTTTCCTTGCAGGTCCGCCACTGGTCAAAGCAGCAACGGGCGAGGTCGTCAGTTCCGAAGATCTGGGCGGCGGTGATGTGCATACGCGCCTCTCTGGTGTTGCGGATTATCTGGCCGAAGATGACGCCCATGCGCTGTCCCTCGTGCGTCAGGCTGTGGCGTCAACATCGCGTCAGACCCCGATGACAGTAAAACGCGAAAGGCCCGAACTGCCTGCTTGTGATCCCGAGGAACTACTGGACATCGTGCCGCCAGACCTAAAGACGCCTTATGATATCCGAGCCGTGATCGCGCGGATTGTGGACGGCTCGCGGTTCGATGAGTTCAAGGCGCGGTTTGGCGAAACGCTGGTCACGGGATTTGCTCATATCGACGGTTGGCCTGTGGGCATCGTCGCCAATAACGGAGTTTTGTTCTCTGAGGCCGCGCAGAAGGGTGCGCACTTTGTCGAACTGTGTTCGCAACGGAAAATCCCGCTGATCTTCTTGCAGAACATCACGGGCTTTATGGTGGGTCGTAAATACGAAAATGAAGGTATTGCTCGCCACGGTGCAAAGATGGTGACAGCCGTTGCAACGACCAAGGTTCCAAAGATCACCGTGTTGGTCGGCGGGTCGTTTGGCGCGGGCAA
The DNA here is from genome assembly GCF_023540835.1 of Marivivens geojensis. Taxonomy (GTDB): domain Bacteria; phylum Pseudomonadota; class Alphaproteobacteria; order Rhodobacterales; family Rhodobacteraceae; genus Marivivens; species Marivivens geojensis. Next base: position 1,173,066 of record NZ_JALKCU010000001.1, read on the forward strand.
TTATGGCATGTCTGGAAGGGCTTACAGCCCGAATTTCTTGTGGTCATGGCCCAATTCGCGCACCGCGGTGATGGGGGGCGAACAGGCTGCTGGCGTGTTGGCGACCGTGAAACGCGATGCGATCGAACGGGCTGGCGGCACGTGGTCGGCAGACGAAGAAGCGGCCTTCAAGAAGCCAACGCTGGACATGTTCGAGGAACAGTCGCACCCGCTTTATGCATCGGCGCGGCTCTGGGATGATGGCGTCATTGACCCGCGCAAAACGCGCGATGTGCTTGCACTTTCGTTGTCAGCATCGTTGAACGCCTCCATTGAAGACACGACATTCGGCGTGTTCAGGATGTGAGGGCGATCATGGCAAAAATGCCGGAAGAAGGCCGTTTCGAATACGGCAAGATGGACAAACAGACGGGCGCTCAGTGGGTGCATGTCACGCCAGAAATGGCGCGGGCACATCCGCAGGGGAAACTCAACCTCCCGCTCTGGCTGATCACTGGCGTTTTTGCAGCTTTCGGCCTGTTGCAACTGGTTGAGTTCGCTCAGTTCGGAGACTGGCTGGCCTTATTCAAGGCCGTTCTCCAACTGCTCACCGCGATCATGTTGGTGATGCGGGCGCCGATTTCCCTGATGTTGGCGGGGGCACAGCTTTTGCTCTCGGTCTTTGGGGCTGTCACGGGCGGAATGCTGAAAAACATGTCCGAGTTGAGCGGGACGGGTGGCTTCGTTGTGCTGGCCTATCTGATCTTTTGCGGTTTGTCGCTGTTCTATCTGTTTGAGGGCGACCGCCCCAACCTGATTTACCGCCACCGCTTCCGCAGTTTTCGCGGCGCGAAGGACTAACACGAGGGGTAGGGAGGCCCCGCTGGTATGTTCGGAAAAATTCTGATTGCCAATCGGGGCGAAATTGCGTGCCGTGTGATCCGCACAGCGCGGGCGCTGGGTGTGAAAACTGTTGCGGTTTATTCCGATGCCGACGCGAAGGCTATGCATGTCGCCATGGCGGACGAAGCCGTGCGTCTGGGGCCAGCGCCTGTCGCCGATAGTTACCTGCGCGGTGACCAGATTATCGAGGCGGCCTTAAAAACGGGGGCCCAAGGGATCCATCCTGGATATGGGTTCCTATCTGAGAACCCCGATTTTGTTGAGGCGGTCGAAAAGGCTGGCCTGACATTTATTGGCCCTTCGGCCACCTCTATTCGGGCGATGGGTTTAAAGGACGCCGCTAAGGCGCTGATGGAAAAGGCGAACGTGCCTGTGGTCCCCGGTTATCATGGCGCGGATCAGTCGCCAGATTTTCTCGCTCAGCAGGCTGCAGAAATCGGCTATCCCGTCCTGATCAAAGCCGTCGCAGGTGGCGGTGGTAAAGGGATGCGCCGCGTTGATGATGCAGCCCACTTTGCCGAGGCGCTGGCCTCTGCGCAGGCCGAGGCGCGGACAGCTTTCGGCAATGCGGACGTTCTGATCGAGAAATACATTCTTAGCCCGCGCCACATCGAGGTGCAGGTTTTCGGTGATGGCACCTCTGCTGTGCATTTGTTCGAGCGGGACTGTTCACTCCAGCGTCGTCACCAGAAAGTCATCGAGGAGGCGCCCGCACCGGGCATGACGCCTGATCTGCGCGACCGGATGGGGGCCGCTGCGGTCAAGGCGGCTGAAGCTATCAACTATTCCGGTGCGGGCACGGTCGAGTTCATTGTCGATGGCACGACGATGGATTTCTGGTTTATGGAGATGAACACCCGCCTTCAGGTCGAACACCCTGTGACCGAAGCGATCACGGGCGTTGATCTGGTGGAATGGCAATTGCGTGTCGCCTCTGGTGAGCCGCTACCGATGTCACAATCTGATCTAACGATCACGGGGCACGCGTTTGAAGCGCGCCTTTACGCCGAAGATGTTCCAGCGGGTTTCCTCCCCGCAACGGGTCGTATCGCCCACTTGCAATTCGCTGACGATGTTCGCGCCGACAGTGGCGTGCGTGCGGGCGATACGATCACCCCTTGGTACGATCCGATGATCGCCAAACTGATCGTGCATGGTCCTGACCGTGACACCGCATTGCGCCAACTGGCCCGCGCCTGTGCCGAGACTGAAGTGGCGGGCACTGTCACCAACCTCGGGTTCTTGGGTGCGCTTGCACGGCATGATGGCTTTGCGGCAGGTAAGGTCGATACGGGCCTGATCGAGCGTGACCTCGATGCACTGACCAACTGTGCGGCACCTGCGGCCGAGACGATTGCCTTGTCTGCTTTGATCGCGATGGGGCTGGATGGGAACCCCGCACCACAAACGGGGTTTACGCTCTGGGCACCTGTTCCGCAGACCATCACGCTGTCGGTCGAAGGGGATGAGGTTGCGGTAAAGGTCACGGCCTTCTCTGGTGACCGTTTCGACGTTGCTGTGGGGGACATCACCGTGGCTGTTCGACGGTCGAGCGGTGGCTTGCGTCTGAACGATCAGGCCGCACCCAACTACATAAAACATGGCGACCGCATTACGATCTTTGCTGACCCTGTACTTGAGGTCACGATCCCAGATCCGCTGGACCGAGGCAGCGCAGAAGCAACAAGTGACGCGATTTTGTCCCCGATGCCCGGTCTCCTCCGTGCGATGGAGGTCACAGCGGGTCAAATGGTCAAGGCTGGCGACCGCCTAGCCGTGCTAGAGGCTATGAAAATGGAACACATCCTTCGTGCCCCGCGCGATGGTGTGATTGCAACGGTCGGCGCCACGGCAGGGTCGCAAGTCGAAGCAGGCGCGTTGCTCATTGCGCTAGAAGAGGAAGTCGCATGATCCGTCTACACCACTGTGCTGAAACCCGCTCCATGCGGACGCTCTGGCAGCTCAACGAGATCGGCTGCGAGTTCGAAATCCAACGCTACGACTTTGGCAAGGCTCTGCGCTCGGATGAATTCAAGGCGATCAACCCCGTCAGCCGAGTCCCTGCGTTGGAAATCGACGGTGAAGTGCTGATCGAAACGGGCGCAATCGCGGAAATCCTCTGCGAGAAGTTCCCTGAAGCTGGCTTGGGTCGTCCGATTGGCGATCCTGAACGCAATATGTTCCTCCAGCTTATCCATTTCGCAGAGACGATCAGCCAGCATTGCGCGATCCTCACTCAGCAGCATGTGATGCTCTATGAAGATCACATGCGATCCCCGATCCTGACGCAGTTGGAACCCAAGCGGCTCGCGAAAACCATCGGCTTTATCGAAGAGCGGATGGCGGGCGATTTCCTTCTGTCCGATTTCAGCGCGGCGGATATTTGCGTCGGGCAGGCGATCTACATGGCGCAGCGCTTTGTTCGTCTCGACCCGTTCCCGCGTGTGGCGTCATGGATGGCGCGGATGACCGAACGGCCTGCGTTCCGTGCCTCACTCCCGCTGGAAGGGGAACCGCGTCTATATAATCAGTCGTTCTTTGAACCGATCCCGTCGGAGGGTGCATGACCCACGTCCGCATATATGAGGTCGGCCCACGCGATGGTTTGCAGAACGAAAAGGCTGTCATTGCGGTCGACGATAAGGTCGCGCTGATCAAAGCCTTGGTTGACGCGGGGCTTAAGGACATCGAGGTCGGGTCGTTCGTGTCGCCCAAATGGGTGCCGCAGATGGCAGACACCGACCGCGTGATGGCCGCTCTCGATTATGCGAACGATGTCAACTACGCGACCTTGGTCCCGAATGTTAAGGGATGGGAGGGGTTCGTTCAGGCCTCTGCCAATTTGCCACGCAACGCGGGCGAGATCGCTGTTTTCATCGCGGCATCCGAAGGGTTCTCTAAGGCCAACCTCAATTGCACGGTCGAGGAAAGCTTGTCGCGCCTCGCCCCAGTGGTGGAGGCTGCGCAATCCGCAGGCGTTCCCGTGCGGGGCTATGTGTCTTGCATCACCGACTGTCCGTTTGACGGACCGACCCCGCCAGAAGCCGTCGTTCGCGCGGTCGAAGGGTTGCGTCGTCTGGCACCTATGCCTGTCTCGTTGGGTGATACGATCGGGGCAGGGACACCAGAGACCGTGACCCGCGTGATCAAAGCGGTAGCGGAGACGATGCCAATTTCTGATGTCGCGGGCCATTTCCACGACACGGGCGGACGGGCCTTGGACAATGTTCAGGCGTCGCTCGAGCTCGGTGTTCGGGTGTTTGATGCGGCTGTCGGTGGTTTGGGCGGATGTCCCTATGCGCCCGGTGCGCCGGGGAATGTGGCGACCGAAGCGGTGGTCCAACGTGTCGAGGCGCTCGGTTATTCGACGGGGTTAGACCATGCGGCCTTGGCACGGGCTGGGGTCATGGCGCGAAAGCTGCGAGGGTAGGGCGATGGAAACGATCCGTATTGATATTGATGACCGTGGGGTCGCGACGCTGACCTTGGCTCGCTCGGAAAAGCACAACGCACTATCTGCGCAAATGATGGATGAACTGACCGAGGCGGCGCGGAACTTGGGCGCCGATCCTGCCGTGCGTGTTGTGATCCTCGCCGCTGAGGGTGCGAGTTTCTGTGCGGGCGGTGACCTCGGTTGGATGAGAGCGCAGTTTGATACCGATGCGGCGGGACGCGGCGTTGAGGCTCGCCGACTTGCCAATATGCTCAGGGCGCTGAACGAAATGCCAAAGCCGTTGATTGGGCGCGTGCATGGGAATGCCTTTGGCGGCGGGGTCGGTATGGCCTGCGTTTGCGATATTGCGATTGCGGCTGCTACGGCACTGTTTGGTTTGACAGAGACGCGGCTCGGTCTGATCCCCGCGACCATTGGGCCTTATGTCCTTGCTCGGATGGGGGAGGCGATGGCACGCCGCGTGTTCATGTCGTCGCGGCGGTTTGGCGCAGATGAGGCCATCACGCTGGGGATCGTTGCAAAGTCGGTTGCGGCAGATGATCTGGATGCTGCTGTTGAGGCCGAGGTCGCGCCTTACTTGTCCTGCGCCCCCGGTGCGGTGGCCGAGGCCAAGGCGCTGGCCCGTCGTTTGGGGCCGCCGATCAATGATCAGGTTATCGACGACACCATTGCGGCCCTCGCGCAGCGTTGGGAAAGCTCTGAGGCGGTCGAAGGCATCGGTGCCTTTTTCGACAAACGCAAACCGCAGTGGCAGAGTTAAGCCGCGATTTCCATTCGTGCACGGCCTGCAGTTTTCGCCCGATAGAGTGCGATGTCTGCGTCCCGCAGAGCCTCGTCCAATGTCATATGCGGACCAACCGTTGCCGCCCCGACGGAAACGGTGACCTGCAATGACGCACCCGTGCCAGTTTCGACCAGAAGGCCCATACTGATCCGCTGTCCGATTTGGCGCGCGGTTTCCATCGTGACATCGGGAAGGAAGATCGCGAACTCTTCGCCTCCGACACGGCCAATGACATCATTCGACCTCAGTAATCTTTGCAGGTGATCGGCCATGACCTGAAGGCAATGGTCGCCCGCCGCATGGCCGTAGTTGTCGTTGATGTCCTTAAAGTGGTCCGCGTCCAGCAACAGCATAACACCCTTATGGCGTGACAGCGCTGACCGTGCCCGCTCCATAAAGGCGCGACGATTTGGGAGACGGGTGAGCATATCGGTGGTCGCCATTTCAACCAATCGGTCCTTGGTCGCGACCTGCCGAGCGCCAATGAATTGCCCACCCAGCATGAACGGCGTTCCGACGATTGATGTCAAAAGAACGATATCCACCAACGGAATCGCATTGGAGCCAAGAACAAAGAACTGAACCACAATCGCCAACAGATTCAGCGGAACGAGTAAAACAACCAAGTTGAAAATTGCACGGCGAACAGACCGAGGTGACATAAAGAAAATGAGGAGCCTTAACACAATATACCTATAATAAAGGGTGATTGGGCGACCCTAGTTCGAAAGTGTTAAGAGTTCCTTGTCATTTGGCCCTGAATTTTGAGTGAGAAAAACAGCGTCAACTATAGCGGCGCTTGGTTGACCCTCTGACGCGGCAGGGGTAAAGCCATGTCGAACGAACGGACCGTGATAGGTCCGTCCTGCAGGAAAGGACCTGTCGTGGAAGAGATGCTTCGCGAATACCTCCCCATTATCGTGTTCCTTGGCCTTGCCATCGCTATCGGCTTGATTCTGGTTCTGGCCGCTGTGGTGGTTGCCGTGCGGAACCCTGACCCAGAAAAAGTGTCGGCCTACGAATGTGGCTTTAACGCCTTCGACGATGCGCGGATGAAATTTGATGTTCGGTTCTACCTTGTGTCGATCCTCTTCATCATCTTCGACCTCGAAGTCGCGTTCCTCTTCCCATGGGCCGTCGCATTCAAGGACCTGAGCATGGTTGGCTTCTGGTCGATGATGGTATTCCTCGCCGTTCTGACGATCGGCTTTGCCTATGAGTGGAAAAAGGGAGCTCTGGAATGGGAGTGATGACTGGCGTCAACACCGCCGGCGTAGACAAAGAAGTTGTCACGCAGGAGATCAACCGCGAGCTTCAGGACAAGGGTTTCCTTGTTACGTCCACTGCTGACATCATCAACTGGGCGCGTACCGGTTCGCTGCACTGGATGACCTTTGGTCTGGCGTGCTGTGCGGTTGAAATGATGCACACCTCTATGCCGCGTTACGACCTCGAACGTTTCGGCACCGCACCGCGCGCATCTCCGCGCCAGTCGGACCTGATGATCGTTGCGGGCACGCTGACCAACAAAATGGCGCCTGCGCTGCGTAAGGTTTACGACCAGATGCCAGAGCCGCGCTATGTGATCTCGATGGGGTCCTGTGCGAACGGCGGTGGGTACTACCACTATTCCTATTCGGTTGTTCGTGGATGTGACCGCATTGTTCCGGTCGACGTTTACGTTCCGGGCTGCCCTCCGACAGCAGAAGCTCTGCTCTACGGTATCCTGCAGCTTCAGCGCAAAATCCGCCGCACCGGCACTATCGTTCGCTAAGAGGGGGTTGTCATGTCCGAAGCACTAAAGGAACTTGGCGCTCTTCTCGAGCTGAAGAAATCCGATGCCGTTCTCGGTTGGGATGTCACCTATGGTGAGCTGAACGTCGATGTTGCGCCGTCGCAATTGGTAGCTTTTGTTGAGTTTCTGAAAACCGACCAGTCCTGCCAGTTCTCGTCGCTTGTCGATATCACTGCTGTTGACTATCCGGGCCGCGCAAAACGGTTCGACGTGGTTTATCACTTTCTGTCGATGTATCAGAACCACCGCATTCGTCTGCGCGTGTCGATCCGCGAAGAGGAAATGGTTCCGTCGATCATCGAAGTTCACCCTTCGGCCAACTGGTTCGAGCGTGAAGTCTTTGACATGTTCGGTATCCTGTTCTCGGGTCACCCAGACCTGCGCCGCATTTTGACCGACTACGGTTTCCGTGGTTATCCGCTGCGCAAGGACTTCCCGACCACTGGTTACACCGAGGTTCGCTACGACGAAGCGCAAAAGCGCGTTGTCTATGAGCCCGTTAAACTGGTTCAGGAATATCGCCAGTTCGACTTTATGTCGCCGTGGGAAGGTGCTGAATACATCCTTCCGGGTGACGACAAGGCAGCGGCGAAGTAATCGAATGACCGATCAGACCCTCCTTTACTGTGTAGGCGCGACGAAGGCAGGCACGTCCTGGCTTTATCGTATGCTGCATGGTCATCCGGAGTGTCTGGTACGCAACGTGAAGGAAGCCCACTACTGGGATTCCTTCGACGCGAAACGCTGTGCGGGCCAGTTGTCGGCCTTCGCTGCCAATCATTCGAAAATGCTTGAGACCCGCGAAATGGTGCGCCGCAATGGCAACAAGCACCGTGAGGCCAACCTGACCCGTCAAATCGACGATATGGTTGGTCTGGTCGACGTGCTGGAGAGCCCACGTGACGATGATGCTCGCTATTGGGCATGGTTGTCGAGCGGCGGAGAGGGCAAACGTGTGGTGGCAGAGATGACCCCTGCGTATGGTCTCTTGGATGAGGCGATGCTGACACGCATGTCTGCGCTGCGTCCGATGACAAAGTTTGTCTATCTGATCCGTGACCCGCTTGACCGTTTGTGGAGCCATATTCGCATGGTGGTCTCGCGCCAGCATGGTGATGTTAACCTTGAGGCGCGCGCCAATGATGCGATGGCGAAAGTGATCGCTGGGCAGAAGCACGCGGATGTCGCTGAACGCGGTGACTATCGCGCGACCATCGAAAAACTGCGCCGCGTTGTTCCGGGATCGCGGTTGCTGGTAGAATTTTCCGAACGCCTGATGACGGCGGAGGGCTGGGCGCGTGTTTGCGCGTTTCTGGGCCTGACCCACATCGCGGCTGACAAAGAACGCAAAGTTCATGAAGGCGCCAAGGCCCGCATGGACGCAGGGCTGGCAGCGGATGCTGTTCGGTTCCTCAAAGATCAATACGATTGGGTCGCCGAAAACGTCGGCCCGCTGCCATTGAACTGGCAGAATAACCTTGCGAGGGCATACGCATGATGGATGGTGGCAAAGGCTTCGAGGACGCTCAGACGGGCGAACAGAAGATCCGTAACTTCAACATCAACTTCGGCCCGCAGCACCCTGCGGCTCACGGCGTGTTGCGTCTGGTTCTGGAACTGGACGGTGAGATTGTTGAACGCTGCGACCCGCATATCGGTCTGCTGCACCGTGGCACCGAAAAGCTGATGGAAAGCCGCACCTATCTGCAGAACCTTCCGTATTTCGACCGTCTCGACTACGTGGCGCCGATGAACCAAGAACACGCTTGGTGCTTGGCCATCGAACGTCTGACCGGCACTGAAGTTCCGCGTCGTGCTTCGCTGATCCGCGTTCTTTATTCCGAGATTGGCCGCGTCCTGAACCACCTTCTGAACGTCACAACGCAGGCTATGGACGTTGGTGCGCTGACACCGCCGCTCTGGGGCTTTGAAGAGCGTGAAAAGCTGATGATTTTCTACGAACGTGCCTGTGGCGCACGTTTGCACGCAGCATATTTCCGTCCTGGTGGTGTTCACCAAGACCTACCAGACGCGCTTCTGGACGATATCGAAGAGTGGGCGAACCACTTCCCGAACGTTCTCGATGACATCGACGGTTTGCTGACCGAGAACCGTATTTTCAAACAGCGTAACGTTGATATCGGCGTTGTGACCGAAGAAGACATCCAGAAATGGGGCTTCTCGGGCGTGATGGTGCGTGGCTCTGGCCTTGCATGGGACCTGCGTCGTGCGCAGCCTTACGAATGCTATGATGAGTTTGAGTTCCAAATCCCCGTTGGCAAAAACGGAGACTGTTTCGACCGCTATCTCGTCCGCATGGAAGAGATGCGTCAGTCGACGTCGATCATCAAACAAGCGATTGCGAAATTGCGGGTTGAAGGGGGCGATGTTCTGGCCCGTGGTAAGATCACGCCGCCGAAACGTGGCGACATGAAGACCAACATGGAATCGTTGATCCACCACTTCAAACTCTACACCGAAGGCTTCCACGTGCCTGAGGGCGAGGTTTACGCAGCGGTTGAAGCACCGAAAGGCGAATTTGGCGTCTACCTGAAGGCCGACGGCTCGAACAAACCATATCGTGCTAAACTGCGCGCGCCAGGCTATCTGCACCTGCAGGCAATGGACCACATTGCGTCTGGTCACCAGCTCGCTGACGTGGCTGCCATCATCGGTACCATGGACGTTGTGTTCGGGGAGATTGACCGCTGATGAAGCGATTTGGGTTGGTTGTGTTAGCCTGTCTGCCCGGTAGTGTGTTTGCCGATGTTGCGGCTGATAAGGCCGCGCTGTCCAAGGCCATTGAGGCCGCAGGTTGTGTGGTTACCGCCGATAACGGCGATGAGATTTTTCAGGCCTCTGGTCTGACCGAAGAGCAAGTATTTGCTGCCGTAGCCGCGCTTTATGAGTCGGGGCAGGCGGTTCTTCAACCCGACGGGAGCATGTCGCTCCAGACTGAGGCGTGCAAGTGAGCCGCCGCGCAGAAATTGAAACCAAGGTTGGTGCATACCGCGCCGCCGAAAAGACCGGAGCCTGACGCCGATGCTTCGCCGTTTGCACCACGAACAGCCCTCGTCCTTTGCTTTTACCCCTGCGAACCTTGCATGGGCTGAAGGTCAAATTCAAAAGTACCCCGAAGGCCGTCAGGCATCAGCGATCATTCCGCTGCTGTGGCGTGCCCAAGAGCAAGAAGGTTGGCTGACCCGTCCAGCAATCGAAACGGTCGCTGATATGCTCGGTATGGCCTACATTCGTGCGCTTGAGGTGGCATCGTTCTACTTCATGTTCCAACTGCAACCCACGGGTTCGATCGCTCATATCCAGATCTGCGGTACGCTGTCGTGCATGATCTGCGGTGCTGAAGACCTGATCGGAGTCTGCAAAGAAAAGATCAACGAAGCGCCGTTTACTCTGTCTGCTGATGGCAAATTCACTTGGGAAGAAGTGGAATGTCTGGGTGCTTGCACCAACGCACCGATGGCTCAGATCGGTAAAGACTACTACGAAGACCTCACCGCTGATGGCCTGCGCAAACTGCTAGACGATCTTGCTGCTGGCAAGGTTCCGACACCGGGTCCGCAGAACGGCCGTTACGCGGCAGAGCCTCTGTCAGGTCTGACCTCGCTGACCGATCACGAGAGCGGCAAGCACCAGTACAACGCCTCCGCTCAGCTGGCTGTTGATATTGGTGACACTGTTAAACGCATCGACGGCACCGAAGTTCCGCTTTTGACACCTTGGATCAAATCTGGCGCGACCGCTGCAAAAGCACCTGCCAAGAAAGCAGCTGCGAAACCTGCTGCGAAGAAAGCTCCGACGGAGAAGGCGGCAAAGCCTGCTGCAGCACCGGCGAAAGCGGCTGAGGTTGCTTCGGTTGACGAAAAACAGCCGGAAGTTCTGACCGCACCGCGCGCGTCGGGCAAAGATGACCTCAAGAAGATCTCTGGCGTGGGTCCGAAGCTCGAGGCGTTGTTGAACGAACTGGGTTTCTATCACTACGACCAGATCGCGAAATGGACTGCTCAAGAAGTTGCATGGGTTGATGCCCGTCTGACCTTTAAGGGTCGCATCGAGCGTGATGATTGGATGGCTCAGGCTGCGAAACTCGCCTCTGAATCGTAAGAATATCGCCTCAGGTCGCGCCTAGACTGTGTAAATATTACACTTTAGGCGCGATCTGAGGTGGATTTGCTATCAAATTTTACAAATTTGAGTAGTCTTCCTTTAGAAGGGCACAGAGACCTCCAGCAAATGAGAGGCTCATGGGACGTTGAAGGAGTTTAGACTATGACTAATTCGAATACAGGTTGGGGTTGTCGGCAGATTAGCTGGCTCGCGGCCGCTATTATTGGTGTTGTTGCAGCCATCATTCTTGGCGTTGCTGCACACTGGGGATGGTTCCTCGCTGTTCTTGCAGGGATTGTTGTGGCTGTGATTGCGGGCCTCATCCTGACATATTTCTTCTGCGGCGAGGCGGCTGCGCCTGCAAGCAGCGCATCTACATCATCGACACCTGCGGCCCCAGAGGCTCCCGCTCCGGTTGCTGCGGCACCTGCTGAACCCGCACCGACTGCAGCTCCTGCCGCGGTACCCGCTGCCGCACCTGCTGCTCCTGCCGCTCAGATCAAACCGTCCAAAGCTCTTGCTGGCGAAGAAGAACTCGCCTCTCAGAAGGGCGATTGGAAATACGAAGCGCCTGCTGCTGAGCCAGCAAAACCAGCTAAGAAAGCCGCAGCAAAACCAGCCGCCAAAGCGGCGCCGAAAGCTGAAAAAGCCGCAAAGCCTGCTGCGAAAACGACCAAGTCAAAGGCTACTGCTGCGAAGGCACGTACTCCAGCTGCCGACGGTGGTAAACCAGCGGCGCTGAGCGCACCGCGCGGTGGCAAAGCGGACGACCTGAAGGTCATCGAAGGCATCGGCCCGAAATTGGAAGAATTGGTAAACAGCTACGGCGTGTATCACTACGACCAAATTGCGGCTTGGAGCGCGGAAGAGGTTGCTTGGATGGATGGCAACATGCCGCGCTTTAAAGGGCGTGTGACCCGTGACAAATGGGTGGCACAGGCTAAAATTATTGTTGAAGAAGGCATCGAAGCATTCCTTGAACGTGCCAAGACCAACGATTACTAACTGACGCACCATGACCCACGATCCGAAACAACCGACACCTCAAAATGGCCAACGTTCCGCGTTGTTCCTCGCTGGTGTGGGTGTGTTTTGGATCGTGGCGACATGGGCCGGAGGTCAATTTGGGCTGTCCAATCGGACCCGTGCCCTTTTTGATATTATCGCCCTCGTCGGATTCGGCTGGGCTTTATGGATGACTTATGGCATCTGGCGGTCACGCCAGAAGTGATGAAAGGTGAGCCATGCTCAAGGATCAGGACCGGATTTTCACCAACCTCTACGGCATGCACGACCGCACCCTCGCTGGTGCGAAGGCGCGCGGGCATTGGGATGGTACTGCGGACATTATTAAAAAAGGCCGCGACTGGATCATTGATGAAATGAAAGCCTCCGGTCTGCGTGGCCGTGGTGGTGCGGGCTTCCCCACCGGTTTGAAGTGGTCCTTCATGCCGAAAGAATCAGATGGTCGCCCCAGCTACCTTGTCGTGAACGCCGACGAATCAGAGCCGGGCACCTGTAAAGACCGTGAAATCATGCGCCACGATCCGCATACGCTGATCGAAGGCTGCCTGATCGCGTCTTTCGCAATGAATGCACACGCCTGCTACATCTACATTCGTGGTGAATACATCCGCGAACGTGAAGCGCTGCAGGCTGCGATCGACGAAGCTTATGACGCTGGCCTTCTGGGTAAGAACGCTGCTGGCTCTGGCTGGGACTTCGATCTTTATCTGCACCACGGTGCAGGCGCCTATATCTGTGGTGAAGAGACCGCGCTGCTCGAAAGCCTCGAAGGCAAAAAGGGTATGCCGCGCATGAAGCCGCCGTTCCCTGCTGGTGCAGGTCTCTACGGATGCCCGACCACTGTAAACAACGTTGAATCGATCGCTGTTTGCCCGACCATCTTGCGTCGTGGCGCGTCGTGGTTCTCTGGCATGGGGCGTCCGAACAACGTCGGCACCAAACTCTTTGCGATCTCTGGTCACGTAAACAACCCCTGTGTTGTCGAAGAAGAGATGGGCATCACCTTCGAAGAACTGATCGAAAAGCACTGCGGTGGCATCCGTGGCGGCTGGGATAACCTTCTTGCCGTTATTCCGGGTGGTTCGTCTGTTCCCTGCGTTCGCGGCGAAAAGATGAAAGACGCGATCATGGACTTCGATTACCTGCGCGGTGAACTGGGCTCTGGCCTGGGTACTGCGGCGGTGATCGTCATGGATAAGTCGGTCGACATCGTGAAAGCGATCTGGCGTCTTTCCAAGTTCTACAAACACGAATCTTGTGGTCAGTGCACCCCGTGCCGTGAGGGTACAGGTTGGATGATGCGCGTGATGGAACGTCTGGTTCAGGGCAATGCATCGGTTGAAGAAATTGACATGCTTTGGGACGTGACCAAACAGGTTGAAGGCCACACCATCTGTGCGCTCGGCGACGCGGCGGCTTGGCCGATCCAAGGTCTGATCCGTAACTTCCGTCCAGAGATCGAAGAACGTCTCAAGGGCCGCGCCTTCGCAGCAGAATAATCAAGACTGACAGAGTTTCATGAGGCCACCCTTCGGGGTGGCCTTTTTCGTTACGGATGGGCTGAGATTCCTTGCTTGTTATGGGTGAAATATAGAGTGATAAATCGCCAATAGATTTAATTGGAGGATATTATGAGATCTTTATTTGGTGCAGGATTTGTTGCTGTTTGGGTCGTGGCTGGGTGTGTTGAAACTCAAGCACCAATGACGACGGTCGCCGCTTCGGCTCAAGCAGCGCCAGCGGTGAGCCAGACAGATCGTGTTCGCGCAGGCGCGAATGGGAATCGGTCCGCGCTACGAAGCCAGCTCGAAATCGAAGTGTTGGATGCTGTAATGCCCGTTGTTCTAGCGCAGCGCATCAGTCGCAATTGCGGGCGACAGTTTACGTTCCTGTCGAACAAGGCGGATACATATTACGCCGACCTTGAGGAACAAATGCGAGATCGTGGATATTCGTCGCAGGATTTCGAACACGTAGTCCGCAATCTTCCTGAAGCAGAGGCACAAGCGCGTGTAATTTCCTGGGTTCAAGAGCGAAATGTCGTGATTACGGACAGCGCGACTTGGTGTCCTGCTGGACAAGCGGAAATTGCTGAAGGCACAGAGATTGCTAATTTCCTTCGCGCTCGTGGTTAACGGCGAAAACTGACCGATAAACACGATAACGCGCCGTTGCTATTGAATAGCAGCGGCGTAAGTCTTTTGTATCCGCACATGATCCGGACCGATCAGCGCCGGAAGATTGGATATTAGATGCGTTACCTCTTGCCGTTCACTTTTGCGCTTATGGCAACCCAAGCCTCGGCTCTGCCGCCTCTCAAGGACGTTGCTGAAATCCGCGACGGGATTATCGCGGCAGGGATGGCGATTGAGATTGGGGATAAATGCGACAGCATCTCGGTTCGGTTGCTGCGTGGGGCGTTGTTCTTGAACAGTCTCAAATCGCGGGCCGAAGAGTTGGGGTATTCGCGAGCCGAAATAAATGCCTATGTCGATGATAAGGTCGAGAAGGCTCGGCTCGAAGATATCGCACGGGCGCAGCTCGCGGATCTGGGTGCGGTGACGGGGCAGGGGGACACTTACTGTGTCGTTGGACGGTCCGAAATGGATGCGCAAACCGCCGTTGGCCGACTGTTGCGTTGATTCTATGTTCAAATCAGAGTGCTGCGGGGACTGTGGCGTTCCCCTTTACAAAACCGATGTCGATTGCCCCGTTTGTTCGGTCAGAAGCACCGCACAGGCCCCAGCCCCCTTTTTCATAGCGGTTTTCGTTGTTTTGATCGCAATTTTCGCCGCTGTGCCGATCTTTGCCGCAATGCTGCTGATCTAAAAGAAATCGGTAAAACCTGAAATTTACCTCAGTTTTGGTGACGTTCGCGCTGGCATAGCGCGGCAAGCCGCGTTAGAACCGCCGCGACTGTATGCATCTGCGTGCGTGCCATGCGGAGCTTTGGGTCGTAGCGACAAGAACCAAAAGGCTGGCCATGTCCGATCTTAAGAAAATCATCATCGACGGGATTGAGGTAGAAGTGCCCGGTGCCATGACCCTGATTCAAGCCTGTGAAGAGGCTGGGGTTGAAGTTCCGCGTTTCTGCTATCACGAGCGTTTGTCCATCGCGGGCAACTGCCGCATGTGCCTCGTTGAGGTGGTCGGCGGCCCGCCGAAACCTGCGGCTTCCTGCGCTATGCAGGTCAAAGACTTGCGCCCTGGCCCTGAGGGTCAGCCGCCTGTTGTGAAAACCAACAGCCCGATGGTTAAAAAAGCGCGTGAAGGTGTGATGGAGTTTCTCCTGATCAACCACCCGCTGGACTGTCCGATCTGTGACCAAGGTGGCGAATGCGACCTTCAGGATCAGGCGATGGCCTACGGCGTCGACTTCTCGCGCTACCGCGAACCCAAACGTGCGTCGGACGACCTGAACCTCGGTCCGCTCGTTGAAACTCACATGACCCGTTGTATTTCGTGCACCCGCTGCGTGCGCTTTACCACCGAGGTCGCTGGTATCACGCAGATGGGCCAAACTGGCCGTGGCGAAGATGCAGAGATTACATCGTACCTGAACCAGACGCTCGACTCGAACATGCAGGGCAACATCGTTGACCTCTGCCCTGTTGGTGCTCTGGTTTCGAAGCCGTATTCGTTTACCGCTCGTCCGTGGGAACTGACCAAGACCGAAACAATCGACGTGATGGATGCGCTTGGTTCGAACATTCGCGTTGATACCAAAGGCCGTAAGGTCATGCGTATTTTGCCGCGCAACCATGACGGCGTGAACGAAGAGTGGATTTCGGACAAGTCGCGTTACGTTTGGGACGGCCTGAGCCGCCAGCGTCTCGATACACCTTATATCCGTGAGAACGGCAAGCTGCGTAAAGCGGGCTGGGACGAAGCACTGACCGCTGTTGCTGCAGCGATGAAGGGCAAGAAAGTCGCTGGTCTGATTGGTGATCTGGCGAACGTCGAATCCGCATTCAGCCTCAAAACCCTGATCGAAGGTCTGGGCGGCAAGGTTGAGGCACGTACCGATAAGGCGCGTCTGCCTGCTGGCAACCGCTCTGCATATGTCGGCACCGCGCTGATCGAAGACATCGATCACGCTGACAACATTTTCATGATCGGCACCAACCCACGTGTTGAAGCGCCGGTTCTGAACTCCCGTATCCGCAAAGCGTGGCTGCGTGGCGCAACCGTTGGTCTGGTGGGTGAAGCTGTAGATCTGACTTACGATTACACCCACGTGGGCACCGATCGCGCAGCGCTTGAACAGCTGATGGCGATGGACCACTCTGACAAACAAGGCACCAATGGTGTCATTATCGTTGGTCAGGGCGCATTGAACGAAGCTGATGGTGAGGCTGTTCTGGCTGTTGCACAATCGCTTGCTGAAAAGGGCGGTGCTAAACTTCTCGTGCTGCACACTGCTGCGGCTCGCGTTGGTGCGCTGGACGTAAACGCTGTGACCGAAGGTGGCCTTGAGGCTGCTCTTGATGGCGCAGAAGTTGTCTACAACCTCGGCGCTGACGAAGTTGAGATCGGTGACGGCGCATTTGTGATTTACCAAGGCTCGCATGGCGACCGTGGCGCACACCGCGCTGACATCATCCTGCCGGGTGCTGCTTACACCGAAGAAAATGGTCTCTTTGTGAATACCGAAGGTCGTCCGCAGCTCGCAATGCGCGCGGCGTTTGCCCCTGGTGAAGCAAAAGAAAACTGGGCGATCCTGCGTGCACTGTCCGCAGAGCTGGGCGCAACCCTTCCGTGGGATTCGCTGGCTCAACTGCGTCAGGCACTGGTCGCGGCGGTCCCACATCTGGCTGATATCGACGTTGTCGCCGAAAACGCTTGGGCTCCGCTTCCTTTGGCTAAGCTGGGCAAAGCGACCTTCCGCAACGCGGTTAAAGATTTCTACCTGACC
Organism: Marivivens geojensis; assembly: GCF_023540835.1. Taxonomy (GTDB): domain Bacteria; phylum Pseudomonadota; class Alphaproteobacteria; order Rhodobacterales; family Rhodobacteraceae; genus Marivivens; species Marivivens geojensis. The sequence goes on from NZ_JALKCU010000001.1 coordinate 1,190,047, forward strand.
AACCCGATTGCTCGGTCGTCTGCATTGATGGCTGAACTTTCGGCAGCGGCCAAGGCTCGCGCCGAATCGACCAAGGTCGCGGCGGAGTAAAAAAACATGAGAGCCATCGTCATATCGGCGTTGGCTCTTATGGGGTGCACCGCATCCCACGACACTGGCGCAGGGCAGGGACCATCGGTCCCAACTTACGAAGGTGTCGAAACACGGCTCTTAGACGGCGACCTTGTTGGTTTTAAGGTTGCAATGACAGGGGCAAGGGGGCCAGAGGACGTAGAACGCTACGCCCGATGTGCCGCCGCACAATACACGCTGATCCGTGGATACGGGTTTGCACGACACGTTCGCACTCTAGTCGATGAAGAGGCTGGAACTTGGGTCGCGGATGCTGTTTACACCATCTCGCCGGCGCTACCGCGCGGGTTAAGAACAATAGACGCCGAAGTTACGGTGGCCGATTGCGGCGCATCGGGCATACCGACGGTGTAAGGGGACGAATATGGTTGAATTTTTCACCACGACCAACCTTGGGATCCTTCTGCTGACAGTGGGTCAGTGCCTTTTGGTTCTGGTACCGCTTCTGGTGGCTTTGGCCTTCCTGATGTACGCCGACCGCAAGGTCTGGGCTGCGGTGCAGATGCGTAAGGGTCCGAACATCGTAGGTGCGTTTGGTCTGCTGCAATCCTTTGCGGACTTTATCAAATATATCGTGAAGGAAATTGTCGTGCCGGCTGGCGCTGACAAATTCGTCTTCTTCCTCGCGCCACTGATTTCGTTCGTGATGGCCGTGATCGCGTGGGCGGTGATCCCGTTCAACGACGGTTGGGTCCTCGCTGACATCAACGTCGCGATCCTCTACGTCTTTGCGATCTCGTCGCTCGAAGTTTACGGCGTGATTATGGGCGGTTGGGCGTCGAACTCCAAATACCCGTTCCTCGGCTCGCTACGTTCGGCTGCACAGATGATCTCTTATGAGGTCTCGATCGGTCTGATTATCATCGGTGTGATTATCTCGACCGGTTCCATGAACTTTGGCGACATCGTTCGTGCGCAAGACGGCTACGGCATCCTTTCGTGGTACTTCATCCCGCACTTCCCGATGTTGTTCCTCTTCTTCATCTCGGCATTGGCTGAAACCAACCGTCCGCCGTTCGACCTTCCTGAGGCGGAATCGGAACTGGTTGCCGGTTATCAGGTTGAATATTCTTCGACCCCGTTCCTTCTGTTCATGATCGGCGAATTGACCGCTGTTGTGCTGATGTGTGCGCTGGTGTCTCTGTTGTTCCTTGGCGGCTGGTTGTCGCCCGTAGAATTCCTGCCCGATGGCATCCTCTGGATGGTCGCGAAAATGGTATTCTGCTTCTTCATCTTCGCGATGGTTAAGGCCATCACCCCTCGTTACCGTTACGACCAACTGATGCGTCTGGGCTGGAAAGTGTTCCTGCCGATGTCTCTGGCTTGGGTCGTTCTGGTGTCGTTCCTCGCTAAATTCGAAGTCCTCGGTGGGTTCTGGGCCCGCTGGGTGATTGGAGGCTAATCCATGACGCAGATCGATTACGGCCGCGCGGCCAAATATTTCCTGCTCGCTGACTTCATCAAAGGCTTCCGTCTCGGGTTCAAATACTTCTTCGCGCCCAAGGCGACGTTGAACTACCCGCACGAAAAGGGCCCGCTTTCGCCGCGTTTCCGTGGTGAACACGCGCTGCGTCGTTATCCCAACGGCGAAGAGCGTTGCATCGCATGTAAACTCTGCGAAGCGATTTGCCCGGCTCAGGCGATCACCATTGACGCGGAACCCCGCGAAGATGGCTCGCGCCGCACAACGCGCTACGACATCGACATGACCAAATGTATCTACTGCGGCTTCTGCCAAGAAGCTTGCCCAGTTGACGCAATCGTCGAAGGTCCGAACTTTGAATTCTCGACTGAAACCCGCGAAGAGCTGTTCTACGACAAGGCGAAACTCCTGTCGAACGGCGACCGTTGGGAAGCCGAGATTGCGCGTAACCTCGAAATGGATGCGCCGTACCGATGACCTCTGGATCTAACCCTTTTGAAGCCATGATGAAGGCGGGGCAGGACTGGGCAAAATCGCTCAACCCTGCGCTTGAGTCGTTCATGCCCAAAGGGTTTGAGACCATGTGGCCCACCATGTCTGCGGACATGATGGAAGCAACTATGGGCAAGACCTTTAATCCTGAAGGTCTGGATGCCAAAACCCGTCTGCTTTTGACCCTGACCGGATTGACGATCATGGGTGCCCAAGCAGATGCACAGATCCGCCTGACTGTCCGCCATGCGCGCGAGGCAGGGGCCACCAAACAGGAGATCGCTGAGACCATTGCACAATCCGCAATGTTCGGAGGCGTTCCCGCAATGACCAAAGCCATGACACTCGCGAACGAGGTTATGGAAGAGGACGCTAAAAAGGACCGGGACGAATGAGTGTAGCCGCTATCGCCTTTTATTGTTTTGCGCTGACCACCGTTGCAGGCGGCCTGTTCACAGTCGTGAGCCGGAACCCTGTCCATTCGGTTCTCTGGCTAATCTTGTCGTTCCTCTCTTCGGCGGGGCTTTTTGTTCTGCTGGGCGCGGAATTCATCGCGATGCTCTTGATGATCGTTTACGTCGGTGCGGTCGCGGTTCTGTTCCTCTTTGTGGTCATGATGCTCGACATCGACTTTGCCGAGTTGAAAGCAGAGATGGCGAAATACATGCCGCTCGCGCTTCTCATAGGTGTGATCATCCTCCTGCAGCTTGCGATGGCTTACGGCTCTTGGGCCTATTCGGACGGTTTCGAAACCCGTCTGGCCGCACCGCAGGGCGATATGCAAAACACCGCCGCGCTGGGTCTCTTGGTCTACGACAAATACATCATGCTATTCCAACTGGCAGGTCTAATCCTGTTGGTCGCGATGATCGGGGCCATCGTGCTGACCCTGCGCCACCGCCAAAACATCAAACGTCAAGACGTTCTTGCCCAGCTTTACCGTGATCCGGCCAAAGCGATGGAGCTGAAAGACATCAAACCGGGGCAGGGGCTGTAATGCCAAAATTCGCGAAAAACAAAAGCGAGGGACGGAAGAAATGATCGGAATTGAACACTATCTCACAGTTGCTGCGGCACTGTTCGTCATCGGGATTTTCGGGCTGTTCTTGAACCGCAAGAACATCATCATCCTGCTGATGTCGATCGAATTGATCCTTCTATCGGTCAATATCAACTTCGTCGCTTTCTCGTCCTTCCTGAACGATCTGGTTGGTCAGGTGTTCACCCTCTTCGTGCTGACCGTTGCTGCTGCTGAAGCGGCGATTGGCCTCGCGATCCTCGTCTGTTTCTTCCGCAACCGCGGGACCATCGACGTTGAAGACGTCAACGTGATGAAAGGCTGATCCGACATGGAAAAGTTTATCCTTCTTGCCCCCTTTGTCGGGTCGCTTATCGCGGGTTTCGGCTGGCGCTTTATCGGTGAAAAGGGCGCTCAGTGGCTGACCACTGGCATCCTGTTCCTCTGTGCTGCGCTAAGCTGGGTTCTGTTCCTGAATTTTGACGGCCAAGCCTACACGATCCACCTGCTGGACTGGATCAACTCTGGCACGTTGAGCACCGATTGGGCGATCCGTATCGACCGCCTGACCGTGATTATGCTTATCGTTGTGAACACCGTGTCGTCGCTCGTGCACCTCTATTCCATGGGCTACATGGCACATGACGAAAACTGGGGTCATCACGAACACTACAAGGCTCGTTTCTTTGCCTATCTGTCGTTCTTTACCTTCGCCATGCTCATGCTGGTTACGTCTGACAACCTCGTTCAGATGTTCTTTGGCTGGGAAGGCGTGGGCGTCGCATCCTATTTGCTGATCGGTTTCTATTACAAAAAGCCGTCTGCAAACGCTGCTGCGATGAAGGCCTTCGTTGTAAACCGCGTTGGTGACTTCGGCTTTGCTCTGGGTATCTTTGGTCTCTACATGCTGACCGACAGCATCCAGTTCGACGTGATCTTTGATAACGCACCACATCTGGCTGAAACCCAGCTTCACTTCTTGTGGAGCGATTGGAACGCTGCAAACCTGCTGGCCTTCCTGCTCTTTGTTGGTGCGATGGGTAAATCGGCTCAGCTGATCCTGCACACTTGGCTGCCTGACGCGATGGAAGGTCCGACACCTGTTTCGGCTCTGATCCACGCTGCAACAATGGTGACTGCAGGTGTGTTCCTCGTTTGCCGCATGTCGCCGCTGTTCGAATACGCACCGGAAACCAAATCGTTCATCATGTACTTGGGCGCTGCGACCGCATTCTTCGCGGCAACCGTCGGCCTCGTTCAGAACGACATCAAGCGCGTAATCGCATATTCGACCTGTTCGCAGCTGGGCTACATGTTTGTTGCGGCTGGCGCGGGTATCTACGGCGCTGCGATGTTCCACCTGTTCACACACGCGTTCTTTAAGGCGATGTTGTTCCTCGGCGCTGGTTCGGTCATCCACGCGATGCACCACGAACAGGACATGCGGAACTACGGTAACCTGCGTAAGAAAATCCCGTTCACCTTCTGGGCGATGATGATCGGCACGCTGGCCATTACAGGTGTTGGTATCCCGCTGACCTACTACGGTTTTGCTGGCTTCCTCTCCAAAGACGCGATCATCGAGAGCGCTTATGCTTCGGGCAACGGTTTTGCCTTCTGGGCACTTGTTATCGCCGCTCTGTTCACCTCGTTCTACTCGTGGCGCCTCATGTTCATGACATTCTACGGCAAAGAACGTGGCGATCATCACGCACATGAACACGCACACGAAAGCCCTCTGGTTATGCTGGTGCCGCTTGGTGTTCTTGCAATGGGCGCGATCTTTGCTGGTATGATCTGGTTGAAGCCGTTCTTTGGTGACCACGAAAAGATGACCGAATTCTTCGGTATGCCGCACCACGTTGCTGCAACAGAAGAGGGCGCCGCAACCGATCACGCTGCACCTGCAGCGGAACACGGCGCGACTGACGCGGCTCATGGTGAGGTCGCTGCAGATGCGTCGCACGCAGCAATGGCCGCAGAACATCACGGTGCAGAGCGTGGCGCGATTTACATGTCGGACGCTTCAAACGAAGTTCTCGACGCTGCGCACCACTCGCCTGTTTGGGTCAAGGTTAGCCCGTTCATTGCGATGCTGATCGGTTTCGTCACCGCTTGGGTGATGTATATCCGCAAGCCGCACCTGCCTGCACAGCTGGCAGCGAACCAGGCTCCGCTTTACAACTTCTTGCTCAACAAATGGTACTTCGACGAGCTGTATGACTTCGTCTTTGTCCAGCCTGCTAAGGCCATCGGTCGCTTCTTCTGGAAACGCGGTGACGAGCAAACAATCGACGGCGGGATCAACGGTCTTGCGATGGGTATTGTGCCCTTCCTGACCAAACTCGCAGGCCGCGCCCAGTCCGGTTACGTCTTTACTTACGCCTTCGCGATGGTTCTGGGCATCGCGGTCATTCTGACCTGGGTGACGCTCACCGGGGGATCGCACTAATGGAAAATCTTCTTTCGATCGTAACCTTCATCCCGCTCTTGGCCGCGGCCATTCTGGCCCTGTTCCTGCGTGGTGACGATGAAGGCGCCCGTAAGAACGCCAAATGGGTGGCGATGATCGCGACCGTTGCGACCTTCCTTGTGTCGCTGTTCATTCTGACTGGTTTCGATCCGTCGAACACTGGAATGCAGTTCGTCGAAGACCGCGAGTGGCTCTTTGGTCTGCACTATAAAATGGGTGTAGACGGTATTTCGCTTCTGTTCGTGATGCTCTCGACCTTCCTCATGCCGTTGGTGATCTGGTCGGCATGGGATGTGACGCACCGCACCAAAGAATACATGATCGCGTTCCTGATGCTGGAAACGCTGATGCTCGGCGTGTTCATGGCGCTTGATCTGGTCCTGTTCTACGTCTTCTTTGAGGCAGGGCTGATTCCGATGTTCCTGATCATCGGTATCTGGGGTGGTAAGAACCGCATCTACGCGTCGTTCAAGTTCTTCCTTTACACCTTCCTCGGCTCTGTGCTGATGCTGGTTGCGATGGTTGCGATGTATGCAGACGCGGGCACCATGGATATCCCGACCCTGATGACCCACGAATTCTCGACCGCTGGTTTCTCGGTGCTCGGTATTCAGGTGGTTGGCGGTCTTCAGACCATGCTGTTCCTCGCGTTCTTCGCGTCATTCGCGGTGAAAATGCCGATGTGGCCTGTTCACACTTGGTTGCCTGACGCACACGTTCAAGCACCGACCGCTGGTTCCGTTGTTCTGGCTGCTATCCTGTTGAAGATGGGTGGCTACGGCTTCCTCCGCTTCTCGCTCCCGATGTTCCCCGTTGGCTCTGCCGTGATGGGTGATCTAGTTCTCTGGATGTCTGCGATTGCGATCGTTTACACCTCGCTCGTTGCGCTCGTCCAAGAGGACATGAAAAAGCTGATCGCTTATTCGTCGGTTGCACACATGGGCTACGTGACTATGGGCATCTTTGCGATGAACCAGCAGGGTATCGACGGTGCGATCTTCCAGATGATCAGCCACGGGTTTATCTCTGGCGCACTGTTCCTCTGCGTAGGCGTGATTTACGACCGCATGCACACCCGTGACATCGACGCATACGGTGGTCTCGTGAACCGGATGCCGGCTTACGCGCTGCTGTTCATGTTCTTCACAATGGCAAACGTTGGTCTGCCGGGTACGTCGGGGTTTGTCGGTGAATTCCTAACGCTCATGGGTATCTTCCAAGTAAACACTTGGGTGGCTGCTGTTGCGGCGCTCGGCGTGATCTTCTCGGCGGCTTATGCGCTGTGGCTTTATCGCCGCGTCGTCATGGGTGAGCTGATCAAGGAAAGCCTCAAATCCATCACCGACATGACTGGCCGTGAAAAAATGATCTTTGCACCGCTTGTCATCATGACCTTGCTCTTGGGTATCTACCCGAGCCTCGTGACCGACCTCATCGGGCCGAGCGTTGAAGCACTGGTTCACCACGTCCACACCGCCATCGAGGCGAGCGACCTAACCGTCGCCGCTGTGGCCGAAGTCGCTGCACACTAAGGAGCCGGACAAATGATCTCGAGCGATATCCAAATCGTCCTTCCGGAAATCATCCTAGCGCTCTTTGCGATGGGTGCACTGCTGGGTGCAGTCTACACTGGCAAAGACAAAACCGCGTCTTTCCTGACATGGCTCACCGCTGGTGTGTTCCTCGTGCTCGGCGCATGGATCGGCCTGAACGGGCAGGGCACACAAGAAGCCTTCGGTGGTATGTTCATCAACGACAGCTTTTCGCGCTTTGCCAAGGTTGTGATCCTGTTCTCGGCAGCTGCGGTTCTGATCGTCAGCATCGATTACATGGCGAAACGCGACCTTCTGCGCTTTGAGTATCCGATCCTCGTTGCTCTCGCGACTGTGGGTATGATGGTCATGGTTTCGGCTGGTGACTTGATGTCCCTTTATATGGGCCTCGAACTGCAATCGCTCGCTCTCTACGTCGTGGCCTCGCTGCGTCGTGACAGTGCGAAATCGACTGAAGCTGGTCTGAAGTACTTCGTCCTCGGCGCTCTGTCTTCCGGTCTGCTGCTCTACGGTGCATCGCTCACCTACGGCTTTGCTGGCACCACGCTGTTCTCGGGAATCCTGACCGCTGTTGGTCATGACGTCTCCATCGGCCTGCTGTTCGGCATGGTCTTCATGATGTCGGGTTTCGCTTTCAAGGTATCGGCAGCGCCATTCCACATGTGGACCCCTGACGTTTACGAAGGGTCGCCGACCCCAGTGACTGCGTTCTTTGCGACCGCACCCAAAGTCGCTGCGATGGGCCTGTTCGCGCGTGTTGTTTATGATGCCTTCGGTGGTGTTGTTGGCGACTGGCAACAGATCGTGATGATGCTCTCGATCCTGTCGATGTTCGTCGGTGCAATCGCTGCGATCGGTCAGACCAATATCAAACGTCTGATGGCTTACTCGTCGATCGCTCACATGGGTTTTGCCCTGATGGGTCTGGCTGCTGGCACCGCAATGGGCGTCGAAGCAATGCTGGTCTACATGTCGATCTATGTGACCATGAACATCGGTACATTCGCCTTCATTCTGTCGATGGAAAAAGACGGCAAACCAGTCACCGAGATCAAAGCTCTTTCGATGTATTCGAAAAAAGAGCCGCTCAAGGCACTGGCCTTGTTGGTCCTGATGTTCTCGCTCGCGGGTGTTCCACCGATGCTTGGCTTTATGGGCAAGCTGGCTGTGTTCCGTGCAGCGCTTGAGGCCGATCTGGTCTGGCTCGCTGTGGCCGCTGGTATCGCGTCGGTGATCGGTGCGTTCTACTACCTGCGTGTCGTTTACTACATGTACTTCGGCGAAGACTCCGATGCTCTTGATGGAACCATGTCTCCCGTTGCATGGGGCATGTTGGTGGCATCCGCTGTGATCATGCTGGTTGGTATCGTGAACCTCTTTGGTATCGTGCCGATGGCAGCTGAGGCGGCGCAGGCGCTTGTCAACTGATCTAAACGCAGGGCCACGTTGGCCCACGGGCGTTGACCTTGTCGTTTTGGACGAGGTTGATAGCACAATGACCGAGGCTGCCTTACGGGCGGCCTCGATCCGTGTTCCGACATGGATTATGGCCAAACGCCAAACCGCAGGGCGGGGACGGCGTGGAAAGCAGTGGATGGATCCGCGCGGGAACCTTGCTGCGACGCTGGTCTATAAACCCCAAGCCACACCACAGGATGCGGCCCTACGGTCGTTCCTCGCCGCGGTTGCGTTGTTTGAAACGCTGGCTTTCTGGGTGCCGCGCGAACGGCTTTCGTTGAAATGGCCGAATGATGTTTTGCTCGATGGGGGCAAGGTGGCGGGCATTTTGCTTGAAAGCAGTGGCACGGCAGAGAGTGTGAATTGGTTGTCCATCGGCGTGGGTGTGAACCTCGCGATGGTTCCTCAAGGCGTCCAAGATGCCGCATTCCCACCGGTGAGCGTTTCGTCCGCAGTGGGGCATGTGATCCGGCCCAAGGATTTCCTGAGCCTCCTTGCGACGAATCTCATTACCCAAGAAAACAAACTGACCTATTTCGGGTTCGAGCGTATTCGTGCGGATTGGCTCCGCAATGCGGCGCGGCTGGGGGAAACGATCACAGCCCGCACCGCCCAAGAGACTTTGACAGGTATCTTTGATACCATCGACCGCGACGGTAATTTGGTGCTGATCACAGGGCGTGGCCCCGTTACGGTCAGCGCAGCCGACGTGCATTTCTAGAGGGGGCAGACCATGCTTTTGTGCATCGACTGTGGCAACACAAATACCGTGTTTTCTGTCTGGGATGGGCAGGACTTTATCGCGACGTGGCGGACCTCAACGGAACACCAGCGGACGGCGGACCAGTATTTTGTCTGGCTATCGACACTGATGGCCCACCAGAAGATCAACGTAGAAATCGATCAGGTCATCATTTCGTCCACGGTGCCACGTGTGGTCTTTAACCTCCGCGTTCTGGCCGATCGTTATTTCAACTGTCGCCCGCTCGTTGTGGGTAAACCAGAATGCGTTCTCCCGCAGCAACCGCGTGTGGATGCAGGAACGACCGTTGGCCCTGACCGTCTGGTCAACTCTGCTGGTGCGTTTTCGCGGCACGGTGGGAACCTGATCGTTGTGGATTTTGGCACTGCGACCACCTTTGACGTTGTGGCAGAGGATGGTGCCTATGTGGGCGGCGTGATTGCTCCCGGTGTGAACCTCAGCCTAGAGGCACTGCACCGTGCGGCTGCGGCCTTGCCTCATGTCGATATCAGCCGTCCCCAAGCGGTGATCGGCACCAATACCGTTGCTTGTATGCAATCGGGCGTGTTCTGGGGCTATGTTGGCCTCATCAAAGAAATCTGCGCGCGCATCCGCGATGAATATGATGCGCCGATGAAAATCATCGGGACAGGCGGGCTCGCTCGTCTTTTTGAACAGGTCGATAACCTCTTCGATGTGATCGAGGATGACCTGACCATGCACGGTCTGACCGTGATCAATGATTACAATAAGGAAACTAAATGAGCAGTGAACGACTGATTTACCTGCCGCTCGGCGGCGCGGGCGAGATCGGCATGAACGCCTATGTCTACGGCTATGGCGCACCAGATAAGGAGCGTTTGATCGTTGTCGATCTGGGCGTGACCTTCCCTGATATGGACGGGAGCCCCGGCGTTGACCTGATTTTCCCTGACATCACGTGGCTCGAAGAGCGTAAGGATCAGATCGAAGGGATCTTTATCACCCACGCGCACGAGGACCACGTGGGGGCTGTTGGCCTCTTGTGGGAACGCCTCGGCGCGCCGATTTATGCGCGGACTTTCACTGCGAATATTGCGACCCGTAAGCTGTCTGAGAAACACCTGCCCGAAGGCATCGTGCGCACTGTTGGGGCATATCCTGCGGTCACGAAATGCGGCCCGTTTACCGTTTCGGTCGTACCGATGAGCCACTCGATCCCAGAGAGCGGCGGCCTGTTGATCGAAACGCCTACCGAACGCGTGTTCCACTCGGGCGACTTCAAGATCGATAAAACGCCTGTCGTTGGTGAACCCTTTGACGAGGACATGCTGTCTGAGATCGCTAAGGGTGGCATCAAGGCGCTCGTCTGCGATTCCACCAACGTCTTTTCCGAACACGCAGGGCGGAGCGAGGCGGAACTCGCCAAACCGCTTCAGGCGTTGATCGAAGAGCAAAAAGGCATGGTCGTGGCGACCACCTTTGCGTCGAACATCGCGCGTTTGAAAACGCTGGCCGTTGCTGCGCAGAATGCGGGTCGTTCGATCTGCCTCTTGGGTCGTGCGATGCGTCGGATGGTCGAGGCAGGGATTGAGACGGGTATTCTGTCAGACTTCCCTTCCGTCATTTCGCCCGAAGATGCGGCGAGCATTCCGCGTGAAAACGTCATGCTGCTGGTCACAGGGTCCCAAGGCGAACGTCGCGCGGCCTCTGCCCAATTGTCCCAAGGCAAATACCTCGGCCTGTCTCTCAAAGAGGGAGATACGTTCATCTTTTCGTCCAAGACCATTCCGGGCAACGAACGCGGTGTGATCCGCATCATGAACGCGCTGTCGGAAAAGGGTGTTGAGGTGATTGATGATCGTGGTGGCCTCTACCACGTCTCAGGCCATGCGAACCGTCCTGATCTGAAGAAATTGCACCAGATTATGCAACCGCAAATGCTGATCCCGATGCACGGTGAACACCGCCACCTGCGGGAACATGTAAAGCTTGGCGCAGAGAGCGGGATCACGGGTGTGATTGCGGTGAACGGCACGATGGTGAACCTGTCTGCCAATCGCCCAGAAGTGTGTGGCTATGTCGAAACAGGCCGCACGTATTTGGATGGTTCGGTGCAGATTGGTGCGCTTGATGGCATCGTGCGCGACCGTATCCGAATGGCGCTGAACGGTCATGTGACAGCGACGCTGATCATCGATGAACATGATGAACCGTTGGGTGATCCGTGGTGCGAATTAATGGGGCTTCCTGAAATGGGCCGCAACAACGCGCCGCTCGTTGATGTTCTCGAAGAGGACCTGAGCCAGTTCATCAACCGCGCGGATGATAAAACGCTGTTGGATGATGATGAGCTGGAAACTCAGTTGCGTCGCATCATTCGGAATTCCTGCCAGAATGAGATTGGCAAAAAGCCCGAAGTGACGATCATCATCAGCCGATTGAACTGATCGGCGAGACATTAAAAAAGCCCGCGAAGAGTAATCTTCGCGGGCTTTTTTGTTTAGGCTTTGCGGCGTTCGTCAAAGCTGAGCCGGATAAACGCGGGGGCATCGTCGCCCATTCCGATGACCTGATCGTCGCGATCACGGCGGCGGTCACGACGCTGGCCACGGTCACGATTGTTGTCGCGGTTGCTGTCGCGCTGCGGACGCTGGTCGCGCTCCACCGGCTTTTCAATGGCAGCTACGTCTTCGACGACCTCAGGGGTAGGGGCCTCAACCACCTGTTCCTGCGGTTTCACTTCGTCGTCTTTCTTGCGCGCTCCACCACGGCGGCTACGGCTGCGCTTTGGTTTGTCGTCAGACGCTTCAGGCTTGTCCTCGGACGCTTCAATTTGGCCCAGCGGGTTTTCCAGAACAGGAATGTCCTTGCCCAATAGCTTTTGAACGGCGTCAAAATTCTTTTCGTCGCGCGGTTCGCAGATCATGATCGCCTTACCGTCGCGGCCGGCGCGACCTGTGCGGCCAATACGGTGCACGTAGTCCTCTGGGTGACCCGGCACGTCAAAGTTAAAGACGTGGGTCACGGACGGCACGTCCAGACCTCGAGCGGCCACATCAGAAGCCACCAAGATCTTGATCTTGCCTTCGCGGAAGGATTCAAGGGTGGAGTTCCGCTGGCTCTGGTCCAGATCGCCGTGGATCGGGGCCGAGTCATAGCCATATTTGCTCAGCGATTTGTGGCAGATATCAACGTCCGACTTGCGGTTACAGAAGATCACGCCGTTCTGCAGTTTATCGCCTTCAGCGTCGATCAGCGCGCGGAGGAGCTGACGTTTCTCGCTCGCGGCACGGTCACGACGGGACCCTTTGAAATGCACGACGTGCTGTTCAATACGCTCGGACGCGGTCGCCTGACGGGCAACTTCGACCTTTGCGGGCGTGTGTAGGAAGGTATTCGTGATGCGCTCAATCTCGGGCGCCATGGTAGCCGAGAAGAACAGCGTCTGACGGGTGAACGGCGTCAGGTTAAAGATGCGTTCAATGTCAGGGATAAAGCCCATGTCGAGCATACGGTCAGCTTCGTCGACGACCATGATCTGCACGCCAGTGAGCAGCAGTTTACCGCGCTCAAAATGGTCGAGCAGACGGCCAGGGGTCGCGATCAGAACGTCAACGCCACGGTCAATCGCAGCGTCTTGGTCTTTGAACGACACACCGCCGATCAACAGGGCCTTTGTGAGTTTCGTATGCTTTGCGTAAACGTCAAAGTTCTCAGCCACCTGAGCCGCCAATTCGCGGGTCGGACAAAGAACGAGTGAACGCGGCATCCGTGCACGTGCGCGACCACGACCCAGAAGGGTGATCATAGGCAGCGTGAAAGATGCGGTTTTTCCCGTGCCTGTTTGCGCAATGCCTAGAACATCGCGGCCTTCGAGGGCGGCGGGAATGGCGCCAGCCTGAATAGGGGTTGGGGTTTCGTAGCCAGCTTCGGCAACCGCCTTGAGAACCTTTGCATCAAGGTTCAGATCGGAGAATTTTGTCATATGTGTCCATAGTCGCGGCCCGTCGGGGGCCGAAGGTTATGGGACGCAACATGCCAACGCGCCCCGCGTCAATAGTTCCCGCAAGCGGGCTGCGGCCTTCTATACCGAAAACCGCCTTCAGGTCAATCGGAGCGGCATTTGCCCCTCAAACCATCATTTCCTTGGTCGCGGTCAGTTTGACATCAGGGTAATCGCGTTCCACGCGGTCGATGTCCCACTGCAGGCGGGTTAGGAACACAACATCACCGTCGTTGTCATGGCTGATGTGCTGTTTGTTGGCTGAGATGAATTTATCGACCGCCGTTTTATCTCCCTGAACCCAACGGGCAGAGGTGAACTGCGACGGTTCAAAGCGCACGGGCAGGCCGTATTCCAACTCGATCCGGCTGGCGAGAACTTCGAACTGAAGCTGGCCGACGACGCCGACAATAAAGCCGGAGCCGAACGCGGGTTTGAACACCTTTGCGGCGCCTTCTTCGGCAAACTGCATGAGTGCCTTCTCAAGGTGTTTGGCCTTCATCGGGTCGCCCGCGCGGCAATTCTGCAAAAGCTCTGGCGCGAAAGACGGGATTCCCGTGACCTTGAGGTTTTCGCCTTCGGTGAGGGTGTCCCCGATGCGCAATTGCCCGTGGTTCGGAATGCCGATGATATCGCCAGCCCAAGCCTCTTCGGCCAATTCACGGTCCGAGGCGAGGAACAGAACAGGGTTCGAAATCGCCATCGGCTTCTTGGAGCGGACGTGGGTCAGCTTCATGCCGCGATGGAAGTGACCAGATGCCAAACGGACAAAGGCCACACGGTCACGGTGTTTCGGGTCCATATTCGCCTGCACCTTGAACACGAAGCCAGCGACCTTGTTTTCTTCGGGCATAACCTGACGCGGGTCAGCGGACTGCGGCTGCGGTTCGGGACCGTATTTGCCGATGCCGTCCATCAGTTCTTTGACCCCGAAAGAGTTGATCGCAGAGCCGAACCAAATCGGCGTCATGTGGCCCTCAAGGACTGCCTGATGGTTCAGTTCGGGCAGCAGTTCGCGCGCCATTTCGATCTCTTCGAGGAATTTCTCCAGAAGATGCGCAGGAATATGTTCCTTAAGTGCGGGATCGGTGAGGCCTTTGATCTCGATGCTCTCGGCGACGCGGTTGCGGTCCGCACGATCCATCAGTTCCAGACGGTCGTTAAGTAGGTCGTAACAGCCCATGAACTCTTTACCCATCCCAATGGGCCAAGACGCAGGCGTCACGTCGATCGCAAGGTTTTCCTGAATTTCGTCGATGATGTCGAACACATCGCGGCTTTCACGGTCCATCTTGTTACAGAAGGTCAGGATCGGAAGGTCGCGTAGGCGGCACACTTCGAACAGCTTTTGGGTTTGGCTTTCCACACCCTTTGCGCCGTCGATCACCATCACGGCGGCATCAACAGCCGTCAGCGTGCGGTAGGTATCTTCGGAGAAGTCCGAGTGACCGGGGGTGTCAACGAGGTTGAACCGAAAGTTCTTAAAGTCGAACGACATTGCAGATGCGGACACGGAAATCCCGCGATCCTTTTCCATCTGCATAAAGTCCGACCGAGTACGTCGTGCTTCGCCCTTTGCGCGGACCTGACCTGCCATCTGGATCGCACCACCGAACAACAGAAACTTTTCGGTAAGAGTGGTCTTACCAGCGTCAGGGTGTGAAATGATCGCGAACGTGCGGCGACGTGCGATCTCAGCGGGCAGGGCGGGGCGATTTGAAGCGGTATCGAGCATGCTCGTGCCTATAAGGTGACGGGCATGCCCTGACAAGTTAATCCGCGTCAGTTGGTGTCAAGACTTTCCATGCGGCGAAGGTAATCGTCCGCGGTCGCGCGGAGTGTATGGGCCTGTTCTGCAACGTGTTCAGATCCGATGCGAGACTGATCGACGCTAGACATGATGACGCTGTTTAAAGCCTCTCCTTGAACACGAAGCGCATCTTGGACGGAGACGGAGGCGTTGTTCACTTGAGAGACTTGTTCAGAGATCGCACCTACGCTCTTTACAGCGGAATTCGTCTCGACACGTACGGCCTCAATCAGGCTATTGATGTCTTCAGTGACTTTGGTGGTCTGCGCCGCGAGGTTTTTCACCTCACCCGCAACCACATTGAAACCGCGACCAACGGCACCTGCTCGCGCCGCCTCGATTGAGGCGTTCAATGCTAACAGGTTGGTTTGGTTCGCAATATCATTGATCATCTGAACCGCTTTCGAAATATTTTCGACTTTTTGAGCTAGGCGTTCCACCTGATCCGTCGCAGTCTGGGCATATTGCGCTGCCGTTGTTGAGAGCAAAGTGGCTTTTTCCATCTCGCCACGAATGCCGCTTGCGGAGTTCGACAGTTCTGATGCTGACATTGAGGCTTGTTTCACGCTGGCCGAAGTTTGTTCAGCCGCACCCGCAAGTGTCTCAACAATCTTGCCTAACGAGTCCGAGAAATCGCGGCTCATCTCGTGTTTTAGCGAGGCAGAGCGTTCGGCTGACGTCGTCAGGTAGCTGCTCAGGGACAAATCCATGTCAAAGGTCACAGCGCGACTGATCGCATCGGCTAAGGCATTGTTGCGTTTACGGAAAAAACCACTGTGCCCTGCGTGTTCAATCAGGCCAACCCGCATGTGTGTGTAGCCCGCAATTTGAAGGGAAGGTGCGAGATTGATGCGGGTATGCACTGCTGCGATGTGCTTTACCGATGCAAGGTATTCTTCGCCAAAGTCTGCGTTCGCGATGAACGTCCAGTGTTTGATGAAACTTGCACCAACACGTTCGAGGCGGTTTTTTTCGCTTAGCATCGTGCCGAACGGCTGCTTATCATCAATGAATTTCAACAAGCTATCTAAGGCAAGCGGAATGGCCTTTTGAATGTTATGGCGATTTTGGCGAATGAGGCCCAAGCGAGCGTCATTCAAGCCATGGTTCAAAAGCCGTTTGCGCATTTCGGCGATGTCGAGCGAGCTCGGTTCCAACGGTGCAGTCCTTGGTGCAATGTACATACTTGTCCGAGGGAACGGCGTTTGTCCGAAAAAATGTAGGATTTCATTCAAATAAATTGAATATTTGTCAGCTACTCGACGCCTTTCGTAAAACCTCGGCTGCGTTTTGGTGTGGCAGTAAGGTTTCGGTCACTTCGAAATCGTGGTGATGGCGATAGGTGTGACGCTGTGCGTCGACTGTTGCCGGAATGGCGGATCGGGTGCGTGGGTCGATAAGCAGGGATTCCGCAGCGATCCCTTCGGCATAGATGATTTGGTGTTCGTCAAAGAGGACTTGGAAGTAATCAACATAACCACCGTCCTGTTGGTACACGGTGTCGCCGTTAATCAGGTGGCGAACCCGCACCAAGACCTCGGCTCGACCTGCGCCCAAATGATCCTCGCGCTGGTAGATGAAGACACGGTGATCGGGCGACAGCATCAGATCATTTTCGTTGTGCAGCGTGCCCTTGCGGATGACGACGGGCGCAAACTCGCCCACAGCGCGCAGCGTTGTTTGACCGATCCAGCGCACGGATTGGGCGCCGTCGTCACGCGTTAGGACGCGGTCGCCGACCTTGAGGTCTTCGATCTTCCGCTGCTCACCTGAGGCCAGCGTAATATGAGTGCCGCGTGCAAACGATACGCAGGCCATTTCGGCAAAACGGCTCAGCGCAGCATCGCGATTAATGCCGACGAGCCGGAAATCTTTGCGAGCGGGCATGGGGGCGAGCGGAAGGATATACACCTCTTCGACGCCACCATCTTCGACTTCGACGAGAACGATGACCTCGCAAGTAGTGCTGTCGGACATCATAAGCGTCAGGCATGAATCGAGGTAAATCGCATTGCCCGCCGATCCGATTGCGGATTGCATCGCGACGGTCAGCGCGCCTGTTTCAGGGTCCATTGCCACCGACAAGGGTAAACGCTGCGCCGTTTCGGTGATCTGGTAGATGTCATCCATCAGCAGTTCGTCGGCAAAGCTTATAGGGTCCCCTTCGGCAACGCCATTGGTCACGACAAAATCACGGCTCCGATGAACGGGCAGGGTTTGGGACGTGTGAGCGTTTTTCAAATGAGACATAAACCAACCCTAAAACTCGTGATGCTATTGAAACGGGTAACTAGTGAATAATCTATATATTCGTCAACGGATGGGAAACATAAAGCAACCCAACAAGAATATCAGGGAGATTGAAACGTGGATCTAGGTATATCTGGTAAACGAGCATTGGTCTGTGGCGCTTCCAAAGGTTTGGGGCGCGGCTGTGCAGAGGCCTTGGCCGAAGCAGGCGTGAATCTGGTGATCAACGCGCGGACCGCTGAGACGCTCGAACAGACGGCTGCTGAAATCCGTGCGAAATATGGTGTGACGGTAGAAACTGTTGCCTGTGACGTTACCACTCCAGAGGGGCAAAAGCAGGTGATCAATGCGGCGCAAGGTGTTGATATCCTTGTCACCAATGCGGGTGGGCCGCCTCCGGGGATGTGGTCAGATTGGAACCGCGACGATTTCATCAAAGCGCTTGATGCAAACATGTTGACGCCGGTTGCGCTAATGACCGCCCTGATGCCTGCGATGATTGAAAAAGGCTGGGGCCGCGTGGTGAACATCACCTCTCAGTCGGTGAAGGCGCCGATACCGCAATTGGGGCTGTCGAACTCTGCACGAGCGGGGCTGACAGGGTTTGTTGCTGGGACATCGCGTCAAGTCGCGCCCTTTGGTGTGACGATCAACAATGTGCTGCCCGGTTTGCATGACACGGATCGCGCGCTCTCGCTCGATACTGGCGTGTCCAATGCCGAAGGGATCACCGTTGCCGACGCGCGTGCCAAACGTGAGGCCACGATTCCAGCGCGGCGCTATGGAACGACGACCGAATTCGGGGCTATGTGCGCGTTTCTCTGTTCGGAAAAGGCGGGCTTTATCGTGGGGCAGAACATCATGCTCGACGGGGGTGCGGCGAATATGACCATGTGATCCATGGACTTGCTCAAGGCGGGCGAGGTTGATAGGACGGGCCTATACCCGATTGAAGCTGTCGGAAATAGGAACCATCGTGTCGAACCCACCCCGCCTTGAAATCCGCAACATCCGCCGTTCGTTTGACGGACTGCCTGTTGTGGATGACGTATCGCTCTCGGTGATGCCGGGTCAGGTGACTTGCCTCTTGGGGCCGTCTGGCTGCGGTAAATCGACGACACTGCGGATCATCGCGGGTGTTGATATGCAGGACAGCGGTGAAATTTATGTCGACGGCCAATTGGTTTGCGACACAGTTTACCGTGTCCCGCCCGAAGGCCGCTCCATCGGTTTGATGTTTCAGGACTTCGCCTTGTTTCCGCATCTCAGCGTCGCGGGCAACGTTGCTTTTGGCCTCAAAGGGGACAAACAGGACCAACGCCGTCGAGTCGAGGAACTGCTCGATAAGGTCGACATGCTCCGTCATATCGACAGCTATCCGCACGAATTGTCTGGTGGGGAACAGCAGCGCGTTGCGCTAGCGCGGGCCCTGGCGCCGCGGCCTCGTATCATGCTGATGGACGAACCGTTTTCGGGCCTCGATAACCGCCTGCGAGACGGCATCCGCGATCAGACGCTAGAGGTTCTCAAGGACGAAGGCGCGGCTGTTCTGCTCGTCACTCACGAACCCGCTGAGGCTATGCGTATGGCGGATGAGATCGCGCTCATGCGCCGTGGTAAGATCGTTCAACAGGGTGCGCCCTATAACGTGTACAACGCGCCTGTTGATAAATCCGCCGCGGCTTTTTTCAGCGATATCAATGTGATCCACGGCAAAGTTCAGGGTGCTTTGGTCGAAACGGCCTTTGGTCAGTTCTTTGCGCCGGGGCAGCCCGATGGCACTGATGTGGACATCGTTATTCGGCCTCAGCACCTTCGGATCGACTTTGATCGACATGGGCGCGGCCCGAACCCGACCGTTGGGGACGGCGCACCTGCGCGGGGTATCGTGACCCGTTCGCGGTTCATGGGGGCGGAGAGCCTCGTTGAGTTCAAGATGGATTTCGACGGGTCCGTGTTGAAGGCTCAGGTCCCGAATGTATTCCTGCCTAAACCTGGAACGGCTCTCTGGCTTATGATGCGGCGCGATCGCTGTTTCGTTTATCCTGTTAAGAAATAGAGCGCGCCGCCTTGTAGTCCGCCAGCGTTTTGCCCGTTTCGTTCACAAAGAGCGATGGGAGTTTGCGCAGTGCAGTGATGTCCTCAATTGGCAGATCATCAAACCCACGGGTCGTTTCGCACCACACCGTGCAGGTCCAAACCCGACCCCAATAATCCAGCCGCAAGGGTCGCACCGAGCGATCCTGTCCGTTGAGAGTTACGAGCAGTTTTTGCCGCGCACGGATCGCTTGCCGAAGGGCGGGCAGGTGAACGACGCCCTGCGTGCGGCTTGTGAAGGGGTAAATGGCAAGCCCATTCGTTGTCGTATGATCCACGTCTTCGGGCAGGGCAGCATCGAGTTTGTCGGCCAAGGTCTGTGCAGCCTCGGTCAGATCGGCCTCGCCCGATTGGGCGACGGCCATAAGGCCGAGGTGCAGCGCCTCAAGTTCTGCCATTGAGAGGTTCATCGCGGGCAGGGTGATCGGCGCGGTGATCCGATATCCCGTTCCGCGAGCCCCAACCATCGGCACGCCCGAGGCCATCAGTGTTTCCATGTCGCGATAGACTGTGCGCACGGTGACGCCCGTTTTCTCAGCAATATCAACGGCACGGTGCAGATCACCGTCCCGTAAAATCCGTATCAACTGTCGCAATCGATCCGTTCGTTTCATACGGCTTTGTCGCAGCAGAATTCACTACTGACAAGTTTTTGTCACAAATATCGACAAACTTTTCAGAAACTCGCCGCCAGAAGCGATTTCGCGCTTTTCACCGCTTGGGAAACTCGCAACAGTCGGGGTCACAGAATTTTCGGGCGGCAGAGGCCGACCCGCACATAGGGAGACTATCATGCTCAACAATATCGGCCCGATGGGCCTCATCCTGATCGCAGTTGTTGTTCTGGTCATGTTTGGCCGCGGCAAAATCTCGGGCATCATGGGCGAAGTGGGTAAAGGCATCACCTCGTTCAAAAAAGGCATCAGCGAAGGCGAAAAAGAGCTGGAAGCTGCAAAAGCTGAAGCAGCAAAAGACGTCACCCCCGAGTCTGAAAAAGACAACGCCTAATCAACGCGAAGGAACGCCGCTATGTTTGGCATGGGCTGGAGCGAGATGGTCCTCATCGGCATCGTCGCGCTGATTGTGGTTGGACCGCAGGAATTGCCGGGATTGTTCCGCACCGTCGGGCAATACGTCGGTAAGGCCAAAGGGATGGCCCGCGAATTCAGCCGCGCGATGGATCAAGCGGCGGATCAGTCGGGGATGAAGGACATCAACAAAACCCTGAAGGCCGCGTCGAACCCGACGCAGTTCGGCAAGGATGCGATCAAATCGACCTTGGATACCTCTTCGCTCACACCTGAGCGGGCAGAGACCAAAGAAAAGATGGATGCAGCCATGGCGAAGGCCGCTGAAGAGCGCAAAGCCCGCGAGGCAGCCGCAGCAGAGGCCGCTCTTGACGAGGCCGAAGCAGACTTGGCCGCGCTGCGTGACCCAAGCCCCAAGACCGAGGCACAAGAATGAGCAACGCAGACGAAATCGAAGATACCTCTGCCCCGTTGATCGAACACCTTGCAGAACTGCGGTCGCGGCTGATCAAGTCGCTCGGCGCTTTCGTAGTAGCGATGGTGATCTGTTTTACTGTTTGGAATCCGATATTCGATTTCCTGACGCAGCCGCTCTGTGATGCTCTGGCTGAAAACGGTCAGCAGGATTGTGGCCTCGTGATGATCGCCCTCCAAGAGGGTTTCTTTGTCGCGGTGTCAATCTCGATGCTTGGTGGTTTGGTCCTGTCGTTCCCAGTGATCAGCTACCAGCTTTGGCGGTTCGTTGCGCCTGGTCTGTATAAGTCGGAGAAAAACGCGTTCCTGCCGTTCCTTTTGGCCTCGCCGATCATGTTCATCCTCGGTGCTGCCTTTGCGTTCTACGTTATCACGCCGATGGCCTTCACGTTCTTCTTGAACTTCCAACAGGCAGGGGCGACCGCTGGGACCGAGGCAACTTCGGCAGGGATCAATTACCTCGGTTCGGCCCAGTCCTATCTGTCGCTAACGATGAAGTTCATCATCGCCTTTGGCCTCTGTTTCCAGTTGCCCGTTCTGCTGACCCTTATGGGCAAGGCGGGGTTGGTTTCGGCCGATGGTCTGCGGTCGGTTCGCAAATATGCGGTGGTCGGTATTCTGATCCTCGCTGCTATCGCGACTCCGCCTGATGTGGTGAGCCAGATTATCCTCTTCTCGGTCGTTTATGGCCTGTACGAAGTGTCGATCCAACTGGTGGCCCGTGTTGAAAAAGCGCGCATCGAACGTCTCAAGGCCGAAGGTCTGTATTTCGAGGACGATGATGACGAGGCCGACGACGAGGCAAAGGCATGAACGACGCGACCTTAACGCGTATCGCAGAGGCGCTAGAGCGGATCGCTCCGGCGCCTTTGGCCGCTCCGGACTTTGCCGCTGCCCAAGGGTTCGTTTGGCACACCAGCCCCGACCGGCTCGAACCAGTGACCAAGGTATCGCGGGTCGATGTCTCGCTCCTCGTTGGGGTGAACAGATCGCGTGACACGTTGATGGCCAACACCGAACAGTTTGCCCGTGGGATGCCTGCCAACAACGCCCTTCTGTGGGGCGCGCGTGGTATGGGGAAATCCAGTTTGGTTAAGGCTGTGCATGGGAAGCTGGGCGAAACCTATCCCGACCTAAAGCTGATCGAGATCCAGCGCGAAGACCTTCCGTCGATTACGCGGTGCCTGAACTTGCTACGCGGCCGTCCTGAACGCTTTGTCCTGTTCTGTGACGACCTGTCGTTCAGCAATGATGATGCCCATTACAAATCGCTGAAGGCGGTGTTGGATGGCGGGATTGAGGGGCGTCCTGACAATGTGGTGCTCTATGCGACGTCGAACCGTCGCCACCTTATGCCGCGCGACATGATCGAGAACGAGCGCTCCACCGCGATCAACCCTGCGGAAGCGGTCGAAGAGAAGGTATCACTCTCGGATCGATTTGGTCTGTGGCTCGGTTTCCATCCGTGTTCGCAGGATGATTACCTTAATATGATCCGCGGATATTGCGCGTCCTATGGCGTCGAAATCGACGAAGAGACGCTCTGGGCCGAAGCCATCGAATGGCAAGCCACGAGAGGGAGCCGTTCTGGCCGTGTGGCGTGGCAGTATTTCACGGACCTTGCTGGGCGCAAAGGCGTGACACTCTAACGAAAACGGGCGGGGATTTCCCCGCCCGATTTATATCTTTGTGCTGTGGCCTGATTAGGGCAGGTAGTCTTCGGGGTTGGCCGATTTCATACCCGACAGGCGCACTTCAAAATGGACGACCGCAGGGTTCGTGGCTTTCACCACGCCGATTTTTTGTCCCTGACGGACGCTTGCGCCCTCAGCGACAGTCAAACCGTCGAGGTTGGTGTAAACGGTCAACAGATCGGTCGCGTGACGGATCACAACAATCGCAATACCGTTAGTATCGCGGGTGATGGCTGCCACGGTCCCAGCGGCGGCGGCAACCACTTCGTCGCCCGCGCTCGCCGCGATGTCGATGCCTTCGTTGCTTCCAGCGGCGTAAGCGCGCACGATGTTACCGCGTACTGGGTAAATCAGCGGAGCATTCGGGTTTGCCGCTGGCGTTGGCGTGCCGAGGTCAGGCGCAGCCACTGGGGCCACGTTTGCGGCTGCTGCAGGCGTTGTTGTCTCGGTCGGAAGTGGTGTTGCAGCCGACGGTGGAACTGGCGTTTGTGTGCCTTCACCCGGGGCGCTTTCTGGCTCTGTGATGAGCGTCACGCCGCTTTGCGGGATCAAGAGCGACTGACCTTCGCGTACCGAAAGGTCAGACCCTAGACCGTTCCATTCGGCCAAGGTCCGCACAGGCAAATTATAGAGACGCGCGATAGAGTATGCGGTCTCGTTCGGGCGCACGGTGTGGCGCAGTGGTTCAACGCCATCCATGATGGTCGCGGTTTGAGGTGCTGCCGCTGCGGGGGCGGTCGTGGTGGCTTGCGGACCAGCACGATCAATTGCGGCGGCGGCAAGCGTTGTCACATCAACTTCGGTCGGCTGGATAGGACCAGAGATAACAGCGCCCGTAGCAGCCGAAGGTTCAGCCACGCGGTTCGGCAAGAGCAGCACGGCGCCTTGGTTCAGTGCGGTATCAACGCTGAGTGCGTTGGCACGGGCCAGCTCTGCTGCATTGATGTCCAGACGTTGGGCCACGGTTGTGACGGTGTCGCCGCGGATCGCTACGACCACTTGATAGTTCGGGTAGGAAATCACACCGCGATTATCGGGCTCTGGACGGGGCGGCAGGTTGCGCGCCGCATTCGTGGTATCGAGCGTGTTGCCGCCCAAGTCCCGCATGTCCAAATCGAAATTCTCAAAGGTGTCTGCGCAGCCTGCCAATAGCGTCAGTGCGGCACCTGTGAACAGCGCAGTGCGCAGGGAATTTGCCTTGATCATCACTCGATCCTCGTCTCTCTCGCCCTGTTGATCAGAGCTGTTTAGGTCAGTCGCCCAAGCCCTCGACCAGAGGGACAAAGCGGACAGGGCGTAATTCGTCGTAGTCAAATCCGTCCTCAGTGCGGGTGACACGGATCAGGCTTTGAACCGCATCGGATTGCCCCACTGGCAATACCATAATACCGCCAACGCGCAATTGCGCCAAGAGCGGACCGGGCGGGTCTTCGGCGGCTGCGGTCACGAGAATGCGATCAAACGGGGCCTGATCTGGCAAACCAAAGCTGCCATCGCCCACAAAAGGGATCACATTCGTCAGGTCGAGCCGTTCAAAAATCGCCTTCGCGTCGGTCACAAGGCGACGATAACGGTCGATGGTATAGACGCGGCGGGCGAGGTGGCTGAGGATCGCGGCTTGATACCCAGAACCCGTACCGACCTCCAAAACCTTATCACGGCTGGTGACATTGAGGGCTTGGGTCATGATGCCAACGACCGACGGCTGGCTGATCGTTTGACCTGACGCGATGGGCAGCGGCATGTCCTCGTAGGCACGATCCGCAAAGATGCCTTTGACGAACATTGCGCGGTCAACCCGTTCCATCGCCGTGAGCACACGTGCGTCCGTCACGCCCTTTGATCGTAGGGCGTAAAGGAACTGCATCTTGGCTTCGGCATCAAAGGTCACTCGAGCGCATCCCGCAGTTGGGCGAGGGTCGCGTGATCGGTGAGGTCCGCGCGCATCGGTGTGACGCTGATGTAACCATCAAGGTTGAGGGCCACATCGGTGTCGGGCAGGGTGCGAACCCGCTGATCGCCCCCTTTGACCCAAAGGAACTTGCGGCCCGAAGGCGACTGATGCGGCTCAACGGTAAAGGCGGTACCACGGCGGAAGCCCTGTGCGCCAACCTTCATCCCTTGAACATCGGCAGCGGCAACGGGAGGGAAGTTGACGTTGTAGAATAGGCGATAATCCTCATCACCCCAGAGACCGTTTTTCAGCAAACGTCTCACCACGTCAGCACCGTGCTGGGCTGCGGCTTCGAACGGTTGGTCGAGGTCGGCATTGGCAGGGCCAAAGAACTGCGACATCGCGATGGCAGGGACACCTTGCAGCGAGGCCTCAATCGTGGCGCCGATGGTGCCCGAATACATGACGTTTTCGCCTGCGTTGTTGCCACGGTTCACACCAGAGAGCACGAGATCAGGCTTTTTGTCTGACATGACATCATAAAGACCTGCCAGAACGCAGTCCGCAGGCGATCCTTCAGCGGCGAAACGGCGTTCACCCAATTGCGCGATCATCGTGGGATGCGTGTAGCTGATGCAATGTCCCACGCCCGACTGTTCAAAGGCAGGCGCGACGGTCCAAACTTCACCATCGGGGCCAGCAACCTCTTGTGCGATTGCATGCAGCACCTTTAGGCCCGGTGCGTTGATCCCGTCATCGTTGGTAATAAGAATGCGCATGCTCACCTCTTTTGCTGACCTTCCTAAGCAGTTGAAGGCAAAGCGGCAAGCATTGTCAGACCTGTTTTACGATAGGATTTCTGGCAGGAGACGTGCCGCCTCTTCGCGGATGTCGGTCAGTGGCGCGCGGTCTTCACCAGGGAAGAAGCGTGCACGCACAGCTGTCGGCATCGGGCGCGGGGTTAAAATCTTAACCATCGGGCCGATTTTCGCGGTTTCAGTCTGCCAGCTGCGCGCCATTGCGATCTGTGCGGCCTTGGACGCGCCATAGGCGCCAAAGAACGCCTCGCCCGCGCGTGGATCATCAAAGAACACTGCGCGGCCAGTGGTGCCCAAGAGTGGGGCCACATAGCTGATCAAGCGCTGGGTTGCTTTGACGTTGGTGAGGAATGCCTTGTCGTAGTCTTTTTCCGGCATGTCCGGAGCAGGCGACAGGGGCGGGGAAAAGATCGCGGAGTGGATCCAGAGGTCCAGTTTGCCCCAGCGGTCATAGACCGAGCGGCACAGCTGCTGCATCGCGGCCTCAACGGTGATGTCCATCGGCGCAAGCGACGCTTCACCACCCTTGGCCTGAATGCGATCATCCAGTTCCTCAAGCGCGCCAGTGGTTTTGCCCACGGCGATAATGTGGTGCGTTTCGGCAAGCTGTTCGGCCAAGGCAGAGCCAAGTCCGCGCGAAGCGCCGGTGATCAGAGCGGTGGGGCGTGTATCTTGCGTCATAGGCTCCATTTCGCACCTTGTTGCGTTTGGTGCAAGTGGGCTGTGATGCGGCGCTTTGGTCGGGTTAGTTCACCATCTGCAGAACAAGCTGCCCGTCCATTCCGGTGAGGATCACCGACTGTTCATCAATCGCGGTAATGCGGCCCGACAGTGTCGTGTCTCCCACCGAAACAAGGCGGACATATCCGATCCTGTTGCGCAGGATCGCTTGAGTGCCATCTGGTTTCACAATCGTGCCAATGAGTGCCATTTGATCCAACGGCAGCACATCGACGACCGTTGCCGCTTGCGCGACAACGTTGTTGGTCATGCTCGTCATTTTCGGTCCATTACCTGTGAGTGGTCGGACCGAGGTGGCATGTGGAAAACAGTAAAAAAACCCCACCTTGCACGTAAGGATAGGAGGCATAGGCGGGGAACTGCCAGTTCCTTGATTTCGATATATGCAAAAGAAATAAGGGCCGCCACATTGGGCGACCCTGATCTTGCACGACCGAGCAAGGTGATTTCCGAACGGTTAAGTCACCTTAGGACTTCAGTTCGAATCCCTTGGCGATCATATCGGTTGGTTTGATCGGATATTCACCCGAGAAACACGCGTCACAGAATTGCGGACAGGCGTTGTTGCGGCCCTCTGCGTGACCCGCTGCGCGGTAAAGACCGTCGAGTGAGATAAAGCGCAGGCTGTCGACACCGAGGTGTTCGCGCATTTCGTCTTCGGTCATTGTCGCAGCAATCAGTTTTTCCCGCTGCGGGGTGTCCACACCATAGAAGCACGGCCACGCGGTGGGTGGGGAGGCGATGCGGAAGTGCACCTCTGCCGCGCCCGCATCGAGAAGCATATCCTTGATCTTGCGGGTCGTAGTGCCACGCACAACCGAGTCGTCCACAAGGATGATCCGTTTGCCAGCGATCAGCGCACGGTTCACGTTCAGTTTGAGACGAACACCCATGTTTCGGATCGCATCGGTCGGCTCGATAAATGTGCGGCCCATGTATTGGTTGCGGATGATGCCCATGCCGTAGGGAATGCCGCTCTCGTGGCTGAAACCAATCGCTGCTGGCGTGCCCGAATCTGGCACGGGACAAACGAGGTCTGCCTCTACAGGTGCTTCGCGAGCGAGCTCTACACCGATCTGGCGGCGGGTCTCGTAAACCGAACGACCAGAGAGGATCGAGTCAGGACGTGAGAAGTAGACCTGTTCAAAGATACAGAAGCGTGGTTCCTGACGGCGGAAAGGGAAATGGCTCTGTACGCCGTCTTTGGCCGAAATGACGACCATTTCACCTGGTTCGATTTCACGGACGAATTCGGCGCCAATGATGTCGAGTGCACAAGTTTCTGACGACAGCGCCCAGCCATCACCGATTTTGCCCAAGACCAGCGGACGCACGCCCAGCGGGTCACGAACGCCCATCAGTTTCGTGCGGGTCATTGCCACGACGGAAAACGCGCCTTCGGCTTTGCGAAGTGCTTCTTCCATACGATCCGGAATATTGCGGCCCATAGAACGCGCCATCAGGTGAATGATGCATTCAGAGTCCGAAGACGATTGGAAGATCGCGCCACGATCAATCAGGTCTCGGCGGAGCGCGGCTGCGTTGGTCAGGTTGCCGTTGTGCGCAATCGCAGCACCGCCCATCGAGAATTCGCCAAAGAACGGCTGAACGTCACGGATCGCGGTTTGACCTTTGTTGCCAGCAGTCGAATAGCGGACGTGACCGATCCCGATGTTGCCAGGAAGGGTCTGAAGCAGCTCTGCACTGGTAAAGTTATCGCGGACATAGCCCATGCGACGCGCAGAGTTGAAACCGTGCTCTGCATCGTGCACCACGATCCCGCCAGCCTCTTGGCCGCGGTGTTGCAGGGCATGGAGGCCAAGGGCGACAAAGTTGGCCGCATCGGCAACGCCGACAACGCCGAAAATCCCGCACTCCTCCTTTAGCTTGTCATCGTCAAAGGGGTGGGCGAGGGGCATCGTTCTGGACACGAGTGTTTGCTCCGAATCCGATATGGGAAGGGTTCGCCCCCTGATAAGCGTTCAGGGGGCCAGTGTCACGAAACTATCATACACTTTATGCGACGATAATTTATTCGCAGGTTCCGAGAAGGTCGTTGTAGTGGCTGGTCAGCCAACCCAAGGCAGCTTCAGGGTCTTGCTCTTCGATCTGACCCGTCAGGTTGTTAAAGATTTTGGCCGAGCGACTGTCATCCACGATCGCCATGCCCTGCGAGGCAAGGATCGTGTTGTACAGAAAGAACGCGACAGCGATCAGGATGATTCCGCGCACCACGCCAAAGAGGAACCCGCCTGCCTGATCAAACGCGTCCAGAGCGGTGTTCCGCACCAGCGACGACAAGAGCGGCGTGAAGATCGAAAAAATCGCCAGAGCGACGGCAAAAACTGCGGCAAATCCGACGATAAGTTGCAATTCGCAGCTGCTATCGATCAGACTGCCGATCACGGGAAGGTTTCCGACGAACACGCCGGCAGGCGCCGCAAAGCTGAACGCGACAACCGCAGCGGCAATCCAGCCGAGGATCGACAGCGCTTCGCGGACGATGCCACGGCTATAGGCCAAGAGGGCCGAAACTACGATGACGATGGCAACAACGCCGTCGATAATGGTGAAACCGTCCATTTTGTCCCCTATACCGTCCCGTCTCGCGGGCCGAAAATGTCGTTCACGAAGCCAGAGAGGTCCTGCATCTGTTTCAAGTCCATCTCTGGTGCCGCTGCTCTTTTGGATAGGTGCGGCAGAATTGCCGACGTGAAACCAAGTTTTTGCGCTTCTTTCAACCGATTTTCGGCCTGAACCACCTGTCTGATGCTACCAGAGAGGCTAATCTCGCCAAAGATGACACAGTCAGACGGCAGCGCGGCATCTTCTCGTGCTGAAATGAGAGCAGCCGCGACCGCGAGGTCTGCCGCAGGTTCGGTGATCCGCATCCCGCCTGCGACATTCAGATAGACATCGAGCCCCGCAAAAGCGATCCCGCACCGCGATTCCAGAACCGCGAGGATCATGCCCAAACGTCCCCCATCCCAGCCGACGACCGACCGACGGGACTGTGGCGTTGGAGAGGGGGCGACGAGCGCTTGAATTTCGCAGAGCATGGGGCGCGATCCCTCAACGCCCGCGAACACCACTGAACCAGGGGTGGGTTTGCCACGTTCGGACAGAAACAAGGCGCTGGGGTTCTTCACCTCTACCAGTCCTTTTCCCGTCATTTCGAAAACGCCAATCTCTGACGCTGGGCCAAAACGGTTTTTGACAGCCCGCAAAATACGGAACTGATGGCCGCGCTCGCCTTCGAAATAGAGGACTGTATCGACCATATGTTCGACAACACGCGGCCCCGCGAGAGCGCCTTCTTTAGTGACGTGACCCACGAGGATCGTCGCGATTCCGCTCTTTTTAGAGAAGGTCACGATCTCATGCGCCGAGGCCCGAACCTGACTGACCGACCCCGGCGCGCTGTCAACGGTATCGGCCCACATGGTTTGGATCGAGTCGATGATCACCAAATCAGGCTGTTCGGCCTCAAGCGTGGTGAGGATATCGCGCAAGTTGGTTTCTGACGCGAGTTTGACGGGGCTTTTCTCGAGCCCCAACCGCCGCGCACGCATCTGGACCTGAGCCGCCGATTCCTCGCCCGAGATGTAGACGACCTTTAGACCATTGCGGGCAAAACGAGCGGCAGCCTGAAGAAGCAGAGTGGATTTCCCGATCCCTGGGTCGCCGCCAACCAAAATCGCCGAGGCCTTAACCAAGCCACCGCCAAGCACGCGGTCCAACTCTGCCACGCCCGCTTCTGTGCGGGGCGGTTCGGCCTCTTGAGCGGCAAGATCGGTGAGGGCGATTGTTTGTCCTCGCCGACCAGAGAGGCTCTTGCTCCCGTGGCTGGTGGCGAGTGGTTTTTGTTCACTGATCGTGTTCCACGCACCGCAGGCGTCACAACGGCCAGACCATTTTGTGGAACTCGCGCCGCAGTCGGAACAGATGAAATTGGGTTCTTTTGCCATGCTCGCCTTGTCCCTTATTCGACCCGCCACAGCAACGAAAAAGTCAGTCTTTGTGCGGGACGAGCGCGATCAAAACCGATGCAATCACACAGCCCGAAAACAGATAGAGCCCCCATGCGGTTTCCAATCGCCCGACGCCCACGCCTTTTACGATCACCACGTAAAGCGCCAGCAGGAAAACATCGGCCATGGCCAGTTTACCCAGCCACATCAGGACAGGCTTCACGCGTGTGTCGAGCAAGCCAAAGTGGAGTAGTGCCAGTCCGATGGTTTTTAGATAGGGCGCAAAAATCGCTAGGACGGTCACTAGTAGCGCCAGGTAAACATCCGTTTCCCAGAGACTTTGTAGACCAGACACGACCGAGATTTCATGTGTTCCGAAGAGTGGCAAAAAGCCCGCACGCATCAAAGGCGCGAACCACGCCAGCGGGAAGAGAACCAACAGGCAAAGGTTGGCGAATTTGGCGAGAGAACTGGTGCGAGAAACTGTCATATCCGATGAAGTGGCCAGAGCGCCCCAATTTGGCAAGCGTTATTCTGCTGCCGGCTTGGCCGTCATTGGGACCACATTGGTTTCAGGTTCTTCAATTTCTTCCTGCTCGAACCCATAACCGAGGGTCGGCAGCACGGCTTGAAGTTTATCGTCGAGACGGGCCAGTTGGTTGGCGATCACGCTCTCTTCGGTATCGAGTTGCTGCGCCCATTTTTCGATTTCCTGACAGGTGTGCAGGGCTTCAATGATCTGGCGTTGTTGCCGCTCAACCTCTTCTTGGCGCTGGCGCAGGAAGGTACGTGCATGGGCGACTTTTTCGTCGGAATAGATGTCGGCCAGACCTCTGGACCTCTCGCTCATTTGTGCGGCGACAGTCAAAATATCGCTTTCCAGATCGGATAGATCAGGGTGGTCGCGCATGAATTGTATGCGTTCGCGCACGGCATCAAATTCTGACGACATGGTAAATACGCCCTCACGGTCAGCGGCATGGCAGCGGTAATAAGCGCGGGCAACGTCGTCCATATTGATGCGAAAATTCCGATGCGATTTTTCCAGTGACATGATGCGGCCATTGGCGGGGGCAAAGAACATCATCGAAAAAAGGAACGCCGTGATGGCCAACTGGATATACATGCCCGCGTCTTCGATCTGAATATCGCCGAATGCCACGGATGCAGTGAGCCAAGGCGCGAGGTCGAAGGCACACATCACTGTGTAGCCGACCACGAAAGCGGACATCAGAACCAAAACCAAAAATGAAAACGCATGAAATGTGCGGACAAATAAGCCCGATGCAGCCGTAAAATTCATAACTCGGCTTCCCCAAAAACCTCGTTGCATTATACCTTAAAGGATAGGTTAATTATTCCATGTGGGCGAAGGATTTTGTCATGAAATGGGCAAAATCGATTGGATTGCTGGATAATCGCGTATTGGGTGTGTGATTGTTTCCATTTCCTGCACAGTTTGCAGCGCAGCCGCGAAACACTACTCACTTCGGCGAGCGGCTGTTTCCAATCCGACCGCGACGCGTCTTTCCGATTCGATCAGCGCAGGGTTTCGATGGGACCTGAAGCACGACCGTGGATGAATTGATCGACGTAAGGGTCGTTGCTGTGATCCAGATCGGCAATCGGACCTTCCCAGCGGATTTTACCCCGATGTAGCATCGCCACCCGATCCGAAATTGCCCGAACGCTGGTCATGTCATGGGTGATGGTGATCGCAGTCGCGCCCATCTCAACCACAATTTCGCGGATCAAGTCATTGATCACGCCCGACATAATCGGATCGAGTCCGGTGGTTGGTTCGTCGAAAAAGATAATCTCGGGTGAGGCGGCAATCGCCCGCGCAAGGCTGACCCGTTTTTGCATGCCGCCCGACAGTTCTGCGGGTAGACGATCCGCTACATCGGGACCCAGTCCCACGCGGCGTAGTTTTTCGATGGCGATTTCGCGGGCTTCTGCTTTGGGGCGTTTCAACGCGCCGCGCATCAGACGAAAGGCGACGTTTTGCCAGACGGGGAGGCTGTCGAATAGCGCGCCGCCCTGAAACAACATCCCGAACCGAGCTAGGAACGCATCACGTGGCTGGCGGGTGACGTCGACGCCGTCAACTTCGATCACGCCACTGTCGGGTGTCACAAGGCCAAGAACGGATTTGATCAAGACGGACTTCCCCGTGCCCGACCCACCGATGACGACCATAGATTTACCCTTAGGCACGTGCAGATCAACGCCACGCAGGACGTCGTTACTGCCAAAGGATTTATGAACGTCAGTGAGCCGGATCATGCGGAAAAGAAGGCCTGTGTGAGAATGAAGTTCGAAGCGAGGATCAAGATCGCCGCTGCAACAACAGAGGTTTTCGTGGCGCTGCCCACGCCTTGGGCGCCGCGACCAGAATTCATACCGTAGTAGCACCCCATCAGTGCGGCGATGAAACCGAACACGCCGCCTTTGATCAGAGATGAGAAAATATCCATGAATTCAAGGAAGTCAGCGGTATTTTTGATATATGTCGAGGCGTTAAAGCCCAGCGTTTCGGTGGCAACAAGATAGCCACCCAGAATACCGATGGTATCGCCGATCCCTACTAGAACAGGCATGACGAGCGTAGCGGCCAGAACGCGCGGTAGGGTCAGATACTTCATCGGGTTCGTTGACAGCGTAACCAGCGCGTCGATCTGTTCGGTCACACGCATCGTCGCGATTTCGGCCGCAACAGAGGATGTGACCCGTGCCGCGATCATAAGACCTACCAGAACTGGCCCCAATTCTCGGACCATCCCGATCGCGACGATCTGAGGCACCACGGCTTCGGCACTGAAACGTGCGCCACCTGCGTAAATCTGGAGCGCGAGGGCGCCGCCTGTGAACAGGGCAGTTAGCCCAACAACAGGCAGAGAATAGAACCCGATTTGGATCAGGGCCGTGCCCAATTCACGCGGGTAAAACGGGGGCCGCACAAGGTGGCTGATCGTTTCCCCAGAGAACAAAGCCAGCCGACCGACAAAGGCCAAAGCCCCAAGAACAGCACGACCGAGGGCAGCAATCGGATTGGTCACGATAGATAGGTCCGTTTGTAACGGCCCCCCAGCGAGGTCAGGATTTCATACCCGATGGTACCCCCAATATCGGCGAGGTCATCGACAGTTTGTTGCGGGCAAAGGAGGCTGAGCGCGTCTGGTGCCTCATCAAGGTCAGTGACATCGACGGTGATCAGGTCCATTGATACGCGCCCGACGATGGGGCACGGGATCGAACCCGCCCAGAGCTTTGTATTCTTATTCGACAGCGACCGCAGGATGCCATCGGCATAACCACCTGAAACGGTTGCGATTTTGCTGTCACGTGCGGCTTGCCAAGAATTGCCGTAACCTACGACTTCGCCTTCTGTCAGGTCGCGGATTTGGATCACAGGTAGGTCAAGTTTGACGACGGGGGACGCATCGGTGAAGGGCAGGCCGCCATACATCCCGATCCCGGGGCGCGTGACGTCGAAATGATAATCCTTGCCCAGTAGGATACCGCCCGTAGCAGAGAGCGAGCGTGGCACATTCACGCCGTCCGTCATCTTACGGAAGGTTTCCAGCTGGTAGGCATTCATTGGGTGATCTGGTTCATCGGCACAAGCCAGATGGCTCATGATCAGGGCAGGGGATTGGGCCATCACGATGGACGCGACCGCCGACCATTCCGACCATTCCATGCCCAGACGGTTCATGCCCGTGTCAAGCTGGACGCCAAAGGACTTACCTGGGAGCGATTCAAACTGGCGCGTCAATTGGTCGAGCGAGTTGATCATCGGGATCAGATCAAGCTGGAGGATGGCATCGGTATCGCCCGCCATATGCCCGCCGAACACGTGGATCAGCGCATCGGGGCCAACGGCCTGACGGACCTTTGCACCTTCTTCGACGGATGCAACAAAGAACCTATTTGCGCCTGCAGTTTTGAGCGCGGCGGCAACGCGGTCGGACGAAAGTCCGTAACCGTCTGCTTTGACGACCGCACCTGTTTCGGCGTCAGACATCGCTGCCAAGGCACGCCAGTTCGAAACCAGCGCATTCAGATCAATATGTAGAGAACCAGTAGCCATGGGCGTCTTGTGCTGCGCCGTTGCCCGCAGGGCAAGAGAAAAATCAGTAACCGTCCTCTGCGCCTTGCTGCCAAGGTTTGACGAGGTTGCCAAAGCGGGTGAAGCGACCTTCGAACGACAGGTCAACAGTGCCAATCGGACCGTGACGCTGTTTGCCGATGATGACCTCAGCTTTGCCGTGCAGACGGTTCATCCGATCCTGCCATTCGGCAAAGTTCGGGCTATCCTCGGACGGTTTCTCGCGTTCCACGTAATATTCTTCACGGAACACGAACATAACAACGTCGGCGTCCTGCTCGATCGACCCAGATTCACGAAGGTCGGACAGCTGCGGGCGTTTATCGTCGCGGCTTTCAACGGTACGGCTGAGCTGAGACAAGGCGACCACGGGGATTTGCAGTTCTTTCGCAATCGCTTTGAGGCCCATCGAAATCTCACCGATTTCTTGAACGCGGTTGTCACCGCGACCTGTGCCGCGCAAAAGCTGAAGATAGTCGACGATCAGAACGTCGAGGCCATGTTGCCGTTTCAGGCGACGCGCCCGCGCAGCCACCTGTGAAATCGGCAGAGCAGGGGTGTCGTCGATGAACAACGGGCAGCTTTCCAGTGCCTTTGCCGCCTCAACAAACCGACGGAATTCCTGTTCGGTCATGTCGCCGCGACGGATTTGTTCCGATGGAACCTCGGAGGCCTCAGACAGAATACGCGCAGCGAGCTGTTCCGCGCTCATCTCGAGGCTGAAGAAGCCAACAACGCCGCCTTCAATCGCACCCTCGGACCCGTCTGGCTTACGGCCTTTTTTGTAGGCCTTTGCGATGTTGAAGGCTACGTTCGTCGCGAGCGAGGTTTTACCCATCGACGGACGACCCGCGAGGATCAAAAGGTCGGACGGGTGCAGACCGCCTAGTTTCTTGTCCAGATCAATCAGACCCGTCGAGATACCCGACAGGCCACCATCACGCTGGTATGCTGCGTTCGCAGTGTTCAAGGCTTCTGTTACAGCCTTCACGAAAGAGGTAAAGCCGCCTTCCGAGTTGCCCTTTTCCGCCAAGGAATAGAGCGCCTGTTCCGCCATCACGATTTGTTCGTTGGCCTCTGTGCCGACTTCAACCTTCGTCGCACGGTCCGCGATGTCTTTGCCGACCTTGATCAATTCGCGGCGCACGGCGAGGTCATGGATCAGCTGCGCATAGTCCCGTGCCGCAAAGGCCGAGATTGCGGAACCCGCGAGTTTGACGAGGTATGCAGGACCGCCAAGTTCCTGCAGGCCTGCGTCGTCCTTGAGGTAGGTTTTCAGCGTAACAGGCGAGGCGAGAGCGTTCATCGAAATCCGCGCTTTGGCGGTTTCGAAAATGCGGCGGTGGACGGGATCGTAGAAGTGATCCTCGGTGATCACAGCTGCGATTTTGTCGAAGATTTCGTTGTTCGTCAGGATCGCGCCGAGAAGCTGTTGTTCAGCCTCAATCGAATGCGGGATTGGGTCTTCCGCTGCCGCTTCGACCCCTGTTGCGTTGAATGCTGTAAGTTCGTTCATTGTTATTGCACCCAAACTGCCCTGAAACCTGATCCAAGTGTGATAGCCAATTCAGCCGTGAAGGGCAAAATGTATAACCCTGTGGATGGCCTGTGGGTATCCTTGGTGCCTACTTTATCTGGTTGGGGCGCAAAATGCGACACCCATATCTGGATAGAAAAAGGGCGGCAGTTTCCTGCCGCCCCTTAAATAATTAGGCGCGTGCCGCAGCCCAGCCTGCTGGATCACGCAGATACGACTCGACCTCGGAGAGGGTGTTCGCATCAAACGCGCCGCGCTCTTTCGCCACTTCGAGGACGTCCCACCATGTGCAAAGGTGGATCAGTTGAACCCCATGATCGCCGAGCGTTTTCTCAACACCTTCAAAGATGCCGTAGTAGAAAATCACGGCTGTCGCAGAACAGGTCGCGCCAGTGTCACGGATCGCATCAACGAACGACAGTTTAGAGCCGCCGTCAGTGGTCAGGTCTTCAACCAAGAGAACGCGCTGGCCTTCGGTCATCGCACCTTCGATGCGGGCATTGCGACCGTAACCTTTGGGTTTTTTACGGACATAGGTCATTGGCAGCGCCAGACGTTCAGCCACCAGTGCCGCAAAGGGGATACCTGCGGTTTCACCGCCAGCGATGTTGTCGAAGGCTTCAAAACCCGCTTCGCGCATGATCGAAACCGAGAGGAAATCCATCAGGGTCGAACGGATGCGCGGGAAAGAGATCAGCTTGCGGCAGTCGATATAGGTCGGTGCCTTTTTGCCAGAAGCGTGGGTGAACGGTTCTTCTGCGTTGAAATGGATTGCGCCGATTTCAAGCAGCATGCCAGCGGTCAGTTTCGCCATTTCGGCTTTGGTCGGATAGGAAGAGGGGATCATCGCACGTCCTTATTGGTTTCTTAGGTTTTACCGGAGGTCCGGTTCTTAGGCCTCAACACGCCAGTGCAGCGGGAAGCCGGCATCAAATACGGTGACCGGACCAGCGTCTGTCTCAATGCGGTCCGGATAGCTGACCGGTTCCCCTTTGACGAGGGTAATGGTCTCTTCGTTCACAGGAAGCCCGTAGAACTTCGGTCCGTTCTTGGACGCGAAGGCCTCAAGGTTTTTCAGCTTACCAGCGGCCTCAAACACTTCAGCTAGGCAGGACATGGTGTTCGGTGCGGTAAAGCAACCAGCGCAGCCACAGGCTTGTAGTTTTGCGGGGTCGGTGTGCGGCGCCGAATCCGTCCCGAGGAAGAACCGTTCGTCGCCCGAGGTCGCCGCCTCAACCAGCGCAATGCGATGTTGTTCGCGCTTTGCCACGGGCAGGCAGTAGTAATGCGGTTTGATCCCGCCCGCGAGTATGTGGTTGCGGTTGATGATCAGGTGGTGCGTGGTGATCGTCGCACCGAGGTTTTTATGGTGGTCCCGCACGTAGTCCACCGCGTCTTGGGTGGTGACGTGTTCCATCACAACGCGCAGATCGGGCACTTTCTTGCGGATCGGGTGCAGTACGCGATCAATGAACACCGCTTCGCGGTCGAAAATGTCGATGTCGCTGTCGGTGACTTCGCCATGAACGCAGAGCGGCATACCGATCTCTGCCATCTTTTCGAGCACGGGACGGACCTTATCAAAGTCGCGCACACCCGAGGCGGAGTTGGTCGTCGCACCCGCAGGGTAGAGTTTGACCGAGGTCGCGATACCAGCCGCATGCGCTGCTGCAACATCCTCCGGATCGGTTTCTTCGGTGAGGTAAAGAACCATCAAAGGCTGGAACGACATGCCTTCGGGCAAGGCAGCCATGATCCGCTCGCGGTAGGCTGCGGCCTGTGCACCTGTAACAACAGGGGGCACGAGGTTAGGCATCACAATAGCGCGGCCGAAATGTGCAGCAGTATGCGGAAGAACGCCCTCAAGCATCGCACCATCACGCAGGTGAAGGTGCCAGTCATCGGGGCGGCGGATGGTCAGGCGGGTGAGGGCTGTATCGGTCATGGGCTGTCTTTACACCTTTGTCCCGCACCGCGCCATAGGGGGATAAGGGCTTTTCGGGTCGAATAATGCCTCTGCGACCAAGGCATGACTTGACGCCTCCTGTCAGCGGTGCAGCATACCCCAAACGGAGGAAACTATGCAGATCGACAGTATCGACGACGTCCAGACGATTCTGGCCGGTCAGGACTACGTATGCGGCCGCGCCCTAGCGACGGTGGTGTTCTTATCCCTGAAACTTGGCCGTCCGCTCTTTCTCGAAGGGGAGGCAGGCACGGGTAAAACCGAAATCGCCAAGGCAATTGCTGCGTCTCTTGGCCGGAAATTGATCCGTCTTCAATGCTACGAAGGTCTGGATGCGGCCTCTGCGGTGTATGAATGGAACTTTGCCGAACAGATGATCGCGATCCGCACGGCTGAGGCGACAGGTGGGGCTGATCGGTCGGAACTGAAATCCGAACTCTTTACCGAGGACTACTTGATCGAACGTCCGCTCTTGCAAGCGATGCGCCCCCAAGAAGGCGGTGCGCCTGTTCTCTTGATCGACGAAATCGACCGCACGGATGAACCGTTCGAGGCGTTCCTTTTAGAGGCGCTGTCGGATTTTCAGGTGACGGTGCCAGAGCTCGGCACGATCAAGGCGCCAGAGCCGCCCATTGTGATCCTGACCTCTAACCGCACGCGTGAAGTGCACGACGCATTGAAACGCCGCTGCCTCTATCACTGGGTCGATTATCCGACCTTTGATCGAGAGTTGGAAATCCTCAACGCGCGCGCACCAGAGGCCCAAGATACCCTGAGCCGTGAGGTCGTTGCCTTTGTTCAAAAGCTTCGTACCGAAGATCTGTTCAAAAAACCCGGTGTGGCGGAAACCATCGACTGGGCGAAATGTTTGCTCGCCTTGGACGTGATCGATTTATCGCCGGAGGTTATTGCTGATACGCTGGGGGCTATCCTGAAATATCAGGACGACATTGCCCGCATTGAAGGGTCCGAGGCGCAGCGTATCCTCAAGGACGCACGCGCCGAACTCGCGCCGGCGTGATGGTCGTTTATGGCTGAATATATCCCGCTCTCAATCCCCGAAGATGGGAAGCTCGCGCACAACATCACGCACTTTGCCCGTGCGCTGCGCAAGGCTGGGCTACCCGTTGGTCCTGGGCGGGTGATTGATGCCATTCGGGCCGTTGAGGCAGCGGGGTTCACGGAAAAAAACGATTTTTATTGGACATTAGAGGCCTGTTTTTGTTCACGGCCCGAACATCGTGTCGTCTTTGGTCAGGTGTTTCGCCTCTATTGGCGTGATCCGCGCTACCTCGAACATATGATGTCGATGATGTTGCCATCGGTGCGTGGCGTTCAGGAAGAGCGTAAGGCCAAAGCAGGAGAAAAACGTGCAGCAGAGGCATTGTTGGATGACCAGAACATCCCCATGCCGAAGGAAGAGGACGAAGAGCCGAACGAAGAGACCTTGATCGACGTTGATGCCTCGAAAACGATCTCGACCGAAGAAAAGCTTCGGTCCCTCGATTTTGAGCAGATGAGTACGGAGGAAATGGCTGAGGCGAAACGGATCCTCGCCCGTATGACCTTGCCTGTGCGCCCAATTAAATCCCGCAGGACTGTGGCAGGCTACGGGGATATCGCCGATTGGCGGGCCACGATGCGGCGGGCGATGCGTCAGGGTGGGGAGATCACGTCGTTTGAGACCCGAAAGAAACGCGAACGGTATCCGAACCTCGTGGTGATCTGCGATATTTCAGGGTCGATGTCGCAATACTCGCGGGCCGTTCTGCATTTCCTGCACGCTGTGTCCAACGCCAAAGGTCAAGGATGGGCAAAGGTGCACGCTTTTACTTTCGGGACGCGCCTCACCAACATCACGCGTCATCTGAAACATCGCGATGTTGATGCGGCATTGGCATCGGCAGGTGCAGAGGCGCAGGACTGGGAAGGTGGCACGCGGATCGGTGAGTGTATCGACCGTTTCAACCGCGACTGGTCGCGCCGTGTTCTGGGGCAGGGCGCTGTTGTTCTATTGATCACCGATGGTCTGGACCGCGACCCCGAAGGCGGCTTGGGCAAGGCAATGGAACGGCTACATCTTTCATCGCGGCAGCTCATTTGGCTCAATCCCTTGCTCCGTTGGGAGGGGTTTGCCCCCAAAGCCCGTGGAATTATGGAAATGTTGCCCCATGTTACCAGTTTCCGTGCTGGGCATAATATCGCCTCGCTTCAGGGGCTGGCGGATGCCATCGCGCGGGGTGATGATACTGGTGAAAAAGATCGCCTCATGGCGATGATGGGGAGGTAGCGGTGTCCGATAAGACAGACATTCCCGCCTTGGCACTCGACTGGCATCGGTCTGGCCGCGGCGCTGTATTGGCAACGGTAGTGGAGACATGGGGGTCTGCCCCGCGTCCAATCGGGTCCCAATTGGTCGTCGACCGTGATGGCGCGATGGAAGGCTCCGTCTCGGGTGGTTGCGTCGAGGGTGCGGTGATCACCGAGAGCTTTGATGCAATCGAAGACGGCAAGGCCCGTTTATTGGACTTTGGCGTCAGCGATGACACCGCCTTTGCCGTTGGGCTGGCCTGTGGTGGGCGCATCCGTGTTCTGGTTGAACCAGTTGGGGGCGAAACGTTACATGAGGACCTCTTGGCCGATCTCGTAGCCCGCCGTGCGCGGCGCGAGGCGGTGGCCTATGTCGCGGATCTGGAAACGGGGGCGCGTCGGTTGGACGGCTTTGCCCAACATGAAGATCGATTCCGTGGCGATAAGTCGGGTGTTGAAGAGGACGGTCAGACCTTTGTCGCCATCCATAACCCGCCGCTTCGAATGATTGTGGTCGGCGCCGTGCATATCGCTCAACCCCTCGTCCAAATGGCTCGCGCTTGTGGCTATGACCCGATCTTGATCGACCCGCGTCCTGTTTTCGGCTCCGAAGATCGCTTTCCGAATGAGATGATTTCGGATGATTGGCCAGATGAGGCGATGGAAAAAATCGGGCTCGACCCGCGCACGGCTGTTGTCACGCTGACCCATGATCCGAAATTGGATGACCCCGCGATCCGTACGGCGCTGAGGTCTGATGTGTTTTACCTCGGCTGTTTGGGGTCCACACGCACCCATGCGAAGCGGGTTGAACGGCTAAAGGCGGATGGTTTTACAGACAATCAGATTGTCCGCATCCATGCGCCTGTTGGTTTGAATATCGGTGCGAAGTCACCTGCGGAGATTGCGGTCAGCATCATGGCTCAAATCACCGAAAGGCTGCGTAAAGGATGAAATTCGGGCCAGTTCCTTTATCTGACGCCGTTGGCGCGATCCTAGCCCATTCCATCACTTTGCCCAAAGGCAAGCTGGCAAAAGGACGGTGGTTGACCGAGGATGATATTGCGCAGCTCGCGGCGCTGGGCATGGATGACGTCATTGTCGCGTGGCTCGAAGCTGACGATATTCACGAAGATGAGGCTGCAACCCGCCTCGCACAGGCTTTGGTTCCTGATCCAGAGGCACAAGGGCTGCGATTGTCCAAGGCGACGACAGGACGTGTGAACCTTATTGCGACGGGCGCGGGTATTGCTCAGATCAATGTAGCGGCCGTGAATGCGCTCAACGCCGTTCATCCAATGATCACCCTCGCTACTGTCCCCGCGTGGCACCGTTGTGATCCTGATACGATGGTTGGGACGGTTAAGATCATTTCCTATGGCGTGCCTGAGGAGGCGATCACTGCGGCGGTCGAGGCTGCACAGTCTGCGATACATATCCGTTCGCCACAGTATAAGACGGCGACGCTGATCGAAACCCGCACCAGCGACGAAACCCCATCGGATAAGGGGCGTCGCGCCACAAACGGTCGGTTGTTTCGCCTAAATATGTCCTTGACGGAACGCGTCGTGGTGCCTCATCGCACGGACGAAATTGCAACCGCGATTACTGAGGCTTTGGGCGATGTTGTGCTGATCCTGACGGCCTCTGCGACCTCTGACCCAATGGATGTTGCGCCCTCGGCGGTCCGAGTGGCTGGAGGCACGGTGACTCGTTTTGGGATGCCTGTGGATCCCGGAAACCTTCTGTTCCTTGGCGAAGTCGGTGATCGTCCTGTGATCGGCCTTCCTGGGTGCGCGCGATCCCCTGCGCTGAATGGCGCAGACTGGGTTCTGGAGCGGGTGATCTGCGGTGTTCCCATCGGAGATGCCGAGATCTCGGCCATGGGGGTAGGGGGATTGCTCAAGGAAATCCCGACGCGCCCGCGTCCTCGCGAAGGCTGAAACGAAAAAAGCCGCCCAAAAAGGCGGCTTTCTCATTCGATTGTCCGAACCTTACTTCGGAAGCGGCCCGATCATCATGACCATCTGGCGGCCTTCCATTTTCGGCATGTTTTCGATTTTGCCGAATTCGGTGATGTCTCCAGCGATCTGTTCCAGCAGTTGGCGGCCCAAATCTTGGTGCGCCATTTCGCGTCCACGGAATCGCAGCGTCACTTTGACCTTGTCGCCATTGCCAAGGAATTTCAGCACGGAACGCATTTTAACGTCATAGTCGTGCTTGTCCGTACCAGGGCGGAACTTGACCTCTTTGATCTCGATGATCTTCTGCTTTTTCCGCGCTTCGGCCTCTTTCTTCTGCTGTTCATATTTGAACTTGCCGAAGTCCATGATCTTACACACGGGCGGCGTCGCGTTAGGCGAGATTTCAACGAGGTCTAAACCAGCCTCTTCCGCCATTTGGAGCGCTTGCGCTGGCGTTACAACGCCGACGTTTTCTCCTTCGGCGCCAATGAGGCGGATTTCGGGGCACCGAATGCGTTCATTGATACGGGGTCCAGTGTCACGCACCGGCGGTGCGTTATGAGGTCTGCGGGCTATGGCCTTAGTCCTTTCGGCGGTTGTAATTTGGCACGCAACCTAGTCTTGCCTGCGATTTTCCGCAACCCGCAAATGCGCTTGCCACAAGGTCGTAGTAATTCTGCTCCACATGTGACTTTAAAGTTGCGTGATGTCGTGCCATTACACGCGTAGGGGCCTGAGTTGGGGCCGATCCGTAGTTTGGAAGGACGATATTATGAGAGCGTTTGTTATTATTGTGGTCGCCGCGATTCTCGGCTTTTTCGGTTATGAATTTGCCGCCAACGGTCGCACACCCGTTGAAGCCGTAAAAGGTCTGGTCGGGATTGCTGCCGAAGTTGCTGACGATGCCGCTGGTGCTGCCACGGATGCAGTCGACGCCGCTGCTGAGGCCGCCACCGATGCAGTCGAAACCGCAACAGAGGCAGCAGAAGCTGCGACCGATGCGGCGACTGAAGCCTCAAATGCAGCCGTTGAAGCCGCTGAGGAAGCAGCAGAGGCCGCTGCTGCCGCTGTTGAAGAAGCAGCAGCCGCTGCCACCGAAGCAGCAGATGCTGCGACGACCGCTGCGACTGAAGCTGTTGATGCGGCCGCAACTACTGCAACGGATGCAGTAGAAGGCGCGACCGAGGC
Organism: Marivivens geojensis; assembly: GCF_023540835.1. GTDB lineage: Bacteria > Pseudomonadota > Alphaproteobacteria > Rhodobacterales > Rhodobacteraceae > Marivivens > Marivivens geojensis. The sequence continues at coordinate 1,233,176 of NZ_JALKCU010000001.1, forward strand.
CGCAACAGCTGCGGCTGATATGGCAACCAGCGCAGCGACAGAAGCTGCCGAGACCGCGACCGAGGCTGCAACTGAAGCCGTTGATGCAGCGACTGAGGCTGCAGTTCAGGCCGCAACCGATGTGACCACGAGCGCAGGTAGCCTGATGGAAACCGCAACAGGCGCACTTGGCGCGCTGGACCCGTCGGCAATTCTCTCGGTCGAAAACTTTGATCCAGTCAAAGTAACTGCCCTCATCGAAGGGTCATCGCTGTCTGATGGCATTAAAACCCAACTTGTTACTGCGGTTGAGGCTGCTGGAAATAACCCTGAGATGGTTCAGGGCGTGATTGACCAGATCAAGACGACGATGGGTCTGTAATTTCAGGCACATTCAGCTTTGGCTGAATTTCGATAACTTCTTGGAAACGGGGCAGTTTTTCTGCCCCGTTTTGTTTTATTCGGTGCTCTGCGCGAAGAGTTTCATTTTTTTGTCATAGGGCGCTTGACGCGCCCCGACGCACCGCTTAGAAGCCCCACACGTTCGGTGAGATACCGAAAAGAAGATACGCGGTTGTAGCTCAGTTGGTTAGAGTACCGGCCTGTCACGCCGGGGGTCGCGGGTTCGAGCCCCGTCAACCGCGCCACTTCTTTTCAAGACATCACAGACGCAAGTGCGCGGTTGTAGCTCAGTTGGTTAGAGTACCGGCCTGTCACGCCGGGGGTCGCGGGTTCGAGCCCCGTCAACCGCGCCACTTTCCTCCCTTTTCAATTTTGAAAACGCAAAATGCCCTTGGCAATTTGACGTGCTTTCATATATCACGTTTTCAAAATATATTGGAGGACGCGATGGCGTTTCTGGATACCCTGCCTTGGAACCTTGTGATTTTGGCCTGCTTGACGCTGGGCCTCGCACCGTTTTTTCCTGAACCGCATATTTGGGAAAAGCTAAAGATGTTGGCTGCGGGCGAGTTGGCGAAGCCGATTGATATCTTTGACTTGGTTATGCACGGCGCACCGTTTGTGGTGCTCTTTGCAAAGGGGCTGCGCACGGTGATGGCGGGCTAACGAAAAGGGGGCCGAGGCCCCCTTTGTTGTGTCGTATCAGTTGGCGCGTAGCTCTTCGACGATCGACGCCATCTGGTCGAGCGGCACATACCCTCTTACGAGTTGGTCATCAAAGACGAACGTCGGTGTGCCGCTGATCTGCAAACGCTGCGCGAGTTCCATGTTTGCCTGCAGCACGCGCGAAACCTCTGGCGATGCCATCCGCTCAAAGATTGGCGCCGCGTCAAAGCCAACGGTCGATGCAAGCTGAGATAGACTGTCTTGGGTAATGTCACCACGCATGTTCATCAGGGTGTCGTGGACAAATTTATAAGCGTCATCGCCATGAAGCTGCTGCACGGCAATTGCGAATTGTGATGCGAGGGTCGACTGATCGCCGAGGATTGGAAGTTCTTTGACGATAAAGCGAATATTGCCGTCAGTTTCCAAGAGGCTCTCGACCTCAGGGAAGGCGCGTTTACAGTATCCACAACGATAGTCCATGAATTCTACGATGGTGATGTCACCGTCGGGATTGCCACCGACCCATGAAAACCCGTCGTTCTGGATCGCGTCCATGTTGGTCTGGGCCATTTGCTGGTCGGCCATCGTTTCGGCCTGAGCTTGACGCTGTTCGAGAACGCCGATGGCTTCCATCAGCACTTCGGGATTGTCGAGCAGATAGGCGCGGACCTCGGCCCGAAATGCGCTGCGTTCGGCGTCGCTCATGGCCTCCAGATCGGTGGCGGCGGCTTGGGTGGCTAGACCCAAGGTCAGTGCGAGGGCGAGGCGTTTCATAGAGTTCTCCGATTTATAGTCCGGCAGAGTTGTGCATATCTGGGCGGTGGTGCCAAGGGTCCGATTGACGCGCCGCCCATGCAAAGGCAAAGAGGGGCAGAGCAGATAGACCATAAGAGGCATGACATGCGTGTTTCAAGACGCGGGGCCGTTGATCCCTTTATCGTGATGGATGTGATGGAATCCGCCCGCAAGGCTGAGGCCGAGGGGCGCCACATCATTCATATGGAGGTTGGGCAACCGGGAACAGGTGCGCCCAAAGCGGCACTGGATCGGTTGGCGGGTGATATGGCTGAGGGTCCGTTGGGATATACCGTGGCTCTGGGGATGCCAGAACTGCGGGCGCGCATCGCGCAGCATTACGGTGATTGGTATGACCTCGACATGAACCCAGAACGGATCGTTGTGACCGCTGGGGCGTCTGGTGCGTTCTTGCTGGCGTTTACCGCGCTCTTTGATACGGGCGATCGCGTTGGTCTCGGTGCGCCGTGCTACCCGTCCTATCGTCAGATACTTCGGTCGTTTGACCTGAACGCGGTTGATATTCCGACGACGCTTGAGGCGCGGTTCCAACCTGTCGCGGCGGACGTGGCGAACTACGATCTCCAAGGTCTGATCGTGGCCTCACCTGCGAACCCGACGGGCACCATGTTGGGGCAGGGTGAATTGACCGACCTTGCCGGAGCCTGCGCGGATCGCAATGCGGCGTTCATCTCGGACGAGATTTACCACGGGCTGGACTACGGCATTAAACCCGTCACCGCAGCGTCGGTGACCGACGAGGTCTATGTCATCAATTCGTTCAGCAAATACTTTAGCATGACGGGCTGGCGCGTGGGCTGGATGGTCGTGCCCGAAGACCACGTTCGCGTCGTGGAACGCATTGCACAGAACCAGTTCATTTGCCCGAGCCACGCGGCGCAACGGCTCGCGCTCTATGCTATGGATTGCAAAGAGGAACTGGATGGCAATGTCGCAAGCTACGCTCGCAATCGTGAGCTGATGATTGAAGGTCTGCCCAAGGCAGGCTTTACCAAGATTGCCCCGCCTGATGGTGCGTTTTACGTCTACGCTGATGTTTCTGAATATACCGATGATAGCCTGAGCTTTGCTGCGGAAATCCTTGATAAAGATGGCGTTGCGGTGACCCCGGGCCTGGATTTTGACACGGTGAACGGCAAACATTGGCTGCGGTTCTCATATGCCCGTTCAACTCCCGATATCGAAGAAGGGCTACGCAGGCTCACCAAATTCATGGAGGACCGTCGGTCATGATCCGCATCGTGGGGGCAGCGGTTCTGGCATGTTTGGGCGTGGCATCGCAGGCGCAGGACTTTACGGGTCTGGCGCGGCTAGATGTGGCCCATTCGGTGATCGAGGATTCGTGGGGCAAAACAACGGTCGATTTGTTCCTGTCGCAGCCTGTGCCGTGGCGCGTGTTTATGCTAGACGACCCGCGTCGACTGGTTCTGGACTTTCGCGAGATTGACTGGCGAGGCGCGGACAAAGCGACCTTGGATCAATCGGACCGCGTGAGCGACCTTCGGTTTGGAGCGCTGCGTCCAGGGTGGTCACGGATGGTGCTAGATCTGTCCGACGCCATGATCGTGAGCCAAGCAGGGATGCAGGTGAACACGGTCGACGGGACGGCGCGACTGACGGTGAACTTGTCGCCGAGCTCAGACGCCGACTATGCCGCCGCCGCAGGTGCGCCCAGCGATCCAGGTTGGGATATGCTGAATACCGTAGATCCTACTGCGCCGCCTGTCGCGACGGTCGATGATGGTATCCTGACCGTTGTGATCGACCCCGGGCACGGTGGCATTGACCCCGGTGCCGAACGAGATGGCCTGCGCGAGGCGGACCTCATGCTGCAACTCGCTGTCGAAGTGGCGCAAACGATGAACCGGATGGAGGGGATGCGCGCCGTGCTGACCCGCCAGACGGATGTTTTTGTGCCGCTCGAGGAACGGATTTCCATTGCCCGCAGGTCAGGTGCGGATGTGCTGTTGTCGCTCCATGCCGATGCTCTCGATGGGGATGAGATTACCTCAGGCGCATCGGTCTATACCCTCAGCGATCAGGCTCAAGAGGACGCATCCTTGCGCATGGCAGAGCGTCATGACCGTGGGGATCTCTTGGCCGGTTTGGATTTGACGGGCCAAGACGATACGGTCGCGACGGTGCTGATGGACCTTGCTCGCACGGAAACCGCGCCGCAGAGCGATACCTTAGCGGATGCGCTGGTTCAGGCGCTGATGGATACGAATGCACGTGTGAACAGCACGCCGCGTCGCGAGGCGCTCTTGGCCGTTTTGAACGCAGCGGATTTCCCGTCGGCTTTGGTTGAGGTCGGGTTCCTATCGAACCCGCATGACCGTGAGGCACTGCGTTCTGCCGAAGGGCGGGCTCGGGTCGTTGCGGGGATTGTCCTCGCCGTTCAGCGTTGGGCCAATTCCGAGGCTGCAAAAGACGCGCTTAGACGCCAGTAAACCGAGCGAGCCACACCGTGCGATCGCCGCAGTCGGGGTCTTCGGCCTTGTGCGCAACAACGGTAAAGCCTGCTGCTTCGAGTTCGTGGCGATATCCCGCCTCGGACAAAGAGGCGTGGTAGATCGGGGTGCCTTCGACTGATCCGATTGAGACGCCTTCATCAGGCCCACTGGTGAACATCAAGGCCGCGTTGTCGGCGGCATGGGCTGCAAAAACTGCGAACATGGCGCGTTGATCTGCGGGGGAAAGGTGAAAGAAACTATCCCACGCGAGGATCGCATCAAATTTCTCGCCCAGATCGAGTCTACGCATATCGGCACGAATGGAACGGGCGCTGGGTAAGTTAGATTGGAACAGGGCGATCATGCTCTCTGCCCCGTCAACACCAGTTACAGCGATGCCACGATCAATGAGATATTCCGCGATCGGACGCCCTGAACCGCATCCCAAGTCCAAGACACGGCGTTTGCCGCGATCATGGGGCGCAACCGCAATCATTCGGTCCAACCAGCGGCGTTCTGTCAAACGGCGGTCGCGGGATGTGGCCCAAGCAGGGCCGACTCGGTCGTAGGTGGCAAGGATGCTTTCTGGCGTGCTCATGCGGCTGATTTGGTCCGTGGATCGCCAAGGGGCAATCCCTACTGTTCAAACCTATGCGAAAGCGGCGTTTTCATGCCGAAAGTGGTGCTTGCGGTTTTGACCTGACCCGCGACCCGCCCTATAAGCGGCGCACCAACCAAAGGGGTCAAACGCGTGCTGCGATTTATCATGTCGTTCTTCGGGGCTATCTTTACGATGGTCACGCTTGGTCTTGTGATGTTCGCGCTGATGCTCGGCGCGATTTTCACATTCTATGGCCGCGATTTGCCGTCTTATGAAACTCTGTCGCAATACACACCCAAAACGATTAGCCGTGTGTATTCGGGCGAAGGTCAGATCATCGACGAATTCGCCGTAGAACGCCGTCTGTTTACTCCCTTTGATGAGATCCCGCCGCTGGTTCAATACGCTTTTGTGTCGGCGGAAGATCAGAACTTTTTCACTCACCCGGGTTATGACATCCGCGGTATTGCAGCGGCTGCTGTCGAAGCGATTAAATCCCGTGGCGGTGAGGTACGCGGTGCGTCGACGATCACCCAGCAGGTGATGAAGAACTTCCTTTTATCGTCCGACCGCACGGCAGAACGTAAAATCCGCGAACTGATCCTTGCAACGCGGATTGAGCGGGTGATGGACAAGAGCCGCATCCTCGAACTCTATCTAAACGAAATCTTCCTCGGTCAGAACTCGTATGGGGTCGCGGCTGCGGCACAAACCTATTTCAACAAACCGCTGGCGGACCTGTCACCGGGTGAGGCTGCATATCTCGCTGCTCTGGCACAGCGTCCGGGTAACTTGCATCCCGTGCGCCAGTATGACGATGCGGTTGCTCGTCGGAACTATGTTCTTCGTCGCTTGGCCGAGGATGGGTATATCACTCAAGCGATTGCAGAGGCCGAGCAGGCGCTGCCGTTGCGCACGGTGCAGTCGGGCGATTACGAAAGCTTCCGTTCGCAGCTACCACCGCGCAACTACTTTACAGATGAAATCCGCCGTCAACTGAGCCGCAACTTCGGTGAGGACGAGTTCTTTTCGGGTGGTCTGTCAATCCGCGCGACCGTTGATCCCGACCTCCAGACCGTTGCAGAGCAATCGCTCCAGCGTGCATTGGAAGAATACGACCGCAATCTAGGTATCTGGAATGGCACAGGAAAAACCGTGCCCGCTGATGCACTGGGGAGCGAAGATGATTGGCGTGCCGCGCTGGCCGATGTCACCGTCCCGCGTGATATCGAACTGGTGAGCCATTGGTATCCCGCAGTCGTTCTGGGTGTTGAAGATCAGCAATTGCGCATCGGGATCGAGGGCGTTCCGACGTCCGACGCCGAACCGCAGGTGGTTCCGCGCGCTGACATCGATTGGATTCGCGGCAACTTCTTTGACAATTTCGACGTCGGCGACGTGGTGCACGTCCGCCGCATGACTGCTGACGCCGATGGGTCGTTTATCCGTTGGACGCTTCGTCAGGTGCCCAAGGTACAGGGTGCCTTCATGGCGATGGACGTGAACACGGGACGCGTTTTGTCGATGCAGGGCGGGTTCAGTTATCAGTCAACCGAGTTGAACCGCGCAACCCAAGCCCGTCGCCAACCAGGTTCTGCCTTTAAACCCTTCGTCTATGCGGCGGCTCTTGATAGTGGCTACTCGCCCGCAACGATCGTTGTTGACGCACCGATTGAGATCAACACGCCGCAAGGCCTCTGGCGTCCGCAGAACTCATCCAACCAATTCTACGGTCCGACACCGCTTCGCACGGGGATCGAACAATCGCGTAACCTTATGACCATTCGTCTGGCCCAAGAGGTGGGGATGGATGTTGTCGCGGAATATGCCGAACGTTTCGGTGTCTATGAGAACATGAACCAGTATCTCTCGGCCTCGCTTGGGTCCGAAGAAACAACGCTGTTCAAGCTCGTCGCTGCCTATTCGATGTTTGCGAACGGTGGCGAACGGGTTGAGCCAACGCTCGTTGACCGTGTTCAGGACCGATTTGGTAACACCGTTTACCGCCATGACGCCCGTACCTGCCTCGATTGTGATGAGGCGTCATTGCCGTCAGGGCAGGGGCCGACGATCTTATCGAACCGCGACCGTATCATGAACGCTGTGACGGCGTATCAGCTGACTTCGATGATGGAAGGTGTGGTTAAACGCGGCACAGCGTCGAGCGTGATCAACCTGCCTGTGCCGATTGCTGGTAAGACTGGGACGACCAATGACGCCAAAGATGTTTGGTTCGTGGGGTTCTCGTCCAATATCGCGGCTGGTTGCTATATCGGTTACGATAGCCCGACACCGTTGGGCCGTGGCGCTTATGGTGGTTCGATCTGTGGTCCTGTGTTCCAACGCTTTATGGAACAAGCGATCCAAGAGTTCGGTGGTGGCCGCTTTAAAGTGCCTGAGGACTGTCAATTCATCAACATCGACCGCTTTACGGGCGCCCGTTTGCCCGAAGGTGCCGAAGGTCCGAACGTGATCGCAGAGTGTTTCCGCGTTGGCGAAGAGCCGATCTTTGGTGTGATGTTCGATGGTGGTTTTGCAATGTCGGCTGATCTTCCACTCTTTGAAGAGGTGCAGCAGCAGACCCGCAACGTGACAACTTCGGACGGCAATACCGCGACCGTTGGCCCGAATGCGTCCTTTGGGACGTTGTCGTCGGGTGGACTTTACTGACACTGACTTGCCCGTGCCGCTGGCAAGGGCTATGACGCGACCTAATCCGTCGGGGCCTGTCGCCCTGACCCTAAGACAGACGAGTTGACCCATGCGCGCCGAAACGCAGAACATTGTGAACGCCATCGAGAAATCGATCGACCTTCTTGCTCAGCGGATGGACTGGGAAACTGCGGAATACCGTTTGGAAGAGTTCAATGCCCGCGTTGAGGACCCGACCCTTTGGGACGATCCAGAAGGTGCGCAAAAACTGATGCGTGAACGTCAGATGTTGGTGGATCAGATCGCTGGTCTGCGTGCGATCAAACAGGACCTGTCGGATAACCTCGAACTCATCGAACTGGGCGAAATGGAAGATGACGCTGATGTCGTAAAAGAGGCCGAGGACGCGTTGAAGGACCTGAAAGTGCGCGCCGCTGAAAAAGAGCTCGAGGCGCTCTTGGACGGTGAGGCGGACGGTAACGATACTTTCCTTGAAATCAACTCTGGCGCAGGCGGTACGGAATCCTGTGACTGGGCATCAATCCTTGCACGCATGTATGTGCGTTGGGCGGAAAAGAAGGGCTACAAGGTCGAACTTCAATCCGAAAGCCCGGGCGAAGAAGCTGGCATTAAATCGGCTGCCTACAAGATCAGCGGCCCCAATGCTTATGGCTGGCTGAAGTCAGAATCGGGCGTGCACCGTCTGGTTCGCATTTCGCCCTATGATTCCGCTGCGCGTCGTCACACCTCGTTCTCATCCGTTTGGGTTTACCCTGTTGTGGACGACAATATCGAAATCGACGTCAAACCGAACGACATCCGCATCGACACCTACCGTTCGTCTGGTGCGGGCGGTCAGCACGTGAACACCACGGACTCTGCGGTGCGTATCACCCACTTGCCTACGGGCATCGTGACGACCTCGTCGGAAAAGTCGCAGCACCAGAACCGTGATATCGCCATGAAAGCGCTGAAATCCCGTCTGTATCAGATGGAGTTGGATCGCCGTAACGCCGACATCAACGCCGCCCATGAAGCCAAAGGTGACGCTGGTTGGGGCAACCAAATTCGGTCGTACGTCCTGCAGCCCTATCAGATGGTCAAAGACCTTCGCACTGGATACGAGACCTCGGATACCCAAGGTGTGCTCGATGGTGCGCTGGATGGTCTGATGGCGGCAACGCTTGCGCATGGTGCATCTGGCAAATCCCGCGCAGAGGCCAATGCCGACGACTAAGGGTCATCCCCTTAATTCCATATCATAAATACTACTTTGCGACTTGCGTCTCACCCCTTAGCCTTTGACATAAGGTCAAGGGGAGAGGACCATTAATGACGCAAACTGTAGACACACCGCCTCCATCACAGATCCCGTTGATCGGGACCCTAGGCATGGCTGATATTTTCGCGGCGCTCAAAGCGGGGATCTACGATTTTCGCCGCGCACCGCAGTTCGGCCTGTTCTTTTCGGCGGTCTATGTAGTGATCGGTTTTGGCCTCATCACTCTTGGGGCAGGGCACGTGAGTTGGGTTCTTGCCACCTCGCTTGGCTTTCCGCTGGCAGCACCTTTTGCGGCGGTCGGCCTCTATGAAGTGTCTCGGCGTTTGGAAAACGGACAGCCCTTGATTTGGAGAGACGTCCTTGGCGTGGTCTGGCAGGAACGCACCCGCCAAATCCCGTGGATGGGCGCGATCATTGTGATCTACTTTCTGTTCTGGACTTTCCTCGCACATATGCTCTTTGCGCTGACGATGGGGCTGTCGGCGATGCGCAACGTGATGACGAGCTTTGATGTGTTTTTGACCGCAGAGGGCTTGCGGATGATCGGGCTCGAACTGATTGTCGGCGCGGTTCTCGCGTTCCTGCTGTTTGCGATGACCGTCGTCAGCCTGCCGCTCCTTCTCGAAAAAGAGATCGATTTCATCACGGCCATGCTGTTGTCGATTCGGACTGTTGCTTCGAACCTCATCGTCATGCTGATTTGGGCTGCGATGATCGCGATCCTTAGTTTGATCGCGCTCGCCCCCGCGTTTTTGGGGCTGATGGTGGTTCTGCCTGTGTTGGGGCACGCCACATGGCATCTCTATCGGCGGGTCCTCTACGATCCCGTATAACGCAAAAGGGCGCCCGAGGGCGCCCTTTGTCATTCCATGAAACAGCTGATCACTCAGCGTCTTTGGCGGCCGGAGCAGCTGGCATTTTCGGCTTTGCAGCACCAGTGGTCGACAGTGGGTCGTCCTGACGCTGAACCGAACCTTCAAAGTGCGCGCCAGATTCGATTGCGATGGTTTTGTGGATGATGTCGCCTTCGACGCGTGCCGACGAAGTCAGGCGCACTTTTAGGCCACGGACACGACCGATGACGCGGCCATTGATGACAACGTCGTCAGCAACCACTTCACCACGAATAGTTGCGGTTTCACCAACGGTCAGAAGGTGCGCGCGAATATCGCCGTCAACCTGACCTTCGACTTGAATGTCGCCAGTGGTTTTCAGGTTGCCCTTAACATGCAGGTCAGACGACAGAATCGAAGCCGGTGCTTTGGGCTTGGAAACAGGCATGTCCATCTTTGGCGCAGAAGCCGGCGCAGGCACCGAAGTTTGTGCTGCGGTTTCGGTCGCTTTCGGACCCGGTTCGTTGATTTTGCTCTTAGAAAACATCTTGTCCAGCTCTTATGTAGATCATCGGATTGATTGCTTCGCCGCCGACGCGAACCTCGTAGTGAAGGTGAGGTCCGGTTGAACGTCCGGAGTTCCCCATATCACCAATACGGTCCCCGCGCGAGACTCTTTGACCTTCTTGGACGCGGATCGCGTTCAAGTGACCGTAACGTGTTTCGATTCCGAACTCGTGTTGGATTTTAACAAGGCGCCCGTAACCCGACGACCATCCCGCGTGAGTGATTACACCGTCAGCGGTTGCGTAGATCGGAGTGCCGACGGGACCAGCAAAGTCGGTGCCATAGTGCATACGACCCCAGCGCATCCCGTAGCCCGACGTAAAGCGGAAGTTATCCCGCACAGGCATAGAGAACGGCGCGCGCTCTGCGGCGATACGGTAGAGGTTGATGCGGTCCATCGACGACAGCAGTTCATTTGCCCGCGCCGTGTCAGGGTCAGCTTCGCCGCCATTGGTCGAGAACTGCAGCGGGGTGAGCGGGCCACCGGTGCCCGAATACCCGCGACGCACTTGATCCAATAGTGTGTCGGTGTTCAGGCCGGCCGCACGGAACATATTGTCGAGCGGCTCAACAGACACCATCATAGCTTCTTCGAGTTGGCGGAAAATCTCGTCGTTGCGCTCTTCCATGAGGCGCAGGTCCAGCTCCAACTCTGCCGCGCGATCGATAGCGCTCTGTGCGTCCGCCTCAATCTGGTCACGCTCTGCTGCGGTGTCAGCCAATGCCGATGCCAGAAGGTCGAGCGCTTCGTTCGAGACGCTGCCTGTTGCGCCAGCTAGCGACGTGCCATTCTGAACAGCCGCTTCAAGCGCGGTGATGCGCTGCGATAGATCCTGACGCTGGTTCATAGTGCGGCGAAGGGTGGACTGAATCACCTCAATGCCTGTTTCCAATTCGCGACGACGGTCCTCAGAATTTAGCAATTCTGTCTGCATCACCGAAATTTGCGCGAGGGCAGAGCTAAACCGTGCTTGCGCTGCTGCGGCCTCTTCGGCGCGGCGGTCACGCTCGGTCACAAGAGCCTGAAGGCGGGTTTCGTATTCGATCTGATCGCGACGGGCCTGATCGCGGAAGTTCCCCGCGCCAATGCTGTCCATCATTACGATTGCAGTAGCGATAATCGTCCAAGCAAGCACCATTGCGCCAGCGGTCCAAACGAAAAGCTGCATCTCTGACCGAAGGCGGATGAACCGCGTTTCGGTGTCAGAGCGTAAAAACAGCCGCCGTTCTGGAAAACGCTTTTCAAGCGCTGCGTGCAATCTGGCCATCATTCGAGAGCGCAAGATCGTCGTCCTTGTTCTGTCCCAACCCATACAGACAGGGTCCCAACCTATCCATGCGGACGGTGTTAGCGGGCAGGGAGTCGTGGTGCAACGCTTTTGCGCAATTTTGCACAAATTGACGCGCTTTCATGGGGTTGTGCGCGGTTTTTTGCCTAAATTCCCGATGCGCGAGCGGTGCGATCGGGCGTTTCTTCTGCAAGGGGCCAATAAAAATCTGGCGGCAATCCAGCCTCGGCCCGTTTTTCTTCGTTGAAAGGGGGCTTGAGGGCACCGTGAAAATATCGCTGAACCAAAGTGTGGAACGCAACCTTAGGGTCGAGGTCGTGACGACCACAAAGGAAGTGAAACCACTTTGATCCATAGGCCACGTGATGGACTTCTTCGGCGTAGATAACGTTCAACGCCTCAACAGTTGCGTGATCTTTGGCCTGTTTGAACAGTCCGATCATGCCAGGGGTCACATCCAGCCCACGCGCCTCGAGCACCATTGGAACGACCGCCAACCGCCCCATCAGGTCGTCTGCGGTTTCTTCGGCGGATTGCCACATACCAGCGTGTGCAGGACAGTCACCATAATGGCTACCTTCTGCATGAAGTCGGTCGCAGATCAGGTTGAAATGTTTGGATTCTTCGTCTGCGGACTTTACCCAGTCGTCATAGAAACCAATCGGCATTTTGGTATCGGTGAACCGCGCGATGATGTCCCAATGCAAGTCAACTGCGTTCAGTTCGATATGGGCCACCGCATGAAGCATCGCGATGCGACCTTCTGGCGAACCGGGCTTGCGACGCGGCACATCTCGTGGGTCCAGCAGGTCAGGCTTTTCGGGGCGAGCAGGCCGTATGGGCGGGGAGGCCGTGCCAATCTCGGGCGCGAGACCTTGGGCGCGGGCCTCAAACCACTCCGCAGCATATCGGCGCGAGAGCGCGGTCTTTTCATGGCCATCTGCCGTGGTCAGCACGTCGCAAGCCATCTGCGCAAGTGGTTTCATTGGTCACCCTGTCGATCGATCATGGTGCAGAGGTGCCTTCCTCGGCCCAAGAGGTCAAGGGAAGAGGTTGCTCTGTCAAAGCGCCTTAACAGCCTCGAGAACTTCCTCGACATGACCCGCAACTTTGACCTTGTTCCAAACGCGCGCAATTTTGCCATCCGCGCCGATCAGGAACGTTGCGCGTTCGATGCCCATGTAAGTCTTGCCATACATGTTCTTTTCAACCCACACGCCATAGCGTTCGCACACATCGCCTTCTGCATCGGACAGGAGCGCGATTTTCAGCCCATGTTTGGCGCTGAACTTTTCATGTTTTGCGACAGTGTCTTTGGAGACGCCCAGAATGACGGCGCCAGCAGCGTCAAAGGCATCAACCATCTCGGTAAAGCCGATGGCTTCTTTTGTGCAGCCGGGCGTGTCATCCTTGGGGTAGAAATAGAGGACGACAGGTTTTCCGCGAAAGTCTGACAAGCTGACGCTATTGCCGCCATCGCGGGGCAAGGTTACGTCAGGGGCAATATCACCGATGTCGGGGCGCGATTGGCTCATTTTATCCTCCGATTGGTTTTGAAATGCGCAGCAGCGCGTGGCAATCTGTGTTCTAGAGCAGAACACCACAAATAAAAGGGGCCATCGGCCAAGGATGTCTGAGGCAGAGGAAAACACGTCTACCAAACCAAAGGTGAAGCCGGTTTGGCGCTCTGTCGTGCGCGGGCTTGCAATATTGTTGGCGGTGCCTGTGGTCTTTGCCATTGTGGTCGGCGTTCTTCTTATCGACCGAGATGTCCGCGCGCCCCAGTGGTTACAGACCCGGCTAGAGTCCAGTGCGACGCAGATGCTCAACGGTGGGTCGTTGGAGTTCGGCGAAATTCGTTTGAACGTTGGGCGCGACCTGCACCTGCGTGCGCGACTGTCCAATGCGGTATTGCGGGATGCGGATGATGTGACGCTCGCACGTTTGCCCTCCGTTGACGCGCTGATTTCCCCGCGTGGATTGCTTTTCAGGCGTGAAGTCCTCGTCCAAGAGGTGATTGTTTCTGGGGCTCAGGTTGGGTTCTTGCGGGCAGCTGATGGTTCCGTCGCCCTGTCGTTCGAGACGAATGGCGCTGCCGTCGGACAGGCTGATAACTTTGTTGAATTGCTCGATGACATTGACGCTGTTCTTGCTGGGCCTGCTCTAGAAGCGCTGGAACTGGTGCGGGCAGAGGGGCTGATTGTCAACTATTCTGATGCCCGCGCAAACCAAAGTTGGACGGTCGACGGTGGCGTTGTGACCTTGGACTTATCGAGCGGCGTGACCTCATTGCGCGGGGCGTTCTCGCTTTTGTCGGGGCGTCCTTTTGTGACGGATGTTTCGCTGTTCTTTGACAGCCCTGACAATCGCCGCGCGGCCAGTATGGGGTTTACGGTCCGAAATGGCATCGCCCGCGACCTCGCCGTTCAGACGCCAGCTTTGGGGTGGTTGTCGGTGCTTGATGCGCCTGTGAACGCGTCACTTCGGGCCAGCATTGATGATGAGGGTGGGTTAGGTCCTGTCTATGCGTCGCTCGAACTCACTGACGGTTTGATCCAGCCAACACCCGAAGCCCGTCCGATCCCGTTGCGCTATGCGCGGGCATATCTGTCGTATTTGCCGTTACAGGGCAGAGTGTCGTTTGATCGTACGGAACTGGATACAGATTGGGGCACCATGTCCGCTTCTGGCCAAGCGTTTTTGCGCAATTGGAACGACGGCGGATGGCCAGAGTCGTTCGAAGGCCAATTCAGTCTGCGCGATATAGCCTTGAACCCAGATGGTATGTTTGATGAGCCGCGAAAGATTGACGCGGCCTCTGCGGTGATGCGGATGACACTATCGCCATTTGCCATCGATATCGGATCGGTCGACCTACGACTGTCTGATCAAGATATCCATGCCAGCGGCCGGATCACGGCGGACTCCAAAGGTTGGGGCGTGGCGGTTGATGCTTCTGCGGCGGCACTCCATATCCCTGATTTCATGCCGCTTTGGCCTGAGGAAGTGAAACCAGAAACCCGCCGTTGGTTTGCGGAGAACCTCACGGATGGTTGGATTCGTGATGCGACTGTCGGCTTACGGATTGAGGCCAACCATCCGCCTGTCATTGCAACGACGGCGAGCTTTGACGGGGCCCGTTTCAGACCGACACCGAAACTCCCGTATATTGACGATGCTGCGGGTTTTGTTTCGATCGCGGATAATCGTTTGGCGATCATGCTCGATCAAGGGACGACCACACCGCCACAAGGGGGATCGATTGACCTGTCAGGCACTGTCATGCAAATCGATGACGTGCGGATCAAAGGAAACGACGGACATTTCACGATCCGCACCGATAGCACGCTGACGGCAGCGCTGTCGTTTTTGGACCAGCCGCCGTTCGAGTTTCTGACCAAAGCAGGCCAACCCGTGACCTTGGCCGACGCGCGCGCGTTTGGCGTGACAGAGCTTGTGGTGCCGCTGATCAATCCGATGCCACCGAACAGCCTGCAGTTTCAGTCAGACTACACATTGCGGAACCTTCGGTCAGATACGTTGGTCCCGGGGCAGCGGCTCACGGCGGCTCAGGCCAGTGTTGATGTGAACAACTCGGGCATCACGGTGTCGGGTAATGCGCAGGTCGGACAGGTGCCTCTAACCGTGGAGTGGAGCCAAGCGTTGGGTCGTGACGCGCCAAAGGTCAGCACGGTGGTCGGGCAGGTCGAAGTTTCGCCGACCTTCTTGTCTCAGTTCAACATCAATCTCCCCGCAAATACGGTGCGCGGCTCCACAATGGCCGATCTACGGATCGACTTGGAACGGGATACGCCGCCTGCGTTTTCGCTGTCCTCGGATATGATCGGGGCGGAGGTGTCGTTGCCCTCTGTCGGTTGGGTGAAACCTGCGGGTCAATCGGGCGAGTTTTTAATTTCGGGCCGACTGTCCAATCCGCCGCAGATCGACGCGCTGCGTATTCGTGGGGCTGGGTTTAGTGCAGACGGTGCGATGACGCTGAATGCAGATGGCACAATGGAGCGAGCCGATTTCGGCGAGGTCACAATCGGGACTTGGTTCGAAGGTGCGGTTGAGCTTATCGGACGCGGCGAGGGTCGTGCCCCTGATACCCAAGTCACAAATGGTCGTTTTGATTTGCGGGGCGCTAAAACCGCTGGCGGGGCGAATGCGGGTGCGCTCATGGCTCAACTGGACCGCCTGACGATCAGCGATGGTATTTACCTGAGCAGCTTCCGAGGTGAATTCTCGGACGAGGGTGGTTTCCATGGAAGCTTTACAGGCGTCTTGAATGACATTGCGCCCGTGCGGGGGCGGTTGGAAACGACCGCGAATGGCCCTGCGGTGCGGATTTTGTCCGACAATGGTGGCGTTGTTGCTCAAGCCATGGGGCTGCTCGACAACGCCAATGGTGACGCGCTCGAGATGATCCTGACCCCAACGGGCGCAGAGGGCACTTATGACGGTGTTCTAACGATCAAGAACCTTCAGGTGCGTCAGGCGCCGACACTTGCAGCCTTGCTGGATGCGATCAGTGTTGTTGGCTTGTTGCAGCAGATGAACGGGCAGGGGCTGACCTTTGCGGATGTGGATGCAACGTTCCGATTGACGCCTGATCAGATCATCGTCACGGAGTCGAGTGCGGTTGGCCCAGGTTTGGGAATTTCGCTTGATGGGGCTTATGACATTGCCCAGAGCGAGATGAATTTTCAGGGTGTGATTTCCCCTGTTTACCTTCTGAACGGCATTGGTGCGGTGCTGACCCGACCGGGTGAGGGTCTCTTTGGCTTCAATTATACGCTGCGGGGGACTAAAGGGGCGCAACGAATTTCTGTAAATCCTCTGTCAGCCCTGACACCGGGGATGTTCCGCAATATATTCCGTCGACCACCGCCCCAACTAAGCCAATAGGACCAACGCACTGTGAAGCTAAGCGATTTCGATTTTGACCTGCCCGAAAGCCTGATTGCCACACGCCCTGCTAAGCCTCGGTCGTCAGCACGGCTGCTATTGGCTAAGGGCCGCGAGATCAGCGATCTGCGCGTGACCGACCTCGTCGACGTTTTGCAGGCAGGCGACCGCTTGGTGCTGAACGATACCCGCGTGATCCCTGCGAGGCTTTCTGGTCTGCGGCATCGCGACAGCGCTCAAGGCCACGTATCCGCACAGATTGAAGTGACCCTGCTAGAGCCAAAGGCTGATGGGACATGGGGTGCGCTGATCAAACCGTTGAAAAAGGTCAAAGACGGCGAGGATATTGTGTTCTCTGACCGCCTGACGGCAACGGTAGTTGATCGCGTGGACGGACAGGCGCGCGTTCGGTTCAACCTTACGGGCGACGATTTCGATGATGCCTTGGCCAATGCGGGTGCCATGCCATTGCCGCCCTATATTGCGGCGCTTCGGGCCCCTGACGAACAGGATAAAGAAGACTATCAAACCGTTTGGGCGCGTAACACTGGGGCGGTCGCGGCCCCAACCGCGTCGTTGCATTTCGATGATGAGCTCTTGGAGCGGCTCAAGGCCAAAGGGGTCGAGTTTACCTATGTCACCCTGCACGTTGGTGCAGGGACATTCCTCCCCGTCAAAGTCGATGACATTCGCGACCACAAGATGCATGCGGAGCGCGGGATTGTAACTGCGAAAGCCGCAGAAGAGATCAACGCGACCAAAGCTGCGGGCGGACGGGTTATTCCCGTCGGCACCACTGCGCTTCGACTAATCGAAAGCGCCGCGACGGACGATGGTATTGCGGCTTGGGATGGGGCAACGGATATCTTTATCACCCCCGGTTTCAAATTCCGCATCGCTGACGCGCTGATGACAAATTTCCATTTGCCGAAATCGACGTTGATGATGCTCGTCTCTGCGTTGATTGGCGTAGATGAAATCCGTGCGATCTATGATCATGCGATTGCAAACGGCTATCGGTTCTTTAGCTACGGCGATGCCTCGCTTTTGATCCCAGACGCATAAAGTCAGAGAACGTAACAGTTCTTTCATCGGTCTTTCATAGACGCGACATGTACAATCGGTATGCTGTCCTGAAATTCTGAGTGAATGAGGGAAAGCGATGATTCAGGTACTTAGCAGATCATGGGCGCTCCTTCTCGGTGTGTTCATGCTTATGATCGGCAACGGCCTTCAGGGGACTTTGCTAGGTTTGCGCGGCGAAATGGAAGGGTTCTCGACGTTCGAGATGTCCGTCGTGATGTCCGCTTACTTCCTCGGCTTCTTGTTCGCGTCGCGTGCAGTGCCAGAGCTGATCCGTCGAGTCGGTCATATCCGCGTGTTCGCCGCGCTGGGCTCTACGATCTCTGCTATTTTGATCCTCTATCCCGCCCTGACAGAGCCATGGGCGTGGGTGCTGGGCCGCCTGCTGATCGGCTTCTGTTTCTGCGGTGTTTATGTGACGGCTGAAAGCTGGCTGAACGATGGGACCGATAACGAAAATCGTGGCAAGGCGCTGTCGCTTTACATGATCGTTCAGATGGGTGGCATCGTTTTGGCTCAATATATCGTTCTTTTGGGCGATATTGGCGGCTTTGTACTCTTCATTATTCCGTCGGTGCTCGTGTCTATGTCCTTTGCGCCGATCCTTTTGTCTGTGCGCCCGACACCCGCGTTTGAAACCACGAAACCCCTGTCCATTCGACGCCTGATCGAAGTGTCACCCTTGGCCTGTATGGGGATGTTCCTCCTGGGCGGCGTATTCGCAGCACAGTTCGGTATGGCGGCAGTATTCGGGACGCGCGCAGGGCTGACCGTGCCACAAATCTCCTTGATGATTTCATCGGTCTATGTCGCGGCTTTGTTCCTGCAATATCCCATCGGCTGGATTTCCGACCGCATGGATCGTCGAGTTTTGATCGCGGTTCTATCCCTGATCGGCGGGATCGGAGCTTTCCTCTCGGTCGTGAACGGTAGCTTCGTGATGCTCTTGATCAGCTCGACATTGGTCGGGGGCACGGCGAACCCTCTCTATGCGCTCTTGTTGGCTTATGCGAACGACTTCCTTGATCGGTCTGACATGGCGGGGGCTTCTGGTGGGTTCTTGTTCATCAACGGCCTTGGCGCGATCTCTGGCCCGCTGATCGTAGGTTGGGCGATGGATACCGTGGGGGCGCAAGGCTACTGGAGCTACATGGGCATCCTGATGATCGGCCTCTCGATCTATGCGTTCTGGCGGATGACACGGCGGTCGTCGACAATTTCGGTCGAAGACACCAGCCAATACGCGCCGATCATGCCATCGGCCACGCCTGTGGCGCTTGAAGTGGCCCAAGAGGTCTATCTCGACGCGGACCAAAACGAAGAGGAGGCACAGTCATGAGCCAAATAGCCTCGCTGATCGAATTTTGGCGAAACGAAATAGGTCCTAAAGGCTGGTATGCGGGGTCCTCGGACATCGATGATGCGATCACCAAGCGGTATCGGTCCCTCTGGGACGAGGCTGCGGACGGTGGGTTGGGGCATTGGCTCACCGATGCCGAAGGGGCCTATGCCTATCTTCTGCTCACGGATCAATTTCCGCGCAATATGTTCCGCAACGATGCGCGGTCGTTCCTCCTCGACCCTAACGCGCGGGCGGCTGCAAAGCTGGCGATGGATCAGGGGTGGGACATGCAGATCGATGAACCCGAACGGCAATTCTTTTACCTGCCGCTGATGCATTCGGAAAACCTCGTTGATCAAGACCGCTGTATGGCGTGTTTCAAGGACCGGATGCCAAAGATGGGTGCGGACAACCTGCGGCACGCTGCTGCGCACCGCTGGATCATCAAACGATATGGTCGGTTCCCCTATCGGAACGAGGCATTGGGACGAGAAACAACCAGCGAAGAAGCCGAATTTATACGCCGTGGTGGCTATGCTACTGTATTAGATGCGGCATAATTCACTGAAAATAAGTGGAAAATTCTGCTTTGCGCAGAGGCGATATCAGCCATGTCACAGGGTGGCTAGATCGGCGTGAAAAATTAGTTTAATGTCAAACTAATTTGAAAGCGGAGGAGAAACGAATGGCCGCCAAGAACTTTGACATGATCGTTATCGGCGCAGGTCCGGGTGGCTATGTTGCTGCAATCCGCGGCGCGCAGCTCGGTCTGAACGTGGCTTGCGTTGAGCGCGAGCATCTGGGCGGTATTTGCCTCAACTGGGGCTGTATCCCGACCAAGGCAATGTTGCGCTCGGCTGAGGTGTTCCACCTGATGCACCGCGCCAAAGAATTCGGTCTGTCCGTCGAAAAGGCTGACTTCGACCTCGAAGCTGTGGTGAAGCGCTCGCGTGGTGTTTCCAAACAGATGGAAGGCGGCATTAAGACCCTGTTCAAAAAGAACAAAGTCACCTCGATCATGGGCACTGCGAAGCTGGCTGGCAACGGCAAGGTTTCGGTCACCACGGACGCAGGCGTCGAAGAGCTGACCGCGAAACATATTGTGGTGGCGACAGGCGCTCGTGCGCGTGAGCTTCCTGGACTTGAGGCGGACGGCGATCTGGTTTGGACCTATAAAACCGCGCTGACACCGCCGCGTATGCCAAAGAAACTGCTCGTTATTGGCTCTGGCGCGATCGGCATCGAATTCGCGAGCTTCTATAACACGCTCGGTGCTGACACGACTGTGGTCGAAGTCATGGACCGTGTTCTGCCTGTCGAAGACGCTGAAATCAGCGCATTCGCCAAAAAACAGTTCGTGAAGCAGGGCATGAAGATCATGGAAAAAGCCATGGTCAAACAGCTCGATCGTTCGAAGGGCAAAGTCGTCGCACACATCGAAGTGGGCGGTAAAGTTGAACAGCAGGAATTCGATACCGTCATCTCTGCGGTGGGTATCGTTGGTAACGTCGAAGGCCTCGGCCTCGAAGAGATCGGCGTGAAAATCGACCGCACTCACGTTGTGACCGATGAATACTGCCGCACGGGCGTTGATGGCGTCTACGCGATTGGTGACATCGCCGGCGCGCCTTGGCTCGCTCACAAGGCATCTCACGAGGGCGTCATGGTGGCTGAACTGGCCGCTGGCCTTAAGGCTCACCCGATCAAGCCAAACACTATCGCAGGATGCACCTACTGCCATCCGCAGGTCGCAAGTGTCGGTCTGACCGAAGCCAAAGCCAAAGAAGCGGGCTACGATGTTAAAGTCGGCAAATTCCCCTTCATCGGCAATGGTAAGGCGATTGCGCTCGGTGAACCCGAAGGCTTTGTCAAAACTGTATTCGATGCGAAAACAGGTGAACTGTTGGGCGCCCACATGGTTGGCGCTGAAGTAACCGAGATGATCCAAGGTTACGTTATCGGTCGCCAACTTGAGACCACTGAACAAGACCTGATGGAAACCGTGTTCCCGCACCCGACATTGTCGGAAATGATGCACGAAAGCGTTCTGTCCGCCTTTGGACGCGCGATCCACATCTGATCAAAGTGACATAGACAGAGAAAAGGCGCGGATCACTCCGCGCCTTTTTTGTTTTCAGAAGGGAGGGGGAATTATTTTGCGACGGGGCCGCCTGCTTGAACCCAGTGACCAAAGCCACCGATGTTGTGGACATCTTGATAGCCGAGGTTCTCGAGCATCTGCTTTGCCATCGACGACCGTGCGCCAGATGCGCAGTAAACGCCGATGCATTTGTCGGTAGCGAGGCCTTCGACGCATTCTGGGCTGCGCGGATCAACGCGCATTTGGAATGCGGCCAGAGGGATGTTCATTGCACCATCGGCCATACCCGACATGCGAACTTCCATTGGGTCACGGACGTCGATGATGATCATGTCGCCTGCAGCTGCCTTTTCAACGGCTTCGCGGGGGGACAGGCCGGCTGCAGCACCGGCGTTGCGGAAAAGAGAAAACATGTTGCACCTTTGTGGCGAGAGGAACTTTGAATACATAAATACATCTCAATACTGAAATGTAAAGGGGGTTTGTGAAGGATTTACGCAATCATATGTATGTTCTATAAATGTTCCGTAAAATCTGTTGGAGACTCGGTCCCAACCGCCTATGTGTAGGGCGCAGTATCCGCTGGGGGGCAGAATGCCTGAATTAAAGCATATCGAAGTACGTGGCGCACGCGAACATAACCTGAAAAACATCGACGTGGATATTCCGCGCGATGAGCTGGTGGTGATCACTGGCCTGTCAGGGTCAGGCAAATCCTCGCTCGCGTTCGACACGATCTATGCCGAAGGGCAGCGGCGTTATGTGGAATCGCTGTCGGCCTATGCGCGGCAGTTCCTCGATATGATGGAAAAGCCAGATGTGGATCACATCTCTGGCCTGTCGCCCGCGATTTCGATTGAACAGAAAACCACGTCGAAAAACCCCCGTTCGACCGTCGGCACCGTCACTGAGATCTACGACTACATGCGTCTATTGTTTGCGCGTGTTGGCACACCTTACAGCCCCGCCACTGGTCAACCGATTGAGGCCCAGCAGGTCCAAGACATGGTTGATCGCATCATGGCAATGGAGGAGGGGACGCGTGGCTATCTCCTTGCTCCCATCGTGCGGGATCGCAAAGGCGAGTACCGAAAAGAGATGCTTGAACTTCGCAAGCAAGGCTTCCAGCGTGTGAAGGTCGATGGTCAATTCTATGAACTCGACGAGCCGCCGACGCTGGACAAGAAATTCCGCCATGACATTGATGTCGTCGTTGACCGTATCGTCGTGCGCGAGGGGCTAGAGACGCGCTTGGCAGACAGCCTTCGCACTGCTCTCGACTTGGCGGATGGTATTGCTATTCTCGAAACAGCGCCGAGCGAGGGTGAACCCGAACGTCATACGTTCAGCGAAAAATTCGCCTGTCCCGTGTCTGGCTTCACCATCCCAGAGATCGAACCGCGCCTGTTTTCGTTCAACGCGCCGTTCGGGGCTTGCCCATCCTGTGATGGCCTTGGCGTTGAGTTGTTCTTTGACGAACGTTTGGTCGTGCCTGACGTAACTCTACGCGTGGCAGACGGTGCGATTGCCCCGTGGCGTAAAGGGAAATCGCCTTATTTCCTCCAGACGATTGAGGCGATCGCGAAACACTACGGGTTCGACAAGAACGCGCGCTGGAAAGATATTCCTGAAAAGGCGCAGAATGTGTTCCTCTACGGTTCGGGCAAAGAGGAAATCAAATTCCGCTACGACGAAGGCGGCCGTGTCTATCAGGTCGAGCGTGCCTTTGAGGGCGTGATCCCCAATATGGAACGCCGCTATCGCGAGACTGATAGCTCTTGGGTGCGGGAAGAATTCGAACAATTCCAAAACAACCGTAGCTGCGGGTCCTGCGGCGGCTACCGCCTGCGCGAAGAGGCGCGTGCCGTCAAAATTGCAGGTCTGCACATTGGTCAGGTGGTCGAAAAGTCGATCAAAGAAGCTTATGCGTGGATCGGCGGCGTCATGGAGACGCTTGGTAAGCAGAAACAGGAAATCGCCCGCGCGATTGTTAAGGAAATCAGCGAACGTCTGGGGTTCCTTAACAACGTAGGCCTCGACTACCTCACGATGAGCCGAAACGCGGGCACTTTGTCGGGTGGGGAAAGCCAACGTATCCGCCTTGCCTCGCAAATCGGGTCCGGTCTGACGGGTGTTCTCTACGTCCTCGACGAGCCGTCGATTGGTCTGCACCAGCGGGACAACGATCGTTTGATCGGAACGCTGAAAAACCTTCGGGATCAGGGCAATACGGTGATCGTTGTTGAACACGACGAGGATATGATCCGCGAGGCCGACTATGTGTTCGACATCGGTCCGGGGGCAGGGGTGCACGGTGGTCAGGTCGTATCGCACGGAACGCCGAGCCAAGTGGAAGCCGACGAGGGGTCGATCACGGGGATGTATCTCTCTGGAAAACGTCGGATCGAGGTTCCCAGCGAACGCCGCAAGGGGAATGGTAAAACGCTCACTGTGGTAAAGGCCACGGGCAACAACCTCAAAGATGTGACTGCTGATTTCCCTCTAGGTAAATTCGTCTGCGTTACGGGCGTATCGGGTGGCGGTAAATCCACGCTCACCATTGAGACGCTCTATAAAAACGCGGCGATGAAGCTGAACGGTGCGCGTGAAACACCAGCGCCTTGCGAAACTATCAAAGGGTTCGAGCACCTCGATAAGGTGATCGACATTGACCAACGTCCCATCGGGCGCACCCCACGGTCTAACCCTGCGACCTATACGGGCGCTTTCACGCCGATCCGCGATTGGTTCGCTGGCCTGCCTGAATCAAAGGCCCGTGGCTACAAACCTGGTCGGTTCTCGTTCAACGTCAAAGGTGGTCGATGCGAGGCATGTCAGGGCGACGGCGTGATAAAGATTGAGATGCACTTCCTCCCCGATGTGTATGTGGAGTGTGAGACCTGCAAAGGGAAACGCTATAACCGCGAAACGCTGGAAGTGCAGTTTAAGGGTAAATCAATTGCCGACGTGCTGGATATGACGGCGGAAGAGGCCCAAGAGTTCTTCCGCGCGGTCCCATCCATCCGCGAGAAAATGGACGCGCTCGTGCGTGTGGGTCTGTCTTACATCAAGGTCGGCCAGCAAGCGACGACCCTCTCGGGCGGTGAAGCGCAGCGTGTGAAATTGTCCAAGGAGCTGTCAAAACGATCAACGGGGCGGACGCTCTATATCCTAGACGAACCGACCACGGGTTTGCACTTTGAAGATGTTCGTAAGCTACTGGAAGTGCTGCACGAATTGGTTGATCAGGGGAACTCGGTCGTGGTGATCGAACATAACCTTGATGTGATTAAAACGGCGGACTGGTTGATCGATATCGGGCCAGAGGGCGGCGATGGGGGTGGTCGGATCGTCGCGACAGGTACGCCTGAGGATGTGGCGGCGGTAAAGGAATCCCATACAGGGCATTACCTCGCTCCAATGCTCACGCCACGGGTGGCAGCGGAATGAAAAAGGGGCCTCGCGGCCCCTTTTCTTATTTTTTCATCGGGCAGGTGTTGATGCCTAGAATTGTATAGAGCGGACAAGACCCGATAAGGCCAGTAACCAGCGGCACGATACCAATGAGGTAGAGCCAGCTATAGGCACCGCCACCGTTCATGAAATACCCAGCGATCAGAGCAAGGCCGAGGATCACGCGCAGGGCGCGGTCAATGGTACCTTCGTTACGTTTAAACATGGTCAGACTCCCAATCTGAAGAATTACATTTCGATATTGTAATGCAATCTAAGAGCGTCGTCACCAATAATCGTATCAGGCCTGATCACGTCCACGTTTTTCAAACCGCGGCAGCATCGCCGAGAAGTCCATACCTTTGCCGTCCTCGGATTCGACGAACTGTTTGTAAAGCTCCATCGCACGTTGACCCATCGGGGTATCCGCATCCGCAACTTCTGCCGCCATCTGCGCGAGCGTTAGGTCTTTGAGCATCAGTTCAGAGGCGAAGCCCGGTTTATAGTCGTTGTCCGCTGGGGATTGCGGGCCAACGCCGGGGGCAGGGCAGTAGGCGTTCATGGTCCATGAGTAGCCGGACGAGGTGCTCACCACGTCAAACATCGCTTGGCGATCAAGGCCGAGTTTGTCAGCGAGGGCAAAGGCTTCGCATGTGGCGATCATGGTGACGCCGAGGATCATGTTGTTACAGATTTTCGCCGCCTGACCATTGCCCGATGCACCACAGTGCACGGCTTTTTGGCCCATGATCTCGAACAGCGGTTTCGCTGTCGCAAATGCGTCGTCAGGGCCGCCAACCATAAAGGTCAGCGTGCCGTTCGTCGCGCCTCCAACACCGCCCGATACAGGGGCGTCCAGAGCGGTCAGACCATGGTCAGCTGCGGATTGTGCGACCTTACGGGCGCTCTCTACATCAACGGTCGAACAATCCAGATGCACCGCGCCTTTTTCCATCGCAGGATGGATTTCTGCGGCAACAGCCTGAAGGATCGCGCCGTTCGGGAGCATGGTGATGACAACATCTGCACCGCGCACGGCATCTGCATTGGTGGCTGCAACGGGCATAAAGTCAGGCTTTGCGATAGGGTCACAGCCGACGACGTCATGGCCTGCGTTGACAAGGTTGGCCGCCATTGGCGCGCCCATGTTTCCCAGACCGATAAAGGCAATTTTCATCCTGTTTCTCTCTCTCAAAAGGTCACATCAGGGCCGTCGACAGGGGCCAACAATTGGGCCACCAGATCAGCGGGAACCTCGGACACGTCTTTGTGCATCCACTGCGGATTGCGGTCTTTGTCGATGATCGCGGCGCGCACGCCTTCGATCAGGTCAGCCAGTTCCAGTGAACGACTGGTAAAGCGGTATTCGAGCTGCAAAGCGTTGCGAATGTCAGGGTTCTTGCGACATTCACGAACGAGCCAGAGCGTCGATGTCATCGCCAGCGGCGAATTCTTCGCAAAAGCGGCTTGTGCCTTGAGCGCTGCATCGGTGCTGGCATGGGACAACCGCTCTGCAATGTCGGCCATACTATCCCCACCGAACACCGCATCAATTGCGTCTTTCCATTCGCGCAGGGTGCTTTCGGGGACAGGCTGAGCGGTGTGGGCAATGGCCTCAATGTCGCCAGTTTCGATTAGCATTGCCTTTAGGCCATCCCAATCTTTCTCTGCGATATAGGTATCGGCAAAACCCGCATAGATCGCGTCGCCGGCCCCCATGCGATCGCCAGTCAGTCCGAGGAATTCGCCTAGGTGCCGTGGCGCAAGTGCCAGCAGACGTGTTCCGCCAACGTCGGGGATCAGCCCGATGCCGCATTCAGGCATAGCAATTTTCGTGGTGTCACCAACGATGCGATGAGACACGTGCCCACCAACGCCGACGCCGCCGCCCATGACAAAGCCCTGCATAAAGCTCACGACGGGTTTGGGATACTCCGCCAGCTTTGCGTTCATACGGTATTCATCGCGCCAGAACTTGCGGGGATAATCAAACTCCTCGCGTTTTCCAGCGGCGTAGATATCGGCGATGTCACCACCTGCGCAGAAGGCTTTCTCACCTTCTGCGTCGATGATGATTAGCTTTACCGCGTGATTGTCACGCCAGTCGTCGATCGCTGCCTCAATCGACATGCACATGTCATAAGTGAGGGCGTTTAGGGCTTTGGGACGGTTCAAAGTGATCCGTCCCGCGTGCCCTTCGATCCGAGTGAGAACGTCGCTCATCGACCCACCAGATCCCGTGCCACGATCATGCGCATGATCTCGTTTGTGCCTTCGAGGATTTGGTGAACACGAAGGTCACGCACGATCTTTTCGATGCCATAGTCCGCGAGGTAGCCGTAGCCGCCGTGCAATTGCAAACATTGGTCCGCCACGCGGCTGCCTGCCTCTGTGACGAACTTCTTGGCCATCGCGCAGAATTTGGTCGCATCAGGTGCGCCTGTGTCGAGTTTCCACGCTGCCTG
The DNA here is from genome assembly GCF_023540835.1 of Marivivens geojensis. Lineage (GTDB taxonomy): Bacteria > Pseudomonadota > Alphaproteobacteria > Rhodobacterales > Rhodobacteraceae > Marivivens > Marivivens geojensis. Next base: position 1,260,071 of record NZ_JALKCU010000001.1, read on the forward strand.
ACGCAAGAATGTGCGGGCCGCTTGAAGTTCGATTTCCATCTCAGCCAAGCGGAATTGCAGTGCTTGGAACTGGTCGATGGATTTGCCGAAAGCCTTGCGTTCGGACATGTAGACGAGGGTCGAATTGAGGGCCGTTTGCGCCGCACCCAAAGAACAGGCCGAGATATTCAGGCGACCACCATCGAGGCCGGCCATCGCGTAGCTGAACCCTTTGCCTTCTTCGCCCAAGAGGTTGTTTGCAGGGATTTTAACATCGTCCATCTGAACTTGGCGGGTCGGCTGTGATTTCCAGCCCATCTTTTGCTCAAGTCCGCCAAACGACAGCCCCTCTGCGCCATCTTCGATCACGAAGGACGAAATCCCTTTGGGGCCGTCTTCGCCGGTGCGGGCCATGACGACATAGGCATCAGAATAGCCACCACCTGAGATGAAAGCTTTGGTTCCAGTGACCGTATATCCGTCGTTTGTGCGGGTGGCGCGGGTTTTCAGGGCCGCGGCGTCAGAGCCCGAACCTGGTTCGGTCAGGCAGTAGGAAAACACGGTTTCCATGGTCAGCGCCTTGGGCATGTAGCGCGCTTTGAGGTCGTCCGAGCCATAGGTGTCCAACATTTTGAGACACATGTTGTGGATCGACAGGAATGCCGCAACAGAGGCGCAGGACATCGAAAGGGCTTCGAAGACTAGCGTGGCGTCTAAGCGTGTCAGCCCCGATCCGCCAGACTCTTCGCTGACATACAACCCACCGAATCCTAGCTCTGCAATTTTCGTCCAGAGCTCTTTGGGGATCGTTCCCTCAGCTTCCCATTTTTGGGCATAGGGCGCGATGTGTTCTTCGCCAAATGCCTTCGCCATATCGAAAATAGCGGTTTGTTCTTCGGACAATGCAAAGTCCATAGCGCCTCCTCCCAAAGTCACTAATTGAACGATTGTTTAATTAAACGACGAACCGTCAGAAATAGCAAGGGCGGCCAATGGCCGCCCCGCAATGTTTTCGCTATCAGTCCATCGCTTTGAAGTTCAGCGCCACACCGTCTTTGATGCCCGAGAACCAACGTGCGGTCACCGTCTTGGTCTTGGTGTAGAATTTGAACGCATCCGGACCGTATTGGTTCAGGTCGCCAAATGCAGACTTCTTCCAGCCGCCGAACGAGAAGTAGGACAGCGGAACCGGGATCGGGAAGTTGATGCCGACCATGCCAACGTTCACGCGGTTAGCAAAGTCACGTGCGGTATCGCCGTCGGCGGTGTAGATCGCGGTGCCGTTGCCGTAATTGTTCTTCATGATCAGATCGAGAGCTTCTTCGTAGTTCTCGGCACGGACGGTCGACAGAACAGGGCCAAAGATTTCTTCTTTGTAGATGTCCATGTCTGGGGTCACGTTGTCAAAGAGCGACGCGCCAACAAAGAAGCCGTTCTCGTAACCCTGCATTTTGAAATCACGGCCGTCGACAACAAGGTTTGCACCCTGCTCAACACCAGAGTTCACCAGACCGTTGATGCGGTTTTTCGATGCTTCGGTGATAACGGGGCCAAAGTCCACGTCTTCGCCAGCGGTGTAGGGGCCGACTTTCAGCGCTTCGATTTTCGGAACCAGCTTTTCGATCAGGCGATCAGCGGTTTCTTTACCGACAGGCACCGCAACCGAAATAGCCATGCAGCGTTCGCCAGCCGCGCCATAGCCTGCGCCAACCAGTGCGTCTGCCGCTTTGTCGAGGTCTGCGTCGGGCATAATGATCATGTGGTTTTTGGCACCACCAAAGCACTGTGCGCGTTTGCCGTTGGTTGCAGCGCGACCGTAGATGTATTGTGCAATCGGGGTCGAGCCCACAAAGCCGACGCCTTGGATGGTTTCGTGGTCGAGGATCGCGTCAACTGCACCCTTGTCACCGTTCACAACCTGCAGAACGCCAGCAGGAAGACCGGCTTCCATGATCAGTTCAGCGAGGCGCAGAGCTGTCGAAGGAACGCGCTCGGACGGCTTGAGGATCATAGCGTTGCCCGAAACGATCGCAGGCGCCATTTTCCACAGCGGGATCATTGCAGGGAAGTTGAACGGGGTGATGCCCGCAACAACGCCGAGAGGCTGACGCATAGCGTAAAGGTCAATACCTGGGCCACCGTCGTTCATGTATTCGCCTTTGAGCATCGCAGGCGCGCCCATGCATACTTCGACAACTTCGAGGCCGCGCTGAACGTCGCCGCGTGCGTCTGGGATGGTTTTGCCGTGCTCACGTGCAACCAGTTCGGCCAGATCTTCCATGTGTTCGTTGATCAGCTGACCGAACTTCATCATGACGCGAGCGCGGCGCTGCGGGTTTACTTTTGCCCATTCGACCTGAGCTTTTTCAGCAGCTTTGATCGCAGCATCCATTTCTTCGTCGGATGCGAGCGGCACCTTAGCGATGATTTCGCCAGTTGCGGGGTTGTAAACATCGCTAAAACGGCCCGAGGTGCCTTTGACGTGTTCGCCGTTAATGAAGTGAGTCAGTTCCTGCATGGTATCCTCCCTAAGGGGTCTGATCTGATTTGGCGCTAGAATAGTCTTGCGTTTTGGTCGGTAAAAGAGAAGGTTTGTCAAAATCGTTTTGCAAAAATGCAAAGGTGGGGTTGATGAATTGGGATGACATGCGGGTGTTTTTGGCTGTGGCGCGCGCGGAGAGCCTTTCGGCGGCCGCACCGCTTTTGAAAATGGACCCTGCGACAGTTGGCCGTCGGATCACTCGACTCGAGGAAACAGTAGGCGCACCGCTCTTTGTGAAATCCCCCCAAGGCTACGCTTTGACTGAACAAGGGCTGCGCATGAGGGATCATGCAGCGCAGGCGGAAGCTGCACTATCTCTCGCCATGGACGAAGGGCAGGCGGTCGATAAAGGGCTGTCTGGGCAAGTCCGTATTGGTGCCCCTGACGGCTGTGCAAACTTTCTTCTGCCTCAAGTCTGCGCCGCCATTCAGGCTGAAAATCCGGGGTTAGAGGTGCAAATCCTCGCTCTGCCGCGTGTTGTGAACCTGTCCAAACGCGAAGCCGATATGGCCATCACCGTGTCACCCCCCGATGCAGGACGCCTGACAGTTCAAAAGATCAGCGACTACAGGCTCCACCTCGCGATGCGCCAGGACAGCAGTCTGCCCACAACGATGGCGGACCTGTACGGTGTGCCTGTCGTTGGCTACATTCCTGATATGATCTTTGACAAAGAGTTGGATTACTTGGGCACATTGTCGCGGGATGGGGTGCAGATGGCCTCGAACTCGGTCGCTGTGCAGTTGCAGATGCTTCGACACGGAGGGGTAGGGATCGTGCATGATTTCGCGCTGCCTTGTGCGCCCGAATTGACCCGCGTTCTAATGAATGAACTCTCCTTGCTACGCAGTTTTTATTTGGTGCGTCACTTGTCCGACCGTAAATCAGATCGCTTGAACCGATTTGCCGAAGCCCTTTTGGCGGGCATGCGGGCTGAAATCGCACGCTTAGAAGCTCAGGCCGCTTGACAGGTGGGGGGTATTGCGGAGACGCTGTAAGTATCGGCAGTTGAGGAGGACCAGCCATGCTCGTACAGAACATTCTGAATTCCAAAGAAAAAACTGGCATCTATTGGCTAGCTCCAAGCGAGCCTGTGTCCAAAGCTGTGCAGATCATGTCTGACAATCGAATTGGTACGATCGTGGTGTCGCACGACGGCGAAGTCCCAACGGGAATCCTCTCCGAACGTGACATCGTTCGCGAAATGGGCAAGCAGGGCCTAGAAATCCTTTCGGGGTCGATTGAGGCTCTGATGACCAAAAAACTGATCACAACGACCGTTGATGTCACTGCGGATCAGGTGCTTCAGATCATGACAGACGGCCGTTTCCGCCACCTTCCTGTCATGTCGGATGGCAAACTCATCGGCCTGATTTCGATTGGCGACGTGGTCAAAGCACGCCTATCCCAGCTCGCGATGGAGAAAGATGCCCTCGAAGGCATGGTGATGGGGCGATAAGTACCCTTGCATTCCCGTGCGCAATATTGTTGCGTGCGGGCAATGAACCAAAGAGGGGCACCCGATGCGTATTGGCCTTTATCCCGGCACGTTTGATCCAATTACAAACGGCCACATCGACATCATACGCCGTGCCTGTTCCCTGGTAGACCGTCTCGTCATTGGTGTCGCCATCAACCGCGACAAGGGACCGTTGTTCAATCTCGAAGAACGCGTTGCGATGATCCGCTCTGAGGTTGCGTCAATTGCGGCCTCCACGGGCACTGAGATCGTTGCGCATCCGTTTGAGAACCTCTTGATCGATTGTGCCCGTGATGTTGGTGCCAATGTCATCATCCGTGGCCTACGCGCTGTGGCTGATTTCGAATACGAATTCCAAATGGTTGGCATGAACCGTTCGCTCGACAATAGCATTGAGACCGTATTCCTAATGGCCGATGCGAAAAACCAAGCCATAGCATCGAAGCTGGTCAAAGAGATTTGCCGCTTGAATGGTGATGTCTCGAAATTCGTGCCGACCTCGGTTAAATCGGCACTCGAAAGCCGTTTGCGAGGCTGACACGCTGGGGGCGCTGCCCCCAGACCTCGGGGATATTTATAGCACAAAGGCATGGGCGGCACCGCCTATGCTTTTGAAGTCGTGACAGCCTGTCGCATGTCAAAAGCATAATATATATGTCACATGCGGATTATGACTGAACATGCACACAACCCCGAAAACTTTGGCACGATCGTAAAACCGCTACTTGGCCTTGTGGTTCTGCTGGTGCTGCTCGCTATCTCGATCAAGATTTTTGGTATCGCAGGACTGATGGTTCCCGTGCTTGCACTGGTTCCAACAGTCTATGTCATTTTGATCTGGATCTCGATGGGCAAGTCCTAAGCTTCTGATTTTTCCATCAAAAGCATCCACTCTTCTTCGGCAGCGGCAAGCGCATCTTGTCGCTGCACGAGGGCCTCTGTCGCCTTTTGGAACTTCACCGGTTGTTTGGTGAACAGCTCAGGATCGGCCATTAAGTCCTCAAGTTTCGCGATTTCTGCGGTGATCTTATCGATCACGGCAGGTAGTTCTTCGAGTCGGTGTTTTTCGGTAAAGGACAAACCGTTTTTACGAATATCCGATTTCGGTTTTTCGGCCGTTTTGGGTGTTTCGACTGGTTTTGTCGTCTCTTCAACAACGGTGCCGCGCTGGTTCAGATAATCGGTCCAGCCACCTGCATAGACCGTGGCGTTTCCGTTACCTTCCATCGCGATGGTCGTCGTCGCAACTCGGTCGAGGAAATCGCGGTCGTGGCTGACGAGGATCACAGTGCCATCGTAATCGTCGAGGATCTCTTGCAAGAGATCCAGCGTCTCAATGTCGAGATCGTTCGTCGGTTCGTCGAGGACCAAGAGATTCGACGGTTTCGCCATCAGCTTGGCCAGCAAGAGACGCGCTTTTTCACCGCCCGACAGGGATTTTACAGGCGCACGCGCTTGCGCTTCGTTAAAGAGGAAGTCTTTGAGGTAGGCGACAACATGTTTGGGCACGCCACGCACCATGACCTGATCCGCACGCCCACCGACGCGCATTTCAGGATCACCTGTAAGGCTGTCCCAGAGCGACATCTCTGGATCGAGCTGCGCACGCGTTTGGTCGAACACAGTGACTTCGAGGTTCGTGCCCAACTTCACACGGCCCGCATCTGGTTCGACCTGTCCCAGCATCATCTTGATCACGCTGGTTTTTCCAACCCCGTTAGGCCCGACAAAGGCCACGCGATCGCCGCGTTGAATGGTGATCGTCAGTCCTTTCACGATTTGCTTATCGCCAAAGGATTTGGTCAGATTCTCAACCTCAATGACCTTCTTACCTGAGGTCGGCCCACTCTCGAGCGTGAGGGCCGCCGTTCCCTGCCGCTTGATCATCGAAGCCCGTTCAGCCCGCAAATCCTGTAAAGCGCGAACACGCCCTTGGTTCCGTTTACGACGCGCAGAAATCCCCTCGACAGCCCATCGCGCTTCGGCTTTGATCTTGCGATCCATCTTGTGCTTGGCGGTCTCTTCTTCGTCCCAAACCTTGTCGCGCCACGCTTCGAACCCGTCAAAGCCCGTTTCCTGACGGCGCACTTCGCCGCGATCAATCCACAGCGTTGCCCGCGTCAAAGCCCGCAAAAACGCACGGTCATGGGAAATCAGAACATAGGCTGCCTTGGTCGATTTCAGTTCATTTTCCAACCATTGCACCGCCTCAATATCGAGGTGGTTGGTCGGTTCGTCCAAGAGCATCAATTCTGGTGCTTCGGCCATCAACTTGGCCAAGGCCGCGCGGCGACGTTCACCGCCAGATGCCGTCGCAACATCGCGGGACGGATCAAACTTGAGACCATCCGCAACCATTGCTACGCGGTAAGATTCACTCGGGTCAAGGCCGCTGGCGGCATAATCGCCCAAGGTCGCAAACCCCTCCATCGTGGGGTCCTGCTCCATGTATCCAACCGACACACCCGGTGGAACAACGCGCATCCCTTGGTCGGCTTCTACCAACCCCGCCATCACTTTCATCAGTGTCGACTTACCCGACCCATTGCGCCCCACCAGCGCGACGCGATCGCCACCCTGTACAACGGCAGAGAGGTCTGAAAATACGGGATCCCCACCAAAGGTCAGGGAAATATCGGATAACTGGAGTAAAGGTGCGCGTGCCATGACGTGCAGCTAATCTGCCCCATCAAAACACGCAAGGGCTCGCCTGCCTTTGTGCCTGAAATATCCCGGGGGTGTGGGGGCAGAGCCCCCATGTTTTACCCGTCGAAGTTCACTTCTTCCATGATCCGCAGTGCTGTTGAGCGGTGGCCAGCAACCTCGGTCAGGTCGATTTTGTCGTGCTCAAACGTGCCCCAGCTTGCGACGAGGTCAGACAAGTCCGCGCCTTCCAGCACTGGGTATTCGTTGTTCAGTTCGGCGTAGATGGCCTGTGCCTCGGGGGAGACGAGGAATTCCATCAGTTGCAGGGCTTCGTCGTGGTTCGGTGCTGCTTTGGTCATCGCGACGCCCGAGACGTTGATGTGGGTGCCTTCGCCCTCAAATGTCGGGAACACGATGCGGACAGAGTTCGCCCATTCGGTCTGTTCCGGATCGGCGAGCATTTGGCCCATGTAATAGGTGTTCCCGAGCGAGATATCGCATTCGCCAGCCCAGATTGCGCGAACCTGTGCGCGGTCGTTGCCTTCGGGCTTGCGGGCGAGGTTCGCTTTGACACCCTCTGCCCAAGTGCGCGCGTAATCTTCGCCATGGTGGGCGATGACAGCTGAAAGAAGGGCGAGGTTATAGTCGTGCACGCCTGAGCGGGTGCAAATACGGCCCGCCCATTTGGGATCGGCGAGGTCTTCGTAGGTGGTCACTTCACCATCTGCCACGCGCTCTTGGCTCGCATAGACGATGCGGGCGCGAGTGGTAAGCGAGAACCAGAGGTTTTCAGGACTGCGCAGTTCCGCCGGGACCGAAGCGGTCAGAATTTCGCTCTCAACAGGCTGGATCACATCAGCATCAACGATCTGCTGCAGGTTTGCGATGTCGACCGTCATCACGAGGTCGGCGGGCGAACGAGCGCCCTCTGCCTTGAGGCGTTCAACTAGACCACTGTCCACGAAGGCGAGGTTCACGTTGATGCCCGTTTCAGCGGTGAAGGCATCCATTACGGGCTGGATCAGTTCCGGCTGGCGTGTGGTGTAGATGTTGACGTCTGCAACGGCAGGGAGGGCGGTCAGACCAGCCACAGAAGCGAGGAGGAGGGAACGAAATGTCATGCTAAACTCCGGCATTTGAATTGCCGTCGTTAAACCTGACTAAAATGATCAGGTCAATACCTGAATTTTATAGTCGGGTTTTTTTCGCTTCCCGTTCTGCCAGTTTAGCAGCGTCCCAAAGTGCGTCCATTTCGTCGAGATTGCTTTGCTCTGGACTGCTGCCTTTGGCTATCAATGCGTCTTCTACGGCGTTGAAACGGCGAATGAATTTCGCATTGGTGCGGCGCAGGGCGGCTTCGGGGTCAACGTTCAGATGGCGGGCAAGGTTTGCCACAACGAACAGCAGATCGCCCATTTCCTCTTCAACTTCGTCTTGTGTCAGAGTGTCGCGAGCCTCGACCAGTTCGCGCGACTCTTCGATGATTTTGTCGATCACCTGATCGGTTGATGGCCAATCAAACCCGACCCGCGCAGCGCGTTTTTGCAACTTCACCGCACGCAAGAGCGCAGGTAGTCCGACGGCGACGCCATCCAAGACGCGGGTTTCGGATTTGGCAGCACGCTCTGCTGCTTTGACCTCTTCCCACCGGTCAACTTGGGTATCGGCACTGAAGTCATTGCCTTCGGTGCCAAACACGTGTGGATGGCGCGAGACCATCTTGTCACTGATGGCCTTGGCGACGTCCTCGAATTTAAAATGGCCAGCTTCTTCAGCCATTTGCGCGTGGAACACGGATTGGAACAGAAGGTCACCCAATTCGCTGCGTAATTCGTCCCATGCACCTCGTTCGATTGCGTCAGCCACTTCGTAGGCCTCCTCAATCGTGTAGGGCGCAATGGTTGCGAAATCTTGTTCGATGTCCCACGGGCAACCTTTTTCAGGGTGCCTGAGGCGGCGCATGATCTCTAACAGCCGCTCCATTGTTCCGTCGGGGGAATGCACGATGGCGTCAGAAGCAGAGAGGTCCATTGCAGGCGTCCTTGAATTAGGGTTCTGTGGCCAAGGTATCCACCCAAGCACGAGAGTCCACCCATGCCCGTCCTAAACCGCATTGCCGAATTCGAAACCGATATGACCGCGTGGCGCCGCCATTTGCATATGCATCCAGAGATCGGGTTCGAGTGTCATAATACGGCTGCCTTTGTGGTGGAACGGTTGCGCGAATTTGGCGTGGACGAGGTGCATACGGGCATTGCGACCTCTGGCGTGATTGCGATCATCAACGGGCAGGGCGAGGGCCCGACCATTGGTCTGCGGGCAGATATGGACGCGCTGCCGATGCAGGAACATTCGGGCGCTGACTATGCGTCGACCATCGACGGGCGGATGCATGCTTGCGGGCACGATGGGCATACGACGATGCTCTTGGGGGCGGCACGGTATTTGGCCGAGACTCGCAATTTCAAAGGCCGCGTTGCGCTGGTGTTCCAACCCGCCGAAGAAGCAGGCGGAGGCGCGGGCGTGATGGTCAAAGAGGGCGTTCTTGACCGTTTCGAAATCAGCCAGATTTACGCAATTCATACGCTTCCTGGTCTGCCGCTGGGCGAATTCTACACGACCTCAGGCCCGATTATGGCTGCGGTCGATGCTTTTGATGTGGAAATCACAGGGAAGGGCGGTCACGTCGCCTATCACCAAGAGGCCCGCGATCCGATCGTTGCGGCCTGTGGCATTACTCAAGCGATCCAAACCATCGTAAGCCGTAGCCGTTCGCCCTTTGACGATCTGGTTGTGTCGGTGTCGCAAATCCACACGGGCACGGCGGACAACATCATTCCAGATCAGGCTTATATCAACGGCACCGTTCGGACGTTCTCGCGCGATGTTCAGGCGATGGTCAAACAACGCCTCCAAGAGATCGTGCAAGGGCAGGCGATGGCTTATGGTGTCGAGGCAAAGCTGATCTACATGGACGACTATCCGCCCACCATTAACGATCCCGAAGCGACCCAATTCGCCATCGCAACGGCCTCTGAAATTGTGGGCGCCGATAAGGTGGACGGCAACGGCGGCAAGGAAATGGGCGCAGAGGATTTCGCGTTCTTCCTCGAAAACCGTCCGGGGGCTTATTTGTTCCTCGGCAACGGTGACACAGCGAGCGTTCACCATCCCGCCTATGATTTCGATGACCGTTCCGCACCGATTGGCGCCAGTTATTTGGCGCGTCTTGTGGAGCGCGCACAGCCGCGCGATTAATCGCTAGGCTTGACGGTTGACCTGACTTCGCGCATGGACCCCTTATGGCCCGAATTGATGAACTCCCCCCTCTGCGTGATGTAATCGCGACGCACCAGCTTTCGGCAAAGAAATCGCTGGGGCAGAACTTTTTGCTCGACCTTAATCTGACTGCGAAAATTGCGCGTCAGGCAGGTGATTTGAGTGGGGCCGATGTTCTTGAAATCGGTCCGGGTCCGGGTGGTTTGACCCGTGGTCTGTTGGCAGAGGGTGCGCGCCGCGTGCTTGCCATCGAAAAAGACGAACGCTGCCTGCCCGCTTTACAGGAAATTTCGGACGCCTATGACGGGCGTTTACAAGTGATCAACGGCGACGCTCTCGAAATTGACCCGCTGCAATATCTCACTCCGCCGATCAAGATCGCAGCGAATCTGCCATACAACGTCGGGACAGAGCTTTTGGTGCGTTGGTTGACGCCGAAAGAATGGCCGCCGTTCTGGCAGTCGCTGACTCTTATGTTCCAAAAGGAAGTCGCCGAACGTATCGTCGCCCAACCCGGCGGCAAGGCTTATGGTCGTTTGGCGATCCTTGCTCAGTGGCGTGCTGACGCGAAAATCGTGCTCGACCTGCCGCCGCAAGCCTTTACGCCGCCGCCCAAAGTGTCGTCGGCTGTGGTTCATCTGACCGCATTGCCAGAACCGCGTTTCCCTGCGGATGCCGCGACCCTATCGCGCGTCGTCGCGGCTGGCTTTAATCAGCGCCGCAAGATGCTGCGTGCCTCGCTCAAGGGCGTTGCTCCAAACATCGAAGATCATCTGATCGCTGCAGGTATTCAGCCGACTGAACGCGCAGAGCAGGTCAGTTTGGAACAGTTCTGCGCGCTGGCTCGGTCGATTAAGGACGCGTAAAACCTGCGATTGCTGCCGCTGAAATCGCACGATGATGGCAGCCCTCCGCGTGGTCGTTCACCATACCTGTGGCCTGCATGAACGCATAGGCCGTCGTGGGGCCTACGAATTTCCAGCCGAGCTTTTTCATCGCCTTTGACATCGCCGTTGCCGCGGGTGAGGTGCCGCGCTGCACTGTGCCAGAGCCGAGGTCGTTCGGATCCGCAAAGGACCAGAGGAATGTGGCAAGCGATCCGTGAGCAGCGATTGCCTCTAGCGCACGATTGGCATTGTTGATCGTTGCCGTGATCTTGCCCCGATGCCGAACGATGCCTGTGTCATTCAGGAGGCGATCTACATCCGCCTCACCAAATTGCGCGACTGTTGCAATGTCGAAATTGGCAAAGCCACGGCGGAACCCATCGCGTTTTTCCAAAATCGTCCGCCAGCTTAGTCCGGACTGAAACGATTCGAGTGTGATCTTTTCAAAGAGGGTGCGGTCATCGGCAGTCGGAACGCCCCAATCGTCATCGTGATAGGCAATGTATTGCTCTGTCGCGGTGCACCACCAGCAGCGGTTCAAACCGTCCGAAGTCTGTTCAATTTTCATAATAGACCAAATAAAAAACCCGACCGTTTCGGGTCGGGTTCCAGTTTACTCTGCCGCGGCGGGGCTGTCATCGCTAGGCGTGTCAGCTTTCGCTTTGGGTTTGCGAGGCGCGCGTGGCTTGCGGGGTGCTTTTTTCGGCTCGTCCGCTTCTGGCGCTTTGCTTTCTGGTGTCTCAACCAGACCGTTGTCGTCTTCGTCCTCCGACGGAGTTTCGATCACATCCTCGCGGCGCGGACGACGAGCCTCGCGTTGCGGGCGGTCCTCGCGCTGCGGACGTTCAGGACGATCCTCGGACACGTCAGGCTGTTCGCCTGCGCCAGCAGCTTGCTCTTCCTGAGCCTTCAGGCGATCCGCGCGTTCGCGGTCACGTTCGGCCTGACGCAGACGGTTCTGTTCTTCTTGCTCTTCGCGGGCCTTGTCGACCTCACGCTGAGCCTCAGCCAGAATTCGCAAATAGTGTTCGGCGTGCTGGGCAAAGTTCTCTGCCGCGACGCGGTCGCCGGACAACTGCGCATCGCGGTGCAGCTGGTTGTATTTCTCGATGATTTGTTGCGGCGTCCCGCGCACCTTTCCATCAGGACCCGAGCTATCAAACACTCGGTTAATGATGTTACCGCCAGACGGACGGTTGTTGTTGCGGTTCTTACCGCGGGACCGTGATTTCGATGATCTCATGAACGTGCTTTCGGGCAGCGGAAAATGCGTTGCGTTTGGCTTTCCCATCTACGGGACAAAATGCCAAAGATGTTCAGGCGAATATCAGAGAGAGGCCGAAGCCTTCTGTCTTCTGATGCCCCGTGACTACCCTTCAAACTGGATACGTTACAAGTCTAAAATGCATTGAATCCGACGAAAGGCGTGCTTTTCTGCACAGAACAGGCGGATTAACCGTGATATTCACCTGAAACGACCCGATCCCGACCATCAAGGTCCTGAATCACCCGAACCTTTTCAAACCCGTTGTCCGCAAACATTTGTGCGACGGCGTCGGCTTGGGTGGGGCCGATTTCGACGATCAGGCGACCGCCAACACGCAAGAGGTTAGCTGCTTGCTGGCTGATCTCTCGGTAGGCGGATAGGCCATCACCGCCGTCGGTTAGGGCCATGTGCGGTTCGTGATCGTGGACTTCGGGCGACAAACCATCCATCTCGTCCAGCCCGATATAGGGTGGGTTCGACACGACCAGATCAACCTGACCTTCGATGCCGTCGGCCCAAGAGGTGCGCAGGATCGCCGCCCGTTCACCCAGATCCAGCGCGTGCATATTGTCCTCGGCCACGCGGCAGGCGTCTTCTGACAGATCAGTGCCAACGCCCCGTGCTTCGGGCATTTCAGCGAGAAGCGTCAGGAGGATACAGCCCGACCCAGTGCCAAGGTCGATCACGCTGGCAAAGGCGTCTTGGAGCGCAACCTCGATCAGGATTTCGGTTTCAGGACGCGGGTCGAGGACATTCCGCGTGACCTTGAACCGACGCCCATAGAACTCACGATAACCCAACAGATGCGACACAGGTTCCCGACCAGCCCGCCGTTGCAAAAGGGCGGCAAAGCGCGCTTCGGCCTCTTGGGTCACAGGTTCGGGGAGAATCAACGTCAGACGACCAGCCTCAACCCCGACCGCATGAGCCAGCAACCGTCGCGCATCGCGAGGCGCATCAGGCACACCAGCATCGGTCAACTGTCGCACGCCTTTGGCCAGCAGAACCGATCCAGTGGGCTGGTTCATCCTTCCATCTCCGCAAGGAGCGTCGCTTGGGCATCGGCAATCAACGCATCAATCGTTTCATCCAAGTCACCCTGCATGATCTTATCAAGCGAATAGAGCGTCAGGTTAATCCGGTGATCTGTCATCCGTCCCTGCGGGAAGTTGTAGGTGCGAATGCGTTCCGAGCGGTCCCCAGACCCCACCTGCGATTTACGGCTGGCAGAGCGTTCATCGTGGAGCTTCTGACGCTCCATATCAAAGAGGCGGGTTTTCAGAACCTGCATCGCAATCTCGCGGTTGCGGTGCTGTGATTTCTCAGAGCTGGTGACAACGATACCAGAGGGGATGTGGGTGATCCGAACGGCAGAGTCGGTGGTGTTCACGTGCTGACCGCCTGCACCTGACGACCGCATCGTGTCGATGCGGATGTCATTGGCGTTGATTTGAATATCGACGTCTTCGGCTTCTGGAAGAACGGCGACCGTTGCGGCAGAGGTGTGGATACGTCCGCCGCTCTCTGTCTCGGGCACACGTTGCACACGGTGCACGCCGGATTCGTATTTCATGCGGGCAAAGACGCCATCGCCTGCGATCCGCGCGATCACCTCTTTGATGCCGCCCAATTCCGTTTCTTGGTGTTCGAGGATTTCCAGCTTCCAGCCTTTGTCTTCGCAGTAACGCTGATACATCCGCAACAGATCACCCGCGAATAGCGAGGCCTCGTCGCCACCCGTGCCAGGTCGGATTTCGAGGATCGCAGGACGGGCATCAGCGGCATCCTTTGGCAGCAGAGCAAGGCGCACGTCTTGTTCGGCCGTCTCTAGCTGGTCGCGCAAGGAAGGGAGCTCATCCTCGGCCAGTTCGCGCATATCGGGGTCTTTGAGCATCAGCTCTGCCTCGGTGATATCGGCAACGATCTGGCGGTAGCCCAAAACGGTTTTTACAACCGGCTCAAGCTCGGAATATTCTTTCGAAAGGGCCGCGATCTGCGACGGCTCAACGCCGCCGTTCAGTTTGGCCTCTAAGAACTGAAAGCGAGAGATAATTTGGTCGAGTTTGTCACTGGGTATCATGTGTTTTGCAATGGCCGACAGGCCGCGCGGCGTCAAGGCTGGTTGATGCCTGCCGCCATGAGCCAACCGTCGATCCGTTTTGCATTCACGCCCAAATCAGAACGCCCAAACCGTAACCGCCCGTGGATTTGAAGGTGCCATTCGGGCGTCTCTGTCGCCTGCTTTATCACGCGGACCGTAGTGTAATCGGGAAAGCCCCAGAGCGCGGTGCGGGTCACGAAAGTGATCATCGCCTCATCGCGAGAGCCCGCGATTTGAACTGTGCGTGGGGTGAAATTGATTGCATCAAAGAGGGCGTCGATGCGGGACGGGTCACTGAGGACCGTTGCGACCGTCAGCCCGCCGGCTTCGGGGTAGCGGCCTGCAGGTAATTGCGGGGCCGCCATCCGATGCCAACGCTGCGCGTCGAGTGGCGCGAGGCGCACATAGGCACCAAAGCCCAGAACAAGGGCGACAACAATGCCAAACAAAAGCTTCATTTTCTTTTGTTCCAGAGGTTTAGACAGCAAAGCTCCATCGCAACATGGGCACCCGCAACGGCTGTGATATTGCCGTGATCAAAGGGAGGAGAGACCTCAACCACATCACCGCCAACCATGTTGATCCCCGCCAAATCCCGCAGGAGTGCCGCAGTTTGCCACGATGCCAAACCACCCCAAACAGGCGTGCCAGTCCCAGGTGCAAAGGCTGGGTCGAGCGCATCAATGTCAAAGGTCACATAAGTCGGGTTATCGCCGACGATGGACTTTGTCCGCTCAACGACCCAAGGCAGGCCCATTTCATGGACGGAACGCGCGTCGATGTAGTGCATGCCGAGGTAATCATCACAGACCGTCCGAATGCCAATTTGGACAGAGCGGGTCGGGTCCACGTAGCCGAGCTTTACCGCCTTATACATAAAGGTGCCGTGATCGATGCGGTCGAAATCATCATCGGCCCAGAGGTCAGAGTGGGCGTCGAACTGGATCACCGACGTTGGACCGTATTTTTCGGCATAGGCCTTTAGGATCGGGAGGGTGATCGAGTGATCACCGCCCAATGTCACGCTTGCTGCATTTGCGTTTAAAATTGTGCGAATGTGATCGGTCAAGAGCGCGGGGAAGCTCGGCGTATGGGCATAGTCAAAGGCCAGATCGCCGTAGTCGATAATCGAAAATTCCCCTAGCGGGTCAAAGCCCCAACCGATTGGCGGGTCATAGGGCTGCAGGGTGGAAGCTTCGCGGATTGCACGCGGGCCAAAGCGCGTGCCTGTGCGGTGCGTCACAGCCTGATCAAAGGGAACACCTGTTACGGCGATATCGACCCCTGTCAGGTCCTTGGAATACTGACGGCGCAGGAACGACAGTGCGCCACCAAAGGCGTTTTCAAAGGCCAAACCGCGACGATCCTCGCGGGTAAAAGCGAGGTCGATTTGTTTCTTTGCATCCTCAAGTGCCATCGGTCGTTCCTTTTGATCAAATTATGCCCAAAGAGCCAGAGCGCGGAGTTTTGGTCAAGAGGGGAAAGGGTCGAGGGGGCTCTGCCCCCGCTGCGCTGCGTCCCCCTTGGATATTTTCAGGCAAAATGGCAGATCAGCAGCGCGATTTTGCCATTTTGTCAGCCATGCGTAGAGCGGCGATCATCGACGACGGGTTGGCGATCCCTTTGCCCGCGATGTCAAAAGCGGTGCCGTGATCGGGCGAGGTGCGAATGAAGGGCAGGCCCAAGGTCACGTTCACGCCATTGTCGAAATCGATCGTCTTGATCGGGATGAGGGCCTGATCATGATAGGCGCAGATTGCCGCGTCATAGGTCGCGCGGGCGCGGGCGTGGAACATGGTGTCTGGTGGCATCGGGCCACGTAAGTCGATCCCTTCGGCACGAAGCGCCGCGATGGTGTCGTTCATCCACTCTAGTTCTTCGATTCCCATCTTGCCGCCTTCGCCCGCATGGGGGTTGAGGCCAGCGACGACGAGGCGCGGACGATCAATGCCAAAGTCACGTCGTAGGGCCGCGTGGGTGATGAGGACGGTATCTGTCAGAAGGCGGGCGGTGAAGGCCTCAGGCACATCGGCTAATGCGATATGGATCGTTGTCGGCACCACGCGCAACTGGTCGCACGCGAGCATCATCACAACTTGATCGACCTTGCCCAAAGCGGCCAGGAATTCGGTATGCCCGGGGTAGGAAAACCCAGCACCGTCTGCGAGCGCCTTTTTGTGGATTGGCGCGGTGGTCATAGCAGAGCATTGCCCAGAAGTGACCAGATCAACAGCCGTTTCGATCGCAGCGATCACACCAGCGGCATGGGCGGGATTGGCGATGCCAGACGTAAGCGCAGGTCCGAAATCGCGGGCCAAAACGGGCAGGGCGGTTTGGCTAATAGAAGTGGCCTCGCTTGCGTTGGAGATCACCTGATGCGGGGTTCCAGCGGGCAAGTGGCTCGGATCTCCGATCCAGAGCATAGGCATGTCATTGCGAAGCGCGGCCCAAGCCTTGGCAGCGACCTCTGGGCCGACGCCTGCGGGTTCGCCACAGCTGATCGCGATGGTCATTGGCTGCTGATGACGGCTGTATCGCGCAACTGTGCCAAGAGGGCATCCGCGTAGCCAGCGAGTTTTTCACTGCGTAGGCGGCTTGCGACTTGGTCACGATCGACGGTCTCGGCTACCTGAGGAATGCGGTTGCACATCATCACATAAAGCAGGGTTTGACCGTCATTCCGCGTCAGGATGGCAGAGCTTTCGCCAGCATCGAGCTTTGCAAGTTCTAAGGCGATATCGGTGTCGATCTCGGACGGGGTTGCGGTCGTGCGGGTCAGACGATCCTCGGGAAGGTCGCGGGCAATGCCGTAGAGATCATCACAGCTGTCTGTCTCTGCGTCGATGCGGGCGGCTTCGGCTTTGGCAGCTTCGGTCAGGCTGCCAGGGATCGTAAAGAGCGCATAGTCAAACTGAGAGGGAGCGACTGTCGCGTTCGGCACCTCACGCAGGTCGCGCAACTGGAGCAGTGCTACAGCGTTTTCCAGTTGCAGTGGAGGGGTGACTTGACCCGGTTCGAGGTTGGTCAAGAGGCCGTGGAGACCTGCAGGCAGCTCGGTCAAGCTCTGCCAGGGTAGGCGACCGCCGTCGTCGCGGGATTGGGTCGCCGAATATTCGCGTGCCGCAGCGGAAAACTCTGTGACTGAGGTCATCTGGCTGATGTCTTCAGCGAGTTTAGCGACCTCTTCCGCCTTTTCAGGCGGAGCTGGGATGATGATTTCGGAGATCAGAACCTGAAGGGAAGCGGGGTTGGTGTTTGTGCTCGCCAGAGCGGCGTCAATCTCAGCCTCGGTGACAGTAACCTGACGGTTAAACTTTGATCGGATCAATTCGCGCCACAGGGTGTTCACCACCACAAAATCACGTACGGTTTGCTCTGCAACGCCTGCTTGCGTGATATTGTCGAGGAATTCCTCATAGGTGCGACCGCCGCGGGTTGCGAATTCGGTCATCGCGTTTTTCAGGCCGTCGTCCGAGAGATTAAGACCTTCGCGCTGTAGATATGACATGCGCAGGCGTTCATCGATCAACTGCTCACGCGCTTGTTCTTCGAGGTTGCCAGCCGTGCGGAAGAGAACAAGAAGCTTTACGCGTTGGTCAATTTCGTAGCGTGTGATCGCGCTGTCATTGACGCTGATCGCAGGAGAAAACAGTCCTTGCGCAGATGCGGCGAGGGGCGCCAAAAGGGCGGCAGCGCAGATCAGGTTTTTCAGCAAACGCATAGGTGCCTCATTCAGTTCGTGCAGACCCGACGGGGAGCGACACCTGATGTCGAGGTGCCAAAGCCTGCGATCCCCACGGTCAATCCGTAGTCTGTTGTTGGTTCGAGAGTAGAGGAAACAGTATAGTTGCGCGAGGCCGAAAACTCGACTTTCACGCATTCGTTCTGCCATCCCAAGAGAATTTCCGCGTCAACAGGGCTATCTGCGTCGATGTCGTAGCGCCCGTTGAACCCGATATTCCAGTTATCATTGACGATGTAGCCCGCATCCAAGGCCCATTCAGACGTTACTTCAGTGCGGCTCTCGCCAAGGTCAGCAGGTAGCCACAGATATTCTGCAGTAAGGTCGATCCGGTCATTTGCCCATCCAACGCCCAACTCGGATTTGCCCGCGTCCCAGTCTGTGTCAATCAGCGTCCGACCATGAACGTGAAGTCCGTTCGCGAGGGACAGTTGCCCCCCAAGGAGAAAGTCTGACCCCAAACCTAACAGCCCTGACGATGCCGAGAAATCGGCGGGTTCGTCGCGAACAACTTGTCCCATCAAGAGCCGTGCGTTCCACCCCTGCGGCGCAATGTGAAGCCATGATAAGCCATAAGCAGCTTGCGCCCCTGTCTCCACTCGGTCGTCCCCAGGGAAACGCGACAGGCTAAACAGGTTCGCTTCGTCAAAATCGGCGGTACCGCTGTCTTCGTTCGGGACAGTGTCGCCGATGACATCGGACCACCCCAGCATCAATAATGGCTCTAGCAAGTTCACCGAACCATCGCGTTCGGTGCGGGCCATTGGATAACGCAGGATGATCGAAGCTGAAGGCAACAATCGCAGAGCCCTGTCATTCGCCGGATTGTTGTTGAAGCCATACGCATCCGCCGCAAGCCCCAGATCACTTTCGATCACGATGCCAGAGGGACGCACCCAGTTTCGGTTCCAATCTGCATATGCGCCGATCCGAAATACATCGCGGTCTGCGCCTGTGTTGTCGTGGCCATATCGCAGTTGAAGGTCCGCATCGATGCCTGTGGTCAGGACGCCCGAGGCGTAGTTGAACTGCTTTTCAGTGCCAAGGCTGATGACAACGGGAATGATATCGGCGTCAGTCTCACCGTCTTTGACTGTGTGATAGATCGCGACTTCGCCCATCACAAAGGACTGTGGTTCAATCCTCGCGACCGTGAGTGCGTTCTTCAGATAGTCTGCAGAGGAATATCCATATTGAGCGAGGTATTCGTCGTGACTGGTCAGTATGCCGCCAAAGCTCAGCCTGTAATCGCGAGGCAAAGCAAAGTCGCCCTCGTACTCGATGTAGCCCCGTGTCGCACCATCATCGATGGTATCGCGGCTCACTGCGGCATTGATTTCGATGTCACCATTTAGATAGGCCTGCCGATACCTTGCTTCGAGGGTGCGGGTTTCCGCGCTCAGGAAGGGTGTCAGGGTAATGTCGCGGTGATCACCGATCTTAATGAAGTATGGTGTGCGGACACCAAGGCCCAACAAGTTGTTCGACTGGTAGCTCGGTGCCAGAAACCCTGTCGCACGGTCTAGTGTCGGATCAGGGAGCCGCATCGTAGGCAGCCAAAACACAGGCACGCCTCGAACACGTAGCACTGCGTTATCGAGGTATAATTCCTTGGCATCCTGATCATGGACGATCCGAGACGCGCGAATATCCCACAACGGAGGGCGTCCGTCGCAGACATTGCAGGATGTCGCAGCAACCTTGGTTAATTGGGTGAGGCGACCGTCAACTCGATCGATCCGGTTCGCCGCTAGCTGCAACTGTTCGTTCAGGACCATACGGGCGCTGAGCAAAAGACCGTTTTGGAGCTTGGGGTCTAGGTCCGCGCTATCGGCTGTGAGGATTGTGCCATCGGCAGCCTTAATGAAAATCGGGCCTTCAATTATCAGACGATCCGTCGCCTCATCATAAGTGATGCGGGCTGCCGAAAGGGTTGTGCCGTCAAAAAATGCCTCAACATTGCCGGACGCGATCAGTCGATTGTCAGCGGTGATCGATACGCTGTCCGCCATGAGGGTTGCCGCATCTTGGGCGGCAAGTGTTCCTGCAAAGGGAAGGGCAGCCAGGATAAACGGGGCGAGGCGACGCATTACCCGTCCTCCAGATGCAGTAGTAGACCAAAGGCAAAACCCACGGCAACAAAAGGCGGAGCCCAAGCGGCCAAAGCAATCGGGATTTGCCCGTTTTCGCCCAGAATAGACGCAAAATTCCGAACGAAATAAAGTCCGAAACTGATCAGAATAGCCCAAAGGACCATCTGCCCCGTTTTTCCGCCGCGTTGCGGGCGCATGGTAAAGGCCGCGCCAATCAGAACCATCGCAACCAAGAAGAGTGGCATCGCCAGTTCAGACTGAAGCCAAACCGCATGACGACGCGCACTAAACCCCGCTGTGCGGAGTCGTTCTATGAATGCGGGAAGTTCCCAAATTGGAACCGAAGACGGACTACCGAAACTATCGCGGATTTGATCAACGGTCAGCGACGATGGGATTTGGAATGTCTCGTGATATTCGGCGACGGCTTCGGGGTTTTTAGCATCGGCCAGAGGCCAGACTTTTGCGTTTGTGATGTCCCATTGACCGGGCGTCAGACGCGCCGACGTGGCCTCGATCCGACGAGTGGGGCCACCATCTAGGGTGAATGTGATATACGTCACCCCAGACAGCTCCGTCCCATCAAGGTTGGTCGCATCTGCGCGGATCACCGTTTGTCCGTTCGTTGACCCTTGGCGTAGCCACAATCCGTCCGATGCAAGTGTAAAGCTACTGCCTTCACCAGTTAGGGTGCTCAGACGTGCATCGAACTCTCGGGATGTGCTGGCGACGATGGGGTTGAAAATCCCGATGGTCACGAGGCCGAAGATGAATGCCACGAGACACGGTGCAACAAGCGCCCTGAGTGCCGAACGACCTGCTGCACGCGTCACAACAAGCTCGGACGATCGCGCGAGGCCGAGGAACAGCCAAATCGTTGCGATGATCACCAACAGCGGAATAATCCGATAAAGCGAGTCTGGCAGGTTCAAGAGAGCTAATTGCACCACCTGCCCAAACGACACATCGACATTTCGCAGGGTTCTTAGGCGTTCAACCAATTCAACGAACGCCATCAGGAGGCCGAACACACCGATCACGCCCCCGAGGACAAAGATAAAGCGCTGTGCGAAATATCGGTGAAGGATCATGCAGCAATCCTTCCTTTGGGGAAGCGGAACCGCGCGGGGTAGGACGCGATGGTGAGCAAGACCATAGTTATAACTATGCCCACGAAGATCGGTAGGTAAGGTATCATCCATGCTTCGGGCATCGTGCGCATCATGTTCTCAGCGGTGGATTCTGCTAATTTGACGACAATGATAAGGGCAATGGCAAGCATCACTTGTTTCCAAACCCCAAAGCGGCTGAACCCACCGACGAGCAAGGAGGCTGCTCCAATCACGGCCCCGACGAAGCCCAAAAGGGCTCTCGCATTGCGGCGGTTGGCTTCCATAATCAATTCGCCGGCGGTCTTGCCTGTTTCAGTCTGCAATTCAGGTGTTGCCATCAGCAGTTCGAGTGAGGTCACTTCACCGCTCGATCGCGTTAACCGAGGTGTGAAGTCGACCAGATCGCCAAGGTCGTAGGTGAAATCTTCGAACCGTGTAAGGCTCAGGCGCTGTGTGCGGGTATTAAGCGCCTGCGCCATACCGTCGATCATCACCAGCTGCGGGCCGTTGTCGGTTTTCACGAGGTACGCACGAGACGCGGTATAGGTCATCGTTTCTGCATCATCGCGGGTATCAGAGAGGAACAGGTCCAACAATTCTCCGTTGCGGCTGATGTCTCGGATATAAATCGTTAATCCAGAGGTGGGCGACTGAAACCGTCCTTCGACCAGCATTCGCGCGGCGAGGTTCTGGCTGATCTCTGCTTGGCGTTCATTGGTGATGAGCGCAGCGGTTGGCACAAGGAAATGCGAAGAGACCATCGTCAGAACCGTTACAATGACGCCAAAGATCACCGCAGGGCGGATTAAGCGCACGGGCGAAAAACCTGTGCCCTGCATGACCACCAATTCACTGTCAGAGGTCATACGGTTCATTACGTAGATGCTCGCCACCACTGCGGCCAATGGCAAAACGATCTGCACCACGCCTGGAAGGGTGAGCATGGTGAGTTCCAAAACCACTTTTGCTGTTTGCCCGTCAGAGATCAGTTCGTCGAACAATTCGACCGCCGCTCTGATCCAGTAGATAAAGACCAATACGAGCGAGAAAAAGCCGAAGAGAGTCAGCAATTGCGACAGTAGGTATCTGTCGAATCGAGCCAATGCGTCCCCCCGGATGCCAGTTATTCATTATCGCCAAGACGCTAACCGATTTGTTGGGGGGATTGAACCGTATTCTGGTCATTCACCACAAGGCAAGCTACCTATTGCCGAAAGATAGCTTTCAGGAGTTCACCACATGACTAGCCCGATCCGGATTACCTTTGCCCCTTTGACCACTGATGCGCTCGCGACGACAGAAGGTCGTATTGCGATTTTCGTGACCGAAGACGGTAAAATGGACATCGGTGCGCGTAAAGTGAACACCCTGTCTCGCAAGGCTATCGACCGTTTGGTGGCCTCTGATCGTTTTGCTAAATTGGGCACTGGTGATTTGGCAGAGATCACATGGCCAGTTGGTGTCGCGGCTGAGGCGCTCTTGGTAGTGAAACTGCCCCGCCGTGCCACTGCCGAGGAACATCGCAAGGCAGGTGCAAGTATCGCGAAGGCGCTGGGCAAAGGCGATCTGACAATTTTGGCGGCAGCGGTCAACAAACCAGAAGATTTGGCCTTTGGCATCGCGATGCGCGCCTATGTGTTTCAGGATCACAAAACGGGTGACAAGACCACATATGGCACCGTCACTGTCATGGTCAAAGACGCTGACGAAACCACCGCAGCCTACGCACCTCTGGCGGCTGTTGCAGAAGGCACCTTCTTTACCCGCGATCTGGTGAATGCGCCTGCGAACATCCTGACCACCACGTCCTTTGCTGAAAAGCTCAACGATCTGAGCGCTTTGGGTGTAACCGTTGAAGTTCTCGAAGAGGCTGATCTTGAAAAGCTTGGCATGGGGTCGCTCCTCTGCGTTGGGCAAGGATCGGATAGCCCGTCCAAGGTCGTCGTCATGCAATGGAACGGTGGCGGCGATGAGGCTCCCTTTGCCTTTGTCGGTAAAGGCGTCGTGTTTGACACAGGCGGTATCAGCATCAAACCAGCCGCTGGCATGGAAGACATGACCATGGATATGGGCGGTGCTGGCGTTGTGGCTGGCGTGATGAAAACGCTCGCTCTGCGCAAGGCCAAGGCAAATGTGGTCGGCCTTGTTGGGTTGGTTGAGAACATGCCGTCGGGCAACGCGGTGCGTCCGGGCGACATCGTGACCTCGATGAAGGGCGACACGATCGAAGTGATCAACACCGATGCTGAGGGCCGTTTGGTTTTGGCCGATGTGCTCTGGTATGCGCAGGAACGGTTCAAACCGACGGGCGTGATCAACCTCGCCACGCTGACGGGTGCGATCATCATCGCGCTGGGCCATGAAAACGCGGGCGTGTTTTCGAACAGTGACGAGCTGTCGAACAAACTGCTGAAAGCCGCAGCAAACGAGGGCGAGGGTGCATGGCGGATGCCGATGGGACCTGCCTACGATGCGATGTTGAAATCAGCCAAAGCGGATATGAAAAACGTCGGCGGCCGCGATGGCGGGTCGATCACGGCAGCGCAATTCCTGCGCCGTTTTATCCAAGACGACATGCCGTGGTGTCACATCGATATTGCGGGCACAGCGCAGACCAAATCGGACACAGCACTCGCTCCGAAAGGCGCGACTGGCTGGGGTGTGATGGCGCTGAACCGTCTTATCGCTGACAACTACGAGGCTTGAGTTCGTGGGTGCCGCCTATTTCTACCACCTGACTGAAAGCTCGCTCGAGAAAGCCTTGCCCCTGTTGTTGAGCAAGGCAAGAGAACAGGGCTGGCGGGTCGAAGTGCGCGGCACCAACGCGGATCGCATGGCGGCGTTGGATGTCGCCCTGTGGGATTGCGGTGAGACGGCATTCTTAGCGCACGGTTTGGCGGGCGGTCCTCATGACGCTCATCAGCCGATTTTGCTGACCAGCGATGGTCGGCCAGCACAAAATGAACCAAATTGTATAGTTTGCGTCGACGGGGCGACAATCTCTGCCGAAGATGTTATTAGGGTTGAACGAACCATGATTATATTCTCGGGATTCGATGACGGTCTGGTTCAACTCGCACGAGAGGCTTGGAAGGGTCTAACCTCTCAAAACGTGTCAGCCCAATACTGGGCCCAAGAAGACGGCCGTTGGACAAAAAAGGCAGAAAGTCAGTCCGACTAAAGACGACAAATGCTGGCGGAGGCAAAAATGTCTAATCTTCACGCTGGTGGGTGTCAGTGCGGTGCAATCCGGTTCCGCGTGACATCAGTTATGAATAACGCACACGTGTGCTATTGCCGGATGTGTCAAAAAGCGACTGGGAGCCTGTTCGGTGCCTGGATCGGGGTTCCAATCAACGCGGTGACATGGACCCGTCGTGTTCCATCGATTTTCAAAAGCTCTGAAGGTGTGTCGCGGGGCTTTTGTTCGGAGTGCGGGACCACTTTGAGCTATAAACGTGATAATCGGCAGTCGTTTTGGATGGCGATTTCGGTTTTTGATAAGTTCGACGAAGTGAAGCTGAAGTTCGCTTGGGGGGCTGAGTCGAAATCACCGTTGCTCAGCCAATTGCCAAGCCTCACGGAACATACCTGCGACGAGGATTATATCAACGCAGACAGCGTGAAAAAGACCAACAACCAGCACCCCGATTATGAGACTTAACGGGTTAGGATCAGTCGGCCGCGGCTGATTTCGATTTTGCTGAAACGGTTGAGGTAGCTCATCCCCAACAGCGATCCTTCCATCGGGCCGCCATTCACGACCGCACGAATGTTGCGGTCGGTGACATCGCCGATGGTTAGAGTCTCAATCCGGATTGGTGCTGTGCGAACAACGCCGTTTGCCGTGTTGGCCGAGCCGATGTAGGTCACGTCATTGAGGTCGATGCCTATGCGTTTTGCGTCCGCTTGGTTCAGCACCACATGCGTAGCGCCCGTGTCCACGACAAATTCAATCGGGACACCATTGACCATCGCGGTCATGTAGTAGTGACCGTCTGGTTGGATCGCCAATTCGATGCGTCCATCCGACAGCGTCGATTGCGATCGGAATGGCATAAAGCCTGCGCCTTGGTAGCTCGAAACGGCGAGGATTACGCCGCCAAAAATCAGCGTCCAAATGCCAAGCTGCTGAGCAACTTTTCCGAGCCTGTTGCGCGAACGGATCATCACCCCGCCAAAAATGACGGTCACGAGGATGCCGAGATACAAGAGGCGAAGCTGGTCGTTTGTGTCCATAGACCAATAGATAGGACTTAGGGGGCCAATCCGAAAGAGCGCAATCCATCAAGAATGAACTGAATGGCCAAGGCAGCCAAAAGCATGCCGAGGATACGGGTCACGACGTTCACCCCGACGCGCCCGAGAATCCGCTCTAACATATTGGAAACAAGGAATAAGATAAAAACGATCAGCAGAACTGAGAGCATCACGCCCATCACCGCCGCAAATCCGCCGATGCCCTCTGCCTGATCGGTCAAAAGGATCATCGTCGCGATGGCACCAGGGCCAGCGATGAGGGGGATGGCAATCGGAAACACGGATGGATCGTCGATGTGGTCCTCTGCTGCGTCGTCGGTATGACCCTGACGACGGGTTTGGCGTTTTTGGAATAACATCTCGAGCGCGGTCAAAAACAACAGAACCCCGCCCGCGATGCGGAAGGCAGGCATTGATATCCCCACAAAGCCCAAGAGCGCCTCGCCGAAGATACCAAAACAAAACAAGATCACCGCAGCCGTGATGCAGGCCCGAAGCGCGATTTTGCGGCGCAGTTGAGCAGATGCGCCATGGGTGAGCGCCACGAAAAGCGGCGTCAAACCGATTGGGTCAATGATCACGAAAAGCGTGGTGAAGGCGGCGATATAATCAGTCATGGGGTGGTTCTAACGGATTTGATCAAATGGACAAAGGGAAAAGCCTCAAGGGCAGGGGGCTCTGCCCCCTGCACCCCCGAGATATTTGAGGCACAAAGGCAGGGGGTCAGGCCGGATTTTCGGCCTTGTCCAAGGCTTCGAGCGCGTCCATCCACATGGCCTCTGCGCGGTCGATGGCGGCATTGGCTTCGGCGTATTTACGGTTGAGACCCGCGAGTTTCACCGCGTTGACGTCTTCGTAAATGGACCGATCGGCGAGTTCCGAGACAACGCGATCCCGAATTTCGTTGATCTTGTTCACGCGCTCTTCGCATTTGCGCACCTCGGCCCTCAGGGCGAGGATGGTGTTGCGGTCGGCTTTTTCGGCTTTGGGCTTTTCGACAACGGGTTTTTCGGCCTTTGGTTTATCGCTAGACAAAAGCAGTTTGCGATAGGCGTCGAGATCGTCCTCATATGGTGTTACGCGACCGTCTTTGACCAACCAAAGGCGGTCGGCCACGAGGCTCAGCAGGTGCATGTCGTGACTGACGAGGATCACAGCGCCTGTGTAGGCGGTGAGCGCCTCGACCAGAGCCTCGCGGCTTTCGATGTCGAGGTGGTTGGTCGGTTCGTCGAGGATCAAGAGATGCGGCGCGTCGAGCGTGGCCAAGAGGAGGGAAAGGCGCGCTTTCTGCCCACCAGAGAGGCGGCCAACCTCGGTTTCGGCTTGGGCAGCCATGAGGCCAAAGCCAGCGAGACGGGCACGCAGTTTAGGCTGCTGAACGTCAGGCATCGCCCGCGCGATATGCTGGAGCGGGGTTTCCTCAACGCGCAATTCATCGACCTGATGCTGGGCAAAGAACCCGATGCGGAGTTTAGAGGACGAGTGTTT
This sequence comes from Marivivens geojensis, assembly GCF_023540835.1. Taxonomy (GTDB): domain Bacteria; phylum Pseudomonadota; class Alphaproteobacteria; order Rhodobacterales; family Rhodobacteraceae; genus Marivivens; species Marivivens geojensis. The sequence goes on from NZ_JALKCU010000001.1 coordinate 1,286,947, forward strand.
ATCCCCCTCCATCAAAGGCAAACGATCCGACAGCAGTTTCGACAGGGTCGATTTACCTTCGCCGTTGCGTCCCAAGAGCGCGATACGGTCATCCTGATCGATGCGCAGGTTCAAACGGGTCAAGATGGCCGTGCCGTCATAGCCAACTGCGCCGCCCTCAACGCGGATAATTGGGGGCGAGAGCGGTTCTGGCGTCGGGAAGGTAAAGACCGTGCGGGCGGCATCCTCTGGTACGCGAATGCTCTCCATTTTTTCGAGCATTTTAACGCGGGATTGCGCCTGCTTTGCCTTACTTGCCTTCGCCTTGAAGCGGTCCACAAAGGACTGGAGGTGGGCACGCTTTGCGTCTTGTTTCTTGGCGGCTTGCATCAACACTGCACGCTGTTCAGCGCGTTGGCGGGCAAAGCTGTCGTAGGTGCCTGTGTAATAGGTCAGGTTCTGGCTATCGAGGTGCAGAATGCCTGTGACCGAGCGGTTCAAAAGCTCTCGGTCGTGGCTGACAATCAAAACCGTATGCGGATAGCGTGTCAGGTAGTTTTCGAGCCAGAGCGCGCCTTCGAGGTCGAGGTAGTTCGTCGGTTCGTCAAGAAGCAGGAGATCGGGTTCCGAGAAGAGAACCGCCGCGAGAGCCACGCGCATCCGCCAACCGCCCGAGAAGGCAGAGCAGGGCATTTTTTGTTCTTCGTCGGTAAATCCCAAGCCCTTGAGGATGGAAGAGGCGCGGGCATCCGCGCTCCACGCATCGATATCAGTGAGACGGGTCTGAATGTCGGCGATACGGGCTGGATCGGTTGCGGTCTCTGATTCCAACAGAAGTGCTGATCGTTCGATATCTGCGGCAAGAACAGTGTTGATCAAAGAGACTTCATTTCCAGGAACCTCTTGGCTCACGCCGCCGATCTTCCACCCTTTGGGCAGTTCGATGGTTCCCGTGTCGAGGTGTAGTTCGCCTCGTATCAGTTTGAAAAGAGTGGTTTTCCCCGTCCCATTGCGGCCCACAACGCCAACCTTATGGCCGGTGGGAATGACGGCGGTGGCGTGGTCAATGAGGACCCGCCCTTCGATCGAATAACTGATGTCATCTAAACGTAGCATAGGTGCGTCATTGCCTGACCTAGGAGGCGCGGTCAATCACGGCTTTTCTTGTGCGCTAACACATGTTAGGGCAGCGCCAATTCTTAACCCGCCCCAAATGGGGCCGACGCAAGTGAGGCTATCATGGCTGTAGAACGCACCCTTTCGATCATCAAACCGGACGCAACCGAGCGTAACCTGACCGGCAAAATCGTTGCTAAATTCGAAGACGCTGGTCTGCGCGTTGTCGCATCCAAGCGCATCCACCTGACACCTGCTCAGGCTGGCAAATTCTACGCAGTACACGCAGAGCGTCCGTTCTACGGCGAACTGTGCGAATTCATGGCGTCCGCACCGGTTGTTGTTCAGGTTCTCGAAGGCGAAGGCGCTATCCTGAAAAACCGTGAAGTCATGGGCGCAACCAACCCTGCTGACGCTGCTGCTGGCACCGTGCGCGCAGAGTTCGCGAAATCCGTTGGTGAGAACTCGGTTCACGGTTCGGATTCGCCTGAAGCTGCTGCAGAAGAAATCGCATTCTTCTTCTCGGGTCTTGAACTGGTCGGCTAATCGCTGCTTTTCAGATTTGGATAACGGCAAGGCCCGCACATTAGTGCGGGCTTTGTTCGTTCATGGGGGCGCTGCCCCCAAACCCCCCGGGATATTTGCAGCACAAAGGCTCGATCAGGCGAGGCCCATATCTGACAAAAAGCGGGCGAGGTCATTTGACGGGCGGTCTGGTGTGTCTGGGGCGAGGAGCGCGTCAAAACGGGTGCGTAGGGCGTCTTTTTCTGCGCCTTTGCAGTCGTTCCATGGACGTCCTTGGAGTGCCATGTGAAGAGCGTAGTAGCCAATGAAGTGGGGGCGGGTGCCTTTGGCGATCATCCGTGCATAGGCATCATGGGCACCGAGCGCCCTTAGGGTTTCGGCATCAGGTATGCCTGCGCGGATCATGTCCGTTTCAGTCGCGGGGCCAATGCCCGAAATCGTTCGAAGGGATGTCATACTTGCAGATTACTCTGCCTGAGGTGTCTCGTCATCCTGTTCCGCGCTTTGTTTGCGGAGGAAACGCATCAGCGCTGTATCGTCGAGTGGTTTGGTCATGACAGTCGACGCGCCTGCTTTTTCAAATTGGCGCATGTCATCGCCTACGACCGCAGCGGTGAGGCCGATGATCGGTTTGGTAAAGCCGTTGGTGCGTAGGGTGCGTGTCAGTTCATCGCCGGACATCTCTGGCATAAAGAGGTCAGTGACCACCACATCAGGCGGATCTTGGGCGATAAGATCGAGCGCTTCACGGCCAGAGCCGACCACCTCAACGCGGCCCATGAATTTGCGGAGGCGGGCACTGGTGACTTCGGCAACCAGAGCGTTGTCTTCGGCCAAGAGAACATACATCGAGCCAAAGTCGACCGTGTCGTCGTCCATGTGCGCGACCTGACGCAGATCCTCTGCTGAGGCGAGCGGTTCCGCGATCCGGACGTGATATCCAGCGCCGCCTTCGGGAGCGGGGAAATAGGTCACGCTGCCGCCCAAGAGCTGCGCGGTGGTTCGCACGATGTAGAGGCCAAGTCCCGAGCCATCCGCACGGTTACGGGCATCTTCGCCGCCGCGTTGGAACGGTTGGAACAGGCGTTCGACCTCTTCGGCAGCGATCCCAATGCCATTGTCCGTGATTGACCAAACGCCCGTGCGGTCGTTCAGATTATCTCCGATCGACGACCGATACGTCACGGTGATCGCAGAGCAGCGAGAGTGAATGATCGCGTTCCGAATGAGGTTGCCGAGGATTTGTTTGATCCGAACGCTATCGGCCAGGACCATCTCGTTTGCGCCTTCGCCGAACCGCAATCTGATCGTGATGCCGCTGGCCTGAGCCTGCATTTCAAACGTATTGCGGATCGATTCCGCAAGGTCGGCAGGGACGAACGGGACGGGGTTGATCGGAAGGTTCTTTTCTGGGTTCACGGCCTGACGCATGTCGGTCAAAACGCCGAGCAGCTGATCGGTCGCTTCGCGCAGGCGCTTGGCAAGGTGCTCTTGGTCCGCTTCGTCGTCATTAAGATCGTCGATCAGCATCGAAATCACCGAAGCAGGTGTCCGCAATTCGTGACTGATGATCGAGAACATTTGTTTCTGCTGATCCTGACGGATCGACAATTCGGCCAATGTTTCCTTGAGCGCGCGTTCCTGCAAATGTTCGCCTGTCACGTCGACCACAAGGCCATAGACGACAGGTAGATTGTCAAAGCTACGTTCATACCAGAGGAACAGGCGAATAACGCGACGGTGGTTGCTTCCAGGCGTTTCGCGAAGACGGGCGAGGAGGGTCGTGGTCTCTCCTGGACGTTGGAACATCATGCGCCGCAGTTCGGTTTGTTCATGGTCGCCGAATTTCCGCATCATTGACGCGATATCGAAATTCTGCGGAACGCCCAGCATGCGCTGCGTTACGGGATCGACGGATACCATGCGGGACGTGAGATCAACGGCGAAGACGCCTACGCCCGCATAGTTTCGAACAGTGTTTAGCCGGCGTAGGGAGCTGACCTGTTGGTCTTGCAGATGCAGCCCATGGCTGCGCAGGCCGAGTACGAAAATGATGATACCGAGGGCAATGACCGCGTAAATTTCGATGACAAGGTCGGATTGCGAAGTGATTATCGGAGGCGTCACAATCGCGCCAGTCATTGACGCGTAGATTAGCATTCCTGTTGTCAGGGTCGGGACAACCAATCGGATCGGTAGAACAACAGCAAAAATTGCACAGAGCGCGATCGCATCAAGGGCGACGTGCAGTTGGAACCCATACCGTCCCAACGTGGCGAGCACACCAAAACTCAAGACAAACGGAGTCGCCCAGAGGACATCCGATGGCCTTGGGAATTGGATCATCCCAATGAAGAAGGTGGAAACGACAATGCCGCCATATCCACATCGGATCGCTGCTTGGAGCAGGAACTCTTTATCGAGTGAAAGTGCGGCAACGGTCTCGGGGAAAGACGATGTCAAGACGCTGGTGAGCGTTGAGATTGTCGTAACTGAGACGATGAAGAAAACCACACCAGTCAGTACTGAAATCGTAAGGTCGACCGTATAGGGGGCAAGGCGTTTGTTGAGAAAGTTCAGCGCCAGTCGCAACATGAACCCAACGAGGCCACCGATAAACAGGTTAACCCCCAGCCCGACCCAGAACATGCGAGCTATACTGTCCGATGTTGCGTCAAGCGGCAGGATGTAAGTGGGTATGATTGCTTGAGCCAAATAAATGCCGATGAAGGCGAGAATTGGCCAAAAAAGCATGCGGATGGGATAGATGAGAACACCCAAAACCAACACAAAAAGCGCCGTGTGCGGCACAAAGTAAATCGCGATCTTCGAGAGATCAGTTGCCACAGCACCCAAAGCCAAACCAATGACCCATATCGACGTAAAAGCGACGTATATCAGGGTGTGTCGAGACGGGTGACGCGCGATTTTTGCGCGCAATCGGAGAAGCTGAGACCCATCCAGATCGCGAAACAGCAGGGAGTCGCGCAGGTCATCTGGCGTCTTATTGCTGGAGATCGCGAAGGTGGTTTTAAGTGCCATTGGGCCTCGGTGTCTCTTTTTGGTTGTCGGTCTTCCCTAAATTCAGGGGTATGTCATCCGGATCGGTGCTGAAACGCCGCATTGGGATAAGCTGCCGTATCCAAAAGGCTAACACCCCAAATGATGTGCCTCAAAACGGAAAACATCCAAGGGTTGTTCGTTTATGATCACGTCTTAGAGACTAGCAAAGTCACGAATGAGGTAGGTTGTCTCTGCGGCGACAGGTGTTTGTCTGTTTGTTTCTGTTGGCGGCTTGGACTGTTTCGGTGCTTTTTTCACTTGATGGGCTGGCATGGCGGTCTCGCTTTACTCAAATCCACTAGGGTGACGTATGGTAAGCATACGCTTCAATCATGGCAGAGATGAGGCAGTTAAGATGTGACAAGCCACGATTTTCGGACCATTCGCCTGTAAAATCGACCGTTTGTTGACGTTTGTTCTGATTAAAAAATAACCAAAGCACCTATTTGTGATTAAAAAGTGAACACCTGTGTTGAATTTTGAGTTTCTCGATTTGATGGAAATTGCGATGTGCCGCAGCGCAGCATCTTCTCTTCCTCGGGCGACGAATAAAGCCGCTCACAATCGCCGCACGGGGACGCAATCCTGGCAGATAACAGACCCCGCGCGACATCAGCAACAAAGCTGAGACCTAATGATATGCGTTTTGACCCGATTTGACCACTGGTCACGGGCCGCTGATGGGTCTCAAACAGGGGACACTTTAGATGTTTAAAAAAATTATGCTGCCCGCACTTTCCTCCGCTGCTCTGATCGCAGGTGCAGGCGCCGCTCTTGCCGAATGTGCTGACCCGATCAAGGTTGGCGTGCTGCACTCCCTCTCTGGGACGATGGCAATTTCTGAAACCACTCTCAAAGACACTATGCTCATGCTGATCGCAGAGCAGAACGCAAAGGGCGGTCTGTTGGGCTGTGAAATCGAAGCCGTCGTGGTCGACCCTGCGTCGGACTGGCCGCTTTTTGCGGAGAAGGCTCGTGAACTGCTGACCGTTCACGACGTTGATGTGATTTTCGGCAACTGGACCTCGGTATCGCGTAAATCGGTCCTCCCTGTGCTTGAAGAGCTGAACGGCCTGCTGTTCTACCCTGTTCAGTACGAAGGCGAAGAATCTTCGCGCAACGTTTTCTACACTGGCGCTGCTCCGAACCAGCAGGCGATACCTGCGGTTGACTACTTCCTCGAAGAGCTTGGTGTCGAGAAGTTCGCGCTGTTGGGCACCGACTATGTCTACCCACGCACCACAAACAACATTCTCGAAAGCTACCTTCAGTCCAAGGGTATCGCAGCCGAAGACATCTTTGTGAACTACACCCCGTTCGGTCACTCTGACTGGGCAACCATCGTGTCCGACGTAGTCGCATTGGGCGCTGACGGTAAATCGGTTGGCGTGATCTCGACCATCAACGGAGACGCGAACATCGGCTTCTACAAAGAACTCGCGGCCCAAGGCGTTTCTGCCGAAGACATCCCAGTTGTTGCCTTCTCCGTCGGCGAAGAAGAACTCTCGGGCCTCGACACCACCAACCTCGTCGGTCACTTGGCGGCTTGGAACTACTTCATGTCCGCGGATACCGCTGAAAACGCTGCTTTCATTGATGCATGGCACGGCTTTATCGGTGACGATGCGCGCGTGACGAACGACCCGATGGAAGCGCACTATATCGGCTTTAACATGTGGGTAAACGCTGTCACCGAAGCGGGCACCACCGATGTTGACACGATTATCGACGCGCTTCCGGGCCAAGAGTTCACGAACCTCACAGGCGGAACCGCTGTCATGCTGCCGAACCACCACCTGACCAAACCGGTTCTGATCGGTGAAATTCAGGCTGACGGCCAGTTCGACATCATCAGCCAAACCACCGAAGTGGCTGGCGACGCATGGACCGACTTCCTGCCAGAATCCGCAGTTCTGGAATCCGATTGGATCGACCTGAAATGCGGTATGTATAACACCGAAACTCAGACCTGCGTTCAGTTGACCTCGAACTACTAAGGTTTTGAAATTTGGGGTGGGGGCGCGCCCTCCACCCCGAACCTTCCCCCCAAGACTACCCCATAAGGAACGCGCCGATGCTTCGCGCCGTTGTGATGGCTGTGTCCATCTTCTTTTTGGCTGCTGCCGCTGCCGCTCAGGACCTACAATCTGTCCTGCAAACCTATTCCGATGACATCGCCAAACCGTCTCGCCGCACTGTAGGCGACGCGATCACCGCGTTGATCGACAGCGATCTGCCCGAAGTCCCTGCGTTTCTTCAGGCGTGGCAGGAAAAGAACGTCTGGCAGAACGTAGACACTGGCCTGTTTTACTATGTCGAAGGCTCTGATCCGGTCACTTTGATTGACCTTTCGACGGGTGTAGCCGTGGGCACCGCGCCCAAAGCTGTCATGTCTCAGATCAAACCCAACGCAGGTGTGCGCGGTGTGATCGGCTCTGCCTTGGTGCAATATCAATTGCTCGATCCTGATTATAATCGTCGGGCTGCTGCATTGGATGCGATCAGCCGCGATGGCTCTGCCGAACAGCTTGCGCCTCTAGCCGCGTCGATAGCTGATGAGCCTGACGCAGGTTTGCAGGCCCGCAAAGAACGGCTGTTGATGATGCTCACCGCCCGTTTTGCGCCCTCAAGCGAGGACCGCGTAGCGGCGATTGAGGCGCTGTCGTCCGATGTAAGCGTCGATGTTCGCGCTGGGATGAACCAAACACTGACCTCGATCACTGGCGTTGCGGCCACATTGCCCGAAGGTGCCAATATCGCAGCGATCCGCGAGGTCGGCCCTGATTTCGATGTGAACACCGCCTATGCGGAGCTAGCGTCCGCTGGGCTGGCGCAGCCCACTGTGACCGAAGACGACCTGAAATCCGCCCTTGTCGCGAATATCGTGGATGGCCAGATTGCGGGTGTGCCGGTCGCCACAATGTCAGATCCCGATGAACGCATTCGGGCTTATCAAGGGCTTGTTGATGCGGGGCTCGCAGCCCCCTTCGTGCCGATGGCGGATCGCGAAGCTGCCGTTGCAGCCCATGTGTTCTACACCCAATACGACGAGGCGGATCAGGCTGTCACCGATGCTGCCGCCGCTGCGATCAAGCAGATCGAGCTAAAGGTGGGGGCCATGCAGACGGCTGACCTCGCGCTCGATGCGATCTCTCTGGCGTCGATCTATTTCCTCGCTGCGATTGGCCTTGCCGTCACTTTTGGCGTGATGGGCGTGATCAACATGGCCCATGGCGAGTTCATCATGATGGGCGCCTACACGGGCTATGTGATCCAGCAGGTGATCCCTGATTACACCGTGTCGATAATCGTCGCACTTCCCGTTGCTTTTATCGTCACCTTTGCGGCTGGCGTCGCGATGGAGCGGTTGGTCATTCGCCACCTCTATAAACGTCCGCTGGAAACGCTCCTCGCGACTTTTGGTATCTCAATTGCACTGCAACAAATCGCAAAGAACATCTTTGGCACGCAGGCTCGCCCGCTGACCTCGCCGTCATGGTTGGATGGCGCGCTGGTGTTCAACGATGTGGTGGCGATCAGCTACATCCGCATCGCGATCTTTGTGCTCGCCGTGATGTTCCTCTGCCTGATCTTGTTCATCTTGAAAAAGACCCGTCTGGGGCTTGAGGTCCGCGCAGTGACCCAGAACCCAGGGATGGCGGCTTCGATGGGCATCAACCCTGATCGCATCAATATGCTGACCTTCGGGCTTGGCTCTGGGATTGCGGGGATCGCAGGCGTTGCCATCGGCCTCTATGCCAAAGTCACGTCCGAGATGGGTGCCGATTACATCGTGCAGAGCTTCATGACCGTCGTGGTAGGCGGCGTGGGTAATGTCTGGGGCACGCTAGCGGGAGCATCGTTGATTGGCTTCCTGCAAAAAGGGATCGAGTTCTTCAACCCGTCGAACACGCTCGCGGCGCAGACATACATGATCCTCTTTATCATCATCTTTATCCAATTCCGCCCCAAAGGCATCGTCGCCCTCAAGGGCCGTGCGGCAGGGAACTGAGTCATGACAAAATCATTCCTTGCAACGAACCGTTCGGTCCTTGTGTTCCTCTTGGTCCTATCACTCTTCACCCTCGCGGTGACTGTGATGGCAGAGGCAACGGGCTATGGGTTGATCTCGACCTCCTTCGTCAAAACACTGGGCAAAACGCTCTGCTTGTGTTTGATCGCAATCGCCATGGATGTGGTCTGGGGCTATTGTGGCATCCTAAGCCTCGGCCATTTTGCGTTCTTTGGGATCGGTGGCTACGCGATTGGCATGTGGCTCATGTATGCCCGCACCGAAGAAATCGTCGCGGGGTCGCTTGCGAACCAGCCGTTGCCCGCAACTGCGCAAGAGCTCTCTGACGCTATTGGAACTCAGATTTTCGGCGTTGTTGGCAGTAGCGATTTTCCCCTGATCTGGAGCTTTGCTCATTCGCTGCCGCTCCAGCTTTTGGCGATCCTCATCGTTCCCGGATTGCTCGCGCTGGTCTTTGGCTGGCTGGCCTTCCGTAGCCGCGTCACTGGGGTTTATCTTTCGATCCTGACCCAAGCGATGACCCTCGCGCTGTCACTCTATCTGTTCCAGAACGACAGCGGTTTGCGGGGGAATAACGGCCTATCCGGTCTGCAGAACATCCCCGGTGTCTCCGCATCCCAAGACGATGTTTCGATCTGGTTCTTCTGGGCTTCTGCCGTCGCGCTCGGCCTCGGCTATGTCCTCTTTGCCTTTGTTACATCGGGCAAAATGGGTAGTGTCATTCGGGCTATTCGGGATGATGAGGCGCGTGTGAGGTTTCTTGGGTATCACGTTGAATCGTATAAACTATTTGTCTTTACGATCACAGCGATGGTGGCGGGTATTGCGGGTGCTCTCTATTATCCGCAGGCAGGCATCATTAACCCTGCCGAGATCGCACCGATTGCCTCCATCTACCTTGCGGTTTGGGTGGCGATTGGTGGGCGCGGACGGCTCTATGGTGCTGTGATCGGCGCAACGCTCGTCTCGCTCTTGTCATCGTGGTTCACAGGCGGCAGCGCGCCAGCGATCAACCTCGGTTTCTACAAAATCGTCTGGACCGACTGGTGGCTCGTTCTGCTGGGCCTGTCCTTTGTCGCAGTCACGTTGTTCTTCCCGCAGGGTATCGGCGGTCTGTTCGATTTCGTCGCGGTCAAACGCAACTCTGACTATGGCCCGTCCGAGGGGGCATGGCGCGCAGAAGAAGGAAAACCGGAATGAACAAACGTCTCCTCGAAGTTTCAGGCGTTTCGGTCACCTTTGACGGATTTCGCGCGATCAATAACCTCTCTATCGCGATTGCAGAGCCAGAGTTGCGGGCGGTGATCGGGCCGAATGGGGCGGGTAAAACGACCTTTATGGACATCATCACGGGCAAGACCAAACCTGACGAGGGCAAGGTCATTTGGGGCGAAAAATCCATCAGCCTTTTGGGGATGAGCGAAAGCCAGATCGCCCGTGCAGGCATCGGTCGTAAGTTCCAAAAGCCTACGGTGTTTGAGGCACAGACCGTGCGCGAAAACCTCGCGATGGCGTTGAAAAACAAACGTGGACCGTTTGATGTGTTGTTCTATCGCAAGACGGCAGATGGGGCTGCGCGGATCGAAGCGCTCGCTGCCGAAATCGGGCTAAGTGATCAGCTAACTCGCGTGGCAGGCGAACTGTCCCACGGTCAAAAGCAATGGTTGGAAATTGGCATGCTATTAGCCCAAGACCCGCGTTTGCTCTTGGTCGATGAACCTGCTGCGGGGATGACGCCTGCGGAAAGGGAACAAACGACGGATCTTCTTGTTCGGGCGGCGAAGACCCGTGCCGTTGTGGTGGTCGAACACGATATGGAGTTTGTCCGCCGATTGAATTGCAAGGTTACCGTGCTCCACGAAGGATCGGTTCTGGCCGAAGGGTCGCTCGATCACGTGACCCAAAACCCTGACGTGATCGAAGTTTATCTGGGACGCTAAGATGCTCGAAATTGAAAATCTCACATTGAAATACGGGCAAAGCCAGATTCTGAACGGCATCACGATGACCGCAAAGCCGGGGCAGGTAACAGCGGTCATGGGCACCAATGGCGTTGGTAAGACATCGCTTCTCAAGGCGATTGCGGGGCGTCATCCCTATGACAAAGGGGCTATTCGGTTAGACGGAAAGGACCTACCGCACCTGACCGCATTCGGTGCTGCTCGGGCAGGGATCGCCTACGTCCCCCAAGGCCGCGAAGTGTTTCCCCTGATGACCGTGCAGGAAAATCTGGAAAGCGGGTTTGCCTGCCTTGATCGGTTTGAACGCGGCGTGCCCGATAAGATTTTCCAGCTCTTCCCAATTCTCAAAGAGTTCCTGCATCGCCGTGGCGGTGACCTCTCTGGCGGGCAGCAGCAACAATTGGCGATCGCGCGCGCACTGATCACACGGCCCCGCGTGTTGCTTTTGGACGAGCCAACCGAAGGCATTCAGCCCAATATCATCCAGCAGATTGGTCGCGTAATCGCACAGTTACGAGATGAGGGGGAGATCGCGGTGGTACTGGTCGAACAGTATTTCGATTTCGCCTTTAACCTCGCAGATGAGTTTTATGCGCTCAACCGTGGCGATGTCGTGCTGAACGAGGGGAAAGAGCACCTTGCGCGGGAACGGTTGCTGGCGGCGGTTTCGATTTGACGCGCTGGGGGCGCTGCCCCCAGACCCCCGGGATATTTGGAGCACAAAGGAGCCTTAGGTGCCGCAGAAGGTGGCCATTACGCGTTCGTGCGGTTCAGGTGCCCGAGCAAAATCGGGATTTACAGTGAATGGTGCGGTGACGGCAGAGAGCATCGCGTCAAACGGCGCACGGTTTCCGTCAATGGCCTCGCGGATGACCTCTTCTATCCGATGGAGGCGGGGGATGACCTGCGGGTTCGTTTTTGCGGCGAGGGCGAGGTCGGGTTTTGCGGCCTGCCAATCGGCGCGCCAATCGGCATAGTCCTGATGGTCGAGCGGCTGATCAAGATTGACGAAGGTCAGCGTAAAGTCCGCGCCGATATCCTCCATCATCTTGAGAAACCGTTGGGCGAGGGATTCGGCCTGATCCGATGGAGGAAGGCCAAGTTTCGGGGCGAAATGGCGTATCCACGCACTGCGGTAGAGGCCCACGAAGTCACCCATCATAGCGTTCAGGCGATCAACGGTGGCGTCTTGATCGGGGGCCATGGGCACGAGGCTTGATGCGAATTGGGCGATGTTCCAGATCGCGATATGCGGCTGGTTTGCATAGGCATATCGCCCCATGCGGTCGATGGAGGAGAGCACTGTGGCGGGGTGATAGGCGTCCATAAAAGTGCAGGGACCATAGTCGATGGCTTCACCAGAAACGGTCATATTGTCGGTGTTCATCACCCCATGGATAAAGCCGAGCGCGGACCAGCGGGCGATAAGGTCCGCCTGACGGTCCATCATTTGGGTGACGACATCTTCGACGGTTTCGGCATTGGGGAAATGGCGGGCGAGGGTGTGATCGTAGAGCGCCCGCAACGCCTGTTCGTCGCCGCGAAACGCTTGCAGTTGGAAGGTGCCGACGCGGATGTGGCTAGAAGCGACGCGGGTGAGGATTGCACCGGGGACGGGGCCTTCACGGAGGATTTGTTCGCCGGTAGTCACAGCGGCCAGAGCGCGGGTGGTTGGAACGCCGAGCGCACACATCGCCTCTGACACCAGATATTCGCGGATTACGGGGCCGAGGCCCGCGCGACCGTCGCCAGCGCGGGAATAGGGGCTGCGGCCTGATCCTTTGAGTTGGAGATCAAATCGACCTTTGTCACTTATAACTTCGCCCAAGAGGAGCGCTCGACCGTCGCCAAGGCCCGGGTTCCATTGGCCAAACTGATGGCCGCCGTAGGCTTGGGCGATGGGTTCGGCGCCTGCGGGCACCGCGTTGCCCGCAAAGACATCGACGTTGGCACGCAGGGCGTCCGGGTCCGCACCGAGGTCGCGAGCAAGCGCGTCGTTCAGGGCAAAGAACTGTGGCGAACGCACAGGTGTCGCGGTCTGGCGGGTGTAGAGCTGCGCGGGGAGCCGTGCGTAGCTGTTATCAAAGGCGAAAAGCTGCATAGGTTCTATATGGTGCGCGGGGCTGCGATAACCAGTTCATAGCGTGTCGGTTAGCACCAACAGCCCGTCGCGCTGGCGGAAGCCGACCCGTTCGCAAAAGGCAATCAGTGAGGGATCAGGGACCGGAAGGCGGGCATGGAGGGCCTTGACCCCGCCTTGACCCAAGGCGACAGCAACGGAATGGAGAACCTCCGTGCCGATGCCGCGGCGACGAACCGAAGGCCGGATAAAGGTTTCATCGACCCAACCTTCCATCCCGCCAAGCGCGATAGACCAGCCAAAGGTGACGAGCACATAGCCCAACGGGGCACGTTGCGGGCCAATGAGCCAGATCGCACCATGCGGCGAGCCGTTCAACAGTGGAGTAATCGCGCGACGGCGGCCTTCGTCGTCAGATGGGATACCGATTTCGCTGTGGTTGCGTTCAACGAGCGACAGCACACGATCGAGCGCGTCGGGACCCGCGAGCGTTATAGACGTGGTCATAGGCGAGAAATCCGATCTGTCAGCAGACGGTAGAAGCCTTCGGCATGAAGATCACCGATAAACAGCGCATTGGGTTTTCGACCTGTTACACGCCACCAATCCGCCACGGTCATTCCGAGCGTCAATTCTGACTGGGTTTCAATCTCTACGTTGATATAGCGGCCAGAAAACAGATGTGGATCAATCAGATAAGCGATGGTGCAGGGGTCATGGAGAGGGGCACCTTCGGAGCCGTATTTCTCCATATCGAAGCGTTCAAAGAAGTCGGTCCATTCCGCGACCATTGTGCCCACATGTGTGCCCATATTGCGGAAGGCATCAATGCGGGATTTCGTGGTCAGCGCCTTGTGCGTCACATCTAGGGGCATGACGACGAGTGGTACACCCGATTGAAACACAATCTGAGCGGCTTCGGGGTCAACGTAGATGTTGAACTCTGCTGCGGGCGTGATGTTGCCCACCTCAAAATAGGCGCCACCCATAAGAACGATTTCCTGCACGCGCGGGATAATATCGGGTGCGCGTTCAAAGGCGGTTGCGATATTTGTCAGCGGCCCGATAGGGCAGAGCGTTACCGTGCCTGAGGGCTCATTTCGCAGTGTTTCGATAATAAAATCAACGGCGTGCTGGTCTTGGAGCGGCATTTTCGGGTCGGGTAATTGCGGACCATCTAGGCCCGTTTTGCCGTGCACATGTTCTGCGGTGACGAGCTTGCGTTTCATCGGTGCATCGCAACCCGCAAAGACCTTAACGTCGGGGCGACCTGCGAGTTCGCAGACGATCCGCGCGTTTTTTTGGGTCAGAGGAAGGGGCACGTTACCCGCAACGGCGGTTATGCCGAGAAGGTCGATGTCATCAGGGCTGCCAAGGGCCAAAAGTATGGCGACTGCGTCGTCTTGGCCGGGATCGGTGTCGATGATGATTTTACGGGGTGCCATGCCTGCCTCTAGTTCGCGTATCGCGGGCACAGTGCAGGTGGATTGCCGCAGGTTCAAGCGGAAAGGCAGGGGCGGGGGTAGTCCCCCAGCGTCATTGCTAATAAAGAACGGGCGGGATGTGATCCCGCCCGTTCAGGTACTAGTGATCGCCGCGCGACAGGGCAGCAACGCCCGTGCGGGCCACTTCGACCAGCCCCAAGGGGCGCATGAGGTCGGCAAAAGCGTCGATTTTCTCGGGCGTACCGGTGAGTTCGAACACGAAGCTTTGTAGTGTGGTGTCGACCACGTTGGCGCGGAAGATATCGGCAAGGCGGAGCGCCTCAACACGCTGTTCGCCTTTGCCTGCGACCTTAAAGAGGCCCAGTTCACGCTCAACGCTCGGTCCTTCGGCGGTGAGGTCGTGGACCTCGAGCACAGGAACGATACGGCCCAGTTGGGCTTTGATCTGAACGATCACTTGTGGGGTGCCAGAGGTGACGATTGTGATGCGCGACTTGTGACCTTCGTGGTCCACTTCGGCCACGGTGAGGCTTTCTATATTATAACCGCGACCCGAAAACAGGCCGATCACACGGGCGAGGACGCCCGGCTCGTTCATCACAGTGACTGCGAGCGTATGGCGTTCAACGGTGTCGCCATAGGTCGAGCGTAGGTCATAAGCCGAGTGAGAGGAGGAGCCTTTTTTGATCCGTAGTGCAGACATCTTCAGTCCTCCTTAAACTAGGGTTGCGCCGCTGGCGAAGGCCGCAGCATCTGCTGCGAGCAGCATTTCGTTGTGCGGTTTGCCCGATGGGATCATCGGGAAGCAGTTCTCGTGTTTCTCAACAAGGCAGTCAAAGATCACCGGACCGTCGTGTTTGATCATCTCCATGATCGCGTCATCGAGGTCGGCGGGGTCTTTGCAGATGATACCTTTGGCGCCAAAGGCTTCGGCCAGTTTTACGAAGTCGGGCAGGGATTCAGACCACGACGACGAATAGCGTTCGCCGTGCAGCAGTTCTTGCCACTGACGGACCATGCCGAGGCGTTCGTTGTTGAGGATGAACTGTTTTACAGGCAGGCGATACTGCATCGCGGTGCCCATTTCTTGCATGTTCATCAGCCACGAGGCTTCGCCTGCGACGTTGATAACCAGAGCATCGCGGTGCGCCATCTGAACGCCGATCGACGCAGGGAAGCCGTAGCCCATGGTGCCCAGACCGCCCGAGGTCATCCAACGGTTCGGATCCTCAAAGCCGAGGAACTGCGCAGCCCACATCTGGTGCTGGCCAACTTCGGTCGTGATGTAGCGGTCCATCCCTTTGGTCAGTTCTTCGAGACGTTGCAGCGCGTATTGCGGTTTGATCGTCTTTTCAGAGCCCGTGTAGGCGAGGCAGTCGATTTTGCGCCACTCGTTGATCTGGGTCCACCATTTCGCCAGACCTTCTTTTTCGGTCACGCGGCCACGGGATTTCCAGACCTTCAAGATGTCTTCGAGGACATGCGCAACATCGCCAATGATGCCGAGGTCAACGTGGATGACCTTGTTGATCGAGGACGGATCGATGTCGATGTGCACCTTTTTCGACTTCGGCGAGAAGGCATCGACGCGGCCTGTAATACGGTCGTCGAAACGCGCGCCAATGTTGATCATCAGATCACAGTCGTGCATCGCCATGTTCGCTTCATAGAGGCCGTGCATGCCCAGCATACCAAGCCATTTGTCGCCCGAAGCTGGATAAGCGCCCAGACCCATCAGGGTCGAGGTGATCGGGAAGCCAGTTGCTTCGACCAGTTCGCGCAGCAGTTGGGATGCCGCTGGGCCAGAGTTAATCACGCCGCCACCGGTGTAGAAGATCGGGCGTTTGGATTTCTCCATCAGTTTCACGAGGTCATTGATGCCCTCGATAGAGCCCTTAACTTGCGGCTGGTAGTGCGATTTACGCTTTGTTTTTTCGGAATATTCGGCGGTCGCGAACTGAACATCTTTGGGGATGTCGATCAGAACCGGACCCGGACGGCCCGACGACGCGATGTGGAATGCTTCGTGGATTGTACCCGACAGCTGAGCAGTGTCTTTGACAAGCCAGTTGTGCTTAGTGCAGGGGCGGGTGATGCCAACGGTGTCAGCCTCTTGGAACGCGTCCGAGCCGATCATAAAGGTCGGAACCTGACCCGAGAAAACAACGATTGGGATCGAGTCCATCAGCGCGTCGGTCAGACCCGTTACAGCGTTGGTCGCACCTGGACCAGATGTCACGAGGGCAACGCCAACCTTACCAGTCGAACGTGCATACCCTTCGGCCGCGTGGATCGCAGCTTGTTCGTGACGGACCAGAACGTGGGTGATCTCGCTCTGTTGGAAAATTTCGTCATAGATCGGTAGCACGGCGCCGCCGGGGTAACCGAATATCGTGTCCACACCCTGATCTTTCAGAGCTTGAACAACCATTTTAGCGCCGGTCATCTGACGAGACATTTCGTTCTTCCTTATCCTGCGTCGTCGTTATTCTTAACGTCGTTTTCATACAAAAAAGCCCCCGAGATTTTCGGGGGCGCATGGGGAACCGTTATGGTAAAACCGTTACCGGCCCATGCGCCATTTTCCCACCACTACTAGAAGGTTTTTCATCCCTCGGGCCTTTCGATTGCGTGCGCGAACCTTATGCACGCCCGAAAAGCGAGGTCAACCTGTCTGATAGAGAAAATGTCGTCAGGGGCACATTTTTCGCAACTTTCTTTCAATTTGTCGGGGTGGGGTCGAATCGATAAGGGGCCGCTTGGGGCTGTGAACTGGTTAACGGGACGTTAAAAAGCGGGGCTTTCGGCGCGATTGTTTCTGAAATCAGGCCAATCAGAGTTATTCACAGTATTTGTGAGGGTGGCAGAGTCACCGCGTTAGGAATTTCTTTACGATTGTGTCGAGATTGAGGCATGGTCCCTATGGTTGTTTAATCGTGGGGGATTTTCAAATGACTTTGATCAATGATCTTATTGCTGCACGTCAGGCGGTGACCGCAGTTGGTGTGACCTATTTGGTCCCAGCGGTTGATATTGGAAACGCGGCCGGGACGAGCGTTTTTATCTGGGAAGAACCGTCACTTGCGACCGATGGGGCGACAGATTTGTTCGTGGCGCTGGTCGACGCTGATGACAACGTCATCCCGCAAGGCACCCAAGAGATCGTCGGCATTGGGCCGACGCAAACCGGTGATACGCTCTATGTCTATTCTGACACAGGCGTTGTGACACTGGAATATGACTCGACCGATGGTTTGGTAAAGCTGGAACTGACCGTCGATGGCGAAGACCTAACGGATATCGCCGTTACGCCGATTGAAGACTTTAGTGTCAACGTCGATGCAGATCTCGCTGTTTTGGACGGCACCGATGACGGTGAAACGATCACGGGTGGCGCGGTTGCGGATCAGATCAACGGTTACGGCGGCAATGACGACATTCGCGGTTTTAACGGAAACGATGTGATCGACGCGGGTGCGGGTGCTGACATCGTGCGCGGTGGCACGGGCGATGATTTCGTGTCCGGCGGTGTCGGGAATGATACGATCTACGGCCAAGGCGGCAATGACGAGCTGAACGGCAACAACGGTCAGGACACGATCTACGGCGGGTTCGGTGACGACAAGGTCTTTGGCGGCGAAGGTGGTGATCTGCTCAAAGGCGGCGCTGGCAACGATATCATGCGGGGTGGTGCGGGCGCAGACAATGTTTCCGGCGGTGCTGGCAATGATACGATCAATGGCAACCTTGGCGATGATGCGCTCTATGGTGGTCGCGGCGACGATACGGTCAGCGGCGGTACGGGCGACGACAGCATTTGGGGTGCTTTGGGCAATGATGTGCTCTACGGCGATGCCGGTGATGATGTGGTCCTCGGTAATTCGGGCGATGACATGATCTATGGCGGGGATGGCGACGATAAACTGCACGGCGGCGCAGATGATGACACTATCAACGGTGGCAATGGCAGTGATGTTGTGACGGGTGGTGCGGGCAATGACGTGATCGACACGTCAGGCAACGTTGCGACCGAGGTTGTGGTGGCCGATATAGCGCTTGGCACTGTGAGCGGGACACCGGATATGGCCTATGAGGGCGTATTCACCGCGGACACTGATCCGAGCGATGATATGGATCAAGTCTGGGGCGGCAACGGTGCGGACACCATCATCACAGGCGATGACGCGGACCAAGTCTGGGGCGGCAAGGGCGACGATACCATCGACGGTGGGTTCGACAACGACTCGCTCTATGGCAACTTTGGTCAGGACATGATCATCGGTGGTGAAGGGTCCGACTATATCGACGGCGGCTCGGGCGATGACGTGATCTATGGCGGCCAAGGCCCTGATGAAGTGCAAATCCTCGACATCGCTGATACAGGCGAAACACCTGATCTGGCCCCCGACAACGATGACGACGATATCTATGGCGGCGGCGGCAACGATACCATCTACGGTGGCGACGACAGCGATACGATCCACGGCGGGGTTGGTGATGACTTTATCCAAGGTGGCATCGACGACGACGCGCTGTTTGGTGATGCGGGCAAGGATATTTTTGACTTTGCGGATGGCGACGGATCGGACGTGATTGGCGACTTTACCATTGGTGAGGATAAAGTGCAGATCCTTGGTGGATCATTTGATGACCTCATGCTGTCCCAAGACGAAAGCGCCGCTATCATTGAATATGGCGACCTGATGATCCGTATGGAAAACATGAACGCGGATGACCTGTCCGCGTCCGACTTCTTGTTCGGGGATATTCTAGAGCCGATTGCGGTCGGTTAATTTAGGCCACGAGCGACACATAAGAACGGTGCGCGATTAGCGCACCGTTTTGCTATCAGGCAGTTGGATGCGCGACACTTGTTCCGCAATCGGATCGACCGAGAGCGGATGGGTCGTCGCTTCGTAATCATTGGGATCGCCGATGTCCTGCCAGTTGCCCTGATGGAAAATCTCGAGCGCGGCATAGTTGGCCTTATACCCCATCTTAGGGCTGCCAGGCACCCAATAGCCCAAATAGACATAGGGCAGACCCATTTCGCGGGCGATCTCAACATGGTCAAGCACGAGATAGGTGCCGAGCGATTGACGCTCTAATTCTGGGTCAAAGAACGAATATACCATGCTCAGGCCGTCATCGAGGATGTCGGTCAGGCAGACGGCCCGCAGCGCGCGGTCGTCTTCTGTGGTATCGGTATATTCGATGAGCCGCGTACGGATCGGGGTTTCCTCGACCATGGCAGCAAATTCAAAGAGGTCCATGTCCGCCATGCCACCCGCTGCGTGGCGACTGTCGAGGTAGGTGCGGAACAGATCGAATTGTTCTTCGGTCGCCCAAGGGCTGGTCGCACGGCGAGACAGGGCGCGGTTACGCTTTGTCACGCGGCGTTGGCTTTTGGATGGGGCGAAATCTGCCACCCGAATACGGGCGGACATACAGGCCGAGCAGTCCGAACAGGATGGTCGGTAGAGCACGTTTTGCGACCGACGGAAGCCCTGTTTTGAAAGGGCATCGTTTAGTTTTGTGGCGCCTTCGCCCTGAAGTGCAGTGAACAACTTCCGCTCCATCCGTCCGTCGAGATACGGACAGGGTTGGGGGGCCGTCACATAAAACTGGGGCGCTATCGGAAGCGTGTGGCGCATATACTCGGATCACGATGAATTTGCGCGAGGTTAGCAACCTCGCGCTGTTTGTCCAAGTCTCTACGACGACTAAAGCATTCTGTTTATAGCGGCTGTGCCAAGAATGTGATCCGTCAGCCCTTGGTTGCGTTCGGACAAGAGCATCATCAGCACCGATACGAGCTGAAGCGGAAAGATTGCGATCGAGACAGTATAGCCGACGGTGTGCCAAAACGCAGTGCCACTGTCCAAGCGGTGGCCGTCGGGGTCACGCAGTTCGACGCCCATCATCCGCATCCCCCATGTGGCGCCCGCGCCTGACAGGGTAGACCAGCGATAGATGAACCCCACCACAAACAAAAACACAGGGAAAAAGAACAGGGCTGTGAAGGCCGTAAAGGGGATCAGAACAATTGCCGTGCCGAGGATCAGTGCCGTGTCGATCACCCAAGCAATCGCACGCTTGGCGGTTACACCGTCGTAGAAATCGGCGCGCATCTGAGGATCAGGAAGGCCGTAGGTCATTGGTTCGCTTTCATGGTCAGAGGGTGGGTGGCCGAGGGGAGCGGCCACCCGAGGGTAAAGGGTTTAGACGGTTTCGTCTTCTTCTTTGGGCGCACGAGCGGCACGCGCACGGTCATCCATGAATTGATCGAATTCCGATTTGTCTTTGGCTTCGCGCAGACGTTCAAGGAAGGCCTCAAAATCCTGTTGTTCTTGTTCCAGGCGGCGCAGGGTTTCGGTTTTGTAGGCGTCGAAGGCCGTGTTGCCGGAACTCCGGTAGGCTGCGTGTGTGCCAAAGGGCGAATGTGCCTTGCGGCGGTTAGAACATTTTCCACTGAACATGCGTTTGCTCCAGATCATATATGCAAGAAGGGCGAGGCCAACCGGCCAGAAAAAGATAAAGCCAAGGACCATTGCTGCGATCCAAGCGCCTTTGCCGCGTTCGTCGAGCCAAGTTTCGGCCCGCGAGAACCAGCTACCGTTCGGTGCGGTCGGGTGAGGGGTCGTAAAGGTATCAGACATTGAAGGGCTCCGTTTTGGGGTGATGTTAATCTGTTTCACATCACCGATATCGGAATGAGCAACCCCACCTTCAAGGGTCTATGTTAAAGATTTTCACATTTATTTCTGGTTGTGCTATTAACAGATTGATCCCGTTTAGAAATTATTTCGTAAAATCGGCAGAATTTGCGCCTGTGATCCGCAAAAGATCGGCGGGTGCTATGGGGAAAATGTGGCGCGGGGTGCCTGCTGCGGCCCAGATTTCGGTGAATTCGGACAAACGGGGATCAAAAAACGCGCGTATCGGGTTTAGATGTCCGACAGGGGAGACGCCGCCAATGGCAAAACCTGTTTGCGCCCGAACGAGGTTTGCATCCGCGCGGCCCAAGGGTTCACCCGCGAGAGCTGTGGCCTTATCTGTGCAGACTTGGTTTCCGCCGGCGGTGAGGAACAGGATTGCCTCGCCAGAGGTTTCGCCCTGAAAGATGATCGACTTTGCGATTTGGTCGATGGTGCAACCTGCGGCTTCTGCGGCTTGGGCGGCGGTGCGGGCTTCGCCCAATTCGACAGGCGTGATGTCGAGACCTGCGTCAAGGAGCGCTTTGGTCACACGTTTCAGGCTCTTACTCATCGCTTGCTCCGCTTTGCGTCTGATCAAAGCAGTTGAATGGGGAATTGACGAAAATTCAATGGCCTATGAGAGTGTTTCCATGACCTTCGAATCCCGAATGACCCGTTTTCCTCGTCCTTTTGATTCTGACCGCGCAGAGGATGCCTTTGGCTATCTGCCCGCGGCCCCTGTGGGTTTGGTCCCGCTGATTAAGGGGGCAGGAGGCTGTAGCCCTTATTTGCTGGACCTAATGAAAAAAGAGGCGGATTGGATTATCCCAGCCTTTGACGATCCAGAGGCGGCGTTCAAGGGTGTTTTGGCCGAGGTTGCCGCGCTTTCGGTGGATCAATTGTCCTCTGGTTTGCGTCGTGCAAAACGTCGCGTGGCGCTGCTGACGGGTTTGGCGGATTTGGGTGGGGTCTGGCCGCTGGAGACCGTGACCCAAGCACTCTCTGATTTCGCGGATGCCTCTGTCGATGTGTGTCTAAAGACCCTCGTGGCGCATGAGATCGGGCGTGGGAAAATTTCAGGTTTGACTGAAGAGGCCGCCGAAACGGCGGGTGGTATGGTCGCTTTGGCGATGGGCAAGGGCGGTGCGGGGGAGCTGAATTATTCCTCTGACATCGACCTTATCATGCTCTTTGACGAAGAGCGGTTCGATGACACCAATTACCATGATGCACGCGCAGCCTTTATTCGTGTGACCCGCAAAATGACCACGCTTTTGTCGGATAACACTGCCGAAGGTTACGTGTTCCGCACCGATTTACGTTTGCGCCCTGATGCCAGCGTGACGCCCGTCTGTATCCCAATGATCGCGGCAGAGCATTACTATGAATCGGTCGGTCGGACGTGGGAACGCGCGGCGTATATCAAGGCCCGTCCGGCGGCAGGCGACCTAGAAGGCGGCGCGAAGTTCCTAGAGACGCTGCGCCCGTTTGTATGGCGCAAGCACCTCGATTTCGCGGCGATTCAGGACGCCCACGATATGCGTCTGAAAATCCGTGACCATAAGGGACTGCATGGGGCGCTAAACCTTGATGGGCATAATATTAAACTGGGTCGCGGTGGGATCAGAGAGATTGAGTTCTTTACTCAAACCCGTCAGTTGATCGCGGGCGGGCGTGATCCGAAATTGCGGGTGCGCGAAACGCGTCGCGGGTTGGAACGGCTCGCGGCTGCGGGGTGGGTGCCTGAACAGGATGCGGTAACGCTATATGATCATTATCGTTTCCACCGCGAGGTCGAACACCGTGTTCAGATGATCAACGACCAGCAGACCCATGCTTTGCCAAATTCGGCAGAGGGTTGGGCACGGCTCGCGGCCTTTATGGATCGCGACGTTGCGGACCTACGGGCCGAATTGACCGACCGTTGCGAAGAGGTGCATACACTGACCGAAGGGTTCTTTGCCCCCGGTCAGGCGGCAAAGCCCGAGGATGACTTCGGCGCAGATATGGAAGTCCAGTGGCGCGGCTATCCCGCGTTTCGTTCTGAACGCGCGGTCGAGATTTTCAAACGTCTCAAGCCAGAGATTTTCGGACGGTTGAAAGAAGCGGCAAAGCCCGAAGAGGCCCTGTTGCAGTTCGATGGGTTCTTGCGTGGATTGCCTGCGGGCGTTCAACTGTTTTCGCTATTTGATGCGAACCCGCAGCTGACGCAGCTGATCGTGGATATTTGTTCGACGGCCCCTGCGCTGGCGCAATATCTGTCGCGCAATTCGGACGTTTTCGACATGGTAATCGGGGGGTCGTTCTTTGCCCCATGGCCTGGGGTAGCAGAGCTATCGCGATTACTGGAACGCGCTATGTCAGAGGCGCCCGATTATGAGGCGCAGTTGAATATGGCGCGGCGGTTCATGAAGGAATGGCACTTCCGCGTTGGCGTGCATCACCTGCGTGGTTTGATCGATGCCCAAGAAAGCGGTCGCCAGTATGCGGAATTAGCCGAGGCCGTAATTGCGGGACTTTGGCCGCTGGTCGTCGCAGAGTTTAGCGCGAAACATGGCACGCCTCCGGGTCGGGGCGCGGTGA
Source organism: Marivivens geojensis (assembly GCF_023540835.1). Taxonomy (GTDB): domain Bacteria; phylum Pseudomonadota; class Alphaproteobacteria; order Rhodobacterales; family Rhodobacteraceae; genus Marivivens; species Marivivens geojensis. The sequence continues at coordinate 1,310,430 of NZ_JALKCU010000001.1, forward strand.
TCCTTGGCATGGGATCGCTCGGGGCTGCGCGGCTGAATGCGGGGTCCGACCTCGACCTGATAATGATCTACGATGATCAGGGTGTGGAAATGTCCGACGGGCGGCGTCCGTTGGCAACGCGCCCCTATTACGCCCGCTTGACCCAAGCCCTGTTGACCGCTGTGACCGCGCCGATGACAGACGGGCGGCTCTACGAGGTAGATATGCGGCTCCGTCCGTCTGGGCGGCAGGGGCCAGTGGCGACCTCGATCCTGTCGTTCGATAACTATCAGCGAACAGAGGCGTGGACATGGGAACACCTCGCGCTGACGCGGGCGCGGCCTGTAGCGGGGAACATGGAATTGGGCGCAGAAGTCGAAGCACTCCGCCTCGCGGTGCTCAACGAAAAATCGACGGGCGAGGCGGTTCTCAAGGATGTCGCAGATATGCGTCGACGTATCGCCGAAGCCAAAGCCCCCCAAGGCGATTGGGACGCGAAAATCGGTGCGGGACGGTTGCAGGACGTGGAGCTATGCGCCCAGACAGCGGCTTTGCGGGCGGGGAGTGCAGCCCGCACCGTGCCTGAACAGATTGCGGCTGGTGTCGCCTCTGGATGGCTGGATGCCGCGGATGAAGCGGCCCTGACACGCTCTGCCGCGCTATTTTGGCAACTGCAGGCAGCAGCCCGACTTCTCACGGGGGGTGTTTTACACCCCGAAGACCTTGGCGAAGGCGGTCGGCGCTTTATCTTGCGGGAGACCGGATGTGCGGACACCGACAGCTTACTTCAGACGATGGAGGCAGCCGCGGCAGAGGCGGATGCGGTTATCACCCGTTTGTTGGATTAAATGGACCATGTCAAAAGACAAACTCGACCCTGTAGGCGTTATTCGCGAGTCCTATAACATCGACGGCATTGGTGCCGACGATTGCCGGACGATTTTCCTTGGCTGGGTTCTTAAGGTGCCTGTCGAAGAGGACACCGATGATTTCGTGCGTCAGTTGCTAGAACGGCACGCCGACGAGCCGGCGGATCACCCGATGACGGTGACGCTCAAGGCGGCTCTGGAAAAAACAGACCGCCCGGCGCGGCGCGGCGGACGGTCTGCACGGGTCATTACCCAGTAAAGATCAACGGGCGAGAGCGGCGGCCTCTTTGGCCAATGCCTCGATCCCAGCCCAATCGCCAGCTTTGACGAGGTTCGTGGGCGCAACCCACGACCCTCCGCAGCACAGCACGTTGGACAGCGACAGGTAGTCGTTGACGTTCTTCATGCTGATACCGCCTGTGGGGCAGAATTTGACCTGCGGGATCGGTGCGCCAATCGCCTTGAGCGCGGGTGCGCCGCCATTTGCCTCGGCTGGGAAGAACTTCATCACGGTATAGCCGCGCGCGTAGAGCTTCATCACGTCCGACGGAGTCGCAGTGCCAGGGAGGAGAGGCAGGTCGTTAGCCTCGCAGGCGTCCAGCAGTTCGTCGGTCACACCCGGCGACACGCCAAAGGTCGCGCCCGCCGCTTTGGCCGCTTCGACGTCTTTCGGGGTGAGGAGAGTGCCTGCACCGACAACACCACCCTGAACGGTTGCCATTTCGCGGATCACGTCGAGGGCAGAGGGGGTGCGTAGTGTCACTTCGAGGGCGGGCAGGCCACCCGCGACGAGGGCGCGTGCGAGATCCGCAGCGGTGCTTGCGTCGTCTACGACGAGCACGGGAACGACAGGGGCCAGTTCGCAGATTTTGCGGGCTTCAATGGATGCAGCTTCAGGGGTCATATGTGTATTCCTGTTGAATGAATGGGCGCGGTCAGAGGACGACCGCAGCCCCGTCAGAAGCGAGGCCGACATTGCGGCGGAAAACGTTAAAGAGTTCGCGGCCAACGCCGTTGCCATTTGCCGAAAGGTCCGGTTTGGCGGCAGTGCGGGTCGAGAGGTCCACGCCGATCACCTCAAGCGTGCCGGCTTTTGCGTCGAGGCGGACAATGTCGCCGTCTTGCAGATAGGCGAGCGGACCACCGTTCGCGGCCTCTGGCGATACGTGGATCGCGGCAGGCACTTTGCCCGATGCGCCCGACATACGGCCATCGGTGACAAGCGCCATTTTATACCCGCGGTCTTGTAGAACCGAGAGGGTTGGCGTCAGTGAGTGCAACTCAGGCATCCCGTTAGAGGACGGCCCTTGGAAGCGGACAACCACCACTGTGTCGCCTTTGAATTCGCCATTCTGGAAGGCCGTTTTAACGTCTGCCTGTTCATGGAACACTCGGCAGGGGGCTTCGATAATTTGGCGGTCCTCGGCGACGGCAGAGACTTTGATCACACCGCGACCAAGGTTGCCTGTCAGCTGTTGCAACCCACCATGCGCGTTGAACGGCTCTGCCACAGGGCGGAGGATTTTATCGTTGAGCGTCTCTTTCGGGCCTTCGGTGTATTGCACGCGGCCTTCGGCGAGTTTCGGCTCTTGGGTGTAGCGTTCAAGCCCTTTGCCCGCGATCGTGGTCACGTCATCATGCAAGAGACCCGCATTCAGCAGTTCGGAAATCATGAACTGAAGCCCGCCCGCCGCATGGAAGTGGTTCACGTCAGCGAGGCCGTTTGGATAGACCTTGGCCAAGAGCGGAACCGCTTCGGACAATTGCGCGAAATCTTCGAGGTCGAGGATGATCCCGGCCGCACGCGCCATCGCAGGCAGGTGCAGAACGAGGTTCGTCGATCCACCCGTTGCCATCAGACCCACGATACCGTTCACAAAGGCGCGTTCATCCAGCACGTCACAGGCGGGGGTGAATTCGTTACCCAGTGACGTGATCTGCGCCGCACGTTCAACGCCCGCAACAGTCAGTGCATCACGTAGTGGTGTGTTCGGGTTCACAAAGGACGAGCCGGGGAGGTGGAGGCCCATGAACTCCATCAACATTTGGTTGGTGTTTGCAGTGCCATAGAAGGTGCAGGTGCCCGGACCGTGGTAAGAGGCCATTTCAGCCTCCATCAGTTTGTCACGACCCACTTCGCCGGTTGCGAATTTCTGGCGGACTTTGGCTTTTTCATCATTCGGGAGGCCGGACGTCATCGGGCCGGCGGGGATAAAGACCGATGGAAGGTAGCCAAAGGTCGCTGCGGCCATCACCAGACCCGGAACGATTTTATCACAGACACCAAGGTAGAGCGCCGCATCGAATGTATTGTGCGATAGGCCAACGCCAGCAGCCAGCGCGATCACGTCTCGAGAAAAGAGCGACAGCTCCATCCCTGTTTGGCCTTGGGTCACGCCATCGCACATCGCAGGCACACCGCCCGCAACCTGCGCCGTCGCGCCGACCTTGCGGGCGATGTCGCGGATCATGGTGGGGTAGGTTTCATACGGCTGATGCGCCGAAAGCATATCGTTGTAGGCCGTGATAATGCCGAGGTTTGGGGCGCGGTCGTCAACGAGCGCGGCCTTGTCTTCACCCATTGCAGCATAGGCGTGGGCTTGGTTTCCGCAGGCGAGGTGGGCACGGCGCGGCCCTTGGGCAGCAGCGGCTGACATGTGGTCCAGATAGGCGCGGCGCGTATTTTCACTGCGCGCGCGGATACGGTCGGTTACCTCGACTAGCGTCCGGTGAAGGGACATTGGATTCTCCTGCGGTCTCTCTCTCGAGCGGCGTTTAACATAATATGTTAACGCTAACAACTCTCAACGCAACAGAAATGCCTTTGTCGTTATGGGAGTGAAGTTTCACGAAATCAGACCACTCCCGCCACAGTTGTGCCGCTATTCGAATGGATAGTTAATCAAACCTTAATGGTAGAAGAGTGGCCGCAGCGCCGCCGAAGGGACTGAAGATGCGACTTTTGAAAACAGTATTGGCAACTGCACTGGTGTTCTTTGTTGCTGGGTGTGTGAGTGATAACGGTGTGACCCGAAACGCAACACTTGAGGCGCCGTTGCCTTCGGTGGGTGAGCAGGCTTTGCCGAGCTATACCGTGCGGAACGTTCAGATCATTGTGCCTGAGACACTTTCCGTTTCTGAGGCCAACTCTATCAAGCCTGTAGCCGACATCGTGTGGCGTGGGGATATTGGTGGCACGCGTCACGAACAACTCCGCGTTCTGTTCGAAGAGGCCGCTCGTGATGGGGCTGAGCGTCTTCGGGGTCAGGTGCCTGTCGTTGCTGAAATGACGCTGACACGGTTCCACGGTCTGACTCAGCGTACCCGTTATTCTTATCAAGGCGACTATGACATCAGCTTTGTCCTCGTTGTGCGCAATGCCAATACGGGCGACGTGATTGAAGGTCCGCGCAATGTGCGCCTCGTCCTTGATAGCCCGCATCCCGATGACGTGCTGGCGATGGATGCCCGCGGCTATTCCGAGCGGATGTTCGTGAAGGACTACCTTGTTGGAGCGCTTGCACAGGTTCTGACGCACTAACAGCCTTTCCGAGGCAAACGAAACAGAGTAGGAGGGCGGCATGAACATGCCGTCCTCTTTGCCTATTGTGCGCCTCATGCCCAAAGCTGACGCCAGAGCCATCCGCTTTGGTTTCCCGTGGGTTTATTCCAACGACCTCGTCACCGACCGCCGTACAAAGGCGATTGAGGCGGGCGCTATTGCCGAACTGCAGGATGCCGAACGGCAACCGCTCGGACTTGTGGCGTTTAACCCTGACTCGCGCATCATTGCGCGGATGTTGGACCGAGATACCTCGGCGGTGATTGATAAGGCTTGGATTGCGACACGTTTGAAAAAGGCGCTCGATCATCGGGAGAGGATCTTTGCGGAACCCTTCTACCGTTTGGTCCATGCCGAGGCCGATGGCTTCCCTGGCGTCGTAATCGACCGTTTCGGTGATACTGTAGTGATGCAGCCGAACGCCGCTTGGGCTGATCGTCTGGTGCCAGAATTTACAGCGGCTCTCCAAGAGGTCGTTGGCATCAAAACCGTGATCATGAACGGTTCTGGTCGTGCGCGTGGCCTCGAAGGTTTGCCTGAGGAAATGAAAGTCGTTGCGGGCGATGCCCCAGCAGCGCCGATCCCCGTGCCGATGAACGGTGCGATCTATATGGCGGATGTCATGGGCGGGCAGAAAACGGGCCTGTTCTACGACCAACGCCCGAACCATGCGTTCAATGCGGGGCTCTGCAAAGGCGCTAAAGTGCTCGACGTGTTTTCGCATGTGGGTGGGTTCTCGCTCGCCGCGCTGGCCGGCGGGGCAGAGAGCGCGCTTGCGGTCGATGGATCGGCACCTGCGCTGGCACTTGCTGAACAGGGTGCAGAGGCGATGGGCGTCTCGTCGAAATTCGCAACCCGCAAGGGCGATGCGTTCGATGTGCTAGCGGCCTTGGCCGAAGAGGGCGAAACCTTTGACGTGGTCGTCTGTGACCCACCTGCCTTTGCCCCGTCGAAACAATCGCTTGAGGCTGGCTTGCGGGCCTATGAACGTGTGGCGCGTCTTGCTGCGCCGCTTGTGCGCGAAGGCGGATACCTCGCGCTGTGTTCCTGTTCGCACGCGGCGGACCTGTCGAAATTCCGCAATGCCTCGGCACGTGGGATCGGTCGGGCAGGGCGCTCTGCTCAGATCATCCACACAGGCTATGCTGGGGCGGACCACCCGATGATGCCGCAACTGGCAGAGAGCGGATATCTGAAGTCCGTCTTTTTCCGCCTGTGAGAGTTCTGATCGACGCCTGCGTTCTGTTTCCCACGGTCATGCGGGAAGTGGTGCTGGGCGTCGCGGCGCAGGGTCTTTTTGAACCCCGCTGGTCGGATCGCATCCTCGAAGAATGGGCGCGAGCAACGCCAAAGCTCGGCGATGGGGCAGAGGCTGTTGCGCGGGGCGAGATTGCCCTTTTGTCCGTACGGTTCCCAAAAGCGATTGTCCCTGTCGCACCCCATGTCGAACAACGGCTGTGGCTCTCGGACGAGAACGACATTCACGTGTTGGCCTCCGCGATTGCGGGGTCGTGTGATGCGATCCTGACGATCAACGCGAAGGATTTCCCGAAACACGTATTGGCCGAAGAAGGCCTTGCGCGATTGGACCCTGACGGTTTCCTTTATTCCCTCTGGCTCGACCATCCCGCGCAGGTCCAAGCGGCAGCAGATGCCGTTCTAGCAGAGGCGCGGCGGTTATCAGTAGATGACTGGACCATGCGGTCCTTGATGAAAAAAGCGCGGTTGCCCCGTTTGGGGAAAGCGCTGGATTAAGTCCATTTCGCCGTGTTGTCGCGGATGGCGGCGATGCGTTCGTCGGCCTTGGGGTGGCTCAGTAGCCATGCAGGGATTTGGTTCGCGTTGCCACCAGAGAGCCGTTCGAGTTTCTGAAACAGGCTGATCTGCGGATCCGCACCGATCCCCGCCTTGAGCAAGAGCGCGGTCGCATAGGCGTCGGCCTCGTATTCATCGCGGCGGGACAGTTTCGCGGCCAACAGCGACAAGAGTGTATTGGCAAGCCACGGCCCGATCACCGGAATAAACCGCCCGAGGATACCCATCAGCAGCATCCGCAACGCATTCTGACCGCTGAAATCAATCATCCGACGGCGTGAGTGGCCTAATGCCACATGTCCCATTTCGTGGGCGATCACGCTGGCGATCTCTTCGCCCGAGACCTCTCCGCTTCGGAATTTCTGCAGGAACCCACGGGTGATAAAAATCCGACCGTCGGGTGCGGCCAGTCCGTTGATCTGCGGGATTTCGTAGACAAAGACCCGCACCCGCGGAATATCCAGAGCCTTAGCCAGTTTGTCCGTAACAGGTTTCAGCGCGGGATCGGCAAGTTCTGTCGATTTCGCATCCAATTCGCGCCGAAGACGCCACGACGAGAAGTGCCACATGGCGAGGGCGTAGAGGATCGGGAGGACGAAAATGAGATAGCGCATGATGTAAATATGGGAACCCCACGCCCCGCGACAAGCCTAGCCGTGTCGATGATGGTCGCGCCAACGTTTCCAAAGCCAATGACCAAAGCCAAACGTGAGGACGAGCGCGACCAGAAGGCCCGAAAGGTCAGAGGCAACCTCTGCGGCATAGATGATCTGATCCGCGAACATCAGGCCGAGGGTGATGTAGATCAGCACCCAAACGGCTTCGCCCGCTGCGCCCCAGAGGGTGAACCGCAGACGGTTCATCCCGACGATCCCACCTGCCACGTTGGCATAGGGCCCCAGAGGGCTGAGCGCCCACCGGCTGAGGAAAATCGCGATGCCGCCGTGTTTGTGGGTGAGGTCTTGGGCTTGTTGAAACAGTTTCGCCCGTTTTGAGTGGCTGGTGATCTTGTGGCGGATATGCCGGCCACCGTGTTTGCCGATGATATAGCCCGTCTGATCGCCGACCATTGCGCCGCCAAAGGCCGCAGAGGACACCGCGAGGTAGCTTAGATCACCCGCGCCGACAAACGCACCACCCGCCATCATCGCGAGAGAGGCCGGGATCGGCAGGGCGAGGCACGATAAGAAGGTCACAATGAACAATATCCACGCGCCATAGACCGCGACTTGCCCCAGCACCCATTCGGTCACCGCGCATTCTCCGCCAAAAAGGCCTGAACTTCGGCGATGACTTGGGCAACGGGAACGCCGCGCATCTCTGCGATATCTTCCAGCGTTGGTCGACCTTCGGGTTTTTCGGTGATGCCGATGGCGGCTGCAAGATCGCGACCGTCCACATGCCAACTGTGCGCAATGAAACCGGGCGTCATCCATTCCGCAGGATCAACGCGCCGATGTGCGGGGTCGTTCCAGAACAGCATGTCGAGCACGAATTTAACGAGGAAGAACCCCAGCAACACCACAGCCAGCACAAAGCCCACAATGGCAATTCGGTGTTTGGTAAAAAAACGGTTTAGCCTGCTCATCCCAGCGCCTTCATCCCGCGTTCGATCCCTTCGAGCGTCATTGGCACCATGCGGTCAGCGCCAAAGATGTCACGGATCATTCCGATGGATTGAGTATATCCCCAAAGCCGTTCGGGAACAGGGTTGATCCAAAGATGGTTCGTCCATTGATCCCGCGCCCGTTCGAGCCAGACCTGCCCCGCTTCTTCGTTCCAATGTTCATTGGCGCCACCGCGATAGGCGATTTCATAGGGTGACATTGAGGCGTCACCGACAAAGATACATTTGTAGTCGGAGCCATACGTATGCAGTACGTCCCACGTCGGTGTTTGCGCGTTCCAACGGCGGGCATTGTCGCGCCAGACGCCTTCGTAGAGGCAATTGTGGAAATAGAAATGTTCGAGGTGTTTGAATTCGCTCCGCGCGGCGCTGAACAGCTCTTCGACCACCTTGATATGCGGGTCCATTGAACCGCCGATGTCAAAAAACAGCAGCACCTTTACCGCGTTGCGCCGTTCTGGACGGGTTTGCACGTCGAGATACCCGTGCTCTGCCGTGGCGCGGATCGTACCGTCGAGGTCCAATTCATCCGCGGCCCCATCCCGAGCCCATTTGCGCAGACGTTTCAGAGCAACCTTGATATTGCGGGTGCCGAGTTCGACGCTATCGTCGAGGTTCTTAAATTCCCTTTTATCCCAGACTTTTACGGCGCGTTGATGACGCGACTTATCCTGACCAATACGGACGCCTTCGGGGTTGTAGCCGTAGGCGCCAAAAGGTCATGTGCCTGCTGTGCCGACCCATTTCGATCCGCCCTGATGTCGACCTTTTTGTTCTTCAAGCCGCTGTTTCAGCGTCTCCATCAGCTTATCAAACCCACCGAGCGATTGGATTTCGGCCTTCTCCTCTTCGCTCAGGGTCTTTTCCGCGAGCTTGCGGAGCCACTCTTCGGGAAGGTCCATCGCTTCGACCACATCGTCGAAACTGATGGCCTCAAGACCCTCAAAACTGGCAGCAAAGGCGCGATCGAATTTGTCGAGATGACGTTCGTCTTTCACCAGCGCGGCGCGGGCTAGGTAATAAAAGGCATCGACGTCATATGTGGCGATCCCTGCAGCAAGCCCGTCGAGGAACGACAGGAATTCCCGCAGCGAGACCGGCACGCCGCCTTTCCGAAGGTTTTCGAAAAAGGGCAGAAACATCGGTTAAGGCCGATAGCTGCGGTCGATTCCGATCATGATAAACAGCGCGATCGTACCAAGGATCAGCGCGTAGACCGCTGCCCATTGGAGAATATCGAGGGTGGAACCGCCACGTAGCTTTGCCCGAAGGCCCCCGAAAATGGCACCGATGAGCAGGCCGAAAATGGGGATGAGCATGGGGCGTGTCTCCTTATTTTGGATCGAGTGCGGCAACCTCGCGCAGTCGGGTCCTGACGTTTTGATCGGAACCAAATCCATAGCGCGCCCAAGCCAAACTGTCCATGCGGGTTTGGGACGCCTCTGACGCACGACCGAGGTTGTCCAGCGCTTCGGCTTTGAACATCATGAGCGTCGCCAAAAGAGCCGCGTTTTCATGGGCCGCGGCAATCGGGATCGCCTCGTTTGTGATCTGCAGCGTCTGAATATTGTCCCCCTCAGAGAGCGAGAACGCCGCGAGTTGAACGGCTACATGGGCGCGTTGCAAACGGGTTTCCGCACTGGTGCGATAGGCACGGTCTGCGGCCTCGAAGGCTGCGCGGGCTAGGGCAGGGTCACGTCCAACCTGCAAGCGACCATAGACGAAATTGGCAAAGCCTTCGCGGGTGTTCGACCATCCATAGCTACGCGCAAGGTTCACAGCGCGTTCGGCCGCAGCTGTTCGTCCACCAGCGGGTGTCCCAGAGGACAGCGCCGTTTCCATAGCGTCAATCCAGTCACGAGAGGTGTCGTTAACGGGGCGACCATCGCTGCGTTCTCCAGCGGGATTCAACCGAGCCAGAATAGCAGGCAGGCGGGCGGCGACTTCACCACGGGTCATGCCATTGCGCAGTTCGGGCGAATAATAAGCCTTGAGCATCAGCATATCAAAGCTCGTTAGCACCGCGTGCATGTTGTCGTCGTTAAAGATCGAATCCGGCAGGCGATAGAGATCGTTGAGTGGGCCAATGGCTTGGGCCAGTTCTTCGTGCAGGCAGTCGCGGATTTCTTGTGGAGCCACATCGGCGGGCACAAAGACAGTCGCACGGTCGCGGCGTTCCAGCGTGGTCCAATCGACCTGCGGGGTGCGGCGCACTTGTTTAAACTCTTCCCAGCTCGATACGCGGGGCACAACGAAACAAGCAGCGCGTGGGACGGCGCGGGTCAGTTCGGCCCGAGGAATGGCTTGGATCGTGATGGCGGCCTCAGGTGCCCCCGTAAGGAAAATGTCGATGCCCGCCTCGTTTTGCATCCGTGCCAGAAGCGCGCGCAGATCAGTGACGAGGGTCGCATTGGCAGGGCCGGTGACACGCACCGAAATAGGGCCTTCGAACCGTGTGAGCGTGGCAATCGGGCGGCCGCTTTCCATGCGGAACGAGAGGTCTAGGAAGTCGCGCAGCAATTCGCTGTTCGGGCGGGTCGGCAAGGACACGTTATTATTCGCGAACGTCCGCATCGGTGGCAGGTGATCGTCCATGCTCAGCGCACGGGTCGGTTCAAACGTCTGCGGCATAGGTGTGCAGGCAGTCAGCGTGGTCACGGCCATCAGGTAAGCAGCTCTCATAGCAGGCCTCCTTTGGGGTGACAGGTCGCATTGGCGCCCAGCAGGGTGGCGCCAATTCTATGTAACAGCCCAGACAGGCGCGATTGCGCGGTCTGGTGATCTTTAACGGTCCACAGCCTAGCCCAACCCGCAACCGTTGCGGGGGGGAACTGGCGGCATTCGACCGGCATTTTTGCCTTGGTCAAAGTGCTCTCCTCAATTTACCCACAACCCTAACCTGCCGAAGGAGTGGGGCCGCATTCAGATCGCAAAGGGGTTTTACCAAGGCGAGCCACATGCAACACGACAACTAAAAGGCGTCGTGCTGCCACAAATCACGCGAAAAATGGCAATTGTTTACCAATTTGGCGAAATCGTGTCGCAGCCGCGCCACTATCGTAGTGCGTGGCAACAATCATGCCGCTAGATATTGAATCGAAACCTTAGCGTTGGCGACGCGCCATAAAGGCGAGTCGTTCAAAAAGGTGAACGTCCTGTTCGTTTTTCAGCAAAGCGCCGTGCAATTTAGGGAGCACATTGCCCGAATCCTTTCGCAAGTCTTCGGCGCTTAGGTCTTCGGCGAGGAGGAGCTTTAGCCAGTCGAGCACTTCAGAGGTCGAGGGTTTCTTTTTCAGACCCGGCGTTTCGCGCACCTCAAAGAAACGGGTGAGGGCAGTCGACAAAAGATCAGCTTTGATGTCGGGGTGATGGACGCTGATGATCTGGCGCAGCGTGTCGGCATCGGGGAAACGAATGTAGTGAAAGAAACAACGGCGCAGGAAGGCGTCGGGCAGTTCTTTTTCGTTATTTGACGTAATGATAACGATCGGGCGATTGGTGGCGCGGATCGTTTCGCCTGTTTCGTAGACGTGGAACTCCATCCGGTCGAGTTCTTGCAAGAGGTCGTTCGGAAACTCGATGTCAGCCTTATCGACCTCATCGATCAAAAGGACGACTTTCTCGTCGGCCTCAAACGCCTGCCAGAGCTTACCTTTTTTAATATAGTTCTTTACGTCGTGGACGCGTTCGTCGCCCAACTGGCTGTCCCGAAGACGGCTCACCGCGTCGTATTCATAAAGACCTTGTTGCGCTTTTGTGGTCGATTTGATGTTCCATTCGATCATCCGTAGACCAAGGGCCGCAGCGACCTGACGGGCCAGTTCTGTCTTGCCCGTTCCCGGCTCTCCCTTGACCAAGAGCGGACGTTCCAGAGTAACGGCGGCATTCACCGCAACCTTAAGATCGTCGCCAGCCACATAAGAATCGGTTCCGTTGAACTGCATTGTAGTCCGTCCCTTCAAAGTCGTGTGACAGTATCACGACGAAAACGACCTGCAACCATTGAAGAATTTACCATTTTCGGGCGTGACACTCCTGTGCTGAAAGAGTAAAGGAGGGCGCGAGTTAGAGGGAGTGGCTGATGGCCGATGAACCCAACATGACGGCCGACAGCGCGATTAAGGGTAGTTCGATGAAAGCCGAGAATTTTCTTCCGGAAGATTACCGTCCCGCCGAGGACGAACCGTTTATGAACGAGCGTCAGCTCGAGTATTTTCGTCGCAAATTGATTGCTTGGAAAAACGACATCCTTGAAGAAAGCCGTGACACGATCACTGGCATGAAAGAGGGCACACGGAACATTCCAGATATCGCGGACCGCGCGTCCGAGGAAACCGACCGTGCGCTGGAACTGCGTACCCGTGACCGTGAGCGCAAGCTGGTGTCGAAAATCGACGCTGCGATCCGTCGGATCGACAACGGCGAGTACGGCTATTGCGAAATGACCGGCGAACCGATCAGCCTCAAACGTCTAGACGCGCGTCCGATCGCGACCATGACGCTCGAAGCACAGGAACGCCACGAGCGCCGCGAAAAAGTTCACCGCGACGACTAAGGGATGACCACCGGCGCAAATTCCGGCCGGCGGGTCGTTATCATTGGGGGCGGTATCGCGGGTCTCGCGGCCGCCCTTTGCTTTGCCCGCACGGGGGCAGACGTCCAGGTTTTCGAACAGGCAGACGAACTGCGCGAAGTGGGCGCAGGATTGCAGATCACGCCCAATGGTGGTGCTGTTCTGGCGGCGTTGGGGCTGGGTGCGATTGCCGATCAACGCAGTATTTCCGCCTCAGCCTTGGTGCCGGTCGATGCAATGACGGGCGAGACGATCGGGCGGTTCGATCTATCGCGGCTCCCCGGTCAGCCCTATCGATTTTTTCACCGTGCTGATTTGCTCGACTTGCTGGCAGAAGGCTGCGAACGGGCAAAGGTCACGATCATCTTAGGCGCAAAGGCGGTCGAAGTCGGAGAGACGCATGTTCGGTTTTCCAACGGTGATACAGCAGAGGGCGATCTGATCGTCGGTGCCGATGGTCTTCATTCTGTGGTGCGCCCTATCCTGAACGGTGATGATAAGCCGTTTTTCACAGGACAGGTCGCGTGGCGGTCAGTGGTTAAGGTGCCGTCGTCCCAGCCTGAGGTGAAGATCTGGATGGGCGCGGGAAAACACGTCGTGACCTACCCACTAGTCGGCGGGCGAATGAATATCGTCGCCGTGCAAGAACGCAAGGAATGGGCCGCTGAGGGCTGGAACTTCTTTGATGAACCTGACGTGCTGCGCGAAGTGTTCTCTGACTGTCATCAGAGCCTGTTTGACCTCTTTGACCAGATGCAGACCGTCCGTCGCTGGGGCCTGTTCCGTCATCCCGTGGCCAAGGTTTGGCATGACCACAGTCGTGCAATCTTAGGCGATGCAGCGCATCCGACATTGCCGTTTATGGCGCAGGGGGCCAACCTCGCGCTTGAGGATGCCTTTGTTATGGCGCGCTGTCTGGACGATGACCCGTCGGTTCATTTCGGCCTCAAAGCGTATCAAGCGGCGCGGCGGTCGCGGGTCAATCGTGCGATTGAGGCAGCGAACCGCAATGCAGTGAACTATCACCTCACAGGTATCAAACGCCGCGTGGCTCATGCGGGTCTGCGGACCATGGCGCAACTCACGCCGAACCTGTTTTTGGGACGGTATGACTGGCTCTATAACTACGATGTGACGGCTTAGGCGTCCAATTCGAGCCAAACAGGAACGTGGTCGCTGGGTTTATCCTTGGCCCGTTCGTCTTTCTGAATGTAGCAATCGACCATGAGGTCTGCGCACTGCGGTGTCAGCAGGAAGTGGTCGATGCGGATACCGTCATCACGGTTCCATGCGCCCGCCTGATAATCCCAGAAACTAAAGTGACCGCCGCCGACGGTGCGGGCGCGGAAGGCTTCGGTAAAACCGAGGTTCAGGATGCGGCGGAACGCGGCGCGGCTCTCGGGTCTGTAGAGCGCGTCTTCGGTCCAAGCCTCTGGTCGCTTTGCGTCCTCGGCCTGCGGGATTATATTGTAATCGCCAGCCATGAACGCGGGCATTTCATCCGCCATCAGCGCTTGCGCACGTGCGTAAAGGCGCTCCATCCACGCCAATTTGTAGTCGAATTTCGGACCCGGTGCAGGGTTGCCGTTGGGCAGATAGAGGCCACAAATGCGGACGGCTTCTTTGTCACCGATCACGGTCGCTTCGATCCAGCGGGCCTGTTCATCACTGTCATCGCCAGGCAGGCCGCGGGTCACATCTTCGAGCGGGAGTCGGGACAAGATCGCGACGCCGTTAAAGCTCTTTTGACCATGGGTTTCAACGCGGTAGCCCATATCCTCAAAATGTTCGCGAGGAAAATTTTCGTCGACCGATTTGATCTCTTGGAGAATGGCAACGTCAGGTTTGCTTTCTTCCAGCCATTCGGTCAGCCGTTCAAAACGCGCTTTGATCCCGTTGATATTGAACGTCGCGATTTTCATGGGCTGCCTCCTGCGTTGCGCCTGTTGTCCCCGTTAGAGCCATCAGGCGCAAGGGCTTTGTCACATGGAAAACGACGTTCCGCAGCCGCAAGATGAGGCCGCGTTTGGGTTGTCGATAGCAAAGCGGGCACCGATCAGTTCTTCGGTAAAGTCGATGGTGGCTCCGGCGAGAAACGGCAGCGATGTCGGGTCGATCACGACCTTTTCACCAGCACCTTCGAGGATCAGGTCGTCCGCCGCAGGCTCATCCAATTCGAACTGGTACTGAAACCCCGAACAGCCGCCGCCCTCAACCGCGATGCGCAGGGCTTTGCCTTGATCAGCCGCGCCGATTTCGGCCAGTCGTTCAAAGGCACGTTGGGTGACGTTGGGCGGGAGGTTGAGCATTTTCAGGCCTATAAGTTGCAGCGTGTTTCAAATATAGAGGTCATAGGCAGACACAACAAGGCAGGGCAGATCACATGAGTGCGCCTTTTGCGACCGATCCGACGAAAACACGCGGACGTCTTTACCCCGAAGAAGAGAGCCATTTCCGCTCCCCGTTTCAACGGGACCGCGACCGCATCATCCATGCAAGCGCGTTTCGGCGGCTGAAACATAAGACGCAGGTCTTTATTGAACACGAAGGTGATTATTTCCGCACTCGTTTAACCCATTCCATCGAAGTTGGGCAGGTTGGTCGAACGATTGCTGGGACCTTGGGTCTGAACCAAGAACTGACAGAGGCGGTCGCGCTCGCGCATGACCTCGGTCATCCACCGTTTGGTCACACGGGCGAAGACGCTCTACACGAACTGATGGCGCCTTATGGTGGGTTTGACCACAACGCGCAGGCCATTCGGATCGTCACCAATTTGGAACGGCATTACGCAGAATGGGACGGGCTGAACCTGACGTGGGAAACGCTCGAGGGGATTGCAAAACACAACGGGCCTGTTGAAGGCGATATTCCGTGGGCGCTTCAGCAGTATAACGCGCTGCATGATCTCGAACTCCACACTCATGCGAGCGCAGAGGCGCAGGTTGCGGCGCTGTCCGATGACATCGCCTATAACAACCATGACTTGCATGACGGTCTGCGGGCAGAGCTATTCAGCACCGATGAATTGGCGGACTTGCCGATCCTTCATGACTGCTGGGCAGAGGTCGATAAAAAGTATCCGGGCCTCAACTACTACCGCCGCCGGCACGAAGCCCTGCGCCGTTTCTTTGGCATTTTGGTTGAGGATGTGATCGCGGTGAGCCAGCGCAATTTGGCAGACCTCGACGCCCACTCGGTCGAGGATGTGCGCCACGCTGGACGGATGATGGTTCAGTTCTCTCCCGCTCTGTGGGAAGATTTAAAAGTGATCCGTAAGTTTTTGTTTACGCGTATGTATCGCCATCCCAATGTGGTGGAGATGCGCCGCCACGTGACGGCTGCGGTAAAGGATTTGTTCCCGCTCTTTATGGCGGATCCGACCCATCTGCCAAAGCAATGGCGAAAGGATTTAGAGAACGTCAGTTCAGAGACGGACCTTGCCCGCATTGTCTGCGACTATATCTCTGGGATGACAGACCGCTTTGCCATTCAGGAACATGCGCGTCTGACCGGATCGGATATAATCGAGAGGACGCGCGTTACAAATGTCGGTTGAAGGGACAGTAGGGCAGATGGCCCCAGTGATGGCGTTCGCACTCGTTGGCGCCTTGGGGGTCGGATCACAATGGTTGGCGTGGCGGCTACGAATGCCCGCAATTGTTTTGATGCTGCTCGCTGGGATCATCGTCGGCCCTGTGCTGGGCATTTTTGATCCTTCCCGCGATATCGGCGCGCTCTTGTCTCCAATGATCGCGATTGCGGTTGCGATTATTCTATTTGAGGGTGGTCTGACGTTGGAACGTCATTCCCTGTCGGACGCGGCTAAGGGTGTGCGGAGACTGGTCTTTGTCGGGGCACCAATGGGCTGGATCACCTCTGCGGTGGCCTTGCACTACGCGGCGGGACTGTCGTGGGAAACCTCTGCTGTCTTTGGCGGTATCATGATCGTCACTGGCCCCACTGTCATCGCGCCTTTGCTGCGGCAGGCACGATTGTCGAAGCGGCCTGCGAACCTCCTTCAATGGGAAGCCATCCTGAATGACCCCATCGGTGCGCTGGCCGCCGTCCTCGCGTTCGAGGTTGTGGTGGTTGCGCGGACCGCATCAGATGGTGGAGCCGCGACGTTCGAATTCATTACAGGCATCGGGATCGCCACGGCCTTGGGCCTCTTGGCGGGGTGGGGGGTGTCAAAGTCGTTCAAGCGGGCATGGGTGCCTGAATATATGAAGGTCCCTGTGATCTTTACTGTTCTGTTAACCGTCTTTGCGCTGGCCGATACCGTTCTGCATGAAAGCGGGCTTTTGACGGTCACGATCATGGGGATATGGATCGCCAACGCCAAACTGCCGTCCTACGTCGAGCTGCGCCGTTTTAAAGAACACGCGACGGTTCTGTTGGTCTCTGGCGTCTTTATCTTACTCGCGGCCAACCTCGATTTCGCGGCACTTGGGCGGCTGGATTGGCACGCGGGTTTATTCGTGGTTGCCGTCATCTTGATTGCGCGACCTGTGGCCGTGTTCACCTCGTTGGCGTTTACGGATGTGCCGTGGCGGGAACGTATCTTGGTCGCTTTCACGGGGCCGCGGGGCGTTGTGCTGGTCGCAGTGGCGGGGCTGTTCGGGGAACGCCTTGCGGAGATAGGGGTCGAAGATGGGGCCGTTGTGGCACCGCTCGCCTTTGTCCTTGTCGCGACGAGCGTGGTTCTTCATGGATTTACGCTTGCGCCCTTTGCGCGGTTCCTTGGCCTGACAGGCGGGGAACGTCCGGGGGTTATTATCGCGGGTGGGTCACGGTGGGCGACGGCTCTTGCTGAGGCGCTGAAAAAGGCTGATGTTCGCGCATTGATCACAGATCCAAACCACATCCACCTGCGTCATGCGCGTGCCGCTGGGGTGCCAACCTTTACGGGTGATATTCTGTCGGAGGCGGCAGAGGACCGACTGGAATGGGTGGGCTTTCAGACCATCATCGCGGCGACTGACAATGATGCCTATAACACGCTGGTCGCGACCGACCTTGGCCCCGAATTCGGGCGGGATCGTGTCTATCAGGTACAGCGCGAAAAAAGTGATAGCTCCCGTCATGCCTTGCCCAATAGCTTGGGCGGGAAACCCTTTGGTCCCGAAAAGACCATGCGCGATCTAGAGGCGATGATGCGTGAAGGATGGCCGTTCCGTGTCACGCGATTGACCGAAGAATTCACCGCCGATCATTGGCGCGAAAAGCGGCCAGATGCCGTATTGATCGCGCGGGTTAGTGCCTCGGGCGATATTCGTTTCATTCGCCGCGATGATCAGATTAAGGGCGCGCCTGATGTACAGATCATCTCTATGTTGCCACCCGGTAGCCTAGAGAGCGAAGCGTCCAAAGTGCGCCCAAACCTGCCAGACGATTTACCTGCGTGAACTAAAAAGGCGCGGGGCAAAGAGGCCCAAGAGGATTACCACGACCAGAACTGCGGACCCGATGCTCGACATGAGGTGGAGAACGGGGAACTCATTGGTGGAGTCTGGCATATGCCGCATCCCGCCCCGTTGCCCGATGGTCATCATCGGGATGTAAGTCAGCAAAAGTGCCAAAGCGAGTGCGCCAGAGTGGACCCAGAGACACCATTGCGGACCCATCGGCAATTTCCATCGGAACCAAGCGGCAAAAAACGCAAAGAGCATCAGGCCGTGCTGGGCAAGGTGGTTGTTTGCGATGAAATAATAGCTGCGTCCGAGGTACATATCGTCCGCCAGCGTCGACACAAGGTCAAAGGCCATGCCTGTGATCAGAACCAACCCGATGCCGACCGTCAGGTGCGGCTCATCGGGGCGCATCGGGTCGATCATGACAATCGCGAGGATCGCCAAAAGGATGACCTCGGGCACGATAAAGAGCGACAATCCGATGTCAGCGCCCGTGTGCAGGCGGAAGAAGTTAAACAGACCAAAGGTCATCAAGGTGATGACCGCAAGGAGGGCAGACCCTAGCTTGTAGGGTTTCGACGTGCAGACGTGCGATGCGCTCGCGAGGATGGTGAGTGTAAGAGCGGTCATCCGAAAATAGTCTTCGGAGAGGAACATGGCACCTGCAGAGAAGTCTTTGATCTCTGCGTAGTTTTCCAGACGGAGCGGATAAGTGGGGAAACTCGCAGGCCAGAGCATCGCCCCTGTTTCCCACAGCGCAAGCAGCAATTGAATGGACGCAATAATCAGCGCCGTATTGCCCCAAAGTTTGCCGAGCGGTGCGCCGCGCATGCCAGCGGTGAACCCAAGGAATGAGGCTGACAGGAGAAACAGCGTTGTCGCGAAAAGCCCGTGGACGTGGCTGATATTCTCATAGGCCGCTTTTACATCGGGTTCGCCAATCCAACGGGTGAGGGCCATAATTCCGGGGAACGCGAGTTCAATCCTAATGTAGGACACTAACCCGAGCGTGATTAAACCAACAAAAGCAATGAGCGAAACAGTAAAGCGTATCATGCTGAATCATCGCTCTACTGGATAGGGTTGGCAAGTGGTAAGATCGCTTGACCGTTGACCTTAGCGCATTGCGTGGTAAACCCGCCTCGAACCCGAGAAAGACGATAAAATGAACCTGTTTTCCGATATCCGTGCGCTTGTCATTAATTGCCTCGACACCCTCGTGACCGAAGGCGTGCTGCCTGCTGGTCTCGACTTTGCCAACGTTGCGGTCGAACCACCACGCGACGCGCTGCATGGGGACATGGCGACGAACGCTGCGATGGTATTGGCAAAGCCCGCGGGCAAGAACCCGCGCGAAATCGCAACGGCTCTTGTTGAAAAGCTGCTTGCGGATCCGCGGATCGACAGCGCTGATGTGGCGGGGCCGGGGTTCCTCAATATGCGTCTGGCGGGTGCCGTTTGGCCGCAAATCGTGTCTGCGGCTCTAACCGATGCGACCTATGGTCAGTCGTCTTTGGGCAAGGGCATTAAGGTAAACGTCGAATACGTGTCGGCCAACCCGACAGGCCCGATGCACGTAGGTCACACTCGTGGCGCCGTGTTTGGTGACGCGCTGGCGTCGCTCTTGGCCTATGCGGGTTACGACGTGACCCGAGAGTATTACATCAACGACGGTGGTGCGCAGGTCGATGTTCTGGCGCGCTCTGCCTTTGAACGTTACCGCGAGGCGAACGGCCAAGAGCCGCATATCGCCGAAGGACTATACCCCGGTGACTATCTGATCCCCGTTGGTCAGGCGCTGAAAGAGAAATACGGCGATAGCCTGCTGGGTCAGCCCGAAGAGGTGTGGCTCGCCGATATCCGTGAAATCGCGACCGCTGCGATGATGGACATGATCCGTGATGACCTTGCACTGCTTGGCGTCAAAATGGATGTGTTCTCGTCTGAAAAGGCGCTCTATGGCACGGGTAAAATCGAAGGCGCGATTGATCAGTTGCGCGGCGATGGCCTGATCTACGAAGGCGTTCTGGAACCACCCAAGGGCAAACTGCCTGAGGATTGGGAACCGCGTGAACAGACCTTGTTCAAATCTTCCGATTTTGGCGATGATGTCGATCGTCCGGTCAAGAAATCGGACGGCGCGTGGACCTATTTCGCTCCCGATATTGCTTATCACTTCGACAAGGTTCAGCGCGGCTTTGATCAGTTGATCGACGTCTTCGGTGCCGACCACGGTGGTTATGTGAAACGGATGAAGGCGGCTGTTGCCGCGCTCTCTGGCAATCGCGTTCCTCTGGACATCAAACTCATTCAGTTGGTGAAGCTTTTCAAAAACGGTGAGCCGTTCAAAATGTCGAAACGGGCAGGGACCTTTGTGACCCTGCGCGATGTGGTCGAACAAGCGGGCGCTGACGTGACCCGTTTCCACATGCTGACCCGTAAAAACGACGCGCCGTTGGACTTTGACTTTGATAAGGTGCTGGAGCAATCGAAAGACAACCCAGTGTTTTACGTCCAATACGCCAACGCGCGGATCAATTCTGTCGTGCGTAAGGCGACTGAGGCGGGCGTGGATGTATCGGACGCGGCGCTTCGGGCTGCTGATCTGACCAAGATCGGTCATGAAGCCGAGGTGACCTTGATCAAGAAGCTGGCTGAATGGCCGCGTCTGGTTGAAATCGCCGCGAAAGGCCATGAACCACACCGGATTGCGTTCTATCTCTATGAATTGGCCTCTGACTTCCATGGTCTGTGGAATAAGGGCAACGATGATATGTCGTTGCGGTTCCTCCAAGAGGGCGATGTTGCAACATCTCAAGCGAAAATCGCACTGATCAAGTCCGTGGCGGTTGTCATATCGCACGGATTGGGTATTTTGGGCGTCAAACCGGCAGAAGAGATGCGCTAAAGCGTCCGATTGTCGGCAAAGCAGGCAACCAAAATGGATCGTCGGGGCAGACGGAAACCCGACGGCGATGAGGCAACGATGGCAGCGTACTCAGACATGAACGCCCGGCAAAACGGGCGTGCACTCGATACGGGTAAACTCGTGAACGTCGCTGGGGGATTGGTGTCCCTCGGTCTCGTGATTGGGATTGGCGTATGGGGCTATAAGCTCGTGATGCGCGATGTCACTGGCGTACCTGTGGTACGGGCGATGGAAGGTGCGATGCGCACTGCGCCCAGCAATCCCGGTGGCGATATTGCCGATCACGTAGGACTGTCGGTGAATGAAGTGGCCGCATTGGGCGGTGCTGCAGCGCCCGAAGATGCAGAAACGCTGTTACTTGCACCTCAGATGGTGGCTCTCCCTGCGGAAGATTTGGTGATCATGCCCACCGCAGAAGCGGGTGAAGTGATCCCCGAAGGTGTCGATACGCGCGCACCTGCGCCCGAGGCTGACGCCGTTGGTGTGCCGAGCGTTGCTGTGACCGACCTCTCTGCCAGCGGTATTCAACCGATGAGCGCTGATGATATCCTCGCGATGGCCGATCAATTGGCAGCGGGCGCAACACGCCTCGAAGACGTGGATACCACTGCCGTGCCACCTGTTGAAACCGCGATCAATGGTGTCTCCTCTGCGGTGATCGCCGATATTATTCCTGCCTCTGTTCCCGGTGTGTCGCGGTCCCCGCGTCCGATGGCGCGTCCCGAAGGTCTGAACCCGATTGCGGCGGCTTTGGCGGCGGCTGCGGCGGCTCCCGTTGCCGCGCCGCGCACTGTGGCGACCGATGCGACCGTGACCACGACCGCGATCCCCGTTGGCACGAACCTCGTCCAGCTTGGCGCTTATGACTCGGTCGAGATTGCAGCCCGCGAGTGGGTTCGTTTTAACGACCGTTTCCCTGATTTTATGGCGAACAAAGACCGCGTGATCCAGCAGGCTGAACGCGGTGGCCGTACGTTCTTCCGACTGCGTGCAATGAACTTTGCTGATCTGTCGGATGCTCGTCGGTTCTGCGCGGCTCTGACGGCTGAAGGCACAGACTGCGTTCCTGTCGTGGTGCGCTAAGTGGCGCATGGGGCGTTTATCCTCGCACCTAAAGGGAGCGAGGTAACTGACTGGGAACGCGGGTTTTTCAAGGATGCTGACCCTTGGGCCTTCATCCTCTTTGCCCGCAATATTGACACGCCCGACCAGCTGCGCCGTTTGACGAATGACCTGCGGGATACCGTGGGTCGCGATGCGCTTGTCCTGATTGATCAAGAGGGCGGACGCGTTCAGCGGATGCGCAGCCCGCACTGGCGCGAATGGTTGCCGCCATTGGAACAGGCGGAAACAGCGCGGGATGCGGCGCGAGCGTTTTGGCTGCGGTATCGGATCATCGCCGATGAACTGCGCTCCGTCGGGATCGACGCTAACTGTGCGCCAACGTGTGACGTGGCCCAACCTGACACGCATCCGTTCTTGCGTAATCGCTGCCTTGGCACGGATGCGGCGACGGTTATCGCCAATGCCCGAGCCAGCGCGGAGGGGCATCTGGCAGGGGGCGTTCTGCCGATCTTAAAACACATGCCCGGACATGGGCGTGGAAAGGTGGACAGCCACCTTGGTCTACCTGTGGCTGATGTTACCTTGGTTGAGGCCTCCGTCACTGACTTTGCCCCATTTCGGGCCTTGAACGATCTGCCTTTGGGGATGTCCGCGCATATCGTTTACCCTGCAATGGGCGATCGTCCCGCGACGCATAACCCCGATATGATCCGCCTCATCCGCGAGGAAATAGGGTTCAACGGCCTTCTTATGACTGACGATATTTCGATGGAGGCCCTCAACGGCACCGTCGATCATCGCGGTCTGGTGTCGCTGCAGGCAGGCTGCGACGTGGTGCTGCACTGTAACGGTGAGGCCGCAGAGATGGAGGCAATTGCAAAGAGCTGCGGTCAAATGTCAGAGGCGGCAATGACCCGCGCAGAGGCGGCGATGGCCTGTCGGAAAACGCCGGAACCCGTTGACATCGAAGCGATTGAAGCCGAACTTAACGCGCTATTAGCGTAGGGACGGCATGGCCGAACAACAGCAGTTATTCAACACCGACCGCGTGAGCGTGTCAGAGCGCCTTGCAGCCGAGGCGCTGGTTGTTGACGTCGGCGCGTTTGAGGGGCCGCTCGACCTCTTGCTGACGCTGGCGCGGACTCAAAAGGTCGACCTTCTACAGATTTCGATGGTTGCGCTGGCAGAGCAGTATCTTGCCTTCGTCGAAAAAGCCAAGGAACTGCGGCTCGAACTGGCGGCGGATTATTTGGTGATGGCAGCGTGGCTTGCGTTTCTAAAGTCGCGCCTCTTATTGCCTCCTGATCCGACCGAAGAAGGCCCATCGGGTGAAGAGCTTGCTGCGCACCTCGCGTTCCAACTTGAACGGCTAGAGGCGATGCGAACCGCTGCCGCTAACCTGATGGCGCGGGACCAAAAGGGCCGTGATTTCTTTGCCCGCGGTATCCCAGAAGATGTCGAACGTGTGCGGTCGGTGCGTTATACCGCGACGCTGTTGGACCTCATGCAGGGCTATGCGCGGATCAGAACCAAGGACGAATTCCGTCCCTTTGTCTTTGACCGCGAACACATTGACACGATGGAGCGTGCGCTAGAGCGGATGAAACCGCTGATTGGGTACGCGAAAGAATGGACCGATCTGGTGATGTATATGCCGGATGGCTGGCAGGGCGACAACATGCGGACACGATCCGCTACGGCTGCGACCTTTGCCGCAACGCTGGAATTGGTCAAAGAAGGCAAGATCGAATTGCGGCAAGGCGAAACCTTTGCCCCAATCCAGATCCGTAGGAGAGCGCCACGCGATGGTTGACGAGACTGAAGCCACACACCGCGATATCGAGAGCGAAGAGGCAGAGATCAGCCTCTTTGACGCGCCGCCGATTGGTGAACAGGAGCGCATGGTCGAAGCGATCCTTTTCGCCAGCTCCGAACCCGTCACGATCCGCGAGCTGGAGGGACGTATGCCGCATGGGTGCGATCCAGCCGAGGCCATCGCCCACCTACGCAAACGCTATGAGGGACGGGGTGTTCGTCTTGTGCGGGTCGGAGAGGCATGGGCGCTCCGCACGGCGCCTGATCTGGGCTATCTGATGCAGAAAGAAACGATCGAAGTGCGGAAAATGTCCCGCGCGGCGATCGAAACGCTGGCGATCATTGCCTACCACCAGCCTGTCACACGGGCCGAGATTGAAGAAATCCGTGGCGTGTCCGTATCGCGCGGCACCATCGATCAGTTGATCGAGATGGAGTGGATCCGCTTTGGTCGTCGCAAAATGACACCGGGTCGTCCTGTAACATTCGTGGTGACACAAGAGTTCCTTGATCACTTCGGACTAGAGAGTGCGCGCGACCTGCCAGGTCTCAAAGAACTGCGGTCGGCGGGTCTGTTGGATAACCGTCCACCGCCAGGAATGGGGCAACTGTCTGGTGAAGACGACGATGATGATGATCAGGGCGATCTGTTCATCGAAGAGTGATGTTGTGCGCGTTTGGGTTGTGCTAAACTGTCCGTGAGGCAGTAAAGGATCAGCAATGAACCAAGACCAAATGATGCGGACGGTGATGCGCCTGTTGATGCGTGTCCTACGACAACGCGGCGTGTTTCAACGGCTTTGGGCAAAGGTTACGGGCAACCGCAATGACACGCCAGAGGCGCGGGCACGGTCCCGTCAGATCGGTGAAATGACGGGGCGGATAGGCAAAGCAACGCGGGTTCTGCGCGGTATTTCACGGTTCCGCTAAAAGGGTGAGGTCGCGGGGCGCTGCCCCGCACCCCGAGATATTTTCAGCACAAAGGCATTAGTCCTCTTCGTGCAATTTTTTCCATGCGTTCAAGCCGCCGCCGATAAATTTTGCATTGGTATATCCCATGTCACGTAGGCTTGCCGCGGAGAGAGCGCCACGGTTGTAGGCGTTGCAGTAGCAAAGAATGGTGGCGTCGAGGTCGGTGATGATGCCTTCGACGTTCATTTCCAGCTTGCCTCGGCTGATGTTGATCGAGCCGGGGATATGGGTTTTCGCGTGTTCGTCGGGATCGCGGATATCGAGCGCGATGGCACCGCCAGCGATCAGTGCATCAACGACTTCGGGGGCGACTTCATCGACGCGGGCTCGGGCGGCGTCGGACATGGCTTGGAATTTTTCGGTATAGGCCATTAGGGGCTCCTTTGATTGCAGCCCCTTATACATATATTTAAATTACAATGTGTAAATATGTGTTTTATCGGGAGCCACTTTGCCGCAGCCCCCTACGTATCAAGCGCGGAAGTGTTTGGAGAGTTTCAAACCCTGTCCCTGATAGTTGGATTTGATTTCGCGTCCGTAAAGCTGGTCGGGTAGGGCTTCCATTTGTTCGTAAACGAGGCGACCGACGACTTGACCGTGTTCGAGGACAAAGGGGGCCTCGTGGCAGCGGACCTCTAGCACCCCGCGCGAGCCTTGGCCGCCTGCATCCGCATGGCCAAAACCTGGGTCAAAGAAGCCAGCGTAGTGGACACGGAATTCGCCGACCATTGCCAAATAGGGCGCCATTTCAGCGGCTTGCATTGGTGGGATTGTGACGGCCTCGCGGCTGACTAGGATGTAGAAGGCTCCCGGATCGAGGATAATCTTACGGTCTTTTGTGTGCACTTCTTCCCAGTATTCGCTGGGGTCGTAGTGGTTCAGCAAGTCCAGATCGATCACGCCCGTATGCGGCTTGGCACGGTATCCGACGAGGGTGCCAGAGGCAGGGGCGAGGTCGACCGAGAAGCCCAGACCTTCGTCAATTACCGCCTCACCGTTCACCAGCGGGGTTTCAGCGTGCAGCGTGCGAAGTTCGTCGTCCGACAGCACGGCTTGACCTGCGCGGAAGCGGATTTGGTTCAGGCGCATTCCAGGCCGTACGAGGACCGAGAATGAGCGCGGGCAAATTTCAGCATAAAGGGGGCCAGTATAGCCAAGCGCGATGCGGTCAAATTCGACACCGCCATCAGTGATCGTGCGGGTCAATAGATCCAGACGGCCGGTGGAGGATTTCGCGTTTGCCACAGCCTGAATGCCGTCGGGGAGAGCGAGGCTCTCCATCAACGGGACAACATAGACGCAGCCTTTTTCCAGAACAGCGCCATTCGTGAGGTCCACGCGGTGCATTTCAAATTCAGAGAGGCGGTCCGCGACGGTGCGGCCTTCGCCCGCAAGGAACGAGGCACGAACGCGGTAAGCCACGGTGCCGAGGCGCAGATCGAGGCTCGCAGGTTGGATTTGTCCGTCTACGTAGTCAGTCGTCGCCGTGATCGCGCCCGATTGCATCAGGTCACGGATACGTTGGCTGGGCAGTACACCGGTCATCTTTGCCTCCCATAGCAAAACGCCCGCCCAGAGCGGGCGGGCGATTTTGTTGGTCGGGCTAGCAGGACTCGAACCTGCGACCTTCCGTCCCCCAGACGGACGCGCTACCAGGCTGCGCTATAGCCCGACGTGGAGGCCTAAATACCCGATTTGCTGATAAGGGCAAGGGGCAAGGCCACGAATTATTGCAGCGAGGCAATGATTTCCGGCAAGGCGCGAAAATCGTCAAATGTCGCCGCGTGGGTGAGGTCGGAAATGGGCGCTTTGCGGTAGCCTTCGGTAAAGAGGACAAAGGGCACCTCTGCCGCAGTTGCCGTTTCGGCGTCCACCTCGCTGTCGCCAATATAGATGTGGTTTGCGCGTCCCATTGCCCCGAAAGTCGCGTGGAGCGGCGCTGGGTGCGGCTTGCGCTGGGGCAGGCTATCGCCTGAGATCACAACGTCAAAGAGGTCAGTCAGACCGAGGTGATCCAGAACGGCCTGTGTCGCGGCGCTCGGTTTGTTCGTGCAGAGACCCAAGGCATATCCCGCAGCGCGAAGGCCCTCCAGTGTGTCGACCATGTGGTCAAATGGGATATTGCCGTCATGCGCCGCCGCGTAATGACCCATCATCGTGGCAAGCGCAGTATCAAAGGTATCGTCGGGCAATCCTGCCGCCGCAATCGACAGTTTGACGAGGTTCGGAGCGCCCTTACCGATGAAACCGCGAATCTGTGTGACGGGCAGGGGGGCACATCCCATATCAGCGAGCATGGCATTCACAGAGCCAGAGATCGCGGGCAGGCTGTCGATCAGCGTGCCGTCGAGGTCAAAGACGAGAGCAGTATTGTGAGGCAAGGATCAGTCCTTCAACATCCGCGCATGGACGTCAGAGAGACGGGCCAAGAGCGGCGCGATTTTGGCGCTCTTGTTGGCGACTTTGGCGGCGTCTGCACGGGCAATCGCGCTTAGGATCGACACGGAACCAATTGATGTCGGGGTCGGGGCGATAGGCTGCTGCGGGGCGTGCAGAGGCACAACATTTGACGCCGGATCAAGCGCGCCAAAGAGGTCGCCGATCGCGGCGGTCTCATCGCGCTTGTTCTGTTCGATCTCTTTCTTCGACGTCTTTTTCGCGGGCTTTTCAGGCTCGGGTGCATCCGCCACTGGCTTTGCCACAGGGGCCTCGATCACAGAGGTTGGCACAGGGGCTACAACGGGACCTTCGGCCCCTGCAGTTGCTTCGCTACCGATGCCGACAACATGCTTAATGCCTTGTTCCCGCAACAATTTCTGCGCTTCTTTGATCGACAGGCCATCACCATGCAAAAGCTGTTTCAGCCCCGCAATCAGCTGGATGTCTTGGGGGCGATAGTAGCGGCGACCGCCCGCACGTTTCACGGGCTTGATCTGGGAAAACTTGCTTTCCCAGAACCGCAGGACATGCGCGGGCGTGTCTAAAAGCTCTGACACCTCGCTGATGGTGCGAAAGGCGTCATGCGACTTCTTCATCGGAAATTAGCCTTTGTTGCCAGCCGCAATGCGGTCTTTCATCAAGTGGCTCGGACGGAAGGTCAGCACACGACGCGGAGAGATCGGCACTTCTTCACCCGTTTTGGGGTTACGACCAACGCGAGCCGCTTTTTCGCGGACCGAGAAGGTGCCAAACGAACTGATTTTCACGGTCTCATTCTGGACCAATGCGTCGGAAATATGGGTCAGCACGCTTTCGACCAGGTCGGCGCTATCGTTGCGCGACAGGCCCACTTCAGCGTGGACAGCTTCAGCCAAATCCATACGTGTCAGTGTTTTTTCAGACATCTCATCCCCCTGAGGTTTTCAGAAGCTTAGGCAGAGCGCAATTTAGGAGTCAATAACAACGACTTGCAGATCGCAGTTTCAGCGGCTCTCTACCACCGTACGACGACTGAACCCCAAGCGAGTCCGCCGCCGATGGCTTCGGTCACGACCAGATCGCCTTGTTTGATCTGCCCATTAGCCACGCCAACCGACAGAGCGAGAGGAATCGAGGCGGCCGACGTGTTGCCGTGGTCCTGAACGGTCACAACAACGCGGTCCATACCAACGCCCAGCTTTTTCGCGGTCGATTGAATAATACGGATGTTCGCCTGATGCGGCACAACCCAATCCACATCGTCAGAGCCGAGGCCGACCTTATCCAAGGCGGTATGCGCAGTCTGAGCGAGTTTTTCGACGGCATGGCGGAAGACTTCTTTGCCTTCCATGCGCAGAACGCCTGTCGATTGGGTCGACACGCCACCATCCACATAGAGAAGGTCACGGTAGCTGCCGTCGGAATTCAAATCGGTCGAGAGGATGCCACGATCGTCGGTCGACCCTGTGCCCTCTTGGGCCTCAAGGATCAGCGCGCCAGCACCGTCGCCAAACAAGACGCAGGTACCGCGGTCTTGCCAGTCCATGATACGGCTAAATGTTTCAGCACCGATCACCAGAACGCGTTTTGCAGAGCCAGCCTGAATCAGCGCGTTCGCATTGGTCAGGGCAAAGACAAAGCCCGCGCAGACCGCTTGAAGGTCAAAAGCAAAGCCACGGGTGTTGCCGATATTGTGCTGAACCATCGTCGCAGCCGACGGAAAGGTCAGATCAGCGGTCGAGGTCGCCAGAACAATAGCGTCGATGTCGTTGCCCGTCAGACCAGCGTTTTCCAGCGCGGCCTTGGCGGCATTGGTGGCTAGGTCGGATGTTGTCTGGCCTTCGGCGGCAAAATGACGGCGTTCGATGCCAGAGCGCGAGACGATCCAATCACTGGACGTGTCGAGTTTGTCTTCGAAGTAGCTGTTGGGGACAACGTTCTCGGGCAGGTAGTGCCCGACACCTTTTACAACAGCACGTATCGTCATTTAGTTTTGCTCGCCTTCTTGGCCGGAGGTCGGGACCGGCTCACCCTCGTGGAGGATATCTTGGGGGAGGGTGGCCGCAGATGCAACCCGTGCCGCGAGTTTGTCGGCAAATCGGTTCTGACCCAGCGTGTAGGCCAGTTTAAATGCGGCTGCGTTGCCTTTGGCATCTGCGCCACCGTGGCTTTTGACCACAGTGCCGTTCAGGCCGAGGAAAACGCCACCGTTCACATTGCGCGGGTCGATCTTTTTCTTCAAACGGCTCAGCGATGTGTAGGCAAAGGCTGCGGCCAATTTGGACCAGATCGAATAGGTGAACGATTCTTTCAGGGCGTCTGAAATCAGGCGGGCTGTGCCTTCGCCGGTTTTCAGCGCGACATTGCCGGTAAAGCCATCGGTCACGATCACATCAACGCGGTCAGAGGGCAGATCGCCACCTTCGACAAAACCGATGTATTCGAATTCGCCTTTTTCAGCGGCGGCACCGATCAGTTCATGCGCGACTTTCAGTTCGGCACGACCTTTGTGTTCTTCGGTTCCGACGTTCAGCAGACCAACGCGGGGACGGGTCAGGCCCATACCGTTGCGGGCATAAGAGGTGCCCATCAGCGCGTAGGTCAATAGGTCGTCTTCGTCGGCGCGAATATCTGCGCCTGCGTCGAGCATCACATTGAACCCGTTGGGGTTCCGCGAAGGCCAGAGGCAGGCAATGGCCGGGCGGTTCACACCTTCGGCCTTGCGTAGACGCAACATCGACAATGCCATCAGCGCGCCAGTGTTGCCGCAAGACACGGCCGCATCGGCCTCGCCACTGCGCACCGCGTCAACGGTGGCAAGCATAGAGGTGCCTTTGGAGTTACGCAGAACCTGTGCGGGTTTGTCATCCATGGTCACGGCCCGCTCCGCATGGCGGATGGTGACACGTTTAGAGAGGCGTCGCTTTTCAACGAGCGGCGCAAGCACGGCTTCATCACCGTGAAGAATGACTTTGGCGAGCGGTTCTTCTTCGAAGAAATACGCAAGGCCCGCAACAACAGCTGCAGGCCCTTTATCGCCACCCATGGCGTCGATTGACAGCACTACGGATTTCGAGGCGGTTTTGGACGTATCCATCCCGTCAATTCCCCACCCGTAATGGCAAGCCCTTAGGCTGCGTCTTCGTCCAGATCGACGTCGTTCGCTTGAGCGATGACTTCGCGGTCAGCGTACGAGCCACAGGACGGGCATACGTGGTGCGGACGGCGCAGTTCGCCACAGGACGGGCATTCGTTCGGGTTTGCTGCAACCAGAGCGTCGTGTGCACGGCGCATGTTGCGGCGCGATTTGGAGACTTTGTTCTGCTGAACGGCCATGTCTCTACCTATTATCTAAGGGGCACAGGGCCCGTTGTTTCGTTATCTCGGTGAAGTTCGTGGGCGTCATAGATGATATGGCGCGGCCTGTCGACCCTCGTTCGAAAGAGGTCGCGAACATACTGCGAATCCGCAAATGTTCAACCCCATTTGATGTGGGGGCTTATGCGCCAGATTCGCCCTTCTTTTCAAGCGCATCTTTTAGCGAAGATAGACCTGCGAACGGACGGGTGTCTTCGTCGCGCATCGGGGCCACGCCTGGCTCTGTGAAAATCGCTTCGCCCAGCTCTGCGCCATCGGCCCGCGGGAAGTCGGGCAGGGCGAGCGCGAGCGCTTCGGTCATGACATCAACGAGGTTCAGCGTCGTTGGAAGTTCCTCAACTGTGTCGTCTTCGGGCATCTCTACTTCACCGATCAGCGGATCTTCGATGTCGCTGAGGTAGGTACGCTTGATCTTCTGGTCGATCCGTGTGGTCACAGGTTCGAGAGTGATCACGCAATCCTGAACAACCGTCGCGCCCAGATCGGCGAACAAAACCCAGTCATGTTTTCCCTCAGCGCGGATCAAACCATTGAACCGCAGTTTGCGAATGGCAGGGATTCCTAGGCTTTCGGCGATTTCCGCACGCTGCGCGGCATCAGGTTCAATCGTAAAAGTCGTATCGGCGCGATTGGGAAGATCGGCGAACCGTAATGTGGTCTTAGAGGTCTCCATGGCGCTTCAATCCTTGAACATTGGGTCTGTGGTGATGTAAGCGGATTAAAAGGCTCGGGCAGGCGATACAAGGGGGCAGCTATGTTCAAATCAGGTCGCATCATCCGCAAAGGTGTTTTCGTGGTCGCAACAATGGCTGCGGTCGCCGGTCTGTCAGGCTGTGTTGAGCGGGTCGCCAACCACGGCTTTGCGCCGAAGGCAGAGGCCATCGCCACGGTCACCCTTGGCAGCGACACCCGCGAATCTGTCATTGAAAAGCTGGGCCGCCCGACGATGGGTGGTGTGCTCGAGGATGGCGGGCTTTATTATGTGTCTTATCAGATGCGCCACTACGGTGCGATGCCCCCCAAAGAGATCGACCGCACTGTCGTCGCTGTGACCTTTGATGCAGGCGGCATTGCGCGCAACATCGAAACCTTTGGCCTTGCCGACGGTCGGGTGGTGTCTCTGTCGCGCCGTGTGACCGACGATAACCTGCGCGACAATGTGTTCCTGCGTCAGTTGCTTGGCTCTATCGGTCGCTTCAACGCCGCTGATATCTTTGGCTCTGATTAAAATCGCTTTGCGGCGTTACCGTTCAGGATCAATATACCTGTTACATCCCGCGCCTATGGTGGTGGGGGCATGAGTGCAGAGGGTGATCCCATGCGGGTGATGTTGCGTAAGGGACGCTATGCGGCCCGATTGGCAGAAACTGATCAAGACCTAAAGGCAGCGCAACGCCTGCGCTATGCCTGTTTCATTGCAGACGGTGGGCAAGCCGACGGGATCGAGGCGGATGATTTTGATGCCCGCTGCCAGCACATGCTCGTTGAGGATACGCGCTCAGGCGATCTCGTCTGCTGTTTCCGTCTGATGCCGCTCTCTGGTGGCGCAGAAATCGGTCAGAGCTATTCCGCGCAATATTATGAACTTTCCGCGCTAAAGGCCTTTGACGGGCCGATGGTTGAGATGGGGCGGTTCTGTATCCACCCTGATCACAAAGATCCCGACATCCTGCGTGTCGCTTGGGGTGCCATGACCCGATTTGTCGATGACAATGGTGTTGAGATGCTGTTCGGCTGTTCGTCCTTCTGGGGCACCGAAGCGGAAAGCTATCTGGATGCCTTTGACATGCTTGCCGAAAAGCACCTTGCGCCAATGCGCTGGTTACCCAAAGTCAAAGCGCCCAAGGTGATCCGTTTCGCCGCTGAACGTCTACGCAGGCCCTTTGACCGCAAGAGGGCGATGCTGGGAATGCCGCCCTTGCTCAAGACCTATCTGCTGATGGGCGGCTGGGTGAGCGATCATGCTGTGGTTGATAATGACCTGAATACGCTGCATGTTTTCACGGGCCTCGAGATCCGCGCGATCCCGCCTGCACGGGCAAAGGCACTGCGGATGGTGGCGGGGTAAGGGGGCTCTGCCCCCTGCACCCCCGGGATATTTGAGGCACAAAGGCAGGGGCGATGGACCTAGGCGTGATGCGTCGTTATATCGGGGCCAAGTCGAGCCAAGGAGAGCCCCATGCATCGCGTTACAATCGGAAATCTAGAAGTTGCCAATGATCTGCCGTTTGCGCTGATCGCGGGGCCGTGCCAGCTCGAGAGCCTTGATCACGCACGTATGTTGGCGGAAAAAATCGCTGAGGCGTGTGCGGCGACGGGCACGGGGTTCGTGTTCAAGGGGTCCTACGATAAGGCGAACCGTTCGTCGCTGGGTGGTAAGCGCGGGATTGGCGCAGAGGCTGGCCTGACGATCCTTTCGAAAATCCGCGAAGAGTTCGGTTGCCCCGTGATCACCGATGTGCACGAGACACACCATTGCGCGATGGCGGCCGAGTTTGTCGATATCCTGCAAATCCCAGCGTTCCTTTGCCGTCAGACCGACCTTTTGTTGGCTGCGGGCGAGACGGGCAAGGCGATCAACGTCAAGAAGGGGCAGTTCCTTGCGCCTTGGGATATGAAGAACGTCGCGGCCAAGATTGAGAGCACGGGTAACACCAACATCATGCTCTGTGAGCGTGGCACATCGTTTGGTTACAATACACTTGTCAGCGATTTCCGTGGTCTGCCGACTATGGCTGAAACGGGCTATCCTGTCGTCTTTGATGCGACCCACTCGGTGCAGCAACCGGGCGGTAATGGTAATTCCTCGGGCGGTGATCGTCGCATGGTGCCGCCTCTTGCACGTGCTGCGGTTGCTGTTGGCTGTGCGGCTTTGTTCATCGAAACCCACGAAGACCCTGACAATGCGCCCTCTGATGGCCCAAACATGGTGCCGATTGAGCAGTTGCAGGGGCTTTTGGCTCAGCTTAGGGCGCTAGACACGGTGATGAAGGGCTAAGGCCTGAAAGTAAAAAAGCCCGCCGATTGGCGGGCTTTTGTTTTCCGTTCGATCCGATCAATCGAGGAAGGCTTTTTCCACCACGTAATGTTGTGGGTTGGAATTCGCGCCCTCAACCAGTCCATACCCTTCGAGCATGTCTTTGATCTCAAGGTTAAAGGCGAGGTTGCCACAGACCATCGCGCGGTCGTCGTTCGGGTTGATCTGCGGCACGCCGAGATCCTCAAACGCTTCGCCCTTGCGCATCAGGTCAGTGATGCGGCCCATTTTTGGGCTCTCTTCGCGGGTGGTGGTCGGGTAGTATTTGATCTTCTTCCAGAAGCCTTCACCGATCACCTCGTTCAACAATTCGTCGGTTTTCAGGCTTTCGATCAAATCGCGACCATAGGTCAGTTCGCCGACTTCGCGGCAGGTGTGGGTGATGATGACTTCATCGTAGTCTTGGTAGGTTTGCGGTTCACGCAAGAGCGACGCGAACGGCGCAAAGCCTGTACCAGTCGCAAAGAACCAAATCCGTTTGCCGGGCAGCAGCGCATCATGCACCAGCGTGCCGACCGGTTTCGGACGCAAGATCACCTCATCACCGACTTCGATGTGTTGAAGTTTCGAGGTCAGCGGGCCGTCTTGAACCTTGATCGAGTAGAACTCCAGCTCTTCGTCCCAAGAAGGCGAGGCGATGGAGTACGCGCGCAACAGCGGCTTTTGTTTGCCCGTTGCGGGATCAGGATCACCCATGAGGCCGATCATCACAAACTCGCCCGAGCGGAACCGCATCGACGCAGGACGGGTGCAGCGGAACGAAAACAGGCGGTCGGTGTAGTGCTTAACCTCAGTGACGACTTGAGCGTCAGGCAGGTGTGGCTTTGCAGCGGCTTCTTTCACAGGGGCGTCTTTCACGAGTGTCGGTTCGGTCATATCTGTCATATGGGCGGCTTAAAGCCCAATCCATCATTAAACTTTGATCTGTGTCAGGAAAGGGCAAATCAGCCCCGCATGCGCGCCTGATAATCGTTTGCTTGCCAATTTGCACGTGTCAGCCACAGGTTTTCAGGCTGACGTGCGGCCAATTCGTCACTGATCGCGACTTCGTCAAAGCCCGAACGGCGGGCCATGGCGTATTGTTCGCAGATCACGTGACCTTGGGCGCGGAGGCGACCTTTGAACCCGAGGCGGCGCAGTTGTGCCGCAAGGGTGAACCCGCGACCGTCTGCAAAGGATGGGAATTCGACCGCGATAACTGAGGCAGAGAGCGCCTTGGGCAGATCGGCAGGGTTGGAGTTCGACGGGATCAGGATCGCGGTTTCACCTGCGGCTTCACCCAAAGCGGTGAACGGTGCGTTGTGGTCATCGGCCGCAAAGCCAGTATCGGTGACGATTACAGTCATGTCAGTCTCCTTAGGCGGCTTGGCCGTTGCGCACGACCTTGCCATCTACGATGTGGATGCCACATTCGGTTTTGTTCGAGTTGCGCCAGCGACCAGCGCGTGGATCTTCGCCTTCTTTCACAGGGCTGGTGCAGGGGGCACATCCGATAGACGGATAGCCTTGGGCGACCAGCGGGTGACGCGGCAGACGGTTTTCGGTCATATAGTCCTGAAGATCGTTCACATCCCAATGGCAGAGCGGGTTGATCTTGATCCGGTGGTCGTCCTCGTTCTCAAAGAACTCGAGCGCAGAACGTGTCGTGCCCTGATACCGTTTCCGACCCGTGATCCATGCGTCATAGCCCTTGAGCGCGTCTTGCAGCGGCTGGGTTTTGCGTAGGTTACAGCAGGCGTCAGTGTTGAACTGATGCAGTGTGCCATCGGGGTCTTCAATCCGTTTTGCCTTGTCCGCAGCACGAATGATCTGAAGGTTTTTCAGGTTCAACCGTTCGGTCAGCTCCTGCTGATAAGCCAGTGTTTCGGCAAACAGCATTTCGGTATCGATAAACAACACGGGTGTCGTGTTATCGATGACGGACACGAGGTGCAAAAGCACGACGGACTCGGCCCCAAAGGACGACACCATCGCCGTTTTGCCGACTTGAGCGTCCTTTAGCGCATGTTCGAGAACCGCAGTCGCACTGTGGTGTTTGTAGCGGGCATTCAAAGCGTCAACCCGTTGTTGGACGGGTTCACTCAGCGGCATGGGCTGCGGCCTCCTCGTAGAGTGCGGCTTTGAACGGCTCTAGACCGAGACGCTTATATGCGTCGAGGAAGGTCTCGGCAGGCGTTTGGCGAAGGGCGAGGTAAGCCATTACGATTCGTTCAATTGCATTGGTAATGTCTTCAGCCGCAAAGCCTGGTCCTGTCTTGTCGCCAATAACCGCGTCTTGGGTGCCGTCACCGCCTAGCGTGATCTGGTAGTTTTCAACCCCAGCGCGATCAAGGCCCAGAATGCCGATGTGACCAACGTGGTGGTGACCACAGGCGTTGATGCAGCCCGAGATTTTGATCTTGAGCGGACCAATATCGTGTTCCAGCTTCAGATCGTCAAAGCGCTGCGCGATCTCCTGTGCGATTGGGATCGACCGAGCAGTCGCAAGGGCGCAATAGTCCATACCGGGGCAAGCGATGATGTCAGAGATCAGGCCAACGTTGGCGGTCGCCAGATCAGCCACCTTCAGCGCGTCATAGATTGCGGGCAGGTCGGCCTTGTGAACGTGAGGCAGAACGACGTTTTGTTCGTGGCTAATGCGCAGTTCGTCGTGACCATAAGCCTCGGCAAGGTTTGCCATAGCGCGCATCTGATCAGCGGTCGCATCACCCGGAGTTGCCCCATGCTTTTTCACCGAAATAGTGACGATGGCATAGTCGTCTGACTTGTGATCACTCAGGTTCGTATCGACCCATGACCGGAACGCAGGGTCAGTCGCGTAGCGTGCGTCGAACACATCTTTAGATTTAGTTTCGTACACAGGCTCACGGAAAAATTGTTCGATTTCTGCAAGAATTTCCTGATCGACGCCGGTAAATCCTGCCCGAATTTGTTCGAAACGTTCATCCGTAAGTTGAGAGAATTCGTCCAGACCGTTCTCGAACACGGTGATTTTGATCCGTGCTTTATACTTGTTGTCGCGACGACCTAGAAGGTTCCAGACGGACACGACGGCCTCAACGTAGGGCAGCAGGTCTTCTTTGGGCAGGAAGTCACGAATGACCTTGCCGATCATCGGGGTGCGGCCCAAGCCACCTCCAACGATGATCTGATAGCCGATCTCGCCTGCAGCATTACGGACGATCCGAATACCGATATCATGCGCTTTGGTCACGGCGCGGTCTTGTTCGCCGCCAGAGACCGCGATCTTGAACTTACGCGGCAGGAACTGGAACTCTGGGTGGTCAGTGGACCACTGACGCAGCAGTTCGGCCACAGGACGCGGGTCCGCAACCTCATCGGCGGCAGCGCCAGCAAAGTGGTCGGCGGTCACGTTGCGGATCGTGTTGCCCGAGGTTTGCAGCGCGTGCATTTCCACATCGGCCAATGCCTCGAGGATATCAGGCACGTCCTGCAGCTTCGGCCAGTTGAATTGGATGTTCTGACGGGTGGTGAAGTGGCCGTAGCCCTTGTCCCACTTTTCCGCAATCATCGCGAGTTGGCGCATTTGACGGCTGTTGAGCGTGCCATAGGGGATCGCAACGCGCAGCATATAGGCGTGCAGTTGCAAATACAGACCATTCATCAGGCGGAGTGGACGGAATTCGTCTTCGGTCAATTGCCCTTTGATACGGCGTTCCACCTGATCGCGGAATTGTGCAACGCGAGAGCGGACAAAGGCTTCGTCAAAGTTGTTATACTTGTACATTAGTTCAGCTCCACCTGTTTGCCGTGGGCATAGTTCGACGGGCCACGGGTGCGGAATTCTTCGCGGAAATGGGTCGGTTCGGGGCCGTTCGGGCCAGCCTTCGCATCAGCTAGGTAAGGACCAACGATGATGTTTGCTTGGCCATTGGCAAAGAGAAGGCGGATGTCAGCGTGAGCCTCATCCTCAATGAACTCGGCATCATGCATCGATTTCGACCAACGGTCGTCGGCGGTCAGCCAGACAGCATCCCCATCGAGGAGAAGGTTTGCGGTAATCACTTTTGGGGTAAAGCGGCGGCTCATTGTGCGGCCTCCTTTTGTGGTAAAGAACGGGCGACCTGAACCGCATGGCGCGGGGCAAGTCCGTAAAAGGTGAGGGCAGGGCCAGTGAGGCCAGAGGTCGACATGGTCGGCTCTAGCTCGGCCAAGGTTGTGGCGATCACGCGGCTTTCAGGACGAGAAACGTTTTCGATGATGGTGACGGGCGTGTCTGCCGATGCGCCGTGCATCAACAGGCGACCCTGAACAAAACGCGCGGCGCGTTTGCCCATGTAGATCGCGGCGACTTCGCCATCGCGGGCTAAACCACGCCAGTCCTGCTCGGCAAAGCCCTTCATGTCGTGACCTGTCAGCAGACGAACCGATCCGTTGCGACCGCGTTTCGTCAGGCTCTGCCCAATTTGGGCAACAGCAGCAGAGGCCGCAGTGATGCCGGGCACGATGCGGTAGCTGATCCCAGCCGCCTCAATCGCTTCGATTTCTTCGTCCAAACGACCAAAGACAGTCGGATCACCCGATTTCAGGCGCACAACATGGTGGCCGTCTTTCGCGTGCTCGACGATCAGACCGTTGATGTCGTCCTGAGAGGTCGAAACGCCGAAACCCTCTTTGCCCACATCGACCATGATCGCTTCACGGCGGGCCAGTTCGAGGATTTCAGGTGCAACCAGACGGTCGTAGATCACGACGTCAGCCTCATCCAGCGCCTTGCGAGACTTGAGCGTCAGCAATTCTGGATCACCCGGACCTGCGCCAACGAGGTCAACATGACCTTCGCGGGACTTTGCCATCACATGACGATCTAGCGTAGCCTCAAGCGCCGACTGCGCACCAGCCTCACCGTCTGTCTCAACAGCTTTGGGGCCCGTGTTGAAATAGTAATCCGCCCAGAAATCACGGCGCTTGCGGCCCATCGGCAAAATGTCCACCGCATGACGGAACGCCTTACCCACCCGTGCCAAAAGGCCGAGGTTGGATGGTAAACGTGCCTCAAGGTCTGCCTTGATCGCGCGCGCCAGAACAGGGGCCGCGCCCTCGGTGCCAATCGCAATCGTTACAGGATCACGGTCCACAATTGCAGGCGTGATAAAGTCCGACCCATGTAAATCGTCCACGATATTCACGATCGCACCTTCGCTGCGGGCAATACGTGCGACACGGGCGTCTTCGACGGCATCTTCGTTCGCCGCATAAACCAACCGTGCGCAGAGTGTATCACCGTGATCGAATGCCCGCTGAACCAGCGCCAGGCGACTCTCAGCCGCCATGCGCAGAAGATCAGGATGCGGTGCATCTGCGAAAACTGTGATCTTACCCTCAGTCTTGAGCAAGAGACGCAATTTCGCCAGTGCCGCCTCGCCACCGCCCGTCAGGACGATGCGGCGGTGTGTGACCGATAGAAAGATTGGAAAGTGCTGCATGGGACGCTCCGGTTTCTATCCGGATATATAGAATAATATCCCCCTTTTTGCCTATTGCGTCCGGTGAATAAGGACGTATGTTCCCCTTAGGCGTCCAGTGGTGACGTTTGTTCCAATCCAGCGAGGAATACAGAATGGCGTTTCGGTTAGACGATATGGATCGGAAAATCCTCAAGGAGCTTCAGGCCGACGCAGCGCAGTCGCTCGACGATATTGCCCGCAATGTGGGGTCCTCAAAGACGCCTGTTTGGAATCGTATCCGCAAGATGAAAGAGGCCAATATCATTGGTCGTCAGACGGTGTTTCTGGATGCAGAGGCTCTTGGGTTCGAGGCTTGTTTCTTTGTCCTGATCCGTACGAGCGAACACGAGGCCGATTGGCAGCGCAAATTCCTCTCCGCGTTGCAGGCCCGTCCCGAGGTTCAAGAGGCGCACCGTCTTGCCGGGGACATCGACTACATCCTTAAGGTCCGCGTGAAAAACGCCCGCGCTTATGACGAATTCTATCAGGCTCTGATTTCAGAGGTGCGGATCCACAACGTGACTGCGCTGTTGTCTATGGAAGAGATCAAGTCGACGCTTGAGCTGCCGTTGTAACCATCAACCGATCCAAACCGTGGAAATGATAGAGATCCGCGTAGGTCGCGGACTCTGTCATCCTTAGGTCAGGGCAGCGGGTAAATAGCGCATCAAGGGCGAGATGAACCTCCATCCGTGCGAGTGGCGCGCCGACGCAGAAATGGATGCCGCCGCCAAAGCTGGCGTTCACGGGGCCGTTGCGATCAGGATCGAACGTGTTGGGGTCGGGGTAGGCCGCAGGATCACGGTTCGCGCTTGCCAACAGACACCCCACTTCATCCCCGCGTTTAAAGTCATGACCAAAAATCGTCACGTCCTCATAGACCCAACGCATGAACATATGGAGCGGTGGATCGAAGCGCAGGATTTCTTCGGCGGTTGCGGGTGTCATATCTGGTTTTTCGTTTTCAATCAG
Organism: Marivivens geojensis; assembly: GCF_023540835.1. Taxonomy (GTDB): domain Bacteria; phylum Pseudomonadota; class Alphaproteobacteria; order Rhodobacterales; family Rhodobacteraceae; genus Marivivens; species Marivivens geojensis. The sequence goes on from NZ_JALKCU010000001.1 coordinate 1,350,323, forward strand.
GGCCTTGATGCCATTTCCTAAACTATGAACCGTGGCTTCATGCCCCGCGTTCAACAGCACCATGACAGTCGCAATCAATTCGTCCGAGGTCAGCTTTTCACCCTCGGCCTCAGCCGCGATGAGGTCAGACAAGAGGTCGGATTTAGGGGCCTTCCGTCGAGCCGCAATATAGTCGGTCAGGAAGGCGCGGAATTCGAGCGTCGCAGCGATAGCGGCCGCTTCAATCGCGGGAGTGCGGCGTGCCTGATACATCGCGACCATATCGTTCGACCACCGCAGCAAGTCAGAGGCGCGATCCTCTGGCACGCCGAGCAATCGGCAGATCACGATCACAGGGATTGGCCGCGCAAAGGCATCGATGATGTCAAACGGCCCCTCAGGGAACTGATCAATCAGATCGTTCGCCAGTTCACTGATCATCGGCCCCAAGGACGCAATCCCGCGCGACGTAAACGCTCGTATGACCAGTGCCCTCAGCTTCGTATGTCGAGGCGGCTCCAATTCCAGCATAGAGTGCGCTTCGATGTCATAGAAGGGGCGCAGGTGGTCAGGAACGGCACGCGCGAATTCGGCGGGTGCTTCGCGCCCAAATCGTCGATCCTTCAGGATTGTCGTCACGGCCTTGTGGGATGTGGCGCAAACTATGTCGTAGTCGGTCCAATAGACCAAATCACCGGCCTCACGCATCCGATCATAAAGCGGATAAGGGTTTTGGACAAAATCGGGATCGGTCGGGGATTGGTCGAAACGTTGCATAGCGCAACTTTGACGATCCTCTCTGGTCAAGACAAGCGGGATTTTCTACTCTGCCCCAATGCGTTCGAGCCTCTCTCACCGTCTAATCGCCGTTGCCCTGTTTTCGGGGTTTTTGGGCGTTTTGACGGGGGCTGTGTGGTGGTGGGGCTATGGCGCGGCCTTGGATCAATTGGCGCGACGGGGCCGGTCGGACTTGGCCTTGGCTGCCGACCGATTGACCAGCGAATTACAGAGCTTTCGTGAGCTCGCGGCCCTCGTGTCGGATCATCCTGTGGTCGGAGTCGCCTTGGCGGGGTGGGACGCGAAATCCACGCTTGCGCAGATTGCCGATAAAACGGGCGCTCTCGATGTGACGGTGTCGAACACGGAAGGCGACGTTCTGGCCAGCGCCCGTGGGATAGCGGCGCCACAGGTCGATCGCTACGGGTTCAAACGCGCAATGAGCGGCGCACTAGGCGTCGATCACTATTTCAGCGAACCCTTCGGGCGGCGTGTGTTCACCTTTACCTCGCCCGTTTTCAGCACCGAAGGTCCCGTTGTGGGCGCGGTAACTGTCACCGTCGACGTCGAAGCGATCGAGGCCTCGTGGCGCGGCGATCGTCCTGCGGTTCTGTTCACCGATGAGTTGGACGTTGTCTTTGTCTCAAACCGTTCTGAATTGGTGTTCCGTTCGCGATCGAATGACATTTCCGCTGCGGCTGACAGCGATGACTACCGCGCCGACGACATTGCGCCGTTCTTTGACTACGACAGCAGGATGCGTGGACCACATGATATCTGGGCAATCGATGGCGGGCGTTACCTCCCGAATGAAGCGCTGCATTTGACGCTCAGTATGCCAACCGTTGGCCTGATGGGGGAGGCACTGTTGGATGTGGCTCCTGCAAGGCAGATCGCGGGGCTTCAAGCCGCAGTTGCGGCGGCGTTGTCACTGGCGTTCGGCGCATTGTTGTTTCTGGCGACTGAACGGCGGCGGACATTGGCGCGGGCAAACCAATTGCTTGAGGCGCGAGTGAAACGGCGGACGTCAGAGCTAGAAGCCGTTGCCGTGAATCTCCGTCGTGAGGTGGCTGAACGCACCGCAGCAGAGGCGCGGTTGAAAAAGGCGCAGGATGATCTGGTGCAAGCGGGCAAGCTATCGGCCTTGGGGCAAATGTCGGCTGGCATCAGTCATGAATTGAACCAACCGCTCATGGCGATCCGATCTTTTGCTGAAAACGCCGAAGCGTTTCTTGAACGGGGCAACCCCGAACGGGCCGCCGAAAACCTGAATCGTATTTCTGAACTTGTCCGCCGCATGGGGCGCATCATTCGAAACCTGCGGGCCTTTTCTCGTCAAGAGAGCGAACCGCTCACCAATGTTGAGGTTGGCGCCGCGATTGAAGCCGCGATGGAGATGGCTGCAACCAAAGCACGCCAAGAAGGCGCGGTTTTGCACTGGAAAAAAACCGATGCACCGATTTGGGTTAGGGCAGGGGAAGTGCGCTTGCAGCAGGTGGTGTTGAACCTCATTTCCAACGCCATCGACGCGATGGAAGGCCAAGATGATAAGGCTGTGCATATCGACGTGATGGTAGGGGATCGTGTGACGGTTTCTGTGCGTGATGCAGGGCCCGGGATTGCAGAGCCTGAAAAGATCTTTGATCCGTTCTATTCGACCAAACAGGTTGGTGCTGCCGAAGGCATGGGGCTGGGCCTTTCGATTTCCTATGGTCTGGTGCAGAGTTTTGGCGGCGCAATACGTGGTCGCAATCATCCCGAGGGCGGTGCTATATTTACCGTTGAATTGGACGCTACAAAAGGACGGGACGCAGCATGAGCGCGAGACATGTTCTCTTGGTCGATGACGACAAAGAAGTGCGCGAGGCACTGGGGCAGACGCTCGAACTGGCCGATCTGAAACCGATCCTTGCAGGGTCGTTCATTGAGTCCAAAGACCACATAGCAAAGTCGTTTAACGGTGTCGTCGTCACTGATGTGCGGATGCCCGGCAAGGACGGGTTCCAGCTTTTGGAATTTGCGCAATCGGTCGATCGTGAACTGCCCGTGATCCTTTTGACGGGTGAGGCTGACGTGCCGATGGCGGTGCGAGGTATCTCTGGTGGTGCGTTCAGTTTTCTGGAAAAACCATGTTCGCCCAAAGATTTGCTGGCCACTGTTGAACGTGCGCTCAAAACCCGAAACCTAATCCTAGAGAACCGTCGTCTCCGCCGCGAGGTCGAGACGGGCGATGCGGCGGCACGGCTGTTGCGCGGGCAATCGGAACACTCTCATAAAATGCGGGAGGCCGCGCGTGCGGTTGCTCGGACGACTGCCGACGTGTTGATTACGGGCGAACCGGGGGTCGGGACGGCTAAGATGGCAGAGGTGGTGCACCTCTTGTCTGTTGGGTCGAACGCGCCGTTCCTTAAATTCTCGGCCGCCTCCATGACGGGCGAGACGCTGGCGGTCGCGCTGCGGGATGCGGCGGATGGGTCGATCTTTTTGGACGAGGTGTTGCGGTTGTCACCCGCCGCGCAATTTGCGCTCCTTGACGCGATGGAAGGGCATGATCGGCCTCGTATCATTGCGGGCACATATGCCGACCTTTCCAAAGAGGTAGAAGAGGGACGGTTTTCGCCCGACTTGTTCTATAGGTTGCAGGCGGCAACCATTCGTATTCCGCCGCTGCGGGAACGTCCCGAAGATATTCCAGTGCTGTTCCGTCACTACGTCGATATCGCCTGTGAGCAATCTGACCTTCCTGTGCCAGAGATCACGCCAGAAGTGATTTCAAAACTTATGGCCCAAGATTGGCCGGGCAATGCACGGTCCCTGATGAATGCAGCTATGCGCTTTGCTATGGGGCTGTCGGATGGCGAAGGGACACATGCCGAAGAATTGGGTCTTGCCGAACAAATGGCACAGGTTGAACGGTCACTTATCATAGCAGCGCTGACCCGTCACAACGGCAATGCGACTGTCGCGGCAAAGCACCTGAAACTGCCGCGAAAGACTTTCTACGACAAACTCGCAAAGCACGCGATTAAGGCCGAGCTTTACCGCGATTGATCACGGTTTGATCTCTTTTTGGTGATTCACACTTCGTTTGGGGTGTGCGGATTTCCGCACATCCAGCGCTAACAGTGTGTGTGGATTTCCGCCACTTTGCAGCCGCAGAACGGGCGGATGGGAAAGTTGACTGCTGTCAACTTGTTGTAAATAAAAGGTTAATAGCGAAGTATGCGCCCAGCGCAATATAGCCTTGCGTGGTTTGCCTAGCTGTCGCTTTTTATTGTCACCCGCCCTCAATGGGGCGATCGAATATCCTTTGGGAGGAACAAATGAAATTCATGAAATACGCGGTATCCGCCGCTGCTTTGGCTGTTGCTGCAAACGCTGCTTATGCTGACCCGATGGGCTGTGACGAAGGCGAGATCGTCGTCAAATTCGCGCACGTGACCAACACCGACAAGCACCCCAAGGGGATCGCTGCAAGCCTGCTCCAGTCGCGTGTAAACGCTGAGATGGACGGCACGATGTGCGTCGAAGTTTACCCGAACTCGACCCTCTACAACGATGACCAAGTTCTCGAAGCGATGCTTCAGGGTGACGTTCAGCTCGCTGCACCGTCGCTGTCGAAGTTCGAAACCTTCACCAAACAATTCCGCATCTTCGACCTCCCGTTCATGTTTGTGAACATCGAAGCTGTTGACGCATTCCAATCGTCTGACACTGGTCAGGCAATGCTCGACTCCATGCAGCGCCGTGGCCTGCAGGGTCTGGGTTTCTGGCACAACGGTCTGAAGCAGTTCTCGGCGAACGTTCCGCTGATCGCACCTGAGGATGCTGCTGGCCTGAAATTCCGCGTCCAGACCTCGGACGTTCTGGTTGCTCAGATGGAAGCACTGAACGCGTCGCCGCAGCCGATGGCATTCTCCGAAGTTTACGGCGCGCTTCAAACTGGCGTCGTTGACGGTCAAGAGAACACCTGGTCGAACGTTTATGGTCAGAAGTTCTTTGAAGTTCAGGACGGCACCACTGAAACCAACCACGGTGTTCTGGACTACCTCGTTGTGGCTTCGGTTGACTGGCTCGACAGCCTTGATCCGGCGACCCGTGATCAGTTCCTGACCATCTTCAACGAAGTGACCACCGAGCGTAACGCTGCTGTTGGCCAAGTCGACGCAGAAGCACGTCAGGCGATCATCGATGCTGGCGGCGAAATCCGCGTTCTGACACCAGAGCAGCGTCAAGCTTGGGTTGATGCGATGCAGCCGGTTTGGGCGAAGTTCCTTGAGGACGTAGGCCAAGAAAACATCGACGCTGCACAGGCATTCAACGCTCAGTTCGGCGGTTAATCTATCTGGGCTGGCTTCGGCTGGCCCAGCTCTATCGGCGGGCGCTGCACTGGTGCCCGCCTTTTTTACATCCAATGGTGTAGGGGACTGTCATGGCGACAAAATATGTGCCCAAGGGGCCCGTATCGCGGGCAATCCACGAATTCGAAGAGACCTTTATCGCGCTCCTCTTGGGGCTAATGACATTGGTGACTTTTGCGAACGTGGTGCTGCGATATGCATTTAACTCTCAGTTGATCTGGGGGCTTGAGCTGGTTTTGATCCTGTTTGCGTGGCTTGTGCTGTTTGGCATCAGCTATGGTTTCAAGGTGACGATGCATTTGGGCGTGGACGCTATCTTGGCGATCGTGAACCCGCGGGTTCGGTTCGTTATGTCGTTGATAGCGGCTCTGATCACCTTGGCGTATATGCTGCTCCTGCTCAAAGGGGCTTGGGATTACTGGGCGCCGTTTGCGGGCTTTGATGCCACCAGCGGTCGTTGGTTCCCCACAGGGTTCGAAAACACCCGCGATCAAGGCTGGTATGAAACCGAGCAGATCCCGATCCCGTTCCTGCAAGGCTGGCTGGAAAACACCTTTAACGTAGGCGAAGCCTACGAAAAGATGCCCCGCCTTGTTCCGTATTTCATTTTGCCGTTCGGCGCATTCCTGATGGTTGTTCGTGTGATCGAAGCCACCCTGCGTCTGATCAAGGCCGGTGACGGTTCCCTGATCGTCAGCCACGAAGCCGAGGATGCCGTCGAAGAAGTCGCGGCCCTCAATAAGGAGAACTGATCCGATGACCGTCGCACTCCTCTTTTTGATGATCGTCGGGCTGTTGCTCTTGGGCGCGCCGATTGCGGTGTCGCTGGGCTTCTCGTCGATCCTGTTCCTGCTGTTCTTCTCGGAAACCTCGCTCGCGTCGGTGGCGCAGTCGATGTATCAGGCGATGGCTGGGCACTATACGCTCTTGGCGATCCCGTTCTTTATCCTCGCATCGTCGTTCATGTCGACGGGGGGCGTGGCAAAACGGATCATCCGTTTCTCGATCGCCTGTGTAGGTCACATGCAGGGCGGTCTGGCGATTGCGGGCGTGTTCGCCTGTATGATGTTCGCAGCCCTGTCGGGGTCGTCGCCTGCGACAGTGGTTGCCATCGGCTCTATCGTGATCGCGGCGATGCGTCAGGTTGGCTACACCAAGGAATTCGCGGCAGGTGTTATCTGTAACGCGGGCACCTTGGGCATCTTGATCCCGCCGTCGATCGTTATGGTGGTTTACGCCTCTGCAACCGACGTATCGGTGGGTCGCATGTTCCTCGCTGGTGTGATCCCAGGCATTTTGGCTGGCGTTATGCTTATGGTCACCATCTACGTCATGGCGCGTGTTAAAAACATGCCCAAGGGCGAATGGCAGGGCTGGGGCGAGATCGGTGCGTCGTTGAAAGATGCACTCTGGGGCCTGTTGCTGATCGTGATCATCATGGGCGGTATCTATGGCCACCCTTGGATCCGCTTTGAAGAAGGGGCGAGCCTGTTCTACTGGAAAGGTGGCGCGTTCACCCCGACCGAGGCTGCTGCCGTTGCTGCGATCTATTCGTTCATCGTTGCGACCTTTATTTATCGCGACATGGGCCCTCTGGCCGGCGAAAACGGTGCGATCCCTCTTTGGAAGAAACCACAGGCTTTGGTCACGGCGTTCTTCCACAAGGACACCCGCCGCACCTTGCTCGACTCGGGTAAGCTGACGATCACCCTGATGTTCATCATCGCGAACGCGCTGATCCTGAAACACGTGCTGACCGACGAACAAATCCCGCAGCATATCGCTGGTATGATGCTCGACGCTGGCTTTGGCCCGATCATGTTCCTGATCATGGTGAACGTGATCCTGCTCATCGGTGGTCAGTTCATGGAGCCGTCGGGTCTGATCGTGATCGTCGCACCGCTGGTGTTCCCGATTGCCATGGAGCTGGGCATCGACCCGATCCACCTCGGTATCATCATGGTCGTGAACATGGAGATCGGCATGATCACCCCGCCCGTTGGTCTGAACCTCTTTGTGACCTCGGGTGTGGCAGGGATGCCGATGATGAAAGTGGTCAAAGCTGCACTGCCTTTCCTCGCTGTGCTCTTTGTCTTCTTGATCCTGATCACCTACGTCCCATGGATTTCGACGGTCTTGCCGACCAGTCTGATGGGACCAGAGATTGTGGTCCGCTAAAACGACAAACGGCGCCTCTAGAGGCGCCGTTTTTTATTGGAAAGGGTGGGGAAATTAAACGGCAGCTTCGAGCGCGTCGATGATCCCGCCGAAGTCTGCGGCCTTCAGGCTTGCGCCACCGACCAAGGCACCGTCCACATCCTGAACCGCGAAAATCTCTGCCGCGTTCGACGGTTTTACAGAGCCACCGTAGAGCACGCGGAACGCATTGCCCGCGTCGCCGAACCGTTTCACCAGTTCCGCACGGATAAAGCCGTGCACTTCTGCGATTTGGTCGAGGGTCGGAACTTTGCCCGTGCCAATCGCCCAAACGGGTTCGTAAGCGATGACGGTATTCGCGCCTGTTGCGGCATCCGGTGTCGATCCATTGAGTTGGGTGCCAACGACATCAAGCGTCTTACCGCCTTCGCGTTCGTCGAGCGTTTCACCGATGCAGATTACAGCGATCAAGCCAGCCGCAATCGCCGCCTCTGATTTGGCCAGAACGACGGCGTCCGTTTCACCGTGGTCGGTGCGACGTTCAGAGTGGCCGAGGATCACATGGGACGCGCCTGCATCAATCAGCATCTCGGCAGAGATATCGCCCGTATGCGCGCCGTTCAATTTCGCGTGGCAGTCCTGACCACCAACCGCAATCGCGCTGCCTTTGGCCGTGTCAGCCATACGCGCGACTAGCGTGGCAGGCGGGCAGACGAGGAGGTCCACTTTGGGCGCAGGGTAGTCCGCAGCGAGGGCTGTGACCTCTGACAGGCTGCCTCCGGTTCCGTTCATTTTCCAGTTTCCGGCAGCGAGTTTGCGGCGCATGGGGGTCTCCTCAAATTTGGTTGAACTAGGGTTAGCAACTGCCGCGAGAATGGAAAAGCCCTTGCGTTCGCTGGCCATATCTTAAAAAACGCGCCCCAACGTAAACCGGAGAGTGCCATGATCCCGCGTATTGACGCTGCAGCCTTGATCGATCCCACGCATGAAGGCCATGTGCAGGCCATCGCGGATGTGAGAGTAGGGGCGTCTGATGTCGGGTTCCTGACCATCTATAACACGCCGATTTCTGGGGATCGCGTGCGTAAGGTCATCGAAGGATACCGCCAGTTTTTCCATCTGCCTGCTGCGGCCAAAGAAGCGGTGGATATGGCAAAAACGGGGTCTAACCGTGGATGGGGTGCTGCTGGATCTGAACAGGTCGACCCCGATGCGAACCCAGATTACAAACAGGTTTTCGATTGTGGTTTGGAGCTTCCTGCTGGTGATCCACTTTCTGAAGTGTCGGCCTATGCGCCGAACCAATGGCCAGACACACCAGCGGGATTTGCCGATCTGCTGCGTGACTATTACCGTGATGCGACTGCGTTCGCGCTTGATTTACTGAAATCGGTTGCGGGTGCGATTGGCGAAGATCACGATTATTTCACCGATAAATTCTCGACCCCGATGGCGCTATTGCGCGGGAATTTCTATCCAGAGCGGCCCGAATGGGCGACGGAAAAGGATTTTGGCATCGGCACTCATACAGACTACGGCTGTCTGACGCTCCTTGCTACGGACGGGTCGGATGGGTTGGAGGTGCGTCAGCGCGGCGGTGGCTGGATCGCGGTCAGCGCTGAACCCGGAGATTTCATCATCAACTTTGGTGAGATGCTGGAAATGTGGACCGATGGCCGGGTTGTTGCGACCCCGCACCGTGTGGTCGGGCAGGATCATGAGCGAATTTCGGTGCCTTTGTTCTTTAACCCGAACCATGACACCAATGTGGCGCCGATCGGGTCGGGCAAAGTGATCCGTGCGGTCGATCATTTGCAGAAACGGTTCGACGAGACCTACCTGCACCTAAAGCGCGCGTAGGTCACAGCGATCAGTCTGACTTGGTCAGGCTCTCGTCGAATTTGATCGACTCGCCGCAGCCGCAGGCATCGACGACGTTCGGGTTCTTGAATTTGAACCCAGATTCGAGGAGCGAAACTTCGTAGTCGATCTCTGTTCCAAAGAGGAACATCTGTGCCATCGGTGCGATCATGACGCGAGCGCCGCTTTGTTCGACGACTTCGTCGAGCGGGTTTACTTCGTCCACGTAGTCCATGGTGTATTCCATGCCCGCGCAGCCGCCTTTTTTCACGCCAATGCGCAGCCCTTGATGCCCGTCCTTGGCCATCAGTTTCGCGATTTGCGCGGCAGCGCGGTCGGTTATGGTTACGGCCTGTTTGCCAGGAATGCCGAACATCGGTCTCTCCTTGCCCTTTGCAGCGGGGCGGTCAGCTTACATAAAGCCCAGTTCGAGCCGGGCTTCGTCGCTCATCATGTCCATGCCCCACTGGGGTTCCCATGTCAGTTCCACGTCGACGGATTTAACACCAGCCACAGGGCTGATCGCATCGTAGAGCCAACCAGGCATCTCGCCTGCAACAGGGCAGCCGGGGGCGGTGAGGGTCATGATGATCTTAACATCGTTTTCGTCACTAATCTTGATCGTGTAGACGAGACCAAGATCGAAGATATTCACCGGAATTTCGGGGTCAAACACGGTGCGGCACGCCTCTACCACGCCGTCATAAAGAGGGTGGTCAGTTGTCGATGGTTCGATCAGCGGTGTGCCTTCGAGTTTGGCTTGAGAGTCAGTCATGTCACGGCCCTGTAAATTCCTGACCATTCATATAGGTTTTAATCCCGTCAGGGTAAAGACCAGCAATACGCCGTTATTGTTTCTGTGGTAGCAATAAATTTCGCGCCCGAGTAGCATTGTGAAATAGATTGATACAACTTTTTGAGATTCTCCCTATTTTCGCCACAACTTATTGGTAAATATTAACCACGGGTGAGGGTAGAGATATGTTTGCATTGTCTTTCGACGGGTTTGTGTCGCGACATGGAATTGCTGGAGCTCTTCGGCAGCTTCAGATGGAACGCTTTGGTGATTTCGACGATATCGCCCGTTTTGCGGGGATGGCATCGCATCGTGCGGCCGCGAGCGTTTATTTGTGTTGGGAAAACGAAATCATCGTGATCGGCGGCTATAACCTCAAGCGCAGCCAAGTTCGTCGCACCGTTCCCGACTACGATTTCAAAGATGGTTTCGCGGAATACGAAGACGCGATTTGTCAGTTGAAATTGGGTAACAACTTCAGTGCATTGGCGCCTGATGTTCGTGCGTTGGCATTGTGCGAGATGAAGTATGAGGGCAAATCGATTGGGGGCATAGCGGTGCATTCACCACGTGTCCTAGACCCGTTGACCGAAAACCAGAGGACTGTTTTGAAAGACCTTGCGCAGACCGCACAGGAACTGGTCATGCGTCGGGCAAGGTTGAAATTCATCGCCTATCAATTGCATTCCGAACCTGTCTCATACGGAGCGTAACATGCCGAGAACGCGTATCATCACAGCACAGAGCACTCGGGCGAAACTGGCGGAATTGGGGATCCAACGGACCGAAAGCTATGATCGTGCGGCGCGGATTGCGACCCTGTCGGTCGATGGGGATCATGGCGCGATTTGGCTGTATTTGCCCGATAACGAGTACTTGATGATTGGTGCGCATAAGGTTCCGGGCAATATCGTGATGCTCGATCAAACCCGCCTGACCAATGCAGAGAAGATTTTCCTTTTGGATTTGGACCCAAATGCGCACCCAGATCATCCGATGATCAATGGTGCTGCGGGAAACTGTCGGTCTGTCATGGCAATCCCATTGGTCGATATGGCGGTGGTAGTTGGTCAAATCACCATCGGGTTTGAGAGGCCAGCCGAAGAGGTCGGTGACGAGGCCGCAGAGATTGCGGCGCTCTGGGCTGAGATCGTGATATCAAATTTGGTGGAACATTCGAATATAAAGGCAATGCTGAATGATCTAACCGCGGCCTTCAGCGCCTGATCATCTTTTCATCTGGCTCGGAACGGCGTATCAGCACACGGTCCGACCGGAGAGAGATATGACCCGTTTTTCATTCGACCTGAACGCAACTGATGGCAAGGCCCGCACTGGTGTGATCCACACGCCGCGCGGCGATATTCGCACACCAGCGTTTATGCCCGTAGGGACGGCTGCCACGGTAAAGGCGATGATGCCCGAAAGCGTTGCGGCAACGGGTGCGGATATCCTTCTCGGGAATACCTACCATTTGATGCTGCGACCGACAGCAGAGCGGATCGATCGTTTGGGCGGGCTGCACAAGTTTATGAATTGGGACAAACCGATCCTGACCGACAGCGGCGGGTTTCAGGTGATGTCTCTCGCTGATCTACGAAAACTGACCGAAGAAGGTGTGACCTTCCGCAGTCATGTGGATGGATCAAAACATTTCCTGACGCCAGAACGGTCGATGGAAATCCAAAAACTACTCGGTTCTGACATTGTCATGTGCTTTGACGAATGTCCTGCGTTGCCAGCAGATGATCAGCGTGTCGCTGAATCGATGCGCCTCTCGATGCGGTGGGCACAACGGAGCCGTGATGCCTTTGGTGATCGTCCGGGGCACGCTCTGTTTGGGATTATGCAGGGTGGGGTGACGCCGCATCTGCGCGAAGAATCCGCTAAGGCCTTGGTCGATATTGGCTTTGATGGTTATGCAGTGGGTGGCCTTGCCGTGGGTGAGGGGCAGGAGGCGATGTTTGGCGTTCTGGACTATGCGCCAGACTACCTGCCGACGGATAAACCACGTTACCTCATGGGTGTTGGGAAGCCTGACGATATCGTGGGCGCAGTGAAACGCGGGATTGATATGATGGACTGCGTGTTGCCGTCACGGTCGGGACGCACGGGGCAGGCTTGGACGCGTCGTGGTCAGGTGAACATCAAAAACGCGCGACATCAGGATGATCCGCGTCCGCTCGATGAACGCTGCACCTGCCCAGCGTGCCGCAATTACAGCCGCGCCTATCTCCACCACGTTTTCCGTGCGGGTGAGATGATTTCTGGGATGCTGCTGACGTGGCACAACCTGCATTATTATCAGGAAATCATGCAGGGCATGCGCGACGCGATTGCTGAGGGACGCTTTGCTGCATGGGAGGCTGCGTTCCATGCGCAGCGTGCTGAGGGCGATATCGAACCCGTTTAGGGCTTATCGCTTAACAACAGCCTGCATTTCACCTAACATCTTGCGGGCATTGGCACGTCCTTGCAGGACAGAGATCGTCAGGTTGCGAAGCGAAAACAATGTATCGACCATTTCTGGCGAAGGCTCTCCCACGCGGGTTTCAAAGGCCATCGCGACATAGCCGACCTTTTGTTTTTTGTAAGTGATGTCGAGGTAATATCCGCTGCGCATGCTGGCCAGTTCGCCGTTGATAAGCGGATATTTGATCACTGCAGCCTTTTCGTCAGAGATCGGTTCATAAAGGACCTTCCCGCCGAGATCGCGATGCAAGAAAGGCGGCTCTGGGAGCGGTGAGGGTGTGTTATGTGATCCAATAAGAAGCTGTTCGCCTTTGAGGACCAGCCAGATCGCCGACATATCGGCACCAGTCGCATGGGCAAACATAGCCGCGATGTTATCATAATGCTCGCCTGGTTCGATCCCGACTTTGATGAGTTCGTCTTCGCTATCTGCTTTGCTGAGCAGTTCTAGGATGTCCATGATCGTCCGTTCTAAAAGTTCGAAAGACTAAAGGCGTTCATGAGCGTCGTCTTTAATCTCGCTTTGGTTTCGATCACGCAGGCGGCAAGTTGGGCGGCTTGAATAAGGAAGTCCTTCTGCGACTCTGTGAGGGTAGAACATTCCTGATAATCGTGGACGCTGATGCCGCCGACCGTTTCACCAGCGACCTTGATTGTCGCCATAGTGAACGATTTCATCTGGGCTATCGTTTGCGGATCTGAATGAGTGCTCTGAAGAACGAAATCAGACAGTTCGACAATCGGCTTTTGCAGGATCGGTCCGTAAAGAGTCCGCTTCATCCGCATACAGACGGGGTTGTAGCTGCCTATCGTATACACTTCGTCTGCGGAGTAGAGAACGATGTTAACATGCGGGCGTTTTGTGACTTTAGCACAGCTCCGCGCCAATTGGTCGAGAACGGGTGAATTGGTCAATTCGATCTTTTCCAAGACATCTTGGGGCGTCGCAACGGCGAGCATATCGTCAAGGGTGATTGATGTCATGGAAGTTCAGCTGTCCTGCGCAACGGTTTGCTACGACTGGCTGTGGTATACCACATCAGGCTGAGAGTTTAGTGTTCTAACGTATAGTCGTTTGGGTGGAATGGTGTATTTTAAATATTTGATTTTTTGGTGAAATTTTCGCGATCTGTTTGGTTATTTGCTGTGCTGCGCCGTAACTTACATTGATTATACGTATTTTGGGGCAGTCAAATTTTGCCTCTGTCGTAATTTCATCGCACGCTTTCCCTTGAGCGCTGCGGACACGCCATCGATGCCCATCCCGATTTGATTGTCAAACCAGCGGGCGATGGCGATGCGTGGGGGTAGGGCATCTTGTTTGATCTCGGTCTCAACTAGGCACAGGGCATCGTCGATCTCTGCAATGGCGATTGTCACGGTCATGTCGTCCCGACCGAGGGGTTCGTCGCGTTCGAGGAAATAGCGACAGTAATTCCCAGTCGTTTTAGCAATGAACGTGAGTGTCATCTCTTCGGCGAGCCCCGTTTCGTCGCGAAAGCGAAGGTAAACTGTATCTGGGTCTTCGGGATCGCGGTTGTAGTCGATCAGGTCTGGGTTCCAGAAGTCAGAGGGGTGCCCTTCGGCTGGTACAAGGCTGATCCAAACGTCTTCGGCTTGGCCGCCAAGTTCGCCCTTGTGTTGCGCATGCACAGAGAGGCTGAGGCCGAGCGCATCGGACCAGTGGCCGTACAAAATGCTGTGAGACAGAAAGGCGAGGCCGACGATGGCAGGGGGGAGGGCATCTGCAGGGATCGGGATCAATGCGGCGACGAACAATCCCACCGCACCGCTTTCGCAGGCTTTGCGATATTTTCGCATAGCGTAGACCATGTAAACCGCGGCGATCGCTGCCGCAAACCCAGCCAGCAGAGCGGCCAAAGTCGGGCCAGATATCAATACTGCACCAAAGAGCGTGAAGATCGCCGTGAACGCGACGCGCCGATAATGATGGCTCAAGAACTCTAACATATGATTGACCTGTCTCGTTCAGGAGTAATTAAATCAAAATTAATCACCTAAAAGTTGCGCATGAATGTGTCCCGCAAAGGGCAAAAGGGCGGTATTTTGCGGAACTGGCTCTTGCTCCTGTTCGCAGCAAAAGGCACATTGGGCCAAACGGGGATGCTTGAAATCATGGTCACTTCGACCCATGTGTATCCTCTAGTGGAAACGGTTGCGGTTGCCGATTTGCGGGGCCTGATCGTTTTGCCAAAAAAAGGACAAGAGCATGGAAGAAACCTTCAGCACCTCCTATCCCGTCCTGCCGCTGCGCGATATCGTTGTGTTCCCTCACATGATCGTGCCGCTGTTCGTCGGGCGTGAGAAATCGGTGCGGGCACTCGAAGAAGTGATGCAGGACGACAAGCAGATTTTGCTGTCGAGCCAGATTGACCCCTCGCAGGACGATCCAACCACCAAGGACATTTACCAGACGGGTGTTCTGGCGAATGTGCTGCAACTGCTGAAACTGCCTGATGGCACCGTGAAGGTGCTCGTTGAGGGTAAGAAACGCGTTCGGATCACCGAATTTGTCGAGAACGAGAGCTTCTTTGAAGCGATGGCCGATGAACTGATCGAAATTCCGGGTGCCGAGGACGAATTGGCGGCTCTTGTGCGGTCGGTTGGCGAAGAATTCGAACGCTACGCTAAGATCAAAAAGAACATCCCTGAAGAGGCGCTGGCTGCGGTCAGCGACACGACAGAGCCTGCAAAACTTGCGGACCTCGTGGCGGGCCATTTGGGTGTTGATGTTCAGCAGAAACAATCGCTGCTTGAGACGTTGCCGATCAGCGAACGTCTGGAAAAGGTCTATGGCCTTATGCAGGGCGAAATGTCTGTGCTGCAGGTCGAGAAAAAGATCAAAACCCGTGTGAAGTCCCAGATGGAGCGGACCCAGCGCGAGTATTATCTGAACGAACAGATGAAGGCGATCCAGCGTGAGTTGGGCGATGGTGAGGACGGCGCGAACGAAATTGCCGAACTCGAAGAAAAAATCGCTGCGACGAAGCTGTCGAAAGAGGCCAAGGAAAAGGCCGAAGCTGAGGTGAAGAAGCTAAAAAACATGTCGCCGATGTCCGCAGAGGCAACGGTGGTGCGCAACTACCTCGACTGGATGCTGAATATTCCGTGGGGCACGAAATCCCGCGTGAAGAAGGACTTGGGTCGGGCCGAGGAAATCCTCGATGCCGAGCACTACGGTCTGGAAAAGGTCAAAGAGCGGATCGTCGAATACCTCGCCGTGCAATCGCGGAGCGCGAAATTGAAGGGGCCAATCATGTGCCTCGTCGGTCCTCCGGGTGTGGGTAAAACCTCGCTGGGTAAATCGATTGCAAAGGCCACTGGGCGCGAGTTTATCCGCATCAGCCTTGGCGGTGTGCGAGATGAATCTGAAATCCGTGGGCACCGTCGGACCTATATCGGCTCTATGCCCGGTAAGATCATTCAGGCGCTGAAAAAGGCGAAGACCACGAATCCGCTGATCCTTCTCGATGAGATCGATAAGATGGGACAGGACTTCCGTGGCGACCCTGCGTCGGCCATGCTTGAGGTGCTCGATCCAGAACAGAACTCGACCTTTGTGGATCACTACCTCGAGGTGGAATACGACCTGTCGAACGTAATGTTCCTGACCACGTCGAACAGCTACAACATGCCTGGTCCGCTTCTCGACCGGATGGAGATCATCCCGCTCTCTGGCTACACCGAAGATGAAAAACGCGAGATCGCGAAACAGCATCTTTTGGCCAAGCAGATCAAGAACCACGGCCTCCACGCCAAGGAGTTCGAGATCACAGACGATGCGCTGACCGCGATCATCCAGACCTACACCCGCGAGGCTGGTGTGCGTAATCTTGAGCGCGAGATCGCTAAAGTTGCCCGCAAGGCCGTGACCAAGATCGTAAAAAAGGAAACTGATCGCGTTCAAGTGACGGATGAGAACCTCGATGACTTCCTCGGCGTGCCGCGTCACCGCTTTGGCCTCGCTGAGAAAGAGGATCAGGTCGGTGTCGTGACAGGTCTGGCATATACCTCGGTCGGTGGTGAGCTGTTGCAGATCGAAGCCCTGCGTTTGCCGGGTAAAGGTCGGATGAAAACCACTGGTAAGCTCGGCGATGTGATGAAGGAGTCGATTGAGGCGGCATCGTCTTATGTTCGGTCCATTTCACTACAACTTGGTGTGAAACCGCCGCGTTTCGATAAGCTCGACATCCACGTTCACGTGCCCGATGGCGCAACGCCCAAGGATGGTCCGTCGGCTGGTCTGGCGATGGTCACTGCGATTGTGTCGGTTCTGACCCAGATCCCTGTTCGCAAGGACATCGCGATGACGGGTGAGGTGACGCTGCGTGGTAATGCGACCGCGATTGGTGGGTTGAAAGAGAAACTCTTGGCGGCGCTGCGCGGTGGTATCAAAACCGTGCTGATCCCCGAAGAGAACGTCAAAGACCTGCCAGAGATTCCGGACAACGTGAAATCTGGGCTGGAGATCATTCCAGTCACCCACGTGTCTGAGGTTCTAAAGCACGCGTTGATCGCTGAACCGGTGCCTGTTGAGTGGGATGAAGAGGCGGAAGAAGAAGCCGCCGCTGCCCGCGCCCTCGCCAAGGGCGAAGATGGGGCAGGGGCCATCGCACATTAATGGAAAGGGGCGCCGTGTGGCGCCCTTTTTTATTGGAAAATCATATCATTTTCAGTGAATACCCCCTGCACAACCATCAGCGGAGTTGCTAGGGTGGAAACAATCAATCTATTTGAGGCAATTTATTATGGCGACCACCGCTAAAACCACCAAACGCAAACCTGCCGCGGTTAAAGAATCCCCCGAAGCGACGCCTGCGTCGGAAGGTGAAACAACAACCGTTTTGGTGAAGAAGCCGGAGTTCATCGACCGCGTTGTTGCGCGCTCTGGACTTAAGAAGAAAGATGTCAAACCCGCGCTTGAGGCGATCCTCGCGCAATTGGGCGAGGAACTGACCGAAGACAAAGAGCTGTCGCTGCCGCCCTTTGGTAAGATCATGGTGAACCGGACCAAAGACACTGCAAACGGCACTGTAGTCATCGCCAAAGTGAAGCTGTCAAAGCCCGTTGTGAAGGTTGATGGAAATTCTTCCGAAACCCCTCTTGCGGATGAAGACGAGTAAGGGTAATCACGCCGCCACGGGTCGTTAGCTCAGTTGGTAGAGCGCTTCGTTTACACCGAAGATGTCGGGAGTTCGAGTCTCTCACGACCCACCAGAATACAAGGCGCATCCCACGGGTTGCGCCTTTTGTTTTTTGGTGGATAAGTCACGCCATGACCCTGCCTGAGCTCTACATCATCCGCCATGGTGAAACCGAATGGAACCGCGCTGCGCGTATGCAGGGCGGGTTGGATTCGGCGCTGACAGAGCTGGGCCGTGCGCAGGCGGATCAGGTAGCCGCCACGCTCGCGGGAGTTATTCATCCAGACACCCATGATTTATGGAGCAGCCCTCAAGGTCGCGCCTTGGCCACGGCTGAACCGATTTCCAAAGTAACAGGTTGTCCAGTCGTTGCTGTCGATGGTTTGCGCGAAATCCACATGGGAGACTGGGTCGGGCTGTCGCGATCAGAGATCGACGCGAAATGGCCTGCACCGTCGCCAGATGAACATTTCATCGAATTCTACCGTCGCGCGCCCAATGCGGAATCCTTTCCAGCATTATGGGATCGTGTCGGTCAGGTGTTGGACCAAATCCAGCGCCCCACGGTGATTATCACCCACGGTTTTACCTCGCGCTTCTTGCGGACGCGGGCATTGGGGCTGAGCCTTGACGATATTGGCCAACTCGACGGGGGGCAGGGCGTTATTTTTCGGATAAAAAACGGCCAACATGAGATTTTTGAAAAATAGATGACATTGGGGTCTTGCCCCTTTGAGAATCTGCGGCTACTTACGCCGCCACGGGTCGTTAGCTCAGTTGGTAGAGCGCTTCGTTTACACCGAAGATGTCGGGAGTTCGAGTCTCTCACGACCCACCATTTTCCCCACATTCATAACCGACTATCACTCGTTAATTCGTGTGCGTTGCGCATTGACGCGTCTGGCACAGGATTGTAGCAAGCGGGCGGGGGCCTGTAGCTCAATGGTTAGAGCAGAGCGCTCATAACGCTTTGGTTGCGGGTTCAAATCCTGCCGGGCCTACCAATCCTTCCCCACTGTTGTCGATAAACCATATGCTTGCTCGCTTTTGGGCCCATTTGATGTGGTTTGCGGTTGGGGTTTGGGAATATCTATATGATTTTGTTCATCTATCTGGATTCTGTGGTGAGCAATTATTTGGTCTGTCCATCGACCATTTCACCGCGGATTCTATCTACGGCTGCTCTCGACCCTGAGCGGACCTTCGCGTCACAAATGTCTGCATTATGAGGTTTGTGGATTATTGCTCTCTGTATTTCGACGATTGGTTAGAGCCGCATCAGTCTTGGTCAGGTCTAATCGAAGGAAAAGTCACATCTAGGACTTGTATTTGTGTGAGAAAACAAGGCAAATAAAACATCTCAATTATAGAATGTTAATGCGCCACCAATGCCTCGCGATCTAAGGAAGCCTATTTTGGAACTACTTTCAGGCTCAGCCGCTCGAACTATGCGGGTTTCGTCAGGGCTTGCGGTGGGCTCAAACATGATCTGGCTTTTGCAAGCATATTTGATTGCGTCGGTCGTGTCGGGCATGCTCGCTGGTGACAGTTTCTCTTGGACCCAGCCTGAAATCTCCGGTTTTTTGGTCTTGGGTTTCACTAAGGTCGTTTTATCGTATCTATCAGATAAAAAAGCAGCAGAAGTTGCCGACGCTATTCAAGATGATCTTCGCCGTGAGATCATTGGGCTTGAAGCATCTGCAACAGGTGCCTCCTTTAGTTTTGGTGCAGGGGCGACCGCAGCACTTCTCATTGAAAAAGTCGCCCTGCTTCGTCCTTATTTGCTTCGCTATTTCCCCGCTCGCATTCGAACAATGGTCGTGCCTGTGGTGATCGTTTTCATCGCTTTTTATTACAGCTGGGCGGTTGGGGTCATTCTGCTGATTACTGGTCCATTGATACCATTGTTCATGGCTTTGATTGGATGGGCTGCGCAGAACGCTAGCGAACAACAGATGCAGGAAGTCTCTACTATGAACGATCTTTTGGTCGATCGGGTGAGTGGGCTAGTGGATATCCGGCTACTAAACGCTTCTCGGCGTGTCTTATCGGATTTTGAAATACATGCAGAGGAACTGCGCATACGAACTATGGCAGTTCTTAGGATTGCCTTTTTGTCTTCGACAGTCCTTGAATTGTTTGCGGCGATCGGCGTTGCTCTCGTTGCGGTTTTCTTAGGATTTAGCCTTCTCGGCGAAATCAATTTTGGCTCAACTGGAGCTCCTGTCACGGCATTTGAGGTCGTTTGGCTCCTACTGCTTGCTCCTGAATTTTATCAGCCCTTACGAGACCTGTCCGCTGCTTGGCATGATCGCGCATCAGCGGCAGCAGTTGCGCAAGATATTCACAACTGGCGGGACCAAGTACGGGCCGAAATCGTACGACCGACGGGGAGAGACGGTGGAGCGTTTTTAGGTTTGCGTGCTAGATCATTGTCGGTACGGCGCGGTGAGGCTGTGCTTAAGTTTCCAGACATTGATATTCCGGATGGCAGTTCAGTTGCGATCATGGGGCCATCAGGAAGTGGGAAAACGACATTTCTAAAAGCGATGGTCGGCCTTGTCGAACTCTGCAGTGGTGAATTGCGTAGTGGTGATGTCGTTCTTTCTCAAACGACTATTGAAATTTGGCGAAGCCGGATTGGCTGGATGCCACAAGCGCCTAGTTTTTTGAATGAAACACTTCGCTACAATGTTGCTTTCGATGAAACCGCAGATATTTGGCCTTCATTGAAAGTTGCAAAAGTGGACGGCGTTGTATCACGCCTTCCGGATCAGGATAGGACGTATCTGGGTGAAAACGGCGCAGGACTTTCGGGCGGTGAGGCGCGACGTATTATGTTGGCTCGGGCAGTGTTTGCATCGCCTCAGATTTTAATCGCGGATGAACCGACTGCCGATCTTGATCGAGAGACCGCCAACCTCATTGTCGAGAGCCTGAATATGTTAAAACGTTCGGGCGTCACCGTCATTGTTGCAACGCATGATGAAGTCCTAGCTCGGCAAATGGATCAATTGATCCGCATTGGAGGCGCCGAATGAAGGATTTGTTCGCTTTGTTTCGGCTCATGCTGCGTCTGCGGCGCAAGTCAATGTTGCAGGGCGCCGTGTTGACGATTGTTGTGTTGATCGCTGGTGTTGGCCTGCTGGGTCTATCTGGTTGGTTCATTACTGCTGCTGCAGCCGCTGGTTTGGCTGGTGTCGGTGCAACCTTCGATGTGTTTCGCCCATCTGCTGGCGTAAGGATGCTCGCATTGGGGCGAACAGTTGCGCGCTACGGCGAACGTCTTACGACGCATGATGCTACGTTGAGAGTATTGTCAGCTTTCCGTGTGCAACTATTGAACGGTATTTTGGGATCAGAATTTTCTGAACAAGTGAAGCTGCGTGGCGCCCAAGCTCTTAACCGATTGGTGGCTGATGTAGACGCCTTGGACAATATACCACTCCGTCTGATTTTGCCGGTGGCAGCGGCGATTTCGACGACCCTAATCACCTTCCTTATGCTTTGGTGGCTGACAGATTTCTGGATCGCTTTGCCAATCACATTTGGGATGATAACGGGCGGGCTTCTCGTCAGTTTTATAGGGATGTTGAGGTCTTTGTCGCATTCGGCTGCCGAAGAAGAAACAGGCCAATCACTTCGTGCGCACCTCGTAGATGTTATTCGGTCGCGGGATGATTTGATAATTTATGGACAAATCGAAACCCAGAAAATCCGACTACTTGAGCAGCTGAATGAGTTTCATTTTCATCGCAGGAAGATCGACAAAATTGATCGACAGACAGGTGCATTTCTGTCGTTACTTTTAACAGTTTTGACCACATACGCACTTTGGGCGGGGTATCAGTTCGCAATAGAAGGCGTTTTTTCGCCAGCGCTTTCGGCGCTCGGTATCTTCGCGACCCTTGGCCTCTTTGAAGCGATTGCTCCGCTGCGCCGGTCGGCAACCGAAATGGGCCGCATGGTGGTGGCTGCTGCACGAGTAAGACCTAACCTCATCCAAAAGGCTCCTCTGGCATCGGTTCAAGATCTTCGAATTGAAGTCGTGACCCCTCTGTTTCAGGCCCATGCCGGAGAGAGTATTGCTTTGGTTGGGCCGAGTGGGTCAGGCAAAAGTACACTGCTCAATCAAATTGCAGGTTTAATTCCCGCAGAAACAGTGACCGTTGGCGGTATGTCACCCGCATTCATCGACGAAGTGGAGTTACGGAACGTTGTTGGTTTTGTCCCACAACGTATTCGGCTTTTCTCGGGGACACTCAGAGACAATCTAAGTCTCGGTGTTGAGAACGTGAGCGACCAAGAATTGAAAAAGGTTTTGCAACTCCTGAAATTAGGGACTCTGCTACAAGAACGTGATGCTCTTGACCTAAAATTAGACATCCACGCTTCGGGATTATCGGGGGGGCAGGCGAGACGAGTTGCCTTAGGGCGAGCGCTCTTACGTAAGCCCAAGATACTGCTCCTTGATGAGCCGACTGAGGGATTGGATCAATTTATGTCTCTGGAAATAATGCAAAATATTCGAGATTACTTGCCAGATTCTCTTATTATTTATGCAACCCATTCAGCAGAAGAAGCTCAGTGGGCCCACCGAATTGTGAAAATTCAGGAAAATTGATCAAGATATTTTATTTTTGACATGGATCAAAGTTATATCCCTGATACAGGATTAAACAGACAATGACTTTTTCTCGGGGCCGCCTTCTGGCCCGTATTTAAAGGAGCCTAAAATGGACTTCGGGATCGTAGAGCTGTCACGGCTACAGTTTGCCATGACAGCCTTATACCATTTCCTGTTCGTGCCGTTGACTTTGGGTCTGTCAATCATCGTAGCGATCATGGAGACGGTCTACGTGATGACAAACCGCCCTATCTGGCGGCAGATGACCAAATTCTGGGGTACTCTCTTCGGTATCAATTTTGTCCTTGGCGTTGCCACCGGTATCACCATGGAATTCCAGTTTGGCATGAACTGGAGCTACTACAGTCACTATGTCGGCGACATCTTTGGTGCGCCACTCGCGATTGAAGGCCTTATGGCTTTCTTCCTTGAGGCGACTTTTGTTGGCTTGTTCTTCTTTGGGTGGGACAAGCTTTCGAAGGTAGGGCACCTCATTTCTGCTTGGCTTGTCGCGATAGGTTCGAATTTCTCTGCTTTGTGGATTCTTATTGCGAATGGCTGGATGCAAAATCCAGTAGGTGCAGAGTTCAATCCAATGACGATGCGTATGGAAATGACCTCGTTTACGGAGGTGCTGTTCAATGAAGTTGCCCAAGCAAAATTCGTGCACACAGTGTCAGCCGGCTATGTCACCGCTGCCGTTTTCGTGTTGGGTGTTTCCGCTTGGTATCTTTTGAAGGGTCGTCATACGGAGTTGGCGCGTCGGTCTATTGCTGTTGCGGCGTCGTTTGGTCTTGCCGCAGCATTATCAGTGGTCGTCCTGGGCGACGAATCCGGATATTCGGCCAGCCACACACAGAAAATGAAATTGGCTGCGATTGAAGCGATGTGGGAAACCCATCCCGCTCCAGCGCCGTTTACTGCGTTTGGCCTTCCCGATCAGGAAGCCCGCGAAACGAAGTACGCAATAGAGATTCCGTGGGTTATGGGCCTGATTGGGACGCGTTCCCTGACAACAGAAATACCAGGCATTGAAGAACTAGTTCACCAAGCGGAGGATCGTATTCGTTCTGGCCTGATCGCATATGATGCTTTGATGGAAATTCGAGCTGATCTGAACAATGTCAGTGATGCGGCACGCGCTCAGTTTGAAGAACATTCTGATGACCTCGGCTTTGCACTTCTTCTGAAACGATATGTCGATGATCCTCGCGAAGCGACCGAAGAACAGATTTTGATGGCTGCAGATGATACTGTACCGACAGTGTGGCCGTTGTTCTGGGCTTTCCGCATCATGGTGGCGCTTGGGTTCAGTTTCATTGGCCTGATGCTTTACTTCTTCTATCTAGCCTCATTCAAAGGCATGAAGTTCCCAAAATTTGCACTGCGTCTAGCTGTGATTATGATCCCGGCGCCTTGGATTGCTGCCGAGTTGGGATGGTTTGTTGCCGAGTTCGGTCGCCAACCTTGGACCGTAGATGGCGTTTTGCCAACAGCGTTGTCGGTGAGCTCTCTTTCGGTAACTGAAGTTGCAATGACGCTTGCAGGCTTTGTTCTATTCTACACCGTCCTCTTCATCGTCGAGATGGGCCTGATGATCAAATACATCAAAAAAGGCCCATATATGGACGTGAAAGAAACGGATGAATGGATGGATGTTCATCGGCGTCGCATGATTACTGTCGGTGAGCCCGATGCAATCGCAACCCCAGCGGAGTAATAGCTATGATCCTGCATGAACTTATCAGCTTTGATATCTTGCGCCTGATATGGTGGGTACTTCTTGGAGTTCTCCTGATCGGGTTTGCATTAACCGACGGATTTGACATGGGGGTGGGGGCGTTGCTTCCATTTGTAGCCAAGTCTGACACAGAACGACGCATGGTTATCAATACTGTCGGGCCGGTCTGGGAAGGCAACCAAGTTTGGTTCATTCTCGGTGGTGGAGCAATCTTTGCTGCTTGGCCGCCTCTTTATGCGGTTAGCTTCTCGGGCTTCTACCTTGCAATGTGGGTCGTCTTGGCGGCACTTATTGTGCGTCCAGTTGCTTTTAAATACCGCTCCAAACGGGAATCCACTTCCTGGCGTTCCGCTTGGGACTGGGCATTGTTCGCGGGTGGCTTCGTCCCTGCGCTGATTTTCGGTGTGGCAGTAGGTAATGTCCTTCAGGGTGTGCCATTTCACTTAACCCCCGACCTTCATTCGATTTATGAGGGCGGTGTTGCAGGTAAGTTCTTTGGACTTTTGAACCCGTTTGCATTGCTCACTGGCATCGTCTCTGTTGGCATGTTGGTCATGCATGGCTCTGCCTGGCTCTCACTTAAATCAGAGGGGGTTATTGTAGAACGTGCCCGTACCTACGGTGCGTATGGGGCAACTGTTGCAGGTTTGGGCTTTGTCATTGCCGGCGTATGGTTGGCCTTCGGGGTTGATGGCTACAGCTTTGTGAATGCCGTTGATCCTGCTGGCCCTTCGAACCCACTTTTGTCTGAAGTGTCTAAGGGCGGAAGCTGGCTGAATGCGTATAATGATCGTCCGTGGATAATGGTCGCCCCAATCATGGGCCTCACGGGCGTTTTATTGACGATCCGTGGGCTTCGAGCAGGGCACGAAGTATCGACACTCCTCACCTCCAAAATGGCCATCTTGGGGATGATTTCGAGTGTCGGCCTAACCATGTTTCCGTTCATCTTACCGTCATCGTCTGATCCCAAATCATCGCTGACTGTTTGGGATGCATCTTCTTCTCACATGACATTGTTCATCATGTTGGTTGTGACATTGATCTTCATGCCCTTGATCCTCGCTTACACAGCTTGGGTCTACAAAGTGCTTTGGGGAAAAGTCACCGAGAAAGACGTGATCGAACACGGTGACTCTCTCTACTAAGGAAAGGATATCTCTATGTGGTATTTCGCTTGGATCCTCGGACTTCCGCTCGCCGCTATCTTTGCAGTTATGAACGCCATGTGGCTCGAACTGCGTGAAGATAAACGGTTGGCTGACGAAGCTTAATCGTCACGCGTTCCCTGTGGCGCTCTACGGAGGCGGGTTCACTCGCCTCCGTTTTTTGTTACCGAATTGAACGTAGCATATTTGCGATAGGAATAGACTTGCAGATACGCCCGATCAGGTAGTTTTGGTAATCAATGGACAGTCTTGAGTGTTCCTAAAGCACCTACTGTATGTTGGTTGGAACTTCCGGAAATAATCACCTGCCAAACTAATTCGCATAATTGTTATCCATTGTCGTTGGATACAAAAAAGCCCCCGAGCAGATGTCTCGAGGGCTTTATTTGCGAACAAATTATTCAGGTTTTTGGGGGGGCGATAACAGGGATTCGATCGTGTACACGAGGATCGCTGCCCCGATTGCGCCGCCGACACCGACCATCAAAAAGACAATCAAATCGACGGGCCCACCAAGGTCTGTCAGGTGCGAATGGGTCATGGCCATTACGAACCAAATCGCGCCGACAAAACCAAACGGCATCGAGATTTGAGCAAACAGGAATTTCTTCCATGATACTGCGCGATCTCTGATCAAAACGAAAAGGTAAAGCGCGGTCACAATAACCGCGGCAACGACCATGGCCCAAAACAGTCCTCTGCCAAAAATCTCTTCGAAAACTGCGAGGAAGGTTGATAGTGTCATCTCTTTCATTTGACGTCTCCTTAGGCTTTGCCGCGCAGCATGGCGTTATAGGTGGCTTTGAGTGCAACCTCTTTCATCAGCCACGAAATCCAAAGCTCTTCTAGCGGGGCGATGATGCCGGGGAAGGACGGCGTGAGGTTGTTGTCGTAGTCAAATTCGATCAGCATCGCGCGACCTACGCGCGTGATCATGGGGCAAGAGGTGTAGCCATTGTAAGTCTCTGTGGGATCGGCGCCCGCAATGGTCGACACGATCTGGTCCTCGACAACAACGACCTGCCATTTGACCGAGGCTGCTGTTTTCCCTTTTGGAACGCCGGCAACATCGCCGAGGGCCCAAATGTCGGGATAGCGCAGATGGCGTAAGGTTGTCTTGTCACATTCAACCCAGCCTTGGTCGGTCCATTTGTCAGCCCAAGAGAGCCCAGACTGTCGAATAACCTCGGGTGCGCGCTGTGGCGGGATCACATGCAGGTAATCGTAGTCGCGCTCGACTTCACCATTTTCGGTCGTAAAAGTCGCGCGTTTTGCGCCCGCATCAATCGACTTGAGGACGTGCGAATAGTTCGGCGTAATACCGCGATCCCCAAACAGCATTCGGACCTTTTCTGAGACGATGGGCACACCAAACAGGCTGTTATTATTCGCCATGTAGTGAACATCCATTTTACCTGCATTACCCGCGCGGCGTGCGATGTCGTCAATTAAGAACGTATGTTTGAGCGGAGCACCCGCGCATTTCATTTCGGTCGCTGGGCGCGTAAATAGTCCAATCCCACCTTCTTCGGTGTATTTTGAGGCCGCTTGCCAAGTCTTGGCTGCATACTCTGGTCCAGCATAAAGAGAGCCGATTCCGTTGGTACCGACCATGTCGAGACTGAACCCGTCGATTGCATCGTGATCCAAAACCAGACCCGGTGCCACGACGAGGAAATCATAGGCAAGGATCTGACCGCTTTCTGTAGTGACGGTTTTCTTGTCGGGATCAATTGCTGCAGCTTTTTCTGTGATGAGAGAAACACCGGTAGGCAGCCAATCCGTTGTTTTAGATACAACATAATTAGCTGGCTTAAGGCCTGCTGCGACCAAAGATAAACCGGGTTGGTATAAGTGTTGGGGGCGGGGATCAATTAGAGTGATTTCTGCGCCATCCAGTCGGTCAACCAATCGGTTAGCAAGTGCAGTGCCGCCTGCGCCTGCACCGATAATTATGATTTTTGCATTTGTAGGTATGGCTGCAGCGTTGGTTTCTTGTGTCGAAACAACAAGAGCAGCCCCGCCTGCGGCAAGGCCCAGAAAGCCGCGGCGCCCTATGGGCGCGTTTAGGGAATTGGTCATCAGGAACTCCAAATTATACATAATATTTATGACATATAAGTGGGTTTAAATAATTTGATGTAGGTCAAAAGAATGCTTAATTCTATCTTTGAGATGTGTCTTTATGGGGCATTCGTCGTTTAAAGGTTGGGACGGCACTGTCGAACTAAACGACCTTTAGGTGGGTAGAACACGTGGTCAGCGTTTTGGTATGACCACGTGCTCTCCATTTCGGTACTTCAAGACGAGCTCGGAGGTGATCCACTTAGCATTGATGCTCTAGAAAGGTTTCCTTGGTCTCTTCGTAATGTGGAGGATCTCCCGTATGAGCGGGGGATCGACGTAAGTCATGAGACGATCCGGTATTGGCGGAACAGATTTGTTCCGCTGTTTACTTCTGAAATCATGAAGCGAAGAGCGGACAGATTAAAATCCCGCTCGAATTGGCAATGGTACTTGGATGAGGTCTTCGTGAAAATGAATGGTGTGTGGCACCACATGAGGCGCGCTGTTGATCAAGAAAGTGATGTACTTGAGGCTATGTCATAAGGTGCCGAGACCGAAATGCGGCACTGAAATTCCTCAGGAAATCTCTGCGTAGATATGGAAGCCCTCAGGCAATAGTCACTGACAATCTTAGGTCTTATGGCGCTGCTATGAGAGACCTAGGAAATACTGAGAAACAGCAAACGGGCAGGTGGCTCAACAACCGCATTGAAAATTCTCACCTTCCGTTTAGACGACGACAGCGAGCCATGCTTAGGTTTCGTCAAATGCGTTGTTTGTAGAAATTCGCCGCCGTTCACTCTTGCGTCTACAATCACTTCAGTCAGGAACGACACCACCATAGCCGAGGCAACTTCAAAACCTTACGCGCCACTGGTCTCGCAGAGTTTCGCAAACTCGGCGGGATATGAAAACTTGGTTAAACAGCAAATGGAGACGAGTTCGAACTAGTCTGACAGCACCCAAATTCGGCCATGAAGCTGCATTGGTCGATTGCGCAGCGAACGTCGGGTGAGGTTCCGTTTTTCTTAGCGACACGTTTGGAACCATTTGGGCGGTGGGCGATAGGCCGAGCCGAAGCCCAATGCTCAAAAGCGCTACATTTTTCGAAAAATTACGCTGAGATCGGAAGGCGCATTGTGAACTGTGCACCTTTGGCCACTGGGTCTACGGTTAAACTGCCATTCGATTGCTGAACAATTTCATTTGCAATCGCCAGTCCCAATCCGCTGCCTGAATTTGGTTCGAGCTGGGTGAAGCGACCAAAAATTTTTGTGGCGTTGTCTGGGTGCAGGTCTTTTCCGTCATCCCAGATTGACACTTTGGCGTGGTCACCGTCAGCGTCGCAGTTGATGACTATTGTGCTTAACGATGGTCCGCCGTGCGTTAGGGCGTTATCAAGAATGTTCTTGATTGCTTCTTTCAATAAAACTTCTGTCCCGAACACCTTAATCGGTTGACCTGCTGAGTTAAATTCAAACCGGACGTCTTGTTTGAGGACGAGATAGGCGAAATCGGTGCAAACATCGGAGACAATCGCATTCAGATCGATTTCTTTAGCATCTCTTTGGTCGCGCCCGTAGGTCAGTCGTTCCAATGACAAAAGCTGTTCTGTGACATGCGCAGAGTGTTTGGCAGCGTAGAGGAGTTTGTCGATCCGCTGCTCGCGATCTGCGTTTGTTTTCGCAGATTTGACGGCCTCCGCCATTGCCAGGATCCCGGCGGCAGGATTTCGAAGTTGATGTGCTGCGTCAGATATAAAAGCCTGTTGAGCGGAGATACTGTCGGACACTTGCCCGAACAGACGGTTTAGCGTTCTCACAATTCCTTTTACTTCGCCTGGAACAGCGCGTTTGATCGGGCTTAGGTCGTTCTGAGATCGTTTATCGATCGCATCTTGAAGGTCATTGAGGGGGCGTAGACCCAACTGCACACCGAACCAAACAACAAGAGCAAGTGTCACCAGAAGGGCTCCCATCAAGGCAGCAGCTTTGAGGGCGAGATCTCTTGCGAATTCGTTTCGGTCCGACATGCGTTGCCAAACTCGAATTATCGTTTGACCTGTTATCCCTCCGACTTGAGCGTTTTCGGTGAGCTTTAAGACCCGGACAGGTTCATCACGGTATATGGCTTCAAAATAGGACGTTGTTTGAGGTTCTGCGCCGAGTGCCGTTGGTTCGATAGGTGGATATGCATATCCGGTGACATAATATCCACCCGGTCCAGTCGCGTGATAGAAGACTTCGCCGCCAGACGCATCCGTGAGTAAATCGCGGGTTGACGGCGATAGAGCGTCGCCCTCAGAGCTCGCTACGTCGCGTGAAATTGCCAAGGCTGTAGACAGTAAACCCCTATCGAAAAGCTCGTTCGCAGTCTGTTGGGCAACCGAAAACCGCCAATAGCCAAGAAATAAACTTACAATCAAAAGTGGTGTGAGGATAAGAACGAAGAGGCGAAATCGAAGAGTATGCGGGTCGGTTTTCATCCTTCGACCTCGAGTAGATATCCGAGGCCGCGGGCGGTCTTGATCTGTACCCCACATTGCGCCAATCGGCGGCGAAGACGCGAAATATGAGGTTCGATTGCAGTGTCATCGACATCAGCACCGATACCGTAAACGTGGTCAATAATTTGCGACTTGGAAACCAATCGCCCCTTGCGTTCGATAAGGCATTCCAGTGTCGCCAGTTCTTTGCGTGGCAAGTCGAGGGGAAGGCCGTCAACAGTCACTTGGCGTGTTGAGCGATCAAAAATAAGTCGACCGAGGATCTCTTTTGGACTGTATTCTAGGTTTTTGCGTCGTGAAAGAGCTCTGATCCGTGCTTCGAGTTCGTCCATCTCGAAGGGTTTGACCAGATAGTCATCAGCGCCACGATCTAATCCTAGCACACGGTCGCTGGTCTCAATGCGGGCCGTGAGCAAGATCACCGGTGTATGCCCACCGCGTTGTCGTAGTGCGTGCAACACATCCAAGCCACTCATACTTGGTAAATTGATATCAAGCACGATGAGGTCTGCGCCTTCATTGCGAAGGTACGTGTCAGCTTCTAATCCATCATGCAGAACGTCAACCGCATGACCGCGATCCCTCAACCTGTAGGCGATCGCGTTGGAGAGTGTGACATTGTCTTCGATGATGACGATACGAATTTTTCGACTCCGCAAGTTTGCCGCAAGGTTCGCACACAAAGTTCAACACGTTGGAGGGGGGAATCAATCCCCAAAAAATAAATCGGATTAAAGTGGAGTTTTGACTGCCGCTATGATCCCATCGGTCATTAAGGGAGGAAACCAATGACCTTACTAAAGCTTTCACGCCGTGCGGCGCTTGCTCTTACTGCAGCTGCTGGCTTGGCTGCGCCCGCAATGGCAGATGTAGATTTTTCCGGTAAGACGATCGAGTGGGTGATCCCATTCTCTGAAACTGGTGGGTCGGCGAAATGGGCAAACTTCTTTGCACCTCTTTTGTCCGAAGAACTACCGGGTAACCCAACTGTTGTGGTCAAGTTCATGCCAGGCGCAGGGTCCACTAAAGGTGCAAACTGGTTCCAAGAACAAACTGAAGGCGACGGCACACTGCTGTTCGGTTCGTCCGGTTCTACTCAGTTCCCGTTCCTTCTGGATGATCCGCGCGTGATGTATGAATACGCGGATTGGAACGCCGTTATGGCGACAGGCACCGGTGGTGTTGCCTATCTCAACGCCGAAGACGGTGCTCTGTTCGATGGTTCCGCAAACCAATTGAAAGATATTCCGTTCATTTTCGGTTCGCAGGGCGCGACAGGTCTTGATCTGGTTCCGCTCTTGGCTTGGGAAATGCTGGGCATGAACGTCGAACCCGTCTTTGGCATCAAAGGTCGTGGCGATGGTCGTCTGATGTTTGAACGCGGTGAAGCGACGATCGATTACCAAACGTCGTCTGGCTACATCAGCGGCTCTATGGACCTCGTGGATGCGGGTACGGCTGTTCCGATGATGTCTTGGGGTGCTCTGGACGAAAACGGTATGATCGTGCGCGATCCAACGTTCCCTGATCTCCCAAGCTTCAAAGAAGTTTGTGAAGCGACCGAGGGTTGTGAAACCTCTGGTCCAGCATGGGATGCATGGAAAGCCTTCTTTATCGCGGGTTATCCGTCCCAGAAGATCGCGTTCCTGCCAGCTGGAACACCTCAGGACGTGATCGACACCTACAATGCAGCTTTTGAAGCAGTGCGTGCACGCCCAGATTTCAAAGAAATCGCATCCCAGCAGGTTGGCGAGTACCCGATGTTTGTTGGTGCTGGCGCTCAAAAGGCAACTGACGAAGCAACAACCGTTTCGGACGAGGCAAAACAATTCGTCCTGACATGGCTTAAAGACGCTTACGGCGTCGAACTGAACTAAGCTAGTTCACAGCGCCCTCTCGAATTCGAGGGGGCGCACCTCATCAAAAAATCCACACTAAAAGAAAGCGACTCCAATGGAGATTTTCGCCAACGCACTTCCTGCGCTCGGTGACGCGTGGGCATTGATACTCCAGCCTATTGTGCTGGGCTATCTCATCCTTGGTGTCACCATGGGCCTAGCGGTTGGGGTTTTCCCCGGCCTCGGTGGTATCGCCGGCTTGTCCCTTCTTCTTCCCTTCATGTTCGGCATGGAGCCCGTTTACGGTTTGGCCTTGATGGTGGGAATGGTGGCGGTTGTACCAACGTCAGACACCTTTGCTTCGGTCTTGATGGGGATACCTGGGTCATCTGCATCTCAGGCAACAGTGCTTGATGGGTTCCCGATGGCGAAAAAAGGCGAGGCGGCGCGTGCGCTTTCTGCAGCTTTTGCATCGTCGCTATTCGGTGGCCTGGTTGGGGCTCTCTTCCTGACTGCGTTTATCTTGGTCGCGCGTCCTATTGTTTTGGCATTCGGGTTGCCCGAAATGCTGATGATTACTGTCCTAGGACTTTCGATGGTGGCCGTGCTTGCAGGGCGCGTTCCGTTGAAAGGACTGGCCGCTGCGGGCCTCGGCATGATGGTCGGGACCATCGGTATCGCCGACGCTGGCGGTTCGCTTCGTATGGCCAGCTATGACATTCCATACCTGACCGATGGCCTTCAGTTGGTGATTGTCGGCCTTGGTATCTTCGCGATTCCAGAAATTGTGTCTCTGCTTCGTCAAGACCGCTCCATCTCTGAAAATAGTAATTTGGGCGCTGGTTGGCTGAGCGGGGTAAAGGACTGGTTTGACAATATCTGGCTGTCCGTCCGTTGCTCGTTGATTGGTGTCCTCGTCGGCATCATCCCTGGCCTTGGTGGATCCGTTGTGGACTGGATTGCCTATGGTCACACGGTTCAGACCACCAAAGACAAATCGGGCTTTGGCAAGGGTAATGTTCGCGGTGTTATTGGGCCTGAGAGCTCGAATAACGCGAAAGAAGGCGGTGGCCTTGTTCCGACATTGCTCTTTGGTATCCCTGGTTCGGGATCGATGGCGATCTTCATCGGCGCAATTGCTCTGCTTGGGTCTGGCGATATCGAAGTTGGCCCCAAGATGCTCAAGGACAACCTCGACATCACATATTCGATCGTCTGGCTGCTCGCTCTAGCAAACGTTTTTGGCACGCTGATGTGTATCGCTTTGTCGGGCGGGATCGCGCGCTTGACGACGATCCGATTTACCTACCTCGCACCATTCTTGTTCATGCTGATCAGCTTCGCAGCATTTCAGTCGGGACAGAGTTTCGAAGATCTCCTCGCGCTGTTTGCAATTGGGTTGGTCGGTATTTTTCTGCGTCGCTTTGATTGGTCGCGCCCTGCGTTCCTCATCGGGTTTGTACTGTCGAACCCTGTAGAGAAATTCTCCAACCAAGCATTCCAAATTGCGAGCTTCAAATTCCGCCGAGGTTTTGAAACTGGCATGGATTACTTGTTTAGCCCGATCGTAATCGTTCTGATCGTCGTCACGCTGATCTCCGTCGTCTTTGGCATTCGTCAGGCAAAAGCGATCATGGCCGAAGGTGATGTGCAGTCGGGCAGCAAACGCGCGCCGGTTACGTTCCTGCTGATCATTACAGCCTATCTCGTTGTTGCGCTGTTGAACGCCAACGCGATCCCTGACTTCAACATGACCGATAAAATCGTGCCGCTCGTTATTGGTGGGATTTCGCTGGCCTGTTGCTTGATTGTGTTGGTGCAGATGATGCGTAGCCCCGAAGGCGATGTGGTCTTTGCTGACAAAGAGGTGGCTGGTGAAGATGCAGACGCGCCTTATGGCCTCTGGTCGACGTTGGCTTGGTTCGCTGGATTGATCGCGGCCACTTGGGTCGTTGGTTTCATCATTGCGTTGGTCGGCTTCCTGATCACGTTCCTTCGGGTTCGCGCGCAGGCTGGCTGGTTCAAGACTCTTATCCTCACGGCATGTGGCCTTGGGTTCATCTGTTTGATGGCCGGCGCATTGAACCGTGACTTCCCCCCAGGTCTCTTGCAGGGAGCGGTTGATATGCCGTGGCCGTTGAAATGACACAACATGCTATTCCATATGTCTTCATGCGTGGTGGTACCTCTCGTGGTCCGTATTTCAATCGCGCTGATCTCCCAGAAGACTTAGATCAATTGGCAGAAGTTCTTTTGGCCGTGATTGGGTCCGGTCATAAACTCAACATCGACGGGATTGGCGGCGGTGCCGCCGTCACAACCAAGGTCGCAATGTTGAGCCGAGCAAGTGACGACTGGGCTGATGTCGACTACTTCTTCGCTCAAGTTTCGGTCGAGGATCGTCTCGTCGATTTCAAACCGACCTGCGGAAATATCCTGTCTGGAGTTGGACCAGCTGCTCTCGAAATGGGGTTGGTGGAGCCATGGGGTGATGTCACCGAGATTAAGATTCATGCCGTAAACACAGGGGCGCGGGTCGTGGCCCAAGTCCAAACCCCCGGCGGGAAACTGGATTACTCGGGGCAAACCGAAATTGCGGGAGTTCCAGGCACATCTGCACCTGTTGCTCTCAATTTTATGGGCGTCGTCGGGTCGTCGACTGGGGCATTTTTGCCGACCGGAAACCTGCGCGATACCATAGACGGGATTGAGGTCACCTGTATGGATGTTGCTATGCCGCTGGTGATAGCGCGTGCGGCTGACTTTGGGCTGACGGGATATGAAACTGCGGAGGAGTTGGACGCCAATCGTGACTTCTTTGCGCGAATGGAAGCGATCCGGATTAAAGCGGGCGCGGCTATGGGTATGGGGGATGTTTCAAAATCCGTTACACCCAAATTCGGATTGCTAGCACCAGCAAAAGACGGTGGGACGATCGCAACTCGATACTTCATGCCATGGAATACCCATCCGACGATGGCGGTCACTGGGGCGCAGTGCCTTGCGTCCTGCGCTTTGACGCCGGGCACCGTGTCCGATGGTCTGTTGGACCGTCCGTCAACAGGGCCGGCCGAAGTTATACTTGAGCATGCGTCTGGTAACATCGACGTCTTGGTCGATTTTTCGAACGACGACGGCTTTACCCTGATGTCGGCTGGGCTCGTCCGAACCGCGCGTAAACTGGCGGACGGGCATGTCTATGTCCCAGCCGAAGTTTGGATGAAATAGGAGGCACTGATGCCAGTTCTAAATATTTTGGTTGCCTTCAATGGTTCGGCTTCCTCCATTTCCGCTCTGAAATATGCGGCAGCGCTTGCACATAAAGATCGAGCATATGTGACTGCTATTTTGGCGCATACATCTCACGAAGTCATTGACCGTAAACATCGCTGGATTCCTGCGCAGGCTGCGGCGCTGATCGCCAATGCAAACGATGAAGTTATCGAGAAAATCGAGGCGAAATTCGTTGAGTTGTCGTCAGAATTGGAGTTGGGAGACCGTCTGTTGTTCCGCAAAACGACAGGGCGGGTTGATGACTTGCTTGCGCAAACGGCACGTTCTTTTGACATATTGATTGTCGGTCAACACTTGGACGATGACGACGAGCACATCACCCTTCATCCAGATCGTATCGCGCTCATTAGTGGTCGGCCTGTTGTAGTGGTTCCGACAGACTTCAGTTTGTCGGGCACCCATAGCCATGTGGCAGTTGCGTGGGATGGAGGACGCGCGGCGGCCAGAGCTGTGTCCGATAGTCTCAGGATCCTTGAGGATGAGGGTAAGGTCAGCCTCTTGACCGTACGAGGGGCTAGTAATCCACCCGTTGATGATTTGCTGCAGCATCTCAGTCGGCACGGTACGGATGCCATTCACCACGATTTGCCTCGGGTCACGTCGATTGGGGATGCGCTCGTCAATTTCTGCAAACGGCAGGATGCAACCCTACTTGTGATGGGGGCATATGAGCATTCCAAATTTCGCGAAGATTTCTTGGGTGGAGTAACGGCGACTGTTCTTCGGGAAATTAAGATACCCGTGTTGCTTTCGCACTGATCAGGCATAAGTCCAGATCGAATGCCCTGTCGTATTTCAGAACTATAGAACAGGTATTTTTAGGGACAGACTATGAAGATCCATATCCTCGATGACTGGTTTAACACGCTCAGTGGCTTGCCTTGCTTTGCCAAACTTGACCGGCACGATGTGACTGTCTGGACGGACCATGTTGAGGATATCGATCAGCTCGTTGATCGTCTGTATGACGCCGACGGTGTCGTTCTCTTCCGCGAAAGAACCAAGGTGACGCGCGATCTGGTTGCGCGTCTTCCAAACCTCAAATTGGTCAGCCAGCGAGGGGTCTATCCACATATCGATGTGCAGGCTTGCACCGACCATGGTGTTTTGGTTTGCTCGAAGACAAGTGGCGAAGCGCCTGCGCATGCGGCTGCTGAATTAACTTTTGCGCTGATCATGTCAGCAATGCGTCAGTTGCCCCAGCAAATGGCCTCGGTCAAGGCAGGGACTTGGCAAGTTGGAGTCGGCAAAACTCTACACGGTCGGACGCTCGGGTTGTATGGCTATGGCCGCATTGCAAAAGCTGTTGCTGGTTACGCCAAAGCGTTTGGCCTCAATGTCATCTGGTGGGGTTCTGAAGACGGACGCAACAAGGCTGTCGCAGCTGGTGAAACCGTTCCCGCGTCCCGTGAGGAATTTTTTGGATCTTGCGATGTCGTCTCGGTTCACGTGCGGATGTTGCCTCAAACCAAAGGAATAATTACGGCCGCTGACTTTGCATCTATGCGCAACGGTTCGGTATTTGTGAATACATCACGGGCAGGATTGATCGAGGCTGGCGCACTACTGGATGCCCTAAATCGCGGTAAGCCCAACTATGCAGCGATTGATGTCTTCGATGTGGAACCTTTGCTCGATCCCACCGATCCTTTGCTGAGCCATCCAAACCTGATTGCAACGCCGCATATTGGGTTTGTGACTGAAGATGAGTTTGATTTTCAGTTCTCAGATATTTTTGATCAGGTGAATGCATTTGCGGATGAAGCACCCATTCATATGATTAATCCCGAAGTCTGGACCGCCTGATTAGTCCTGCGATCAGAGGCGCACCGGTAATCACTAGAATGATGCGGACCAGATGGTGGGTCACGACATAACCCAGATCAGCGCCTGCGATGATAGCCAGAACAGTCATCTCGGCTTGGCCCCCAGGCGCAAAGGCTAAGAACGCTTCGACTTTACCACCGAGGCCGAAAGAGTAGACGAGCTGGCTAAAGAGCTCTGCAAGGATTGCGAGCAATACAACATACGCAATCCCTGCTGCAACGAAGCGCTTTAATTCTTTGAATGTAACGCCCACGAAATTCACCCCGATGCCAACCCCAATGAAAAATTGGGCGAAGAGGATGGCTTCACGAGGTGGGCGGACATGAATGAGTTCACCGAGCGATAGTGTAGCGGTCGCTATCATAGGGCCAAGTATCGAAGCTCCGAACAACCCCACCCGAACGCCGATTTTCCAACCTCCAATGGCTGCAATCGCCATGAGTATGAGTTCCAATAAAGGAATTTCTGTCGCGGGGGCGCCAATAGGATTGTTCAGGGATGCGCCATAAAGCGTGGACAAAACGAAAGGTGCGATCGTGACAATGATCAGAACTCGCGTTGCATGAATAAGTGACAGTGCACGGGGATCGCCACCTGCTTCGGTTCCAAAGATGACCATGTCCTGCAAGCCACCTGGCATCGCCGCATAATAGGACGTGGTTTGATCCAATTTCCAAACACGACTGAAAAACGGTACGCCAACCGCTCCAATCGCAAGAATGAACACGGGGATCATAGCGATCGAAACCATCATCGTCGGGAGCTGATGGAATAGTGCAGGTGTAATGCTAGCACCAACCGCGACACCCAAAATGGTGCGCGCACCAACCGATATATCTCCAAATCCCTTTAGTGGAAGACCTGTGAGAGCGGCAAAGAGGCAGGCGAACATTGGGCCAAAAAGGAACGGCAAAGGAAGGTCCAAAGCCAAGAAGATGCCGACCCCAGTCAGAGCCAAAGCAAAGGTAAACATTCTCTTGGAACCATTTGAAAGGTGGTGCTTGGCCATGGGGTTATCAATCATTTGACTTATTTTGAATCCGAGTGTATACACTTGGATACAATTTACAAGATGGTTGTTATGGCAAAGCAGGACGACAACATTTCAGCCGATGGTCCGCAGGGCAATCAGGCTTATTTCCAACTGCTGTCGGATATCCGTGACGGTCGTTTGGTGTCGGGTGATCGTGTGCGTGAAACTGATCTCGCGGAGCGGTTTGGTATTAGCCGAACGCCCATACGTGAAGCGATCCGTCTGCTTGAAGTAGATGGCTTGATTTCTCACCAGCCACGACAAGGGGCTACCATCAGGCGTCTCGATTATGCAGAGGTGATGGAGCTTTATGAGATGCGGTCCGTGTTGGAAGGGACTGCCGCACGCCTTGCTGCCCGTTCAGCATCTGACATTGAGATTGAAGAATTGATCTCCTTGAACGCTGATCTTGCGGCTGCGGGCAATTCGCCTGAGGCTTTCCGGTTGAACCGTCAATTCCACCAAGCTTTGCTTCACTCGACGAAGAACCGTTTTTTGGCCAAATCAATGGATAGCCTACAGAAATCTTTGATGATTTTAGGGCCAACCACTTTGACACAGCCCGACCGGGCTGAGCGCGCAATCGAAGAACACAATGACGTTCTTACAGCAATCCGTTCGCGTGATGGTGAAGCTGCAGAAAAAGCCATGCGCGCGCATATTGAAGCTGCTCAAAGAGTGCGAATTAGGGCTCTGAGACAATTGCCAGTTACGGAGGAATGACACTCTATCTGGCTGGTTCCTCCCTCCAACAAGCGATGAAACCAGCGACCGCGAAATGCGGGGCAGATATAAAAGCAAAAGAGAGATGAACAAACATTCAACAACACCCGGTTCTAATTGGGACGTCGTGGTGGTTGGGGGAGGGAACGCCGCCCTTTGTGCAGCAATGACTGCTGCCG
Source organism: Marivivens geojensis (assembly GCF_023540835.1). Lineage (GTDB taxonomy): Bacteria > Pseudomonadota > Alphaproteobacteria > Rhodobacterales > Rhodobacteraceae > Marivivens > Marivivens geojensis. The sequence continues at coordinate 1,388,894 of NZ_JALKCU010000001.1, forward strand.
AAGAAGGTGCCCGCGTCCTTATCCTCGAAACCGCCCCAAAGGCGTACCGTGGTGGCAACTCGCGGCACACTAGAAATTTTCGGTGCATGCATCATGGTCCGTTAGGTCCACTGGTCGACAGCTATACCGAGGACGAGTATTTCAGTGACTTGATGAAGGTCACGGGCGGCAAAACGCACGAAGGGCTGGCCCGTTTGGCGATCCGGTCTTCAGAAGAGTGTTTGCCGTGGATGGAAGAACATGGAGTTCGGTTTCAGCCGTCACTCTCTGGAACATTGTCACTGGCGCGCACCAATGCGTTTTTCTTGGGTGGCGGGAAAAGCCTCGTCAATGCGTACTACAGAACTGCCGAAAAGCTTGGCGTGACAGTAAAGTACGAAGCGGCTGTGACCCACATCGAATTGGATGATGATAGGGTTAGTTACCTCGACTACACGCTGGCCGACAAAACACACCGTGTCTTTCCAAAGTCTGTTGTGGTCGCGTCGGGTGGCTTTCAGGCAGATACCGAATGGCTCGCCCGAGCTTGGGGGCCAGCAGCAAAGAATTTTCTGATTAGAGGTACACCCTACAACAGGGGAGTTGTTCTAGCAGACCTTTTGGATCAAGGCGTGGAGCAGGTCGGCGATCCTACGCAATGTCACGCCGTTGCTATTGATGGGCGTGCCCCAAAATTTGACGGTGGAATTGTTACTCGATTGGACTGCGTGCCGTTTTCTATTGTAGTCAATAAGAACGCGGAACGGTTCTACGATGAAGGCGAAGATGTCTGGCCAAAACGCTATGCGATTTGGGGTCGTTTGGTTGCGGCACAGCCGGATCAAGTTGGGTACGTGATCATCGACGCAAAATCTCTGAACCTATTCATGCCATCCGTATTTCCACCGATCAAAGCCGACAGCATTGAAGAGTTGGCTGAAAAGATGGGGCTGCCGCCCGTAGCGCTCAAAAGTACGGTAGAGGAGTTCAATCGGTCGTGTGGTGACACGTCCAATTTCCATCCTACCGAACTCGACGGTGTGAGAACCACTGGACTTAATCCCGCGAAAACCAACTGGGCGCGACCAATCACAGAGGCGCCGTTCTACGGCTACAGCCTCAGAACCGGCGTCACATTCACTTACCTCGGTCTAAAAGTGGATGAAAATGCACAATGTTCTGTCGGCAATCGTCCGATAGCGAACCTTTGGGCAGCTGGCGAAACAATGGCTGGTTCAATCTTAGGGCAGGGGTATCTTGCCGGTTTTGGCATGACGATCGGAACGGTCTTTGGACGCATTGCAGGCAAGGAGGCCGCGGCCTATGCAAACTGATTTTCTAAATGAAGCGCGCCGACAGGCAGAGATCTGCAACGCGTGCCGCTACTGTGAGGGATATTGTTCCGTGTTTCCAGCGCTCCACGCCGAGCGCGCGTTTTCAGATGGAAACCTGACCCAGCTTGCCAACCTCTGCCACAATTGCAGGGGGTGCTACTACGCCTGTCAGTACACGGCGCCGCATGAATTCAATCTCAACCTACCTCAAGCACTGGCAAACGTGCGCCAGCAAAGCTGGGAAGAATTTGCTTATCCGCAATCCGCGGCTAAAGCCTTTCAAAAAAATGGCGCATTGATCGCTCTGATGGCTACGGTGGGATTTGCGTTCTTCTTTTGGCTGGCAAAGCAAGTTGCAACGATCGGTGGGGAAGGCTTCTATGCGATCCTGTCCCATAACATGATGATCGCTATCTTCATGCCAGCTTTCGTATTCCCGTTGGTGAGTATTGGCATCAGTCTTCGCCGATACTGGCGTTCAGTCGATGGCGGCCCTGTTAAATTTGTGCACCTCAAAAAGGCATTCATCGCTGCTGCGGGAATGAAAAATCTGCGGGGTGGACACGGCGATGGGTGTAACTTTGAGGATACTGACCGGTTCTCTCAAGGTCGGCGCTATGCTCATCAGGCAGTGATGTATGGCTTTTTGCTGTGCTTCGCTGCGACGAGTTCGGCAACTGTGTTGCATTATGTGTTCGATATGCCTGCGCCATACCCATTTTGGTCATTGCCGAAACTCTTGGGCGTGATCGGAGGCGTATTGTTGTCGCTCGGCTCCGTTGAAATGGTCCGATTGAAACTCAAGTCGGATAAAACATTAGCTGCAGACAAGGCCTTTTCTGGGGAAGTTGGTTTTGTCGGCTTGTTGGGCTTCGTGGCAATCAGCGGATTGCTTCTCTATTTTCTCGGAAGCACAACGGCGATGCCAGTATTGCTGGTTCTACACCTTGGCGCAGTCTTGGCATTTTTTGTGCTAACTCCGTTCACCAAAATGGTGCATGGCTTTTATCGACTTGCCGCGCTGGCGCGAGACGCTCAACGGACGAAATAAGCTTGGTGAGGCAAGAGCGACCGTGTTCTTGCCTCATCGTTTTATATGAACGTCCAATGTGACTGTTTGGCTCTCGAAATTCTGGCACTAAGCCAATGCTAATGGCTCGTGATGACGAGAGCTGCCGTTATTCAATGTTGGATATGACTGACATCCGCTGTCGTGATGGGGTTCGATCGTTATCTCGATTCAGCGAAAGTCCTCTTCCCGCCCTTGGAGTCGAACGGTAATCGGCCCAGTCCGGTCATTCAGCAAGCAAACTCCTTGCCGCGCGGTGGCTCATCAGTGCGAACATTCATACTTTGTGTAGCGAGTGACCACTAAGCACGACATGGATGTGTATCCCGCAGCCGTATTCGGTAACGTATGCTGCGGATTGGGTGATCTGAAAGCATTTTTCACGCATTCGGATCGTCGGAAACAGGCCATAAACGCGGCAACGTTGTCGTGGTGTGACAGGGTGAGCGTTGTACCACCGTCAACGTGCATTCGAAATTTCGATCAAGTTACCATCGGGATCACGCAAATAGATATATGTGATCGGTCCAGTTGCGCCAGTGCGGGGCACAGGGCCTTCGGTGATCGGGATACCGCAAAGCGCGAGATGATCGATCCATTCCGCCAGAGGGGTGTCTGAGAGCAGACAAAGGTCCGCAGAGCCTGGGGTAGGGGCGGCCGCATATGGAGCGAACTCTGCACCCGCTTTGTGGAGGTTAATTTTCTGCGTGCCAAAGGTTAGGGCTTCGCGGACCTCGCCAGACGGGGTGGTGAACGGGGCCCGTGTCATGCCCAAACCGATGCAGTAAAACCGGCATGTCTCTTCAATGTTTGCGACCGTGAGAACCAGATGGTCGAGGGTGCGGATGGTTGGTTTCATATCAACGCGCCATAACAATATCGGCGCGTAGCCCACCGAGGGTTGGGCTATCCGACAACCGCAACACACCCCCGTGCAGTCGCGCGATATCAGCAACGATTGCAAGGCCGAGGCCAACGCCTGTACCTTTGTTCTGGTTCCGCGCAGGGTCAAGCCGCGTGAAGGGGCGCATCGCCTCTTCGCGCTTGTCGGCGGGAATGCCGGGGCCGTCATCCTCAACCGTGATGCGGAGCGTGCGGTCGGTGAGGGCAACCGACACTTGGGCTTGGGTTCCGCCATACCGCAAAGCATTGCCAATCAGGTTGTCCAAGGCGCGACGCACCGCCAATGGGCGGAGAGGCACGGAAACATCGTTGAGCTTTGGATCAAGCGGCAGGAGGATTACATCTTGCCCGCCACGTTGTGCATCATCCACGACACGCGTGACCAGATCGACGACATCCACTTGCTCAGCTGCATCGCCTGCATCCGCACGCCCATATTCGAGGAAGGCTTCGATAAGCCGTTCCATATCCTCTACATCGCGGACCATGGGTTCTGCTTCGGCATCGTCGACCATCGACAGTCCAAGTCGTAGCCGTGTCAGCGGCGTGCGAAGGTCATGGCTAATGCCCGACAGCATCATTGTGCGCGATTGTGTCTGACGTTCAATGCGCGCCCGCATGTCTAGAAAAGCGGTGCCCGCTGCGCGGACTTCATTCGCTCCGCCCGGGGAATAGGGGACAATCCGACCTTTACCGTATTCAGAGGATGCATGAGCCAACCGTTTGATCGGACGCAGTTGGTTGCGCAGGAAAGAGTAGGCGACAAAAGTAAGGAACGTCCCCATTACCATCATAATGACGATCAATTGGTGAGGGTTCGACGCCGTCACCCTCCACCGCGGAAAACTGATCCCATTCACGCCTGAACGATCGAACCAAACCATAACTTCGGTGTCATCCGACAGATCAACAGCGCGTAGGTCGTCAAAGTCGCTCCGTAGGGTCGCAATCATCGCGCGACCAGAGAAATCCAAGAACCCATAGTCATCGGCCTCAGGCGGTGCCTCAGACGATAGAAGTGTAAACCCGAGCGCTTCGGAGAGAGCGGCCTGCTGCACGGCTGGGCTATCAAGGATCAGGGTAATCTCACCACTGACAGATTGTGTCATTCGCCGCGTCACACCATCATAGTGACGTTGGATAAACACGACAGAGACGAGGATTTGGAGCGATATGATCGGGAGCAGCAGGATCAGTGCTGCTCGGCCATATAGTCCGCGAGGGAGATAAGATTTGATCGACCCGATTGCCATGTGGCAAAGCTATCGTGACACGAGCGTAGAGGAAAGCAGCATATGATCCAGATTCAATCCGATATCATTTGTCTCCGCGCCCCCAATCCGTCTCCGCTGACCTTCACAGGAACGAATACATATATAGTAGGCAGCGACCGCGTAACGGTCATCGATCCTGGTCCGTATATAGATAGTCATCTCGACTCGATCTTGATGCTGATCGACGGTCGCCCTGTGGATGCGATTATCGTAACCCATTCTCACTTGGATCATTCGCCTTTGGCTCGTCCGCTGTCAGATCGGTGCGGTGCACCTGTTTTTGCATTTGGGGGGCCGAATGCGGGGCGAAGCGAGGTGATGCAGACCCTTGTCGGCGCAATCGGTGGAGGGGAGGGGGCCGATACCGCCTTTGCCCCAGATCGAACGGTTGTCGATGGCGAAGCGATTGGCGACTTCCGCGCTATTCACACGCCGGGCCACATGGGGAACCATATCTGTCTCTTATATAAGGATGTGCTTTTCTCGGGTGATCATGTGATGGGCTGGGCGACATCGCTTGTTTCTCCGCCAGATGGTGACCTCACAGATTTCATGGCCTCTTGTCGTAAACTGCAAACAATCCCTGCGCGTCGCTATCTGCCTGGGCATGGTGACCCGATTAAGGATCCCATGGCGCGGCTCGATTGGTTGATTGCACATCGGTTAGAGCGTGAAGCCCAGATCATGTCAGCGCTTATGGCGGGCGCAGATACCGCAGATCTCGTCACCGCTAAGGTTTATGCGGATGTCGATGCGGGCCTTCATTTCGCGGCAAAACGTAATGTGATAGCCCACCTTATTGACTTAACACAACAAAAGCGGATTGCGCCTGTCGGTATATTGTCCGTCGATGCCGTGTTTCGACCTCTGTGAAGATTGGTCGAAAAAACTTGTCCTTACCCTCTTGCAGCGTTTTGGCACCCTAGCTATACAGCGCGACATATTCCGGCGTAGCTCAGCGGTAGAGCAGTTGACTGTTAATCAATTGGCCGTAGGTTCGATCCCTACCGCCGGAGCCAAACACCCTTCTCGCAGCGGGGTCCCAATCGGGAAAGATGCGAACGGCATTCCGGCGTAGCTCAGCGGTAGAGCAGTTGACTGTTAATCAATTGGTCGTAGGTTCGATCCCTACCGCCGGAGCCAAACTTCCCAAATAGTCATGACAGCCAGAGCAAACCCAAAGGGTTTGGTTTGTTTTCTTTTCGATTTGTCGGGGCAGGGCGCCTAGCGGGTGAATCGTTTCAGTGTGCGAGTCACTGTGGGGTCGATTCCAGAAGGTGAGTCTCCCAATTTTGCTGCGACTGCATCGTCGGTATCACCTTCAAAGAGCGAAAAGTGATGGCGGTATGTGCCATATTCGGTTTTCAGGGATGCATTTCGGCGCAGTCAGGAGCATGAAACTCCTTGTTTTGTTGGGTGATGCAGAAATTTTACATTTTTCGTCATTTCGCTCTTGCGGGTTTTGGGTGATAACCTTAGAACCCCCTTCACCGGCGGCGCTGAGGCGCGGTTGGGGCGGACGGAACGGCCGGATGGCTGGGAAGTTTGGGAAAAATTAGAGGTATTTCGGGCG
>NZ_JALKCU010000002.1 GCF_023540835.1 Marivivens geojensis
CCACCGATGAGGACACGGCTGTCACCATCGACGTGCTCGACAACGACAGCGATCCGGACAACCAGCCGCTGACCATCACCGAGGCGACGGTTCCGGCAGAGCAGGGCTCGGTCGAGATCGTGAACGGTCAGCTGGTGTTCACACCTGCCGATGACTTCAACGGTGAGGCAACGATCAGCTACACGGTCTCCGATCCGGATGGGAACACGGACACGGCGACTGTTGTTGTGACGGTGAATCCTGTTGAGGATGCGCCGGAAGCGTTGGACGACACTGCGACCACGGATGAGGACACGGCTGTCACCATCGACGTGCTCGACAACGACAGCGATCCGGACAACCAGCCGCTGACCATCACCGAGGCGACGGTTCCTGCCGAGCAGGGTTCGGTCGAGATCGTGAACGGTCAGCTGGTGTTCACACCTGCCGATGACTTCAACGGTGAGGCAACGATCAGCTACACGGTCTCCGATCCTGATGGCAACACGGACACGGCGACTGTTGTTGTGACGGTGAATCCTGTCGAGGATGCGCCGGAAGCCAACGACGACACTGCGACCACCGATGAGGACACGGCTGTCACCATCGACGTACTCGACAACGACAGCGATCCGGACAACCAGCCGCTGACCATCACCGAGGCGACGGTTCCGGCAGAGCAGGGCTCGGTCGAGATCGTCAACGGTCAGCTGGTGTTCACACCTGCCGATGACTTCAACGGTGAGGCGACGATCAGCTACACGGTTGCTGATCCTGATGGGAACACGGACACGGCGACTGTTGTTGTGACGGTGACGCCTGTAAACGACCTCGTTGCGGTGGATGACGTTGCCCAGACGGATGAAGATACGCCTGTAACGATTGACGTTGTGGCCAACGACCAGAACCCAGATGGCGGTACGCCGACTGTGATTGCTGCGACTGTACCAGCAGCTCAAGGCACCGTGGCAATTGTTGGTAATAAACTCGTCTTTACACCTGCTGCGAACTTCTATGGTGAGGCGACGATCGACTACACCATCGAGGACGAAGAGGGTGCGGTTGATGTGGCAAAAGTCACTGTCACCGTGAACAGCGTTCTTGAATCGCCGATTGCAGTTGATGATGTTGAAACGACTGACTTTGACACGGCAGTCACTATCGACGTTCTTGAAAATGACAGCGATCCAGATGGCACTGTCCTAACGGTGATAGACGCATCTGTCCCTGATGTTCAGGGTAGCGTCGCAATCGTTGACAATAAGGTTGTGTTTACACCTGCAGCTGGCTTTGAGGGTGAGGCGACAATCAGCTATACCATCGAAGATGCGGATGGTCTGACCGCTGATGCTGTTGTCACTGTGACGGTGAATGATGCTCCGCCGCCACCTCCGCCGTCGCCAGATGGCACGGTCGAAGGCACCTCAGGCGACGATATCATTGACGATACCTATGCGGGCGATCCGAATGGTGATTTCGTTGATAATGATGACGCGATCCTGCCTGGCGATACGGGCGATGACGACCTGATCTATGGCTATGAAGGGGATGATATTATCCTCTCGGGCGATGGGAACGATGAAGTCTACGGTGGCGTCGGCAACGATACGATCCTTGATGAAAATGGATCGGATACTGTGTTCGGCGACGAAGGCGACGATTTCATCGATACATCTGGTAGACAGCAGAGCCCAGATACAGCCTATCCTGGATTGTTCCCTGCTGACACTGATCCGCTCAATGATCGTGACACTGTCTACGGTGGTGACGGCAACGATACGATCCTGACGGGTGATGACAATGACACCATTCATGGTGGCGCTGGCGATGACTTCATCGATGGTGGTGTCGATGACGACGTCATCTATGGTGAAGATGGTATGGACACCATTATCGGTAGCGAAGGTGATGACCGGATCTACGGCGGTGATGGCGACGACCTGATTTATGGTGGTTTGACGACTGATGTGCTTGACCTGCCCGATGATTTGGATGGTGACGGCGATAGCAACGACATCGGTGAGGATCTTGTAACCAATAACAACAAAGACGTTATTTCTGGTGGCGCGGGTAACGATACCATCTATGGCGGTGATGATGACGATCTAATCAGCGGTGGTGAAGGGAACGACTTTATCGATGGTGGCATCGATGATGACGTCGTGTTGGGTAACGCTGGCGATGACACATTGACCGGTGGTCAAGGCAATGACCTTCTCGACGGTGGTGATGGCAATGACATCATCACGGGTGGAGATGGCAATGACAGGTTGCTTGGTGGCCTCGGCAATGACACCTTCATCGGTGGCAACGGCGGTGATGTGGTCATCGGTGGTGAGGATGCGGATGGACTGGACATCGACGTTCTGAACCTGACAGGCAGCGGTGTCGATCACATCATCTACAATGATACCGATCCTGAAGCAGGCACCGTGTTCTTTAACGACGGTTCCACGATGACTTTCTCGGAGATCGAGAACGTTATTCCTTGCTTCACGCCAGGTACTTTGATTGCAACGCCGCGCGGTCAAGTTCCTGTGGAACAACTCCATGTTGGGGACAAGATCATCACCCGTGACAACGGCATCCAAGAGATTGCTTGGTTGGGTCAGAAAGAGATGCCGGGCAAGCAACTGATTGCGAACCCGCACCTCAAGCCGATCCTGATCAAAGCTGGTGCCTTGGGTAACGGATTGCCGGAACGTGATATGCTTGTGTCGCCTAACCACCGTGTTCTGGTCGCGTCTGACCTCACGCAACTCTATTTCGAAGAGCGTGAAGTTCTGGCTGCGGCGAAACACTTGGTCGGTAGCGCGGGTATCCATCAGGTTGATGTGACCAACACGACTTACATTCACTTCATGTTCGAACGCCATGAAGTGGTGCTGTCGGACGGCGCATGGACGGAAAGCTTCCAGCCGGGTGACTACAGCCTCAAGGGTATCGGCAATAGCCAGCGGAACGAGATTTTCGAACTCTTCCCAGAGCTGAAAGAGAAAGCGGGCATTCAGGATTATCAATGGAGGAGGTGTAAGTTAGGTATTTATTATCAATGGCTTGCGCAGTAATTTTTTTGGTGTGCGTGTAAGTGTGTTTTTAGTGTCATTTTGAGGGTAGGGCGGAAACACTGTGTTGAACACTGTGAATATTGACCAACAATAAAGTTACCCAACCACAGCAATTTTTGCAAATGCTAAGGTTGCAGGCTAACAACGATGTCGCCGCGGCCTAGTGAAAGCAATCCTTGATGATTTTTAATACTACTATCAAAAAACTACTCGCTAGGATCGCAGCGTTCCTTTTTTTGGTGTGCCTTGCTGCAAAGGCTGTAGCTAACTCAGATCAAATTCAAGTTAGACACGCCGTGGGTGATTTCAGCATTGAGGAAGTTGTTAAATCTAGCGCTTCGTCATTCTCAAATTTCAGCCTTGGTGAAAACCTTGGCTTTCAAACGGAACCAGTTTGGTTTCGCCTTGATGTTTCAAAAGAAACGGCAGTCACTGACCAGCACCTAATTATTACGCCAGTTCACATCGACAGTATTACGGTTTGGGCAGGGGGAGCTGATGGATACGAGCAGATTCTTAATGCAGGGGATCAGTCAACATCACCCTTAAGCATGATCCCGGACGGCTATACAGTCAGGGTCACAGATGATCAGTTTAATGAACCTATTTATATCAGGCTTGCGTCCCACAACGTCATTCATCCTTTTTTTGAGCTGGTGGGCGTTAACGAAGTCCGCAAAATGGCCAGTACATCTGTCTTCCTATTCTCTATTACTATAGCAATCACGGTGCTTTATTTTGCTTGGGCTGTGAGCGCAGCGATCCATAGCCCGCAGGCATTGATCTTTGTGTTTATTTTGAGATTGGTGCTGTTTGTGTTCACGTTCTCAATACATTCAGGACTCTGGCGCTTTCTGGTTGGCGGTGAAGAGCTGCCACCGCAGGATATGCTACACAACGTGTCTGGGCTGGCTTATATCACCATCGCCCAGTTGTTTGATTTAGCATTGTTGAGAACGCTTTATACTAAAAAAGCGATTAAGGCGTTTTTGGCGATTATTTTAATTAGTACGTTTGCAAAAGTGGGATTGTTTATCTCAGGCGAGGTGTCGCTTGCACTCACGATAAACAATACTTCAGCGCTTTTAACGCTTGTTGCTGGAGGATTCATGGTGCTCCTTCCGCGCCAGAGTGCAGAAGATAACTCGAAGATCCAACTGTCTCGTACTGCTGTTGGTGCTTACTTTGCTCTGCAAGCGTTTCCGCTAATTGTTTTGGTCATTCTTACGTATCTTGGAAACAGTAACTATCTGCGTGTATTTGCCCTAATGTTCATCAACTACGCCTTGGTTCCTGGTGGGTTTATTGCTTACGCAATGTTTAGACAGCAACAGCGTGTCTTTCGTAGCAAGACAGAATTAGAGCTATATGCAAAGCACCTGGCTGAGCTCTCGCGCCTTGAGCAGAATAAGCGGGTCGAAATGAAGAGGTTGTTGGAAACACTTGCTCACGAAATCAAAACTCCGCTAGCGACCTTGCAGATGGCTGAGGCAGTAGGCCGGATTGATCAAAAGCTTTTGCATAGAGCGACAAGCAGCATAGGAGCTGCTCTTGCTCAAATGAGCAAAGCTGAACGTATTGAACGAGGATCTTTCGCGCTGGATAAAGAAGAGTTGGCGTTATGCAGTCTCATTGACAAGGTGGTAGCAAATCTAGGAAGCACTGCAAAAGTGCAATGCGCTGAGACAGTCATACAGGCCGATTGGAATGCATTGTACATTGTGCTCACCAACCTTATCGGAAATGCAGAAAACTACAAAGCTCCCAACACTCAGGTGTTTGTTCAGGTCGAGCAGAATGATGAACGTGTAACAATATTAATCGGAAACGCGTTAAGTAGACCGATCCGAGAGCCTGATCGGCTATTCGAAAAGTACTTCAGAGACCGAACGACTGCAAAAGAGCCCGGGACTGGCCTTGGATTGTATTTGTCTAAGTCTCTCGTCGAGGCCTTTGGCGCAAAAATTAAGATCGTCAGCAGTCAGGCGCAATTTTTAGTACAGCTAACGTTCGAGAAGCGAGTGTAGCATGCGTAGGAATATCAGCGTCATGTATGGTAGGGCTGCGGCGGGAGATATGTATGACTACAATAGCCGTTGTCGAAGATAATGATGATCTACGAGAGTTCACTGCACTTTTCTTAGAGCAGCATGGCTATCAAGTCTTGCCATGTGTCGACGCTGAAAGTTTCTTAGAGACCAATGCTATAATTGACCTGTTTTTAGTTGATATAAACCTTCCTGAAATGGACGGTTTTACCTTAGTGCGATCCATTCGGGAAAGTGATCCAAATGCGGCAATCATTGTTTTGTCGGCTCGCGATTGGGATGCTGACATTGCTATGGGGTATGATGTTGGCGCAGATATCTATCTAACAAAACCTACTGATCCAAACGTGCTTTTGTCTGCGGTGCGACGCTTGACGCAGCGCAGCTCAGGGCAGACGGGTCGGTCTGGTTATCTCGAAGTTGATCGTGCTCAGCAGGTCATGTGCTTCAAGGCATCTTCCTGTTCCATCACGTCGAGTGAGCTAGCGATACTAAATCGCTTGGCGATTGCAGGGATACGTGGGCTGGAACGGTTCGAAATGGCTGAGGTGCTTGATTTAGACCTTGATAGCGGGTCGCGCAAAGCAATGGACGTACGTATCGTTCGTCTACGCAAGAAATTGGCATCAATTGGCTGTGCAAGAAGTGCATTGGAAACCATGCGTGGCTTTGGTTATCGGCTCAATTTACCAGTGCAATTTTCAAGGTAGAGCACATCTCTCCGACGTAACCTTAAGAAAACATCAATCTATAGAAAAGAGAGAAGCAATGAAGGCAACACTCAAAGTAATGATTGTTAGCGCTGTTTGCCTTGGCTTGGCCGGATGTGGAGGGCCTGATCTTGGCACCCGTATAGCGGGCTCAAAAATGGCAGGTGATGGTCTTTCTGCGGAAGCTCAGCCTATCTCCGGAGCTGCAATTTTGATGAAGCCGCGAGTTGAGGATCTGACGGAAAATGGCTTTAACATTCGTTACATTGAAATGGGTTTCGGCTCAGGAACGCCAGCATCGGTTCGTGATCTTGCGGTTAAACAGTGCGCTGAGTTTGATAAAGAAGCTGTATTCAAAGCGGCGTCACGTGGTCTCGTTCAGTTGAACACCGTCAAAGCATACTATCAGTGCGTTTGATTGGGAAAAGTGATCATTAAAACCATCTAAAATATCAAATGCGAGTGCGACCAAAATAAACTTATGATAGCGCAGCGAAAGTTTCGCTGCGCGAAATAGCTATTTTGGTATTCCTACTGCCTGGCCGTGCTTTTCTTTTCCTCATGTACATCAATACGCCTGGTGGCTTGCGTAAAGCCATGCAGGGTATCAACCATAGATCTGTTCCTCGGTTAACCTGGACCTGGTCTTGAGTTTTATATTTTCGATGATCGGCGTTGGAGGAGTAATTCCCTCTCATTCCACGCCAGCCCCGACGTGGCGCTATCCGACAATGTAGCATATGTAGCACTTGCATTTTCGAGTTTGTTACTCACTCGGTATGAACAGCTTATTTGCAAATATTATTAATGAACGTAAGCGATTATTTGGATTGTATGGTCAGACGCTAGTTGTACCAGTACGCGGTTGCGGGAGCATATCAGCACCGAAGAACCGCAACAATGCAAAACATAAAGTCGGTAAAGCCAATAATTTTAAATTTGGAGATATCGGCGCGACTTTCCCTATGCTGTGCCTGAAAACGTGTCGCTATGTAGTACTGACCTGCTCCGCGTTGATCCTTGTTCGGCCATTGGGTGGGGTTAGAATAGCAATTGCAGCTATCGTCCGTGTATTAATTGGGCCACTTGCCTGTGGCTTCGAGTTAGTTGACTGCCATTACGACCGCTTGGGGCTTCGTCTCTGTTCGCTCACATTGGCACGCCATCAGCAAAAACCGAACCGGCCTTGTGCTTATAGGTTCAGCGGCAATGTTTGCACAAATGCGGTTGGCCGCCTTTTCCCCTAGGATAATTATTATGTGCGTACAAAAATTAGTACTATCAGTAGTGGTTGCATTGGCTTCCATGTGGGGGGCTCAGGGGTTTGGCCTTCCCACAGATAGCGCGAGTTATGGCACTGAAGTCATTGTTGGCAGCTGTAAGGTTGAGAAGGACTTTGAAAATAGTGGTGCTACCGGAGTCTTTCTTGTCATTGAAGGGAGTCGCAGATTTTCGGGTGGCTTTATGTACGAAGACCGTGACCTGATTGTTGAGCTTCCAGTTATTACAGAAAGCGACATGAGCACTTGCTTTGATGACTACATTGCAGGCTCGCTTGTGCAACAAAGCGTTGTCGCAACCAGTTTTGCAGCTCAATCAAATATGGGCTTTGGGTATCGTTCGAATAACGGAAATTGGGTGCCCTATGTGATCGGTTCTGGCACGCTTGAGCCTCAAAGTGCTGATGCGCCCACTGAGTTGGTCGCCACGCCCGGTGACGAGGAGGTTTCTGTAGATTTCGTACCTCCGGCCAATACAGGTGATTCAGCTATTACTGATTACGAGTATAAGCTTGATAGCGGATCATGGGTCAGCTCAGGCGTGTCCGCCAGTCCTGTTATCATCAGCGGGCTAATCAATGGTCGTTCTTATAGTATCAAGCTTCGGGCAGTAACCTCCCCTGCCGCTGGGGGCGGCACAGAAACAACAGCCGTCATAAGCACTCCTGCCGCTGTGGAGCCACTTGAGCTTGTCTCCTCTTTACCCAGCGATAATGCAACTGATATTGCAATTGACCAAGACATTGTTTTGACTTTTAGCGACGATGTGAGCGTGCAGCCGAACGCGCTTGCTCTTTATGATAGCTCAGATTCTGTGATAGATGCGGTGATAACGCTGTCAGGTCCAAATGTAACGATAAGTCCAACTAGCAATCTGAAGTATTCGGCTGGGTATTATATAAAAGTAGCAGCTAACGCAGTTGAACAATCGAACGAAACGATACCTGCCTTCGCAGGTATTGCAGACAAAACCACACTTAACTTTACCACAGCTGCTTCGCCGTTGCTCGATGATAGTCGCTCAGTTGATGAGGTTTTCGGGAATAATGGGTGTATCATTTCGAAATATTTTAGCTCTGGTGAGCAATCAGCATGGGTATATTTAGATACTGGCAATTCAATTTTATACGATAGCGATGCTGGTTACTGGGACACAGGGAGCAAAAAGCAATCTGGCAGTCCTATCGATAAGTATGTGATTGCAGAATGCTTAGGGACCCAGGGCGAAAATATTGCGGGGCTGGTTCAAAAAGGTGCTGATGCATCAAGTTTTGGAGAGCAAGAGTACATGGGCTTTGCTTTCACTCTCCTTAAGGAAAGTGGCGGCTTGGGTGTTGGTCTCCACGAATACTTTGTAGGATCAGCACCGGCCACGGTTACTACACCTAGTGTGCCGACGAACTTTAGCGCGATCGGTGGTAATGGTGAAATTTCTGTATTATTTGCAAGTCCTGTAAGCAATGGCGGCGCTAGCATTTCGGATTACCAGTATGAGATAGATGGTAATGAGACATGGATCAGTGTTGGAACAACAACATCGCCTTTTGTGATTACAGGATTAGATGTCGGTGAGAGCTATGCAGTGAAGTTGCGCGCGGTCAACAGCATTGGTTATGGATTAGCAACTGACGCTGTGACCAGTACAACTTTAAGCAAGCCTACAGCACCAACTGACTTAATTCCATCTGCTGGGGACAGACAGGTAACACTCGCATTTACAGAGCCATCAGATAATGGTGGATCGAGTATTACTGACTACGAGTATGAGCTGGACAGTAGTGGTACGATTGTGAGTGCTGGTATTGTCACTTCTCCATTAGTAATTACTGACCTTATTAATGGAAGGACCTATTCTATTAGGCTCCGTGCTAGGAATAGTGTCGGCGGTGGTGTTGTATCGGAAGCTGTGACATTTACGACTTCCGTAGTTCACTCCCCACCAACAAACTCAGCTCCAGTTGCAGACGCAGGTCCTGACGAAACAGTAGCTTATGCTGCAACTGTGACGCTGGATGGTTCAGGATCGTCTGATGCCGACAGCGGCGACACGTTAACCTATGCCTGGACGCAAACGTCGGGCACAACTGTGACACTGTCCAGCGCGACGGTACAGCAACCCACATTCACAGCTCCCACACTCAACGTTGGTGATGCAGATGCTGTGTTGGTGTTCTCGCTTGTGGTCAATGACACTACAGTCAACAGCGCAGCGGATACGGTCACGATTACCGTTGAAGCCCCATTGCCTACACCAGCGTCAGAATTTGCAGAACATGAAGCAGAAATCCGTAACACGCTAGTTGGTGACGCCTCTCGCAGCCTGCGTAGCTCGGTCAGTGCAAATCAACGCATGACCCAAAGTGCTCGCAGCAGGTTCATCAGTGTTCGCCAAACCCAAGCGCGTGAAGAAGACGTCACACGGGCTCTGATCCCCTTCGACGTTGATGGCAACTTCACCCTGTCTGAGACTGGCTTAAGCACTGCTGGTAACTTCTTCCAGCAAGTTGGCAATGCAGAGGGCACATACCGCCGTTTGTTCTTTGGTGACTTTGATGTGCAGCACGATAATGACACTGACAGCACCACTGCGACGCTGACAGGCCGCATGGCTTGGGAGCAGATGACGTCTGAGCGAACCATGCTGGGCTACTTCATTGGTGGTGAACTGGCTACCAGCACCATCGGTGGCAGCTTTGAAGGTGATCAGGACCGCATTGGTGTCACGGCTGGGGGCTATGTTGTGCATAAGCTGTCCGAGCAGGTTTACTTCGATGGCTTTGCAAGTGTTGGAGCAGGTCGCAACAACCTTGAGATGGCCAATGACACCTTGGCGCTTGAGAGTGAGTACACCACGCAAACAGCAACATTGGGTGGGGCAATCACAGGCGTTTACAGTCAAAAGGGCTATGACTTTAAGCCTGAGCTTGCGTTCAGCTATGGCAAGACATGGTTGGGAGACATCGGGTTTACAGGACGTGCTTACGGTCTGGTTGACAATACGCTGAGCCTTGATGCTGGCTACGTATCCATTGCCAGCTTCACGTTCCGCCCAGAAGCGCTCATCCCAATTGGCGCTGACTTTGTGGCAGACACCAACACGCAGCTCTCCTTTGCGCCGCGTCTTGTTTGTGAGCAGATCAAAAGCACGACCAAAACATCTGACTGTGGCACAGGTGGTGAGCTTGGGTTCAGCAGCACGTCAGAAGATGGGCTAAGCTCAGCCGACATGCGCATTCTGTTAGACCGCATCAACGGTGGCACACGATCCAGCTTTGCGTTCAGTGTAGAGCACAAGTTCTGATCATCAGCGTCAAACACAAGCAACACAGTAGGGCGGCCTTCGGGTCGCCCTTAGTGTTTGTGAGACACAAAGAAGCGCTTTAGCATTTGAACTATGCCTGTAGATGCTTTGAGCAACCAAAAAGCAGCTGACGCACTGTGATCCGTATTTGTGTGCTTTAGGCTCAAAACGCAGCGTAGCGCAGTAACCCTAGTTACTGGCTACACTGAGCGCAGACCTAACGTGGTCGCCCCCTACAGCCTGCGCACAGACGGCGTATGGAACCACACAATGTTCAGCTGCCAGATATTGGTCCCTGCGCGCCCTGCGGCTTGAGCCTGTCATAGTCTGCCTGTGATGTTGCAGTTGATGCAGCGGCAGGCATGCCACCACCTGCAGCGTCTGGCCCCGCCTGTTGTTGGCTTGGCAAAGTCGGCTTTGGGACGGGCGGAGCTGCAATGGCTTTGCCAATACGTGACTTTGGCTGTTTCTTGGCTTTGACGTCGCCACCCTTGAGGCGTGTCTCTAGCTTGTTGGCCAAGAAGCTTGTGGTGTTGGCAAAAATATTAATGTCTTCAATGGCTTGATCAAGCTGAACGCTGCTTGAAGCCTTCTCAATCACATCTATCAGTCGGCGTAGTTCATCGCGGTCAGTCATGTGCGCCCCCAGTTAACAGGAGTGGGGTTAGTAAAAGGCCACCCCAAAAGCATAAGTACTTCCCTATAAAAAACCGCAGCGCAGATTTTTGCGGCGGCAGAACCCATTTCGGATGAGATACGTCATAAGTGACGCTGCAATGATTAAATCGCATTATACTGCCATCCGTTCCGGAGCACGCCACACTGCCTCTGACTGCTCAGCTATGGCTCTGTCACAAAGAGCCTTTAGATATGCCAAACGCTCACCCCATACTTGATGATCTTGCTGATCACTTGCGGCCAATCGCGCTGCATAATACCCGAGCTTGCTTGCACAAATGCTAAGGGTTTCCAGACTTGGTTCAGTGTTGTGATAGCGCAGCACGCGGATATAGCCCTCACTGCGTCCCAGCCAGCTGTGACAGAACTCTGGTGTGTTCTGTACAATGCCCGTTGCGATCAATTCATCGCGCATGTGTTCTAATAGTCTTATGCTCATCCAATCCTCCAATGCGTTGTTTGCATTGTATTTATCAAAACACAGATGAGCTTGCACAGCTTGGCGAAGAGCGTGTGTAATAGAACACCACACTGCCGTTTCTGCCCCATTTTGCGTGTTCGTTGATAAATAAACATGGAGGTCCGCAATGGGATTTGAGCAACGCAAACAAGAACGACAGGCATTGGTACAGCACTTGTTGGCACAAGACTGGAATGTGTTTGGCACGCTCAAGTTCGTAAACGGCAGAACCATTGGCAGGCACAGCGCCAGCAAGCTTCTACGCAGCTACTGGAATAAAGTGGATCGCGTGATCTATGGTAAAGCCGCTGAGCGCCAGAACATGCGCGTGCCACGCTGGTGCTTTGCACATGAGGGATCAGACAGCGAGAACTTCCATGTTCACTTTGTGATGCCAAGCCCATTGCAGGACACGGAACACATGTGCTGTTTACTCAACGCTGTGTGGGCGCAGCATCACCTTCAAACAGCGCCGCTGGCAAAGAACTGGATCATGCCCGTACAAGACCGCACAGCTGTGACGAGCTATGTCACGCATGAGTATTGGCGCATGGGCAGTGATACAATTTCGGACAATCTTTGCTGGAATGCAGAGCAGTCAAACTTTGCACTCAATGACAACTACACCCAACAACAGGCACATCGCATTACACGGGCAGCCAGCCCACTCTGGCTACAGCAGGCACAACAGGCATTAAACACACAACAGGCAGCATATGAGGCAAGCGGTGATTTGCAGATGATGGAGCGTGGCTAAGCCCCTTTACGCAGCAAACACCTAAGCAGTTTGAACAACACAGATGCCCAAGGCGCAGGCCTTGGCACATCCTTGTTCACGAGCAAGTGTTCGAACTAACGAAGGTTCAAAAGAACACAGAACATCAACAAAGGCTCAAACGAACTTGATCAAACAGACAGAGACTTAACAATAAGGCAGCGTCAGCGGAGCAAACCGTTAGACGCTTTTTTTGTGGGCGTAGCTTCGGTGTGTGTGCCCTGCCTTTTATAGCCCGATCACTAAACCCAAACATTTGTGACCAATGCTGCACTTATCTATTCATTACTCGACAATTCAATATTATCATATAAATTCAGATACTTGACTGTCTTTTCGGTCGTCCAATGTTTCATTTGAAAATACGCTTTAACTGTAACCAAACAGCTAGGAGCGGATATGACACATCTGGCAAAGCTTACATTTAAGACAGTTGATCGCAGTGCAAAACGCGATCCCATCATAGCACGACGTGATAAACTGGTCGCAGGGCTCAAAGAACAAAAACTGGTGCATGCGGCAGCACTCAAGAAGCAAGACCATCGCGTCGAACGGCACAAGTGGATGACCAACGACATGGGAGAGCGTGTGCTGGTCAAAACTCATCGTCGCATACGTCCATGGTTCTTTGAACAAGACAGCGGCTGGTATGTGCAGTGTCGTTATGGAGCACGTGTGATTGCAGCAGATGGCACCAACAACGCGGTGTTTGTGAAGTCATTAGATGAGGTGGCTGCTGTTCTAGATGCCTTCCTCAATGCAGCTGCTGCAGGAGAATTAGATACAGCCATCACCCGAGTGTCAGAGCGGCAACCACGGATCAAACCTGGGGCAGCCAAGGCCGCAGCAAATGGGTGAGGCAACTACACACCCTGATGCAACCACAGCTAAAATAGCAGCACTTAATGATCGGGCGCGACAGCGTCTTGATCATTGTCGTTGGATACTCACTCAAGGCGTGTTGGCATGTGACCCTATCACAGTGGCAGAGCTGTTAATCGCTGTAGAGGACTTCGATGCATTCACGCCAGACAACGACCCTTATGCCGAGCACGACTTTGGGGTGATCACAATTGAGGGCACAACCTTTTTTTGGAAGTTTGACTATTACGATCTAGACCTGCAGGTGCACTCGCCTGACCCAACAGATACAAATGTAACCACCCGTGTGCTCACCATCATGCTTGCAGAAGAGTATTAAGGCCCAACTCACACATCATCCCAACACAAACACAGCAAATCTGCCCTACAAAAGGTCAGCACTGGTCTCTGCGCCAGCAGCACAAACGCAACTTAAACACAGTGATCAGGTTTAGAGTTCAAACACAGTGTTTCGATTCACTGCGTCAAACATACATGTTGCAAACACTGTGTTTGCCATTTTTGCCAAACATACTAAATCCAAACACAGTGTTTGCCTTATTACGCATTAATATCAATGGCTTAATTTTTACCGACGCAAGGCTTTGGGGAACTCTCCGCGCCCAACGTTGTCAATATACTGCTCTGCCGTGCGCAAATATCGGTTGGTTTGGTTCGCAATGCTCGTGCGGGCCTGCTTGTTGTGGGCATCCGCTTTGATTGCGGCGCGTGTGCGCGTTTCACCATATTTAGGTGGGGCTAGAATGTTGGCTTTGAAGCCAGCGAGCACGCCTAGATCATATGCAGATGTGTCAGGGTGTGCACAGCGCAAATCCCAAACAGTCAAAACCTTGTGCAGCGTATGCGCAGAAACATTTGTGTAAATTGGATATTTTGCAGACGAGCTTTGTTTGGGTGGAGCCACTGGCATGATCGCATGCGCGTGCATGTGAAAGGCTTTAATCTCTTCCTGAATCTGGCTCAACGGTCTTTTGGGATCAATGTGATACAATAAAATGGAGTTCAAAGGGTCTGCGCCAACCTGTTCAATCAGCGCTGTCTTTTCTGCAAACAGCCCTTGATGGCACTGCCACCACGTTAAAAAATCACTTTCAAAAATATCGCCGAAGTCATGATAGAGGCCAGCAAGCTTACCTTGGCCCGATGTTGCGCAAGTGCGTTGATAGTCTGCGTTGCGCATCAAAAAGGCCCACCACCAATAATAAATGGACGCTTTGTAAGGTTCAGCGTCTCGATATGGCAGATTACGGCCTCCTCGAAACCTTCGCCGTGACGCCATGTGAATAATCGGTGGCGCTGTCTTGAAGCTCAGTACGTGCCGCGTTGCATTGGCCTTGTTTGTGACCATGACTCCATCTCCCTCCGGTGGAACATGGAGTCAAAACTAGCCAAATCTTCCAACTATAACAGTCTCAATCTGATGGTTTTAATTTCGGTATATTGTGCAGCACAGCCACTGGCTGCTCAATTTCCTCAAAACCCAGATGCAAACACATGAGCCCATATGGGCGCAATTATTGATGAAGGAGACCATTATGTCTGTTCAAAACGACCTCAAAAACAATATCCAAAAACGCCTTGATGCTATGCATGCGGCACGGGTGACATGGGAAGAAGGCACATTGCGTGCCGCCAACGAAGAGCTCTACGCCATTCTTGAAGGTGTCTATGCGCTTTACGCTGAGCTTAAAGCTGAAGTGGGCAAACGCCGCGCATTTACAGCACTGCTCACAGATTTGGAGATCAAAACTCAAGCCAATACCAGCCTGGCATTAAAGGTGGTTCGCTACGTCTTTGCAGGGCAAGGCCGCCGTGAAGTTGCCTACTCAAGTGTCATATCAATCGCTCACGACATGAAGGGGCCAGATCAGAGCTTCACCAGCTACGTGCAGGAATGTGGTGGCATTGAAGAAGTGCGCCGTGTGCCCAAATCCACAAAATCAGCGACCATGTCTAAAGAAGATTTTAAGAAGCTGGCGCTTGAGGGTCTGCAGGAAGTGCAAGTGGGCGTGAGCACGTTTGATCTTCCAACGTTCATCCAGCCCAATACCGATTACGAAGAAGACTATGCGGTCGCGCTGGTGCGCTGCAATGACAATGGCACAGGCACGATTGTTTACGGGTGCAACGAAGCGGGCATCATTGACGCTGTCTTGGTATCATCGGGTAAAGACTTGGATGAACGCGCTCAAGAAAGCCTCGCCAAGCTTGACGCAGGTGATCTGGCAACCAAGCGTGCACGTGATGTGCGTGAGTTTGCGTCCAAAATGATCCGCGTTGGATCAGGTGCACAAGTCAGCGTGTCTGGCGGTGGAGTGCGCACAAACGGCGCAGCAACCCATACCTATGGATAAAACTAACGGCGAGTGGGGCAGTCATATTTTGCCCCACTCCAACTACATGCATCCAAAGGAGCTGAGCATGTCATTTGATCTTAAACACCTACCGCGCGGCTTTGACGATTTGGTCATTGCGGACCCGCTAAATGCCAGTGTCGTTCGCTCATATTGTGAGCTGCCACCCGCCAAGCCTTTGTTGCTCGCAGGCCCACCAGGTGCAGGCAAGACAGAAGCGGCACGTGTGATCGCTCACAGTTACTTTAAGCATCACAATATTCAGCACATACAGTGGGAATTTAATGCTGCCAGCCTTGGTAAAGACTATGACGCCAAGATCATGTCTGAGGTAAACTATCAGATGTTTGGCAATCCTGACAAAGCCATGATCGTCATCAACGAGATCGATGAGATGGACCTACGCACAGTGCAGCCCAAGTTCCGCGAGTTTATGGATAGCAAACGGCATCTGATCCGTTTTGTGGCCACGACCAACCACAAGAGCCGCATCATGGGTGCCGTGCTCAGCAGGTTCCGCGTGATTGACCTAGACCCGCCCAGCAACCTTGATTGGGTCGATCGTGCAAAGGCTATCTTGGAAGCCGAGGGGCTGACCCCGGCAAGAGCTGATGTTGAGCAGATGCTGCAGAGCTTTCAAGGCAGCGCACGCGACTTGGTCGACTTACTCGAAGAGACGGTTATAGCCAGCAAAGCGTTAGCGTCATGACCAATGCTTTAGACACATACAACAAATGCATCGCAGCGCTTCATCTAACCTGTCAGATCGCCAACGAATACGATATGCGGCTGTGGCATATTGTTGAAGAGGAGGTGCCAGCTTCACATGCTGACCTTGATAGCCGTGATTACGCCTGTGAACTGGACAGCGCTGTGTCTAAGATACCTTTTGACAGCAAAATCAGTTTAAGACCCCACAGCCTCATGCAAAAAATCGATGACGAGGTTTATCTTGTAAAGCTGCAGTCGACGTTTCGCTTTGCTGATAACGTTCATGACTATTTTACCCTCAATGGCCGTTCAGACCTATTTGACGGTTCGTTGGAAGAGCTGACTGCGACGTATGCAGCGCCAGCTGTTGTTTTGGGCGCACTTGATCACGCCCTCTATGTTTCTAACAAAGCTGAACACAAAGACTTCGAATTGGCTGGCTTTTACGAAAGCCACCTTCGCGACCTGGCACAAGAGCGCTTTGCTGAGTTTGCGGCGCTACTGCCTTGGCTTGAGCATTTTTGGACACGGCTAAGTGCTTTCAAAGCAGAACCTCAGTTTGCACATTTAGTAAAACAGCTGCAGGTGATCTTGCCCGCAATTGATCAAGTGCACTTGTATGACTTCGCCAAGTACAGAGTACTGCTCAAGATGGCGGGGGATTTCTCGCCCTTGGTCAATCATCTGCAATTGGCACAGCATCAAGTGGCAGTGAGCACGCCTTAAAGCCTTTAACTTCGCAGTTTTGTCTGAGCTGAACGACAGAGCTTAAAACCTCATAGAATGCACATTAGATGAGATTATTGCTTAACCCATTGAATTCATTGACGGACCATTCGGTGCCATTTCCGGTCGCCCAACCAATACCTCAGACTTTATACTCAAAGCACACAAAAGCTTAGGTTTTGAGGGGATCAGCACATGCGTCAAGCACAGACATTGAACGAGGCGCAGCTGCGCAGGGTTATACAGTATTGCCGCAGCAGGCGTCATCCAACACGGGATGAAACGATTATACTCACAAGCTTCTATGCAGGGCTGAGGGCCAAGGAGATTGCAGCGCTCACAGTTGGCAATGTGTTTGATGAAGCGGGCAACGTGCGTGAGCAGTTCATTCTCAGTGCAGCACAAAGCAAGGGTGGGCACACACGCACTGTGTATCTCAACCAGCGTTTGCGTAAAGCACTTGGAGACTATGGTGCGATCAAATACTTGGGCGACCCACAGCGCCCACTGTTCGAGAGCCAAAAGGGCGGGCACTTCTCAGCCAACACCATGTGCCAGCTGTTCTTGGATATCTACAAAGCGGTAGGGCTCAAGGATGCTTCAAGCCATTCGGGAAGGCGCACTTACATTACGCGGTTGGCCAACAAAGGCGTAGGAGTGCGTTTGTTAGCTGAATTGGCGGGGCATTCGCATATATCGACTACTCAGCGGTATATCGACGTGAATGCTGAACAGTTGAGTGAAGCGGTGGAGCTGCTGTAGGCGCTTTCGGCCCAAACCGGACCTTTGAGCAGTTAGCAGCGAACGGCGGCTTCGAGCCCATCCAAGACATTCGCATCATCCTCGGAGCAGCATTGGTCAGCCAGAAATGGTGTCAGCACTGATGCTCAAGATTTCGCTTCGAAGCCAATTTCGCAACGCACTGATGCGTGGGTCGTCTGCCTCGCCATCCCGATAGACCAGATCGTAGCCGCGCCCTGCAGGCAGTGTGATGTCGGGAAAAAGCGCCACCAGTCGCCCTGCGGAAATGTCGTCCGTTACAAGGACGCTGCGCCCCAGAGCCACGCCTTCACCACGCAAGGCGGCTTCGATGACAAGACTGCCATGGCTGAGCGTCGGCCCCTTGCGATGGTCCCCTGCTACACCTGCGGTGGCGAACCATCGTTCCCAGTTCGGCAGGCGGCGATCATCGTGAAGCACCCGCTCCTCCCGGATCAGGTTGCAGGCCAGCAGGTCGGCGGGGGTGGCGATGCCTCCCACGCGCGCCCGATAGTCCGGCGCGCAGACAGGCGCGATCGTCTCGTCCAGCAGGCGTTCGCATGCTGCGCCGGGGTAAGGACCGTTGCCGTAGCGGATCGCCGCATCGACGCGTCCGTCGGTCAGGTCCACGTTGATGTCGCTCACGTCCAGCCGCACATCGACCTCGGGCATCTGTTGCATCAGACCGGCGAGGCGGGGGGCAAGCCATCGGCTAAAGGAGACGCTGGTCGTGAGGGTGAAACGCGTGCTGGTGTCCCTGGCGCGCAGGCGCTCGGCTTCTCGCGTCAATTCGGCAAGGCTTCTGCTGACCACCTGATGAAGGGCCGCGCCTTCCTCGGTCAATGCCAAGCTCCGTGTCATCCGGCGAAACAGTCTGACGCCAAGATCGTCTTCAATCGTCCTGATCTGGCGGCTGACCGCGCCGGGAGTTACGTTCAGCTCCGCCGCCGCCAAGGCCATACTGAGCAGCCGTCCGGTCGCCTCGAAGGCTCTGAGCGTCTGTAGCGGCGGGGGCAATGCGGGCATCCTGGGCCTCATGATTGATCTGAGCGCAATCATAACAGGAAAAATGATCGTTTGTCAATTGGGTATATGGCGCGCCATAGGTGATCGAAACGCAACCAATACTGGGGGGCAGCCATGTCTGACGCCACGATCACGCCAACATCACTCAACGTCAGCCGCATCACTTTGCTCAGCGTGGCCGGGATGCTGCTTCTGGCGGTGATCTGGGGGCTGTCCATCCCGATCACGAAGCTCGGCCTTGAGACCATGCCGCCGATGGCGCTGACTGCCCTGCGGTTCGGTGTCGCTGTGCCCTTCCTGTTTCTCTTCGCGATCGGGCGTCACCGCATTCCCCTGCGCGTCCTGCCCAAGGTCGCCGCCCTTGGATTGCTGGGGATCGGCGTCGGCCAGGTGTCCCAGACTTTCGGCATTGCAGGGGCGTCTGCCTCTGTCAGCACGATCATCTCGGCGATGATCCCGATCTTCATCGTGATTTTCGCGGCCATTCGTCTGGGGCAGTCCGTGTCCCTGCGGCAGAAACTGGGTCTCGCGGGAGCCTTCGGTGGCATCGCCCTTGTCGCGCTGGATCGTGGCGGGGCGGCTGCCGGAGTCGTCGAAACCACACTCGCGGGCGCAGCCCTCGTCCTGCTCTCGGCGCTGACCATTGCGTTCTACTATGTCTGGAGTGTGGAGCAGACCAACCGCTACGGAACAGTTACGGTGGCAGCGTGGAGCACTCTGGCGGGCTTCCTGGCCATCGTGCCATTCGCCCTGCACGAAGCCGCCACGACGCCGTTCGCAGTTGAGCCGGAGGCGATCGCGTCGGCGGTCTACCTTGGACTGGCCGTGACTGCCGCGGGGCTGTTCCTGTGGCTCTGGTTGCTGCGCACCATCCCGGCCCGCGTTGCGGCCAGTGTCCAGTTCCTCCAGCCGGTCTTCGGGATCGGGGCTTCGGCGGCGCTCTTTGGTGACCGTATGGGCGGTCTCTTTTTGATCGGAGTTGCGTTTGTTCTTGCCGGGGTCGCGCTCACCGTCATCACGCAGCGAAAGTGAAGGCAGGGCAACGGCAGCTAGGTCCGCTTAGCAGCCATCGGTGCAACGCGCAGCGAAAGTCAGGTTTCCGCCGTTTACGTTGATTCTTATCAGTCATCCTCACTCTGGCGATCTTCAAAATCATCCCTGCTCAACTCATACCTCTTGCCCGTGAGCATGTCCTTCTTCAAGCGAGGCGTAAGATGACTGTAATGCCGCTCAATCATGCCAATGCTGGTGCCCATCTGAACAGAGAGTGCATGTATATCCATCCCATCGTTAAGCAGCGCAAAGGTCGCATAGGTGTGGCGTAGGCTGTAGAGGGTGCGGTTCTGCCCTGTGCGCGGACATGTGATCAGCCCTGTGTCTGTAAGGAACTTGCGGAACGTCTGGTGGATGTTCTTGCTGACAGTGCCATCGGGCAGTCTAAACACAGGCAGATCAACACGCTGCTTGAGCAGGTCTTCAAACGGGATGTGGCGTATGTCCTCTGACCGCTCGTGTATGCGCTTTAGGTAATTGATGGTACCACTGCGACAGATAATATCCCTGCGCCCAGTTTTGCCTGAGACGCTCATCTCCAAATACTGCAGATCCTTTTCTTCAAACAGCGTCACATGCTTCCACTTGAGGTTTAGCGCCTCCGTGCCGTGCCGCATGCCCGTATTGGCCATGATCAACACATAGTCCCGCATAAGGTGCCGCATGTCTGTGGGCTTGCCTGCTTTGCCTACATTGATCCAACTGGGCAGCTTGCGGATAAGTGTAGCGTACTCCTCACGGGTAAAGTCAGGACGGCGTTCGCTCTTTTCACCACGATTCACCAGCAAAGGCACATTCTTGTGCGCTAAAAATCCTCGCGCCACAGCTTCATCGAACACGCGGTTCATAGCGGAGTTATGGGTATTCAAAGTAGATGCCTTTGGCTCACGCCCCATCTTAGCCCGCCGCCACTCGTAGAACTGCTGGATTTTCTCATAATCGATTGAGGTCACGTACTGTGCGCCAAAGAACGGGATCAGATAGCGTTCGATGCAGACGATGTAGTCACGGTACACCTTCTTGCCCAAGCCCGCGTCCAGCTGTTTGCGCATGTCCACAATCGCCAGTCTTGCCACGTCAGAGAATTTCTTAGTGACAATGGGCAGATCGTTTTTGTGGCGGAACTTGTATTCGAGGAATGTGTCGCGGGCGTATTCTTTAGCTTCAGAAAGGTCACGCTTGCCTGTGCTGATGCGGATGGTGTGCCCATCGATATTAAACGATGCTTGCCAGCGCTTGCTGCGCTCACGCCGGTACACACGCACCTCGCCGTCCAGTATCAGATGTGTGTCATCACGCAGTTGCCGCATGTTGTGCTCCTTGCAGCAACACTATGGCAGCGCATACCAACAAGTCTACGAAAGTGTGTGTTTGTAGCGTGAACTTTCCAGAACAGCCCAATAGTGGATAACGATTCTGAAGCTCCGATCAGCGCAGTATCGCTTGACAACTGCGGACAATACAAAGCATTTTTGGCATAACCGTGGGTTAAATGCCTGACAATTAGCTTACGAGATCGATTTATGTGTGCCTCCCTCTTCAAAACCATTTCTGTGTTCTTTGCGGTCGTTGTAACATTTTCTTCCTCCGCGTTCGCGGGCGAACAAGCGAGGTGTGTCCAAAGTGAATTGGCCAACCTAGGGTTCCAGCCTGGACCTGCCGACGGAGTGCTGGGGCGCAGGTCCTTCGGTGCAGCAAGCCAGTTCCAGGAAGAAGCTGATATCGATCTGCCTGAGCTGACCAAAGACAGCGCTGAACTATGGTGTGAAGTACTCCGTGAGTTCTCTACTAGTCCTACTGCAATGGCGATAAGGGACCAAACACTCGCTTTTGAAGAAGTGAGATGGAATGGCGCTGATCCGATATATGAAGACAGTGTCGTCACTTTCGCGCTTCAGTCAGGGCAATGTGGCGCGAGAACTTACGGAGACGGTCGAGGAGAGAGCGACTGCAATGGAGGCAGGGTGCGTTCTCAACTACAGTCGCCTGATACCGTCAGAGTGAACAGCGAAGTTGAGTACTACTTTGAGTTCTTCATACCTGACGACTTCTCGTATTGGGGGGATCAATGGTACCCTTCTGGCTCTCGTCTTCTGATCGCCGAATGGAAGCGAACCCAAGGCATAAAGAACCATATCTACGAGATCCTTCTGGATAATCGTAGAGGGGTCACATTCGAACGGGAGACTTGCATAACTAGTGACCACTACGGGAAGTGGAACTCGTTCTCCCTACGCATAAGGTGGTCTCGGGGAGACGATGGATATCTTGAAGCCCGCTGTAACGATCGATTGATACTAGAGCGTCGTGGCGATCAAACAGTTATCCCGCCAGACTGTGACACAGACTACAAGCTTCAATGCGAAGTCCGGCACCAACGTCCGAATGCAAACATTCAGTGGGCTATTGGCCCAAACTTCAGCGGGTACGGACGCGACTATGAAAGGCTCGGAAAGAGCTCTCCCTTTGCTCCGTTCCCACCAGACGGAATAGAGATCAGGGTAAGAAATCTCTATGTCGGTGGCATTCAGTAGCCCTAATTAATCTCCCGGCAATCTCCGCCTACAAGGAAGCACCTAGAGCAAACTCACATTCAGTGTAGCCTGATGGCTGCGATTAGCGCTGAGAATCAGGCTTAGTGCGATTCAACCCGGCATACCGAAATAGCCTCTCAACAGGCTCCGTGGCTTGCCCTAGTGGCGATCCGAACATGACCTTAGCCCATCACTCAAGGTCCAAAGCTGCCGTTCGTCGCGGTAGGCTTAAACGTCAGGTTGGGGCCGATAGCATCAAGCACTACCCACATGCCAAGCGCCAACCCAAAATAGGCAGCAAGCAACAAATACAGCCAGTTCCAAAGCTAGGTTTACGTGCGCAACGCCACTGACCGTAAACAGTGTTCTTGGCAACAACCTCAAACAGTGTGTTGGAAGACTGTGTTATAGAACTTGCCTGCAACACAGCAGCCAACACTGTGTCTCAACACACAAACCCCAAACACTGTGTTCAACATAGCGATTCCGCTCATAAACACGGCAAAAAGTGTGTTTAAGGTGTGTTTTTGATTTACGCAACTTATGCGCGTGACGCGCTAATCTAAGCCATTGTTTTTGTTTGTAAAAATGGTGCCCAGGGGCGGATTTGAACCACCGACACGAGGATTTTCAATCCGCTCGTCGTGCGCTGAAAAAACACGAGGCCAAACTTCTGGTCCGTTAAGACGTGCAGCTGACCGGAAGTGGCTACTTTTCCGGTCGCAAGTCTGAAGGTGGGTCAGACAGCCATCCCGATGATCTTGGGCGACACCCTCGTGGCCCGAGACATCGGGATGTTGCGTTTCAGCGGCCTGTTTCTGCGCGAAAAGCGGCCCACTCTTCGGGCGTGTCGAGGTCGCGTCGGGCGCGTTGATCGGGCAGGGGGACGAGGTGCATTCGGTCCCGATAAGGGCGCACGATGCAGTTACCGCCTTGATCGCCGCTGATCGTGGCAAAATTTTCGCGTAACGAGCCGTCGAATAGGATCGGATGACCGGGTTGAAGGTCTTCGGTTGCGCCGCGCCAGATGAGGGCTTCGGGCGCTTGGTCAAGTCCTGCCAAAACCGCAGCCATATCCGCAGTTTCAATTTCGACCAAATCAGGCAACACCATCAGCAAATGGGACCACACTGGCATTTGCCCGACTGCACCGCGCATGGAACCCGACATACCCTCGGATGCCTCTGGAACAAAGAGAGGGGTCACGGGCAGGTCCGCGATGAGTGCTAAACGCGGATGGTCAGCCGATGGCAGGGCGACGTAGACGGGTAGGCCGAGGCCGAGCGCTCGTTCACACTGAAGCCGCAACAACGGCAAGCCATCGACAAGCTCGCACAGTTTATCTCCGCCGCGCATTCGCGACGACTGACCTGCGGCGAGGATTAGAACGACAGTACCAACGGTGAGGGCTGGCGCTGTCATAATCTTACGGAAGGATGCGGGTGTATTTTGTGCCTTCGAGAGTTGCCCCAACGCGGAACCCAGCCTGAGCGAACACGACCGCAATCACGGGCGACAACGATGTCGTCGTCTGAGCGCGCAATGTATCGCCTTGATCGTTCAGCGCGTATTCGATGTCTGCACCAGCGGCCCAACCGGGTGAAGAGCGGAATTCCATCAGCGCTTCTTCGGTCATGAAAAACAGGACGTGGCTGTATTGCTGACCGCCAAGCTGGAGGCCCGCGCTCGCCGATGCGGCAGAGTAGTAATCGACGGTGGACTGGCTGATCCGTAGGGCGCCACGACCGAACGACCCACCGAGGCCAAAGCCAACTTCGGTGACGAGCGGCATAACCAGCATACCGGCGGCTTTCATCGAAAGATCGCGGGTCGCAGGGTAGGTGCTATACATATACGACAGCGTGCTATCGACGCGGGCGTCAATTGTCGCGGCGGCGTTTGTGCCAACACCGTTGGAACATGCGGCGACAGTCGTTGCCAAAGAGCCTAGCGCAAAATTGCGGCGGGTAAGAAGGGTCATTGCTCGTGCCTCTATCTGGGGGCGGCTTTTGCCGCTCTATCACGCAAACTATAGGCGCGATTTTCGCGCCTGTCATCCACTACATAAGGTGCGCGCGGGTGTCAGCCGTTTAAGAGCCGCGCTGCTTCGGGGGCGAAATACGTCAGAATGCCGTCGCAGCCCGCGCGTTTGAAGCACAAGAGGCTTTCGAGCATGACTTTTTCCCCGTCGAGCCACCCGTTCTGCACAGCGGCTTGGATCATCGCATATTCGCCAGAGACTTGATACGCATAGGTCGGTACGCCAAAGCTGTCTTTGACGCGACGACAGATGTCGAGGTACGGCATGCCGGGTTTCACCATAACCATATCCGCGCCTTCCATCAGGTCACGCTCGACGAGGCGGAGCGCCTCATCACTGTTACCCGGATCCATTTGGTAGGTCTTTTTATCGCCCTTTAGCGCTCCCGATGCGCCAACTGCGTCACGGAACGGACCATAAAAGCCCGACGCGTATTTCGCGGTATATGACAAGATCGCAACGTTTTGGTGGCCTTCGCTCTCAAGCGCTGAGCGCATAGCGCCGATACGACCATCCATCATATCAGACGGGCCAAGGATATCTGCGCCAGCCTCAGCCTGAGCCAATGCCATTTTCACCAGCGCCTCTACCGTTTCATCATTGATGATTTCGCCATCCACCACATAACCGTCGTGCCCATTAATATTATAGGGGTCGAGCGCGATGTCCGTCATGATTGCCATTTCAGGAACGGCATCTTTGATCGCGCGGATTGCGGTGTTCGTCAGATTGTCGGGCGACCACGCCATCGCGCAATCTTCGGTCCGATGTTCCATCGAGGTGTAGGGAAACAGGCACATCGCGGGGATGCCCAGTGCGTGCGCTTCTTTGGCGGCCTTTACCACGCGGTCAATCGTTTTGCGGGTCACCCCTGGCATCGACGCGATTGAGGTTTCATCGTCGTGGCCTTCCATGAGGAATACGGGCCAGATGAAATCGTCTGTGGTCAACGTGTTTTCACGAACCAAAGCGCGAATGGCAGGGGATTTACGAACGCGGCGCAAACGAGCGGCAGGGTATTGGGCGACGGTGGGTTTCATAGCGGGCCTTTCATGTCACACACGATGGGTGCCACGGAAATTTCATGACGACAAGTCTAGGCTTTGCCGCAGGTGAAGTTTAGGTTGGCGAAAAACAAAGATCAGGCACGACAGTGAACTGGACCCAGACGGTATTTGAAGTCATCGATTTACGCTCTTTCTCGAACCTTTGGTTCTGGATTGCGCTTGCTGTGTTGTGGTCGACGACTAGTCATTGGGTGATTGGTGTTCCTTTTGACCTTATTCAACGGGCCGCCCGTGAGGGTGGAGAGCCGTTTGCAGACCTCCAAGCGATTGTTCGGGTCAATGTGAACCGTCTTCTTTATATTTCTCATCAATCTGGGCTATGGCTGACGGGATTCATGTGCTTTGTGCTGACGGGTTTGTTTTTGTTGGCTTTCGTCTACCATATCGAATTCGCAGAAGCGCTGTTCCTCCTCGGGTTTCCGTTGTCTTTGGTCGGTCTGTTGTCGATCAATACGGCGATGTTGATCAGGTCCGAGGGGATGGAGCCCGAAGTGCTGTTTCGTCGTTTACGCCGTCACCGTACCTACGTGCAATTCATCGGAATGTTCTCGATCTTTGTGACTGCGACCTACGGGATGTATCAGAACCTTGGCGGTGCTTACGGGTTCTGAGTTGACTTTGGCCTGTGGCGGGGTAGGTCTCGCGCATGAAATCACAATCCCACATTACCGTTTGCGGCGCCCCCGAAGGGTTTGACGCGAAACTGATCCTTGATGAAGTCGGTAAATCCGGCGCTCCCGTGCTCCACATCGCGCGGGATGATCGTCGATTGTCCGAAATGCAGGCGGCCTTGGCGTTTTACGCGCCAGAGATGCCTGTAGTTGTTTTTCCTGCGTGGGATTGTTTGCCATATGACCGCGTGTCGCCGAACGCTGATATTTGTGCGGCGCGTATGGCAACATTGGCGGCATTGGCGCATGGGATGCCAAAGCAGTTCGTTCTTCTGACGACTTTGAATGCAGCGACACAGCGTGTTCCTGCGCGGGGATTGTTGAAAGAGGCGTCCTTTACGGCGCGGGTGAATAGCCGCATCGATGAAGCGGCACTGAAGCAGTACCTCGTTCGCATGGGCTTTACCCAATCGCCGACGGTGATGGAGGCTGGTGATTATGCGGTTCGGGGCGGGATCATTGATATTTTCCCTCCGGGTGAAGCGGGGCCAGTCCGACTAGACCTCTTTGGTGACGTACTGGATAGTGCGCGACGGTTTGATCCTGCGAGCCAGAGGACCACGGAAAAGCTCGATGTCGTAGAACTCGCACCTGTCTCAGAGGTGATCCTCGATGAGGCAGCGATCACGCGGTTCCGTCAGAACTATCGCATCGAATTTGGCGCGGCTGGCACCGACGATCCATTGTACGAGGCGATCAGTGCGGGCCGCAAACATGCAGGCGCGGAACATTGGCTTGGGTTTTTCCATGACCACCTCGAGACTCTGTTTGATTACGTCCCAACTGCAACGGTGACGCTTGACGATCAGGTTACGCCAACACGGCTCGCCCGATGGACAATGATCGAAGATGCCTATGACACGCGGATGTTTGCCCTGAAACAAAAGGGGCGTATGGACAGCGTTTATAAGCCGGCGCCGCCTGCCTTGATGTATTTGGACGACCCTAATTGGGAAGCCGTCACCGCGGATCGTCGCGTGCTGCAATTTACGCCGCTCAAACAATCGACTGGGTTAGGTGTGATCGACGCAGGCGGCCGAATTGGTCGTGATTTTGCGCCCGAACGTCAGCAAGAAAACGTAAACCTTTTCAAAGCTTTGATGCTGCACGTTAAGGCGCGATCTTCTGATGGTCCTGTTGTAGTGGCCTCATACTCCGAGGGCGCCCGCGAACGTCTGATGGGGCTTTTGGAAGATGAGGGCGCGGGTGAAGTGATCCCCGTGCAGAACTTCTCTCGCGTCGGGAAATCGGGCCTGCATCTCGCCATTTGGCCTCTCGAAAAAGGGTTTGAAACCAAAGGCCTGACGGTCATTTCTGAACAGGACGTTCTGGGTGATCGCCTCATTCGTCAGACAAAGAAGAAGCGTAAAGCAGAGAATTTCCTCACCGAAACTCAGAGCCTCACACCCGGTGATTTGGTTGTGCACGTCGATCATGGTGTCGGGCGCTATAAGGGGCTTGAGGTCGTTCAAGCCTTGGGGGCGGCGCATGAGTGTATTCTTCTCGAATATGCCGAAGGATCAAAGCTTTACCTACCAGTTGAAAACATCGAACTGCTGTCCAAATTCGGGCATGAGGACGGTCTCTTAGATCGTCTAGGCGGTGGTGCGTGGCAGGCAAAGAAAGCCCGCATGAAAGAGCGTATCCGCCAGATGGCAGAACGTTTGATCCGCGTTGCTGCGGAACGCGAGCTTCGCAAAGCGCCTGTCCTATCTCCGCCTGATGGGATGTGGGATCAGTTTCTTGCGCGGTTCCCTTATGCGGAAACCGAGGATCAGCTCCAGGCTATTTCCGACGTACTCGAGGATCTGGATTCTGGTCGTCCGATGGATCGTTTGATCTGCGGTGACGTGGGCTTTGGTAAGACTGAAGTTGCGATCCGCGCGGCCTTTGTCGCGGCGATGTCGGGCGTTCAGGTTGCGGTGATTGCGCCGACAACCCTGCTTGCGCGTCAGCATTATAAGAACTTCGCCGAACGGTTCCGTGGCTTCCCGATCAACGTCGCGCCTCTGTCGCGGTTTGTCAGTGCTGGGAATGCGGCAAAAACGCGTGAGGGCATGGCAAACGGGCAAGTGGATATTGTTGTTGGAACTCATGCGCTACTGGCGAAAAGTGTTAAGTTCAACAACATTGGTCTGCTGATCATCGATGAAGAGCAGCACTTTGGCGTTCAGCATAAGGAACGCCTGAAACAACTGCGCTCTGACATTCACGTCCTCACGCTGACCGCGACGCCGATCCCACGGACGCTGCAATTGTCGCTCTCTGGCGTACGCGATTTGTCGATCATCGGCACGCCGCCCATCGACCGTTTGGCGATCCGCACCTATGTCAGCGAATTCGACACAATCACGATCCGCGAAGCGCTTTTGCGCGAACATTATCGCGGTGGCCAGTCGTTCTTTGTCGTGCCGCGTCTGTCTGATCTGCCTGAGATGGAGGATTGGCTCAAACGCGAGGTGCCCGAGGTGTCGTTTGTCGTGGCACACGGTCAAATGGCGGCGGGTGAGCTTGATGATCGTATGAACGCGTTTTACGACGGGAAATACGATGTGCTGTTGGCGACAACGATCGTCGAAAGCGGGTTGGATATTCCGACCGCGAACACGATGATCGTGCACCGTGCTGATATGTTCGGTCTCGCGCAGCTTTATCAAATTCGGGGCCGCGTTGGCCGATCAAAGACACGAGCCTATGCCTATCTGACGACGAAACCACGTGCGAAACTGACGCCTCAGGCGGAAAAACGGCTTCGGGTGTTGGGGAGCCTCGATACACTTGGGGCTGGATTTACTCTTGCGTCTCAAGACCTTGATATCCGCGGTGCGGGTAACCTCCTAGGTGAGGAACAGTCGGGCCACATCAATGAGGTCGGGTACGAGCTTTATCAGCAAATGCTCGAAGACGAGATTGCGCGGATCAAGTCTGGCGCGATTGGATTGTCGGATGATGACGGACAGTGGGCGCCGCAGATCAACCTTGGCGTTTCTGTATTGATCCCAGAGACTTATGTCGCTGACCTCGATGTGCGTTTGGGCCTCTATCGTCGTTTGTCTGCCTTGACGAAGAAGGTTGAACTCGAAGGGTTCGCCGCAGAGCTCATAGACCGTTTCGGCCCGTTGCCGAAAGAGGTGAACACACTGATGCTGATCGTGCGGATCAAGGCGATGTGCAAACGCGCGGGTATCAGCCAGCTAGATGGTGGACCTAAGGGTGCTACCATTCGGTTCCACAACGATAAATTTGCATCACCCAAAGGGTTGGTCGAATTTATTCAGGCGCAAAAAGGCATGGCGAAGGTCAAAGATAACAAGATCGTCGTTGGTCGTGAGTGGAAAACTGAAGCGGACAAAATCAAAGGGGCCTTTGCGATTGCCAAAGACCTTGCTGAGAAAGTTGCTGAAGAGAAGAAAAGTAAGCAGGCGTAAGTCATTACGCCTACCTTCCTTATGCGTCTGTTGCGATTATGTCTTTGATATCGGCGATGACTTTCGACCATAGGTCTGTCGGTTGAGCGCCAGCAATAGCGTGTTGGCCGCCGACGATATAGGTCGGCACAGAACGCACACCCATTTCGCGGCTGTGTGCCTCACGTTTGAGGATACTTTCGACATCTGAGTCCGATTTCAAAAGACGTGCAATAACAGCGGCATCTAGACCGATGCTGTCGGCGATATCGCAAAGGACTTCGGCGCTTCCGATATCCCGTCCTTCGCTCCAGTATGCTTTCAGCAGGGAAGACATAGCTGCCGTTTGGCGGCCTTCGATTCCTGCCCAAAACACGAGGCGATGTGCGTCCAAGGTGTTAGGGGTTGTTGTCATCGCATCGAAGTTGAACGTCACACCCGCTTGATCCGCGTGTTTTTGCAGCTCAACATGTGCGGCGACCGCTGCTTCTTTGCTGCCAAAGATCCCTTCGAGGTAAGCGGCACGATCGACGCCACCTTTGGGCAGAGCGGGGTTCAGCTGGAACGGATGCCATTCGACGGTAAAGGGATGGTCTGGTGTTTGTTCGAGGGCGCGGTCCAGATAGGTCTTGCCAACATAGCACCACGGGCAGGACGGATCGGCGAAAATATCAAGCTTGACCATGTGTGGCCTCCCAATCGGCGCGCAAGTTGCGGCGCAATAGTTTGTTGTTTGCGCCACGCGGTAACACAGAGACACGTACAAAGATACGAGGGCACTTATAGCGGGCAATGCGTGAGGCTGCAAAAGCCTCGAGCGTGTCAGTTTCGATTTCTTTGGTGCTGGTGTAAAAAGCGGCGATAACGGTTGTGTCGGCTTTGACGGTGACTTCGCTGGCGGCGACTTCATGGATGTCGGGGTGCGTGGCAAGGGCTTCCTCGACTTCGACAGGCGAGACGCGATATCCGCCTGCGTTCATCATGTCGTCCGCGCGGCCCTCGTATTTAATGGCGCCATCCTCTGACATGCGGCCAACATCGCCCGTGAGGAACCAATCGCCAACAAATCGCGCTGCAGTTTCGTCGGGTTGATCGAGGTAGCCGATCATCAGCCCGAGATCGGATTTGTGGACCGCGATGGTGCCTGCTGAGCCAATTGGCACGGGACTCTTTTCATCAATTAATGCGATCCGTCGACCTTTCTGAGGGAAACCGAGCGTCCCAGAGGGCGCAGGGCGTGACGGCGAACTCGATAGGAAGGTGGAACATTCTGACATGCCGTAGGCTTCGTAGAGATTGGTGCCGGTCGCCGCTGTCCACGTGTTACGCAGGCTTTCGGGAAGTTTCTCGCCGGCGGAAAACCCGTGTCTGAGGCTCGGCATG
Organism: Marivivens geojensis; assembly: GCF_023540835.1. GTDB lineage: Bacteria > Pseudomonadota > Alphaproteobacteria > Rhodobacterales > Rhodobacteraceae > Marivivens > Marivivens geojensis. Next base: position 30,914 of record NZ_JALKCU010000002.1, read on the forward strand.
GCTGGAATGTCTGTGCGCAACATTTGCCGGTACACACCTGGTGCAGCGGCAATGAGTGTCGCCTGATGCGCGGTAATAAGGGTAGGAAGGTCAGTTGGTTTCGTCCCATTTGCAGGGATAAGGGCGGTTGCGCCTGCGGCCCAAGGGTCCATTAGCCCCGTGCCCAGCGTATAAGTCCAGTTGAACGCGCCTGCGTGCATCAGGCGGTCTGTCGGACGCAAATCATACCAGCCTGTCCACATCATTTGACGCGCCCATACAGCGCGGTGGGCGTGAACGACGGCCCGCGGTTTTCCAGAGGTGCCAGAGGTGTAGATTATGTAGGCAGGACGAGTAGACGACCCAAAATCAAACGGCGCAGGGTCAAGGCTGTGAAACGCTTGTAAGTCCGAGGCCATCAGGACGGGGGCTGTGTGGTCTGGTAGCGCGATGCCGTGGTCGGCAACGATAAGGGCCGGATCAATCTCTTTGGCGATTTTGCTGATCTCTGTGGACGTAAGCTGCGACGACGTTGGGACGGGGATAAGTCCGACGGCAATGGACGCAAGATAGCAAATCGGGAACTCAGGCGTATTGCCTAAGCGCATCAAAACGCGGTCGCCAGCGGTTAATCCTTGGGCCAGAAGTCCCGCAGCGACGCCACGGATTGCGGTTTCTAGCTCCGCAAAGGTCCAGTCTTCGGACGTGTCGTCGTTGATCACAGACAGCGCGACTTTGTCAGGTGTTGCACGGCCCGCCTGTAGGACATGGTCAGCCATGTTGAACGGCTCGGGGCAGGCGGTGAAAGGGCCGGTGTCGATTTCGCTAATCATGCGACATCGCTAGAAGGGCTTTGAAGTCATTGCAAGCATATCAAGCAAAGCCGTATAGAGATGCCATGACAAAAAACGACAATACGAGCCTCATCCGAATTGCCCGCGAAAGCGGCGAAACTGAATCGGCATTGCCACTCGATCTGGGGGTGCGGGTTCGTGAGTTGCGCAAAGAACGGGATTGGACGCTTGAGCAAGCCGCCCAACAGGCGGGGCTTGCGCGGTCGACCTTGTCAAAAATTGAAAACGGTCAGATGTCGCCGACCTATGACGCGCTGAAAAAGCTCGCCGTGGGGTTGGGCATTTCCGTGCCTCAGTTGTTCACGCCGCCCAGTCGGACCCAAGTGAATGGCCGCATGGTCATGACCCGTGGTGGCGAAGGTGGTGCGCATATCACCGCAACTTATGAACATGAGATGCTGGCTGACCAGTTGACCAAAAAGCAAATGCTGCCGTATCGCGCTCGAGTGCGGGCACGCAGCATGGATGAATTCGACGGTTGGGTGCGCCATGATGGCGAAGAGTTTTTGTATGTGCTGACGGGCACGGTCAAACTCTTCACTGAATTCTACGAGCCTGTGGAAATGAAACGCGGCGATAGTGCCTATTACGACGCGTCGATGGGGCACAACGTTGTGTCGACGAGCCCCGAAGATGCACTTATCCTCTGGGTCACATCGCTCGCTTAATGAAAAGGGCCGGCGAACCGGCCCGAATTTCAGATTAGATTAGAACCACGTTTGAACCGTGCGTGCACCGCCGGCGATATCTTCGCCGACACCTGCGACCGTGTTGCAGCCAGCGAGGGCTAAAAGCGTCGCAGCGATCAGGACGGCCTTAGTTTTCATGCCACCAGACATCCGGTTGCCAGCCTGGCCAGTCGCCAAAGATGGGCATTTCTGCGGGGTAGTGGAGGTCTTTGTCATGCGCAATCCGTGTAATGTTCCATTGATAGATCGGTAGGACGTATCGCCCCGAAGTCAGGACGCGGTCAAGCGCCCGCACCGCCGCTACAAAATCGTCTTGGCTCTCTGAGGTCAAGAGTCGCCCGATTAAAGCGTCTACGGCTTCGGACTTTACACCCATGAGGTTACGCCCGCCTTGGGTATCGGCATATTCGGAGCCGTAGTAGGCGTATTGTTCGTTGCCAGGTGAAAGAGACAAGCCACGACGGTAATAGGTCACGTCGAAATCATAAGTGCCGTTGCGTTCTGCAAACTGGGCGCTGTCGACGTTCGTCACCTTAGCCTGAACGCCGACCCGCTGGAGGGCCTGAACATACATATCGGCGATGGCTTCGATTTCGCTCGCACCGGTTTGGATCAGGATTTCGAACTCAAAGGCCTGACCGTTAGCGTTGCGTAGAACACCTTCGGTGTCTGGCGTCCATCCTGCTTCTTCGAACATGGCGAGAGCCGCGCGCACCCCTCGACGGTTTAGTTCGCTGCCATCGCTGACGGGGAGTTCGTATCCGTCAATCGCACCCGGCAGGAGGCTATCGGCGAAGGGTTCTAGGAATTCACGAACGCGGCCCTCAGCAGGACCGTTTTTCATTCCGAGAGGTGAGTTCGAATAATAAGAGGTAATGCGCGGTTGGGTGCCGCCTGTCATTGCCTCGTTGATGAATTCAAAGTTGAACACTTGAAGCATTGCATCACGCACGCGCCAATCGTCGAACGGGGCACGACGGGTGTTCATCACAAACCCTGTCATGCCAGAGGGACGTTCGTGGGTGAGGACCGCCTTTACCACGTCGCCATTCTGAACGCGGGGGAAGTCGTATTGGCTGTCCCAGCGGGCCTCATTGAATTCACGGGTGAAATTAACCTCGCCCGTTTTAAAGGCTTCGAATGCAGGGGTTTCGTCACCGAAGAATTCAATGCGCAGGGTGTCAAAGTTCGCCGTTCCACGGCGGAATGGGACATCTTTGCCCCAGTAATCGGGGTTACGGGTCAATTCGACGTAACGGCCCATTTCATAGTCGGTAATGACGTAGGGCGACGAGGTGATCGGGATCATGTCTGGCCCATCGTTGGCGAAATCAACGCCGTCGAACTGGGCCTTCTGCAGGATTGGACGTAGCCCCGCGAGGAGTGCGAGTTCGCGGTCTTGGGTATTGAAAGTCAGGCGGACGGTGCGGTCGCCTGTGGCCCCAATGCTTTCGACCTTAGACCAGAAACCACGGTAGCGACCGTTGCCGACCGTGCCGAGCGTTTCAAAGGACCAGATCACGTCGTCAACGGTCACGGGACTACCGTCCGAGAATGCAGCTTCAGGACGCAAGGTGAATTCGACCCATTCGCGGTTCGGGCCTGTCTCAACGTTCTCGGCCAGAAGGCCGTATAGAGAGAAAGGTTCATCCAAAGACCGGCCCATCAGGCTTTCACCCGCGAGGTAGCTGATCTGCCACGGCACCTTGCCGCTGTCGGTATAGGGATTGAGGCTGTCAAAGCTGCCGACCTCGGCAGTGACCATAGCGCCACCCTTTGGTGCATCTGGATTGGCATAGGGCAGGGATATAAAACCATCCTCTAATGCGGGCTCACCATACATCGAAATGCCATGCATCGGTTCTGCGTAGGCAAACGTGGAGGCAAACAAAAGCGGAAGCGCAGTGACCGACCGGCACAAATTCCTGAAAAACACTGGTCTCATTTCGACAACAATCCCCCATTGGCCTGTATTGTTTGAATCAAACCGTATCTAGGGTTCTGATCCATTTCAAACTTTTAGCTTGGATAGTGGCAATGGATTGCTTATAAAGAGGGCACTGCTCGATAGGTTTCTTGCCTGTATGAAACCTGCCTCAATGACTTAACGCCGGCCTTGTGCCGGCGTTTTTTTCTTGGGCTTTCCCGCAAATGTGATCCTGCATGACCCTCTTGGGAATCGGTTCCCATTTGGGGCGATTCTTTTTCGTTTGGGAGGAAGATTCGTTGAATTATTTTGCAGTTGCAGCATTATGGTGCCCAACGAGTAATCGAATAGGGGACCATCTATGTCACTCAAAGGTAAGACCGCCGTCGTCACAGGTTCAAACTCGGGTATCGGTCTGGGTGTAGCGCGTGAACTCGCCAAGGCGGGTGCGGACATTGTTTTGAACTCCTTTACTGATCGTCCAGAGGATCACGACCTTGCGGCCTCTATGGCTGCGGAGTTCGGGGTGACGGTTCGCTATATTCAGGCGGATATGTCAAAAGGCGAGGACTGTCGTGCCCTGATCGAGAAAGCAGGTGTCTGCGATATCCTCGTGAACAACGCGGGTATTCAGTATGTGTCGCCGATCGATGAATTCCCTGTAGAGAAATGGGATGCGATCATTGCGATCAATATGAATTCTGCATTCCATACAACGGCTGCGGCCTTGCCGATGATGCGTCAGGCGGGTTGGGGGCGTGTGGTGAACATCGCGTCTGCGCATGGTCTGACCGCATCGCCGTTTAAATCGGCCTATGTTGCTGCGAAACATGGTGTAGTTGGTATGACTAAGGTGATTGCGCTTGAGACCGCTCAAGAAGACATCACCTGTAATGCGATTTGCCCTGGCTACGTGCTGACGCCGTTGGTCGAACAGCAAATCCCTGCGACGGCTAAGGAATACAACCTGACCGAAGAAGAAGCGGTGGCTCAGGTCATTCTCTCGCGCCAGCCGTCCAAACAGTTTGCGACCACAGAACAAATCGGCGGGACGGCTGTGTTCCTGTGTTCGGATGCTGCGGCCCAAATCACGGGCACGACAATTAGCGTCGATGGTGGCTGGACTGCGCTGTAATCTAGCGATTGGCGCCTATCAGGGCGCCAGTTGACCCTCCGACGGGGTATTTGTCGGGAAAGTTTCTGTACTAGAGCGGCTTATTTTTCGCCGCTTGCTGCATGGTTGGGGAATTATGACCTATAAAATCAATCTTGCCCTTCAGGGCGGGGGTGCTCATGGCGCTTTTACATGGGGTGTGCTGGATCGTTTGCTCGACGAGAGTGACGTTGAGGTCGCGGCTATCTCAGGCACCTCGGCGGGCGCGTTGAATGGGGCTGCGTTCAAAGCTGGTTTTGTGAATGGTGGCCGAGAAGGCGCTCGCGAGAGCCTGAATTGGGTGTGGCGTCAGGTTGGTGCTGTCACGGATACAAATCTTGCCAAATGGATTGCGCCATTTGCGCCTGCGACCGAACTTTACACCCAAGCGCTAACCTATTCGCCGGCCTATTTCTGGTGGGATACAGCGGCGCGTGCTTTCTCGCCTTATGCCTTTGGTGGCGTGATCACGAACCCGCTAGACCGCGTTATCCGTGAATTGGAATGGGATGCCGTCTGTGCGTCCGACGGCCCCGAACTACATGTGTGTGCCACTAATGTTAGGACGGGCAAGATCCGCGTGTTCAAGGATGACGAGGTGACGACCAAAGCGATCCTCGCGTCGGCATGCTTGCCGACCTTGTTCGAGGCCGTTGAAATCGACGATCCCAAAACAGGTAAGACAGAAGCTTATTGGGATGGCGGATATACGGGAAATCCTGCTCTTTTCCCGCTATTTCCCAACCACTTGCCAGACGACATTGTGATCGTGAACATCAACCCATTGTATCGCGATACGGTTCCTCAAGACAGCCAATCCATTCAGAACCGTATTAATGAAATCAGCTTTAACACCTCGCTATTGCGCGAGTTGCGGGCGATCAATTTTGTGAAACGGCTGATCGCTGAGGGCTCGGTTAAAAAGGGTCGGATGAAGGACGTGAACGTTCATCTGATCGAAGACGACGCCCTGATGACGGAACTCAGCGTCGCGACAAAGATGATCGCGATGCCTGTCATCCTGTCACGCCTCAAAGAAGCTGGACGGTTGGCGATGGATGACTTCTTGCGCAATCACAAACACACCATCGGAAAGTCGAGTAGTTTCGACCTTGCTGAGATGTTCGATTAGGGCTTTGGCGCTGTTTTCGCGTCCGAGGGGATGACTTTTTTGTCGTTGGGATACACGAGGCCCGCAGAGATCACCAATTTCGCGGCATCTTCGACCGTCATGTCGAGGTAGGTGATATCGGACTCAGGCACGAATAACAGAAAACCAGATGTTGGGTTTGGTGTGGTCGGCAAGAACACTGTCATGATCCTGTCTTCGCTTTCGACCTTTGTGGCGATCTCGCCTTTGGCTTTGATCGAGATGAAGCCGACCGCCCAAATGCCTTTACGCGGGTATTCGATCATACAAGCGCGATCAAAGCTGGTCTCTGTTTGGGCAAAAACGGTTTCAGCAAGCTGTTTCGCACCGTTGTAGATCGAACGTACGACGGGCATGCGGGAGACGAGCCCTTCGCCCCAGCTGATAAAACTGCGTCCAATCAGGCCTTTTGCGATCCAACCGGTGAGGATCGTGACGATAAAGAAAAGCACGACACCGAGGCCACGAACGTTAATCGTGATGTGGTCAGGGCTCAGCGGACTTGGGTCACCGAACCAACGGTTGATTAGTGCTTCTGGATGGTAGGAACCAGGCACAAACGGCCAAACGAACCCATCAACCCAGCCCACAACGGTCCAGATCAGCCAAGCGGTCAGACCGATCGGCGCAATCACCACGAGACCCGCAAGGAAATTGTTGCGTAGGCCGCTGATCATAGAGTGGCGGCGCTTGGGTGGTTCGATGTGGGAGAATTCGTTCACGATTAAGCCGATCGGTTAAGTCAGTGTAATAAGTAGGGTCTGGGCGAATGCTCTGCAATCGCCCAAACACTCGAATACCTCACTTATGTGTCAGTTCATGCAGAGCCGCTGCAATTTTGGCCGCCAAACGCGCATTATTTAGCACGAGTGCAATATTGGCGGTCAGACTGCGGCCTTCGGTCATTTGATACATCCGATCAAGGAGAAACGGCGTGACCTCTTTGGCGGTGATGCCTTGGGCCTCTGCATCCCTCAGCGCGGCCTCGATCACTGGCGCGAGTTCGGAGGCAGAAATTTCAGCCTCAACTGGGATCGGGTTGGCAACGAGCTGTCCACCTGGCAGGTCGAGTAGGCCGCGCATTTGGTGGGCGCGGGCAATCTCTTCGGCACTGTCCATACGCAAAGGTGCTGGGATGCCTGACGAACGGGACCAAAACGCAGGCAATTCGTCTTGACCAAAGGCGATTACTGGAACGCCATAGGTTTCCAAGACCTCAAAGGTTTTCGGGAGATCGAGGATCGCTTTGGCACCAGCAGCTACGACTGTTACGGGCGTTTGAGCGAGTTCGGGCAAGTCAGCCGAGATGTCAAAGGTTTGATCTGCACCGCGGTGCACGCCACCGATCCCGCCCGTTGCAAACACGCTAATGCCTGCGTGGTGCGCAGCGATCATCGTTGCGGCCACTGTCGTCGCGCCCGTGCCACCAGACGCGAGGCAGGCAGCAATGTCTGCGCGGCTAAGCTTTGCCACACCATCCGCCTGACCGAACATCTCGAGCTGCGCGTCATCAAGGCCGATGCACAGAACGCCGTCGATCACCGCGATTGTGGCTGGTGCTGCGCCGTTCGTGCGGACTTCTGCTTCGACTAGTCGGGCGGTTTCGACGTTTTGCGGGTAAGGCATCCCGTGGCTGATGATGGTGCTTTCGAGCGCCACAATCGGTGTGCCGTTTTTCATGGCCTCAGAGACTTCGGGGGAAAAGGACATGGGGATCATCGAGGGAGCTCTCCTGAAACGTAGGTTGCGGCAGCGGAAAGAGCGCGGTGTAGTGCGTCTTCGCGATTTGCGCCAGCGTGTTCGGCAGCGATATGCGCGGCCATGAATGTATCACCAGCACCCGTCACGCGGGTCACGAGCACTTGCGGCGGAGTTTGTGTGAGGACGCTATCGCCTGTTGCCTCGGATGCGGATTTTCCGCCGTCGGTCACCAGAACCCGTTTCGCACCGCGTGCGATCAGTCCTCTGGCTCCGTCTTCGGAGGTTTCAAACGTTTGACGGCATAAGAGGCCAGCCTCTTCGAGGTTCACGTAAAGCGTGGCTGATGGATGGCCGAGTAGGGCCAAGAGGCGGTCAGCTTTGCCGGGGCTTGCCGGAGCAACGCGAAGGTCGGCGGCGGAAAAGAGAGGTGAGACGGCAATATCCCGCAATAGGTCCACCGTTAGGTTACCGTCGAGGGCGACGGGTCCAGCGTAGGGAGCCTCTGCAGTTCCAAGCGCTCCGTTCGACAACGGACGAAGAATTTTATCGCCTGCTTGTTCGAGGGAATGCGCATCTGCAATCGCAGCAATAAGACCGTTCGCACCTTCCACAGCCATATAGGTGTCGGTCGGCAAGTCCTCGGAGCGATAGACGTGATCGGTCAGGATGCCCATCCGCTGACATTCGCCGACCAGTTCGTCGCCTTCGTTGTCGCGGCCAATGGCGGTGAGTAGGGTTGGTGTCATTCCAAAACGAGTGAGCGTCATAGCGATATTCATCGCGACGCCGCCAGGAATACGAGTGATGCGGCCAGGCACGTCTGACCCGACGCGCATGACCACTGAGGACCGTCCGATCACGTCCCAGAGGACTGACCCGATGCATAAGATGTCAGCTTTGGTTTTCATAAAGCTGTCATGACGCGGCTAAGCTGCCGCTGCAAGCTATTCTGGAACGGCAAAGGTTAGGTTGGCCCATAGCGTCTCATAAACGGCCTCTGTTTGATCATCGGCGGACGGCTCACGGATCACAACGGCATCCAACATGTAAGCGTGACCCGCTGTGACGGGCAGAGTTACGATCCCTTGGTCATCTGTGCGTAGTCGTTCAACCGTCACGGTGCCGTCGGGTGCTTTGTCAAAAACTTCGACCTGCTCATTTGCGCGAACGTCATCGTGGTAGAACAGCTGAGCGGCAAAGCCGTTGGACAGATCATCTGTGTAAGGGTTCATGAGCGCGACGAGTTCGGTCTCTAACCCTACACGTCTATCCGCTCCCGCTGAATCTGCGACCCCAACGAGCGATTTCGAAAATCGTATGTAGGTTTCTTTGAAGTTAGCGTCGGGGATACCGCGTGCATCATGATCGGACCGTTCAATTCGCAGGTCTTTGTGTTCGACAAAGCGGGCAAATTTTTCCCAATTTTCGTAATTCAACAGTGTCGGAGTAGACTGATACACGAGAATTTGGAGCCCATCAGTTGGTGCATTCATGGCAAGGGCAGGGCGGTCGCCTGCGCGGCCAGCCACCTCTGTTTCTAGATCAGCACTAACCACCTCAAACCGTTCGAAGCGTTGGGGAAGGTAGACCAGATTTGGGCCTTCAAAATTTTGTCCGTTGACAATATTGGCCTCAATTCTACCCTGACTACTCACCTGATAGGCGAGCGGTTCGAGCCAAAGCTCGTGGGACATCGCTGGCGTTGCCAGCAAGAGCAGAGCGAGTGAGACATTACGCATGATCAAATCCTTTTTAGACCTAGCAAAGGTGATCTTTGCTGGTGTTCTGTCAACTCTCGTTTCGGTGATGATCGTAGCCTCGTCGGCCCAAGCGCATGAAGTTCAACCCGCCGTTGCGGATTTGGTTTATGTCGATGGACGGATCGAACTGACTTTGGAAATGAACCTAGAGGGTGTTCTGGCTGGGATCGACCTTGGTTCTGTTCTTGATACGAACGAAGCCCCGCAGGCGGCACGATATGATGCTCTACATGCTTTGACGGGTGCGGATTTAGCGGGCGAGTTCACCGCCGCGTGGCCCATTTTTGCTAAAGGTATTTTTCTTTCTGTTGACGGAACGTCTGTGCCCCTAGACTTGGCCGCCGTAATTTCGCCTGATGTCGAAAATCCCGACGTTCCTCGTCTATCGACAGTGTCGATTTTTGCCGACGTTGGGGCAGAAGCAAATGAGGCGGCTTTCGAATGGGCGCCAAACTACGGAACAATTGTTCTGCGTCAGGTCGGGGTGAATGAGCCGTACACGGGATACCTTGCTGGGGGCGAAAACTCTGGTCCGATCCCCCTCGGCGGTGGTGGTGCTTTGCCGATTTGGCAAACCTTTGTCAGTTACATTCCAACTGGCTTTGCTCACATCGTACCGATGGGCTTGGATCACATCCTATTCGTGCTCGGCCTGTTTTTCCTCTCGACGCGTATGAAACCGCTTCTATGGCAAGTTTCTGCGTTTACAGCGGCACATACGATCACGCTTGCATTGGCGTCCTTGGGGTACGTTGCTGTGCCCGGATCGATTGTTGAACCGCTAATTGCGGCGTCGATCGCATATGTGGCGATTGAGAATATCTTTATGAAGGGCCAATTGACCCCGTGGCGACCCTTCCTGATCTTTGGGTTCGGGTTATTGCACGGCCTCGGCTTTGCGTCCGTGCTCGAGGAATTCGGCCTGCCGCAGCATGGTTTCGTTGCCGCACTGATCGGATTTAATATCGGCGTTGAACTGGGCCAGTTGTTCGTCATAGCCGTGGCCTTCCTTGCGGTCGGTCTGTGGTTTGGAAATAAGCCGTGGTATCGTCGTGTGATCGCGGTCCCAGCCTCGGCTGCGATTGCGATGATGGGGATTTGGTGGGTGATTGAGCGCACCATTCTATAACATATGTAAAACGGGTTGCGTCTTGTGTGGGTGTAGTATAGACGCGCACCACTTCAACTCCGCAGGCGGGGGCGGGTGCTATGGGGAGAAATCCCATACCATCCTCCGGTTGGACAAATGTCTGATCCCCCGCTGAGGCTAAACCGGTAAGGAATAACGACATGGCTCTTCCAGAGTTCACCATGCGTCAGCTGCTTGAAGCTGGCGTTCACTTCGGCCACCAGAAACAGCGCTGGAACCCGAAGATGCAGAAATACATCTACGGTTCGCGTAACGGCATCCACATTTTTGACCTGACTCAGACAGTTCCGATGCTGGACCAGGCTCTGAACGTCATTCGTGACACCGTTGCTAAAGGCGGCCGCGTTCTCTTCGTTGGCACAAAGCGTCAGGCTCAGAAGCCTGTTGCTGAAGCTGCAGAGAAATGCGCTCAGTACTACATGAACCATCGTTGGCTCGGCGGCACTCTGACCAACTGGCAGACCGTTTCGCAGTCGATCAACCGTCTGAAGGCAATCGACGAATCCGCAGAGCGCGGCTTTGAAGGCCTGACCAAGAAAGAGCGTCTGAACGCTGAACGTGAGCAGGCAAAACTGCAAGCGTCCTTGGGCGGTATTCGCGAAATGGGCGGCATTCCGGACCTGATGGTCGTTATCGACGTAAACAAAGAAGACCTGGCCATCCTCGAAGCAAACAAACTGGGTATTCCGGTTGTTGGCATCGTCGACACCAACTCTTCGCCGGACGGCGTTGACTACGTTGTTCCGGGCAACGACGACGCTGCACGCGCTATTGCTCTTTACTGCGATCTGGCTGCACGTGCTGCTCTGGACGGCATGTCCGCTCAGATGGCTAAAGCTGGCTTTGACCTCGGTGCCGTTGAAGAAATGGCTGAAGAAGTACTGGCTGACGAAGCTGCTGCAGCTGCGGCTGCTGCAAACTAATCGCGGCACTGTCGCAATATCGTTACCGGGCGCTTGCTATCTCGGCGCCCGGACACCCAAATTTGCAGGAGATGTGAAATGGCTATCACCGCAGCTATGGTGAAAGAACTGCGCGAGTCGACCGGCGCAGGCATGATGGACGCTAAAAAAGCGTTGACCGAAACTGATGGCGACATGGAAGCAGCTGTAGACTGGCTGCGCACCAAAGGCCTCGCAAAAGCGGCGAAAAAAGCTGACCGTACCGCTGCTGAAGGCCTCGTCGCCGTTGCAGTTTCTGGCGGCAAAGGCGTTGCGATCGAAGTTAACTCTGAGACCGACTTCGTTGCTAAAAACGCAGAATTCCAGGGCATGGTTACTGCAATCGCAGGCGCCGCACTGACCGTTTCTGACGTTGATGCGCTGAAAGCAGCTGAAATTAACGGTAAAACCGTTGAATCGACAGTTACCGACGCGATCGCGAAAATCGGTGAAAACCTGACCCTGCGCCGCATGGCTGTGATCGAAGGCGCATCGGTTGTGACCTACGTGCACAACGCTGCTGCTGACGGCATGGGCAAAATCGGTGTTCTGGTCGCTCTCTCGGGCGAGAACGAAGCATTCGGTAAGCAAGTTGCAATGCACATCGCTGCTGCGTCGCCTGCTGCACTCAGCGAAGCGGACATGGATCCGGCCCTCGTTGAAAAAGAGCGCGCTGTTCAGATCGAGATCGCACGCGAATCCGGCAAGCCGGACGCAGTGATTGAGAAGATGATCGTTGGCCGTATGGCTAAATTCGTTGCTGAATCGACCCTGCTGGGCCAAGCGTTCGTTGTGAACCCTGACCTGACCGTCGAAGCTGCTGCGAAAGAAGCCGGCGTTGAAATCACTGGCTTCATCCGCATGGCTGTTGGCGAAGGCATCGAAAAAGAAGTCAGCGACTTCGCAGCTGAAGTTGCTGCAATGAACAAATAATTCTGCGTTTGCAGTATTAGGGAAGGGGCCTGCCAGTTTGGCGGGCCTTTTTCGTTTCAGGTTTTGATAGTGACATAAAAAGCGGCGCGACATCGGGAGAACGTCGCGCCGCAAAATCATGCAGATATCAGGATGGGATGGACACCCACATGCTTTTAAGGGCTGGGCCATCAAGGCAAACCTTAATACCCCAGCAACCGGTTAGACCGGAGCGATACGGTTATCCTGACAATTAACAGGGGTTCCGCACCGCTTTGTCCCAGGCCCAAGGCCACCACTCACGGACAATCGTAGGTAACCGTAAAAGTTTAGGGGCGAAAAGTACGGTAAACCTGACCTTTAAATTAGTATCAGCTGTGTACTTTGCGCGCCTAGATTGCATCAGTTGTCTATCACGAACATCTGGTTGAAAAATGCTGCCTTTAGAACGGCTTGTGCGGTGGTGTCCACGTCGAGGTTGTCACGCGCTAGGCGAAGATGTTTTTCTACGGTCGCCGCTGTGAGGCCCATAATCTGCGCAATGTCTTGCGTCGTTTTTCCGTCACCAACCCACTCAAGAACTTCACGCTGACGTTTTGTCAGTGGGCGAGCATGTGAGTAGGGTAGGGTCATCAATTTAAGGTAAGACACGTTGTTTATAAGGACGATTTCTCGGCCATGTTCGGCCCAAATGCGATCCACATCGGCTTGGCTCAGACCTTTTCGGGCAGTCAGCGCTATCGCGCCTTTGGTCCGAGCGGAAATAGAACTGAAACTGATCGTGTAGCCAGCGACGACATCCATCGAACGATTAAACTCTAACGCTGCGAGTTCTGCGGCACTCAGTTCGCCAGCTTCGATCCGATCTTGGAGCCAAGACCAGCTACAGGCGCCTTCATTTTCCAGAGCCCAACGCACCATCGGAGCGTTGAAATACAAACCTTCATCGATGAAGTGCCGCATGTATTCTGGCGACTGGTTCGTCAACAGAACCCAGTCGAGTGGATCGCCCAAAGAATGTTCGGTCCGATACCGCGTGTAACCAAAAATCAAGCGATCAAAGCCGTATCCCGCCATAGCCTCAGTCATCAAGCTCCAAAGCACGTCAACGCGCGGAGCGTTCGTGATTTCTTCGAGGAGACGGATAAAGTTCATACTATGGGCGTTCTGATGTGATCTTTGTCGCTAAAGTTGATACCATTGTAAGGTGTTCTGTCCAAGACTTAGTTCCCGCGCCATTTATTTACATAATACTGATTATGCGTTATTTATACTGTGGCAAATGACACTTCGAGCTTTTGAATATCATTGTCCCTTTTTCATGCCCTACAGCTCGATCAGATGTGCAACTATCTGATCCTAATGATTTATAAATCTATTTGATATTGTATCGTGCAAGATTTCATTGGGCGTTGATGCTCTGTTTGGCTACCCTCGTTTCGATTAAATACGCGACGGGAGGCGCTGAATTTCATGAGCTCTACGACCTTTGACTATGTCGTTGTTGGCGCTGGGACAGCTGGATGTCTTCTGGCGAACCGCTTGTCTGCCAATCCTAGAAACCGTGTTTTGCTGCTTGAGGCTGGCAAAAAGGATAACTACCCGTGGATCCATATCCCCGTTGGTTATCTCTATTGCATTGGCAATCCTCGGACTGATTGGCTTTTTAACACCGAGTCCGAACCAGGTTTGAACGGGCGTTCATTGCGCTATCCGCGCGGTAAGACGCTCGGTGGTTGTTCGTCGATCAACGGAATGATCTACATGCGTGGTCAAGCGCGCGATTATGACAACTGGGCGGACCTTACGGGTGATGAAGATTGGTCGTGGGAAAACACCCTGCCCGCCTTCAAGGCCCATGAGAACCACTACAAACTAGATGACGACGCTGATCCTGCAGATGGCGACAATGGGCGTTTTTCGGATTTGCACGGTCATGGTGGTGAATGGCGCATCGAAAAACAACGGCTAAGATGGGATATTCTGGACAGTTTTGCAGAAGCTGCCGAACAATCTGGCGTGCGTCGCGTCGATGATTTCAATACCGGAGACAACGAAGGTGTTGGATATTTTGAAGTAAATCAACGGTCTGGCTGGCGCTGGAACAGTTCCAAGGCATTTCTGCGGCCAGCGTCCAAACGCTCAAATCTGACTATCTGGACTGAGGCTCAGGTCGAGAAACTAACCTTTGAAACCGATGCAAATGGTCAGTTGAAATGCACAGGCGCGGTTGTGAACCGCAAAGGTGCTCGGGTCACTGTCACGGCTGACAAAGAAGTCGTTTTGTCCGCTGGTGCAATCGGTTCGCCGCAAATTTTGATGTTGTCAGGGGTCGGTCCAGCCGAAGAGCTTACATCGAATGGAATCCCTGTTGTCGCCAATGTTCAAGGCGTCGGTCGCAATCTTCAAGACCATCTGCAAATTCGGACTGTTTTCAAGATTGAAGGTGCTAAGACGCTGAATACGCTTGCGAATAGTTTGATTGGCAAGGCGATGTTCGGGCTTGAATATGCGATCAAACGCTCCGGTCCTATGAGCATGTCACCCTCTCAACTTGGGGCGTTTACGCGGTCCGATACATCTCGCACCCACGCTAATTTGCAGTATCATGTGCAACCGCTGAGCCTCGATGCGTTTGGTGATCCATTGCACGATTTCCCTGCTTTCACGGCGAGCGTCTGTAACCTCAACCCGACTTCGACCGGCAGTGTTTCGCTTCGGTCAGCAAACCCGTTTGATGCCCCAAAAATCGCGCCGAATTACCTCTCAACTGAAGAGGACCGTTTGGTCGCGGCTGAGAGTATCCGTCAGGTCCGCAATATCGTGGCGCAGCCTGCCTTGGCAAAATACAAGCCCGTCGAATGGAAACCCGGTCCCCAGTTCCAAACAGACGAGGAATTGGCCCGCCTCGCTGGTGATATCGCGAGCACGATTTTCCATCCTGTCGGCACGACGAAAATGGGTCGCGCGGACGATGATACGGCCGTGGTCGATAGCCGTTTGCGTGTCAAAGGTATCAAAGGGTTGCGCGTTGCAGATGCGGGCGTGATGCCAAAGATTACCTCGGGCAATACGAATTCGCCAACTCTCATGATTGCTGAAAAAGCGGCGGGATATATCCTCGCTGATGCACACTAACACCTCTTCTTCAGGATTTCGGAAATGTCTATCCCTTCCCGTGACACGCTTCCTCTCTCTGGCGTCAAAGTCATTGATTTTGGACAATATATCGCGGGTCCCGCGGTTGCGATGATCCTTGGCGATCTGGGCGCTACAGTGGTGCATATCGACCCGCCCGGTGGTCCGATGTGGCAGAGCCCCGCGAATGCGACCCTCAACCGCAATAAGATGATTGTGACGATTGACCTTAAGTCTGAAGAAGGTGTCGAACAGGCCAAAGCCCTAATCGCGGAAGCTGACATCGTGATCGAGAACTTTCGTCCGGGAAAACTGGCAAAGCTCGGGATTGATTTTGCTGAATTGCGCCAGTCGCAGCCTGACTTGATCACCGTCTCGATCCCCGGTTTTGCCTCTGCGGACGACGAACGTCGTGAATTGCGCGCTTATGAGAGTGTCATCGCGGCGAGTTCGGGCGTGTTTACGGACATGGGTTTGAACCGTGTTCTGATGGGCGTGAACCCGTCATTCTCTCCCCTGCCCCTCGCCTCGTCATACGGCGCGATGATGGCAGCATCCGCTGCGGTTCTGGCGCTTCAGGCGAGGGAACGCACGGGGCTGGGTGATCAGATTGAGGTACCGCTGGCGAGCGCGGTTATGGAAGGCCTGTGTTACAACTCGATCAAGATCGACGGATTGCCGGAACGCTACATTACCCAGCGTGAACAAGAAATCACGCGTCGTCGGACCGAAGGCCTGCCGATGAATGTAACCTATGAAGAGCTGCAAGAGCTCCTTGACCCATTCTATCGCAGCTACCTCTGCAAGGACGGTCGAATGTTCTATGTCGTCTGCCCGAGCCATAAGACCCACGCGAAGCGGTGTCTGCAAACGCTCGGCATCTATGACGATCTCGTGGCCGAAGGTCTTCAGGAAGAGGATGATACTTACAAACCAACCAGCGAATGGTCATCCGATGTATCGCTCGGTGTTTATCCACTGCCGAAATTCTGGGCGGATAAAATCGCGGCAAAGATGAAAGAGGTATTCATCACGCGAACCGCCAAAGAGTGGGAACGCATTTTTGGCCGCAACAAATTCCCCGGTGCGCCGCAGCGCTGGTTGCAGGAGTGGATCAACGACGACCACGCGGAAACATCGGGTCTGATGATCGATGTTGAGGATCCTGAATACGGAATGATGATCCAACCTGGACCTGTCGTCTGGCTAGAGGAAAGCGGCGAAGCAGCGCTCTATCCGATCCCCCGCCGTTGGGTGGATGTGAGCAGCGCGCTTGCTCAGTTGAAGAGACAACGCACCAAACTGCCGCGTGTAACCAATCCGAACGATCGGTCTGGCTGGCTGGAAGGTGTCCGTGTGCTTGATCTTTGCAACGTGATCGCGGGTCCGCATTCGGTGAGCTATCTGGCCCGTTTTGGGGCTGAGGTGATCAAGCTTGATCCGTCAAAGCCGATGTATGACGCTTGGAACACGGTGATCTTTGGCATGTCCCACATGCGCGGCAAAAAGTCAGTTCTGACAGACATCACGTCCGAGCATGGGCGTAAGGTGTTCGAAGACCTTGTAAAGTCCGTCGATGTGATTGTGTGGAACGCGCCCGATAACCAGATCAAAGCTATGGGATTGGACGCGGATAACCTCGCACGGCTGAACCCTGATGCGATCTTCTGTAAGCTTGATTGTTTCAGCGGCGTGCGTCGTGGTCCGCGGACCGACTATGTGGGCTACGATGACCTTGTGCAGGCGACGACAGGGATCATGTTGCGCTTTGGCGGGCTGATGAGTGAGCCAGAGGAACACGCACACGTTGGAACGATTGATGTGATGTGCGGGTTCGGTGGTGCATTGGGCGTCGCAACGGCGCTTTATCAAAAGCTTAAGACAGGCAAAACAGGTCGCGGTCGCACATCGCTTTCTGCCAACAGCGGGCTTTTGCAGGTGCCATTCTGCTATGACTACACAGGGCGTGGTTTGTTCGATGAACCGTCAGGGCGTTACGTGAACGGCTACGATGCGTTGTCGCGGTTCTACTACACGGCCTCAGGTGAATACCTGCTGCTTTCGACCTACGAGAAAGACATCGGACGCCTAGAGGCGATCGAGGCTTTTGCGGGGCTATCCGCCCTGCCCCACGAGGAGCGTGAAGGGTTCCTCGCCGGCGTGTTTGCGAATGATACCTCTGCGGCGTGGCTCGAGGTTTTGCGGGCGAATGATATTGGCGCGGCGGTCTGCGACAACATTGACGCCTTGCGCGCAGCCTACGTTCGGACGCCAGATGGCATTCCAGGTATTGATCGTGGTAGCTATTCGTTCTCGGTTTATGAGGATCACCCGAGCGGCCATACAGTCACGCAGCTCGATCCATTTGCCGTTCGCCCCATGCGCGGTGCTGTGAATATGATGGATCCTGCCGAAAAATACGGAGCCTCAACGCGCTCGGTCTTGATTGAGCTTGGCTATAGTGAGACCGACATTGACGTGATGCTGCAAAACGGATCGATCAGCGAAACGTGGAGCAAAGAATATCTGCCGAGTTAAGTCGGCCAAACGTCGTCAATGGCATCAAAGGCAAGCTGAACAACTGGATCATCGCGGCGTTGCGCAAGGCTGACAAAACTCAGCGATGTATCCAGTCGTTTGCCTGCTAGGATGGTGACGTTGCCAGACTGGGCTTCTCGGAGCGCAATGGATTCACGCGCGAGGCTAAGGCCAACGCCTGTGCGCACCATAGCCAGCATCGACGATTCCTGATCGACCTGTGCGACTTGGTTTTGACGTAGACCCATCCTATCAAAAACCTTTGTCAGCAAACGGTTGTGAACCGATGCCGGCGGCGTTCCGATCCAAGGCAATGTAGCCAATTCGCGCCAATCGTAGTCTTTGGCCGATCCTAAGAGCGCTGGCGGGGCCACCACGCAATACGTCAGCGTAGATAGGTGACGCGCGTGGAACTGTTCCAGGTCTGTTGGTTGATCCAAGTCACCGAGGTAAAACCCGACGTCCAAAGTATCATTTCGCAGATAGTCGAGCACTTCACCACTGATCCCGTGACGAAGTGAAGTCGAAACCCCTGGCCCGACTTGCAGCATCTGCTGCAAAAAGGCGCCCAAACGGGTGAATTCAGGGTCAATGATGGTGCCCACGCGCAAGGTGCCCTGCAAATGGGTCCGCATCGTTTGTAAAAGGCGGTTGAAGTCTTGGACCGAGCCTAGAACTTGCTCAGCCTTCGTCGCTAAAAGTGCACCGTCTTTGGTTAACTCTAGCCCCGTCGCCGTTCGTTTGAATAGCACGAGGCCGCTCAATTGACCTAGCTTGCGCAACTGGAAACTCACCGCAGGTTGGGAGAGGTTCAGGATATCTGCGGCACGCGTCACGTTGCCCTCACGGGCCACGACGACGAGTGCGCGCAGCAGTTTCAGGTCATGGACGGCAAGACGTTCGACATCGCTCATCGCCGCCCTCCTCTGTGTTGCACCGATTACGACTTGATAACGATACCGCTAGGGGTTTTGCAAAGCAGTTCGTGACCTGTTTCGGTGATAACAATAGGTTCAGTCGTTTCAATGCCACCGTCGTCGAGCCAAAGTGCAGGCATAAAATGGAAGGTCATTCCCGGACGCAGAACCGTTTTGTCGCCTGCGCGGAACGACATTGTGCGTTCACCCCAATCCGGCGGATAGCTGAGGCCGATGGCATAACCGCAGCGGCTGTCTTTGACAAAACCGAGCTTGTTGAGGGTTTGGTTAAAGGCGTTGGCGACATCTTCGCAGAGGTTTCCCGGTTTTGCTTGTTCGAGGGCCGCAGCTGTGGCTTCAGTTACCGCATGTTCCGCATCGATGAACTTTTGCGGCATGGTTCCAAAGAACAGCGTGCGCGACTGCGGGCAATGGTAGCGACGATGCACGCCCGCAATTTCAAAGAACGTTGTTTCGCCCGTGCGCAGTGGCGTGTCATCCCAAGTCAGGTGCGGTGCGGTCGCGTCGAGGCCAGACGGCGCCATTGGCACGATGGCTGGATAGTCGCCCCAGTGGCCACCGACGCCCTTGATCGCCGTATGATAAATCTCAGCAACCAAGTGATGCTTTGGCATGCCGGGTTCAGCGACTTCGGCGATACGCGCGTGCATGGCTTGAACGATGTCGGCGGCACGGCGCATGTAGGTCAGTTCGGTCGGGCTTTTGATCGCGCGCTGCCAGTTCACGAGGCCTGTCGTGTCGACGAAGGTCGCCTTTGGCAGACCTTTGATCAGTGATCCATAAGCCGCCGCGCTGAAATAGTAATTGTCCATTTCGACGCCGACGCGACCCGCGTCCCAGCCATAACCCTCAATAACCCGCGACAGGTCTTCCATCGGGTGTTTGTCGGGGTTCTGAACGTAGCTATCCTCATACCCAAAGATGTTGTCTTCTTGCATGAAAACGGTGCGCAAGGCACCCGCTGCATCCATTCCACGACCCCACCAGATAGGTTCCCCTTCCATGCCAAGGATCACGGCCTGATGAACGTAGAACGACCAGCCATCGTAGCCTGTGAGCCACGCCATATTGGACGGGTCAGAGACGATGATGGTATCAACGCCCGCGGCTTCCATCGCCGCGCGGGTTTTCTCAATACGATCCCAGTATTCTGAATCTGCAAACGATGGGCTTGTGCGCGTGCTTGGCATAGTGAAACCTTTCGAAGTGGTTCGCCTACGCTACGCGATAAATTAGCGTTTAAAAGCCCAAAAACGCCTTAGCCTAGCGCATATCCGGCACCGCGAACTGTGCGCACTGGGTCATTACCACCATGGGCGGTAAGCGCTTTTCTCAGTCGCCCGACGTGCACGTCAACAGTACGGGTATCGACGTAAATATCGCGTCCCCAAACACGATCGAGCAGTTGATCACGCGACCAAACACGGCCTGGTTTTTCTATGAAGGTTGACAAGAGACGAAACTCTGTTGGGCCGAGTTTCAACTGTTCACCGTCACGGGTGACGCGGTGGGTTTCGCTGTCGAGTTGAATATCCTCAAACACCATAACCTGACCCGCCATAGTCGGACGCGAGCGACGCAACTGTGACCTCACGCGGGCCAGTAGTTCTGTCACAGAATAGGGTTTGGTCACATAGTCGTCGGCGCCTGTTTCAAGACCACGAACCTTGTCGCCCTCCTCGGACCGTGCGGAGAGCATGATGACGGGAATTTCACGTGTCTCAGGGCGCGTTTTCACCTGACGGCACACCTCAATCCCAGAGACATTCGGAAGCATCCAGTCCAGAACAATCACATCAGGGAGTTCTTCGCTGATCATCAGAAGTGCTTCTTCGCCATTTACAGCGAAAGACACCGTGTAACCTTCTGATTCGAGGTTGTATTTCAGAACCTCACGTTGCGCGGGTTCATCTTCGACGACGAGAACGAGGGGTTGCTGAGCCATTAATCAACCTTGGAAATATACGAGGTACTATCGGCTTTGGGGCGGCTATCTTCGGGTAGTTCGCCTGTCACCAAATAGATGACTTGTTCAGCCATATTGGTCACCAGATCGCCCATGCGTTCGATGTTCTTAGCGATGAAATGCAGGTGCATACAGGCCGTGATGTTGCGCGGGTCTTCCATCATGAACGTGAGGAATTCGCGGAACATTGCGTTATACATCTGGTCGACGTCATGGTCGTGCTCTCGGACCTGTTCAGCCAGTTTCGCGTCACGTTGAATGTAGGCATCCAAAACGTCACGTAACATGCCTTCGACTTCGCGTGCCATACGCCGCAGGGAGGCGTCAGGGCCTGGGATTTCGCGCATCTCAACCAGAACATTTGTGCGTTTCGCCATGTTCTTTGCATAGTCGCCGATACGCTCGAGGCTGCCAGCCAGTTTGAGCGTGGTCAGTACAGTGCGCAGGTCTTTGGAGACAGGCGCGCGCAGAGCGATGCAACGTGCGGCCTCTTCGTTGATGCGCAGTTCCAGCTCGTCGATTGCCTTATCATTGGCGCGGACCTTTTCTGCCAATTCAACGTCGCGGGTTTCCAGCGATTGTGCGCCGTCAAGAATTGCAGCCTCGACGAGGCCCCCCATTTTCATAACCAAAGCCTGAATGGATTCGAGGTCGCGGTCGTAGGCGGATAGGATGTGTTGGTCACTCATTATGTGCGCTCCTTAGCCGATGCGGCCGGAAATGTAGCTCTCGGTGCGGGGATCAACCGGATTGGTAAAGATCTGACCCGTCTCGCCGTATTCAACGAGGTTCCCGAGGTGGAAGAAGGCTGTCTTTTGGCTCACCCGTGCAGCCTGTTGCATCGAGTGGGTCACGATCACGACCGAGAAGTTGGACCGCAGTTCGTCGATCAGTTCTTCAACCTGCGCTGTCGCGATCGGGTCGAGCGCCGAACAAGGTTCGTCCATCAACAGGACTTCAGGCTGGGTCGCGACGGCACGTGCAATACAAAGACGCTGCTGCTGACCACCAGAAAGACCGGTGCCGGGCGCATCAAGGCGATCCTTGACCTCGTTCCAAAGCGCCGCACGCTTTAGAGAGCTTTCGACGATCTCATCGAGATCAGTCTTGTTCTTCGCAAGGCCGTGGATGCGCGGACCATAGGCAATATTGTCATAGATCGATTTAGGGAACGGGTTCGGCTTTTGAAACACCATGCCGACCTTTGCACGCAGTTGCACAGGGTCAACGCGTTTGTCGTAGATGTCTTCGCCGTCCAAAAGGATATCACCCTCGACACGGCAAATATCGATGGTGTCGTTCATCCGGTTCAACGAACGCAAGAACGTGGATTTACCACAACCCGACGGACCGATGAAAGCAGTCACGGTTTTATCCGCGATATCAACATTCACGTCTTTGATGGCATGAGTGGTTCCGTAGTAGACCTGCACGTTGCGGGCCGAAAATTTGATGTCCTTCATGTCCACCGCTCTATCTATTAGTCGCATATCGTTCATGGTTTTAGACTTTCTTACCACCGACGTTCAAAACGGCGGCGCAGGATGACCGCGATTACGTTCATAGCGAGGAGGAACACCAACAAGATGATGATACCCCCCCAAGCCCGTTCGTAATAGGCTGGATCAGCGCGTTTGGCCCATTCGTAGATTTGAGCAGGCATTGCGGAGTTCGGAGACAGGAAGCCGTCGATCGGACCTGTCGGATAGTTCGTCGCGATAAAGCCAACCATACCGATCAACAAAAGCGGTGCAGTTTCACCCAACGCCTGCGCCAAGCCGATGATTGTGCCCGTCAAAATTCCGGGCATGGCGAGAGGTAGGACATGGTGAAACACTGACTGCATTTTCGAGGCCCCTACCCCAAGCGCGGCTTCGCGGATCGACGGTGGAACAGCTTTGAGCGCGGCGCGGGTCGAGATAATGATCGTCGGCAGGGTCATCAATGTCAGCACCAGACCGCCAACCAGAGGCGCGGACTTGGGCAGATGGCCGATCTGGATGAATACCGCAACGCCCAAGATACCGAACACGATCGACGGTACCGCCGCGAGGTTCGAGATGTTCACCTCGATCAAGTCTGTCCAGCGGCTCTTTGGCGCGAATTCTTCGAGGTAGATCGATGCTGCAACACCAATCGGGAGCGACAGCAAAAGAACGACAAACATCATGAACAGCGAGCCGAGGATGGATACGCCCATGCCCGCTTGCTCTGGACGTTCCTCGGACGCATCCGAGCCGATGATGAAATCGATATTGAACCGTTTTACGACCATGCCAATGTCACGCATCTGGTCAACCAGATCGAGGTGAGCCGCATCGAGGTTCTTA
This sequence comes from Marivivens geojensis, assembly GCF_023540835.1. Classification (GTDB taxonomy): domain Bacteria; phylum Pseudomonadota; class Alphaproteobacteria; order Rhodobacterales; family Rhodobacteraceae; genus Marivivens; species Marivivens geojensis. The sequence continues at coordinate 54,040 of NZ_JALKCU010000002.1, forward strand.
TCGTTCGCGAGAGAGTCGCGGGTCACGCGGCCTTTCAAATAGCCATCGACGCGCGAGGAGGTCAGGAAATCAAAGGAAACCGTGTCGCCGATGCGGTTAGGGTTCGCCAAAACGAATTCACGCATTTGCGCAGGCGCCGAGGACGATAGCATGTCACCGAGTTTACCAGCATCCATATCTGTTTCGATGTTCGCCTCAGCCACTTCGGTCAAAAGCGCCGCTTCGATCATCTTGCGATACTGCGACGTTTTCATCATCGATGCTTCAGCCGCTTCAATCGCAGCCGCGTCGAGGGTCACAGGAACCGTTACAAACGTCTGACGGAACGCGCGGCTACCGTTGAATGTAATCGCGGTCACAAGAAGGATCAGAAATACGCAGCCGATGGCAATTGCGGTGATGCCATACCACTTGAATCGCGCCTCAACAGCATTGCGTTTGCGCGTGCGGGCATCCTGAACGAGCAGCGATGATTTACCCGATGCGGAGTTATTTGCGGACGCGTCGGTCATTCGTATTGCTCCCGATATTTACGGACAATGTAGAGGGCGAGAATGTTCAGCCCGAGGGTAACGACAAAAAGTGTCATACCCAACGCAAAGGCGACCAGGGCGGTGGCCGAAGCAAAATCGGTGTCACCCGTCAGCTGGGCCACGATACGGGTGGTGACAGTGGTCATCGCATCGAACGGGTTCAACGATAGCTGCGCCGCAGCCCCTGCCCCGAGCACAACGATCATCGTTTCACCGATGGCGCGCGATGCCGCCAAAAGAACCGCCCCGACAATACCAGGCAGAGCAGCGGGTAATACGACTTGCTTGATCGTCTCCGACTTTGTTGCGCCGAGGCCATAAGAGCCATCGCGCATTGCCTGAGGCACAGCGTTGATGATGTCGTCAGAGAGCGACGAAACGAAGGGGATCAACATGATGCCCATGACGAGGCCAGCAGTCATCGCAGCATCGGCACTGCCCATCCACTGAACGCCCAAGACCCCACCGTCGCCAAAGGCAGACTTCAACAGTGGTCCAACGGTCAGAAGAGCAAACAAACCGTAAACGATAGTCGGGATGCCTGCCAGAACCTCTAGCGCGGGTTTGGCGACGGCACGAACCCCTTTGGAGGCATATTCAGACAGGTAGATCGCAGCGAAAAGTCCAATTGGAACAGCCACGAGAAGCGCGATGATCGAGATGTACACGGTGCCCCACATCAACGGCAGAATGCCTAGATCGCTTTCGCCTTGGAAACGGGGGAGCCAGCTCAAACCAAAGAAAAAGTCAGTGGCCGAATACATGCCGAAGAACTTCACGGTATTGAAGATCAGGGACAGAACGATGCCGATTGTGGTCAGGATAGCGATCGATGCGGCCGTGATCAGTACGTAGCGCACAAAGGTTTCAACCTGATTGCGGGCCCAGAGGTCTGGACGAATTTTTGTCAGGGCAAAGGCGCCGCCTGCAATAGCTGCAGCCAAAACAACGATGGTTTTAAACAGTGTTCCCGTCGCGTTCATGTCACGTGATGCACGTGCGGCGTCGAGGATTTCAGGGGTGATATCAGAGCCTACGACCTTTCCGACTTGGGACAGAAGGCCTTTGATGTTGTCTGTCTCAGCATTCAGTGCCGCAACTTCGTTATCTGTGATCGCGCCTGCAGCAATCGCGGCGTCCAGACCTTCGGAAACATTTGTAACGTTAGACAAAACCAGACCCAGCGTCGCACTGTCAGACGCCTCAACCGATGTAATCATCGGGGCAATCGACATGTTCACGATAATGGGCTGAGCGATCATCCAAACGGCAAGGATCACAATCGACGGAACCATCGCGCCAATTGCCGTATTCCAGCCGTAAAATCCAGGGAGAGAATGAAGTTTGCGAGAGTCGCCGCCTGCACTCTGTACTGCACGCTGCCGGCCCAAAACAAACGCAACCGATGCGATGATGATGAGGGCAATTAAAATCCAGAGAAACGGCATGGGGACCCCAAATGCGTAAATTCTTGTTTGTGCCTTTAGACATGAAAAAGCGGAAGGACGGAACCCGTCCCTCCGCGTATTCGAGGTCGATTAGTTCGAACCCATGGTCACTTCGTTAGCAACCATTGCTTGGGTTGCTGCCAGTTCCGGATCCGAAACCAGACCGTAAGCTGCGAGCGGGCCATCAGGACCAGCGAGTTCGTCAGAAACGAAGAACTGAGCGTACTCTTTCAGGCCAGGGATTGCGCCGATGTGAGCTGCTTTGATGTAGAAGTACAGCGGACGCGATACAGGGTATTCTGCTGCAGCGATCGATGCAGTCGAAGGAACAACGCCGTTCATGGTCGCAACCTGAAGTTTGTCAGTGTTGTTTTCGTAGAATGCCAGACCGAACACGCCGATGCCGTTGGTGTCAGCAGCGATACGTGCGAGGGTCTCAGTGTAGTCGCCGTCGATGTCCACAGACAGACCGTCGCCACGGATGGTCATACATGCTTCTTCAGCAGCGTCTTCGTCACCACCGTTGATCTCGAGAATTGCAGCCATCGCGCCAGTGTCTTCACAACCCTGAAGGATAACTTTCTCGTCGAATACTTCGCGGGTACCGTGCTTGGTGCCTGGGATGAAGGCTTGGATCGGCTGGTCAGCGAATTTTTCGTTTACTTCAGCCCAGTTGGTGTTCGGGTTTGCAACCATTGCACCGTCAACTGGCAGTTCAGCAGCCAGAGCAAGGTACCAGTCAGACGGCGTGAACTCGAACGAGTTGCCGTTGATGTCGGATGCGAACACGATGCCGTCATAGCCAATGCGAACTTGGATAATGTCGGTTACGCCGTTTGCAGCGCATGTTTCAATTTCCGACGATTTGATAGCGCGCGAAGCGTTTGCGATGTCGATGGTGTTCTCGCCTACGCCTTCACAGAAAGCTTTGAGGCCAGCAGACGAACCGCCCGATTCTACAACGGGGGTCGGGAAATCGGTGTTTTCACCGAATGCTTCTGCAACGATCGAAGCGTAAGGCAGAACGGTCGACGAACCAGCGATCTGGACGTTGTCACGTGCTACTGCTGCAGTTGCGGATACGGCGGCGATCGCCAGGGTCGAGGCGGTCAGTTTCATGAACGACATTAATAAACTCCTGTCTGTCAGACATGGGCCACACGCGAGCCGCGTGACCTATGCGCCCCAACTAAGGACGGCGTGACAACCTTTTGTGACAGTTTTGTAAGAGTTTTATGACAGCCTAAGATTTTTGCAGAAAACTTCACTCAACAGGCAAAATGACTGCGAACTCAGTGCCCTCATTCACGACCGAATTAATTCTCAGGCGCCCGCGATGACGGCTGATGATATGTTTTACGATTGCAAGCCCAAGGCCAGTGCCGCCAACCTCGCGGCTACGGTGACTATCAACACGGTAGAATCGTTCAGTCAGGCGAGCAATGTGATGCGCTGCAATACCTTCACCGTAATCCCGAACGCGTACTGTAATACCCTGCCCACGCAAAAGTGCGCTTTCTTGGGCCTCGTCGATGATGACGTCGATCTTGCCGCCACGCGCCCCGTATTTGATCGCGTTTTCGATGAGATTGCGAAACACCTGTCGCAATTGGTTTTCATCACCCGGAATGGGAGGAACCGTGGTCGGGAAATGTGTGGTGATTGTGACGGACGCCTTTTCCGCTACAGGCGCAAGGGCGAGGATTGTCGAATTGAGGATCGCATCGAGGTTAACAGGTTGAACGGGACGAATGCGTTCGTTCTCCTCAACCTTACTCAGCGACAAGAGGTCCGAGACAAGCTGCGACATCCGTGTGGCTTCTTGTTCCATAATGGACAAAAACCGATCCTGCGCCTTGGGGTCATTCCGTGCAGGCCCACGCAGCGTTTCGATAAAGCCCATCAGCGCGGTAAGTGGCGTTTTCAGTTCATGACTGACGTTGGCCACAAAATCGCGACGCATCTTACCCGCATCTTCAATATCGGTGAGGTCTTCGAAGGTGATTAGGACAGAAGTCCCTTTGCCCGTTTCAATCGGAGCAATGTTGACCCGAAACGTCGTATCGCGCCCGCTATCACGCCCGAGGTAGCGTGATTCTTGTTTTGTCTTTGTGCGAAAAACCGTCTCGATCGCGTCGAGGATATTGGGTTGTCGTAACCCCGTAATGCAGTGGCGCCCTACGATTTCCTGACCCAACAAGGATCGGGCATGCCCATTGGCAACGGTGATCCGTTCGTCTGGTCCAATGATCAAAGCCACGAGTGGCAGTGCTTGGACGATTTGGGCGGGCGTTGGGATATCTGGCGTCATGCCGCTATTCGTAGCGTCCGTTTGTTTCCTCGCAAGTCTTTTCAACTCCCCCTTAACGGTGATTGCGACATGAGAAATACTCCGTATAATTGTATACGCAGTGGGTGACTCTGACTGCGTGACGAACGACTAAGAGTGGGGAAATCGGGGATGGGAACCCTAAGAGCAACGCGCCTGCGCAGTACTGCGCAGCGATCTGTGATGCTTGTGATCGGACAGAAATCCGATTGGGCTGATCCGGGTATTGCAGCCGAGGTTGCCGATTACCACTACGTCGATTTTTCAGAATTAGACCAAACGCTTCTGGCGCGCATTCAACCCGACACTGTTGTGTCGTCCCTCTTTGGTCATGGGTTTGATGCGATTGATATTGCAAAGCAACTTTATCAGCTTAGGTTTACGGGGCGCTACCGCGCGCTCACTGGAAACTTGCCAAACCCCGACATGGTCCGACGCGAAGTCGCACAAGTTGCACCAGGTTTGGATTTTGACGTTCTCAACTTCTTAGCGCCTAAAATCACTCTGCATTGATCGCTCTGAGTCCGGTGCGATAACGCTCCGCATTTTTCTGATAGCTCAGCGCGGATCTGGTCAGACCTTCGATTGCGTCTTCGGTCAGGGTGCGAATGATTTTACCTGGTGCGCCCATGACGAGTGAGCCATCGGGGATAACCTTGCCTTCGGTGATTAACGCCCCTGCCCCGATCAGGCAGTTTTTACCAACCACGGCACCGTTCATCACCATCGCACCCATCCCGATCAATGTGTTGTCGCCAATAGTGCAGCCGTGCAGCATAACCTTGTGACCGATGGTGCAGTTTTTACCGATGGTGAGCGGATACCCCATATCGGTGTGAAGCACGCTGTTTTCTTGGATATTGCTGCCCTCGCCGAGCGTGAGCATTTCGTTATCACCGCGCAGCGTTGACCCAAACCAGACCGACGATTTCGCTGCCAGTGTCACCTTGCCGATAAGGTTTACATCGTCGGCAACCCACGCAGTGTCATCGATAATCGGGGCGATTCCATCGAGTTCGTAAATCATCTGGCTTCAAACTCCTTGTTCAATGCGCGGACAAATTCATTCAACCCTGGTTGACGATTAGCACGGGACCGCTCGGCCATGAGGATCGTTTTCAGCTCGGCCTCGGCTGCATCCACGTCGCGGTTCACGATCACGTAGTCATATTCGGCCCAATGGCTGATTTCATCGCGGCTTTGGGCCATGCGGTTCGCAATCACCTCGTCGCTGTCTTGGGCACGTCCACGCAGGCGCGTTTCCAGATCGGCTATCGACGGAGGAAGAATGAAGATCGACACAACATCATTTGCCAAAGCTGAACGTCTGATTTGCTGACCGCCTTGCCAATCGATGTCGAAAATTGTGTCACGACCAGCCATCATTGCTGTCTCAACAGGACCTTTCGGGGTCCCGTAGTAGTTCCCGAAAACCTCCGCATGTTCGAGCATTTCACCCGCATCGACCATAGCTTCAAATTCGGCCTTGGTTTTGAAGTAATACTCGACACCATTGGTTTCACCGGGGCGTGGATCGCGCGTCGTGGCGGACACCGAGAATGAGAGTGTGGGGTCCCATGCCATCAATCGTTTGGCCAACGTGGATTTCCCTGCCCCAGACGGCGAAGACAAAATGATCAAAAGACCACGGCGTTGGATGTCAGACATCAATTACTCCACATTCTGAATTTGTTCGCGCATCTGTTCGATGACGGCTTTTAGCTCTAACCCAACGGCCGTAAGCGCAACAGCCTGAGATTTCGAACACAGGGTATTGGCTTCACGGTTAAATTCCTGCGCGAGGAAGTCGAGCTTGCGTCCTGCAGGAGCAGGATCGCTGATCAATTCACGGGCTGCGGCGACATGGGCGCGAAGGCGATCCAATTCTTCGGTTACGTCCTGTTTTACCGCAAGGACAGCGAGCTCTTGGGCAAGTCGTTGATCATCGACCTCTGCAATATCATCGAGCACGCGTTTCATTGCAGACGTGAGTGCCGTGCGAACATCAGCCTTTCGTTCTTCGGCAGTAATTTTAGCCTTTTCAATGAGTTCTTCGATCTTGTTCAGTTGATCCGTCACAACCGCATGAAGCGCCCGCCCTTCCGTTGCCCGCATCGCGGCGAAATCGTCGAGCAAGGGGCCAAAGTCGTCGGTCAAATGTTTGAGTAGGCCTTCGTCATCTTCTGTCAGGTTTGTCGGAACGAAAACGCCTTTGATATTGAGAATTTCAGCCGAAGTTGGGGTGTTGACCTGCAACCCCATTGCCGCGGCACGTGCTTCAATACGGCCGATCGCTTCTAACGCGCGGTCCAATGCTGCTGTGTCGACATCAAGTTTTTTATCGGTCTCGTCCCGCGTGAGGCGCAGGTTCAACGTGATGTTGCCCCGCGAAAACCGTTTGGTCAAAGACGCGCGCACCGACTGTTCCAGCCCTTCAATGCCGTCTGGGAGACGCAGACGAAGGTCGAGTCCCCGTGCGTTCACGCTGCGGATATCCCAACTCCATTGGGTCCCGCCATGTGCGCCCGTGCGGCTGGCGAATGCGGTCATTGATCGGATCACGATGGCCTCTCCTTTTGTATCCAATGGCTTAATGCAAATTGGGGCACTGCGGCAAGTGGCGCGAGGGCCTGTTAACCTTGATGCGCGAAGGGTCGTGTCAATTTGAATGAATTGTTTTATGAATTTGAAAGACCCGTTAAGGATGTGCGACATGGACACGCCACACCAATCAAATAACGAAACGCTCAAGGTGCTAGAAACCTATTGGCATGAACTGCGTGGTCCGCAGACACTGCCTGAACGTCGTGCCATTGATCCGACGCGGATCGACGCGGCATTACCGTTTTCCTTCATTCTAGAACGTGTAGCCCCTGGCGTTGGTCGCTTGCGCGTCAGTGGGCAAAAAATCAACGACCTCTTAATGATGGAGGCGCGCGGTATGCCTTTGTCTATGCTGTTTGAACCCTCTGAAAGGGATCGTTTGCAGACCTATGTTGAGGCGTGCTTTGCCGATCCAGCGATTGTCGAACTGTCACTGACCACACAACGCGGTTTGTCGCGGCCAAAGTTTATTGGTCGGCTCCTTTTGATGCCGCTCGCGGGTGTGAACGGTATCCCTACGCGAGCGCTCGGTGCGATTGTCACTGAAGGGATTCAGGGTCGTAGCGCGCGACGGTTCTCAATCGATGGAGCCGTCCCTATACGCCATGAGAAAACTAACATGGCCCCCATGCAGGCCTTTGATCAGGCGCTCTATGCGGGCGAACGAAAAAGGCCGACCCAACGGCCGGCCCTTCGTTTGGTTGTCGACAACGACCGCGATTAAGCGTTTGCCGCTGCTGCCAGCTTTTCGCGACGCGCAGAGAGCTCTTCCGCAACGAGGAACGCGAGCTCCAACGATTGCGATGCGTTTAGACGCGGGTCGCAGGCTGTGTGGTAACGATCGCTGAGATCCTCATCGGTCACAGCGCGAACACCACCAGTGCATTCGGTCACGTCTTTACCAGTCATCTCAAAGTGCACACCACCCGGGATCGACCCTTCCGCGTTGTGAACTGCAAAGAATTCGCGGACCTCACGCAGCACGCTGTCGAACGGACGGGTTTTGTAGCCTGTCGATGACTTGATCGTGTTGCCATGCATCGGGTCACAGGTCCAAACAACGTTTGCGCCCTCTTCCTGAACAGCTTTGATCAGTCGCGGCAGATGTTCACCAACGTTGCCCGCACCGAAGCGCGCGATAAGCGTCAGACGACCTGCTTCGTTTTCGGGGTTCAGCGACGCCATCAGCGATTTCAGGTGACCAGAGGTCATCGAAGGACCGCATTTCAGGCCGATCGGGTTCTGAACGCCTTTGCAGAATTCAACGTGAGCCCCGTCAGGCTGACGCGTGCGGTCGCCGATCCAGATCATGTGACCAGAACCCGCAAGCCATTTGCCCGAGGTCGAATCCAGACGGCATAGCGCTTCTTCGTATTCCAAAAGCAATGCTTCGTGGCTGGTGAAGAAGTCGACGGTCTGCATCGCATGGTTCGCCTCATCACGAATGCCAGCAGCATTCATGAAGTCAAGCGTATCGCTGATGCGGGTTGCCAGCTCGCGGTAACGCTCTGCCTCAGGCGAAGCGGTAAAACCAAGCGTCCAAGAGTGCACTTTGTGCAGGTCGGCGTAGCCACCCGTCGAAAACGCACGAAGAAGGTTTAGTGTTGCAGCGGCTTGCGTGTAGGCCTGCAGCATACGGTCTGGGTCAGGAATACGAGCTTCCGGTGTGAAGTCGAAACCATTGACGATATCACCACGGTAGCTCGGCAGTTCCGCGCCATTGATCACTTCGGTCGGTGCCGAACGCGGCTTTGCCATCTGGCCAGCCATACGGCCAACTTTAACGACGGGAACTTTGGCGCCGTAGGTCAGAACCATTGCCATCTGCAACATCACCTTAAAGGTGTCACGGATGTTATCAGCCGAAAATTCAGCAAAGCTCTCAGCGCAGTCACCACCCTGAAGAAGGAAGGCCTCGCCACGTGAAACCGCACCAAGTTTCGCTTTGAGTTTGCGTGCCTCGCCAGCAAAGACCAAGGGCGGATAGCTTGCGAGCTTCGCTTCTACAGCGTTCAGCTTTGCCTCATCCGTATAGTCGGGCATCTGAACCCGCGGTTTTGCACGCCAGTCCGTTTTCTGCCACTCGGTCATTGTCTCGCTCCGTTTTGCGTTCAATTTCGACCCGCATAGTCTATTTTAGCGGTATCAGGACGCGTTTATAGCCTTTGACTTTGACACGGCAACGTAAAAATCACTTTGCCTAAATTATGGTCCGTCCTTTAGCGACATTGGCGTCGCAAACAAACAACTCTTGCCTTTGTCGAGAAAAAGATGTTGTGGTCGAAAATCACCTCCGTTTTCGAGACCCAAATGGACACAGAAATTCAAATCGTCGAAGTCGAAGCGCCCAAGAAAGCAAAGCGTTTTGTCTTCGTGCTCTTGGAACAATTTACGATGCTGTCCTTTGCCAGCGCGGTGGAGTGTTTGCGCATTGCAAACCGTATGTCGAATGCGGACCTGTATTCATGGGCGCTTGCAGGTGATGGCGGCGAAATGGTCGCCTGTTCGAACGGAACTGAATTTAAGCTTCAGATGGACCTCGACGAACTCACCCGCGACGACGTTGTTATCGTGTGTGGCGGAATCGATGTTCAGAAAGCTACGAACAAACGCGTTCTGAATTGGCTCCGCCGCGAGGCGCGTCGTGGCGTGGTCATGGGCGGTCTTTGCACGGCGAGCTACGCGCTCGCGAAGGCTGGTCTCCTCGATGGTAAACGTGCGACGATCCACTGGGAAAACCAAGACAGCTTTTCAGAGGAATTTGAAGAAGTAGACCTGACGAAATCAGTGTTTGTCGTCGATGGGAATCGTATCACGGCTGCGGGTGGCACGGCGTCCCTCGATCTTATGCTGAAAATCATCGCGGACGATCACGGCGAAGAGCTCGCCAGCGCAGTGGCGGATCAGCTGATCTATTCATCGATCCGAACGGACCAAGACACGCAACGCCTATCTATCCCGACCCGCATCGGTGTTCGCCACCCAAAACTGAGCCGTGTGATTCAGATGATGGAACAGAACATCGAAGAGCCAATCAGCCCCGCGACTCTTGCCAAAGACGTTGGTATGTCGACGCGCCAGCTAGAACGTTTGTTCCGTCGGTACCTGACACGATCACCAAAACGCTACTATATGGAACTGCGCCTTCAAAAAGCACGGAACCTGCTGATGCAAACCGACATGAGTGTGATCAATGTCGCCCTCGCCTGCGGCTTTGCTTCACCGTCGCATTTTTCGAAATGCTACCGTGCGCATTACCAGACAACACCCTACCGCGAACGCGGTGCACATGGGCGCCGTGACTAGTAAATTTCTGGATTCTAGGCCGTCTCTACGGTCTCGCAGGCTATTTGGCGGGGTTTAGCGCTGTCTGCGGGACAATTCACCTTGCGTCACCGCTTCACTTTTCCAAATGGTCCAATTAGCTTCGCTACAGGATAAGAACATCCGATAGGGAGTCTATAAATGAAAAAACTGCTGCTGGCCACTGCGGCCACCGCTTTGGTTGCTGGCGCTGCTTCGGCAGACGAAGTGAAACTGGGCGTTATCCTTGGCTTCACTGGTCCGATCGAATCGCTGACACCTGACATGGCTGCTGGCGCTGAAATGGCGATGGCTGAAGTTTCTGCATCGGGCAACTTGCTCGGCGGTATGACTGTTACGCCGATCCGCAAGGACTCGACCTGCGTTGACGCTGCTGCTGCGACCGCTGCCGCCGAAGAACTGATCGCTGAAGGCGTTGCTGGTATCTTTGGTGCGGACTGCTCTGGTGTAACCGGTGCGATCCTTCAGAACGTTGCTGTGCCGAACGGCATGGTTATGGTTTCGCCGTCCGCGACCTCTCCGGGTCTCTCGACCGTCGAAGACAACGGCCTTTTCTTCCGCACTGCACCGTCTGACGCTCGTCAGGGTGTTGTGATGGCTGAATTGCTCAAAGAGCAAGGTGTTGGCTCGGTTGCTCTGACTTACATCAACTCTGACTACGGCAAAGGCCTCGCAGACAGCTTCCAAGCTGCATACGAAGGCATGGGCGGCACAGTCACCATTTCTGCTGCGCACGACGTTGGCAAAGGTGACTACTCTGCAGAAGTTGCAGCGCTGTCCTCCGCTGGTGGTGAGCGTCTGGTCGTTGCTGGCTACGTTGACCAAGGTGGCGGCGATATCGTTCGCGCATCGATCGACGCTGGCGCATTCGACCTGTTCCACTTCCCCGATGGTATGATCGGCGACGCACTGCCGGCAACTTTCGGTGCTGACATCGACGGTTCCTACGGTCAGGCTCCTGGTTCGGACAACCCTGGCTACCAGACCTTTGTTAGCCTTGCAGAAGGGTTCAACGGCGAAGGCACCTATGCTTCGGAGTCTTATGACGCAGCTGCTCTGATCCTGCTTGCTATGCAGGCTGCTGGCTCGACCGACCCTAACGTCTACAAAGAATATGTAGAGTCGGTTGCGAACGCTCCGGGTGAGCCGATCATGCCGGGCGAACTGGGTAAAGCTCTCGAAATCCTCGCTGCTGGCGGCGACGTTGACCTGATCGGCGCGACTGGCGTTGAGCTGGTAAACGGCGGCGAAGCTGCAGGTTCTTACCGCGTCGTCACCTTTGAAGGCGGCGAAATGGTAACCGCTGAATACCGCTAATCGTCAGAAATGACGTTCTATGCGGCGCGGGGCCTGTCCCCGCGCCGTTTTCCATAAGATGAGCGTGATCAATCGCGCCGTTGGGGATCAAAATGATTGTCGTCGACAACCTCCATAAACACTTCGGCGGCTTTCATGCCGTAGACGGAGCTTCGCTTAGCATCGAAAAAGGCTCGATCACTGGTTTGATCGGTCCAAATGGTGCCGGAAAAACCACTCTTTTCAACGTGATTGCCGGTGTTCTTGAACCAACATCTGGGCGGGTGATGATGGACGGTGAGGATATCACTGGCCTGCCCCCGCATGATTTGTTCGGTAAGGGCCTTTTGCGGACGTTCCAGATTGCTCATGAATTCCATTCGATGACCTGCCGTGAGAACCTGATGATGGTTCCTGCTGGTCAATCGGGCGAAACCCTCTGGAACACGTGGTTTGGTCGCAAGCGTATCGCCGATGAAGAGCGTGCCCTACGTGCCAAAGCGGATGAAGTTCTAGAGTTCCTCACCATCAGCCATCTGGCAGACGAAAAAGCGGGCAACCTCTCTGGCGGTCAGAAAAAGCTGTTGGAGCTTGGTCGCACGATGATGGTCGACGCAAAGATCGTGTTCCTCGATGAGGTTGGTGCAGGTGTGAACCGCACGCTCCTTATGACCATTGGTGATGCCATCCTACAGCTCAACAAAGAGCGCGGCTATACCTTCGTGGTCATCGAACATGATATGGACTTCATCGGCAAAATCTGTGGCCCTGTCATTTGTATGGCAGAAGGCAAGGTTTTGGCCGAAGGAACTCTCGCTGAAATCAAGGCAAACGAGCAGGTGATCGAAGCCTACCTCGGCACTGGCCTCAAGAACAAAGACAAGGTGGGCGCATGAGCGAACCATTCCTGATCGGGGACAATATGACGGGCGGCTATGGCCGTGGTCCTGACATCCTCCACAATTGCACAATCTCTGTGAACAAGGGCGAAATCGCCGTGATTGTCGGCCCAAATGGTGCTGGTAAATCGACTGCGATGAAGGCAACCTTTGGTATGCTGAACGTCCGCTCTGGTGCGGTGCGCCTAGACGGTGAGGATATCACCAAACTCTCACCCCAAGAGCGTGTGATGAAGGGTATGGGCTTTGTCCCGCAGGTGCGCAACATCTTCCCGTCGATGACGGTCGAAGAGAACCTCGAGATGGGCGCCTACATTCGCAGCGATGATTACCGCGAGACGATGGAGCAGGTTTACGATCTCTTCCCGATCCTGCGCGATAAGCGTTTTCAGGCAGCGGGTGAACTATCTGGCGGTCAACGTCAGCAGGTGGCCGTTGGCCGTGCGCTAATGACAAAGCCCAAAGTGCTCCTTCTTGACGAACCGACTGCTGGCGTGTCGCCCGTTGTTATGGACGAACTCTTTGACCGTATCATTGAGGTCAGCCGCACAGGTATTCCGATTTTGATGGTGGAACAGAACGCCAAACAGGCGCTTGAAATCGCCGACCGTGCTTACGTTCTGGTTCAGGGCGCCAACGCCCACACTGGCACTGGCAAAGACCTACTGGCCGACCCTGAAGTCCGCCGTTCCTTCCTCGGGGGTTAATATGGATTTCCTCAACGCTGTGGTGGCGATCACCAACCTCCTTATCATTCCCGCGACAACCTATGGTGCTCAGCTTGCTCTGGGTGCATTGGGTGTGACGCTGATCTATTCGATCCTGCGGTTCTCGAACTTTGCGCACGGCGACACGATGGCTTTTGGCACCGTTGTTACTATTGGCATTACGACGCTGTTCCAATCTTGGGGCATCAGCCTCGGGCCACTTCCAACCGCCCTACTCGCCCTGCCCTTTGCGGTTGCGATTACGGCCGTTCTACTCGTCGGCACCGACTTTGCGATCTATCGCTTTTACCGCAAGAAACGTGCTGTCCCGATCATCTTTGTGATGGCGTCCTTGGGCGTTATGTTCGTGATGAACGGTCTCATTCGTTTCATGGCTGGCGTGAAAGACCAAACCTTTGACGACGGTACACGTTTTATTATCAAGGCACGTGATTTCAAAAACTGGTCTGGTTTAGACGAAGCCCTCGCGCTCCGCACGACCCAAGTTTTGACCCTCGTTGTCGCGATCGCAATCGTTGCTTGGCTCTTCTGGTTCTTGAATAAAACTCGCACGGGTAAATCCATGCGCGCATTCTCCGACAACGAAGATTTGGCGCTCCTGTCGGGCATCAACCCGAACCGCGTCGTGATGGTGACGTGGGTGATCGTGGCAATGCTCGCGACGACAGCTGGCGTTCTCTATGGTCTCGACAAAGCTTATTCGCCCTACACCTACTTCCAGCTTCTGCTGCCGACTTTCGCGGCCGCGATCGTTGGTGGCCTCGGCAACCCTCTGGGCGCGATTGTCGGTGGTTTCGTCGTGTCCTTCTCCGAGGTCATGGTGACCTACGTTTGGAAAAAGGTCGCGATCTATCTGCTGCCCGAAGCACTAGAGCCGAATGGCCTTCTGCAGCTGATGTCGACCGAATATAAATTTGCGGTCAGTTTCGCGATCCTCGTCGTCGTGCTTCTGTTTAAACCGACCGGCCTATTCAAGGGGCAATCCGTATGACCCAATCCATGCGTGCAATCCTATTCTTTGGTTTCATGGCTGCGCTCTTCATCATTGAGGGCAGCACGAACTTTTGGATTTTTTCGGGCTCATGGAACACCTCTCTGGTGATCCTGAACATGGCGCTGGTCTCTGCTGTCATGGCGCTGGGGGTGAACCTCCAGTGGGGCTATGCGGGTCTGTTCAACACGGGCATCATGGGCTTCGTGGCCTTGGGTGGTCTGGCCGTTGTTGTCACCTCGCTGCCGCCCGTGACAGAGAGTTGGTCGGCTGGTGGGTATCGGATCATCCTCGGTTTGGTCCTCGGTGCGTTGACCATCGCGGGCACGATCCTGATGCGGATGAAGCTGCCCCAAGGTCGTCTGCGTGGCGTTCTGACCCTCGCGATCCTGATCGGTGGTTTCTTCCTTTACCGCGCTGTGTTCGATAGCGGCGTTCAAGCAGTCGAGGCGATTGATCCGTCGGTCACAGGTAACATTGGTGGACTTGGCCTGCCTGTATTGGTGGCTTGGCCTGTTGGCGGACTCCTTGCGGCTGGTGCTGCGTGGATTATCGGTAAAACGGCGCTCGGTCTTCGGTCTGATTACCTCGCCATTGCGACACTCGGTATCGCTGAGATCATCGTTGCGATCCTCAAGAACGAAGAATGGCTCTCTCGTGGCGCAAAGAACGTGAATGGCCTGCCGCGTCCCGTTCCTTACGAAGTTGACCTTCAGCAAAGCGCTGAATTTGTAGCTAACGCGGCGAGCTTCGGCCTCGACCCAGTGACGGCATCCACCCTCTACGTGAAGATCGGTTACGCACTTTTGTTCACCGCTGTACTCGTGACGATCCTCGTACTGTCGCAGTTGGCGCGTCACAGCCCATGGGGCCGTATGATGCGTGCTATTCGCGATAACGAAACCGCTGCACGTGCGATGGGTAAAAACGTCACCCGCCGTCACCTCGAGATATTTATCCTCGGGTCAGCGGTCTGTGGTTTCGCGGGTGCGATGATGACGACGCTTGATGGACAGTTGACCCCTGCGTCTTATCACCCTTTGCGGTTTACGTTCCTCATCTGGGTGATGGTGATCGTTGGTGGCTCTGGCAATAACCTCGGCTCTGTTCTCGGTGGTTTTCTGATCTGGTGGCTCTGGGTCAAGGTTGAACCGCTGGGCCAGTGGCTCGCTCAAGTGCTGACTTACGGCCTGCCCGAAGGTCACTGGATCGCTGTTCGCATCACAGAGGCCGCAGCGCATATGAGGCTCTTTACTATGGGCTTGGTTCTGCTCTTTGTCTTGCGGTTCAATCCCCGCGGCATGCTACCAGAAAATTGACAAAGCGGGGCCTCAGGGCCCCGTTTTCTTATTTGGCCGCGGGCTTGTCCCTTTTGCTTTTGCCGAATATGCACCATCACGATAAGTAGAGCCGTCGGCACCATAACGAACGCCGATGCTGTGCGTTGGGGGCAGTATGATCACCGTGTTTCGTTTGATGTTTTGGCTTGCGTCGGGGCTGATTGGCTTCACCCTAGCGGCTTTTGCGCTTGCCTATTATTTCGCTTCTCGATCCTTGCCAGATTACAACGAAACGATCGCTGTCGATGGTCTGAGCGCAACGGTCGAGGTCGTGCGCGATAACTCTGACGTTCCACATATTTTTGGCGAAACCGATCCCGATGTATTCTTCGCCCTCGGCTTTGCCCACGCCCAAGACCGCATGTGGCAGATGATCACCGATCGCCGCACCGCCCAAGGACGCATGGCGCAGGTGTTCGGGCAATCGATGCTGCCCTCTGATATCCTGATGCGGCGTCTCGACCTCTATAACCTGTCGTTATCGAGCGTTGAGGCGCAGGATGACCAAACCAAAGCCGCGCTTGACGCCTACAGCGCAGGTGTGAACGCGTGGTTGACCGAGGTGAACAACGGTGTGCGTGGTCGTGGCGCGCCAGAGATGTGGGTCTTCAATCAACCTATCGCTCCTTGGCAGCCAGCCGATAGTATCGCGCTCTTTAAACTCTATGCTTTCCGCCAAAGCGGCCACCTTCAGGCCGAAGTTCTGCGCGCCAGCGTATCGCAGCGCATTACCGATGACCGTATCCATGATATTTTGCCAGAGGTTCCCGGAACGAGCGTCACCGCGCTGCCGTCCTATGCGTCACTTGTTCGGGACCTTCCGACCGAAATCGCATTCGATTGGTCAGATGCGTCACGCGCGGGGCTTCCTGCCGCTGATTTTTCTGGCGCCTCGAACGCTTGGGCTGCGGGTCCGTCGCGTTCGACCTCTGGTTCGACCCTTCTCGCCAATGATCCGCATGGGATGCTGACCGCGCCTTCGCCGTGGTATTTGGCGCGGTTGGAGTTGTCGACCGGGGGCGTAATCGGCGCAACGATCCCCGGTGTGCCAGTCGTTTTGACAGGACGCAGCGCGAGCCTAGGTTGGGGGATCACCAGCGCTTGGGCAGACGATATGGACCTCTACCTCGAAGAGGTCGATGAAAACCAATCCAATCGATATCGAACTGCAGATGGCTGGGCCGACTTTGTAACTCGCGAAAGCATCATTGAAATCGCAGATGCGCCTGCGGTGACGCTTAAACTCTTATGGACGCAGAATGGACCTGTCCTACCTCCGGATCAGTTTAACCTCGCCACCATACGTCCAGCGGGTCACGTCGTATCTCTGGCTTGGACTGGGCTGAGCGATCAGGACACCTCCTTGTCTGCTGCAATGGGAATTATGCGGTCGCGCTCTGTTCGGTCGGCTATCGCTGCGGGTCGGAGCTACATCGCGCCCGCGCAGAACCTCATGCTTGCTGATCCGAATGGGATTGCCATGCAAACCATTGGCGCGATCCCGTCGCGTGACGAAGCTCATCAGAGCAAGGGGCGCATGCCGACGTACGGCTATCTGCCGCAGAACCAATGGCGCGGCACCCTGCCCTATGACACCAATCCGTCGATCGTCGATCCCGAAGGCGGCATCATCGGCAACACCAATAATAAAACCAGCACTGCCGCTTTCCCGAACCATGTGTCCTATGTCTGGGGAGACAGTCAGCGTATCTATCGTTGGCAGCGTCTCATGCAGGCGCGTGGTGTTCACACGCGCGAAAGCTTTATCGAAGCGCAGTTGGATACGGTCAGCTACACCGCCCGTTCTCTCTTGCCGCTGGTTGGTGCGGATCTATGGTTCACGGGCGATCCTGCGCCAGAAGGCACACCAGAACGTCGTCGTCAGCAAGCGCTGGATATGTTGGCCTCGTGGAATGGTGAAATGAACGAACACCTGCCAGAGCCGCTGATCTATGCCGCGTGGATGCGCGCGCTACAGGATCGCTTGATCCGCGATGAACTGGGCGATGTGGCCGATGCATTCACCCATGTTGATCCGATTTTCATTGAACGGGTCTATCGCGATATCGGTGGTGCCTCCGCATGGTGCGACGTGATTCAATCTGCACCCGTTGAGACCTGCGTCGACATCGCGCGACAGTCTTTGGACGAAGCATTGATCTGGATTTCAGAGAACCAGAGCGGTTCGCTGGAATCGCTTCGCTGGGGTGACGCGCATACGGCAGTTCACGTGCACAAGGCGCTCGCCGATGCGCCCATCTTGCGCTGGTTCGTGAATATTCACCAATCTACCTCGGGCGGCGACAACACGCTTTTGCGAGGTTTGACTTCGGGCGTCGATCCTACCCCGTTCCGCAATGTTCATGCGGCAGGGTATCGCGGCGTATACGATTTTGCGGATCCAGATAGTTCCGTATTTATCATTTCCACAGGTCAGTCTGGCCACCCGCTCAGCCGCTATTACGACGACATGGGCGAACTTTGGCGACGCGGGGAGTATATCCCCATGTCGCTTGATCCATCGCTTGCGCGTGCGGGTGCCGTGGGCGTTACGGTGCTGGTGCCGAACTGATCACACTCGGGCGTAACGGTCTTTCTGGATTTGCGTCCATTTGACCGTCATCTGATAGCCTTCGTCTGTCTGCACATCCGCTTCGACCACGCCCTGCGCAAACAGCCATGCCCGTGCTTTCCCCGCGCTAAATGGCAGGGTCAAAACCTCGATCATGTGATCAGGACGTAGTTTCAGTGAAATCGCATCGAGCAGCGTATCAAGGCCTTCACCCGTTATCGCCGAAATCGCAAAGATATCTTCGGTGCGCTCTGCCTGCGTCCGCACTGCGTCGGCCTGTTCGTCATCCAGACGATCAACCTTGTTCCAGACCTCGATCATCGGCGCTGTTTCGGCAACGCCAAGTGATTGGAGGATCGTATGAACATCCTCTGACTGTTCTTCGGTCTGCTCGTGGCTGATGTCACGGACGTGAACGATCAAATCGGCGTCGAGCACCTCTTCGAGTGTTGCACGGAAGGATGCCACCAGTTCGGTCGGCAGATCAGAGATAAAGCCCACGGTGTCTGAGAGGATGATCTCTTCACCGCTTGGCAAATTGAGACGACGCATAGTCGGGTCGAGCGTCGCAAAGAGCATGTCTTTGGCAAAGACTTCGGCACCTGTCACACGGTTGAAGAGCGTCGATTTCCCCGCGTTGGTGTAACCAACGAGAGCAACAATCGGGAACGGCACCTTAGCGCGGGCCTTACGGTGCAGTTCACGCGTCTTAACCACTTTGTCCAACTGGCGACGCAGACGAACGAGCTGTTCGTCAATGGCACGGCGGTCGGCTTCGATCTGCGTTTCACCCGGACCACCAACAAAGCCCAAACCACCGCGCTGACGCTCTAGGTGGGTCCACGCCCGCACCAGACGCGTCCGCTGATAGGACAGTGCAGCCATTTCGACCTGCAGCACGCCTTCGCGGGTGCGCGCACGATCCGAGAAAATCTCTAGGATCAGGCCCGTACGATCGAGGATCTTAACGCCCCAGTCCTTTTCAAGGTTCCGCTGCTGAACAGGACTCAGGTGGCCATCGACCAAAACGAGTTCGATCTCTTCAGCTTTGAACTGCTGATTCAATTCCTCGATTTTGCCCGAGCCGAACAAATAACCCGGTTGAACTTTAGGCAGCGATACGACCGTTGCGCCAAAGACTTCCAACGACGGAAGTGCCGCCGCAAGTGCGACAGCCTCGTCCAGCGCCGGTGCAGCAGCACGGCGGTTACGATCTGATTTAATGTCTGGGTGGAGCACCCAGGCCCGCGTTGCAGGCCTGTCCGTTTCCTCCATGATGGTCTTACTCTTCGCCGTCATAAAGGCTGACAGGTGCAGCCGGCATTATCGTGGAGATCGCGCTCTTATACACCAGTTGCGATTTGCCATCGCGGCGCAGGAGCACACAGAAATTGTCGAACCACGTGATGTCGCCCTGCAGTTTTACACCGTTCACTAAAAAGATAGTGACCGAGATTTTAGCTTTGCGAACATGGTTAAGAAAAGCATCCTGAAGGTTCTGCTTGTCGGCCGCCATTGATATTATCCTTTATTCTTGTGGCCGCGGACCGGCCTCCGTCTTTGGTGTGAGTATGTCTAACCCGCGAAAGAGATTCCAGCCCCAAAATCAACCATCTATCGTAGGGTTTATTTGCGCCAAAAATCGGGGTTGAAAAGTGCAATAATCGCCAGCGCCTCTAGCCGCCCAAGAACCATCGCAAGAGCCAGCACCATCTTGGCCTCATTCGTTACACCCGAGATCGAAATCGGTGCTTCAGCTGCGATCTCGACTAAAGGACCCGTGGTGGAAAGTGCGGCAACTGTGAGAACAATTGCGTTCTCAAACTGCACACCAGTAAGCGAAAGCGCTGTGAGCACGCCCACGATGGATAGCGCAAAGAGCATAAAGAACACCCAAGCGATCTGCGCGCCCTGCCTACGAATACGACGCGCCTCTTGGCCCGAGCCACCAACGGAACTGGGATGGATCAGCCGTTCCAATTCTCGCTCTGAATGGCGGAACAACGCATAGACCCGTAAGAGTTTTACTCCGCCCGCAGTCGTCGCAATTCCGCCGCCTGTGATCGATAGGCCAAGCAGGACCAACCCGGGCGTTGAGAGTTCCGACCAATCAGCAACCATCGACCAGTAACGTGATTCAAAACCAGTAGTGGTCAGGAACGACATTACAGTGAACACGCTGCCCCAAAGTGCCTTTAGGCCGGTCAGTAGCCCATCGATGCGATGTTCCTCAAGGACGCCAACGTAATGGCGAAGATACAAGAGCGTGGGCACAATCGTGATCAACAAAAGCGCCATTTGTATTTCAGGATCTTTGCGGAGACGGCCCCGTTCTTGGGCGAGGATGTCGCTGCTGAAGGTCAGGCGAGACACCGCAAAGAACATAAAGGCAAAGATCAGTATTTCGCCAAGAACGCCACCGTTTGCCCAATACAAACCGCCAGTCGCAGATATCCCCGAGGTCGACATCGTGGACATCGCATGGATTAAAGCGACAAAGGGTCGTTCACCGACCGCAGACAGCCCAACCCAAAGCGCAAAGGTTAGCCCGATATAAAGCGGCGTAAGCTGGAGGGTGTAGCGCGTCAAACGCTCGGACGTATTCGCGACACGCGTGATTTGAACAAAGCTCTGCACCGTGCCCTGAGGCGCACCCGCGTTACGCACCTCAAACCCGCCCAAGTTCATCGGGGCAAGGATCGCGACAGCGGTGATCCAAATAAACAGACCACCCATCCAACCCACGATCGCGCGCCATAGGTGCAACGCCGCATTCATCCGCCATGGGCTGTCGTAGAGAGTGGACCCTGTTGTGGTGAAATCTGACACCATTTCGAACCACGCATCGAAAAACGTCGTTCGACCGTGGGCTTCATGAAATGGAACGGCGAGGAGGATCGGCAGGATCAGGTATGCGCCGACCAGTGTAATAAGGTGGCTTCGCGCCACGCGGCGCGGTTGCTGACCATGTGTTGCAAACCCAATCAGGGTCGTGAGCAACATAAACAGGATCATCGAATAAAAGAACGGTCGCGCAATCGCGTGGTGCCCATGCGACAATGCAAAGGCCGCAGGCGCAATCATCGCCAAAGACGAAATCCCCATAAGGAGGACAAAAAACGGAAGGTCTGTGATCCGCTTAAGCATCAGAAGAAATCGATCGATACCTGAAGCAATTGTTCCACGGCAGGAACATCAGAGGTCATCGCAAAGATCGCAACGATGTCCCCTTCTTCAACCCGCAAGTCGCCGGTCGGTTTGAGGTATTTCCGATCACGGAAAATCCCACCGACCAGAACGCCCTCAGGGAAATCGATCTCTCTGATACGCTGACCAGAAATCGGCGATGTACCGAGGACATAGGCTTCGATCATCTCTGCTTCGGCATCACCAATCGAATAAACCGCCCGCACGCGACCATGTCGAATGTGACGTAGGATCGACGAAACGGTTGTGGCCCGTGGGTTGATGTAGGCGTCGATATCGAGTGGCCCCATCAGCGGAACCAAGGTCGGATCATTGGTCAAACAGATCGACATCCCAGCGCCGAGCGATTTTGCACGCACCGCTGCAAGCATATTGGTCTTATCGTCGTCCGTAATCGCCAAAACCGCATCCGCGCTACTAACGTTCGCTTCTTCGAGGAGCGCTGCATTCAAGCCATCCCCATGCAGAACAATAGTCCGCTCAAGGGCGTCCGCCGCAATCTCAGCTCGCGAACGGTTCTTTTCGATAACCTTCACACGAACACGTTCCGTGCTGGTTTCCAATGCACGCGCGACAGCGAGGCCAACGTTGCCCCCGCCAATAATAACGACGCGTTCCTGTTTGACATTGGTTTTGCCAAACACCTCCAGCGTACGCGTCACGTCATCGGTGCTGGTAAACACATACACGTCATCGCCTGGAAAAATCTGATCGCCTGCTGCGGGTGCGAACAGGGTTCCCTCGCGGCGAATACCGACAACGATAGCGCGCAAGGTAGAAAACAGGTCAGTCAATTGACGAAGCGGCGTGTTAATAACGGGACAATCCTCGCGGACGGTGATCCCCAAAAGCTGTGCCTTCCCCTCAAAGAAGTTCTCGGTGTCGAAAGCTGCTGGCGACGACAATCGCTGCAAAACAGCCTCAGCCACTTCGCGTTCAGGGCTAATAACCACGTCGATGGGCAAATGATCGCGTCGATACAAATCGGAATAGATCGCGTCCAAATAGCTTTGTGCCCGCAAGCGTGCGATTTTGCGCTGCACGGCAAACACAGAATGCGCCACCTGACAGGTGACCATGTTTACTTCGTCAGAATGTGTTGCAGCGATGATCATCTCTGCATCCCGCGCCCCTGCCCGTTCGAGAACATCGGGATAGGATGCATGTCCGGTGACGCCGTTCACGTCCAAGGTTTCCGTCGCACGACGCACCAGCTCGGGGTTGTTATCAACAACAGTTACGTCGTTGCGTTCCGAAGACAGGTGCCGTGCAATTTGCCAACCAACCTGACCTGCGCCACAAATGATAACTTTCATGACCGAGCTTCCTAATATCTTGGTTGGGCTACAAGTGGCAGATGCACAGGAAAGGGTCAATGGAAGCCCTCTCTTTGACGTTCAGGTAAGGAATTCCCTACTAATCCATAGCGTGTATGGGATTAACTATCGTCATGCTTGAATTGTATGAATAAAATTCGCAGCACATTATCCAGTAAGAAGAGTTTAGTGATGTCAAAACTACATCGTTCAATGGTTCAATCGACCGGTCGGATCGCTCAAAAAGCAAAAACTAGAAACCAACTTTTGATCGCCGCTCGAGAGTTGATGGCTGAACAAAGTGTGGTCACCGTTGCAACTGTTGCCGAACGCGCAGGGATTTCCACCGCGACGGCCTACCGTTATTTTCCAAACCCAGAGACGATTCAACTCGAAGCCGTCACGAGCCAAGACATTGGGGCGCAGGCCGACTTCATCCAGCATTTTCAATCGAACTGCACAGAGGATTTGTCGGTCATTGATCGGGTCAACCTCGCCAATCGGATCGTAATTGATTTCGTGATGCGAAATGAGGCCGGATATCGGTTGTTCATCGCCAAAACGCAGGAAAAATTGGCATCTGCCGCAAATTCTGACGTGTCGGCGATTCCCTACGCAGCACGACGCTTGGCGCTGATCCGCTTAGCAATGGACCCGCTGCGCAAGAAGCTGGGAACCTCTTTCTATCAAGCCTGCGATATGGTGTTTGTCGCATCTGGACCCGAGGTTTATTTCATGCTCCGCGATACGTGCCGCAATAGTGCGCAGGACGCAGCGCGCAGCATGGAAAACAACCTGCGCGCCATCATCTCATCATTCTAACAGAGATTAATCCTGTTCGATTTGGGCGATCCGCGCGCCCGCCTTGCTGGTTGTCACAACGCCAAGCGATTTCAATTTGCGGTGCAGCGCGGACCGTTCCATCCCGACAAAGGACGCTGTGCGACTGATATTGCCGCCAAATCGGTTAATTTGGGTCAGCAGATATTCACGCTCAAACAGTTCACGTGCTTCACGAAGCGGCAATGTCGCGAGCGCGCCCGACAGAACGATACGTCCCTCGGTTGCAGCACTTTCCTCAACATTTGGAAGCTCCTTAGCGCTGATCGGCTCGGAACTATCGCCAAGGATCAGAACGCGTTCGATCACGTTCTTCAACTGACGCACATTTCCTGGCCAGATCATAGTCTGGAGCATTGCGCGTGCATCTTCTGACAATGCCCGCATGGGCAGGCCCTGCGTTTTGTTCAATTCCGCGATAAAGTGTTCGGCCAATAGAGGAATATCATCGCGGCGTTCCTCCAAGGTTGGAACCTCAATCGGAACAACGTTAAGGCGGTGGTATAGTTCTTGGCGGAAGTTACCTGCCTCAATCTCAGCATTCAGATCGCGGTTGGTTGATGAAATCACCCGAAGATCGACTTCGATTACATCCGAACCACCAACACGAGAGAACTTCTGATCGACAAGGACACGCAGAATTTTAGTCTGTGTTCCCAATGGCATATCGGCTATTTCATCGAAATAGATGACGCCGCCGTTAGCCTGCTCCAGCAGACCTTTTTCAAGGCCACGCTCTGTACCTTCGCGCCCAAACAGAACCTCTTCCATCCGATCTGGATCAATCGATGCGGAACTGACGACCACAAAAGGAGCATCCGCGCGGTTAGAATTCGCATGGATATACCGCGCTGCGATCTCTTTGCCCGCACCAGGCCCGCCCGTTAACATCACGCGACCATTGGATTTTGTAACTTTATCAAGTTGCGACTTCATGATGCGGAACGTTGCGCTATCGCCCAGCATTTCTGCCGCGGGACCATCCGACCGTTTCAGTGCTAGGTTTTCGCGACGCAGACGCGATGCTTCCATGGCACGTTTAATAACCACCAGCAACTGATCGATATTAAACGGTTTTTCGATGAAGTCGTAGGCGCCTTGCTTAATCGCAGCGACTGCAATCTCAATGTTGCCGTGACCCGAGATGATCACAATCGGAATTTCCGGGTGGTCTTTTTTAACCTTCGACAAAATGTCGATCCCGTCCATGTGGCTGTCTTTGAGCCAAATATCGAGGATCATCAACGCAGGTTTTTCCGCCGCGATTGCGCCCATACATTCGTCTGCATTGGCCGCCATGCGGGTCGAAAAACCCTCGTCTTTCAAAATGTCCGAGATGAGTTCGCGAATGTCGCGTTCGTCATCGGTGATTAAAATATCGCCCATAAGTCCCTCATAACCTCACGTTTTCTGGTCTCGCGGTCCCGCCGCCAGCACAGGTAGATCAACAACAGCCATCGCGCCGAAATGGCCGGTGCCGTCATAGGTTTCAGCGTCCTCAAGTGTTAAAGTGCCGCCATGTTCTTCGATAATCTTGCGTACAATCGGCAGGCCA
Source organism: Marivivens geojensis (assembly GCF_023540835.1). Classification (GTDB taxonomy): domain Bacteria; phylum Pseudomonadota; class Alphaproteobacteria; order Rhodobacterales; family Rhodobacteraceae; genus Marivivens; species Marivivens geojensis. The sequence continues at coordinate 79,022 of NZ_JALKCU010000002.1, forward strand.
AGGCCTGTGCCCTTGTCGCGGGTGGTGACATAAGGTTCGAACAGTCGCGCACGATCTTCTGGCAATCCGATGCCATTGTCAGAAATGGTGATACGCGCCATTCCGCCATCGACAGCCATAGTCACGCGGATCTCTGGGATGAAATCAGAACCCATCTTTTCCTGACGTGTTTCAATGGCTTCACCAGCGTTTTTAATAAGGTTCGTAAGGGCCTGCCCAATCATAGTCTGATCAATTTCGGCATCCACTTGATCGGTTGGGATGCCGCTTACAAACTTAACAGAAGGCTGGCCAACTTCTTGAAGTGAAACGGAATCTCTTAACAGCGTCACCAAATCGAAGGTCGTTTTGACAGGCTCTGGCATCCTTGCGAATTTGGAAAACTCATCCACGATGCGCCGCAAATCGCCCGTCTGCCGAACAATGACGTCCGTCATTTGTGTCAGGCTGTCGCTCTCGTCACCGACTTTGGGCCCGAACTTACGTTTGATCCGTTCCGCAGACAATTGGATCGGCGTCAGCGGGTTCTTAATTTCATGCGCAATCCGCTGGGCGACATCACCCCAAGCTGCAGTTCGCTGAGCAGTCACGAGGTCGGTCACGTCGTCAAACGCCACAACATACCCTTCAAGCGCCGCTTCACCCTCACCTTGCATTTGCGCGCGCCGTGTACCCATTCGAACCAGCAAAGTCTCTTGTTTACCGGACCTTATTAGGTTCAACTGCTCTTGAACAACTTCGCGTCCTTCGGTGCGAAGGGCGTCAAACACGGGGCCAAATTCTGGGACAGCGACCGATAGAGCGACATCTTTTTGCATGCTGTCGATATCGAGCAATCGACGCGCCGAGCGGTTAACAAAACTGATATTGCCATTTGGATCGAGGCCAATAACCCCTGACGTAATCGACCCAAGCACAGAGTCGAACAACCGTCGGCGACCTTCGATCTGTTGGGTATTCTCCAACAACTCCGTGCGTTGCGCTTTAAGTTGCTCAGTCATCTTGTTGAAATCTCGACCTAATTGCGCGATTTCATCATCCCCAACGATCTCAGGAACACGCACATCTAAATCACCCTCGCCCACACGATGCGAGGCTGTCACGAGGCGTCCAACAGGACGTGCGAGGCGTTCCGCGAACCAAAGGCCAAGCCAAATAGCGGCAAGGATCAGGATAGATGCGAACCCTAGGTAAACGAGGCCGAACTCAAAAAACAAACGTCCACGTTCGTTCTCTAACTGGTTGTAAAGGCCCACAGTTTGTTCAGTTTCGTCGAGTAGCGACAGGACGCTCCCGTCGACCGCGCGGCTCACATAGAGGTAACGATCAAGGTAACTCTCTAGCGGAATAACTATCCTAAATTCGTTGTTATCCCAGTCTTCGATCAACAGTTGGCCTTCGGCTTCGGCAACCTCAATCTCTTCGGGCGTAAGGCGTTCGAGGTCAAACTCGTAGGACCCCACGGCGCGGGCGCGGAAATCCCCTGCACTATCAATCACAAACGCCTCAGTGAGGGTGCGGTCGATTTGCGGTTGAACGGCGGCGAGAGCCTCTCGGATTTGGCCATCGGTCATGAATGGTGTCGCTTGGCGTTTGAGGTTGAGATACCCAGCCAGAGCCTCTCCATCGCGCGTCAACTCACGGCGGTGTTCATCTTTATAGGCCTGCGCTGCGGAGAGTGAATTGTTCAGAACATTCCCGACGCGTTCCGAAAACCAACCCTCAAGGCCCATATTGATCGACAGAACCGCAAAAATGGCGACCATGACTGTTGGGATCAGCGCCAAGAGCGCGAAAACGCCAGTCAGTCGGAGGTGAAGCCGAGAGCCCGCCGAACGCGCGCGACGCGCTGCGACCATCTTGGCCACGCGTTGCATGACGAGTGAAGCAACGACGAGGATATAAACAAAGTCAGCAAGCAAGACGAGACGCAGCGAATTATCCGCAGCGCCCTGATCTAGCGGTCCCAAAACAACAAAGGTTAGCGCCACAAGAGTTGGCCCCAAAAGAACCAATCCGAGTGTTGCAGCGTTCTGAACCGAACGCTTTCGTCTCCACCAGCTGAACTGGCTGAGAATTTGACCCAAGAGGGAGTGTTGCACCCGCTCGTCCTGTAAAATGCGAGGTTTTCCTCGCTACCGCCTTATATGGTCAAAAGGTCATGCGACTCTTCCGCCACTGTTGTGTGGCGAATTTACATCAACTTACGGCGCCGTGTCACGCGGATATCGAGCTCGGTGATCTTCTTTCTGAGTGTATTTCGGTTTATCCCGAGAAGATCAGCACATTTCGCCTGATTGCCACCAGTTGCATCCAGTGCAATCTCGATCAACGGCGTCTCAACCTCACGCAAAATACGCTGGTGCAGTCCCGGGGGCGGGAGAACGCCGCCATGCAGATCGAAATACCGACGCAGGTGTTTGTTCACCGAGGCCGAGAGTTTGTCGCCAGAGTCGCCACTGCGCAGCGGTTCCATAGCAGGTTGGTTGCTGAGGATCATCTCCATCTCACCGCGCGTGATTTCCTCCTCGGCAGCAGTCGCAACCAATCGGCGCATGGCATTTTCCAACTGGCGGACGTTTCCGGGCCAACTGTAGGCACGAGCCAGATCCAGTGCCCCTTGCGATAGTCGGCGCGCAGGCATGCCGTCACGTTCTGATTTCGACAGGAAATGTTCAGCAAGGATCGCAACGTCATCAACCCGTTCGCGAAGCGATGGAACGGCAATCGTCACGCCAGATAAGCGATAGAAAAGGTCCTCGCGGAATTCACCAGACTCCATGCGCGACATCAGGTCAATCTGGCTCGTCGCCATGATCCGTGGCGCGTTTTCGCCTAAGGCGTCTAGCATCCGCACAATCCGCGCTTGAGCGTCTTGGCTCAGGTCACCCACTTCATCAAAGAGGACCGATCCACCTTTGGCGCGTGCAATCACTGTGCTGGGCCCATCCATACCTTCGAGGTCAGAGGGCGCCACCACAACAAAAGGCAGGCTCCGACGGTCGGAAAGGTCATGAATTGCACGGGCGATCAATGATTTACCCGTGCCACTTTCCCCCGTGATGAGCACAGGCAGTGGAGTGTTCATAACCCGAGCGACAAGCCGATAAAGCGCCTGCATCGCAGCTGTCCGACCCACGAGAGGCAAATCACCTGTCCGTTCGTCGCTGTCGATACGCGGAGATGGTGCGCGGCGTTTGACTTCCAGAGCTCGCGCCGAACGTTTCATCAGATCAGGTAGGTCGAACGGTTTCGGCAGATAATCATAGGCATCTGCCTCGGCCGCTTGGATTGCGGTCATGATCGTGTTCTGAGCCGAAATCACGATGACGGGCAGACCTGGGCGTAGCTCTGCAATCTTGGGCAGCTGCTCAAGGCCATTGCCATCGGGCATGATCACGTCGGAAATAACCAGATCGCCCTTCCCTTCTTCGACCCAGCGCATCAGCGTCACGATCGACGACGTGGCGTGGACCTTACAGCCAGCCCGCGTCAATGCTTGAGTCAAAACGGTGCGAATTGTGCGATCGTCATCGGCGACGAGGACTGTGCCGTCCATTAGGTCTCTCCGTCAGTCAATTGAAGGTCTTTGGGCGCAAGAGGTAGTGAAATGCGGAACAAGGTGCGTCCGGGGACCGAGTCCACCGAAATCCAACCGCCAACGTCGGCGATCAATTTCGACACCAGCGCAAGGCCAAGGCCTGTTCCGTTTTCTCGACCAGAAACAAAAGGTTCAAATACATCGGCTGCGATTTCGGGTGGCAGACCTGGGCCATCGTCGATCACTTCGATCTGAAGCGGTAGCCGTGCATGGGTGCCGTCAGGTCGACGCACGCGCAAAGACGGATCATAGAATGTCCGCAGACGAATGGTGCCACCCGCACTGCCCGCCTCAGAGGCGTTTTTCAGCAAGTTCAGAAACACTTGGAGCAACTGGTCCGCATCCGCCATCGTTTGGGGCAACGACGGATCATAGTCCTCGACGAACATCATATGCGCACCGAATCCGACAGACGCTGATTGCCGTGCACGATCCAAAATGTCGTGAATGTTGACAGGCTTGGCCACAGGTGGCCGAAGGTTCCCGAATTGCTCGACCTGCTCTAACAGTTTCACGATGCGGCGGCATTCATCGACGATCAGGTCGGTCATTTCCTGATCCTCTGAGTTGAGGTTCATCGACAACAACTGTGCCGCACCCGTGATCCCCGCCAGCGGGTTCTTGATCTCGTGCGCCAGCATCTCTGCCATACCAATCGCGGACTTCGCGGCCTTTCCCGACGACGTGTTGATCGTCATGCGGCTCGCGATTTCGCGCGGCGAAATCATCATCACCATCTGGTCGTCGGTGCCTTGAAGTGGCGAAAACTGGATGTTGCATTGCATCGGCGGGCGTTCACCCGACCCAACATCTATGTCGTTTACAAAGAGTGACGTCTTGTATTTTCGCGCCCGCTCAAAGGCTTCTTCGATCGGCGCATCGATCATCACCTTTTCCCAGACATTCGAACCCGTCAGTGCTTTGGACGACAGGTTGAGGAAACTCTCAGCGGCGGGGTTGCTGTCGAGGATTGTGTCATCTCCACCCAGCAACAAGGCCGGAACAGGCAGCGAATTCCAAAGGTTTTGATCATTGATCATGCTGCACGTCTTTCCATGTCACATAGCGCGTCTGGCAAAAGACGCAGTACCTGTTCGGGTGATTTTTCTGTCAGCACCGCGCGTCGAAGTTCTGCGCTCGGTGCGGCTTGATCCATGTACCAACCCAGGTGTTTCCGCGCGACGCGCCCGCCAAGGTCGACCCCGTAAAATGACAGGATCGCCTCGTAATGTTTTGAAACCAATTCAATAAATTCCGAAATGGTCGGCGTTTCTGGGGCCTTTGTGCCAGAAAGGTCTGCCGCGACTTGCGCGAGAACCCATGGCCGCCCTTGGGCGCCTCGTCCGATCATCACGCCGTCTGCCCCCGACCGATCGAGCGCTTCTTTGGCCGATGCGGTGTCGATAATGTCACCATTTGCAATTACGGGGATCGTCACCGCATCTTTGACAGCACGGATCGCATCCCAATCGGCTTTGCCTTTGTAAAACTGGCAGCGCGTGCGGCCGTGGATCGTAATCATCTGGATCCCAGCGTCTTCGGCCCGTTTGGCGAGCGTAGGTGCATTCAAAAGCGCATCGTCCCAGCCCAAGCGAGTTTTCAACGTCACAGGTACGGAAACCGCGTCCACGACTGCCTCAATCAATGTGAGCGCGTGGTCCAAATCCTTCAGCAAGGCAGAACCTGAATAGCCGTTGGTCACCTTTTTCGCGGGACAGCCCATGTTGATATCGATCATCCGTGCACCGTTTGCTTCGATCAAACGTGCGGCTTCTGACATCCAGTAGGCTTCGCGCCCTGCGATCTGCACGGCGGTATTGGCCTGATCGTATCCCAGTTCGGCCTTTTCACGGACACCAGGTTTCGCTTGGATCATTTCCTGACTGGCGACCATTTCGGACACGACCCAACCTACGCCAAATTCACCCACCAACTGGCGAAACGGCAGGTCTGTAATCCCCGCAAGCGGAGCCAGCGCCACTGTCGGCGACAGGGCCACATCGCCAATCAATAAGGAATCGTTCCGATCCACCAATTTTGCCTATTTGTTGAGCGTTCGATCTTGATCTAGCCATTTCGCACCAAACTCACAATGAAATCAGCGATACTATTTAGGCATTTGCGTGTTGATGCTTAATTTTTAATCAAAACGCCTGCAAAGCTATCATGGTTTGCGCGACCCGCTTGAGACGCTTAAGACTGCGTAAAACGAACCGAGGTTTTAATGACGACAGCAGCATTGATTGTGGCGGCGGGACGCGGTGTCAGAGCGGGCGGTGACATCCCCAAGCAATGGCGAAGCATCGCAGGTGAGATGATCCTCACGCGGTCCATTGCACGGTTCTCTGGCTGCGATCTGGTTGTCATTGTTCTTCATCCCGATGACATGCATCGCGCTGATGAATTAAAGGGGTGCCGCTGTGTTTCTGGTGGCGCGACCCGCGCTGCCTCTGTTCGTGCGGGGCTAGAGGCGATGGCAGACACGGCCCCAGACTACGTATTGATTCACGATGCAGCGCGTCCCTTGGTGCCCCACGCGGTCATTGATCGAGTTGTTGGCGCCCTGACCACCCACCCCGCGGCAGCACCAGCACTTGCGGTCACCGATGCCCTCTGGCGCGGGGATGCCGGAACCGTCATTGGAACGCAGGATCGCAACGGTCTATATCGTGCGCAAACGCCCCAAGGGTTTCACTATAATGCAATCCTAGCCGCCCATCGCGACTTAGTCGGAGACGCTGCCGATGATGTGGAGGTCGCACGACGGGCTGGGCTTGACGTTGCCATCGTGGCGGGCGACGAGACGAACATTAAAATCACGGCTCCCGAGGATTTTGCGAGAGCCGAAGCAATACTGAGGGCCGACATGGATATTCGCACAGGCAACGGGTTTGACGTTCACGCTTTTGAAGACGGCGATCATGTCTGGCTCTGCGGCGTGAAAATCCCTCATGACAAGGCCCTCAAGGGTCATTCGGATGCGGACGTTGGGATGCATGCGGTAACGGATGCGATCTACGGCGCGCTCGGCATGGGCGACATCGGCCAACATTTCCCGCCCTCCGATCCACAATGGAAGGGTGCCGCCAGCTATATTTTCTTAGAACACGCCTGCGCCTTGGCGCGTGAAAATGGTTTTACGATCACTCATGTCGATTGCACGCTGATCTGCGAACGACCCAAGGTCGGGCCACACGCTGCGGCGATGAAGGCTGAAATGGCGCGGATTATGGCCCTTGATGAAACGCGTGTCAGCGTTAAGGCGACGACTTCAGAGCGGCTCGGCTTTACAGGTCGCGAAGAAGGCATCGCATCCATTGCAACAGCAACATTGGTGAAACTATGAAAGAACTCGCTCGTTTAGCTGTCACAGTCTTTTACGTCGGCCTTCTGCGCCCCGCCCCTGGCACATGGGGTTCTTTGGCTGCCTTGCCCTTTGCTTGGGCGATTTATCAAATTGGTGGCGTTTGGTTCTTTGCTTTCGCGATTGTCGCTGGGTTTATCAAGGGACTGTATTTCACGAACATATACATCGACGGCAAAGAAGATCACGACCCGTCCGAGGTCGTCATCGACGAAGTTATCGGACAATGGATCGCACTAGCACCCGTGATCTATGGCGCCTCAATGATGAACATTGACGTGACGCGCCTCTGGCCAGGTTGGGTTTGCGCGTTCATATTCTTCCGCCTGTTCGACATCACAAAACCGGGCCCTGTTGGTTGGGCAGATCGCAAAGGTGGCGCGATGGGCGTTATGCTTGACGATGTGATTGCGGGTGTCTTTGCCGCTATCGTGACGATCGGCTTTGCTGCGCTGTTTCATTTGGTGCTGATGTGAGCCGCACTGCACGGCTTCTTGAAATCGCACGCGCAAAAGGCATCGTCATTGCCACAGCCGAGAGCTGTACGGGCGGCATGGTGTCGGCGGCGATCACGGACATTGCAGGCAGTTCGGCAATCTTTGATCGGGGTTTTGTCACCTACACCAACGACGCTAAAATCGCGATGTTGAGTGTGTCAGCGCAGACATTGGATGCCTTTGGCGCAGTGAGTGAACAGGTCGCGGATGAGATGTGCCGCGGCGCGCTTATCCATTCTAACGCAACACTTGCTGTATCGATCACAGGGATCGCTGGACCCGGAGGGTCCGACTATAAACCCGAAGGTCGTGTTTGTTTTGGGATCACCAACGGCACAACAACGCGGACCGAAACCATTGAGTTTGGCGCCTTGGGCCGTGAAAACGTGCGTCTTGCCGCTCGGGATCATGCGCTTGATCTCTTACTCAAAGCCGCAGATTCACCATTGCCCTGATTTTAATCTTACTGCTCCGTGTGTGCCTAATATTTAATCATTTGCAAAACTGCTGAATATTTTATCACGATAATCGGCAATTGCGCCTTTCCTAAGCACTTCGACTCCTGCCTTTGCCCACCATCAACGGGAATTCCCAATTCTGGAGGGGACAATGAACGGAGCGGATACCGCCTGGATTCTTGTGGCCACTGCGCTTGTGTTATTCATGACACTGCCGGGCCTTGCACTGTTTTATGGGGGCCTTGTCCGCGCCCGTAACGTACTTAGCGTGTTCATGCACTGCTTCGCAGTCGCCTGTCTGATGAGCATTCTTTGGCTCGTCGCTGGTTACTCTATCGCATTTGGCGGCGAAGGCGCATTCTGGGGCGGCCTGTCGAAGATGTTCCTCGCTGGCGTTGATGCTGACACAGTATCGGGCACCATCCCCGAAGTGCTGTTCTTTGCCTTCCAGATGACTTTCGCGATCATCACCCCTGCCCTGATTATCGGCGCATATGTAGAACGTATCGGCTTTGGGTTCGTTCTGGCGTTCTCTGCGGCTTGGATGTTGCTGATCTATGCACCCGTCACCCACTGGATCTGGGGCGGTGGTTTCCTTGCTCAGATGGGCACTGTCGATTTTGCAGGTGGCATCGTGGTTCACGAAACCGCTGGCCTTGCAGCGCTCCTTCTCGCGCTAGTCCTCGGTCCACGCAAAACAAAACACACGCCGCCACATAATCCGGGCCTCGTGTTCATCGGCGCAGGCATGCTTTGGGTTGGCTGGTTTGGCTTTAACGGCGGTTCAGCTTTGGCCGCAAACGGTTCGGCTGCAATGGCGATCACGGTGACCCACCTCTCGGCCGCGACAGCTTCGCTGTCTTGGGCACTATGGGAACGCATCAAATTCGGCCGCGCCTCGCTTGTCTCTATTGTGACGGGTTCGATTGCAGGTCTTGCATCGATCACCCCCGCGGCTGGCTCTGTCGGTCCTGTTGAGGCCCTGATCATCGGCGCTATCGCTGGCATCCTCTGCCAAGAAGCCGTTGTCCTGATCCGTGACAAACTGAAAATCGACGACTCGCTCGACGTATTCGCTGTTCACGGTATCGGCGGTATCTTCGGCACGATCATGCTTGCTGTCTTTGGCGCTGCCACATGGACCGCTCAGCTAGGCGCTCTTGCAATCGTCGGTATCTTTACCGTCGTTGGCACGCTGATCATTATTTACGTGGTTAAACTGATCTTCCCGATCCGCGTTGATCTTGAGACCGAGACGAATGGCCTCGACCTCTCCGTTCACGGAGAACGCGCCTACGAACTGAACTCCTAAAACGATCAGGGGGCCCGCGTGGCCCCCTTTTCATTTAGTCCTGTACGAATTTCACCGACCCAATAAACGGCAAATTTCGGTTCCGCTGGGCAAAGTCGATGCCGTAGCCGACAACGAATTCATCAGGGATTTCAAACCCAGTCCAATCCGCCTTAAACGGCACCTCGCGACGCGCTGGTTTATCCAAGAGCGCAATCGTTCGAAGCCGCGCTGGTTTGCGGGTTTTGAGGTACTCAGTCACCTTGGACAGAGTATGACCTGTGTCGATGATGTCCTCGACTACCAGAACATCGCGACCTTCAATCTGACCGCGTAGGTCTTTGAGGATGCGGACCTCTCGGCTGCTCTCCATACCGTCGCCGTAGGACGATGCCTCAAGGAAATCGACCTCAATCGGCAGTCCAATCTCGCGCACCAAATCCGCGATAAACACGAACGACCCGCGCAAAAGCCCAACGACAACCAGTTTGTCAGTGTCTGCGAACTCTGTCTCAATCACCTTGGCGAGGGCTTCGATACGGGCGGCAATGGCCTTTGCGGAAATCATCTCGTCAATGACATAAGGACGGTTGGGCATCGGTTTCTCCGTTAGTTATGCCTCTTTGTCTGAAAACAGTCCGCCTATGTCAAAGTCGATTTTGACTATGTGGCGAAATGGCCCTCTTGCATCGCGGGCCATGGTCCGTAAGTAAAGACGCGATAAAACCGATGAGGCCACAATGCCAAGCCACGCCGAAACAAAGGTTCTGCCCTACACTGCGCAACAGATGTTCGATCTGGTCGGCGATGTGGCGAGCTACCCAAAGTTCCTTCCGTGGACGGCAGGTGCGCGCATTCGGTCTGTGACTGATCACGGCGATCACGCAGTTATGCTGGCGGACCTCGTGGTGTCGTTCAAAGTGTTCCGCGAAAGCTTTGGCTCGCGCGTCACGCTCTGGCCGGAAAAGATGCAGATCGACACATCCTACATTGATGGCCCGTTCAAACACCTGAACTCCGTCTGGAACTTTCGCGATGTCGACGGTGGCTGCGAAGTGGCGTTTTCCGTGGATTTTGAGTTTAAGAACAAGCTGCTCCAAGGGGCTGCTGGCATGTTCTTTAACGAGGCAATGTCGCGTATTGTGAAAGCGTTCGAGGATCGCGCGGGCGTCCTATACGCCTAAAGGAAAACGGCCCGCCGTAGCGGACCGTCTGAAAGATTAAGCAAGACCCAATTTCTTGTTTCGTGCGTCCCGCAAACGGGCAAAATCGTCGCCTGCGTGATAGGACGAACGCGTCAGCGGTGTCGCCGAAACCATTAGGAACCCTTTGCCGTAAGCCGACTTTTCATAAGAGCTGAACTCTTCGGGTGTGACAAAGGCATCAACGCGGTGGTGTTTCGGCGTCGGCTGGAGGTATTGGCCAATCGTCAAGAAATCCACATCAGCCGACCGCATGTCGTCCATCACTTGCAACACTTGCTGTCGTTCTTCACCCAAGCCAACCATGATGCCCGATTTGGTGAACATCGACGGGTCGAGCTCTTTCACGCGCTGCAACAAACGCAGCGAATGGAAATATCGCGCCCCAGGACGAACCTCGTGATACAGGGCCGGAACGGTTTCGAGGTTGTGGTTGAACACATCAGGCTTCGCCTCAACGACGATTTCCAGCGCCTCAGGTCCACATTTCAAGAAGTCTGGCGTCAGAACCTCAATCGTTGTCTCAGGCGACCGATGGCGGACAGCGCGGATCGTTTGCGCGAAATGCTCCGCACCCCCGTCATCCAGATCGTCACGGTCCACGGATGTAATCACGACGTGGTTGAGGCCTAGCTTTTGAACCGCATCCGCTACACGACCCGGTTCAAACACGTCGAGAGCGTTCGGTTTACCCGTTGCCACGTTACAGAAGGTGCAGCCACGGGTGCAAATCTCGCCCATGATCATCATAGTGGCGTGACCTTGGCTCCAACATTCGCCAGCGTTCGGACACGCGGCCTCTTCACAGACTGTGGCGAGCTTGTGGTCGCGCATGATCGCGGCGGTTTTCTTGTATCCGTCGGACGTCGGCGCCTTCACACGGATCCACGACGGCTTTTTCGGCTGAGCGTTGTCTGGGCGGTGCGCCTTTTCAGGGTGCCGCTGATCCGGAATTTTAAGATCGCGCATGGGACCTCCTCCTGAGCGATGATGGAACCGAAATAGTCTCTTTATGATTTGAAAGCAATGAATGGCAGCTATGCGCCATTTGAGGGTTCGGTCTGAATTGTGGCTTGGGTAGAATCATTCTAAACAACCGACAGATTTGCTGCACTGCAGAGCAACTTTTTAGGAGAGACAGATGAAAGTTGGTTACACGCTTCCCGACGTAACGTTTAAGACCCGTGTTCGTGATGAATCCGTTGGCGGCCCGAACCCGTTCCGCTGGCAGGACATGACAACTGCAGACTATTTCGCGGGCAAGCGCGTCGTCCTTTTCTCGCTGCCGGGCGCATTCACCCCAACTTGCTCGACCTACCAACTTCCGGGTTTTGAAAACGGTTTTGCTGACTTCGCTGCAGAAGGCATCGATGAAATCTACTGCATGTCCGTGAACGACTCGTTCGTGATGAACAAATGGGCGCAGGATCAGGGTCTGAAAAACGTCAAAGTCATTCCTGACGGTTCGGGCGAGTTTTCCCGTCGCATGGGCATGCTGGTACGCAAAGATAACCTCGGCTTCGGTCTGCGCTCATGGCGCTATGCCTGCGTCGTCAATGACGGCGTAATCGAAGCATGGTTCGAAGAGCCGGGTCTCAGCGACAACCACGGTGAAGACCCCTATGGCGTTTCCTCGCCCGAAACCGTGATGGCGTGGCTCAAAGAGGCCAACGCAACCGCAGCAGCCTAAGGCTGACTGACTTGTCGGGCATGGGTCAAAAGCCCCTGCCCGGCATTTGTAAGAATACCCGCCAATTCGGTGAACCATCCATCATCTGTCGTGGTTTCCCGCCGCACCAATGCAAGCGTGCGTTTCGGCTCCGCTCCTTTAAACCGCATCAATGACAGCCCCGATTGCGCGGCCTGTTCGGTTCGAACCGCAATTTCAGGCAGCAGCGTCAATCCGAAGCCTTCGGCCACGAGGCCGCAGAGGGTCGACAGTGACGACGCCCCTAAATCGACACGGCCGCGACCACGTAACCCGCATACCTCAAGCGCCTGATCAGCAAGACAGTGCCCTTCGTCGAGGAGAAGGAGCTGATCAGGGACAATCTCGGTCGGGCGCAGCGCCTCGCCTCGGTCGGCAAGAGCGGCCAGCCGCCCCTTTGATCCAGCCAGCAGAAACCGATCATCAAACAGTGGATGCGCGACGAGCCCCTTTTCCGCGATCGGGAGCGCCATCACAGCAGCATCAAGGCGTCCGCGTTTTAACTCTTCGATCAATCGGTCGGTCTGGGCCTCTCTGATCCGAAGCTCTAGCATCAAATCACGTGCCCGAATTTCCGTAACCGCAAGCGGTAACAGGTACGGCGCAACGGTTGGGATAACCCCCAATTTGAGGCTCCCCGACAAACCTTTTTGATCACGGACCGCTTTTTCAAGATCTGCCACTTCGGCTAAAATCTGGCGCGCGCGATCCACCGCGACCTGGCCAGCCCGCGTTAAACGCACTTCACGCGGCAGACGTTCGAACAGATCGACACCAAGGTTGCTTTCGATCTCTTTGATCTGAAGCGACAACGCTGGTTGCGAGACGTGAACACGTTCGGCTGCCGCAACAAAGCTGCCTTCTTCTGCGAGAGCGATCATATAGCGGAGTTGTTTGAATGTGGTTCGCATCAGGTGAACTTATTTGAAACTCAACTTAGGGCAAGTTTTCATTATCCGATTTTCGGCGCGTATTGGCCCTGCTCATCGTAATGGCGCTTTAACCTCTGCAGTGCGATGCGGAGCACGATTTTACCCGAGCGCGCGGCCCAGCCCATTTTGCGCTCTGCTGCCTCTAACCCCTCAAGGTAGCAACAGCAGCGCAATGCGACGTCACCCAGCCCCGGGCCGAGATCATGGAGGGCCGACAGAACACGCCGCCCCGCACCATTTAAATGAACCTCAGTCTCCGCGGGTGACATGATCAAGGCTGCCCAGTCCAATTGGGAGTTCGCCTCAATATTTGCTAACTCGAAATCTTCGCGGAGCCGTTCCCCGGCGGTCACCAAATCCCGCGTTAGAAAAGGTTGCCCATCTTTCCCGCGTCGACGCGAAAGCCCAATCAGCGGACTTTCCGCAATTGTCACCCGCCCCGCCGTCCGAACGTCGTCAAAGAACCGCTCATCCATTGACGAAATGAACGGAGTTTGCGTCTCTGCAAACCCACTGGTTTCGATCATTTGGCGAATTGCGGCGCGGCCGGTATTGGTGATCCGATAGCGCACGATGCGGGCTTCGGGATCGTCACAACATATCCAATCGCGCAGCGCAAAGGCCTGCGCGACCGCGCGTTCCGTCACAGCCGTGCGCATTGTGCCACCGCTAGGATCATCCCGCACGACGACCGCCATTTCCATGTCGCGAGCAACCGCCAGAACGGCGCCCGTTTCGCATAGACGCCGCAGGATACGGTTTCCTTCACGGGTAATGTGGTCTTCGGTCAGACCATCAGGCTGCGGGTTTGGATCATTGCGCAGTTCGACATTCATAAAGGCTGTTTCCCCATCTGACGCTTGAGACCGCGCAGGCATATGCCCCGCCAGCCGTCTGAGTGCATCATCGACCAATGGATCGTCACGTCGGTTTTCAAACCGTCGAACTTGGCGCAAAATCGTTGATGCATGGCAGTCGCTCGCCCGTGCCAATGCCCGTATGGAAAGCCCCGTTTCGGTATGTGCTAGATAATTCCGTGCAGCATCGGGTACCCACGCAGGCAGATGTGTGACGATTGCCACCCTTTCAGCAGTTACAGTCATAGTGTTCCCCAGATCGTCCATCCCACGTCAGGGCGCAGCGCCCTTAACACTTTTTCAACCTATAATTGCGTTGGTTACCTAAATGTTAAGGAAACCGCGCCATATCATAATGGTTTCAAAAAGATAAATTCTGGTAGCAGGACCGAACGCTGAAATTCGAACACACGCAACACGGGAAAACCTGTGTCAGGATATTCCAAATTCTGACGCGAAAGGACTGACCGATGTTGGATATCTTTGGAATGGTTGCGGCGCTTGATCGACCGTCGCTTTTGGTGCGGACGGCGCGATTTGGCGTGGATGATTACAAACGAGCAATCCACCTGCCCCGTATTTTGCGCAGCCCATCATTGCCCAAATGCGCAGAGGCCTTGGTCAAACTATTGGAGCTAGAGCGGAGGATGAATGATAATCGGCTCGCCGCACGGGCGGAGTATTCGATTGCAAAGCACGTCGAGGTTCTGATTGCGATCATGGCCGAAGCTCGCGACCTGCGCGCCAATGCAAAACCCCGCAGCGTTTGAAGCGCTGCGGGGCTGATTGTCTTAGGTAAAGCTGTCGGGCATCGACGCTTTCTTGTTCGCGACATACTCGCGAAGCGCGCTTTCGATAGCTGGATCGAGAACCGGTTGACGGTAGTTTTCGATCATCTTTTCGACGCGATTGGCAGCGAGTGCACGGGTGTCACGTGCGCCTTCTTCGTCCCAAGTCTCAAACGGCTTGTAGTCGAAGAGGTCAGAGCGCCAGAATGCGGTCTGGAAGTTCGCCTGAGTGTGGGCACAGCCAAGGTAGTGACCGCCGGGGCCGACTTCGCGGATCGCATCCATAGCTTGGCCATTTTCGGACATATCGATGCCGCGAGCCAGACCATGCAGAGCGCCGAGCTGATCAGCGTCCATCACGAACTTTTCAAAGTCTGCAACCAGACCACCTTCGAGCCAACCACAAGCGTGAAGCATGAAGTTCACGCCAGCCATGAGGCCCATGTTCAGAGAGTTCGCAGTTTCATAGGCCGCCTGAGCGTCAGGCAGTTTCGAACCACAGAACGAACCAGCAGAACGATACGGTAGGTTCAGACGACGTGCGAGCTGACCAGCACCGTAGGTGATCAGTGCAGCCTCAGGTGTACCAAAGGTCGGAGCGCCCGACCCCATGTCGATCGAGGTCACGAACGCACCAAAGATCACTGGCGCGCCTTTGCGGACCAGCTGGCTGTAAGCCACGCCTGCAAGAACTTCTGCAAGAACCTGTGTCAGCGTGCCAGCAACCGAAACCGGAGCCATCGCGCCGCCAACGATGAACGGCGAGATGATGCAAGCTTGGTTATTGCGAGCGTAAACTTCGAGTGCACCCATCATGATGCTGTCGAAAGTCATCGGCGAGTTGATGTTGATGAGCGAGGTCATCACGGTGTTTTCTTGAACGAACTCTTTGCCGAACAGGATTTCACACATTTCAACCGAATCTTGCGCACGGCTCGGTTCGGTCACAGAACCCATGAACGGTTTGTCCGACAGGGTCATGTGCGCCAGAAGCATGTCGAGGTGACGCTTGTTCACCGGAATATCGGTCGGTTCGCAAACGGTGCCGCCTGAGTGGTGAAGCCATTTGGACATGTAGCCCAGTTTCACGAACTTCTCAAAGTCAGCCATGGTCGCGTAACGACGACCACCGTTGCTGTCGCGTACGAACGGCGGGCCATAAACCGGAGCCAGAACGAGGTTCTTGCCACCAACTTCAACGTTGCGCTCGGGATTGCGAGCGTGCTGAATGAATTTCGAAGGAGCGGTTTTGCACAGTTCACGAGCAAGGCCGCGGGGAATACGAACGCGTTCGCCCTGAACGTCTGCGCCTGCTGCTTTCCACAGTTCGAGAGCTTCAGGGTTATCGACAAAGTTTACGCCAACTTCAGCGAGAATCGTTTCGGCGTTCTTCTCGATGATTTCCAGTGCCTCGTCGTTCAGAACTTCGAGGTTAGGAATGTTGCGTTCGATGTATTTTGCCGTTTCGACGCTGACGGCAGACCGTTCCGCACGACGGGCAGCACCGCCACCCCCACGTCCACGACGACCACGAGCCTCTGCAACATCCGACATATTTATCCCTCCGGTAGGTGTTTGACGTTCAATACCGCGCCAAAAACACACGAGGTGCGGATTTTGCGTCCTATCGGGGGCAAAAGCGACATTTCCCTATCGACAATACGCTTGCGGTTTAGCGGCCGCGGCCCTATTCCGCAGGCATGACCCAGCATCAACGCCTCCTTATCATCGACTTCGGTTCTCAGGTGACGCAGCTGATCGCGCGCCGCCTGCGTGAGCTGAAGGTTTACTGCGAAATCCACCCCTATCAGTCGGTCACCGCTGAAACCATTCGTGAGCTTGCTCCGAAGGCTGTGATCCTCTCAGGTGGTCCTGACAGCGTGACGCGCGATGGCTCTCCCCGCGCGCCGCAAGAACTCTTTGACATGGGCCTGCCGATCTTTGGTATCTGCTACGGCCAACAAGTTATGATGGAACAGCTCGGCGGTAAGGTCGAAGCTGGACATCACGCTGAATATGGTCGTGCTTTTGTAACCCCTGCTGAGGGTCACAAAGGCGACGGGATCTTTGCTGGTCTCTTTGGCGAAGGCAAAGAACAGGTTTGGATGTCGCACGGCGACCGCGTCACGAAACTCGCCCCTGGGTTTGAGGTCATCGGTGTTTCGCCGAACGCCCCTCTTGCTATGGTCGCAGATGAAGCGCGCAAGTTCTACGCTGTCCAGTTCCACCCCGAGGTGCACCACACCCCGAACGGCGCCAAGATGCTTGAAAACTTTGTCAAAATGGCTGGGTTCACTGGCGATTGGACAATGGCGTCGTACCGTCAGGAAATGATCGAAAAAATCCGCGCCCAAGTCGGTGACAAACAAGTCATCTGTGCTCTGTCGGGCGGCGTCGACTCTTCGGTCACGGGTATTCTCTTGCACGAAGCGATTGGCGACCAACTGACCTGTGTGTTCGTGGACCACGGTTTGCTGCGCTTGAATGAGGCTGAACAGGTCGTCGCGATGTTCCGTGACAACTACAACCTGAACCTCATTCATGCGGACGAAAGCGACCTGTTCCTTGGCGAACTCGAAGGCATTTCCGATCCTGAGGTGAAGCGCAAAACCATCGGTAAGCTCTTTATCGACGTGTTCCAGAAATACGCGGACCAGATCGAAGGCGCAGAGTTCCTTGCCCAAGGCACGCTTTATCCGGACGTTATCGAATCCGTATCCTTCTCGGGCGGTCCTTCGGTCACCATCAAATCGCACCACAACGTGGGCGGTCTGCCTGAAAAGATGGGCCTGAAACTGGTCGAACCGCTCCGTGAGTTGTTCAAAGACGAGGTTCGTGCGCTTGGCCGTGAACTCGGACTGCCAGACAGCTTCATCGGTCGTCACCCCTTCCCTGGTCCGGGTCTCGCGATCCGTTGCCCAGGCGAGATCACCCGCGAAAAGCTGGAGATCCTGCGCAAAGCGGATGCCGTCTACATCGACCAGATCCGCAAGCACGGTCTCTATGATGAAATTTGGCAGGCCTTCGCTGCGATCCTTCCGATGCGCACTGTGGGCGTGATGGGCGACGGTCGGACCTACGATTACGCCGTTGCGATCCGCGCTGTGACTTCGGTCGACGGTATGACCGCAGACACCTATCCGTTCACGCAGGAATTCCTCGGCGAAACAATGACCCGCATCATCAACGAGGTGAAAGGCGTGAACCGCGTGTTCTACGACCTCACGTCCAAGCCTCCTGGAACGATCGAGCTAGAATGATCGAACTTACGGGATACATAGATGTCCCCGAAGGGCGGCGCGAGGCAATCGCGACCGCCCTTCCGCTTCATATCGAACTCACACGTGCTGAAACGGGTTGTGTGCGGTTCGACGTAGCCCCTGATCCCAAGGTTGCAGGCCGTTACAACGTGTCCGAACTCTTTACCGATCGTCAAAGTTTTGATGCGCATCAGGCGCGGGTAAAAGCCTCTGCGTGGGGTGAAATCTCGGCTGGCATTCCGCGTGAATATGCAATCCGCGAACGTCCTGATCTCAAAAAATAAAGTAAACTGAACGGTTTATTTGATGCGGCGCCGCAACAGATTTGACCAACTGTCAAATTATCCGCGCGCCTATCCGTCTGTTAATCTTCCGTTTACCACGTCCCCTGTTACCTTAAGTCATGATAAACATCTTACGCGGCGTCAGAATTGACCGATCAACTTTCGGTTAGCTAACGTTCACGTCATGGGAGAAGGAGACCGTCAGCTTACGTGACGGTAATCAGGGATCAAAAACATGAAAAAGTTTACAGGCGCAGGCATCGCCCTGCTACTCGGCACCACCGCAGCCTACGCAGGCGGCATGGACCGTTCCGGTCAGAGCATCGCCGCTCTGTTCGAAGAAGGCACCTACGCAGAGATTTCGTTCGGGTCGATTACCGCAGATGTAACCGGCGCGATGCGCGGAGTTCCGTCGAGTACAACTGGCGACGTTGCTCCAGATTACACTACGTTTGGTTTGGCTTTCAAAACCGATATCAACGACAAAGTTTCGTTGGCATTTATTATGGACGAGCCATTTGGGGCTTCGATAAGTTATACTGGCAGTTACACTTTGGCGGGCGGTGGAACTGAGGTTACGTCAACAGGCATTACGGTTTTGGGTCAATACCACATCGATGAGAACTTTAGCGTATACGCTGGCCCAAGGATTATTTCCGCAGAGGGTATCTACAATGCGCCGACTGTTCTTGGAGGTTATAGCTCGACTTATTCAAAGGGTTCAGACACTGGTTATGTCGTAGGTGCCGCTTATGAAATTCCAGAAATTGCACTTAGAGCCGCGGTTACTTATTCGTCTGCAACCGAACTGCTTCTGGAGGGTACAATTGGTGATGCAAACGCAAAAATTCCACAATCGGTGAATATCGACCTTCAGTCAGGCATTGCACCTAATACATTAGCTTTTGCTTCAGTTCGCTGGGCGGATTGGTCGGAAGCAGAAGTAACTGATTCTGCATTGTTGGCACAATCAGCTACGCTCGGCGTTTTAACAGATTTTCGTAACCGAGACACCTACAGCTATTCATTGGGTGTTGGTCGTAAGTTCAGTGAGAACTTTTCTGGCATTGTTTCAGTTGGATATGAAGAAACAAGTGGTCAAGAAGGTGGGCAATTGTCAGCGACTGATGGTTACACGAGCCTTTCAATTGGAGGTGCCTACACCTTCGAAAATGGGATGGAGCTTTCGGGGGGCGTTCGGAAAGTGTGGCTGGGTGATGCAATTACTGAACCTGTAACAACCCAAGGGGGTGTTTTCCCAGGATCTTCCTTCACAGATAACACAGCGACCGCCATCGGTCTGAAGCTGGCATACAACTACTAATCCCAGCTGATAAAAATCCGAAAGCCTCGCCATTGTGCGGGGCTTTTTTGTGTGGTTTTGTCTTTTTGATCAAATATCGAGGCGCCGATGACTCCGCAGATGCGACTATCACCTAAGGCATGGGGCATGATCCTCATTTTGGCGCTGATTTGGGCGGGATCATTCCTTGCAAATCGGGCCGCACTTGAGAGCATCGGCGTTTACACGACGGTTGCGTTTCGGGTCACGGGCGGGGCGATGGTGCTCTGGGTGTGGATTTATTTAGGTGGCGCCAAGGTGCCCAAACAGGCCCGATATATCCCGATATTTCTGATGCATGGGCTCCTGAATAACGCGCTGCCCTTTACCCTCATTGTTTGGGGACAACAGTTTATCGACAGTGGCTTGGCTAGCATTCTTAATGCGACGACAGCGCTCTTTACGGTGCTCTTGGTGCCGATTGCCTTTGCCGATGAACGCCTCACCCTGAACCGTTTGGTCGGTGTGCTCATCGGCTTTGCTGGAGTTGTCGTGGTGATCGGTTTTGATGCGTTCCGGAACCTGAACCTCAGCGCGTTGGGGCAATGGGCGATCCTCGGCGCGTCACTGTCTTATGCACTCTCGGCTATCATCTCGCGCCGCACCCTGCGTGGGCTCCAGCCTGAGGTCGCGAGTGCAGGCATGCTGACGGGTGCTGGCCTCATAATGATCCCCCTCGCCTTGTGGACGGACGGCGTGCCTGACTTTGCCTACAGTGGTCGCAGTATCGTAGCGGTTCTCTATCTCGCGATTATGGCGAGCGCGGTGGCCTATCGACTTTACTACATCGTCCTAACAACTGCGGGCGCTGGCAACCTGAGCCTCGTGACGCTTCTGATCATCCCCTTTGCGATCTGCCTTGGTGCCGTGGTTTACGGAGAAACACTGGACTGGCACGCCTATGTGGGCTTTATGGTGCTGACGCTGGGGTTGGTCGTTCTTGACGGGCGGCTGCCGATCGGCAAAACCCCAAAGCAATAAGCCCGATCAACGAACCGGACACCATGATTTACGAAACCGCAGACGATTGGCGCAACACGCCCAACAAACACATCCTCCTGTTTGGCATGTCCGGACTGGGCAAGACATATGTGTCTAACCTTCTGCGGGATCAGGGGGAATGGTTCCATTACAGCGTCGATTACCGCATCGGCACGCGGTATATGGGCGAATACATCGCCGACAACGCCAAGGCCGAGGCGATGAAGGTACCATTCCTACGGGATCTCCTGATGTCGGATTCGATCTACATCGGGTCAAACATCACGTTCGAGAACCTGTCGCCTGTGGCCTCTTACCTCGGCAAACCTGGTGATCCGAACAAAGGTGGTGTGCCGATTGACGAGTATCGCCGCCGTCAGGATCAATTCCGCCGCGCCGAAATCGACGCCCTGATGGACACGAGCTATTTCATCCGCCGTGCGCAGTCGCTTTATGGCTATCCGAACTTCATTTGCGATACGGGTGGATCGATCTGCGAATGGGTTGATCCGGATGACGCGAATGATCCAATCATGACCGCGCTGGCCAAAGAATGCCTCTGCGTATGGATTGAGGGCTCTGACGCGCATATTGATGAACTTTGCCGTCGGTTCGACAAAGCGCCAAAACCGATGTCCTATCAGCCAGAGTTTCTGACCAAGGCGTGGGCCGACTATCTGGCTGAAAAATCGGTGTCGCCTGATGATGTGAACCCCGATGATTTCATCCGCTGGACCTACCGCAAGGCCCTCGACCATCGTCAGCCGCGGTATCGCGCCATGGCTAATCGCTGGGGCATTACGGTGAAGGCCGAAGATATCTACGCCGTCCGCTCTGCCGAAGATTTCCAAGAGCTGATCGCCCGCACCCTTGAGGCTCGCGCTTAACGGGACTACATACCGCCTCTCAACACTATCAGGACCAGACCAATGCCTATAAAACTCCCCGCCAACCTTCCTGCCTTCGACGTTCTGACGAACGAAGGCGTGATGGTCATGTCGGATGAGCGGGCTGCCAAACAGGACATCCGTCCTCTACGGTTTGGGCTGTTGAACCTGATGCCCAAGAAAATCCAGACAGAGAACCAGTTTGCGCGTCTGTTGGGGGCAACCCCTATTCAGATCGAACTGTCGCTGATCCGGATGTCAGAACACGAGACGCGCAATACCGCTGCCGAACACATGGCCGAGTTTTACCGCCCCTTCCAAGAGGTGAAGGCCAGCGGCGAGAAATTCGACGGTTTAATCATCACAGGTGCACCCATCGAACACCTCCCGTTCGAAGAGGTGACCTATTGGGACGAGCTGAAAGAGGTCTTTGAATGGACCCAAACCAGCGTTCAATCCACCTTTGGCGTTTGCTGGGGTGGCATGGCGATGATCAACTATTTCCACGGTGTGCAGAAACACATCCTGTCGGATAAAGCTTTCGGATGCGTGCGTCACACGAATTGCCAGCCCGCCTCGCCGTACCTGCGTGGGTTCTCTGACGATCTGGTGATGCCTGTAAGCCGCTGGACCGAAATGCGCCGTGATGAAATTGAACCGATCGATGGGCTCAATATTCTGCTTGATAGCGCAGAAACGGGGCCTGCACTGGTCGAAGATCCCGCGCACCGTGCTCTCTATATTTTTAACCACTTCGAATACGACAGTGGGACGCTCAAAGAAGAATACGACCGCGATGTTGCCGCTGGTAAACCGATCAACGTGCCTGCGAACTACTACCCTGACAATGATCCGTCGCGGGCACCTCAGAACCGGTGGCGGAGCCATGCGCACCTCCTCTATGGCAACTGGATCAACGAAGTTTACCAATCGACGCCATATGATCTGAACGACATTGGGAAATAACCTAAAGGCGGTCCCAGAGGCCGCCCTTTTTGTGTCGATTGAACTACGCAGCCTTGCCCGCCATAGTGGTCCAAAAGACGGAGCAAGACATGGAACTACCTTTCGACGGAGCCATCAGCGCATTCTTCCAAAACGACGCACCCAAAGAGGTGCGCAAAGCCATTGAAAGAGCTGAGAAGAACGCAATTCTGGACGCCTCTTTTCCCTATGATGAGGAAATGAAGAAAAAGGACTATGAGGACGAAATGGAGGCACTCCAGATCGAACTCGTCCGATTGCAGAACGCGATTAAGGAAAGCGGTGACCGTATTGCCATCGTGTTCGAAGGCCGCGATGCGGCGGGAAAAGGTGGCACCATCAAACGGTTCCGCGAAAATCTGAACCCCCGTGGAGCACGTGTGGTTGCGCTCTCCAAACCGACCGAGGTCGAGGCGGGTCAATGGTATTTCCAGCGCTACGTTGAACAACTTCCGACCGCTGGTGAAATCGTGTTCTTTGATCGCAGTTGGTATAATCGTGGCGTCGTCGAAAAGGTCTTTGGGTTCTGTACCGATGAACAGCGGGACAAGTGGTTCGAACAGGTTATCCCGTTTGAACAGATGCTCGTCGACGAAGGGATTAAGCTCTTTAAGATATGGCTTAACGTCGGGCGTGCTTCGCAGCTTCAGCGGTTTCTTGAACGTGAAAAAGACCCGCTAAAGCAATGGAAACTCTCGTGGATTGACGTTGAGGGCCTTAAAAAATGGGACGCGTATTCCGATGCAATCGGTGAAACCTTGATCCGAACCCACACCGAACAGACACCGTGGACTGTTGTTCGCTCTGACGACAAAAAACGCGCGCGATTGAATGCGATCCGTGCAGTCTTGACCCAGATCGACTATCACCGCAAAGACACCAAAAATATCGGTCAGATCGACCCGAAAATCGCAGGCGGACCCGACATCTGGAATGGTTAAACGCGGCTATCATCACGGCAATCTGCGCAATGCGCTAATCGATGCCTGTCTCAAGTTGATCGAGGAACGGGGGCCGACAGGTTTTACCCTGTCCGAGGCCGCACGTGAGGCAGGTGTAACCCCTGCCGCCGTTTACCGCCACTTTGACGGTCGCGAAGCGCTGATCGCAGAAGCGGCCCGCCAAGGGTATGAGATTTTCGGCGACCTGATGGAGCATGCCTATAACAAAGGTCAGCCCACCGCTTTGGCTGCGTTTGAAACGACGGGCCGTGCCTACCTCGCCTTTGCGCGGAAGTTCCCTGGTCATTACATCGCGATGTTCGAAAGCGGAGTATCGATCCAGCGCGATCCAGCGCTCGCTGCAGCGTCTAAACGTGCGCTAGGTGTCATGGAAAAAGCCGCCGAAGACCTAAGTCAACACATCCCTGCGGATCGCCGCCCACCACCCCAAATGTTCAGTGCGCACATCTGGGCCATGAGCCACGGCGTTGTCGAACTGTTCGCGCGGGGGTCCCCAGGCACTAAATCACCCTTCCCGCCTGAGGATCTGCTCGAAACGGGCATTGGGGTCTATTTGCGCGGGTTGGGTTTGTTACCGCCTGACAGCTAAAATAAATGAAAAAGGGCACCCGAAGGTGCCCTTTTCCGTAAGTCGCAGGAAACGAATTAACGCTTGGAGAACTGGAACGAACGACGAGCTTTGCGCTTACCGTATTTCTTACGTTCAACAACGCGGCTGTCGCGGGTCAGGAAGCCAGCAGCTTTCAGGGCACCACGGAGCGACGGATCGTAAAGCTGGAGAGCTTTGGAGATACCGTGCTTAACAGCGCCAGCCTGACCAGTCAGGCCGCCACCTTTAACGGTAGCCATTACGTCGAACTGACCTTCAACGCCAGCGATCTGGAACGGCTGACGCAGGATCAGCTGAAGAACCGGACGTGCGAAGTAAACAGCCATTTCTTTGCCGTTTACGATCACTTTGCCGGAACCCGGTTTAACCCAAACGCGAGCGACAGCGTCTTTACGCTTGCCGGTTGCGTAGGAACGGCCCAGTTCATCACGAACAGGTTCACGCGGTGCGTCTACTTCTACAGCGGAGCCAGCGGCTGCTGCGAGATCTTCGAGCGAGTTGATTTGATCGGCCATCGATTAGACCCTCGTGTTTTTCTTGTTCATCGACTTAACGTCGAGAACTTCAGGCTTCTGAGCTTCCATGCCGTGTTCGGCACCAGCGAAGACGCGCAGGTGGGTCATTTGCTTGCGCGACAGACGGTTGCCCGGCAGCATGCGCTTAACAGCTTGCATGACGACGCGCTCGGGGTGTGCACCCTCAAGGATCTGACCAGTGGTGCGGGACTTGATGCCGCCCGGGTGGCCAGTGTGCCAGTAGTTCGGCTTTTCGCGCTTGTTACCAGTCAGCTGAACTTTGTCAGCGTTGATAACGATCACATTGTCACCCATGTCCATGTGGGGGGTGAAGGACGGCTTGTGCTTACCGCGCAAGCGCATGGCGATGATCGAAGCAAGACGGCCCAGAACAACGCCTTCAGCGTCGATCAGGATCCATTTTTTATCGATATCTGCCGGAGTAGCAGAGAAGGTTTTCATATTACACCATTGCTGGTTGGGGGCATTACGGCCCCGTTCATTCGGATGGGCGGGTTATATAGGCCGCGAAAATCCAGTCAACAGCAATTTACACGAAATAATACATATAAATCAGTAACTTAAAATTAAGGTATTATTTTACCCCACGATTTAGACCGTAATTCTCTCGGGCGGATGGTCCAAAAGGTCTCTGAGCCCTCGCAAGGCCGTCTCAAACCGTTCGATAGCGATTCCTCCGTTCAGGGCAATACGTACCGCTTGAACCCGTCGCCCGTCGCGCGGCCCAAATTCTTCGGCGGATTTCAGAAAGATCCCCTGCGCCTCAGAGCTTCGACAGAATTCACCGCTTCGCCACCCATCAGGGAGTTCGAGCCAAATGAATGGAACATTCTCTTGCCATCGCACTTTATATCCACCGAGGACATTCAGCGCCAT
The DNA here is from genome assembly GCF_023540835.1 of Marivivens geojensis. Taxonomy (GTDB): domain Bacteria; phylum Pseudomonadota; class Alphaproteobacteria; order Rhodobacterales; family Rhodobacteraceae; genus Marivivens; species Marivivens geojensis. The sequence goes on from NZ_JALKCU010000002.1 coordinate 104,442, forward strand.
TCGCATTCGGTCTGCCATGTGTGCGCGTGTCGATTTCAAAATCGCAGGCAATTCAGGGTGGTTCTGGACGTAAGCATAAACAGACGTAATCGCTGTCGGTACTCCGAAGGAGTTAAACGTGACCGAGCGGATAAACGCGTTCAGATGCCCTTCTGGCGGCACAACAAATCCGATCCGCAGCGCGGCAGAGATCGATTTTGAGGGCGAGGTCGTATACCATGCCAGTTCGGGCACATATTGCCGATAGCTCGGCCCGATGAATGGACCATTCCGATAGCTGTCGTCGTCGATGATGTGCACGCCATAGCGCCGGCACATCTCGGCGATCTCTTGACGACGTTTAAATGAGGTCGTCATGGCGGTTGGGTTCATCACATCAGAGCAGGTCGCGTAAATCTGAACGCCATGGTCAATCACCAGCCGTTCGAATTTATCGAGCCGAGGCCCCTCCTCGTCCCATTCGACCGAAACGGTGGGTGCGCGGCACAGTTCGGCTGCGCGACGGAACCCAGCGTAGGTCAGTTCATCGACCATAACGACGGGCGACGATCCTTTGAGTACCGTTTGGAAAATCATGACGATCGAATGCTGACCACCATGGGTGATCACCACGTTGTCCGGTGAGAATTTGCCAATCGGAAAATCCTTGCTCGCGTCATAAAATGCCACATGCGCGTCCCGATGGTTCTGACGCACGGGATACCGCAGCAACAATTCAGAGGCAGCTGTATCAGCGTATCGGTGAAACCCATCCCGAATAAGGTCCGTCTGGCCCAGGTCAGGAAGTCGCGGACTAAGGAGTGTCGCGCCCATATCGGTGACTTCTTCGAATTGTACCACTTTCTGCTCTGGTACAAATGTCCCCCGTCCTACCGCAGCATCGAGGAACCCCGCATCAACAAGGTTCTTATAGGCCCGCGCCACAGTCCCAGGAGTCGCCTTGGCCTGCCACGCCAAGTCACGGACAGGCGGCAATTTATCACCACATTTCAGCGTACCACCCCGAACTGCTTGACGAATGGCGACCTCGATTGCGCGATATTTCGGGCCGTCGGCCTGTGTTAAATCGGGTAACCAAATTGTATCGGTCACAATGTATTCCTCGACAGGCATAGCGTGGTTTTGTATCGATTATATATGGCACAATGCCACATTGTATCAATACAAATAAAGAGAAAGATGATGACACTGGTATCCCACCACCTCCCGCTGAACACGATGATCATTCCTGCGCCCACGTCCCTTGCGGCACGTGCGCTGGTGACCATCGCGGTCAAGGTAGAGACGTGGTCGATGCGACGCCAAACCCGTCAACATCTACGCGATCTGCCTGAACATGTTCTGTTCGATATCGGCCTCACCCGTGAACAGGCAAAGCTTGAGGCAACAAAATACTTTTGGAGGGCCTAATCCCCGGCTCTTCCTGTACCTGGGCGGGGACTTCCCCGCCCCTTTTTATTTCGGCGGAATAGAGTAGGTCAGCGAGGCGCGCGCGACGGCCTGATCGCTACCTTCCGAAAACAACAAACAGTCGCCCACAGCCAACACACGGCCCAATTTCAAAAGCCGAACATGGCACAGTAGATCACGACCCGCTTCGGGTTTGCGCATGAAATCAATGCTGCAATTTGTAGTGACGGATAGTGCCTTTGGTCCGATCATAGCGAGGATCGCCAAATAGACCGACACATCTGCGAGTGCGAACATCGACGGGCCAGAGACAGTGCCACCTGGACGCAAGTGTTCTTCGCGAACGTTCAGACGAATGACGGCTTCCATTTCATCAACGGATTCGATGGTAAACATTCCATCGACTTGGGAAAAATCCGACGCTAAGAACTGCGTCAATGCGTCTTTGTCCATGGCCAACGGCATAGTTTCCTCCCTCGCTCGTCTGCCCTAAGGTGAACGCAGGGAAGAGGAGGAAACAAGATGGCCTTGCTAGAACGTAGCGTCACAGGTGCAGTTCTGCATCTTACGATGAATGCACCAGAAAAGCTCAACGCGCTCTCAGACGAGATGCTGGCGGAACTGCAATCAACGCTGGACGAGGTCGCGATGGACCGTTCCATTCGCGTCATCACACTAGGCGGTGCGGGTAAAGCGTTTTGCGCGGGGCATGATCTAAAACAGATGCAAGCGGGTCGCGCTGCTGCGGACGGCGGTGCAGCTTATTTCAAGGATCTCTTTGAACGCTGCACGAAACTCATGTTGACCATCCAGCAGATCCCACAGCCTGTGATCGCCAAACCGCACGGCATCGCGACCGCTGCAGGCTGTCAGCTGGTTGCGACCTGCGACCTTGCCGTTGCTGCCGAAGGCACCCGTTTTGGCGTGAATGGCGTGAACATCGGATTGTTTTGTTCGACCCCGATGGTCGCCCTCACCCGCAATGTTCATCGCAAGCAAGCATTCGAGATGCTCACCACTGGTAAATTCATCAACTGTGACGAAGCCGTTGAATTCGGTTTGATCAATCGCGCCGTTCCGCATGACGACCTTGATGCGGCGGTTGATGAACTGGCGAATACCATCGCGTCGAAATTGGCGAGCGCGGTTCAGATCGGCAAACGTGCGTTCTACGATCAAGCTCAGATGACCACCGCAGAGGCCTATGCCTTTGCGGGCGATGTCATGGTCCGCAATATGTTAGACCGTGACACCGATGAGGGCATCACGGCCTTTATCGAGAAACGCAAACCGGACTGGGATCAAAGCTGATACAGGTCTGAGAATTTAGCTTCGAGATAATCAAGGAGCGGAGCCTCTGTTGGCTCTGCTCCAATCGCACGGCGGATAGTGTCGCGCGGTTCATAGAGGCCACCATGCTGTTGCAGATTGTCACGCAACCACCCCGTCGCCGCCGCCAAATCGCCCCGTGACAGATCATCATCAAGGTTTAGAACAGCCTTGCGCAACGCTGCATGCAGGTTGCCCGCATAGACGTTGCCCAGCGAATAGGTCGGGAAATAGCCAAACAGTCCAACAGGCCAATGCACGTCCTGAAGAACGCCATTCGATGCCTTATCGACCGCGTATCCAAAGTCCGCCTCAAAGCGGTCGTTCCATGCGGCCTCTAGATCGTCGATCTCTAGGTCACCGCTGATCAATGCACGTTCGAGGTCAAACCGCAAAAGGACATGCAGATTGTACTGCAATTCGTCCGCTTCTGTGCGGATGTAGCCACGGTTCACGCGGTTCACGGCGGCGTAAAATGCGCCCTCATCTGCGATCCCAAAATCACCGAATGCATCGCGCATTTTACCAAAGAGCCACCCCGTGAACGCACGGCTGCGACCCAGTTGGTTCTCGTAGATACGGCTCTGACTTTCGTGGACGCCCATCGACACACCACCGCCCAGCGGGGACAGAAGGTAGGCCTGATCAATGTTCTGCTCGTAACAGGCGTGACCGACTTCGTGGATGGTCGAATAGAAGCAGTTAAACGGATCGTCAGCAGCCGTGCGGGTCGTGATCCGCACGTCGTTGCCCGAGCCAGAGCTGAACGGATGCACCGCCTTATCGATACGACCACGGGACGTGTCGTAACCAAAGGTTTCCGCGAGGAGCGTCGACAGTTTCAGCTGCGAGGCTTCATCAAAGGTGCCCGTAACGCCAGCTGGCTGCGGTTTTGCCAGAACGGCCTCGCGTAATGCGACGAGCCGCGGACGCATCGCATCGAACATTGCGACCAGATCCGCAGCTTTCGCACCCGGTTCGTAGTCGTCCAGCATCGCGTCATAGATATCGCCACCATTGGCGAGCGCTGCACCTTCTTCGCGTTTCAGGCGCAGCACCTCCTTGAAGGTCGGAGTGAAGGCGGCAAAGTCATTGTTCGACCGCGCCTCGGCCCAGATGCCTTGAGATTTCGACGTGACCTTTGCGATTTCAGCGGCGAGTTTCGCAGGCACTTTCATCGCTCGGTCATAGCTACGACGGATTTGGCGTAACATGGCGGTTGCCACTTCATCCTTGGCTTCTGCCGTTGCCAGCCATTCACCGACCCGAGGATCCGTGCGACGCGCGTGCAGGACACCTTCAATCGCGGCAAATTCTTCGCCACGCTGATCAGCCGATCCACGCGGCATCATCGTTTCCTGATCCCATCCCAAACGCCCCGCGATTTGCGCGAGAGCTTGGGTTTCGCGATCAAAGGCGATCAAATCATCATAAGCAGTCATATCACGCCTCACGAATGGATTGGGCTAGCGGGTAACGCGCCAGATAGCGGCCACGCAGGATCAGCACCCAAAGAACGATTGCACCGATCTGGTGGGTGATCGCGACGTGGAGTTGGGCTTGATACAGCACGGTCATGATGCCCAGAACCATCTGCACCACCATCATCGCCATTACAGCGTTGTAGGCAAAGCGCGTTTTGCCATTCGGCGATTTGCGTGCACGCAGCCAAACCACGATACCATAGATGAACAAGAGATAACCCGACATGCGGTGGATGAACTGCACAAGGCCCGCGTCCTCAAAGAAGTTCCGCCACATCGGGGTAAGTTGGAACGGATCAGGCGGCAGGAACCCATCGCCCATCAGTGGCCACGTTGGAAAGGCGCGACCTGCATCAATACCGGCAACCAACGCGCCGAGGATGATTTGTAGGAATGCGAAATGCATCAGCCCTGTGCCCATACCAAACAGTTTGGCATTTGCCGACCGACGCGCCTGCATCAAATCAGCCTCAGTGCGGCCCATCTGGAACGTAAACCAAGCAGTGAAACCAAGGATCACAAAAGCAAGGCCAAGGTGCGTTGCGAGGCGATAGGACGCCACATCTGTACGGCCAATTTCTTGGGCTGTTTGGTCCAATCCCGAATGAACCATCCACCAGCCAATCGCGCCTTGAAGTCCGCCAAGCACGCCCAAGAGGAACAGACGACCTGTCCAGCCTGTTGGGATGTTCTTTGTCAGCATGAAGCCAAAGAAACCGAGCGCCCAAACAAGACCGATAAAGCGCCCCAACTGACGGTGACCCCATTCCCACCAATAGATGAATTGGAACTCGCTTAGGCTCATACCCTTGTTCTGCAGGAGGTATTCGGGGCTCGTTTGATATTTTTCAAATTCGACGGCCCAATCGGCATCGTTCAGCGGCGGGATCGCCCCCATAACGGGGTTCCATTCCGTGATCGACAACCCGCTGTCGGTCAGGCGCGTAAGGCCGCCGACTACGATCATCGACGCAACAAGCGCGAAAATAACCATGAGCCAGATGCGAATAGCACCGCGTGCGCCGCGCCGTTTGGCGTCGATCTGTCCCGGTGCTGCGGTCTGTTTCGGGGCTTCGCCCACGTCCTCGAACAATTTGCGCGGTGTTTGCGCCATGCCGGCCTCCTTCGATGTTGCGGGGAACCTAAGTCGCAGGAGGCATCACGGCAAGGGCTAGCCGCGGTCCTTCCAGCGGACCATCTGACGCATGATGCCATGTAGGATCTGCACATCAGGACGGGTGAGCGGCATACGGCTCCACAGGTTGCGCAGATTGGTTTTCATATGGGGTGCTTTGTCCTCTGGGAAAAAGAACCCAGCCTGTTCGAGGTGCGTCTCGTAATTCTCAGCCAGCTTTTCAACCTCAAGCTGGGTCGCCCATTCGTTCGGGTTATCGAGCCGTTCGTGAACAACCGCCGTTGATGCACGACGCCATTCGTACCCAACAAGCAGAACACATTGCGCGAGGTTCAGCGACGAAAACTCCGGATTCACGGGGACGTTGATGATCGCGTTGGCGAGAGCGATATCTTCGTTCTCCATCCCTGCCCGTTCAGGCCCGAACATCACAGCGACCTTCTGGCCTTCGTTGATCCGTTTAGCGGCGTCCTGCATCGCGGCCTCTGGCGACATGACGGGTTTGGTCAAACCACGCGGACGTGCGGTCGTGGCATAAACGAATGTGCAATCCTCAACGGCCTGAGCGGTGGTTTCATACACCTGCGCCTCATCCAACAGACGCCCTGCCCCAGATGCCATCGCGACCGCATTCGGGTTCGGCCAACCATCACGTGGTGTTGTGAGACGCATCAGGTCCAGCCCAAAGTTCCACATCCCCCGTGCTGCAGCACCGATATTTTCACCCATCTGTGGGCGGATCAAAACAAAGGCGGGCTGAGGCTGGCCAGTGGGCATCGGGATCATCCTTTCAGGTTTCCTGCGCCTGATACGCAAGCCCGCTCCTCGAGACAAGCCAAAGCACCCTCTTCCTAAGGCGCAAAAGCATCGTTATATGACCACAAACCGATGTTAACGGGACAGAATTGGGGACCACGATGACCGACGCAGCCGACCTTCCGCAGCTTTACCTCATCACACCGACCGATTTTGAACTGTCGACTTATCCTGACATCCTTGGCTCCGTACTTGACGCCCAAGAAATCGCCTGCGTGCGTCTGACCCTCGCCACCCGCGATGAGGACCGCATTGCTCGTGCTGCGGACGCCCTGCGCTCTGTCACGATGGAACGTGACGTCGCTCTGGTGATCGACACGCATATGATGCTGGTTGAACGGCTCGGCCTGGATGGTGTGCACCTGACGGATTCCGCGCGGTCGGTCAAAAAGATGCGCAAAGAACTAGGCGAAGATTCGATCATCGGCGCATTTTGCGGCAACAGCAGCCATGACGGAATGACGGCGGGTGAACTCGGCGCCGATTACGTCAGCTTTGGCCCCGTTGGAAACAGCCCGTTGTTCTCTGGCGAAACCGCACCGCTCGACCTGTTCCAGTGGTGGTCTCAAATGATCGAAGTGCCCGTGGTCGCCGAAGGCTCTCTCGACGTTGATTTGATCCGCCAACTGACGCCCTACACCGATTTCTTTGGTATTGGTGATGAAATTTGGACCAACGACGATCCTGTTGCAGCGTTACGCACTCTCGTCGCGGCGATGTCCTAACAATCACGCGTCGAGGACACCTGCCTCGGCCAAGGGTTTGCGAACGGTGGCTTCTAGATCGCGTGCGAGAGCTTTGCGGTCTGAGTAATCCGAGACCTTTACAGGCTCATGGTAAACCACAGTGACCGACCCTTGCTTTGGGGCGGTCAGCACGGCTAGAAAATGCTGTCCGAAATCCATGTTTCCCCACCAGCCATATTGACGAATATCCGCACCTTCCGCGGCGCGATAAACCATCGTCACGGGCTGGATTGAAAGCGTTTCACGCATTTCGTCAGCAAGGAATGCCGCGAAGAGTGTCGGCTTGAACGGCAATAGAACGCGCCCATCCGTCGACGTCCCTTCTGGAAAGAACAACAATTTGTGCCCGTGCGACATCCGCTCTTGGAACTGCATGATCTGCGCTTTGGCATCTTTGCGATCACGACGTATAAATACAGTGCCGGTTGCACGTGCGAGCCACCCAATGCCCGGCCATTTCGCAACCTCGGCTTTGGAGACGAAGTAGATGCGCTTGCGAGCATTGAGGATGAAAATATCCATCCAACTCACGTGGTTCGCGACCACGGCGCCCGGTCCTTTCATCGGTTCGCCGATAACGCGATAGTCAATTCCGATAAGGCGAAGCGTGTTTCGGCAAACAAAGAGTGTAATATACGGCGTGACAGGACGATCCATGCCGCAGAGCGGACGTTCGACCAAACGCACCAACAACAGCACCAAGAGTCCGCCAAAGACCAAGATGCCAATCATTGGGGCCTTCACCGCAAATCTCAGCCAGCCTAGCGGTGTGATTTTGATATCGGGTGGCGGTAGCTCGGGCGACCAATTTGTAATCATCGACGTGCACCCCGATCATAGAGCGCCTTTTGCGATGCATTGAGCCGTTCGGTATCGAGGATCAGGCAAACATCTGTCGTGTTAAACGCATGATCGACAAAAGCCCCATCCCCGACAAATCCGCCGATCTTGAGGTAGGCTTTGATGAGCGGAGGCACGTCACGCATGGCGGACACGCGGTCGATCTGTGACGGCTCAATGAGAGTCATCCGCTGATAAACTTGCGACCGCACACGCAGACCTTCGGGCGCCATGTGGCGATCGGCAAGCAGCGATAAAGCGGGCGCAAGGCGTTCAATGTCAGTTCCATGAAACGACGCAACGCCAAAGAGAACCTCAATCCCATGCTCGACCACATAGTCGGACAGCGCATTCCACATCAGCATCATGCCCTGCCCGCCGCGATAGTCTGCGGCAAGGCACGACCTACCAAGCTCTAACAGTTTTCGACCCGAGGCAATCAAGGGCGTGAGGTCATATTCGCTTCGCGAATAGAACCCGCCCGCTGCATCTGCCATGTCAGAGCGCAGCAAACGATAGACGCCAACAACACGTTCGTGGCCAGTCTTATTTACATCGATAAGCAGTAGGTGATCGACAAAAGGATCGTAGTGATCCGCTTCAATCTTTGCCTCATGATCCACCATCGGACCTGTTGCGCCGAGCTCTTCGACAAAGACGCGATAGCGCAGATGTTGTGCCGCGCGAACGTCGTCTTCGGTCTGGGCCAGCCGAACAGTCAAACAATCAGTGGTTGCGGTCATGGCTGCGTTTACGGTTAGGTCAGGGTGCACGACTTTTAGGCGGTTTGTTGCCGCATAATCAAGGGCGGCGGCATGGTTACCTTCTGTTAACCTTTGCCGCATATCCCAGAATTAATTCGGATCAACGGAGACCAACATCAACATGACGCGGTTGCCATCGATCACCACTTTTCCTTGGTCGGGGAAGTTTACTGTCACGCGGCCAGCGATATTGGACTGCACTTGCCCAACGCCCCAATCCGGCTGCCCAGGATGACGCACAAGCATTCCTGGCTCCAATACTGAATTCAAATCCATCTTTTACCTTTCGGACCGCAATGACCAACGACACAGACATCGCCGCATTGATCGGATCGCGCATTTGCCATGATCTTGTGAACCCCCTTAGCGCAATCAGCAACGGGGTGGAACTCCTCGAACTATCAGGCGCGGCGCAAACGCCGGAAATGGCGTTGATTGCAGACAGTGTCGCAGCCGCTATGGCGCGGGTAAAGCTGTTCCGCCTCGCGTTTGGTCCATCTGATTGCGCGCAAACGATATCAGGATCAGAGGTTGTCACCCTGCTGAACGATGTCTCGAAATCAGGTCGATTAAGCTTTGATTGGCAAATTGCCCAAGATCTGAACCGTGGTGAGGTGCGTTTGTTGATCCTCGCCGCGCTCTGCATTGAGACTGCAACGCCACTGGGCGCTGAAATCGTATTCAGGCAAACGGTTTCAGGGTTCGACATTAACGGCAAGGGGCGCAAAATCGCAATTGACCCTGCCCTCTGGTCGTTCGAGGGCAAATCCCTCTCTGCCGCTCAGGTGCAGTTCGCGCTCTTGCCCCGCGTCGCGCAAAGCTTGAACCGCACCGTCATCTATACGGCAACAGACACTGAGCTAACGGTCGCAGTTTAACCGCGAACCGCTCCATCCGAGGTCACGAGGTATTTAAAGCTGGTCAGCTGCTCGGCCCCCACAGGTCCACGCGCGTGCATTTTGCCTGTTGCGATGCCGATCTCTGCACCCATCCCGAATTCGCCACCGTCGGCGAATTGCGTCGACGAGTTGTGCATCAAGATCGCGCTGTCGAGCCGTTCAAAGAACCGCGCCACGGCGGCCGAATCCTCGGTTATGATGCAATCGGTGTGGTTCGACCCGTATTGGCGAATATGCGCAATCGCGCCGTCAACGTCGTCGACTACCTTCGCCGCAATATCCATGTCGAGGTATTCACGGCCCCAATCATCATCAGTCGCAATATCGGTGCCCGATAGCCCCCCGCCCGCATGCACACGAACACCTTTGTCCATCAACGCTTTGATCAGATCAGCGCCCAAGGTCGCCGCGACATCTTTGTGAATCAGGAGACATTCCGCAGCACCACAAATCCCAGTACGGCGGGTTTTCGCATTGAGTACAACGCGAAGCGCCTTTTCGGGATCGGCAGCTTTGTCGATGTAGATGTGCACGATGCCTTCGAGGTGGGCAAAGACAGGCACGCGGGCCTCGCGCTGGACCAGACCAACAAGGCCCTTGCCACCACGCGGGACGATCACGTCGATATAGTCGACAGCTCGCAACATTGCAGCCACGGCCTCACGGTCGCGGGTCGGGATTAATTGGATTGCATCTTCGGGCAGGTTCGCGGCCTTCAGGCCCGCAACCAGACATTCGTGAATGGCGCGCGAAGAATGGAAACTCTCGGACCCGCCGCGCAAAATCACCGCATTGCCTGATTTCAAACAAAGCGCACCCGCATCGGCGGTCACGTTCGGACGGCTTTCATAGATGACGCCAATCACACCCAGCGGCGTACGGACACGTTTGATATGAAGGCCATTGGGCTGGTCCCAGTCGGCAAGAACGGCACCCACGGGATCCGCCTGCTCCGCAACCGAACGAAGCCCGTCAACGATACCACGAATGCGATCTTCGTTCAGCATCAGGCGGTCCATCATCGCAGGGCTCAGCCCTTTTTCGCGACCGTAATCGAGGTCCTTGGCGTTCGCATCAATGATCTTTGCGCGATTGTCCCAAACGGCATAGGCCGCACCGATCAATGCAGCGTGCTTACGTTCCGCTGACGCGTGACCAAGTTCCGCACTGGCGGCGCGGGCACGCTTACCGATATCGGCCATCATTTCTGCAATGTTTACGATATCTGTCATAGCCTTACGTCCCTTTATTGAACCACCATATCGTCCCGATGAACGAGAGCTGCGCGGCCCTTATATCCTAAAATTTCTTCTATATCGGCGCTACGCCGACCAATGATCTGGAGCGCTTCTGCGCTTGTGTATCGCGTGAGGCCAATGCCGATTGCCTTACCTGCGTCTGTCACAATCGCGACGGGTTCACCGCGGCCAAAGGTGCCGCGCACAGCTCTAACGCCAGCAGGCAAAAGACTTTTCCCAGCGGACAACGCTGTTTCGGCCCCAGCATCCACAACGAGTTCGCCTTTGGGCTTCATCGCGGCAATCCAGCGTTTGCGGGCCGCCTGAGGGTCGTCATGCGCGGTAAACCACGTCACCGTCGCGCCATCCTCAAGCGCACGCAATGGGTTCATCCGTGAGCCAAGCGTAATCGCCATCGCACAGCCTGCCTCGGTCGCCATCCGAGCGGCAAGGAGTTTGGTGATCATGCCGCCCTTAGATAGTCCAGACACACCATCACCTGCCATCGCCTCAATCTCGGGCGTGATGCGGTCGATGACATCGTAACGCGTTGCCGCTGGATCGAGGTTCGGGTTGCCGTTGTAGAAACCATCCACATCCGACAGTAGGATCAACTGATCCGCGCCACAGGTCACGGCAACTTGAGCCGCCAAACGGTCGTTGTCACCATAACGAATTTCATCTGTCGCAATGGTATCGTTTTCGTTTACGATTGGCGTCACACCCAATGAAATCAGGGTTTCCATCGTGGCACGCGTATTCAGATAACGGCGACGGTCCGTGCTATCCTCAAGCGTGACGAGCACCTGCCCCGTATGAATACCGTGGGGCGCCAGCACTTCTTCATAGGCTCGGGCGAGTTTGATCTGACCAACGGCTGCCGCGGCTTGGCTCTGTTCCAATGGAAGCGGGCCACGCGGCAGACCGAGAACCTCGCGGCCAAGCGCGATAGAACCAGAAGACACCAGCACAACATCAATGCCAGAATGACGGAGCCACGCGACATCAGTTGCCAGGGACCGTAGCCAATCAGATTTCAGCGAACCGCTATCCCGATCAACGAGTAGCGCCGAACCAATTTTGACAACAACGCGTTTTGCGCTGCTTAAGGTCGCCACGGTTCATCCTCCTGACTAGCATCAAACTCTTCGGCATTGCGGTCGTCAATCTCACGACGCAGGGCGCGCAGAACGTCTTGAACGCCTTCGTTCGAAACACCCGACATCAGCATGACAGGCTCACCGGTCACTTGTTCCAGCTCTTCTTTGATGAACTGGCGTTCTTCCTCGTCGAGCGTATCGACTTTGTTCAGAACGGTGACACGCGGCTTATCAGCAAGATCGCCGCCATACGCTTCGAGTTCCTCGACGATGATCTCGTAATCCTTGATCGGATCGCCCGATGAACCGTCAATGAGGTGCAAGAGAACAGCGCAACGTTCGACGTGGCCAAGGAACATATCGCCCAGACCACGCCCCTCGGACGCGCCCTCAATCAGACCCGGAATGTCAGCGACAACGAATTCATGACCATCAACACCCACAACACCAAGGTTCGGAACCAGCGTGGTGAATGGATAGTCAGCGATTTTCGGACGCGCGTTCGAGGTCGCAGCGAGGAAGGTCGATTTACCCGCGTTCGGCAAGCCAACAAGACCCGCGTCCGCGATGAGCTTGAGCCGAAGCCAAATGGTACGTTCGATGCCAGCAAGACCAGGGTTCGCAGAGCGCGGCGCTTGGTTCGTGGCGGATTTGAAGTGAAGGTTGCCGAAACCACCATTGCCACCTTTGGCAAGGATCACGCGCTGACCGACTTCGGTCATGTCTGCGATCAGGGTTTCTTCGTCTTCATCAATGATCTCGGTTCCGACGGGAACGCGCAGAATAATATCGTCACCCGACGGACCAGTGCGTGCGCGCCCCATACCCGGCGTGCCGTTTTGCGCAAAGAAGTGCTGCTGGTAGCGGAAATCGATTAGGGTGTTCAGCCCCTCGACCGCTTCGGCGATCACGTCACCACCACGACCACCGTCACCACCGTCAGGGCCACCGTATTCGATGAACTTTTCACGGCGGAACGACACGGCGCCATTCCCCCCACTACCGGAGCGAATATTAACTTTGGCAAGGTCGAGGAATTTCATCGGAACGGCTTTCAGGTTTTACAGCGTCTCGCTTATGCGATCACGCCTCATTGCTCAAGAGGGAGCCCGAAAGCCGCCCCCTTTAGCTGTTGATTTTAAGCGTATAGGTCCAAGTGGGCACAGTTGACTTGCGAGCGACAGAATAGGCTTCGGCGTCACCAAGGTAGGTGAAACCGCAATTCGTCAGAACACGTGCAGAGCCAAGGTTATCTTGGAACACTTCCGCAAAGAGCGTTTTGGCATCATGGGGGTTCGCTTCGATCAGGGCTTTGACAGCGCCAGACGCGATGCCCGTGCCCCAAAACGCAGGCGCGACCCAAAAGAAGATCTCGCTCTGTCCACGGTCCATACGTTCGAGGCTCACAATGCCGAGCATTTCGCCCAGATCGGTCGCCTTACCATCAATGACCCACACGTCTTCGGTGCGATCAGCTTTGGTTGAACGGTCAATGAACCCCTCAGTCGTGCCGGGTGGCAAAGGATGAGGAATCGACCGCGTTCCACGCGCGACACGATCATCCGCTGCATACATGCTGATCAAACCAGCATCCGATTTGCGCAGCGGGCGCAAAACGAAACGGTCAGCCTGAATGGTGGGCTGTGGTGTCACTTGATCTAACATCGTTGGCTTCCTCCTAGAAACCGAGTCGGGTTTTGGCTCCTCTTCCGCACCCCAACAATGACTTAATAACAATCACAAAATAATAAAGGGGGACCGGAAAACCCGATCCCCCTAAATATCAAACCTTTAAGGTATCGGTTTACTCAGCGGCCTCCGCCACTGGGAGAACCTTTACAAAGGTGCGGCCTTTAAGACCGGTGTAGAACTTCACGTTGCCGTTCGCAGTTGCAAACAGTGTATGGTCTTTGCCCATACCAACGCCTTCGCCAGCCCACATTTTAGTGCCGCGCTGACGAACGATGATGTTGCCTGCTACGACAACTTCACCACCGAATTTTTTTACACCAAGGCGACGACCCGCGGAGTCGCGACCGTTACGGGAGGAACCGCCTGCTTTTTTGTGTGCCATGTGTCTCTCCTATGCCTAAATTACTTAGCCAGTTCTTTGGCTTGCTCAACCCACTCGGGTTTCACTTTAACAGCCTCGAACGATGCAGCGTCAACAGCAGCCAGCTGAGCGTAGGTGGTGATACCAGCTTCGTTCAGTTTCTTAGCAGCAGCCGGACCAACGCCGGTGATTGCGGTCAGGTCGTCTGCGCCAGCAGCAGCGGCAACCGGAGCAGCCTTTGCAGCTTTCGGAGCAGCAGCAGGTGCCGCAGCTTTCGGAGCAGAACCAGCACCGATTGCAGCTTTGACGCCCGATTTGTCTGCACCCGACTCAAGGATGTCGGTGATGCGAACGAGTGTCAGTTGCTGACGGTGACCAACGGTACGCTTCGACGAGTGCTTACGACGACGCTTAACAAAGTTGATAACCTTGTCGCCTTTGATCTGGTCGATGACTTCTGCCTGAACAGCAGCGCCTGCCACGAACGGAGCGCCAACAGTCGAACCAACCATCAGAATTTCGTTGAACTGGATTTTTTCGCCTGCATCGGCTGCCAGTTTTTCGACACGCAGAACGTCGCCCGAAGCAACTTTGTACTGCTTGCCGCCGGTTTTGAGAACCGCAAACATAGTATCTTCCTTCATCTACCGCGTCGCTGGGGCCACTTACGTGTTGGTGGCTATGCCGCCCGTGAACTGCGCGCCCTGATTTGGGCTGTATTGAATCAAAAACCAGGGCAGAATCCGCCCCGGATGCGGGCTTATCCTCAGAACCCTGTGGAAAGTCAAGCTAGAGTTCAGAAACCATCATCATTTGTGCGACCTGAAGGCCTAGGTTCCTGCTGATATCTTCATAGAGGGCCGAATAGGCATCGAAAAGAGCTCTATTCACGCCCTGCCCTGCCTCTGTTTGGGAAAATGCGATCAGCGTGTCCAAATCCGCATCAGACAGCGGTTGGTAGGCCATGTTCATGAAACCATAGACCCATTCAGAGGTGCTGGACCGCAATTCGGCTTCTTGGGCCCAGACGTCCGATATCAAACTCTCAGGCGACGTTTGCCCATCCATTGCACCGCCATCGTATAGTCCCAATAAGAACGCATAGTTGTCGTTGAGAGCAGCGCTGATGTTTTTCTCGATGAGGTCGTTGGCGTCGATATAAGCGGTAATCTGGCCGAAACGTGGGGTGCCGTGAGCATCAATCGCTGCCGCCGTCGCTGCGTCCAAAATATCGGGATCAGACACCGCTCGGCGTGCATCGACTTCTAGCTGCACCGATTGGCGACCGGGGTCAGTTGAATAAAACGCCAACATCGCATCGACGTCTTGCCCGATAAGCGATCGTTCAAAGGCTGCAAACGCGGCGTCTTCCATCTGCGCGGGGTTATAGAGTTGCGAAATCACTGTCGACCAATGATCACTTACATGCCCCATCAGCATTTCGTCCGCGAGTTGACCTGCGTAATCGATACCCTCCGCAGACATAATCGCGATAACGTCGGGCTGCATCAAAGCCTCAAACAAAGCCCGTTCAGCACTTTGTGACTGTTCTGCCAAGGCAGGACCAGTGATCGCCGTGAGGCAGGACACGAAAACAAACGACTTAGCGCGCATGAGACACCCTTCTGTTGTGTCTTTACATATAGGCCGTCCGTGAATGTTCCAATTCCCATCGCAATCAGTTGATCGCTCTTTCCAAAAGATTTTTGTGAAATTGCTATTGCACGCCATTCGAAGTCCCATTAAACGCCCCTTCATCGCGGAGAGGTGCCGGAGTGGTCGAACGGGGCGGTCTCGAAAACCGTTGAGCCTTCACGGGTTCCCAGGGTTCGAATCCCTGTCTCTCCGCCATAAAAATCAAAACACGACCACTTACGAAAACGCGCCCCATTCGGGCGCGTTTCGCGTTTCATCGGCGCGTTAGTGTGCGGGTTCTGCAGCCTCGGCCAGAAAACGTCCTGCAACCCATCCGGTCAACCTAGGCTCTGTGACGGTTTGAACCTGACACCAGCGTTGCGCTTCTGCCATGCGGCACCCCAAGTTTCGAACGACATCGTCGGCGTTCAGGACCGACACCTTGGTTGCACTTTGGCTAGGAACTGAACGCAGGTTCAAGCCACTGTTCGCGACAACAGACCAAAAATCCGGCCCGCCCATCAACCCATCAGCAAAGTCATTTTGAACAATCTCCTGCTGCGCACCCGTGATCGATATGTCCAACGTATACTCTGCAACCTCGTCTCGTCGCGCGGCTGCTCGGTACAAATAGACTGTAACCGTATAGTCACCCGAAACTGGCAAGGTGGCGCTAAACTGGTTGAGGTCTGGCACGCTGTCGCTGGTCAAACTACTGACCGCAAGTGCCGCATCACCTGGGACTGACCCGGGTGCATAGACGTTAAAATAGGTGGCCGCATTCGACGATTGAAGCGAGATATCCATCACCTGCCCCGCTTCGGCACCAAGATGGTACAAGACCATTTCCCGCCCAACAATCCGATCGGAGACCATTGTCTCTGTCGTTCCCGCTGCAAATTCAACGTCAACGGAACGATCACTACCCTGACCATGACCTGCGGTCGAAAGAGACACGAACACCAACAAAGATGCCGCTACAACTTTCAACATAATTCACCCTCACACCTTACCGCTTTAGATTATCACCCATCGGCAGTTCCGTCAGCCCACTTCAGGACCGATCACAACATTGACAACCTTCCTTTGATTTCGACGCAAGACACGCCATATCGTAGCTTCAAATTAGGAGGTGACATGACACAATATGAACGCCGACCCGAGGTGATCGAAGCACTCGAACCCGAACAGTATTACGTGACCCAAGAATCCGGCACTGAACGTCCGGGCACAGGGAAGTACCTGAGCAATAAGGAGCCAGGTCTGTACGTCGACGTGGTTTCAGGGGAGCCCCTCTTTGCCTCGTCCGCAAAATATGAATCAGGCTGCGGCTGGCCTTCATTTGTGAAACCGATTGTCAGCGACAATGTTGTCGAACTCACGGACGTGTCGCATGGGATGGTCCGCACCGAGGTTCGGTCGAAATATGGTGACAGCCACTTAGGGCACGTGTTCCCAGATGGACCGCGTGATCGCGGTGGGCTACGGTATTGCATAAATTCCGCGGCGTTACGCTTTATACATCGTGACGATATGGAAGCCGAAGGATATGGCGCGTTCATCGATCAAGTGGAGGAAAACTGATGGCTGAACAACGCGCGGTCCTTGCAGGTGGATGTTTTTGGGGGATGCAGGATCTGATCCGCCGTCAAACGGGCGTGTTGCGCACCCGTGTCGGCTACACGGGCGGCGATGTCCCGAACGCCACCTATCGGAACCACGGCACCCATGCCGAAGGGATTGAGATCATCTTTGATGACGCCAAGACGACTTATCGCGCCCTGCTGGAGTTCTTTTTCCAAATTCATGACCCGACCACAAAGAACCGTCAGGGCAACGACATTGGGATGTCGTATCGTTCGGCGATTTACTATGTCGATGAAGAACAAAAGGCCGAGGCACTGCGCACGATCGCAGATGTAGATGCCTCAGGTATTTGGCCCGCGAAGGTCGTGACCGAAGTCGAACCTGTTGGTGATTTCTGGGAAGCAGAGCCCGAACATCAGGATTATCTAGAGCGGCATCCGAATGGCTACACCTGCCATTTCCCGCGCCCTAACTGGACCCTACCACGCACATGAAAAAGGGGCCGTCTGGCCCCTTCCCTTACTCTTCTTCGTCGTTCAGCTCGGCGTCGTGATCGCCATTTCGTCCCTTATATCCCCGAGCGACTACGAACTTCTCCGAACTATCCGCACGCGACGATGGCGGTTTGATGTTCGCGACCGATTTGAAGTTCTTCTTCAGTGTCTTCATCAATTCACCTTCCGCCCCACCCGCGAGGACTTTGGCAACAAAGGTGCCGCCGGGGGCGAGAACGTCAAAGGCGAAATAAGCTGCCGCTTCACACAGCGCGATAATGCGAAGGTGGTCGGTTTGTTTGTGACCCGAAGACGCAGCGGCCATGTCAGACATCACAACGTCTGCCTCACCACCAAGCCATTCTTTGACCAATAGGTCCGCGTCGTCGGATAGAAAATCGAGCTGGTGAATTTCAGCACCCGCCAGTGGTTCAACCTCTTGGAGGTCAACGCCCAATACGGTCCCGATCCGTTTGCCTTGCTTTTCACCCAAAGCGTTCACACGCTTCACCGCAACCTGCATCCAACCACCCGGAGCACAGCCGAGGTCCACAATCCGCGCACCTGGAACGAGGAACCGATATTTGTCGTCAAGCTCGAGGATTTTGAACGCAGCACGTCCACGATAGCCTTCGGCCTGCGCGCGCTTCACGTAAGGATCGTTCAACTGCCGCTGTAACCAACGGGTCGACGAGGTCTTGCGACCTCGGGCGGTTTTCACCTTAACGAAAAGGTCACGCTGTCCGCGTCCGCTGGTATTTTTTGTCCCGGGTTTCTTAGCCATTCTTCCAGTCCGATCTTAGCAGAGCGTTCCTCTACCCCTAAAACGGAGTATCCTCAAGCACGCCGTCTGCGCTCATTTGTGCGTACAACAACCCTTCGCGCAGACCACGATCTGCAACCGACAGACGATCCGTCGGCCAAATTCGCATAAGGGCCTGAAGGATTGCCGACCCCGACATGATCAAGGCCTGACGGTCGCGCCCGATCCGAGGATCATTGCGACGCCCATCGGGGCCAAGCGTCAAATAATCGCGAATGACAGCGTCAATCTGATCGCTGGTCATACGCAGCCCATCGACCTTGGTCCGATCATAGCGTTTCAGCCCCAAATGGCTCGCTGCCACGGTTGTCACGGTGCCGCTGGTGCCAACGATCTGGAACCCCTCGCGCGTCTGTTCTGCAGTATAGGGACTGAATTTCGACAGTTGCTCTTCAAAGAACCAGCTCATCAACGCAAACCGCGCCGCGTCGTCCTCTACGTCCTCAAACTGATCGCGCAGGGTTGCGACACCCAACGGCACCGAAATCCAGTCAACGACCTTAGCCGCAGCAAATGGACCAGGGTCCTGCACAAATCCACGGTGGAGCCGCATGATCGCACCGGGGCGTTCGCGATGCGGCACATTCGTGAGGTCGATCCAAACAAGTTCGGTCGAGCCGCCGCCAATATCTACGACCAGCAACTGTTCGGTTTTGGTGCTGACGAGTGGCGCACAGGATATAACCGCAAGACGCGCTTCTTCCTCTGGGCTAATAATCTCGAGCCGAAGACCCGTTTCACGTCTGATCTGATTAATGAACTGCTTGCCGTTCTTAGCCCTACGGCAAGCCTCTGTTGCGACCAAGCGCATATGGCCGACCTTATGGCGCTGCAGTTTTTGCTTACAGATCCTCAACGCCGCAATCGTGCGGTTCATCGATCCACGACCTAGCCGGCCTGAACTTTCAAGCCCGTAGCCCAGCTGGACCGACTTCGAAAAGCTGTCAATGACATGAAACTGACTACCCTTTGGTTGGGCAATCAGCATGCGACAGCTATTTGTACCCAAATCCAGCGCAGCATAAAGCGAGGCCGGATCAGGCATTACAGGCGCGGGGGTCTCTACCGCCTTCGGGAACGCGCCCGCACCACGGGGACGCTTGGGCGTCATAGGATACGCCCTCCATTTCAAGTTAACTCCAACCTATGCCCCCGCGCGGCGCCGCGCAAGCCTCTCTGGACGAAACCTAGTCGCAGGAAAGTGGCAGCATGTCGAAAACCGACCTCGTGTCGGAAAATGCCGAGCGTATGAAGAACACTAAGAGGAACAGGGAATCACAAATGGCAGATGTCACTATCGTTTACTGGCGCGATATTCCTGCGCAGGTCATCGTCGGCAAAGGTCGTCGCGGACATAAAGTGCAGTTGCCCGAACGGTTTGAACAAGCGATCGACCGCGCCGCGATGAAAGCGGATATGGCGGGAACTGACGATTACCTCTCCGAATGGCGCAAGGCAGAGCCCTACTCTGTCGAAGGTGACGATGCAGAGGTCGCAAATGCCGAAGCTGCCCGTCTCGATGCCGAATACACACCAGAGCGTCTTCGGGCGCTTATCGAAAACAAAGGTCACGCGTGACCACCCGCTCTTTTAAGGAGGCCATCATGGCACTGCTTCCGTTTATGCGTAAAAAAGACTCTGTAACCACGGCTTCTGCCGATCTGGAAGCATTCCTCCAAGGTTACTCGATCGAAGTTATGCCACGCACTGCTGAGAAGGTTGAAAACTTCCGCGACCTGCTGCCTGCTGGCACACGTGTCTACATCGCGCACATTGATGGCACTCCGATCGAAGACATGGTGGCAACTGCGGCCCGTCTGCGCGACGAAGGCTTTGACCCGATGCCACACTTCCCTGCCCGCATCATCAAAGACGCGGCAACGCTCGAAGATTGGGTGAACCGCTATTCCTCTGAGGCTGGCGTGAATCAAGGCCTCATCCTCGCAGGCGGCGTTGACCAGCCAGTCGGCGAATTCCATTCGTCAATGCAACTCCTTGAGACAGGTATCTTTGATCGCGCTGGGTTCAAACGTTTGCATGTCGCCGGTCACCCTGAAGGCAACCGCGACATTGACCCCGATGGTTCGGACAAAAACGTCATGGACGCGCTGCGTTGGAAACAGAAATTTTCAGAAACCACCGACGCGAAAATCGCGATGGCGACCCAGTTCTGTTTTGAAGCGCAACCCGTTATCGAATGGGCAAACGCGCTGAAGGCCGCTGGCGTTGATATCCCGATCCACATCGGTATCGCTGGTCCGGCAAAACTTCAGACCCTGATCAAATTCGCGATTGCTTGCGGCGTTGGCCCGTCGCTGCGCGTCCTTCAAAAACGCGCGATGGATGTGACCAAACTCGTTCTGCCCTACGAGCCGAATGATATCCTTGAAGAACTCGCTGCTCACAAGGCTGCAAACCCTGATTTCAATATTGAACAGGTTCACTTCTTCCCGCTCGGTGGCATTAAAACCAACGCCGAATGGGCAATCAAAAATGGTGGCGACGCTGCCACCCCCGTAAATCAAGCCTAAGGACAGTCAGTATGACCCGCACTATCGTCGAATCCGCATCGAAAACCGCCATTATCGGCTTTGACCAGCCGTTCTGCGTGATTGGTGAACGGATTAACCCTACGGGCCGCAAGAAACTGGCTGCTGAACTCGAAGCAGGCGATTTCTCGACCGTTGAAAAGGACGCTCTGGCACAGGTTGCTGCAGGCGCGAACATCCT
The DNA here is from genome assembly GCF_023540835.1 of Marivivens geojensis. Classification (GTDB taxonomy): domain Bacteria; phylum Pseudomonadota; class Alphaproteobacteria; order Rhodobacterales; family Rhodobacteraceae; genus Marivivens; species Marivivens geojensis. The sequence continues at coordinate 125,525 of NZ_JALKCU010000002.1, forward strand.
CGATATCAACGCTGGCGTTGTCTACAACTCCAACCCGAACCCGAACGAGACCGAGCCGCCGCTCATGGTCAAAATGATCGAACTGGTTCAAGGCCTGACCGATTGCCCGATCTGCATCGACTCTTCGGTTCCTGCTGCTCTCGAAGCGGGTCTTCAGGCTGCCAAAGGTCGTCCGCTCTTGAACTCGGTCACGGGTGAAGAAGAGCGTCTGGAGTTTGTTCTACCGCTCGTGAAAAAATACAACGTTCCTGTTGTTGCTATTTCGAACGACGACACCGGTATTTCCGAAGACCCAGACGTTCGTTTCGAAGTCGCAAAGAAAATCGTTCAGCGCGCTGCTGATTTCGGTATCCCTGCATACGACATCGTTGTTGACCCGCTCGTTATGCCGATTGGCGCGATGGCTACTGCTGGGAACCAAGTGTTTGCGCTCGTCCGTCGTCTGCGTGAAGAGCTGGGCGTCAACACGACTTGTGGCGCATCGAACATCTCGTTTGGCCTGCCGAACCGTCACGGCATCAACAACGCGTTCTTGCCGATGGCAATGGGTGCGGGCATGACCTCGGCAATCATGAACCCATGTGCGCTGCCCGTTGCGGCATCGAAGATCGAAGAGAAGAAACTGGAACTGGCTGCCGCTGGCATCATCGTTCCCGACGACATCGATCTCGAAACCTTCTGCCAGATCACCGGTCTGGGTTCGACCCAATCGCGTCCGGGTAAAGAGATGGAAGCGATCCGCGCGGCCAACCTTCTGACCAACAATGACGCACATGGTGGTGACTGGATCCGCTTTAACAAGCCTCCGTCGGCTGCCGGCGCCGAAGGCGACGGTCGTCGTCGCGGTGGTCGCCGTCGCGGCTAATCACCTGGGAACACTCTCAAAAGAAACGGGCCCTCACGGGCCCGTTTTTCGTTTAGCGGTAATAGAGCGATTTTCCGTTGTGGAAGATTTGAACCTTTTCTGGCACCGCCCGTAGGCTGACCGTCTGACCGCGCATATCCGCATGAATGCCCGGTAGCTTCCCGATCACAGGATCACCGGCGCCGTTCTTTTCAAAATAGAGCAAGGTGACCTCGCCCAAAGCTTCGAGAATATCGACCTTGCCCGTGTAAATCGCGTCGCAGTCGTCGCAGGGAACCATGTCCTCTGGACGGACACCGATATTCACCTTTAGGCCCAGATCCGCCGTGCTTGTCGGCACCGCAGAAACAGCCGTTCCTCCCGTTGCCAGTTTTACCGTTGTCTGCGCACCCGTTTCCACGATTTCGCCAGCCAACAGGTTCATGGCAGGAGAACCAATGAACTGCGCCACAAATTCGTTCTCTGGCCGCTCATAAAGCTCTAACGGCGTGCCAACCTGCGCAATCCCTTTGTTCGCGAGAACGACAATGCGCGACGCGAGGGTCATCGCTTCGACCTGATCGTGGGTTACGTAGATCATGGTCGATTCAGGCATCGCCTCTTTCATCTGTGCGATCTCAATCCGAGTGGCAACGCGCAGCGCCGCATCGAGGTTCGAGAGCGGTTCGTCAAAGAGATACACCTGAGGGTCACGAACAATCGCACGGCCAATCGCAACACGCTGACGTTGACCACCAGAAAGAGCCTTGGGCAGACGATCCAAATAGGGTTCCAACTGAAGGATTTTCGCAGCCTTATTCACAGCCGCATCAATCTCTTCCGCAGATTTCTTTGCGATTTTCAGCGCAAAAGACATGTTATCGCGCACTGTCATATGTGGATAGAGCGCATAGGATTGGAACACCATGGCGATCCCGCGCTGTGCGGGCGGAATGTCATTCACGACCTGTCCACCGATTTCCAGCGTGCCCCCGCTGATCTTTTCCAGACCAGCGATCATGCGAAGGAGCGTGGATTTCCCGCAGCCAGATGGGCCAACGAAAACGATCAACTCGCCTTCTTTGATGTCGAGGTTGATGTTCTTTAGAACCTCAACACCGCCACCGTAGACCTTGGCAACATCCGTAAGTTTGAGATCGGCCATGTGTTTCCCCTCCCCTTAGGTCCGCTTGAGCGCGATATAGGGCTGCCAAGGCCCCAGATGCAGCACGCCGTCGGGCGCAACATGAGCACCCCCCAGTTCGCCGCCAATTGGCAACCATTCCCCAGACGGGGCTGCCAAATCAGACGGCGTGTCACTCATATTGAACGCGCAATAGATCGTCGTGTCACCAGCAGATCGAGTAAAGCTGACGATATCGCCGTTCACTTCCAGTGGTGTTGACGCGCCAGATTTAAGAGCTTCATGGGCATGACGGAATGCGATTGCTTTGCGGTAGTGATGGATCAAGCCAGCCGGATCTTTCTCCTGCGGCTCAACCGAGAGACCGAGGTGTTCGCTAGACACCGGAAGCCACGGTTTACCATTGGTGAAGCCACCGCTGCTGTTGTCCTGTTCCCAAACCATCGGCGTGCGGCATCCGTCGCGGCCCTTGAATTCGGGCCAGAATTCGATGCCATAGGGGTCTTGCAAGTCTTCAAAGGCAACGTCGGCCTCTGGCAGACCCAGTTCTTCGCCCTGATAAATACAAACCGACCCACGCAGACACATCATCATCGTTGTGAACAGGCGGGATGCAGCAGGTGTTAGGCCCCAACGGGTGACATGACGCACAACGTCGTGGTTCGAGTAGGCCCAGCATGCCCAGCCATCTGCGGCCACTTCATCGACTTTCGACATAACGTCAGCCACATATTGCGCCGAAGGACGTGCACCAGACAGCAGTTCAAACGCGTAACACATCTGCATGACGTCATTGCCACGAGTGTATTGACCCATAATCTCAAGGCCACGCTGCGCATCACCGACTTCACCTACCGCAGCGGCGCCAAAAGGCTCCATCACGGCGCGAAGTTTACGAAGGAAATCAAGGTTCTTCGGGTGGTTCTTATCGTAAAGGTGCTCTTGGTGGTTATATGGGTTCACCGATGGCGCAATAGTCGCATTCCGCATCTCTTTGGGAAGCGGCGGGTTATCGCGAAGCTGCTCATCGTGCATGTAGAAGTTGATGGTATCGAGGCGGAAGCCATCAACGCCACGGTTCAGCCAGAACCGACCTACGTCCAAAAGCGCCTCTTGGACCTTTGGATTGTGGAAGTTCAGGTCGGGCTGCGACACAAGGAAGTTGTGCAGATAATACTGCTCCCGACGTGCATCCCATTGCCACGCGGACCCACCGAAGATCGACAACCAGTTGTTTGGCGCGGTGCCATCTGGTTTCGGGTCAGACCAAACATACCAATCGGCCTTATCATTATCGCGGCTCTGACGGCTCTCGACGAACCACGGGTGGACATCCGACGTATGCGACAACACGAGGTCGATCATCACACGAATGCCGAGGCTATGCGCGGTTTCAATCACCGCATCGAAATCAGCCAGCGACCCGAACATCGGATCAACGTCGCAATAGTCTGACACGTCGTAACCGAAGTCTTTCATCGGGGACGTAAAGAAAGGCGAAATCCAAATCGCATCAACGCCGAGCGACGCGATATAGGGTAGACGCTGAACGATGCCCAAGAGATCGCCAATGCCATCTCCGTTGCTGTCTTGATAGCTGCGGGGATAAATCTGGTAAATAACGGCCCCACGCCACCAGTCTTTGTCCTGCGTGTTAGACACAATTGGTGCCTTGCTCATTTCAGTAGTCCTTATTTCACGGACCCGGCGAGGAGGCCTCGCACGAGGTATTTTTGCATAGCGAAGAAGACGATCAGCGGCACAGAGATCGACACAAAGGCTGCCGTCGCAAGAATTTCCCAGTTCCCGCCGCGCGTGCCCAAGAGCTCTACGATTTGGCGGGTCATAACGGTCGTGTTGCCCGAGCTATCGATTAGGAACACAAGCGCCACGAGAAGGTCATTCCATGTCCACAGGAACTGGAAGATCGCGAAGGATGCGAGCGCAGGGAATGACAGTGGGAGGATAATACGGGTGAAGATCTGGAAATCGGTCGCACCATCTACACGAGCGTTTTCGATGATGTCCCGCGGAAGGCCGGCCATGTAGTTGCGTAGCAAATAGATGGCGAGCGGCATACCAAAGCCCGTGTGAGCCAACCAGACGCCCAGATAGCCTTTGCCGATCCCAATCGAAAGGTGCAGGCGCAGGAGAGGAATCAGCGCGAGCTGTAGCGGCACGACCAACAAACCCACAATGGCTGCGATCAGAAGCGCTCGACCAGGGAAATCCATCCATGCCAAAGCATAGGCCGCGAAGGCCGCGAAGGTGATCGGAATGATCGTTGCGGGGATGGTCACGGTAAGCGTATTGAAGAACGCCTTTGCCATGTCGTCACTGGCCTGCCCGCCACCTTGCCCCGTGCCTAGGCCAAAAATGACCGAAAGCAGGATCAGAGTACCAAAGCCAAACACGATGACGGCTGATCGGGTGTGATCAGGACGCAGTGCACGGGCGGAAAATCCAGCCACGCTGCCCACGATAACTGCAGCCACGACATAAACGAGGAGCGATTGAACAACGCCCTGCCCGAGCACAGTGTCATAGTTTTCAAGAGTAAATTCTGGCGGCGTCACAGCCGTCACAAATACGCGCTGGCCACGGCCCGAGGGTTGTTCCGCAGAGGACCAAATGTAGTCCCCGTTCGCCTCAACCGCAAAGCTTTCTCCATCACCCAGATCAGCAGCCTCACCCGCGGCATAAGCGGAAATGTCACGCGAAGATGAACCCCAGCGCGAAATCTCTGCCTCGTTCCCGCCGTCAAATAGATTGCCCGATACGACCCAAGACCCATCCGCCTGCTGAACGGCGAAATCATCTGGGTCGGCGGCGCGCAACGTCAGGCTCTGCTCGCTCGGGAAGAGAGCTTTCCACCAACCAGAGGTCGAAATTTGATCCGCCGTACGGAAGGACGAAACGAACAGACCAACGGTCGGGAAAATCCACAGTACGACCAGGAGAACGACTGAAATATGGACCGCCCAATTGAGCGAGGATTTGGTGCCTGCGATGTTGTCCATCAGCGCATCTCCTTGCGAGCATTATAGACGTTCCAAACGAGGATCGGCGTGACGAGCAGCATGATGATCATGGCAGAGGCCGACCCTACGCCCCAGTCGTTCGAGCGGAAGAGTTTGTCATACATGTAGTTGGCGAGAACCTGCGTCTCCCACTGACCGTTGGTCATCGCGAACACGATATCGAACACCTTCAGCACAACGATGGTAATGGTCGTCCAAACCACAACAATCGTGTTCATGATTTGAGGAACTTTAATCTTGAAGAAAATCTGGAACGGGTTCGCACCGTCTATGATCGCAGCCTCAATCGTATCTTCGGGAATACCACGAAGCGCGGCCGAGAGGATCACCATAGCAAAACCCGTCTGAATCCAGATCAGCACAACCATCAGGAAGAAGTTGTTCCAGAACGGAATGGTCAGCCACGTTTGCTGTTCGCCATAAGGCATCGCAAGCGTCACGCTATCAATCACGTTAAGCGCTGATAGAACAGCAACCCAAGCCAGCAGAACCGCACCGACGACACGCAGGAGCTTGAAGGCAATCCCTTCGACCACATGAGAGGCTGGTTTCACAATCGGACGACCTACAAGGTAGGCGGCATAGCCAACAACAGCGGCGAAACCTGCGAACATCAGGGCGGGAACGACGCGTAGGATCAGGATCGAGCCGAAACCGCCATCGAACTGCAGCCAAAGCGCGTTCAAGATACCGATTTGGTTCTGATCTGCAGGACGTGCATCGTAGATCAGTTTAAAGATCACAGCCGCGCCAACGAAGGAAATCGCCATCGGCATAAAGATCAGGGATTTGGCAAAGCTACCCCATTTGATACGGTCGGTCAGTTGCGCGACCAACAGTCCCAGAGCGGTTGCAGCGGCGGGTACAATGAGAAGCCAAAGAAGGTTGTTCCGCATCGCTTCCCAGAATTTATCTTCGGCAAACATGCGGCGGTAGTTGTCAAAACCAACGTATTGAGAAGCCCCGCCCGGCAGGCGTTCGCTCAGCGACAAACGGAACGTTTCGACAACGGGATAAGCGAGGTAAAGCCCCAGCGCCAAGAGCGCAGGCATCAGAAATAGCCACGGGCGAACCATATTGGCGCGATTGATGTTGCGCCCTGCGTCAGCACCTTTAGCTGGGAAAAGAACCTTATCGAGAAAGATATTCGAGCCGTAGAAATAGGCCAAACAGCCGCCAACGCCGATAAAAATGGTGATTAAACCCTGTAACGCCGGACTCATGGCAGCCCCTCCCCTGAGCGGTAGAAAATAGGGGCAACCTTACGCAAAGGTTGCCCCATAGATCATCTAGCGATGATTACTTAATTGCGTCCCACGAAGTCTGGATCGCGTTTGCAACGTCTTCTGCGGAAGCGCCGCCTACGTAGTCAACCATGCCAGTCCAGAACGAACCTGCGCCAACAGCGCCCGGCATCAGGTCGGAACCGTCAAAGCGGAAGGTGGTTGCGCCCTGAAGGATCTCACCTTGCGATTTCAGCGCAGCCGATGCGTATGCATCGTTGTTCACGCCGAGGTGCGGTGTGAGGAAGCCACCCTGAGCCATCATGACTTCTTGTGCAAACGGGGTCTGCAGGAATTCCATGAAGCCAGTTGTCGCGTCAGACGCGTTGGTCACAGCCATCAGAGTACCGCCGCCCAGAACTGGGTTGCCGAGGTCTTTGTCCGCGTAAGACGGGAAGTAGAAGAAGTCAGCATCGGTGCCCACTTCGGTGCCTTCTGGGAAGAACGCAGGAATGAACGAAGCCTGACGGTGCATGTAGCAAGCCGGCGGAGCGTCGAACAGGCCTTTCGGGCTGTCACGGAAGTCAGTGGTTGCAACAGCGCCAGCGCCACCTGCAACATATGCGTCGTTCTTCGCGAATGCGCCGAACTCTTCGATCGCACCGATAACTTCAGGCGAGTTGAACGGCAGTTCGTTTGTGGTCCATGCGTCGTAAACCGATGCAGGCTGAGTGCGGAGCATCAGGTCTTCGACCCAGTCAGTTGCCGGCCAGCCAGTCGCTGCGCCCGAACCCAGACCGATACACCACGGGGTGCCACCGTCAGCAACGATCTGATCGGTCAGTGCTTTGAGCTCTTCCATCGAGGTTGGAACTTCGTAGCCAGCGTCTTCGAAGTTCTCAGGAACGTACCAAACGAGCGACTTCAGGTTCACGTTGAAGAAGAAGCCAAAGAAGTCGTCGCCAGCACCAGCGTTGTCATAGGTGCCGAGATCAACCCACGACTGACCAGCAGCGTAGTTGTCCAGAACCCACTGACGTGCATCAGCACCGAGCGGGGACAGTTTGCCTTGGCTTGCGAGCGACGCAGCAAGACCCGGCTGCGGGAATACTGCGAGGTTCGGTGCAGCGCCTGCTTCAACGTCGATTACGATCTGCTGTTCAAAGCTGTCGGAACCAACGTAGGATACGTCTGCGCCTGTTGCTGCTTCGAAGTATGCAACCATGTTGTTGAAGTAGTCAGCTTCTGGCGACATCCACGGACCAGAGATGGTCACGGTCTGACCAGCGTAGTCGTGGCCAGCAGCGAAATCTGCATAGCTGTCCCAGCTGAATGCACCCTCGCCCTCAGCGAAAATCAGGTGCGCATCAGCGTGAGCCATCGTGGCAGTCAGCGCAATAACAGCAGCACCAGTGTAAAATTTCTTCATGGTTTCTCCTCCCAAGTCCGCCTCTCGGCGATTTGAATGTGATCAATTCCGCCTGTCAAAGTCATCCAAAGCGGTTTGATTGGTCATACAATTGCCTCATTCAAAAGGCCCTGTCAATGATTCACCAATATAGCGCTAACAGGCCCAAAATCACCTTCGCACCTGCAGAAAATTAAGAAATACACATTAAATTGACGTTAATAGGCAGCGCAGATAGTCTCTGCTTTAAAATTTAAAACCGCTTTGGAAACCGAATGAACCTCAAAGAGCTGTCCACAAAACTCGGATTGAGCCAAACCACGGTGAGTCGCGCATTGAACGGCTACCCCGAGGTTTCCGAAGAAACGCGCGAAAAGGTTCGCCGCGCTGCAGAAGAACACAACTACCGCCCTAACACGCGTGCCCGCAGCCTCGCCACGGGTCGCACGATGGCGATTGGTCACGTTATCCCTGTGTCGACCAAGCATGAGATGGTGAACCCTGTGTTCGGCGACTTTATCGCGGGCGCAGGCGAGGTTTATTCCCGTGAAGGCTACGACATGGTTCTGACCCTCGTCGAGGATAACAACGAGGAAGCCGCTTATCGTCAGATCAAATCTCGGGGATCTGTCGATGGCGTTGTGGTCCACGGCCCGCTAATGGATGAACCCCGTATTCCCCTCTTGAAAAAGATCGGTTTACCATTCGTCGTGCATGGACGCGCTACCAATGCGGTCGATCCCTATTCTTGGGTCGATATGAATAACCGTCGTGCGTTTGAACGTGCTACCGAACTTTTGCTCGATCTCGGTCACCGTAGAATTGCTTTGATTAATGGCCTCGAGAGGATGGATTTCGCGTTTCGTCGTCGCGAGGGCTATGAGGCAGCGCACTACAATCGCGGCCTCACCCCCGACCCCATACTGATGTGTAGCCACGAAATGACCGAACTGTTCGCGCATGACACGACAGCAACCCTGCTCAGCCAGCCCAACCCACCGACCGCGTTCCTTGTGTCGTCGATGATCTGCGCTCTGGGTGTTCGTCGCGCAATTGAGGAACGTGGATTGATCATGGGCAAGGACGTGTCTGTCGTCACCCACGACGACGTGTTGTCCTACCTGAGGAACGGCGGTGACGTGCCCATCTTTACGGCAACGCGATCCTCTGTTCGTGAGGCAGGCCGAAAGTCCGCAGAAATCCTGCTGCAAATGATCAATGATCCGACCCGCGATCCTGAAACTGTCCTCTTTGAAGCCGAATTGGTTTTGGGTCAGTCCACAGGTCCAGCACTCGTTCGGGCTTAATTCAAACTTGCAGCTTAATCGCTTTGAACACTAAAAGCAGCGAACGCGGGAACGCAGTCGCTCACATCTCGTCCTAGAAAAGGTGCCCTATGGCTCATCCGGTTGATACGCTTTCACTCGTCGCTGACATTGGCGGCACCAATACCCGTGTGGCATTGGCTGATGGTCGAACAATCCTGCCCGAAACAATCCGCCGCTATTCGAACGCCGATTTTCCAGGGCTAGAAACGGTGATCCGCCAATACGTCAAAGACGAAAATGGCGTTGACCCCAAGGCCGCTTGTGTGGCCGTAGCGGGGCCCGTTCGCGAAGGCAAAGCGACGATGACCAACCTCGATTGGACGATCGACAAGCCCACCCTTGCCCGCGCAACTCAGGCCGAAAATGTAGCCATTCTAAATGACTTACAGGCGCAAGGTCATGCGATTGGCTATATCGACGATGCCAATGTTCCGATCGTTCTGGATGGTGCCAAAGGTAATGAACACGCTGCAAAACTCGTGATCGGCGTCGGCACTGGATTTAACTGTGCACCCGTCTTTGAAACTGACGCTGGTCGCCTTGTTACCCCGTCTGAGGCTGGTCACGCAAACCTGCCCATTCGCACCGACGCAGAACTTCGGTTGTGCAATTTCGTCTCGAACGCACACGGCTTCCCTGCGGTCGAGGACGTTCTCTCTGGTCGCGGCCTAGAGCGCGTTTACATGTGGCTGGGACAAGAAGACGGAACCCCTGTTGAAAAGAGCGCCGCTGAAATCATGACCGCTTGCGCCGATGGCAGCGACCCTCGCGCCATAGCGGCGGCCCAGCAGTTCACCCGCATTCTGGGCACCGTGGCTGGTAACTTGTCACTGATCCACCTGCCCTTTGGCGGCGTCTATCTGTCAGGTGGTGTGGCGCGCGCGTTCAAACCCTACCTTGATCGGTTCGGATTCGACACTGCGTTCCGCGATAAGGGTCGCTTTGCGAGCTTCATGAGCAACTTCACCGTGCACGTGATCGAAGACGACTATGCCGCTCTGACAGGCTGTGCCGCGCACCTCGTTTCGCACTTCGGTTAGCGTGCCGCGAGCTCTGCCTCAACGGTGCGTGTGAGATCAGCCAACGAAAACGGCTTCGTCAGAAATACAGTCGGCCCGACATCCGCAAGATGGTCGGTAAAGGCATCTTCTGCGTAGCCCGATACGAACACAACGCGGGTCTTGGGGCGCATTTTCCGCGCCTCTTTGACCCAAGTTGGCCCATCTTTGCCGGGCATCACCACATCTGACACAAAGACATCGACGACCAATTCGGGATCTTCAAGTAGCGCCAGAGCCTCCTCGCCGTTTTCGGCCTCCAACACGGTAAGTCCTTTCATCTGCAAGGCACGCGTCGCAAAGGCGCGCACTGGGGCTTCGTCCTCGACGAGCAATATAACGCCTTTGCGTGGTGCAGTCCTCGGCTTTTCTGTGACTTGGAGGTGTTGCGTGTCTGTCACCGCACCGTCGAAATGCGGAAAATAGAGTGAGAATATCGACCCAACATCGGGTTCGCTTTCAACGAAGATAAACCCGCCTGATTGCTTCACAATCCCATATGCCGTCGAAAGCCCCAGCCCAGTGCCTTCGCCAGGCTTCTTGGTCGTGTAGAACGGCTCAAAGATCTTTCCGATTTTTTCGGGCGGAATTCCATGGCCTTCATCAATCACCTTGATTAGCACGTAATTTCCAGCGGGCAGACGCGCGTGATCCCGTTCCAGCCGCTCCGCCAGCGTCACGTTCTGACTTTCAACCCGAATGTGCCCGCCACCCAGCATCGCATCCCGCGCGTTCACAACAAGGTTCATAATAACCTGTTCGAGCTGTCGTTTATCGGCACGAATGGGGTAGAGATTGTCCTCTTGTGACAAAACCAACTTGATACGTTCGCCGACAAGACGATCCAGCAATTGCGTCATGTTCATGAGAACACCTGACAGATCAAAGACCTCGGGGAGCAACGTCTGCTTACGTGAAAATGCGAGGAGCTGAGATACCAAACCTGCCGCACGGGTCGCATTTTCTTTGATCTGACTTAGATCGTCGAAATCCGCGTCACCCTCTCCTCGTCTCATTAAGAGCAACTCGCAATGCCCTGAAATTGCGGTTAATAAATTATTAAAATCATGCGCCACACCACCAGCGAGCTGACCAATGGCTTGCATCTTTTGGCTCTGAACAAACTGCGCTTCGAGCGATTTGAATTCTGTCATGTCGTTCAGAACCGCAATCAACGGGCTATCAGGCTCGCGTCCCGTTGGGTGCAGCGCAACCTGCACAAAGAAGTCCTGCCGATCACCTTTCCCTCGCAAGAATTCGCGGGTGTTAAGGCTTCGCGAAGCCGCGACATCAGCCAGCCAATCTGTAATCGGGCGCCCTAGCCCCTCGAGCCGATCAGACAGCCGCGTGCCATCGGTGATCTGCCCACCTAATAGCGTTCGGGCTTCTTGGTTGGCGAACAGTATTTCTCCGGTTTGTGCGACCTTGAGGATCGGTACAGGCAGGGCGTCGAGTTCCCCAAAATCGGAGAGGCTACTCTGGTCAACTTCGGTTCGATTTACGTTATCGGCCCATTTAACACCGCGTTCAATCGTAAAGGTCCATAGGAACAAGTTCTCTGGCAGAGACGTCACTGAAAACTGCGCAGGAACACCCTTAAGTAGAAATTCATGATGAGCGCGCCCAAGCTGACGAGCCTCAGCGTTCAGACGCAAAATCGTCGCAGTAGGGCTCGCAAATATCTGGGACAAGTCAATTGATTGCGCGGCCATGTTCGAATGCTTAATCGAACCGTCTATCCCAATCACCCACGTCGGTTCGCTCGACGATACAATTGGTGCTATTGTCGCCAAGGTACGACGGTGCGCATACCGCCTCAATGCACTCCGAATACCCGTAAAAATGACGGTTAAACTTATCGCGCCACCGCATAAATACCCGAACAGGGTTACCTTCGGCTCGGTGACCAAGCCAGCCAATGAGATTGAGAGTATTGCAATAGACGCCAAAGCGGATAGCCCAAGGGGTCCATCAATGCGTGCGGAACCTGTGTGCACACCGAATTCTCCTAATTATCGGGTGCACCATGTCAAAACTTGGTTAACGCACCCTTAATACGAGAACGACTGTGGCGCGAAGCAGGATTCAATACAACCTTTAGTGGTTATCGCGATAGGCTTGCCAGGTAAAAACCATCGTGTTGTTCGGTTGGACGCAATTGCATTTCGTCAACGATGGTCCACTCTGGATGATCGGCGAGGAACCCATCAATGACCTTACGATTTTCAACGCTGAGAACAGAACAGGTTGCATAAGCCAAACGACCACCCTGCCCGACATGTGTCATCGCAGTTTCCAAAATCGACCGTTGTATCTTGGTTAACTCTGTCAAACGGCTCTCAGTCAGACGCCATTTTGCATCGGGGGTCCGACGCCACGTCCCACTTCCACTGCAAGGTGCATCGCAGAAAACGAGATCAAAAGTCCCGTTCGGTCTGTTCGTGGTTTTAATGCGAGTTCCAGCGCGCGCAGCGCGGGCGGGAATATCTTTCATCCTTCCAACGTCGGCGTCATGAGCTGTCACTTGAGCGCCAAACGCGGCGAGAGCGAGGGACTTACCACCGCCACCGGCGCAATAGTCCAAAACGGTTTGATCAGCAGTTACGCCCAAACGATCGATGGCCATTTGCGATGCGGCGTCTTGAAGTTCGATATGCCCGTCATCCCAAAGCCGCGTTTGTTGTATACGGCGCGGGTTGCCCGTGACGACAATCGCGCCCTCGACATCAGGATGCGCATGGGCGTCGATGTCGTCGGATTGCAGAGCGCTGAGGACCTTTTCAACCGTGCTACGCAAACGGTTTACGCGCAGGAATACCTGTGCGCGGTCTTGTTGTGCGACTGCGATGCTCTGCGCATCGGCCCCGAAATCGGCCACCAATTGCGGCCAAAGCCATTCTGGCCAGTCCGCTTGGGCGTCTGGCGACATTGCGGACGGCGTATAGGTCAGTTCGTCGTCAGACAAGCACTGCGGCGCATGTCCTTCACCCGAAAACACATCAGACAGATCAGCGCCCTGCTGACGCAAAAGGCCGATCATCCGACCACGACCCGTTTCAGCGCCACCGAGGGCAGCTGTGCTCCGCCAACGACGGAGAACATCGAATACGTGGTCACGAATGGCTGCACGATCTTTAGATCCCGCAAAGCGCGACCCGCGCGCCCATGCGATCAGGGCAGCCTCAGCAGGCTGCCCCTCTTGGATTTTATCCAAAACCTCAATCGCCGCAGCAACGCGGGCTGCCGGTGTCATCAGCCGATCCGGTAGTTCGGGCTTTCACGGGTGATCTGAACGTCGTGCACATGCGACTCTTTCAGACCTGCGCCAGTGATTTTAACGAAAGAACAGTTCTTATTCATCTCAGCGACGGTGGCGTTCCCCGTGTAGCCCATCGCAGCACGAAGACCGCCAACCATCTGATGCAGAACCGTTGCAACGGATCCTTTGTATGGAACCTGACCTTCGATACCTTCAGGGACGAGCTTGTCGTTTGCCGCGTCCTTTTGGAAGTAACGGTCCGCCGAACCACGCGCCATCGCGCCGAGCGACCCCATACCACGGTACGATTTGAACGAACGGCCTTGATACAGGATCACCTCACCTGGGGATTCATCAGTGCCTGCGATCATCGAGCCGACCATCGCACAGGATGCACCTGCTGCGATCGCTTTGGCGAAGTCGCCAGAGAACTTGATACCGCCGTCAGCGATGACAGGCACATCTCCTGCCGCTTTGGCACAATCGTTGATCGCGGTGAGCTGCGGCACGCCTACGCCAGCAACCATGCGGGTGGTGCAGATCGAACCCGGTCCAATGCCAACTTTGACAGCATCAGCACCAGCGTCGATCAACGCCTTTGTTGCATCAGCGGTCGCAACGTTACCCGCGATGATCTGGACATTGCTTTCCGCTTTGATGCGCCGCACGGCATCGAGAACACCCGCAGAGTGGCCGTGTGCGGTATCGACAACAACGATATCGACGCCCGCATCGATGAGCATCATCGACCGTTCAAAACCAGCGTCACCCACAGAGGTCGCCGCAGCCACACGAAGGCGACCGAGCTCATCTTTGCATGCGGTTGGGTTCAGCACCGATTTCTCGGTGTCTTTGAGCGTCAAAAGACCCGTCAGTTTGCCGTTTCCGTCAGTGACCAACAGTTTTTCGATGCGGCGCTGTTTCATCATGTCGATGGCAGCGTCCCGATCAACAGGTTCGCGCAGAACGGCGAGGTTGTCGAAGGTCATCATTTCAGAGACGCGTGTTGTCTCTTCAGAGGCAAAGCGCATGTCGCGGTTTGTCACGATGCCAACAACGTGGCCTTTGTCGTCAACAACTGGGAAACCAGTGAAGTTATACCGTTCCACCAACGCCTTTGCATCGGCGAGCGACTGATCGGGGCGAAGCGTAACGGGGTTGTAAACAACGCCAGATTCAAAGCGTTTCACACGGCGAACTTCGCGTGCTTGTTCTTCGGACGACAGGTTCTTGTGGATCACGCCGATACCGCCCGCTTGCGCCATCGCGATCGCCATACGTGCCTCAGTAACAGTGTCCATTGCAGAGGACAAAAGCGGGATGTTCATTTTGATCCCACGTGTCACAAAAGTGCGCGTATCAGCAGTTGCCGGCAGCACCGATGAGGCCGCTGGAACCAGTAGTACGTCGTCGAAAGTGAGGGCCTCGCGAATCTCCATCAGGGTGCTCCATGGAATAGCTTCGTTTGGCGCTTCCCTATTACATGGATGCGCCACGGGGAAAAGGGCAAAGGCCCGAGAATGACCGCAAAAATGCGTGTCAGGCCATCGGTGTCATCAGTTCGACCGTCTCACCATCGCGGACGGCGGTGTAGAAACACGACCGACGGTTGGTGTGGCAGGCAGGACCCGTCTGGCGCACTTTGACCAAAATGCAGTCGTTGTCACAGTCAAAGGTGAAATCCGCCAGCTCTTGATGATGGCCAGAGGTTTCGCCCTTGATCCAGAACGATTGGCGGGACCTCGACCAGTATGTGACCTTCCCCGTCTCGAGCGTTTTTGCAACAGCCTCCGCGTTCATCCACGCCATCATCAGCACGTCGCCAGTGTCCACATCCTGCGCAATCGCAGGAATAAGTCCGCGATCATCATACTTTAGAAGGGATGGATCGAATTTCATCGCAGGTATCCTATTGCTGTCGCAGTTTGCGCCCTATTTACTGCACAGACGTTGAAAAGGAAAACCCGCCCGTGTCCGATAATGCAGAATTGGTGAAGCTCTATTCCTCGCGCATTTTGGCGCTCACGGCAGACATGCCGTTCACGGACCGCCTGCCTGATGCAGATGCCACGGTAAAAAAACGTGCGCCTTTATGCGGGTCTACGGTCACTGTGGACGTAAAAATGCAGAACGGCGTTATAAGTTCCTTCGGTCAGGACGTTAAAGCATGTGCATTGGGTCAAGCCTCTGCCGCGATCCTTGGGGGTGCGGTCATCGGGCGGACCGTCGCGGAGTTAGAGGCCGCACGGGACGAATTGCGCGCAATGCTGAAAAATGATGGTCCCGTTCCGCAAGCGCCTTTTGATGGGTTGGAGGCGCTGGTGCCGGCACGGGACTACAAAAACAGGCACGCGTCGATCCTTCTGGCCTTCGACGCTGTCGTCGAGGCGGCGCAATTAGCGCAGGCACAAAAAGAGTAATTCGCCGACTCCCTTGGGTGTCGGTTCGGGCACCGGGAGGACGCATGTTGCACCGAAAAAGTTCAGCGCAGTTAGCTGACACGCCATCGACGGGGTTTGATGAAATCACCCGCGTCGGCACCAAAATGGCGTCTGATGTCGTAGATATCGCAGGCTTCCTCGACAGCGTTGGCGAGCTGTCCAGCCAGCAGCTTGGTGAAATGGAAGGCCTTCAATCGCGGGTCAATCACATCATGCATGCCAACAGCGCCATGCAAGAGGCGATCAGGCATGTCGCGACGATGGCCGAGGCGAACTCTGAAGCGCTTCAGCTCGGCATTGCGAGTTTCCGCACCAGCCGTGAAAGCAGTGAACAGGTCGCAAATTGGGTGCGGTCCGTTGAAACCCGCATGACGGCGGTGGTTCAAACGTTGAAATCCGTGGAAAGCCTGAACCGCGAGATCACGTCGATTGCCCGTCAGGTGAACATCCTTGCCATCAATGCCAAGATCGAAGCCGTCCGTGCGGGCACGCATGGCCGTGGCTTTGCTGTCGTAGCAGAGGCCATCAACGAGTTGTCCCGCAACACTGGAATGGCCGCAGAGTCCGTCAGTGAAGGTGTCACAGTTCTTGCCAAGAACTTTGCCGAACTCAGCAAAGAAACCACCGCCATGCAGGCCAGCGCGGCAAAAGTGATCGCGGACACCGAAGACACGAACCAAAAGATCACGACCGTTGCGGACCAAATGCAGGAAACTGTTCGCACAGCGGGAACCATGCAAGCCGACGCCGAAGTCATCGCAGACGCCATCGACACCTTTGGCCCCGCCTTTGAGAAGATCGCCAGCTCTGCCCAAACGACGACGGACGGCGTCCAGAAAACACGCAGTCGTCTTCATGCCTTGGTGGATGATAGCGAAACCGTTGTACGCCTGAGCGTTCTGGCCGGGGGCGCGTCTGAGGATCAGAAATTCATTGATCACGTCGTGCAAACCGCTCGGGACATCAGCGCCGCCTTTGAGGACGCGATCAAGAAGCGGGTCATTTCCGAAGCGGAACTCTTTGATCGAACATACCTCCCCATCCCTGCAACCAATCCACAGCAGGTCATGTCCCGCTATACGCGGTTCACGGATGCCGTTCTGCCGAAATTCCAAGAGCCCGCGCTGAAACTCGACCCTCGTGTGGTGTTCAGTGCGGCTGTAGATGATCGGGGTTATCTTCCAACGCACAATCTCAAATTCTCGCTCCCGCAAGGACCTGACGTCGTTTGGAACACAGCGAACAGCCGAAACCGCAGGATTTTTGATGACCGTGTCGGCCTAAAGGCTGGTCAGAACCGAGAACCCTTCCTCATGCAGGTCTATCGCCGTGATATGGGCGGTGGCGAGTTTGTGATGATGAAAGATCTCTCTGCCCCGATCACCGTGAACGGTCGTCATTGGGGTGGCCTCCGCCTCGCCTATAAAATCTGACAACCAAAAGAAAACCGCCGCACGTCACAGAGGACGGCGGCGGAAAGCGGTGTTTCGCGTGGGACCCGTATCCGGAGAAAACGGAAAAGAGGCAGGACTCCGTTTGACCAATTTGGACAGGCAGTGGTCGACGTCAGAAGTTTGGGACAGGACGACAGACCGGAACGGCGCGAAACACGAGGGCAGTTGATAGGCAGGTTACAAGAACGCAGGCAGCGTGAGACCAGCATAGAGGATCACAACCAGCGACACCGCGCCAATCAGATCGGACAGAACAGTCACGGGCGACCGGCTCAGTACGGCTTTGATATCTTTCGCCATGTTGATTTCTCCTGCTGCGTTAACCTTGTTGCTTATTTGTTCTCATAAGATTCCGATTCAATCAAGAACTTTTTGAGAACATTTGCGAACATTCAGGTGAACATCAGGTTAACCCACTGAAATCAAACGGATCGCTTTATCCTGTTCCATGAGCCAAAGGAGAACACGCGCGGCTCTCCCTCGATCAGATTCCAACTTGGGATCATCCAACAGCAGCTTTCGCGCATCTGCCTGCGCCGTCTGCATCAGCGCCGCCTGTCGTTCCAAATCAGCAATCCGAAACCGTGGCAAACCCGATTGCGCGGTGCCAATCATGTCACCCGCGCCGCGTATTGCGAGGTCTTCTTCGGAAATACGGAATCCATCCTCTGTTTCT
This sequence comes from Marivivens geojensis, assembly GCF_023540835.1. Taxonomy (GTDB): domain Bacteria; phylum Pseudomonadota; class Alphaproteobacteria; order Rhodobacterales; family Rhodobacteraceae; genus Marivivens; species Marivivens geojensis. The sequence continues at coordinate 143,401 of NZ_JALKCU010000002.1, forward strand.
CGCAGAATTTCCAGCCGCCGTTTGCCGCTCTCGGTGAGGGGCGGTTGATACATCAGCAGACAGGTCGAGGCCGCAGAGCCTCGCCCTACTCGCCCGCGTAATTGGTGCAACTGCGCGAGGCCAAAGCTCTCTGCCCGCTCGATCACCATGATCGACGCGTTTGGCACATTCACGCCCACCTCGATCACCGTGGTCGCAACCAGAACTTTCGTCTCGCCGGCCACAAACCGCGCCATCGCGGTATCCTTTTCTGACGGCGGCATCTGGCCATGCACCAGCCCGACCACGCCATCGCCAAAGGCTGCGCGAAGACGTTTGAACCGCTCTTCGGCGGCGGTCATATCGCTAACCTCCGACTCTTCGACCAAGGGGCACACCCAATAGGCCTGACGCCCCTCGGCCACAGCGCGGCGCAATCGATCGACAACCTCATCCATCCGCTGCGTGCTGACCAACGCCGTTTGCACGGGCGTGCGCCCCGGTGGCTTTTCATCCAGCACCGACACATCCATATCGCCATATTGTGCGAGCGCGAGGCTGCGCGGGATCGGCGTCGCGGTCATCACTAGAACATCGACAGCCGTGCCTTTGGCGCCCAGTTCCATCCGCTGCGCCACGCCAAAACGGTGCTGTTCGTCGATTACCGCGAGCCTGAGGTCCGCGAACTCCACATCCTTTTGGAACACCGCATGGGTGCCGACCAAAATCCCGATGTCGCCATTTTTCAACGCGGCCAGTTTAGCCTTACGCTCATTGCCTTTGTCCCGACCCGTCAGAATTTCCAGCACAACGCCCGCGCTTTCGGCCAAGGGTCGCAATCCCTCTAGATGCTGGCGCGCCAAAATCTCCGTCGGGGCCATCATGACGCCCTGCCCGCCCGCCTCAACCGCGATCAACAGCGCCATCAACGCAACGAGGGTTTTCCCTGATCCGACATCGCCCTGCAGCAATCGGTTCATACGAGCCCCATGCCCCATATCGTCAGCGATCTCATCAATTGAACGCAGCTGCGCATTGGTCGGTCGATACGGCAATGTGGCTAAGACCTTGGACCGCAGCGCCCCATTGCCGCGATTCACTTGCCCCTTACCCCGCCGCACCTGCGCCCGGGCCAGCGCTAGTGTCAGTTGGTGCGCTAAAACCTCGTCATAAGCGAGCCGTTGTCGGGATTTATCAAAGGGCGACAAATCCGTCGTGGATTGCGGATTATGCGCCGTCTCGACTGCATCGCGCCAATCAGGCCAGTTTTCGCGAGCTTTTAGAGCTGGATCGATCCACTCGGGCAGAACGGGCGAAAGACTCAATGCAGCCCGACTGCCTTTGAACATCAGCTTTTGCGTGATGCCGGCCGTCAGCGGATAGACAGGTTCAAAAGCGGGTATGCTATCGGCGTCATCGGCGGACAGCACGTGATCGGGGTGAACCATTTGGCCCACACCATCGAAAAACTCGATCTTACCTGACACAATCCGCCGCGACCCAACGGGTAAGATTTTGGTCAGATAATCGCCACGCGCATGGAAGAACACGATCTGAAACGAGGTCTCGGCATCCTCCACCGTTACCCTATACGGACGGCCCTTTTGACGGTTCGGCGTGTGCCCCGTAACCTCTACTTCAACCGTCACTGTCGCGGGCGGCGTCACATCGCGGATGGATCGACGCCGATGCCGATCCACACCCGATTGCGGCAAGGTAAACAGCAAATCGCGCGGCGTTTTGATCGCAACGTTTTCAAGATGCGCAGCCGTTTTCGGACCGATCCCATCCAGCCCAGTCAAATCACCGAACAGCGGCCAGAGTATTTCGGGCCGACCGCTCATGCGTCCCCAATCAAAGCAAGCCAACCGTCTTCGTCGATGGTTTCTATGCCCAGTTCTTCGGCCTTTTTTGCCTTGGACCCTGCACCTGGACCAGCGACCAGCAAATCAGTTTTCACACTGACGGAACCCGCCACCTTCGCGCCCAGCGATTCCGCTCGCGCCTTTGCCTCTGCCCGCGTCATCTTCTCAAGCGACCCCGTAAAGACGACCGTCTTACCCGCAACAGGACTATCGGTTGAACGTTGTTCAGGCGCTTGAATGTCTAACTCGGCAACCAATCGGTCAATGACGGCACGCTCTTCGGGTTGAGACAGAGTGGTGATCAAGGAGACCGCCAAGACGGCCCCGATCCCGTCAATTGATGTAAACTCATTCCACGCCGCAAGCGCCTCTTGAGGACAATCCGCCCAAACCTTATCCCGCGATTTCTTAATATTCGCCCGACGGCCTTGCGCCTCTGCCAGCGCGCGTTCTTCGGCTTCTGCCTCCTCAGCCAAGACTTCACATTGAGCGGCAACGCGTGCCGCATCGGCCGTGCGAACCAAAGCATCCCAAGTTACAAAATGACGGGCAAGATCGGCACCTGCGACCTCACCAAGATGTCGAATGCCGAGAGCAAACAAGAACTTTCCAAACGGTATTTTTCTTTTTTGTTCAATCGCTTCAAACAGCTTATTCGCGCTCTTTTCACCGAAACCATCACGATTTTTCAATCGCGCCAAATTCTGTGCGTCCCGTTTCGCGAGCGTGAAAATATCGGCAGGTTCATTGATCGGTAGCACCGGATCATTGTGGAACATTTCGATCTGTTTTGCGCCAAGCCCTTCGATATCAAACGCCCCACGCGATACGAAATGCTTGAGCCGTTCAACAGCCTGCGCAGGACACACCAAACCGCCCGTGCAACGCCGAACCGAGTCGCCCTCGTCGCGGATCGCCTCTGACCCACACTCAGGACAGACATGAGGGAACGCAAACGGCTCTGCATCATCGGGACGTTTCGCCAAATCAAGGTCGGCAATTTTGGGGATCACATCGCCTGCGCGGTAGACCTGCACCCAATCACCGATACGAATGTCCTTACCATCGCGAATGGGGTGCCCATTGCTGTCACGGCCCGCGATGTAATCCTCGTTATGGAGCGTGGCATTTGACACTACGACCCCGCCCACAGTCACGGGCTGGAGGCGCGCCACGGGTGACAAAGCCCCCGTCCGACCAACCTGAATGTCGATCGCCTCAAGCCGTGTCCACGCCAGCTCTGCTGGGAACTTATGCGCAATCGCCCAACGTGGCGTTGTGGATCGGAACCCCAAGCGGCGCTGAAGGTTCAGGTCGTTAACCTTATAAACCACACCATCGATATCGTAGCCGAGCGTCGCACGTTGGGCCTCAATATCGCGGTAATGGCTGATTATTTCATCGATCGTCGAACATAGTCGCGTAAGCGGATTTACCTGAAATCCCAGCACCTTAAATCGCTCTATTGCATCAAACTGCGTCTCACCGAGCGGTTCACTGACCTCACCCCATGCATAGGCAAAAAACCGAAGCGGACGGCTGCGTGTGATCTCTGCATCGAGTTGTCGAAGGCTCCCTGCGGCCGCGTTTCGCGGGTTCGCAAAGGTTTTCCCACCTGTCGCAGCGTGGCGTTCGTTGAGCGCCGCGAAATCCGCGTGGCTCATATAAACTTCGCCGCGGACTTCGATCACGGCTGGTGCGCCAGTGATATGATGCGGAATATCAGAAATCGTCTTGGCGTTCTCGGTGACGTTTTCCCCGACCTCGCCGTCGCCCCGTGTCGCCGCCTGAACCAAAATCCCGTTTTCGTAGCGGAGCGACAGTGAAAGCCCATCAATCTTTGGTTCAGCCGTGTAGGCGATCACTTCATCCGTGCCGAGATATTTCCGCACTTGTTCATCAAAATCGGCGACATCTTCGTCATCAAATGCGTTCGACAAGGACAGCATTCGAACAGCGTGGGCGACTTTGCCAAAACCATCGCCGATAACCGCACCAACTTGCTCTGACGGGCTATCTGATCGTTTGAGATTAGGAAAACGAGCCTCAATCGCAGAATTGCGCTGCTTGAGCGCATCATACTCAGCATCCGAAATATCTGGTGCATCTTCAGTATGATAGGCCGTATTTGCCCGCGCCAATACATCGGCCAGTCGCGCCAATTCCTCGGCGGCTTGATCACTTGTAAGCTGCTCTACCGCGATTATCGCTGTGGCCGATTGCGTCACACTCTTCCCCATCTTCTGCCAAGGCTGAGAACAGCCTCAGCAATGTTCTAGGGGTCCACCTGTCAATCGTCCAGATGGTTGGATAATTCTCAGGCACCAATCGCAATTTTGGTCGCGGCACGCATCGGTTCTGGATCGCGGAGCACATAGCCTCGGCCCCAGACGGTTTCGATGTAGTTCTCACCACCCGTTGCCGACTGCAATTTCTTGCGCAGTTTACAGATGAACACGTCGATGATTTTCAATTCGGGTTCGTCCATGCCGCCATACAGATGATTAAGGAACATTTCCTTAGTCAACGTGGTCCCCTTACGCAAAGAAAGAAGTTCAAACATTTGATATTCTTTGCCCGTGAGGTGCACAGGCGAACCTTCGACCTCGACCGTTTTGGCATCGAGGTTCACGCAAATTCGGCCAGTGTTAATCACCGACTGCGAATGGCCTTTGGACCGACGAATAATAGCATGGATACGCGCCACGAGTTCTTCGCGGTGGAACGGTTTGGTCAGGTAGTCATCGGCGCCAAACCCGAACCCTTTGATCTTACTCTCAGTTCCATCGTCACCCGACAGGATCAAAATCGGCGTTTCCACCCGAGACAGACGCAGTTGGCGCAGCACCTCGTGACCGTTCATATCGGGCAAATTCAGGTCCAGAAGGATCAAATCGTAATCATATAGCTTTGCTAAATCGATCCCCTCTTCCCCCAGATCCGTCGAATAGACGTTTAGGTTCGCATGGGTCAGCATCATTTCAATACTTTTCGATGTCGTCGGGTCGTCTTCAACCAGCAGCACTCGCATCTGCAGCCTCCGCATTTTGTGTTCTGACGTTAACCTTGATGCACAATGGTTAATTACACGTTACCGCTAAGGCCACCTTCACACATTCTACCTAAAGTTGTCTATATTTTTGTACCGCCGTTGCTTTTAACGCTGATTTGCCATGTAAACGGATCGCAGAAACCCACCCATCGAACTCTTCTTCAGAAAGATCATACCGATCCAAGGCATTGTTCTTAGTTAACAATCCCGAGAATACCGCCTGCACGACGGCCGCCTTACGCGACGCAACCCAACGGTTTGTTCCCTCTGGCGGCAAGTCCGCTACCGTCATATGCGTCCCATCGGGTAAGGTCACAGCACGTGGACCATCAATTTTTCTAAGGTACATGGTTTCATCCTCTTAAAGACACGTCATGCACAAACACTGTGCCGTGATCATTTAACGAGGAGTGAAACCGCCCCTTGAGAGTAGTTAGCATTTTCATATATTCCCTCGGACTTGCCCTACCCAGTCGCCGGAGGCTGACATGTCGCTCGATCAACCGCTGAACTCTCTTGGCTTTGCCAAACCGCCCTCGGAAACCCGCGTGGTTGTCGCCATGTCGGGCGGTGTGGATTCATCTGTGGTTGCAGCACAGCTCGCCGAAGAAGGCTATGACGTGGTCGGCGTGACGCTTCAGCTTTATGACCACGGAGCGGCTCTGGCGAAAAAAGGTGCGTGCTGTGCTGGTCGTGACATCCATGACGCCCGCCGCGTGGCCGAGGAAATGGGGTTTCCTCATTACGTGCTCGACTATGAGAACATCTTCCAAGAAGCGGTGATCGATGAATTCGCTGACAGCTATCTGGCGGGCGCGACGCCTGTGCCGTGCATCCGGTGCAATGAGCGCGTGAAGTTCAAAGACCTCCTGCAAACGGCAAAGGATCTGGACGCCGACTGCATGGCAACGGGTCACTATATCCAACGCATGATGGGGCCGAATGGTGCGGAGCTACATTGCGCCGCCGATGCGAACCGCGATCAGTCGTATTTCTTATTCTCGACCACGCCAGAGCAGTTAGATTACCTGCGCTTCCCTCTAGGCCATCTGCCGTCCAAAGACGCGACGCGCGCCTTGGCCACGAAATACGGACTGGCTGTCGCAGATAAACCCGACAGTCAGGACATCTGCTTTGTCCCGAATGGCAACTACGCGAGCGTCATCGAAAAACTGCGTCCAGGCGCAGCAGAACCTGGGAAGATCGTTGATATGGACGGCAACGTTTTGGGCGAACATCGTGGCGTGATCCATTACACAATCGGGCAGAGACGAGGCTTGGGTATCGGTGGCCTCGCAGACCCTCTCTATGTTGTGAAGCTCGACGTGGACAATCGTCAGGTCGTTGTCGGCCCCAAAGAGTTGCTTGCAACCCGCCGCGTGCCGATCCGCGAGATCAACTGGCTCGGCGATGGAGCGTTCACAGATGTGGCCGAACGCGAAATCTCGGTCAAGGTGCGTTCCACGCGTCCGCCTGCCCCCGCGATCTTGCGGGCCATCTCAAACACTGAAGCTGAGGTTGAATTGCTGACACCCGAGGAAGGCGTATCGCCGGGTCAGGCCTGTGTATTCTACGATCCAGAGAGCACTCGCATTCTGGGCGGCGGTTGGATTTGGAAGGGCAACTAAGCCTTACATCAAACCAACCGTGACCCAAGCGAGCACGGCATAGCGCCCAAACTTAGCAATCGTGACAACGGTCAAGAACCGCCATAGCGGCTCTTTCATCGTGCCAGCAACAACAGTGAGCGGATCGCCAATAATAGGCACCCATGACGCAAAGAGGCTGACCCACCCCCATTTGTGATAACCCCTTTGTCCCCGTTCAATCTGCTCGGACGAGAACGGAAATCGTGGATGGTTGAATAGTCGTCCCAAATAACGACCGATAGTCCAATTCACCACCGATCCAGCCACGTTGCCGACAGTCGCGACAAAGAGCAAAGCACCAACCGCGTGATCGCCCGCAATGATAAGCCCGACCAAGACGGCCTCTGACTGCGCAGGGACAATCGTCGCTGCCAGAAACGCGGCAAGAAATAACCCTATCAGCCCGAACATCTACAGCCGTGCAAGAACCGCACGAGCCGCACGAAGGCCGGGAGCTTCGCCCCCTTCACCAAGGCGCTGCATCGTCACATCCATGGCAGAGCGTTGCGCGGTCGGATCATTGAGGACAGAGAGTATAGCAGGTGCAATCAACTCTGGACGGCACTCAGGCCCGAGGAATTCGGGAACAGCCCGCGTTTCGCTGACGAGGTTCACGAGTGTGAATGTGTCAATCAAAGCCATTCGCCTCATGATCGCCCATGTGATTTTGTTAAAATCGTAGGCAATCACCATCGGCGTCCGCGCTGCCGCCAATTCAAGCGAAACAGTGCCTGAGGCAGCCAAGGCGATATCTGCGGCCTTGAACGCGGCCCTTTTGTCTGCCGCGGTCATTTCGCTCGGGTCCAAAAGAATGGGCTGCACCGCCCAGTTCGCGGTCAGGTCGCGCACCAATTGGGCAACTGGCGCAGCACAGGGCAACACGATCTTTGAGTTAGGTTTGTCCGCAACCACCTGCGCCAATGCTGCGCCAAAACGGTCGGCCAGACGCGACACCTCCCCACGGCGCGACCCCGGCAAAGCCAAGATCAAAGGCGCGTCACCGATGCCAAACCGCGCACGAAAATCGGCAGCCTCAGCATCGGTTGCTTGAACCTCGGTTGTAACGGGATGTCCGACAAAGTCACACTCCATCCCGTGCGCCGTCATATAGGGTGGCTCGAACGGCAAGAGTGCTAGAACATGATCAATCACCTTCGCCATCTTCGCTGCACGTTTCGGACGCCATGCCCAAACAGAGGGCGCAACATAGTGAACGGTCCGAATGTTCGACGCCTCTTTCACCAATTTCGCCACCCGCAGTGAAAAATCGGGTGCGTCGATGGTTATCACCGCATCTGGTTTGAGACGCAGGATTTCATCGGCCGTTTCGCGAATACGGCGTTTGAGGTGAAAATACTTTGGCAGAACCTCGGCCAAGCCCATGATGGATAGTTCTTCCATCGGAAAGAGGCTGGTCAGCCCATGCGACTGCATCTGTTCGCCGCCGATGCCGTGAAATTCCATGTCATCGCGCAGTTCTTTCAGGCCCGCCATCAGCGCACCGCCAAGGCGATCGCCAGACACTTCGCCCGCTAAAAGAAAGACCTTCATCCCCGCGCCCTCACCCACAGAAACATGCCATGCGCGTCCAATGTGGCGATGACCTGCGGCAAGTCCATGACCATCACGCCACCTGCCTCTATCACGATACCGTCCATCCCCGCCTCAGCCGCGCCAAGCGCCGTTTTCGGGCCAATAACAGGGAGGTCCGCACGACGATCTTGGTTCGGTTTCGGTGCTTTAAAAAGGATGGCGCTTTCGCCTAGCAGCGGAGTCGGCACATCGTCGGTCAGTAACCCTTGCACACCACGAAACGCACTGACCGCAACATCAACAAACCCAACCCCAAAGTCGACCGGGTCGGGGTTTTCAGTCGGCAAGCACAGGCGACCAATCATTGCATCTGTGCCATCGGGTCCTTCTTCGGCGATGACCTCCCCCGCGCGAACAACGCAGGCTTGCCCGCTATCACGGCGCCCCATATCGGCGACGAATGCCTGACCGACAGCAGCATCGGTGCTATTCTGATCTGACGGACGAACAACAGTTAAAACGCCAGAGGGCGGCAATAGCGCGGGGGCAATCTCGTGAGCGGCGCGAATGGCGATTCCGGCCTCCTCAAAGATCGACAGGATCACGCGCAGCGCCCCGTCATCACCCTGCCCCAAGGCCGCCATCAAACGCGGCACCAATGGCTCTGTTTCGGCATCGATCAAACTGGCATCAACCTCAGGCCGACGCACCGCGCCCGCGAGGCAGACCTCAGTCACACCATAGCGTTGCAATTCGGAAATGAACGAGCCTAACGTTTCTAGCCTGAACCGCAAACGTGGCAGGTCAGACGACACATCTGGCTCAAAATTGCCAAACACGCAGATCAGTGGAGTTTCCCCCTGCGCTTGCAATTCGGTCACAAGCGCAGCAGGCAACGCACCTGTCCCTGCGATCAGTGCAATCATCAGGACGGCGTCAGGAAGTTACGGTCACTCTCACCTAGGATGAAACCAACCATCTCGCGGACATATTCGCTCTCTGCTTCGTCGCCCAACCGCTTTGCTCGGTCGAGGAACGTACCCTCACCGTCCTTGAGCGCCTGAAACGCAGCACGCAGTGCTGTGATGTCTGAGCGATCCACGCCTTTACGCTTCAACCCAACCAGATTGAGGCCATCGAGTTTACCACGCGGACCTTGAACCAAGGCGTGCGGAATCACATCGTTTGTCACCATGGTCAACGCGCCAATGATCGCGCCGCGACCGATCCGAACAAACTGGTGAATACCACAAAGACCACCGATGATAACGTCGTCCTCAACAATGCAGTGACCCGCCACCGCAGAACTGTTCACTACAATCACGCGATTACCGATGTGCGCATCATGGGCGATGTGACATCCAGCCATCAACAGGCAGTCATCACCGATCGAAGTCAGACCACCGCCACCCGCGGTCCCCGTATTCACCGTCACATGCTCGCGAATGCGTGCCCGCGCACCGATGCGAAGCGATGTTTTTTCACCACCGAATTTCTTATCCTGCGGGATTTCACCAATCACCGCGAACGAAAACACCGTGCTGTCGTCACCAATGTATGTGTCGCCCGTAATCACCACATGAGATTTCAGCGTTACACCGCGGCCTAGAACAACGTCCGAGCCGACGATACAAAACGGCCCGATCACACAATCGGGACCGATGGTGGCGCCATCCTCAATAACGGCGCTGGGGTGAATTTGCGCGGTCATCAGGCGCTCGTGTCCATCATTGCGGTGAATTCAGCTTCAGCAGCCATTTCACCTTCTACGGTCGCAACGCCTTTGAATTTCCAGACTTTTGCACCGGGCTTTCCGCGTGTGGTTTCGATCTGCATTTCCAGAACATCACCCGGCACGACCATGCGACGGAACTTCACGCCATCAATCGCCATGAAGTAGACCTTCATATTCTTATCCGCCATCCCGAGCGACACACCGACCATAACACCCGCAGTTTGCGCCATTGCCTCAACAATCAGAACGCCTGGCATGACAGGCTGATCAGGGAAGTGACCCGTGAAATGCGGTTCGTTCATCGTGACGTTTTTGATGCCCTTACCAGACTGAGTGCCGTTGATATCGACAACTTTGTCCACCAGCAAAAACGGATAGCGGTGCGGGATGATCCGCTGGATCAGTTGGATATCGGCGGTGGTTACAGCGTCAGTCATGTCGTGGTCCTTATCGAGCCCGTCGCGGGCACTTCGTCTATTGAGTAGCAATTCACCTGCAACGGGGCAAGGTCGCGTTAATTCTCAGAGGCTTGGGTGCCATCACCCAATGTTGCATCAATCTGTGCTATGGCTGCGTCTGTGATATCAATGGCTCCGAAGTAGAGGATCACATCGCGACGGGCCATGAGAACCGCAGCCTCGCGGTCTTGCATCAGCTTACCCAAAACGGGCCGGATAGCCGTGTCAAAATTCGAACGCGCAGCCGTGAGTCGATCCTGAAGCTCTTGTTCCTTTGCATCTTGCGCACGACGAATACCGACGACCTTTTCGTCAAATGCATCCGCCTCAGCACGAAACGCCGATGGCTCCATCGACGGACGACGCGCAGCAATATCCTGCTCTTCGGCGGTCAACGCATCGGCAATGCGCTGGTTTTCAGCCTTCAATGTTTCAGACGCGGATTGGATTTCGGACAAAATCCGCTGACCGTATTGTGTCCCCGAAAACACCGTTTCGATGTCTATCAACAAAACAGGTGATCGAACGACAGCAGCCGCGTCCTGCGCCTGAACCGGCGCGACCGCCCAACCCCCAAAGGTCAGCGAAATCGCAACGGTCAGAGCATGAACCAAACGCATTAGAAGCTGGTCGAAATGGTCACGTCAAAGGATTTGGCTTCATCCAAGTCCTCGGACAGCAACGTATCGGTAAAGTTGAACCGCAACGGACCTACTGGCGTGTCCCAGAACAACGATACACCTGCGACAGCCCGCGGGGTGAAGTCACAATAATGAACATTTGCATCACTACAGTCGACGCCCGGATCCCAAAGCGAGCCGTAGTCGATGAATGCCCCGCCATGGATGCCATATTCGTCGGGCAAACCGATCGGGAATTCCGCTTCGAGTCGGGCTACCGCGTAAGAATTGCCTCCCAGCGGGTCATTTACTTCGCCTTCGATGTAGCGAGGGCCCATACCATAAAGGTCAAAACCTCGCATCTGACGACCCGACAAGAAGAAACGATCAGTTATAGTTCCTGATCCATCGAGATAGGCCAGATGTCCGCCTTCAATCGTTGCTCGAAGTGTCACCTCTTCGGCCAGAACTTTAGCTTCCGCCCCAGCGGTCGCGGTCGTCTTGATGAAGGTTGTGTCACCGAAGCCGTATTCCTGACCGAACCGGAGAATAACACCACGGTTTTCGTCGAGACCACTGCGACGCGTATCCCAAGTATAGGTATACCCAACGGACTGGGTCCATTCACCATTTCGATCACCATCGTCATCAATCGGAGTTCGAATTTGGGTGGAACCGTTAAAATACTCCGTAACGTTCATGATGTCAGCATAGCGCGACTGAACATATGTCTGCAAACGCCCGTTTTCGCTAACCGAGAACGTCAATGATGGGCGGATTGTAAATGTCTCAGTATCGTAGCGAGCCGACTCGTTATTCGTCGCGCCGTAGCTCATATCCAAGCCAAACGCGAGGTCACGCCCGAGGACGTAAGGCTCGTCGAAGTTCAGCGTGAAGTATTTGTTCGTCTCAGCGGTCGAGAATTGCAGGCTCAACGCTTGACCACGGCCAAGGAAGTTCTGCTGGCGGAACGATGCCAAAAGACCAAGGCCCGTATCGGTGTTAAAGTTCGCACCGAAGGACAGAGACCCAGTGGGCGCCTCAGCCACGTTCACGTCGATCACAACCTGATCGTCAGACGATCCGCGGCGCGCTTGAACATCGGCGTTGGCAAAGAAACCAAGCGCACGAATACGCTCTGCGGTTTCACGGATCGAACGCGGGTTAAACGGATCGCCTTCAACTTCGCGGAATTGCTGACGCACCACACGATCAAGTGTGGTGTTGTTGCCTTCAACGTCGATACGTTCGACGAAAATGCGTTCACCACGAACAAGCGCATAGGTCACATCGAGCGTCAGATCACGATCGTTGCGGGTAATACGCGGCTCGACCTGAACGAACTGAAGTCCGCGCTGAAGTGCCAGACGCTCCAAACGGGCCACATCGTTTTCAATGTCGAGCGGCGTGTAGGTAGAGCCCGAACGGGTGCGAACGGCCTCTTGGAATTCCTCGAGGTTCGCCTCAGGGATTTCCGAAATGACATCAATCGCGCCGAAATCGAACTTCTGCCCCTCTTCAACATCAAAGGTGATGAGATAGGCGTCACGTTCACGGGTCAGTTCAACGTTAACATCACGAACCGCGAAATCGACATAACCACGCGACTGGTAAAAATCGGTCAGAACACGTTTATCGAAATCGATGCGATCCGCGACGTAGGTATCGCGACCGATGATCGCGCGCAGGATGCCTGCTTGTTTGGTGGCCAGCACGCCACGCAGACGACGGTCAGAGAAACTACGGTTACCCGAGAAGCCGATACGCTCCACCTCGGTCACGCCATTTTCAGCGATTTCGAACACAACGTTTACACGGTTGTCAGGCAGACGGATGATGCGCGGGGTGACGATCGCGTTGATCCGACCCTTCTCCGCATAGGCAGCCGTAATGTCAGCGACGTCGGCCTCAACGCTGCTCGGGCTGTAGATACGGCGCTCTTGGGAGCTAAGCAGCGCAAAGAGTTCATCATCCTTGAGGCGGCTGTTGCCTTCAAAGTTGATGCGATAAACGGTGGGGTATTCAGAGACGGTGATGACCAGCTGGCCGCCGCGCGGTTCAACCTCGACCGTTTCAAACAAACCCGTTGCACGAATACGCTGGCTCGCATCATTAAGCTCTGCTGCCGAAACCGTTTCGCCCTGCGCGATGCCCAAATAGCTGAGGATGGTCGCGGTTTCGATCCGCTGGTTCCCCTCGATCGAGACGGTGTTCACGGTAAAAGACTGCGCCTCAACCGGTAGCCCCTGAAACGTCAAAAGCGAAAGCCCGACGGCTGCTGTGAGTTTCAAGAGTGCTTTGCCCGAAGGCCCGTTTTCAGAGAAAGAAGTAAGTCGCATCAATCCAGCCAATTCAGACAGCCCCGTTTGGTCTATGACCTAACCAGATTGAGGGGTCTTGTCAAAACGAACAACGCACCCCGTGGGGTGCGTGCGATCCTTTGCCCATCGGGGTTTAACCGATTTTATTGCATTCCGTATGTGCCGATCAAAGACCCGATCCAAAGCGCTGCAACAATTGCTACGAAATAGAAGATCCGGTCCCAGTTCAGGTTCACCAGAAAAGACAGGCTGCGATAGCTCGCGTTGATCGTATGCATTTCTTCGGCTCCCTTGCCATGCGCAGGCTCAACCTAAACAATAATTGGGGCGAAATAATGACGTCAGACGCGAAATTATGGGCAAAGCACCAAATCATTCAGTAGACCAAACAGCGTCAGCGTGAGGATCACCGATAGCCCTAGCGCGATAAGAATACGCATCACACCGTCGCTCGGACGACGGCCCGTGATAGCTTCGTAGGCGTGGAACACAAGGTGCCCGCCATCCAGAACAGGAATCGGGAACAGGTTCAAAAGCCCGACAGCCGCCGAGAGGAAACCGATAAAGCTGATAAAGTCCGTCAGACCAGCCGCAGCCATTGCACCAGACGCCTGCGCGATACCTACAGGGCTCGACAGGTTACAAGTCGATATTTGACCCGCAATCATATACCATAGCGCCGAAACAGAAGTTTGCAGAACATACCAAAGTTGACGAACGGCATCAGTGAAAGCCGTCACAACATTCGGCGTCGTGGTCTCTGGATCAAAGAAGATACCACCAGACACACCCATCAGCCAGCGGGTTTCAAAACCACCATCCGCGGTCGGCAGATCCGTGCGACGCGGCGCAACTTCGATCTGAAGGCTTTCACCCGAGCGCCAAATATCGAGCGTCAAAATCTTACCGTCCGAGGCACCCACAATCTCGACCATTTGCGAGAACGCATAAACGGGCTGGCCATCGATGGCGGTGATGACATCGCCCTCTTTCACACCAGCAACAGCTGCTGCACTGTCATGGTTGACCGACAGAACGCGAGTGGTTTCGGGGAATGGACCTTCGACCTGCTGTTCAACACCATCCCGCAGGACCGTGTAAGTCAGAGAGGGTTGAACAGGCAGTTGATCCAATGCGATGCTGAAATCGGCCACGGACCGCGCATCCATATCCTCTACCGCGATGATCTGATCACCGACTTGGAGGTCTTGGATAAAGCTTGCTGGCAGGTCAGGCACGCTGCGCAGTGTCAGCGGATCGGTGGCCTTCCCGACCCAAAGGCCGAGGCCGGTGAAAATCACGATCGTGAGGATAAAGTTGAACACGGGGCCTGCCGCCACCGTCGCCGCCCGCGCCCAAAGCGGAGCGCCGAGCATCGTATCACGCCCGCCGACCGTGCCACCGACGCTGGCCGCATTCGCATCGCCGTTAAACTTTACATATCCGCCAAGAGGGATCGCAGCGATTTGCCAGCGTGTGCCGCGTTTATCGACCCGCGACAACAGAACAGGGCCAAAACCGAGCGAGAATACCTCTGCGCCGATCCCCGACCAGCGGCCAACGATGTAGTGACCATATTCATGGATCGCCACGATGATCGACAAAGCGACCACAAACGCCGCAATCGTGAACCCTGCGCTTCCGAAAAATGGAAGAAAATCGGCCATAAATTATCCCAACTGCTCTATCATTTGCGAAGCCACACGACGGGCCTCTTTGTCTGCGTCACGGATCGTATCTAGGTCCGGAATGTCATTTTGCAGCCCCTGACGTGGCGAAAACGCGTCCATTGTCCGCTCAACAACGCGCGCCATATCGAGGAACCCGATTTTACGGTCGATAAACAGGTCCAAGGCGCGTTCCTTGGCTGCGTTGAAAATCGCGCCAGACAAACCGCCCTCTTCCATCACCCGCCACGCGAGCGGCAAGGCAGGATAACGGTCAGGATCGGGCGCGCGGAACGTGAATTGGCCGATCTTGGTAAGATCAAGGCGTTCTACAGGCAACGGTTTGCGATCTGGCCAATGCAGCGCGTAGCCGATGGCGTGGCGCATATCAGGCGCCCCAACATGAGCCATCAGCGCCCCGTCATGGAACCCAACGAGCGCGTGGATCATGCTTTCGGGGTGAACGACGACTTCAATTTGATTGGGCAGAACACCAAAGAACTCTTTGGTTTCAATAACCTCTAACGCTTTATTGAACATGGAGGCGCTATCAATTGTGATCCGCTGTCCCATATCCCAGTTTGGGTGGGTCGATGCCTGTTCAACGGTTGCTTGGGCCAGATCCTCCATCGGCCAATCACGGAAAGCACCGCCCGAGGCCGTGATGATGATCCGTTCGACCGCGTTGATGTCTTCGCCGACGAGACCCTGAAAGATCGCAGAGTGTTCGCTATCGACTGGCAGAACACGCCCGCCGTGGTCCCGCGCAGTTTGCATCAGCAGAGGACCAGCGGTAACGAGGGATTCCTTATTGGCGAGAGCGAGCGTTGCGCCCTGCTCTAGCGCCCGAAGCCCTGGTGCAAGACCAGCCGCCCCGACAATTGCCGACATGACCCAATCCACAGGGCGCATGGCGGCCTCATGCATCGCGGCCTCACCCGCCGCAGCCTCAACCCCCGACCCCGCCAACGCATCACGCAGCGCGGGGAGTTCGTCGTCAAAGCATGTCACCGCAACATCCGCGTTCAATCGAATGGCATCGTGGGCGAGCTGCGCCACATTGCGACCGCCCGTCAACGCCACCACATCGTAGCTTTGGGGATCGCGAGCAATAAGATCGATTGTGTTCTGGCCGATACTACCCGTCGCACCAAAGATAGAAACACGCCTCATCGCCACCCATGAACCCCGAACTGCGGCCCAACAATATAAATGAAGGCTTCAACAACCAAAGCTGCCCCCATCAGGGCATCAAAGCGGTCCAAAACACCACCATGACCGGGGATCAGGTTTGAACTATCCTTCACCCCTGCCCGACGTTTCAGCGCACTTTCCGCGACATCGCCCATTTGCCCCGCAAAGGACATGAGCACTGAGACAGGAACGATGACCCAACCAGCTTGCGGCATAATGAGAACCCCAACGACCGCCGCGCCGATCCAGCCCGCAACGGTACCGCTCCATGTCTTTTTCGGGCTGACAGCAGGCCAGAATTTCGGGCCACCAATCATGCGGCCCGCGATGTAGCCCATCACATCAGAGGCCACGACCACGAGCGCCAGCCAAAGTGCGAGGCGCAGGCTCTCACCCCGAATAAGCCAGAAAGCATCACAGGCCAGCAGCGCAAAGAAACCGTAGACCGCAAGCACCTTGCGGTCGTGTTTTCCGCCAATGAATAAAGCACCAGAAACAAGGGCAAAGAGCAGCACATCGGCCCATTCAGGTAACCGTAGCGCCACAGCAACCAGTCCAGCCGCGACGAGGCCGATCACTTCTGGCTGCGTAATGCGTGCCATCCGTGCGACCTCCCAGGTCAAAAGCCCACCAGCCGCAATCACGAGCAAAGCGAACGGCAATCCGCCCCAAACGACAGCCCCCACAAAGACGACCGCCATCACGACACCCGACGCGACGCGCGGACCGAGGTCCTGCCAATTATCTCTAAATCCCGCCAATGATCAGACCTTCACGCCACCAAATCGGCGCTCACGTTTTCCGTAGCTTTTCATCACGCGGCCAAATTCGGCAGCGGTGAAATCAGGCCACAGCGTGTCGACGAATTCATATTCGGAATAGGCCGACTGCCACAAAAGAAAGTTCGAAATCCGCGCTTCGCCACTGGTGCGAATGACGAGGTCAGGATCAGGCAAAACATGGGTATCGAGGAAGCGTGACAGCGTTTCTGCATCCACATCTTTGTGAGACAGACGCCCCTGTTCGACTTCATAGGCCAACCGTTTCGCAGCGCGGGTCACTTCGTCCCGTCCACCGTAGTTGATCGCAATGGTGAGGTGCACGCGGTCATTGCCAGCGGTGAGAAGCTCCAGTTCGTCCATCAGCGTGACCAGCTTATCCTCAAGCTTGATCCGATCGCCGATAAAACGAACACGGATACCAGCCTCGAACAACTCGCGGGCCTCGCGTTGGATATAACGACGGAACAGTTTCATCAGACCCGCAACTTCGGTCTGGGTCCGTTTCCAGTTTTCGGTCGAGAAAGCGAAAATCGTCAGGTATTTAACGTTATTCTCGGGGCAGGCTTCGACGATCTCACGGACACGGCGCGCACCTGCGTGGTGCCCGAAAAGCCGCGGGCGGCCGCGCATCTGCGCCCACCGCCCGTTGCCATCCATGATGATCGCGACGTGCCGCGGGCCTTGGTCTTGGCTGGGTTCATTCAGCGTCGTCATATCGGCCCCCCGGCACAGTGCAGGTGATTAGACCTGCATAATCTCGGCCTGTTTAGACTCGAGCATTTCATCAACACTTTTAATAAATTTGTCGGTCATGCCCTGAACTTCGGATTCCCAGAATTTCTGGTCATCTTCAGACATGCCGTCTTTGTTCTTTTTAATCTGGTCCATGCCGTCACGACGAATGTTACGGATCGCAACGCGGCTGTGTTCGGCATAGCTCCCTGCGACCTTGGTCAGTTCGCGGCGGCGTTCTTCGTTTAATTCTGGGATCGGCAGCATGATAATTGTGCCGTTGAGCTGCGGGTTGATGCCGAGGCCCGACTCGCGGATCGCTTTTTCGACTTTACCAACCATCGCCTTGTCCCAGACGTTGATCGTAACCATGCGGGGCTCTGGAACGTTCACAGTGCCAACTTGGTTGATCGGTGTCATCTGACCGTACGCATCGACCATCACCGGTTCGAGCATCGACGCAGAGCCACGGCCCGTGCGCAAAGACGCAAATTCGGTGCGTAGCGCCGAAAGAGTGCCTTCCATGCGGCGGTTCAGGTCATCGGTATCGAGTTCAAAATCGTCGGACATATTTTCTGCTCCCCATGCGGGTTCTTAGTAGGTTTGAACCGCTATAGCCTTAGGCATGCACAGTTGTATAGGTGCCTTCACCAGCGAGAATACCACAGAAACCGCCCGCATCGTTCAAGTTGAACACAATCAGCGGCATCTTGTTATCGCGGCAGAGCGCAATCGCCGAAGCATCTGCGACCTTCAGATTGCGGCGCAGCACTTCGTCATAAGACACGCGTTCAAAGCGTTCTGCATCCGGGTTGGTTTTAGGATCGCTGTCGTAAATACCGTCAACCTGCTTGCCCATAAAGATCGCTTCGCAATGCATTTCGGTCGCGCGGAGCGCAGCAGCGGTATCCGTGGTGAAATACGGGTTACCTGTGCCAGCGGCAAAAATGCAAACGCGCTTTTTCTCAAGGTGACGCACTGCGCGGCGACGGATGTAGGGTTCACACACCTGATCCATCGGAATTGCGCTGATAACGCGGGTGAATACACCCAAACCTTCAAGAGCGGATTGCATCGCAAGTGCGTTCATCACAGTTGCGAGCATACCCATGTAGTCTGCGGTCGTGCGTTCCATACCTTGGGCAGAGCCAGACAGACCGCGGAAGATGTTACCGCCACCGATCACGAGGCAGATTTCAACGCCGAGATCATGAACCGATTTGATCTCTTGCGCGATACGCTGAACAGTCGGAGGGTTCAGACCGAACTGGGTGTCGCCCATCAGGGCTTCACCTGATATCTTGAGCATGACCCGCTTGAACTTTACCTGTTTGGCCTCGCCCATCGTGACATCCTCTTTGACTGGTCTTTGATTGGGCGCGAAAATGTCGCAAAAGGCGAAAAGGTGCAATGGGCGAATACCCGAAAAACCGCGCCTTGGCCTATAAATCCGCAAAAGGACCCCGCAGTGGCGTTTGATCCGAAAGACATTCCTGACCAACAGCCCGTGCTGATTGCTGGACCGACGGCATCGGGGAAATCTGCCTTGGCCTTGGAAATAGCGGAAACGGGTGGTGGTGTGATCATCAATGCCGACGCACTACAGATATTTGACCGCTGGCGAATTCTGACCGCGCGACCCGACAATAACGATTTGGCGAGGGCGCCGCATAAGCTCTACGGACATGTGCCAATTGATGGACTCTATTCAGCCGGTCATTGGCTACGCGATGTCGCCCTTCTGCTTTCAGGTGCGGAACGGCCAATCATTGTCGGCGGCACGGGGCTCTATTTCATGGCGCTTACCGAAGGCTTGGTCGAAATCCCGTCAACGCCGCAAGAGGTCCGTGACGAGGCCGATACAATCGCCCTGCCCGACCTCATTGAAACATTGGACGACCAAACAAAGGCGCGCATCGACCTGAATAACCGCGCCAGAGTGCAAAGAGCGTGGGAAGTTCTCAAGGCCACTGGACGTCCGTTGGCCGATTGGCAAGACGATACGCCACCGCCGCTGCTGCCTGTCGAGCAGAGCACAGCGCTGGTCCTGAAGCCCGATGTAGAATGGCTCAACGAACGGATTGAGCGACGATTTGACATCATGCTGGACCAAGGTGCGCTGGACGAGGCCCGCGCGATCCTGCCTGATTGGGATCCAGCCTATCTTTCGTCCAAAGCCATCGGCGCACCAGAACTCATTGCCCACCTCAAGGGCGAAATGACCCTAGCAGAGGCCCGCACAGCCGCGATTATAGCGAGCCGCCAATACGCAAAACGGCAACGCACGTGGTTCAGAAATCGCATGAAACTCTGGACACCTATCTCATTGCCTTGCTAGGCATTGGCAACAATATGTTTCCGTAATGGCACAAGAACAACCTTGAGGTGATTGCGAAATCCGATATTGTTTCACAATTCGAACATTCGGAGTCGCGATGCAAAGCCACCAATTTTCCCATCTCAGCGATTTGGAAAATCGATTGGCTCTGTCAGCAGTGCATCAACCGACACCAGCGACGCGGTGGAAGACGGAATGCCTGCACAGCCACCCGACCCCGCGCCTTTTGATCTTCACCAAAGGTCAGGGCCGTATCACGGTTGCAGGTCTGACAAGTGGGTATGGTCCTAATAACGTGATCTTCATCCCTGCCCACACGCTCTTTAGCTTTGAAATCGGTCCCACCGTCTTTGGCTACATGCTGTCGATTCCGTCAGCCATGTCCGGTGATTGGCCAGAGGAACCTGTGCACATGCGTCTGCGGGATGTAGTAGCGCAAAAGGAACTTATTTCGCATGTCGATGCGCTCGAACGGGAACTCAAGTCGGATAAGGAGAGCCACAATCGCGCGGCTCTGTACCTACTTGGTATTTTGTCGGTGTTTATCGAACGGCAACTGACCGACAATCCGCCAAAAGACACCATGGCGCGGGCTGCAACGACATCTGCACGTCTTGTCGCCGCTTACACGGATTTGGTCGAACGGGATTTCGCGACGGGCAAAGGTGTATCGGACTACGCAGCCGCATTAGGCGTCACTGCCACACACCTCACCCGATGTTGCAATCAAACCTGCAGCCGTTCGGCCATTGCGATCTTACAAGACCGCATCCTGTTTGAGGCCCGCACGCTTCTTCAAACCACGAAAATCCCTGTCAAAGATATTGCGGCGCTCTTGGGCTTTTCATCTGCGGCCTATTTCACCCGCAGCTTTCAAGGCGAGACCAAACTGACGCCGAGCGCATTTCGCAAGGCATCGCAGGCTTAACTGCCGTAGATCACGCGAACATAGTTACGGGTTTCGCGATAAGGCGGAATACCACCGTGGCGCTCTACGGCTTCTGGCCCCGCGTTATACGCCGCCAGAGCAAGCCGCCAATTCCCGAAGCGATCGTATTGCTGACGCAGATACCGTGCCCCGCCCTCTAGGTTTTGCGCGGGATCATGAGGATCAACGCCCAAAACACGCGCTGTCTGTGGCATCAATTGAGCCAGACCTATCGCACCTTTGGGGCTAACCGCGCTTGGGTTCCAACCGCTTTCTTGTTGGACCAACCGCAGGAAAAGTCCTGACGGTATCCCATAACGGTTCGCCGCCGCCCGCGCCATTTGAAGGTAAGGACCGCTATAGCTGCCTAGAAATTCGGGACCATTGATTGTCGGAACGCGGAACTCTTCGGGTTGGAGGCGGACCGAGTTAGAATATTGTTCAGACGCACGACCATCAAGGATCGCGGTCTGGCTCTGAAACAACGCCATTCTTGACGATGTGGACACGCTGTCCGCACCGGCAACTCCACTAAAGCCCGAAAGGACAAAAGCGGCTAACACACTCAATTTACGCATCAATGGCCTCGGCTCATCCAATCCACTGCGCAACTTAGTGCATTTTAGGCCAGTCCGCTAGCTTTTGGCACATCTTTCGGCGGTTCTTTGCGTTCGATGAGCGGCTGCGCAAGCAAGTCATCCACCAGAAGCCCCAACAATGCGCCGCGCCCAGAGGTCCCAGATTTTCGGTAGATCGCATTGAGGTGCGCCTTGACCGTTCCCTCAGCCGTCCCGCGCACTTCGGCAATCTCGGCGATATCCAGCCCTTTGATCGCAAAGGTCGCGACATCCGCCTCGGACGGTGTAAGGCCCCACTCGTGGAAATACTGCTCCATCAAATCATGCAGAGCGCCAGAGGCGATCGATAGCCCCCGTTCAGCATGGGCATTTCGGCGCAGCAACCGAACCAGAAACCGCCCTTCCAATATCACCGCCACGATCAGCGACAATGTGGCGACCATTTCGACATGCAGATGCACATCATTCAGGGCCGCCATGCCGTCAGCGATGATATCTGCAACCGCGTCAGAGAGGAAAAACACACTACAGGCCGACTGGGTAACGATGAGAGCCAACAGGCCGATGGTCGTTTTGTCGGGCTTAGTCTTTGAAGACATTCGTTAAACTTCCGTCGGGAGTGTCTTTGATCCAGTTACCATAGCTTTGGGAAGATTGACACCTGTGCGGCGACTTTCCCAGACGACTGCGGCGATATGTGCAACCACGGAAAATTCCGCCCATGTCACGCAAATCTCATGCAGTTCTTTGACCCACTCGATGCCCCAGAACCGCAAGGTTGTCATAATATACCCCGTGATAGCGATGCCGATCAGGGTCACAATCAAGTTATAGATCATCAGTGCACCCAAGGGCGTATGGCCAACGTGAATCCGTTTCCGACCCGTCGCCATGTCTGACAGTTGGCCAACAGAGCCCGAGATGCTCGGCGGAAAGTCACGGAACCGCGCGTGACGCGACCCGACAAATCCCCAGATGATCCGAAACGCGACCAGCCCTACGACCACATAGCCAATCTGACGATGAAGCTGGGATTCTGGATCGGTGATCAACGCGTTCGAGATAAAACAGATCACCAAGGACCAGTGAAATATCCTGATAAGCGGGTCCCAAACTTTGACGTTTTTCATAGTGGCCTCCTGATGCTGGTCTGACGGGGACGGCGCAAAAGGGAGTTCGCGCCGTCCAACCGCAGGTGATTAGTTTTTAACTTCGACGATGTTCATGTCTGCATCGAGGTAGACCTCAAAAGCTTTGCCATCTTTGATCGCGTAGGCTTCGATCATACCGTCTTCCATTTGCACGGAACGCACTTCGTAACCCTGCGCAGTCAAAGCAGCGGTTGCCTGTGCTTTGACTTCGTCAGAAACGGGCGAGCCAGCCACTGCAGCACCAGCAACAGCGAACGAGAGAACAGATGCAGCGAGGATGGATTTGAAGGTCATAGGGTAATCTCCGAAATTGATGTGAACGGATCACCGTGATCCGCTGCTGATCAATTGCCCTGCCTTCTCAACCATTGGTATTGCACTGCGGTTGCAGATGCTCGTCTTAGACCTGCGGTTAGAGGCGCCTATGACCGAAGTTTAGGTCGTCCGTCCCGATATTGGGGTTTCATTAACGCCGCTGGAGTGATGTAACGTCTGAAACGGTATTTTCAGATTCGAGGGGGACGCGGCATGGCCGGATCCGTGAACAAAGTTATCATCATCGGCAACTTGGGCCGTGACCCAGAGGTTCGCACCTTTTCTAACGGCGGCAAGGTTGTAAACCTGCGCATCGCAACGTCGGAAACCTGGAAAGACCGCAACACTGGCGAACGCCGTGAACGCACCGAGTGGCACTCTGTCGCGATCTTCAACGAAGCGCTGGGCCGCATTGCAGAGCAATACCTGCGCAAGGGGTCGACCGTTTACATCGAAGGCCAGCTTGAAACCCGCAAATGGCAGGATCAACAAGGACAGGACCGTTACTCGACCGAAGTCGTCCTTCGCCCCTACGGCGGCAGCCTGACCCTGCTTGGCGGTCGTGGTGACGGTGGCAACGGTGGCGGTGCTGGCGGTGGCTACGATGGCCCGCCCGCTGATGGTGGTTACGGCGGCTACGACGACCGTTCGTCGGGTGGCTCCAGCAGCCAAGGCGGCGGGTCGAACATCGACGATGAAATCCCGTTCTAAGACACACAAAACCCCGCCATTGGCGGGGTTTTTCTTTGGGCGATGAGCGCTTGGTTAAGCGGCGGCAGCAACAGCCCGAATACGTTCGACCATCGCACGGACACCGTTGGACCGCTGCGCAGACAGGTGATCATTCAGGCCAAGGCGCCCCAACTCTGCATGAGCGTCAATCGAGAGTACCTCAGATACTGGCACCTCATTATAAAGCGCACCAAGGATCGCCACGAGACCCCTCACGATCATCGCGTCACTTTCCCCACGGAACCGAAACACGCCATCGGAAATCTCTGGCACAAGCCACACCTGCGATGCGCAACCTTCAACCTTGGTCGCGGGCACTTTGAACGCATCCTCAAGCGGCGGCATCGCTTTGCCCAATTCAATGACATGACGATAGCGATCTTCCCAATCGTCGAGGAAATCAAAGGTATCCGCGATGTCTTCGAATGCTTGCGTGGCCATAGTGCGTCCTTTCTGTTGCCCCATGACTTAGGTGGCATCACATGAAACGTCCAGAGGGAGCTTTTCAACTCGGTTCAATCCCGTTATCCCTTTGGCAACGATACGGGAAAGGAAAATCCAATGTTGCGACCCATCGGGATGGCTGCTTGTTTGGTTCTGACAGTTTCGGGGTGTTCCCGATTGGCAGGATCACCCGTGAACCCGATGAATTGGTTCAACAAAGATCGTGAGGCCCCAGTCGCCACCGCGCCGCAAGCCACACAGCCCTTGGTTCCGACCAAGCGTGACGTCGTTGTGATCGATAGCCGCGATCTGATCGCTCAAGTGGTGTCCGCCGAAATCGCACAAACCCCATCGGGCGCGATTTTGCGTGCGACAGGCGTTGCCCCGACCCAAGGCTATTTCAACGCGGAACTGGTCCTCGAAAACATCCAGAACGGCACAGCGACATTTGCGTTCCGTGTCGAACGCCCTGCCCGCTTTGAAATTGAAGGCACTATCGCGTCCCGCACCATTACGGCCGCAACGGTTTTGTCGGCGGATGACCTAGCCGGCATTCGATCCGTAATTGTCAAAGGTGCAGGAAACACTGTGACGGCCCGCCGTTAAAGGCGGATCGTCACCACATTCGTGCCCTTGGTCGCCAGAGCAACCTTGCCCTGACACAAGAGCAGCGCCTCTTCGCCAAAGACCTCACGCCGCCAGCCGGACAAGGCAGGCACATCGCGTTCACCTGCTGCAATCGCATCGAGGTCCGCAGACGTCGCGATCAGTTTTTGCGCAACGCCTTCTTCTTCCGCTTTGGCTTTCAACAGCACGCGCAGAAGGTCCGCAATCGCAGGGTTCACTTGTAGCTTTTCACGGGTCAGATCGGGCTTTGGCGCTTTTTCAGGCGGCGTCGCGATCCCAGCTTTCACTGCGGCCAAGATACCATCGGCAATCTCGCCTTTGCGGGCTTCGCGCAGCAATAGCCGCGACCGCGCGAGATCTTTTTCGTTCTCGGGCTTTGTAGAGGCCAATTCGACCAGTGCATCATCCTTATACACACGACTGCGCGGGATGTTGCGGGTCTGGGCGAACTCCTCGCGGAAGCGCGCCAACTCTTTGACGATCGATAGGAACTTGCCCGAATTGGTGCGGGTCTTCACGCGCATCCACGCATCTTCGGGATCGGTGCGATAGGTGTCTGGATCCTTGAGGACAGCCATTTCCTCGGACACCCAACGTTCACGGCCAGATTTAGCGAGGCGTTTAGACAGCACTTCGTATATGTCGCGCAAGTGCGTCACGTCAGCCAGTGCATAGGTCAACTGCGCGTCTGTAAGTGGACGACGTGACCAATCGGTGAAACGTGACGATTTATCGAGCGATGCATTGGCGATCTTGCGAACTAATGTCTCATACCCGACCTGTTCACCGTAGCCACAAACCATGGCTGCAACTTGGGTATCAAACAGAGGCTCAGGGATCACGCCGCCTTCGACAAAGAAAATTTCGAGATCCTGACGCGCCGCATGGAACACCTTGACGACATCGGTGTTGCGGAACAGCTCGTAAACGGGTTCGAGCGACAGGCCATCAACCAGAGGATCGACCAGTACAGCGTCCGACCCAGCGTCGTCCTGATACGCCATCTGCAGAAGGCAGAGTTTGGAATAATACGTGCGTTCACGCAAAAACTCTGTATCGACAGTCACATAGGGGCGTTTGGCGGCTTCTGCGCAAAAGGCGGCCAGCGCCTCGGTCGTGGTGATCGTCTTCATACTAAGTCCGTAAACTGCTCTTGATCGATATCTTTAAGGCAATTCACCGACAAAGGAAAGTTACCCGAGAAACAGAGGGGTACGATCCCCAACCGAATAGCGACGCAGGACTGCGGGATAGAGTTTGTGCTCCCACGTCAGCAAACGCGACGCGAGGGTATCGGCAGTATCGCCTGCTTCAATCGCGATCTTTGCCTGACCAAGGATCGGCCCGCCGTCCAGCTCAGCTGTCACTTCATGCACGGAACAGCCATGCTCCGTATCGCCCGCCTCAAGCGCACGTTGGTGCGTGTGCAGGCCTTTGTATTTCGGCAAAAGCGACGGATGGATGTTGAGCATTCGTCCGCCCCAGTGGCTTGTGAACCCTTCGGTGAGGATACGCATGAAGCCCGCACAACAAATGATGTCTGGCTGAGCCTCTTCCAACACACGGGTCAGTTCGGCCTCGAACCCCTCGCGGTCTTTGCCGAACGATTTGTGATCGACGACTGCGGTCGCCACGCCCAGATCAACGGCCTTTTGTAGACCACCAGCATCAGCGACGTTTGAGACAACCAGAACTGGCGTCGCAGGATGATCACCCGATTGCATATCCTTTACCAGCGACACCATGTTGGAGCCGCCGCCAGAAATCAGGATTGCAACACGTTTGGTCACAGAAGTTTGCCTGTGTAAGCCACGCCTGCCTGATCGGTCACGGAGCCGATGCGGGTCACAGCTTCGCCTTCTGCGGTCAGCAGCGCAGCGATCTCGTCCGCGCGGTCAGCCGCAACGACAACGATCATGCCGATGCCAGAGTTGAAGGTTTTCAGCAGTTCTTTTTCTTCCATGTTGGCGGTTTCGGCCAACCAACGGAACACCGGAGGAAGTTCCCACGACGAAAGGTCAATCGTTGCGCCCATATCGTCGGGCAGAACGCGGGGCAGGTTTTCAGTCAAACCGCCGCCCGTGATGTGAGCCAGGGCGTGAACGCCCCCTGCCCGCACCGCAGCCAGAGCTTGTTTAACATAGAGACGGGTCGGAGCGAGAAGTGCCTCACCCAATGTGCCGTCAGAGAAAGGGCTCGCCGCGTCCCAGCCGAGGCCCGAGAGTTCGACAACCTTGCGCACGAAGGAATAGCCGTTCGAGTGCACGCCGTTTGAACCAAGACCCAACAGAACATCACCGACCTGAACGCCAGCGGGTAGATCAGAGCCACGCTCCATCGCGCCGACAGCGAACCCAGCTAGGTCGAAATCGCCATCGTGATACATGCCGGGCATCTCAGCGGTTTCACCACCGATCAATGCGCAACCGCTGTCTTCACAACCCTTTGCAATGCCGTTGATGATGCGGGTCGCGCTATCCACGTCCAGTTTACCCGTCGCGAAATAGTCGAGGAAGAACAGTGGCTCTGCACCCTGACACACGAGGTCGTTCACGCACATCGCAACGAGGTCAATGCCAACGGTATCAACGTTGCCTGTATCAATCGCGATGCGAAGCTTCGTACCAACGCCGTCGGTCGCTGCAACGAGGATAGGATCCTCATAACCCGCACCCTTGAGGTCGAACAGAGCGCCAAAACCGCCCAGACCCGCCATAACACCCGAACGGGCTGTGCGTTTCGCGGCAGGTTTGATCCGTTCAACAAGCGTATTGCCTGCGTCGATATCCACACCCGCGTCTGCGTAAGTCAGGCCGTTTTTCTTGGTCATCAGAGTCCCCTAGCTAGCTTGCCGCTGCGATAGCTTATTCAGGCTACGGGGGCAACGTCCAACAACATCCCATTTGGGTTAATCACGCTGGCCTGCGGGTTTTATCCTTAGTCGAGCGTCTTGCGGAACCTGAAGAGCGCCAGCACGGCCAGCCCAAAGGCAAAAAGGACCAAGGCAAAGAACGGCCCCGCCACCGCCGAAAAATCCGCGCCCTTTAGCATCACGGCGCGGATGAGCCGCAAAAAATGCGTGAGCGGGAAAACCTCACCAATCACCTGCGCCCATGCTGGCATCCCGCGATATGGGAACATGAATCCCGAAAGCAAAAGCGATGGGAGGAAGAAAAAGAAGGTAAGCTGCATCGCTTGCATCTGTGTGCGTGATACCGTGGACAAAAGATACCCCAAGATCACCAATGCCAGCACGAACACGAAGACGCCCGCAAGGACGAGCGAGAGCGACCCGACGAACGGTACGTTGAACACGAGTTTGGCAGACACCAGCACCACGACCACCTGCACAGCCCCCACGATCAGATATGGCACCACCTTGCCCAGCATGATCTCAAGAGGGTTTGCCGGCATCGACAATAGGTTCTCCATAGTGCCCCGCTCGACCTCGCGCGTCAGCGCCATCGCGGTCATCATGACCATCGTCAACTGAAGGATCACGCCGAGCAAACCCGGGACAATGTTATATTGCGTAATACCTTCGGGATTGTAGCGGCGGTGCACAATGATCTCTAACCCGTTCGACTCCTGATGTCCCTGCCCCGCCTCGCGCAACAACGCCGAATTCGCGACAGTGCTGAGTGTTGAGATCGCGCCTGACGCCACTGACGGATCGGTTGCATCCGCCTCAATCAGAATGCTCGCATGATCGCCCCGTTCGATCCGACGCCCGAAATCGGACGGCACCGTTACGACAAAGGCGACCTCACCACGGGATATCATATCCTCTGCTTCATCCTCGGTCGCATTTGGGGCAATGAACCGATAATAGCCCGTCAGCTCCAATGCCGTGACCATCGCGCGGGTATAGCGGTCTTGGGTCGGAGACACGAGCGCCGCAGGCAACGCTTTGGGATCGATGTTGATCGCAAACCCAAAGAGCATCAACTGCATCAAAGGCACGCCCAGCATCATCGCAAAGGTCACACGATCCCGCCGCATCTGGATGATTTCCTTGATCAAGAGCGCGACAAGTCGATGAAGCGAAAAGAACCTGTTCATTGCATATTGTCCTGCGCCGCGCCCATCAGTTGGATGAACACATCCTCAAGGCTGGTGTCAGACAATTCCGCGTTGCACCCTGTTTGGCACGCGACCACCTCCACGCTGGTTTTAAGAGCCATCGCATCACGACCAACGACGTGGAGCGTTGCGCCAAAAGGCGCCACTTGATCGACACCCAAAGCGCCGCGCAAAAGCCGCGCAGCCTGCGCCGTGTCTCCCCCTGTCACAACATAGGTCGTAAGCGCTGCCCCTTGGACGACCTCTGGCACGGTACCTTGCGCAATCAGATCTCCGTAAGAGATGTAGGAAATGCGGTGACAGCGCTCCGCCTCGTCCATGTAGTGGGTCGACACCAACACGGTCAGACCACCATGCGCCAAGGCATGAATTTCATCCCAAAACTCACGTCGCGCCTTGGGGTCAACGCCCGCGGTCGGTTCGTCTAACATCAAAAGCGCAGGCTTGTGCATGATACAGGCCGCCAAAGCCAAACGCTGTTTCCACCCACCCGAGAGCGACCCAGCCAGCTGATCCTTGCGTGCCGTCAGACCGAGATCGGCAATCGTATCCTTAACGACCTGCCGTTTGGGCGACATCCCATAGAGCCCCGCAACAAAGCTCAGGTTTTCTGCGATAGTCAGGTCCTCGTAGAACGAGAACCTCTGGGTCATATAACCGACCTTGCGTTTGATCGCGCGACGCTCGGTGCGAATGTCATGCCCCAAGACGCGGCCTTCGCCACTGTCTGGCTCCAACAACCCACACATCAACCGAATGGTCGTTGTCTTGCCTGACCCATTCGGGCCGAGAAACCCCATGATCTCGCCCTTGCGGACGTCGAGGCTCACGTTGTTAACGACGGTTTTTTCACCGAACCGCTTGGTCAGGCCACTGACCGATATGGCAAGGTCAGTCATGGCAACCGCACATTCACGATCTGACCCGGATTAAGGTCATGTTCCGAGGTCGGGCGTGCCTCGATCAGATAGACCAGCTTCTGACGGCTCTCGACAGAGTAGATGACAGGTGGCGTGAACTCTGGATCGCTCGAGATATAGCTGATGGTGGCGGTCAGACCCTCAGCGCAGCCATCGCACTCGACCGCCAAAGTGTCCCCTACCGAAATCGACGCATAAGACGTTTCAGGCACATAGAGCCGTAATTTCACGGCCCCCTCTGGCAACACCGACAACACTGGTGCAGTTGGCCCTGCAATTTCGCCCTCTTGTCGCAGAATATCGACCACGGTGACAGGCACCGACAGCGACAACTCGCGCTGCTCTAACTGCCACTCTGCTCGATCCAAGGCCGCATTGGCCGCAGCCACAACCGCCTCAGCCTGCGCGATGGCCTGCGGGCGGGCGGGCAGCCGCGCAACAGCCAATTCAGCGGACACAACAGCCACCTTGGACGCAGCGACCTGCGCCGCCGTAATCGCATCGTCGCGCTGGGCATCCGTAGCAACACCACGGATGAAAAGCTGCTCTAATCGATCGCGTTCACGGTTCGCCTCATCCGCCTGTAAATTCGCCGAGGCAAGGTTCGCCTCGATCACAGCGATTTCCTCAGGCCGAGCGCCCTCTTGCAAATTGGCGAGCTGGCTCTCGGCTTGCGCGACATTCGCCTGCGCCTCAGCCAATGCGATCTCGGCATCGTGGCGTTCCATTGCGACCATCACCGTATCGGCCTCAACGTGATCACCCCGAGCGACAGTAATCTCGCGGACCTGTGCCACGCTGACAGGCGCGACCAGCGTATAGTCCCCTTCGACATAACCCGTCGCGAAAGAGGCTCCGTCGCCACAGCCCGATAGCAAACCAGCAATGATCGGTAGACTACATAGAATGCTCACGGTGACGCCCTTTCGGAATACGGCTCAGCCTATTTACCGACAAGTCATCGCCCGTGGCTGCCTAAGTGCAATAGGTAAATGAACCTATAACCTCGGCGCATTGACCTCGATCAGGTTAGGACAAACATTTAACTCACTGACTTTTAGCCAAAAATCAGCCAACCAAATCCTTTGCACGTTTTGCAAAGGCTCGTGCCAGAGGTGCCATCTCTGCGGCATTCGACGCCGTCGCGGTCCCTTGGGCCACGCGATCCCGAATACCA
This sequence comes from Marivivens geojensis, assembly GCF_023540835.1. GTDB lineage: Bacteria > Pseudomonadota > Alphaproteobacteria > Rhodobacterales > Rhodobacteraceae > Marivivens > Marivivens geojensis. Next base: position 174,281 of record NZ_JALKCU010000002.1, read on the forward strand.
ACAAAGATCACGGCAAAGCGGAACAGGGAGAAGATCACATGAAAATCGCTGAGCCGCGCCGATGTGCGGGCGGTTTCAAAATAACGCGCCGCGAATTCTTCTTTGGTTGGAATACCAAGAGCTTCCCAATCGAGGCCCAATATCCCACCGTATTCCTCAGGCGCGGAATGCCATGTCATCGAACAGAATCCCAAATCCGCCATCGGATGCCCAAGCGTTGAAAGCTCCCAATCTAGGATCGCAATTACCCGAGGCTCTGTTGGATGAAACATGAGGTTTCCGAGACGAAAATCCCCATGGGCCACAGCCAGTTCACCATCATCTTCGGGCTGGTTCTCTGTCAGCCAATTCGCGAGGAATTCCAGATCAGGGATCGGCTCTCCGGTCGAAGCAAAGAGCTGTTTGGACCACCTGCGCACTTGCCGTTCAAAGTAATTCCCCGGCGGGCCGTAATCTCCCAACCCTGCCTCAGACGGCACCACGCTATGCATTTTCGCCATCGCATCCGCCATACCCAGATAGATCGCGAGGCGTTCATCAGGCGTCATGTCAGGCAGGCTACAATCCTCAAACACCCGCCCATTTAACCGCTCCATCAAATATAACGGCGTGCCAAGCGTTTCGGCATCCTCATGAAACAGGATTGTTTTCGGCACCGGAACCCCTTGGGCACCCAGCGCATTCATTACCCGATATTCGCGATCAATCGCATGTGCGCCTTTTAGAATTGGCCCATCAGGTTGTTTACGCAGCACCATTCGGCGGTCGCCGTGGGTGACAAAGTATGTCGGGTTTGATTGGCCCCCCGAAATCTTGGTCAGCTCAGACAAATCCGCAGCGCCAAATGTTGCGTCGAGAAATTCGTGTAAGGTCGACTGATCCATTACACGTCCCCTCCACCAAATCGTTCTTTGGCCTCTTGCCGCAGAATAAATTTCTGAACCTTGCCGGTTGCTGTTTTCGGGATCACTCGAGGTACGAAATAGCGAGGCCGCTTAAAGCCTGCGAGGTGTTCACGGCAGTGCGCCTCCACCTCTTCGACAGTCCCCCCGTCTCGCAATTCAATGAATGCACAAGGCGTCTCGCCCCATTTTTCATGAGGCGCGGCGACCACTGCGGCAAGCGCGACAGCCTCACACCGATGCAGAACATCCTCGACCTCAATCGATGATACGTTTTCGCCACCGGTGATGATGATGTCTTTTGCGCGGTCTTTGATCATCAAACGACCATCGGGCAATACCACGGCGAGGTCGCCCGTGCGGAACCAACCATCGCGCACAGCCTCAGCCGTTGCATCGGGATTTTTCAGATAACCCGCCATGAGAGTGTTCCCGCGCAAAACGATCTCACCCGTCGTTTCGCCATCGCACGGAACCTCTTGATCAGCCTCATCAAAAACTTTGAGGACACAGGCCGTCGTGTGACGTTTACCTTGCGACGCAAGATATTTCGCCCGAACGCCAGCCTCTGCATCGCGCAAGCGGTGCGGCAAATGATTCACGGTCGCAGGACCATAACACTCGGTCAGCCCATAGAGGTGAGACAGATCAAACGCCAAGGCATCCATCCGTTCAATCAACGAAGAGGTTGGTGCCGCACCACCCGTGCCGACCTTAACAGGTCTCGACGCAGCTGACCGTTTTACCCGATCGGGATGGTCAAGCAGCATGTAGAGCACAACAGGTGCGCAGAAGAAATTCGTCACGCCGTGATCCTCAATCGCGTTGTAAACCTGCGACGGGTCAACGCCATCAAGACACACATGCGTCCCACCCGCAGAGGTCACAGCCCAACCGTGGCACCATCCGTTGCAATGGAACAAGGGCAGCGTCCAAAGATACACCGTGTCGCGATCAAACCCCAAGGCATCCGCGTTGCCGAGCGCGTTCATATAAGCGCCCCGATGGTGCAGCACGACGCCCTTTGGGTTGCCAGTCGTGCCCGACGTATAATTCAAGGCAATCGGCTGCCAATCGTCAGTCACCACGCCGCGCCAATCGATCCGTTCGGGCAACGGCCCCTTTGCTATGTCGAAATCCTGCCCAAACACATGAACAGGCAGGGTATCAGAGGCGCGCCCCAGATCAGCACGCGGTGCGTCCGTTATCAAAACCTTCGCCTCGCAATGCTGTACGATGAACTGCACGGCTTCGGGATCGAGCCGCGTGTTGATCGCATTGAGAACCGCGCCCAAAGTCGGGACTGCAAAATGCGCGGCCAGCATTTCGGGGATATTGCCCGCAATGACCGAAACCACATCACCCTTGCCAACGCCGAGATCACGCAAACGCCCAGCAAAGCGCTGCACCATCGCGTCGAACTCTGCCCAGGTGATCCGTTGTTCACCCCAAATGACGGCCAGTGCATCAGGCTGCTCTGCCACCGTTCGGTCGAGCATATCGAGCGGCGTCATTGGCACATGGTTCGCCTGTGATGGACTAAGGTGAGACGCCGAAAACATCATTCGCCCTCCACCGACCATTTCCAGAAATCGCGCCCATTGGCGATGAGATCACGGGTCAGCACCATCTTATGCACCTCATCAGCACCATCGACCAAACGGGCCTGACGGGCGTAACGGTAAATCCATTCGAGGACGGTATCCTTTGAATAGCCCCGCGCACCATTGATCTGGATCGCACGGTCCGCTGCATCATGGAGGATGTTTGCCACCTGAATCTTAGCCATTGAAATTTCTTTCTTGGCAAAGTTTCCGCGATCAATCTCCCATGCCGCCTTCATCACCAACATACGACCCACTTCGATCCGCATGGCGAGATCACCGAGCATCAACTGGACGCTTTCGCGGTCAATTAGCCGCTGCCCGAACCCTTCGCGCCGTTCAGCGTATTCGGTCGCGATCTCAAGACACCGTTTCGACAGACCAAGCCACCGCATACAATGGGTCAGACGTGCTGGCCCCAGACGGGTTTGCGTGACTTTGAGCCCGCGCCCCTCCTCCATCAGGACGTCCTCGACAGGTATTTTCAGGCCGTCAAAGCGGATCTCGCAATGACCGCCATGTTCCTCTGGCCCCATGATCGGGATACGGCGGGTGATTTCCCAACCGGGTTGATCTTTGTGGAACAGAAACGCCGTGTGCCCGCGGCGGGCATCGTCAGAGGTTCGCGCAAGAAGGATGAAATGCTCGGCCCCTTCGGCCCCTGTGATGAACCACTTATGGCCATGAACAACGTAGTGATCGCCCTGCCGTTCCGCGCGGGTCAGCATCATCCCCGGGTCAGAACCACCACCCGGATGCGGTTCAGTCATCGCAAAGGCAGAGCGCACCTTGCCCTCAACAATCGGGGCGAGCCATTTGGCCTTTTGTTCAGGCGTGCCGAGCGCTTCGAGCACCATCATATTGCCATCATCAGGCGCCGCAGAATTGAACACCACAGGCCCAAAGATCGAGCGGTTCATTTCCTCATAGCAAACCGCCATGCCCATTTTACCCAGACCCCGCCCGCCTGTTTCAGGCCGCAGTTGGAGGCACCACAGGCCTTGTGCTTTGGCCTCAGCGCGCAAACGCTCCAACTGGTCAGGATGGATATTGCCGTGCTCATCGTAATTCGCCTGATCCCCCTCAAGCGGGATGATCCGATCATTTACAAACGCCGCGATCTCTTGGCGGAGGGTTTCGACCTCTTTTGAAATAGTGAAATCCATGTTTCCCTCCTTAAAGCGATGAAACCAGATGCCCGCCGTCAACGGCGATCTCGGACCCTGTCATGTAGGCCCCTGCATCCGACGCGAGCAGCAAAAGCGGCCCGTCTAAATCCTGCAACCGGCCAAGCCGACGCTGCGGGATACGTTTGATCAATGCCTGCCCCGCGTCGGTCGCAAAGAAATCGGTGTTCAACGGCGTTTCGATATACCCAGGGCAAAGCGCATTCACACGGATGGCATACCGCGCCCATTCCAGAGCGGTCGCCTTGGTCAATTGAACCAGCGCGGCCTTTGAGGTCGCATAGGCTGCAACCGCCCCAGCAACCCGAAGGCCGAGGATAGAGGCAATGTTAATAATCGACCCACCGCCGTTGTCTTTCATCTTTTGGGCAGCGGCTTGGCTCACGAGAAACGCACCTTTGAGGTTGATATCCATCGTGCGGTCCCAATCCGCTTCCGAATAGCCAATCGCAGGCCCTGCTGCGGAAATGCCTGCATTATTGACGACAATATCGAACGTTTCCGCGCAGACTTCAGCCACGCTATTGGCATCGGTAACATCCAGACGAACAGCACGGGCCCGACCGCCACCGTTGGTGATCTGCGCACAAACCTCTTGCAATTCCACCAAACGACGTGCGCCCAGAGTAACCTCTGCCCCCTGCGCCGCGAGCACTTGCGCGAAATGAGCGCCAAGCCCGCTTGATGCGCCTGTGACCAGCGCCTTGCGTCCTTTCAGCATATCTTCCTCCCCAAAGATATTTCGAACGAGCGTTCGATAGATTTACAATACACGAGACTTCACCTATGAAAAGACCCCATGACGCTACGGACATCGCCCAACCCTGACGCCCGCATCACCGACGATTTGTCGATGGATGCCTTGTGTCGTCAAATGCTGGAACGCCATGCGGACACGATCAAGGTCCGCAAGCCAGATGTGGCCGCAGCGAAACTCTCCCGCATTGTGGAATCGGTGCTCCGCCTGTCGAACCGCAACGGGTTTCACGCCACCAGCATGCGCGACATCGCGAATGATACGGGGCTGAGCATGGGCGGCCTTTACGCCTATTTCGACTGCAAAGAGACACTTCTCGCCATGGTGTTGGAGACGGTGATTTCCACGGCCACCGCGCAACTGATCCTGCCGCCTGCTCTGCCTATCAAAGACCAACTGGCTTGGCTCATTCAACGCCACATCCTCATGACCGAAGCGATGACAGAATGGTTCGTTTTCGCTTACCTCGAAGCCAAATCGTTTCCGCCAGAACAGCGTGCCCGCGCGGTGCAGAGCGAGATGGAAACCGAAACCGTTTTTGCGAAAGTCATCGATCAAGGTGCGACGGACAAGATTTACCAGACAGACGACGCCCAACTCGATGCGGCGCTGCTGAAACCGCTTCTTCAAGACTGGTATGTCAAACGCGGCAAATGGCGCAAACGGGGACTATCACCCGAGGCCTATGCGGATCGCGTAACGGCAATGATCCACGCCAAACTCAAGGCCTGACACAGGATCGATTTGATATGTAAGGGAAGTGGCGGAGGGAGCCAACCTGGCACCCAACTCTCTACCAGCCCAACATATTGAAATTATTATAATAAGCTCTACAGCAGAGCTTCACTGCAAGCGGTTTGGTCAGAGCGGTATCCGATCATGCGCGAAAGGGGAAGCGCGGCGGATGCGGTCAGTCCAGAAACACGCAGGTCGTGCCCGGCGTGTAAAGCCCAACGGGATTGTCGAGCTCGGCCCGGATCCGAAAGGACCGGCTGGCAAGATCGACAAGCGGATCGACAAAGGTAACACGCGCCGCTGCCTCGCCCCCTGTCTCGGTTGCAAGACGCAGGATCTGGCCCGGCTCGAAACTGCCGAAACGCCCGAGGGGAAGATCCGCCTCGACCAGCAGGCGCGACAATTCGACTATGCGCATGGCAACGCTGTCTTCCAGGAGCTCGCCCTCGCGGGCCATGATCTCCACGACGATACCATCATGCGGCGCACGAAGGGTCAGCCTTTCCATCTCCAGTTCGATTTCCAGCAATGTGGCCCGCCGCACGGCAAGATCGGTTTCACGCTGGTCACGCTCTTCCGCGACCAGCACCCCCTCGAGCGCATTTGCCCGCTCCATGGCGCGTTCGGCTTGCCGCAATTCGGCACGCGCCCGCTCAAGCCGCGCGGGCAAACCGGCCGGATCCAGCCGCACAAGCACGTCATCCCGCACAACGCGCTGGCCAAGCTCCACGGCCACATCGCGCACGATCTCTCGGCCTGCAAACCCCACCCGCGTGTCGGTGATCGGGCCCAATTGACAATATCCGCTATCCAGATCCTGTGCGCCCGCGGGGATCGCAAGGGCAGAAACCGCCAGCCCCATGGCCAAAGCCACCCTAGCCCGCGCGCGTGAAAACCAATAGGTCATTGCGCTTTTCCTCACTTTTCAAGAGTTTCCAACGACGCTTCCGGCGATGGCGTTCCAGCCGCCTCCGGCTCCACCTAACATAGTGGAAATGCAAGGGCACGGTAAGCCGTTCGGACAAGTGCAACAGTGCCGCGATCAAACGGCGCGTGCCCGCACCCAGGATCCGTTCCAGTTCCACCTCATCGAGGGCATGGGCCACATCATAGCTGCCGGGATCGCCCTGCCGCCCGGCCCCACCGAAGAGCTGCCGCTCCAATCGGCTGCTTTCCAGCGCATCAAGGACGATGACATGCAGCCCGCCCGCTGCCTTGACCTCGGGCGGTAATTTGATGTCGGTCCCCCGGCCCGCCATGTTAGTCACCACCGTCACCCGCCCTGCCCGTCCGGCGGCAGCCACGATATCGGCCTCCTGCTCGGGATGTCGGGCATTCAGGACGTCATGATCCCGCCCGATGGCGCTGAGCGCGGTGCTGACCTGTTCGGACAATAGCACACTGGAGACGCCGATCAGCACCGGGCGCCCCTGCCCGGCCATCTCTTGGGCGCGGGCGATGGCCCAGGCAATCTTGTCTTTCGTGGTGGCAAAGAGCCGCCGCAGAAGACGCTTGCGGATCACAGGGCGGTTCAAGGGGATGCGCGCCACCGGCGTGGCATAAGTTTTCGTCAGTTCCTGCCGGACCTCGCGCAGGGTTCCACTCATCCCTGCCAGCTTGTGATAGCGGCGGAAGTAGTTCTGGAAGCTCTGCTTGGCGATCACAGCCCGGTTCGAGCTGACCTCGAGCCCCTCGCGATACTCGATCACCTGCTGCACGCCCCATGGCAAGGTCCGGTCGGGCGTCGGGCGCCCGGTCTGTGCATCCACCAGCACGATTTTCTCGTCCTCGATAATATAATGGACATCGCGGGTGAACTTGTCCTGTGCGAGCCGGGCTTTCGAGATCATCTCTTCGGCGATGGCCAGGCTTTGCCATTCGGGCGCGGGATCCGTCAAACCGTCGATCAAGCACGAGAGGGCCTCGGGACGCAGACCGCGGTAGCCCAAGGCATCGGCATTTTCCCACACATCGTCCGCGGCAAGGGAGACAAGATCGATGGCTTGTGCTACGAATGCCTCCGACAAGGTATCGTCGACGGGTTCGGTCAGGATCAGGGGAATATTTGCCTCGTCGATCAGGACCGAATCCGCCTCGTCGATCAGCACGAAATCCAGCGCCTGCACGAGAGGCCGCGTGGTCCTGAACTCCTCACCCAGACCGGCAAGCTGCAAGCGATAGCCAAGGGGCGAGGGCCGCTCCCAACGGGCGCGTTCCTTCAGGTAGTCGAAGACCAGTTCCTTGTTGGCGCAATAGGTCACGTCGCAGGCATAGGCCGCGCGCTTGTCCTCGGGGCTCATGTTATGCAGCACGCAACCCACGCTAAGACCCAGTTGAGCGAAGATCGGAGTGACCTCTTCGGCGTCGCGCTCGGCTAGGTAGTCGTTGACGGTGACGACATGCACGCCACAGCCGACGAGGGCGTGCACCGCGATCGGCAAGGTCGCGGTCAGGGTCTTGCCCTCGCCCGTGGCCATTTCCGCAAAATGCCCGCTGCTCAGGACAAGGCCCGCCTGAAGCTGGTTGTCGTGAAAGGTAAAGCCGCGGGCGCGAAAAAGCGCCTCTTCCACGGTGACCATGACATCGGCCAGTCGGCGGATCGTCAACGGCCCCTGCCCCAGCCGCGCGCCGCGCGCCTGCGCCTCGGCCCGCAGCGCGTCGGGCGACAGATCGCGCAAGCTGCCGCGGGCGGCCCGCACGAAGGCGACAAGCCGTCGGCGAGACCGATGCGAACGCAACGCCCATTTACGGAGCCGGATGGAGATGCCCCAGGAGAGAGCCTCATCAACCGGAATCTCCCGTTCGGGCGGGAAAAGGCCCAGCGCGCCGCGCGGCGCGGGGATGTCAGGCGCCAGCGCCAAAACGCTCTCCGACAAAAGTGACGATCCGCGGCCAGTAGCGCGCGAACAGGGTCAGAGGGGGATGTGCCAGCTTGATCTGAACGATCTGGCCCAGCTGAAGATCCTCGCCGGGGGCATCGACCATCAGTTGAAAGGCCGCATTCAGCGCCAGCACCACCTCGGGCGGGCTTTCCAGATCGGTGAGCACCGGCCCGCCCATGCGATCGGCCAACATCGGGTCGACCAGCGCGCGGCTGGCATCGGACCTGAGCTGGATGGCCTCGGGCGTGATCTCGCGGATATCGCCGGGTGCCACCAGCAGCTGCACCCCGCGCACGCCATGGCGCAAGGCAAAACCGCGCGACTGCGGGATATGGGCGGCAAGCCTGCGATCTTCGGGCCCGAGGATCCAGCCCAAGTGCTGGCCTCGTGTCACCATCATTCCCCGTTCGACCTGATTGAGCGCGTCCACCCATTGCCCCGGCCGATCCGCCACCACCCGAACGGCGGCAAGCTGATCGCGGATCTGGGCCGCACCATCCTCAATCGCGTCCAGTTCGGCCTCGATCGCTTGCGCCAGAGAGGTTTCGCCATCGTTGCGCGCGGCCAGAAGCCGGGCCGCGCTTGCTGCCCGGCGCGACTCGAGCGCGTCAAGCTCGGTCGCCAGTGCCGCTCGGTCGAGGATCATCACCGTATCGCCGGGCAGGAGCGGTGCACCGCTCTCGACGGCGAGCGTCTCCACGAACCCCTCGCCGCGCGCGAAAAGGGCCGCCTCGGGGCTTGGCACCACCACCGCCGGCACGGTGGTGCGCAGCGGCAGGGGGATGACGGCCAAGACGGCGATGAAAACCACACCGAAGCTGAGCAACCTGCGCATGAGACCCCATTTCCTCTTCCTGACCTCGGGAGATACCGCAACACCATGCAACGCCTTGACATTGGGCCATATCAGACCGCCGATGACAACCCATGCCCCGAGGATCTGCCCCGCCATGCCCAGCATCTGCGCCAGCCCGAAGGCGATGGCGAAGACGATTAAGGCCCGGTAGATCGCCGCGGCCACCGCGTAACTGACCAGCCAGACGCGTTCGCCCTTACCACCGCTTTCGGTATCGGGGCCGGGATCAAGGCCAACCGAGCGCTTCAGCAAACGCATCAGCAGCCGTTGCCCGCGCGTGCCCAGCGCCGGTGTCTGCGTCAGATCGGCCAGCACGAAATAGGCATCGAAGCGCAACAGCGGATTGCCGTTGAAAAAAATGGTCGAGATCGTGCAGAGCAGGATGGTGTTGAACAGGATCGCCCGCCAGAGGCCCGGATCGGCCTCGGCCCAGAGGATCATGGCCAGACCGGCAATCGCAAACTCGGCCATGATCCCCGCCGCCGTCACCAGCGCCCGCGCGCTGTGGGACCGAAAGGCATTGGCCTGCGAGGCATCGACATAGGGCATCGGCACGAAGACAAGGAACATCACCCCCACCTGCGTGACCGACCCGCCAAACCGGCGCACGGCCAGCGCATGGGCCAGTTCATGTATCAGCTTCACCGCCGGATACACGCAGGCCATGATCAGCAGGTTGCCCGGATCGAGCACGCGGTCCCCGAAATTCGTGGTCAGGGGCTGCCAGTGGGAGAGCGCCGTGAGCGCCCCGCCGAGGATCGCGGCCAGCCACAGGATGAGCCCGACCGGCCCGAAGACCAGATGCGCAAGGCCCGTCATCATGCGCCCTTCGAGCAGGGCGGAGGGGTTGAAGAGCCCGATCTTTTGGGACACCGGCGATTTCATCAACCGCGTGATCCATTCGCGCGCCTTTTCCTCCTGACCGCGGGCAAGGGTGGCCGCACGCGGCAGCGCGTCGACCAGGATGATGCCGGATTCGTAAAGACGCGACAGCAGTTCCAGAAACTCGTCCTGCGGCGGCAGATCGCGCTCATGGCTCCACGCGATGCCGTTCCAGATCTCGCTGATCTTGGTGCGCCCGTCGAACCGGCGCAGGATCTCGAAATCATCGGCAGCGATACGGAATGTCTGCCCCGAGGAGCGATCGGTCAGGATATACCAGGGTATGCCCTTGTAATCATGGAGGGATATCTGGACCTGCGGTCGCAACCTCGGGCACAGGGCCGAGACGCGGTACCAATCTTCGCTGTGGAGTTGCACACGCGCCATTACGGCAGCCACCGCCAGAGGAACATGTAGACCGTTTCGAGGACCGGCCGAACCCAGACCGTGTAGATCGTGGCCTGCCCCAGATCGAGACGCGCCGCCCCCTGCATGCCGTTCTCGATCTCGGGCGCGCCCTCGGCCAGTTCACCGAACCCCACGAAACGCAATTCGCCGTCGATGGTTTCGGCGCGCGGCTGCAACCGTATGACCTGAACGGTGAGCGGCACATCAGGCGCGGCCTCTAGGCGGACCCGGCCCTGCAACCCGGTCGCAAGCCGGTCGCCATCGCGGTTGCGCACCGAAAGCCGCACCTCGATCCCCTCCTGGGGCGCGATCCGCATCAGTTCCTCGCCAAAGGTGACGCGCGCACCAAGCCTTTGGCGCAGGTCGCCTTCCAGCACGATGCCGCCAGCACGGGCGCTGATCACCGTCTGCTCCAATTCGCGGCGCGCCAGCGACAGGCGGGCCTCTGTCTCGGCCTGTTCGGCTTCTGCGACGGCGGCCTCGGCCCTGTCGCGGTTCGACCGGGCAAGGGCGGCGCGGGCCACATGGCGCGCCCTTTGCGCCTCAAGCTCGGCGATGCGCAAACGGATCTCGTCATCCTCGAGCTTCAGAAGCGCCTGGCCGGCCGTAACCTGGTCGCCGGGGATGACGAAGACCTCGTCGATGAATCCGTCGATCGGCGCGCTGATGACTCGCAGGTCGGGATCGTCGATCACCACATCGGCGCGGAGAGTGTTTTCAACCTGCACGAAGGTCGTGACGAGGACCGCGGCCACCAGTGCCGCGGTGATCAGCTTCAGCTTGAAGGCCCGCGGCCCAAACAGGCGCTTCAGCCCCGTTTTCAACGCCAGCAGGTTACGCATCAGAAACCCGCGCGCCGCCCGGTCCTTTTCGGCAAGGATGGGCCGGGCCAGCGTCCAGACCACCGACCAGGCATCGAGATCGGGCAGATGGGCCTCCTCAGACCAATGCAGCACCACCACCTCGGTGATCTCCCCCTGCGCATCGGTCAACGGCACGGCATGGATGGCGGCATCGCCGTGCATATCACCCAGGCGTCCCATCAGGGAGGCCTTTTCCGCCGCGCTGCGCCGCCAGCCTATCGGCGCGCGGCGCAGCTGCGCCTCATGGGCGACCTGACGCGTCAGGTCGTTCAGCTGGGAATTTCGGTCGAACTTCGATTCACCGCTGATCGACTGGATGCGCAAGCCAAACAGCCCGCGGCGCACCAGAACGACGCGCTCGGCCTTGAGATATCGGGCCAGCAGTGACGCGAGGATCTGGCGCGCCTCGGTCGGCTTTTCCGTGTCGAGCATCTCGGCACAGATCAGGAATGCCTGATCGTGGATCTGTGCCAGTTGCCTTGTCTCGACCATGGCCTGACGGCCCAGATGGAACATCAGCCAGCCCAGTGTCACCTCGAGTTGGGCCATGATCAATTGCACACGCGCGGCCGGCATTTCCGCGACCCCCACCAGAACCGCGATCTCTGCGGGCTGGTCGGCGGGACTTTGGGGCGCTTTGACCGGCATCGCGATGACCTCGGCGATGCCGTCCTCGGTCCGGTCGAGGGGCAGAAGCACCGCGGCCCCTGCTGCGCGCATGCGAGCGACAGCCTCGCGGTATCCGACCCGGCCCACGACCGCATCTTCAGGGGCAGCCGTGATCAGCGCGCTGCCCTCGGGCACAAGACGCAGAAGGCATACCTCGACCAGCCCCGGCAGGCGCGCGCGCAGTTCCGCGCACCACTCCTGAAGGCGCGCGGTGATGTCCGTTTCATCTGCCTGCGCCGATTTTCCCTTGGACGGCGCGTTCAGGATGTCCTGCATCTGAGATCAGCTTTCGACGTGCGCAACAGGTCAGTTCGAGACGGCGGTGCTGGTCTCGGGCGTCGGTGGCTGCGCCGAGGCATCGATCGTGCCATAGCGCTGTTCGTGCTGGGCAATGGCGTTGATCAACATCGCAGCCAGCCGCTTTGCCGTCGGGGGGGTCATGATCACGCGATCGTTCAGATCCACCTCGAACTCGTCGCCCTTGCCGTGCCAGGACCGCCCTACCCCGATAAGCAGCGCGAATTCTTCTGATGTCGCGGCAACGTTGACCACGTTGCTGTAGCTTGTGCGCATCGCACCGTCGCGGAACACCACGGTTTTGCGGCTGTCGGTCTTTTGGGGTTCTTTGGCCATGAGGTCATTTCCTTGTGACTTGGTTTTTTCTTGCAGGCGGGGCCATGGAACCTGCTCGGTGAAGGCCCCGCCGATTTCGATCAGAGACGTGCGTCGGTCGACGCGTCGCCTCTCAGCATGAAGCCATTTTCCGTCCAGATCCGCAAGCGCTGCTCAAGGCTACCCACGCTGCGCGGTTTGCCATACTGGCGATAAGCCGTCGCGGAGGCAGAAAGCACCGCGCTTGCCTCGAGGAAACTCAGCATCTCTTCCTGTTCCTCGGCGATCTGGCCACGCGCCGCAAGGACCTTTGGCGTTGCGGCCTCGGTGCGCAGCCTTTCGGCGGCCACCTTGGCGAACGGCGCACCAGTCACATCCGCTGCGGCGCTGGCAAATTTCGGCGCCTCGGCCGTGGGCAAGGGACGATCGGCAGGCGGCGGGTTGGCAGCGGCGGCCTGTTCGACCCCCTCGAGATCGGTCGTCTCCGTGAGGTCGGCCTGACCGGTCGTGCCGCCCTCGCGCGACAAGTTGCCCTCCGCGATCCCGAGTGTCCCCGCTTGCAGATCACCGGCGTCATCGATCATCGGGATCGCCGCGTCGGGGGCTGCCTCCTGCGTTTCGGGTGCTGGCGGTGCATCGCCCGCGACGGCCAACTGACCATCCCGGACGCGGTCGTTCAACAGGCTCGATGCGATGCCCATATTGAAGATCCGCTCGACCTTATCGATGCCGCGGCCCTGTTCGAAGAGGATCCGGCCGAAGGTCTCGAAGATGATATCGACCGAAGCCGCAACGCCCATCGTGTTGGACTGCGTGCCGCCGAAGACGAAATCGCCGTCATAGCCGGTGGTCACAAGATCGCCCGCACCCTGTGCGTAGTAGTCGCGCTGGGTGATGACGTTGCGTCCCAGCCCTCGCTCGTACTCGACCAGCAGGAAATCGCCCGCCACGAAATCGCGCCCGACCTCGCCGTGCACCTCGTCCGAGCCCGCGCCGCCGATGACCACGTCATAGCCTGCGCCACCCCAGAGGCGGTCATTGCCCCTGATCTGTGGCAGGTAGGCCTCGATACGGACCAGCCCCATGTCACCGGACAGGGTCGGGTCGAAATCGACATAGCCCGCGTCACCCAGAAGGATGTGGCGGCCGTCGACCGCGGCGTTCGTGCCCTGATCGGTGCGACCGGTCGCGATGTCGTCATTGCCGCCGCCGCCGATGACAAAGCCCCAACCGCTGCCGGCAACAAGGCTGTCGTTGCCCCAGCCCTCGGCGGTTTCATCCTCGGTATGGATAAGCTTGGCATTGGTCACATCGCGCTGGGTGAAGCCGTGATCGAGCAGCACCTGCACAGGCCCGTCGCCAAGACGCACGGTATCGTCGGCGGCCCCCATGATCGCGACATGCTCACCATCGCCAGCGGTCCAGCTGTCCTGACCCGTTGCAAAGGTGAAGGGCACGGGGGCGGCTTCGATCCGCCCGAGGATATAGGCCGGGTTGTTCTGGTTCAGCGTGCCGAGATCGCCCAGCACATAGCCAAGCTCATCGCCCTGCACCAGGGTATCGGAGCCAACACCCAGGATCGCCCGGACCTCGCCATTGCCGGTGGTGAAGCTGTCATTGCCATCGAACCCGGTCCAATCCGTGCCGGTGAAGGTCAGCATCTCGGTGACCAGATCGCCCGGTGTCTGCAAGGCATCGAACACCAGATCGGCGTGGTCCCCGGCGAAATAGCTCTGGTCCGAGGAGAGCGCATCGCGCGCAGTCATGCCATCGACTTGCGCCGTTACGGTATCGTTGCCCGCACCGCCCATAATGACATGACGCATCCCCTCGCCAAGGCGGAACGTGTCGTTGCCCGCATAGGCAAGTGCCGCGGCCCGATGACTTTCGGTTGGGGTGTTCGACACCTCGCGCAGCACATCAGTATCGTCAAAGCGCAGCACGCCCCAATCGCCCAGACCCAGCACCTCGCCATTGCCGGTGACAAGACTGTCGCTAGCACCGCCAAGAATCGCGGCCATGTCGCCGTCGCCCGAGACGATGATATCGGTCCCGTCACGATCCGGCTCGGCGTCGGGCAGGTACGTCAGGGTATTCAGGGCGAAACTGGTTGTGTTGGCGAGGATCTCGCCCCCGTCGCCAAGCAGGATCGCCATGCCGTGACCCATTGTCAGGCTGTCGGCCCCGTAGCCCAGAACGGCACGCACATCGCCGTCGGCTGTGGTGAAGCTGTCGTCACCATCGCCCGAGTCCGGATCGCCTTTCGCGGTGAAGCGCGTCATTTTCGCGCCGTCGGCCGATGGGTCGAAGACCAGCTCGGCACGGTCACCCGCAAAATAGCTGTCGTTCAGCGTGGCCCCTGCCTGCGGTGTTCCGGCTCCGTCGGTCTGGGTGGTGACGGTATCGTTCCCGTCGCCGCCCATGACGATTTGCAGGCTGCCCTGGCCAAGTTCGATCACATCGTCCCCGGCGATCTGGCTGAACAACAGGGACTCGTCCACATTCCCGCGCGGGGCATTGCTGACGGTCGCGATCTTGTGATCATCCGACACCGAGAAGACCATCTCGCCATGGTCACCCAGCACGATCGCGCGGCCATCCCCGTTCCTGATCGTGTCATCGCCTTCGCCACCGATGGCCAGAAGATGCCCGGACCCAAGGTCGATGACGTCCTTGCCATAGGTTGCGCTGCCCCGCGCGCCGGTCAGGTCAAGATCCTCGGCAGGCGGCGGAGCGCGCCTGCTTTCGAAGATCTGCACCTTCCATTCCTCGGGATCCGAGGTGAGCGACAGGCGTGCCGAGTCGCCTGCGAAGATCGCACTTGGCAGGTCGCCATTGGCCGCGGTGTAACCGCCAAGCCCGGTCAGCGTGTCGGCACCGCCGCCGCCCATGGCCACAAGGCGACCGTAGGACATGTGGATCGTGTCATCGCCGCCGGTGAGGTTCTTCTCTTCCTGGCTTGCCGAGGTCGGAGCGAACCAGACCTCCTTGTCGGTAAAGTCCACGACCGTCGCGTCGGCCCAATCCGAGACGCGCAGCGATGCGTTCGGAATATAGGTGTAGATCGTCCCGTCAGGGCCGACGACCTTGTCGTTCGTCGTGACGGTGACCGGCTCTTCCAACGGATCGGCGATGTTGAATTTCGGCAGCAGCTGGGTGTCGAAGGTCTCCATCTCTTTCAGCGTCAGCACGCTGAACATGCCCGGTATGCTGCGGGCATCGTTGCGGAAGCCATCCGTGCCGGGCAAGTCAAGCTCGAAGACGAACTGACCGCGACCGCCGATCGCGAAAGCGTGACCTTCGTTCCCCGCACTCATACCCTGTTGCAGCGTGGCCGTGTCATGGCCGCCGCCGCCGATGAAGACCACCTGCTCGGCCTCTGACGTAATGGTGTCATCGCCACCGACCACGCCCGGCATCCGGTCTTCGAAGATCATCTCCTGGCGCCCGACCTCGGGGTTGCTGTCTTCGGCGGGTTTGATCACCTTGTATTGCGCGGTCAGGAAACTGGCGTAATCGCCCGCGATGAACTGCCGGCCCTTGCCAAGGGTCAGCTCGTCATTGCCAAGCCCGCCGGTCGCCAGCACGTCGCCATTGCCGATGCTGATCGTGTCGTCATTGTCATTGACGCCGCGCAGTTCGGTCGAGAGCAGGGCGCTGTTGCGCTCCATCGTCTCGAAATAGAGCAGCGCGCGCGGCTGGGCCAGATCGAGCAGCGGATCGTTGAGATCAAGCCGCGGATCGAAGAGCATCGTGGCCCCGTCGCCCGCGACGATCTGGTCAAGGCCCGCCTCGGTGGTCGCTACACTGATCTCGTCACGGCCCAGACCGCCGAGCACGACATGCTGACCTGTGCCAAGGGTGATCTCGTCATCGCCGCCGCGATAGGCTTGGCTTTCTTCGGTCCCCTGCACGTCGACCTTGGCCAACTCGGTGCTGGTGGAGACGCGGATCAGCCGCGGGAAATCGTACCGGTTGTCATAGCGGCTGTCATCGGCGGCAAAGCGGTGCACCTGTGCTGCATCGCCTGCGACGACCAGATCGCTGCTGCGATCCGGGGTGTCATCGGTCGAGGCACGGTTCTCGCCGCTGGTGATCTGGTCGTTGCCTTCGCCGGCGATGATCTGGCCACGGGCAGACCCGACGGTGATCTGGTCATGGCCGCCATCGCCGCGGTTCCACGATTGCAGGGCCAGCGACAGGGGCAGGTTTTCATAAGTGGCGTCGAAATCCACCGAAGGTGTGATCGATTTGGCAACCTCGACCACAAGCTCCTGGTCATCCCTGAACAGCTGGATATCCGCCGCCTCGTAATTGTAGCCATCCTCCAGCCCGCCTGCGCGGTTCAGCACCGTCCGTTCGATCTGCGCGTAATCCGACAGAAGCGTGACGGTCTGCGTCCGGCGCGTAGTGGAGGTGTCGATCACCTGGATCGTCGCGGGGATCCAGGTCCAGCTTTCCGGCCCAATCGCCTTATCGACTCGGGTGGTGCCATCCAGCAGATAGGCATCCTGGAACTGGCTGTCGGCCTCGGGCGACTGCACATCGGCCGACCGCTGGTAGGGCAGAACGGTGGTCAGGCTGAAGCTGGCTGGGTTCTGGCCCAGAATGTCGCGCAATGGCGCATTCTCGACCATCTGGCCGCGGCTATCCGTGCCCCCGTAATTCTTCCAGACCGAGAAGCGCGCCGCTTCGGTTAGGTCGGTTTCATAGCCGACCCAGATGCGGTCATTGCCGCCGCCGCCGATCCAGCGCACATCGTTTTCGCCCATCAGGACGGTGTCGTCGCCATCCGGCTGATCCTCGAGGGATTTCATGAAGCCGAGCGTGGTGGTCCCGTCCTCGAACTGGATCTCACCCATACTGGAGACAATATTGACCTGAGCGGTGCTGCCGGCATTCGATCCGTCCGCGTTCACGCCGCCGAAGATCGCGTCATGCCCGCGGCCCGACAGAACCTGCGCCGGGCCAGCGCCGAAGACGATCCAGTCATCGCCGCGCGGGTTGTTCTGCGGCAAGATCGCCGCCGCGATATCGCGCAGCTTGAAGATGGGATCGTCGTTGTCGTCGCGCAGGACAAGACGCGCCTCGTCGCCCACGATCACATGGCCGAAGCGATGCGCGGCATGCGTGTCGCCCGCGAAGATACGGTCGCGGCCAGCGCCGCCGAAGATCACGTTGGTGCCAGTCCGCGTAGCGGCATCGGCCAGCGTGCTCATGCCCAGTCCGCTGGGCAGCGCCACACCCGAGAAAATCAGGTCGTTGCCGCCGGTCCCGAGCGTTTCGGACGGGGAAACGAGGCTGTTCCACTCGGCATCGTAAGCCGCCCCGCGGAATTTCTCGCGCAGGATCCCGTCGCCGTTCAGCGCCTCGGTCAAATCCTGGAACTGGCCTGCGTTGTCGGTCCGGTCGAACAGGTAGAGACCGCCGCGTTCCATCCAGCGCTCGTCGAAATCCTGGCTGTTGACGTCGATGAAGCCCGGCAGCTGGAAGCGGATGATATCCGACCCCGTTCCCGGCTGTTCGAAATAGCGGCCAAGGTGATCGCCCACCAGAACCTCGATCTGCGAGCCCCAAAGGCTGTCGTCAGTCGGGAGGTCGAGAAGGGTGTCGCCATCCCGTAATTTCAGCAGGGTCGAGCCATAGCCCTCGATCCAATCATCGCCATCGCCACCGATCAGGATATCGAAGCCGGTCGAACCGATCAGGCGATCATTGCCGTCGCCGCCGAAGGCCCGCACGTTGACCAATGCCTTGGACAGGTCGATCCGGTCATTGCCGTCGCCGCCGAAGACTTCGAGCTTGTCATGCGGATCCTTGCTGCGATCGTTGATCTGCGTCAGGCCGATGTTGGTCCCGCCAGCGTCGAGCTTGGGCAGAACCGAGGCGATGTCATCGCCCTCGCCCAGATAGACACGCGTCGGTGCCTCTGGACGGATGGACTTGATCTGGACCGACTTGTCGTCGCCATCGCCAGTGTAAACGGTGACGCCGCGATCAAATCCGCTGTCCTTGTCGGTCTTGTAGCTGCCCGCGATCCACTCAGCTGCAATTCTGTTAAAGGTGGGATCTACAATCGCCTGATAAGCCACCGCCGTCACGATGGGCGGCTGCGCACGGTCATTGCCCACGAAGTGCTGCAGGATCACCTCGCCCTCACCGATGGAGACGGTGCCAGTGTCGTCGGCATCGCCGCCGCGGCTGACCACGAGGCGGGACGAGCCAAGGCCGCCGTCGATGGTCACGATGGTGTCGATCCCGTCGAGGGTCGAGGTCAGCGCATCATCCGGCGTGGAGCCGATGAAGATGTCGTCATTGCCGCCACCGGTATAGATTCCAATCGGTTGCAGGACGGCCTTCACTTCGACCTTGTCGTTCGACGCGCCGAGATAGACATAGCTGTTCTCGAAACTGTTCAACGCGATCGAGCCATCCGGCCCATCCCCGCCATAGCGCGCGGTAAAGCCGATGCGGGTGAAATCGATACGCTGCTGCAGCGGGTCGGCCGCGATCTGCGCAGGCGTCGCGACCGATGGATCGGCCGGCTGGAACGGCTTGGCCGAGAAGACATCGACCTGTGCCAGAACGGCCTCGGCCCGCGCGTTGTCATAGATCGAGATCGTATCGGCGCCCGTGCCGCCGATGATCAGTGCCCGCGACAGGATACTCGCGATGGAGCCCACCGTGCCGGCGTGACGGGGGTTCGCGCGCTCCCACTTGGCCTGAAGGGCGGGCAGGTTGTCGGCGAAATCCCGGAAGTTGATCGCGGCAAACCAGCTGTCGAGGTCGGCGATGATGGCGTCGGCGGACCGCGTTTCGGAGATGACAAGCTGCACGTCATCGACCAGCGCCTGCGAATAGAGATCCTGCACCGTGGCGTTGATCCGGCCCAGAACGCTTTCGTAGCCCACGAACCAGTCGCGCAGGGCCGGGTCCAGATCGGCGATGAACTTGCCGTTCAGGCGCAGCTGTTCGGCCAGATCGGTGGCCAGAAGCGCGGTATCGATATCACTGACAACGACGCCCGAATACCACGCGGTCAGGGCTGCAACCGTTGCCTCGACCTCGTCATAGGCCGCCTGCTTGAGCACCTTGTCGCGATCGGCCGCGTCGATGGCATTGAACCAATCCCGCACCTCATCCGAATAGTCGTCAGGGGCGGTCTGCAGCATCGAGATCCGGTCCGTGATCTCGGACATGGCGCCCACTTTCACCGTGTCGTCGCCGCCCGCCATGGAGAGCACGACATACTCGATATCGCGGTCGACGCCCGACAGGATCATGGTGTTGGACGCATTGCCAAGCTGGATGCGCACCAGCTCGTTGTTGTCGAGCACGATGCCTTGCGAATTGCCGGCAAAGCCCGTCAGCCAGCCGAAGGTCTCGTTGTCGGGGCTGTCGACGGGGATCAGCTCGTCCTCTGAGGGGAGATAGGACTGACCGTAGATCGCCTTGAGCGCACGCACCTGGATCTCGCGCGCGGTGGTCACGCCAAACTCGCCGTTGGCCCGGTCGCCATCGGTATTTCCATAGAGCTTGATGTCGACCACATCCGCCCCGGCGGAGCCATCGAGCGTGACAAGGTTGTCGAACGCGCTCAGGTCATACTGCGCCGCGATACGGGCAGTATCGGGCGAGACACGCTTGCGCTCGCTCTGGGTGGTGCTGGACACCGGCACCATGGTGACGGTGGCAACCTTCTTGATCCGGGTGTAGCCCGGCACGACGATCTGGCGCACCGTTTCCGTGCCATCGGGGTTGGCGATCCGCTCGACGCGGGTGAAGCCGGGAACGAATTCCTCGACATCCTCATAGACCACGGTCGGGACCAACGCCGTGGGCGCCGTTGTGTCGAGGTCGATGCTCTGGCTCGCCGGGTTGAACAGAAGCGGCGCGCCGCCGATCTGGATCGTGTCGTTGCCGCGGCCCGCGTTCACGGTCAGGCGCGTCTCTGCGTTGACACCATAGACATAGATCGTGTCATCGCCATCGATGGCGTTGATCTGGATGTTCTCGACATTCTGGATCGACCCCAGATCGACGCCCGCGCCCTTGATCTGCTGCACGCCGTCATCATCGACATAGACCACGAACTGATCGCCGATCTCGGTCCCTTCGAGGATGAAGGTGTCAAAGCCCGAACCGCCATCGATATGCAGCGGGGCGTTGCGGTTGAAGCCGACCTTGTTCTTGCCCTTGCCCGAGCCAAGGTTAGTGATCCCCAGCGTCGCCTTGACGAAGAACGTATCGTCGCCCGCATCGCCAAAGAGCCAGGTCTCGCCCTTGTTGCGGAACACCTGGAAGTAGTCGTTGCCGCCACCGCCGAAGAGCCGCGTATCGGTGGAGGTGCCGGCCGTGGTCTCGACCACGGAAACGGTGCCCTCGCCCTCCAGGTTCTGGGCCTGACGCACCTCGATCACCGAACCGATGTTGAAACTGTCCTTGCCCCCGTGACCGAAGGCGTAGGTCAGCGCGCTGGTGTTGTCGAAGGTGAAGATATCGGCCGCGTTCGTGCCATGAATGAACACCTCGTCCGCGCCGAAATAATTCACGAAACGCGGCGCGGATTTGATGGTGGAGGCGCGCAGCTCTCCCCCTTCGAGACGGAAGGACAGACCGCCATCGACCGCAACCGCGATCTGGGTCCGCGTCATGTCGAACAGGTGGCTGTCCTGCGACAGGTCGGTCAGCGCGAAGGCGCGCTGGTCTTGCCAGCTTACCTCATCGGCGGGCAGCTGGTTAATCCCCAGAACGATGCGGTCGCGGTTGCGGAAATCGACGTCCGTGTAACCCACCGGAATGGTCGTGGCGGAGCGCATGTCCATGTTTTGCAGGATCGCCAGCTTGCCGCTGCCCGTGCCGCCGTCGAAGCCAAGGGCCAGCCCTTCGAGTTGCAGCGTCGTGTCCGACGCATCTGCACCGGCGATGGTGCCCACCCCGTCATAGCGGACAGAGCCCAAGCGCAGTTCGGCAATGTCGAAGCTTTCGCGGTTCGCCGCATCCTTGCGCACGACGCCCTCTTTGGAAACCACCGTGATCTGTTCGCTCAGATCCACCTTGGACAGATGTTCGGCAAAGATGGCGAAGGACAGAAGCGCCTTTTCGGGGTCGAAGCCGATCACATCGCCCACATGGACGCCATCGATCACGACACGGTCTTCCTGTTCAGGCGAAATCTCGGCGCGGTTTTTGTCGGCCACCACGCTCTCGGCACCCGGCACATGCAGGACAGCCGAGACCACGGCATCCACCCGCAGCGTCGCAACAGTGCCGGTCTGGCTGGCGCTATGCGCGGTGCTGGTCCAGCGGACACTTGCCCCTTCGTCCAGCGCCGTCCCGGCCTTCAGCGCTTCGGCATTGATCAACACCTCGTAGAGGCTGCCGACCTTGTCCAACACACGACCGATTTCGACATCGCCGGTCGTGAAGCGCAGGGCACTGCCGATCTCGACGGTATCCGCACCAGTGCCCGTCAACCCAACCAGCACCCGCTCGCCCACGATCACGCCGCCGCTGGCGTCGATCTCGCTGATCAGCGTGGCATTATCGGTCACGAGATCGCGAAGCGTGCTGTCAAGCGCGGTGACGCCCTTATTCCCGGATGTCAGGCCCGCAAGGGTGATCTGCTGGAGATCCGCGTTCCAATCCGTGACGCGGCCCTCGGCAACCTTCACGCCGCTCTCTTCAAGCGTGAAGCCCTGATCCGCGAAGAACTGCTTGGGCGTGGCGGCCTGCAGGCCCTCGCCGCGCAGCGCGACGAAGACGCCATAGGGCAGCGCGCCAAGATCCGCAGGCGGCGTGACAGCCGAAGGCGTGATGGTATTGTCGTTGTGGCTGTAACCTTGCGTAGTTGCAAATTCTCCAGCCGTCGGCAGGACGACCGTGACAAGCTGCTCGGACGCGGCCGTGCCCGCTTCGACCGCGGCCACCACTGCACGCAGACTTCCCGCAAGCGCAATCTCGTCCCCAACGGCAATGGTGACGCTGTCGGCCACGGCCAAGGTCTGCTTGCGCAGCGTGTCATCGGCCTCCGTCTCCTGGGCCGTCACGATATCCAGCGTGCCGCCTGCCCCGGTCGTGACCGATTGCCCGCTGAGGAAGGCCGGATCCTGCAGATCCTGCCAGGTCACCTCGACAAAGACGCGGAAGCGGTAGCCGTCGGTCTCGGTGCTCAGATCCTGGATGTCGAGAACGGTGGCCTGATCCGGCATCACCACACGGCCTGCGATGGTGCCGCCGTTGAATTCCAGACGATCGTTCACGATCGGCCGGAGCGGCATCACGATCCCCTCGTTGATCAGCGTCTCCATCGGGGACAACTCGGCCACGGGGTTCGCGGCCAGCTTGGCCAGCACGCTTGCCTCGGAGGGGTCGAGATCATTGGCCGACACGGTGATCGTCTTGGCGGATGTATCCACCGCCGACACCGCCACCATCCGGTCGCCGATGCTGACCGTAGCCCCGGCCGTCACGCTGGGGGCACCCGCCAGCGTCAAGACGGCGGTCGGCTGATCGGGGGTCGTGGCATAGTCATAGGCGATCGCGGTCACGCTTTGCCCGTCGACTGTCGTGCCAACCAGAGGCGAATGCGGTGTGTAACGCAACGCGAGCGCATAGACATCCCGCGTCAGGTTCGAGCCTGCCTCGACCGACCAATCGGCGGTTTCGCGGTTGTCCGCGGGCCAGTCGGTGGTGTTTGCGACCGGCTCGTAGATCTGCACTAGGCTGTTGTCGATCACGGCCCAGTCGTTCTGCCCGACGAAATCGTCGGCCCGCCCGATCTTGAGCGCATCGACGCCCTCAAGCGCATTCGCCGTGCGCCGCAACTCGACCGTCACATCGGCCCCGCTGACCCCGGTGACGACACCGATGACCCCATTGGCCGTCAGCGTGTCGCCGATGGTCAGGCCGTGGCTCGCGCCAAGCTCGAGGGTCTGGGTGACGCGGTCCACCTCCCATTCAAGCTCGGCGAGGTTGACGCGAGCGGTGTAGTGCTGCTCGGCAGCTTTGACCAAGTTGTCATCTGCATCGCCGAGCCGGAAGGCCGCCATGCGGTCTGCGGTTGTCAGGCGGACATAGCCCGTGCCCGGCACATCGGCAGCCTGACCCAGCGCGACGGTCAGCGTGTAACCCGTGTCAGCGTCGCCTGTGACCTTCTGCACCTTGCCAAAGATCGTATCGCTGGCATGCGCACCCGAGGTCATCGCTATCACCTGCGCAAAGCGCGGCGTGCCATCGGCTGGGCTGTATTCGATGTAGATGGGGTCGTTCGCGTGCAGTTTCACCTCGACGCGGCGCGCACCGGTCTCGTCGTCAGGATCGATTTCTGTAACTGTCTGGCTGCGAGCAATCTGGTCAAAGGGTTCGGCGAGCACAATCTTGTGCTGGTCGCTGTTGAAGCTGCCCCAACCATAGGCACCGTTCACCGCATCAGCGTAAACTACCAGTGTCGGGGCCGTAGCGCTCGCCGTGTCAAAGCCATCCTGCGTGGCTTGCCGGTCGATCCGCGCGGTGGCCACCAACTCGTTGCTGGTCTTATCGAGAATGTAGATATTGGTGTAATCGGCATCGAGCGGCCAGTTCGCCTCCGCCTGATACCTCGGGATGGTGACTTCGATCCGGTTGTTGTCCCACGCCACGCCAAAGTCATCACGCTCACCGCCCGTGATCTCCGCAGGATCATAGAGAGACTTGGCGTCAAGGCTGAACACCGGCGCTTCACGCAGGTAGAAGGCCTCGCCCAGGTTGTCGGCAAGGTTCGCCTCGGCCCGGTCGCTTTCCACGACCTCGAGCATGATGACCCGCCCGGCCTTGTCCCAGCCGATGATCCGGCCACTGTCGAGGCCGCGCCCGTTTGCCCCGGTGGGCAGGGAAGAGATGTAGAGCCCGTCGCGGTTGGGGTCGTCGACCATGGCAGCGAAGCGATCGGGGTCGATAGTCGTTTCGCCCGGCTTCAGGTAATCCGCGATCGCCGCCTCGAACGCTGCGACGCTGTCTGGCGCGATGCGCACCTGCCAGCCCGCCGGGCCGAAGGACACATCGAGCGCCCCATTGTCCACCCGAAGCTGGTCTGCAGGGTCCAGCTCGTTGGTGTAGGTATCGCCAGACCGCGACAGCAGCGACAGCTCCTGGGTCGGATTAAAGGGCTGGAAGGGCGCGCGCACGCGGTTGAAGACCAGATCGTATGTGTCTCCGGGAAGGACATTTCCGAACGCATCCCGCGCTGGCCCGAAATAACCGATCTCGAACAGAGTCCGGCCATCGACAGAAATCAGGCCGTCATTCGCGTTGACGACCAGGTCTTTGACCAGATCCTTGTCCACACCCGACCAGACGATCTGCTTGTTCACGAGTTTCAAGTCATCGGGTTCGGCATTGACCACCGTGCCGCGATGCGCCTCGGCGCCCGTGGCGACATATTCCGACCAGATCCGATCGCCAAAGGCCACGTATTGCGTGCCAGCGGTGTGATCCAGCGTGACATGCAGTTCACCGGCCCCGGCCTTGAACACCTTGACGGTCCCGATCTGGGACTGCGTCCAAGCCGCGCCCCCCCAGACCATAGAGTAAACCGGCTGACCTTCGATGAAGATGCCGTCAAAGCCCGCGGGCAGGCGGATGATCGCGGTATCGAGGTTCACCACCACGCTTTCGACCGCCACGCCCTGCCCCAGGCTGCCATCAAGGGTCAATTCCGTGGTCGAGGCCGCACCGCTGTCACCGATGGACAGGTTCAACTCGGACGTGTCGAGATCGCGTCCTGTGACCTCGTAGACCTCGGCTGTTGTCGACTTCGACAACTGCGCGACCCGCAGCCCTTCGAAGAGCGGCTGGCCCAGCCCGCCAAGCGTCACGTTCGGCGCGGCCTCGGTCGTCGTGACCGCGTCGGCGACGCGCGTCGCGCTCATGGTCAGCGCTTGGGCGGACCCTTCGACCTGCGCCACAAGGCGCAGCACGGGGCGGTCTGTCCGGGCTGTCGCGTCGGGCGTGGCGTAAAGCGCCATATCGCCAAAGGCCAGACGCGCACGTTGCGCGCCGGTCTGGTCAATCCCGGCACTGGCGAACTGGAAGGTCACCGTGCCGGCATCCTCGTTCGCGCCGCGGATCAGAACGGCATTGCCAAGGCTGTCGTAGAGTTCCACCGGGCTGTCCGAGCGCGCCGAGGCCAGCACGTCGAAGACGCGCGCGCGGGCGGAGCCTTCAAGCGGGGCAGCCTCGATATAGGCGAAGCGGCGCGCGCCGCTCTGGGCACCCTCGGCCTCGACCTCGCGCTCAAGGCGCAGGGCCGGGCGCACCGTGTCGCGCAGGTTCAGCGCGACATCCGTCTCGAAGACTTCACCCTGCCCCGCGTCGTAAAGCGCGGCCCCTGCCCGCAAGAGCGCGGCTGGCCCGGAGACGTCGATCAGCCCGAGGGTCAGATTGACCGCGGTGACCGTGACGGACTGCGGCTTGCCCTGCGCATCCGCGACGTAAAGCGTGGCGCTTCCGCTTTCGGCCAGACGGTCGCGCAAGCCCTGGCCTGCGGCGTCGACCGCGGCCATGTCACCCTCGACCTCGACGGTATAGGTGAAATCGCGCTGCATATGGGGCGATTTACCCCCGTCCAGCGTCGCAACCCGATCAGGCGACCGCAGGGTCCAGGTCTCACCCGATGTGTCGCCAAGACGGGTCAGGCTCATCCCGTCGGCCGCCCGCCCATGCAACAGCGTGACGCCGCCGGCATCCTTGCGGAGCACGGCCTGAACCGCGTTTTGGGCATCGCGCGCCACCCAGTAGCCATCGGCGGGTGTGCTGCTGGCGGTGTCGACATCCAGCCCCTTGCCCGAGATGGCCGCAAGCCCGGTTGCATCCACGGCAAGGCGGTAGATCAGCGTGGTCCCGCCCGCAGATTTCAGGCCGACGACCCCGTCGGGATACCCGCCCGGAATGGGCGGCAGGCTTGGATCGGCGGCAGAACCATAGGGAATGGCCCCGTCTAGGATGCGTCCCACGATGGACTCACCCTGCACCCCGTCCACGAGGAGCAGCGCGGCCGGTCCATCGGTCCGCGTCAATTCAAGCAGGTCACCCTGCTGCGGGTCGGGCGGCAGGATGGGCGTTGCGCCGCTATTGTCCGGCACGACCTTGTAGGGAAGGGTAAAGGTCTGGGCCGCAGCCTCCACCGGGTCGAGCGCCGTGCGCCGCGCTTGCAGCTTGAACGTCTCCGTGGTGCCCGACAGGGTGTAAGTCTCACCGATCTGGGCACGCCCTTTCAGCAGCAAGCCCTCATTCGGTCCGGTGACAAGGATGACGCTGTCGCCATATTCCAGGATGACATTGTCGGTCGAGGCAAGCCCCTCGGTATCGAAGCGGATCACCTTGGCCGGGCTGGCAGGCTCAATGGCGGTGCTGCCCATCCGCAGAACGGCGGTCACCTCGGATGTGCCCGCCTGCGCGATACCGAAATTGTTTATCTCGGCGGCAACGGTGACATTCTCCGCGTCGGTGTAGCTGAGTTCCTCGTCAAGGAAGCCCGTGCCAAGACGGCCGGACAGCATCTCGAATGTGACCGTTCCAGCACCGCTGTCGATGGCCGTGATGTAAAGGATCGCCTCCACCCCGGAGTTGACCACGGTCCAGACTTCGCCGGCCACAGGCAGCACGGTCCCGCTTGTGTAGCCCTCAAAGGCCGACAGGCCGAGCGTATGGGTGGCCAGCACCCGCTCGGGGCTCTGGAAATCGCTCTTCAGGCTGTCCAGCGCAGACGTGCCCGCGCTGGTGATCCAGCGCCCTTCCAGCAGGGCGACGGTCACGGTCTCGTCATCGAAGGCGTCGATCCGATACAGGCCGCCCGATTGCGCCTCGGTCAGGAGCGCGCCAAGCGAGATCGCCTCGGAAGACCCGCCATAGGTTTGCCAATTCTCCAGCGTCACCCGCGGTGCGGTGGTGAAATACTCGGGATTGCGGATGTTGAGCGTGACCTGCGTCGCCCCGTCATTCAGGCTGAAGGTATTGTCACCCGCCTGCATCGTGCCGCTGATCAGCCGCGCGCTGACAGAGGAGAGGGCCGTATCGACGCTGCCCAACCGCAGAACGGCATGCGGGACAACGGTGGCCTCGATATCGGCACCGCGGAGCAATGTCTTGTCGTCATCGACCGTCACGGTCAGGCTGGCGCCATCCACGGCCTCGGTCGTGCCGATGGCTTGTGTCGCGCTTCCTACGATCTGGTAGGCCACGCCGCCTACCGTCGGTGCCTGCCCGTCGGCATAACCGCCCTGGTCAATCCGCGCGCTGCCGCCCGAGACCGCCTCGATCGCGAAGCTGACCATGGCGGTCAGGCCCGTGGTGCTGGTCAGGATCGGGTTGTCATCCCCGACACCCATCCAGAGCACGTCAGAGGCGCCGAGGGTCAGCCCCTCGTCCAGTTCGACGCTCAGGGTTTTCGTGACATTGTCCCAGGCGGTGATCACGCCGATCTTTTCATAAACGGGGTTGGCGCCGTCATTGTTCTGGCGCCGCAGGGTCGCTTCGGCCACGAAGGCATCCAGAACGTCCGAATTGATCGACAGGATCACCCCCTCGCCAGAGGCGACGCCCAGCAAGCTGTAGCTGTTCAGCACGATCGGCGTGCCACCTGCGGTGACGAGGCTCAGCGTATCGCCGGCTGCAAGCTGGACGCTGCCGGTGTCGACGGTCAGGCTTCGATCGCTTGCGTTCCAGCCGGTGACAACGCCAACGGACTGCCCATCACGCATCAACGTGGTCTCGACCGAGAAATTCAGGCCCGACGTGATATCGGTGACGTTCAACTGAACGGCATTGCCAGTTCCTGCACTGAGCAGATCAAACTCGATCGCAAGGTCTTCCGGCCCGGCTACACGGATAACCAGGGTATCGGAGGCGGCCACGGTTTCCGACCCGACATCAACGGTCAGCGCGCGGGTATCAGACGACCAGGCCGTGACCTGACCGATGACCGCGCCATCGCGGATGATCTGATCGCCCACGGCGATATCGGTGCCATTGGCCGTGGTCGTATTTTCCAGCCGCAAGGTGCCCGAGGCGCTGCTGATCGTCCCTGCCGTAATCGCGGGCGAGCGTTCCTCGTCGATGGTCAGAAGCGCGCCATCATCGGCAACGGGAAGGGTAGAGCCTTTCAACTCCTCGAGGCTGCTGTTGTCGAGGCTAGAAGATGCGTCGGCCCCCAGCCACAGCGTATCGGTGCTGGCCACGGTCACGCCTGCATCCAGCTGCACCGTGAGCCGCCTTGATGTGTCATCCCATGCAGTCACGAGGCCGAGGCGGTCATACGTCGTCCCTGCGGTCGTCACCTCGCGCCGAAGCGTTTGGCCGACCGGATTGCCGGTCGGAGTCTGGCCTTCGCCAATCTCGACCTCCACCAGACCGGCAACCCCCGCGACCGAGGCCGCGATCTCTGCCCCGTCAAGGGCCGCGTGGCCCACGACTTCGAAGGCTTCGCCCTGTTCGGGCACGCCCGACAGATCCTTGAGCAACAGCTCGCCGGTCTGCGCGCTGTAGCTCGCAAGCGTGGCGATGACACCGGATTTCACACCGCGCAGGACGGTGCTGTTCTCCACCAGATCGACGAATTCTCCATTGGCCGAGCCGACCAGCACGCGGGCCGTCTCCAGCCCGACAAGCAGATCGCCGTCGTCGAAGGTGCCGTATTGCGACAAGGTTACGGTGTTCGAAGAATACTCCTCGACCCCGAAGCGGCTGACGCCCGCCGTGGAATAGGACAGATAGGCATCCGAACCGTCGCGCCCGTCCAACTCGAGCCGCTGGCTGGTGCCGCGCAACTCGAAGGTATCATCGGCGTCTGTCCCCGAGAGGCGCAGAACCTCGATATCCCAGAGATGCTCGACCTGCGTCGTGCCGCCCTGTTCGATGCGGATCTCATGGCCGTCGACGCCGAAGGTGACCGGTTTATCGGCCCCGCCCTGTTCGGCCGCGTCATAGACATAGGTGTCGCGGCCACCGCCATCGACGATGATGTCGATGCCAAGGCCCGCGTCCACCGTGTCGTCGCCTGCGCCGAGCGAGATGATCTCGTCCAGCCCAGAGCCGAGGAACAGGTCGTCGCCCGCACCCAGATCGACCGAGCGCACGACGCCACCGCCGCTGCCCTGCAGGATCTGCTGACCTGTCAGGTCGACGGTATCGTTGCCATCGCCCAGTTCGAGGCGCGCGGTATCCTCTTCGCCTGGACCGCGGGACGTGTCGCGCAGGGTGATCGCCTGCAGGAAGGTCCGCTTGTCCTTGTCAGACACCCGCTCCACGATATGCGTGCGATAGGTCGACTCGTCCGCGCTGACCGCGGTGGAGGTGATCAGGTCGCGCAACGTTTCGTCATCGGTGCCAAGGATGCGGACCAGGTCCGTGGCGCGGTCGCCCGGCGCATTGGCCGAGATGTTGCCCAGCTGAAGGATGACCTTGGACGCATGCACGCCTGCGTCCGCGCGGCGCACGATCACGCTGTCTTCCAGAAGTCCGGTCTTGGCGTCGATGGTTTCGACATTGACGGCCGTGAGGGACTCGAGGATCGCATCGCGCCAGTTCACGATGGTCGCACCGGCATCGCCGCTCAGGATCTCGATATTGTCCCGCGCGACCGCGCCACCGCCGAATTCGGCGGCATAAAGGTCAAGAACGTCCAAGCCCCCGGCCCCACCGTCGATGTCATCGGTTCCGTCGCCGACGATCCAGCGGATCGTGTCGGCCCCGGTGCCGCCGATGATCGCATCATCATCGGTGCCCCCCACCAGAAGGTTGACGCCAGAGACACCCATCAGGCGGTCGCGGCCCTCGTCGCCGTAAAGCTCGTCGCGGCCTGCACCCGCGTTCAGCTGGTCATCGCCGTCCTGACCATAGAGCACGTCCGCCCCATCGTCGCCGAAGATGATATCGTCGCCATATTGGCCGTAGACCAGGTCATCGCCGGCACCGCCATAGATCATGTCGCCGTCGCCGAACCCGTCGTCTTCCTCGGTCCCGTAAAGCGCGCCCGCAATGTCACCATAGATGATGTCATTGCCCGCGCCGCCGTAGAGCGTGTCGTCGCCCGAGCTGCCGATCAGCTCGTCATCGCCCGAGCCGCCGAAGAAGGTGACCGGGCTGTCGCCCAGTTGCACAAGCCGGTCGTTGCCCGAGCCGCCGTCGAAGATGATCTCGGCATCGGCATAAGAGGTCAGGACATCACGCCCGGCACCGCCACGGATCGTCGCCTTGCGGGTGAAGGTATCCGCGATGATGATCTCGTCATTGCCATCGCCCGCGTCAATGACCACGCGCACGACATCGTCGAAGCGCTGCAGGTCACCTGCGTTGTCCACCATGACCCGGCCATCCTGGGTCTCGTGGATGGTGATGCGGTCCCCGCGGTCGGATGTGTGCACATAAAGCGTGCCGTTGTTGACGTAGCCCAATGGCTGCAACTGGAAGTGCTTGTGGTAGTCGAATTTCCACAAGACCACATCGACCAGCGTCGCCTTCTTGGAGAAGATCGTGACAGTCACGAAGAGAAGCTTCAGCTTGATCTCGACGAAGGCCCAGACCTTTGCGCGCACCTCGGCGCTGACGTCGAACAGACCAAGCGGATCGCGCTGGATCATATAGGCCAGCTCGTCGATATAGACCTTGCCGTCATAGGTCCCTTCGCGGCTGGCGACATCGTTCATGTCGAAATTCACGGTGGCGAAGATGCCGCCGGCCACACCGGCCTTGACCGACATGATGATGAAATTACCGCCGATCTGGGCCGAGGCCGTGACCTCGAACCCGATCTGAAGTTCGATCCGCTCGGACCCGTCATCGTTCCAGTCGCGCACATGCAGACCGAAGAACAGGTATTCGGGGTTGTTCCAACCGCTGTCGCGGAAGAGGTTGAGGCCGCGGCTGTCAAACCCGAAGCTCAGGTTGACCTTGGCGTAGATCCCCGCACCAAAGGTGGCCGACAGGAACGGGGCCCAGATCCAGATATCGGTGGATACGCGCCCCTCGACATAGAGTTCGGGCACGTCGAAGACAACCAGATCCACGTTGCTGGCACCCGTGAACAGGCCGATGGCCGTTGCCGGATCATCAAGGATCGGGAAACGAAGATCGCCCATGGACTTCGCCTTGCTCAGGAAGCCCTTGGATTTCGCCGACGCTTTCTTGTTGCTGGTATCGGAGGACGGCAGGTTCGACTTGCCCGATGTCTTCTTGCCCGAGGATGCCTGTGCCAGCGGGTCGATCCGCTTGTTGCCGCTTTCCTTCTTGACGGTGTCATAATCGTATTTCTGCGCTTTGCGGGCATCGCGGTTGCCGCCGGAAATCTGGTAATCCCCGAAGCGGATCATCACGCCTTGCGCATCGTCGGGGTTGGGCATCGCGTTGATCAGGTCGATGATGCCTTTGATCACCTTGAAGAAAAGAACATATTGCGCGGTCTTCGCACCGCCGAACTTCTCGACAAGGTTCAGCAGCGAGGTCGGCCCACCCATCAGCTGCGAGACGACCGGCAAGGGATCGGTAATCGGATCGAGCGCTTCGCTGACCGGTCCTGTGATCTTCTTCACCTCTTTCAGGATCGGACCGGCGAATTCGGAAATGAACGACCCAAGGTCGAGCCGCATATCCGCAATCACCACATTGGGCGTGCCGCCAAAGGCGCTTTGCTTCACGCCCGTGGTCAGGTTGATGTCGGCAAAGACCTGCGAATAGTGGAAATCGGCAAGGAAGCGCGGGAACTGGGTCGAGCCACCAAACGAGCTGACAAGCGCAAGGCTGACCTGCGCGCGGGCAGTGAACTGCGCATCCACGACATCGCGGAACTTCACGCCGCGCAATTCGTTGACCAGCGACAGACGGCCATCGTCCAGCCGCCCGCCCTTGCCCATGTTGGGATCCTTCAGATCCACCGTCAGGGCGGCAGACAGTTCCTTGTGCCCATCCTTCAGAAGGTTGGAGACCTTGAAATCTAGGAACCCGAGCGAGGCCCGCAGGGAGGCATCGTCACTCAGATCGGCATAAGCTTCGAGGATAAGCTCGTTCTCGCGGGCCGTGTCGATGTAGAAATCAAGCTTGCCGTCGATGAAGCTGACGCCGAAGCCCAGATACATGTCATAGGCCATGCCCATGGTGATCGTGGCATCCGAGTCGAAGGACAGCGGCAGGCCCGGCACGGCCGCACTGGCATCGAGGTCCACGCGGATCGGGTCGAAGATATCGCCCATCGCGCGGATACCGATCTTGAGATCGTCGTAATTGTCGGAAATCGTCACATCCACATCGTCATAGGTGACGATGGCCGACCCGTCCGCGGCCACGAAATCGATCCGACCGCCGGTGGCATCCTCGATCGTCTCGAACAGGTCGAAGAGTGCGTATTGCAGCAGGTCGACGGTGGTGAATTCGCCGTCGCGCTTGGATTTCTCGCTGCGGATCAGGTTTTGCAGATCGCCCAGCGCGTCATCGACGGGATCGACAAGGGTCGAGCTGACGAAAGACGCCCCACGGCGCAGGCTGTCACCGATGAAGGGCAGGTCCATCTTGAAGAGCGGCGCCTGCCGGATCGTCTTGTCCAGAGCATCCAGAATGCCGCGCAGCCCGTCCACCAGCAGCAGCGGATCCTGGATGAACATGCCCAGACCCATCTGCGGCATCGGGTTCGGCACATAGTAGTAGAGCCGGTCCTTGCCGATCAGGTCGAGACCATCGCCCGGCTCGCTGTTCAGGTCATAGCCGATGAAGATCGCATTGCGACCGAACTTCGCCCCGTCCTCGCTGATCCACTCCGACAGCTCGCCAAAGCCGTCATCCGTATCCGAGACATAGGTCGCGTAACGGTCGCTTTCCTCGGTCAGAAAGGTCGCGTCGACAACGCGCTCAGACCCGGTCAGCGCCGCGCCCACCGGGAAATAGATCGGCAGGATCAGCGCCGCCCGACCCTCGCTCGATGCGGCCATCTCGAAGGTGCCGCCCTCCCCAAGGTCATTCACCGTGGCATAGGTGATCCGCGCCGTGTCCGAGACGGCATCGTCAAAACCGCCCGCGCCGTTCCATTCGACCGCACCATCGCCGTCGATCGCGAAGGAAGCCGCCTCGATTCCGGCCGAGATCCGGCCGCCGGGAACGAAGGTCAGCCCGGCCGACAGCGTGGCCTCGTCCACATAGGCACGCGTGGACATGCCGACATAGATGCCCGAGCCCGCCTTGAGCGTGGTCGAGATTGTCGGATCGGCAAAGGTGCCGCCAATCTCCAACGCGAAGGATCCGGTCAACCCGGCATCGAACCCGAATTCCAGCTCGACGGGCGACATCTCGAGGTCGATGTCGACCCCAAGCGCGCGCAGCGCGTTCAGCTCCTTGCGGGGCAGGTAATCGGACGGACGCAATTCGCGCGTGAAAGTGGTCGGCACGTTGACGCCATAAAGGCGCAGCAGCTCGAAAATGCTGATGTCCAGATCGACGACCAGTTCCTTGGCGACCATCTCGCCATTGGCATCCTTACCGAAGACGAAACGCGGATCGAAGGTGACGCCGGGGTGGCTGGTCGTGTTTTCGCCCAGTCCAAGCAGGTCGTTATAGAACAGCTTCACCAAGGTGCTCGCAGAGGCCTCTTCATGCTCACCGTTGGCGGACGTATCGCCGATCAAGCCGTCGAGTGTGCTCCCGATGGCGGTAAGGGCGTCACCCAGGTCATCGTCGATTCCCATCAGCTCGGCCAGCGTCTCGCCGACGAAGGGCACATCGAACCCGTTCAGCGCCATGTCGATCCCGTCAACCAGATCCTTCATGCGCTGGAAAAGCACCGAGAAGGACAGGGGCTGGTTCGCAATCAAGGCGAGCTTGCCCAGAATGTCTGCGTCGAACGCGAAATCGGTGGAGAAGGCATAACCCACAGCGACCAGCGCATCCTGGCGCAGGTCGTCAAAATCGACCGGGGCAGTTTGCAGTGCGGGCGCGCCACCCTGCGGCGTCACGGTGATGACATCGCCACTGATCGACGCGACCAGATAATCATGCCCGCCCTGGGTGATCGTATCGACCCCGTCAAGTTTGCTCGCGGATACATCCTTGAGCTTGAAACTATTGGCAGCCGCCGGGTCGGTCGGCTCGATCTCGATGCTGACGCTGGTCGGGGCGCCATCCACATCGATCGTCGCAGTGATCGTGGGCTGGCCGAGATCATTGGCAATGAACAGCTTGGATGTCGGGTTGGTCGTCCGGATCAAGACCGACGGATCGAGCGACATCTGGAAATCGACGATCTGCGCCCCGAACGTCCCGGCCGCCCCGGCGTCCACGGTGCCAATGATAGGCACTTTGACGTCCAGCCGCTCCTCTGAGGTTACGGTCGGATTGATCACGCCGTCGGACAGGTAAAGCTTGCGCTCACCGACATTCGTGTTTTCCCCGAACCCGAGGCCAAGGAAGGATGTCGCCGCTTCCGGCGCGACGGGGACACTGTTTTCATCGACCATCGCAAGGACCAGCCCCGCATCCGACGAGGTGGAGACGGAAACCCCCACACCGCCGACATCGAAGGCCGCCGTCATCTCGGCATGCTCGGTCTCGATCCCCAGATCGAAATCCAGCCCGGACTCCTCGCCGATAAAGGCGCGAGGCGTGCGCACATCGCTCAGGTCAAGGCCCAGGTCCAGCTTCAGCGTCGCCCCGACCGACAGACGCCCCTTGAACGTCCCCTCAAGGTCGAAAAGCTTGTCGAGCGTCGCGGCCAGATCCGTGCTGATCCCGTTGATCTGGCCCACAAGCGAGGCGATATCGATGCTCTGATCGATCTCTACATCCGCGCTCTTGCGGATGTTGATCCCGAAGACGAGGTCATTGCGCTCGCCATCCCCTGTGGGATTGTCATAATCGACACGCGCCACCGTCACGCGCGTATCGGCCCCCGCGCCCGGCTCAAAGCCGAGCTTGGCGAATTCACGGTCCAGAAGCGTCTGCAATTCCAGCAGGTTGTCATCAAGCCCGGTGACCGCGGAATTGATCACCCGGAAGACCGGGATGATCCCCAGCTCCTGGTCGATCGAGAAATTCAACAGCGGCAGCTGTGTCGTCAGCACCTGGTTCGAGATCCCGTCAGGCGAGATCACATCGTCGGTCACGGTCTCGATCAACTCGATCAGCGCGCTGAGCGACGAGCCGATATCGAGATTGCCGAAGAGCGTGGTGAAGTTCAGATCGGGCAGCTCGAAGTTGAAATCCGGCAAGGACGGGAAGCTGCCAAGCCCCGGCAGATCGGGCAGCGACGGAAGCGACGGCAGCGCCGGGAGCGAGAGAGACGGGAAGTCAGGCAGGCTGGGTAGCGTTATGCCCGAAAGCGACGGCAGGGCCAGCCCCGGAAGGGTGGGCAGGCCCGGCAGATCAGGCAGATCAGGCAGCAGACCGCCGATCCCGAAATTCAGCGAGGGCAGCGCAAAGTCGAAATCGAAGGGCACATCCAGCGTCGGCAGATCGATGCCGCCGATCCCGCCCGTGATCTCAAGCGGCAGTTTGGCGAAGACACCCGCGCCCGAGAAAATGGTCGACAGCTCCGGCGTGACCCCGGTGGCCGAAGCGACCGGGATATAGGTCGCCGCGACAGGGGTGTAGACGTTACCGGTCGCACCTGAAACCTTCTCGAGGACGACAAAGCGCCCGGATTTGCCCACCAGAACGGGCGCCCCGTCATTGCCGAGGGCCCCGCTTAGGGTGATGGTGTTATTCGTCGTATCGACGGACGAGACCGACAACTCTGTCCCGTCCTGGAACAGAACATCATCATCGGCGAAATCTGCCGCCGTGACCGTGCCCGTGACGGCAACCGCATGGCTCGCAAGGCCCGTCACGGTGTAGAAGGTCGGCGTGTCCTTGACAGGCGCGAACTGGATGAACCGGCCCGATTTGACGTCGAACACAGGCGCACTGGCATCGGGCAGGTCGGCGCTCAGCTCAACCTCACCATTCGCGCTGCTCACAACCGTCAGATCCACGCCACTCTGGCGCAGCACATCGCCGGTGGCGAACTCGGATGCCAGAACGCGAACCGGCGTCCCATCCACGGATGGTGCCATGGCGCGCAGGGCGAAGCTCAGCGGGTTCGCCTTTAGCGTAGCGCCCTGCAGCGCGGTCGCCGCGTCAAGGACGGGCGGCGTTCCGGTGACCGTATAGGCCGTTCCTGCGCCAATCGCGTTGGCCGCCGATTTGACGAGAAGCGTGCGCTTGGAGGCGGAGAAGGTGATCGCGGTATCCGCAACAGCGGTGCCGTTCAGCGTCAATTCGCCATCGGTGTCGAGCTTGTCCGCAATCTCCTCCAGCACAGACGTGGTGACATTGGAGGCCAGCAGGTAGGTCACGCCCTTGTCACTGGCTGTCACTTGCGCGACGTCAACCGTAGCCCCACTATCAAGCACGATGGTAAGCTCGGGCGCGTCACCGGTGTAAGCGACGTCATGGGCGACCGCATCATCCCTCAGCCACAGGACATCGACCTGCCCAGAGGCGACATCGACCTTCAGCACGCGCATCTGAATGGTCGCACTGCCCGTTGATGGGGCGGTCAGGATCTGGCCCAGCTTGATGTTGCCCAACGCGGTGTTGTTCGCTTCGATCAAGGCAGCCGTGCTGAGATCGTTGCCAGTCTCAACCAAGCTCAGCCGGATCGTATCGCTGTCGGTCACAAGGCGCGCGTTCGTGACGTCGAAATTCGTGCCGCCATGGGCAACGCCCCCATCCAGCGGAAGCACGACGCGCACACCGCTGCCCTGCGCCACGGGGCGCAACTCGCCGATGAAAGCCACGGTCACTTGATCGGCGGTCCGATCAAGATCGGTGACAACGGCTTCAAGGCCAGCGATCCGAACGCCGGTGCCCAGGCCGATCTCGGCCGGGATGTCGCCGCTGATCTCCAGCACAGCCTGCCCACTGCCCGCGTCAAAGGCCACGCCCTGAACGGTCAGCCCCTCGGCCAGTGCGGCCGCACCCTTGAGGTTGATCGAGGATCCATCGGACAGGCGTAGGATGACCGAGCCTTGCGCCACCGCCGTGGCGGTTCCAGTGAACTCGATTGTGAGTTTATTGCTCGCGGGCAAGGCCACGACCTTCGCATCGCGGCCCGCAATGGCCACCACGTCATCGGCAGCAAGACCGCTGACCGCCCCGCTCATCGTCAGGGTTAGCTGCCCGTTGGCCGGGTCGATGGTGGAGGAGTGCACCGTGAGGCCGCCACCGATGGCCACACCGCCCTGCAGAACCTCGGTCCCTTCAAGATAGAAGGATGTCCCGTCCGACATGCGGATGATGCTGTCCGCGGTCAGCGCAGCATTGGTGATGTCGGTGCCGAAGCCGTCAAAGCCGTGGCCGCTATCTGCGACGAAACTCGGCGCATCCGAGAACCAGAGGTCGAAGGCGAACCCGCTACCGATCTTCTGGATACGGTTGCCGAAGCTGTCGCCGGTCACGTCATGCTCGACCAGCGCCGGGCTATCCGTCTCGACGCTCGGCACGCCGGACAGGCGCTTCAGCAGAAGCGTCCTTTTCGCCGGATCGGTATCGTCCTGGAAGGCCATGACGGTGAAGAGAGCTGTGCCCTGCTGCAACGTCTTGCCGACCAGTTCTTCAAGATGCACGCTTGTGACAGTGCTGGCGATGCCGCGCACCGACATGGTGCCGGAATCGAGCGATATCTCTGCCGCATCGCCCAGGCTGACCGTCCCCTCGGCAAAGCCAAGGTCGATGGTGGTGGAGCCGACCGGCTTGAGCTCGAATGTCGTCAGCTCGACGCCGAACCCGCTGCCGTCGCCCACGAAGACCTGGAAGCTCGGTACGGAGGTTACGGGCGAATTCGGGTCGATCCCGAACAGAAGGTCGAAGGCGAATTGCGCATTGGCTTCGACCGTCGCCTCTGCCCCGCCTGCAAAGCTGAGCGGCCCGAGGTCGACGCCCAAAGCGGCCTCAAGATCGGCATCGTCCACGTCGATCCGGACGGATTCCGACAGGGTCATCCCGGTGATCGTGATGGCGGCCTTCATCTTGGTCGGGCCGCTCTGCCCCGCTTCCGTCACGGGGGTGAAGGTGACATCGACCTGCGCGCCAAATGGCGCGAGCGCCTCGGCCAGGGCCGTCTCGATCCGGTCGAGCGACTGGACGCCCGACGATTTCAGATCCGCAATCAGCTGTCGAACACCATCGAGCCCCAAAAGCTCGCCCAGGGATTTACCGACAAAGGGAATGGGTTGGTCGATCAGACCGCCCTGCCCGTCCTCGCCAAAGAGCACGTCAATCGCGGTGGTGATCCCGCCGATTACATCGGCATAGGAGAGTTTCGAAAGATCGGGCAGACCTGCCAGATCATCCGCCGAGGGCAGCAATTTATCGAATTCCTTCTCCAGGAAGTCGACAAGCGTCGTCGGCACGCGGAGTTCCGGCACCGAGAAACTCGCACCATCCAGCCCGGCACGACCCGACAGGATGCCGACCGCGTCCGTGCCCGACGTGACACTTGCCACCACGGGCAGGAAGACGCCGAAGCTGGCGCTCATATCCGCGACATAGTTGATGTCATCGGCCACGGCGCGCAGCGCGTCGGTGGTGCCAAAAGCCACGTCGCCCAGACGCTGAACCAGCACGGTGGTGATGGTATCGGCCCCGGTTCCGCTGGTCACAGCGTCCAGAACGATCCCCTGCGCGCCGGATTTCGCATCCTCAAGCGCCAGACACGCGCCGAGCGTGTGCGTACCGGAAAGCGTCAGAACGTCGACCCCACCCGAGGAGAAGGGCGTCGATGCCGCAAACGAGCCGTCAGTCGGGGCCGCAAGCGTGGTCAAGACGCGCTTGGACAGGCCTGAGACCGTGAAGGACGTGGCGCCGCCGCTCAGGATGGTGGAGAGATCAGCGGCGGAAACGCTGAGAACCTCGTCTCCGTTAGCAAACAGGTAACGCAGGCCAGCGTCGGTTTCGACCAGCACGGCATCGCTGGAGTCGGTATTCGTGAAGCTTGCCACCGCCGTGGACAGGTCGACCGGCGTGGACACGCGCGGGTCGCTTTCCCCGGTGCTTTCGCGCACGAGATGCAAGTCAAGACCGCTGGCAAGTCCGGTAAGCAGGCTGTTTATCTGGGCCGCATCCAGATCGAAACTCTTGTTGTCCGTGGTGACAGCGGCCAGCTCCGTTTCCGGCGCTGGATCGTAAGTGTTGTCCACGAGGACCAGTTTCCACGCCCCGGTGGGGTCGGCATTTTCCACCGTCAGCGTCAGCTGCAACCAATCGGAACTGCCGTTCACTGCCGCAGTCGTGTCGAGGACGTAATAGCCAGCATCGGCGCGTCCGGGCTGGAGCTGCGCCGCGGTGCCATCGAGCAGAAGGCCGGTCGTCGTCCCCGCCGCGATGGCCGTATCCTCAAGCTTGCCGGACTCGATCCGGGTCAGGATATTCGAGGAGACCAGCGAATTGACCACGCCGGTGGTAGTATCGGCCGTGATCTCCAGCACGCGCAGCCCATCCCCCGTCAGGGACGCCGTATCGCCCGTGGCAAAGACTT
The DNA here is from genome assembly GCF_023540835.1 of Marivivens geojensis. Classification (GTDB taxonomy): domain Bacteria; phylum Pseudomonadota; class Alphaproteobacteria; order Rhodobacterales; family Rhodobacteraceae; genus Marivivens; species Marivivens geojensis. The sequence goes on from NZ_JALKCU010000002.1 coordinate 214,164, forward strand.
GCGGCGCGGCGGGTTTGACAGCAGTGACCTCCAGATCACCCGCGAAGAGCGGCAGGCGGACATAGCCGCGATCCGAGCCGAAGCTCAGCGTCGAAGGCGCAGCCACGGTCGAGAGGCCATCAACGGCCCGCAGAACAGCCGAGTTGTTGGCCGCATCGACGGAGAGGACGACAAAATCGTTCGTGCCATCGCTCAGGCGCAGCGTCTCGTCCTCGGAGATGACCTGCGTGGTCCAGTTCCCAAGGGGCGCGCCGCTATCGGCAAAGATGACCTTCTGCGCCGCAACCCCGCCGACCGAGGTCGGTTCGGTCCGCGCCACATCCAGCGCGATGGGCCGCAGCACGCCGGTGGGCGCGTCGGTCGGGGCGCTATCTGTCTCAAAGTCAACTTGCGCCACAAGGTCGCCGCCCAGACCGTCGCCATCAATCGCGACAAGGCGATAGGCGCGCCCATCTGCATCCACGAAGACCTTGTTCAGATCCGCAGCGGTAAAGGCCGTCGCATCCGCGGCAAGACGGAGATCGAAGGTTCCGGAATCAGGCGTAGCGCTTTCGATATCCCGAACAACCGGCGCGGCGGTGGCCGAGACACCGACCGAGATCCCCGCCTGATCGGCCATGATCTGAGGCTCAGATCGCAAGCCGCCCAGCAGGTCCGAGGTTGCCGCGACCTTTAGGGGTTGGGTCGTATCGACCGTCGCCGTGCCGTCGAGCGCGACAAGGTCGATGGTGTTCGCGACGGGATCGAAACCCCGGATCTCGAACCAGTTGGTATCGTTCTTGATCAGGCGCACCGTCTCGAGCCACGGGCCGACCGGCGCGCCGGTGACCGTCACGCGCTGAACACTGCCCTTGTAGCCAAGATCGACATCCGCAGAACTGGACACACCGAAGGTCGGCAGGTGAAGCTGACTGCCCGCAACAGGGGCTGCCACATGCCCCACGGGGGTGATCCAGGCAGACCCGCTTTCATAGCGATCCACACGGAACCAGCGCCCTTGATCGTCAAGCAGATGACCGCCCACCGGGCTGGTCAGCGGGTCACCCGCAAAGGTGATGCGGTAACGCGTGCTCAGATCGGGCTGCTGGGCCGAGTTGGTCACGCCCGTGACGGCGATGCTGCCCGCGGCAGACCCGGCCAATTGCCCGAGCGCGCCCATGGTGGCATTGGTGCCGTCTTTAAAGGTGACGACCCGGTCGAAACTGATGGCGCTGCCTTCATCCGCGTCACCGAAGCCACCCGCCACGGTGCTGGCCGTCAGGACCGCGTGTTCGGGATTGGCGGCATCTCGCGCCATGTCGACCGCGGTGACATCGCCCGTCCAGATGCGGGTGCTGCCCTCATAGGCGGTGATGCGATCATCCGGGCCAAGGATGCGCGTGATGTCCAGACCGGTCGGCCCGACCGAGGTTTCGATCAGTTGAAGCTGGCTCTGCGGTGCCCCGACCGAGACGATCTCGAACCAGTTGCCGGAGTCGTCGACCGCGCCGGTTGCGGAGTTCACCTTGGCGATCTTGCGATCCGCGTCAAAGACATTGACCAGCGTGTAGTCCGTCAGGTCATCCGTCGTCCTCAGATCCAGCGTCGTGCCAGAGGGCGCGAACAGGGTCAGAACGCCGGTTGTGTGATCCCAGCCGGTCACGATGCCGAATTGCGCCGCGGCGGCTTCGAACGCGCCATCGGACGCGCCGGTTGTCACGATATCGCCGGGCCGGAAGGTCGTCTCGCTCAGGTTTAGGGTCGCGCTGCGCTTCAGCGTGACGGTCTGGGTCTGCGCCCCGGCATCCGAGGAGAGCCACATCGTGCCGCCGTTCAGCATGATGCTTGGGTCGAAGCTGTTCGTGCCGCCCTGGAATGCGGCCAGCAGGTCTTTCGCACTCTGGCTCAGACCCAGGGCCACATCCCTGCCTTGGGCCAGACGCAGCCCGGCCCCGACCGACAGGCCGGAACTGTCAAGCAGGCGCAATTCCACCGGCGTCGAGCCGCTGCCCACCAGTTGCAGATCGAGGTTCAGCTCTGCCGCGCCATCGACGCGCAGGCCCATGTCGAACCCGTCAAGCGCACTGCCCGAGATCGGTCCGAGATCGCCGAAATCGCCAAGCGACAGGGTGACGGGCTTCTCCGCGCGGACAATCCGGGCGAAGTTGACATTCACATCCACGAACCAACGTCCGGGAATGGCCGGGCTTTCGCGATAGGAGAGCGTCAGGAACCCCGCTGGAAGATCGGCCGAAGCGGCCACGCCATCGAGCCAGACTTGCAGGGTCGGACCGTCCGTGGAGGGCAGCGCCTCCAGCACCTTCTTGAGGACCGACGACAGCCCCGTGAGTTGATCGAGCGACTCGCCCACGAAGGGGATCTCGGCATTCAGGACCGAAGCCCCGGCACCCTGCCCCTCGATCAGCGCCTCGATCCCGCTGCGCAGGTAGCTGACCAACTGGGCCGGGGTCAGCGTGTTGAGCCGGGACAGTGCATCCGAAACGGCGGTGGCGCGCCCGGAAAAGTCGAAACCAGCACCATCCGCGAATATGCCCGACAGCTTGGCCCCCGACGCGCCCTTGAGCAGTGCGAACAGATCGTCGATGCCATTCGCGCCTTCCAGTGCAAGCTGCGCGAAACCCGGCAGTTCCACGGTGCTGGAGAGGCGGCCAAGATCAAGCCCGACAAGATCGGCGCGTGCGGTCATATCCACGCTCAGCGCAGCGTCCAGTGTGGGCCTGATGGCAGAGGCGTCAAAGACCGGCGCCGTTCCTTTGACAACGGTCATCCCGTTCAGAAGCGTCTGCACGGCGGCAGGATCCCCGGCGCCCAGCAGCGCCTGAATATCCGTGTCGGAGGAATCCAGCACAAGCGTCAGGACGTCCCCATCCGCCGCAGTTTCCACATCGATCACGCGAGCACTGACTTGGCCCGCGCCAAAGGTCAGGCTGGCCTGTTCCAGATCGGCGGCCTTGGCCACCTCGGTGAAATCGCCATCGGCGGTGGCAAGCTTGACCTTGTAGACGAAACCGACCTCATCATAGCTCCGCACCTCGGGCGCGTCGACAAGGCTGGCAAGCGGCGCCAGCGCATGCAAGACGACAGTGCCGCCCCAGGAATGTGTCAACAGATCGGCGGGCAGCACGACGCTGATCGATGTGCTCTCCAAGTCATCGGGCAGCACCAACATCAGCGGCAGGCGCAGACGACCGCCCGCACCGTCGGAGATGTCCAGCAGCACATGCGACATGCCGTCGAACCAGGCCGCCTTGGGCTGGTTGCCGGCCACTGTATCAAAGGTCAGCGTGGCCAGATTGCCGCTGCGGGTGATCTCCGCCTCATCCACATCATAGGCGGCTCCGCTGACAACGCGTTGCAGCGTGTCGCCTTCCGCAAGCGACGATGTACCCGCCGCGGGCACGCCGGTTTCCTGCACGAGGAACTGCGTCGCGCCGGATACCACGATGCCGATCTGCGTGCGGCCCAGCGCCTGGTAATCCGCGTCCGTCGCATCGGGGTTGTTGGAAATCTCATCGGCGCGGCTGGTGTTGACCAGTTGCGCCGACCCGCCCGGCACCGCGACGCTGTCGAGCGTCAGGCGCGCAAGATGGGTATCCGTAGCTGGGGCCGTGACCCGCGTGACCGAGGCAACCTCACCCGCCGCCTCGCTATAGCCCGGATCGCCGATCACGAAGAAGCGCGGGCCCTCGGCCTCTGCCCCGTCTTCCGTCAGCGTGAAGCTCAAGGAGGCGTCGCCATCCCCGGCCTTGTTCGTCAGGCCGATGAACCCGTCCTCGATCCCGCCTGAAACGGTGATCTCGTTGGGCGTGTCCTTGTTCACGGTGAAGCCAAGCGTGGCATCCACATCCGTGGCCGCGATCCCGAAGGACAGGCCCAGTTCGGAGGAGCCGTCGATATAGAGGAACGGTGCGAGGAGGTCCGTATCCCCCTCAAGCGGACCCAGATTGTCGAGCGAGGCATCCTCGCGCAGGGCGCCGCCAAAGACGAGCTTGCCGCTGGCCCCGACCGACGCGCTGACCTGTGCGAACACCTCGGAGGTCAGGTCGGATACGCCCCCAAGCCCAAGCGCCTGAAGCAGATCAAGCGACAGCGCGCGCTCGCTGGCCACTGCATTGTCGAAGGTGAGCGAAATCTCAAGCGCCCGGTGCGGCACGCCGCTGGTCCAGACATTGCCCGGCAAGGTCGAGAAGCTGATCCCGAAGACCGGCGGCGTGTCCCAGCCAACGATACCGGCCAGCGCGTCGTTGACCGCCGCTTCGAGCAGAAGCAGCGTTTCCTGCATTGCCTTCGACGGATCGTCGAGCGCGGTCAGCGCAACATGCACACCCTTAAAGACCTCGTGCAGCGGCAGCAGTTCGTTCAGGCTTTGCCCGACAAAGGGCAGTTCCGCCGTGATGTCAGAGTTGGCAGGTGCGGTGCCGGTGTAGGCAACCCCAAACACCCATTCATAGGCCTGCTCGACCATCGCGATGATGTCGTCGATGCTGAATGTCGCGAAATCGTCGAGCTGCGGCATGAGCAGGCTGCGCAGGCTGACGTCCTCGGGGAATTGCGGAAACTCCATCGCGATCTTGGGCAGCGTGACCCCATTGGCGACGTCGCCTGCCGCAAGGCTCAGGCTGCCGGCAAGGCGGGTTTGGGCGAATTCCGGGATTGCCTGAAGGGCTTCGCCAAAGGCCCGCGACAGCGCGAGGCCCATGCCGAAGCCACCCTGCACGGTCGGGGTCAGGGTGCCGGTGGCGGTATCCACCGTGAAATCAAGCTGCGCGCCCTTGGTGCGCAGCTGATCGGCCAGCGCCTTGCTGGCATCGGTGCGCGTATCCTCGGCCAGGCCGAAGACGAAGCTGGAGTTCTCGCCGACAAGGCCAAAGCGGCCGAGGCTGCCCGCATCGACCGCAGAGGAGATATCGGTCGGGCCCAGATCGGCCAAGGCACGCACGGACAAGGGCGTAACGGTGGCGGCACTGACCGGATCATAACCGCCGTCGCTCAAGTCCTGTTCGACAAAGCGCAGGCTACCATCGGCCAGGAATTCCACCGCGGCCTTCAGATCGACCGACAGCGCATAGCGCAGCATGGTGCCGTCCATGGCCGTGATGCTCAGGAGGCTTGGATCGAGACCAAGCTTTGTCGCCAAGCCGGATGGATCCGTGACGCCAAAGGCACCCAGATCGAAACCAAGGTCGATGTCGCCCTCGATCACGCGGCGCCCCTGCAGGTCCAGAATGACCGAGTTTGTCAGCGACGTGACGTCATCGGTCTGCGTCCCGGCCATGACCGCGACGCGCAATTCATCGGGGGCAAAGCGGAGCGGATTGTCCGAGGCGGTCAGCGCGCTGTGGATGAGCGCCGCGGCATAATCGAGGCTTTCGTCCCCCGCATCGCGCAACGCCTGCTGGGCCAGACGCAGCGAGGATTTGAGGCCCGTCATCTCGTCAATCGATTGGCCGACACCCGGAATGGTCAGGTCGATCAGGCCACTGCCGCTGTCCAGATCCCCGAGCAGCGTTTGCACGAACAGCTCGAACCCGGTCGCGAAACTGTCGATCGTGGCCCATTGCTGGGTCAGCGGCGACGCATTGGCAAGCTGGGCGCGCATCGCCTCGATCAGGTCGCCGGTGGCAAAGCCAAGCCGCGGCGCCGTCAACTGACCGTCCTTCAGCGTGGCCGAAAGCGTGGCGGTGCCAAGATCCAGCGTCTCTGTGGAGAGGCCGGGGAAATCGATGACCGCCCGCACATCCAGCGCTGCATCCGAATGATAGGCAATGGCCGATACAGGTTTCAGGCGCGAGGGTTCGAAGGCGGGAACGATCCCCTCGAAATCGGGCAGGCCATCGTCCATCTTGAGCCGGATCGCCGCGCGGCCCAAGGTCAGCGGCTGGGGGGTAACGCTGGTGTCGAGCCCGGAGCCGACCGTGATCCGCACCGATGTTGCCCCAACAAGCGAGGTCTGGAAATCCAGCAGCAATCCATCGTTGTTGGCCCCCGGCATAAGGTCGAGCGAGATATCCGCCCCCGCACGCGTGCCGAACTCATCCACCATCTCGAGCGGCAGGATACCGACGCTCTGCACGAAGCCTGCAAAGGTCTCGATCGCGCTGCCGTCCCGCACCAACCTGTCGGTGGCGTTGATCGTGCCGCTGGTAACCTGAACCGCGATGCGACCATCCGCGATCTCGGTGACCACCCCTGCGCCGGTCGGCGTGGCCTTGTCGGTGTCCTGGGCCGCGTAGGCGGTGAAGGTCTGGCCCACCCATGCATCGTCAATGCCATCGGACGACCCGGACCAATCCAGCACGTAAAGCCGCTTGACGCCGGTAAGCTGAGCGCCGCCCTCAAGCAGGATCTTGCTGCCCGCGGGCACGCTGCCCGACCGCAGCATCAGACCCAAGCCGTCCTCGCCTGCCCCGGCCACAACGCCGCGCCCGAGAATATCGCCGTTCGTGTTCTCGACGGCGAATTCCTTGCCGACGTAGCTGCTGGCCGTGGTGGCATCGAACCCGTCGTAGAGCACCTGCATCGAGCGCAGGTCGATATCGAAGCGGAAGGCCGCCAGAACCGGATCGGTGGCATTTTCCCAAGTGACCACGAAGGCTGGCTGGTCCTGATCGTCAAGGAATTGCAGCCCGGTAGAGGTTGCCACTTCGCGCGCATCGTCAAGGAAGACATGCGTGATCTGATAGGCCTCAGCCTCGTCGAAATCGCGATCCCATTCGATATCGTAGACGAATTGGTCGGCATCACCCGAAAAGGCGACCGCCGTATTGGCACTGTCCTGAAAATCCACCGATCGGATCACACCGATGGCCAACGTATCGCCATTGGCGTCCTGCAAGCGCAGGCGCGAGGCCTCGCCCATTTCGGCCGCAGTGCCCTTCAGCGTGACATTCTGGTCCTTCGACAGCGTGATCGTCGCCATGCGCGACTGCACCGTCTCGGTCACGTTCAATTCCACATTCGCCGACGGTGCGATGTCGGGCATCGGAATGCCGAAAAACTCCGTGAATTCCTTCAGGTTCAGCGTGACCGAGGGGTCGAAGGTCTCGGGCAGGCGCAGTTCGATGACCACGCCCAGGCGGTTGGGTTCCGCGACCGATGCGGTTTGTTGCCCGATCAGCCGAACGGACAGGGGCGATTTTTCCGGCAAGGCCGCGGCGACGATCGCGTCCAGCTGCGCGATCGAGGAGGCCGGAACATTGGCCAGCACGTCGCGGATCGTGTCGAGTTGCTCATCGATGCCGATCAGATCCGCAAGGCTTTGGCCGATGACGGGGATGTCTTGATAAAGGACAGACACACCCGAGGGCGCGGACTCAGCCGACAACAGCGCCTCGAGCGCGATGTCGACGGTTCCCGCGAGATCGGTTGCCTCGGACCCGAGCTGGACCGAGGTCAAGCCATCCAGACCACGGAACCGAAGGTTCGCGAGAGACGAGGCCGTATAGTCGATACCGGCCTGCACCGCCGCGCCATCCCCCGCGGTGACCACGGGCGGCAGTTGCGACCGCATGGCCAGTTGGACTTTTTGGACTTTTTCGTCCAGCGTGTTCAGCGCGGCAACCGCGCCATCGGTGCTGAGCACCGCATCGAGGCTGCTGAAATCGAGCTGCGGCAGACGGTCCGAGGTGAAGGTGCCCACCAGCGCCGCATAGTCGATGCCCGCTGTCTTCAACGTGGCCGTCGTCGCGGCCAGCGCGGTTTGCAGATCGCTCTCGGCAAGCGATGCAAGCGCCGCGATATCTGCGACCAGTGCCGACACCTCGTCATCCAGCGCCGTCGTGTCGAGCGCAGCAATGCGGGTATCGAACACCGTGAAATCGGGGATCAGCGCGTTCTGCTGGCCACCTTCATCTGGCAGGACCTGCTTGTAATCCGCAAGCGCCTGTGTCGCGGCCGTCTCGGCTGCTGTCTTGAGCGCGGCAATCTCGGTCAAGGAGGCATCCAGCGCGGCCAGATCGGTCGCAAGTGCAGAAATCCCGGCAAGCGCGCGGCTTTCCTTCGTGCTGCTGCTCTCCTGCACGGCCTCAAGGCGCAGCTGCGTGAGGGACAGGGCCTCGGCCACGGAGGCCACGTATTGCGCGCCCGCCTTTTCCAGTGCGGCCTCGGCCAGCGTGATCTGGGTGAAGAGGTCGCGGATCACCTCGAGGTCGACATCGGTGCCGGCGATGATCTGGTTCACATAGGTAAGTGTCGCGGACAGGTCGTTTGAGAGCCCATCTGCCTGCGCCTTCGCTGCCGCCACCGTGCTTTCGAGGCCCGTGAGGAACGCCGCTTGGGCACTGTCGAACGCGGTGTCCAATGTGGTTGCGGTGGCCGCCAGTGTCGCTACCTGCGCGGCAAGCGGCGTCAGGATGGTGCGCGCCTCGACCAGCGCGGTGCGAACGGCCTGCGCGGTGCCCAAGGGATCAGCCGCCGACAAGGCGATCTGGGCCACGGCGGTGCGCGCCTGATCCTGCGCGGCGGCTGCACGCACAGCGTAGGTTTCAAGCGTGTCAAACAGGTCTTGCGCTTGCGCCTGCAAATCAAGATCAGCCTGCAAGTCCGTCAGACCGGCCACGGCAGCCGTCTTGTCTACCGCCTGGACCAAGTTCAGCGAGGTCAGCATTCCATTGATCTGCGAGAGCTTCGAGGCCGACTGCGCTTCGAGAGTTGCAAAGGCACCCGACACAGACGCGTCGCCGCCCGATTTCTGCAGGGCCTGAAGCGCGAGGGCCGCAACCGATCCCTGTCCGGTCAGGGCGGTTTGCGCCGTCGTCAGATTCGCGATCAAGGTGGCGAGGGCGCTGCCCGTGCCCTGCGCGGCGGTCAGGGCTGTTTCCGCCGCGGTCACCGCTGCCCGCGCCCATGCAAGACGGGCCGCCAGCGCGGGGTTGTCACTTTCCGCCGCGGCCATGAGGGCGGCGTCGCGTGCAGCTTGATCCGCGTCGCTGGTGCTATAAACGACGGTCTTGTCAAAGCTCGGCAGCAGAGCCACCCGCTGTTCGATCTCTGTCAGCGCCGCCTCGGCGCGGGCCACGTCATCGGCCAGATCCAGAACATCGTCGATCACGACGGGGGCTTGCGCGAGCAGGTCATCGCTTGCGCTCAGCTGCTTTTGCAGCACCACCATGGCAAGGTCGGTCTGCGCCTCTTCCACGGTCATCCACTCGCCGCCCGCGGAATTGCCCGCGATGCGGAACTCCCCCTTGGAGCCCGTCACATCGAGCTTGGCATCCTGGATGGTGAAGCCGATCGACGTTTGACCATCAAGACCGACATTCAGCGTCTGAGACTGCGCGACATTGACCCCATTCCCGTCATCGACACGGAACGACAGGTTGATCGACTTGTCCGCATCCGTCAGCTCGGAGGCCCGTTTGGCCCCCGTGCCGGCCTTGGCGATGGTGAAGGAAATGCCGCCATCCGCGCCGGTGGCGATGCGTGTGGATCCGTCAGGCGCAAAGGCGATGCGGATGTTGGGCTCGACGTAAAGCTCTGCCTCGCCACGCAGCATCTCGTCGAGGGTTGCGGCATCCGCCTCGGCGGTGTCGGTGGTTATCCCGAGCAGAACCGCCAGTTCCTCCTTGCGCAGGGCCGCGCGGGCCTCGTAGGCGAAGGGGATCGACGGACGGAAATGCATCAGCAACTCGCCCGTGCGCACATCGTAATCGAAGGTGACCGGGCTGTCCTCGGTCGTGATGTCAGGATGAGATGTGTCGAATTTCTGGGACAGTCGCGCGGCAACCAGGCCGATGGTCCCCGCATCCATATTCTGGTCGCCAAGCTGATCGATCAGGTCGTCGAAACGCAGCGCCTGCGCGATCGAGGGCGCGGGCGCGCCGGGCGGATTTGCGCCCAAGGCTTCGATCATCACCTGCGCGATGGTCTTGCCACCTGAGAACGGCACGTCCACCTCGAGCAGATCGCCAAAGATCCCCGTGCCCGGCTCGAACGCCGTGGACAGCTCCTCCACCGCGGCACGGATATCACCGGCAAAGGTCAGTTGATTGATCGCACCGGGCAGTTCGGACAGCTTCTTGTCATTGAAATTGCCCGAGATCCGCGCGCGATCCGTCGTACCATCGGCAAAGATCGCGATCCGTTCCTGTGCATTGCCGGTGGCGGGTTTTCCGGCCGTGCGGATCACATCGCCCGTTCTCAGCGTGGCCGCGGTCGTCTCGCCCATCTGGTAGATCGTCGCCGGCCCCACGCTGAAGCGGAAGGCCCAGACCGATTTGGCATCGAAGAGCTGTTCATCCTGGTACTGAACACTGTTGAGAAGGTTCACGATATTGGCCGCCGACAGCGCATCGCCAGAGCGCAGAGTCACGGTATGGGTCGTTGCGTCATAGCTGACGGATGCTTCAGCCAGATCGTCATTCGGCTGCAGGATGACGGTCAGCGATTTGTCACTGCTTTTGCCAGCGTCCTTGGCTGCGATTTCGATGGTATTGCCACCCGCGCGCAGGAAACCACTGCTGCCCCCTGCCAATATGACATCGGCAAACGTCTTGTCTGCGATTTCGGCCTCGGTGGTGAAAATGCCCTGCGCCGAAAACAGATCATGCGCGGCCCACCGGGCAGCATCGCTGTAATCCTCGGTGGTCAGATCGACCCCGGTCCGATCCGTGTCACCTATATATTCATAAAGGCCGGTGCCCACCTGCACCAGATCGCCAACCTTCAGATCGACGCTGGTTTGCGTATCATCATGATCGGCCAGATCGACCACCGTCAGATCACCGCTGCCGATGTATTCGTAAAGCTGACCGCCCTGCGCGGCACCCGGCAAAAGGTCGATCTTGATCTCGGGCGCTGCCCCGGCACTGACGACGTCGAGGCCAAAGACGAACTCGGCAATGCCCTCGATATCCGGCGTGATGCCGCCCGAAAAATCCTTCGCCCCGTCGGAGGGGCGGAACACGAAGCTGGGCGCAAATTTCAGCGTTGCCCGGTTCGAGACGTCGTTGAAGGTCTTGTCGCCGACGACAATCTGCTGGGCATTGCGGAAGATGACCTCGGGGAGCGGCTCGCTGGCGATGGTCGAAGTCAGCCGGACATTGCCTATGACTTCGGACAATTCGATGAAGGGCTCGAACTGCCCGCCATCGCGCTTCAGGCCGAAGTCGATGTTCAGGTCGAGGTCCGCGTAAAGCCCGAATTCGAACCCGTCGATATCCATCCGGTCGGGGTTTTCATGCAGGCGCGTGATCCCCATGGCGTTGAGATCGAACAGCGTCGAAATGAAATCCTCACCCACGGTTTTCGAGTAGGTGACAAGATCCTGGATCTTGATGCGGTAGCGCACCTCTTCCAGCAGGCGACCGTCGACCGAGAGCGTGTCGTTCATCTCCTGCAGGGTCGAGGCCGAGGTGGAGTCGCCGGTCGTGACCGTGAGCAGATCGATCTGCTGATGCTCGCCGAGCCCGGTGATTTCCGACAGTTTTTGGGCCAGTGCCTCGACATAGGCGCGCAGATCGCTGTGGATATCCGCGCCGGTGAAATGCTTGGGCAGGGCTGTTGGGTCGTAGTCGTTGAGCGCACCTAGATGCTGCGTGATCAAATTCGCCAGCCCGGTGTCGAAATCGACGCTGGCGTCAGGATCCTCGATCAGGTCGATGAAGCTCTTGCCATGCAGAAGCGCCATGCCCTGCGTCATAAACCCGCTCAGCCCATCGGTGGAGCCGACGCTCTGGCGCAAGAGCTGGTCGAACTGCGACAGTGCCCCGTCACGCTGAAGCCAGACATCCGAGAAACGCTGGGGCGCCTCATCGAGCAGCGTCTTCATCTCCCATTCGCTGTCATTGACCAGCAACAGGCGCGGGTCGTCGGCCACGATTTCGTCAAAGCCCGATGCGACAAAGCGGGGCGAGAACACGCCTGTCGGGACACCATCGGCGGCGTAATCGATGGGCAGGATCAATTCATAGAATGCGGCGGGCGGCGTAAGCCCGCCCACGGGCAGGCGCGGAGTCGTCTGGTTGGGGTCGTCGGGCCGATCGAGCGCGCGGAAGGTGGCGACCGTGGATACACCAATCTCCATCAAGCGGAACCGTGCGCCCGTGTCATCGATGAAGATCTTGCCAATATCCGCCGGGATTAGCCCATGTGCGGCGCTGAACATCAGCCCGATATCCTGATCTGCAACGATAGGTGTAAAACCGGTTGCAATGGACATCCGCGCTTCGGCATCGCTCAGAAGCGGCGAGAGCCGGGGCGCCTCGGATCCCGGCAATTCCTGCGTTCCTGTGACCAGCTCGGGGCGGAAGCCCACGTTCAGCGCAAATTGCGGCGCCGGGATCGTCTGCTTGCCCAACGTGCCCAGGTCGATCGTCAGGGGCCCGCCATCGATGCTCGACTGGTCAAAATCCAGCGCGAAATCGAAGATCTTTGGCGTCGATCCCAAGGTGCCCAGCGGCTCGAACCAGGTGTCAAAGCGCAGCTGGTCCTCGGACAGGACGAGATCGGCCTTGCCTGTCACCAATTTGGTGTAGCTATTGGCCTGCTCCACCGCATGCTGGAGGCGCATCCGCATCCGGACCGAGGCCTGCGGCGTTTCGCGGAACATCGCGCCAGACAGCATCAAGGTGCTCAGGCGCGTGAAATCAATCAGGATCTGCGGCAGGCTCAGGTTTTCGCCGGTGAACTCGAGCGTGACACCGTTTGTGGCGTCGAAGGTCTGGCCAGTGTATTGGCCGACCGCCAACTCGGACAGCAAGTTCTGCAAATCGACGCCAAGCTTCGAGGCGTCCGCCATGCCATCCAAAGCATCATCCAGAACATTGACAAGGTAGTTCTGCAGATCGGGCTGCGTGGCGGTGGCCGCTGCGTCATTCACCAGCATCTCTGCGATGCTCGTGCCGAGGATGGGGATGATGCCCTTCAGCTCCGGCATGGCCAGAAGCGCGTTCAGGAAGCCCTGCTCGACCATCGTGTCGGCAGCGCGCATCTGGAACCAGTAAAGCGCTTCGCGGTCATCGGCATCGAACAGCGCGGAATGGCCCGTGTTCACGACCCGCAGCTCGCGCAGATCATCCAGCGAAATCGAATAGATGCGATCCAGCTGCTGATGTGCGAAGGTGCCCGTCTCGCCACGCGGATCGGTGAATTTCAGCTCGAAGTCGATCTTCGCCTGTTTGTCCGTGTCGGTGCCATCCAGTTCCCAGACACCAGAGTTCAGAACGAAGCCCTGGCTCAGGTCCAGCCGCAGCGTGTCCATCGCGATGCGCAGATCGCCCGGCAGATCGATCTCGAGGCTGGACTGGCTGTCATCGGCCGAGATCACCTCGGCCCCCAGGTCCAGCTTGATGCCCGTTGGGGCCGTATTGAAACTGGAGGTGAAGGTCAGCGCAGCCGAGAGACGCAGATCCGCCGTTCTCTCACCGATGTTCTGAAGCAGCGGAACCTCGCCCCAGACAGCGCGCACACCATTTTCCTCGGCGACCAGAAGCTCGTTCAGATCCACGCTGAAGGTCGTGCCGGTGTAGTCCAGCACGAAAGGCGATGCCGAGGCAGACCCCGCATCCAGCAAGGAGCGCGTGCCAGAGGCGACCAGACCCGCAAGCGCGAAATCGACAGACACAGCGGCCAGCGCAGCCTGCACCGCGGCTGCGTCATTGGTGGACCGGCCGGCCCATTCGCGCGCAATGGCATCGGCCAGCCCTTCCAGCAGCTCCGGCAGCCGCCCATCCGCCGCGCCGATCCCCAGCAGCTCGGGCAAGGATGTCAGATCGGCAGTCTGGCGCTCCTGTAGGCTGCGCGGATCCTGTGCGGCGGCTCCGATCCCCAGAAGGTCGCCGAACCCGTCTTCGGGGGTGTCGACGAAGGCTTCGCCATCGCGCAAAACGGGCAGCTGAAGCGGGTCGACCGCCGCCTTGTCGCTCGCTGGTGTGACCACATCCTTGGCGATGTCAGGCAGGCCGCTGCGCAGGCTTTCGATCATGCTTTGCAGACCAAGAAGGGCAAGCCCGTCCTTACCAACGGGATGATCTAGCGACACCTGCCGGGACAAGTCCTCAAGCCAGCCCGCCACACCGGTATCGGTGCTGCCTTGCAACACGGTGCTCAGATCGACTTTGGCGTGAAGCTGATCGGCGTCTATCGAAATCTGCGGGGAGGGTGCCCCCTGCCCGCCGATCGTGTAGGTGTTCGAGAATTGCGCGCCAAGAATCGAGTCGCCAAAATCCAGCGGAAGCGCCATGACCCAGGCGCTGTTGTCGGGCGTGGTGCCTGCGTCCGTGGTCAGCGACCGGACGTAAAGCTTGGTGCGATCGAGGTCCACCTGCGGGTTACGAGCAAAAAAGCCGGTTCCGTCCTGCTTGTAGAGCGTGGCGGTTTCGCGGATCTCGAAGCTGAAGGCGACCTCGCGCGCAGGTGCGCCTGCCTCGGCAGACGACAGGGCCAGCGTCATGTCGTGGCCCGACACGTCGACGGTCAGACCCGCGGCGGCGGCCTGCGCTGCGAAATCAAGGTTGGCGGCCAGCGCCTCGGCCACCGTCTGCCCATCGGTGTCCAGAACGGCGTCATAGCTGCGCGCCACCTGTTCGCCATTTACCTTGAAGGACAGCGAAAAGCGCACGGGGACCGACCTCAGGGGGTCGCCCGACGGCGTCGCAGCCTCGGCAAAGGTAACGGTCTGTTCCGTGCCGTCGGTCAGATTTGCGCTGCGCACACCGGTCTTGTTGAGGAAAAGGGCAAAGTCGCGGGACGCGCCATTGGTGTTGTCAAACGAGACGGTGTTCCCCGACACGGTCATCGTCAGGTCGGATGGGAAACCGGTCGCGGCTTCCAAAGCCTCCTCAAGGGCCGCGGCAAGGGATTTGCCCTTCGCATCGAGCGACAGGTCAAAGCTCAGATCTCCGAGCCTGACATGGGCCGGGACCACGACATTGGGCACATTGCTCAGCTGCAGCGTGGTGACGGCACCCGCCGCCAGCGTGTGCGACAGTTCGGTGACCGTCCGCAATTCCAGCTCGGTCTCGGCCGTCTGGCCGACGCCGGTGGCATCGAAGACCTTGGTCAGGGCGATCTGGCCGCGCGCCGTCTCGAAGCCTTGGCTCAGCGCCTCGGGCAGATCTTCGAAGCTGCCATCCAGCACAAGCTCGTGCGTCAGGGCATTCAAAGTGGCTTGTCCCGAGCTGAGCTCAAGCGTTGTCTTCATGCCCGAGAAGAGCGACAGCAGACGTTTGATAGCCAGATCCGCAGTCGTCTGGAGCGTGCCGGACAGATTGCCTTTCAACTCGGTCACAAGGGCGCTGTCCTGCGCCCCGGTATCAGCGCCGAACGAGATGGTCTCCGCACCAGCGGAATAGGCGGCCATCAGACGGTTCAAGGTTGCCGTCGAAACGGCACTTTCGAAGAAGGCAGCATCCCTGATGACCGACAACACGTAAACGCGATCGGTATCGTCGCTTGAGTCGTAAGTCGGGCTGCCGTTCGATGTATTCAGGATCTCCTGAACGAGGGACGGGTTGGCGCTCGCCAGAGCGTCTAACAGATCGGAAAGCTGGGTCTCATCGGTCTCGGTCACGATCGGGCGAAGCGCCGCAATCTCGCTATCGGTAGGGGTCAGCCCATAGGCATTGCTCAGGTATAAACCATCTGCCAACACATCAATTATCGCGTCGATGTGAGTGGGTTCAGCCGCGTCGTAGGCTACGCCAATCGAGGTCAGCGCGAAGAGCGCATCCCGTTCCGATTGCGGCAGGGCCTTGATCTCGGAGCGCAGTGCCGCCTCGCCCGCGGCCCGCATCGCCTCTTCCAGCCAAGCGACGGCGTTCTCGACGGCTTCGGCCCCAGTTGCGCCCAGATCTGTCAGCGGATCGACACCACCGCCCAGCGTCTCCCATGCCTCGGCCTCGGGCACATGCAATCCGTCGAATTGCCCGCTCGCCGCGAACAGATCGGCAAACGGCATGTCATTCGCCACGGTGACGCCGCTCAGGACATTCGTCAGGGTGTCAGCCGTGGACAGGGCCGCCACCGCATCGCCCAGATCCAAAGCCGCGGTTTCGATCTGCCCGAAGTCAACCTCCAGATCCCAGTCGCCCTCGGCCCCCGTCACATCGATCGAGGCCGCCACATCCGCGCCGGTCAGCACCGCCAGACGATGCGGCAGCTCGCCCGCTGCAAGATCGCAGCCATAGAGCATAAGATCGCTGTCGGGGCCAAGCGCGCGGGTCAGGGCAGTGACGACCGGATTATCGGCGGCAACATCGCCGCTCAAAAGCTCAGTGCCGAGTTGCAGACCCTCGGCGGAGCCATGCGAAATCCAGTGGATCGCATCATAGCGCACACCGCTCGACAAGGCCGCAACGATATCCTCGCGCGCTCCGACGACTGCCAGTTCCTTGCGATCCAGGACACCAAAGCCGATCTCGGAGAGGGCCGAGGTCAGCGAGGACAGGTCACCCAGACTTTCATCGAGCAGTACAAGCTCGCGTGCCGCGGCATCCTCGGCCGACTGTTCCGTCTGTTCAACGGCGGTGCGAACCGGTTCGATTTCGCGCTCGTAAAAAGCATCGATCTCGTCGCGGTTGTCAGGTGCATAGGGAACAAGATCCACCGACAGAAGGATCCGCTCCTCCAGCGGTTCTATCGAGATTCTGCGCCGGTTGGTTCCGGTCTGCCGACGTGCTTTGGCGGAGGGATCAAATGTTTTGTTCACGATACATCATCCAAAACTGGTAATTTCAGGGGGCAGCCATTCCATACACGCGGACCGAGAACCGATTGTCGGACATCACTCGTTCGACAGTGTTCAGAAGGTCCTGATCCATCGCACCTTGCGCGCGCGCACGCGCAACAGTGGCAACGATGTAATTGCGGCGGGTCCGTTGCTGGAACACCTCGGCGCGTACAAGGTCCAGCCGCGCCTCTTCGACGTCCAGATCGCTCAGCACACCTGCGTCGCGTTCCCGCTCGATTTCATGCAGGGCGGCACGGCGCAGCGCGATGACCTGATTGAGCGACCGGTCATGTTGCCAAAGCGCATTCAGCGCCGAGGTTGCGCTGCGCATGTCGCTGACCGCGGCCTGAAGGCGGGCCTCGTAGTCGTGGCCTGCCGCGAGAGCCTCGTTCAATTCGGCATCCCGGATCCGACGCAGACGGCCCGAGGTGTAGATATCCCATTCGACTTGCAACGAGACATCCTGTGTCTGCGACAGGCTGGAGCCATCGAAGAGCGACCCGCCCCGGTCCCGTTGGGCTGCCGCAAGCTCCAGCGTGACGCGCGGATACATGGCCATGCGCGCCTGATCAACCTCGCGCAGCGCCACGTTCACGCGGTCGGCCATGGCGCGGATTTCCGGCGCATTCTCGATACTGTCGAGTTCTTCCTGCGTGATCGGGGCCGGACGCGGCAATGCCACCTCAACACGCGCCGATGCGGGATAGGGGCATCCGGTTTCGAAGCCCAGCCCACACATCTGATCGGTGCGGATCCGGAAATCGGCTGCGGCAATCTGTGCATCGCTGCGCGCCCGTGCCAGTTCCGCCGCGGCGACCGACCGTTCCGAACCACGCAATTCGCCCGCTGCTTCCTGGCGTTCCTCGAACTCGGCGCGCGCCGTGTAGAATTGCACCTCGGCCTGTGCAAGGCGCCAGCGCTCAAGCGCTTCGCCCGCCTGCACATAGGCCGAAACGATATCCTCCAGCAGTTCCTGCTCGGCGGCCTCCAGATCGGCGGCACGGGCGGCCGCCTCAGAGCGGGCCGCGACCACCGCTGCAGATCGTTGAAGGTCAAGCAGTCGCAGCCGCGCAGTCAAATTCAGGTTTTCGGTGTCGTAGTTCGACACGTCGCCCTCGACTGACGGGTTCGAACTTTCAAGGATCGACTGTTCCGTCCCGATCTGTTCGGCCGTCAGCGTGACTTGCGGATAGAATTCGCGCACCGCTTCCACGACGCGCGCTTCAGCGGCAAGCATCAGGCGCCGCGCAGATGCGGTGCGCTGGCTCATCTGCGAGGCCGCGACCGCGAAATCCGAGAGGGTGGCCGCGCGGTCGATGGTGGCCGGCGCAAGCCTGTCGGACAGCGGGACAACAGGGCCGTCGCGCTCCATGGCCTCCAGCAGCTCATCTGCCGTTTTATCGAACTCGATATTACCGCCACAGCCTGCCAGCGCCACCGCCAGTGTCAGCCCGATCAACGGAACCTTGGACGTTTGCATAAAGCGCTGCATGACCACCCGATCCAATCTGGCACCTCAGAAGGTGCTGGAAAAATTCAATTGTACGTTTTGCACACGGTCCGATGGCCTGTGCTGTAAGGCGTCGCCAAGCACCAGCTCAAGGCGCGCTGCCCCGAAATCCCGGCCGATGATGATCCCGGCAGCGCTCCGCCAATGCCTATCGGAGTCGATGGCCGCACGCGCTGCGTCGCCATCGACATCCAGCCCCCAGGCAGAGCCGACATCTATGAACACGCCAAAGGTCACCTCGGGCGCGCCCGGCAAAAGCCCTGCGTAGCGCATGTCGGAGGACATGACGGCATAGCGCGTCGCCCCCACGGGCGCACCGTCAAGGGCCGCGGGGTCCACGGGGCCGAAACCGTACGCCTCGAAACCGCGAATGGCACCAGAGGACGGCAGAAAGCGGTCGTTTAAGGTGGTTTGACCCTGCGCGACAGCGATACCCCCTAACCTGAGGGCAATGTCGGCAGAAAGCCCACCGGGCGGGATCGGCACGGCGTAATCCAACGCAACCTCGGCCTTGGTGTAGCGAAGATCCTCGCCATCATCTAGCAGGGACGCGTTGAACCCCAAGCCGACAGCGCCGAACGCAACGTCGCCGCTCAGCGCCACACCCATCAGCGAGCGCGTTCCATCCTCGGCCTGAAGCACAGCAGGGGCTTCTACCGAGGCGCGCAGATCATCCTCGATGAAGACGAGGCCCAGCGACATGACCCCCCTATCGCCCAGATCCCAGACCGCGCCGGGGGACACGCGCGTGACACCGGTGTCGACGCCCTGACGCGCGCTGCGATCGCGCTCGGCATGGCTGACCGCGACACCGAAGCTAGGATTGCCGTTACCCAATCCGTTCAGCCGGTAGTCCAGCGCAACGGTCTGCTCTTCGGAGGATAGCGAGAAGGAGAGATCGATCGACTGATCCCGCCCCATCAGGGCCCGGTGCTGGAACCCGCCAACTACGCTGAGCCCGGCATCATAGTTGTATCCCACACCAAACGCCACACGCCCTACGGGATACTCCTCAGCTACGCCTTGGCCTGTAAACGCTAACAAGGCCAAACCTGCAACAAGCGCAATTCCGACTCCACCGCCGCCCGCGCATCTCAGCACGTTTATCCTTCCCCATTTTAAGCGGCGACTGATAACCAAATTCTTACTTCGCTAAATTACCTATCTTAGGAACGTTAGCGCCAGGCGGGCACCGTTTCAAGTGGTTTTCGCGCTGTTTGGCCGCCTGAGCGGCGGATATTGCAATTTCGGACGGAATCATCCTCAAGTCATCCGCCTTCGCAGGTCGAGCTGGTCTTCCCCCGCTGAAGTGGTCCGCCGTTATTTTTAGGAAAACGGAGGAAGAGAATGGCTACGAAGCGACACAAGCCGGAAGAAATTGTCACGAAGCTACGGCAAATTGAGGTGCTTCTCGGGCAAGGCGCGGCGCGGGTCGACACGAGTGGTTGGATCAATATATCATCGAAAGCATAGAGGAGGCACAGGATCAGGCCACACAATGGCTCTGGACATATAACAACCACCGCCCGAACATGGGCATCGACGGCATAACAACCGCCATGAAACTGAAAATGGCCGCTTAAGTTCTACAGACGCACCCCGCCAAAAATGGGGAGATTAGCCGTATGAACCGCGCACGTTCCGCGGCATAGTCAGGTGCGCCCGCCTGTGCCTTTTGCGCCTGATCCCGCAAATAACGCACGTAGCCACGCACGGACCCGATCAAATCATACTGACCCCGCTCCGCTTTAGGGATCACACCTTCCCGGCTCAACTGCTGAACCCGCCGTTCTGAGAGATCCAAAAGACGCGCGATCACCCCAATCGGCTGGGTGGCTGAGGACATGAGTTGACCCTTAAATACATTAAAAAAGAGGTCGAATTGACTGGATAGCGATCCCCTAAAGAGCCAAGCTCACATCAACACACCAACACCCCTTGGATAAAATCAATGACCCTCGCCCAACGTTACAACGCAGAAGTCACCCGCCTCCTCCCCCACTTCGTAGAAGACTTGAGTGTTGACCCAGCCCTGACGTCGGCCACTCAGATCGACGAATTCGTGTTTCGCCAGAGCGAGTACTTGGGCGGAATGGCCACGGCGATCTTGGCGATGATTACTCAAGACCCTGCCTGAGGTCTCAACCCCATGGACCCCGGTCGGCCCTGTCTGCCTTACGGGTCACCCTCGGCATTGCGAATGAAGAAGGGCGCACGCCATTGCGCGCCATATCTTCTAACGCCGCTACTCGGTTTGCTGTTTTGGGATGAGTGGCAAAGAGGTTGTCGTGTCCATGCGCGTGCAGCGGATTAATGATAAACATATGGGCCGTCGCCGGATTACGCTCCGCAATATGATTATCCACACGCGACGCCACGGTCTCTAACCGCCGCAGGGCCGATGCTAACCACAGAGGATTACCGCATATTTCTGCACCTAGTCGATCCGCTTCATATTCGCGTGTTCGGCTGATCGCCATTTGAACAAGGCTTGCCGCTAAGGGCGCCAAGATCATCATAGCCAAGGTTCCCACAATCCCCATTTGACGATCGCGGTTGCCACCAAAGAAAAGCGCGAAGTTTGCAAGCATCGAGATCGCACCCGCGAAGGTCGCTGTGATCGTCATGATCAACGTGTCCCGATGTTTGATATGTGCCAACTCATGGGCAATTACCCCCGCCAACTCTTCACGTGTCATGGACTTGAGCAAACCCGTCGTCACCGCAACAGCCGCATGCTCTGGATCACGGCCAGTCGCAAATGCATTCGGTTGATCCGTTGTCATCACATAAACTCGCGGCACTGGCATTTGGGCACGACGCGCTAAGTCTTCGACAAGACCTCGTAACTCATGTGATCCAGGCGGTAGCGGTTGCGCCCCATGCATACGCAGAACCATGCGATCAGAGTTCCACCAAGTCACAAGGTTCATCACCCCAGCAGCAATCAGCGCAAAGACCGCACCCCCGGTCCCACCAAGCAAACCGCCAAGGCCAACAAACAAGGCCGTCATCGCGGCCATCAAAAGCGCTGTTCTGAAGAAAGGCGTCATGCAGGAACCCTAAGTGTTGGCGTCCTCCAAAATATGGGGAGGCTCCTCATCGCAAACAAGCCATTTTGGCCAGCTTGTCGAGGCCACGACCCTATCGATTGTCTTTCAAATTATTGAACCGCTCCCCAGAGGTCTCCAGCACCGCCTCCTGCCCTGTAAATTTCTGCCACCGCTCTACAGCGACATCCACATAGGCAGGGTTCAGTTCAATACCTAGGCAGACACGTCCGGTGCTTTCTGCAGCAATCAGGGTCGTCCCCGATCCCATGAACGGCTCGTAAACAGCCTGACCTGGATTTGAGTTGTTCAGGATCGGCCGTCGCATACACTCCACCGGCTTTTGGGTGCCGTGGACGGTCTTTTCGTCTTGGTCCTTATTGGCGATATGCCAAAGCGTTGTCTGCTTTCGATCACCCGCCCAATGGCCTTTGCCCGACTTTTTAACAGCGTACCAGCAATTATGTGTAACGAGTCCGTCCGCAACGTAATGTTGGTCCCTTTCAACATCCATTGAGTAGACTGAACCGCTGAACGGCGTGGCATCGTTTCCTGTGACCGTGACCCAGGTGAAGTCCTCGCCAACCGTGGGCATCGGAAGCTGCATGATTTTCGCGAACACGTTGCAGGATCTAACAAGTCGTGTCGCCCTCCGGGAAAAGTTGAGTTTTTCTCCGCTCGCAATGAACGGATAATCCCTCTCAAGCCGATGATCACGAAGAAGTTGGGTGGCGCGTGCATTGAGCGCGCTCAGACTTAGGCTGGCATAAATGCCAGCGATCATTTCCTGTGATCGCACTCGGTCAGGATTTTTCGTCCAAGCGTCAACCTCCCAATGCGTCGTTGGGATACCGTATTTGCAAGAGAGAACCTGCTCAGCGCATTGAGCTTCCACAACGGAGTCGTGCACGGACACTATCCAAGCTTCCTCGCCCATGTTGTCGGCCAGTCGGGTCGCGAGACCAAATCCACGCGAGTTGAACAGACCAACGCGGCCGACGCGCCACCAGTCACCACGTCTCATCAGATAGACGACCTGCTTGTCTGACGCGTTGGGGTTCAGGCGTACAGAAAACCGATGCTCGGGAGTAGCTCTCGTAACGCGGCCTGCTGCAGAAATTGCATGCATGAAGCCGTCGAACTGGCGCTCACCAAACCGCGTAATCTGCCGGCCACGCCGACGCACAACGCTTTCATATGGGTTATAAGATACAACAAAATCGCCGACCTGCAGAGTTTCGATCGGGACTTCGCCTATCAAAGCGGGCTGAGAACCGGCACCACGCTCAATGACTTTCTGGACCAGCGTCCCAGCAGGCTGACACGGTTCATGCTGCCAGTGATAATCGCCTCGGCTCAGAACCAAGCGTTCCTTGGCCCAAATGATCTGGGATCGAATGGTAAATCCGCAGTCCTCTAAGCTCTCCGCCACCGTCGCAGCATGAAGCGCTCCGTGCCAGACATATGCAACATCACCGGGGAACAGAGCCCAAGCGTCGCGCCAGTCAGCACGATCATCATTCAACACCTTGCCGGTGCGTTTTGTCTTGGCCGCGCCAGCCTGGTTACGCCAGCTCGGATCGTATTCCACGCCATAGGGTGGATCGGTAACCATCAGCAGCGGTTTGACCGTACCAAGCAGGCGCTCGACATCCGTGGCGACCGTGCTGTCGCCGCAGAGCAGCCGGTGGTTACCAAGGATCCAGAGGTCGCCCGGGCGGCTGATTGGATCCTCAGGGGTTTCAGGAATAATGTCCTCACCCTCTTGCGGACCGGTTCCCTCCTCAAGGGTGGACATCAGCGCGTTTAACTCGTCGTCTGTGAAGCCCGTCAGCCCGAGATCGAAATCAGCCTCCAACAGGTCCGCCAGTTCGAGGTTCAAGAGATCCTTGTCCCACTCAGCGTTCTCGCTGGAGCGGTTGTCCATGATCCGGAAGGCGCGGGCCTGGGATGCCGTCAGCCCTTTTGCGACATGCACCGGCGCTGCCTTGAAGCCGAGCTTCCGGGCCGCTTCCAGCCGCGTGTGCCCGGCGAGAACCACCATCGCCTCATCCACGACGATGGGCTGTCGCCAGCCGAACTCCTGGATCGAGGCCGCGACCGTTGCGATCGCCTGCTCGTTGCGCCGCGGGTTGCGCGCATAGGGAATGATCTGCTCCAGCGGCAGGTCAACAACGTCCATGGGAATGTCCTTGGAGATGCTCGAAAGCGAAATGGGGTCAGACCCCCATTTCGGTTCAGGCGGGTTGTGTCAGGCCATCAAGCCTTTGTTTTCTTGGGGTTTGCTTCGAAGCGAAACGAAACGGGTAATTTCAGGGGTGTCACTGGGAAACCCTCGAGCCTCGCCCCCCCGAATACAGTTTCAAACAGGAGGGACCCGAACAATTTCAATGGGTTAGAGGAACGTCAAGATCGCCGAAAGATAGTTTTTTCGCATCAAATGCCATCCATTCAGACCCCATCGACAACACAAATCGCTATGATCTCCCTGCGACGCAAAAAGATCATCTTATGGATTTGCTACAGCCTTGAGAGAGATCTGTCACGGACTTCAGTGTCTCATCAAAAAATGTCTCACGAGTGCGAGCAACCTTGACAGGCTGGATCCAATTTAGCCTGCGATCGACACCATTGTATTTTGCAACCAATGCGCAAAATCAGCCTCAGAAAGGACGTCAGAGGCCAGGTCTTCCATCGCTCGAACGCCCTCGATAGGGTCCGGCCGCAAGCCAAACCCATTGAGCCGCAAGAACGTCGCCGCAGTAACAAAAGCTGTACGCTTGTTGCCATCAACAAACGCATGAGCCTTCGCAATTCCATATGCGTAAGCCGCAGCGAGTTCCTCCAAGCGTGGCTCACCGTAGTGTGCTTTATTGCGTGGTCGCTCGAGAGCACCCTCCAGCAAGCCCATATCACGCAAACCTGAGGCACCCCCATGACGCGCAATTTGCCTGTCATGAATGATCATTACCGCCTGCTGCGGCACCCAAACAAATTGGCTCATGCAAGGGCCTGCAGCATGTCCCGGTTTTCGTCCATGACGATTTGTGCAGCTGCAAGAGCAGCCGCGAGTTCTGGATTTTGTGGCGTCATTTTTAGACTGCCGTCATCCCCACGAACAAAATAGACCGTATCGCCTTCACGCGCGTCAAGGGCGGCAAGCATTTCAGCAGATAGGGTCACAACAGCAGAGTTTCCCACTTTGCGAATCCGTGTCTCAAACATGCTTGCCTCCAATTGGTTATACATCCGTATATACCATTCAGGTTTTCGATGCGTCAAGCAAATGTGCCGTGCCACCACAGCACGGCACAGAACTCACGACACCTGAGCAATCACAAAATCCATCGACCGCTTTTGCGGAACAACCCGGCCATTCAAATGTAAGGCAATGACCGCAAGGCCAAATTCAAACCGCCGATTAGCCGTTGCCCGGCTGACACCGTGATCCCAGCAGATCCCCTTCCACGGTTTACGATTGGCGCGCGCCCAAAGCACTTGGCCGATGTCTTTTTCCACCCACCGCAACCACAGCATTGCCTCATCCGCTTCCGTGATCATCCGCGCCGAAGGCAGAGGGCGTCGGCTTCGTGGTTCTTGCCCAACGTGATCTGCCCAAGTGCTGAGGTAGACAGGCCAAGAGTTAAAATACCCCTGCGGTTTGACGTCCGGTGCGGACTTCATAACATCGGCGGCCAACTCAAGCCGGTCCGCCACTCGTGCCCGGGTCCAAGTCTTATCCATGCCGATCCTCCCCGGCCCCCGGCAATTTGCCGTAGAGTTTTTCGCCGAGTTGGCGGACCATTTCGCGCTCTGGCCATGTGAGACGGTGATCCTCAAGCGAGACTGCCAGAACATGCTGATCACGCCAGCCATCACGTTTGACTTCATCCGGCGTTCGCCTGTTGCCACCGTAGCCCTTCGGAGTGAACCGCATGCCCATCAGCGGAGCCCTCCGCCGGTTTCCAGCGCCCAATGTAGGATCGCGATCGCATCGGCCTCGTTGTCATCCGCCGGGCTATATCCCCGTGCCTGCGCTGCGGCGATCATGGCCTCTTTGGGTGCATTTCCGCGGCCAGTAGCATGACGTTTGATGGTTCCGACAGGGACGCCCTGATAAGGCACACCGCGCAGCTCAGCCCAGGTCTCAAGCGTCGCCATAAGACCCCCATAGACATGGGCTGCGTCTGTCCCACGATGCCGGCGCACCTCTTCAAAATAGATTGTCTCAATGGGCCCTGAGAGCCGATCCAATTCCGTGAGCCAGTTGGTAAAGCGCAGATAACGCATCCCACCGCCATCGTAGCGTCCAGGTTTAAAGCTAACCGAGCCGCTGGTGATGAGGCCATCAAAGCCGTGTAGGGCCCAGCCGGTTGTGGTACCGAGATCGAGCGCCAGATTGCAGCGCGGGTGTTCGTTGTATTGGGTCATAAAGACCTCCTCTTCGTTGTCGCGGGCGCGGCGAGACGGCTGGCCGATGAAGGCTGCGGTCTCGCCAGGCCCAGAAGGGTGGTCTGGTCAGGTCATATTCGGGGCGAGCGGGACGCCCAGGACTTCTTTCAATTCCTTCAACGAGGCATCTTGAAAGAAGTCCGCCTCTAATGCATTGATATGTATATATAATATAACTTCTTTCAATATTTCTATTATTTCATAGGGTACATCCTCCTTATTTTAACCGCGCGCGCGAGGATACACATATACAGGGATCCTCTTGAAGGATTGAAAGAAGTGAAGGAAGTAAAAATACCCATTTCTTACAGTTACTTAGAACCAAACTTTCTTCAATTGAAGAAAGTCCCGGTTTGAAGGAAGCCCCCAGATCACGCCAAAAGCCGGTAAACCATGGCCCTCCGCCCGCCGGTATCCCGCATACCCGTAGTGATGTCCCCGCTCTCGATCAGAGTGAGCAGGATCTCATCTCGGTCCCGGGATTTCAGCCACTGTGAAGATCGAGTGATCTCGGATTTAGAGATCCCCTTGGCCCCTGAGGCGCGGATGATCTCCTTGAGCCGCTTCAGATGCGCCTCCGTCTCGGTATCTGCCACATGGCGCTCGACCGCCTCCATCGTGCGCTGTGCATAGTGCCGCACGAAGGAGATGGCCCAGTCCGCCGCGGAGAGATCAATCTCAGGACTTACAGGGCTACGCCCCACCGCAACGATCAGCGCGAGCTTCAAAGCGTTTTCCCCGATGCGTGCAAGGATGGCTGTGAAGGCCGTACCAGCCGCAGCACGCAGCTCCTCGGTCAAGGCAACACTAAGCTCACGGAATCGAGCCCGAGCCTCCTCGGTCATGGGCACAATCATTGGGTTCATGGGCGTGTTCTGATCCGCGGTCTTGCCCATCAGGTTGCCGGTTTTACCACCTCCCGCCACGGCGATGAGTTGCAGGCCATTGATCAGCGCGGGTGGCGCCTGGCGGATACCGACGGTGATGTTTTCATCGGGGTAGTCCTCATCGCTTGGCAAGATCAGGAAACGCGCAAGAGAGCCGTCGACAACGTTCGCCCCTTGCAGTGCGCCCCAGAAGTGCAAGGGCGTCGTGGTGCCATAGACGCATAGGCAGGGCTGGTTGATGTCACGCCGCTCGTTCGACCCATCCCGGTTGGCGTATTCAGCGCCGAGAAAGACGCCGCCCGCCGAGGTGTAGAGCTCAGTCATATTATCGAGGATTTCCGTAATGTGGCGTGGGCTGCGCTTGCGATCCGCCGCAGCCGACAAAAACATCCCGAACTCGTCGATCTGGAAGAGGGTCGCTGGTTGACGATGCAAAGCGGTCAAAAGCCCCGCACCAGAGGCGATCTTGTTACCTCCAAGATGATGGGCGAGCCCTGCCTCAAAGAAGGTCTCGTTGATAATTTCTCGGGCGTGGTTTTTGCCTGAGCCACTGTCGGCAATGCCCACGACATAGAGGTTCGAGCGCAGGTTGCTCTCGGTGCGATAGTTCCGCCCCATCAAAGCACCAATCGCGCAAAGGCTGGCCCCCAGAGATAGGAGCGGCTGGGGGCGCCGGGCCGTGGCCAGCATGTAGCCCGTCAGATCGCCCACCAGACCGTCCGGAAGGCTCAAGGAGAACGCAGAGGTGTCGAGCTTGGCCTCCGTTTCGGACGGTGCATCCAGACGCGCCAAAAGTCCCGCCGCGGGGTGATCGTCACCCTCTGCAATGCTGCCGTCCAAACGCAGATCCGCCTCCGGCTGCCAACCACGTTCCATGGCAAGATGATAGATCGTGCCGGCCCCAATCCGGTCGGGCTTGAAGGTCTCCCATGCCCTCGTCGTAGTGGCGGGCACATCCTTAGTCGCCTGCGCGGACCAATCGGCAAAAAGATCCGACCCTGCCACGCCAAGCGCTCCCTTTAACGCCATACCCACCCGCATCCAGCTGTCATAATCAAGCTCTGCGTTGGGCAGCCAAGCGAGCGCCGCCTCGATGGCAGGCAAAGTACCGATCTGGCTGTGGCTGCGCAGATGCTCAGCCTCGACAGCCTGGCCCGCCAGCGCGCGCTTACGCAAAGTTTCTGGCAGCAAAGCGTAAGCCTCTTCGAGGAAAGCGGTGGCGGCAACTGCGGTGATTTCTGGCAGGCCGGTGATGTCGATGTCCGCGAGGCCCTCCTCAGGCCAGGCATAGGGTGCACCGGTGTCCGGATGATTGGCATAGGCGACGAATTGTTGCCCAAGACATAAGACCTCCAGCGGGTGGCGCTTGATGCACCGAAACGGTGTTGCCGTGCGATAGACCAGCATGCGTTTTGGCGCCCGGCCAATGCGCAAAGCAGGCGTATCACCAAGACGCTCACGGGCCAGCCGTTCGATCCGCAGAGCGAGCTCGGCATCCTCTTTGATGTCGATATCAACAGCCGCCACAGCGCCGCCCACGATGCCCACACCGCAGTCTGGCCAGCTGGCCCATGTGGTAACTTCAACCTCAGTCGTGCCGCGCTCTGCGTGGCGGTTCCATTCGGGATAATCCACCCAAACTCCACGCTGATAGCGGCCTGGCTTTTTCGTACCGGGACCGATTGGCAGGATGGCATATCCATTGGTGATGAGACGCGCACCAAAACGCGCCATGAAGGATGTGTTGGTCATCAGAAAGTCACCTCTGGGGTCATAGGCTCAAAGCCTGTGCGGTCCTGGCCCGCCAGCGCGCGCAAGTGATCGCAATATCCGGTGATCACCGCGTCGAGAAAGCGGTCCCACTCGGTCTCAGTAAGGGTGGCGAGATCGGACTTTCCGATCCTCTCGAGATAGTCTCCCCCCTGTTGGCCGCCGGCGGTCATCGCCTGCATTTCATTCGAAGTCGCATCGATCATGCCCGACCTCCCGTGGCAGATGTCTTGGCAGGTAAGGCTGCAGAGCTGCTGGCGACTGGTGTCGCGGCGCGGGTCGCAGACGCCAAAAGCGCGGTCGAACCACCCAAACCCACGAGGTTGCCTGTGGCAGACGGCGCAGAGGCCGGGATCGGATAAGAACATGGATCAAACCTATAGTCAGAGATTTCAACATAGCGCCCAACAGGACGCAGGGAGATTGCACTCGGCCGCATAAGCTGACCGGCCTGCAAAAGAGCCTCATCCACACTGAGCGGCACAGGACACCGCGGCGCACGCATGCGCCACCAATCGACAGCCTTCCGCCGCGCATAGCCCTTGTGCTCAAGGCAAACCCATTCGCTGTAAGTTTTAAGGCCGCAGCTATAGGTCACTTTGAGCGATGGCGGCCCGCCTCGTTTGTCGTGGCGGCTGTAGGCCACACCATGGACAGCGAGCCATTCTTGTTTTGGAGACAGGACCGGCAGCACAGCCGCCGTTGGCGCGATCTTAACCTCACGCTCTGGAAAGACATGGCCGCAATCCCGACAGTCCATTGCAGAGAGCGCGATGATGCTGTCGCAGTCCGGGCAGACCTTTGTTGGGGCCTCCCCTCCACCGCCCTCTCTGACACGTTTAGGACGCACCAGATCGATCGGACCATGGCGTTGGACATTGCCCGCAAAGTCCAGAACAAGGCAGTTCTCTTTACCAGGCGCGAGACGCGTACCTCGACCCACCATTTGAACATAAAGCCCCGCAGATTTGGTGGGCCGCAGGAGCGCAATCAGATCGACGGCGGGCGCGTTGAACCCGGTGGTCAGCACGCCCATCGAGGCCAGTGCGCGGATTTCGCCGCGCTTGAAGGCGGCAATGATCGCGTCGCGTTCCTCCTTTGGCGTGTCGCCGAAGATCGTGCGGCATATGATGCCCTGACGGCCGAATTCCTCCGCCACATGACGCCCGTGATCGACGCCCGAACAGAAAGCCAGCCAGGATTTCCGGTCACGGCCGTGCTCGATGATCTCGGTGACCGCGGCCCGCGTAATCGCCTCCTTGTCGACCGCCGCTGCCAGATCGCGCTGGATGAAATCGCCTGCGCGAGTGCCGACCTTCGAGACATCCAGCCGGGTGGCGGGCTGTTTCGACACGAGCGGGCTCAGATAGCCGGCGTCGATCAGATCGCGCACCGGCGCCTCAAACGCGATGTCCGTGAAGAGCGCGTTCTTACCTTCGTGCAACATGCCGCTGTCGACCCGGAACGGCGTGGCGGTCAGCCCGATTACCTTGAGTGCCGGATTGATGCGGGTCAGGCCGTCGAGGAAACGCCGATACATGGTGCTGGAATTGCCAGGAATCAGATGCGCCTCGTCGATCAGCACCAGATCCGTGTGGCCTATATCAGCCGCGCGGCGGTGGATGGACTGAATGCCTGCAAAGAGGATCTGCGCTCGTGCCTCGCGCTTGCCCAAGCCCGCCGAATAAATGCCGGCCGGGGCCTCGGGCCAGAGCCCGATCATCTCGGCGTGGTTCTGGGCGATCAGCTCACGCACATGGGTCACGATAAGAATGCGCTGGTCGGGCCAAGCCTTCAGCACGCCTTCGATGAAGGCGGCTGCCACGAGCGACTTACCCGCAGCGGTTGGAAGAATTACGATCGGGTTACCTTTGTTTTCTTGGAAATAGCCGTAGATCGCCGCAATCGCGGCCTGTTGATAGGGGCGCAGGGTCAGCATGGCGCGGCCTCCGTCGTTCGGGCGTCGTTTACCCAGGTTGAGCTATCGGCCATGCGGTAGCTGACGACATCGTCGCCCGCATCGATGACCGCGCCCGGGACGAGATCGGGGATGAAGAGGTGGCGGTTGCAGGCTGCGCGCTGTTCGAGCGCAGTCAGCATCCGGTCGTGACGGGCGCAGTGCCAGCCACCCTCCACCGGCGTCGCATGCAGGCAGGACCGGCAGGTCGTGGCCGCCCCACCACCCTCGTGGCAAACGGCATTGTGATCGCAGAACCGGCATTCGAACCAGGCCGGATCCTCGCTGATCCGGGCGGGCGGATGCTGGGCGAAGATGACGCGCCCGGCCTTGTCCAGCAGACGCTCGGCCATGGCGCTGTCGGCCTCGATGCGCTCGATATGAAGCGCGTCGGTGTCCTTACAGACCGCAACATAAAGCGCGCGGGTGATGCCCGTCAGGTGCATATAGATCTGCATCTGCGCGCAATGCTGGGGCTTGGCCAGCGCAACGCCCTTGGCGGCCAACTCGTTAAAGCTCTTGACCCCATGGGTCTTGAACTCGAGCACATGCCAGGTTTTCGGGGCCTCGATGATGCCGATGGCCACGCCATCGAGCGAGCCGCCGAAATGCCCACCATGAGCCTCGACTCGGAACTGACGTCCGGTTTCCGGATCAACTTCGAGGACCGTTGCGCCAGTGGCGCGCAGATTGCGCACGAGCCGGTCCTCCTCCAGCTGACCCGTCTCGAACAGGCGCAGCAGGCGGCCGGAATGGCGCGCGGGCGTGACCCAGCGGAAATCGTACCAGAGCGCGCGGGCGCAAGATTTACCGAGGATCGACGCACCAAGATGGTCGCGGAAACCGTCGCCCTGGCGCGCTTCATAATCAGCATAAATTGCCGTTAGCGTCGGTGTGGGGGCGTAGGGCAACTCGGCCATCACTGCCCCTCCCCTTCGCTGCGCGCCTGCGCCTCGGCCAGAATGCCGCTCCAAGTTTCTGGGTCATGGCGCTCACGCAGCACCCCGATCAGCGCGTCCTTCAGCTTTTCACGTCGGCGACGTCCGGTGCCTTGGGCGAGCAATTCCGCGCGCTCGCGGCTGAGGTGGCGGAGCGCCGTGCGGGCCCGGTGGAACCAGTCGGGGTCGATGGGCTTATGGCCACGCTGCCGGGCCAGATCGGCCGTCGCGATTTGGGTACGGATCTTGGCAATGGCATCGTCGAGTTCGATCAACCGGCGCTGATTATCGGATAAGCCGGGGCTGGTCGCAGCCACAGGGGCCACGTCGTTCAAGTCAATCATGGGAATGTCCTCAGATGGGGTTGGAAAGCGCTGCCCCGTCATTCAGGGCGCGGAGCAGCGCGGTGTTTCAGCCCTTCTTGTTCCAGGGCGCGGAGGCCATTTTAGGCGGCACCGAAGAACCGGCCGGGTCAGACGCAGGCTGCGTCGGGCGAGCAGCAGCGGCCGTGTCCTTTTCGGGCGGCAGATAAGCGATGGCATTGCTCTCGCCGTAGCCGTTCTTCGGCGGCTTGATCTTCACCTGGATCGTCATCGGGATCAGGTGCAGTTCCTCACTGTCGCTGACATGCATCTTGCCGGTCGCATGGCAGATCGCGGACAGCGTGCGCTGCGCGATTTCCACCGTCGTCGGGTTCGGGTTCACGAGGTTCAGCTGATCGAAGATCTTCCGGCCTTTCTGCTCCCCCTCGAGAATATCGATCATCAGCCAGAGGAACTGGCCCATGCCGTTCTTGGTGACGCGCATCTCGCTCTCGACGATCTGGGCGCGGTATTTGCCAGCGGGCAGCAGCTCGTAGGCGGTGGTGGGCTCGACGCTAGTGGCGTCAAAGGACGTATCGAAACGTGCCATAGTCTTATCCTTTCAAGGCAATCATTCAGGTTGGGGCATGGCTGCGAGGAACTCCGACCACTCAAGTGGCAGGGTGTCCGGCAGGCCGTAACGGTTCTTGGCGAGGAAGGCGGGGCGCTCTTCGGTGTGCATGACGCGCGCACCAGAACCGAGCGCCCGGGTCACCTTCTTGTTGAAGCCGACATCGGATTTCGCGACCGAGATCTGATAGTTGGCGAAGAGCACCACATCGGAATGCTCTTGCAGCAGCGCCGAGGCGCGGGTCTGCAGCTTGATCACGTAGCGGTCGTAGGGCTCGTGCTCGGGGCTATCAAAACGCTTGATGTCGGTATGGGCGATCTGGATGACCACCATGCCCTTCTGGTCCCGTAGCGCATTCAGCTTGTCGAGATATTCGCGCCAGACGTTCAACGCCTCAACAAAGCCCTTGCCGAAGCCTGGCGCCTCAATAGAGGCCCAGCCATTGCGTTTGCACGTCTCAGCCCAGATCAGCGGCTCGAGCCAGTCGATGCTGTCGATGACCACCGTGCCAAAATCGTGGTCCTCGTTCAGAAGCGCATCAAGGGCTTCCGCCACCTCCCCATAGCTCGTTGCCAGCGGAAAATGCGGCACCTGCAGCTTGCCCAGGCCATCTTCAGTCATGATAAACACCGGACGGTCGGCAGCGGCAGCGAAGGTGGATTTACCCACCCCAGCCACACCGTGGATCAGAATGCGCGGCGGCGTCAGCGCAGAGGTCTTGCGCAGGGATGCGAGAGAAATTGCCATCAGTTCGCCCCCTCCTTCAGCATAAGGCGGAACTTCGGCTTCCCCGAGCGGACTGTGCGCGCGGGCTCAAACCCCTTGCGCCAACTTTCGGGCAGTGCGCCGAATTTGCGCTCAGAGACCGACAGCTTCGTGTCGATGAACTCGGCCGGGTCTTCGCCAGCTGAAGCGATGTTCTCAGCGATTTGGGCCAGCTTGCCTTGGTCCCAGTCGATACGCTTGGGGAGTTCGGCGATGACCGTGACGCCGTTATCATCGAAGCGGGTTGTGCCCGTGTCTTTGCCCTCTTCACGGCGGCACTCGAGCGCGCGAGCCGCATAGCGGACCTCAAGGGCCAGCGCGAACCGCTCTGTCACCGCCTTCATACGGCCGATGGCGACATCGATTTCTGCTTGGACGGCTGCCAGAAGGTTTGGCGGCATCAGAGCCAGTTCTGTGACCGGCATATTGAGCATGTCATCCACGCTCGGGGTATTCTCGGGGAAAGCCATGGGGGTTCCTTTCAAAAGGGATCAGTGGGCTGCGATCAGCCGTTCGGGGATGGGGGTTGCGGGCGCCTTGGGCCGGGCGATGGCGCGGTATTCAAAGAGATCAGGGCCAAGGCGTTCCTGGACGAGGTGCACCAGATTTTGTTCAGAGGCGCGCCAGGCAGCATCCGCGATGCTGCGCAACGTGGCCTGCTGGGAGGGTGTGAGGCGCGACATGAGCGAGCCTGCATCCACCGCCAAAAACCCGCGGTGATAGCTGACGGCTGCACCCGCATCTGCCAGCGAGACCCAAGCGAAAAAACCAATGTCATCTCGGATCTGCGACGCCATCACGACACCTGTGCACTTTGGGAGGCATCGCCTCGGCGCAGAGCCGCAGCTTCAAAGGCCATGATGTCCTCGAGCCGGTAGATGACCCGCCCGCCAAGTTTGAGATAATCGGGGCCTTCGCCGATCCAGCGCCACCGTTCCAGTGTGCGATGCGAGATCGCCCAGCGTCGGGCCAGTTCCTTTTGCGTGAGGCAGAGTTTTGACTGCATCCTTGTCTCCTGTCTTGGTTACCAGGAGACAATGCAAAACGCCGGTGTGGGATGTCGTCGGGATCGCAGTGGGATGCAGTGCCGGATCAAGACACTGAGAAATTTCAACACCGTAGAATGCAGTGGGGGATGGGCATCCAGCACCCATCCCCCAGCAGATCCCACACCCATCCCACAGCGCGCGCGGGTGCGTCGTTCTTAATCAAAACGCAAACGGTAGTTCCCGCGACCGTCAGACTGAATCAATTCGCGCCACTCGGGCTTTGACTTGAAGACATCGACCATTTTCAGGCTGCGCGATCCTGCGGCCGTCAGAAGGGCCTTTCCGTTCTGCCAAGGCTGGCCCGCTTCGGCCGCGGCATGGAGCACGCGCACGACCTCGGCCTGGATGGCACCAAGTTGAAAGCAAAAGCCGCGGCTGCGCACTTCGCGGTAGCCGATGGTGTAGATGAACCCTTGCTCTGGAGTTCGCCCGTCGCCTCTGTGAAATCCAGCTTTTATTTCATAGCGATCGCGCTCATGGCGCCGCATCAAAAGATCCCCAATAACAACATATTGAGAAGCATGTGTTTCTGGAAGCGCCGCGTAACCGCACCGATCATGGCGGAACTCATTCAGATGAGCCTCCCCGCAACGGAAGAGGTAAAAGACATCGCAGGCGTGCAGATCGAGAAGACCACTGAACACCCGCTCCTCATAGGGAACCCGAAACCGCGCCCCATCAATGTCAGCGTCATAGTCGCCAAACTCCAGGAGTTGATTGAAGACCCGAATGGACAGACGGACTTGGTTGTTTTCTGCGAGGTAGATCAGATCGTCTTCCTCAATCGACCAGCGCCGAAGGATCTCTGGCAGCGAATAATACTCCTTCTCAATCCGCATGACCGCCTCCGACTCTCACCCCGCATGTTCCGTTATTGTTCTATCGTCTTGACGATCCCATAGCAATCATGTCTTATCCTATTATATCCACAACCCGATGGGGATAAGATGACCTCGCACCATAGTTTGGCCGACCGACTGCAGGCGCGCGCTGACCAGCTTGGGCTCAGCCCTGCGCATGTTGCTGAGATGGCTGGGGTCAATCGCTCATTCGTGTACGACATCCTGCGAGGCCGCTCATCTCGGCCCGGGCTGGACCGATTGATGGAGGTCGCGCGTGTTCTCAAGGTCGAGGTGGATTGGCTCATCCACGGCATCGGTGACGTCGAGGGGCCACCCCCTTTCTTGGAGAATCCCGACGAAACCTTCGTGCCGATTACACAAGCCCCGGTGCGCCCCTCAATGGGCGGCGGTTCCGTCGTCCTCGAAGACCATGAAGAACCAGGACGCGCCTATCACTTCCGGAAGTCGTGGATCAAGCAGGGTCTGAAGGCTTCGCCCTCCCAACTCCGGATCATGAAGGTTGAGGGCGATAGCATGGAACCCACGCTCTTTGATGGGGACACCGTTCTCGTTGACATGGACCGCAAAGCCCCAAACCCGCCTGGGATCTTTGTTCTAGATGACGGCATGGGCTTGGTCGCAAAGCGCCTGCAACATGTCCCGAACAGCGATCCGCCCGCCGTGCGCGTAATCTCGGACAACAAGCATTATCCGGAGTACGAGCGCACGGCAGATGAAATCGTCATCGTCGGGCGCATTCGTTGGTTTGCACGGGAGATTTGACCCCTCAGGCTTACCACAAATTACAACAGGGCAGCTTATCTGTCAGATATCTTTATTCTCTTTCGGTGGCTCTAAAGTGTCGGGAGCGCCATCGGGTCCGAAATATTCCCAATCCTCAGTTTCATCGAATTCATCGTAAATCCCTCGCTTCATGATTTGGCCAGAGGGGTAAAAGTACTGCCACACACCGATTTTCCGAAAATTACGCTTGTAACCTATGCTTAAAATTACGCCGTGTTCATAGAAATCCACCCAAACGCCGTTTGGAACGCCGCCCTCGCGAGGGTGAGAATATTCTAATGCACCGCTTGGGAAAAATTTCTCGTGAACGCCGTCCTGCGTTCCTTCCTTGTACTCAAGGCGAAACTGCAATCGACCTTCAGAATCGAATATCTCCCAGACACCATGACGATTATCATCCTTATAATTTCCACGAGCTTTCAGAACGCCATGTTCGAAAAATGACCACCGGCCCGTCTGTTTGCCCTCAAAGTAATCGCCGACGGATGTTCGTAAATTTTCAAGATCATACGTCGTCCATCGCCCGTGCCTCAGTCCCTTGGAAAAGTAACCTTGGGAAATCAATCTTCCTTCAGCACTATAGGTTTCCCAAAGCCCCTCCCGTTCCCCATTAATAGTCTCGCCTTTGTACGAAATGCCGTTGGCGAGGACTGCCGAGCCTGGAACGGAAGCCACAAATAGAGCCATGACAAAAAATACTAAAAATAAGTGTCTCACGTGCTTGAGCCTCTTCTTATCTGTTATCCGTACGCTCAGGATAAAAAGCCCCACCCCTAAAGGCAAACTGGGAAAGCCATGGGACAGGTAAACATTTTGCCTCCAAATACCATGGGCTTCGCCGTAGCACGCAGAAACCCAATAACCCTCTGATTTATCTTGATTATGATCTCAGGCGAGGCCCAAGAAGGTTCACCAACCCGAAAGGCGCTTCAATGTTTGATGACCGAGAAACCCCGATTTCGGGGCCCAATCCTCTATGCCCTGACCGCATGTCGGCCGATGCACGCCTCGCCGAGATCGGGCGCATTCTGGCCGCAGGCGTCGTTCGGCTGAACGCCAAGAAGTCCAGCGGTTTATCTGCCCAGAACGGAGACAGGTTCGTGGACTTCTCGCCCCGAAAGAGCAGTGGTCGTCGTGCAAAACGTATCCGAATTGGAGGAATTCATGAAGCATCACAATAAGATAACCCCCACGCAACCGGGGCATGATCCACGCCTGGATCAGACGGTGCTGTCGCGCCTTGCCGCACTGAAGGCAATGTCAGTCAAGGAGTTGAAAGCCGAATGGGAAAAGCTCTTCGGGACCTCGGCGCCGAACAACAGTCGCGCTTTTCTCGAACTGCGGATCGCCTATCGACTTCAGGAACTGACCTATGGCGGCCCCGACCAAGACACGCGTCGCATGCTGGAACTTCTGGCCGACGAGGTCGAAGGCCACGCACGGCGCAAACATCAGATCGCCGATCCCCGCAATCCGGTGGTGGGCACGAAGCTGCTGCGCGAATGGGACGGCGTCGAACACACCGTGACCGTGCTGAAGGACGGCTTTGACTGGCAGGGTCGGAAATTCAAATCTCTCTCCGCCATCGCCCGCGAAATCACTGGTAGCCGCTGGAACGGATACAGGTTCTTCGGCCTGCGCGAGCGGAAACGGGAGGAGGCATGATACACATGGATACCAGACCGAACCGCCGCCTGCGCTGCGCCATCTACACACGCAAGTCGAGTGAGGAAGGCCTCGACATGGAATTCAACAGCCTCGACGCCCAGCGAGAGGCCTGCGAGGCATTCATCGCCAGTCAGAAGTCCGAGGGTTGGGTCGCCACGCGCGAACGCTATGACGATGGTGGGTTCTCGGGCGGCAACTTGGACCGCCCCGGTCTGAAGCAGTTACTGACAGATATCGACGATGGGCTGATTGATGTCGTGGTGGTCTACAAGATCGATCGTCTGTCGCGCTCGTTGATGGATTTCTCCAAGCTGGTCGAGGTCTTCGACCGTAATGGCGTGACCTTCGTCTCGGTGACGCAGTCCTTCAACACGACCACCTCAATGGGAAGGCTGACACTGAACATTCTGCTGTCCTTCGCCCAGTTCGAGCGCGAGGTCATCGGCGAACGCATCCGCGACAAGGTAGCAGCCTCCCGCAAGCGCGGCATCTGGATGGGAGGGTATGTGCCCCTCGGCTATGATGTGCAGGACCGCAAGCTGGTGGTGAACGAGGCAGAGGCCGCCAACGTGCGGCGGATCTTCCAGCGTTTCATTGATCTGGGCTCCGCCACAGTGCTGGCGCGGGAGCTTCGTGGCGAAGGCTTCCGCAACAAGCAGGGCACGCTGATCGACAAAGGCTACCTGTACCGCCTTCTGAACAACCGCGTGTATCGGGGCGAGGCCCTGCACAAGGGCAAGTCTTACCCCGGAGAGCATGACGCCATCATCGACGCTGACCTCTGGGATCGCGTGCATGCCATCCTGCAGGAAAGCCCCCGCAAGCGGGCCAACAACAGCCGCTCGCAGACGCCAGCGCTCTTGAAGGGGATGATCTTCAGCGAAAATGGCGCCGCCATGACGCCCACCAGCACGAAGAAGGGGGCGAAGCTTTATCGGTACTACGTCTCAATGGATGTGATCCGAAACCGCGAGACCGGCGACGAAACAGCGCCGATGCGTCTGGCCGCCGGCATGGTCGAGGATGCCGTCGTGACCGAAATTCGGCGCATCCTGCAAACATCAGAGGTCGTCACACAGGTGCTGACCGTCCTGAAACGCGAGGGCGGTGCGGCATCGGAGGCGGATACCATCGCGGCGCTGCATCAGTTCAGCGCGCTCTGGTCGCAACTCTTCCCCGCCGAACAGGCACGCATCATTCAGTTACTGGTGCGGCGCGTCACGGTTACTGCAGCAGGTCTCGAGGTGGACATTCGGCGCGAGGGCATCGCGGGGGTCGTCCGCGAGATGGTGGTGCCCAGCAGGCTGGAGGCGGCGGAATGACCAACCCCGACGATACGATCCGCGTGCTGATCCCGTTGAAGGTGCGCAAGAAAAACGGACGGCCCAAAATCCTGACGCCAGCTGACTATCGACCGAGCGAGGATCTGGCGCAGGATCCGCACATCCTGCGGGCCATCGGCCGCGCATGGGGCTGGCGGCGGCGCATGGATGCCGGTGAGTTTGCCACCATTCAGGAACTGGCCGAGGCCGTGGGACTGGCGGAGCGCCATGTCAGCAGGCAGCTGCGGCTCGCCTATCTGGCGCCAGAGGTACTGAAACGACTGACCTACGGGCGCGAGGCTTCGGCGGTCAGCCTCTATGATCTGTGTTTTCTGGCGGGGGAGGCTTGGGGGCAGCAGGTCAGGCAGGCGTTTTGATTTCAGAACCGCACGATCATTTTATTGCTTTTGGGAGGCTTGCCTAATAGCCTGACTGCCAAGAGTGTCCGTGGGCGTTAACTAAAGGAAACTGATAATGGCTGGCAGCTTGAATAAGGTGATCATCGTCGGCAACTTGGGCGCCAACCCTGAGATTCGAGATCTGCCAAGCGGCCAGAAAGTTGCCAGCCTGCGGGTAGCTACCAGTGAACAGTGGACTGACCGAGCTTCAGGCGAAAAACGTGAGCGAACCGAATGGCATACCATCAGTGTTTTTGACCAGAATGCTGCACAATACGCTCAAAACTATCTGAAAAAGGGCAATAAGGTCTACATCGAAGGCCGAGTGGAAACACGTAAATGGCAAGCGCAAACAGGCGAAGATCGCTACAGCACAGAAATCATTGTGAACCAAATCGGTGGCAAGTTGATCGGCCTATCAGGTGGACAAGAATCTCGGGGTAACGAAGGCTACGAGCCTAACCGTCCCACATTGCCCTCTCCAATCGATGATGTGATACCATTCTAGCAAGCAGTCGCCATACTCGGTCGGCCTGAAACATTTCCGTCCTGCCCAGCCAAGGGAGGGCTACTCACAAGATTCGACATTCCGCCCCGAGTAACTAAGGCCTAGAAATAGTTGCGTTCGTTGATACAAAGCACATTCACCGTGTAATCTACCTAATCCTTTAAGTCTCCGCAGTAGAGTAGGTCTATTTTTTTCGCCAGGGGATCCAAGACCAGCGATCTTTTTTAAATTCCTCTCTGGTCCCCCAAGGCTCTTTAATGTGCCTTTTCTCAATGGGTCGCTTTGAGGCACAATCCACACATTTGGATGTGCCAGGTGCTGCTTTCAGGCGAAGTTCCGGAATCAATTCACCACATTCGTCACATCTGATTACCGTATCCAATTTTTCTTCAATTTCGATTACCTGATATTCTTCATCCGGCAGCACCTTGGCGCTCATATCCTGCGTAATCTGCTTTGCATCGTTTTTGTCAACTAAACCCATTTTTTTCAATCGACTACGAATACCGCCAGGTTGACGCCCCATAATTCTCGCTATCTTCGCAATCGAAATTTGCCGCTCAAATAAATCTCTGAGCTCCACTTCTTGATCATCGTCCCAAGCCGCATAAGCATTCGGGGATTTCTTTTTAACTTTTGCAATTCGTTCATGATAGGTAGAGGTTTCCGACGCAGCCTCTGGCTCAGGGAGAATGGACCCATGAGGATAATAGCGGCCATTGCGCTTATTCAAAAAAACGAATCTTTCCCCAAAAACCTTCCGTGATTTATTAGTTATAGCACCTAAATCTCCCTGAACCTTAGCGGCAGAAAAGCCGGTTTTTGCGCATAATTCCGAAAACGCGATGCCATCGTCGCTACCCTCGATAGCATTCAAAATACGCTTCTGGTCTTCAGTTAACTCCAAAATAGACTGATCGCCTGCGCGAAGCCGACCGCCCGGGCCTTCCGCAACTTCCGGCTCGATGGTTGCATGCTCTTGGTCCGTGCCCTTGAATATGCTTTGGGTCCAAGTTTTTTTGCTTTCGTTGGCCCCCTCTCTCACATGAGCGACGGAAGAAGGCCCAAAGACCAACTCTGGCAGCACCACACTCCATGTGTCCCGCTTGAGATGGCTCTGGTATTGTTCTGCGGAGTCCTCTCGGAATCTAGTTGAGATCGCATACACGTTTCCGTGGAGAAACTTAGCTCCAGTTGGCGGCGCAAACTTCTTTGCGAGGCGACAGACCGCAGCCCCATCGCGGTCGGTCACCACCCAGTGATCGCCGCGCTCTTCCAAGTGGAGTGGGTCATTAGACTTGATACGTTCAAGAGCTGCAAGCGAGGCGTTGCCGTCGTTTAATCGTCCAGCAAAATCCAAAAAGACCTCAGAAGGATCCAGGGTCTTGTAGAGCTTTCGGCAATCCGAGACATCGACCGTGCCTGGCACGCGCCTTCGGATCAGGAACGCTTCGTCGTTCAGATTCTCAAGAATTGGATGCCTGTCAGTCATTGCTGTGAGCGCCAGACTGCGCCGAGCTCGTGTCATAGCCACATAGTAGAGGCGCCGCGCCGCATCCCGATCTTCGCCGTTCGATCGCTTCTCCCAAGCTCCATCGAGCACTACAACGTCGTCGAACTCGAGCCCTTTGGCGCGATGGGCTGAGAGAAGAAGTAGGCCGCTCTGGCGTTTTCGGACACCGCGTCCCCATTCAGCTAACCATTCGAGGATATCCCTGCGATCCGTCTCACGGTCCCCAATCTCGTGAACGAAGTCTTCAACACCTTCTCGAAGGATGGACCACCACGGGCCGTCAGGCTGTACAGCCATCCAATCGGAAAGCTCTGAAACACGAAGCCCGGAGCG
This sequence comes from Marivivens geojensis, assembly GCF_023540835.1. GTDB lineage: Bacteria > Pseudomonadota > Alphaproteobacteria > Rhodobacterales > Rhodobacteraceae > Marivivens > Marivivens geojensis. Next base: position 255,529 of record NZ_JALKCU010000002.1, read on the forward strand.
ATCCCTGGCTCTAAGCCAATTGACCAGTGTTTGGGTTTCTCGCAGACGCCAGAAGTTCGGAAGGTCAGCGTTTGCAGTCTGAACAGGAATGCCACGCGCCTCGCAGTAGCTGCGCACGGGCTGTAGATAACTCCATTCTCGTGCAATGACGGCGGCTTTGGCCCAATTCCACTCTGGAACTATCTTGGAGAGGCGCTCCAATTCTTCAACAGCTAGGACTGCCTGGGTGAGCTGGTCGCCGGCCTCCTTCAGTACTTGGACACGGCCGCGCCCGACGCTGTCGAGACGCTCCAGCAAACCGCCAGGACGATCATCCTTACGCCCCCGGTTAACAGTAATGTCGTGGCCCGCCTTCATGCGCTCCGCGGCCGGTGCAATGACATGGTTCGAGGCGTTGATAATATTGGCCGTCGATCGGTAATTTTCGATTAGGTGGCTGGGCTGCGCTTTGTAGTCCTCCTCGAAGCGACGAATAAACCCCACCGAAGCGCCTGCGAAAGCGTAGACGTTCTGGTCGTCATCGCCCACGGCAAAGAGGCTCAGACGCCGATCATCATCCTCGATGGAGCGTCCGGCAACAGCGGCGATGAGCTCATATTCCTGAGGCCCGATATCCTGATACTCGTCCACTAGGATCCATCGATAGCCTTCAATGAGCGTCTCGCGCTGGGCCTCGGCCTCGTCGCGAGATAGACCCTGGCCCTTCAAGAGGTCAATGGCCTGAGTCATGATCTCATCAAAGTCGACGCTTTCGACTTTTTCCGCACGCTTTGAAAAGCTCGCGCCCACCATTCGCATTGCGAGACCGTGGCAGGTAGAGATTGTCACGCCGCGGGCATCATCGCCGATGAGCTCGAGGAGCCGCCTTCGGATCTCCGTTGCGGCATGGCGGTTATAGACTAAGGCCAAGATGCCCCTCGGGTTCTCTCGTTTGACCCGAATGAGGTATGCGATCCGGTGGACAAGGACCCGGGTCTTTCCAGAGCCGGGGCCCGCCAAAACCAGAACATTTGTTTGTTCGCGGTCATCCGCTACGATCCGGGACTGATTTGAGTTACCCAACGACTCAACGATGGAGCTCCAGGATTCCGGAGTGGTTTGACGCTGGAGCTCCGAGCCCCGACCAGGAAGCCATTTCTGGACAAAGTTTTCACGATCGAGTGTGAAATAGTCTTCAGAGAGCCTGAGAGCGTCTCTCATCGACCCTAGGCCACGCTCAGCGTAAGCACCCATGATGTGGGTCTGAAGAACCTGCTCCTGATAATGCAGTTTCAGCGGCTCAAAATCGGCTTCTGTAAATTGCTGGCTGCCAGGGGCTAAATGGATCGTCATTGCTGGCCGGAAGATCGTAAGGCCTTTACCGAGCGTTACGACCCCCTGCTCATGGAGCCAAAGGAGCGCGCGGTCGAGAAGCTTGGCCGGATCGGAAATAGCACTCGAAAGCTCGAAATCAGCGTTCAGAGACGCCATCAACGCGCCTAAGGTCGTCTCAACTTGAATGTCTTTTCCTCTGGCCTTCTCCGGTGCTGTATTCTGAAGCCCGTTAAGCAAGACCCGCGCCGCCAGACGACGTATTTGAGCTGTCACAGAAAGCACTTGCCAGCTCCTCTGCATCCTGACCGAGAGATGCTCCCGATCGATCTTCCGGACTTGGAGGCTTCCAACGCCCTCACTCTCGTCGCGACCGTCCCGCGCGATTCCACGGACAAGCCTATCGACAATGTCTGGTCGAACAGTCGAGTGACCCATGTCGCGCAATTCTTGGGAGGCGACTTTCAGGTTGAGCGTTGAGGCATGTCCTATTTCGAGATCCGGTGCGAACTCCCTCAGTTTGTCGATCAGATCTTTCTCAAGGCTGTTAGCTTCCAGGAGGCGTCTTTCAGAAGAGTCTTCGACGCCGAGATGCACGAAAATCGTTATAGCAGTATCATTCGACGCAATTCCAAGCGTCTCCAGGTCATTCAAGGCTTTGCGCATCTGCCCTGGCGAGAAGCCAGAGATACCGCAGAGTTCGTCTGTTGAGATGCCCTGGTCTGAGGGCGCGTTGATCAGGCTTTCGACGAGAGACCTGAGCTTAAGACGATAGCTCTCCGTCATATCGGCCTTGTCAATGATCCTCTCGGCTTCTTCCAGGGTTCGGATGCGGAGAGACGAGGGGAAGACCCGGGTGCGGTTCTCTTCACGCTTTAGGAGCACAGCTTCTTCGAGCCAAGACACGGCCGTCTTAACGCGGGTGTCGTCTGTCGCAGTGTCCCGTTCAAACTCTAGATCTTTCTCCTCTCGAACGATTTCCCCCGGTGTGGCAACCACCTCGCCCTTTTGCTTAGTCCGACGATCGAGCCGTCTGAGGGACTTGAGAATGGCGCCGATTTCGCGCTTCTCAAGCCGGGACTGGGCTGAAAGGCTGAATTGGCGTTCAATGTCGTCGCGACTGAAGAGGAGGATGCATCGGGCATGATCCCGATCGCGACCGGCACGCCCCGCCTCTTGAAGGTAGTTCTCTAGTGAGCCCGGAATGTCTGCATGCACGACAAGGCGGATGTCCGGCTTGTCGATCCCCATACCAAAGGCGTTGGTGGCCGCGATGACGCGTAACGCGCCGTCGGCAAAAGCCATCTGCACATCGTGTTTCTCTTCCGGTTTCAGGCCGGCGTGGTAGTGCGCCGCCGCAAAGCCGCGCTCCTTGAGAAAAGCTGCGACACGCTCCGTTGCGGACCGTGTTGAGCAGTAGACGATTGCTCCAGACGTACCTGATTTCGGAAGAGCGTCTTCCAAGACCGTTACGACGTCCCCAAGCTTTTTGCCCTTGTCCGTGGGAATGATCTCGAAGGAGAGGTTTTCGCGGACGGCCCCACCGTCGAGAAGCTTGAGGATGACGCTAAGCTTGGTTTTGAAATGGTCCGTCATGTCTTGGATGACATCGGGTTTTGCCGTTGCAGTCAGACAGATGATCGGTGCGGGGTCTTCATCGCCAGAATACTCTTTGATGAAGCGTCCGACGTATCGGTAGTCCGGCCGGAAATCATGCCCCCATTTCGAGATGCAGTGCGCCTCATCGAGGACCCAATACCCTACTTCACGTTGGTTCAGAACTGAACGGACTGATGGGCTCCGGAGCTGCTCCGGTGAAATCAACAGCATCGCTGCATCACCTAGGCGCACTTGATTCAGAGCTTCTTGGCGCTCGGGCATCGAGAGCATGCCATTGATCGTGACGCAGGACGTGATGCCCTGCCGGCGCATCCCCTCCACCTGATCTGCCATGAGGGCAACAAGCGGAGAGATCACGACAGTCAGCGCACCGGTCTTCGTGAATTGGGAAAGCGCCGGCAGTTGGTAGCAGACGGACTTGCCAGTCCCGGTGGGCAAGATCCCGAGAATCGGGCACTTACTAAGAGCAGTCGCAACGATGGTTTCCTGGAGCGGCTTGCCATCAAGCCCTACCGGGTTTGGCCGAAACCCTTCAAAGCCAAACCATCTCTTGAGGAGGGCTTTGGGGTCGTTCTGTTCGCGGCACCAGTCGCAGTCAGGATCTGTGCAGGGTGTATCACGAAGGCGGCGAACCAGGAGGCTGGCTTCGGGGAATTGATGACGCACCCAGGGGGGCATGACGGAGTCGCCGCCCGCCACTGAGATCCAGGCGAGCGCGTAAGCGAGCGGCCAACCGTCCCGCGCTGCTTCGGGAATGACAGTTTCGATCTTATGGACGCAGGCTGCGCCACGCAGCAGCCCCCGTATTGCCGTTTGTGCCTCCGCAGGACCCGGGCGTCGAGCCCCTCGCACAAATTCAAAGACTGCATCGAAGCCCGCGTGGTCTAGTTGCGTGGTCGTTAGGTAGTGGTAGACCCGTGTTATCTCTGGATCAGCATAGTTGATCTCAGAAAGTGCCTCAATCTGATTGCTCAAAACGGTAAGCACCAGGTCTGCATCAAGTTCTGGATCGTTGACGTGTCCCGCCTGCAACCGCCCATCCTGATAATGCTTCACCAAGTGATGGTACGGGTTCCTCGGGAAGGCGAGCGGGTTCAGCCAGAGCGTATCGATTATTGGCTTACTCAGAAGCCGAAGGTCGCGCTTGATCGTTTCCAGATGACGCGCATCAAAGGTGATGAAGTTGTGACCGACGACGAACTCCGCCGCATCTGAAAAGCGGTCGAGCCCGTCGAGGGCCTCTAAGAGGTTACCCCGTTTGAAGACACACGACTCTACGGGTTTATGGCGGACGCCAGCAAAGCTTTGTATGCGATTGGTCTTAGGATCGATCTCAAGATCGATTGACACGCACTTGTTCAGAAACTCTTCCGATCGCGCGTCTTTGGGATGTAGGCCGTCCTCCAAATTCACTTCTCACAGCGCTTGCCAGATGAGAAAGTTATCAACTGTAATTTATAGGTTTTAAAGAAAAAAATAATTGTTCTCCATACGTTCGGCAGAACTTTAGCATGATTAGTTTGGCCTAGTCGAAAGTACCGGCGAGCAAAGGCCTGGGACGCTTCCTCTGTGCTGAAGACGTGCGCCAATCTCAAAGCTAGGTGTTCACCTTGAATTTAAGATACGTTTGCGCATCAACCCGCACAACCACGCCGCCTTCGGGTATCTCTGTTCGCACCGAGAGCAGACGAACCCGCCTCAACTGCGGCGTAGTCCAATATTCCCAACACGCTGAAAAGGCGACGTTTTTTGAATCCGCCTCGATTTGGATGAAGGGCGGATGGAAAGAGACCAGGGGCGTTCAGAGACGGATTTCGGCGGAAATACCAGTCTCCGAAAATCGGATAGCCTCGGTAAACCACTTTGAAACAAAAAGAAAAAAGGCCCCGTCAGGGACCTTATCTCGGGTTTGCAATGTGCAAGTGGCGGACAGACAGGGATTCGAACCCTGGAGACGGTCTCCCGCCTACACACTTTCCAGGCGTGCGCCTTCGACCACTCGGCCACCTGTCCGTGACGCGGGGTTTAGCCGCAACGGATCAGGGAATGCAAGGGCCTCTTGCAAAAATTCCGCACTGAATCGGCGTCTTATTCGATGTGAATGGACACGCGACGGTTCTGCGCGCCTTTCTTTTCGATTTTCCCGATCCGAACAGCCCCTATTTCCGAGGTCCACGCGACATGCGTGCCGCCACAGGGCTGCAAATCAACAGTCTGTTCGCCCTCACCGATCCGCACCAGCCGTATACGCCCCGACCCGCGCGGCGGCTGCACTGACATAGTTTTCACCAGCTCCGGATTCGCGTCGAGTTCTGCATCGGTGATGTATTCATCGGACACCCGATGATCCCCCGCAATGAGATTGTTCAGTGCAGCCTCAAGTGCTTCTTTATCGATCGGTGCCTCTGGCATATCGAAATCGAGCCGCCCTTTATCAACGCCGATAGATCCGCCCGTCACAGGGAGCGGAATAACCACAGACAAAAGGTGCAACGCTGTGTGAACCCGCATCAGCCGATAGCGACGATCCCACTGGATTTCTTGCGTGACGACGGTGCCGACGGCCGGCAATGGAGCAGGCTCTGCAGGAACGAGAACGATATCATCGCCCTCCCCTTTGATCGTGGTTGCGATCTTCATCTGACCGCCATCCCACGTCAGTTGCCCGCTATCCCCCGGCTGACCGCCCGCTGTCGGATAAAAGATCGTCGCATCCAGAACGATCCCGCCCTCTTCGGTCAATGCTGTCACAGTGCCAGAAGCAGAACGGCAATAGGCATCATCACGAAACAGCGGCTGGGTCATATCAGGTCTCCGGGTCTTGGTCAGATCTGGGATGTAGGGCTTCGGGGTTACGCAGCCAGATATCGCGCTGCGCAAATGGAATTTCGATACCTTCCGCTGCAAAGCGTTCGGCAATCGAATGGTGAATTTCGGACTTTGTAACGACCGAGAAATAGACGTCACGCAGCACGGCCCGAATTTCGAAATCAAGGCTATCTGCCCCGAAACCTACGAACAACACATTAGTGGCTGGGCAGATGATAACCATCGGATGGGCTTCTGCGATTTCGCGGAGGATAGCCTCAACCCGTTTGGTATCCGTGCCATAGGCTACGCCAACACGCACCGTGATACGACCAGCGAGGCTCCCTCTGGTCCAGTTTGTCACCTGACCGCTGACGAGATCGGCGTTCGGGACAATCACGTCCTGACGGTCAAACGTCTCAATCCGAGTTGCGCGCACAGAAATGTCCCGCACGATACCCATCTGGCCGTTCACTTCGATCCAATCCCCTTCAGAGATCGGACGTTCGATCAACAGGATGATGCCAGAGACAAAGTTCGACACGATGGTTTGAAGGCCAAAACCGATACCGACAGAAAGCGCACCTGCGACAATCGCGAGGCTAGAGAGGTCAAACCCCGCGGTCGTGATCGCAATCACGGCAGAGAGGAAGATACCCAAATACCCAAGGCCAGAGACAACCGCGTTCTGCCCGCCGATATCCAGCTTTGTCTTTGGTAGAACCGTCGACCGCAGCGTTCCCTGAACAAAACGGGTCATCGCGTAGCCAGCGCCAAAGATCACAACGAAAGTTAAGAAGTCGGTCGGTGAAATCCGCGTCTCACCAATCGTAAAGCCCTCACGGAAACGGGTCCACACTTCGAGAAGGTCCGCCTCTCTCGCGCCCCAAATCAGCGCCAAGAGCGGAACAGAGAGTAGAAGTAGCGCAAAGCCGATCAAGACGGGGATCAAGGCTTCGGCGGCGGTATCAACCGCGCCCGTCAGCATTACGTAAAGGTCGAGCACCAATCGCTGCAGCAATAAAACCACCGCCAGAACAGCGAGCGTATTCACGGTCGGATACAACAGCGCCTGCGCACCGCTCGAATAGCCAGCAATAGCGAGGAGCGGCGACAGAACCGCGACAATCGTCACCGCCTGACCGAGCACTGAAATGATGCGATTGCGATAGACCTCTGGATCGTCTCCATCTTTGCAGTGGTGAACGATCAGCCGTCCGAACTGGAACAAGAAAACCGAGGCCACGAGTTCAATCGGGAACAACACAACAGTGCCAGCCAATCCGGTGGTATCGCCCACTCCGACCACAGCGACCATAACGGCCCCGATGGCCAAGGCCCAGAACAACCGTTTCAGGATACGACGACCCCGCAAGCGGTCGTCGGCGGACATGCACAACGGACCTTTTTCGGCTTCGACCACGCTAAAGAACTGCATCGACAGCCAGCGCCCGACGATCACATACATTGCCGCATTGGGCAGCGCTGACAGGATCGTTGTCCCGCGAAATCCAAGGATTTGCGTCGTGGCGAGCGCCTCTGTCAGCAGCAAGACTGCGATATAAGGCAACGCAATCAAGCCAAGCGAAACAACGAATTTCCAAACATCCGCGCCGCGTAGATTCCGCTCTGTCACCTGACGGTTCAGGGCCATGACCCATGCCCGCGACCGCCAGAACAAGCCGATAGACACGAGGATCATCAGGCCAGCAGCACCAAACAAGTCGTGCCAAATGGTGCCGTTTTTGTAGCTGGTGGCAAATTTGGCTTTGCTCTCGACCACGACGGCTGACAGTCCCTGCCAAATTGCAGTGATCGCCAGCGACCAGTTCGCTGGATCGGCGGGCGTAGCGCCGCGCGTCGTCAGACGTTCGGCCTCGCGCATGCGCATAACAGCGTCGATTTCACCGATCAAACCATTCGAACGCGTGTGCGCCTCTTGGGCGAGGATCACAGGCGACCGTAGTCGATCCAATTGGCCGTTCAACTCGGTCCGACGTGTCGAAATGGCGAGTGGCTCAGTCGCGCCATCCGCTGGTGCCGCGCCCAAAGCGTCAAGCTGCGCGCGAACAGTTGCAATGCGAGAAGCATTCAGCGACTGAGCATCCAGAAATTGGTCACGCCACCCCGCAAGTTCGGCACGCAACCGATCCAACGCGAATGTCGACACAGCCCCCGATTCCAACGACCGCTCTGCCCGCGTCGCAACGCGATCCCACGCGATGTAATCGGGAACACCTTCGATGATGGTTTCAGGTAATTGCGGACCAATGACTTGAGAAAAGGACAAGGTCGGCACAACGGCCAACCACGCCACAATTGCTAAGACAATAGCCCGAACGAATACCATCAATCTTCGAATACACCAGGAATTGACGACGGTCCGTGCTCCAACCAGCCAGGTACAGGTAGGCCCTTGGATTTCAGGAAGTCAGGGTTAAAGAGTTTGGACTGATAACGCGTGCCGTAGTCACACAGGATCGTCACGATCGTGTGGCCTGGCCCCATTTCTTTGGCCATGCGGATGGCACCCGCGACGTTCACACCAGACGACCCACCAAGGCAGAGCCCTTCGTGTTCGAGCATATCAAAGACGACAGGCAGCGCTTCTTCGTCAGGGATCTGGTAGGACATATCGGGCGTAAAGCCTTCGAGGTTCGCGGTGATGCGCCCCTGACCGATACCTTCGGTGATCGAGGTGCCCTCGGACGCCAATTCGCCAGTCGTGTAGAAGCTGTGCAGCGCGGCGCCCATCGGATCCGCGAGGCCGATCTTCACGCCTTTCGGCTGGAGAGCCATACCCACGCCCGCGAGCGTGCCGCCGGACCCGACCGCACAGATAAAACCGTCAACCTTACCGCCCGTCTGTTCCCAAATCTCGGGCCCAGTGGTTTCGATGTGTGACTGACGGTTTGCGGTGTTGTCGAACTGGTTCGCCCAGATCACACCCTCTGGCGTGGTTTTGGCCAGCTCTTCGGCCAGACGGCCAGAGTAGCGCACGTAGTTATTCGGATTCTTATAGGGTGCAGCAGGCACCTGAACCAATTCCGCACCAGCGAGGCGCAGCATATCTTTCTTTTCCTGCGACTGGGTCTCAGGAATAACAATCACGGTCTTAAAGCCCATCGACGCGCCAACCAGCGCGAGGCCAATACCTGTGTTGCCTGCGGTGCCTTCGACAATCGTGCCACCCGGTTTCAGATCACCACGCGCAATCGCATCCTTGATAATATAAAGTGCAGCACGGTCTTTGACCGACTGACCCGGGTTCATGAATTCAGCCTTGCCCAAGATGTTGCAGCCCGTTGCCTCTGACGCGGCACGAAGCTTGATCAGTGGGGTGTTCCCGATTGCGGCGGCGAGGTCTTCTTTGAACTGCATGGTTTGGCCTTTCTGTCTGTCATACCTGTGTAGGGGCGACGCACCGATAACTCAAGCCAGTGCAGCGATCTCAGAGCGGTTTCGGTCAAGCCAGTATAACATCATGATCAAAGGCAGAACTGTGATTTCGCCACTGTCCACCAAACCCAACGCCCGTTCGCGATCCAGAAGGTGAAGGCGAATATCTTCCGCTTCAGTATCAAGCCCGCCCAAACGCGGTAAATCATCGGGCAAATCGCAAATGCCGATGTAGCAATAGAAAAATTCCGTGCAATTCCCTGGGGTTGGGTAGGCATTTGCCACGGGGAGCAGCTCACCAATGGTCAAACCCGCCTCTTCGACGGCTTCGCGGCGCGCAGCGTCCTCGGGTGTTTCGTAGTCATCCACGATGCCAGCGACGGGCTCTAGCATCCACGGATTCCCGTCTTTGCGGAAAAACGGACCCGTGCGGAACTGTTCCGTCAAAAGCACCCGATCCCGCACGGGATCATACGGCAAAACCAGCGCCGCATCGAAACCGACTGTGGTTTCCCGCGCTATTGGTTCCGACAGCAGACCATCAAACGTCTCGCGCTCAAGGTCTACGCCGCGGAATTTATAGAAGTCACCAGACAGCACGCGACTCTTCACAATTGCCGAATGGCCCGCCGCGCGACGCACTTCGTTCGGTCCCGTTTCGCGCCCTGCCCGCACATGAGCCGCCGCTCTCGCCCGTATGGGCTTCCACTGTTGACGAAGGGCCTCACCGCTAAGTGGCGGCGAATGAAGCGCAATTTCTGCGGCCGCCATACGCGACACATCGCCGTCTTCCTGTTCCCACGTCTCGAGCGACCAAAGCTCACCACTCGCAACATTCGGATGGTCCGCGAAATACACGCCCGCTTCGATTCCGTCGATCACCACTGATCCACGGCTGTAGTCCCAAGGCAGTTCGTAAGCGTCCAGACGCTCCATCTGCGCCTCAGACAACCCACGCCAGAGCACGCCCTTTGCCAGTTCACCAACGGCAGGCACCAACATCGGCACCGTTGTGCCTGCGACCCGTTCAACGCGGTAATCAGGCAAAACCGTTTCAGTCGGTGTGCCACCCTCGCCCGCGATCAGGTGGAACAACCGTGGATCGCGAAGCGATCCGAAAACGAACAAATCCATCAGGAATCCATTTTATCAGCGATAAATTCAGTCACGATCCCAATCACAATCGATCCCGCTAACAAGATCGAAATAATTGTCGGCTTTGCGAGTACCACTGCGAGGTCGAAAGATATCCCGATCCCCGACATCATCGCTTGCATCAGCCCATTATACCGGAGCTCTGCCGACCGCAGCAGCATCTGGGTAAATCCATGCAGCGCCAAGGTGCAAAACACGATAGCGACAAGGGCCGTCACCCCGTTGCTGATCCCGCTCATTGTGCCCAACCCCGCACGACCGCCCGCGATCCGCCATCCAAGGATCAAGGCGATGCCGCCATTGAATTCCGTAAAATACCAAGGCGTCAGGCCAAACGGAAACAAAGGCACCATCAGAAAAGAGGCCCCAATAAAGAGCGCCGCAAATCCAATCGCGCCGACGAGTTTTGCAAAAGTGGGCATAGACACCGGTCCTTTTGAACATCGGTGCCTATTCACGCGCTCAGGTCGGGCGCGACACCGTTATCTGGGTCACGTCGCAGTTTCCGCTATGGAATGTTCCCGCGCAAGAGGAGAGATACAAATTCCACATTCGCCGAAAACGATCATCGAACCCCAACGAAGCAATTTCGTTCCATCGTTCATTGAATACGTCTGACCAGCGCCGCAAGGTTTGGCTGTAGCTTTCGCCAAATTCGATTGAGCCATCGACGCACATACCCGACTTTTCTACCTCTTTCCGCAGCACAGAAGGGCTTGGCAGCATCCCACCCGGGAAAATGTATTTCTGAATGAAATCAACGCCCTTGCGATAAACCTCAAACCGACGATCCTGTACGGTGATGATCTGCAGCGTTGCCTTTGCCCCCGGCTTCAGACATTTGCGAACCGTTTCGAAATAAACGGGCCAATATTTCTCTCCAACCGCTTCGAACATCTCAATGCTTGCGATGCCATCATAGGTGCCCGTTTCGTCTCGGTAGTCTTGCATCTTAAATGTAACGCGATCAGAAAGTCCTGCCTTTTCAATACGCTCACGCGCGTAATTCAACTGCTCCTTACTGATAGTAAGACCCGTAACATTCAGACCACGTTCCTTGGCTGCGTATTCAGCGAACCCGCCCCAACCACATCCAATCTCAAGCACATGATCGCCCGCTTTAACGCCCATTGCGTCAACCATAGCCGCGTATTTCTGAATCTGCGCAGCCTCAAGACTTTCCTGGCCGGTTTTAAAATAGGCCGACGAATATGTCATAGTATCGTCGAGCCATAAGCCATAGAAATCATTACCCAAATCGTAGTGATAACTGATGTTCTTTTTGGCCTGTCGTTTCGAATTCGACTGCAGCCAGAACCGCAGTTTTTCATAGGCGCGCACCAAACCCTGACCAGGGAAACCGTCGAAAACTTCATCTTCGGCGTCGTGTACAAAATCCATAAAGGTCATCAGGTCGGGCGTATCCCACCATCCTTCCATGTAGGATTCCATAAACCCAAGGTCGCCTTCGCGGATCAATCGCGCAAAGATATCCTTGTTATGAATGGTGATCGCTGTGACATAGCCCGCTGATTTACCTTCGGCACGAAACACGCGGCCATCGGGGAGCTCGATATCAATCCGACCGCGTGGAATATTGCACAGGATGTCAAAGACCGGACCAAAATAGCGCGGAAGATTGGATTGCCCTTTGGTGCTGGTCAGTATCATCTGTTTCCCCATATTAACGGAACTTTGCCCGAATTATTTGTTATCTTATGTAGGGTTACGCACATCTGACCAGAATGGATTATTTTTCGCGAGCAGAATATGCATCCAAAGCTCGCGCTCGTCCTTCTTCCAAGGAAACAACTGGTTCAGGGTAGTTCAAATTAGCAGAAAGCCCCCAACTCAGTGGGACAGCCTCGAAATAACTCAGAGCCGTTTCCGTCGGTGTCGCATAGCGTTCAGCGATCCAGCGCTTACGATAAATCCGGTCCCCATCGAACTTCTCAAGCTGCGTCTCAGGGTTAAAGATACGGAAATACGGCGCGGCATCTGGTCCCGACCCTGCCGTCCACTGCCATCCCATCGCATTCGACGCTGGATCCCAATCGGTGAGGCAATCCTCAAACCATTTCATCCCGATTTTCCAGTGGGTCATCAGGTGTTTGGTCAGATAAGACGCCACAATCATCCGAGAGCGATTATGCATCGTGCCCGTGACATACATTTCGCGCATTGCCGCGTCGACAAAAGGTTCACCTGTCCGACCCTGCTTCCAAGCGACAACCTCGGGCGCGTCCTCATCCGTATTCCATGGGAACGCATCCCATTCAGGACGCCAATTTGAGTCAAGAATATGTGGCGTGTGATGCAGGAGGTGATAGGCGAATTCACGCCAAACAACTTCTTTTAAAAAGTGCTCGGCGCCCGCCGCGCCGCCCTCCATCGCCCGCCAGCCAGCGTGCCAGAGAGCACGAGGCGCGATCTCGCCATACGTGAGGTTTTCGGACAAACGCGACGTGGACTCGATAGCAGGAAAATCCCGCTTGGCTTTGTAATCATTGATCCGATGTTCAATGAAATCATCCAACCGCGCGGCAGCTGCCTTTTCACCAATCGCCTGATGGGCGGTTACAACATCGGCCCCTCGACGCATAGCGGCACCTAGGTTCCACTCCTCCAGTCGATCCGACGCTGGCCAAGCCTCTGGTGTTAGGATGGTTTCGGGCGCGGGCAGACGCGGAGCAACGGGCCGATCCCGAACGGCTTTCCACATTGGCGAATAGACGCGGTAATATCCGCCATCCTTTGTCGAAACCGTCCATGGTTCGAACAAAAGATGGCCCGCGAAACTTTGCGCATCGATGCCTTGGGCCTTCAGCGTAGATTTGATCGCCGTATCCCGGGCTTTGCAGGCAGGATCATAAAGACGCGACCAATAGACTGCAGCCGCTCCCGTCTCTGCAATCAATTGCTGAAGGACGTCCAATGCGGCCCCACGGCGCAGGATCAAACGACTCCCGATCCCAGCAAGCTGATCCGCCAAAGCCCCAACAGATTGACCCCAACGCATCTTTGGCGCTGCACCTGTTCCGTCCACAATGTCATCGCAAATGAAGACAGGAATAATCGGACGCCCCGTCTCACACGCCGCGGTAAGTGCTTCGTGATCGGCAAGCCGCAGGTCACGGCGGAACCAAAGGAGGATTGGGCGCTGGTCAGTCATGCATAGTCCTATTTAACAATAGCAGCGAAACTAGCGCCCTCCCTCAAAGGTCAAGCGTTTACGTCAACGACAACACGCCCTTTGACTTGCCCCTTGAGGATATCAGCCCCCAAGTTTGGCAGATCAGACAGTGTTGCGGGCTGAACCATCGCTTCAAGCTTGTCCATCGGCAGATCAGTTGAGACCCGCTGCCATGCCCGCAGACGGTTGTCGTAGGGCTGCATCACGCTGTCGATGCCCAAGAGGTTCACCCCCCGCAGCAAGAATGGAACAACAGTCGCAGGCAACGTCGCGCCGCCAGCGAGGCCAACCGCAGCAACGCTTGCACCGTATTTCATTTGGCCCAACACACGCGCCAACATCGCGCCGCCAACAGCGTCAACACAGCCTGCCCAAGTTTCTGCCTCAAGCGGGCGCTTGACCGTTTCGGCGATTTCTTCACGGGCGACGATACGGGTCGCCCCGAGGTCGCGCAGGTATCCTTCAGTCTCCGGACGCCCCGTCACGGCAGCCACTTGATACCCTAAATGCGCCAAAATTGCCGTCGCAACAGACCCAACACCACCCGCAGCGCCCGTGACCAAAACCTCACCTTTTTCGGGGGTTAGGCCATGATCCTCAAGCGCCAGAATAGCGAGCATTGCAGTAAACCCTGCTGTCCCCACCGCCATTGACTGTCGTGTGCTCAGGCCTTCTGGCAGCGGTACCAGCCAATCGCCATTGACCCGCGCCTTTTGCGCGTAACCGCCCCAATGGACCTCGCCCACGCGCCAGCCCGTCAAAACAACCTTATCGCCCACCGAATAGCGCGGATCGTCAGAAGCTTCGACCGTGCCAGCGAAGTCGATCCCTGGCACATGCGGATAATTCCGAACAAGCCCACCCCCTGATCCAAGGCACAGCCCGTCTTTGTAATTCACAGTCGAATAATCCACTGCGACCGTCACATTGCCCTCCGGCAAACGGTCGGTGCTGATATCCTGAACCGACGCACTGGTAGCGCCTGCTTCGTCTTTGTCGACGATCAATGCCTTAAACATGGTTTCTCCCTCATATGTTTCAACCAAGGATAGCGACACGCGCAGCGCCGTCAAACGCAACCCGTCCATCCCGAACATTTACGCGAAGCTACTTGAGTTCGCCAAAGTCAGAACCTATATTCAAAGTGTCTCTTCGGGGACTATGGACATAAACGCGCTCGTAATAAGCGGATCGGACCCGGGGGCGGTACCCGGCGACTCCACCAAACATCCTTCATTTGGGGATCATGGGGTCGAAATAGGATCGACGAACGTCTAAAGGGGTTATGCTTTGTCTCGGTGAGATACCACCGTTATCGGTTCAAACTGTACAATTGCAAATGACAATCGTGCTCCGGCAATGGCTCTGGCTGCGTAAGCAGTTCGGGTCGCCGAAATTAAGTCCTGACGCCTAGCAGCCTCAGGCGGGGTTCGGAGGTACCTGGCAACAGAAACCTCCACTTCATCCTTAACATTTGTTGACCGTTGAAACTGCCATAACAGTGCCGTTTGGCTCTGGCTTCCAGATCAGTTCGATGGTCGCGCCGCTCTGAATCAAAAGGCGCATACGGCGGTAATTGCAGACGGTTGCCTGCACCATGCTTTCCGATGGGGCGATATGCGTAATTTCAACAGACAGCTTCAGACCCGTAACACGTGTCGATGCCACGATATCGGTAGAGTCCCATGGCAAATATCCTTCGGCCTCAAGCTGCTTTGCCTGATCAATGAGCGCCAGCTGCAACTCAACAGCCTGTCGGTCGGGATTACCAAAGAGACCCAATGATTTAGCGCCCATGTATCCCAAAACGGACAACACGAGGATCGCAACGGCCCCTAACAGTTTTTCCATCCCGTGACCCCTTATGATAGTCTCTTCTCAGGATACCTATAAATAACGACAATGAAACGAAAAGTTGTAGTGGATGAAGATTTAACGACGGCCATGGGAATGAATTGCAAAGAGCCGAAAACAATGGCCAATTGCCGCCATGACACAGCTCTCTGACCTCATCCGCATCTTTGGCCGCATTGGCCTTTTGTCCTTTGGCGGCCCTGCGGCGCAGATCGCTTTAATGCACCGCGAACTGGTCGAAGAACGCCCGTGGCTATCCGAGGCAGAGTTCCTCCGCGCCCTGTCCTTTTGCATGCTCCTCCCTGGCCCCGAGGCAATGCAGCTTGCCACTTATGCAGGCTGGAAACAGCGCGGCGTTGTCGGTGGACTGATCGGCGGCGGGCTCTTTGTCCTACCGGGTGCAATTGTGATCATGGCGCTTGCGCTACTCTACGGCCAATTCGGCGCGTTGAATTGGGTGCAAGCGGTCTTCCTTGGCGTCAAAGCCACGGTCGTCGTGATCGTGATCCAAGCCATCTTTCGTCTGTCCAAGAAAGCGCTGAAACAGAAGTTACATTGGCTCTTGGCTGTGGGGGCCTTCGTTAGCCTTTACGTCTTCGCCCTGCCCTTTCCGCTCGTGATCGCCGTAGCCGCGATAATCGGTGGCGCGTTCTGCGCAACATCAGAGGACGCCCCAAAGGTTTCGATCAACTGGCGCACCCCCTTCATGGTCGTTTTGATCGGAGGCATCCTCTGGGGCCTCCCAATCCTCTTGGTGGGTGACGGCCTCCTGCGCGACATCGGCGTGTTCTTCTCCAAACTCGCCGTTGTCACCTTTGGCGGAGCCTACGCCGTTCTGGCCTATATGACCCAAGACGTCGTCGCAAATTACGGCTGGCTTTCGACCTCTCAAATGATGGACGCCTTGGGGCTTGCCGAAACCACGCCCGGTCCACTGATCCTAGTGACCCAATTCGTGGCGATCGTTGCTGGCACGAACGCAGGGCTATCGGGCGTCGCGGCAGGGTTAATGGCTCTCTGGGTTACGTTTGTTCCCTGCTTCATATGGATTTTCGCAGGGGCACCGTTGATCGACTGGCTTGCGTCGCGGCCTCGTCTATCTTCCGCCCTCGCTGGCGTAACGGCCTCTGTTGTCGGTGTTATTGCCAACTTGTCCGTCTGGTTCGCGCTGCACTTGTTCTTTGGTTCGACACAAGCCATCACCTTTGGCCCAGCCCAATTCATCCTTCCTAAGGCCGCATCACTCGACCCAATCACTCTCGGCCTCGCGATCTTTGCGGGATTTTTGCTGCTCCGCAAATCCTACGGTTTGCCAATGGTGCTTGGCCTCACGGGCGGCGCCAGTTGGCTTGTGCAATTTGTCATAGCGGCAACGTGACTATCCCTCTTTTATCCCGCTCCGAATCCCGTATGTTGGGGGTAACAGGGCGAAAGGAACGACCGTGAGCCAGAAGATCGACTACGGCAATCTTATGCACGAGGCTATGCGTGGCCTCATTCAAAAAGTATTGGCCCGCGTCGCGGACGAAGGTCTGCCCGGACAGCACCATTTCTTTATCACCTTTGACACGATGCACCCCGATGTCGAACTGGCCGATTGGCTGTCGGATCGGTACCCAGGCGAAATGACCATCGTGTTGGAACATTGGTTCGACGCCCTGACCGTCACCGACGAAGGGTTTAGCGTCACGCTGAACTTTGGTGATAATCCAGAACCCATCTACATTCCCTACGATGCGATCCGCACCTTCGTAGACCCATCCGTTGAGTTCGGACTTCGGTTTGAAACCCAAGAGGACGACTTCGACGACGAGGATGACGACGACGAAGCGCCGATGGTCGAAATGGCCGAAGAAGAGCCGAAGCCCCGCAAAGAGGCTGAAGTCGTCAGCCTGGACCAATTCCGCAAGTAAGCTGCGGCAATTCGTTTGCCTTGATAGCGATAACAACGCGGTATGCATCTGTATACTGCATTGATTTCCCGTGCGCATGGGGTATGACAAGCCCCAAGTCGTAACAGGGAGAGTCCAGATGACCGCAACCCGCACCGAAACCGACAGCTTCGGCCCGCTTGAAGTCCCCGCAGACAAATACTGGGGCGCACAGACCCAGCGTTCGATCATGAATTTCCCAATCGGTTGGGAACGTCAGCCCGTGCCGGTGATCCGCGCACTCGGTGTGATCAAAAAAGCTGCAGCAATCGTCAACGAAGGCTTTGGCGATCTGGACGCAACCCTGTCCAAAGCGATCCAAGAGGCCGCGACCGAAGTGATCGAAGGCAAATTCGACGACAACTTCCCGCTCGTGGTTTGGCAGACAGGCTCTGGCACCCAGTCGAACATGAACGCGAACGAGGTCATTTCGAACCGTGCAATTGAGATCCTCGGCGGTCAACTTGCATCGAAATCGCCTGTTCACCCGAACGATCACTGCAACATGGGTCAGTCGTCTAACGACACCTTCCCGACTGCGATGCACGTCGCTATCGGCATGCACACACGTGACGTTCTGCTTCCGGGTCTGCGCAAACTGCACGCTGCTCTGGCTGCAAAGTCCGAAGAGTTCAAAGACATCATCAAAATCGGCCGCACCCACACACAGGATGCGACCCCTCTGACCCTTGGTCAGGAATTTGGTGGTTACGCCCATCAGGTCGCCCAAGGCATCAAACGCGTTGAGATGTGCCTGCCAGACATCTACGAACTGGCACAGGGCGGCACCGCAGTGGGCACTGGTCTGAACACCCGCGTTGGCTTTGCTGAAAAGGTTGCAGCAGAAATCGCGAACATCACGGGCCTGCCCTTCGTCACCGCTCCGAACAAATTCGAAGCACTGGCAGCACATGACGCAATGGTCATGTTCTCGGGCGCTCTGAAAACCGTTGCTGGATCGCTCTTCAAGATCGCAAACGACATGCGCCTCTTGGGCTCTGGCCCGCGTTCGGGTCTAGGTGAACTGATCCTGCCCGAAAATGAACCGGGTTCGTCGATCATGCCAGGTAAAGTGAACCCGACCCAAGCCGAAGCGCTGACCATGGTCTGCGCCCACGTCATGGGCAACGACGCAGCGATTGGTTTCGCGGGTTCGCAAGGTCACTTTGAACTCAACGTCTACAACCCGATGATGTCCTACAACGTTCTGCAATCGATCCAGCTGCTCGGTGATGCGGCTTCGGCCTTCACCGACAACATGGTTGTTGGCACGCAGGCAAACGTCGCACGTATCGACAAACTGATGAAAGAGTCGCTGATGCTCGTCACAGCACTCGCGCCGACCATCGGTTACGACAACGCAACCAAGGTTGCGAAAACCGCACACAAGAACGGCACCACCCTCAAAGAAGAAGCCATCGCGCTCGGCTTTGTTGATGCAGAGACGTTTGATCGGATTGTGCGTCCAGAAGACATGATCGGCCCGAAAGGCTAATCAAACGGGCCGCCCTTCGGGGCGGCCTTTTTCTTTCCCTCTTGGCAGGGATACACGCTTTGCGATACTCCAGCCTTCCAACATTTGGAGTCGCAAGATGAGTGACATCATCAACCTAAACAAAGCCCGCAAACAAAAGACACGCGCCGAAGAAAAAGCGCAGGCCGATGTGAATGCTGTTAAATTTGGCCGCACCAAAGCGGAACGTTTGTTAACGGCAGCCCGGGAAGAAAAAGCGCGCCAGCGGCTCGACCAGCAGAAGTTTGAGGACGAATGACCACACGGCCCGAAAAACATTCTCTGACACTTCAGGGACACCGTACATCGGTGTCTCTCGAACCTGAGTTTTGGGCAGCCTTCACAAAAGCTGCCAAAGAGGACGGAAAAGCGATCAACGAACTTGCCGTTGAAATCGACGAGGCTCGTGGCGACGTTGGCCTCGCCTCAGCGATCCGCGTTTGGATCCTGAAACGTCTTCAGTCCGACGCGTAAAGCGACGCACGCACCCGTGCGAGATCTTGTAGTTCACGAAGTTCGGATTCGAGGATTTGCGCATAGGGCGCACGTTTACGTTCGCGCAGCACCTCTTGCGGAGTTTGACGAACAGGACGCGAAAAACGCCCCCGCAACATCAAGCCCTTTACCCGATCCAAGGACTGACGGAGCCCACCGTCAGTAGTAGAAAAGTCAATCATAGCCATACCGACACCCATTCGGCTTAGCCCCCGATGACCTTTAGTATATAATTAAATCTGACCAGCTAGCTGTAAGTGCAAATAGCCACTAAACCACAGGGTTATTGTCACATTAAGATACTGAAAAAGATACATAAACTTTCAGAACTTTTTATTATCCGTTCGGGTAATTCAGCGATCTATCCGCGTTTCCGCAGTCGCAGCCATATGCCTTGAGACGATCGAACAGTGAGGTGCGCAACTGGAACGGGTTCACGATTCTCATCTGGCTCAATGACAAAGTTCCGCAGAATCAACGATAGCAACATCGGCCCTTCGACCATGGCAAAGCCCGCGCCCGTGCAAACGCGGCTCCCTGCGGAAAACGGAATATAGGCGTCGCGTTGGCACTGTTTGCCGTTGTCCGTACCCCACCGTGCCGGATCGAATTCGTCAGGCCGTTCCCAGAGCCGTTCATGCCGATGAAGGTGCCACGGTGACAAAACAATCTGCGATCCCGATTTCACACCGCGTCCACGGAAAGCCTCAGGACAAGTGGTTTCGCGCACCAACATCGGCACAGGCGGATAGAGCCGTAGCGCCTCGCGGAACACATCCCGCGACAGTTTCAGAAGCGATACAGAGCTGAAATCAGACGTAAGTACCTTGGCCTCTTTGGCCAGACGATCCTGCCACTCTGGATTGGTCGCCAACAGGTACAGCGTCCATGCCAACGCAGACGCGCTCGTCTCATGCCCCGCAAGGAAAAAGATCGCGACCTGATCAATCATCTCGTCCACATCGAACCGATCCCCTGTTTCGGGGTCGGTGGTGGTCATGATCTTGGTCGCCAAATCGTCTGGCGCGGTGCCTGCCTCAATCGCGGCCAGACGTTCGGTGGTCAGATCACCGATCAGATTTCGAATGACGCCTGCCGTCCGTTTGGTTTCCGAACGAAAAAACCGCGGCATCCATTTCGGCCCTCGGATAAACGCCGCGAGGTTCAGGATTGGCTGGCTGCGCTGATGCGCTTTGAACTCTGAGAACACAGCCGAAGCCGTTTCGTGTTCAATCGGGATAGAAAACAAAGTGCGGAAAATCACGTCGGCTGCGGCATGGCTCGTCTCGGCCTCGATCTCTATCGGGGTGCCATCGGCATGGGCCGAAAGGCGTGCGATAGCGGCCTCGCCTGCCTCCCACATCGCGGGATAGGTGTCACGTAGACGACCGCCCTCAAAGGCGGGATCAATGATGCGACGTTGACGTTTCCATGTTTCGCCATTGGTCAGAAACACCGAGTTGCCAAGGAGCGGCCTTAGCCCCGCACCAATGCGGTCACTTTTCGGGAAATCGTCGGGCCGCTCTTTCAGAACCTGCCGTACCAGTTCGGGATCATTGCAGAGGTAGCTGCGGAAAAACGGCGTCTTAAACTCTGCCATCCACGCCCGATAGAGCCGTGCAGGTTGCGCGCTCAAAATGTCCTCACGAAAGAGCTTGAGATACCGCCAGAGCGACACCTTGTCTGCGCGAGCCTTGGGCTTGGGCGGGATCATGGAGCCACCGATCTGTAACGCGATGCAGCAGCGACCTTACGGCTCCGCGATGGCGGGCGCCTCTCGTATCGGTCGCCAAGCGTCAGCGGCCCAGCTGTAATCTGGAAATAGTCGTAGTCTTTGGGCCGATCAAAGGCGCAAAGATATTGAAAATGAAGCCGAAAGAACCGCCACCGCAATTCGCTCCACCGTTCTGCCGACAAGGACTGCGTAAAGGCCGCCGACATCACCAGTGGCCATTTTTGACCCTCTGGTGCGACACCCGTCACCCCGACAGGATCACAAAGCGCAAAAGCACAACCATCCCCCGGAGCGGTCACATCAACCCACGTCAGTTCTTCGCGCGTCGACAGATAGGCCAAGTCCGCCCGCAACCGCCAAGCATCGCGCAGGAAACTCACCATCGGGACGACATGACCAAGCGAGAGGAAGGACAGTTTCGCCCCTTGTTCGGGCACACGACCATCACGGATCAGATCGGACAAGATCGAGACAGCGAGGTGCGCACCAGAAGAATGACCGACGACCAGAACTTCATCATAGCCATCGTCAAAAGCGGCAGCGATCTGGTCCTCAAATTCCGCCATCCGCACCTCTAGCTCTGGCGGGTTCGCGCCTTTCCAACGGGCCGAATAGGCGTAATCGTGCATAAGGTAATAGGCAAAGAGCTTCCCGTCTTTCGATTTGAAGAACTGGAGACTTTGGATCGCGCTCACTGCACCGACACCCAACCCAACCACAGTTCCCATCCATACAGGCAAATCGATCAAAGTCGCGCCGAACGCGGCTGCCTGACCCAACAACGCGCCGATTCCCACGGCCACGGCCAACTGCAACAGCAGCATCCCGACGGGATAAAGTGCTGCAATCACAGGCCCCTTGCGTAGGCGCATCAAACGAAACAGCGCACCCGTCGCGATATATTCCCACGCCGTGCGCACCAACTGGCCATAGGTCGCGGGAATGCTCTGCGACATCGAATTGCGCACGATGTCCGACCACACCAGAACATCGACATCGGCGTCAACGCCCTGCCCGTCGATGTTCGCTGTGACGTGCCACCCATAAGCACCGCCCGTCGTTTTTGGCTTGAGCGCGATCTCATAGCCCGACACGCGGGCCTGATCAGCGCTTTCTTTGCGGTAAAGTTCACGGTAGCGGCGCGGGTGAATCGGATCGTAGCCGGGGATGTAGAACACCCGACGCCGTTTCACCTGTCTCTCGGTCGTTTCCGTCATGCGCTATTCCGCGACTGTTTCACTCAGCCTAACGCGGAATTTGGGCGAGAGTAAGTCCTAGCCGATGGTGCCGAGTACGGGGAAGGTATCCAACAGCCAGCCCGACAACATCGCGAACCGTCCTGTAAGCAGCAGAAGCCCAATCACGACCAGCAGTGCGCCGGAAACCTTTTCGATCACACCCATATTACGTTTCATCCACGCCATCGGCCCTTTGAGCCGCGGGAAGAAAATCGCAATCAGCAGGAACGGTATCCCGAGCCCCGCTGCATAAGTGCCCAAGAGGATCGCGCCACGGGCGGCTTGGGTTTCTTGGGCGGCTAGGGTCAGGATCGTAGACAAAATAGGGCCAAGGCACGGCGTCCAACCAAAGGCAAAAGCGAGGCCCAAAAGATAGGCTCCAAAGGCAGAGCCGCCCTGATCTTTCACCTCAATCCGCGCTTCTTTCATCAGAAATGGGATGCGGAACACGCCCATGAAATGCAGACCAAAGAGGATCACCAGCGCGCCTGCAACATAATTCACCCACTCGATCACCGACCAATACAGCCGCCCAATCGTGGACATCCCATATCCAAGGAATACGAAAACAGTCGACAGACCGAGGACAAAGAACACAGCGGCAAGGATCACCCTGCCCCGCGCAGATGCAGACCCATCCATGTCAGAGACCGTCACCCCGCCCATATAGGCAAGATACGGCGCCGCAACGGGCAGCACACAAGGGCTGAGGAACGACAATAGCCCCGCGAACAAGGCAACACCCATGGCCGTGAAAAGCCCTGCATCCATCACAATCTGCGTTGAGAGTATTTCGCCCATGTCGTCTGGCCCTTTGATCTTTGCCCTTCGATACCGTGCCAGATAGCGCGCGTCACCCCCGATGTCCTGCGCTGATCGTCACAGTTTAGCGAAGCGCTGAAAAAAAAAGGCCGCCCCGAAGGACGGCCCGATCAATTTAGCGACCCAGTGACCACCAACCGCGGCGTTTGGGTTTATCGTCTTTCGGCTCTTCCGCCTCTGCCGGAGGAGCAGCAGGCGTAGGCTCAGGCGCTGGCGCAGGTTCCGCCGCTGGCGCAGGCTCAGGCTCTGCCACTGGTTCAGGTGCAGGTGCTGCAACCTCAACCGGAACTTCAACAGGTGCCTCAGGTGCAGCCTCTACGACAGGCTCCGCGACCACCTCAGCAGGCGCTTCAACAGCCTCAGCCTTTGCAGCGGGTTTCTTACGAGCACGTGGAGCGCGTTTCGGCTTCGGTGCTTCCTCAACCTCATCCGCTGGTGCAGCCTCTTCGGCTTTACCCTCTTCTGATTTCGCAGCGGGTTTCTTGCGGGTGCGCGTGCGTTTCGGCTTCGGCGCTTCCTCAGCAGGAGCCTCAGGGGCCTCAGCCTCGGTCGTAGCAGCTTCACCTTCAGCGGCCTCAGCGGCAGCGGCAGGTTTGCGGCGCGAACGCGTGCGTTTCGGTTTCGGTGCTTCTACAGGTGCGTCAGCATCGACCTCAGCTGCAGGTTCTGCAGCCTCTGCCTCGGGCGCATCGCCCTCTGCATCCGCATCACCACCTTCGGCCTCCTCACCAGACTCGGACGACTGCTCGCCCTCACCCTGACCAGGCTTCTTCCGACGACGACGACGGCGGCGGCGTTTCTTCGGCTTATCATCGCCGTCACCCTCGCCCTCTGCAGTCTCTGCATCAGACGCATCCACATCCGCTTCATCCTCATCGAGGATTTCCGCATCTTCGATATCGTCCTCAAGATCGTCGATCACAACGCTCGACGCGGACACAACAGGTGCGGCCTCTGGAACAATACGGGTTGCGGTCTTGAACTTCTCAATCGCGAAATCAGGCGAAACCAGCGTCGGGTCACATTCAATACGAACAGCCATACCGTAGGTGGCTTCAATCGCAGCGATATGTTCGCGCTTCTGGTTCATCAAGTAGTTTGCAATTGCAATCGGAGCGCGGACCAGAACCTCTTTGGAACGACCACGAACGCCTTCTTCTTCCAACTGACGCAGGATCGAGAGAGCGACGTTGTCATCCGACCGCAGCAAACCTGTGCCGTGGCAATGCGGGCAAGGCTGTGTTGTAGCCTCGAGCATACCTGGACGCAGGCGCTGACGCGACATTTCCAACAGACCAAAGCCCGAGATGCGGCCCACTTGGATGCGGGCGCGATCGGTTTTCAGCTTGTCCTTGAGGCGCTTTTCAACGGCAGTGTTGTTCTTGCGCTCGTCCATATCGATAAAGTCGATGACGATCAGACCCGCGAGGTCGCGCAGACGCATCTGACGCGCAACTTCATCCGCTGCTTCAAGGTTGGTTTTCAGCGCTGTCTGTTCGATCGACCCTTCTTTGGTCGCGCGGCCAGAGTTCACGTCGATCGCAACCAGAGCCTCAGTGACACCGATCACGATGTAACCGCCCGAAGGAAGCTGAACGGTCGGGTTGAACATACCAGCGAGGTAACCCTCAACCTGATAGCGCGCAAAGAGCGGCAGCTGGTCGTTATAGGGTTTAACGTTCTTAGAATGCGACGGCATGATCATTTTCATGAAGTCTTTTGCCGTACGGTAGCCTGTGTCACCCGCAACGATCACTTCGTCGATCTCTTTGGAATAGAGGTCGCGGATCGTGCGTTTGATAAGGTCACCCTCTTCGTAGATCTTCGCCGGCGCTGTCGATTGCAGCGTCAGTTCGCGGATCTGTTCCCACAGGCGCTGCAGGTATTCGTAGTCGCGCTTGATCTCAGCCTTTGTACGCTGAGAGCCCGCAGTGCGAATGATCAGGCCTGCACCATCTGGCACATCCATCTCAGTCGCGATTTCTTTGAGCTTCTTGCGGTCGACGGCATTGGTGATTTTGCGGCTGATGCCACCACCACGCGCTGTGTTCGGCATGAGAACACAGTAACGGCCAGCAAGCGACAGATAGGTCGTTAGAGCAGCACCTTTGTTGCCGCGTTCTTCTTTTACCACTTGGATCAAAAGGATCTGACGAACCTTGATCACTTCTTGGATTTTGTAGCGCTTCGGACGCGGTTTCCGAGCGGGACGCACGTCTTCGTGGTCGTCTTCGTTAGCGACGGACTCGATGTTGTTATCCGCTTCGTCCTCGTCTTCATCCTCTGCTTCGTCCTCGGAGGTTTCTTCCGAAACTTCTTCAGCGGCCTCATCCTGAGTGTCCTCAGCAGGAACCTCTTCGGTCTGTGCAACCTCTTCGACCAAAGGAGCCTCAGCAGCCGTGTCATCCTCAGGCTCTTCGACCGGCGTTTCCGCGACGGTTTCCATCGGGCTCAGGCCCTCTTGGTCGTCGTCCTCACCCAGATCGATGGTTTCCATCCCCTTGGGTTCTGCCTCAACGTCCTTCGTCGCGATTAGATCGTCCGACTTGGCCGCAGCAGGTTTCGACCGCGACCGACGGCGACGGTTAACCTTTTTCGGCTTATCTTCGTCCTCGTCCTCAGCGGCGAGGCTCTCTGCATAAGCACGCTCTTCGGCCAGCAGAGCTTCGCGGTCAGCGACCGGAATTTGATAGTAGTCCGGATGGATTTCTGAGAACGCAAGGAAACCGTGCCGATTACCACCGTAATCGACAAAAGCCGCCTGAAGCGACGGTTCGACGCGCGTTACTTTTGCGAGATAGATATTACCAGCAAGCTGGCGTTTTGACTGACTTTCAAAGTCGAATTCCTCAACTTTGTTGCCGTCTACCACCACGACGCGGGTTTCTTCCGCGTGGGTGGCATCGATGAGCATTTTCTTTGCCATGTTTTCCAATTGCACGACGCAATGCCGCCCTACCCGGGGGCGCGGCGGAAATGTAGTCGTGTCTGTCAGGGGCGAAACGGGCGCGGCAAGCAGAGAGGCCCCTTGGGGCCGTCAATCGTCTGCCTGTGTCCAGCGCGCGTTGCATCGCGGTTCTTCCTCAGCGCCCTTTTCGGGCGCCCGTTATAAGCCCGGCGCGTCCGATAAACTCGCGCTGCCAGGGCATCCTATCGACCCATTTCGGGGCCAAATACACATCTGTCGGAGACCGAGTCTGTGACCCTTGTGTCTGAGACAGTGAATCTTTCCGGTGTCGGCCGCGCCTTTGCGGACGCCATCACGTAACGACTACATAAGACTGGCTGGGGATAAAATACAATGGTCAATGTGTTAACCAGCCAAATCAAAGGCCAATTACAGGTAATCGGACCGCTGTAAGTTATATTTCGCCATCTTTTCGTTGAGCGTTCGGCGTGGCAGGCACAGTTCGTCCATGACTGCCACGATCGACCCTTTATGGCGGCGCATCGTGTTATCGATCAGCATCCGCTCGAAGGCTTCTACAAACTCTTTCAACGGCTTACCCTCGGTCGTCATGGTCGGTGGCTGTTCGTCGCTATCCGCCATCAACAAGGACGCAATCGTTCCTGACCCACGGCGAGACTGTAGAACCGCGCGCTCTGCGACATTCGTCAACTGGCGCACGTTCCCCGGCCAAGGCGCTTGAAGCAACTGCGCCGCCTCTTGCGCAGACACTTGCGGCGTGTCGCAGCCGTATTCATCGGCGAACTGTTCCGCATAGGTCGTAAAGATCGACAGAATGTCCTCACCCCGCGCTCGCAGCGGCGGCACAGTGATGCGCAGCGCGGCCAGTCGGTAAAATAGGTCCGATCGCAACTCGCTTTCGCAGGTTTTATCCTGTTCCTGCAGGTTACAGATCGCAATGATCCGCGTTTCAGCAGGCGTGCCCTGCTCATTGATCGCGGTCATCAAACGCGACTGATGCGACGGGCTGAGCGCTTCAATATCTTCGAGGACCAATGTCCCGCCACGCGCCTCTTCCATCGCTGGGATCGGCTCGTCTTCATTCGCAGGCCCAAACAGACGGCGGGTCAGGCTGTCCTCATCAAAAGCGCCACAGGACAGGATCACGAATTTCTTCGATGCCCGCGCACTCACGGCATGGAGAGCGTGAGCGATCAGCGTTTTCCCAGTGCCCGTTTCGCCTTCGATCAATACATGCCCATCAGCTTGCCCAAGGTCGAGGATATCCTCACGCAGACGCTCCATCGCAGGCGAGGTGCCGATCAGTTTTTGCATCAAAGACGTTGGGTCCGACAGTTCCTTGCGCAGCATCCGCGCATCCAAGGTCACACGCCGCGCATTGGTCGCCTTTTTCGCAAGCTCGGTCATCCGATCGGGGTTGAACGGCTTCTCAAGAAAATCATAAGCCCCGATCCGCATCGCCTCGACCGCCATCGGCACATCGCCGTGACCCGTGATCATGATGACGGGAAGAGTGCTATCCAAACCCTTGATCTTACGCAGAAACTGCATTCCATCCATGCCGGGCATCTTAATGTCACTGACCACAATACCGGGGTAATCCGAAGTCAGAACCTTCAGCGCATCTTCGGCACAGGCGTAGGTTTCTGTGTCAAAACCCGACAAGGCCAACCATTGGCTGATCGACTGGCGCATGTCCTTTTCATCGTCCACAACGGCAATTTTCATGGCTTTTGTCATATGCGTTTACTCCGCTGCTTCAACGTCACTGGCCAAGACCGGCAAGGTCATTTCAAAGACTGCCCCACCTTTTGCGCCATTGCGCGCGGTGAGGCGACCCCCGAGGTCAGTCACAATTCCTGACGAAATCGCGAGGCCGAGCCCCACACCGTCACCCGGCTGTTTCGTCGTGTAAAATGGTTCGAACAGGGCATCGAGGTCTTCGATCCCCGCCCCGTTATCGCGCACGATCAAACGTACGGCGTCTGTCACGGTCAATGTGACCTCAACGGACGGATCATCGACACCTTTCGTTGCGTCGAGCGCGTTTCGCAACAGGTTGATGATCACCTGCTCAAGGCGCAGCCGATCCCCAAAGATCAACGCAGGATTGGATGGCAAGGTCCGCGTGATCGCAACCTTTCGCGTTTTCAATTGCGGTTCCATCATCGACAGTGCGGTCGACACCGCGTCGCGCACATCTACTTCTTCAAAGGCATCTTTGCCTTTGCGGGCATAGGATTTCAGCTGTTTGGTGATCGCACCCATCCGATCGATCAGATCGTCAATCCGCCCAAATGACGACAGTGCCTCGTCCGCGCGTTTACGCTGCAACAACAACCGTGCGCCTGCCAAATAGGTTTTCATCGCGGCCAGTGGTTGGTTCAACTCGTGGCTCACCGCTGCGGACATTTCACCCAAAGCCGCCAATTTCGATGACTGCGCCAGTGATTGCTCTGCGACTTCTAACGTCTTTTCAACCTTCTGACGTTCTGCAATCTCGCGTTGGAGCCGCAAGTTCAACGCCCGCAATTCAGCCGATTCCCGCTGGAAAAACACAACGCGGTTTGCCGATTTGCGCGAGGACACCCAGAACGCCAAGGCCAAGAGGATCGCAAAGCCCATGATTTCGAGGGCGAGTACCCCGTTCACCTTTTC
This sequence comes from Marivivens geojensis, assembly GCF_023540835.1. Lineage (GTDB taxonomy): Bacteria > Pseudomonadota > Alphaproteobacteria > Rhodobacterales > Rhodobacteraceae > Marivivens > Marivivens geojensis. The sequence goes on from NZ_JALKCU010000002.1 coordinate 284,190, forward strand.
CCGCACGGAATCATAGGTGGTGAAACTGACCATCCGCCAGCCTTGGAACGGGACGCGGGTTTCACGGCGCAACACGGCCTCGCCACGCAAGTAAGCGTCAATCGGAACGACGGTCCAATCGCGTGTCGCCTCGAACGCACGATCAATAGCAGATGCGGGCGATTGACGGGCCAATGCTTGTTCTTCCACCAATCCACGCCAGCGCGGTTCGGTCGATAGAATGATCGTCCCCTCGCTATCAGCAACGAACACCGCGTCCGAAATGCTTGCCCAACTGCGTTCGAGTTTTTGCAAATCAACAGCAACGGTCATCACGCCCAAGGTGCCGCTCGGATCGTCCATCTTGCGCGAATAAACGAACGAGAACCCGCCCGATTCAGTGCGCACAGTCGTAAAGATCGTCGCGTTCGACCGCAGTGCATTGATGTAATACGGTGCGTTACGGTGGTTTTCGCCCAAACGGTTTCGGTCAGTCGCAGCAACCGTGCGCCCATCTTTGTCCAACAGCATCAAAGACGCCGCGCCAATCTCATCGACAAAGGATAACAATCGCTGGGTCGATAGAGAGTATTCCGCCGCCGACAACGCACGCAGCAACTCTGGGTCGCGGGCCAGCAGTTGCGGCACGATAGAGTTACGCTGAAGTTCGGAAATCAGGTTCCCGACATAAAGCGTCATACGCACTTCGGCCCTATTGCGGGTCGATTCCGTAAAACGCTCTGTCAGGAAAACATTGGTGACATAGACCACCGCGATCGCAATTGCGACGAACAGACCGAACGCCAGCCGATTAAGCCAACGACGGATCTTTACTCTCTCAGCACGGTTCACGGTCTTTGCACCCATGGGGCGATGTTACGCTCGCCCCACGGAAGGCTCAATCAGGCGCTGACCAACTGGTCCAGCATAGAGCGGAAAAGCGCCTGTCCATCGGTGCCACCATGGTTGGCGTCGATGGCACGTTCGGGGTGCGGCATCATACCCAGAACACGGCGGTTTTCGGACAGAACACCAGCGATATTCTCGCGAGCACCGTTTACGTTCTCGGTGTAGGTGAACGCGATACGGTCCTGATCACGCAACGCAGCAAGGGTTTCGTCGTCGCAATAGTAGTTACCATCGTGGTGAGCGACAGGAATATTGACGATCTGACCCTTGGTGTAACCAGAGGTGAACGCGCTATCGGTTGTCTCAACGGTCAGGCCAACAGTGCGGCAGACGAATTTAAGACCCGCGTTGCGCATCAGCGCCCCCGGCAGCAAACGGGTTTCGGTCAGAACCTGAAAACCGTTGCAAACACCCAGAGCGTAACCGCCAGCGTGGACGTGATCGACAAGGCCCTGACAGACAGGCGATTGTGCCGCAATCGCGCCACAGCGCAGGTAGTCACCGAACGAGAAACCGCCCGGAACAGCGACCAGATCAACTTTGGGCAGGCTGGCGTCTTTGTGCCAAACCACCGAGACGTCGAAACCGGACTTTTCCAGCGCGACCGCCATATCACGGTCGCAGTTGGAACCCGGGAACTGGAGGACAGCAGCCTTCATTAGGACAGCTCCACCGTGTAGCTTTCGATCACGGTATTTGCGAGGAGCTTTTCACACATCTCTTTGACGGTGGCCTCTGTGGTCCCGTCAGCAAGATCGAGCTCGATCACTTTACCTTGGCGGACACCTTCGACGCCGGCAAAACCAAGCGCACCCAGAGCATGGCGAACAGCCTCACCTTGGGGGTCCAGAACGCCATTTTTCAGCATGACATGCACACGAGCTTTCATCGGGCGATATCCTTTTTAGTTAATCATCGTTGGCTTGGTCGTGTGGGTGACGTTCGTGGGCAGAACCCCCAAACGACGTGCCACTTCGGTATAGGCATCGGTTAGGTTGCCCAGATCGCGACGGAATACGTCTTTGTCTAGCTTCGCACCTGTTTCGACATCCCACAGACGGCAGCTATCAGGGCTGATTTCATCAGCAACCACCAAACGCGGGTATTCATTTTCCCAGACGCGACCAAATTCGATTTTGAAGTCGATCAGACGGATACCAACGCCGTGCATTACACCTGCGAGGAAATCGTTGACGCGCAGAGCGGTCGAAACGATCTCGTCCAGCTCTTGCTGGGTCGCCCAGCCGAACGCTGCGATGTATTCTTCGGGAACCAGCGGATCGCCAAGAGCGTCATCTTTGTACGAGAACTCAACAATCGGACGCGGCAGTTGGGTGCCCTCTTCGAGGCCCAAACGTTTCGCCATAGATCCAGCCGCAAAGTTACGCACAATCACCTCGAGCGGTACAATCTCGGCCTGACGGCAGAGTTGTTCACGCATGTTGAGGCGTTTGATGAAGTGCGTAGGAATCCCTACAGCCTGAAGGCCAGTCATGAAAAACTCGGACAGGCGGTTGTTCAACACGCCCTTACCGTCGATCACAGCCTTTTTCTCTGCGTTGAATGCAGTGGCATCGTCCTTAAAATACTGAACAATCGTGCCCGGTTCCGGGCCTTCATACAGAATCTTAGCTTTGCCTTCGTAGATCTTTTTGCGCCGCGCCATGCACGTCCCCTCGTCTGGCTGCGCTTTCCGCAGCGTGAGTCATGGGCTGCGTATAGGGCAAGCCCCTCGAAGCTGCAAGAATTGCAAGCGCAAACCGCTATGCGAATTTGCGAAAGCGCAAAACAGGGAAATCTTGTCCTGACTGACGTGGACCACCACATAGAATGCAGAGCACCGTAACAAAGGGAGGTCCCCATGAGCACTTTTGATGATCGCGAGAAGGCATTTGAAGATAAGTTCGCCCATGATGCTGAAATGCAGTTCAAGGCCGAAGCCCGACGAAACAAGCTTTTGGGACTTTGGGCGGCAGAGCTTTTGGGTAAATCAGGTGAAGACGCAAATGCCTACGCCGCCGAGGTGGTCAAAGCCGATCTTCAGGAATCTGGGGACGAAGATGTCTATCGCAAAGTCGCGGCCGATCTGGGTGACAAAGCGGACGAGGCCACGATACGCGCAAAAATGCGAGACCTCCGCGCTGTCGCCAAAGATCAACTGATGACCGAAAGCTAATCCAAAAACGGGCGCGAAAAACAACCGCGCCCGTCTATGAAATACAATTCAGGTTTGAAAACCTTGCCATGTCATGCCATGCGGGGACAAACGACTCTGACGAATGGTTCGCGATATGACAAATGCACTTTCCCGCTTGCTCGAAACACGCGACTGGCTGATGGCCGACGGCGCGACAGGCACTAACCTGTTCAACATGGGCCTCAGCTCTGGTGATGCGCCAGAAATGTGGAACGTCGAACATCCTGAAAAGATCAAAGCCCTCTACGCTGGTGCTGTGGACGCAGGCAGTGATCTGTTCCTCACAAACTCTTTCGGTGGCAATGCATCGCGTTTGAAACTGCACGGCGCAGAAGGCCGCGTTCGCGAACTGAACCGCATTGCGGCAGAACTGGGTCGTGAAGTCGCTGACGCCGCTGGCCGTCCCGTGATTGTCGCAGGCTCTGTTGGCCCGACTGGAGAAATCATGGCGCCGATGGGCAGCCTGACCCACGAGCTGGCCGTTGAAATGTTCCACGAACAGGCCGAAGGTCTGAAAGAAGGCGGCGCGGATGTACTTTGGGTCGAAACCATTTCGGCTGTCGAAGAATACAAAGCAGCTGCAGAAGCCGCGAAACTCGCTGGTATGGCGTGGTGCGGCACGATGAGCTTTGACACCGCTGGCCGCACCATGATGGGCATCACCAGTGCCGACCTCGCAAAAGTGATCGATAAACTCGACCATCCGCCGCTTGCGTTTGGTGCGAACTGTGGCGTTGGCGCTGCTGACCTTCTGCGCACCGTTCTTGGCTTTGCTGCCACTGGGTCGCAAACCCCGATCATCGCAAAAGGCAACGCGGGTATCCCGAAATACCACGACGGCCACATCCACTATGACGGCACCCCGTCCCTGATGGGTGACTATGCAGTGCTGGCGCGTGATTGCGGCGCGACCATCATCGGCGGATGTTGTGGCACGACACCAGAACACCTGCGCGCCATGAAAGAAGCACTGGAAACCCGTCCGCGTGGCGACCGTCCGACCTTGGACGAAATCGCTGCGAAACTCGGTGGTTTCTCGTCGACCTCTGATGGCACCGACGGTGACGGCCCAGAGCGTCGCAAATCGCGTCGCCGCGGATAAGTGCAGGTCGACCCCTGAAAATCCAAAAACCGCGCCGTTCGGTGCGGTTTTTTTTCGACATTTTGTGATACCGTCGTTTCCGACCCGCTCAGAGTCGCAATCGGTCCAGACCAATTGTCGCATTGGGATCAAATCACCGCAATTGTCCCTTCCAACTAGAGAACGCCAATGTCCGATCAAGATGACATCATTCTGTCCGAACTGAACGACGAAGAACTCGTCGAACAGATGTTTGACGACCTTTACGACGGTCTGAAGGAAGAGATCGAAGAAGGTGTTGAAATCCTTCTCGAGCGTGGCTGGACTCCTTACCGCGTCCTGACCGAAGCTCTCGTTGGTGGCATGACTGTTGTTGGCCGCGACTTCCGCGATGGTATCCTCTTCGTTCCCGAAGTTTTGCTCGCTGCGAACGCGATGAAGGGCGGCATGGCCATCCTGAAGCCGCTTCTGGCTGAAACAGGCGCACCGCGCGTTGGTAAAATGGTGATCGGCACGGTTAAGGGCGACATCCACGACATCGGTAAAAACCTAGTTTCCATGATGATGGAAGGCGCTGGCTTTGAAGTTGTCGACCTCGGCATCAACAATGCTGTTGAGAAATACCTCGAAGCGCTGGAAACCGAAAAGCCTGACATCCTCGGCATGTCGGCTCTGCTGACCACCACGATGCCTTACATGAAAACGGTGATCGACACGATGGTCGAACAGGGTATCCGCGACGACTATATCGTTCTGGTTGGCGGCGCACCGCTCAACGAAGAATTCGGTCGTGCGATTGGCGCTGATGCTTACTGCCGTGACGCTGCTGTTGCAGTGGATACCGCGAAAGCCTTCGTTGCGCGCAAGCACAACCAGATGAATGCCTGATCTTTCAGACAGCATACTGACAAATGACGGCCTTGCCCCTTTGGGGCGAGGCCGCGTTCTTATTGTGGCCTGCGGTGCCCTCGCCCATGAGATCACTGCACTGAAACGGCTGAACGGTTGGGATCACGTCGACCTCCAATGCCTTCCCGCGATTTTGCACAACCACCCCGAACGGATCACCGACGCGGTCGAGGCTGCCGTCATTGAGAACCGCGATGACTATGATCAGATCATGGTCGCCTATGCGGACTGTGGCACGGGTGGACAGTTGTTCGCGAAATGCGATGAACTGGGCGTCGACTATATCGCTGGTCCGCACTGCTATTCGTTTTTTGAAACGAATGCTGTTTTTGAGGCCCACGGTGAAGTCACCGCCTTTTACCTCACCGATTTCCTTGCCCGCCAGTTTGACGCCTTTGTCTGGAAACCGCTCGGCCTGGATCGTCACCCCGATCTGTTGTCGATGTATTTCGGCAATTACGAAAAACTGGTTTACCTTGCCCAAACAGACGACCCTGCTCTGACAGCCAAAGCGGCCGACTGCGCGACCCGCATGGGCCTCGCGTTTGAGCGTCGTTTTACAGGATACGGCGACCTCGCGACGGCGATCGCGAAGGCCGCAGCGGATTAACCGCGCAGCGCGTCATTCAGGACCGACAGCACGGCCTCACGCGACACATCCGAGGTCACAAAGGCCTGCCCGATCCCGCGCGCAAGGATGAACCGTAGCTTTCCATCCAAAACCTTTTTGTCCTGCCCCATGAGCGTCAACAGCGCCTCAGCATCCGGCAGGTCACCCGGAATATCGGTCACATCCGTTTTCATGCCCATCTCACGCAGGTGCGCACGAACGCGGCTCGGGTCCTCTTGGCTACAAAGCCCCATGCGAGAGGACAGCTCAAAGGCCAGCGCACAGCCAATTGCGACACCTTCGCCGTGAAGAAGACGATCTGAATATCCCGTCGCTTTTTCCAGCGCATGGCAGAACGTGTGACCGAGGTTCAGAAGCGCCCGATCCCCCTGCTCTGTCTCGTCGCGCATCACGATCTCGGCTTTCATTTCAACCGAGCGTTTCACGGCATAAACCCGCGCCGCCATATCGCCCGCAGCCATTTTCGGCGCATTTACTTCAAGCCAATCGAAAAACGCCGCATCCCCCAACAGACCGTATTTCACGACCTCACCGTACCCCGCGAGGAAATCGCGTTCCGTCAGTGTGGACAGAATCGACGTATCCGCCAAAACGAGACTCGGCTGATGGAAAGCACCGACGAGGTTCTTACCTTGATCCGTGTTGATACCCGTTTTCCCGCCGACAGAGCTATCCACCTGCGCCAAAAGCGAGGTCGGGATTTGAACGAACCGCACACCGCGACGCAAAACCGACGCAGCAAAACCAACTAGATCACCAATCACACCACCACCGAGCGCGATAACGAGGCCGTTCCGTTCGACCTTTTGCTCAAGCAGCCATTCAACCGTTTTGGTAAACTCAGGCCAACGTTTGGTGCTTTCGCCCGCAGGCAAAGTCAGCGCGGAATGCGCCACGCCCGCGGCATCCAAAGACGCCTGCAAGGTCGCCAGATGAAGTCGCGCAACATTTTCATCCGTAACAATCGCGACCTTCTTAACCGTCAGCATGTCCGCCACCCGCGCACCTGCTGTCGCAATCAGGTCTGGCCCGATCAGAACGTCGTATTCGCGGCCAACCAACCCAACATGCACGGTTTCGAAAGTCATGATTTTTCCTTTAGGACATCGACACGGCCCAATAGCGCTTCGATCGCTTTGTCGGTGGTGTCATCAATCGAATAATTTGCCAGCGTTTCGACCGTTAGGTTCGCGAGGCTATAAATCGGCTCTCGCACTGCCAACAAATCTGCGAGCGTCTGACGCGGGTTCGCAGTGCGCAACAGCGGGCGCGTATCCTTGTGACGCACACGTTCCCAGAGCGTATCCAACGACGCCTTGAGCCAAAGCGACACACCCTTTTCGGTGATCATCGTGCGGTTCCGTTCCGCCATGAACGCCCCCCCGCCCGTCGACAACACACAAGGCCGCCCATTCAGCAGACGCCGAATAACCTCAGTCTCACGACGACGGAAAAACTCTTCGCCATCGCGGGCGAAAATCTCAGAGATGCTTGCGTTAGCGGCACGCTCAATCTCGGCATCAGAATCAAGGAAGGCCACACCCAACCGAGTCGCCAGCGATTTGCCGATCGCAGACTTGCCCGACCCCATCATTCCGACCAGAACAACCGTCCGTTCCAGACGAAATGGACCGCTCAAAGCGGTTTTGCTCTCTGGGTCGTGATCGGCTGTGGCTTGCCGAGTTGTCATTTTCTGTCCCGAATGGCGTGTTATTGCTTGCAAGGGCATATATAAAGACAGCCAAGGGTGCAAAGCCCATGAGGCATAAAGGGCAAGAAAGGCTATCGGAATGTTGTGGAGATTGTTCAAAGCTCTGATCGTTCTGCTTTTTCTAGCGGGGGTCGGACTTGTGGCATATGCCTACGTCGGGCCACTGTTCTTTCCGGCAGATTTCGCGGCGCCGGAACAAGCAGTCAGCCAGCCCGTTACCCTGCAGGTGAAATAACAAATGAAAGGGGCACAGCTGATCACAGCCTTTGTTTTGCTGGCCTCCGCGACCCAAGCCCAAGAGGCAGGTCCGCTGTCAGCCATTGATTGGCTGTCCAATAGCGTTGATCCGAATATCATCGTCAGCCCTCTAGGATCTGAGTTTGGAACAGGCGTTGCGCCACTCGACGGGGCGGAATCACCCGTGGTCACAGTGACCCCTCTCGACAGTGGATCCCCTGATTTGGTCGGGCTCTTACCGCCATCGATGACGGGGCTACCGAACACCATTTGGTCGGCAAGCACCGAATCAATTCTCGTGTCTCTCGTGACCGCAGAACGGACAGAGTCGGTCCCCGCGATCCAAGACTTCCTAACGGTCCTACTTCTCGCCGAAGCCAAACCGCCCTTTGATGCGGGCCGTGAGGGGAACCTATTCCTTGCCCGCGTTGATAAATTGCTCGAGGTCGGTGCACTGCAACAGGCCCAAGCACTTCTTGAGGCCGCGGACCCGCAAGAACCCGCCCTCTTCCGCCGTTGGTTCGACATTTCGCTGCTGACGGGCACCGAAGACAACGCATGTGCCACGATGCGCGACGCACCTGACCTCGCGCCCACTCATGCGGTCCGTATTTTCTGCGTGGCCCGTGGCGGCGATTGGGATACGGCGGCACTGATCCTCAACACTGGGATTGCGCTCGGTGACATTCAGCCCGACGACGAACGGCTTTTGGTGCGGTTTCTTGAGACTGAATTCGATGATCATGCGGCACCTGTTCCTACGCCTGATCGGATAACGCCACTGAAATTCCGCCTGCTCGAAGCGATTGGCGAGCCCGTTCCCACGGCAACCCTACCACGCGCCTTTGCCCACGCCGATCTGCGCGATGTGGCAAGCTGGCGGAGCCAGCTTGAAGCGGCAGAGCGTTTGGCCCGTTACGGTGCGGTCGACGACAATGTTCTACGTGCGCTCTACACCGCGCAACGTCCTGCGGCTTCTGGCGGCATCTGGGATCGCGCCGAAGCGTTCCAACGGTTTGACACAGCCATTCGCGCACGCGAGCCCGTTGCAGTTGCCGCAGCCCTGCCCGCCGCATGGTCCGCAATGCAACACGCGCGCACCGAAGTGCCGTTTGCGCGTCTCTATGCACCAGACCTCGCTGCCTTGCCTTTGACAGGTGACGCAGCGGCCTTGGCGTTTCACGTGCTACTGTTGTCCGCTGATTACGAGGCCGCAGCACTTAGCTTTGCCGCGACCACCGATGAAGATGAATTCCTGAGCGCAGTTGCCCGCGGCAACGTCTCATCCGTCACAGCAAAGACGCCCGCGCAACAAACTGTATTTGCTGCATTTTCAGGCGAAACACTCGTTCCCGAGTCCATCGCAGACCTCATCAATTCGCAGAAATTGGGCGAAGCACTGCTGCGCACCATTGCGACCTTTGGTGAGGGCATGACAGGCGATCCGGTTGCCATTTCAGAGGCGCTCGTAACCCTGCGCACGGTCGGACTAGAGGATGTCGCGCGCCGTGCGGCGCTGCAGTATCTGTTGTTGGACCGCCCATCATGACAGCGCCGTCAGGCATGATGCACTGGATCCAGAGCTTCCTCGAAGCGCAGGCCGCTGAACTTGATGCCGCAACGAACACCCAACTGGCCTATGCCCGCGACCTCAAGGATTTTGCGGACTGGCTAGACCGTCGCAAGATCCATTTCCTCGATGCGGATCGGACCAACGTCGAAAACTACCTAATCAGCTGCGAGGCTGAAGGGTTGGCCGTTTCGACCCGCGCCCGTCGCCTCTCTGCGATCAAACAGCTTTACCGTTTTGCCTTTGAAGAAGGCTGGCGCAGCGATAACCCTGCGGTTCAAATCAAAGGACCCGGACAGCCTAAACGATTGCCCAAAACGCTGAGCGTTGAGGATGTTGACCGCCTCCTGCATGTCGCCCGTACACATGGCCGCGACACGGCGCGCAACGCATGTCTAATGGAACTTCTTTACGCGACGGGCATGCGCGTCACCGAACTCGTAAGCCTCCCAATTGCCGCTGCGCGGGGCAATCCGCAGATGCTCTTGGTGCGCGGCAAAGGGGGTAAGGAACGGATGGTCCCGCTCTCTGCTGCGGCCTTGAACGCGATCTCGGACTGGCTCGATGTCCGAGACACGGCAGAGGACCTCGCCAAACGCAAAGGCATCCCTGCCTCCAAATTCCTCTTTCCATCGCGGAGCAAAGACGGCCACCTGACGCGCCATCGTTTCTTTGCCCTGATCAAAGAGCTCGCGGTCGCTGCAGGCATTTCCCCCGAAAGCGTCACCCCCCACACCATTCGCCACGCATTTGCCACGCACCTTTTGGCGGGAGGGGCTGATTTACGGGCCATCCAGACGATGTTGGGCCACGCGGACCTCGCGACAACGGAAATTTACACTCATGTGCTAGATGACCGTTTGAAAGACCTCGTTCTGACGCATCATCCGCTTTCGAAAAAACGGACCACTTGAACCGCGCCCTTCGCGCCCCCATAACCGTTGTAGACCAACGGATTGGACCCAATGCCTGTTCTCGACGCTACATTCTGGATCACTGCCGCCGCCATCCTCGTGCTTTTGGTGCTCTCTGGCTTTTTCTCAGGCTCTGAAACGGCGCTGACGGCCGCGAGCCGTGGTAAGTTACGCTCTGCCGCCGACAAAGGATCGCGTGGGGCTGAGGCGGCGTTGGACGTGACAGAGGACAACGAACGCCTGATCGGGTCGATCCTCTTGGGCAATAACGTGGTGAATATCCTCGCCACCTCGCTGGCGACAGCGGTTCTGACGAAACTCTTTGGGCAAAACGGCGTTGCGCTGGCGACCTTGGGGATGACCCTCCTCGTTCTGATCTTTGCCGAGGTGCTGCCGAAAACCTATGCCATCACCAATCCAGAAACCGTAGCGGCCCGCGTGGCTTCTCCGATCCGCATTGTGATCCTCGTATTTTCGCCGGTTGTCTCTGCCGTGCGACTGTTGGTGCGTTTGGTTCTGCGGATGTTCGGCGTCAAAGCCGACCCAGACAGCAACATCCTCGCCGTCCGCGAAGAGATCGCAGGCGCACTGCAACTCGGCCATTCCGAAGGTGTGGTCGAAAAAGAAGACCGCGACCGTATCCTAGGCGCACTCGACCTGTCGGAACGCTTTGTCGAAGAGGTAATGCTTCACCGGTCTGGCATTCAGATGATCGACGCGGGTCTGCCCGTGCCTGAAATCCTCGCGCAGGTTCTCGAAAGCCCGCACACCCGATTGCCCCTCTATCGCGATGATCCCGAAAACGTGGTCGGTGTGCTCCACGCCAAAGACCTCCTGCGCGCCATGCACCGCATGCTCGAAGACGGAACGATGGATACCGACGAGATGAACAAATTCGACATCATGTCGGTCGCGATGAAGCCCTACTTTATCCCCGAAACGACCACGCTCGACGATCAGATGCGCAAGTTCCTTGAACGCAAAACGCACTTTGCCTTGGTGGTGGATGAATACGGCGGGCTTGAGGGGCTGATCACACTCGAAGACATCCTCGAAGAGATCGTCGGTGAAATCGCCGATGAATTTGACGTGGCCGAAGAAGACATGATCAAACCGACTGCGGACGGCGCCTATATTGTCGACGGGTCTATGACCCTGCGTGACCTGAACCGTGCCCACGATTGGAACCTCCCCGATGATGAGGCGAATACCATCGCGGGTCTGGTGATCCATGAGGCGCAGATGATCCCTGTTGTGGGTCAAGTGTTCAGCTTCCACGGCTTCCGGTTCGAAGTGATCGATAAGGAACAGAACCGGATCACCAGCCTGAAAATCCGCCAGCTCAATTGAAAAAGGCGGCTCGCGCCGCCCTTTCCGTTATCGTGATTTGAACAGTGTCCCGAGGATGCCGCGCACAATGCGCCGTCCTGTGGTTCCCTTCAGCTCTTTGATGACAGCAGAGCCAATGGCCTCTCCAAAGGTTTCATCCTTCGTTGACCGCGTCCGTGTCGTGCGGGTTTTCGTCGACCGCGACGACCCACCGTCATAGCGGCGCGCATTGCGGAACTCGCGTTCCTCTTCCTCTGCCTTGGCTTCGGCTTCTTCCGCAGCAGCCGCCTCTTTGGCGGCGGCATCCGCACGTTTCAGCAGGATTTCGTGTGCCGATTCACGATCCACAGCGTTGTCATACTTTGCCCCCATCGGGGACGTCGCCATCAGCGCCTTGCGATCGCTCGACTCAATCGGGCCGAGTTTCGACGATGGTGGACGGATCAGGGTGCGTTGCGCGATCCCTGGGATCCCCTTGTTTTCCAGCATAGAGGTCACAGCCTCGCCCGTGCCCACCTCGGTGATGGCATCAGCGATATCGAACGCAGGGTTCGGACGATAGTTTTCTGCCGCCTGACGCAGCGCCTTCTGATCCTTCGCTGTAAAGGCCCGCAGCGCATGCTGCACACGGTTGCCCAACTGGCCCAGAATGTCCTCTGGCACGTCAGCAGGATTTTGCGTGATGAAATAAACGCCGACCCCTTTGGATCGGATCAAACGCGCGACCTGTTCAACCTTATCAACCAAGGCCTTGGGCGCGTCATCGAACAGCAAATGCGCCTCGTCAAAGAAGAACACGAGTTTGGGTTTATCAGGGTTGCCGACCTCGGGCAGTTCTTCGAACAATTCAGAGAGTAGCCACAACAGGAACGTCGCATAGAGGCGCGGGCTGTTCATCAGCTTATCCGCCGCCAAAAGGTTGATCTGACCACGACCGTCGGGTGCCACCTGCATCATATCCATCAGGTCCAAGGCAGGCTCTCCAAAGAACGCCGTTGCACCCTGATTTTCCAACACGAGCAACTGACGCTGGATCGCACCGATCGACGCAGACGCGATATTCCCATAGCGCAGTGCAATCTCACTCGCGTGTTCACCGACCCACAGGAGCATTGATTGCAGATCTTTGAGGTCTAAGAGTGGAAGCCCCTCTTCATCTGCGACACGGAACACGATGTTCAAAACGCCCTCTTGGACATCCGACAGTTCCAACATCCGCGCGAGCAAAAGTGGCCCCATTTCGGCAACGGTAGTGCGCACAGGGTGGCCCTGATCGCCGTAGAGGTCCCAAAAGGTCACTGGGAATTTATCATATTGCAGGTCGAGCCCGATGGTCGCTGCCCGCTTCATAAACGCATCGTGGAGTTTGAAATCCGCAGAGCCCGCCGCCGCCAAACCCGACAAATCGCCCTTAATATCAGAGAGAAACACAGGAACGCCCGCGGCCGAAAACCCCTCGGCCAGAATTTGCAGCGTCACCGTCTTACCCGTGCCCGTCGCCCCTGCGATCAAGCCGTGACGGTTCGCGTAGTTGAGCAAAAGCCCCTGCTGTTCAGCGTAGCCTTCGCCACCACCGCCGATAAAAATCGCGTTTTCCATAACGTCCCCTAAATGCTCAAATCGGTGCTAAAATACATCCTTAACGGTTTCATGCCATAGTGAAAGCGTTCGTCAGAATTGTATTCTGACCGACAAAATCTCCTCCCTGTTAGACTTGCCGCGCCTCTGGGCGCGGTTTTTTTAGGCGACTGCCATAAAACTGTCGTTTCTTAGTTGACGGTCCCGATTCCTTTTCGTAGCGTCACCACAAATAGTCGGCCAAGTCCGACAGGGAGAATAGAGAAAGGGGATCGATTTCGGTCCCTTTTCTTTTTGCTGCAGGGCGTTAACGGTAACACTTCATGTGACCCAATCGGCAATCCTATGCCGATGGTGACGGCAATGTCACCTGACACACTCTGCCTCACGTGTTAGACAGTGCGCAGCAAACCAAGACAGGACTTTTTATGTTCAACGTGATTAAACCGCTCGCCACCTTGACGATGATCGCCCTTGGCGGTGTCGCACTGGCGCAAGAGACCGCAGCCCCCGCAACAGACGCCCCCGCTGACCCGCAGGTCGGTCAGGTCTACGTCAAAGAGACCTCTGGCGATTGGGAACTGCGCTGCCTCAAAGTCGAATCCGGCGATGAACCCTGCCAAATCTACCAACTGCTCAAGGATTCTGACGGAAACTCGATCATGGAAGTTACCATGTTCCCGATGCCTGCAGACCAACAGGCTGCCGCAGCAGCGACCCTTCTGGTTCCGCTGATGACCCGACTGTCCGAAGGTATCATGATCCAAGTTGATGACGCTGATCCGCGCCGTTACCCGATCGAATTCTGTAACCAAGGTGGCTGCGTCACCCGCGCTGGTTTCACCGCAGAAGAGCTCGCTGCGTTCAAGGCTGGGTCGAACGCGAAAGTGCGTATCGTCCGTGCAGAAACCGCACCTGAAGCTGCCGAAGTTATTCTGGATATGTCGCTCGCCGGTTTCACGGCTGGTTTCGACAAAGCCACCCCGCCGACCAACTAAGGCGCTGAATTTCAAACAAAACGCCGCCACTTGGGGCGGCGTTTTGCGTTTAAGGGGCTTTGCGCAGGGCGAGAACCGCGTTCAATCCGCCAAAGGCAAAGGCGTTTGTGAGAACCACATCCACATTCGCCTCGCGCGCCTCATTCGGCACCACGTCAAGCGCACATTCAGGATCAGGTTCTTCGTAGTTGATCGTCGGCGCGATGATCCCATCCTTAAGAGCCATTATACAGGCCAGCAGCTCGACCGCGCCCGTGCCACCGATCAAGTGACCATGCATCGACTTGGTCGAGGACATCATCAGTTTATCCGCATGCGGTCCAAAGGCATCCGCGACAGCCGCCGATTCCGTTTTGTCATTGGCCGCCGTGCCCGTGCCATGTGCGTTGATATAGCCAACCTCGCTCTTGTCGATCCGTGCGTCTCGCATTGCGCCAGTGATCGCACGCCCCGCGCCCTGCTTTGACGGCATCACGATGTCAGAGGCATCCGACGACATGGCAAAGCCGATGACTTCGGCAAGGATCGTCGCCCCACGTTTGCGCGCGTGTTCGTAATCCTCGAACACGAAAACGCCCGCGCCTTCGCCTTGGACCATGCCGTTGCGATTGGCGCTGAACGGACGGCAACCGTCTTTTGACATAACGCGCAAGCCTTCCCAGGCTTTCACACCGCCAAAGACCAGCATCGATTCAGACCCACCCGTCAGCATGACAGGTGCCATGCCCGAACGGATCATTTGGAACGCCTGCCCCATCGCGTGGTTCGAAGACGCGCAGGCCGTTGCCACGGTAAAGGACGGGCCGCGCAGGTTAAATTCGATCGAGAGGTGGCTCGTCGCCGCGTTGTTCATCAGCTTCGGCACGATAAAGGGGTGAACGCGGTTCTTCCCTTCTTCGTAAACCACACGGTAGTTTTCATCCTGTGTCGTCAGACCACCGCCAGAGGTGCCAAGCACAACGCCCGATCGATCTGCCAACTCACCGTGAAATTCCAGCCCCGACTGCGCCACAGCCTGACGCGCGGCGAGCAACGTGAACTGCGTAAACCGATCATAAAGCGCGATTTGCTGACGGTTGAAATGCGCGTGTTCGTCGTAGTTGCGAACTTGGCCTGCGATTTTCACCATCAGGCGGTCCACGTCGGGAATGTCCAACGGACCAATGCCACAACGCCCTTCGCGCATCGCTTCAAAGGTTTGCGCAACATCATGGCCGAGGGCGTTAATCGTCCCCGCACCTGTAATCACAACGCGACGCATTGGCGTTATACCTTTTCGGAGACGAGCTTTGAGACAGCGTCAATGATGGCAGAGACAGACGAAATGTCGAAATCACTCTCGCTCGGGTCATTCGCATTGAACGGCACAGAAATATCAAAGGCCTCTTCAATCGCAAAAATGCTCTCAACCAGACCGAGGCTATCAATACCCAAGTCTTCGAGGGTGTGTTCCATTTTCACGTCCGACGGCTCTAGAACGGCCTGTTCGGCGATGATTTCGATGACTTTTTCGCGAATTTCCATGTGTCCTCGCCTCTCTCGGGTATGACCCTTGGGCATTTAAAATGATCTAATCACTATGACCGCCGTTTGAAACTTATTTTTGACGGTTTCCCATATCACGTAGGATTCTTGGCAGGCGGCGCAAGGATTTATAAATCTCAATTTGCTGCGTCATTTGTGTCGCGGGATAGCCCATCATCACGCGACCCGCAGGCACATTCGCCAAAACCATCGTACCAGCCGAAGTTACAACATCATCGCCGATTTTGAGGTTATCACCGACGCCCGTCTGACCGCCCAAAACCACGCGGTCGCCAATGACTGTCGATCCAGCAACCGCCGCATGACCCGCCATAAGGCAGTGTTTGCCCATGACCACGTTGTGCCCCAAATGGCAGCCGTTATCAATCTTTGACCCTTCGCCGACAAAGGTCGGGCGGATGGTGCCTGCGTCGATGGTCGACCCAACGCCGACCTCAACATCGTCCGAGAGGATCACGCCACCCAACGAATGAATACGGTGCTGGCGTGGATCGTTCGGAATTTGCGCCTCAGTATCACCCAAAGTCGCCCGAGCCCGCTCAACATTCGACTGTTCGGCCATGACAAAGGAAAACCCGTCCGCACCGATCACGGCGTTTGGATGCAGGATCACACGATCACCCAAGGTAACACGCCGCATTACCCGCGCTCCATCAAGGAGCACACAGTTTTCACCGATCACAGCACCGGGTGCTACGGTCACATGTGCCGCAATACGGGTGCCCGCACCGATCACAGCACCTTTGCCGATCAGAACAAATGGACCAATCGCGACGCCCTCACCCAAGGTCGCGCCCTCAGTGATCGCGGTCGGGTGAATACCGTCCTCAATATCCCACGGACGATCAAGCATTTGGGTCAGTTTCGCCATCGCAAGTCGTGCGCGCGGCGCAATGATCGCAGCCTCAAGGCCAAGCGCCTGCCAATCACAACCAGACCAAACAACAGCGACCTTCGCCTGTCCCTGCCCCAGCTTTTCCGCATAGGCAGGCGACATCGCAAGTGCGAGGTCACGCGGACCAGCCGTTGCAGGCTCTGACGCGGTATCGATTTCTAGGGACAGATCGCCCAAGGCCTCAGCCCCGAGCGCAGTTGCAATCTCTGAAACGGTATAAGCCATAAGTCCCTCTCAACGTTGAGAGGGATTTACCCCTGAACGCCGCCCGCGGCTACCCCTTCGCGCGCCAAAGCATCCCAAATCACTGCGTCACGACCGTAAATGTCGCGGCGATACTGCAGTGACCCGTCCACATTGGTAAACGCAGTGCGATAATCCAGATGCACTGGCACTGGCGTCTCTAGATCAACCCGTGTCTCTTGCCCTGTCCGAAGACGGGATTGAAAGAACTCGACCGGATCAGAGGTCTGCTTCGCCAAAAGCGCATAGGCAAAGTCATGCGGATCATCCAAGCGGATGCACCCGTGACTGAAGGCACGCACTTCGCGTGCGAACAAATTCTGCGCAGGCGTGTCATGCAGATAGATGTTGTAGCGGTTCGGGAACATGAATTTCACCGACCCCAGCGCGTTGCTCGGTCCCGGCGGCTGGCGCATCGAGAACGGGAAGCTGGACGCGGAATATTGACTAAACCCATTCGCGCGGTTCACAACCTGACCATTGCTCGCCACGACTTGAAGATGGCTCACGGCCCCTGCATCGGCCTGCAAGCGCGGCAGATATTCGTTCACAATGATAGAGCGCGGCACATACCAGCTCGGGTTAATCACCATGAATTCCATCAGATCAGAGAACTCTGGCGACTGACGGTCACTTGAGTTGGCGCCGATCACCGATCGGGTTTCAAAAGTCACGATATCGTTGTCGATAATCTTAGCGGTGAAATCCGTGAGGTTCACCCAGATATGACGTTCCCCACGCGGGATATTGAGCCAACGCTCCCGCTCCATCGCGACGATGACCGACTGAAGACGGTCCTCAATCGGGCGGTTCAGTTCGACAATCGTTGAACCACCAGCAACACCATCGGGCGTCAAACCATTGTATTCTTGAAACTTTTGCACCGCAGCCTGAAGCGTGGCGTCATAGGTTGCCGTCACCGACCGCTCCATAAAGCCCATAGCGATCAGACGGTTGCGCAGTGCCACAACAGCTGCCCCAGTATCGCCAGGACGAAGGGTGGCCTCTGGAACGGTCTCCCCCCAACCACCGCGCGCAATCTGATGCTCTAACCGCATTTTCGACCGCATCAACCGCGCATATTCAGCGGATTGCGGTGCGAGCGACCGTAGGTATTGCACCGGATCAGCCGTCAAAAACCCATTCAGGATCTCGATCCGATCATGCACTGGCACCTCACGCTTGATCGCGTCCAGAACACCGTTCGGATTGAGGATACCCGTCTGCACGTCCCGCGCATAGGTGAGGAACAGTTCGCTCAACTCGACTTCCATCGCGCCTTGTTCATAAGCCGTTTTAGCCGACTGCAAACGGGCGATCAGGGCATTGGGATCAAATTTCTCAGCTGGCAAACCATGAAGCGGTGCATCCGCAAACGCACCGAGCAGCGCATTACGGCGGGCCTGCGCCAGCTCGTCCGATCCTGTCCAAATGCTAGCGAAATCTCGGGCGCGGTAGAACGCAGCCAGTTCGTCATCCATCGCAACGGACTCTGCCACGGCTTGACGGAACGCGGTGACCTGAGCCTGCACAGGCGCAGTTGCGCCCAAAACAAAGGACATCGCGACCATAGCCGCCATAGATGACAATCGAACCGATCTATTCACGCGTAAAGCCTCAAAACTAGTATTCGCAATTATCGACCAGAGAGACACGTTGGCGTCCCGATAGTCCACTCACAATTGCGATAATCGCCCACGGAGCCACCAAATGTTGCAGGTCCGCACCGCGAAGGCGTCGCATCACGACGCAGCTCAATCGGATTTTGCGCAAATTTTCGCCTATTTGGCCTTTGTTAACGGACGCTAGGGCATTCTTTGGTTGGTTCAGGAATCAGTCTGTGCCATAAAGTTCCTGCATCTGGGGATGAGATGAAAACAAAACCTGCACGCCACAGCAGGTGATAGCGACGGGACAGGCGCTTCAACTATGACGACAACGAATACCTCGGGAATTTCTCGTCGCGGTCTCCTTCGTGCGTTCGCCGCGACCGCTGTATCGGCAGCTCCGGCTTTCACCCCTACATTCGGTCAAGCGGCAGGGTTCCTGCGCGGCGCTGGTGATGTTCGTCGGATTAAGATGTATTCTGGCCGCACCGGTGAAAAGATCGACATGATCTACTGGATCGAAGGCGACTATATCGCTGAATCGGTCAACCAGATCGTCCACTTTATGCGTGATTGGCGGAACAACAAAACCATCGCTATCGACACGCGTACCATCGATATTATGGCAGCCTCGCACAACCTGCTCGACGTCTCTGAACCTTATATGCTGCTGTCGGGCTATCGCTCTCCAGAAACCAACGCAATGCTGCGCCGCCAATCTTCTGGCGTTGCGCGCAATTCGCTCCACATGCGCGGTCAGGCTGCTGACCTCCGTCTGGCGAGCCGTTCTGTCAACCAGATCGCAAGCGCCGCACAATCCTGCAACGCGGGTGGCGTTGGCCGTTATGCGGGTTCGAACTTCGTCCACATGGACTGCGGTCAGGTCCGCACATGGAACGGCTAAACGTTCCCCAAAGAACGGAAAAACAGGCGCCCTCTCGGGCGCCTTTTTCATTTACGCCATGACCGTTTCAGCAGGAATGGTCAGGAGGTACCGTAGGTCATCGCGGTTCATCCAACACATATGCGCGACCATCGGATCGGGGCGATCCTTGGCATACCAACTCAGCGCGGCAGGTTCGGAATGCATATAGCCTTCCCGTTCACCTAAGCCCTTGAACGCGAGTTTTTTGATGATGAACCCGATCATATGATCAGGCGACCACGTCATCAGGGCCGTGGCAAGAGCAAGCCGCGCCAGAATGCTCGACATACCGGTTCCGCGGTAGGCAGGATCGCTGATCATCCAGACATCACCGTGATAGGCACAGGTGCCCGTCATACGCCGCGCACTCGGTCCGGGGGAATAAAAAGAGCGGTCAAAGTCGATCGGCAAACCCGCAGGCGGAAAGGCCACGTATTGGTCACGGAAGTAGTCGGCGAGGCTCTGCCCCTCGATCCGCAATAGGCGCACCGCTTGGGTAAAAACGAGTCGCCCATCACGGTCCCAGCCTAGAAACCAAAACCCATCATCAGGGTGAATCGCATTAAGGTTTGGGTCGAACGGCACCCCAATCGGCTGAGGCCGATGCGCGGCGATTGTTTCGGCATAGTAATCAAAGTCGGACCCCGACTCTAACCGAATGCCATATTTTTCCGCCAAAGTTACAATGGTGGCTACATAAAGCGCACCTTCAAAAGAATCATGGATGGTCATTGTCTACACTCCAAGGCTAATCATCCTTGGAGCCATCTTGTGATCCACGACCGTTAATAAATGGTTTACCAGTGTTAACGAATATCCATGAGCAGGTCGCTCGGCATCCGTTCAATCTCTTCTCTGGGTAGTCCGTCGATACAGAGGTCATAGGTGCGCACCACGACCGACACTAAACCACGGCTCTGATCGGGGAACCGACAGCCCAGTAGCAATCGTTGATAGCTGATCGGCACGGCGGCACCGCCCTTCTCACGCGGAAGCTCTGACACGATATGATCGAGCCGCACGCCTTCGGTGCGTTTCACTTCCTCAAACGGCGCAACGAGCAACCGCCCGAACCCATGCCCGCCCGGAAGATCGGCGGATTTCAGGCCGATACTGCTCAGCGCCCAATCGCGCCCGAACCATGACGAATATGAGGACTCCGCTCCGACCTCCACACAGATCCATTCCTCGCCCAAACGACGGAAAACCACGACAGCGGCACGGACCGCCTGAAACTCTGGCGCTTCAATCCGTCCCTCAGACGCGACCCACGCGTTAAAACAATCCCGCAACAACGCAGGCCCACCGTCCCAAATCCGACTGATCGGCTGTTGCTGTAGATGATAATAGTGGCCGTTCGTCTTTTCGCTGCGCAATTGATCCAGCCCACGCACCTGCCCCGACTGGTTTTTCATCCATGCATCCGACAGCGCCACAATATCGAGAGCCCCCTCCAATGCATCGCGCCCCGCATCAGTCAAAGCGTATTGGCGGTCGTTCACAGAGAACAACTCGGTCCCCCGATACTCTTCCAGTGCGCGAATGTGCCGACGGACCGTTTGACGCGTGCTATTCAACCGAGAGACAGTCCTGGAAAGGTTCAATTCCTTTGCCAAAACCGTGAACGAACGGAGCATCTCATAAAATAACGCAGCTGTTTTTGGCTCGACCATCTCAATGCTCCATAAGAAAATAACGTTAAAGCAACATGTTACGGTCGAATCTTGCACCGCTCAATTTGATGGGTGATTTATGCACCATCGAGTGGTGATAATTCAACCACTTTTAGTTGTATTTAACACGTTGAAACATAACCGTTGAGGCGAGATTTTCTCTTGCAGAAGTTGTAGAGGAAACACCATGCCGCATCCTATCGATGATTTTGTTGCCCAGAAAATTCGCAACGCCCGCCTTATGCGCGGTCTGACGCAATCTGGTCTGGCCGCACAAATCGGGTGTTCGTTCCAACAGTTGCAGAAATACGAAGCCGGCCAAAACCGCGTCTCCGCCAGCCGTCTTTACCAATTCGCAACCGCACTGGACGTATCGCCTGGTTACTTTTTTGAAGGCGTCGATGATCGAGCCCCGTCGGACGATATCGACACCACAACATCGCGTATTTTGTTTGCGCTCGCTCGCGTCGAGAGCCCACAGATCAAAGAAACACTCTGCCGCATGGTTCAAGCCATTGCGAAAACAGAAGAAATGGACGGCGATTACGATGCGCCGACCTATGCGAAAACGGCCTGAACTAAGTCGTTTTCTCGCTAAATAAAGTCACGGTTGCGCCGTTGAACCCTTTGTTAGGTGACAACAGGCAAGGCAACCGTGATGACTTTAATCCCCCCAAAGTGGCCATTGATGATCCGTACTGCGGTATTCAGTATAATTTTGAACATCGTCTTCGGGTCAATTGTTGGGTTCACCTATCCTTACTGGTCCGATACCCTCGGCAACCCGGCCATAGCCATCTCGCTGATCTGGATCGGCGGAAGCATCCTGACGGCCTATATTTTGCTTCGTTGGTCTCGCAGTAGCATTCGTCCGCTTGCCAAGCTCTATCGTGCTGTTCGCAAAATGGCTGATGAAAAAGACCTTAGTGTTCAGTTGCCCGAAGCCCCGACGGGCGACCTTTCCCGCACCACCATTGCGATCACCGATTTGATCAACCTGATCCGAGGCGTGATCACCGAGGTGACCAAAGAAATCGACGTCGCTGACAACGCAGCTGAGACGATCTACAACAGCACTCACAACCTCCACCAAAACGCCGAACGCCAGTCCAGCACGGTCGAGCAATTGTCCTCCTCGATCGAAGAAACCGCATCCATGGTGCGCTCTAATGCGAAATCAGCGAGCACAGCAAACGACCTCGCGCGACGTACCGCGACCATTGCCAACGACGGCCAGTCGCAGGTTGAAAACATGGTTATTGCCATGGACGAGATCGACAAATCCTCTCGGGCAATCATTCAGATTATCAAAGTGATCGACGAAATCGCGTTTCAAACCAACCTCCTCGCGCTGAACGCTGCGGTCGAAGCCGCACGCGCAGGCCAACACGGTCGTGGTTTTGCGGTCGTGGCCCAAGAGGTCCGCAACCTCGCTGCGCGCTCGTCGAAGGCTGCGGGTGAGACATCACGTCTAATCGAGACATCGCGTAAGCAGGTTGAAATTGGTGTTACGACATCGGCAACGACCCGCGAAACATTCGAGAAAATCGCTGGAGAGATTATCACCGTTGCCGATCGCATCGAAGAGATCACCCTCGCAAGCTCTGAACAGACTCGTGCTGTGGATCAAATCAACTTGGCGATGAGTGAAATCCAGAAACTCACGCTCGAAAACCAACAGCAGGCCGAGATGCTTGCGTCTGGTGCTACACGAATGCGTAGCGGCACCCAGCGTATTCGTGGCTCTGCTCGCTCGCTGAAAACAGCGTAACCTGACTAAGGCGTTGACGATCACCGCGGGTTTCCCCACAAATCCGACCATGTCGTCAACGCATTACGCCACATCATGATGCCCTTGCCTGAAATCCTTCCGTTTGGTCTGGATGCGGTTCTCGTGCGGTTCGAGGCGACCATGTCGGATCAGGCCAATCGGGCGGCTTTGGGCTTTGCTGCGCATATTCGTAACAGCACCCTACCGTTTATCGAAGTGTCGAGCACACTTGCCTCTGTGACGCTAAGATTTGATCCTTTGGCGGTTGGGCTTGACGAGATTACCGCGCTGCTCCAACAGCACCTCAGGACCCACGATTGGGGCGCCGTCGCCCTGCCCTCGGGTCGAAAACTCTGGCGCGTCCCTACCTGTTACGGTGGCGATCATGGTCCGCAATTGGCTGAGGCCGCAGAACTCGCAGGGCTTTCGACGGAGGCCGCGATTGATGCACTCGGCGTGTCACGGGTGCGCGTTTTGACCATCGGGTTTGCGCCAGGTTTGCCGTATCTCGGCACGCTGCCGCCCGAATGGAACATCCCCCGCCAAACCGCCCTTACGCCAAAGGTTCCCGCTGGTGCATTGGTCGTCGCCATCCGTCAGTTCGTGGTCTTTGCAAACGCGTCACCCACAGGCTGGCGCTGGATCGGTCAAACCGCCCTACCCCTGTTTGATCCGAAACGTAGCCCCGCGTCGCTGTTTTCCCCAGCGGATGAGGTCATCTTTACCCCCGTGTCAGAGACTGCATTCGCGACCGCCCGAACAACCCCCTTTGGCGGCGCAACGTGGGAGGACGTGGAATGACCACGCTTACGATCCACCGCGCTGGCCCTGCGATGACGGTCCAAGACCTCGGTCGCGAGGGGTATCTGTCGATTGGCCTTCCCCGTGGGGGCACCGCTGACCGCAAGGCCATCTGCGAAAGCGCCGCCCTCCTCGGTCAATCGCCCGATCATGCGGTGATCGAAATGGCGGGTATGGGCGGCGTGTTTTCCGTCAGTCAGCCGACCCGCATTTCCCTCACGGGTGCACCGATGCGGGCCACGATGGGTGACAGGACGCTGGCTTGGAACGCCTCTCACCTCCTCATGCCCGAGGACCGCCTGACGATCGGCCCTGCGCTCTCTGGTGTTTATGGCTACATCGGCTTTGGCGGTGGCATCGCAACAGATCTCGTTATGGGCAGCCGTTCCACCCATCTCACCTGTGGCATCGGCGCATTGCTCGAAATTGGCGCGACCCTGCCCCTCGGCCCAGATCGGAATGCGGATCGGGTCGGAATGATCCTGCCAACAGACAATCGATTTGAAGGCGGCACCATCCGCTACATCAACGGACCACAGACAGCACTATTCGATGATGCGACCTGTGCACGGTTCACCCAAACCGAATTCATCCGCGATCCCGCCGCAAATCGCCAAGGTGTAAAACTGAACGGCTCAGGCACAGGGTTCGCGACGGCCGATCAATTGAACATCCTCTCCGACGCGATCCAGCCCGGCGACATCCAAATGACAGGCGATGGCGTTCCCTTCGTTCTGCTGCCTGAATGCCAAACCGTCGGCGGCTATCCACGGATCGGCACCGTTATTCCGCAGGACATTCCAAAGGTCGCGCAGGCCCCAGCGGGTGCAAAAATACAATTCACCTGCATCACCCGCGAAGACGCGCTATCCTCGTATCAAAGCCCCGCAGGACTGACCCGCGACCTCTCAGCGCTGTGTAAGCCGCTGATCCGTGACCCCGCGCAAATGGCGGACCTGCTCAGCTACCAACTTATTTCCGGCATGATCACAGGATGGGACGCATGAAAACGATCGATCTGAATTGCGACATGGGCGAAGGCAGCACCGAGGCCGAAGTACTCTCGGAACTCGCGATGCTCGATATTGTCAGCTCTGCTAATGTGAGTTGCGGCGCCCACGCAGGCGATGCGCGTCTCATGTCGCGCGTCATGCAAACCGCATTGGACAAAGGCGTCGCCATCGGTGCCCACCCAGGATTTGAGGATCGCGCGAACTTCGGACGGACCGAGATGACGCTCTCCCCCTCTCACCTCACCGCGATCATCCGTTACCAAGTCGCTGCCTCGGACGGGGTCTGCCGTGCCTTGGGCGGGTCGCTGTCGCATCTGAAACTGCATGGTGCGATGGCAAACATGGCGTCACGCGACGAGGATATGGCGCTCACCTGCTACCGTGCCGCACGGTCTGTCTGCCCTGACCTACCGCTTATGGTGATCGCAGGCACGGCCCAAGCACGCGCGGCTGCCACCCTCGGCGGTCCTGTGATCTCAGAGATTTTCGCCGACCGAAGCTACGAATCCGACGGCACCCTCACCCCACGCGGTCAAGACGGCGCAGTCATCCACGATCCTGACATCGCCGCGACCCGTATTCTGCAAATGCTTGAGGCGGGCGCGATCCTGCCACGTACGGGCGATCCGATCCCCGTCGCCATCGATACGATCTGTGTGCATGGCGATACCGCTGGTGCCGTGGCCATCGCCCAAAGCATCCGCGACCGCCTGACCGCTGCGGGCTATTCCATAACCGCTCAATAAAGAATGGGGGGCGCTTGGCCCCCCAGTTCCACGGATCGGGTGGAGTTATATACCGCCCGATTGCTTTTTGCCTGTATCCCGATCCGCGTCGGGGGCGAACGCATCCGCCCCTGAAATTCTTAGCTGCAGCCCGATGTGCCGCCGCATGTATTGCACTTCATGCAGGTGCCGTTGCGCACCAACGTGTAGTTGCCGCAATCCCCACAAGGATCACCCTCGTAGCCTTGCATTTTCGCTTTGTCACGTGCCGACATCGTGGTCACTGTGCCGACGGCGGTTTCCGTCTTAGCGGTGACAACTTTGGTCTGCTGAATCTCTTCTACAGCCGTTGCACTAAACACGTTCAAGTCCTGTGGCAAGCGCTTCCGCAAGTAACCCGTCGAAGAGATTTGTTTCAGCACTTCCAACGACTTAGAGGCCGCACTTTCACTAGGTGATTTGACGTTCGAGATACCTTCCGCTTCGCCACGACCCAGATCATCGAACGCAGCACCCTGCGGTTTCACATGCGCCAGATCCGTGCGGTCGAGGTAGGACACTGCCAGCTCACGGAAGATATAGTCGAGGATCGAAGTCGCAGACTTGATCGAGTCGTTCCCCTGCACCATCCCAGCGGGTTCAAACTTGGTAAAGGTGAACGCATCGACGAACTCTTCGAGTGGCACGCCGTATTGCAGACCGACCGAAACCGCGATGGCAAAGTTGTTCATCATCGCACGGAAGCCAGCACCCTCTTTGTGCATATCGAGGAAAATCTCACCGAGGCTACCGTCCGCATATTCTCCGGTCCGAAGATAGACCTTGTGACCACCCACGACCGCCTTTTGGGTGTACCCCTTGCGGCGTTCAGGCATCTTTTCACGATGGCTGCGCACGATCTCTTTGACGATGACCTTTTCGATCACCTTCTCAGCCAACACAGCAGCTTTTTCCATCGGGTTGCCAGATTCGAGGATCTCAGCCGCCTCTTCGTCATCCTCGACCAGCGCCGCAGCGAGAGGTTGCGACAGCTTCGACCCATCACGGTAGAGCGCGTTCGCTTTGACGCCGAGGCTCCACGACAGTTCGTAAGCCTTCTGGCAGTCTTCAATCGTCGCATCATTCGGCATGTTGATCGTCTTAGAGATCGCACCAGAGATGAACGATTGCGCTGCTGCCATCATAGTGATGTGGCTGTTAACCGACAGATAACGCTTGCCTTTTTTGCCACACGGGTTGGCGCAGTCAAAGACGTTGTAGTGCTCTTCTTTCAGGTGCGGCGCACCCTCCAGCGTCATGGTGCCACAAACATGGTCATTCGCGGCATCGATCTCTGCTTTAGAGAACCCGAGGTGACGCAGCAAATCAAACGACGGGTCGTTCAGTTTCGCAGCCGGAATACCGAGGATTTTCTGGCAGAACTCTTCACCCAGCGTCCACTGGTTGAACACAAAGCGAATATCAAAGGCCGATTTCAGCGCAGCTTCGACTTTGTCGATCTCGCTCTGACCGAAACCATGACCGATCAGCGCAGTGTGGTTAATCGCTGGCGCCTGACCGATCGAGCCATGACCAACCGCATAGGCGATGATCTCTTCGATTTCGGCAGAGCTATAGCCCAGCGTTTCCAACGCAGACGGAACAGATCGGTTAATGATCTTAAAGTAGCCGCCACCTGCGAGTTTCTTGAACTTCACGAGAGCAAAGTCAGGCTCAATCCCCGTGGTGTCACAGTCCATAACCAGACCGATCGTCCCTGTCGGCGCGATCACAGAGACCTGCGCGTTGCGGTAGCCGTGCTTTTCACCCAGCACCAGCGCCTGATCCCATGCCTCTGTCGCGATTTGCACCAGACGCGCGTCTGGGCAGTTCGCGTGATCGAGCGGAACAGGCTTCACCGCGAGGCCTTCATAGCCATCCGCATTGCCATGTGCCGCGTTGCGGTGGTTCCGAATAACGCGGAGCATATGCTCCTTGTTGCGCTCGTAGCCTTCAAACGCACCCAACTCGCCCGCCATTTCAGCCGAAGTCGCATAGGACACGCCCGTCATGATCGCAGTCAGGGCAGCGCCCATCGCACGGCCTTCGTCGCTGTCGTAGCCAAAGCCCATGTTCATCAGCAGACCGCCGATGTTCGCATAGCCAAGGCCAAGCGTGCGGAACACATAGGACAATTGCGCGATTTCTTTGGACGGGAACTGCGCCATCATCACAGAGATTTCGAGCGTCACAGTCCAAAGACGGGTCGCGTGGATATACTGCTCAACGTTGAACTCGCCGTTCTTGTAGAACTGCAAGAGGTTCATCGATGCGAGGTTACAGGCCGTATCGTCGAGGAACATATATTCCGAACAGGGGTTCGACCCACGGATCGCGCCATCCTCTGGGCACGTGTGCCATGCGTTGACGGTGTCGTGGAACTGGATACCCGGATCAGCACACGCCCATGCTGCGTGTCCAACCTGTTCCCACAGATCGCGCGCTTTGACGGTTTTCGAAACGGTGCCGTCTTTGCGGTTGATCAGGTCCCAATCCGCGTCGTCCTTGATCGCCTGAAGGAAGGCATCGGTCACGCGGATCGAGTTGTTGGAGTTCTGACCCGACACAGACGCATAGGCCTCAGAGTCCCAATCCGTGTCATAGGTCGGGAATTCGATGCTGGTGTGGCCCTGTTTTGCATAATCCAGAACGCGTTTGATGTAGGTTTCAGGGATCGCGACTTTCTTTGCCTCACGAACAGCGGATTTAAGGCTCTCGTTCTTGGTCGGATCATAGGCATCAGCCTCTGCCCCATCCCAAGTGTTGATCGCCTTAAAGATCGCATTCAGCTTCTGTTCGTGCATCTTCGAACCAGCGACGATAGACGCCACTTTCTGTTCTTCGATGACCTTCCAGTTGATGAAGTCTTCGATATCGGGGTGATCGGCATCGACGATCACCATCTTCGCTGCTCGACGGGTTGTGCCGCCTGATTTGATCGCGCCAGCCGCACGATCACCAATTTTGAGGAAGCCCATCAGGCCCGACGATTTACCGCCGCCCGACAGTTTTTCACCTTCACCACGCAGCGACGAGAAGTTCGTGCCGGTGCCAGAGCCGTATTTGAACAGGCGCGCTTCACGAACCCAAAGGTCCATGATGCCGCCCTCGTTCACCAGATCGTCAGCGACGGACTGGATAAAGCAAGCGTGCGGCTGCGGATGTTCGTAAGCAGAATTCGATTTAACCAGTTTCCCAGTTTTGTAGTCGACATAGTGGTGGCCTTGCGCAGGACCATCAATCCCATAAGCCCAATGCAGGCCTGTGTTGAACCACTGCGGGCTGTTCGGTGCGGCCATCTGATTGGCCAGCATGAACCGCATCTCATCATAATAGGCGCGAGCGTCGTCCTCGGTGGTAAAATAACCACCCTTCCAACCCCAGTAGCACCATGCACCAGCCAGACGGTCGAACACCTGCTTTGCGCTGGTTTCGCCTGACATCTCTGCGCCTTCGGCAGGGACAGAGCGCCACAGGAACTCTGGCACGTCCTTTTCACGGACCTTAGTCATCGCGCTCGGCACGCCAGCCTTACGGAAGTATTTCTGCGCAATCACGTCAGAGGCGACTTGGCTCCACTTCGACGGAACCTCGCAATCGTCCAGCTTGAACACGATCGTTCCATCGGGATTGCGAATTTCGGATGTCGTTGTGCGGAAATCAATATCCGCGTAAGCGTCTTGTCCTGCTTTGGTGAAAATGCGTTCGATCTTCATCGTACTTGGCCCCTAACACACGACCGTCTGCGCGGCCTGCCGATCTACGTCAAGGCGCAACACGCCCCAATTCCCTAATGCCAAATGAACCTAAGCTTGGGCCAAGCGACGCCGTTCAGGGAAACACCCTGCTAAAACGGCACACTGTGCCGGTCGTTACGGTTGGTAGTCTGTCCTGACCCAAGTGGCACCACATGTTGTAGCGACCCACTCGGCAGGCACAAACTGACAAAACTACCCCTTGGGGGTCAATCAATTTTTTCGACAAAATGTTGGATAATCTAACTTGACGCACGCAAGTGGTTAAAACCGCTCGATTCATCCACAGCCTTGCCCACAGCTTAGGCAAAGGTTTTCTCATCTTAGGTTACGCAAACCAAACCTAAAGAAGTAATCGGTATCCAATTGGATAAACCCCGACGCCGAAACCACCGCGAAAAATAGAATCGCGCTAGACCCACAGGCTTCCTGCAGATTGATTGAATTGACCGTCTTTCCGTAAATAGATTGTTTAAATAGTGAGAACCCTTGAGCCCCCCGCAAACACGCGCACAAACGGCTTTGAAAAGGATTATTTTGGGGCGACGTAAAAGCATTGCATCAAACCGTTTTGTAGATATGACAGATGGGTTGTTGTCTTGATCGACTAGCGTTTGAGGAAGCTGCTCTTGAAAAAATCTGCTCTTGATGGTGCTGATCTGCGCATTCTCGCCGCCGTGCAATCGCATGGGCAACTCAGCAAGACAAAACTCGCCGAACTGGTCAATCTCTCGCCGACCCCCTGCTGGGAACGCCTGACCAAGCTCAAACTCGCAGGCTACATCACAGGCTACAGAGGCGAGATCGCGCTAAATAAGCTCTGTGATTTTACGATGGTCGTGGTGACTGTTTCGCTAGCCCATCATCGGAAAACCGATTTTGAACGGTTCGAAGCACAAGTTCAGGCGATGGATGAAATCATTGATTGCGTCGCCACAGGCGGCGGCATGGACTATGTTCTCAAGGTTGTCGCGCCAACGCTTGTGGCCTTTCAGGGCGTACTAGATCGGCTCTTTGCAATCGATGTCGATGTGGACCGTTACATGACATACATCGCCACTCGTCAGATTAAATCGACCGTTCCGAACCTGTCCAATCTGGTCACGCGGTGACCCTCCGACTGGATGGTCGGAATTTGGATTTCTCTTTAGCCTAAACAGTCGCCTTTCATCCGCGTTTTCAGACCATCGCGCTGACAACGCGGCGCTAAATGTTTTGTCCAGAACAGCGCGGCAGTGGAAATCGCCGCCGATCAGGAAGGATAAAACAATGCAATCTGATGACTTCGGCTTTGGCACACAAATTCGCAAATCCCCCTATTTCGACGCAACCGTGCGGTGGGGGGCTCAGGGATTTTCGGTGTACAATCACATGTATATTCCGCGCGATTTCGGCGATCCGGTACAGAACTTCTGGAACCTTGTGAATGACGCGATCCTGTGTGACGTCGCCGTCGAGCGTCAGGTCGAAATCACAGGACCGGACGCAGCCAAGTTCGTGCAAATGCTGACACCGCGTGATCTGTCGACCATGGCTGTCGGGCAGTGCAAATACATCCTCATCACCAACGCAGACGGCGGTCTCCTCAACGACCCAATCCTGCTGCGCTTGGCCGAGAACCACTTCTGGATCTCGCTTGCGGACAGCGACATCCTACTTTGGGCCCAAGGCGTAGCGATCCATTCCGGACTAGATGTGTCGATCTGCGAACCTGACGTGTCACCGTTGCAGCTTCAGGGGCCCAAATCGGGCGAAATCATGCGTGCCCTATTCGGTGACAGCATTATGGACCTGAAATACTACTGGCTCCGAGAAGTAGACCTAGACGGAATCCCGCTCATCGTGTCGCGGACAGGTTGGTCGAGCGAACTGGGCTACGAACTCTATCTGCGTGACAGCGCTCATGGGGATGCGCTGTGGGAACGGATCATGGCGGCTGGACTACCGTTTGGCTTGAAACCCGGTCACACCTCGTCGATCCGCCGCATCGAAGGCGGGATGTTGTCGTATCACGCCGACGCAGATATCCACACAAACCCGTTCGAGCTGGGCTTTGACCGTCTTGTGAACCTCGATATGGAAGCCGATTTCATCGGCAAGGCTGCGCTCCGCAAGATCAAAGAAAACGGCGTCACCCGAACTCAGATCGGTCTGATTATTGATGGTGAACCGCTCAAGGGTCCGAACACCACATTCTGGGCGATCAAGGTCGGTGACGACACGATCGGCAAAGTGACCTCAGCGGTGTATTCGCCACGCCTCGATCAGAATATCGCGCTGGCAATGGTGTCGGTAGACCACGCACAAATTGGCAAAGAGGTCGAGGTCGTGACCCGCTCTGGCCCCGTCCGCGCAACAATCTGCGAACGCCCCTTCTTTGACCCCAAAAAGAAAATCGCTGCCGCTTAACCTTCTTTGCTACGGCGGGGTCGCGACGGCCCCGCCCTTTCTCACAGAGCCTTTGATGATGACCAAACAACTTGTGCAGCAAACCATCACATCCGACGGTGTGCTGAAACTGACCCTCGACGACAACAGCCGTCGCAACGCTTTATCCGAAGCCATGTTGTCAGAGCTTCAGTCCCTGATTAACGCGGCCTGCTCTGACCCTTCGGTGCGCGTCATCGTCCTCGCTGCGAACGGCCCCGCGTTTTGTGCCGGTCACGACCTGAAAGAAATGACAGCGGGCCGCACAGACAAAGACGGCGGTCAGGCCTATTTCGAAAAGATCATGTCGATGTGTTCGGGCGTGATGTATTCCATCGTCAATTGCCCCAAACCCTTTATCGCCGAAGTCGCAGGCGTCGCCACCGCCGCGGGCTGCCAATTGGTCGCGAGCTGCGATCTGGCCATCGCGGCAGAAACCGCGAAATTCAGCACGCCGGGTGTTCATATCGGTCTATTCTGTTCAACCCCCATGGTCGCGCTATCGCGAAACGTCACGAGCAAACACGCCATGGAGATGCTTCTCTTAGGTGATCTGATTTCAGCAGAACGCGCGGCGGAAATGGGCCTTGTGAACCTTTGCGTGCCAGTCGAAGACCTGAGCAAAACCACCCTCGCTTGGGCGCAAAAAATCGCATCCAAATCCAGTATGACTTTGGCCACGGGGAAGAAAGCCTTCTACGTCCAAAAGCAAATGGGATTGGCAGAGGCCTATACCTACGCCTCCAACGTGATGGTGCAAAATATGCTAACGCAAGACGCGGCAGAGGGCATAGGCGCCTTTATTGATAAACGCAGCCCTGCATGGAAGGACGCGTAATCCATGACAAAGCAGTTCTACAATCACGACCTCGAACGGACACCTGCGAACCATCAACCCCTCACTCCTCTGACGTTTCTTGAGCGGGCGGCGAGTGTTTTTCCCGATCACACCGCGATCGTGCATGGAAAACTGCGCCGAACCTATGCGGAATTTTACTACAGATCGCGTCAGCTCGCGTCTGCTCTGGCGGGCAAAGGGATCACGCGCGGTGATACCGTGTCCGCCCTTCTCGCGAACACACCAGCCATGCTCGAATGCCATTACGGTGTGCCCATGTGCGGTGGGGTTCTCCATTCGATCAACACCCGCCTCGACGCTGCGATCATTGCGTTCCAACTCGACCATGCGATGTCAAAAATCGTGATTGTCGATCGCGAATTCATGCCATTGATGCAGGAGGCTCTCGCCATTGCTGAGGGTTCACCTGTTGTCATCCAGTATGACGATCCCGAATTCACAGGCAAAACAACTGCGATTGAGGCACTGGACTATGACGCCTTTGTCGCCTCGGGTGATCCGGAATTCGAATGGTTGATGCCCGAAGACGAATGGGACGCTATTTCGATCAACTACACATCGGGAACCACGGGCGATCCCAAAGGTGTCGTTTCGCATCACCGTGGCGCCTATCTCCTTGCTCAAGGCAACGCCTTGACCACTTCAATGCAGAAACACGCTGTCTATCTGTGGACCCTCCCGATGTTCCACTGCAATGGCTGGTGTTTTCCGTGGACGCTCTCTGCGATCATCGGCACCCATGTGTGCCTGCGTCAAGTTCGGGCCGAACCGATCTGGTCTGCCTTGGCCCAAGAAAAGGTGTCGCATCTTTGCGGCGCGCCCATTGTCATGTCGCTCCTCATTTCGGCGCCAGAGGATGAAAAGCGCGACCTAGATCACACTGTCCAGTTTTTCACTGCAGCCGCGCCGCCACCCGAAAAGCTCCTCGCTGATATGAATGAGGCGGGTTTTGACGTCACTCACCTCTATGGCCTGACAGAAACCTACGGGCCTGCTGTAGTAAACGATTGGCACGCTGAATGGTCGACGAAACCGAAAGCAGAGCAAGCCGCCCTTAAATCGCGACAAGGGGTGAGATACCTGCCCCTAGAACAGCTCGACGTTTTGGATCCAGAAACCATGCAACCTGTGCCCCGCGATGGCAAAACCATGGGTGAAGTGATGTTCCGCGGCAACGTCGTCATGAAGGGATATTTCCGCAATCAGAAAGCTACAAAAGAGGCCTTTGAAGGTGGTTGGTTCCATTCTGGCGACCTCGGCGTGCGGTATCCAGACGGCTACATCCAACTCAAAGACCGCTCCAAAGACATCATTATTTCGGGTGGAGAGAACATTTCCTCGATCGAAGTAGAGGAAGTTCTCTATCGCCATCCAGATGTCAGCGTCGCTGCTGTAGTCGCTATGCCACATGAAAAATGGGGGGAAACCCCCTGCGCCTTTATCGAACTGGCCGCAGGACGTTCGGTAGACAGTGAAGAGCTACGCCAATGGTGTCGCGATCATCTCGCCCCATATAAGGTGCCTGGAAAATTCGTCTTCACCGAAATCCCGCGCACCTCAACGGGCAAGATCCAAAAGTTCCAGATGCGAGAGCAAGCAAAGCTGCTCTAGTCCAAAGGTTCTTTGAAACAAGTAGGTTAGACGGGTGTGAAGTTGAGGGGCATTTACACTCGTCACTGGATCAAGACCCAGCGAGAAAGGCATAATAGCGGCTCTGCAGCATCACCCCGTCCCCTTCGAGCCTCGGCAAAGAGATCGCCGATCACAGTGGCGCGCACCACTGGCGGTACCCGCGTGGTCCAGCGCAGAATGGTAAAACCAAAAGCAGCCATTCCCAAAATGGCGCGTAAAACCGTCATAAACACCTGCATAGTCTTGTCCTTGGATCATGTCTCGGCACAGTATGCCTGTGTACGCGCAGATCGGCGTGACCAACGGCTCCATTTTTGACCTACGGGGACAATTGCATGTCTGACCAAACGATGGCTGCAGGTTTTGCGAAGGCCTTCCTCGACTATGCCGTGGACGAAGGCACACCTCGTGAGGGCTTGCTTTTGGCGGCCGCGCTTGAGGAAGCCGATCTTGCTGATCAGGACGCTCGCATTCCGACGCAGGCCTACCACCACATGATTGCTGCAGGGATTGAGGCCACGGGCGACACCTCCCTGCTGTTGCGCCACGTGCTCGACTCGCGGCTGGAGACCATGTCCATCGTCGGCCAGATTGTCCACGCGTCCTCCTCTTTCCCGCATAGCCTTGGACAATTGAACCGCTATGCGCGCCTCATGGCGGATGTGCCGATCCCAAACGGGCGGGATCGGTTCGAAATCACACATGAGGGGGACGAGGTCTGGCTGGTCGATCACCGACCCAGCGATGGAACGTGGATGGCAACGGAGGCGAGTTTCGCTCATTTCATTTCCGAATTTCGTCGCTCTGCCCCGGAACATCCGTTTGAACTGGCGCTCGAAGTCACTTATGCGCCGCCGCCCCACTCCAACCGATATCCCGACCTTTTTCGGGTGCCCGTCACATTTAATGCCGCACGAAACGCGCTCAGGATCAATCCGGTCTGGCTCGATGAAACCTTCGATGGCGGGAAGGATTATGTCTTTGGTGTCTTCACGCGGCACGCGGACGGGCTTTTGGAGGACCTCGCCAAGCGCGACACCGTGCGGTCATCCGTCGAGATGAGGATGCTCGCGGATCTTCACGCAGGATCGCTGTCAATGGATCTTGTCGCGCGGGATTTGGGCATGAGCCGTCAGACGCTTTATCGCCGTCTCAAGGATGAGGGCATCACCTTTGCTCAAGTTCATGATGACCTGCGCCGCCGCATGGCGATGGACTATCTCAGCGCGCGTAAGGTCTCTGTCGGCGAAGCGGCCTATTTGCTCGGGTTTTCCGAAGCCTCCGCCTTTGTCCGTGCGTTCCGCCGCTGGACGGGCCTCAGTCCGACCGCTTGGTTGGACCGTTGATGCGTGCGGTCAATTCTTTGATATGTGCGGTCATGCACTGACCAGACAGGGATCAGTAGACCCTCCCTCGAAACAACAGTCGAAGGAGATACGATATGAAACCTATTCTGATTGCCCCGCTTGCTCTGGCAACCCTGCTTGGGGCCTGTGCTGAGATGGGAACCGATGTGACGCCAGTTCTGGATGGCGCACCGACAGCGCAATACCAACGCGACCTAGCAGAGTGTCGCGCTCTTGCCCGTGATCAGACGCAGCTCCAACAGGAAACGGTGGCCGCCGCCGTCATCGGTGCGGGGATTGGCGGTGTTCTGGGCGAAGTCGACGACGATGGCGAGGCTTTGGGCGGTGCGATCGCGGGCGCCTTGGCAGGAACGGCAATGGGCGTGAGCGAGGCAAGTGAGACCCGCGAGACAATCGTTCTGAACTGCCTCCGAGGCCGAGGCCACGCAGTCGTAAATTGACGGAGTTCACCATGCACAGCACCCACACCCGCTTTACAGAGCTCCACGATCTGCTGATCGGCGGACCGGATCGGCTGATCCCAGCGCAGAGGCCCACTCTGCCTCGGGCCCGAAGGCGACCTCGGAACCTGCTCTTGCACATGTTTCGGTGGCCCCGACGATGACCATGGGGGGCACCGCGCGTCCTAATGGCCACCGCCGCCCGACGCGTTGCCGTCTTCTGACCGAATGGAGAACACTATGACCGTTCTTATTGCCGGAGCTACGGGCTAACTCGGGCGTTGCCTCTGCGCCGAATACGCGCGCCGCGGTCGCCATGTCACTGCGCTGGTGCGCAACCCTGCGTGGGCGGTGGGTGTCAAACGGTTCGGTTCCCATCACCTGCAAGACCACTTTGAAACGCTCGCCGCCGATGCGGCAAACCACTCCAAAGGACATTGACCATGACCCTTCGCACCTTCGGTGGCCTCGCCGCCCTCACCTGCGCCGCAACTTATCTCGTCGGCTTTGCCCTGATCCTTACCCTGCTTGCCCCGCTCGGGTTCGGCACAAGCCAGGTCGACACCGCCGCCGTCGTGGCCTTTATCGCAGAGCAACCCGGCGTGCTGATCGCTTGGAACACCACGATCTATGTGGTCAACGCACTGGCGCTGGTGCTGCTGGTCGTAACACTCTACCGCCGGATCGCCACAACGATGCCCGATGCCGCAGCTTTCACCTGCGCGATTGGCCTGATCTGGTCCACCCTCGTCCTTGGCGCTGGCATGATCGCCAATGTCGCCGTGGAGCAAACCAATGCACTTGCAGACAATCCCGAAGCCGCAGCGGAGCTTTGGCAAACGCTTCACGCCGTCGAACTCGGCCTCGGCGGCGGTAACGAGATCGCAGGGGGCGCATGGATTTTGGCGGTCAGTATTGCGGGGTTACGCAGTGGCACTCTGGGTCGCGTAATCGCAATGATCGGTACGGTCAGCGGTGCGGCGGGCCTCGCCACGATCCTACCTCCGCTCGGTGACAGTGCAGGTGCTGTCTTTGGCCTCGGTGCAATCGTGTGGTTCATCGCTGTTGGGGTTGCCCTACTGCGTCCCTCTCCGCGCCCTTGAACGCAGTACTGATCTCGCAAAGTGCGAACGTCCTGTCATGATCAGAGCGCATCCCTCCGCTGGACCCCGATATTGTTCAAATCGAAGTCACAGACTTTGACAGATGGCTCGACAACAGATTGAGCACTGGGGCCGACCCGACATGGCTGTCAAACGCGACGATCTACAGTGCGGCCACGTTTTGCAGGCTGCTGGGGAAAGCCGTCTTTAAAGGCGACATTGAAACAGATCATCATTTGGTTGGTTTCAATATCCTCAAAGGGGGTAAAGAACACTTCGCAGATGCTCTCCAAGACCTCATTGATAAAGAAGAAAGCCACAGCAAAGAGCTGAAGGGGATTTTCGGAGGGCTGTTCTACCGCACTTCAGCTGTCAATTCGATTGACCTCCCCTGCTTTGGTCCATTTGTAGACGTTCTTCGAGAGGTCGCCATCACTAACTGGCCATTCGATGAGGGCGATATCGTCTACGGCAAACCCGTCACAAACAGGGTTGTCTGTTCGGTTGAGACGGCAGCGCGAGAGATAGGAATTCCCAGCGACACTCTTGCTCTGGTGCTCGAAGAGGCTGGCCTGATTAAACCGACACCGCGTGTCGCCATGCGTCGCTTCTTTAAAATAAAGGACGCCACAGACCTTTTTGACCAAATGCGGCACTGGGTGGATGCAACTCACATTCGGAAAAGTCATGGCCTTTCTCCGAGAGAGTTCGACGCGCTGGTCGCTGCCGGTTTCATATCGGCCCAGTCAAACGTCATTCGGCTACATCGCAGATGGGTTCCCAATGGCCTCGCCCCTCTGATAAAAGACTTGGACACCAGAGCCGAACCTGCGACTGCAGGTAAAAGTCTCTAACAATCGTTGCTCTCGACGCAGACCAAAACAGGCGTATCGATCGCAGATCTGGTTCAGGCAGTCACAAACGGAAGTCTTCCCCTATATTTGGATCCTGCGGATCGAGGATTTTCGAGGTTCCAATTGAACCTTGCGGAAGTGCGCGAAGTTCTTGGCCATCTGTTTGAAACACCAGACGAAGGATGGGTCGGCCTCTCTGAGTTCGGCCGCATGATTGGAATTCGTGAAACCCAACATCTCAAAGCTCTGTCTGCGACAGGCACCATCAAACTTGAAAAACATCGGAACCCCAAAACCAGCGTGATCCAAGAGGTTGTAACTCGAGAAGCCGTTGAGAATTTCCACAAGACCTTTACAACACCGAAAATCTTACAGTCCACGTTTGGCGGATCCTCACTGACCTACCGTACAAAGCTCGAAAAGGCGGGCCTACACCCATTACGTCCAGAAGGTCGCGATATTGGGTCAGTATACGAGAAGGCCATTGCGACAAAGACTTGCGACCCGAATTAAAGGTCAGACAACAGATTACCTGCCTCAAATCGACCTGACCTGACGTCGGTCGATTCTTCTCGATAGCGGCCATCGTACGGACTGTATCTGCAGTTGGAAGTCTACACCCAAGCAACAGGGTGAGCGGCCTGAGTCGACCAAGCGCCTTTATTTTACAGCCATTGATCCTGTCTCGAAGGCATCACACGATGAAACCAGAGCAGCCCGCTCTTGGTAAAAACTTCAAATTGCCAATAAATGTGTGGAAAGCTGACGAAACCGCTTGACACAAATTTGCACGAAAACGGCAAAATTTGCACACTTATGGTTAATCGGCAGCAATTTTCTGAAGTGGTCGGGGCGATAGGATTCGAACCTACGACCTACGGTACCCAAAACCGTCGCGCTACCAGGCTGCGCTACGCCCCGACTGCGCACCGTTTAGCGATGCTTTTCGGAATTGAAAAGCCCAAAGCGTGCTTTTTCTTAGTTACATGGCAAAGCGGCGTTTTCTCCGATGGATGGATGCTGCAAAACATCGCCTTCAGCCATGCCTAAACGCCCTGCAAGGCCACCATTTATCTCTAAAACGAACTGAACCTGTGCCCCACCGTCGATTGGCGTGCGGTCGAGCGGAATCGCATTGGGGTGAATGCGGGTAATCGTGCCCGTCTCATCTGCGAAAATCATATCAAGAGGAATC
Source organism: Marivivens geojensis (assembly GCF_023540835.1). Taxonomy (GTDB): domain Bacteria; phylum Pseudomonadota; class Alphaproteobacteria; order Rhodobacterales; family Rhodobacteraceae; genus Marivivens; species Marivivens geojensis. The sequence goes on from NZ_JALKCU010000002.1 coordinate 323,102, forward strand.
AGTGTGTTGTGCATCCAGAACGCCACCTGGTGCGGGCGCTCGTAAACGAACAGCATCCCCGCCATCGTCGGCATCTCTGGCACGTTCATCAGCCCTTGGGCTCGCTCATCCGCCGTATCCGCCACCTCAACGGTGAACCGCGCCTGACCAAAGTCACCCCTGACCAGTACCTTATCCAAAGAACAAGCCGCCGCAGCCGGTTGGGCCACGGCGGCTAGCGCTGCAATCACGAGCGATGTTAATCGTCTAGCTGAATGCTTTCCCAAATCAGAACCTCGACCGCCAGTTTCCCGCGCTTCCCGTCGATGCTCTTCATGGCGATAGCTTCGCCTGGTTGCAGGTCAGCAAGGCCAGACCGGCGCAGAACTTCGATGTGCACAAAGATATCTTCGGACGAACCAAAGACATTGGCAAACCCAAATCCCTTACCTTTGTCGAACCATTTGACCCGAGCCGGTAAAATCGGCGTGTTATCGAGAACCTCTGGATCAACATCCACCAGATCCGCCAGCATACTCCCGTTAGCTGGCAACTCAGGTGGTGCAATCGCGATAACCTCGGTTGCTTGAAGACCACGATCCGTCTCTTGAACGAGAAGATCGATATCCGAACCATCCGCCACGGAACTCTGCCCAAAATTGCGTAGGACGTTTGCGTGCAACAAAATATCCGCGCCGCCTTCGTTTGACACGACAAAGCCAAAGCCTTTGCCAGGATCAAACCATTTTACACGCCCTTTGACAGGGCGTTCATTTATTGTGTCAGTCATCATTCTTTCAATCCCGCCGCGGACCCCCATCCGGCCGCTGCTTCATCGCGTCAGCAGACCTGTTTTGTTCGCAAGAAACAAGTCCCACCAACGGCATTTTGATCAACTTAGGGATACAAACGGACCGCCGACCAAGGTGCATTTACACCTTCACGTGTCCATCTAAAGCGATCATGCAACCTAAACGCGCCATCAGCCCAGAACTCGATCTCGACCGGTGTGATACGAAACCCACCCCAGAACGGTGGGCGCGCCGGATTGATTCCCTCTTTAGCGGTAACAACGGCCACTTCGGCCATCAGAGTGCTCCGACTATCGAGAGGTTGCGATTGTTTCGACGCCCATGCCCCCAAACGGCTCTTGAGAGATCGCGAATGATAATATTCGTCCGCCTGCGGTCCGTCCTCGCGTTCGATGGTTCCGCGCACCCGGATTTGCCGACGAAGGGACTTCCAATGCATGACAAAGGCAGCCTTCCCTGCCCCCTCTAGCTCTTGGGCCTTTTTGCTTGTGTAGTTCGTGTAGAACACAAAGGCGTCGTCCTCGATCTCTTTGAGAAGCACCATACGCGCGTTCGGCAAACCGTCTGCGTCTACGGTCGACAGCGCGATAGCGTTCGGGTCATTGATCTCGCTTTTTTCGGCCTCAGCCAACCAATCCCGTGCCAATTGGAACGGATCGTCGCCTGCGAAAATGCCTGTGCGGTCACTCATGATACCCTCTTCTCATCAACAAGGTGGGGCGCGTAACAAGCGCGTTTTGATACAACAACTGTGACGTTGCGTCTCACACAGGCTTGAAGCGACTGGTCCAATCGCCTACACCGAAGCGATATAACGCGAAAGGGGCAAGGGGGACACAATGTCGTCGCAACTCATGCAGGGCAAGCGCGGGCTAATTATGGGCCTCGCCAATGACAAATCAATAGCTTGGGGCATCGCCAAGGCACTCGCAGACGCTGGTGCGGAACTTGCCTTTTCCTATCAGGGCGAAGCACTGCTGAAACGGGTTGGCCCGCTCGCAGAACAACTCGGCTCTGATACGGTTCTGCCGTGCGACGTGTCCGACATGGACTCGGTCGATGCGCTTTTCGCAGAGCTTGAGAAAAAATGGGGCAAGATGGACTTCATCGTCCACGCCATCGGTTTCTCTGACAAAAACGAACTGCGTGGCCGCTATGTGGACACCACCCGCGAAAACTTCCTGATGACGATGGACATCTCTGTTTATTCGTTCACGGCCGTAGTTCAGCGCGCAGCAAAGATGATGACCGACGGCGGTTCGTGCCTCACCCTCACCTACTATGGTGCAGAACGCGTGATGCCGCATTACAACGTCATGGGCGTCGCCAAAGCAGGCCTCGAGGCTTCCGTGCGCTACCTCGCCGAAGATCTGGGCAAAGACCGTATTCGCGTAAACGCAATCTCGGCCGGTCCGATCAAAACGCTGGCCGCATCGGGCATCGGTGACTTCCGTTACATCCTGAAATGGAACGAATATAACTCGCCGCTGCGCAAAAACGTTTCGATCGACGAAGTGGGCGGTTCCGCGCTCTACCTTCTGTCCGATCTCTCGACTGGCGTGACGGGCGAAACCCACCACGTTGACGCGGGCTACCACGTTGTCGGCATGAAAGCCGTCGACGCGCCTGACATGAACAAAGAGTAAACCATGACCGCCGCCGCATTTCTGTCGATCGTTCTGATCCACCTTGCGGCGGCGATTTCCCCTGGACCCAGCTTTGTCGTCGCTGTGCGCACCGCAGCCTCTGATGGGTTCAAGGTGGCAACTGCCCTCGCCCTCGGCTTCGGGCTCGGTGCGATCCTCTGGGCCACGGCGGCAATGGCTGGCCTCGCCCTTCTCTTTGAAATTCTCCCCTCGTTGTTCATCGGCCTGAAACTGGTCGGTGCCGCGTTCCTCTTTTGGATCGCCTACAACATGTGGAAACACGCGAGCGACCCGCTAGCAGAGCCGACACCTGGCGCAGCACCCCGCTCTGCCCTCTCTGCGATGCGCTACGGGTTCTTGACCTTCGCGTCTAACCCAAAGCCCGCTGTGTTCTTTGGCGCGGTTTTTGTCGGCCTCGTGCCGCATGACACGCCGTTGCCGTGGCGTCTTGCCATACTTGCGGCGGTTTTCGCCAATGAAACACTCTGGTATATCGTCGTTGCGCGGGTCTTTTCTCTGCCCCGTGCGCGTGCTGCCTATTTGCGACTAAAGGCCGGTGTTGACCGGATGTTCGGCGGGCTCCTTGCCCTGCTCGGCCTAAAAATCGCCCTGACGTAAAGGACTGACCGAATGGCAAAGAACGATCTTCTGCCCCACGAAAAAGGGTTCCATGTCTCTTGGGATCAAATCCACCGTGACAGCCGTGCGCTGGCATGGCGTCTAGACGGACAAGGTCCGGCAGAAGATGGATCGTGGAAAGCCATCGTCGCGATCACCCGTGGCGGCATGGCCCCTGCGATGATCATTGCACGTGAATTGGACGTGCGCACCATCGACACGATCAGCGTCAAATCTTACAACCACCAGAACCAATCCTCGGCTCAAGTGCTCAAGGCACCCGACGCAGAGATCATGGGGGACGGCACGGGTATCCTCGTCATCGACGACCTCGTGGACAGCGGTAAAACCCTCGAACTCGTCCGCGAAATGTACCCCAAAGCCCACTTCGCCACCGTCTACGCAAAGCCCAAAGGCCGCCCACAAGTGGACACCTTCATCACCGAAGTGAGCCAAGATACATGGATTTTCTTCCCTTGGGATATGGCGCTGCAATACGTCCAACCCTATCGCGGCACCGATTAATCATCGGTTAAAGTTGCACATTTCGAACATTTCAAGGCGCGAAAGACTATACTTTCGCGCCATTTTTATACAAACGTATACATTTTCCCAGATTTCAGCGCCAATTCAAAAAACCGCGTTCCCTGGCGGTTTCCCGTGGCTCCCCGCTTGCACCTTATCGCCCGCCCGCCTATTCATTGCAGGCCTTGTTTGACAGGGTGAAGACATCAGTTTCAGGGGGGCCGCAGATGGCACGCGAAAAGAAGACAAAATTGGGCGTCTGGGTCATCTTGGGCCTTTTGTTCTTCAGCCTTGTCGGTTTCGGAACAACGAGCCTTTCGGGCCGAACCACGACCCTCGCAACGGTCGGTGACAAAGAAATCACCCTGAACCAATACGCGCTGGAACTGCGCCGCGGGATCGACACTTTTTCGGGGCAAATCGGCCAACCGCTTAGCTTTACCCAAGCGCAATCGCTCGGCATTGATCAGCAAGTTCTCAATGACATGATCAACATGCGCCTATTCGAAAACGAAGCCACGAACATGGGCGTGTCCATCGGTGACCAACGTTTGCGCGACCGCGTAACGTCGAACCCGAACTTCCAAGGCTTCTCTGGCACCTTCGACCGCGAAGCTTACCGCGATGTTCTGTCCCGCATGGGCACCCGCGAAAGCGATTACGAACAGTCCCTCCGCGATGAAATGGCCGCAACCGCGCTGCAAATCGGCCTCACTGCTGGCTATACCGTTCCCGCTGGATATATCGACGCGCTCGTGACCTACGCGGCTGAGCGCCGTGACATCACTTGGGTTCAGGTCACTGACGCCGCTCTGACCGATGCGATCCCTGCCCCGACTGAAGAAGACCTCGCGGCCTACCACGAAGGGCACCCTGCTGATTTCACCACACTGGAAACCAAATCCATCGTTTACGCGGCCCTGACACCTGACATGCTGCTGCCAACGATCGAAGTGGACGAAGCCGCACTGCGTGACCTCTATGCACAACGCACCGCTGACTATAACAGCCCAGAGCGTCGCTTGGTCGAACGTCTCGGCTTTGCGGATGAGGCCTCTGCCCAAGCCGCCATGGACGCGATCACCGCCGGCGAAACCGATTTTGACCAACTGGTTGAGGATCGTGGTCTGACGCTTGACGACGTTGACCTCGGCGATGTGGATCAGGTGCAACTGGCCGAAGCGGGCGCTGCTGTTTTTGCGGCGGCCTCTGGCGACGTTGTTGGCCCGCTGCCGTCGCTGATCGGACCCGCGTTGTTCCGTATCAATGCCGTGCTGGAGGCTGAATCGATCCCATTCGAGGTCGCGGCCGATGAACTCCGCGCTGAACTGGGCCGTGACCGTGCCCGTCGTGTGATTGGCGATGCGGCAGAGCAAATGGCAGACCTTATTGCCGGCGGCGCTCGTGTTGAGGACCTTGCCGATCAAACCCAGATGGAGCTCGGCTCGATTGACTGGACAGTCGCCTCGACCGACGGCATGGCCGCGTACCCTGAATTCCGTCAGGCCGCCGCTGCTGCACAGATCGGTGCCTATCCCGAACTGATCGAAATGTCCGACGGCGGTATCTTTGCACTCCGCGTCGAAACGATCCAAGAGCCTGCGCTCCAGCCTCTTGAGGATGTTCTCGAGGACGTGACAGCCGCATGGACACGCGACACAACCCAAGCCGCGATCCTCGCCAAAGCCGAAGAGATGGCAACCGCCCTCTCCAACGGGTCGCAGTTCGGTGAATTTGGCCTCGCCCCGACCATCGACGTTGACGTCACCCGTCAGACCTTCCTCGACTACACCCCCGAAGGCTTCATGACCCGCGTGTTCGAAACCGAGGCTGGCAATGGCTTTGCCCTGCCCTATGACGGCGGCGCTGTGCTGGCCCGTGTGGATGCCGTGAACGCACCGAACCTTGAGGACCCAGATGTGATCGCCCTGCGTGACCGTTTCGCGGCGCAACTGTCGAACGGTGTGGCTCAGGACGCGATGCAGATCACGCTCAATACCCTGCGCGGTGAGACCGACATTAATGTTGTGCGCGAGGCCGTGAACGCGGTCCACGCTCAGATCCAATAAGGGAACCGCACCATGGCCCTCAGCCCCGATTTCGAGAGCTTCCAACGTGGCTATGACGCTGGTGAAAACCAGATCGTCTACACCCGTCTGGCCGCCGACCTCGATACGCCTGTGTCCCTCATGCTCAAACTCTCTGGCGCGGGCAAAGATGCTTTCATGCTCGAAAGTGTAACGGGGGGCGAAGTCCGCGGTCGCTACTCGATCGTTGGCATGAACCCTGATCTGATTTGGCGCTGTGACGGAACTACAGCCAGTGTGAACCGTGCGGCCCGCTACGATGACGACGCCTTTGTCGAAGAAGAAGCCGATCCGCTGACCTCGCTGCGCAACCTGATTGCGGAATCAAAGATCAATCTACCTGACGATCTACCAGGCGCTGCGGCTGGCCTCTTTGGCTACCTCGGCTACGATATGATCCGTTTGGTCGAACACCTGCCCGACGTGAACCCCGATCCCATCGGCCTGCCCGATGCGATGATGCTGCGCCCGTCGGTCGTTGCTGTCCTCGACGGGGTCAAAGGCGACGTGATCCTCGTGGCGCCTGCATGGGCGAACTCTGGCCTCTCGGCCAAGGCTGCCTTTGCCCAAGCCGCCGAACGCGTCAAAGAAGCCCAACGCGCCTTGGATCGCCCTGTCCCTGTCGACAGCCGCGAATTCCGCACCGCGCACGAGGCCGCGCCCGCCACGTCGAACTTTACCAAAGATGGCTATATGGCTGCGGTCGAAAAGGCCAAGGACTACATCCGCGCAGGTGACATTTTTCAGGTCGTGCCCGCCCAACGCTGGACCCAAGAGTTCCGCGAACCACCCTTTGCGCTCTATCGGTCGTTGCGCCGGACGAACCCCTCGCCGTTCATGTTCTTCTTTAACTTCGGCGGGTTTCAGGTCATCGGCGCATCGCCCGAAATCCTCGTTCGTGTGTTCGGCAACGAAGTCACCATTCGCCCCATCGCAGGGACCCGCCCCCGTGGCGCCACCCCCGAAGAGGACAAGGCGAACGAACTCGACCTCTTGGCCGACAAAAAGGAATTGGCAGAGCATCTCATGCTCCTCGACCTTGGCCGCAACGATACGGGCAAGGTGTCCAAAATCGGCACCGTCCGCCCGACCGAACAGTTCATCATCGAACGCTACAGCCACGTGATGCACATCGTGTCGAACGTAGTCGGTGAACTGGCCGAGGACCAAGACGCGCTCTCTGCGTTTTTTGCGGGGATGCCTGCGGGCACCGTCTCTGGTGCGCCAAAGGTCCGCGCGATGGAGATCATCGACGAGCTGGAACCCGAAAAGCGCGGCGTCTATGGCGGCGGCTGCGGGTACTTCAGCGCGAACGGCGACATGGACATGTGCATCGCCCTACGGACTGCGGTCCTCAAGGACGAAAAACTCTATATCCAAGCAGGTGGCGGCGTCGTCTACGACAGCGACCCCCACGCCGAATACATGGAAACGGTCCACAAATCGAACGCCATCCGCAAAGCCGCCGAGGACGCCACGCGGTTCACGGGATCAGGCAATCGCTGAGAAAAAAGAACCCCGCGAAAGCGGGGTTTTTTGTTGGACTACTGAGCTTTACGGGCCGCTTTATTTGCCTCGTATTATTCCCAAACGTGCATACGCCCTTTTTGCCGCGCGTCAGCAAGCCATAGCTTTCTACGAATTCCCTCAACCTCAAGATGGGCATACCGCCCGCCAGAAAACTTGGCCCAATCAAGTGCGAGGCCAAGTTTCACCATCTCAGCAGACAGATCACGACCATCGGCAAGCGAACAACGTGCGACCTCGCGACCATGGCTATCAGTGTCAGTCACTTCTGCAGTGACCTGTTCACCTTTGCAGAGTGCCATCAATTTATATTTTGCGGATTTACCATAAGGGTGGCCATATTCAGGTGCATCGACGCCGAACAGCCGTATCTGATTTTGACTGATAACAAGGGTGTCGCCATCGACCACGTAGGCTAGACCTTTAATAATTTGCGGCCGCGGTTCAGAAACTGCGGACGAAGCATCGAATGGTGTAGGCCGCGGAGGTGCTTGCTCTTCGTCAGGCTTAAATGTCGGTTGAGGCTTCACAGGAGATGCCCCAGGCCTATGTGTAATCACCACATACAAGCCACCGACAATGAGCGCTAATATAACGAAAACTTCCATAGACCACCCTGAAGAAACACCACCTCAGGTTAATCATAAAGTCACAAAACACAATCTTAAATAAAACGCGCAGGGCACCCCTCAGCCCCCTGCGCGTTACTCTTTTACTCTTCGATCATGTCCACGCGGGTGGCGTGGCGGCCGCCTTCGAATTCGGCGTCGAGAAAGGCATCTACGATAGCGAGGGCGAGACCTTCGCCAACAACGCGCGCACCGATCGAGAGGATGTTGGCGTTGTTGTGCTGACGGATCATCGCAGCCGAAAATTGGTCGGAACAGACGCCACAACGGATGCCTTTGACCTTATTGGCAGCCATCATGATGCCTTGGCCCGTGCCACACAGGATAATGCCCAGATCGCAATCGCCCGATGCCACACGCTCTGCCGCGGCTTTGCCGTGGACGGGGTAATGGGTGCTGACGTTCTCGGTCGGGCCGATGTCGACGGCCTCATAACCTTTGGCTGTGATATGGGCGGCGATGGCCTGACGCAGCTCGATTGCGGCGTGGTCGCTAGAGAGGACGATACGTGTCATGGTGGTTCCGTTTGTAGTGGGTTTCGTCTGGGGGATAGCCCGAAGGCCCGCCCGTTAGTCCTTTAAAATCGCCGAAACAGGGGCCAAAGCGACCTGCCCTGCCCGATTGGCCGTCGACCACAGCGTCAGCGCGCTGAGCGTTTCCGCCCGCAGACGCGAGACAAGCACAACGCCGCTCGTTTGCCGCGCCTGAAACGCGGAACGGTCGATAAAGCGGCGAATGACGGCTGCGGTTTGGTTATTGCTATCAAGGTCACGTTCGACCGTTGCAACAGGCACATCAGCCCCTTCGGCAGCGCGAATGGCAGCGTTCAGACCGCTGGCCGCCGTGATGAACCCACGCCCATCGGCGGCAAGGCGGGCCATAACGGCCTCGGTCGCTTGACGGTTCGATTGCAGACCTGCATCCCCCATATCGAGAACCATCGCGGCCTCTGGCATGGCGGCAAAGGTGGCCTCCATCACTTGGGCCGCATCAGGGGCGGTGGCATTGGCGGGCAAGGTCAGGATCGCCGCGACCTCATAGCCCGCCTCGCGGTAGGCCGCCGTTTTCGATGCCGCATCAGGGTCAGACACAGCAATCGCGACGGTGACTGGGAATGGCACAGCCGATAACAGCAACGGCCCATTGGGCAATGCCCCATCATCGATCACCACAAACGACATGAGCGGCAGATCATCAGGATTCGTAAAATAGGCCGAATAAACGAGGAGCGCGTTGACACTGGGCTCTGCTAGTGGGGCTTCGACTTCGATCGCAGGGCGGCGGATCACAACGGCACTGTCGCTGGATGGCATCACGCTCGCTGGTTCACCAGATAGACCGGGCACAGGGGCCGCGTCGACGTTCGGTGCCTCGGGTTCGGGGGTCGGTTCGGGTTCTGGCTCAGGTTCCGCCACCTCGGGCGCAACCACCTCAGGCACCACCATCTCAGGCGCAACATCCGTCACAACGGGTGCGTCTTCGACTGGCGCTGGCTCTTCTTCTGGCACGACAATCACTTCAATCGCGGGCTGGGTGCTGACCACAATATCGGCCTCACCTGTTGGCATTTCAGGCTGGGCGACCATCGGGGTCGGCAAAACAGGCGCATCAGTCGTCGCCTCAACACCCGCGGATTGTTCCGCTTCTGGCACGGCCATATCGCCCGCAATATCAATCGGATCAGGACGATCAGCGGGTGTTGTATCCGCAATCGGAGGCGTGGGTTCGGTAACTTCAAACGCCACACCCGGTGACATATCGGGCGCTTCGATCTGGATGCCGGTCGTCGCATCTACAGCCAAAGTCGGGCTTTCCACCTCGACCGCAACGGGCTCAATCTGCGCGGACCGCGTTTCCACCCCGACCGGAGGCGTCGATGGCACGGGCAATGGCGCCAACAGTGACACCACCGATAGCCCTGCACCCGCAACCAATGCGCCTACTCCAACGCCTGAAAGTAATCCTTTTAACACCTATCTGCCCCCGTGACGCCCCAGTCCGGTAAATTCCCCTGCGGACCTTGACGGTCCCTCTCATACAGGATCATGTATGCGCCGACTATACCGCCACCTTTACGGTCGGCAAAACCCCTAAATGCTTGTTGGGCCTACCATGTTGCTCTTGATCGATAACTACGACAGCTTCACCTACAACCTAGTCCATTACTTGGGCGAATTGGGCGCCGATGTTGTCGTCAAACGCAATGACGCCCTCACTGTTCAGGACGCGATGGGCATGAACCCCGAAGCAATCCTGTTGTCCCCTGGCCCCTGCGATCCGGCTCAGGCGGGGATCTGCCTTGCACTGACAACGGCGGCGGCTGAAACAAAAACACCGCTCATGGGTGTTTGCCTCGGTCACCAAACCATAGGCGAAGCCTTTGGTGGCAACGTCGTGCGCTGCCACGAAATCGTGCACGGTAAAATGGGCACGATGCACCATAATAATAAGGGCGTTTTCGCAGACCTGCCGAACCCGTTCGAAGCGACGCGCTATCATTCGCTCGTTGTTGAACGCGAAACCCTGCCCGATTGCCTAGAGGTCACATCATGGCTTGAGGATGGCACCATCATGGGTCTGCAACACCGTGACCTGCCGATCCAAGGCGTGCAATTCCACCCTGAAAGCATCGCATCCGAACACGGGCATAAACTGCTTCAGAACTTCCTCGATATCGCAAAGATGAAGGTGACCGCATGAGCGACGCAATGAAGCCGCTGATATACGCAGCCTCCGAAGGTCCGCTGTCAAAATCCCAAGCGCGTCAGGCGTTCGACATCCTCTTCAACGGCGATGCCACCCCCGCCCAAATCGCGGGTCTGTTGATGGCGATGCGGGCGCGTGGTGAATCAGTCGCGGAATATGCGGCAGCGGCGGCGGCGATGCGGTCGAAATGCATTCCCGTCAAAGCCCCCGAAGGTGCGATGGATATCGTCGGTACAGGCGGCGATGGCCTCGGCACGCTGAACATCTCGACCGCGACCGCATTCGTTGTCGCTGGCGCAGGTCAGCCCGTGGCGAAACACGGCAACCGCAATGTATCGTCCAAATCGGGCGCTGCGGATGCACTGGGGCAACTTGGCATTAATGTCATGGTTGGGTCAGAGATTGTTGAGCGCGGCCTTCAAGAGGCAAACATCGCCTTTATGATGGCCCCGATGCACCACCCCGCGATGAAACACGTGATGCCCGTCCGTCAGGAACTCGGTTGCAAGACGATCTTTAACATTCTTGGCCCTCTCACCAACCCTGCAGGTGTGAAACGTCAGCTTACGGGCGCCTTTGCCCCTGACCTGATTTTCCCGATGGCTGAAACGCTCCAAGAACTCGGGTCCGAAAAAGCATGGCTGGTCCACGGTCACGACGGCATGGACGAAATCTCGATCACGGGCGTGACCTCTGTTGCCGTTCTGGAAAATGATGAGGTCACGGGCCGCGAAATTCACCCAGAGGACGCAGGCCTGCCAGTCCATAGGCTCGCCAACATCCTCGGCGGCACGCCCGAAGAAAACGCCAAGGCGCTCTTGGCTCTGATGGAGGGTGCTGAAGGCGCTTACCGTGATGCGGTTCTGTTGAACGCTGCCGCCGCGCTGGTCGTTGCGGATCGCGCGACCTCCCTCACCGAAGGTGTTGAAATCGCAAAAGAAAGCATCGCATCGGGCCGCGCCATGGCCGCGATCAAGATGCTATCCAAAGTTACCCAAGAGGCCTGATCCATGCACGTCCTAGATAAAATCAAGGCCTACAAACTCGAACACATCGAGGCCTGCAAACAGGCCACCCCGCTCTCTGTGATCGAGGAACGCGCCCGCAACGCTTCGCCCACCCGTGGCTTTGCTGATCGTCTGCTTGATGCGGCCCGCACGGGCTATGGCCTGATTGCAGAGGTGAAAAAAGCCAGCCCGTCCAAGGGCCTGATCCGCGCCGATTTCAACCCGCCCGCATTGGCCCAAGCGTACGAGGCCGGCGGCGCGACCTGTCTTTCGGTCCTAACCGACGGCCCATCGTTCCAAGGTGCAGATGAATACCTCGTGGCCGCACGCGAGGCGACCAACCTGCCCGCACTCCGCAAGGACTTCATGTATGACACCTATCAGGTGGCAGAGGCCCGCGCCTTGAATGCCGACTGTATCCTGATCATCCTCGCCTCTGTCTCTGACGCACAAGCCCAAGAGCTAGAGGATGCAGCCTTTCACTGGGGCATGGATGTCCTCCTCGAAGTGCACGATGCCGAAGAACTCGAACGGGCGAGCCGTTTGAAATCGCCGCTCATGGGGATCAACAACCGCAACCTCAAAACCTTTGAGACAACGCTCGACACCACCCGCACCCTTGCGCGCATGGTGCCAGAGGATCGCACCATCGTCTGCGAAAGCGGCCTCTTCACCCCTGCCGACCTCGCCGAAATGGCCCGCTATGGGGCGCGGACCTTCCTCATTGGCGAAAGCCTGATGCGTCAGGACAACGTCGAAGAGGCCACCCGCACCCTCCTCGCCAATCCGCTCCGTTCGGGGGGGATGTGATGTCTGGCCTCACCCATTTCGACGACAGCGGTAAGGCGCATATGGTCGATGTCTCGGACAAGGCCGTGACATCCCGCATCGCCGTGGCCGAAGGTTACATCACTATGTCCCCCGAAACCCTCGCCCTCGTGGTTGAGGGACGCGCCGAAAAAGGTGATGTTCTGGGCATCGCCCGCCTAGCTGGGATCATGGGCTCGAAAAAGACATCCGATCTGATCCCGCTCTGCCACCCCCTGCCCATCACCAAAGTTGCCGTCGACCTCACCCCCGACGCCGACCTCCCCGGTATCCGCATTTCCGCCACGGTCAAAACCACAGGCCAAACCGGCGTCGAAATGGAAGCCCTCACCGCCGTTTCCACCGCCGCCCTCACAGTCCACGACATGGTGAAAGCCGTCCAAAAAGACATGGTCATCGGCGGCATCAAAGTCACCCTAAAAGACGGCGGAAAATCAGGGCGTTATGAGGTGAAATGAGTATCAGTGGTCGCTCTCTTGAGCTGTTTTTTGTGGATGGTCGCCCAGACGGGATGTTGACCGCAGAGGTGTTTGATTGGACCGGCCATGTTCTCCGGTTTCCGCGCACCCAGATTAAAGAAGCCCTAGCCCGCCCCGAGGCGGAACATACTGGTGTCTATGTGCTACTCGGTGAAAAGGCCGGATCACCCTTTGCCTATATCGGAGAAGGCGAAGAGGTTCGGTCGCGCCTCAAAGACCACGTTCAGAAAAAGGACTGGTGGGAAACGGCGGTTATCATCACCACCTCATCAAATAAGCTTCACAAAGCGCATGTAAAATATCTGGAATCCCGATTGGTCGAAATCGCTCGCGATGTCGGTGCCATCAGCCTCGAGAACGGCAACACACCACCCCGCAGCAGCCTCTCTGAAGCCTCTGTTGCGAATATGGAAGCGTTCCTTGAGACGCTCATGATGGTCCTGCCCGCGATCCGCGTCGATATGTTCCTGAGCAAGAAACGGTCCAAGCAAAACCAATCAGAGGTGAACGTTCAGCGCGGCAACGGTCACCCAACGTTCGAACTGTCCGTCCCAAAGAACAATGTTCATGCCTTCGCAAAACTCATCGACGGCGAAATGGTCGTTCAAGCGGGATCAAAGGTTCGCCCGACTTGGGCTGGGGATCGGAAAAAGAAAACGCATTACTTTGTGATCCATGATGAGCTCGTCGCAAAAGGCATCATCGGCGTTGAAGGCGACAACGCCGAACTCTTATCCGACTACGCATTTTCCAGCCCATCAGCCGCTGCGGCCATCTGCACAGGCAGATCGACCAATGGCCCGAAAAGTTGGAAACTCAAAGGCACCAACACCACTTACGCAGAGTGGGAAGAACAACAGCTTGAGGATACAGCATGATCTCTGTCGCTGAGGCACAATCTCTTTGTCTCGCTCTCGCAACTCCGATGGCGACCGAAGAGGTGGCGTTGGCGGATGCGAACGGGCGGGTGATGGTGGTGCCTGCGGCGACGACGCGGGCGCAGCCTCCGTTTCGGTCGGCGGCGATGGATGGCTATGCTGTTCGGGACGCCGAAGTTCGGATCGGCGCAAGTTTTACCGTAGTGGGTGAATCCGCTGCGGGCCACGGCTGGAACCAGACATTAGAGGCGGGTCAGGCCGTTCGGATTTTCACAGGCGCCCCTGTGCCAGAGGGTGCTGACCATGTGGTGATCCAAGAGGATATCCACCGCGACGGTGACACAATCACGATCCAGCCGAACCTTGGGGACGGACCGAATATCCGTCCACTGGGCGTGGATTTCGCGGCGGATTTCACGCTTTCCGCACCGCGCCGACTGAAATCGGCTGATCTCGCGCTTTTGGCGGCGATGAACGTGCCGACGGTGTCGGTGTCGCGAAAACCGCGCGTGGCCTTCCTCGCCACTGGGGACGAATTGGTGATGCCGGGTCAGACGCCAACGGACGACCAAATTATCGCGTCAAACGTCTATGCGCTCAAGGCAATGGTCGAGGATGCAGGCGGCGAAGGTATCATCCTCCCCATCGCGCCCGACACCGAGGACGGATTGCGCGCCGCGATGACGGACCTGTTCCAATACGATGTGGCCGTGACCATCGGCGGCGCATCGGTCGGCGATTATGATCTGGTGGGCAAGATCGGCGGCGAACTCGGCCTCAATCGCTCCTTCTACAAAATCGCCATGCGCCCAGGTAAGCCACTGATCGCAGGTGATTTTCAGGGGCGCCCCTACCTCGGCCTACCTGGGAACCCTGTCTCTGCCATCGTCTGCGGGATCATGTTCCTGATCCCCTTGGTCCGCAAATTACAGGGTCTGACCGAGGTCTTGCCAGAGACAACCCCTGTCCGCCTTGCCGCCGACCTCGGAAAAAACGGCCCACGCGAACACTACGAACGCGGCACGCTGAAAAACGGCGCGGTCACGGCGGCGCGGTCCCAAGACAGCTCACTTTTGTCGATCCTCGTGCAGTCCAACTGCCTGATCGTGCGACCACCGAATGATCCCCCCCGCACGGCAGGAGAGATGGTCGAGGTCATCGCCCTCTGACAGGTTCCCGTTGACACAAAACGAGAACACATGTAGAACAATGGCAAAACCTATGCGAACATTCGCTGCCATTGGGGACGAGCCATGCTGACAAAGAAACAGCTCCAACTACTCGAATTCATTCACACTCGCGTCCAGAAAGAAGGCGTTCCACCCTCGTTTGACGAGATGAAAGAGGAACTTGGCCTTCGGTCGAAATCGGGCATTCACCGCCTGATCACGGGGCTAGAGGAACGCGGCTATATCACCCGCCTTGCGCACCGTGCCCGTGCGCTCGAAATCACCCGTCTGCCGGATGCGCTGGCAAAGAAATCGGGTGGCTTCCAACCACGCGTGATTGAGGGCGACCGCCCCGACAGCATCCCCCCTGCCGCCAAATCGGTGGAAAGCGTTGGCGCGCTCGAACTGCCTGTCATGGGCCGTATCGCTGCTGGCGTGCCGATTGCCGCCATTCAGGAAATTTCCCACAACGTTGCCGTCCCGCAGAGCATGATTGGCCAAGGCGAACATTACGCGCTCGAGGTAAAGGGTGACTCGATGATCGACGCTGGCATCAATGACGGTGACATTGTGATTATCCGCGAAACCAAGACCGCATCGAACGGTGATATCGTGGTGGCGCTCGTCGAAGACGCCGAAGCCACGCTGAAAAAGTTCCGCCGTCAGAATGGGATGATCGCGCTAGAGGCTGCCAACCCAGCCTATGAAACTCGTATCCTGCACGATCATCAGGTTAAGGTTCAGGGCCGTCTGGTCGGTTTGATCCGCACCTACTGACGCCCACCACCAGAATTCCAAAGCCGCTCGCCAGTCACCTGTCGGTCGGTTTTTAGTTGCCCGTCAGGCATAATCGCCACCGATCCGCTGTGCTGAAGCCTCTGTAAATCGAAGACCTCGCAGGGGCGATCCACCTGATCACGTTGGTTCGTCACAACAATATCAGCCCCATCGCATCCTTCTAACTGGTCGAGCGCGGTTTTGCCGCGCACCAACAGAACGTCCCACCCCGCGACCTCGGTCCGATAGGTTCGCCCAACCACATTGAATCCTCCTCGCGCAGCCGAGACCTCTTGGCTTACTCCATCACCATCGTCGCGCAACCACGCCTCAGCCGCAAAACTATCGCCTGTTCCCCGCGAAAGGCTCCGCCCGTTGTCCGTCATCACGCCCAGCAATCCGCCCGTGTCCGAGACGAGCAAGGCAGGTCGTTCGCCCCCCGACCACAGCGCCAAACTGATCACCACTGGCACGACCCCACCCCACCGCAAGTGTCCTTGCCAAAGCACCACAAAGACCGCACCGAACGCCAACACTGGCAAAACAAGGGGCGGCGGACTGACCACATAGCCCACCGCATTAGGCCACCCTGCCACCGTTGCGGACACCCAGAGGATCCAGCCGATCCCCTGCTCCATCAGCCACAACCCGATCCAGTCGAGCCCGAACGGAGTCAGCACGACTGTCAGCACCACCGCAGGCATAACGACGATCCCCATCACGGGCACCGCCATGAGGTTCGCAATCAATCCGTAGTGCGAAAATTGGTTAAAATGGGCGGCTGAGAACGGCGCCGTTGCCAGCCCCGCCACCAAAGACGACAGAAACACCGCACCGACACCGCGCAAGGCCCGAGGCAGAAGATACCCGCGCCCGCGCATGGCGCCGAAGACTGCGACCAGCGCGGTTGTCGCAGCAAAGGACATCTGGAAACCGGGGCCTGCGATTTCCTCTGGACGGGTCAGGATGACGATCGTCGCGGCAAACGCCACCGCCCGCAATGTCACGGCCCGACGGTCGAGTAAGACCGCCACGAACATCACCGCAATCATGATGAACGCCCGCTCTGTCGCGACCGCCCGCCCAGACAGCAGCAGATAAAACGCCCCAACGCAGAGCGCGGCAACGGCTGCAATTTTCTTTACGGGAAGACGCAAAGCCACAGCAGGCCAAAGAGCCGCCCCCATGCGCATCGCAGCAAAAACCACTCCCGTCAGCAGCCCCATATGCAACCCCGAAATGGCCAACAAATGCGCGAGGTTCGTGGCCCGCAGCCCCTCGACGACTTCCGCATCAATGGACGACCTGTCGCCCGTGAGGATCGCCGCTGCAAAGGCCCCGCTATCGCCCGTGAGCCGAGACCGGATATGGTCGCCGACCCTCATTCGCAGCACGTCAATAGCTAGCCCGCTCGGGTCATCATCCAGCGCCAAAACGGGCGTCCGCGTGTAGCCGACCGCGCCCAACTGATCGAACCACGCCGAGAGACGGAAATCGAATCCCCCCGGCTCGACCGGACCAGAGGGCGGCGAGAGGTGCCCCGTGAGGATCACAACCAGCCCCGGAACGGGGTCAATCCACCCCTGATTACCATGCAGCGACACCCTGATACGGGCGGGCGTTCGGTCTGGCGCAAGGTTTTCCAACACAACATGATCGAGCGTCAAACGTACGGCATCGGACTGCGATCGGTCGATTTGCACGATACGCCCTTCAATCGGACCGTAGTAGCGGAACCCCAATTGCGGGGCAGCGACCGCATTCGCCCGAACGCCTGCGATCAGAAAGCCAAACAAAATCAGGGCTATACCTATCCACACGACCCGCGCGCCACGCCAGACCACAGCTAAAACACCCGACAAGCCGATCCCGCCACAGACAATCGCCCAGTGAGCCAAGCTCGGTTCAGACCTTGCCGCGAAATATCCCGCGACGCCAATGCCCAGACCGACGGTCACCCAGTTAACGGAATGTCCACGCTGTAACGCGAGGTTTGCCCTCATCCATCCCATCACGCGCACTTGTCCTGCCCCCGTCCGGCCTATATCCCCTTCACTTGAGCCGACCATGGTTAGCGAAAGGTTAAATTGCCCATGTCCCAAACGCCCGTCGTCACCCGCATCGCGCCGTCTCCGACCGGATACATGCACATCGGAACCGCCCGCACTGCGCTGTTCAGCTGGCTCTATGCCCGTGGACGGGGTGGGAAATTCCTGCTGCGGATCGAAGACACCGACCGTGAACGCTCCACGCCCGAAGCGACCGAGGCGATCCTCAAGGGGATGGAGTGGCTGGGCCTTGATTACGACGGCGACGCGATCAGCCAGTTTGAACGCGCGGACCGTCATGCTGAAGTTGCGCATGAAATGCTGGCTTCTGGTCACGCGTATAAATGCTTCGCGAGCCAAGACGAAATTCAGGCCTTCCGCGACGCGGCCAAGGCCGAGGGCAAATCGACCCTCTATCGCAGCCCATGGCGTGATGCTGATCCATCCACCCACCCTGATGCGCCTTATGTGATCCGTGTGAAGGCTCCGCTTGAGGGCACCACTGTGATCCACGATCAGGTCCAAGGCGACGTGACGATCCGCAACGACCAGCTCGACGATATGATCGTGCTTCGCTCGGATGGCACCCCGACCTATATGCTGGCCGTTGTGGTCGATGACCACGATATGGGTGTGACCCATGTGATCCGTGGCGACGACCACCTCAACAACGCGGCCCGCCAGATGCTGGTCTACACCGCAATGGGCTGGCCGCTTCCTGTTTACGCGCACATCCCGCTGATCTTTGGCCCAGATGGTAAGAAACTGTCGAAACGCCACGGCGCAACGGGCGTCGATGAATATCAGACCATGGGTTACCCTGCCGCTGGCATGCGCAACTACCTCGCACGTCTGGGGTGGAGCCACGGCGACGACGAATTCTTTACCGACGCTCAGGCGATGGAGTGGTTCGATTTCAATGGAATCGGCAAATCCCCGTCACGGTTTGACTTCAAAAAACTCGAGAACCTCTGCGGTCAGCACATTGCTAACGCTAACGATGCCGCACTGCTGCATGAACTCGAGGCATTTTTGGCCTCCACAGGGGCAAACCCACTGACAGACGACCAACGCGACGCAATGACGCGAGGTATGTACTGCCTCAAGGAACGGGCAAAGACTTTCCCAGAACTCCTTGAAAAAGCACACTTTATCATGGCATCGCGCCCTCTGGATATGGATGAAAAAGCGGAAAAGGCTCTCGATCCTGTATCCCGTGGTATACTGTCAGAATTGACGCCGCAGTTGCAAAATGCTAGCTGGGATCGAGACACGCTGGAGGGGATCGTCGCAGCAGTCGCAGAAGCAAACGACACGAAGCTGGGCAAACTTGCCGCGCCGCTTCGGTCGGCTCTCGCAGGCCGCGCAGTAACCCCTAGTGTTTTTGATATGATGCTTGTCCTGGGGCGGGACGAAACTGTTGCACGTCTGAAAGATGTGACCGCCTAACACGACGTTTACTTAACGTCGTTATATACTGGGATTACGACCAACGTCTCGGCGCGACACGCGCGCCGAGCTCCTAAACAGGGGAAAGAGAATGGCCGAGAACACTAGAAACGCCACACTGACAATCGACGGGACCTCTTATGAGTTGCCGATCCTGTCGCCAACCCAAGGTCCGGACGTCATCGACATCCGCAAACTCTACGGTCAGGCCGGCGTGTTCACCTACGACCCAGGCTTCACATCGACCGCGTCGTGCGACTCCACCATCACCTATATCGACGGTGACAAAGGTGAACTGCAGCACCGCGGTTACTCGATCGAGGATCTGGCCGAGAACTCGCACTACCTCGAAGTGTGCTACCTCCTGCTCTACGGTAACCTGCCGTCCAAAGAAGAGCTGGAAAAGTTCGAGACCACGATCACCCGTCACACGATGATCCACGAACAGATGCACATGTTCTTCCGTGGCTTCCGTCGTGACAGCCACCCGATGGCGACCATGGTGGGCGTTGTTGGCGCGATGTCTGCGTTCTACCACGACTCGACCGATGTGAACGACGAACGTCAGCGTGAAATCGCGTCTCATCGTCTAATCGCGAAAATGCCGACCATCGCTGCAATGGCGTATAAATATTCGATCGGCCAGCCGTTCGTATATCCGCGCAACGACCTCGACTATGCGGCGAACTTCATCCACATGTGCTTCTCTGTGCCTGCGGAAGAATACAAGGTTGACCCGATCCTTGCTCGCGCAATGGACCGTATCTTTACCCTGCACGCTGACCACGAACAGAACGCATCGACCTCGACCGTGCGTCTCGCATCGTCCTCGGGTGCAAACCCGTTCGCATGTATCGCAGCAGGCATCGCATGTCTCTGGGGTCCGGCACACGGCGGCGCAAACCAAGCATGTCTCGAAATGCTCAAGGAAATCGGCACCGTTGACCGCATTCCTGAGTTTATCGCACGTGCAAAAGACAAGAACGATCCGTTCCGTCTGATGGGCTTTGGCCACCGCGTTTACAAAAACATGGACCCACGCGCGACCGTTATGAAACAGTCCGCAGACGAAGTTCTGGAACTCCTCGGCGTTGAAAACAACCCGCTCCTGCAGGTTGCCAAAGAACTGGAACACATCGCGCTGAACGACCCATACTTCATCGAGAAGAAACTGTTCCCGAACGTCGACTTCTACTCGGGCATCATCCTCGAAGCGATGGGCTTCCCGACCTCGATGTTCACACCGATCTTTGCGCTGTCGCGCACCGTTGGTTGGATTTCGCAGTGGAAAGAACAGCTGGGCGATCCGCAGATGAAAATTGGCCGTCCGCGCCAGTTGTTCCTCGGCGAAACGCTCCGCAAATACGTTCCAGCCGAAGAACGCTAAAAACACAAAAGGCCACCCAATCGGGTGGCCTTTTTCTGTGACGATCGGGCCGCCGAATGACGGCCCGTTTTTCGTTAACGCCCTTCGAATTTCGCGGGACGTTTTTCAAGGAAGGCCACGACCCCTTCGCGGAAATCGCGGGTCTTACCACATTTCCCCTGCAGACGCGCCTCAACATCCAACTGCTCCGCCAGCGTGTTCGACTGGCTTGCGCGCAGCGCTTCTTTCAGGTGGCGGTAGGTCTCTGTCGGACCGCTGGCGAGGTGCGCCGCACGCGCACGCCAATGCGCCTCAAACCCCTCCGCAGGCACCGCCTCATAGATCATGCCCCAGTCAGAGGCCTGCTGCGCGGTGATCTTGTCCGCAAACATTGCCATGCCCATCGCCTTGGCCATACCGACCTGACGCGGCAGCAACCATGTTCCGCCCGCATCGGGGATCAATGCAATCTTTGAAAACGCCTGCATGAAATATGCGTTGTCAGCCGCGATCACCACGTCAGCCCCCAGCGCAAGGTTCGCCCCTGCCCCAACAGCACCGCCATTTACCGCAGCGATCACAGGCACAGGGCAATCATACATCGCGTTCAGCATCGGCACATATTCGTCGCGCAGCACCCGCGCGAGGTCGAGGTTCGCCGCATTGCCACCGTCGCCCAAATCCTGACCCGAACAGAACGCAGCCCCCGCGCCGGTCAGCACGATCACCCGCGCACGGGTTTCAGCATCCTTGATCGCATGGGTAACCTCTGCACGCATCTGCGCGTTCAGGGCGTTCATTTTGTCAGGGCGGTTCAGGGTGATCACCGCGATATTATCGGTGATGTCCAGCGTGATGGCGGAATAATCCATGAGGGCTCCTCTGTGTCTCGGGCAGAGACTAGCAATGCCCGAGATGCAGAAAAGCAAAACCGTGCGTCACGACTTCATTATTTCCTCAAGACGCGCTTTTTCTGCGTCCGTCAGAGCATCGGAAGATGCCGTTCCCTTGCGCCGCACCGTGGCAAAGCCAGCACCAAGCGCGAGCAACAGCATCCCAAGGGGGGCGACCCATAGGATCATGTTAAACCCATCTTTCGTGGGTTCGAGCAGCACATATTCACCGTAGCGGGCCACGATGAAATCCACGACCTCTTCGTTCGTGTCGCCCTCAATCAAACGATCCCGCACCAAAAGCCGCAGTTCGCGGCTGATGGCAGAGTTGGAATCGTCGATGTTTTCGTTCTGGCAAACAGGACAGCGCAGCCCTTTTGAAATGTCGCGCGCACGTGTCTCCAGCACCTGATCGTCGAGCACCTCATCAGGTTGCACCGCCATCACAGGCGTCGAGAGCGTCAGCAGAGCTGCTAGCAAGAGCCGTTTCATTCTGCCGCCACCATATTCGCTTTCGCCTTTGATTTCGCACCACCTGCGGCGACGCGCAAACGACGATCGGAGAGTGAAATTGCACCGCCCAAGGCCATCAGCAACGACCCTGCCCAAATCCAGTTGGCAAAGGGTTTGATGTAGGTGCGCACCGCCCAGCCACCGTCGTCCTGCGGATCACCGATGACGACATAGATGTCCTCAAACACGCCGTTGCGAATACCCGCTTCGGTCGTCGGCATCGCCGCGACTTGGTAGAACCGTTTTTCTGGGTGAAGGGTGGTCAGGAACTCTCCGTTTTCTTTGACGGTAAAGGTTCCCATTTGACTCAGGAAGTTCGGCCCCTCAACACGGTCCACCGCGTCCAAGGTCAGCTCCCATTTGTCGATGGTAAAGGATTCACCAATGGCGAGCGTGCGGATGTCTTCCTGCTCCCAAGCCATGAGCGTCGCGATTGCGAACATCGTGATGCCAAGGCCAGAGTGCGCCGTGAACTTGCCCCAATCGGCACGTGGCAGATTGCGGATACGGCGCAGACGGTCGGACACAGACGCCTGCCCTGCCCGCTGCCATAGGTCCATCATCGCACCGAACACGACCCACGCGCCCAAGATCACGCCAATCGGCCCCATCGCGGAATTGCCCGTCTGCATCGCAAAGGCCAAACCACCCAAGGCCACGGCAAGGATCAACACCGCCCACATCGGTTTCATCGCTTTGGCGACCGATCCGCGTTTCCACGCGAGAACCGCACCCGGCGGCAGGATCACGGCAAGCGCGACAAAGAACGGCGTGAAGGCCGCGTTAAAGAACGGTGCACCGACCGATAGCGTCCGCCCTGTCGTCATTTCAGCCACCAGCGGCCAGAGCGTGCCCACAAAGACCACGAACGCCGACACCGCGAGGAGGATATTGTTCATCACTAGCGCGCTTTCACGGCTAACGAGAGAGAACACGCCCTTGGCCTCTAGGCTACCCGCGCGGAATGAAAACAGGGTCAGCGCCCCACCGACAAAGACAAACAGAATGCCGAGGATAAACACCCCACGCTCTGGATCGTTGGCAAAAGCGTGAACCGAGGTAATGACGCCAGACCGCACAAGGAACGTTCCCAAGAGCGAGAAGCCGAACGCAAGGATCGCCAGAAGGATCGTCCAGCTTTTCAGGCTTTCACGTTTCTCGGTCACGATAGCCGAATGCAACAGCGCAGCGGCCAGAAGCCACGGCATAAAGGATGCGTTTTCAACAGGGTCCCAGAACCAGAACCCGCCCCAGCCCAGTTCGTAATAAGCCCACCACGACCCAAGGCCGATCCCGATGGTCAGGAAAATCCACGCGGCCAGCGTCCACGGACGCACCCAACGCGCCCACGCCGCGTCGACACGACCTTCGATCAGAGCGGCCACCGCAAAAGAGAACGCCATCGAGAGGCCCACATAGCCGAGGTAGAGGAACGGCGGGTGGAACGCCAAACCAGGGTCCTGAAGCAGCGGGTTGAGGTCTTGACCGTTGAAGGGGGGCACCTGAAGCCGCAGAAACGGGTTCGAGGTAAAGATGATAAAGGCATAGAACGCGACCGAAATCGTCGACTGAACCGCCAGCACCCGCGCCTTGAGCGTGTCGGGAAGGTTGCCGCCAAACCAGCTCGCACAGGCGCCGAATAGGGTCAGGATCAACAGCCACAAGAGCATCGACCCCTCGTGGTTGCCCCAAACGCCCGACACTTTGTACAGCATCGGTTTGTCACTGTGAGAGTTCATCGTGACCAGTTTCAGCGAAAAGTCAGAGGTGACAAACGCATAGGTCAGGGCCGCAAAACTAAAGCCTACAAGGATCAGTTGCGAGGTGGCCGCGGGGTCCGCGACCGCCATCCAGTTACGCCAGCCCTTTTGGGCGCCGATCATAGGGATCACCATCTGGATGATAGCGATGCCAAAGCCCAGAATCAGGGCAAAGTGTCCGAGTTCAGTAATCATGCGATCTTTCTAACGTATTCGGGCGATCATCCCAATCACAACGGGGCGATTGGGCGTGGTTTCTTCTGGTTCACCTTGACGCAGGGCTAAACCGACAAGGCCATTCCCCCTGCGACTACATAGGCCACCATCGCCATAATCAACCCGCCCATCACCAGACGGATCAGCCATTTCAGCATGTCTTCAATGGCATGAAGGCGAGAGTCCACCGTTGCGCGGACCACTTCGTCCACGGCGTTTGACGTCTCCAACCGTGCGATCCGCTGGTCCACAAGCTGCGCCCATTCATCGGTCATGATCTGCCCTCCAGTCCTCTAACGCGGGGTTCGGCTCTGCCGCAGGAACCGAAAACGTGGCCCCCGCGCCGAGTGCTTCGATCGCCTTGACCCGCGAGGTCACAACGGCGGCTTGGGCGGCGGTATCGGCCACAGACTGCTGGAAATCCTGCGCTTTGGCCTGATGGCGGGCGCCGAAATAGAAAGACACAATCGCGCCCATCAACCACCAGAGCGGCTCTGGCACCAGCGCGATCCCCTGCATCCGACCCGCAAACCAGATCGGATCAACCATCGCCATAACGAACAGCCCCAGCGTTCCGAATGCCAACAAGGGACGGGGCAGACGGTTGAGCCCGTCTATCACCCGATCAAACAGTCCCTTGCGGTCCCCCCTGAACTCTGCGGCGAACTGGTCGCGCGCCTGAGCCTTGGCCGAGGCATCGCGCACCGCGCCTGCCTCTGTGTTTTCTGAAAATATTCCAACGGTTTCCGCGACGATGTTGCGACCACTTCCGAACAGAGCGTCCATGATGCGTGCGATTACCCCCATGCCGACACCCGCGCCTTATGCGCCTCATCCGAGAGGTGATAACGAGGGCTGACAAAGGCTTCGGCGCGGAGAATCCAGCCGCCTTTGCCACCATCCCGACGGGTTGCGAATTTGCGCAGCGACGGGCGACCGTCGGCCAAAGCGTAGTAGTAATTGCGCCGTGCGATCCCATAGGCATCGACGATATGATCAGGTGCGGCATCATACCCGCGATGTGCAGCCGAAATCGTCTGCGGCCCCAAAACCCCGTCAATCGCAACAGGTATCCGCATATCGCACAACAGTCGTTGGAGGATGCGAACCGCCCCCGCGCCCGCGTTCACATACATATCGAACACGCTCGCCTGTAGCGGTTCTGGCAATTCGCCGATCCGTGGCTGGTTGAAGTAATGTTCGACGAAGATATCGACGGCGTCCGTTTCACGCAGTGCCCGCACATCGCGGTCGTCAATGCGCCCGTCCCCAGTCACATCACGCCGCAAGCGTTGCAACGTGGCAAGGGTAACACCGTGTTTCGTGGGACCACCGGGGTCGGCGGGATCGTTTACATAGCCACCCTCACGGGCGACGATACCTTTGGCAATCTCTTGGACAGTCTGCATGGCTCGGCCTCTTTTTGATTGAGGCCAAGCATGAGAGACAAAGGTTAACTCTCGCCTGCAGCAGCGTTCGGATCAACGTAGAGACCCGAATCCTTGAGGCTGTCGAGCACTTCTTTCGGCATGTAATCCTCGTCGTGTTTGGCAAGGATTTCAGAGGCTTCAAAGGTGCCGTTCACGTATTTCCCTGTGCCGATCATCCCCTGATTTTCACCAAAGAGATCAGGCAGGATGCCCGTATAGGTTACCGGAATAACCTCTGCACCGTCCGTTACGTTAAAGGTGATTGTCTCGCTCTCACCACGGACCAATGACCCCTCTTCGACCAATCCACCGAGGCGGAACACTTCGTTAGCGGGGGGCGGTGCCGCGATCACATCGGTCGGATCGCGGTAGAAGTTGATACCATCGCGGAACCCATATCCGATCAGACCGGCCGAGAGCGCAAGCGCAACAAAGGCCAGAACGATGATCTGGATACGACGTTTCTTTTTCAGGCTTTTCAAACCACTCATGGGAATACCGGTGCCAATAGCAGGCCTTCGGTTTCAGGCAGCCCCAGCATGAGGTTTGCGTTCTGCACAGCCTGACCCGACGACCCTTTGTTCAGGTTATCAAGCGTAGAGACAACCATCGCCCGTCCGGACTTGCGGTCGCCTACCACACCAATATGACAATAGTTCGAACCCGTCACATTGCCCATCGACGGAGCCGCGCCAAAAGGAAGCACCACGATGAACGGCTCATCCTTGTACTGTTCCACCAGCGCCGCATGGATCGCTTGAGCATCGCCGCGCACATAGCAGGACGCGAGGATACCACGGTTCACGGGCACCAGATGCGGGGTAAATATGATCTCAACAGGGCGACCGGCCAACAAGCTGAATTCCTGATCGAATTCGCCCAAGTGACGGTGTTTTCCGCCTTGGCTATAGCCCATCACGTCAGTCGACCGCTCTGCAAAGAGCATGTTCTCTTTGAGGCTCCGACCCGCGCCAGAGATACCGTTTTTCAGGTCGCAGATGATGTCATCGAGGTCGATCAACCCGCCCGAAATCAACGGACGCAGCGCAAATTGCACCGTCGCCGCGTTACAGCCCGTACCCGCCACCAAACGCGCATTTTTAATGTCGTCGCGATAGAACTCGGTCAGACCGTAGACAGCTTCTTTCTGAAGGTCGGTCGCCACATGCGGCGCGCCATACCATTTTTCATAGGCCGCTGGATCACGCAGACGGAAATCCGCGCCGAGATCCACGACCTTAACGTTTTTTGGCAGATCACGGACGAGCGCTTGGCTCAGGCCGTGCGGCAGCGCGGCAAACGCGAGGTCGATCTGATCAAAGTCGATCTCATCAATCGTGCAGAGCGTCGGTAAGTCCAGATGGCGCAGGTGCGGGAATACGTCAGACATCTGCATGCCTGCCTTACGATCCGCAGAGAGCGCAGCAATCCGTAGGTTCGGGTGCGTTGCGATGATCCGCACGAGTTCGGCGCCTGTGTAGCCAGAAGCGCCAAGAATAGCGACGTTGTAAGTCATAGGGGTCTCCCGTTTGAGGAGTGAGATAGGTAAGGATGAGCCCCACCGCAACCGGCGGGTTTGCCGAATTAGGCCGAAATGAATTCGACCTTTCGTCGCAAGAACTGTGTCGCGCGATCAGAAACCTTCGACGGATTGCCCGTGGTCAGATAGACAGTGTCCGTCCCTGCCCCCAGCATTTCAGGCCGACGCTTCAGGTAGTCCTCAAGGCTCGCCGCAACGAGGTTCGCCTGAGAAAACACTTTCACGTTCGGACCCAGCGCGTCTTGGAATTCTTTTTCCATGATCGGGTAATGCGTACAGCCAAGGATCGCCGCATCAGGTTCGGGCATCTTGCGCTGCAGCGCCTCAACATGGCTCCGAACGAGAGCTTCGGCGAGGATCATATCCCCATCCTCTATCGCATCCACCACACCGCCGCAGGCTTGCGCCTCAACGTCCACGCCAATCGCACGAAACGCCAGTTCCCGCTGGAATGCACGGCTCCGCACGGTGGCAGGGGTCGCAAAGAGCGCAACGTGTTTCACCTCGACCTCGCGCGGTGGCGAGTTATCGCCCCACTGGCGTTCGGTCAGCGCTTCGATCAACGGCACGAAAACACCGAGCACGCGTTTGTCACGCGGCACCCATGATTCCTGCATCCGACGCAGAGCCGCCGCAGAGGCCGTATTACAGGCGATAATCACGAGGTCGCAGCCTTCGTCCCACATACGGGCGACGGCTTTGGTGGTCAGATCATAGATGTCATCGGCATCCCGCACACCATAAGGCGCGTGAGCGTTATCCCCGAAATAAACAAAGGGAACGTCAGGCAGGCGCTTCTGGCATGCGTCCAGAACCGTTAACCCACCCAAACCACTATCAAAAACCCCGACCGCCATTAGCGTTTCCTGTATTTCGCCTCGAATTCAAAGCCCAGACGGTTGGTCCCGTCGGGGCGTTCGCTTAATGCATACGTCCGTTCCCGCAGGAAATCCATCATCGCTTTGGGGTCAGAGGCATAAGGAGCAAGTTCCTGTGGCGAAATCGGCGCGCCCACGGCGACTTTGACGCTCGATCCGACGCGAGCGCGAAACTCGCGGATCAAAAGCCCCATACGCAGGGTGTAGTGCAAACGGCTGGCAAGCTGGAACAGGCGGCTGTTCTGCCCATCGAAATAGATCGGCACCACAGTCGCCCCCGATTTCGCAACCATCTTGGCGGTGAAATTGCGCCACATCGGGTCAAGAGGCCGATCAAACCCACGATGTGCGGTCGAAACAGTGCCCCCAGGGAAAATCCCAATCGCCCCACCCTGCTTGAGGTAACGTATCGCCTCTGCACGGGTTTCAAGGTTCAACCGCGCACCTTCTTTGCTTTCGTCAAAACTGATCGGCAGGATCACCCGTTCGAGGTCGGCAGAACGGCGAAACACCTGATGCGCGAGCACGCGGAAATCACCGCCGCGCCGTTCGGACAAGATCAATCCCATCATCATCCCGTCAAGGATACCGTAGGGATGGTTCGCCACCACGACCACAGGCCCCTCAGCGGGGATATCACTCAGCGATCCTTTGGTGATCTGCAGACCCAGCCGATAGCGTTCGACCATCACCTGCCAAAAATCGCGACCCTCAGCGACCTCTCGGTCATACCCTTTGGCCTGCCGAATGAGACGCAACCGCCCCGTGACGTTTTCCATCGTGCGAACAAGGACGCGTCCCCCTCTGTTCGCCACGGCGCTGGCATAACTGATATCGCGGGCCACATGGCGGTCGGAACGGCGCATCTTGGATCGTCTCGGCTGATTCCCTCGGAGTGAGAAAGATATATCGAGAGGCCCGCCAAAAAGGCACTAGAGAAGGGCAAACTGCCCGTAATTTCGCATTTCCGTTACAAATTATCCGTTAGCGCCTCTACCCCTATGATTTTCATGGCCTATCAGGTTGCATAGCTGCTATGACGATAAGTAATGGTCATGTCATAGTGAGCGGTACAACAGGCGGGTAAAGAGACAGATGGATTGGGATAAACTTCGTATATTTCACGCAGTTGCGGATGCAGGGTCGCTGACCCACGCTGGCGAAACACTGCACCTGTCCCAATCTGCGGTAAGCCGTCAAATTCGCTCACTCGAGGAATCTCTGAACACCACCCTGTTCCACCGCCATGCCCGCGGTCTGATCCTGACCGAACAAGGCGAACTGCTGTTCGACGCCACGCGTGCGATGAATAAACGGCTTGAGGCCGCCGCCGCGCGCATCCGCGACAGCGAAGAAGAAGTGTTTGGTGAGTTGAAAGTGACCACCACCACGGGCTTTGGCACCATGTGGCTCGCACCGCGTTTGCCAAAACTCTACGAAAAATACCCAGAGCTCAAAATCGACCTCATGCTCGAAGAGCGGGTGCTCGACCTGCCGATGCGTGAAGCCGACGTTGCGATCCGCATGAAAGAGCCGTCACAAGCCGACCTGATCCGCAAACGCCTGATGAACATTCGGATGCGTCTCTACGCGACTCAGGACTACCTCGACACCCATGCGCCGCTCACCACGGTCGAAGAAATCTCGGCGCACCGTCTGATTTGCCAGAGCCCGAATTCGGCTCAGGTCTCTGCGGGCGCGTCACTGGTGCAACATTTGCTGGGCTACGACGTCCTCAGCACGCTCACCGTGAACAACTATTTCGGCGCCTTGCAGGCAGTTTTGGCGAATTTGGGCGTCGGCGTGCTGCCCGATTACCTGACCGAAGACTTCCCGCAGCTCGTTCGCGTGCTGCCAGAAATCGAATCCGGTGAGGTTCCAGTCTTCCTCGCCTACCCCGAAGAACTGCGCCAATCGAAACGCGTCTCTGCCTTTCGGGACTTCGTTCAAGAAGAAATATTCAACCACCGCCGCAAGATACGCGACAACGAGACGCCCTCTTAATCAAAGCTATGCCGTGAGTGCATAACGGGCATGTCTCAAGTTGATAGGGTTTTTCCTTGATCGTTCACAAACTGCTGCCTATTTGAGCCTTCGAAGCCGATGATGCTTATACGCTCATCACTTCAACCTCCCTGTTGGACTTCGCCGGGCATCGTCCCGGCGATTTTTTTTGCCCTCGCGTCACCTGCGGGCCTTCCCCCCAAAGCCTGCTTGCCCTAATAGGACGGCACTTCCAGCCTGCGGGGAAAGACCATGGACGATCCGAAAATCACCGAAGACCTGATTGCTGCTCACGGCCTCAAGCCAGATGAGTATGAACGTATCCTCGAGATTATCGGACGAGAGCCGACATTCACCGAGCTCGGCATCTTCTCTGCGATGTGGAACGAACACTGTTCTTATAAGTCGTCCAAAAAATGGCTCCGCGGTCTACCGACCAAAGGCCCGCAAGTGATCTGCGGTCCGGGCGAGAACGCCGGTGTTGTCGATATCGGCGACGGTCAGGCGATCGTGTTCAAAATGGAAAGCCACAACCACCCGTCCTACATCGAACCCTATCAGGGTGCGGCAACGGGTGTCGGCGGCATCCTCCGCGACGTATTCACAATGGGCGCCCGTCCGATTGCAGCGATGAACTCGCTCTCGTTCGGTGCAGCCGATCACCCGAAAACCAAACAGCTCGTCAACGGCGTGGTTGAGGGCGTTGGCGGTTACGGCAACTGTTTCGGCGTGCCGACCGTCGGTGGCGAAGTGCGCTTCCACCCCGCCTACAACGGCAACTGCCTCGTAAACGCTTTCGCGGCTGGCCTCGCTGACGCGGACAAAATCTTCTACTCGGCGGCGTCTGGTGTCGGCATGCCTGTTGTTTACCTCGGTGCAAAAACAGGTCGTGACGGTGTTGGCGGTGCGACCATGGCATCGGCAGAATTCGACGACACGATCGAAGAAAAACGCCCCACCGTTCAGGTTGGTGACCCGTTCACCGAAAAACGCCTGATGGAAGCTTGCATGGAACTGATGCGCACGGGCGCTGTGATTTCCATTCAGGACATGGGCGCGGCTGGCCTCACCTGTTCCGCAGTTGAAATGGGCGACAAAGGTCACTTGGGCATCAAACTGGAACTGGACCGCGTTCCCCAGCGTGAACCCAACATGACCGCCTACGAAATGATGCTCTCTGAATCCCAAGAGCGGATGCTCATGGTTCTGAACCCAGAGCTTGAGGCCGAAGCCCGCGCCGTGTTCGAAAAATGGGACCTCGATTTCGCAATCGTAGGTGAAACCATCGCCGAAGACCGTTTTGTCATCCTGCACGGTAATGAGGTCAAAGCGGACCTCCCACTCTCCGAGCTGTCGTCCTCGGCCCCTGAATACGACCGTCCGTGGGTTCCGACCCCAGCGGCTGCACCTATGGCAGACGTTCCAGGCGTTGACGCGATTGACGGCCTGAAGGCGCTGATTTCCTCCCCGAACTACGCTGGCAAACAGTGGGTTTACGAACAATACGACAGCCAAGTTATGGGCGACACCGTTCGCAAACCGGGCTTGGGCGCTGGCATCGTGCGGATCCACGGCACCGATAAGGCTGTTGCCTTCACCTCTGACGTGACCCCGCGCTACGTTAAGGCAAACCCTGTTGAGGGCGGCAAACAAGCCGTTGCCGAAGCCTACCGTAACCTCTCTGCAGTTGGGGCAAAGCCGCTGGCAACGACCGACAACCTGAACTTTGGCAACCCCGAGAAGCCAGAGATCATGGGTCAGTTCGTTGGCGCCCTGCAGGGCATCGGCGAGGCCTGCATCGCGCTCGACACCCCGATCGTGTCGGGCAACGTATCGCTCTACAATGAAACCGATGGTCAAGGCATCCTTCCGACACCGACCATCTGCGCCGTTGGTCTGATCGACAACCTCAACGATGCGATCCTCGGCACCGCGCGTGACGGTCATGTTCTGCTGCTCTTGGGTGAAACTGCTGGCCACCTTGGTCAGTCGGCTCTGCTCGCTGAAGTGTATAACCGCGAAGACGGCGATGCACCGCATGTCGATCTGGCCGCAGAAGCCGCACATGGCGATTTCATCCGCGCAAACCGCGCGCTGATCAACGCTTGCACCGACCTTGCTGACGGTGGTCTGGCGCTTGCTGCTTTTGAAATGGCCGAAGCCGCTGGCGTAGGTGTCTCGCTCGATGCATCCGACACCCCGACCCTCTTTGGTGAGGATCAGGGCCGCTACCTGATCGCGTGTAGCTTTGACAAGGCAGAGGCACTGATGATCGCCGCAGGTCAGGCAGGTGTGACCCTGCAGACCGTTGGTAAATTCGGCGGCACGGATGTGAGCTTTGGCGGATCGTCTGCACCGCTCGCAGAACTGACCGAGATTTTCCGGTCCTCGTTCTACACTGCAATCCACTAATACCGATCAGGCCCGCCACTGAGCGGGCCTTTTCGTCTCTGCCCGTTGATGACGCTCCCCGACCTGAAATCCGACTGCATGAACTGCGCAGCGCTCTGCTGTGTGAGCCTCGTCTTGGACAAAGGCCCGATGTTCGCCATTGATAAGGCCGCAGGCACGCCCTGCCCCAATCTGGGCAAACACCTCTGCACGATTCACGATGATCTGGAACCCCGCGGGTTCAAGGGCTGCACGCTCTATGACTGCGCGGGCGCGGGTCAGCGCGTCACCCAAGAGCGCTTCAACGGCGAAAGCTGGCGCGATGCGCCCGAACTCTTGCCCGCAATGATGCGCGATTTTGCGAACCTGCGTCCGATCCATGAACGCATGACGATGCTGGTTGCCGCTGAAACCTACAGCCTTCCGCAGGAATTAGAGGCCCGCCGTGCAGGGCTATTGCGGAAACTCTCGCGCCTTTGGGCCGATACCGCAGAGCAAAAAGCCGCCTTTGACGCCTTCCTCAGCGACATGCGTAAATTTGTCGACCGCTAATCGCTTGCGGCCCGTCCCGCGCCGTCCTACATCTTAGGTAAGACAGGAGGCCCACGAATGGCGATCACCGCAGAAGAAATCGAAAGCCTAATCCGCGAAGCATTCCCCGCTGCCAAAGTGCAGGTTCAGGGCGACGACGGTCAGCACTTTGCTGCCTACGTCGAAGACGAAAGCTTCCGCGATATGAACCGCGTCCAGCAGCAGCGCGCTGTCTACGCGGCGCTCAAGGGCAAAATGGACGGATCACAAGGCGAATTGCATGCTTTGGCACTGACCACCAAGGCACCGGACTAAGGAAAGACACATGTCGACAACTGACAAAATCAAAGAAACCGTCACCTCCAATGACGTTGTGCTCTATATGAAAGGCACAAAAACCATGCCGCAGTGTGGGTTCTCGTCCCGCGTTGCTGGCGTCCTGAACTTCATGGGCGTGGACTATGCCGACGTGAACGTTCTGGCTGACGAAGAAATCCGTCAGGGCATCAAAGAATACTCCGACTGGCCGACCATCCCGCAACTCTACGTCAAAGGCGAGTTCGTGGGCGGTTGCGACATCATCACCGAGATGACCCTGTCGGGCGAACTGGACGAACTCTTTGAAAAAGAAGGCGTTGCCTTTGACAAAGAGAAAGCGGAACAAATCCGCGCTGCGAACCAGTAACTCGCAAACGATCTATTGGAAAAGGCGCCCCGTGAGGCGCCTTTTTTCATTCCGTCGATACCCGATTACAGGATTGGTAAACGACCGCTTCGTTGCCCGTGGCTGCATCATACCAACCCAGCATCGCCTCACGGTCATTGACCCACCAGACATAGTCAGAGGCCACTGGCGAGTTGCGATAGCGTTTGCCCTCAGAGCTCGGCACGGCAGAGAGCATCGCGATATGACCTTCGGCCATCACGATAGCCTGATCGGGGCCATCGGACTGCACGTAGACCACATCCAATTTGATCTCGCGGTCGCAAATATAGATGGAATGGCTCAGCCCTGCGGCCTGCCCTGTTGCTGGCAACAACGCCAAAAGGGCCGCCGCAATACGCATGAGTTATGCCTTTAGTTTGTCGTCCACTTCATCCGCCAACGCTTCGGCTCGCGCAGCGAGTTCCTTGAGCGTGTCGGTCACAGCTGTTGGAACGACAGGAACGGCAACTTCTTTAGGGTTCGCCGCTTTAAGTTCCAATTCCGCGATCTTGGCCTCGGCCTCGCGCAGACGGTCCTCAATCGCGACGGTCTTATCCGCCAGCAACAAACCCGACATCAGGAGAAGCTGCGATTCAGGCATACGACCCGCTTGGGCTGCAAAACTCGACGCTTCAGCATCGAGCAACGCAGCCGCCGATTGCAGGAACGATTCTTCACCTTCCTGACAGGCCACTTCAAACGAACGACCCCCGATTTTAATCACGACTTGCGGCATTATTTCGCCTCCTCGATCAAGGGTTTCAGTTCGGCCAGAATGGTTGCGACCTCAGCAGCCTCAGCAGCCCGCAGCGCCCGCAGCGCATCCAGTTCCGCCTGCATCGCACGATTGATCATCGCGGCATCAATCCCGTCGGCCTCTGCCGCCTTACGCAGATTTTCGCTCACATCCCGAAGGACCGCATTTTCTTCGCGCAATTTTTCGAGGTCAGCCTCAAACGATTGAAGCTGCTCTTTCGCACGCTCAGCACCACTGTTCAGGTCCGCGATAACGCTGTCCTGACGGGCTTTGAGCACCTTAACGCGTTCCTCAAGCTGGGCGTTGACGTCCTTTTGCGCCGCCAGATCCGCTTCTAGCTGGGCCACACGGTCGTCATCCGACGCCGCAGCCACAGGCGCGTCACCCGACACTACCGCTTTGTTTTCTAAGACAGAAACGCCGCTGCGAATCCGGTCGAGGGCAGCGGAAATGCGCCCTTCAAGCTCTGATATCTCGGTCATCTGCGCGTCCTCCTAGGGCTTCTGTAACGTCGTTGGGGTCCATTGCCCCCGCGACAGGCCCGAATCGTGATCTATTCCTCAAAGCCTAAGTCAATCGAGGCCAAGGGCAAAGGCCCAGCCTACGAACATCGCCAATGACTTAACGGTCCTGCTTGATCTTGTAGGACACCCTGTTATGACGCTGTAAACCAATCGCCCAACAGCAAAGGACCGGACACTTGGATATTGCTGCCCTGCGCGCCGCGCACCCCGATCACTGGATGAAAGCTGCGGCTATCCGCACCCTGACGCTCGATGCCGTTACGGCTGCGAACTCGGGCCACTCTGGTATGCCGATGGGCATGGCCGATGTGGCGACCGTGCTGTTCGAAAAGCACCTGAATTTCGACCCCAAGGCTCCGCTCTGGCCGAACCGCGACCGCTTCATTCTGTCGGCAGGTCACGGCTCTATGCTGATCTACTCCCTGCTCTACCTCACAGGTTATGCAGAAGTATCGCTCGACGAGATCAAGAACTTCCGTCAGTGGGGCGCGAAAACCGCGGGCCACCCAGAGAACTTCCTGCTCGACGGTGTTGAAGTGACCACGGGTCCGCTCGGCCAGGGTATCTCGAACTCTGTCGGTTTCGCGATGGCAGAAGAAATCCAGCGCGCCCGTTTCGGCAAAAAGATCGTTGATCACTACACCTACGTGATCGCCGGCGACGGCTGCCTCATGGAAGGCGTCTCCCAAGAAGCACTCGGTCTGGCTGGCAAACACGAACTGTCGCACCTGATCGTGTTCTGGGACAACAACAACATCACCATCGACGGCACGGTAGAGCTGTCCGACAAAACCGATCAGGTCGCACGTTTCCGCGCCTCTGGCTGGCATGTCGTTGAAATCGACGGCCACGATCCTGTTGCGATCGACGCAGCGATCGTTGAAGCGAAAAAAGATCCGCGTCCGTCGATGATCGCATGCAAAACCCACATCGCACTGGGCCACGCTGCGCAAGACACCTCCAAGGGTCACGGTGCATTGACCGACAAAGAGCAACTCGCCGCCGCCAAAGCAAACTACGGCGTCAACTGGGGTTCGTTCGAAATCCCGGCAGACGTTAAGGCACAGTGGGAATCCTTCGGTGCCCGCGGTGCTGCGGCTCGTGCAGAATGGGAAGCAAACTTTGCGGCGCAATCGGCCAACAAACAGGCTGAATTCAACCGTCAGCTCGCTGGTGAAGCCCCCAAGAAACTGGCTGCCACCATCCGCGCTCTGAAAAAAGAGATCAGCGAAAAGGCACCATCCGTTGCGACTCGTAAGTCGTCGGAAATGGTTCTGGCTGCTGTGAACCCGATCATGCCGGAAACCGTTGGGGGTTCGGCTGACTTGACTGGTTCGAACAACACCAAAACGGGCGATCTGGGCGTATTCGACCCTGAAAACCGCGCTGGCCGTTATGTCTACTGGGGCATCCGTGAACACGGCATGGCTGCTGCGATGAACGGCATGGCGCTGCACGGCGGCGTTCGTCCTTACGGCGGCACGTTCATGTGCTTCACCGACTACGCCCGTGGCGCAATGCGCCTCTCGGCTCTGTCGCACCTGCCTGTTGTCTACGTCATGACCCACGACTCGATTGGTCTGGGCGAAGACGGTCCGACCCACCAGCCCGTTGAACACCTCGCAATGCTACGCGCGACCCCGAACACCCTCGTGTTCCGTCCTGCAGATACCGTGGAAACCGCTGAGGCATGGGAAATCGCGCTCACTCAGGACAAGACCCCGTCGGTTCTCGCCCTGTCGCGTCAGAACCTGCCGACCGTTCGCACCGAACACAAAGCAAAGAACCTCGTCGCTCAGGGTGCTTATGTCCTGAAAGACGCGGAAGCTGGCAAACGTCAGGCGATCCTGATGGCAACGGGTTCCGAGGTCGAAATCGCGCTCAAAGCACGTGACATCCTCGAAGCGGCTGGCATCGGCACACGCGTTGTCTCCGTTCCTTGTATGGAACTCTTTGACCAGCAGGACGAAGCCTACCGCAAAAAAGTGCTGCCCGCTGGCCCCGTCCGCGTGGCGGTTGAGGCTGCGGTGCGTCAGGGCTGGGACAAATACCTGCTCGGCGAACGTGGCCGCGAACAGAAGGCTGGCTTCGTTGGTATGGACAGCTTTGGTGCTTCCGCTCCGGCAGAAACGCTCTACGAAAAATTCGGCATCACTGCCGAGGCTGTTGCAGAAAAAGTCAAAGCTCTCTTGGGCTAATCTGCACATCCCTGAAAATAAGAACGCCGCGCATATCCTGCGCGGCGTTTTTTTTGTCTCGGTCGCTTTGGGTTAGTGTCCTGCCGATGATCCCGCAACCTTGCCAATCAGTGGCCCGATCACCTTTGTCGCAACTGGGATCAGCGCCATGCCGTAGATCACCCCAATCACACCATCACAGGCCGCCGTCACCGCCCACGCGACAAAACCCGTCGCCACGCCAACGCTATGGGACGCAACCTCTGCCAGATGATGAATGGCCTCATACGGCGCGTGCAGGCCCAGATCGTGCAGCCCGTGGATCATGATGTTCCCGCCGACCCAAAGCATTGCGAGGGTCCCGATGAACGACAGCGCCTTGAGCAGCGGCGGCATCGCCTTAACGATCCCTCGCCCGAACGCACGTGTCACCGACAGACGCGCGTTCTGTGCAATGTGCAGGCCCACATCATCGGCCTTCACGATCAGCGCCACGGTGCCATAGACCGCAACCGTGATCCCAACAGCGATGACGGCCAAGGTCGCGGCCTCCATCCAGATACTGCCCGCCTCAAGCGTCGAAAGCGCGATGGTCATGATCTCAGCCGAGAGGATAAAGTCGGTCTTGATCGCCCCTGCGACCTTCTCTTCTTCGAGGTGGGCGGGGTCTTGGATATCCATGTCCTCTTCGACGGCATGATCGCCATGCGGGAAGAAATGATGGAACACCTTCTCTGCGCCCTCGAAACACAGATACGACCCGCCCAGCATCAGCAAAGGCGTGATCGCTTGCGGTAGGAAATTCGACAGCAAAAGCGCAATGGGCAACAGGAACACCAGTTTGTTCCTCAGCGACCCAAGCGTGATCTTTCCGATCATCGGCAGTTCGCGATCGGGCTTGAACCCTGTCACATAGCTCGGCGTGACGGCGGCATCGTCAATCAAAACACCCGCCGTTTTCGTCCCCGCCTTTGCCGCCGCTGCTGCCACATCATCGACGCTCGCTGCCGCGACTTTGGCGATACCCGCCACATCGTCGAGCAATGCCAGTAATCCACTCATGCCCACACCCCTATAGATTCGTAATTCAATTGGATCGTTATCCTCACCGTATGACAACCCCGCGCTGTTGGCGCAAACCGTTAGCGCCAACCCCAACACCAACCATACTTTTATCGCTAACATATTACATGCATTGCAGATTTTTCTTTGCCGCAAGGCAGCATCCAAGTACAGACCCTGCAAACGCTGACGCTGCAGAGGATGAAAAACGACATGACCGTTACCATCGGCATCAACGGGTTCGGCCGCATTGGCCGCTGCACCCTCGCCCACATCACCGAAGCTGCCCGCAATGACGTGCAAGTTGTCAAAATCAACGCCACTGGCCCGATTGAGACGAACGCACACCTGCTGAAATATGACAGCGTCCATGGCCGCTTTGGCTCTCCGGTCACAGTGAGCGGCAACACCATGGATCTGGGCCGTGGCCCGATCGAAGTGATGTCGACCTACAACCCCGAAGAACTGGATTGGTCCGGTGTCGACGTGGTTCTGGAATGCACTGGTAACTTCAACGACGGTCAAAAGTCGGCTGTTCACCTCGATCGCGGCGCGAAAAAGGTTCTGATTTCGGCCCCTGCGACCAACGTTCAGCGCACCGTTGTTTATGGCGTCAACCACCGCCAACTGCTGGCTGACGACCGCATGGTGTCGAACGGCTCTTGCACCACCAACTGCCTTGCTCCGCTGGCAAAGGTTCTCAACGACGCGATTGGCATTGAATCGGGCATCATGACCACGATCCACAGCTACACCGGCGACCAGCCGACGCTCGACCGTCGTCACAAAGACCTCTACCGCGCGCGTGCCGCAGCAATGGCGATGATCCCGACATCAACTGGCGCGGCTAAGGCCTTGGGTGAAGTGCTCCCTGAAATGAAGGGCAAACTGGACGGTTCCGCTGTCCGCGTCCCGACCCCGAACGTATCCGCTGTTGACCTGTCCTTCATCGCTGAAAAATCGGTCACCGTTGATGAAGTGAACGAAATCGTCCGCGAAGCCGCACAGGGTTACATGGGCATGGTTCTGGGCTATGACGCAGAACAGAAGGTTTCCATCGACTTCAACCACACCACTGAATCGTCGATCTTTGCTCCCGACCAGACCAAAGTCGTCGGCCGCATGGTGCGCGTCATGGCATGGTACGACAACGAATGGGGCTTCTCGGCACGTATGGCCGACGTTGCTGCCGCAATGGGCCGCCTCATTCACTAATCAATTGCATAGCGTCATGGCTGCGGGGTAAACCCGTGGCCATGAACAGCACAACGACCTACACGCTTTTCGCGTTGATCGTGGCGGGTTTCGTCATCGATCTGGCTCTCGGCCTCGGGGGCACCCTGTTTATCCTCAAAGAACTGTTTGATCTGACCGAATGGTTGGCATTCTGGCGCTGATTGCGCTGGTTTAGCCCTATTCACTGTTGACCTTTGGCGAGAAATCGCAATGTTAGCGCCAACAGAGAGAGTTAGCGCCAACATTACCCCGTTCTGGAGGACATCTTATGGCAGTCAAAGTCGCAATTAACGGTTTCGGTCGCATCGGCCGCAACGTCCTGCGCGCAATCGTTGAATCCGGCCGCACCGATATCGAGGTTGTAGCGATCAACGATCTGGGTCCGGTTGAAACCAACGCACACCTGATCCGCTTCGATTCTGTTCACGGTCGTTTTCCGGGTGAAGTGACCACCACAGAGGACACCATCGACGTTGGTCGCGGCCCGATCAAAGTGACCGCGATCCGCGATCCCAAAGACTTGCCTTGGGGCGACGTGGACATTGCGCTGGAATGCACCGGCATCTTCACCGACCGTGAAAAAGCAGCGTTCCACCTCGAAAACGGCTCCAA
The DNA here is from genome assembly GCF_023540835.1 of Marivivens geojensis. GTDB lineage: Bacteria > Pseudomonadota > Alphaproteobacteria > Rhodobacterales > Rhodobacteraceae > Marivivens > Marivivens geojensis. The sequence continues at coordinate 362,862 of NZ_JALKCU010000002.1, forward strand.
ACGCGTTCTGGTCTCTGCCCCATCAAGCGGCGCAGACAACACCATCGTTTATGGTGTGAACCACAACACGCTCACCGCGGATCAACTGGTTGTCTCGAACGCGTCTTGCACCACGAACTGCCTGTCGCCTGTTGCCAAAGTGCTCAACGACACGGTTGGCATCGTCAAAGGCTTCATGACCACCATCCACTCCTACACGGGCGACCAGCCGACGCTGGACACCATGCACAAGGACCTGTACCGCGCCCGCGCTGCTGCCATGTCGATGATCCCAACCTCGACAGGCGCGGCCAAGGCCGTTGGCCTCGTGCTGCCGGAACTGAACGGCAAACTCGACGGCGTTGCGATCCGCGTTCCTACCCCGAACGTCTCGGTCGTGGACCTGACATTTGAGGCCGCTCGTGCCACCACCGTTGCGGAAATCAACGAAGCCATCGTTGAAGCCTCGAACGGCGCGCTCAAAGGTATCCTCGGCTATACCTCGCTTCCGAACGTTTCGATCGACTTCAACCACGATCCGCATTCGTCGACCTTCGCACTCGACCAGACCAAGGTCATGGACGGCACTATGGTGCGCATCCTGACATGGTACGACAACGAATGGGGCTTCTCGAACCGTATGGCAGACACTGCCGTCGCGATGGGCAAATTGATCTAATCAGCCCCTCACCGAATACCAAAGGCCGCCCCGTCAAACGGGCGGCCTTTTTCATTGCCCCTTTGTGCCTCAAATATCCCGGGGGTTTGGGGGCAGCGCCCCCATCACTTCAAATAAAAACGGGGGCCACTGGCCCCCGCTCTCAATCTCTCAATTCAGATCCGATCACTCGGTTACAGTCACCGATGCCATCATGTCAGGCTGACCGATCACAGCACCGTTTGCACCTTCACCGCGCTTGATCGCATCAACGATCTCCATGCCTTCGGTCACAGTGCCCACAACGGTGTAATCGCCGTTCAGGAAGTAGCCGGGCTGGAACATGATAAAGAACTGGCTGTTGGCCGAATTCGGATCAGCGGCGCGTGCCATACCGACAACACCACGGTCGAACGGCAGGGCCGAGAACTCTGCCGGAAGGTCAGGCAGGGTCGATCCACCCATACCCGCCATCGACATATCACCACCCATGCGGCCAAACTCAACGTCACCCGTCTGCGCCATGAAACCGTCAATCACGCGGTGGAACACCACGCCATTATAGAGCCCTTGGTTCGCCAGCTCTGTAATCCGCGCCACGTGCTGTGGAGCCACATCTTCGAGAAGGTCGATATGAAACGTGCCGTTTGCCTGACCGGAAACGGTCACATCCAACCCCGTTGCCAGCGCAGGGCCAGCCACCAAGGTCAGAACACACGCGAGCTTATACATCTGCTGCCACTTTCACGCTGATCATTTTGTCGGGATCGACTGGCGGTTCGCCACGCGCGATCTTGTCGACAAATTCCATGCCCGACAGCACACGACCGTAAACGGTGTATTGGCCGTTCAGGAAATGGTTGTCTTTGAAGTTGATAAAGAACTGGCTGTTGGCCGAGTTCGGGTTCATCGAACGCGCCGCACCGAGCGTGCCACGGTCGTGCGGCAATTTCGAAAACTCTGCAGGCAGATCAGGCAGGTCCGACCCACCCGTGCCCGCGCGGTTTTTGTTGTAGGCATCGCTGTCGATGTTGCCATGCTCAACGTCACCGGTCTGCGCCATGAAACCGTCGATCACGCGGTGGAACACAACGCCGTCGTATTTGCCAGCGCGTGCAAGCTCTTTCATGCGGGCCGTGTGTGCAGGTGCAACGTCCGCCAGCAGTTCAATGACGACCTGACCGTCTTTGAGCTCGATGATCACTGTGTTTTCGGGGTCTTTGATATCGGCCACGGGGACCTCCTTGATTTCGCGTTCTTTGCACACTGACATAAGCCTCTTGCACGTCCTTGCCAAGGGATGCTCCCAGACCTTGCGTTGAAAGGCGATAACGAGGATACCGCTATCAGATATCAACCCAAGATTTGACGGAGGCGCAGATGGCTTGGAAAACACTCGACGATATGGACCTCAAAGGAAAACGCGTTCTGGTGCGCGTGGATATCAACGTCCCCGTCGAAAACGGCGTTGTGACCGATACAACCCGCATCGACCGCATCGTGCCAACCGTCAAAGACATCGTTGCGGCTGGCGGTATTCCGATCCTCCTCGCCCACTTTGGTCGCCCCAAAGGTAAAGTCGTGCCGGAAATGTCGCTCCGCGTGACCCTGCCCGCACTTGAAGCCGCGCTTGGTTCGCCCGTCACCTTTGTCGAAGTCCCGAACGCAAACGAGATGAAAGCCCTCACCCACGGCACCATCGTTCTGGTGGAAAATACCCGCTTTACCCCGATGGAAGAAGAGAACAACCCAGAGATGGCGCAATACCTCGCGACCTTGGGCGATATCTATTGCAACGACGCCTTCTCTGCCGCGCACCGCGCCCACGCCACCACCGAAGGCGTCGCGCACCTCCTGCCCTCCTGCGCCGGTCGCCTGATGGCCGAAGAACTCAGCGCATTGGAAAAAGCCCTCGGTTCACCCGTGCGTCCCGTTGTTGCCGTTGTTGGCGGCGCGAAAGTCTCGACCAAACTCGACCTCCTCGGCAACCTCGTTGGCAAAGTAGATCACCTCGTCATCGGCGGTGGTATGGCAAATACCTTCCTTGCCGCCCAAGGCGTCAATGTCGGCAAATCGCTCTGCGAACATGATCTGGCGGACACCGCCCGCGATATCCTTGCCAAAGCCGCCGATGCAGGCTGCGAGATCATCCTGCCCCGCGATGTTGTCGTCGCTCGCGAATTCAAAGCCAACGCTGACAATGAAACCGTCGTGCCAGAGTCGGTCCCCTCTGACGCGATGATCCTCGACGCTGGCCCCGAAACCGTCGCCTACATCAGCGAAGTGCTCGACCGCGCCGAAACCCTGATCTGGAACGGCCCTCTCGGTGCCTTTGAAATCGAACCGTTTGATGCCGCCACCAACGCCGCCGCGAAAAAAGCGGCAGAGCTGACCAAGGCTGGCAAACTCGTCTCCGTCGCGGGCGGGGGTGACACCGTCGCCGCCCTGAACAAAGCGGGCGCAGCAGAGGCCTTTACCTACATCTCCACCGCTGGCGGTGCCTTCCTTGAATGGATGGAAGGCAAGGTTCTGCCTGGCGTTGCCGCCCTCGGATGAAGCATTTTGAAAGAAAGTGAAAACTGATAGCGTTATCCGAAAAATCGTTATCGCTATCACATTTGCAACCTGCGCCCCGCTTTCCTACAAGCGGGGCGCAGGCCGTTTAAGGCCTTAAAAATTCTTAATATTTCACGAGGATTTAGTAATGAACGCGCAGATGGCCGCTAAGGTATCCGAAGGCAAAGGCTTTATCGCAGCTCTCGACCAGAGTGGCGGTTCGACCCCCAAGGCCCTGCGCCTCTACGGTGTCGAAGAAAGCGAATACAACGGCGACGCCGAGATGTTCGACATGATCCACCAGATGCGGTCGCGGATCATCAAATCCCCGTCCTTCACCGGCGAAAAAATCGTCGGCGCAATCCTCTTTGAAATGACCATGGACCGCGACATCGACGGCACCCCGACCGCTGAATTCCTCTGGAATGCAAAATCGGTCGTGCCTTTCCTGAAAATCGACAAAGGGCTCGCAGACGAGGCAAACGGCGTTCAACTGATGAAACCGATGCCAGAGCTCGACACCCTTCTCGCCCGCGCCGTGACCAAAGGCATCTTTGGCACCAAGGAACGCTCTGTGATCAACGCCGCCAACGCCGAAGGCATCAAAGCCGTCGTCGCCCAACAGTTTGAAATCGGCATGCAGGTTCTTTCGCACGGTCTGATGCCGATCATCGAACCCGAAGTGAACATCACCATCGCCGACAAAGCCGAGGCTGAAGCCATCCTGCGCGACGAAATTCTCGCCCAGTTGGACGCTCTGCCCGCCGACAAACAGGTGATGCTGAAACTCTCGCTCCCTTCGGTCGAGAACTTCTACAAACCGCTCGTCGATCATCCCCGCGTGATGAAAGTCGTCGCTCTCTCGGGGGGCTACTCCCGCAAGGACGCAAACGACCTCCTGTCGAAACAGACAGGCATGATCGCCTCCTTCTCGCGCGGCCTGACCGAAGGCCTCTCGGCCAAACAATCCGACGCGGAATTCGACGCCATGCTCGCCGCTTCGGTGGGCTCGATCTTTGAGGCTTCGGTCGCAGGTTAAGTCCACATCGGGGCGCCTTCGGGCGCCCTGTTTCTTTCCTGACTCTACTCGAAAAAACTTTGTGAAATAACCCTTTGGGGGATTCACAAAGCGAATCAGATGTGCGAATCTAGCGTCAACACCCGTCAGAGGTGATTTTGAGGCATGTTATGAATCGCAGCGCACGGCCCGCCATGGGCTCTGTTATCTACTTCACGGTTTTGATCCTCCTGGGTCTCTATTTCACCTTTGCCGCTGTGCAGGGCGAATACGGTGTGTTCCGCCGTGCCGAAATCGATGCCCAAGCCCGCGAATTGCAGGCCGACCTCGACGCGCTGAATGTCGAAGTGGCACATATGCAAAACCTCACCCGCCGCCTTTCTGACACCTACCTCGACCTTGACCTGCTCGACGAACGCGCCCGCGATGTGCTCGGCATGGTCCGCTCGGACGAGATCGTAATCACCCGATAATCCTGCCTTTGTGCCCCAAATATCCCGGGGGTGAAGGCGCAGCCGAGGGGGCAGAGCCCCTTTTTCGCCCTTTGTTTACAGGGGCCTCACGCTGCCTTGCACGCGGTGCAACCCACCTATCCACCCCTGACCGATATTGACACTCGCTTTATAAATCCCAATCCTGTATAGATAGTTTAACACTAAACTATCGCCATCACAGGACGGAGGACCTATGGCCGCTAGAAAACCAGCCGCACAGGCAAACGTGTCCAAGGAAGAGCTGCTGAGCTACTACCGTGACATGCTTCTCATCCGCCGCTTCGAAGAAAAGGCCGGCCAGCTTTATGGCATGGGTCTTATCGGCGGCTTCTGTCACCTCTACATCGGTCAAGAAGCGGTCGTCGTCGGCCTCGAAGCTTGCACCAAAGAGGGCGACAAACGCGTCACCTCCTACCGCGACCACGGTCACATGCTCGCATGTGGCATGGATGCAAACGGTGTGATGGCAGAACTTACCGGCCGCGAAGGTGGCTACTCCAAAGGTAAGGGCGGCTCCATGCACATGTTCTCCAAGGAAAAGCACTTCTACGGCGGCCACGGCATCGTTGGCGCTCAGGTTCCGCTTGGTGCGGGTCTTGCTTTCTCGGACAAATACCGTGGCAACGACAACGTCACCTTCGCGTACTTCGGCGATGGCGCTGCGAACCAAGGTCAGGTCTACGAGACCTACAACATGGCAGAACTCTGGGACCTTCCGGTGATCTTCGTCATCGAAAACAACCAATACGCCATGGGCACCTCTGTTGCTCGTTCGACCAAATCGACCTCGCTCTACGGTCGCGGCGAAGCTTACGGCATCAAAGGCGAAGAAGTTGACGGCATGTCCGTCCTCGCCGTCAAAGAAGCTGGCGAGCGTGCTGTTGCTCACTGTCGCGCAGGCAAAGGCCCCTACATCCTAGAGGTCAAAACCTACCGCTACCGTGGCCACTCCATGTCGGACCCTGCGAAATACCGGACCCGCGAAGAAGTGCAGAAAATGCGCGAAGAGCGTGACCCGATCGAACAGATCCGCGCCATGTTGCTCACCGGCAGCCACGCCTCCGAAGACGATCTGAAGAAGATCGACAAGGAAATCAAAGACATCGTGAACGAGTCCGCCGAATTCGCGAAAACCAGCCCGGAACCGGCTCTTGATGAGCTGTGGACCGATATTTACGCGTAAGATCGAGGGAGGACTTTACTCATGGCAACCGAAATTCTCATGCCCGCCCTCTCTCCGACGATGGAAGAAGGCACTCTGGCCAAATGGCTGAAAAAAGAGGGCGACACCATTTCTGCGGGTGACATCATCGCAGAGATCGAAACCGACAAAGCAACGATGGAATTCGAGGCCGTCGACGAAGGCATCATGGGCAAAATCCTGATCGCTGAAGGCACCGAAAACGTCAAAGTGAACACCCCGATTGCTGTTCTCGTTGAAGACGGCGAAGAGGTTCCTGCGGACGCTGGCCAATCGGCTCCTGCGGCCGAGGCTGCACCTGCTGTTGCAGCGGCCCCTGCCCCTGCGGCAGCCGCGCCTGCGGCACCAAAGGTCGACCAGTCCCCTGACTGGCCCGAAGGCACCCCGATGAAAACCCAAACCGTCCGCGAAGCTCTGCGTGACGCGATGGCCGAAGAAATGCGTCGCGACCCCGACGTGTTCCTCATGGGTGAAGAAGTTGGCGAATACCAAGGTGCCTACAAAATTTCCCAAGGGATGCTGGACGAATTTGGCTCTAAGCGCGTCATCGACACGCCGATCACCGAACACGGCTTTGCAGGGATCGCAACGGGTGCTGCATTCGGCGGTCTGAAACCGATCGTCGAATTCATGACCTTCAACTTTGCAATGCAGGCCATCGACCACATCATCAACTCTGCAGCTAAGACGCTCTATATGTCGGGCGGTCAGATGGGGGCGCCGATGGTGTTCCGTGGCCCGAACGGTGCAGCGGCTCGTGTGGGCGCACAGCACTCGCAGGACTACGCTGCATGGTATGCGCAAATCCCTGGCCTCAAGGTCGTCATGCCCTACTCGGCTGCGGACTACAAAGGTCTGATGAAACAGGCGATCCGCGATCCGAACCCTGTGATCTTCCTCGAAAACGAAATCCTCTACGGTAAATCCTTCGAGGTTCCTGTGCTCGACGATTTCACCATTCCGTTCGGCAAGGCCAAAGTCTGCCGCTCTGGCAATGACGTGACCATCGTGTCCTTCGGCATAGGCATGACCTACGCCCTCGAAGCCGCTGAAAAGCTGGCCGAAGACGGCATCGACGCCGAAGTCATCGACCTGCGCACCCTGCGTCCGTTGGACTACGACACCGTGATTGCTTCGGTGATGAAGACCAACCGCATGGTCACAGTCGAAGAAGGCTGGCCCGTCGGCTCTATCGGCAACCACCTGTCGGCCTATGTGATGACACACGCGTTCGATTACCTCGACGCGCCTGTTCTGAACTGCACCGGCAAGGACGTTCCGATGCCCTACGCCGCAAACCTCGAAAAGCACGCTCTTGTCACCACGGCCGAAGTCATCGACGCCGTGAAGCAAGTCACCTACCGCTAAGGAGACAGAGAAATGGCTACAGAAATTCTCATGCCCGCCCTGTCCCCCACGATGGAGGAAGGCACGCTGGCCAAATGGCTGGTCAAAGAGGGTGACGAAGTAAAATCGGGCGACATCATCGCCGAGATCGAAACCGACAAAGCCACCATGGAATTCGAAGCCGTGGACGAAGGCATCGTTGGTAAGATCGTCATCGCCGAGGGCACAGAAGGCGTAAAGGTTAACACCCTGATCGCAATCCTCGTCGAAGAAGGCGAAGAGGTTCCTGCAGCAGGCGCGTCTGCACCTGCTGCGGCGCCTGCGGCTGCGGCCCCTGTTGCGGCGGCTGAACCTGCTGCTGCGGCACCTGCCCCAGCAGCGCCTGTCAAAGACGGTAACCGCGTCTTTGCATCGCCGCTCGCACGTCGCATCGCAGAACAGAAAGGTCTCGACCTTTCTGCCATCGCTGGCTCTGGCCCGCGTGGTCGTATCGTGAAATCGGACGTCGAAGGTGCAACCGCAGCACCCAAAGCGGCCGCTCCCGCTGCTGCGACCGAGGCACCCAAGGCTGCGGCCCCTGCCGCTGCCATGGCCCAAGGCCCGTCCACCGATGCCGTGCTCAAAATGTACGAAGGCACCGATTTCGAGGAAGTCAAACTCGACGGTATGCGCAAAACCATCGCTGCCCGCCTCACCGAGGCAAAGCAGTCGGTTCCGCACTTCTACCTGCGCCGCGACATCGAACTGGACGACCTGCTTGCCTTCCGCGCGCAGCTCAATGCGAAACTCGGCGACCGTGGCGTCAAACTTTCTGTCAACGATTTCATCATCAAAGCCTGCGCATTGGCTCTGCAACAAATCCCAGAAGCGAACGCTGTTTGGGCTGGCGACCGCGTGCTGAAGTTCAAGAACTCTGACGTGGCTGTGGCTGTTGCGATCGAAGGCGGCTTGTTCACTCCGGTTCTCAAGAACTCTGACAGCAAATCGCTCTCGGCTCTGTCGGCAGAAATGAAAGACCTCGCCAAACGTGCCCGCGACCGCAAACTCGCGCCGCATGAATATCAGGGTGGCTCCTTCGCGATCTCCAACCTCGGCATGTTCGGCATCGACAACTTCGACGCCATCATCAACCCGCCGCACTCTGGCATCCTCGCCGTTGGCGCGGGCGTTAAGAAACCAGTGGTTGGCGCGGACGACCAGATCAAAGTGGCGACAGTCATGTCCGTCACCCTCTCCGTTGACCACCGCGTGATCGACGGCGCACTGGGCGCACAACTTCTCGAGGCGATCAAAGCGAACCTCGAAAACCCGATTGCAATGCTGGCCTAATCAGCAGTCTATCGAAACGAAAACGCCCCCGACTTCGGGGGCGTTTTTTTATGGAGCGGGCCGATCATCCAAGGTCAATTGCAGGAACAACATATCCAGCCATCGCCCGAATTTCTTACCGACTTGCGGCATCCGCGCGACCTCTACAAATCCCATGCGTTCGTGCAAGCGGACGGACCCTGTGTTCCCCGCCTCAACACTCGCGATCATCGCATGGAGCCCCTGTTCCCGTGCCCGATCAATGATCGCCTGCATCAGTTTCGGCCCCAATCCCTGCCCCTGAAATTCAGGGAGCAGATAGACCGAATGTTCGACCGTGAGGTCATAGCCATCCTTGCCGCGAAACGTGCCGTAGGTGGAATACCCCGCCGCCACGCCGTCGACCTCTCCGACAAACACAGGGAACCCCGCCGCGCGACGGTCTGCCAGAAACGCCAGACGGTTTGCCTCATCCACGAGGATATCCGTCCACAGTGCGGTGCCGTTCAAAACTTCATGGTTATAAATCTGCGTGAGAAAGCCCGCATCGGCATCGGTCGCATCGCGAATGATCATCTGGTGTCTCCGTCATTTGCCCGAACTGAACCCCGATTTCATCGCCCCTGCAAGGGCAAGTGAAAAACATTTCAACTCTTTGATCTATCGCAAGGTTTACCCTCTCCAGACTGCTATGCATCTGGGGACACATCAAATGAGGCGCGACATGGACTGGAAAGACTACCTAGCCAACACCACCAAATTCACCAAAGACTTCCGCAAGGCCCAACCTGACGTCGGTAAGGCCTTTACCGATATGCACCGCGCGGTCCTGCATGACGGCGCGCTGTCGGTAAAACACAAGGAATTACAAGCCATTGTCGTGGGCATCGTGACCCATTGCGCCGATTGCATCGGCTTCCACCTACAGGGCGCTGTCCGCGCAGGGGCCACCCGCGCAGAGCTCGAAGAAACGATCGCAACCTGCATCCTGATGGGCGGCGGACCTGCGTATATGTATGGAATGAAGGCTCTAGAAGCCTATGACCAACTGGTGGGCGAAGGAGAGGGTTAACCCTCTCCCATGCACTTTTTCAGCAGTTGATCCATCGAAACGGAGGGCTGGTCACATCCAGCTTCTCCGACGATCTTGGCGGGGACACCCGCCACGGTCTTGCAGCATGGCACATCGTTCAGAACAACCGATCCAGCGGCGATACGACTGCGATCCCCGATCTTAATGTTGCCCAGCACAGACGCCCCAGCGCCGATCAGAACACCATCACCGATTTTCGGGTGACGATCTTCGTCCTCTTTGCCCGTGCCGCCCAGCGTCACGGTATGCAGGATCGACACGTTATCACCAACGACCGCCGTTTCACCGATCACGATGGAATGGGCATGGTCGATCATGATCCCACGCCCGATACGGGCTGCAGGGTGAATATCGACGCCAAAGGTTTCAGAGATGCGCATCTGTAGGAAATACGCCATGTCCTTGCGCCCCTGCTGCCAGAGATAATGGCCCAAACGATAGGCCTGAACCGCCTGATACCCCTTAAAATAAAGGAGAGGATGCAGGAAACGGTGGCACGCAGGGTCACGTTCGTAGGTCGCAACCAGATCCGCACGGGCCGCAGCGGTCAGATCGGGTTCAGCCTCATAGGCATCATCCGCGATCTCGCGCAGCAATTGTTCCGACATCTCAGCCGACGCCAGCTTCATCGACACGCGATAGGCCAGTGCATCTTCGAACCGATGATGATGGAGGATACATTGGTGCAGCAGGCTCCCCATCAGAGGTTCGCTTTTGATCGCGTCCTCTGCTTCCGAACAGATACGGTCCCAGACGGGATCGATTTCAGCCAGTTTAGATTTCGGGTTTGCCATGGTCAGGCTCCTGCGTTTTCTCGCGTCAGACTACCCTACTTAGGGCATTTCGTCCAAGAATAAACCCGTGATCGACCATATCACCGATTTTGATGACGCGACGCGATATAGGTTTGCAGCAAAACACTTAACGCCTCGTGGAACCCTTCTGGGGTTGGGTAGCGGATGGGTGCACGGGGCAATCGGATGGCGCGGTCATGGAGCGTCCCGTTGCCCCAGTCAGGATGCGCCCGCCCCGTGCGTTTGCGGTATTTGTCGGCAATGTGCGCCTGCGCGATCATCGTGGCAGCGAGGTCTGGCCAATCGCAGTCAGGGCACGCCAGCAATGCCCGCGCCCCCTGTTCGAGGTCAGCCAGCAACACCGCCCGCATCATGCCACCCAAAGCGACCGATACGACCCCGCGCCATACCGATCCGACAATTGCGCGACCTGCACGGTGTAGCCCGCCGTGACACCATCCGCCGCTTTATCAGCCGCCGAATAGGTGAACTCTGGCGCGGTCACGATCACCTCGCGTTTCAGATCACCCGCCGCAAAGATACGCACCACATAGGCTTCGCGATCCTCGCCCAAGGGCACCTCTGCCGCGTCCCAGCTATCGCCATCGACCCGCGTCCGCCGAACCCACGTCGTTACATCCCCAGTCGAGGTCAGATGACACACAGGATAAGGCCTTAGCCCTACACCCGCGAACCCACTGGTGACGGTCTGATAGGTCGGATCATCATAGCCACGGTTGGCAGGGCCAAACCGATAGCTGCGTGTGACACCGCGCAGGGTGCTGGGGTAGTCGGGCTGCACCAGCGCCCCGTCCAAAAGAACCACCATCGATCCCGCAGGACGGAAAACAGCCTCGGTCCCTTGTTGCCCCCTCAGCCGCAGCCGCAGGTCATAGGTGTTTGGCGCAACGAGCACGGCCTCTTGGAACTGGAACACCTCCCAACCGTCTGCGCTACCGTCCCCAATCGCAATCGCATTGCGGCCCGACAGAACGCTCAACCGATCAGTCGAGGAGAGTTCCCCCCGCACCAATTGCACCCGCAACGCGGCCCCATGATCCCACCGTCCCGCCATCGCGGGGGCAAGCGTGGTTAACGTGGTGCCGATCGTAGCGGGTCGCTCTGCCGTGGCAGCGAGCCTATAGTCGCTGTCGGTTTCCGAATGATAGAGCGCGACCGCTCCCGGCCAATTGACTGCCGTCGCGGCAAAATGCGGGGCATGTGCGATCTCTGTCCCCGTTAGCAGTGGAAGGTCGAGGAATACGCCCGTCACTGGCAAAGGCGCCGTTATAGATGCCACCGTCTCTGCCAAATCATCGACCAAGGGCGGGATATAAGCGTCCGTATCAATGCGCGTCGCCTCCACCTCTTGCCCCAAGGATTGTGTCATCCGATCAATGCGATAGCTGTCACCGCTCAAGGTCACCACATCGCCTGCAGCGACATCAATCCGCGAGGGCGGCAAGGCAAATGTCACTGTGTCCCGCGCCATGCGCTGCTCGGTCAACCAACGGTCGGTGATCTGGCTGGCTTCGGCTTTGGTCAGGACAACACCCGCCTCGGACCGCGCAACAGACTGCGTCCCACCGACAAGGCTCGCCTCGGCCAGACGCGTGTCATAGCTGCCGTCCGCCCCCACATAGGACAGGCGGATTTTGCCCGCGACTTCAGCCTCGGGTGCACGGATGTGTTCGATGGCAGAGAACCGATCCCCTATCACCAGTTCATCAGGGGAGAGCGTCACCCCATGCGTCGGCGTACGCGTGACAAAGGTCAGTTTCCCACCCCGTTCGGTCACATCAAACCCATAGGCCAGCATCAAAGGCTGCAAAGCCGCCCGCGCCGTGTCGGTCTGGTCGATCATATAGCCACGCAGCACACCATAGAGGCGGCTGACATCGACCTCTGTCACCCCTGCCCGCCGGCACATATCGGCCACCGTTTGGGCAAGGCTGCGGGCCGACAAACGCCCGTTCATCCAGTGGCCCCGGGCGTAATTCGCCCCATCCGACCAGAGGTCGCGATTGTTGGGAAACGCAGGATAAGGCCGCGCGTCCCATGCCCAAAGGCAGGCCAGCGACATATCCACCATCGCCCCGCCATACACTGGCGACACGGGGTTCGTCGCTGGGTCCGCGTAATGGTCGTGGATCGCGGCAATATAGGCCGCTTGGAGGGCATCATCGCGCGCCCCTGTCGAATAATACGGCAGACCGGATTCCGACGACTTCGGGTCGAGGAATTTGTTCGGCTGGTTCGTCCCCTTATCAATCGCCGCACAGCCGTATTCGGTAAAGACGATGGGTTTCGACATGGGCACCCAATCGGTGGCGGTCGCTTGCTTGACGCCCCCAACGCGGTTGTAATGGGGGTTAGACCACCAATTGCGAATGTCCTTGGGGCGCCAAATCCACGGTTCACCCTCACCATCGGTGATCGGCGTGCGGATTTGCGCGGCGCGGGCCTCGGGCGAATGGTAAAACCAATCATAAAGCTCGCCGCCCTCGACGTTGGATCGGAGGTAATCGAGGTTGCGAATATCGCCCCATTCCGCATCGAGGTGATCCAGCCCATCGCGCCAATCAGAGAGCGGCAGGTAGTTGTCGATCCCGATGAAATCGATGTTCGGGTCAGCCCAGAGCGCGTCGAGGTGGAATATCTTATCGGCCGTGCCCGCAGGCTGCATCCCGTGATATTCGGACCAATCGGCGGCATAGGTGATCTTGGCGTTGGGCAGGATCGCTTTGACCTCTGCCGCGAGTTGGCGCAGTTGATCGACCGCAGGGAACCCATTCGCCCCGCGGATTTCCGTGAGGCCCCGCAGTTCGGAGCCGATGCAGAACACGCCAACGCCGCCCGCCGCAGCACAAAGGTGCGCGTAGTGGAGGATGAAACGACGATAGCTCCATTCGGTCGGGCCTGTGTAGCTGACCGTTGTGCCGTTTATCACGAAATCACTGGGCTGGGCTGTACCGAAAAACGCCGCGACCTCGGCTTCGGCAAGGGCGGTTTGGTCGGGGGTTCCGGATTGATTTGGGGCGAGCGACAGCGTGATCCGACCCCGCCACGGCAGCGCAGGTTGGGCGGTGCCGCCCCACGGATCGGGTAGAGCATTATCCGACAATTGCTCCATCAGAACAAAGGGATAGAATACGGGGCTAATGCCGCGCAAATTCAGGGACTGGATCGCCTGCACCACGGATTGGTCGGTGGGCGTGCCGCCGTAAACGGGGCGATCGTCCACGTATGGCACGAGCCCTGCAGTCGCGCGGTCGGCCCCGCTGACCTGCCACGGCATGTCGATAGGATCGGGGCCAAGCGTCTCTGCCCGTGGCCCGATCCTGCACGATCCACACCGCAGATCATTCCCGCACCACGACACAATGAGCGAGGCGGTCGCGAGGTTCGGCGCCTCATCCGTGAGGGCATCCAGAGACACCTCAATATCCGCCTTGCCCGCCGCTGTGTGGACGTTCAGCGACCGATAGGACCCCAGACCATCGTTCACCGTCACGGGCGTTGTGGCCAGCGCGTATTCCCCCGTTCCTGGGATCAAGGCCACACCACGGACCTTGTGTGCGATGTCGTCGGGGCTGGTTTTTACCACCTCAAACGAAAATTGCGGGATACGGTTGCCGAACAGCCCAAGGGGCAGGTCTTCGATCACCACATAGGCGGTGCCGCGATAGGCGGGCGCGTTGCCTGTGCCCTCAACCGCTTCGATTTTCGGATCGGGGAGCTGGTCTTCGCCGCCCTTATAGACCCGCAAGGTCAGGTCATCGGCGACGATCTCTACCCCGTCCGCCCAAATGCGTCCGATGCGGGTGATCGGCCCCTCGCAGACCGCGATGGCGAGGCTGACGGTATAGGTAAAATTCGTCACACTTGGCTGGCGGAACCCCTTGCCGCTGCCGCCCGTGGTGGTCGTGCTCTCAAGGAAACGCGTCGCCCAGATAACCTGTCCCCCCACACGCATCTGCCCGTGGATTTGCGGGATCGCTGCACCCTCGGATGCACCTGTAAGACGGAAACGGTCGATGCGGCCTGTTTCGACCGCATCCGATCCGCCCATCACACGTTGGTCGATGAAACGGCCCAAGGTTGCCCCAATGGCCCGCCCGATCACCGCATTCGACAGGCCAAGCGTGGTGCCCCCGATGGACCCACCCAGCGCCATACCTGCCGCAGAAAGAACAATCGTCGCCATCAAAGCCCCCTTTCAGGAAAGGAAAACCGCGCCGCGATGCGACGGGCCCATGGTGGGGTCAGGCGGCTCTCGATCACGCCGTGACCCGTGTAGGAATGGATAAATGCAGGATGCGCCCCGATCTGCGATTGCAGACCGAGGTGTTTGGCGACCGACCCATCGCGCATCCGAAACAGGATCAGATCGCCAAGCGCGGCATCCGACAGGGGTTTCGGGGTGAAATGGCGCAGAGCGGCGTCAAAGAGATCCTCACGCCCTTGGGGTTCGGACCAATCCGCGCTGTAGGCGGGCACGGGTTCAGGGAGCGGGCCGATATGCGTGCGCCACAGGCCAAGGATCAGACCCAGACAATCGCAGCCCGCCCCCTTGCACGAGGCCTGATGCCTATAGGGGGTGCCGATCCAGTCGCGGGCGGTGGTGACAATCGCGTTCATCGTAGGCTCCCCCCGTCATTGCTGCCTGCACGGCGTGGGGTGGACACCAGCCAGTCTTCGCCTGGGATGTCAGGGAAGCCGCGGAAATTCAGGAGGTTGTCGAACTTTGCCTGACAGGTCGTCATGCGTTTGTCGCAACCTGCCTCCAGTCGGATCAGATCACCCGCCGCCACATCGGCCCCGAGGGGCTGCCACAGTTCGATCAGATGGCGGGGACCGTCGATACGGTTCGCCTTGATCAGACCAGAGAGACCCGTGGCAGCCCCCGACAGAACCGTCAGACACCCCTTTTCGAACCACCGCTCTGCCTGAGGCAGAGGGTCGGTCCAAAAGACGCGGTTGCGTTTGACGGCATAGACCGAGGTTTCGTGACGAAAGGCGGGGGTGTTCAGGTCAACACGACAGGCCGCATCGCCCAAGCTAGCGGAACAGCCGCGCTGGAACACGCGGCCTTGGGGTTGGTTCAGCGCCTCTGCCAGCCCGCGCAATTCGGCGCGGAACTCTGGCCCGTTGCGGCGCATTTCCCCGATGCTGCCGCGAAACCGCAGCGCCCGTTCCGACGTGTCGGCCCAGTTGACGATCCAGAACCGCACCTCGGCCCCGTCATAGCGGCCTGCGATGATATCGGCCTCTGTGATGGCGGTGTCGGTCAAGGTGCCGATGGCCTCTGTGTTATCAACGGACAGACCCGTGGATTGTTCGATAGCCTGCGCCGACAGCCCCGTGTCTGCGCGAAACGTGATCCCGTCGAATGTCAGGTCGCGGTCGTGGTCGGTAAAGCCCAAGGTCACGCCATCGCCCCGCGTCACGGCCCATGCGCGGCAGGTGGTTGTGGTGCCTGTGGAGAGGTGAGCGAAGAGCGTCATCGGCGCACCTCCACCACAGGAATATCAGGCACCTCGCCCGCGTTGAAATTCGCGGCTGATATGCGGATTGCGTCGGTGTCGAACCGCACGGGCACGTCGAATTCAAATCCCGCACGGATGTCCACGCCAATGTCTGGCGGGTGGACAAAGGTGATCTCTCCGTTCGTGTAATCGACGGTGTAATCGATGCTTTCCTGCTGCGGGATATTGCCCAGCGTCACCAGCACCGTGCCAAGGACGGGTTTGGTGATCGGGCGCTCATAGCTGCCCGCGCCTGAGGTGTAGAGCTTGCGCAGGGCAAAGGTCGATGTGACCTCATCCCCGATGCCCAGCAGTTGGTCGATACCCGATGGTGCCCGTGACGGGACGCAGGATTTGTAGTCGGCCCAGTCTTTCCACCGAAACCCATAGAGCTGACCCCTGCGGCCCTCAAAAAATGCGATCAGCGCGTCGATGTCATCCATCGACCGCAGGCCAAGGCCCGCATCATAGCGTCTACGCGAATGGGCCCACGGCGCATTGCGTTCCTCGTGACCGTTGGCGAGTGTGACAATTTCGGTGCGCCGCTCTGGTCCACCGACAGAGCCGAACGACAGCGACACGGGAAAGCGGATATCATGAAACCCCATTGTGGCCTCCTTAGCGGTTGCGTTGGCCACGGCTCATCATGCGCGACATTTGCGCGGCAATCTGGCTCTGGCTGCGTTGGAACCCCTGCACGTCGGGGGTGGTGATGTTCATCGTGACGTTGACCGTGCCACCGCCCTGCGCCTGAACGCCCAAACGACCGTCCGCGGAACGGGTGAGCGGCATGATCGCCTCTGGCCCCGCCTCACCCATGAGGCCCGTGGCACCGCGCATCGGGAATGTGGTCGGGCTGGTGACAACGCCGCCCTTGGCAAAGGGCATGACGCGGCCTTGGGTAAAGGCACCGCCCTGCGCATAGGGCATAACGGACGATACCAGCGCATTCAGACCACCCGCGAGCATCCCGCCGAAGTGATCCGTCACGGGCTTCATCGCGGCGTTATAGACGGTGTTCGACATCGCCTTGCCTAGGGTGGACAGCGCGTCAGAAAGCTTCATCCCGTCAAAGACCACGCCATCAAAGGCCCGCCGCAGCCCACGCGAAAACCCCGCATCCAGATTGCCCAGATCGCGGGTGGTGTCGCCCAAGGTTTGGCGGATGTCGCGCAGTTGTGCATCAAAGGCGGCGGTCATCGTGGACGCCTCGCCCATGCTGGTTTCCAGCGATGAAAGCTGCGTGTCCAGATCATCCAAGCGGTCGAAATCGCTCATCTCGTGGTCCTTTCGTCAGGATAAAGGGTGGCCAGTTCGGCCAAACGGGCGCGGCCCATAGCGGGCGATGCGGCATCCAGCCCCGCGATGAGGAGGAGCTCTGCCGGTGTCAGCGCCCAAAATTCGCGCGGGGACAGGCGCAAACCGCGCAGGCCCAACCGCATCAGACCCGCCCAGTCCATTCAGGCCACCGGCGTGAACGCACGGGCGAGCAGGAGGGCCGCCGCCTGTGCCGCACCCACGGGTCCGCCCGCAATATCGGCGGTCAATAGATCGGCGCTGGTGCCGCGCCACCCGCCCCCACGCAGACCCGCGACGCACAAGGCCAACACATCGCGCGAGGAAAACGCGCCTGTATCAAAGCGGTCGATCAGGTCGATGAGCGTTCCGGTCTGTAACTCGGCCTCAAGTTCGGCCAAGGCGCCGAGCGTCAGTTTGCACGGGTATGCGGTGCCGTTGAGGGTCAGGGTCACTTCGCCTGCGTGGGGGTTCGCCATCAGACGGCCGCCGTAAAGGTTAACGCACCTGCAGAGGCGAGGGAGAGTTCATAGGTTGCTTCGCCATTGTGGGTACCGGCGTATTCGATGGCGGTGATCTGAAACGGGCCTTCGATGGTGCCGAAATCGGGGATGATCACCTGAAAATCGGGCATCTGACCGTCGAAAAAGATCTGGCGGGCGCGTTCGTCGGTGGCGTCATCTTTGAACACGCCAGAGCCAGAAAGGCTCGCTGAACGGACCCCTGCCCCTGCGAGCAACTCGCGCCAGCCGCCTTGGCTGTCGAGGTTCGTCACATCCACGGTTTCCGCGTTGAAGCTGATGCGCGTGGCCCGCAGGCCAGCGGTGGTTTGGAACTGACCGTCACCAGTCATGTCCATCTTGATCAATAGGTCTTTGCCGTTTTGGGCTACCATGGGATTTCTCCTGTCGTGAGGGGTCAGAGGTCTTCGACGCGGGCGCGGAAGATCAGGGTGATTTGGCGAACACTGCTGCCGTCCACGCGAGACGCAGTGGCCCGCAGGAAATTCAGCGAAACGATGCGACCACGGGTCAGCGTCAGCACCGTATCAAGGAGCGCATCAGACACCTGCGCAGCCGCCAGTTTCGCGGCGGCGAAGCCTGCGGTCTCCGTGGCGATCGTCACGCTGAAATCGTGATCCGCCCCGTGGCCCGTTTGATCAGAGCGATCCCTGACCACCTCGGGACCGAGCGTGATGTAGAGCGCGGGCAGCGTTCCTGTGGGCAGCGCGTCATAGACGGGCGTGTCGGTGATCTGATCGGTGAGACGTGCGTAAACCGCCGATTGTAGCGCGGCAGAAAGGGCATAGGTCATACGGCGACCTCCTCTGTGACATAGCAGGTCAGGAACCGTGCATCCGAGTCGCGTTCCACCACCGCATCAATCGCAAAGAGGCGTGAGGCATCACGGAACCGCTGTTCAGGGCGCGGGCGCGAGGGCGATCCGATTGGGGCGGCGCGCACGGTCATGGTGAACCGCGATTTCGACAGAGGGACGGCGACGCCAGACCCTTCGGCCCCAGTGCGGGCTTTGACCTCGGCCCAGAGCGTGCCCATGGGCTGCCAGTCGATGCTGTAGCCGCCTGCCCCATCCGCCACACGGATCGGCGTTTCAAGCGTGAGTTTGCGCGAAAGGATCGGCAGGGTCATTCCATGCCTCCCAACCGCAGGGTGCGATAGCGTTCGACAAGCGACGCCACCATCGGCGGCATCAGGTCACGGCCAGCGGTTTCGCCGTGACGGAAGTCGTAGAAATGAGCGGCGAGCATGAGGACGGCCTGAGCCAGGTCATTGGGGATGTCGGACCAATTCGGGCCGTAGCCTGCGATGAAATCGAGCCGTGCAGAGCCACCAGTTGCAATCAATGGCAAGGAAAGCCCCAAAGCTACGAGCCGCGGACGGTGGAGGTCAGCGACAAGCACCCACGACGACTGCGACACAGGCGTTTCAGCGCCCAAACGGTCGATGAGTGTGAGTGATGTGACGGCAGAGACAGGCCCCACGGGGAGCACCGCGTCAGAGGCCGACCGCCAGCGATAAACGGTCCAGCTAAAATCGCGCTGGATCAGGATTTTCCCAGTGCGGGCCTCAATCGCGGCTATGGCGGCACGGAGCGCCGCGACCAGCACGCCGTCTTGCAAACCATCATCGGCAAAGCCCGACCCCAGTCGCAAATGGTCTTTGAATTCAGCGACCGGAAGCGCCGCGAGGGGCACCGTGGTCTGTTCGACTAACATCATCACATCTCTCCGAAATTCCGGTCGGTTGAGGTCCGCGCGGTCACTGGCCCTTCTCGGGCGGGGACATGCTAGTGGGGTCAGGAGCCCCGCGCGGACCGTGGGGCGGCCTCCGCCGCCCGTGGATCAGCCCGCTTAGGCGGTGCCGAATTTCAGCAGTTTGATCGCGTTAAAGTCGCTCACCGCGCCGCCCACACGTTTTGTCGCGTAGAACAGCACATGTGGCTTTGCCGAGAACGGGTCGCGCAACACGCGCACGTCAGGGCGTTCCGCGATGGTGTAGCCGTTGGCAAAGTCACCAAAGGCAATCGCCATAGCGTCCGCAGCCACATCAGGCATGTCCTCTGCGATGAGAACCGGATAGCCCATAAGGCGCGCAGGTTCGCCTTGGCTCAGGCCATCCGACCAGAGGAAACGACCGTCGGCGTCCTTGAGTTTTCGCACGGTGCCTGCAGTTTTGGAGTTCATCACAAAGGTCGCGTTGGCGCGGTATTCAGCCCCGAGCGCATAGACCAGTTCGATGATCGGATCACCGTCATCAATCGCGCCAGCGGTGCCTGTGACCACATAACCGATGTTGCCCCAGGTCCAGATCATTTCGTCGACGGTCGGGTAATCGAGGAACCCTTTGGGTTTATCCACGCCGTCACCGTTAACGAAAGCAGACGCTTCGGAGCGGGCGAATTTGTCGGCGATGCGGCCAGCGAGCCAGCCTTCGATATCAAAGGCGCTGTCATCAAGCAGCCGTTGCGAAATCTTCGGCATCGCAGAGAGTTCGTTGACGGGAATGGTGATGCGGTCGATCTGCGGGGTTGCGGTCTCGGACAGGTTCGCGGCCTCATTCGCCCAGCCCGAGCCCATCTCAGTGTGGTCGATCAGCACGTCATACGAGGTCGATTCAACGGTAACGATGCTGGCGATTGCGCGGATCGATGCGGTCGCGGTCAGCGCCGATTTGATCGTGTCAGAGGTCTGCGGATCGACAAGGTAGCCACCATCCGCCGCAACAGCGGTCGACATCGCCTTGCCTTCAAGCGGCAGATCACGAAGGCCCTCGTCTTCGCCCGAACGAAGGTATGCGGCAAAGGCCTTTTGGTGTGGGGCCTCGATCATCTCAGCGCCCGAAAGCGCGGGGCGTGACGCCATCATGGATTTACGGTTATATTTGGTCATGCGGTCTTCCTGCTGCTGAAGTTTGGCGTGAACGCCATTAGAAAACTGTTTGAATTCACATACGAAATCGGTGATCGCCGATTTCAGGTCTTGGACCGGAGACATGTCTTCTCCGGCCCGAGGGGTGGCCTCGGGTTTGGTCATATTCGGTCCTCTCGAATGGGTCGGTTAGTCGGGGATCAGCGCGGCGCTCGCCTGCCGAAACGCATCGGCCAGATCGCGCAGATCAGTGGTCAACGCGTCGTCGGATTTGCCCGCAACACGCGCCTCGGGCAGCATCGGAAAGGTGACGAGCGACACTTCCCACAGCTCTACCTCGGTCAAGAGGCGCTGGCCTTGGTTGGTTTTCGTAGATTTCACCGTGCGATAGCCGATGGACAGCCCGTCGATGGCGCCCACAGCAATCAACGCGGCGGCCTCGCGGCCCTTTTCAACATCAGTGAGGATACGACCTTTGACCCAGAGGCCACGGTCGTCCTCGCGGAGTTCGTCCCAGATACCGATGGGCTGCGCGGGGTCATGCTGCCAGAGCATTTTCACGCCCGACCGTTTCGCCAAAGATGCGGCATAGGCCCCACGGGCCACCACATCGTTGCCCTGATCGACAGCATCAAAGAGGGATGCGTAGCCTTCGATGATATGGTCGTCCTTCAGCGCAATATCGCACGATAAGCGGCTGAATTTATGTTCTAATTCCATCATTCTATCCTATCACGATGCGGATGAGTTCCAGCCCAGAGATCAGCGCAAAAGAGGCGATGACCAGCCACAAGAGGCTTTCGACTTTGGCTACGATGGCCTCAATCCGGCTCAGGCGGGCTTCGAGTTGGGCGAACCAAAAATCGTTCACGGGTGCGGGGCGATTGGGGAGAGGCACGATGTTATCCTGCATCGCCTACCTCAATCGCGGGCAGGCCCAAGAGCGCCCGTTTTTCCGCCGCCGTCAGAAAGGTTGCATCGCCCACGCGACGCCATGCGGCCTCGCGTTCGGTGGCGAGCGCTGGGATCTGGTCGAGGTCGGGCCGAAGGTCGATGCGTTCACCCGTGAAATCGGACAGCCAATCGGCAATGACCGAAGTCACACGCGTGGCGAGAGGCAGGACGGTCAGGCGATAAAACGCGCGGTTGGCCTCTTGGTAGTTGGCATAGGTCGCGTCCCCCGGAATTCCGAGCAGCATAGGCGGCACGCCAAAGGCAATCGCGATCTCGCGGGCGGCGGCCTCTTTGGTTTTCTGGAACTCCATATCCGAGGGGCTAAAGCCCATCGGTTTCCAATCGAGTCCCCCCTCGAGCAGCATGGGGCGGCCTGCGTTGCGCGCACCTTGGTGCATGGTTTCCATCTCGTGCAAGAGACGGTCGTATTGGTCGCTGCTGAGGCTGCCCTGACCATCCGCGCCTTTGTAGACAATCGCGCCTGATGGACGTGCCGCGTTATCAAGGAGTGCCTTGGACCAGTTCGACGCGGCGTTGTGCACGTCGATGGCAGAGGCTGCGGCCTCGAGCGGGGAAAATCCGTAATGGTCGTTTTGCGGGTGGAAGGATTTGATGTGACAGATCGGGCTTGCGCCATCGCCCACTGTGAAACGGTGTTTTTTGCCCGCAACGGTATAGTCGTAGCCGATGGGCCAGCCATCTGCGCCTTGGACGACGGACATGCGTTCGGGGCGCAGGGCGTGCAGTTCGACGGGAAGGGTCCCATCGCCCACGGCCTCTAGATAGGCGTCGCCCGACAAGAGAAGATAGCCATAGACCGCCTCGAGCAATTCAGCGCGGCCCTGAGCAGCGTTCGGACGGGCGAGGAGGTCAGCCACGGGGTGCGCATCATAACGGCGGTCGCGGTCTTGCAGGATCAAGGGCAGCGCGGCGGCGGCCTCTGCGATCATGCGCACCGCACGAAAGCCCACAGGATTGCGGGTAAAACCCGATTTGGTCAGCGTCACCGTATCGCGGGCAGACCAGACAGCACGGCCAGCCCCCATCGCCAGCACCTTGCCCGTGGCCGAGGCTTTGGCCTCAACAGGGGCATCTTGCGCCGTGCCACGCTTTAGAAAGTCAAACATCCATCGCTCCTTCGTTTCCGCCCCAATGCGTCGTTGGAGCCAATATGCAGGAAAGGTGTTCACATCCCCCCAACGCAGCGTGCGCAGGGGGGCGCAACAGGGCGTCAAAGGTGACGCACACGGGGCGCTTGCCATGTTGCGGCAGGGGCGATCACCAGATCAAAGAGCGCCCAAACGAGGGCATCGACTCGGTCTGGAGAGCCCTGCCCCTGAAACCCGTTTGCCGTCATCAGGCACATCTCATCCTCTAGCGCCCCAAGGTTGCGGCCATGATGCACCCGCCCCTGTTCGTAGAGGGCCGCGACGGGTTCGGCGCGGGCGACCTTGCCCTTGGACGCACGAACGGGGCGATAAGGGACGAGGGGGTCGATCTGGCGCACGACCTCTTCGACCAGAGCGCCGCCTTGGTTCACTTCGGCCACCATACGGTCGGCCCCATGACGGTGGAGCGCATCGACCGCCGCCTGAGCCCATTGCGAGGGTGATGCGGCAGAGACGGTCGCGTCCTCAATCACATAAGCGCGCCAGTTTTGCGGCGGGCCATCGGTCACAACGCCTGCCACGATGATCCCGCAGTCATCCGATCCCTTGTGCCCCGTGACGGGCGGATCGACGGCGACAACAACGCGGTCGCACTGCGGAATACGGTCTACCCGCGAGGTTTCGACCATATGGGACGTCCACAGCGCGCCTTCGGCATCAGCCAAAAGAACGCCGTCCAATTCCTGCCGACCAAGGCGGGTCCCCGCATAGCGGCGCTGCACTTCATCTAGGAACCCCGCCGCGAGGTTGGCACGGTTGGCAGAGGTCGGCGCATGGGTCACAACAGTGCTCTCGCGGTCGAGTATGCCGCGCAACACGGAGGCATTGCGCGGTGTGGTCGTCACGCAAGCCCGTGGATCATCGCCAAGACGCAGGCCAAATTGGATCATATCCCAAGTTTCCTGCCCCTTTTTCCACTTCGCGACCTCATCCGCCCAGACCGCATCGAATTGCGGGCCGCGCAGGGTTTCGGGGTCAAATGCGGAAAAGACCTGCGCGATGGCGCCGTTGGGCCATTGCAGCATCTTGCGCCCCGCGATCCATGTCGGACGACGATCAGGGGGCGAACAGGCCATGATCCCGCTGTCGCCAAAGATCATCACCTCGCGCGCCTGATCATAGGTTTCACCGACGATGGCGACACGGGCGGCACGGCCCTTGTCCATCGGGCGTGATCCTTCGACCTGAGACCGCACCCATTCGGCCCCTGCCCGCGTTTTGCCCGCCCCTCGTCCGCCAAGGATCACCCATGTGCGCCAATCGCCAGATGGCGGCACCTGATGATCCAAGGCCCAGAAGTCGAACAAAAAGGGCAGAGCGCGAAGCTCTGCCGGTGTAAGTTTATTCAGAAACTGCGTCTGCTCTGTGGGCGTTCCTGATGCGATCAAGTCTGAACCCGAGTGACACCCGCACGGCGTCAAAGTCGATTTCTCCATTCTCTGGACCCTCTTTGTATTTGTCGTGGAATGCCTCTTCGGCTTTGCGGACCCGCACGAACATTTCTTGCAAAACAGCGAGCTGTGCGGTGGCCTTTTTCGGCGCGTCGGTGTTGCCGACCTCTGCCTCTGCGATCAATTCGTGCAGCAATTTCAGGGTGCTGTCGTAGACCTCGCTCACCTCTGAGAGGCGTGATCGCGTTTGGTCTGCCTGTTGTTGGTCCCGATTTATCATTGGTTGTTCCCTATCGGTTGCCCCGCCAGATCGAGAAACGACAAGGGGCGGCCCAAAAGGACCGCCCTGCGTCTTCTAGCCTGTGATGACTTTACCCGAAGGGTGCGAAAGACCGGTTAACCGACCGTTCGCATCAGTTCGCTGCACGCTCCAATGCGCGGTAAGCGGCGACGTTGCGGTTATGCTCGTTCAGAGTGGCCGCAAAGACGTGACCGTCCGCAGGGTTCAGCGTTTTCGCGACAAAGAAAATGTAGTCACTCTGCTCTGGGTTCAGAACCGCCTCGATGCTGGCCTTACCGGGGTTAGCGATTGGGGTCGGCGGGAGGCCGTTGATAACATAGGTGTTATAGGGCGTTTCGCGTTGGAGTTCGCTCTGGCGCAGGCCACGACCCAAGGTGCCTTGGCCTTTGGTAATGCCATAGATCACGGTCGGGTCCGTTTGGAGGCGCATGCCCTGTTCCAGACGGTTGATAAAGACCGAAGCGACCAAAGGACGTTCCGATGCAATGCCCGTTTCCTTTTCCACGATAGAAGCAAGTGTCAGCGCCTCTTCGGGGGTGTCGAACGGTAGCCCATCGGCACGGTTTTCCCATGCCTGTGCGAGGATAGTGGCCTGTGCGGCCTCCATCCGGGACAGGATGTCGGCAACGCTCGCGCCTTTGGTAAATTCATAGCTGTCGGGGGACAAAGAGCCCTCAGCAGGGATCACATCGACATCACCGTCGAGCGTATCAATGGCATTGAGGCTGGTCATGATCTGCCAGCTGGTGACACCTTCGGCGATGGCGATACGGAAACGGGTGTCGTTTTGGCCAGCCACGGTTGTGTAAATCTCGGGCACTTCAGAACCGAGTTCGAAATCCGCGACCTCGTCATAGCGGGCAGTTTCGGGGTCCATTTGGCGGACCTCTACAGTCGCCGCGTTCACGCCGATGCGATAGAGAATTTCGGTGCCACAGGTGCTCTGCCCACCACGGGTCACGATATCAATGATCGATTCCATCGAAGACGCAGCAGGCACGATAAAGCTACCCGCTTTGAGCTGGTTGCTCGCGCCTGTGTAATCCACCCCCATGTTAAAGATCATCTTGGACGAAATCGCGCCCTGCTGATCCAGATTGTCCGCAACGCGACGGAAGTTCGTCCCGCTCGGCACCTCCATGCAGATCGCCTGCTCCAGAGGGCCTTCGGCGCGATACTGAGATTTACCCCAGAGGACGACGCCCCCCAGAACAAATAGCAGAACAATCAGGAACGACAGCGCGTTGGACGCGATGTTACGCCACATTAGCTGATTTTCCCGAAGATCACGCTCGCGTTGGTGCCGCCAAAGCCGAAGGAGTTCGACAGAGCCACGTCAATCTTACGCTCGACTTTCTTGTTCGGCGCGAGGTCAACGGGGGTCTCTACAGCAGGGTTATCAAGGTTGATCGTCGGCGGAGCGACCTGATCGCGGATCGCAAGGATCGAGAAGATCGCTTCAATCGCGCCAGCAGCACCCAACAGGTGACCCGTCATCGACTTGGTCGAGGACATGGTGACGTTACCAGCGTGATCACCGAGCATACGTTCGACCGCGCCCAGTTCGATTGTATCCGCCATCGTCGAAGTGCCGTGCGCGTTGATGTAGTCAATCGCCGACGGTTCCAGACCAGCGTCCTTGAGAGCGGCAGCCATACAACGGCCAGCGCCTTCGCCATCCTCGGACGGTGCGGTGATGTGATAGGCGTCGCCCGACATGCCGTAGCCCAGCACTTCGGCGTAGATCTTTGCGCCGCGAGCTTTGGCGTGTTCGTATTCTTCGAGAACAACGATACCTGCGCCCTCGCCCATTACGAAGCCATCACGGTCCGCATCATAAGGGCGCGATGCTTTGGTCGGTTCATCCACACGTTTGGTCGACAGCGCCTTGCACGCGTTGAACCCAGCGATACCGATTTTACAGATCGCAGCCTCGGCGCCACCTGCAACCATCACGTCAGCCGCGCCGTATTTGATCAGGCGTGCTGCGTCACCGATGGCGTGAGCGCCCGTGGAACATGCGGTCACGACAGAGTGGTTCGGGCCCTTAAAGCCGTATTTGATCGAAACTTGACCCGAGATCAGGTTGATCAGTGCACCGGGGATAAAGAACGGCGACACGCGGCGTGGGCCTTTTTCTTCGATCATCACGGCGGTGTCTGCGATCGATTTCAGACCGCCGATGCCAGAGCCGATCAGAACGCCAGTGCGTTCTTTGTCTGCGTCAGCCTCAGGTTTCCAGCCCGAATCCTCGACCGCTTGGAGCGCGGCAGCGTAGCCAAAGAGGATAAAGTCATCGACCTTACGCTGCTCTTTGGGTTCCATGTATTTGTCAGCGTTAAAGGTCGCATCAGAGCCGTCGCCACGTTTGACTTCGCAAGCGTAGGTGGTGCCCAGCCCTTCGGGATCAAAACCCGTAATGCGGCCAGCGCCAGACTGTCCGTCCAATAGACGGGTCCAGGTTTCTTCAACCCCATCCGCCAACGGTGTGACAAGGCCCAATCCGGTTACGACGACACGGCGCATTTTCTGCCCTCAACTCTTGTTCTCATTTCCACCCCAAATAGCGCGTTCCCCCCCCTTTGGGCAAGGCAACTCGCGCCATTCAGACCGCGTTATTTACTAAAACTTGGGGATTGGGGCGTATTTGATCAATATGATGTTCGTTTTCCGCCTCTTCTGCGTGGTGTTTATCACCTTGGCGCCCCTCCGTTCGGCCGATGCGGCTCAGGATGGGGTGGATTGCCGTGGGGTTCACGATCTCGCGACGATCATCGTGGCGCAGCAGATCGCGCTCACCGACCCAACCCGATTGCGCGCTGCGCTGGATCATTTGGCGCGAAACGGCGGGCGATTTGATGCGGCATCTGCACGGTGGATGATCGGGGACAGGGTGAATTCCGATGCACAGGCGGCGCTGGTGAATGCAGCACAACTGGGCGCTGTGATCGCTGGTCGACTGCAAACCCAGACAGAGGCACAGCGGGCGCGGATCGGTAGCGCACTCCTCTCGCAGAACCGCGTGGTGGTAGAGGCCGCGATAGCCACCCTGCCCCGCCTGACCGACCTCTGCGACAGCCAAGCCCGCGCGCAGTCCTTTTCGACAATGGAGGAGCCGTTGATCACCCCTCGCACGGCTGCGGTCAATGGTGGTTTGGGGTTTCTCGCACTGATCACGGTTGGCGTGTTTTTCGGTCGGATCATCGCGCTCCGCCACGCTAAGGCACGACGGTTCACTTGCAGCATTGAGACAACCATCCCCCATCGGGGCAAGGTGATTCCCGCGCGGATCATCGACATCAGCCGTTTGGGCGCAAAGATCACGCTGACGGAAAGTCCCCCATTTGAACGACATCAGAGGATCACGGTGATGGTGAACGGCCAGTCTATTCCCTGTCGGGTTGCGTGGTCGAATACGCATGTCAGCGGGATCAAATTTCGCCGCGCTCTGACAGTGGCTGACCTCGGGGCGGCATTAGGTCATGGGCCGAAGGTCGAACAGACGCGCAAACGGTCCCAGCGTGGCAAACCGATCCGCCAAAACGAAAACGGCACCCCAAGGGGTGCCGCAATCGATACTTCGAAATCCAGTTAATTACTGAGCTTCAGAGATGAATTTCACAGCGTCGCCGAAGGACTGAATGGTCTCTGCAGCGTCGTCCGGGATTTCGATACCGAATTCTTCTTCGAAAGCCATAACCAGCTCTACGGTGTCGAGGCTGTCTGCGCCGAGGTCATCGATGAACGATGCATTCTCGGTCACTTTTTCCTCTTCAACACCCAGGTGCTCAACTACGATTTTGCGCACACGATCAGCGACATCGCTCATATCAAGTCCTCACGTTCAATAGGGCTTTCGGCCCGTTCTTTTGTGTGCCCCGCGGGGCGGTTAACTGCCCGCAGGGGGCGCCCACGGACGTAACGTCATCGTTCACATCCTGCAGGTATCACAGGGCCTATAGCAGAGAATTCCGCAGAGGCAAACGCTTTCAGGCATCCATATCATCGGTTGCGTGAATTGGGTTATTCAAGATCACCTTACAGGATTTACGCACGTAAACCTCGGCCTGCGCTGGAACAGGTTCATCCGGCAGGTATTTCTGAATAATCGCCTTGGGCACCTGAATCACGGCCAAATCAATTGAATCCGCATCCGTGCCAAAACGCGCGGCATAGCCGTTGATTTCATCCGCGAGGGATTGGTTTTCAAAATTAACCTTGGCGCGGTTCGTCTCTGAAATGCCAGAGCGCACCAAAAACCGTTTTGGCACCGCGAAAAGCAAAATCGCGGCAGGCCGATCCAATGTGGCAAAGCGCACAGATTTAACCGCAGAGCGCAGCGCCCCTGCCTCACCATCCATTTGAAGTGTCTTGGTCATAAACACACGGTAGCGCTCATGTGCCCAAACCCATGCTTCGGCGAGGAGATCCTCCATCGAGCCAAAGCGGTGATAGATCGAACCCACGGATACTTTCGTGCCTTTTGAAACTTGTTGCACCGTAACCCCCGGTGCCGTGGCGAGATGATCCGCCAACCACACAAAAACATCCTCATCGGTAAAACCCGATTTGCGCCCCATCCAAAATCTCCGTCCACGTTTTTTATTGTTGTGACAAGATTCTAATAAAAAGGGGCAGCCGATGGCTACCCCTATACGTGAAAATGGCAACTTTACTTTACGTAAAGTTGCAAAGTGTTTCCTTAGAGCATCGCCATGCCGCCGTTGACGTGCAGGGTCGCACCTGTGGTGTAACCGGCCTCGTTCGACGCGAGATAAAGAACCGCTGCTGCGATCTCTTCTGGGGTGCCCATACGAGCGGCGGGGATCTGAACGTTGATCTTTTCTTTCTGATCGTCGGTCAGTTTGTCGGTCATCGCGGTTGCGATAAACCCCGGTGCGACGCAGTTCACGGTGATCCCGCGGCTTGCCACTTCGTAAGCGATGGATTTCGACATGCCGACCATGCCCGCCTTGGACGCTGCATAGTTCGCCTGACCCGGATTGCCCGTCGCGCCAACGATGGACGAGATATTCACGATGCGGCCCCAACGCGCCTTCATCATGCCACGGATCACGCCTTTGCACAGACGCATGGTCGAGGTGAGGTTGACCTCAAGCACGCTCGACCATTCGTCGTCGGACATGCGCATAAAGAGGTTATCCTTGGTGATGCCAGCGTTGTTGATCAGAATATCAACCGAACCCATCAGATCAGCGGCTTGTTTCGGCAGCGCATCAACGGCGGCTGCATCGCTGAGGTTACAGGTCAGCACGTGAACGCGGTCGCCCAGTTCTGCAGCCAATTCATCGAGAGGCCCCTGACGGGTGCCCGACAGAGTGACCGTCGCGCCCGCACCATGGAGTGCCTTGGCGATTGCGCCACCGATACCACCCGAAGCACCCGTGATCAGCGCGTTTTTACCTGTGAGATCAAACATCTTATATCCTTTCTTCCGCCCGACGTTGGGGCAGGTTCAATTAGCCTTTGAGAGCTTCAACAGCGGCAGCAACATCGTCAGGGGTGCCAACGTTGTTGGTCGCGACATCTTTGCTGATGCGTTTGATCATGCCCGACAGCGCCTTGCCCGCGCCGATCTCCCATGCCTCTGTGACGCCTTGATCGGCCATCCAAAGCACACTTTCGCGCCAACGCACGGACCCCGTGACCTGCTCGACCAAAAGCGCGCGGATGGTTGCAGGGTCAGTGACCGCAGCGGCGCGCACGTTTGCAACAACCGGCACAGCAGGCGCATTGATCTGAACGTCGTCCAGTGCCTCTGCCATCACGTCAGCGGCAGGTTTCATCAGCGCGCAGTGGAACGGTGCAGACACAGGCAGGAGAAGCGCACGTTTGGCGCCTTTTTCCTTAGCGATGGTCAGTGCGCGTTCAACGGCCTCTTTGTGGCCCGACACCACGACCTGCGACGGGTCGTTGTCGTTGGCAGCCTGACAGACTTGGCCCTGAGCCGCTTCTTCTGCGACTGCGGTTGCGGCTTCGAAATCGAGGCCAAGGAGTGCCGCCATAGCGCCGACACCAACGGGAACAGCCTCTTGCATTGCGGTGCCACGGGTGCGCAGCAAACGCGCCGTGTCAGCAACCGAAATCGCACCAGCCGCAGCAAGTGCCGAATATTCACCAAGCGAGTGACCGGCAACGTAATCCGCAGCGGTGATCGACACGCCTTCAGCCTCGAGCGCCCGCATTGCGGCCAAAGAGGTCGCCATCAGCGCAGGCTGCGCGTTTTTAGTGAGCGTCAGGGTCTCAATGTCCCCGTCCCAGATCAGCGACGACAGGCTTTCCCCGAGAGCGTCATCAACTTCGTCGAAAATGGCTTTGGCTGCCGGATAAGCATCGGCCAGCGCCTTGCCCATTCCAATGGCTTGGGCGCCCTGCCCCGGAAATACGAATGCCCGCATGTGTCACTTCCCTTTGGTAACGTTTTCTCTGCCTTAGCGTGTCACGGGCCACATCACAAGAATTCGTAAAAACGAAAAAGGCGACCCGAAGGGCCGCCCGTTAAAGAAAATGCTTTAAAATATTAGGCAGGAATGGCGATCAGGTCTTTGCCCAGACGATCGCGCAGCGCCTCAATCCGAGGAAGCGGACCATAGGCGACCTCTAGCAGCGTGGTCGAATTGCGATAGCGGAGCATGAGTGCACCGTGACCTTTTTCGCCGCGCTCACGGTCGATGAATAGACCGCTGAAGGATTTGAAATCATAGCGCCCGATGAGCGACGGCCGACCCGCGTGGTTACGGACAACCTCGCGCAATTCGCGGACATTGGTGTCAAACTCCAGTTCGACCTCCGCGCCACGGGTCGCATAGCGGAAACAAAAGGCTGACAAGACAGCGAGGAATACAGTCAGGCCGATTTTGATAACCTGAACGCCATCTGACACAATGCTCGACGGCATGAGCCACAGACCCACAGCAGCGAGTGCGAAGACCACCCCGACAAACAGCGCAACGGCCTGTAGGGTTTTCACCATCGGCGACGGCCCCTCAAGCGACCGAATGACATAACCCCAATACGTGTCAGCGAGCATAAAATCAGCCTTGCTACAGCCCATCGGAACCTCAATTGCCCCGTTGTGAAATAATCTATCAGTTGTCAGCGCGTTCATTGTAGCACCTTTTTACCCTATGGTTGTAACCTTGTAGACCAAAAGTGTCGAAAAACAGGCGATGCCCTGACGTTGTTTTGACTTTCTTATATTCACCCCAACCACGATCCCACCGCCCCGCGCTGGTGCGTATATTAAGAGAGTGTCATTCCACACTTGCCTTTGGGGTCGCTGCATGTATAAGGCCCCATCTTTCCGCAATTCGTTAGAACTGCGCAGTCTCTCGTGGGTGGAGGCGGAAAGATCTCATTGCCACCCTATGAAATGCGCTGAACAAAAACAGGAGTGCACATGCCGCTATACGAGCATGTTTTCATTTCGCGTCAGGACCTGTCGAACGCACAGGCTGAAAGCCTCGTCGAACACTTCTCGACAGTGCTTGCTGACAACGGTGGCAAAGTCATCGAAAGCGAATACTGGGGCGTCAAAACGATGGCCTACAAGATCAACAAAAACCGCAAGGGCCACTACGCTTTCCTGCGCACCGATGCACCGTCGTCGGCTGTTCAAGAGATGGAACGCCTGATGCGCCTGCACGACGACGTAATGCGTATCCTGACCATCAAGGTCGATGCACATGAAGAAGGTCCGTCGGTTCAGATGCAAAAGCGTGACGACCGCGGTGAGCGTGGCGAACGCGGTGACCGTGGCGAACGCCGCGAACGTCGCTAAGTTGATCAGGAAAGGACATTAAGTCATGGCTACCAAACCATTTTTCCGTCGTCGTAAGTCCGATCCGTTCGAGGGCGAGAACGCTCCGAAGATCGACTACAAAGACACTCGCCTTCTGCAGCGCTACATCTCTGAGCGCGGCAAAATCGTTCCCGCACGCATCACCGCTGTTGGATCCAAGAACCAGCGCAAACTGGCACAAGCCATCAAACGCGCACGTTTCTTGGCTCTGCTGCCCTACGCTGTGAAGTAAGGAGTCATATCAATGGACGTTATCCTTCTCGAACG
This sequence comes from Marivivens geojensis, assembly GCF_023540835.1. GTDB lineage: Bacteria > Pseudomonadota > Alphaproteobacteria > Rhodobacterales > Rhodobacteraceae > Marivivens > Marivivens geojensis. Next base: position 395,426 of record NZ_JALKCU010000002.1, read on the forward strand.
CGTTGCCAAACTCGGCCAGATGGGCGAAGTCGTATCCGTGAAAGACGGCTACGCTCGCAACTTCCTTCTGCCTACCGGCAAGGCTCTGCGCGCTAACGAAGCAAACAAAGCGAAATTCGAAGCTGACAAAGCTCAGCTCGAAGCACGCAACCTCGAAACCAAAAAAGAAGCCGAAGCACTGGCTGCAACCCTCAACGGTCAGCAGTTCGTTGTGATTCGCTCCGCTTCGGATTCGGGCGCTCTCTACGGTTCTGTCTCCCTGCGTGACATCGCCGAAGTTGCGACCGCTGGTGGTTTCTCGATCGACCGCAAGCAGGTTGTCCTGCAAGGCGCGATCAAAGAACTGGGCCTGCACAGCGTAACCGTTGTTCTGCACCCTGAAGTTGAAGCAACCATCACCATCAACGCTGCACGCTCTGCAGAAGAAGCTGAGATCCAGGCATCGGGTAAATCGATCCAGGAACTGGCTGCTGAAGAAGAGCAAGCTGCAGCTGACGAGATCGCCGAACTGTTCGACGACGTTGGTGGCGCTGCGGCGGACTCCGACGAAGACCTCTAAGGTTTCCGTCAGACCAAATAGAAAGGCCGCAGAGCAATCTGCGGCCTTTTTCTTGTGTGATGATCAGCGGCGGAAGGTTTCCAGCTCTAGGATCGCATCACAGTAATCCCCGTCATAGGTTCCGACCCAGACATCGAGATAGCCGTCCAGAGGCCGTGTCAGCACGATCTTGGGGTCCATATTGCCGTTGTCATCGTCATCGTAATACCAGTTGGCAGATGCCGTGTTGATCAATAGCGCACTGTCGCATTTGCTGATGACGCTGATTTCCAGGCGTAGGCCAGACATGCCGCTCATATCGAACGTGAAATCTGGTGCCGTGGTAAAGTACCCTGCCCCTTGATCCGTTCCCGGACGCACGTTCGGACAGTTCCAAATGTAGTTTTCACCGCCAGCAACAACGTTGAAACGAACAGGGCTGCGCATTTGGGGACCCGTTACCGAATAACTGTCGCCCCACTGGGAATAGTCAGGACACGCCATCGCAGCCGTCGACAAACCAAACACCGCCAAAACAGAGAGAAGATATTGCTTCATGGTTCAAATCCTTGGTTGAGACTAAAACTTCCTCAAGCCTAGGCCTGTTATCCAAGTGGATAAACCTCTTGAGGTCAGTTTTTTTCGTCGCACAAACAAAAAAGGCGCCCCGAAGGGCGCCTTTTGATCAGGGATGAACCGCTGATTATTCTTCTTCCAGAGCCTCAACAGCTTTCTGGAGGTCTTCTTTCGACACTTCTTTGTCAGTCACGGCAGCGACCGAAAAGATGTGATCGACAACTTTGTCTTCGAAGATCGGAGCCTGAAGCTGCTGACGGAACTGAGCGTTCTGCTGAACGAATTCAAAGAACTGACGCTCTTGACCCGGGTACTGCCGTGCTTGGTTCATGACCGCTTGGGTCAGTTCAGCGTCAGAGACTTTGACTTCTGCTTTGTTGCCGATTTCAGCAAGGAACAGACCCAGTTTTACGCGGCGCGCAGCGAGAGCTTTGTGCTCGTCGGTTGCTTCGATCGAACCGTGGTTGTGATCGTGCACTTCTGGGTTTTCTTCGTGCCACAGCTGGTGAGCGATCTGGTCTGCTTCTGCGTTAACCAGCGATTCCGGCAGGTCGAATTCAACTTTGCCGTCCAGCGCGTCGAGGAGCGAACGTTTCGCAACTGCGCGTGCTGCACCTTGATATTCAGCTTCAAGACGCTCAGCGACTTGTGCCTTCAGCTGAGCGAGGTCTTCGGAACCGAATTTCTTCGCCAGTTCGTCGTCGATCGCTGCGTCTTTCGCTGCTTTAACAGCTTTGATGGTGCAGGTGAAAACAGCCGCTTTACCAGCGAGGTTTTCAGCGCCGTATTCCTCAGGGAAGGAGACGTCTACGTCTTTCACGTCGCCAGCTTTTACGCCAACGAGGCCAGCTTCAAAGCCGGGGATGAAGGAGTTCGAGCCGAGTACCAGCGGGTAGTCAGATGCTGCGCCGCCTTCGAACGCTTCGCCGTCAACTTTACCAACGAAGTCCATGACAACTTGGTCGCCGTCTTCTGCAGCGCCGTCTTTGTCTTCGAAGGATTTCGCGGTTTTCGCGAGGTTTTCGAGAGCTTCGGTGATCGATGCGTCGTCAGCTTTGACAACCAGACGCTCCAGTTTCACGTCAGAGAAGTCGACTTCCGGAATGTCCGGCAGGCGCTCGTAGGAAACTTCTACAACAACGTCGTCGCCTTCTTTCCAGTTCTCGTTGGTCATTTTCATTTCCGGCTGTGCTGCCGGACGGTCACCCGAAGTTTCGAGGTGGTTGTTCATCGCGCCGTCGATTGCGTCTTGCATCGCTTCGCCCAGAACACGCGGGCCGAACTGCTTTTTCAGCATAGCCATCGGGACTTTGCCCTTACGGAAACCCTTCATTTCAATGTCGGGCTGAGCTTCGATGAGCTTTTCGTTTACTTTTGCGTCGAGCTCTGCAGCGGTTACAGTGATTGTGTAGCCGCGCTTGAGGCCTTCGTTGAGGGTCTCGGTGACCTGCATCGTATGCGTCCTTTTACGTCTCGTTCAGGCCGCACGACGGCGGCCACCCTAAATCAGCCGTCCTTCTATTGGGGCATAGCGCCCCATGCAAGGCGAAATGGCACATTCCTCCCTATTCCATCAGGATGTTTTTCGGGTCCATTCTGGGGAAGTCCGTCGAATTCGCGAAAATAAGGCCCTGAACAGGCTGAGACGATCGACCAAGGGCCAATCTAACATCGTCAGTTTATTCAGGATTTGTGGTGCGGGTGGAGGGACTTGAACCCCCACGCCTTGCGGCGCTAGAACCTAAATCTAGTGCGTCTACCAATTTCGCCACACCCGCTCTGAGCGGCGGTCTAGCAAAGCCTTGCGCGGGCTTCCAGCGAAAAATGCACACGTATTAAATGTATGTAAACACGCATAAAGTGTGTCCAAAAGGTTAACAATCGGCGCATATGGGCAGTCGGGGGTGCTTTTTGGCTGGTGTTAACCCAATGCTTGCTTAACCTGCCTAGCAATTGAGGCAGACACAGCAAGAGCGGGAACCGCCATGCACCCTGATATCGAGATTCGCCCGGCGCAAGCCGTGGGCGTTCGCAATTTGACTGGCCTTGTGGCCGGCACCACCCTTTTGACGCTGGATGGGGAACTCCCTGTTGAGACGCTTGCCGCTGGTGATCGCATGATTACGCGCGATTCTGGCATGGCGATCCTCCGCGAAGTTCGCGCATTCACCGTCACCGCAGAGATGATCCGCATTAAGGCAGGAACGCTGGGCAACACCCGCCCCGACCGCGACATGGCCGTATTTGCGCAGACACCGATCCACATTCGGGATTGGCGTGCGCAGGCTCTTTATGGTCAAGCGACCGCGATGGTGAGCGCAGAGCGTTTGATCGATGGCGAATACATCACGCGATCCCAACCTCAGTCGGTGATGATGTTCGAACTGGTCTTTGACCGTCAGCACATCCTTTATGCAGACGGGATGGAGGTTGGATCAGCCGCTGTCTGATCCGCACCACATGGTTTTGATGCGCCGCCCCATTTGGGCGGCGTTTTCGTTTTAGAGTCCTAAGTCGCGGAATACGGCAGGCAGCGCCTCTGGTAGATCCTCAGCAATCAACCCTGCGCCAAAGTGACGGGCCGCAGCGGTGTGGAGCCAAGCCGCCGTCTCTACGTCCTTGATCCCCGTGATAATCCCCGCGAGCACATCCCCCGCTCCAGCCGTCGCGAGCCAAGGGGTCGCATTCTCATAAGTCGCCGCATTTAGGACCGTCTGACGATAGGGCGCTGCAATAACGGTATCGCGCCCTTTGTAGAGAACAGTGCAGCCAATGCGGGTCGCGGCCTCCTCAGTCGCGATGATTTTCGACGGGTGATCGATGAGGTCAGGAAACAGCCGTGCAAATTCACCGCCATGCGGGGTGAGAACGCAGAGGGGATGGAGTGCCCTCATCAGCGTGGCATCCGACGCCAAAGCCGTCAGTGCATCCGCATCAATCACTGTGAACCGTTCAGCCGCGAAGACCGTGGGTAAAAACGCCGCTGCACGGTCGACGCCGAACGCGGGACCGATGCAGAGACTGTCGTAGCGTTTGTCCTCTACTATAGCTGCTAGGTCTTCGGGCGTGTCGCACGGCACCAGCATCACAGCCGTTTCATGGGTTGCGTATTCTGACATGGCGTCACGTGGCACCGCGATCGTGACCAACCCTGCCCCCGCCCGCAGCGCCGCCCGCGCCGCCAGTCGTGCCGCACCCGTTTTACCCGCAGGCCCACCGAGGATCAGCGCGTGACCGTGGCTATATTTATGCGTCACCCGCCGCAGCCCACCTTTGAGCAAGGATCGGCGGGGTTCGGATAATCGGACCGCCTGTGGACAGGGCGTCGTTATGCCGATGTCCGCGATCACGAGTTCACCGCAAAGGTCAGGCCCCACAGTCAGGTGATGACCAAGTTTGGCGCGGTGAAAGCTCACCGTAAGGTCATAGAAAATCCGCGCATCTTGGGTCAGGTGCGATTGGCCTGTGTCCGCGTCCAAGCCACTGGGAAGATCAACGGCCACCCACTTCCCACCCTCTGCATGGGCCAGATCAGCAGGCCAAACGGACAAGGCGCGGAACCCCTCTGCGATCTCACCTGTCACCGCTCGTGACAGTCCCGTTCCGAACACCGCATCAATCCACAGCGCAGGATGGTAATCATCACCCCAGCCCCGCAAGGCCGCACCCAAATCAGCCCAAGGCCGCACCTGCCCCATCGCAGCCCAACGGTCATAGTTCGCACGGGCATCATCAGACAAACGCGCCGCATCGCCCGCAAAGAAACAGGCGACCTCCCACCCGCGCTCTGCCAAAAGCCGCGCGATGACGAAACCATCGCCACCGTTATTCCCCGGACCGCACAAAACAACAGCCAGATCAGGCGCAGCAGCCAGCGTAGGCCATTTAGCCAAAATAGACTCGACCACGCCCTGCCCCGCACGCTCCATCAGTTCGAGGCCTGTGACACGGCCAGATGACATCGCAGCGCCTTCAGTGGCGCGCATTTGAGCAGAGGTCAGGACTTCGATCATCGTTTCAGCACCAAAAGTTTTCAAACTGCGCACTAAGCGCGCATATTGCACAATTTTTAATCACACCCTATGGAATCATCCCAAAGGCACAGGCTGCGTCAGCCTACCCGATTGTGCCTGCCGTGCAGACATGGTCTGACGCCGAAGGAACACCAAAGCGAAGGGAGTCGCGTCCGTGAAAAAGATCGAGGCGATCATCAAACCGTTCAAACTGGATGAGGTCAAGGAAGCCCTGCAGGACGCTGGCGTACAAGGTCTCTCCGTGATCGAAGTCAAAGGCTTTGGTCGTCAGAAAGGCCATACAGAGCTGTATCGCGGCGCTGAATACGTTGTGGACTTCCTGCCGAAAGTAAAAATCGAGGTCGTCCTTGCCGACGATCAAGTCGATGCCGCCATTGAGGCCATCATCGGCGCTGCCAAAACCGACAAGATCGGCGACGGCAAAATCTTCGTATCGCCTGTCGAACAAGCGATCCGTATCCGCACCGGTGAATCTGGCGACGACGCGCTGTAATTCACTGAAAAATTTCACCTCAAGAGGAATCAGGGATGAACAACCAAGAGTTTCTTAAACTAATCGCGGACGAAGGCGTTGAGTACGTCGATGTTCGCTTCACCGACCCGAAGGGTAAGCTCCAGCACGTGACGATCGTCTCTGATCTGGTTGACGAAGACTTCCTCGAAGAAGGCTTCATGTTCGACGGTTCGTCGATTGCTGGCTGGAAGTCGATCGACCAGTCCGACATGAAACTGATGCCGGATTCGTCCTCTGCTTACATGGACCCGTTCTACGCTGAGAAAACCATCGCGATCCACTGTGACGTTGTTGAGCCGGACACTGGCGAAGCCTATGACCGTTGCCCACGTCAAATCGCGAAAAAAGCAGAAGCTTACCTGAAGTCCTCGGGCATTGGTGACGCTGCATACTTCGGCCCAGAAGCTGAATTCTTCCTGTTCGACGACGTTCGTTACTCGGTTACTCCGGCGAAAGTATCTTACCAGATCGACGCTGAAGCAGCTGCTTGGAACACCGACGCAGAAATCGAAATGGGCAACCTCGCACACCGTGCAGGTCACAAGGGCGGTTACTTCCCTGTGAACCCGATCGACGAAGCGCAGGACATCCGTGGCGAAATGCTCTCCACCATGAAGCGCATCGGCATCAAAGTTGACAAACACCACCACGAAGTGGCGACCTGTCAGCACGAGCTGGGCATGATCTTTGGTGGTCTGGTCGAGCAAGCCGACAACATCCAGAAATACAAGTACATCATCCACAACGTGGCTGCGTCCTACGGCAAAACCGCAACCTTTATGCCCAAGCCGATGGCTGGCGATAACGGTTCTGGCATGCACGTAAACATGTCCATCTGGAAAGACGGCAAGCCGCTCTTTGCAGGCGACAAATACGCTGACCTGTCGCAAGACGCGCTGTACTTCATCGGTGGTATCCTGACCCACGCAAAAGCACTGAACGCGCTGACCAACCCGTCGACAAACTCCTACAAGCGTTTGATCCCGGGCTTCGAAGCTCCTGTTCTGCGCGCATTCTCCGCACGCAACCGTTCGGGCTGTGTCCGTATTCCGTGGACCGAATCGCCAAAAGCAAAACGCGTAGAAGCTCGCTTCCCAGATCCGGCAGCGAACCCATACCTCGCTTTCGCAGCTCTGATGATGGCTGGCCTCGACGGCATCAAAAACAAAATCGATCCGGGCGCTGCTTCGGACAAAGACCTCTACGATCTGCCGCCAGAAGAACTTGCAGCAATCCCGACCGTATGTGGTTCGCTGCGTGAAGCTCTGGAAGAGCTGGAAAAAGACATGGACTTCCTGCTTGCAGGCGACGTGTTCACCAAAGACCAGCTTCAGGCTTACATCGACCTGAAATGGAACGAGGTTTACGCTTACGAGCACACCCCGCACCCGGTCGAATACCAAATGTACTACAGCTGCTAATCTTAGCAGTCGTCAGACAAACGGAAGGGCGTCCCATTCGGGCGCCCTTTTGCTTTACTGGAACGGTCCCACGACAATTTCATGTCTTTGCCCTGATTTTGCCATTATAAGTTGAGATGCTGTGAGTGAGTGAACCAGTTTTCAGGTCCAGTATCATGTTTAAGAGTGCCCAAGATTACCTTGCCCCCAAGCCGAACCACATTCCGGCGTCTGCCCAGCCAAAGCCGCAGATGCGCCTACCGCATCAGGCTGGCCTTGTGTCTCGGCAAACGCCGATCTCTCATAAAAATTGGGTGTCCGCGTTGTTGGAGCGGATCAAAACGACCCTCAACCCCTGATCAAATCGCAACCATGGTGGTGTGGATCGCAAAGAGAACCGCGCCCGTTTTCGGCAGCCGCATGACGGTCTGCCGTTCGCTGCGTTCATAGAGCGGATTGATGTCCGTATACGGCCGCGGGTTCGCTTCGCTGCGGACATGGAATAGCGTCGCGTCCTCATAGCTGTGCAGGTTCGCGCGCCACATCGGTCGCAGGGGCTGTGCCCCATCAAACAAACGCTGCACGCGCTTGCCGATATCCTCGGTGTAGGACGGCACGGGCACATGGATGCGCAAGAGCGGACGCCCGATTTTCTCGGCCAAGGTCCACGCGGCAGGGAAACACAGCAATGCCGCCGTCAGCACATGTTCGTCGCCCTGTTTTTGCAAGAGGCACAGGTCCTCTTGGACCAGCTGCGACAGGGTCATGAAGGGATCATTGCGGTCGATGGTGACGACCTGCCCATCGGGGCGCGTCACCTGATCTGCCGTCACCGTGAACCCCACCGATGGCAATTCGGCCAAGATCACGTCGAGGAGTTCAGACACCGCCTCTTCGGCCTCGGCCAGGACACCGCAGACAGCCGCGCGATGGTCGCGCATCAGGCGGGCCTTTTCACCCAATTGGCCCGTGTAGGCACTATCAACCGTGATCCACGGCCCCGTCACAGGTCGCATAGATGGTAAACGCGCAGCAGCAACAGCGCGTTGTTCGTCGGGCAAATGGTCTTGGAGAATGGGCGTCATGGCGGGTCCTAAGGTCCGAATGACAGCGCCAGACCATAATGATCCGACCCCGCCAAGGGGCGAATATCGACAGCCCCCTGCCAGCCATGTGGGATCAACGTGTGATCAATGGCAAAGGGCAAATGGGCGCCAAACCCAGGGAAGCTGGACAAATAGCCTCCAACCCGCACAGCACCCGCCATTTCAGCGATCCGCCGAACGGAACTTCCCCAAGGGATCATATTGAAATCGCCGGCGATCACGATTGGACCATCGAGGCTTTCCAGCCCATGCAGGATTTTCGGGACCTGCGACGCTTGGGTAAAGGGGTAAGGCCAGTTGAGGTGGACCGACCCGACCCAGATCTGACCGATCTCTGGCACGTCGGCTTGGGCAATGACGATGCCGCTGCCCAAACTACAGCCCGCGCCAGACGGCGTCAGAGGGTAACGGGACAGAAGGGCAATACCGCCGTTCCCTTGGCTCGCGCAGGCAAGGCGATAGGGAAACCGTTCCTCTAGCCCGTCGAGAACGATTTGATTGATAGACGACGTTTCTTGCAGCGTTACGAAATCTGCATCCGTCGACAGGATATCGGTCAAAATCGCCTCGGGCGTGGCACCGTTCCACAGCATATTCTTTTGATAGAGCGTCAGAGGCCCCGTTCCACGCAGCGCACCGCCCGCAAAATCGCCCCATGTGACCACGCCAGAGGCGATCACCGCGACCAAGACACCGGCCGCCCACCGCTTTAGGCCAAAAAACAACAGGGCAATGACAATCACCAATCCAGACGCCAGCAACACGGGGCGCCCCAAAGACAAGGAATCGGCCAGCGGAATCCACGTCCCAAGATGCGTAAACGCCAAGAGCGCCACACCTAGAAACGTTATGAATTTCAGAACACTACGCATCGATCCTCTCGCCCCATCTCGGCGGGTTTCGCCTATAGTCCTGACGCATCATTCTCCCGAGTTCAATGCGCCAAGGGCATAGCCCCCGCACCCTAGCGGCCTTTTGCCCACCAGTTATGGCTGTGCTGCTCTTGTTACGACACGTCATGCATCGTATGAGGCGCGTGAAACTTTCCACCGACGAAAGGCCGCTGCCAATGATCCCTCGCTATTCCCGCCCTGAAATGGTCTCCATCTGGGAACCTGCAACCAAATTCAAAATCTGGTTCGAGATCGAGGCACACGCCTGTGACGCCATGGCTGATCTGGGCGTGATCCCCCGCGAAAACGCGGATGCCGTTTGGAAAGCCAAAGACGTAGAGTTTGATGTCGCCCGCATCGACGAAATCGAAGCCGTCACCAAACACGACGTGATCGCATTCCTGACACACCTTGCGGAACATGTCGGCAGCGAAGAGGCCCGTTTCGTTCACCAAGGTATGACCTCCTCTGACGTTCTCGACACCTGCCTGAACGTTCAGCTGGTGCGCGCCTCGGACATCCTGATCAAAGACATGGAAGCCCTGCTCGCTGCGCTGAAAAAACGCGCGATGGAGCATAAGAACACCGTTCGCGTTGGCCGCAGCCACGGTATCCACGCAGAGCCGACCACCATGGGTCTGACCTTTGCCCGCTTCTATGCAGAGATGGACCGCAACCTCGCGCGTCTGAAACTCGCTCGTGAAGAGATCGCAACAGGCGCAATTTCGGGCGCTGTCGGCACCTTCGCAAACATCGACCCCCGCGTCGAAGAACACGTTTGCGCGCAACTCGGCCTGAACCCAGAGCCGATCAGCACCCAAGTGATCCCGCGCGACCGTCACGCGATGTTCTTTGCAACGCTCGGCGTGATTGCGTCCTCGATCGAAAACGTTGCTATCGAAATCCGCCACATGCAGCGCACCGAAGTTCTTGAGGGCGCAGAGTTCTTCTCGATGGGCCAAAAAGGCTCATCCGCGATGCCGCACAAAAAGAACCCCGTTCTGACCGAAAACCTCACGGGTCTGGCGCGTCTGGTTCGCATGTCGGTTATTCCTGCGATGGAAAACGTCGCCCTCTGGCACGAGCGTGATATTTCGCACTCCTCCGTTGAACGTGCGATTGGTCCAGATGCCACCATCACCCTCGATTTCGCACTGAACCGTCTGACCGGCGTTGTCGATAAAATGCTCATCTTCCCGCAGAACATGCTGGATAACATGAACAAATTCCCAGGTCTGGTGATGTCGCAGCGCGTTCTGTTGGCCCTGACCCAAGCTGGCGTATCGCGCGAAGACGCATATTCCATGGTTCAGCGTAACGCGTTGAAAGTATGGGAAGACCGCGTTGATTTCCGTGAACAACTGCTTGCCGACGAGGATGTTGTGAACGCGCTTGGCGTTGATGCGATCAACGAAAAGTTCGACATGGACTACCACACCAAACACGTGGACACGATCTTCAAACGCGTGTTCGGCGCATAATCGGATCGGGGGCCTGCGGGCCCCCTTTTCATTTGGGCTAATTGTTTTTTCACCTTTCTGGCTGATCTTGGGGCGGAAAGGACACCACTATGCCCGATGGATCACACCTCCCCCCGATTGCCCATCTGACCCGCCGTCAAAAGGCGGCGCTCTTGGTGCAATATCTGATGGCGGACGGGCAGACGCTGAACCTCTCTGAGATGCCGGAGGATGCGCAAATCGCCCTCACCCGCGAGATCGCCGATATCGGCATGGTGGATCGGGCGACGGTGGATCATGTGGTGATCGAATTCCTCGACGAGATGGACCGCCTCGGCCTCACTGGGCCCGGTGGTATCTCTGCCGCGCTCGATGCGCTGTCGGGGCAACTCAGCGCGGGGACCACAGCGCGGCTCAACGATGAACTCTCTGGCACGGACCCTTGGCGGCAGATCTGCAAGCTAGAGGTCGATCAAATCGTCCCTCTGGTCAATGCTGAGGCGATAGAGGTCTGCGCGATCACTCTGTCGAAACTCCCCGTTGATAAGGCTGCCCAAGTGCTGGGCCGTATTGCAGGCGAACGGGCGCGTCGCATCACTTATACCATGTCGCTGACCACGGGCGTGGCGCCTGAAACCGTCCTACGCATTGGCACCGCGCTGATCGGGGACTATGGCAAACCGCGCGAAACGGCCTTTGCCCAGCCCGCCCCACGGCATCTGGGTGCGATCCTGACGGCCAGCGGGGCCGACCTGCGCGACAGTCTTTTGTCTGATCTGCATGACGATGATCCCGTGTTCACCGCGCAAGTTCGGCAGGCGATCTTTACCTTCGCCGATATCCCTGCCCGCCTGCCCCCGCCCGACGTGCCCAAAGTGCTACGTGCTGCGGATCAGGCCGATGTCGTGACGGCGCTAGCCCATGCAATGGCGATGGGTGGCGCGCTAGAGGCTGGGGCGGAGTATCTCCTTGCGAACCTGTCGCAGCGGGTGGCGGACCAGATCAAGGATGAGATGGCGGAGCGCGGCACCCCACGCAAGGCCGATGGCGAGGCCGCGCAGACCCGAATGACAGCCGTGATCCAGAAATTGGCCGAAACGGGTGAGATAACGCTCTTTTCTACGGGAGAGGACGCTGCGTGATCCATCCTGCTGCTTGAGATTGCGGTGCCAGCCCTTTATCTGAGGGGACAGACCGCACAGGATGGCACATGGCCCAGACCAAAGACAGCGACATTGGCACGACTGCCGACTGGGTGATTGACCGTATCTTGCGCGTCATGATCGGTGGGCTGATGCGTTTGCCCTATGAACGGCGCGTGGCGCTGATGGGGGCTGCGACCCGCAATGTCATTGGGCCTATTGCGGGCTACCGCAAACGGGCGTTGGATAACCTGTCGCTGATTTTCCCTGACATGTCTGGCGCCGAAAAATCCCGCATCGCTGATGGTGTACTAGACAACGTGGGCCGCACCCTGATCGAAAATTATTCTTGGCAGGAATTCGGTCAGCGCCTCGCACGGGCTGACATCAGCGGTGATGGCATGGAGGCCGTCGAAGAGGCCCGAGCCAATGGCCGACCGATCCTATTTATCACGGGACATTTCGGCAATCACGAGGCCCCGCGTCAGGTGCTTACCAACAAAGGTTACATCATTGGTGGCCTCTACCGTCCGATGAAAAATGCCTATTTCAACGATCACTACGCCAGCACGATGACCGAACTCTCTGGCCCCGTCTTTGCCCAAGGGCGGCGTGGCACGGCAGGGTTTGCGAAACATCTGCGTGGTGGCGGCATGGGCACGCTGCTGTTTGACGTGGCCGTGCCCGACGGTGTGCTGTTGGATTTTATCGGCCATCCCGCCATGACCGCGACCTCTGCCGCTGATATTGCGCTGCGGATGAATGCGCTCCTCGTGCCGTATTTCGGGATCCGACAGGCTGACGGTGTGACCTTCGACGTGGTCGTTGAGACGCCCATCGAACATACGACCCCTGAACAGATGATGGCAGAGGCGACCGCTCGTTTAGAGGCCCGCGTTAGGGCCAACCCCGAACAGTGGTTCTGGGTTCATAATCGTTGGAAGCCTCAGCGCACGCGCGCTGCCGATACGATCAACCCCGGCCCTGGTTCCTGAAGGATTACCACTGCTGGTGCGTCGCCTTCGATGGTCACCGAGAGCGACAACGGCGTGCGCGTGTCCCACTCGCCCAAATCGTCCCATGACGTGACGATGTTGGTGTAATCCACGGTCTTTCCAGCATTCTCGCCACGTTCAATATCGACCTGCGCATTGGGTTGGTAGCGCACGAGTTGCACCATCAGAGGCGTTGCAAAGCTCTGGAGAGATTCAGCCGTTAGGCTCAGCGTATTGCCTGACCGTTCAAGGTCCAAATCAATACCATCGGCCATGATGATATGACGTCGCATCAGCTCCATCAGTTCCATCGGGTGGGCACCAACCACATGATCCACACCGCCAATGACAAACTGCGGCGTGTAGATGGTTCGTTCGCCTGCTTGGGCAGCATATCGTTTCTGGCGTTCGGTAAAGGCAGGATTGGCAAAGCTATCAGCCCAACCAATGTAATCCCAATAATCCACATGCAGCGCCAGCGGGATCACATCATCACTCTGCGCCAATTCTGCAAGAATTTCATCAGCAGGCGGACAGGACGAACAGCCCTGAGAGGTGAACAATTCAACAATAATGGGGGGATGATCATCCGCATGGGCAACTGCAGGCAGGGTCAACGCCAAGCCACACATCACCGATCCCAATAGCTGTCGCATGTTTACATCCGTGTTCGTTTCCTAAGACCGATTTAGCGCAACACGATCACACTCTCCAATCAATGAATTGCGAGACTTTGACATGATTGCACAGAGGACACGATTTTCAGGGGCAAAGTCTGTGCGAATACGCTCAGGCGGTTTCACGTTCCAGCCTACGGGACAACGGCGATTTTCGGTCGAGTAGCCCCTCGCGTTCCATCGCCCATCGCAAGAGTTCCGCCTCGCGCGCAGTCAAACACATACGTGCCGCAGGGCCATAATGCTCCCACCCGCCATGCAGCACAGGAAACACATCGAGGAGCGCGGCACGATCTGCCTCAGAGATGGTTTTGATGGCTTCGGGGCCGGGCAAGAGGCTTTCGCTCAGCAAACCGTCCGCCATCACAATGTCGTGCTGGTCGAGCGCGAAATGGACGTAATGCGCGAGCGCCCGTGGCTCTGACCGAATGAGGTCGCCATCAATGAGATGTTTCGCCGCGACGAGCACGTCCTCTTCGCCAAAGAGTAGTTCAACAAAGGGGCCGTGAATCATCAGGCGGTGATTGGGCGAGACGTAGACGGGCACTTCGTTATCTAAGACACCCGTGGCTATCCGAACGGGCGCGTTTTTCCCAACGCCAAGGATCGTGTTTTGCCCCACCCAGCGGATCGGCTGCAATCCGTGATCCATGGTTTCGACCATATCACCCACGCGCAATTGCTGCACAGGCACCCAGCCCCGCGCCGTCTGGATCGTTGTCCCCGCGAGATAACAAACAAACATCTGATCGACGCCGGTGGTATAAATCCCTGTGTATTCAACGCCGTTCCATGTGCCGATGGTGACAGAGGAGACGGCGGAATAGTGACCCTCAGGGATCGAGGTATCCATGAGGCGGTAGCCCCATGTCCCATCGGTGAACAACGTGACCTCAATAGCAAGGCCAGAGATCACCTGCCCGTTCATCACAATGGAGGAATTGGTGTAAAGCGCGATTTCCTGTGGGTAGAGGGTCGTCGTCGGGCCGATAATATAATCGCCAAAGTACCTGATTGGGCCCAAGTCTAGGTCATCGTCGTTTATGACACCGTCGTTGTCACCATCGCGAATGGTATATTCAATGTAGTATGGGTTGTTGATCGTGTAACCGTTCAGGCTCTCATCAAGAACATCTTGAGAGAGAATCTCTGGGAACGGAAACTGGGTTGGCATGTACCAACCCCAACTGAGCGTATCGACCATACCGCAAAAACCTCGTGACTATACAGGATCTGTAACGGCAGTATCCGTGGCAAATTTAGTGCCAAGGTCGGCGAGAGGGCCGAATAAAGTGCGCTTTGCGGTCGCAGCATGAAATACACAGATTATCCACAGGGTTGCCCACCCCTAAGTGGTTCTATCCACAGGCTTACCCCCTGAATCCGATTTGCCGAATCCACAGGGGGGTGGTCGATTTGGGGGATGGATATCCAACTCTCACATCTGCGTCTTTCTACTGACGACGCCTACCCGCCTCTGCCGGAAAACCGCGCTTATGCGTTGGTTATTATCGCGCATGAGGAAACAACGGCCTATTGGCGTCGTGGTCTGGCGGAAATGATGGCTGTGGGGGCCTGTGTTCAGGCGAATATCTGGGGCAGTGACGCCGAAGAGTGGTGCGCGGACATCAACGCCGCCAATGCTCTGTCCATCATGACAGAGGAACGCGCCGAATATTTCCCCGACATCGAGGTCTCCAGCCAGTCGTCGCGCGTGATCGACGATGTGTTCGACTTTGCGACCGCGCAAATGCACACGTCAGAGGCCGAAGAACTCAGCCTCTTGATTGTGTTGGAAATTGGCGAACCTGCGTGGCGCTATGATCTGTCGGGCATGGCCTGCCGAGCCGCCCGCGATTGGGGCGCCATGGCGGCCTATGCCTGCTGATCAGTTACCCAGCGCCTTTTCCAGTTCAGGCAAAAACCGGCTTTCATAGTCAGCACCGATCAACGGCCCTGCAAACCGATAGAGCACCGTGCCGTCTCCATCGACGATGAACGTCTCCGGAGGTGCGGTCACACCCCAGTCGATGCTGCCGCGCCCTGTGGCGTCAAAACCCGTCGCAAAAAACGGGTTGCCCAGTTCGGCAAGGTAATCGCTCGCCGCGCCTTGGGTATCGCGGAAGTTCACGCCCGCCACACGGTAGCCCTGTTCTGCCAGTTCATGCAGAACAGGATGCTCTGCACGACACGGCGGACACCAGCTCGCCCAGAAATTCACCAGCGTCACTTCGCCCGACCGCAGCATTTCTGGCGTCAGTTGGACGGTGCCCTCAAGCGCCTCGGTCGGCAGGGCCGGAGCCTCTTTGCCGATAAAGGTCGACGGGAGTTTGTCGTCGTTGCCAAAATACATACCGCTGAAAAACAGCCCCGCGATCCCCGCAAAGATCACGGGGGGTAGGATTGCCAATACCGGAACCTTAGCCATGTTTCGATTCAACCTCATCAAGTCGTTTCTTCGCGGCGCGGCTCTGGTTCAGGCTCACAAGCGCGAGCGCGACCAAGAGGCCGATCGTCACGCCGTAAGACAGCCAGATATGAAGCGTGTGTTTACCGAAATCGACCATCATGCAGCCCTCCGAGCCCGCGCCTCGAGCGCATCCGCGCGCCGTAAACGGATATGTGTGTTCGTACGGATCAAAACCAATGCGACAAAAAAGAGCCCAAAGCCCAGCATCGAAATCACCGCAGGCCACCAGAACGACGCATCGATGTTAGTTTCGCGGTCGGCCGAAAAGGTCGCGGTTTGGTGCAGACCTTTACCCCAGAACATCGCAGCGTAGCGCGAGAGCACCGCAAAGACCGACCCCACGATGCAAAGGACCGAGGTCAGGTCGGCTGCAGTATCGTTGTCTTCAATCGCGGTCCAAAGGGCCATGTAGCCGATGTAGAACAGGAACAAGATCAGGAACGACGTCAGGCGCGGCTCCCATGCCCACCATGTGCCCCATGTCGGTTGGCCCCAGATCGCGCCTGTTGCCAATGCGATCACGGTCATGATCGCGCCAATCGGTGCCGCTGCCCGTGCCGCAAGCGCCGAGACGTGATGACGGCGGATCAGCCAGATCAGCGAGGCAACCAGCATCATCATCCAGCCATTGATCGCCATCAGGGCCGAAGGCACATGGACGAACAAGATTTTCACCGAGTGTTCGAACTGGTCGGCTGCTGGGGTGTTGAAAAGACCCCAGAGCAAGCCAACCGCGATCAGCAACATCGACCCACCAAAGATCCACGGGATCAGTGGTGCCGTTGTAGCCATAAATTTCTTGGGGTTTGCATATTCCCAGATCGACATGATGTCCCCTTTTGTTGTCTTAGCGCAGGTTGACCCGCAGCGCCGCAGCACTGGCGAATGGCAATAGCGCAAAAGCCCCTGCAGTAATACCCGCCAGCATTACAAAGGGCGTCGTCACATCCATCCCAGCCGCGCCACGGCGCACCGCTTCGGCCCCAAAGACCAGCGTCGGGACATATAGCGGCAAAACCAGAAGCGACAGCAAGAGGCCACCGCGCCGCAGTCCCACCGTCAGCGCAGCGCCAAAGGTGCCGATAATCGACAACGCAGGAGTGCCGAGCGCGAGTGAGATGAATAAGTAGCCATAGGCTTCTGAATTCATGTGCAAAAGAACACCCAGCATCGGCGCGGCTAGGGTCAACGGAAGCCCCGTTGTCAGCCAATGGGCAATCGCTTTGATCAGGGCTGCGCCCTCAAGCGGGAGTGGCGAAGTGGCGAGGAGCGCCAAAGAGCCGTCTTCGTAATCCAGCGCAAAAATACGGTCGAGCGACAGAAGGCAAGCCAAGAGAGCCGCGACCCAGAGGATACCCGGCGCGATCGGCTCTAGCACAGAGGCATCAGGCCCCACGCCAAAGGGGATCAGCACCACGACGATCAGAAAGAACGCAAGGCCAAGGCCGAACCCGCCCCCTGCCCGCACAGCAAGCCAAAGATCACGTTTGAGAAGCGCGATCACAAGAACGCCTCGTCGCTGCCGCCAGATTGATCAGCAGATGCACGGAATGGCTCTAAGTCCAATTCGGGTGCATCAAGGCCAAGGTCGATGTGGGTCGCGATTACAGCGATACCGCCCTTGGCGAGGTGTTGATCGCGAATGAAATCAGCAAAGAGGTTCACCGAAAACCGATCGAGGGATACTGTCGGTTCGTCAAGGAACAGCACCTTGCGCCCGATCACACCGAGCCGCGATAATCCGAGACGGCGTTTTTGCCCCGCCGACAAAGTGCCCGCCATGCGGTGGCGCAGATCGACCAGATCGAAGGCCTCGTAAATCGTGTCAGGCACGGGGTTGCCGTAGACCTCAGCCCAGAAGCTCAGGTTTTCTTCGACGCTCAGTTGCGCTTTGATCCCGTCCGCGTGACTGGCATAGGCCGCCTGATCGTCGGGCAGGTCAATTTCGCCACTCAGCGCAGGTTGCAGGCCCGCAAGCGTCCGCAAGAGCGTGGTTTTCCCGATGCCATTGGCCCCGCGCAGAACCAGTGCCTGCCCCGCCTCGACCGTGAACGACACGCCAGAGAGGACAGGAACCCCACCGCGCGCGCAGGCCAGATCAGTGACCGCGAGGCGCATCAGACGGGGATCAAGGCCAGCGCGACGCGGCGGCCTTCGGACAAGAGGACATTGTAGGTGCGGCAGGCCGCGGGCGAGGACATCGGTTCAGCGCCAATGCCAGCCTCGTCTAATGCGGTGCGTAGGGAGGCAGGCAAATGGGCGATTTCTGCGCCCGTGCCGACAAAGATCACATCGACCACATCTTTGAGCGCCAAGAGCGCCTCAACGTCGTCATAGCCGCCCCAAGAGGACACGCCCGTAGAGGTCACGACCAGCGGGCCTTCAAAGACCTCACCACCGATGCGGAAAAAACCGGGACCATAGCCATCAACGGGCTTGGCATCGGAATAAACGACCTCGTTCAAACGCATGTCTTATCCTCTTTGCTCAGGGCCTGTTACCGCGCCGTGGGTCCTTGGGGTTTGAGATAGCTCAATCCCCAAGAAAAATCAGGCATCAATGTCCATGAACTGGTTGCCCGTAGGTTTCTTTTCCTTCGACCAGTCACGTTTCACACCGAGCATAAGCACGATGTTCTTTGCAACATAGATCGACGAATAGGTACCGACCAGAATGCCCCATGTGATCGCAAAGACGAACCCACGGATCACGTCACCGCCAAGAACCAAGAGCGCAATGAGCGCCAATAGCGTGGTGCCCGAGGTCATGATGGTCCGGCTCAGCGTTTCGTTGGCCGAGAGGTTCAGCACGTCGATCAGCGGCTTTTGCTTATACTTGATCAGGTTTTCACGAGCGCGGTCAAACACGACCACGGTATCGTTGATCGAATAGCCCACGATGGTCAAAAGCGCCGCGATGGTCGCAAGGTCGAACTTGAACTGGAACACCGCCCACAGGCCGATGGTGATTGCCACGTCGTGGATCAAAGCCACAACAGCGCCCACCGCAAACTGCCATTCGAACCGTAGCCAGATATAGGCCACAATCGCGACAAGCGCCGCGAGAACGGCATAAACCGCCTTTGAGATCAATTCGCCCGACACCTTGGGACCAACGGATTCGACAGAGGCAAACGTCACCGCAGGATCGACTGTTTGCAGAGCCGCCTCAACATTGGCCACGATGTCTTGGGAAATGCTTTCCTGACCGTCTTGGGCCTGAATGCGGATCATCGCAACGTGCTGATCGGCGGCAAATGTCGGGTCAAAGACCTGCGTGATCACCACATCGCCAAGGCCGAGCGGATCAATCGCCGCGCGGTAATCCGCAACATCAACAGCGTTCGTGCTGTCTGTGCGGATCGTGGTGCCGCCACGGAAGTCGATACCAAAGTTAAGCCCCATCACGAAGAACGCGATGACAGAGGCAATCACCAACACCACAGACGCCCCAAAGGTAGCGCGTGCGACGCGGAAGAAATTGAAGTTCGTGTTGTCAGGGACAAGACGCATCCGCATGGCTCAGACCTCGATGGTTTTGGGACGGCGGCGTTGGAACCACCAGACGATGAAAAGACGGGTCACAAAGAGCGCGGTGAAGACCGAAGTCACGATACCGATGCCCAGAGTGGTCGCAAAGCCGCGGACGGGGCCAGAGCCAACGAACCAAAGAATGGCTGCGGTGATGATCGTGGTGATGTTCGCATCCACAATCGCCGACATAGCGCGTTCATAGCCCAGTTCGATTGCACGGGCAGGCCCTTTGGCGGTTTTCAGTTCTTCGCGGATCCGCTCAAACACAAGAACGTTCGCGTCCACCGCCATACCCATGGTCAGCACGATACCCGCGATACCAGGCAGCGTGAGCGTCGCACCGAGGACCGACAGCGCGCCAAAGATCATCGCAACGTTGATCACCAGCGCGAGGTTCGCGATCCAACCAAACAGGCCGTAGGTCAGCGCCATAAAGACCATGATCAGCGCAAAACCAACCAGCGCTGCGATCTGCCCAGCCTTCACGCTGTCCGCACCCAATTCTGGGCCGATTGTGCGTTCTTCGAGGAAAGACAAACCAACAGGCAGAGCACCCGCGCGCAACAGAACCGCGAGGTTTGTCGACTCCTCAATCGAGAAGCTACCTGAGATGATACCAGAGCCGCCCGTGATCGCCTGACGAATGGTCGGGGCGCTGATCACTTCGTTATCGAGGACAATCGCAAACGGCGCGCCAACGTTTTCAGAGGTATATTGACCAAAGGCTCGCGCACCCGTCGGATTGAAACGGAACGATACAGCCGGCAGGCCGTTCTGGTCGAACGACGGTTGCGCATCAACCAGCTCTTCACCGGTGACAACAGGGGTCCGTTCAAGGATGTAATAGCTGCCCTCTTCGTTCAGAGACGGGGCAAGGATATTACCGACACCCGGATTTGCATTTGCATCCGTGGTGCGACCAACGACCGAGTTAAAGGTCAGTTGTGCCGTCGTGCCGATCCAGTCTTTCAACTCTTGCGCTGATTTGGCGCCGGGAACTTGGATCAGGATACGGTTGTCGCCCTGACGCTGGATCGCTGGCTCACGTGTGCCTGCGGCGTCAATACGGCGACGAATGATTTCAAGCGCTTGTTTCACAACACGGTCGTCAGAGGCCATCTTTTCCGCCTCAGACAGCCCAATGCTGATCACTTGCCCCTCAGCAGAGACAACGATGTTCGATGCGCCTGCGCCCGTCAGGGTCGCCACAGGCTGGCCCAAACCGCGCACCAATTCTAGCGCGCGCTCTATGCCAGCGGCCTCGGAAATACGCACACGCAGCGCGTCAGCGGTGGACTCTTCGCGGGTCACAAACCCAACGGTGTCACGCTCTGCGGCCAGCACATCACGCACCTCAGGCCACATCGCGTCGAGCGTGGCGCCATAAGCCTCTTGAACCTGCACTTCGGCGAGCAGATGCGCACCGCCCCGCAGGTCCAGCCCGAGGTTCACCAAATTCGACGGCAGGAACGACGGCCAGAGCGCGACATCCGCCGCGATCTGGTCGGAACTCATCCCCGCATCAACCAATTTTACCGCGTCGTTGTGAGACTCGACGCGGCCGTAAAAAAAGTTCGGCAAGGTAAAGACAACCCCGGCCAGGCAGGCCAGTAGGATCATCAACTGGCGAAAGCGCGAAATATGCAGCATGTCCGGGGCCTTGTCTTATGCCTTGGCAGGTTCGGTCTTGCTCACAACCTGAGCAATGGTCGAACGCACGACGCGAACGTTTACGCCCGCAGCAACTTCGATTTCGATCTCGTTGTCGTCTTTGACCTTCGACACTTTGCCGATGATGCCGCCTTGGGTGACAACCTGATCACCGCGGCGCAGCGCAGCAACCATCGCCTGATGCTCTTTTACCTTTTTCTGCTGCGGACGGATCAGCAAGAAATACATGATCCCGAAGATCAGGATAAACGGTACGATACCTTGAATGGCCTCCATCAGGCGCTCCCCTTCGTGTTAAATATGCAGGTCTCGCCCCGCAAAAGTCGCGGCACGTTAATTCGCAGATGGGGGAATGGCAACCGGACCGCAACCCCATATCTTCGTGATAATGCCGCAGCCCGCCAAAAAATCCCCCTTGCCCCTTTGTGCAACAAATATCCCGGGGGTGAATTGGCGCAGCCAAGAGGGGGCAGAGCCCCCTTTTCACCCTTCCCCACCCATGCCATAAGCACCGCGTCATTAAGAAGGAGAAGCCCCATGCATGACATCCGCTTTATCCGCGAAAATCCGGCTGCATTCGACGCTGCCCTGTCGCGTCGTGGGGCCGAACCTATGTCGTCAACCGTTCTTGCTCTGGACGAGGCGCGCCGCGCTCTGATCCACGCTGCGGAAACCGCGACCGCCGAACAGAACAAAGCGTCCAAAGAGGTTGGCGCCGCCAAAGGTCGTGGGGACGAGGCAGAATTCGAACGCCTCCGCGCGCTGGTCGCCGAGAAAAAAGCCGACATTGCCCGCATGACAGAAGAGGCCAAGCAGAAAGACGACGAACTGAACGCGCTTTTGCTGACCATTCCGAACATGCTCTACGATGACGTGCCGGATGGGGCGGACGAAAACGACAACGTGGAAATCAACCGTTGGGGCACCCCGCGTAGCTTTGATTTCAAACCTGTGGAACACTTTGAAATCGCTGGCGTTCAGACGGGTATGGACTTTGCCGCTGGCACCAAACTCTCGGGCAGCCGCTTTGTGGTGCTCTCGGGCGCTGTGGCGCGTATCCACCGTGCGCTGGCTCAATTCATGCTGGACTACCATGTGGACGTTCACGGCCTGACCGAAGCGATCACCCCCGTCATGGTCAAAGAAGAAATGATGTATGGCACGGGCCAGTTGCCGAAATTCGGCGAGGACAGCTATCAAACCACCAACGGCTGGTGGTTGATCCCGACCGCAGAGGTCACGCTGACGAACCTCGTGAATGGTGACATCGTGGACGAATCCACCCTGCCCCGCCGTTATGCCGCTCATACCCAGTGCTTCCGCTCCGAGGCTGGCTCTGCTGGTCGCGACACCTCTGGGATGCTGCGTCAGCACCAGTTCGAAAAGGTTGAGATGGTCACCATCATCACCCCCGAAGAATCCGAGGCTGAACATGCCCGCATGACCCGTCAGGCTGAGGCGATCCTTGAGGCGCTCGACCTACCGTACCGCACCGTGAAACTCTGCTCGGGCGACATGGGCGCAGGTATGAAACGCACACACGACCTCGAAGTATGGCTGCCCGGTCAGGACAAATACCGCGAGATTTCCTCGGTTTCGACCGCTGGCGATTATCAGGCCCGCCGCATGAACGCGCGTTACAAACCCGCTGACGGTGGCAAGCCGCAGTTCGTTCACACCCTGAACGGCTCTGGCCTCGCGGTTGGCCGCACGCTGATCGCGGTTCTCGAAAACGGTCAGAACGCAGATGGCTCGGTCACACTGCCCGCTGTCCTGCACCCCTACCTCAAAGGCAAGACCACGCTCACCGCTGCAGGCGATCTGGCCTAAACACTTGATCCAAAGGGCGATCGTGCCACGTATAAGGATTATGAGAAAATCCTTACCGTGGTTGGTCGCCCTTTTTGCATCTACGTTTATCCTCGCGCCTCTGGTGACAGAGCCGTTCACGGGATATCGCCCTGAACACCTCCCTGTTTTCATGGATCAACCGCCGATCCAGCCCGCAGGCTATGCCTTTGCAATCTGGGGTGTGATCTATTCGTGGCTGGTGGCCTCTGCCGTCTTTGGATTGGTGAAACGGCGCCATGATGGTGCGTGGGACATCGTGCGGGGGCCGCTGGCACTGTCGCTCGCCCTCGGCACGCTGTGGCTGTCGATTGCCAATGCCACTGCGATCTGGGCGACGGTGGTAATCCTCATCATGGCGGGCGTCACGATTTTGGCGCTCTTGCGGTCCCCGACCAAGGATTACTGGTGGCTCAAGGTCCCGCTCGGCCTCTATGCAGGATGGCTGACGGCGGCCTCTGTGGTGTCTCTGTCGATCACCCTCGCGGGCTTTGGCGTGATGAGCTACGACGTCGCGTCCATCGCGGGGCTACTCCTCGCCATGACCGCAGCCATTCTGGTGCAACTCATGCCCCCCAGCGGGCCAGCCTATGGCCTCGCCGTGAGTTGGGCGCTCTTCGGAATTGTGGTGCAGAACGGCACAGACAATTTCATCATGTCTGTATTGGCCGGCGCGGGCATTGCCGCGCTCGGCCTGATTAACCTTACTCGCCGCGGTTCGACTTGAGGTGTTTTGCCAGACGACCTGTCTGTTTCTTCTTCTTGTTCTTGTAGGGGTTCTTTTCCCCCTGATCGCGCAAGAAGAGACGGATCGGCGTCCCCGGCATATCAAAATCGTCACGTAAGCCGTTGATAAGATATCGGTTATAGCTTTCCGGCACCTTATCAGGGTGTGAGGTCATAACGACGAATGCTGGCGGACGGGCTTTCACCTGCGTCATATAACGCATCTTAATCCGCTTACCCTGCGGTGCGGGTGGCGGGTGCTGTTCCAGCATACCAACCAGCCAGCGGTTCAACGCAGAGGTCGACACGCGGCGGTTCCAGATCGTGTAAGCACGCATGATCGCGTTATGCAAACGATCAAGCCCCTTGCCCGTTTTCGCGGACACAGTGACCATCGGCGCACCACGAAGTTGCGGCAGCAGACGTTCGAATTTCTCGCGCAGGTCTTTGAGTTTTTCCTGCTTCTCGTCCTCGAGGTCCCATTTGTTGACCGCAACGACGACGGCACGGCCTTCGCGTTCGGCAAGGTCGGCAATCCGCAAATCCTGCTGTTCAAACGGAATTTCAACGTCGAGAAGGACAACCAGAACTTCGGCAAACTTTGCCGCACGAAGCCCGTCCGAGACGGAGAGTTTTTCCAGCTTTTCCTGAACCTTAGCCTTTTTGCGCATACCCGCGGTATCAAAGATACGCATCGGCACGTCGTCCCATTCGGTCTTCACCGAAATCGCGTCGCGAGTGATGCCTGCCTCAGGTCCGGTGAGCAGACGCTCTTCGCCGAGGATCTTGTTGATCAGGGTCGATTTACCAGCGTTCGGGCGACCAACCACGGCGATCTGTAGCGGTTTGTCCCACGTGGGCATCGGAACTTCGGGCTCGTCGCCCTCTTCGAAATCGTCCCACTCTTCGATATCAACATCGACTTCAGGCGCGTCTTGGGCAGCGCGTTCTTCGAATTGCTCTGAAATCGGCAGGAGAACGTGATAGAGCTCATCCATGCCTTCGCCGTGTTCCGCAGAAATCCGCAGCGGTTCACCAAGGCCGAGCGAATAAGCCTCAAGGAAACCGCCCTCGCCAGCCCGACCCTCGGATTTATTCGCGCCAAGGATCACGTTCGCGTTCTTTTTGCGCAGGATGTCGGCAAAGACTTGGTCCGTCGGCGTAATGCCCACACGTGCGTCGATCAGGAACAGACAAACGTCTGCCATTTCCACCGCACGCTCGGTCAAACGGCGCATACGGCCCTGAAGGCTGTTGTCGGTCGCGTCTTCGAGACCTGCAGAATCGATCACAGTGAATCGCAAATGGCCGAGTTTCGCGTCGCCTTCACGCAGGTCACGCGTCACCCCCGGCTGGTCGTCGACCAGCGCGAGCTTCTTGCCTACAAGGCGATTGAACAATGTCGACTTGCCCACGTTAGGGCGGCCAACAATGGCGAGGGTGAATGTCATGGCTAAAGCCCTTTCAGATCAAGATCGGGGCGATACACCATTCCCGCGTTAACGGAAAGCCAGCAATTGCCCGTTCTTCGACACGACATAGAGGGTATTCCCTGCAACGACGGGCGCAGAGGCGGCGCCGTTCGGGATTTCGATTTGTCCAACAAGAGCGCCCGACACTGGGTCGAACTGACGGATCAACCCGTCAGACGAGGCCACAATCAGACGCCCGCCCGCAAGGATTGGTCCGTAATGCGCGACAGCAGCGCGGGATTTACCAGCGCGGCGTTCGATAAGGTCAGGCAGTGCCACGCGCCATATGACAGACCCGTCACGATTATCGAGGCGCACCAATTGGTTCAGGTCGTTGACGGCAAAGACAGACCCACCCACGGGCCAGACCGGACCAACAGCGCCTTCGTGCGCGGACCATTTGCGGTCGCCCGATACGGCGTCCAGCGCAATGGTCATGCCCGAAGAGTTGCCAAGGTAAATCGTATCACCGCTGACCACAGGTCCTCCGCTCAGCCCATCAAAGGCATTGAGCGGACGTCCCAGACGTTCACCGCCGATAAAGGCCGACCAACGCTCTAGTCCGCCATCGCGGAAGGCCGCAACCAATTCACCGCCCGCGAACGGCATCAGTGCAAAGCGATCTGTTACGGCGACACCTGGACCGCTGCCGTAGCTGGTGTTCGACGGTGCGCCGTTGACGGTCCATTTGATCAAACCGTTGTCCGACTGGAGCGCCCAGCCACGGTTGTCATGGCCCACCACGTAAATGAAGTTGCCCGAAACGGTCGGCGATGTCGCACCCGAGGCATCCAAGGTCTGACGCCAGATCACGCCACCTGTGCTGCGGTCGATCGAGATGACCTCGCCATAGCCCGTTGTCGCAACGAGACGATTACCGTCAACAGCCAGACCGCCGCCAGACGCGGAGCCACCCTCGCCCGCAGGGGTGAGGTCCACCGACCAGAGCGTCGCGCCATTGGTGCCTGTCGCTGTCACGGTCGTCGCGGCGTCCATCGTGTAAATCGCATCGCCTGCGACAACAGGATCTGCGGTGATCCGTGCGCGGCGGCTTTCGCCTTCACCGATGTTTGCGGCAAAGGCCAAGGTCGGCGTCGCGGAGAGCGCCAGATGCGGCATGGAGTGCGCAGCGTTGCCACCACGGTGGGTCCAGTCCGCGTTCGCGACTTGCTGACCCAGAGAAATTTCACGGGCTTCGTTCACTTCGGCCACAGGGGCAGAGGCGAGGCCATCACGAATATCCAAGCGTTCGCCCGGAAGACGGACATCCTTTGTGCCACAGCCAGCGAGCAATGCCACCAGTGCGACCGTGCCAAGGAAGGTAAATTTCGTCACTGCCCCGTCCTCCGACGTGTTTTCGTTCCTGCGTCGTTTAAGACGCGTCACCACCCAGCGCCACAATCAAGCCTTCGACCCGATTGCGCAAGCCCTGCGTGACAGTTGCATCGCTGCTAATCTCGCGCAGCGTGGCCATTGCGGCCTCTGCATCGCCAGCGTCCAATTGCGCGACAGCGATCTGTTCTTTCGCCAAGAGCGCGAAAGTCGCACCCGGTGCGGCTAGGTTTTGGAACCCTGCGATCCGTTCGTCCGTGGACAGGTTTTCCGCATTCGCCAACAGCGCCTTGAACGCGCCTAGGTCACGATAGACCTGACGTGCGCCTTCTAAATTGGCAAGCGCGGTGAAGGCCTCTGACGCGGCCGCAGTATCACCTGCCTCTTGGGCCGCAGCCCCCGCCATCAAAAGCGTCATGACAGAGGGTGGCAATTGCGCAAAGGCTGCCTGACGGTCAGCCCATTCATTCTGTTCGAGCGCATCAAAAATCGCATCACCCGCCGCCTGTGCCGCAGCGCGCGTTTTCGACGCCTGATATTCGGTCCATGCCGTCGCACCAACCAGACCAACAACGGTCAAAGCTGCGATCCAACCATATTTACGGATGTAGGTGAAAAGCTGGTCGCGGCGGACCTCTTCGTTGACTTCGTCGATGAAGCTTTCGTTATTGCTCATTGCGCGACCGGCCTTCTAAAACTGTTAGTGCCCTGTCTTAACTTGAACCTTCAGGAATTGCCAAGGCCTTCGCAGATCACGGTTTTATTCAGTCGGCTTCGCTGCCTTGCAGAAAAAGCCAAAAATTACTAATCTAAACCAAATGGTTTAGAGTATAACGAACAAGATTCTTCCTTGCTCTGAACCTTTTCATGACTATTTCCGCGGTTAGTTGCGAACAGTGACCGTTTTTCGAAAGGCCAAACCATGCGCGTAATGCCGCTTATTACAGCTGTAGTTGTAACTGCGTTTCTCTACTTCCTCGTTGCGGAACGCGACAGCCTGCTGGCTTTTGCTCAAGCTGACACCTCTGCTGAGGCCGAGACGGAGGGGGCTGACACCCCAGTTGACGAGTCATCGCTGATCAAAGTCGTCGTTTTGCGTAGCACTGAGCGAGATATCGAAAGTGCGGTCATCTTGCGCGGTCGCACCGAAGCGGCGCGTCAGGTGGATGTACGGGCCGAAACCACGGGTCAGATCGTCTCTGAACCGCTGCGCAAAGGGGCCTTTGTGAATACGGGCGATCTCCTGTGCGAAATCGACATCGGCACCCGCGAGGCGTCGCTCGCTCAGGTCGAAGCCGCAAAACGCGAGGCTGAACTGAACCTCACGGCAGCGGAACGTCTGATTGGCGACGGCTACGCCAGTGAAACTCGCCTGCTCTCTGCCGAAGCTGCGCTCTCTGCTGCCGAGGCGGCGGTCAGCGCTGCACAGCGTGAAATCGAAAACACGAAAATCGTAGCGCCCTTCTCGGGCCTATTGGAAACCGACACGGCGGAATTGGGGACCTACCTGTCGACGGGTGCAGCCTGCGCAACGATCATCCAGCTCGACCCGATCAAGCTCGTTGGGTTTGTACCCGAAATCGAAGTGGGCAAGGTTCAGGTTGGCGCGCCCGCTGGTGCCCGTCTTGCCGCTGGTGGCGACGTGATGGGCCGCGTGACGTTCCTGTCCCGCTCTGCCGACGACACCACCCGCACCTTCCGCGTTGAGGTCGAGGTTCCGAACGCCGACATGTCGATCAGCGACGGTCAAACCGCCGAAATCATCATCGGCACCGATGGCCGCAAAGCGCACCTCGTCCCGCAATCGGCTCTGACGCTGAATGACAACGGCGATCTGGGTCTGCGCGTGATTGACGAGACGAACACTGTTCACTTTGCCAAGGTCGAGGTTGTCCGCGACACCATCGACGGCGTCTGGGTCACAGGCCTTGAGACTGAAGCGAATATCATCACCGTTGGTCAAGAATACGTCGTCGAAGGCGTCACCGTCGCCCCGACCTTTCAGGAGGCTAAGGGATGACTGGAATGATTGATTGGGCGGCCAGCCGTGCGCGGATGGTCATTGCCTTTATTGTGCTTTCGATCATCGCGGGTGCGGTCGCTTATGTGAGCCTCCCCAAAGAAGGTGAGCCGGATATCGAAATTCCGGCTCTGTTCGTGTCTGTGCCCTTCCCCGGCATTTCCGCGACCGACGCGGAACGCCTGCTGGTCGAACCGATGGAAACCGAACTGTCGGACATCGACGGCCTGAAAACCATGACCGCCACCGCTGCCGAAGGTTATGCAGGTGTTGCGCTTGAGTTCGAATTCGGCTGGGACAAGACCCGCACCATGGCGGATGTCCGTGATGCGATGAACGCGGTTGAAGGGAAATTCCCCGATGGCGCGGATCAGTATTCGATCAACGAGATCAACTTCTCTGAATTTCCGATCATCATTGTGAACCTCACGGGCGATGTGCCCGAACGCACATTGATCAAGGTTGCCAAAGACTTGCAGGACGAACTCGAAGGGATCGAAGCGATCCTTTCAGCCAACCTTGCAGGGACGCGCGACGAGATGGTTGAGGTGGTGATCGATCCCCTGCGGCTTGAGGCTTATAACGTCACTGCGGGCGAATTGATCAACGTTGTCACGATGAACAACTTGCTCATCGCGGCGGGTGAAGTGTCGACCGAACAGGGTAGCTTCTCGGTCAAAATCCCGTCGTCGTTCGACAGCCCCCAAGACATCTACAGCCTGCCCGTCAAAACCAACGGCGACCGCGTGATCACCTTGGGCGATTTGGCGACGATCCGTCTGACCTTTGAAGACCGCGAAAGCACCGCACGTTTCAACGGCGTGAAAACCGTGGCGCTGCAGGTGGTAAAGGCGCGCGGCTATAACCTGATCGACACTGCGGCTTTGGTCCGTGAAACCGTTGAAAACGCGCGGGCGCAATGGCCCGCCGACCTCCAAGCTGCCGTGCACGTGGGCGCATCGAATGACCAGAGCCGTACCGTTGCCTCGATGGTATCACAGCTTGAGGGGTCTGTTCTGACCGCGATTGCACTGGTGATGATCGTGGTTCTGGCCTCGCTCGGCACGCGCTCTGCGCTGCTTGTTGGCTTCTCGATTCCGACGTCGTTCCTTCTTGCGTTCCTTCTCTTGGGTATCATGGGCGTGACGATTTCGAACATCGTGATGTTCGGTCTGATCCTCGCCGTGGGGATGCTCGTCGATGGCGCGATTGTGGTCGTGGAATATGCGGACAAACGGATTTCCGAGGGCGCAGGCCCAATGTCCGCCTATACCGAGGCCGCAAAGCGCATGTTCTGGCCTGTGGTGTCTTCGACCGCGACAACGCTCTGTGCGTTCTTGCCGATGCTGTTCTGGCCGGGTGTTCCGGGTCAGTTCATGGGGATGCTGCCTGTCACGCTGATCTTCGTTCTCTCGGCCTCGCTAATCGTGGCACTGATCTATATGCCCGTCATGGGGGGCGTTCTGGGTCGCACCAGCCGTCTGTTTGGCCGCACCTCTGACGCGCTCAAGGCTCGCCTACCGTGGGTCGTTCGTGCCTTGTTGGTCGTGCCAGCGGGTCTGATGGCTTTTGTCGGTGCGATGATGACACTGAACCCTGCCTATCTCTCGGGTGAAGCCGTTCAGACCTCTGGCCTCATGGCGTCGCTTCCGGGGATGATCCTCTTTATGCTCGGCGCGGTTGGCCTGTCGATCACCATTGGCGCGGCCAAGATCGAACGCAAGCAAACGAAAATTCGTGCGGGTTATCACCGCAGTCCGTTTGGCTGGGTGATCTGGGGCGTGGCAGGCAACCCTGTTATGCCGCTCGTGACCGTGGGCGCGATCCTCGCCATTGTTATGTCGACCTTCACCTATTTCGGGGCGAACAATAACGGCGTTGAATTCTTTACCGCAACTGAACCAGAACAGGCGATTGTCTACGTTCAAGCCCGCGGCAACCTCAGCCTCACCGAAAAAGACGTCCTCGTCCGTCAGGCCGAAGAGATCGCGCTGTCGGTGCCCGGTATCCAAACTGTCTTTGCCTTTGCTGGTGCGGGTGGCCTCAACGCAAATACCGCAGGTGCAGAAAGCCCGCGTGATGCCGTCGGTCAGCTGCAGATCGAACTGATCCCATGGGATGATCGTCCTGCCTTTGCTCGTGCCAATGACATTCCGCTTGAGGAATTGAACGGCAAGACAGTCATGGCGAACCTTCAGGCAAAGCTGGATCAAATCCCAGGCGTGCATACGGAAACGCTTGACCTTGCGATGGGGCCTGCGGCGACAAAACCCGTGCATCTGCGCCTCAAGGGGGATGATTGGGAACAACTGCTTGCGACCACTGCTGAGGCCCGTGCGTTCTTTGACACTGTTCCGGGTCTGACCCAGATCGAAGACAGTCGCCCCCTGCCCGGTATCGATTGGGAAATCTCGGTCGATGTGGAAAAAGCAGGTCGTTACGGTGCCGATGTCGCGACCGTGGGTGGCATGGTGCAGCTTGTGACGCGGGGCATCCTGCTCGATACGATGCGGGTGGATAGCTCTGACGAAGAGATCGAAATCCGCGTTCGCCTTCCCGAAGAAGACCGCGTTCTGTCCACCCTTGATAACCTCAAAGTGCGGACCTCTGCGGGCCTCGTTCCGCTGTCGAACTTCATCACCCGCACCCCTGTTCCGAAACTGGCGCAGATCGACCGTATCGACCAGAAACGCTACTTTGACATTAAGGCAGGCGTGGCCGATGGGCTGGTGAAACTGACCGCTGAGGATGGCACGTTCACCATCCTGGCCGAGGACGCGATGACCGATGCGCAGCGCGATGCGGTCGCGAACGGTAGCCTGAAACGCGAGGTCGTGAACGGCAACGAACGGATTGCCTTTGTCGAAAGCTGGCTCAACGACGGCAATTTGCCTGCTGGGATCAGCTTTGAATGGGCGGGCGACATGGCGGACCAAGAGGAAAGCTCTGCCTTCTTGGGACAGGCCTTCTCTGCCGCGCTTATGTTGATGTTCATCATCCTGCTGGCGCAGTTCAACAGCTTCTATAACTCTGTTCTGGTGCTTCTGGCGGTGATCCTGTCGACCACGGGCGTTCTGATCGGGATGCTGGTGATGGATCAGTCTTTCTCGATCATTATGACGGGGACAGGGATCGTGGCGCTGGCGGGGATCGTGGTGAACAACAACATCGTTCTGATCGATACCTATCAGGAATATAACCAGTATATGCCGCGTCTCGAGGCGATCATTCGCACCGCCGAAGACCGTATTCGTCCGGTTCTGTTGACCACCATCACGACGATGGCGGGCCTCGCGCCGATGATGTTCGGCCTTAGCCTTGATTTCATCAACGGGGGCTATTCAATCGACAGCCCGACGGCGCTCTGGTGGAAACAACTGGCGACGGCGGTTGTCTTTGGCCTCGGCATTGCCACGGTTCTGACGCTGGTCTTTACCCCTGCGATGTTGGCGGCACGGGTTTGGTTCACGACCTACCTGCATTGGCTTGGCCGTCTGTTGGCGCGCCTGTCGATGGGTCGCGGTAGCCGCGCGGCGCAAGACTGGGCACTGGCACGAGAGGCCCGCAAGGTCAAAGCGCCAGAGATCATCTGGGAAGACCCAGAAGAACCCTCCGCCCCATCCCTACGGGCTGCAGAATAAACAAAACGGGCGCGATGAGAGATCACCGCGCCCGTTTTTTATCTCGCCTAAAATGGGACTTAAGCCGCGTCTTCTGAGGCCTGTTTCTGCCAGAGCTGCGCATAGCGACCCGACTGGGCAAGCAGCGCATCGTGACGCCCCTGCTCGACGATATGGCCGTCCTCTAGCACCACAATCCGATCCGCATCCGCGATGGTCGACAAACGGTGCGCGATGGTGATCACTGTACGGCCCTGTCCCATCGCCCGTAGCTGGGTCTGGATGTCCCGCTCTGTTTCCGTATCGAGCGCCGATGTCGCCTCATCGAGCAACAAGATCGGCGGGTTTTTCAGGATCGTGCGGGCAATCCCCACGCGCTGCTTTTCACCGCCCGAGAGCTTTAGCCCACGTTCACCCACTTGCGTCTCATAGCCCTTGGGCAAAGACAGGACAAAGTCGTGGATCTGCGCCGCTTTTGCGGCCTCGACAATTTCTGCCTCTGACGCCTCAGGACGACCGTAGGCGATGTTGTAACGGATTGTGTCGTTGAACAGCACCGTGTCCTGGGGCACCACGCCAATCGCCGCATGAAGGCTATCTAGCGTCACATCGCGCACGTCCTGACCGTCGATGGTCAGCGCCCCGCCCGTCACGTCATAGAACCGGAACAACAACCGCCCAATGGTTGATTTGCCCGACCCAGAGGAGCCGACGATTGCCACGGTTTCGCCGGCAGCTACGTCAATCGACACGCCCTTGAGGATCGGGCGCTCTGCGTCATAGGCGAACTCGACCGCGTTCAGCGATACTGCCCCGCCGTTCACCACCAGCTCGGTCGCGTCTGGCTTATCTGTAACCTCTGATGGCTGATCCAGCAGGTCGAACATATCGCCCATATCAATCAGGGCCTGACGGATTTCACGATAGACCGACCCGAGGAAGTTCAGCGGCATGGTGATTTGGATCATATAGGCGTTCACCATAACGAAGTCGCCCACAGTCAGAACGCCACTTTGAACCTCCATCGCGGCCATCACCATCACAGCGACGAGGCCACTGGTAATCAAAACGGATTGGCCAAAGTTCAAAAAGGCCAGCGAATACGATGTCTTAATCGCCGCCTTTTCATATTGCGCCATAGCGCCGTCATAGCGGTCGGCCTCCCATTTTTCGGCGCCGAAATACTTTACCGTCTCAAAGTTCAACAGGCTGTCGATAGCCTTTTGGTTCGCGTCCGTGTCCTGTTCGTTCATCTTTTTGCGAATTTTCACCCGCCATTCGGTGACGCGGAATGTGAACGCGATATAGAGCCCGATAGTCAGCACGACGACCGCCACATAGCGGATGTCAAAGAGATACATCAGCATCCCCGCGATCATCAAAAGCTGCAACATCAGCGGCCCCATATTGAACACAAGGAACCGCAGGAGGAATTCAACGCCCTTTACGCCACGCTCCATAATGCGACTCAAACCGCCGGTTTTGCGGGTGATGTGATAGCGCATCGACAGGCGGTGGATGTGGGTAAACGTCTCAATCGCGAGCCGCCGCAGGGCGCGTTGTCCGACCTTGGCAAAGATCGCATCGCGGAGCTGATTGAACCCCACTTCCATCAAACGCGCCATGCCGTAGGCCAGCGTTAGACCCACAGCACCAAGGGCAAGGAAGGTCGCAGGGCTGCCGTCAGGCGACAGGGCATCCACGGCCTGTTTGTAGAAAATCGGGGTCACAACGGCGATCAGCTTTGCCGCCAAAAGCACCGTCAGCGCGATCACCACACGCCGTTTGACCCAAGCCTGACCATCAGGCCAAAGATAAGGCACCGCGCGGCGCAGCACACGCATGCCTTGCACACGGTCGTTATTAAGGTTCGCATCTGTTTTGGAAAGGCGGCGCATGGAGGCTCCGTTCTGGCTGTACCAGTGGAACCTATGCGCCGCCGAAGTGGATTGCCAGTAGGGTTACTCGCTAATCTCGGGGAGGACGAAAACCTGTCCTGGGTAAATGAGGTCAGGATCGCGGATCAAATCGCGGTTTGCCTCGTAGACGTAGACGTATTTGATGCCGTCCCCATAGGTATCCGATGCAATCGCCCAAAGGGTATTTCCTGGCTGAACCGTACGGACAGCGGCGCGGGTTTCTTCGGTCACTTGGTCTGCCATGGTTGCGGCGACTTCGGTCGCGACCTCGCGTTTGAACGGGGTTTCCATGCGGCTGACAACGTCGCCCTGCGGGGACACTTCATCCAGTCGCAGGGTGTACACACCAGGTTCAACGCCAACCAAATCGATCTGCCAAGACCGGTCCGCTTCGATCGTTGCGGTGCCGACAGAGGCGCCATCCAGATAGGCCTGAACAAAGCCTTCGCCCGTGGCACGGCCCGCCAGTTTTACCTCGCCATTATCGTCATAGGTGATCGTGTCGAGCGTCAACGCCTCAAGTGCCGCACCATCCGCCAAGACACGCACACCTTCTGCGTCCGCGACGAGAAGTTGCGGAGCGGCGGCGGGTGCAGGCTCTGCGGCTGGTTCAACTGTTGGCTCTGTGGCAGCCGCAGCTTCTGATACAGGTTCGTTTGCAGGTTCTGTGGCTGTTGTCGGCTCTGCCGCTGCTGCAACCTGAACCTCTTCTTGGGCAGCTGGCTCGGCGACAGGTTCCTCTGCTACGGGTTCTGCTTCGGCAACGACAGGCTCTGCGTCTTGGGCAGGTTCAGCAGTTTCTTGCGCTGGAGCGGCCTCTGTATTGGCCTCAGACACTGTGACTTCCGAAGTTTCCTCGGCAGCAACCTCTTCAGCCGGCGCTTCTTCGACAACGCGCTCAGCCACCTCAGGCTCTGCCATACCGAACGGTGCGATGATCACGGTCTCTGCCGCTTCAATCGCTTCGCCATCGGGATCACCGACCAGCGATAGGACGCGCGGTTGATCGGACGGGGCAATCGTCAGGAACGCGGCAAAGGCACCGTCAGCACCTGCTTCAATCCGTTCAATCGGCGCACCATCAAGGCGCAGTTCCACCGCGCCACCACCGTCAAATTGCCCTGCGATCACGGCAGTGCCGTCTGCTTCGACCCGAACGGTGTCAAAGATCGGCGCAGCGCGGATGATGTCGACAACAGGTTCTGGCTCTGCTGCGGGTGCAGGTTCGGGCGCTGCTTCTGTGGCGACGGCAGGCACCTCGGCCAGATTAGCCGGTGTTGCAGTTTCCGCCCCGTCAGAGCCTTGCCCAATGAAATAAGCCCCTAGCGCAATTGCAGCTACTACAACCACACCCCCGAGGACCAATGTCCCCTGACTAGATTTTGTCGTCACTCGTGTTCCTTCCCCAGCAGCAAATTGCCGCCCCTTTTTGATCAAGGGTTGTTGGACCATATCAACCGCCCTATTCAGGGTCAAAGCTATCTAATGGCTATTTTGGGGGCCACGATGAAATCAGTCTGCGTTTACTGTGGGTCACGGTCGGGCAACCGCCCGTCCTATGAACAATCCGCCGTTGATACGGGCACGATGTTGGCCGCGAATGGCTGGCGATTGGTCTACGGTGCGGGCGACGTGGGGCTGATGGGCACTGTCGCACGGGCGACCCAGTCCGCGGGCGGTATGACCTTTGGCGTCATCCCCGAACACCTCGTCAAATGGGAAGTCGGCAAACGCGACCTCGACAGCTATGTCGTGACTGAGACCATGCACGAGCGCAAAAAGATCCTCTTTATGAACGCCGATGCGATTGTCGTTTTGCCGGGGGGTGGTGGGTCGCTTGATGAGTTTTTTGAAGTTCTGACATGGCGGCAACTGGGTTTGCATTGCAAACCCATCTACCTCGTTAATGTTGAGGGATATTGGCAAAAGCTTGTCGACCTGCTCGACCATATCGTGGACGAGGGCTTTGCAGGCGAAACGCTGCGGTCTTACGTCACCGTGGTCGAGGATACCGCAGCGCTGGAAACGGCTCTGCGGGACGCCCTGTCCTGACGGATGGCCGCGACCGAGTAGAGGACGAGCGCAACCCAAATCATTGGGAATGCGATGCCGTGCCAGAGGGTGAACGGCTCTAGGAAAACGGTCGTCGCCACGACGAACTGCAGCGTCGGGTTCACGTATTGCAGGATACCGACCGTCGAGAGCCGCACCCGCCGCGTCCCGTAGGCAAAAAAGATCAGCGGCGAGGCGGTGAGTGGGCCAGAGAGCGCAAGCAAGATTTGCGTGCCCCAGTCCTTATCTGGCGTGCCAAAGAGGAACAGATAGGTGAGTGCGAAGGGCGCGAGCGTCAGCACCTCAGCCGTCACGGATAAAACAGGCCCAAGGTCGAGCTGTTTTTTCACCAGCCCATAGCCGCCGAAGGTAAACGCCAGCCCCAGCGCGATCCACGGTGGAACCCCAAGCCCCACAGCCAAGATCAGCACCGCAAAGGCCGCAAGAGCCACAGCCCCCCATTGCCAATTCGAGAGGCTTTCCCCTAGCACAAAGCGGCCCAACATGACCACGAACAGCGGGAAAATATAGTAGCCCATAGAGGCCTCAACGGCGTAGCCGAATTTGATCGCAAAGATAAACCCGAACCAATTTGCCCCGATCAGCGAGGCCGCCAAAAAGATCACACCGAATTTACGCGGGGTGCCCAACGCGCCGCGCAATTGTCCCAAACGCCCCTGCCACGTCAGAATGATGCCAAAGAACAGCAGCGACCAAAGCGACCGATAGCAAAGCACTTCGAGAGGCGGCAGATGACGAAGCTGCGCATAATAGAGGGACGACAACCCCCAAACAGTCGCCGCAACAACAAGCGCGACGATCCCTTTGACTGCTTCGGACATGACGCGCGCCTTTAGTGAACCTTGGCCTGTTTAGGTCACAGCCGTTCGCCAAAGACAAGGACCTGTAGGAGGGACAGCGTTAGGCTTGGGTAAATTCCCGTGCCAACGCCTGCATTTCGTCGTCCAAACGCCCCGTCGCCGCGCTGATTTCATTGAGCGACCGCGATTGCTGGCGGCTCATCTCTGTGATCGTGTCGATCAGGCCCGCGATCTCTGTCGCACCATAGGCAATCTCTGCCAAGGTCACGCCGCTGGTCTCAACAATCGAGGCCCCCTTGCGGACCTCACTGGCGGATTGTTCGATCAGTTCAGAGACATCGCTCGCCGCGCGGGCAGAGCGTGCCGCAAGCTGCTGAACTTCGGTTGCAACCACCGCAAAGCCACGACCCACATGACCCGCGCGCGCCGCCTCTACCCGTGCGTTCAACGCGAGCAGGTTCGTCTGGAACGCGATCTCATCGATGATCTTAATGATCGACGTGATCTTGTCCGAGGCCGCACGAATACGTTCCATCGCCGCAATTGCGCTTTGAACGATGGTGTTACCCTCATTCGCGCTCAGTTGCATCTCATTCGCGAAGGTGTTCGCCATCTCTGTGGTTTTCAACGAGGACGACACGGAATTCGCAAGCTCTTCAACAGTTTGCGCCGTGTTTTCAAGGTCATTGGAAATCCGCTCAGACCGCGCCTTGGATTGTTCCGTGCGAGCGACGAGTTCGTTCAACCGCTGTTTTTCTTCTTGGGCGCGAAGCGCATCGGCATCACGGGTATCGCGGATCGTGTCGCGGAAAATCTCAACGGATTTGATCAAGGTCGAAATGCCGTTGTTGCCGACCTTCGGGAAAGTCACATCCAGATTGCCATCAATCATTTGCAGCGCGCTGCGCACCACCTCGCCCAAGACGTTCTGCACGGTCAACGCCATCATGTAGATCAGGAGAGCGACAAACGCGATCAGCAGGACCGAAATTGCTGTCACAAGAAATAGGTTCTGTGTCGCCTCTGCTTTGGACTCCACTATCACGACATCCAAAAGATCCCACGTGTCTTGGATATGATGTTCCATCATGGCCAAGCTTGCATCGTAGGCTGCCCTCACATCCGAGACGGACGTCGAAAAGTCCCCGTTGACGGCCTGTTTCTGCATTTCGACAATGGACTGATACTCTGGCGAGGCCAAAAGCGCGCGGCCATGCTCTGCAAATGCGGGAAACGGCGACGTCGTCAAATGGTTCAGACCGATATCCACAGTCGTCCGCAATTCGATCAGGCGACGCAGATCATCCCCTACCATCGTCCGTTTCGAAAAAACCCGTAGCGCAGCTGCCTTTTCCTCATTGGCCGCTTCTTGGGCCCGCAAAAAATTATTCAATGACTCGAGAATAAGCGATGTTTCACCGCTGCTCAAAGCGCCAGAGGCGTGATCGGCGATATTGATCAGGCTCTTGTTGATAACCGAGTATTGGTCGATCACGGCTTCCGCCGTGACGTCGCGTTGCTCGATACCATCTCTCAATTCTTGAAAGCGTTGAATTTCTCCAGAGAGTTCCAGAAGCCTATGCGACAGATCAATATCGGCCCACATGCTTCCTGCATCAGCAAAGTCCTGAAGGCCATTATCGACGATAACGCGTTGTGCCATCAGGTCTTGCTTGCCGATGGAGCCTTCCCCCTCAAGGTACTGAACGCTCAACCACCGCTCTTTCTGCAGTTCAAGAACCAGATTGCTCGTTTGCTCTACGGTCTCAACAACAACTTCAAGACGACCAACGTCGCGCACCTCATTCAGGCGCTGGATGCCAAGGATGCCCGAAAAGACAACGGCCAAAAACAGTGGCGCGCCACCAACCAACATGTAGATGCTGATTGTCTGCCAAGTAAGGAACCACTTGCGGAGAGTTTTTTTCATGATGCCGTTCTTTGTCACAGGTCGTTGCGTCTCAAACGGCGTAGTCTTCTGTTCTGTTAGCGTACTGAAGGCTCAAAAAAGGAAAAGGCGCGAAAGTATCCTTTCGCGCCCAAACCAATGTTCGTGACTGTCTGAAATCAGAGGCGCGATGCCACGTTTTCCCAGTTCACGAGGTTGTCGAGGAAGTTGGTCAGATAGGCCGGACGCTTGTTGCGGAAGTCGATGTAGTAGGAATGTTCCCACACGTCGCAACCCAGCAGAGCAGTCTGACCAAAGCACAGCGGGTTCACGCCGTTTTCGGTTTTGGTCACTTTGAGGCCACCGTCGGTGTCTTTCACCAGCCAGCACCAGCCAGAGCCGAACTGACCTGCGCCAGCAGCCGAGAACTGCGACTTGAATTCGTCAACCGAACCGAACGATTCAACGAGAGCTTTTTCCAGCTCGGACGGCATTGCCGACGAACCCGGTCCCATCATTTCCCAGAACTGGTTGTGGTTCCAGAGCTGCGAGATGTTGTTGAAGATACCGTTCTGGGCAACTGCGGTTTTGTTGTAGGTGCCTACGATGATCTCTTCGAGGGTTTTACCCTCCCACTCGGTGCCTGCAATCGCTGCGTTACCGTTGGTGACGTATGCGTTGTGGTGCAGGTCGTGGTGATATTCCAGCGTTTCTGCGGACATGCCTTTAGCGGCAAGAGCGTCATGTGCGTAGGGAAGATCGGGAAGTTGAAATGCCATCAGAGAAATCCTCTTGGTCTGGTTACTGTTCGCTGCCCTGTAACAAAGCGCAAGCGCGCCTGAGGTCAAGCCCAATCCGCGACCTTAGGCCCCCTCTTGCCGACGGACAGACTGCAAAAAGGCAAAATAGCTGCGGGCGGTGTCAGGATCGGGTTCATGAGACGATCCTGCAAGCTGAAGTTGCCAATAGAGATCAACGGTCTCTACCTCGGTCATCACCTGCGCAAACCTCTCTTGGTGCCATGCGACAGCCTTTTGGTGCAGATCGCGTAACGCGTCGGTTTCGATCTCGGCTCGCACCGCACGGGTGGCGGGTGCGTGGTGGCTGATCGCCCAATCCTCGACCGTGTTCCAATTGCGGGACACCCAGTATTTCAAGCCAAGGTCGAGGTGCATCTTATTGGGCAACCCCCGCCGCGTTTTCAGCACATATTCCGCGACGGACCGCACCGAATAGTGGTTCAACTGGACCAAGGGCTTGGTTGGGACATGACCAAAGCTGTTGATGCGGTTCGGCATCTGCGCAATTGCGTCAGGCAACGGCTCGCCTGCCGCATCCGCCCAGCGCGCGGTGCCATTGGCGAGCGATTTGGGACGATGGACGCCCATCTCGCCAAAGAGCGAACGGCGATAGATCGTCTTAAAGAAATGGCCGAGGGGCACAGGAATGGTGTGAGTAGCCGCCGCTGTGAACCGTTCGGTCACGGGCGCATCCGCAAACGCGCTCTGCCCGTTATGCCCGAACAACCGCCACGGCAGGATCATCGCGTCCATGTCCCGATCGAGCAGCGCCCTTAGGTCAGGCACCGACGGGTCGAGCACGATGAATTCGTCCACGTCAAAAAACAGCACCCATTCGGCAGCAGAATAGTCGGGGTGCCCATAGGCCGTCCGAAGCGCCTGCCACTGGATCGTCTTTTTCCCCTGCTGGCTATGGCGCACATGGGTCAGCCACCCTGCCCGCGCCAGTTGGTCGAGCATCACATCCGTCCCGTCCTCGCAATCGTTCGAAAACACAAGGAAATGGTCGATGCCCAGCGCACGGTGATGCGACAGCCACTCTAACAAATAAGGGGCTTCGTTCTTCACGCAGGTGACGGCGAGGATGGACATCAATTCGGACCTGTTTCTTCGACGGCTCCCTATACCCATAACGGTCCGATGCCGTTTAGGGAATAAGCCTAACCTGTTGATGTGCCGTAAATCTCCACTTTTAAGTTTGGCGCTAAATTCAGAAACAATCTTGAGGGATGGTCAAAATTATATGATATTCGTCAATTATGTAGAGGGCGACAGGGTCAGAGCGCGCCATTCGTTCGCGTAAGAGGGCACAGGTGATGACACGACCGTTCCGTTTTGAACCAAAGGCCCAATCATGACCGAAGCGTCCCAGACCAATGCCCCCTCTGCCGAGCGGCTGCGCAAGGTCAATCCGTTCTCGCGTCATGTCTGGCAACGTGGGCAGGAGATGTATCCCGCGCTACGCCAGCAATTGATCCATGATGACTGTGACGGGCTGGACGATCTGGGCTTTCGGATTTCTATGTGCCTAAGGATGACGGCGGCCTTTCAGACGGGCGAGGCACTGGACAAAGTTCGCACGGCTCTCGTCCGGCGCTATGATCCGACCCATGTGCATGTTCCTTATGTCGCTTCCCTCAACCACCTGCGCCGTTTCGACGATGCGCTGCGCTATGCAGGGCAATTGGCGCGGAGCGAACCTGACTCGGTCGGCGCGAAACTACTGCTCATCGATCAGTTCTTTATCGCGGGCTTTCCGGGCAAAGGCATCCAGACGATCAAACGATCCTTGGGTGATGTGTTCCAACATAACCGTCAGCAAGCCCATAAACTGGTGCGGATTTTGATTGAGGCGGGTCAGCTGGATTGGCTACGTGCCCATTTCCCGCAACTGGCTGACCGTCAGCCGCGCAGCGCCCAAGCCGACCGTCTGTCGTCAGGTCCGTGCGATGTGCCTGTCTACTGTATCTCTTTGCCCGCCGATCATCGCCGTCTGGCAACCACGCGGCATTTCACGGACTACGGAAGCCCCTATCACGTGGTCGAGGGCATATTGGGCCGCACCCTTCCCGAAGGGATCAAGACCAGCGTCACCCGTGGCGACCGCTCTATGATCACCGATGCAGAGATTGGTTGTAGCCTGTCCCACATGAAGGCATGGGAAATGGTTGCCCGCGATATTGGGCCGAACGACTATGCCCTTATCATTGAGGACGACGCCCGCTTCATGTTTGGTGCCCCTCGTGGGATGACAGCAACAATCACCGCAGCGCGTGAAGTTGGTGCGGAACTGGTCTTTATCAATCGCCGCGCCTGTGATGCGACGATCCAAAACTTGCCCTCTCGTGACGTAGAGTTGGCCAATGTCGATGCGGGTCTTTACCCCGATCCAGAACAATGGAAGCCCCAAGACCCCGGCTGGGGCGGTGACGGTTATCTGGTGACGGGCGCTATGGCGGCACGCCTAGCCGATATGTGGCTGAAGGTCGGCGTTCTGGGCGCTGTGGATTGGCAACTGAGCATGATGTGCCACAAACGGCTCCAGCCGTGGCACGATGTTCGGGCGCTTAAAAACATTTACCGTATGCTGGACGGGTCCAAGGATTTGCCGATGATCACCGGCTACACAACGAACACACCGCTGATCGACACCCGCGATCATGGGTTCAGCAGCATTAACGCAGGATGAAAGAGGCCACCACGTGAGCGACGACGACCATAACCGCGTCCCCAATTGGTATCGCGAGATTTTCCCTGCGGGCCCCTCTGACGGTTTCTACCAAAAGATGGGGTACCATGCGGCATCGTTCGTGGATCGCGGCTCTGATCGGTTGATCGTGTCCTTTGACAACCTATCGGACGCGGGGAACCCTTACCTCGACGTGCAGCCTTGGGCGGCGAAGTTCGTCCAAGACCACGGTTGGTCCCACCTCGGTATCTATTCGCGCGGGCCTTCGTGGTATCGCGATGCACAGGTGAACGCGTTCTTTGATGACCTTCGGGATCGCAAATTCTTTGCCCGTTTCAAATCCGTTACCTTTACGGGCACCTCTATGGGTGGTTTTGCCGCTCTGGCTTATTCGAACCATGCACCCGGATCGATTGTTATGGCGCTCAGCCCGCAATCGACGCTCGATCTGAAAAAGGTGCCTTGGGAAAATCGGTTCACAAAGGCGCAGGGGTTCGACTGGACCCTACCCTATTCCGACGCGGCAAAGACGATATCGAAGGCGCAAAAGATCTACGTCCTCTATGATCACTTCCTCGAAAACGACCGCAAACAGGTGGAACGGCTGAAGAGTGATAAGATCATCCCACTCAAGGGCTTTGGTCTGGGGCACAAAACAGCGGTTCTCTTGCGCCGCATGGAAATGCTGAAACCTGTCATGGAAAAGGCCCTTACGGGGACACTGACCCAGCAGGATTTTTACAGCATGATCCGCAATCGCAAGGATCTGCTGCTCTATCGCAAAGTCATGGAAGCGCACCTGATCGCACGCGGCAAAGACCACCGTGTTCCTGCGCTCCAAAACTCGTTCCGCGCCCGTCGTCGCAAACTTGCCGCTGCGGTGGCTGCTACGAGTGATCCCAAAGCCTCCTCTGACCCTGTCCCTGTCGTCACAGTAGAGGCAAAGATAAAACCCAAAATCGTTGCGACACGATCAACGCCCAGCAGTATTCGCCACCCCGGTGGGAACGCATGGATGATCGAACAGCGGAATGGCGTGATCCGCTATATGTCCGACCGCTATGCCGACCGCGTCATCGGGTTCGAGGACCGCGACGGGATCACCCTCGCCCAAACGCCAGAGGTGGTTCTGGGACATATCGCCTTTGGCGGCGCGCCGAGTTCGGATCGTCCAACCCCGCAGGATTTCCGCTACCATGTGGTTGACGCCCAACTGAACGGCACAGGCCGCACAGCGGCGGCCCGCGCGATGGGGATCGCCACCAATCTGGTTAAGGACGCCCACAAACGCGGTCTACGCACCGTTATTGCGACCGATGTCCTAAAGGCGGGCGTCACAATGACCGAGGCCATGCCTGACGGCCCGCTCTTTGACAGGCTCGACGACAGTCTGTCGACCGCCGTCGATGCCCTTGAGGCCTGGAATAAGACACTCTTTGTGGATCGTATCGCCCTGCGCCTGCTCACAGGTGCCCCAGACACAACACAGGCAGAGGCGGCAAGCCATTACGTGCATACCGCGCGGGCGCTCCAACGGGCGATCCCGACGGTTACGGGGCAAAAGAGCTTCCCTAAGGTGGTGATCAGCCAAACCTTTGGCACGCGCACCGATGGGCGCTCTGCGGTTGCGTTGGCCGAAGGGATGCTCGATCTCGACAACCCTGCGACGGGTTTCATCGTCGCCACCCCCACGTATCCCTTTGCCCTCATGAACGGGATGCCCGCGACGCTGGACGGCAGCGCACAAATGCTCGTCGATGAACTAGAGGCGCGTGCGGTGGCCGAGGTGCAGCAAGGGCGCGAATGGCGGTGTCCGTCGCTACGCTATGCGCTGATACGCGGGACAGAGATCACAGCAGAGTTCACCGCGATGACGGACCTGATCCTAGAGGACGGGGATCACGGGTTCCGCATCCATGATGGCGATGCAATCATCATGCCCGAGGTCAAAGAAGTGACCGGAACCACTGTCACATTGACCTGTGACAAGGCCCGACCGACGAAAGACGCCTATCTGACCTACGCATGGGGCATGACCGCAACGGACGATAGCCCTTACCCTGCAAACACAGGTGCAATTCGGGACAGTTGGGAGGCGCAGAGCGTGTCTGACCCAAAGTCCGTCTTGCACCGCTACGCCCTCTCTGGGCGGGTGAAACTGGTTGAGGCCAAAGACGGATGACCGACCGCAAGAATATCCTGTTGATCGGCATGGACGATGCCTTTGCCTTTTGGCGGTTCAAATCCTGCTTTGGCGCACAGCTTCAGACCCCGAACCTCGATCGGATATGCGAGCTCTCGTCGGCCTTTACCGCGGCCTACTGCCAAATCCCCGTCTGCGGCCCGTCACGCGCCAGCGCCATGTCGGGTCTGTCGCCCTACGAGACGGGGATCTTTGACAACTACACCAACATCTTTGAGGTGCTCCGCCCCGAACAGATGTGGCAGTTCCGCCTGAAACAGGACGGTTACTACTGTTCGACCGCTGGCAAAATCCACCACGGATACAAGCCTCTCCCGCCTGACATCCACAACACGCTCTATTCCCACCCCAGCCGCCGCGTGCACTTTGGCCCGAAACCTGAGGCGGAGTTCATCAATTTCGGCGGGCGGATGGGCGGCGGAGG
Source organism: Marivivens geojensis (assembly GCF_023540835.1). Lineage (GTDB taxonomy): Bacteria > Pseudomonadota > Alphaproteobacteria > Rhodobacterales > Rhodobacteraceae > Marivivens > Marivivens geojensis. The sequence goes on from NZ_JALKCU010000002.1 coordinate 440,249, forward strand.
CACGACGAACGCCAAAGAGGACCGTCAGTATTACGATTACAGATCGTCCCAAGACGCGATCCGTTTCCTGAATTCCTACGACAGCGACCAGCCGTTCTATCGCGAGGTCGGGTTTCACCACCCGCACCCGCCGTTCCGCACCCCTGTGCGGTTCAAAGAGCTGTACAATATGGATGATTTCATCCGCCCCAATGAATGGGCGCAGGGGTTTGATCTGTCCGCCTTTACCAATGTGTTCATGTCCGAAAACATGGATACCCAAGAGGCGATCGAGGATTGGCAGAAATCCATCCGCAATTATTTCTCGGCCTTCAGCCATGTTGATTATCAGATCGGACGGGTCTGGGATGCGCTCAAGGCGTCTCCCCATGCGGATAACACCGTCGTCGTGATCTTTTCCGACCATGGCTACCACATGGGCGATAAGAACAGGTTCCGCAAATTTACATTGTGGGAAGAAGCAACCCGTATCCCCTTTATCATCCATGACCCTCAATCAAAGGGACAGATGGTCGATGATCCCGTAGCGCTGGTGGATATGGGGCCGACGATCCTCGACTATGCGGGGGCACGGCCGATGGAGCATTCGGTCGGGCAGTCGCTCCGCAATGTGGTTGCAGGAACCCGAGACACCGACCGCGCGGTGCCGACCTTCTGGTATGGCAGCGCGTCGATCCGCAAGGGCGACCATCGGATCACCCTGTATCAAGACGGCAGTTCCGAATTTCACAACGTTCATAGCGATCCGTGGCTCACAACGAACGTCGCGGGCAAGGATCCCGCCTATGACGGAATGCATAAGGCTCTACTCGACACTTGTCGCGACTACGGCGTGTTGATCTTTGAGGACGGGAAATCAGCAAACGAAGCCGCCCACTATGTGTCGGTCCATAAGGGCGGTGTTCAGCCTGATCGCCTCCCCTCTGACGGGATCATCACCGTGGGCGATGCGTTGCCCGATCACGTCGACCCGGGTCATCGGAAACACTTTGCGACCTTGGCCGAAAACGGCACGCTGATGCTAGCCCCTGGACTAAAGGAGCTGCTCTTTGCTTCTGATACCAACGGCGGCGTGACCCATTTCCGCGTGGCCTGCAATGACGAAGGCAATCGGATCTATATCTTTGGCGGGCATAACCGCTTTACCCTCGACGTGGTGGGCGGTGCGGGCCATGACCATATCGAAACCCAATCAGACAGCCTGATTGCACGGCTCGGGTCGGGGAGTTCGATGGTCAAAGCGGGCGCCTCGGACGCTGAAATCTATGGCGGCACGGGCCTTGCCACGATCCATGCGGGCGGCGGCAATAACCTGATCCACGGCGGGCAAGGCTGCGCTACGATCTACGGCGGCAAGGGCAACGACACGATCTATTCGGGGGCTGGGTCGAACATCATCGACACGGGCGCAGGTGATAACCGCATCATCCTCGATGGCGGCACCAACCGCGTGATCCTTGGCGATGGGGCGAATACCGTCGTCATCGAACGCACCGCCCTGCCCCAAACCATCGAAGGCGTCAGCGCGACCACCGTTTTGGACCTCTCAGACTGGGCCCCTATCGCGCCTGTGACCCTTCATCAGATCGGTGATGATGTTGCCATCACCTGTAAAACAGAACGCGTCCTGATCCTGAATACAGACCAGAACGCGGTGAAAGCTGTTCTCAAAGGGGTGAGCGTCGCGGATTAACGCTTGTGGAAGACCGCGACCTGATCTTTGCGCTTCTTGTCAAAGAGCGCTTGGAACATGAAACAGCCTGAAATATCGATCCGCTGGGCGTTGAACCCTTCGGCGATGCTGGCGTCCTCGTGGGTAAACACACCATCCCGTAGGTAGCCTTGGATGAAATCCGCCGTCTTTGTGATACCCGGACGTTCATAGGGTTCAGGCTGCCACCGCAGGTCTTCGATGATATAGAGCCCACCTGATTTCAGTTTCGGGAACAGCTCGATAAAGGCGTATTGCTGGTGGTGCGACGCGTGGCTGGCATCGTCGATGATGATATCGAACTCAGGCAGGTCTTTGGTCGCCTCAACGATATTCTCACGCCTATCCATGTCACAGCGGACAAAGTTAAAGCGGTCGTTCTCGAACCAGCTAAAGTCCGAAATATCGAGGCCCGTGATCTGCGCCTTCGGGAAATATTCGAGCCACATCCGCACCGACGGAAGGTCCGTGGTTTTGCGGTCTTCGCTCTTGCCATGTTCAGGCCCACCGATCTGCAATCCCATCTCAAGGAAATTGATCGCGCGGTCACGATGCGGCTGGAACAGCATTTGATAAAGTTCGGTATAGCGGTGCTTTGTCGACCCTTTGTCCGACCCATAAGCATCCGCCATATCCGTCAGGTTCAACTGTCCACGACCATATTTCGCTGACGCTGGGATCGGCGCAGCCATAGCCGTCGGAGCAGGCTTTGCAACAGGTGTCGACACTTTCACTGGCTCCACGGCTTGTTTTTCTTCGGGTTTGGGTTTGCGGATGATCGGTGCCTTTTCTGGGTCGATCCCGTGTTTGACCAGCAACTTACCCAATAGGCTCTTGGGGTGCGGCGCGCCGCCCTCTTTTTCGACCAAACGCGCCCGCATTCGACGCCCGTAGAGGTGAACCGAAAACGTATTCTCCGTGATATAGCCCGTTGTATCAAAGTTGCGGCGCAACATCAGGCGGCGGTCTTTGAAGGTGAACGGGTATAACCCTTCCTGAGGCAGGGCATATTTCACTTCGCCTGTTTCATGCAGGAAATGCGTGACGGCGTGCGGTCCCCAAACGCCCCAAGGCTGTTCACTCGCGTGAACGGGGTTCCCCTCAGCGCGTTTCTGTTCCAACTCGGCCACGTATTCGGGGCCGTAATAGGTCGGGATCGCGAATTCATCCGAGGTAAAATCCAACAGCGCGTTGAGCGTATCGCTGTCATGGGGCAAGCCCAGAACACCGCCGTTCACATGGGTCTTCGACTCCCATCCGTAGAAGTGACCGTTCGGAGTTTCGAATTTCTTCATGCAATAGGCGTCAGTATCCGCCCAAATCATATTCCGCTGCGTTTTCAGCATTTTATAGCGGAACAGATCGGAATGGAGCGCGGGGCTACCTGTGCGTTCATGGGTCAGAAAATTGTCGCGAGACATGATGTCATTCGCATCTGCCAATTCGATCCCATCGGGAACATTCTGGAGCGGGCCGTAGTGGTAGAGCACCACGCGATGCCCCGCGTCGACAAAGGACTTCAAACAAAGTTGTTCCAGAAAACTCAGGGCGCCTTCCATCCAAAGTGCGCCAATCGTGTAGTTCGTGCTCATTGTTTACCCTCTGTCCCCGATCTTTATTCAACCGGACGATTATGCAGGTTTAGGAAATAAAACATTCTACGTGTAAAAACCAATATAATTCACAGGCTAGTGCTGCGTTTCTCCCGCTTCGACGGTGAAAAAGAACTCCTCGTCAGGATCGCGGAACGCCACCTCGTCAGGCACGCAGGTCGGCCCCGTCAGGAACACATTCGCCCCGAAATGCCCATGGAGCCGCGCCAAACGGCGCATACGTTCGCTTTTCAACTCTTCAAAGAAATTCGAATAGTTTTCCGTCGCCCGTAGCTCATCAATTTTTTCGCGGTGTTTACGGACGGAATACTCATGGGCCGCCTTAATATCGGGATCAGCCAACATGCGCGCCATTTCGGCCTCGACGCGCGGGATCATCCGCTGGATCGACGTTTCTTCGACCGCGTTGTTATTCATCCGAAACCAATAGGCGAGGCCCTGATCGCGGTCCACGTGGTTCACCCGCCCACGGTCCCGTTTGACAAGGAAGCTCTCAGCCGAACGAACGGCGTAGTGGTTCAACTGCACGAGGTCATAACCATAGGTCGCCGTCGTCGAACGCCACGCATTACGATACATGTTCTCGGGTAGGTTTTTGCCCGATCCGTTCACCCAATTCACGTGATCCACCAATTGGGAATTCAGCCCCTTGGGCCTGTGCACGCCGAGTTTCTTAAAAATGCCCGTGTTCTGGAACAGGGTCTTGAACCCCCACGCTTGGTGCGGTTTCGGCGAAAACTCTGGTGCGCAGCGGGTGAAATTCCGAATGATAAGATCGTCGGTGAAATCAGCGACATCGGCATTGCCGAACAGCCGCCACGTCATCGAGATCAGGTTCGCATCAGGCACCGCAGCAAAAAGCGCGTCGAGCGTGCCGTCCCCCACCTTAATATCAACGAACTCGTCCACGTCGATACAAACGGCCCAAGTCGCCTCAGTAATGATCGGCTCATTCCCCGCAGCAGCGAGGGCGGCATGCTGCGGCTTTAGCCCACTTTCCCGAAATGGGTTGTCGCGGTGCTGGACGTAGCCTTTTTCCTGCAAGAGATCGAAAAACGTCTCGGTTCCATCTGAACAGTCGTTCGTATAAACCAGAAAGCTGTCGAACCCGATCACGCGGTGATAGGCGAGCCATTCTAGAATGAACGGACCTTCGTTTTTCATCGTGGTGACGATGGCACGGCGCCCCTTTTGCGGCTCTTGCGATCTATGCGATTTTTCTGGGACGCGAACGGGTTTGTGGTCGAACTCGTCCTCGGCCAAAGCCAGCAGGCGGTCGTCCTCAACAAGAGAGCTTTTGGGGATAATCAAGGACACCGCATCGGCACGGTGACGCAGGTTCATGAAACGGTAAAACGTCGCCGCCTCTGCGTCTTGCATCGCGACGTTGCCGATGCGGTTCATCCGCCAAACGGCATTCGGCGCGGCCTTGGCTGGCGCAATGCACCAACGGCGGCGCGGCGCATCGGCATCGAATTGGACGCAGATATGGTCTGCAAAGCGGATCGGTTCGTCATTGCGCACACGCCACGGATAGGCCTGCGTGCCGAGCATCGGGATCGCCCCCGTTTCTGACGCGACCGCACGATCAAAAATCGTCCCCTCGCCCGTGTCGGCAATCAGATCGAACACATCAATATTCGCCACCGCCCGCGCCGAGCCGAGGAACCGTTCACGCATGATTTCATAGGCATGCATCGCGCCCAAGGGCGATTTCCACGGGTCGGCGGCTGGGATATCCATCCGATCCTTACCAGGGGCACCGGGGGCGCAGAACGGGTGGCTTTCGTCAGGGAGGTCCAGTTTCCCCAACGGCGTGGGCGAACGCAGGATCACGACCTCAACATCGGCCTCCATCGCGGCAAGCCCAGCCTGAAACGCCTCATCGAATTCTAGGCTATCGCCCAGCCGATCCCGATCAAGGATCACCGCCGTCTCAACGCCTTGATGTTCGGCGTTGAACTCTAACCAGCGCAGCACCGTCGCCGCCGTTTCCCCATTACGGGTCGCAGCTAGCGCGTTCGTCCCCGCAAAGATCGTCAGCTCAGGCTCAGCGGGTGTGATATCGGCCACGGCACCGCCAAACCCGATGCGCAGTGGGACCCCATCGGGCAGACGCAGTTTGATAATCGGACAGCCGCCTATGGTGACCTGAGACAGCACTTCGGTGCCGCGGGGCAGTCCAATTCGGTCCATCGGTGCATCTGCGCGGAAATACAGCGTGACGAGATTTTCCGAAGTTTCCGACGGCGCACGAACCGCATCGATCAAGGCAATGCCGTTTGCAATCATGCCGTGTAGATTGCGGTAATGAACCTTGCCTGCCATCTGTCCCGTCTGCCCCGCGCGCCGTTTAATCACAGGCACCTGTGGTCAATGCCTTTTCATTTTCTATTACGACAACTCTAGTCAAAGCTGTATCCCCCTTCCAGCATTTACCCCGACAGACGCCGATTTTGACGAGCGAACCGACCAAAAATAGCTGAATTGTGGCACAAAATGCCCAGATTTCTTCTGGTTATGGCCTTAAACGGAGCCTAGTGTCCGCCCAAAGTCCCCGTCATCTGGCGGGTGCTGGTATGTTTAAGTCGTTCGAACAAAGGTGGGTCTGTCGTGCACCGCAATAACCAGAAACTGCGTGATCCTCTGACTGGATTGGACTTTGCCGCATGGCGCGCAAAGGTCGAAGAAATCAGCAATGAGATCGGACAGTTTCAGGCGATCGGTGACAAACACTTCAGCACTTTTGTAGAAGCCGGATCGACGCTCTTTGTCACCTTTGAGAGCGCGGAAACCGCAATGGAAGGATTGACCGACGGGCGCCCCCTCGGTTGGGACTATGTGGTCGAAAACGGCTGGTCGCACCTCGGCCTGTTTTCCATCGGCGATACATGGTTCCGCCATGACGATGTTTATGCCTTCTTTGACGAACTCCTCGACGACTACTTTTTTGACGACTTCGATCAGGTAATCTTTTTCGGCGCTGGCCCCGGTGGTTATGCGGCCTGCGCCTATTCGGTCTGCGCCCCTGGGGCAAAGGTCCTCGCCCTCAATCCCCAAGCAACACTATCGCCTGACGTAACCCGCTGGGACGACCGTTTCCCACAGGCGAAGAAGCTCGATTTCATCGAACGCTACGGCTACGCGCCTTATATGGTTGAAGCGGCAGAGGATGTGACGATCCTCTATGACACCAGTTCGGAACTCGACGCCCTACATGCTGCGATGTTTGAGGGCCCGAATGTCACCCACCACCGCGTGCGGATGTTTGGCATCGACCTGCGCCGCGCCTTTATCGAAATGGGGATACTCAAGAAACTCTTGGGCCAAGTCGCTGCGGGCACGCCCACCGACGAAGGGTTCGGAACGCTCATGCGGGCACGTCGTAACCACGGTGGCTACCTGCGCGGGCTGCTGGCAGAGCTGGTCGAACTCGACCGCCCCTACCTCACCGCAATGCTGTGTCGGAATGTGTTGTCGCGCATGCCTGCACCGCGGTTCCGTCAGCGGCTCGATGCACTTGAAAAGGCAGAGCGGGAGGGGCTGGTTAAGCTCCCCCCCGACGTCTGATTTTAGTAAACGCCTACCGCGCCAGCCTTGGCCGAGGTTGCCATCAGGCCGAAGACGTATTCAGCGACAGAGCGGAAGCACACGACGCGGAAGCTACCATCGTCGAGTTTCCAGTAAGCCGCTGCCACCTGCCCCACGCGGGAGCGGCGCACCATGCCCGCAACGAATTGCGAGGCCTCGAAATCGACGGGCGCGTTTTTGCCCAGCACTTCGCCCGCATAATCGCCTGACACCCTAAAGATCGCACGTGCATCTGACACGTTCGCCACGAGGTAATGTGACCCCGCCAGCGCGTCGTTCATCCCCGCAACAAAGGCGTTCACCTCTGCATAGGGCAGAACGACGAGCAGTTCGTCGGGCGACATCCAGAGGACGGTTTTCACGCCGTCGGTCTGGAACTGACGCACGTCAGGGATTTGCAGACCCGTCAGCTGCGTTACCGCAGCCGCAAAGCCTTCGTCCTCAAAGTCGCCGCGCAGGGTGACCATGCCGGTCAGTCCCAACTCTTGGACCGTAACAGGGCCGGTCGCAGTTTTGCCGTTCAAGGCGCTGACAGCATTAGACATTCTGCTTCTCCCCGTCTTTGTCGTAGAACACCGGATCGACAATCTTTGCCTTAACCATGGTGCCATCTTCGCGGTTGAACTCGATCACTTCGCCCATGCGGTCTGGGCCGTGTTTGACCAGACCCATCGCGATGCCACGCTTGAGCGTCGGCGAATAGTAGGTCGAGGTGACACGCCCCTGAACGTTGCGCTGGCCGTTCGGGTTGTATCCCGGTGCCGGAACGTAAGACCCGTCAGGAATGACCGACCCGTCGAGCGTTTCAAGACCAACCAGTTTCCAGCGATCAGGCGACGCCATGAACGACCGCTCTTGAGCGCGTTTGCCCAGATAGTCCTCTTTCTTCTTGGAGATCGCCCACTGAAGGTTGAGGTCTTGCGGGATAATCGTGCCGTCGGTTTCGTCGCCGATCATGATAAAGCCCTTTTCGGCACGAAGGATGTGCATCGCTTCGGTACCATAAGGCATCACGCCGAGGTCCTTGCCCGCCTCTTGCAGCGCCGCCCAGAGGGCCGCACCTTGGGAGGCTGGGACCGAGACTTCGTAAGACAATTCGCCCGAGAACGAGATACGGAAGATCCGCGCATCGAACTCGCCCAGCTTGCCTTCGACATAGGTCATGAACGGGAAGCCCTCTTTGGAGAGGTCCATGTTACCGCCCAGTTTTTCCAAGAGCAGGCGCGCCTTGGGACCAGCAACCGCGATCTGCGCGAATTGTTCGGTCACGTTCGCGGTGTAAACTTTCCAATCCCACCATTCGCACTGAAGCCAGTCTTCCATCCAACCGTGAATACGGTCTGCACCGCCCGTGGTCGTGTGGCAGAGCCATGTATCCTCGGCCAGACGCACAACAACGCCGTCGTCCGAAAGGAAGCCGTTTTCGTTGCACATCAGACCATAGCGGCATTTGCCAACGCCCAGATTGCTCATCATGTTGGTGTAGAGCATATCGAGGAATTTGCCCGCATCCGGACCCTTGACGATGATCTTACCGAGGGTCGACGCATCCAGCGTGCCCACGTTTTCACGAACGTTCAGGATTTCACGGTTCACCGCGTCATGCACGCTTTCGCCGTTGCGGACGTAAGCGTAGGTGCGGCGCCAGTGGCCCACAGGCTCCCAATCCGCACCATTGGCGTCATGCCAATCGAACATCGGGGTTTTGTGGATCGGCTGGAACAACTCGTCCCGAGCCGCACCCGTGATCGCGCCCAGCGAAATCGGCGTGTAAGGCGGACGGAAGGTTGTAGTACCAACGTTCGGGATCGACGCATCGAGCGATTTGGACAGGATAGCCAGACCGTTGATGTTCGACAGTTTGCCCTGATCCGTCGCCATACCCAGCGTGGTGTAACGCTTTGTATGTTCAACAGATTCGTAGCCTTCACGCGCAGCAAGCTGAACGTCCGACACCTTCACGTCGTTCTGATAATCGAGCCATGCTTTCATGCGCAGCTTTGGACCAGCGCCCTGCGGCATCAGCCAAACAGGTTCAAGCGGAGCGGCGGCAACCTCGTTCGTCGCGACCTCAAGACCTGCGTCTTTGAGAACATCAGCGGTGCTGAGGTAGCCAGAAGCCGACCCAACGGTGCTGACGAATGCCTTACCGTCGGCACCTGTCGGTGCGCGGGACGGATCGGGGCGGAACATCGCGAGGTCCTCATCCCAGTTCAGTTTACCACCACAGTGCGACCAGAGGTGCACAACAGGCGACCAACCGCCCGACATCGCAACGCAATCACATGCGATCTCTTCGATGACCGATCCTTCGCCCGCTTGCAGACAGACCTTAACGCCAGTGACGCGGGTTTTGCCTTTGACCTTGGCGATGGCTTTGCCCTTGAGAACGCGAATGCCTAGCTTTTCAGCTTCCGCCGCGATCGGACCAGCGCCAGAGGCACGAGCATCGATGATCGCAGGAACAGCGAGACCTGCGTTTTTCAGAACGATTGCGGTGCGGTAAGCGTCGTCGTTGTTGGTGACAACAACGGTGCGATCACCAACCGACACGCCCCAGTTCACAACGTAGTCACGAACCGCAGCGGCCAAAAGGACGCCTGGAATATCGTTGCCGGCAAAGGACAGCGGACGTTCAATCGCGCCTGTCGCAGTGATGATGTGACCTGCACGGATGCGCCACAGGCGGTGACGCGGCCCCGATTTGTCGGACAGGTGGTCTGTCAGACGCTCGTAGCCCAGAACATAGCCGTGATCGTATACGCCTGACGCCATGTTGCGGTTACGAACAGTCACATTCGGCATCGCGTTCAGCGCCGCGAGGGTTTCCTGAACCCAAGCCTCAGCCGATTTGCCGTCGATTTCGACGCCATCGACAACAGCACGACCACCAAAGTCAGCGGTTTGTTCAAGAAGCAGAACCTTCTTGCCGGCTTGACCTTCTTTGAGCGCAGCCGCCAGACCAGCGATACCGCCGCCGACAACCAGCACGTCACAGAAATAGTAGAAGTGTTCGTAGGTATCCGCGTCTTTTTCCTGAGGCACCTGACCCAGACCAGCCGATTGGCGGATGAAGGGTTCATAGACGTGCTTCCAGAACGGACGCGGGTGGATGAACATTTTGTAGTAGAAGCCAGCAGGCAGCCAACGGGCGAACAACTGGTTCACGGCACCGATGTCGAACTCAAGGCTCGGCCAGTGGTTTTGCGACCGGATCGTCAAACCGTCAAAGACTTCTTGCGTCGTTGCGCGTTGGTTCGGCTCGAAACGGCCGCCCTCGCCCATGTTAAAGAGCGCGTTCGGCTCTTCGGCGCCAGAGGCCACAACACCACGCGGACGGTGGTATTTGAACGAACGGCCAACCATCATCTGGTCGTTTGCGAACAAAGCCGATGCGAGCGTGTCGCCCTCATAGCCTTTGAAACGCTTACCGTTGAATTTGAATTCGACAGGTTTCGAACGGTCGATCAGACGACCGGAATTTGCCAGACGGGTGCTCATGCGGTTTCCTTCCACGACCAGTCGGGATATTTTGCACGGATGTTTTCAGTCACATCCGCAGGCGGTTCGGTGGTCTGGGCCGGATAGGTCCCGAACACCTCGAGCGTGGCGGTATCCCGCGCTGCAAGGAACCACTTCCCGCAGCCATAGGCATGACGCCAGCGTTCCAAATGAACGCCTTTCTTGTTTTCACGCATAAAGAGGTAGCCTTCAAAGGCCTCGTCGCTGTCACCAACGGTCGCGCGCTTCAGGTGCGCTTCGCCGCCAGCGGCCAGTTCAGTCTCTTCGGCATTTACGCCGCAATAGGGACACTGCAATAAAAGCATCGTCTTCCCTCCTTAGTGCGCCACGCCAGCGGCGACAGATTCATCAATGAATTTGCCTTCGCGGAAGCGGAACATATCAAATTCTTGCGTCAGCGGGCTATGGCCTTTGGCCATCAGTTCCGCCATCGCCCAACCAGAACCCGGGATCGCCTTAAAGCCGCCGGTACCCCAACCGCAGTTGACAAAGATGCCTTCGACAGGGGTTTTCGACAGGATCGGCGAACGGTCACCAGTCATGTCGACGATACCGCCCCATTGGCGCAGCATCTTCAGACGGCTGACCATCGGGAAGGTTTCGACGAGCGCGCGAACGGTTTCCTCGATGTGGTGGAACGATCCGCGCTGGGTGTAGTTGTTAAAGCTGTCAGTGCCGCCACCGATCACCATCTCGCCCTTGTCCGACTGAGACATGTAGCCGTGAACGGTGTTCGCCATAACGACAACGTCCATGCAGGGCTTGATCGGCTCGGAGACGAGAGCCTGAAGTGCAACCGATTCAATCGGCAGACGGAACCCAGCCATTTCAGCCAGAACCGAGGTGTGACCTGCAACGACCATACCCAGCTTATCGCAGTCGATGTCGCCTTTGGTTGTGGAAACGCCAACAACCTTGCCGCCTTCGGTGCGGACACCTTTGACTTCGCACTGCTGGATGACGTCCATGCCCATGTCGGAACAGGCACGTGCATAGCCCCAAGCCACCGCATCGTGACGGGCTGTGCCGCCGCGTTTTTGGTAGAGGCCACCCATGACGGGGTAGCGCGGGCCGTGGATATTGATGATCGGGACCAGCTTTTTCAGCTGCTCTGGGGTCACCCACTCGGTCGCAACGCCCTGCAGTTGGTTCGCCATGACGGTCCGCTGATAGCCGCGCACCTCATGGTGGGTCTGCGCGAGCATGATCAGGCCGCGGGGCGAGAACATGACGTTGTAGTTCAGATCTTGGGACAGGTTCTCATAGAGCTTGAGAGCCTTGTCGTAGATCGCCGCAGAGGGGTCTTGGAGGTAGTTCGAACGAATGATCGTTGTGTTACGACCTGTGTTACCACCGCCGAGCCAGCCCTTTTCGATAATTGCGACATTGGTGATGCCGTAATTCTTACCGAGGTAGTAGGCGGTGGCGAGGCCGTGGCCACCCGCACCAACGATGATCACATCGTATTTCTTTTTCGGTTGGGGCGAACGCCAAGCACGCTCCCATCCTGTGTGATAGCGTAGACCCTCGCGGGCGACGGCAAATACTGAATAGCGTCTCATAGGCTGCGAATCCCCCTATTCTGGTCGCGGGCATCCTTTGGTCCTAACTGGACAAAAACCACGAAGCAAAGACGATTGGACACGCCTGATTTTTGCAGTTTTGCGACATGTGACAAAGAAGCATCCCGAAAGCGACCCGATCACAAACGGGTCATCGGGCCGCAGGGGCTTTTCTCAGGGGGTTGGGAAGGTTAGGTAAGGCGAAACGCGCAAACGGGAGGCCCCATGACGTTCTGGATCATTGCGACCGCATTGGCAGTTATTGCCGCAGGTCTACTTGTGCTGCCGCTATTGCGCTCCGGAACCGACACGGATGTCGATCCTCGCAACGACATTGCGATCTACAAGGACCAGTTGGCCGAAGTCGACCGCGACCTCGCCCGTGGTGTTTTGGACCAAGCAGAGGCCGAACGCACCCGCACCGAAATTGCCCGCCGTTTGCTGGCCGCCGACAAGGCCGAAACCGACACCTCGACTGACGCCCCCAAAACTTTGGGTCGGGTTGTGATGATCGCTGCAGCCGCGGCGACGGTGGTGGGGGCGCTTGCGCTCTATTACCGTGTGGGTGCTCCAGGCTATCCCGACATGCCCCGCGCCGTGCGTTTGGCAGAGGCCAAAGACGCCTATGACAACCGCCCCACTCAGGCCGAAGCAGAAGCCGCCCAGCCCGTCCAAGACGCAGTGACCCTGCCCGACGATCTTCAGGCGACGGTGGACCGCGTGCGCCAAACCGCAGAGGCCAATCCCGACAACCTGATCGCGCAACGTGATCTGGTGCGGCTCGAGACGGCTCTGGGCAATGTTGCCCGCGCCGCTCATGCGCAGGTTAAGGTCGTGGCGATCCTTGGCGATGACGCGGAACAGGCCGATTTGGAGGTTCTTTTGGAACTCCTCGTTGCGGCTGCGGGTGGCGACGTAACCCCCGAAGCCGAGCGCGTTCTCAAAGCCATCCTCGACAAAGATCCTGAAAGCATTTCAGGGCTTTACTGGGCTGGCGTCATGTTCAACACCTATGGCCGCCCTGACCGTGCGTTCCCTTATTGGCGTAAGCTTTTGGAAGTTGCGCCAGAGGATGCAGAGTGGTTCGATCAGGTCGCCCAAGCTACCATTGAACTGTCATGGTTTGCGGGCGTCGATGACTACACACCACCAATGCGCAATGGTGGCCTACGCGGTCCGAATGCCGCTGCCATGGCCGCAGCAGGCGACATGAGCGAAGAAGACCGCTCCGCCATGATCGAAGGCATGGTTGGCAACCTCATGGACCGCCTCGCGACCGAAGGGGGCACACCGCAGGAATGGGCACAGTTGATCCGCGCGCTTGGCGTTTTGGGCGACCTCGACCGCGCCAACGCCATTTGGGGTGAGGCACAGCAGACCTTTGCCAGCGACGAAACCGCGATGTCGATCATCCGCGAGGCCGCTGTCGGTGCAGGTGTCGCAGAATGATCTGCAACGACGCCGAAACCTTTGCCGCCGCCCTCCCCCCGTACCGCGCGATTTGCGGGCTGGATTTGGGCACTGTGACCATTGGCGTTGCCGTTTCTGACGGTATGCGTCAGGTGGCGACCCCGCTCGAGACGATCAAACGCAAGAAATTCACGCTCGATGTGGAACGTCTGCTCGAGATCGTGAAAAAGCGCGAGATCGCTGGAATTGTTCTGGGCCTGCCTTTGAACATGGACGGATCAGAGGGGCCGCGCGTGCAATCGACCCGCGCCTTTGCCCGCAACCTCGAAAAACTGACCGACCTTCCGATCGCGTTCTGGGACGAACGCCTGTCGACCGTTGCAGCAGAACGGGCACTGTTAGAGGCGGATACGTCCCGAAAACGTCGCGATGAGGTCATCGATCACGTCGCTGCGGGGTATATCCTGCAAGGCATGCTAGACCGCCTGCGCCACCTCGGAGCCTGATGTGACCGAACAATTGAACACGGATGCCATTTGGCAACGGGCCGAAATCGAAAGCCCCTGCGTCAAACTCTGCTCGATCCATCCAGAGACGAAAACCTGTATCGGCTGTCACCGGACGCTCCAAGAAATCGGCATGTGGAGCCGCATGACCCCAGAAGATCGCCGCGCCATCATGGCCGATCTTCCGAACCGTTCGGGTGCGCTCAAAACGCGCCGTGGCGGACGCGCGGCGCGGCTCAAGGCTTAATCCCTGAGCCAGTCCCGCATGTTGTCAAACTGCGGCCTGAAAAACGCGAGCCGACGCCCTGCGGCGGGCACCATATCCTTGCCCTCTGGCGCGGTGCCGTGGATCACCATCCGATCCAACAGGACCGACTGCCCCGCTTTCATCGGCAGCTCCACACGTTCGCAACACTCGAGCACCTCTTTGCGGGCGTCTGCATAGATCTCGGTCACGTCGATATCCGACCACATGGACTGCGGCATCCCCGCAAAGGCCACGGTAAAGGCCTCGCGCATGATCTCTTCGCTACCGGGCCAAACGACAAATGGCGCAGCAGTGCAATCGTTCAGCGCCACAGCGAGGATATAGGCATGCGGTTCCCGCAAAAACCGACGTTTCTGCGGCCCCTCGCCCAATAGTCCATCAAGATGCGCCGCGTCCTTCGCCTTGCGATAACGGTGCGCTGCATCCGTTTCATCCGCATCTTTCTGCGGATAGCCCGAATAGATCACCGAAAGTTGCCCCCGATGCAGAGGCATATCTGGAACCATGTCATCCCAAGGGCCACGCAAGGGAACGCCGTCAATCGCCCCTGTGTCATCATTCGGGAGCGCGTCCACACCCACAAACCACGTCTTGCCATGCCTCAGCCATTTCGCCTGCATCGCTGGATCGGACAGAATCCCATCCGCAACTGCATTCGCAGCCTTGGCCCAAGCCATAACCTCTGGAGTGGCGTCGAACTGGATGAAACCGCCTTCGATCATGACAGGATTGCCTTACGCAGCATATTGAGCGCGATCAGGATCAGGAACATACCAAAGAATTTCTTTAGTTTGCCTGCATCCGTTTTGTGCGCAATCGCGGCCCCGATCGGCGCCGTGAATGTGGTCATCGTGATCACCACGAGAAAGGCCGCGATATTGACCGCACCGATGTTCAGCGGCGGGGCGCTACCTTCGGGCAGAGAGGTCATCAGGAACCCAGCCACCGACGGCACGGCGATGATAAAACCAAAGCCCGCAGCCGTTGCCACAGCCCGATGAACAGGCACGCCAAACATGGTCAAAAGAGGCACGCCAAACGATCCGCCACCGATCCCCATGAGAACCGACAAGAAGCCCACAAAGGGTGAAAACACGCGCCCTTTCAACCCTTTGGGCAGTTCATTCGCAACGCGGAAGTCCTTGTTTCCAAAGGTCATGTAGAGGCCAATGAACACCAGCAACCCGCCAAAGATATACTGCAGCACGGTCGTATTCAGCGCCGAAACGGTCATCTTGCCCGCAATCGCACCCAGCACGATCCCCGGCGCCCAGATTTTCAGGATACCCCATTCGACCGCACCCTTTTTGTGGTGCGACATGACCGAACGGGCCGAGGTGACGATGATCGTAGCGAGCGAGGTCGCCAAACAGATTTGCATCAGTTGCGGGGTTTCGTACCCGAGCGACGCAAATGCATAGTAAAAACCAGGGACAAGGACGACACCGCCGCCGACTCCCAATAGGCCAGCCAAAACACCGGCAAGCGCACCAATCGCCAGCAAAAGAGCTGCCATTTCAACCAAAAGAACGCTATCCATCAGGGCCTCCCAAATGATGTTGCCCTGATCAGTATCAGCCGCCTGTCACGTAGGAAAGCGCCTCTAGCACTGTCTTTGGCCCAGCGCCGTCGAGATGCGCGTTTTCCGACAGATACCGCCGCCAGCCCCGTGCGCCCGCCTTGCCCGCAAAAAGGCCGAGCATGTGGCGTGTGATCTGGTTCAAACGACCGCCTGCAGCGATGTGATTTTCGATATAGGGCAGCATGTCATGGACGACCTGCACAGGGTCTGGCCCCGCTTCTTTGCCGTAAATCCGCGCGTCTGCCATTTGCAGAATATCGGTCGGCTGGTGATAGGCCGCCCGCCCGATCATCACGCCATCCAGCCCAAGGTCCAGTTGTGCCACGGCTTCGTCCAAGGTCGCGATGCCGCCATTGATCGAAATATGCAGATGCGGATAAGCAGCCTTAATCTCGTGAACCAAAGCGTAATCGAGCGGTGGAATATCGCGGTTTTCCTTGGGCGACAGCCCTTGCAGCCACGCCATCCGCGCATGGATGGTAAAGCGGCTCACACCCGCCGCGCTGACCTTTTCAATGAACTCAGGAAGGATATCGCGGGGCACCTGTTCATCGACCCCGATGCGACATTTCACTGTCACTTCGACAGGCGATGTCGCAATCATCGCCGCCACGCACTCCGCAACCAGATCGGGCGATTTCATCAGCACCGCGCCAAAGGCACCCGATTGCACACGATCCGACGGACAACCGCAGTTCAGGTTTACTTCGTCATAGCCGTAGTCGCCACAAATCGCCGTGGCTTCGGCCAGTTGCACAGGATCGGACCCACCCAACTGCACCGCAACAGGATGTTCGGCATCGTTGTATCCCAACAGCTTTTCACGATCCCCGTTGATCACCGCAGGCGCGGTCACCATCTCGGTATAGAGCAACGTCTCACGGCTCAGCAGACGGTGCAGATACCGACACTCCCGCGTCGTCCACTCCATCATCGGGGCGACGGACAGACGGGCCGCTGATTTTGCTGTGTTCTTCACCATAAGGGTCGCCATCGGTTGCTAGATCGGTTCCGTTTCGCGGTCGCATAGCGGAAGCCGCAAAGAATTTCCACCAATCGCTACAGGATTTCTGCCCCGCCAATATCATCCAACGCGAAATCAATCAGCGCACGGATTTTGCGCGGCAGTTGCCGTCCCTCAAGGTAAACCGCGCTCAACGGTCCTGTTTCGCAATCATACCACTGCATCACAGGCACCAGCCGCCCAGAGGCCAGCGCATCCCGCACGGCAAAGCGCGGCGCATAGGCGATCCCGAGGTGCGATGCCGCGAGCTCGGTCGCGGCGCGGGCGGAATTGACATGAAACCGCCCTTGGACCGTGGCGATGACATCGCGGCCATCCTCAAAGAACCGCCAGCGTTTTGGTTGGTGACGGTTGGTGTCCAGGATACAGGCGTGGGACTGCAGATCGGCGGGATGTCGCGGCTCACCATGCTCTGCGATATAGGCAGGACTGGCGACAAGGACCGACCGAAAGTCGCCCAGTTTGCGGGTTTTCAGTGACAACATCTGCGATTGCCCCAGTCGAAACGCCAGATCGATCCCCTCGCTCGCCAGATCGGCAAAGTCATCTGTCAGCCGCAAATCAAACGTGAGCCCCGGATTGGCCTGCGCGAACCGCCCCAACATCGCACCCACATAGACCTCGCCAAAGGTGACAGGGGCAGAGATGCGGATCACACCCGTCAGTCCCTTGGACCCCTCAGCCACCTGCCCCAAGAGGTCATCGAGGTCATCCAAAACCGCAGGCGCGCGGGCCAAGAGGTCCTCGCCCGCAGGCGTGAGCCCCACCCTGCGCGTGGTGCGTTGGAACAGGCGAACACCCAACCGCGCCTCAAGCTCTGCCACATATTTCGACGTGAGGCGGTTCGACACGCCCAGCGCCTCAGCCGCCGCCGTGAATGATCCCGTCTGTGCGGTCGCCACAAAGGCACGGAGTTCGTCGGTAATATCCATCGGAGGCTCATTTGGAATAAAACGGTAACAGTCAATCAACAAAGTCGCCATTTCATTGATTATAATCAAGCCCTATCTCCATCCCAGACACAGGCGGTACCCGACGCAGGCGCCGCAGATCAAAGGATGCGCGAATGACAACGATTACTTCTCTCCAAGCTCTCCGCGATCGGCTTGCCCCATCTGACCGTATGCCGGTGGTGTTCCTCGGCCATGGCAGCCCCATGAACGCGATTGAGGATACCGAATACAGCCGCTCGTGGACGAAATTGGGCCGCAACCTGCCGCGTCCTCGGGCGATCCTCGTGGTGTCGGCGCATTGGATGACCAAAGGCACAACGCTGGTGGATGTCTCGGCCTTGCCCAAGACCATCCATGATTTCTACGGCTTCCCCGATGCGCTCTACGCCCAGCAATACCCCGCACAGGGCGATCCCGCCCTCGCCCGCGAGGTCGTATCGCTCTTGGCCAGCCACCACGCCGAAGAGGACGACACTTGGGGCCTCGACCACGGCGCATGGACCGTGCTCAAATTCCTCTACCCAGAGGCCGACGTGCCTGTGTTCCAAGTCTCAATCGATATGAGCAAAGGATTGGACTACCAGCTCGAGATCGGCAAAACCCTATCTGACTTGCGGGATCGCAGCGTGCTGATCCTCGGTTCTGGCAACGTGGTTCATAACCTACGTGCCCTGCGGTTCGACGGCCATGTGCATGACTTTGCGACGGAATTCGACACCCTGTTCGAAACAAAGCTGACCGACCGCGACTTTGGCGGGTTGGCCGATGCCAATAAACTCGGGTCGCTTCTTCGGATGGCGCACCCTTCCGTCGATCATTACCTACCTGCCCTCACAATCGCGGGCGCCTCTGATGCGGGCGATGATCTCACCTTTATGACGGGCGCCATTGACCTTGGCGCTGTGTCGATGCGTTCGTTTGTGTTCCACCCTCGTTAACGAGTATCGGGGATCGCTGTTACAAAACCTTCACTTTGCGGAGGGACATACTTCATATATTCATGAAATATGAAAATAGCGATTCCCGACCTACTATCGACCCTTGGCCACCCGCAGCGTTTGTCGGTGTTCCAATTACTTATACGCCGTTACCCCGACCATGTGCCCGCAGGGGAAATCTCGGACGCGCTGGGGATCAAAGGCAGCACACTGTCGAACTACCTCTCTGCCCTACAAACTGCTGGTCTGATTGACCAAGAGCGGTCTGGCACCTCTCTACGGTACTGCATCAATATGACAACCGTTCAACAGATGTTTGACGGTCTCTTGGTCGACTGCTGCCGCGGTCGGCCTGATTTGTGTTCTCCTTCTGCCAAAGGACTACCCACGATGCCGACAAAAACGTTCAACGTGCTCTTTATCTGCACAGGCAACTCTGCCCGTTCAATTTTTGCGGAAACGATCCTGCGGGATTTGGGCGGGGATCGGTTCAACGTCTATTCCGCCGGAACCAAACCCTATTCGGAACTGAACCCCTTTGCCCTGGAGGTGCTCGGGGCCAAAGGGCATGACACCAGCCAATTGCGGGCCAAGAACGTGTCCGAATTTACGGGCCCCGAAGCAGAGCAGATGGATTTCGTCTTTACCGTCTGTAATCAGGCCGCGAACGAGGAATGTCCCGCATGGGACGGCCAACCGATCAGCGGCCATTGGGGCATGCCCGACCCTGTCAAAGCCACAGGCACCGACGCCGAAAAAAGTCTCGCATTTCAGCAGTCTTATGGGGCGCTTCGCAACCGTATAGAACAATTCATCGCGCTCCCGATCACGACGCTTGATCGGATTGCGCTGCAAAAAGCCGTGGACACCATTGGCCGCCAGACTTCTGAGGATCACCTATGACCACATACGCACTCAACGGCCTTGGCCGCATCGGTAAACTCGCTCTGAAACCTCTGCTGGAAAGCGGCGCAAAGATCGCGTGGATCAACGATGCTGTTGGAGACACAGAGATGCACGCGCACCTGTTGGAGTTTGACACCGTGCACGGGCGCTGGAACGCGGCGTTTTCCTATGACGATGACAGCGTCACCATCGACGGCACCCGCCTGCCCTTTATCGGGACCAAGGACCTGAGCGCACTGCCGCTCGACGGTGTGGACGTCGTGATCGACTGCACGGGCGTTTTCAAATCCGAAGCCGCCCTCGCCCCCTATTTCGCGGCTGGCGTGAAAAAGGTCGTCGTCTCGGCTCCTGTCAAAGACGGTCCAACCGCAAACATTGTTTATGGCGTGAACAACGACACCTATGACGCTGCGACCCATCAGATCGTCACGGCGGCGTCTTGCACCACGAACTGTCTGGCGCCTGTGGTCAAGGTCATCCATGAGAACCTCGGCATCAAACACGGGTCGATCACCACGATCCACGATGTGACAAACACTCAGACCATCGTGGACCGCCCCGCCAAGGATCTGCGCCGTGCTCGCTCTGCTCTCAATTCGCTGATCCCGACGACCACAGGGTCGGCCACCGCAATCACGCTGATCTATCCCGAACTCAAAGGCCGCCTGAACGGTCACGCCGTCCGCGTGCCACTGCTGAACGCCTCCCTGACTGACTGCGTGTTTGAGGTCGAACGCGAAACCACCGCCGAAGAGGTCAACGCCCTGTTCAAAGCGGCATCCGAGGGCGCACTCAACGGCATCCTCGGTTACGAGGAGCGCCCCCTTGTGTCGACCGATTACACAAACGATGTGCGGTCCTCGATCATTGATGCGCCGTCAACGATGGTCATCAACGGCACGCAGGTCAAAATCTACGCATGGTATGACAACGAAATGGGCTACGCGCACCGTCTGGTCGATGTCGCCCGCATGGTCGGGGCATCGCTGTGAGCCAAAAGCCAGAAGGACTATCGGCCTATATCGCGGTCACTGCCGCTTATTGGGCCTTTATGCTGACAGACGGAGCCTTGCGGATGCTGGTGCTTTTGCACTTCCACACGCTCGGCTTTTCGCCCGTGCAGTTGGCCTATCTGTTCATCCTCTATGAGGTCGCGGGGATGGTGACGAACCTCTCTGCGGGCTGGATCGCGGCACGGTTTGGCCTCACGGCAACCCTCTATGCAGGGCTCAGCCTGCAGGTCGTGGCTCTCCTCGCGCTGGCCCAACTGGACCCGAACTGGTCGATCCCCGCCTCTGTCGCCTTTGTCATGTGCGTCCAAGGCGCATCGGGCGTAGCCAAGGATTTGGCCAAGATGTCGTCGAAATCGGCGGTAAAGCTCCTCGCGCCCTCGGGTGATGGTGGCTTGTTCCGCTGGGTCGCGATCCTCACGGGGTCCAAAAACGCAGTCAAAGGCGTGGGCTTCCTCATGGGAGCCGCGCTCCTCGCGGCGTTCGGGTTCGTGGTGTCGATCTGGGCGATGGCGATTGTCCTCGGCGTAATCCTGATCGCCGTTGCGCTCTTCATGCCCTCAGGGCTGCCCAAGGGTCGCAAAGGCGCAAAGTTCTCCGAGGTCTTTTCAAAATCCCACAACGTGAATTGGCTCTCTGCGGCGCGGGTAACATTGTTCGGTGCACGGGACGTTTGGTTCGTCGTGGGCATCCCGATCTATTTCTATGCCGTGCTGTCAGACGGCTCCGAGGCAGGCAACCGCGCGGCGTTCTTTATCATCGGCGTCTTCATGGCCGCATGGATCATCCTCTATGGCATGGTCCAAGCCGCCACCCCGCGCATCCTCCGCGCGGCCAGTCGCCCAGAGGCAGAGATCATCGGCGCGGCCCGCACGTGGGCATGGGCGCTGTTCATCGTGCCTGCCGCACTGACCGTTGCGGTTGCCCTATCGCCTGCCCCGCACCTGTGGCTGACCATCACATTGGTCATTGGGCTACTGGCTTTTGGCGGAATATTCGCGGTGAACTCTTCGCTTCATTCCTACCTGATCCTCGCCTTCACGAAATCAGAACGGGTCACGATGGATGTGGGCTTCTACTATATGGCCAATGCGCTGGGGCGTCTGATCGGAACGCTTTTGTCGGGACTGACCTTCCAAATCGGCGGCCTCACGATGGTGTTGGGCACGGCGGCGGTGATGGTTGCGCTCTCTGCCATAACCACCGCTAAATTGCGGCCAGCCTAACCACGCCTCGACAGAGTCTTAACAAATCAGAGCGCAACCGCACGGTCGGTTTGCGCTCTTTTCATATGGCTGTGGCAAACTGTTTAGAACACGGGTCAAAGAATCGCTTGGCCTTTTACATATGTATGTCTATATATGTCGAAAATTAAATGTTTAACCAGAGAGGCCCCCATGCGCGCGCTCCTACTCACGGCCTGCATCGCTGCGACCGGATTTACCGCTGCGGCGGACACGATCACCCTCCGTCCTGAGCCTGTTCAGGAATGGAAACCCGTCTACGGCACCGTTGAAACGCGCGACCGCGTCCCCGCACGGGCCCGCATCCCTGGCACGATCACCGAACTGTTGGTGAGCGAAGGGGATCAGGTCGCCTCTGGTCAAGCTATCGCCCGCATCGAAGACGATAAACTTCTGTTGCAGGTAGAGGCTTTAGACGCCCGCCTTGAAGCGCTCGCCTCTCGCCTTACGACCGCACAGGCCGACCTCGAACGCGGACTGCAACTGTCGCAGAACGGCGTGATTACGGGGCAGCGCCTTGAGGGTCTGCAAACGGCAGTGGACGTGCTGAACGGTGAAATCGCAGGGACTGAGGCTGAAAAGCTGGTTGTTCAACGCCAAATCGAAGAAGGCAGCGTACTCGCTCCTGAAACCGGCATCGTCCTTGATGTACCTGTCTCTCTGGGGTCTGTGATCAACCCAGGTGAACCTGTCGCGGTCATCGGTGGTGGTGGCGTATTCCTGCGCCTGTCGATCCCTGAACGCCACGCCCTGTCGCTCGCCCAAGGCGACCCCATTTCCATTGATGGTGCCGACGGCGAAATCGAAGGTCGTCTAGCCAAGATTTACCCCCAAATCTCTGGCGGTCGCATTGAGGCCGATGTTGAGGTCGAAGGCCTCTCTGACACCTTCGTGGGCTTGCGGATGCCCGTGCGCCTGACTGTCGGCACACATGACGCACTGATCGTCCCTAGCTCGGCTGTGACCCAGATCGGCGGCATTGATTTCGTTGCGGTCGAACATGACGGCCACACCATCGAAAAGGCTGTCGTACCGGGCGGCACCATGCTGCGCGACGGCGTTGAATGGGTTGAAATTCTGACCGGCCTGAATGCTGGCGACGTAGTGGTGACTGACCATGAGTAATCCGAACCAATCCGGCAGCCTTGGCATTGCGGGTCACCTGACCCGTATGTTCCTGCTGTCACCGCTGACACCTCTTTTGCTGATGGCCTCCCTCGCCGTTGGTCTGATCGCCCTCGGCGCACTGCCCCGCGAAGAAGAGCCGCAAATCTCTGTTCCGCTCGTCGATATTTTCGTCGAGGCCCAAGGCCTGCGCGCCGAAGACGCGGTGAAACTGATCACCGAACCGCTTGAGACGATCATCAAAGGGATCGACAACGTCGAACACGTCTACTCTGACACCCGCGACGACCATGTGATGGTCACCGCACGGTTCGAAGTGGGCATCCCCTCTGACACCGCGATCCTGCGCGTCCGTGATAAAATCATGGCGAACCTTGACCGTATCCCTGTGGGTATCCCGCAGCCGATGGTCGTGGGCCGTGGTATCAACGATGTGCCGATCCTCTCTGTTACCTTCAGCGCAGCAGAAGGCCATGACGACATCACCGCAGCCGACCTGACCCGCATTGCCCGCGAGGTCGAAGTTGAAACTGCGACCATTGAAAACGTGGGCTTGACTTACCTGATCGGCGCCACCGATGAGGCGATCCGCGTTGCGCCGAACCCTGAAAAACTGGCACTTTACGGTGTGACGCTTCAGCAGCTCGCTGGCAAAGTGCAGAGCGCGAACAGCGCGGTTCCTGCGGGCACGCTGCGCGATGCTGGTGAACAAATCGGGCTTGTCGTTGGTCGCACGCTGACCACACCTGCTGATATCGGCAACCTCGAACTCACCACCCGCGACGGTCGCACGGTCTATGTCCGTGACGTGGCCGATGTGGCGCTGGTCAATGACATCGACGAACGCCATGTGGCGACACTCACCCGCGATGAAAACGGCGAGGTCACCCGTCGTCCTGCTGTGACCCTAGCGCTGGCGAAACGCGCTGGGTCGAACGCTGTGATCGTGGCCGAGGAAATCCTGCATCGCATTGAAGGCATGCACGGAAAACTCATCCCTGAATCCGTCGATATCGAAATCACCCGTGACTACGGTGAAACCGCCGACGAAAAAGCGAACGAACTTTTGTTCCACCTCGCTTTGGCGACCATCTCTATCGTGATCCTCGTCTGGCTCGCCATCGGTTGGCGCGAAGCCATCGTGGTCGCCATCGTGATCCCTGTGACGATCCTCCTGACGCTCTTTGCGGCTTACATCATGGGCTATACGCTCAACCGTGTGTCGCTCTTTGCGTTGATCTTCTCGATCGGGATCTTGGTGGATGACGCGATTGTGGTCATCGAAAACATCGCCCGACATTGGGGAATGAAGAAACCAGGGCAGAGCCGCTTTGGCGCGACCATCGCAGCAGTGGCTGAGGTGGGCAACCCAACCATCGTTGCGACCCTGACCGTTGTGGTTGCCCTTTTGCCGATGCTCTTTGTGTCGGGTCTGATGGGTCCCTACATGAGCCCGATCCCTGCGAACGCATCTGCGGCGATGATCTTTTCGTTCTTTGTCGCGGTGATCCTGACCCCATGGCTGATGCTGAAAATCGCAGGTCGCGCAGAACTGCATCATGACGATGGTCATGGGTTCCCCGGTGGGAAACTGGGTCGCATGTATGACCGAATTGCGCGTCCTCTGCTGGCTGGCAAGAAGTCGTCGCTGATCTTTCTCTTGGTCGTGGTTGTTCTGTCCTTCGGGTCGCTCGGCCTCCTCTATACCAAAGACGTGACGGTCAAACTTCTGCCGTTCGACAACAAATCGGAACTGGCGATCATGATCGACCTGCCCGAAGGGTCGAGCGTTGAGGCCACCGATGCCGTTGCCCAAGCGGCTGCACGTATCGCGATGGATATGCCCGAAGTAATCTCGGCCCAGACCCACGCAGGCACTGCAGCACCGTTCAACTTCAACGGCCTCGTGCGCCACTACTACCTGCGTCAGAACCCAGAGATGGGCGAAGTGCAGCTGAACCTTCTGCCGAAAACAGAACGTGACCGCACCAGCCATGACATCGCACTGGACCTGCGCGAACGTCTTGCCACGATGAACCTGCCCGAAGGCACGGTCGTCAAAGCGGTCGAACCTCCTCCGGGTCCGCCGGTGATCGCGACCCTGTTGGCAGAGGTCTATGGCCCAGATGCTGACACACGCCGCGAAGTCGCTGAAAAAGTCCGTGCCGCGTTTGAGGACATCGACTTTGTCGTGGACGTTGACAACAACTACGGCGTCCAACCGCGTCGCCTGCGGGCAGAGCTGATGACCTCGGACCTCGATTTCTACAACGTGCTGGAAAGCGATGTGACACAGACCCTGCAACTGCTCAACGGGTCGTCGATTGTGGGCTATTCCCACCGTGGCGAAGGCCGTCGTCCGCTGCCGATCGTGATGACACGTGACCGTGGCGACAACACTCTGGACGCGATGGCGCTCTCTACTCCGGTTCCGGCAAATGCCCTGCCCGGTGGTCGTGGCGTGGTCGAACTGGGTGACGTTGTGCAGATCACCGAAGAGCGCGCGTCGTTCCCGATCTTCCGCCACAACGGTCGTGACACCATCATGGTCATGGCGGAAATGGCGGGCGATTATGAGGCACCACTCTACGGTATGCTTGCCGTGCAGGAACGTCTGGACGCGATGGACTGGCCCGAAGGCATGAAGCCCGAGATCAGCCTAAACGGTCAGCCGTCCGAGACAGACACCCCCGTCATCCTTTGGGACGGTGAATGGGAAGTGACTTGGGTTACCTTCCGCGACATGGGCGCTGCCTTTGGTGTGGCTCTCTTGGGGATTTACATCCTCGTCGTGGCACAGTTCGGCAGCTTCCGTCTGCCGCTGGTGATCCTGACCCCAGTGCCGCTGACGTTCCTTGGCATTATGGGTGGTCACTGGCTGTTTGGCGCGCCCTTCTCGGCGACCTCGATGATTGGCTTCATCGCGCTGGCAGGGATTATCGTGCGGAACTCGATCCTACTGGTGGACTTTATCCGCAACGCCAATGACGATGGCGAAGTGACCGTGGATGTTCTGATCGAAGCAGGTGCGACCCGTTTCAAACCGATCCTTCTGACCGCGCTGGCGGCGATGATCGGTGCGGCGGTGATCCTCGTTGACCCGATTTTCCAAGGTCTCGCGATCTCGCTCTTGTTCGGGTTGTTGTCGTCAACCGCTCTGACGGTTCTGGTGATCCCAGCGATCTACCGTATCTTCAAAACCTAAACGTAGCTTGCGCCCGCCCTCATCGGCGGGCGCAAGACTTTTAAAGGTTAGTCAAAGACGACAACCTGACGGATCGCGGCGCCATCGGCCAAACGATCAAAGCCCTCATTGATATCTTCAAGTTTGATCTGATGGGTCATCAGTTTTTCAATCGGCAACTGCCCCCGCATCATCATCGACGCAAAGCGCGGAATATCCCGCAGCGGCACACAGGACCCCACATAGGACCCCTTGAGCGTTTGTTCGTTCGCAGTCAGCGACACAGCAGGAATTTTCAGCTCGTGCTGCGGGTTCGGCAGGCCAGCGGTGACGGTCGTCCCACCACGGCGCGTCACGTCATAGGCGTATTTCAACGCAGGCACCGCACCTGCGACCTCTACCGCGAGGTCGACACCACCGCCTGTCATATCACGCAGCTTTTGAACCGCGCCTTCCTCAGATGGATCAATCGCGGCAGTCGCACCCAGTTCCAGCGCAAAGGCGCGTTTGTCGGCGGCAAGGTCGACCGCGATCACCTCGCGCGCGCCACCTGCAATCGCGCCCAAAAGCGCCGCAAGGCCAACGCCGCCCAAACCGACAACAGCACAAGTTTGCCCTGCCCGCAGGTTTCCAGAGTTCAGCACCGCGCCAACGCCTGTCAAAACCGCACAGCCCAACAGCGCCGCACGATCCAGCGGGATGTCTTTGTCGATCTTCACGCAAGACGCCTCGGACACCACGGCATAATCTGAGAACGCAGAGACACCGACATGGTGGTTCACGGTGTGGCCTTCGTGGCTGATCCGTTTGTCACCCCCGATCAGGCTGCCTTTGCCCGCCGCAGCCGCCGCAGGGATGCAGAGCGCAGGACGGCCTTCGGCACAGGGAACGCAGTGACCACAGGACGGTGCAAAGACCAGAACCACGTGATCGCCCTTGGCAAAGCGGGTGACATTCGGGCCCACGGCCTCCACCACGCCAGAGGCTTCGTGACCGAGGGCGACGGGCATATCGCGCGGACGGTCGCCGTTGATGACGGAGAGATCAGAGTGGCACAGACCCGCCGCAGCCATTTTAATCAGCAGCTCCCCGCTCCCCGGTTCGGACAGTTCAGCTTCAACGATTTCAATGGGTTTGGTGTCTACGTAGGGGCGTGCATTCCCCATTTGCCGCAGCAAAGCGATCCGCGTTTTCATCAGGTCCTCCGTCTCTGTTTGCCCTACCTTCGGGCGAGAGCAGAGTTGAGGCAAGAGAAATTGAAGGGTTGTTCAATTCTTACCGAATAAGGACCCCTAGATCGGCCACGTTGGTCCCTGTGCCGCCTGTCATCAACAGATCCCCCGCAAGGCCCAATGCCGCGTAGCTGTCGTTATTGTCCAAGAGCGCCGTCAGATCACCGCCCGCCGCCGTGATCCGCGCAAGCGTGCCCTCGTCGACCAAACCACCCGCAGCGTCTGTCGGTCCATCGCGCCCATCCGATCCCCCCTGAAGGCAGGTCCAGTTGGTCCAGCCGCGGGCCTGTGCCTCAATCGCGATGCGAAGGGCAAGCTCTTGGTTTCGGCCCCCGCGCCCTGTGCCCTTGAGCGTTACAGTCGTTTCCCCGCCCCAAATGGTGATCCCTTCACCTGCCGCATCACAGATTTCACGGGCCGCATCGGCAACGTCGCCTTCGATGGCAGTGGGAATGACATGGGCCACGCCTGCCTCTGCCGCCATAGCAGCGACGGATTGGGCGTTCGATCCGATCAGGATGTTCTGTGCCTCTGCAATCGGCTGGTCGGCGTCAGGTCGGGTGAGCCAATCGCGGACGGACTGCGCCACGCGGTCCCAGAGATTGAGACGTTCCAGAACAGCAATCGCATCGGCGCGTGTGCCCAAAGGCGCGACGGTTGGTCCGCTGGCAATCGTAGAGAGGTCGTCGCCCACCACATCCGACAGGATCAAGGCGCGCAGATCGCGCCCCGCACAAAGCCGCGCCAAGCCGCCTCCTTTGATCAGGGACAGTTGCTGGCGAATGAGGTTCATCGTCCGAATATCCGCGCCCGACGCCAAAAGGAGCCTGCTGACGTCGGCCTTATCGTCCAGCGTGATGTCACCGGCAGGCGCAGGCAGCAGCGCCGACCCACCGCCCGAGACGAGCACCAGAACCGGACCCGTCGTTGATTGGATCGCCTCGATAAAGGCCCGCGCGCCAGCGGCACCGCCCTCGTCTGGAACAGGGTGGCCTGCGGTAATCACAGTCGCGCCCGCGAGCGGCGACGCGTTTTCAGCGTTGGTCACAACGATCGTCGGCACGCCAGCGAAACGGTCCAGAACCGCCTCGGCCATACGGCGGGCCGCCTTACCGACCGAGAGGATCAGCGCGGGGGCCGTGTCGGGCAATGCGCCTTGGACGCCGGTAAAAGGATCAGCCGCCGCGACGCCTGCGTTGAAAATTCGGATTGCCGTTTGGCGCATATCTTGGGTCATGGGCGGATGCTTACCCAGCCGTTTTCCAAGGGCAAGGAGTTTTCAGATCTTTGGCTCTCTGCCCATCAGGATATTTGACGGAGGCGGGCGACTCGATGTAGAACAAAAAGAGAACAAAGAGTCTGCCATGTCCCGTCCAACGCCCAAAGATGCCACCCTGTCAGAGGTGTTCAGCCCCCGCGCTATTGATGCAGCAGCGGTGGGTTTTGTGCTGGCACATCTGGACACGGCCAAACCCGTTCTGTGGATTCAAGACCGCCTATCGCGCAAGGAAACAGGCCGTCCGCATCTGCGCGGGTTGCCCCGCCCGATTGAGATCATTCATGTGGACGCCAACCGCCCCGTCGATGTTCTCTGGGCCATGGAAGAAGGCCTGCGCTGCGCTGCCTTTGGTGCTGTATTGGGAGAGGTCTGGGGCGATCCTGCCGTCCTCGATTTCACAGCCACAAAACGGCTGGCCTTGCGGTCAGAGGCGCATCGTATTCCCGCATGGCTCATTCGGCGGGCGGCCACCGCAGGGTTGAGCGCGGCGCGCAATCGCTGGCGCGTGGCCTCGCTGCAATCGCTCAAACACCCTTGGGATAGCCGCGCCCCCGGTGCGCCCGTCTGGGAGGCTGATTTATTCCGATCCCGCTGGGGCAAAACGGGGCGCTGGGTGGCGCAGTATGACGGCACGCGCCTAACCTTTGACCACGGCGTTGAGGCGGACGCCTATGACGACCAGCGGAGGGAGGCAGAAAGGTGAGCCGCCTGTCATCACGGGACATGGACCTCGCTGCCGCCCTGAAACAGTTAGAAACGGGGCTACAGACCCCTGCGCCAGACTGGGCCAAACCAAAGCCATCGGGGCGGCGTATCCTGTCCCTCCACCTGCCCCGCTTTGCGATGGACCGCTGGCAGATCATGGCGGATCGTCGCGGCGATAGCCCGCCTGCGGATATGCCCTGCGCCTTGGCCGTGGATAGCGCACGGGGTGCGATGATCCACGCCACCAACCACGCGGCAGAGGCCGCTGGTGTTTATATCGGTGCCCGTGTTGTCGATATGCGGGCGATCTGCCCTGCGCTGTACCTCGACCATGCGGATGTGGACAGCGATGCCCGTGCGCTGGAGCGGCTGATGCTCTGGTCGCGACGATGGGCACCTTGGACCGCGCGGGACGGGGCCGATGGCATCGTTATGGACATCACGGGCTGCGCTCACCTCTTTGGCGGGGAGGACGCGATGCTCTTGCAGATCGAGGATAGACTGGCGGGGCTCGGCCTCAACTCTGCCAGCGCGATTGCCCCGACCCACGGCGCGGCATGGGGGCTGGCCCGCTTTGGCACGGTGCGGGCGGTTTGTCCGCCGGATCAGCTAGAGACACAGATCAGCGCCCTGCCCGTGCGGGCCTTGCGGATCACGGATGACACGACGCTGTTGCTCAATCGGTTGGGGTTAAAGACTATCGGCGATCTGATCGCCGTTCCGCGTGTACCGCTCGCCCGTCGGTTTGCCCGTGCCCCCCTGGCGGAAAACCCGCTGATGCGGCTGGACCAGATGGTGGGAAAGTTGGCAGAGCCGCTGGATGCCCCCGATGATCCGCCTCGATTTATCACCCACGCCCGTCTGCCCGAACCTGTGCAAGATCCGACCGAATGGATTCCCCAACTGGCCCAAGACCTCTGCGCCGATCTAGAGGCCGCAGGGTTTGGTGCGCGGCGGATCACGCTGACCGTGTATCGTACCGATGGGGATGTGTCCTCTGTCACAGTGGCCACCAGCCAGCCCAGCCGCGATGCCGCCCACTTGGCCAAGCTCTTTGACGGAAAGTTGGACCGTATCGACCCCGGCTATGGGTTTGACCTGATTACCCTCGCCGCGCCCTTTGTCGAACAGATGGGAAAACTCCAGCACCGTCTGGACCGCCGTGCCACGGATGGCAGCGAATTGGCACAGACCATCGACCGTCTCACCGCACGTTTTGGGCCGCGTGGGGTTCTGCGTCCTGCCCCGTTAGAGCGGCACATCCCCGAACGCTCAGAACAGTGGCGGCCTGCGATGGCGGGCACCCCTGACCCTGCCGCCACCCACCCACGGCGGCCCATTCGCCTGCTCGAACACCCCGAGGAAATCCGCGTCCTCTATGCCGTGCCCGAAGGTCCGCCCGCTCAGTTTGTCTGGCGGCGGCAGGTGCACCGCGTGGGCCGCTTTGATGGGCCAGAGCGGATTGCCCCCGAATGGTGGGCCGACAAACCGGGCACGCGCCTGCGCGATTATTACAAGGTTGAGGATCAGCATGGCCTGCGGCTGTGGATTTACCGCGAAGGTGTGCTGGGCGATCTACGTGGCGCAGAGCCGCGATGGTTCCTGCATGGGCTCTTTGCCTGATGCCCGACATTACGCCGCATCATCCGAAACGGAGCCTGCCTGACGACAGCGGGTTCACCCCCAATCCACGCAGCGCCTATGTCGAACTGGGGCTGACGAGCTGCTTTTCCTTTTTGCATGGCGCGTCCGAGGCCTGCGATCTGGTGCAGACCGCGTGGGAGGGTGGCTATGATGCGCTCGGCGTGGCGGATCACAACACACTTGCGGGGGTCGTTCGGTTTTATGTGGAGGCGGAAAAAGCACATATCCGCCCGCTGATCGGTTGTCGGATTGTGCTGACCGAGGGGGATATGATCCTCGCCTATCCCACGGATCGGGCCAGTTACGGGCGCCTCTCTACACTGTTGTCGCAAGGCAAACGTCAGACGCCTGACGGCCAATGGCAAGACAAAGGGGCCTGTGACATTCCGCTGGCCGATCTGCGCACTGCGGCAGAGGGATTGCGCCTGATTGTGGTCCCGCCCGACGACGTAACCCACTGGGAACCGCGGCTCAAACACCTCAAACGCAGCGTGCCGCAAATCACCCATATCGCAGCGTCCTACCTCTATCGCGGGGCGGATCGCGCACGGATCAACCATCTCGACGCGCTGGCGGATCGTAACGGGCTGTCGATCCTTGCCACCAATGACGTGCTCTATCACGCGCCCGACCGTAGACCCTTGCAGGATGTGATGACCTGTATCCGAGAAAAACGACGGCTGAGCGATGCGGGCTATCTGCTAGAGCCGAACGCGGAACGGCACCTGAAAACACCCGCAGAGATGTGCCGCCTCTTTGCCGAATGGCCCCACGCGATACGCGCCACCCGCGAGGTGGCCGATAGCATCCGTTTTGACCTGCGCGAACTGTCCTACGAATACCCCAAAGAGGTCGTGCCAGAGGGGCAGAGCCCACAGGCCTACCTAGAGGACATGACGTGGAAAGGTGCCACCGATCGCTATCCCGATGGGATACCCGATGAGACGGCAAAAATTATACAAAAAGAACTTCGTATGATCGAAAAGCTCGATATTGCGCGGTATTTTTTAACCATTCACGACATTATCCGTTTTGCCCGCGACCAGAGCAGCCCGCCTATCCTGTGTCAGGGACGTGGATCGGCGGCGAATTCGGCGGTGTGTTATGTGCTCGGCATTACGGCGGTGGACCCCGCGCAGCACCAGCTTTTGTTCGAACGTTTCATCTCGGAGGAACGCAAGGAACCGCCTGATATCGACGTCGATTTTGAACATGAACGGCGCGAGGAAGTGATCCAGCATATCTACGCGAAATATGGGCGGGATCGGGCTGGGTTATGTGGGACAGTGATCCACTATCGCCCCCGATCAGCCATCCGCGAGGTGGGCAAGGTCATGGGGTTATCAGAGGACGTCACCAGCGCCATTGCCAAAACCGTCTGGGGATCGTGGGGCACCGATGTTGAGGAAACGCGCGTCAAAGAGGCGGGCTTGGATTTGACTGATCCGCTGTTGCGTCGGACGCTGGCCGTGGCCCGCCAGATGATCGGGATGCCGCGCCACCTGTCGCAGCACGTGGGCGGGTTCATCCTGACGGAACGCCCTCTGACCGAAACCGTTCCCATCGGTAACGGCGCGATGGCGGATCGCAGTTTCATCGAATGGGACAAGGACGACATTGATGCGCTGGGTATCCTCAAGGTGGATATCCTCGCGCTTGGTATGTTGACCTGTATCCGAAAGTGTTTCGATTTAATATCAGCGCATTACGGAAAGAAACTCACCCTCGCCACCACCCCCAGAGAGGACCCGAGGGTCTATGATATGCTCTGCCGTGGGGATAGCATCGGGGTGTTTCAGGTGGAAAGCCGCGCGCAGATCAACATGCTGCCGCGCCTGCGCCCGCGTGAATTTTACGACCTCGTGGTGCAGGTCGCGATTGTACGGCCCGGCCCTATTCAAGGCGACATGGTGCATCCGTATTTGCGACGGCGAAGCGGTGAGGAACCCGTGATTTACCCATCCCCCGCGCCGCCCCATCACCCCGAAGAACTGCGCCAGATCCTTGGGCGAACGTTCGGCGTGCCGATCTTTCAGGAACAGGCGATGAAGATCGCGATTGAAGCGGCAGAGTTTTCCCCCACCGAGGCCAATGAACTGCGCAAGGCGATGGCGACGTTCCGCAGCCGTGGCACCATTGGGCGGCTTGAGGAAAAGATGGTCGGGCGGATGGTGACGCGCGGCTACGATGAGGAATTCGCCCGCCGTTGTTTCGATCAGATCAAGGGCTTTGGCGAATACGGGTTTCCCGAAAGCCACGCGGCGAGCTTTGCCCAGTTGGTCTATGTGTCGAGTTGGCTGAAATGCCATTACCCCGCAGCCTTTTGCGCGGCTTTGCTGAACTCTCAGCCGATGGGGTTCTATGCCCCCGCGCAAT
Organism: Marivivens geojensis; assembly: GCF_023540835.1. Taxonomy (GTDB): domain Bacteria; phylum Pseudomonadota; class Alphaproteobacteria; order Rhodobacterales; family Rhodobacteraceae; genus Marivivens; species Marivivens geojensis. The sequence continues at coordinate 473,634 of NZ_JALKCU010000002.1, forward strand.
TGGTGCGTGATGCCCGTGACCACGGCGTGATCGTACGCCCGCCCGATGTGAATTACTCGGACTGGGACACTACATTGGAACCTGTCAGCGGGGGCTTTGCGCTGCGGTTGGGGTTCCGTCAGATCAGCGGGTTTCCACAGGCCGCGGCTCTGCGACTGATGGCGGCCCGCGACAGGCCGTTTCGGGATGTCAAATCGCTCCAAGAGGTTGGGATCAGCGCGGCCCACATCCGCAAACTGGCCGAAGCGGACGCGATGCGGTCGCTGTTTATTGACCGTAGGCAAGCCCTGTGGGAGGCGAAATCGCTACGGGATGCGCCCGATCTGCCGCTGTTTACTGAGACGCGCGATGAGGGTACCGAACCCGCCGTCGCCCTGCCCCAGATGCCCAATTGCGAACAGGTCGTGGCGGATTATCAGACGCTGCATCTGTCGCTCAAGGCGCACCCGATGGGGTTTTTACGGGCCGGTATGCGCAAAAAGGGCTACGGCGCGACCCGCGATCTGATGCAGTCCCGCCCGTGGCAAAAGGTCAAACTGGCGGGGCTGGTGCTGATCCGTCAACGACCTGGATCGGCCAAGGGTGTGTGCTTTATCACCATCGAGGATGAAACTGGCGTCGCCAATATCGTCGTTTGGCCCAAGATGATGGAGGCCTATCGCAAGGTGGTGATGCAGTCTCGGCTTTTGTCCGTCGAAGGGTATATCCAGCGCGAGGGCGACATCATCCACGTTGTCGCGCAGCATCTAGAGGATCGGTCGGATGCGCTGTTGCGATTGGCGCCCGAGGCGATGGCACCCCCAATGGCCCGCGCGGATGAGGTCACAAAACCCATTCCTGCAGGGGCCGCGCGTCACCCGCGCAACGTCCGGGTCATCCCCAAAAGCCGTGATTTTCACTAAAGCGTGGTGAGGTGCTCTTTGAGCCACGGATAAGCCGAGACGGCAGGACCGACAATCAGATCGTCGATCAACGGGCGCAGACGATCCGCGACTTGGGTCGGTGTGTCAGACAATGCGCCGCGCCGCGCGGTCAGGGCGATCTGACGCGACAGTGGCGCAAAGGGCAGCGGGATCAGGTCGAGCTGATCGTGGACCCGTTCCGCCCGCAGCCACGCCATCGGTGTCAGGATCGACCAGCCCGCTCCGACCGCAACCATAGCAAGGATCGCGTGATAACTGTCCAACTCGAACCGATGAGCGAGCGGAAAATTCTCGCGGGCCAGATGCGCGGCAATCACCTGCCCCATGAAATGGCGAGTGGTATATTGGATCATCGGCAAACGGCGCAGATCAGACAGTGGCGCGGCCAAATCTACGGCCCCTTTGGGTGCGGCTATGACAAAGGGTTCTTGCATGAGCGCGTGACGTTCCAGACCTTCGGTCATCGTCGGCAAGTCTGCTGCCACGATCATATCGAGCGCCCGTGCGTCCAAAAGGTCATGCAACTGATGCGATGGGCCTGTTTCGAGCAGGAACTGACAGGATTTCAGAACATCGCCAATCTCGCCCAAGAGACGCGGCGTCACGTCCGTCTCGAAATCCTCGATCATCCCGAGGCGGAGCCGCGTCAGCCCCGAATTATCGCCCGAGAGTTCCAGCCGCGCCTGATCGGCCTCGTTCAGAATGGCATTGGCGCGGCGTAAGAACTTCTCGCCCGCAGAAGTCAGCGTGATAGGCCGTTCGTTGCGGTTCAACAGAACCGCACCGATGCTGGTTTCCAGATTGGTCAATTGCTGGCTCACCGTCGCGGCCGATGATCCCAGCCGACGTGCTGCCGCCGAGATAGAGGCCTCTTGCGCGGTGGCCACAAAAACTTCGACACCCCAGAGGGTAATTCGACCTGATGATGGTGCCATAAACCAGCCTCCTGTTCGCTGCGGCTACGCTAGGGGGTCAACCGCGATGCCGCAACGGCGAATGGTTAGCCTTCGACGGATCGACCAAAGATTGCAATGACCGCGCCGAGAATTGCGAGGCCCCAATAGATCGGGCGACCGCGTTGTGCAGCGATGGCAGCTTGGACCGCGTAGTAGGCGGCAAAGGCGCGGCTGGCATAGGCGATGATGGCAAAAACATCCGCACCCCAAGTGAGCGCCAACCCCACGGCAACCAACACCGCGTAGGATTGCCCCGTGCCGAGCCGTCCTTTGGTCAGTTCCGTCACCAGTCCGCCCGATCCGCCCGTATCTGCTACGGCCGCACTGAACTGGGCCGACAAGGCCGCAACGATCAGGAGTGGCGGCAAAACGGGCGCGACGATGGCCATCATGTCGATCACTGCCGTTTCGGACAAAGGCACATGTCCCGCGGGGAAAAGATACACCAGAAGGCATATGTAAATCATATAGATAGCGGCTGAGATCAGTTGCGCCCACCGCATCGATCGCACCCGCATGTCAGCAGAATACGTATCACCGAGGTAGCGAGACGTTTCGAACCCTTGGACCGTGACAATCAACCCAAAAGCCAAAGTGACAGCGCCCCAGCCTGACACCGTGACGGGGTTTATGACCAAACCGCCCGCAATCGCTTGGTCCGTGAAATGCACCCCCAGACCTGCGAGCAAGCCCGCGATGATCGCGAGTTTGAGTGTGACGGAGGCTTGCTCCATCCGTTCCATCGCGTGAAATCCGTAGACCCAACCGACCAAGAGGATAACCGCATAGGTCACGGTGGTGATGATCCGTGCGGGCAATGCACCATCCCACGGAGTGAGCGTGGCTGCAAAAGCGCCAAAGAGGTTTAGGTAGTAGGCAACCGAGATGAAATAGGCCCCTGCCAAGAGCCACGACGCCACAGTTTCAAGACGAGCGATGCCCCGACCACGGGCAGGGTTTGTGTCGATGTCGCGGATGTTCGCGCGGATCGCTCCGCCAAAGGCATAGGCCACGGCACAGAGGCCCAGCATCACAAGGGGGGCAAACGCACCGAAGCTGTCATCAAGGACCGGACCGAGAACCAGAAACCCACTGCCGATGATCGAGGCCAGCGGCGTCACCGTGGCCCGCCACCCTGCCGCCCTGCTTAGCTTTGGGTAAAACAAAACCGCCCCCGCGAGAACCGTCACAATAACAATCGTGAGATCGGTCAGCACAGGGGCGGCTTTCGTTGATTACTTACCAATTTTGGACAGTTTGTCCTGAAGCTCGGCAAGTTGTTTTTTGATCGTGTCGAGGTCATCACCCGCTTTGGGGGCGTCCTCTTTTTCAGGACCGGATGATCCGACCAGTCCACCCGTCATCGCCTTGAAAAATGCGGCTTGCTGCGCCTGCATCGCCTCTAGCCCCGGAATAGCGGGCATGGATGGCTGCGATTTGGTCATTTTTTCCATCATCGACGACTGGCTCTGACGGAGCATTTCGAACGACGCAGCGAGGAACTGTGGCACCACAGAGGTCGCTTGAGTCGTATAGCTGCGCACCAGATCAGTGAGCACATCCACCGGAAGCACGCTTTCCCCGCGGCTTTCATGTTCTGCAATGATCTGAAGGAGATACTGACGGGTCAGATCATCCCCAGATTTGAGATCAACAATCTGAACTTCACGGCCTTCACGAATGAACAGCGCAATATCCTCAAGCGTCACGTAGTCGCTTGTTTCAGTATTGTAGAGGCGGCGGCTTGCATACCGTTTGATGAGCAGTGGTTTGTTTGTTTCGGCCACGGGTCCCTCCCCGAACGTTTGCGGCAATGCAGCGAGCCTATGCTGCATCTGACTAAAAAGAAAGAATAAAGAAAGGGCGAGCTGTTTTCACAGCTCGCCCATCATTTCCGACCTAAAGGGAGGAGGATCAGGTCGGTAAGTCGAATTACTTCGCAGCAGCTTTTTTCGCAGCAGCGGTAACTTCGGTGGTTGCTTTTTTCGCAGCAGCGGTCAGGTCTTCCTGAGCGGTTTTGCCAGCAGCCATCATCAGTTCCAGAGTGTCTGTCTGAACTTTTTTCGCGATTTCAGCGAAAGCAGCCATGTGCTCTGCAGCAGCTTCAGCAGCGGTCGACGCGAAATCGGTGACCGATTTAGCGTAGTCAGCAGGCTCTGCTTTAACGGTCGACAGCTCGGTCAGTTTTGCCAGAGTGTCTTGAGCCCATTTTGCCGACAGTTCGGTCGATTTCTGAGCAGCGTCGATCGCAACAGCCGACATTTTTTCAGCCAGAGTGGTTTGCGATTTGTAAGCGTCTTCCATCGATTTGGTGTCGATCGGGAATGCGCCCATCATGTCTTTGAATACAGCGGTGAAATCAGGAGTAGCAGTCATCGGTAATACCTTTCGGGTATGTGCGGCGCTTGCCGCTGGTCATTTGTCTTACCAACAATATGCATGCTGCACCGCAGCATTTCAAGTTTTTTCTGCATCGCAGCATGTGAAATTTCTGCGACACAGCAAAATCAGTAGGTTAGACCCCACCAGAGGGTTATTCTCCCTCTAGTGGTGCTGCCGCTACGTAAGTTCCAGGGGCTGAACAAAGCACTGGATGGGTCGAATCACCCGGTGTTCGGGCTGGAACCATCTCGCCCGACCGTTCGGCCAGCCATGCGCCCCACCGTGGCCACCACGACCCGTCATTGCGCACAGCTCCGGCTTTCCACGCATCGGCAGAGCCTGACATGTCGGGATTGGTGTAGTGTCCGTATTTGCCTTTTGACGGTGGGTTCACGATGCCCGCGATGTGACCGCTCTCTGACAAGATAAAGGTCTTATCTTTGGATCCCATCTGCTGCACACCCGCATATGATGCATGCCACGCGGCAATATGATCGGTTTCACAGGCAATCGCGCAGAGCGGAACATCAACCTCGTCGATTTTCAGCACGTCGCCGGCCAGTTCAAACCCGCCGTCTGCGAATTTGTTCTTTTGGCAGAGGCCACGCAGGTATTCGACCGCCATCTTTGCGGGCAAGTTCGTGCCGTCCCCGTTCCAATACAAAAGGTCAAAGGCCGGTGGGGTTTCCCCCATCATGTAGCTCTTGATCGCGGGCTGATAGATCAGGTCGCGCGAACGCAGGTAACTAAAGGTGCGCGCCATATAGAAGGACTCGAGCACGCCAGTGCGGTTCACCTCGGCCTCGATCCCGTCAACAAAGTCGTCGGTCAAGAAGACGCTGAATTCGCCCTGATCCGAGAAATCCGTCAGCGTCGTAAAGAAGGTCGCAGAACCGACTGAAGTATCCCCCTGCTGTTTCATACGCGAAAGGGTCAGCGACAAGGTCGTGCCCGCGATACAATAGCCGACCGCATTGATCGTCTCTGTCCCGCAGATAGATTTCACCTCGCGCATCGCGGTGCGATAGCCGTCCTCAATGTAATCGTTCAGACTTATGTCGCGCATCGCAGGACCTGGGTTCACCCAAGAGACGATAAACAACGTGTAGCCCTGATCCACGATCCATTTCACAAGGCTGTTCTTTTCCTTGAGGTCGAGGATGTAGAATTTATTGATCCACGGTGGAAAGAGAACGATCGGAATATCGCGCACCTGATCGGTCGTCGGCGTGTATTGGATCAGCTCGAACATATGGTTGCGGAACACAACCTCGCCTTTGCTGGTCCCGATATTCTCGCCCAGTTTAAAGGCCGACCCATCCGCGAGCGACACGACCAGTTCACCATCATGCGCTTCTAAGTCACGCACGAGGTTTTCCAGACCGTCGATCAGGCTCTGCCCTTCGGTTTCAATCGCGCGTTCCAGCGCATCGGGGTTGGTGGGCAGGAAATTGGTCGGGCACATCATGTCTACGACTTGCGCGCCGAAATACTTCAGACGTTTGCGTTCAAGGTCAGAAATCCCCTCGATCTCTTCGACGCCTTTGGCCAACGCCTCGGAGTTGATCAGGTATTGCTGCTTGATCATATTGAAATAGGGGTTCGTCTTCCACATCGGGTTGCTGAACCGCCGATCATCGGGGGTGTGATCCTCCGGCGCTTCCAACGTGCCCTTTGCCAAGGCTGCCTGAGCCTCTGCAAAATGGGTCAGCGTTTTGCCCCAATAGGCAATCTGTTGTTCAAACAGCTTTGCTGGATTCGCAGCCGCTTCGTTCCAATAGGCCATCGCAGCCTTCATATAGAGCTCTTGCGACGGACCCTGTAATGCCTCTGGCACATGACGTTTATGGGCAAACGCGGCCATGACGCGCTGCGTCAAAGCCTCAATCCGCGCCATGTTTTGTTCGAGTTTCGCAAGCTGCGGATGCCCTGCGGCATCTTCGACCAAATCACTAGTTGTCATATGTGCGTCCTCCCCTTAACCTTCGCACATGCAGCATCGCCCTGTCTGCAGAGTTTGGGGACGTTGCAATGGCTGCATCGTTCCGCGAACAGGAGACGTTACAAGTGAAGTATATGTACACTTACGACCTTATGGAAAGCGTTCGTAACACTAATCAGTGGTTAGGTGCGACAGCGCGTGCATTTGCCGCGTATCCAGCATTGGCCGCGACCTCCAATCCACTGGTCGAATGGCTCGGTGCGTGGGGCGAAGTGACAGAGCGGACGTTCTCTCGCATGGTTGCAAAACCAGACTGGGGTATCCCTTCGGTTCAGACGGGCGACGGCAAAGACCACATTGTTCAGGTGCAAAAGGTCATCGAACGTCCCTTTGGCGATCTCATCCACTTTAAGGTGGCAGGCCGCAAGCCGATGAAACGTCGCGTGCTCCTCGTGGCACCAATGTCGGGCCACTACGCGACCCTCCTGCGCAAAACCGTAATGAGCCTCCTGCCCGATTGTGAGGTTTACACCACCGATTGGCACAATGCCCGCGACATTCCCGTCAGCGAAGGCAAGTTCGACGTTGAGGATTACACCCTCTACCTCGTTGATTTCATGAAACACTTGGGCAGCGATATTAACGTGATCGCCGTCTGCCAACCTGTTCCTCTGACCTTGGCCGCAACCGCCTATTTGGCGGAACTTGACCCCAAGGCGCAGCCAAAGACCCTCACCCTGATCGGTGGCCCCGTTGACCCCAGCGCCGCCCCGACCGAAGTGACCGACTTTGGCCACTCAGTCACCATGGGCCAGTTGGAACAAACGATGATCCAACGCGTTGGCTTTAAATATGCGGGCGTTGGTCGCAAGGTCTATCCCGGCCTTCTGCAATTGGCCTCGTTCATCTCGATGAACGGTCAGACCCACGCCGAAGCGTTCCAAAACCAGATCTTCCGCGCCGCCAAGGGCGAGTCTTCGGACCACGACAAACACAACGTGTTCTACGATGAATACCTCGCCGTGATGGATATGACGGCAGAGTTCTATCTCTCCACCGTTGAGCGCGTGTTCAAAAACCGCGATATCGCCCGTAACGAATTCACCGTAAACGGCCACAAGGTTGATATCTCTAAAATCACGACCGTGGCAGTGAAAACCGTCGAAGGCGAAGAGGACGACATCTCGGCCCCTGGTCAGTGCAAGGCCGCTTTGGACCTCCTGACCAACCTGCCGGACGAGAAAAAAGCATGGCACGTTGAACCGGGTGCTGGTCACTACGGGATCTTTGCCGGCGGCAGCTGGCGCAACAACATCCGCCCACTCGTGCTCGACTTTATCGACGCGAATGCGGGCACGGCGCCTGCGAAACCCAAGGTCGTCGCCGTTAACGGCTAAACGAACAAAGGGGCCTCAGGGCCCCTTTTTGCTGCCTTTGTGCCCCAAATATCCCGGGTGAATTGGCCGCAGGCCAAGAGGGCAGCGCCCTCCGCTTCACTGCAGAACCAAGGGCTGTTTCATCCACGACCGCAGGGTCTCCCTAAAGGCGGCAGGGGCCTCCAAGCTTGGCAAATGCCCAACACCCGGCAAGACAGCCAACTGCGCATATGGGATCAGTTGCGCCATAAATTCGTGGCGTTTTACGGGAAAAACGGTGTCCTCGGCCCCGCAGATCAACAACGCAGGCTGCTTTATACGACGCAGGGTGCTTTGCTGGTCGCGGCGGCGCTGCATGGCGCGGCATTGGCGGACATAGGTCTCTGCCCCGCCCGCTTTGCCCATGGTTTGCAGTTTGCCCCAGATGTCTTTGCGATGGGCTGCACCGATGGCATCCATCGGAACCTCCTTGGCCAAGATATCCTCAAACCGCCCTGCCCGCGCGCCTACAATCCGCAACTCTCGTTCGGCGGAATCCTGTGGCGTCTCGGGGAGTGGCGAGGTCGAGATCAAAGCGACCCGCGTGACCCTTTCTGGGGCGCGGCGCAAAATCTCCATCGCGACCATGCCGCCAAACCCATGTCCCGCGAGGGCAAATTTCGGTGGCAAGCCGGGCAAGAGGTTTGATGCGATTTCGTCGATCCGTTCGCCTTGGCACGTCGGCGCAACCATCACTGGGCGCTCGCGACCCAAAGCGGTCAACTGCGGTAAAAACAGTCTGATATCCGACAGAATGCCGGGTAAAAGAACCATTGGTTCGGTCATTGGTGTCCTGCCCCCGCGTCACCCGCGGATTTGCCTGCGTCAGTCTTTCGCGAGTGTTTTCACTCGTCTTAACTACATCATGGCGCAACTCTCCCTTTGAGGGAAGAGGGCAATGGATCACAATTTAGCCGATACGTTCCAAAATATCACAGACCGACTTTTCGATCAGCGCCAGACAGGTCGGATCAGAGAACCGATGGTCCGCGCCTTTGACGACGGTCAGTTGGATATCGTCGCCCTGCGCATGGGCAAAAAGGCGCTCCGCCACATCCTGCGTGACCACATCATCCGCGCTGCCTTGCAGAATGCGCGCAGGAAATGGGAAGGTCAGTGGGCTGCGCAAGATCAGGCGGGTGCGGCCATCCTCGATCAGGCGGCGGGTGATGACATAGGGCTCAACATATTCGTTCGGGATTTCGATGCGGCCTTTGGTCATGATGGTTTCGCGTTCATCGTCAGAGAACCCCGCCCAATAACCGTCCTCGGTAAAGTCGGGCGCACCTGCGATTGTGACCAACCCCGCGATTTTATCCGCCCGTTCGCGGGACAGGAGCAGCGACACCCAGCCGCCCATAGAAGAGCCGACCAAGACAACCTGACCGTCGATCAAGTCTATTGCGGCGCTGGCGTCTTCGAACCAATCGCCAATGCAGCCATCCTCAAAGTCGCCATCGCTGATGCCGTGACCAGAGTAGTCGAACCGCAAGAACCCCTGCCCCGATGCTTTGGCCCATTCCTCAAGAGCGAGCGCCTTGGTGCCTTCCATGTCGGACTTTAGACCACCGCAAAACACGACATAGGGTGCGCGACCTGTGGTGAGGTTATAGGCGATGCGGCGGCCCTCTGGGGTGGTCAGATACTCGGTCATGGCGGTTCTCTCTTTGATTTTTTCGCCACATTTGCCTCGATGACCCAGAATGGCAAGCCTGCGGGCTTGACGTGTCATCAATCGAGGATCAAAACGCAGCCCGAACCATATACCCGCAACCGGGCGTTCCGTGGGCGCCAAACTGACGAGGAGACGGCCATGAGCCAGATTTCCCTTACCTTCCCCGATGGCAATTCGCGTTCCTATGATGCAGGCGTAACCCCTGCTGAGGTAGCGGCATCTATTGCCCCTTCGCTGGCTAAAAAGGCCATCTCTGCCACTGTGAACGGTGCGCATTGGGACCTTCAATGGCCGATCAACGAGGACGCAGCGATTGCGATCAACACCATGCAGGATGATGAACCTGCGCTGGAACTGATCCGTCACGACCTCGCACACATTATGGCTCGCGCTGTTCAGGCGATCTGGCCAGATGTCAAAGTCACCATTGGCCCCGTTCGCGATTACGGCTGGTTCTATGACTTTGACCGCGAAGAACCGTTTACCCCCGAAGACCTCGGCGAAATCGAAGCGAAGATGAAAGAGATCATCAACGCACGCGAAGAGGTAAAGACCGAAGTCTGGGACCGCGCCCGCGCAATCAAACATTATGAGGACACCAACGAGCCCTATAAGGTCGAATTGGTCAACCGCATCCCCGAAGGCCAAGACTTGCGGATGTATTGGCACGGCGACTGGCAGGACCTCTGCCGTGGTCCGCACCTGCAAAACACAGGTCAGGTGCCCGCTGATGCGTTCAAACTGACCCATGTGGCAGGTGCATATTGGCTCGGCGATAGCTCGCGTCCGATGTTGCAGCGTATCTACGGTATCGCGTTCAAAAACCGCAACGACCTCAAGGCGCACCTCAACATGCTTGAGGAAGCGGCAAAGCGTGACCACCGTAAGCTCGGCAAGGAAATGGACCTCTACCACATGCAGGAAGAGGCCCCAGGTCAGGTGTTCTGGCACCCGAACGGTTGGACGATTTACACCACGCTCCAAGACTACATGCGCCGTCAGCAGCGCCGCGATGGATATGTGGAGGTGAACACCCCGCAGGTCGTGAACCGCAAACTGTGGGAAGCCTCGGGTCACTGGGAAAACTATCAAGAGAACATGTTCATCGTTGAAGTCGACGAAGATCATGCTCGTGAAAAAACAGTTAACGCGCTGAAACCGATGAACTGCCCTTGCCATGTTCAGGTGTTCAACCACGGTCTAAAATCCTACCGTGACCTGCCGCTGCGTATGGCAGAGTTCGGGTCGTGCAACCGCTATGAACCCTCGGGCGCTCTGCACGGGATCATGCGGGTGCGTGGCTTTACCCAAGACGACGCGCATATCTTCTGCACCGACGACCAGATCGAAGCCGAAACGAAGAAATTCATCGACTTCCTCGCTGGTATTTACGCGGACCTTGGCTTCCACAACTGGAAGATCAAACTCTCCACCCGTCCTGAAAAACGTGTTGGGTCGGATGAGAGCTGGGATCGCGTAGAAGCCGCTCTGGGTGACGCGTGTAAGGCCGCGGGCTACAACTACGAAATCCAAGAAGGCGAAGGTGCGTTCTATGGTCCGAAGTTGGAGTTCGTTCTGACCGACGCGATTGGCCGAGATTGGCAGTGCGGAACCCTGCAGGTTGACCCGAACCTGCCAGAGCGGCTGGATGCGGTTTACGTTGGCACCGACGGCGACAAACACCGCCCCGTCATGCTGCACCGCGCGGTTCTGGGATCGTTCGAACGCTTTATCGGTATTCTGATCGAAGAACACGCAGGCAAGCTGCCGTTCTGGCTCGCCCCGCGTCAGGTGGTTGTGGCATCGATCGTGTCGGATGCGGACGGTTACGTGGCTGAGGTCGTTGAGGCACTGCAGGCGCGTGGTATCCGCGCTGAAGCAGACACCCGCAACGAAAAGATCAACTACAAGGTCCGTGAACACAGCCTTGGCAAGGTGCCTGTCATCCTCGCTATCGGCGCACGTGAGGTCGAGGAACGCACTGTGTCCGCCCGCCGTCTGGGTGAAAACAAGACCGAGACTGTGGCGCTCGACCAAATCATCGCCGATCTCGCTGTTGAGGCGACCCCGCCCGATCTGCGGTAATCAAAACGTTCTAAGAATTTGGAAAGGCGCGCTTAAAAGTGCGCCTTTTCTTCGTCTGGCTTGCCCGCTGCAATCGCGAGGATCCCGCCGACGCCTGCCATCCCAATCGGGAACATGGTGGCAAAGTTAAAGCCGAACGCGGCATACATCATCACCGCAGACACCAGCAAAAGCCCCCCACCCCAGAGGGCACGGTATTTTGCCATCCCAGCCCCCGTGATCGCGAGGATCGGGCCGAGGAAGCTCGCCGCTTTGATAAAGGCGGGGTTGGTCACGACGCCGAAAATCTCTCCGACTTCGGAATGAGTTTCGGTCAGTGACACATAGCCAAAGCTGAAAATCCCGATGATCATGCCGATAACACCGGCGAAAATACCCAAAGCCTTGGCTGCGCTACGCATGGCGTGCTCCTGTTTGCTATGACGGTTACATAGGCACGCCGCGAGCGCACCACAACACCCTTAGCCGATGACGCTTGCTTTGACGGCGGCCGACCAGCCTTGATACCAAACACCGTCAGAAACGATCACTGGACGTTTGAGAAGTGTTGGGTGTTCTGCGAGCAAATCGGATGGATCACGCGCTTTATCCTCGTCCGATAAGCCGCGCCATGTCGTCGAGGCACGGTTCACCGCCTTGTCCCCGAAGGCCGCCAAAATCGCTGCGATATCATCGCCAGACAACCCATCCGCGCGCACATCCTGCACCTGCGGGTCGAGCCCCGCTGCCGTCATTTCTTTGATCGCCTTGCGACAGGTGTCGCAGGACTTCAGGGAATAGACCTTCATTTCGCCTCCTTTTTCGGCATTTCGCGCAAGATCTCGCCTCAATGCAAGGTTGTCATTTGTCTTTTGGAAAATCGTGTTACGCTTTGAGTCGCAGATCGGTGGGTGCCACAACGTAATGCGCGCCTATCGTGACGGCCACGCCCAAACGGGCAACCGACGACGAAGGAGTTACGACAATGGCTAGCGGTACTGTAAAATGGTTCAACACAACCAAGGGCTATGGCTTTATCGCCCCCGATGGTGGCGGCAAGGATGTGTTTGTGCATGTATCAGCTGTTGAACAAGCCGGCATGACCGGATTGGCAGACAATCAAAAGGTCGAATTCGACCTGATTGAAGGCCGTGATGGACGCCAAATGGCAGGCAACCTTAAGGCGGCAGGCTAACCCGCGTTAGCCCTCGGACCGCTCAGCAATCAGCGGATACCACTGCCCATTCTGACTGAATCCTCGCACCAACCGTTGCGAGGCTTCTTTGGCAATGGTCGTTTTTTCACGTGTCAATGCTGCATCAACGTTTGAATGAAGTTCTGGATCGTTGATACTGCGCACGTTTCCGGGTGTTCCCATGCGGAACGTCTTGAACTCGCGTTTCACGATATCCTCGGTCACGAGAGTTGTGACATCAGAGTGACGTTTGTCTGAACGGATATCATCAAAGGTCGTCATAACCGACTCGAGCGGCCCCTCTAGAACCTGCCAGAACTGCCCCTCGTCGTAGATCAACATGCCAGTGAGACCTTTGATCTCATTGCGCTTGGACGCCTTGACCAGAATATGTTCGATCTGCTCGCTTCCCATGTCTGGGGCAGCAACGCTCACGTAGATCAAACGGATCAATTGTTGGCTGTCTTCCGGCACACTTATCTCCAGCAAATTGGTCTTTGGCATGGGTAACGACCGATGACTGTTTCGCTTTACGTCAAAACGATAGCTTACCCAACGTCAACTTTTACCAAATATTCATTTGTGACAGGAATGCAAGTTACCACCAAAGATCACTTTTCACTTTAGCGTGTATTATATCAGAAAATCTGATAAAAGTAACATATGGAAAAGCCTACCCTGCGAGACAGGATAGGCTTTGGTTTTTCAAAGCGAAAAGTAGCGTCAGTTTTCGAGAACGGCTTGGAATTCGCGCCATTCACCTGCGCTCATGCCACTGTTTTCCTGAGTGACAGACTCGCCCTTAAGCATGCGCCGCACACAGTCGAGAGCCTTGCCCGAGAGCGTTGCGCCGCCCATGCGGTAATCCTCGAACGCTTGATACGCGGCAGGCACCCAATCCGCGACGATCTTGCAAATTTCGTCCGCATAGACACGGATTTCGTATTGCGCGTGGCTATCGGCCCGCAGACGCAAGAAGTGGAACAGGTTGTGAAGGTCCACCTTCCAATACCACTGGGTATAGATGTTCGCAGGTAGGTTCATCCGCGCCAATTCACGTGCAAGCCCCTGCTGGCCGTCCTGAGAGATCATTTCCTGATAGTGGTCGTAGCAGCGAGCCGCATCGCCCTTGAGGTATTCGAGAACGCGAGCCGCTTCTTCACCCGTCAGAACCTCACCGCGGCCTTGGTTGTTGATCACCGACTGGGCGGCCAGAACGTCGGGCTCTGGGATGTAGAATTCGCGATCCATGATCGAATAACGCGCGGAATATTCGTTCACGTTTGCCGTCCGGTGACGGATCCACTGTCGCGCAACAAACACAGGAAGTTTGACGTGAAGTTTGATCTCGCACATCTCGAACGGGGTCGAGTGCCAGTGGCGCATCAAATAACGGATCAGACCCGCGTCGTTTTGCACCGATTTCGTGCCTTTACCGTAGGACACGCGCGCCGCCTGACAGATCGCAGCGTCATCGCCCATGTAATCCACGACCCGAACGAAACCGTGATCCAGCACAGGTTTGATGGTGTAGAGGTGGCGTTCCATCCCCTCAGAAACAGCCCGCAGCGTTTGACGTGGTGTCGCGCGAAGCTCGGCAACTTCGGCCTCTTGTTCGGGGGTAATGGACATTATGCTCTCCTCGGGGACTGGTGACTCGCGGGTGACTATATATTGCAGATGGCAAAGGCAAAACCTCCATATTCCGTGTCTGATACGCGACAGGCACAGAATTCACCTACCCGAATGGTTGACACAGACTAACCTAAAGTCGATTGTCGCCATCAACATCAAAGCACGTTTTTTCAGAGTCCTGTAATGCACAAATTCCTTTTGACGTCTGCCCTCCTGACCGCCCTCGCGGCCTGCGGCGGAAGTGGGACCAATCCGTTTCAAAGAGCGGAGGTGGATACCGGCACAGGTACGGGCGCTGACGAAGAAAGCACCCTATTTGCATCCATAAATAATAACTTAAATCAGGTTAGCTATAACTCAACAAATGGAACCCTTAAGGTCGACATCTACGCCCTCGACGGCCCAAATACGCTAGTGGAATATGATCGGACGCCCGCTTTAGATTTGCCTGGTTTCTATGCATACACGTACCAAGATGACCCACTAGACCGTCACTTCACGGCACTTGTTGCTCAAGATTTAGCTCAAACTGTAGAAGCTGTGGTTGTTGGCGACGGTGGACAATTTGATGCGTATTTCGCAGGAGCCAGCTTCAAAACGCTACAAGACTTCGTGAACCCTAGCGTTTCATACTCCGAAACTGAAAACGGACTCGTGAGCTACGCAGGCCAATATGTTGCGGTGACGAATATCGCGTCAGATGGCCAGCAATTACTCCTAATCCCAGATGATTACGATGTAACAGAAAAAATGGCTCCTCGCCAAGCTCTCACCATTCGTGGCGATGTATTTGTTGATGTCAGTTTCAAAGAAAATGCCATCAACGGAACTATCAGAAATCGTGTATTTGGCAACGATCCTCGTGACCAAGAAAGCTACTTAGCTATTCAAGACGGCTTAGTGCTCGATGAGATCGTGCTTTATGAAACATCTATTGATGAGAGTGGCCAATTTGTCGGGACAGTTTTTGATGATATTCAACAATCAATAGGTAATTATGGTGGCGTTATTGGCGGAGCCCTCGCTCAAGGCATCGCGGGAGGGACAAACCTTGATATCGGTGCCAAAATTGACCTACCTGGGGCGATGGAACATGGCGTTTTCATTTTAAACCTGTGCGGTCTGACATCCCAAGATCAGATCTGTGAGATCGTCAATCCCGATTATGGCAACTAACGTTCGCACCATTTCCCTTGCAATCACGCTGAGCATGTCGCTTTGCAGTGTGGCGCTGGCAGAGTCAGCCGAAATCTCCCTCGCTCAGGGGCACGTCATGGCACGACAGGCGCTATTGTCGGGTGACTTTGGCTTTGCGATGGACTTGGCGCTCGCGCTTTTGGATGCGGACCCAGACGACGCGGATGCCTTGGCAATCTTGGCGACGGGATTGATACGGGCGGGCGATTACCCATTGGCCCGTAGCACCGCCCACCGCGCCTACCTGCGGGCCGAGGCAGGGTTGCAATCCTACGAGGCCGCCCGCATCGCCGCCCTCGCAGCGAAACTCGACAATCGGTTCACCCTCTCGCAACTCTGGCTGAGACGCGCCGCAAACCATGCGGACCTGCCGAGCCTCGCTGCGCAAACAGCCCAAGATTACAAACAAGTCGCCGCGCAAAATCCTCTGTGGTTTCGCGCGAATGTATCAGTCAGACGGTCCGACAACGTCAACGGCGGCAGCGACACGGCGCTGAACGTGATTGATGGTGTGCCTTGGGTTGGAACACTCAGCGCAGAGGCGCAGGCCCTTTCGGGCACGGTGGCCTCGGGGCGTATATCTGCGCGCTATCGTATTGACCAATCGTCAGAGCACCTGACCGCTTTGACAGGACAGTTGCTGACTCAAAACGTGTTCCTGTCTGACGAGGCCCAAGCCAGCGCACCTAGTTTAACCGACGCGGACCTCAGTTCCTATTCCCTGACGGCTGGCATTGAACATCGGCAAAAATGGGAGGACCTCACGACGACCACCAGTGTAGAGGTTGGGCAGGTTTGGTCGGGAGATGCAAAATCCTATGATTTGGCCCGTTTGGGCGCAGGGCTGAGCTACGGGCTGCTTGATAACGCAGCACTCAGCGCGACGGTCCGTCAAGAGATGCGGTTCGATCAGACGGGCAGCGGAAACGATGATGAGGTGACGACGTTCGGTGCGGGCATCACTGCAATCGCTCAGGCGGGGATCGCCCAAGGGCGTTGGAGCGCAGGCGTCAATCACACGATAACCGAAAGCCCGACCGCCAACCGAGCCAATACCGCCTCAAGCCTCTACGCGAGTTTTGCCCCGAACATGCAGGGCAAACCCTTGCAACTACAGGCGTCCGTTGGTCGTGCGGTCACGCTTTATGACGATTACGCCCTACCGCCTGTGTTTTCGGGCGAACGGCGAGACGAAACGTCCTTTGCCGTAATCGAGGCTGCTTTTCCCAATATGACCTACGCGGGTTTCATGCCTGTGATCAGCCTTCGGTCTGTTCAAACAGAGAGCAACATCAGCCGCTTTACCCGATCAGAGACGGGGATCGAGATTGGCTATCGCTCTTCTTTCTAACTGGTCTTCGTCGGCTGGAGTGCTAGGGTTTGACCAAATCAGTTTCGGGAGAAAACTTATGACTCTACGGTATTTGCACACGATGGTGCGCGTGAAGGATCTGGAAAAGAGCATGGCATTCTATGCGCTCTTGGGTCTGCGCGAGACACGTCGGATCGACAATGAGGCGGGGCGGTTTAGCCTTGTGTTCATGGCGCCAGAGGGCCAAGAGGAGTACCCGATCGAGCTGACCTACAACTGGGACGGTGATGAAGGGCTGCCCTCGGATGGGCGGCATTTCGGGCACCTCGCCTATCAGGTTCCGAATATTTACGAGACATGCCAGCACCTTATGGACAATGGCGTAACGATCAACCGCCCGCCGCGCGACGGGCATATGGCCTTTGTGCGGTCGCCCGACAACGTATCGATTGAGCTGCTGCAAGCGGGTGAACGGCTCGCGCCTGCGGAACCTTGGGCCAGCATGGACAATGTCGGTCACTGGTAAGGCGCTCGTCGTCGCTACACTGATTGGGGCGGGCTGTCCTGCCTATGCGGAATGCCGACAGGCCTTGGCCCTAGGGCTAGATGTGTCGGGGTCCGTGGACGCGGTGGAATATCGCCTCCAGCTCGATGGGCTGGCGGCAGCTCTGTTGGCGCCAGAGGTCAGCGCGGCGATTTTGTCGGACCCGATGGCCCCGATCAGGCTGTCGGTCTATCAATGGAGCGGGCCAGACACGGCGACCATCCTGTTGCCGTGGACAGAGGTCGCCTCGGCCTCTGACCTTTCTGCCATCGCAGGACGATTGACCACGGTTTCGACAGCGCCCGGTGATCTGACCACCGCGATTGGATCGGCACTGATGGCGGGCACAGCGTTGCTCGACCAGCAGCCTGACTGCTGGCGTCACACGCTCGACCTATCAGGGGATGGCGAGAACAACACAGGTCCACGCCCCCAAGACATCCCCGAAGACGACCGCATGACCGTCAACGGGCTGGTGATCCTCGGCGGTGAAGATGACGAAGGACTGCTATCCTACTGGAAAACATACGTCATTCGCGGACCAGAAGCCTTTGTCGAACCCGCAGCGGGCTTTCACGATTACGAGGCCGCGATGCGCCGCAAGTTGTTGCGGGAATTGCGCAGCCTCGCGCTCGGCTCTCTCGATCAATAAATGTAACGAATTTGATCGGTCCAATACCGTTCGATCCGTTTGAGCGAGCCAGAGATCATATCCATGCCGTCGTGATCGACCACACCGCGTTCTTGCAATCCTTCCGAATGGGCCGCGAACAGTCGGGACACGATATCACGCACGCGTCGGCCTTTTTCGGTCAGGCGGACACGGACGGACCTGCGGTCTGCATAGCAGCGTTGATGGTGCATAAAGCCGCCATCCACCAATTTTTTAAGGTTATAGCTGACGTTTGATCCCTGATAATAGCCGCGCGATTTGAGTTCGCCCGCCGTCACCTCATTGTCGCCCACGTTAAACAAAAGGAGCGCCTGAACAGGGTTCAGTTCCAGAACGCCCAAGCGTTCAAATTCGTCTTTGATCACATCCAGAAGCAACCTGTGCAGGCGTTCGACCAGCGACAGGGACTCAAGGTAGTTGTTCATAAAGGCAGCATTCTGCGCCGTAATTGCGGAGGTTTCCTTCTGGACCCCGAGTTCGGAAATCAGGCTCATGCCTCTTACTCCTCTTTCGGTCAGTGGGACCATCTAGGGGTAAGAATCAGAAGATTTGGTTAAAGGTGGCGACGAATTTTCGTCACCACCGATATTATTGGCGCGGCGCCGTCAGGCCTTTGGCCGAAACGGAAATACGGGCCACCAGTTCTTTGAACTGATCTGGGGCCTCTGTTTGACCGCTGATCCATTGGTAGAGATCCAGATCGGCCTCTTCCATGAAGTTTTCATAATGATCGAGGTCCGCATCAGACATATTGGACAATTCGCGGCTTGCGAAATCCGACAGGATCAAATCCATCTCTTTGATGCCGCGACGCATAGAGCGCATCGCCAAACGTTTGATCCGAATGTCACGCGGTTCAGTCATTGTTACTCCTTCAGCGCGGCGCGCAATTGCCGTTCCAGCTGGCCCATCTTTTTGACGTTGTCCTGCATTTGCACCCGCAATTCGCGGATTTGGGACAGAATGTCAGAGACACCAGGCGAAATTTCACCCTCAGTCGGTTCTGTGGGGCCTTCGCCCTGCCCCGTCAAGAGCCAGGTCATCGAAACGCCCAGCAAACCTGCCAGCATTTGGAGTTTGTTTGCGCGAGGTTCAGTAAGGTCATCCTCCCATCCGCGCAGGGTCGTCAGTTTGACCCCGATTTTTCCTGCGAGTTGTTTTTGGGTAAGGTGGGCTGCCTCTCGCGCCCCTGCCACTCGATCACCAAAAGTTGCCTGATCTTCGCTAAACCATTCTGTAGTTTCCACCGTCCGCGCTCCTTGCCGCTTGATTGGGTTACAGGGCCATCTTATGACACATGAGACCCAAATGACCACCGGAGGCGTCATGTCCGTTCTGTCAACGACACTTTCCCGCGTAAAACCTTCGCCCACAATCGCGATGACGACCAAGGCGCAAGAGCTGAAGGCCGCGGGGCGCGATGTGATCGGCCTATCCGCAGGCGAGCCGGATTTTGACACGCCGCAGAACATCAAGGACGCCGCGATTGCCGCGATCAACGCGGGCAAGACGAAATACACGGCTGTCGATGGTATCCCAGAACTAAAGCAAGCGATCTGCGATAAGTTCCGCCGCGAAAACGGCCTATCCTATGAACCCGCTCAGGTGACAGTTGGCACAGGCGGTAAACAGGTTCTCTATAACGCGTTCATGGCGACCCTGAATGAAGGCGACGAGGTGGTCATTCCTGCGCCCTACTGGGTGTCCTATCCCGACATGGTTCTTTTGGGCGGCGGCACGCCAGTGATTGTCGAATGCACCCTCGAAAACCAGTTCAAACTGACGGCAGAGCAGCTAGAGGCGGCGATCACGCCCGAAACCAAATGGTTCCTCTTTAACTCGCCATCGAACCCGTCGGGCGCTGGCTATTCGTGGGACGAACTAAAGGCGCTGACGGATGTTCTGATGCGGCACCCGCATGTCTGGGTGATGACCGATGACATGTATGAACACCTTGTCTTTGACGATTTCAAATTCTGCACCCCAGCGCAGGTCGAACCGGGTCTTTATGACCGCACCCTGACCGTGAACGGCGTGTCCAAAGCCTACGCGATGACAGGCTGGCGGATTGGCTATGCCGCTGGTCCAGAGGAGCTGATCAAAGGTATGCGCAAGGTTCAGTCGCAATCCACCTCGAACCCATGTTCGATCAGCCAATGGGCGGCGGTCGAGGCGCTCAATGGCCCGCAAGGCTATATCGAGGACAACAAGGCCCTGTTCCAGCGTCGCCGTGATTTGGTCGTGGGGATGCTCAACGATGCGAAAGGTGTGAACTGCCCAACGCCCGAAGGTGCGTTTTATGTCTACCCCGATATCTCGGCCTGCATTGGGAAAACCAGCGCGGCGGGCACATTGATTGACACGGACGAAGCCTTTGCGAACGCCCTTCTCGAAGAGACGGGCGTTGCGGTAGTCTTTGGATCGGCCTTTGGGCTTTCACCGAATTTCCGCATCAGCTACGCTACCTCGGATGAGGCCTTGGCAAAGGCTTGCACGCGCATTCAACAGTTCTGCGAAGGCCTAAGGTAAGCGAATATGAGTACTGAATTACCCGAGTATTACTTTCGCGTGCGCGACAATGGCGCGGCCGTGTTCAAAGTGGATACCGAAAACCGTCAGCGCAGAATTGAGATGGACCAGATCGCCGTTGCGAACATTCGCAATGGCGAGATTAAGGCCCAAGGCGCACGGGAGTTGAGCCCCGAAGACGTGAAGGTGATTAAGGACTGGATGGAAGCGCGGATCGCTCTTTTGGCGGCGCGGGACATCGACGACATTCACCGTGCCGTGGACTACATGAATTTGACGACCCATTGGGCGCAGACCAAGGCGACCGATGACCAGCTCGAAGACGTGACAGACGCGCTTTTGATGGCGATGCACGACCTGCGGACGGTTCTGATCCGCAAGAAAGCCGACCGTTTGATGAAGGGTCGCGAGGACGTGTCTGACGACGATTGATCAGCCGATCCTGACTGACCGCGCCCAGAACCGCCACATCAGCGTCAGCGCCGCCATACCAAGGCCGATGCAGAGGCCGAGCCATAGGCCGACCTCGTTCAAGCCCAAAACAAACGCCAGAACATAGCCTGCGGGCAGACCGATCACCCAATAGCTGATCGTTGCAAGCCACATCGGCACCGCCGTATCCTGCACCCCGCGCAAGAGCGACAAGGCGATGATCTGCCCCGCGTCAACGAATTGGAACAAGGCTGCAAACATCAGAAGTTTGGCAGCAATGGTGATCAGGGCAACGCGCTGCGGCTCTGACGGATCAACAAAGAGACCGACCAGAGTTTCAGGGAGAGCGAGGAAGGTACTGACAACAATCACTCCAAAGCTCAGCCCGACGATGACAGAGGCCCATGCCGTGCGACGAAGTCCTGCCTGATCCTTGCGGCCATAATCACCACCTGCGCGGATGGTTGACGCTTGGCTCATGCCGACGTGGAACATAAAGGCCAATGCGGCGAGTTGGAGCGCAATTCCGTGGGCCGCCAGTTCCAATTCCCCGATCCAGCCCATCATCACAGCACTGGCCGAAAACAGACCACTTTCCGCCAGCGACGTCAGGCCAATCGGAACGCCCATGCGAAAGATCTGCGAGAGGGCTTCGCCATCGGGTTTCCAAATGCGCTGGAACAGTTTGATCTCTGGCAGTTTGAGGTTCGAATAGATCGCAAGCACGATCATGGTGATTGTCTGGATCAGCACAGAGGCCATCGCCGCCCCGCGGATCCCCAGCTCAGGCGCTCCAAAATTACCGAAGATCAGGATGTAATTCACGCCCGCGTTAAAGACGACACCCCCCAAAGTTACCCAAAGCAATATCGCCGTCATATGCTGCGCCGACAGATAGGACCGCAGCACGACGACGAGCAGCCCCGGCGCGATACCAAAACCCGCGATGCGAAGGTATTTCTGTGCCTCAAGGGCAATGACCTCATGCTGCCCCATCCACAGGAAAATGGTCCCCGACCACCACAAGAGCGGCAAAACCACCGCCGCAAAGGCGAGGCTCAACCAGAATGCCATACGGGTCACACGGCGGGCGCGGGTATCATCGCCTTCGGCGGCAGCCGCAGCAACCAAGGGCATCACGGCAAAGCCGAAACCAGCCCCGAAAATATAGAGGATAAACCACCACGATGACCCCAATGTCACCGCCGCAAGTGCGGTCACGTCATACCACCCCAACATGATCGTATCCGTCATATGGATCGCAAAGGCCGCAATACTGCTGCCGACCAAGGGCATGCCGAGGCGGATCAGGGGCAGGATATCCTGACGAAGGGTAGGACGCGTGTGATTCATAGAACCAGCATTACGGCAAGTTGCAATTTTCGTCCATATGATCAAATTCCGTTTGTCAGTAGACACCCCTCGCCCGACACCGCATGATCCCCGCGAACGACAGTGGTGCTGCTATGACTTTCGAGACTTTTATTGAGACCGCCCAACCGTTTTATCAGGCGCTGGCTGCGAACAATTCCAAAGACTGGTGGGAGGCAAACCGCGCCACCTATGACAAAGCGATCAAGCCAACCGCACTTGCGCTGCTCGATGAAATTGCACCGCGATTGAGCGATCTTTTGGGCGATCCCGTCACCACCAAACTGTTCCGCCCGCATCGGGACACGCGGTTCTCTAAGGACAAGACGCCCTACAAAACGCACCTGCATGTGCTCTGGCAAGTGAATGAGGGACGCCAGCCCGTGGCCTATTTCTTTGGCATCGAACCAGATCAAGTCCGCATCGGTGGCGGGATGATGGCGATGGAGAAAGACGTCCTCGACGATTGGCGCAAGTTCGTTGATCTGGATGCGCCGCGTGTGGCGCGGATCGTGGATGGGGTGAAAACGGCAGGCTTTGCCTTACGCGATCCAGAACTGGTGCGGGCGCCGCGTGGTTTTGCGCCTGATCACCCGAATGCGGACCTCTTGCGCCACAAGTCGGTGATTGCGACCCGTCCCTTGGGCGGCACTGGGCCCCTTTGCGATCGGATCATGGACGGGTTAAAGGAGTTCAAACCCCTTGGGGATCTTTTGCTTTCGGTGGCCTGCGCATGATCGACAAATTAGAGATGTTCATCGCCCTCGCCCGCGAGGAACATTTCGGACACGCCTCCGAAAGTTTGGGGATCACACAGCCGACGCTCTCTGCGGGGATCAAGCAGCTCGAGAACCAGTTGGGGGTTCAGCTGGTCTATCGCGGATCGCGTTACGGCGGCCTGACCCCCGAAGGTGCGCGCGTGTTGGATTGGGCGCGACGGATCGTGGGCGACGTGCGCGTCATGAAGCAAGAGATGCGCGCCGCCCGCGAGGGTCTGTCTGGTGACATCCGTTTGGCCGTGATCCCGACAGCCCTGCCGATGGTGGCCGATCTGACCTCGGCCTTTTCCAAAGAACACACCAACGTGCGGTTCACGATCCTATCGCGGTCGTCGATTGAAATCCTCGATATGCTTGAGGGACTGCAGATCGACGGCGGGATTACCTACCTCGACAACGAACCTTTGGGCCGCGTGGCGACTGTCCCGCTTTATGAGGAAGACTACGCCGTCATCTGCCAAAAGGGTTCCGACCTCGCAAAACGGTCAAAACTGGAATGGTCCGATCTGGCGGATGCGCCCCTGTGTCTACTGACACCCGATATGCAGAACCGACGGATCATCAACCAAAACCTCGCTGCGGCGGGCATCACCCCGACCCCGACCGTCGAAAGCAACTCGACCTTGGTTTTGGTGAGCCACGTGGAAACGGGGCAATGGGTGACTATCCTACCCCTGCGGATTGCCGCGTTCCTAACGACAGGCAAAGACCTCACGTCTGTACCACTCTCCGCGCCGGAGCGGAGCCATAGCATCGGGTTGATTGCAGCCGACCGTGACCCGCAGACCCCCGTGATGGCTGCGCTTTTGGGCTACGCCTCCCGCATCGCAAAACGCCGCTAGAACCGCGCAGCGGCGGAACGAATGATGCGAATGATCATCTTTCCAAAGATCACAAGATACCACCGCATAAACCTGTTGTGCAAAATCGCGGAGCCTGTGAGGACAACGTCCTCTTGGTCCGCGGACATGGTGATGCAGAGCATCCCTCTGCGCACCTTATCATCCACGATCAAACACAGTTTGTGATCATTGATGGTTTCGACGGTGAAGCTACCGATCCTCGCCCCTTTTTTCGGCGGAAAATCGATATCCATTTGGGCGGGTTTGAATGGCTTCGTCCCGAACGGCAACAAAATAAGGTTGCGAACCGTGAGAATGAACCGCGACGACCATGGTAACGAGGCGATCGCTTTTGCCCATACTTCCCACGCGGTCATGGGATGGTGCAGCGGCTGCGCGAGTGACACAAAGAAATCGAGTTCTTCCAACGGCGCAATGATAGAGGCTGGATTAGGTCGCACCTGTCCATTCGTCTCTAACGTTAAAGTGGTGATGCGCGATGCCATTATACCCCCTCACCCCTAAAGTATAACACAAGTTCTAATTTTCAACTCGATAAAACGACGACCGTTTCGATCATCATGTGGATAAAGCAAAACCAGAGATTGCCCCTCCGCGTCTGTTAGGCCACTATATGCGGCAACAAAGCAAAGAGCAGCGATATGGCCGACGACCTTCTATCCGGCACAGAGCCGACCGACTACGACGCATCCTCCATCGAAGTCCTCGAAGGACTTGAACCTGTCCGCAAGCGTCCAGGCATGTATATTGGCGGCACGGATGAACGGGCGCTGCACCACATGGTCGCAGAAATCCTCGACAACTCTATGGACGAGGCCGTTGCAGGTCACGCCAATCGGATCGAGGTCGAGCTTCACGCGGACTACTCGATTTCGGTGCGCGATAACGGTCGCGGGATGCCCGTCGACCCCCACCCGAAGTTCCCTGGCAAATCCGCACTCGAAGTGATCCTGACCGTTCTGCACGCGGGCGGTAAATTTTCGAACAAGGCCTATTCGACCTCTGGTGGTCTGAACGGCGTTGGCTCTTCGGTCGTGAACGCATTGTCGGATTCAATGATCGTGCAGGTCGCACGGAACAAAGAACTCTACGAACAGAAGTTCTCGCGCGGGGTGCCACTTGGCCCGATCGAGAAGATCGGTGCAGCCCCAAATCGCCGCGGCACGACTGTGACCTTCCACGCGGACCCCGAAATCTTTGGCTCGCAGAAATTGAAACCTGCCCGCCTGTTCAAGATGACGCGGTCCAAGGCCTACCTGTTCTCGGGCGTTGAAATCCGCTGGAAATCTGAAATCGACGACGGGGAAACCCCGACCGAGGCCACGTTCCGTTTCCCGAATGGCCTGTCGGACTTCCTCAATGAATCGCTCGAAGGGGTCAGCACCTATTCCGAAAAACCCTTCGCTGGCAAAGTCAGCTTTGAAGAGAAATTCGGCGTACCGGGGTCGGTCGAATGGGCGATCAACTGGACGCCGTCGCGCGATGGCTACCTCCATTCCTACACCAACACCGTTCCCACGCCCGAAGGCGGCACCCATGAAGCGGGTTTCTGGGCTGCGATCCTCAAGGGCATCCGCGCCTACGGTGAACTGGTCAGCAACAAAAAAGCCGCGCAGATCACCCGCGAGGACCTGATCACGGGCGGCTGTGCGCTCTTGTCTATCTTTATCCGCGAGCCCTCTTTCGTCGGCCAGACCAAAGACCGACTGTCGACCGAGGAAGCCGCGAAATGGGTGGAAAACTCGGTCCGTGACCACTTTGACAACTGGCTTGCGGCCGATACCAAATCCGCGGGCGCGATCCTTGATTTTCTGGTGCTACGCGCCGAAGAGCGTCTGCGTCGCCGTCAGGAAAAAGAGACACAGCGCAAAACGGCGACCAAAAAACTCCGCCTACCGGGGAAACTCGTCGATTGTTCGGCGACCAACCGCGAGGGCACCGAACTGTTCATCGTGGAAGGTGACTCTGCGGGGGGCTCTGCGAAAATGGCGCGGGATCGCAAGACCCAAGCGCTCCTGCCGCTGCGTGGTAAAATCCTGAACGTCCTTGGCGCCGCTTCGAACAAACTCGGCACGAACCAAGAGATCAGCGACCTGACCCAAGCGCTCGGCGTTGGGCTGGGCACGAAATTCAACGTCGATGATCTGCGGTATGACAAGGTCATCATCATGACCGACGCGGACGTGGACGGGGCGCACATTGCCTCGCTCCTGATGACGTTCTTCTTTACCCAGATGCGCCCGATGATTGACCACGGGCACCTCTACCTCGCCTGCCCGCCGCTGTTCCGCGTCACCCAAGGGGCAAAGCGCGTCTACTGTCTGGACGAGGCCGAAAAGAACGCCGTGCTGGAAAAAGGGCTCGGTGGTAAGGGCAAAATGGATGTGTCCCGCTTTAAAGGCTTGGGCGAAATGGACGCCAAAGACCTCAAAGAAACAACCATGGACCCCGCGTCCCGCAAACTCATCCGCGTCACCATCGACGAGGACGAACCGGGCGAAACCGGCGATCTGGTCGAACGCCTCATGGGCAAGAAACCAGAACTACGGTTCCAGTATATTCAGGAGAATGCGCGGTTTGTTGAAGAGTTGGATGTTTAAGAGTTTTAAATTAACAGCGGTAGATACTGGAGTTTTTTTAACCTCCTTTTATATCGCTATTCTCAGCCAATATATTTATCATAATTTTTCATATTTGAGTAGCCTAGGGGCAAATGGGGTCGGTGATTTTCTTGCGGGCACAATCAGCCCAATCGCGTTCATCTGGCTAATATTCGGATACCTTCTTCAAGGTAGAGAGTTTAAGGAAAATACCGCGGCCCTTACACTTCAGCTTAACGAGATGGCTAAATCAAACGATCTAATGTTAGAAAATAGCCGGCAGGCCAAAGCGCAGCATGACGTAAACCTGAAAATAAAGAACACTGAATTTGAGAACGCTGAAATAGAACGTTTTTTAAGCATTCGAAAAGAGGCCAGTGAACTCATATATGAAGTAGAAGTTATTCTTATCGAGCTAGCCGAAAAACGTCTAGAAATACTTAACTTGCTAGCTTCAAAACTCCCTACATCAATCGAAGCTCGTTATTATAAGATCCAGAATGAACTTAAAAGTATGATAGAAACGCTTGAAAAAACGCACAGCACTTTAGAAGAAATCACAAAATATTCAGACTTTAAATTATTTAACGAAATACAAAACTTAACAATAATCATCGACTATTTGTGCAGGTCTCGAATCGTTCTTCAGTCATCGAAAGAACTGCGTGTCAGGCTTGATAAAATGATATCGTGACCCTCTCTCACTCCTGAATGCTCTCCAGATACCCTGCGAGGGCCAGCAACTCGGCGGGCACGGGGGTGCGGTCGACCATGATGATCTCGCCCATGTCGGTCGCTCCGAACTCTGGCATCGGGTTGTCGGGGGAGTGGTGCAGGCCGTCGATGGTGCTCATCACCGCGTTCACGTCAAAAATGCCACCGTTACGGGCTGCAATCTGGGTCAAATCGGGCGGCATTTTCGCGAGGCCAGCGGCGGCAAAGCCGTTCCCCTTGGCATCCTCACCATGGCAGGCGGCACATTCGTCGGCGAAAATCTTGCGGCCATCCGCGACCTCTTCGACGCAGGCGGACAGACCAAAAGCGGCAAGAAGGATAATGGCGGGTTTCATGACTGCTCTCCCCTGTGTTTGTTACCCCTATTGTCCCAAAGCGCGGGGCAAAGGTAAACAGGAATTGCACGCCCCTGTCCGATCGGTCTAACGTCCCGCAGGGGCAGGAGGAATTTTCATGAACAGTTCGTATATTGTGATGCTATTCGCAGGGATCGGCGTCCCCGTTTTGGCAGCGTTAAACGCGGCTCTGGGGCGCACAATCGGGTCACCAGCAGCGGCGGGCTCGGTGCTGTTCATTGTCGCGTTCTGCGTCGCGCTGGTGGTGGCCTTGTTCACGGGACCAGAGGGCTACGGCAAACTGTTGAGCGCACCGAAACATTTGTTCCTCGCAGGGTTCCTGATCGCGTTCTACCTGCTGTCGATCACGTGGATCGCGCCAAAGATCGGCATCGGCAACGCCGTATTTCTGGTACTAATCGGCCAGTTGATTTCGGCCGCGGCGATTGACCATTTTGGGCTGTTTGGCGCGAACCAGACGCCGATCTCCCTGACCCGCGCGGCAGGGATCGCGATCATGGCTGTGGGTGTTTTCGTTACGCAGAAGGTGTAACAGCACCCGCGTCGAGGCGCACAATGCGGTCCATCCGCGCCGCGAGGTCGTGGTTGTGCGTGGCGATGAGAGCCGAGAGGCCCGTCGCACGAACGAGCGTCATCAGCGCTTCAAACACGCGATCAGAGGTGTCAGGGTCGAGGTTCCCCGTCGGTTCATCCGCGAGAAGCAGCGCAGGCCCATTGGCGAGCGCCCGACAAAACGCGACACGTTGCTGTTCGCCCCCCGAGAGTGCCGCAGGACGATGAGACGCGCGTTCGGCAATCCCGACAGTATCGAGAAGCTCCAGAGCCCGCGCCTTGGCCGCGCGTTCGCTGACACCATTGGCGAGCTGCGGAAGGGTGATGTTTTCGAGCGCGGTGAATTCTGGCAGCAGATGGTGAAATTGATAGATAAAGCCGACCCCTGCCCGACGGATCGCGGTGCGCCGCCGATCAGAGAGGCCGGTCATATCTTCGCCCCCGATCATCACGGTACCCGTGTCAGGCGTGTCGAGAAGCCCCGCGATATGCAGGAGCGTTGATTTCCCCGCACCGGAGGGCGCGACAAGGGCAACCACCTCGCCCTCGCCCACGGTCAGATCAACGCCGCGCAGGACCTGCACTTCGTTCGGTTTGCCGTGGTTGTAACCTTTGGTGATGCCCGAGAGTGCGAGGGTGTTATTCATAGCGCAGCGCCTCCACCGGGTTCATGCGGGCTGCACGGCGTGCAGGCAAAAGGGTGATCGTCCACGACAGACCGAGCGATAGCGCGACGGCCGAGACGACATTCGACAGGCGCAATTCGGCGGGCAAATGATAGATGCCACGGATCGATGGGTCCCAAACACCACCGCCAGAGACATAGTTAATCAGGCTAAAGATTGGGTCGATGTAGATCGCAAAGAGACACCCAAGGATCACGCCCGCAATGGTGCCAACGGTCCCAATGCTCGCCCCGCAGATAAAGAACACGCGCAGGACGGACCCTTCGGTCAAGCCCATGGTGCGCAGGATGCCGATATCGCGGCCCTTGTTTTTCACCAGCATAATCAGGCCCGAAATGATGTTCATAGAGGCGATCAAAACGAGGATCGCCATGAGGACGAACATCACGTTATCCTCGACCGTGAGGGCGCGCAGGAATGCCCCCGCACTGTCGCGCCACGTCCAGATCAACGCGCGATCCCCTGCCGCAATCAGGATCGGGGCCAGCAGATCATCGACGGATTCTGGGTTCTCGACCATCACTTCGATCTCATCTGCGACACCGTCCTTGTTAAAGAACAACTGCGCCTGCGCCATCGGCAGGTAGACCCGCGTGCGGTCGATGTCCCAACGTCCAGCGGTAAAGATATAAACCACCTCATAGGCGCTCACCCGTGGGCTGGTGCCAAAGGCAGTGCGGGTGCCATTCGGGGAAATCAGCTTTATAGTGTCACCAATGGTCACGCCAAGTTCGCGCGCCACGCCAGACCCAATCGCGATACCATCCTCAAAGCGGGATATATCACCCAAAGCGACCTCGGGTTCGCCGATGCGCGGAATGGTCAGCAGGTCGTCGTAGGAGATGCCATAAACCTCTACCCCTGCGTTTGCGTTGGTAAAGTTCGCCATGACCTGACCGCGCACCAACGGCGCAGCACGGGTCACGCCCTCCACGCCTCGAAGGGCCGCGGCCATATCGGCGGCGTTTGAAATCGTGCGGCTCACCTGCCCGTTCTGATCGACCTCCATCGTTTGATAGACGGTCACATGGGCATTCGCGCCAAGGATCGTATCCACGAAATCTGAGCGGAACCCCGACCGGATCGCCATAGTCGCAACAAGCGCAAAAACAGCCAACATGATGCCGATGAGGCTGATCCACGTCATCACCGAAACGCCACCCTCTGCACGGCGGGCGCGGATATAGCGCCACGCGATCATCCACTCAAAGCGGGAAAACGGTGCGGTGGATCGTGCCTTTGGCAGTTCGGTCATAACGGCTCCTGTCTGTCGGAACGGACCTTATGGAAAGGGCACAAAGGGTCAAGTCACTCTCCCGTGGCTTGCGCGCCTTTGTGCCCAAAATAGTCAGAATAGTGTGGGGACAGTGCCCCCGCCCCAGATTACGCGCCTTTCGGGTGCGGATGCTTTGCGTAGATATCTTTGATCTTCGCGATAGCCTCAGCGGGCGCCATCTCAACGCTTTCGCCGGTACGGCGCGAGGTCAGTTCGACAACGCCATTCGCCAGACCACGCGGACCAACAGTGATGCGCCATGGCAGACCGATCAGGTCCATCGTCGCGAATTTACCGCCAGCGCGTTCGTTGCGGTCGTCATAGAGCGGCTCGAACCCAGCAGCGGTCAACTCAGCATAGAGGCTCTCACAGGCCGAATCCGCCGCATCGTCACCCTGTTTCAGGTTCACGATACCAACGTGGAACGGGGTCACGCCTTCAGGCCAGATGATGCCCTTTTCGTCGTGGCTCGCCTCAATGATCGCACCCAGCAGACGCGATACGCCGATGCCATGTGACCCCATGTGAACTGGAACCTTGTTGCCTTCGTTGTCGACAACGGTTGCGCCCATGGCGTCCGAATATTTGGTACCAAAGTAGAAAATCTGACCCACTTCGATACCACGAGCCACACGACGGCGCTCTTCTGGCACCTCGTTAAAGGCGGCCTCATCGTGGGTCTCATCGGTGCGGGCGTAACGGCTGGTGAATTCTTCCAGAACCGCCTGACACTCTTCACGGCTATCGTAGTCAATCGCACGATCGCCAAAGGTCAGATCGGTGATCTGGCTATCGTAGAACACCTCGGACTCACCCGTTTCCGCGAGAACGAGGAACTCGTGGGTGTCATCGCCACCAATCGGACCAGAGTCCGCACGCATCGGGATCGCCTGCAGGCCCATACGCTCATAAGTGCGCAGGTAGCTGACAAGGTGACGGTTATACGCGTGCAGCGCGTCCTCTTTGGTGAGGTCAAAGTTGTAACCGTCTTTCATGTAGAATTCGCGGCCACGCATTACGCCGAACCGCGGGCGGACTTCGTCGCGGAACTTCCACTGGATCTGGTAGATCGTCAGCGGCAGGTCCTTGTAGCTGTTCACATGGGCGCGGAACACGTCGGTGAACATCTCTTCCGCGGTGGGCGAGAACAGCATGTCACGGTCATGACGGTCCTTCATCCGCAGCATTTCAGGGCCATATGCGTCATAACGCCCAGACTCGCGCCACAGATCCGCAGGCTGAAGCGTCGGCATCTGCATCGGGATGTGACCCGCTTTGATCTGTTCATCGTGAACGATGTTCTCGATCTTACGAAGAACTTTGAACCCGAGGGGCAGCCACGAATAAATCCCCGCGGCCTGCTGCTTGATCATACCGGCACGCAGCATCAAGCGGTGCGATACAATCTGCGCTTCGGCAGGGTTTTCTTTCAGAACAGGAAGGAAGTAGCGGGAAAGGCGCATATCACGGTCCAGCAATTTAATGACAAGGTTACCCCTTCCGCTATCGGAAACCGCCCCCATGGGCAAGTCAGACCTCGCGATCCCTGCCTTTGTGCCGCAAATATCCCGGGGGAGGCCACCGCAGGTGGACGGGGGCAGCGCCCCATACCCCGCATCTAACCCCGCGCAGGACTTGATTTATCTGGCCAGAAGGCTGACATAGACAGTAGCGTGGATGAGGGGCATGGCATGGGACTTCCAGTCAAAGAACAGGTGAAATACTGGGGCATCGCCACAGCTATTTTGGTGTTTTTGCTCTATTTTCTCGGCAACGTGATCCTGCCCTTCGTTTTGGGCGGAGCGGTCGCCTACATGCTCGACCCCGTTGCGGATCGGTTGGAGCGGGCGGGCTTTAGCCGCGCGGCCTCTGTCGGAGTGATCAGTATCGGCGCAACGATCCTATTTGTCATCGCGGCTCTCTTGATCATACCCGTGCTGATCCAACAAACCGCGTCGCTCTTTAATTTCATTGGTACATCGGTCGATACTGCCCCCACAGTTCTGCGTGACCTCGACAAATGGCTGACCGATACCTTCCCTGCCCTCGCGCAGAATGACATCACCTTGTCCGGCAGCCTCAAAAACGTGGCCGCCACCGTGCAGAGCAAAGGCGGCGATTTCCTGAATGGTGTGCTCTCTTCAGCGATGAGCCTCATCAACGTAATCGTCCTCTTGGTCGTCGTGCCCGTTGTGGCGGTCTATTTGCTCTATGATTGGGACAATATGGTGGCCCAGATCGACAGCCTTTTGCCGCGCGATCATTTGAGCCAAATCCGCGGCATCGCGACCGAGATCGACAAAACGCTTGCTTCTTTCATCCGTGGGCAAGGCACCGTCTGCCTGATCCTCGGCATTTTCTACGCGGTAGGCCTCATGGTCGTGGGCCTTCAGTTTGGCCTCGTCGCAGGTGCGATTGCGGGGCTTTTGACTTTTATCCCTTACGTCGGCGCTCTGGTCGGTGGTCTTTTGTCGATTGGCCTCGCGCTGTTTCAGTTCTGGAATAGCGTTGAAGTGATCGACGGCGCGACCACGACCTTTGCCACCGATTGGCTGCGGATCGGGATTGTCGCTGTGATCTTTGGCGTCGGCCAGTTCCTTGAGGGGAACTTCCTAACGCCGAAACTCGTCGGGAGCTCAGTCGGCCTGCATCCTGTTTGGCTGATCTTTGCGCTGTCGGTCTTCGGTACATTGTTCGGTTTCGTCGGGATGCTCGTCGCAGTGCCGGTGGCTGCGGTAATCGGCGTTGTGGCCCGTCACGCCATCCGAAGCTACAAAAATGGACGCCTCTATCGGGGCTTTAGCGATACCGAATGACCCCGCGCCAACTGTCCTTTGATCTGCCCCCTAACGTTGCGTTGGGCCCTGACGACTATTTTGTGTCAGAGGCCAATGCCCACGCCTATGTCATGGTCACGAACCCTGACGGCTGGGCCGATGGCAAGCTTGCCCTGATCGGCCCCAAGGGAAGCGGCAAAAGCCACCTTTCGCGGGTGTTTCAGCACCTCACAGGTGCCACCGTTTGGAAGGCTGGGGACATTGGCGCGACGCTCGACCTGCCTTCCTGCCCGATTGTTCTTGAGGACATGGAGGCCCTGTCTCCCCAGTCCGAAGAACCTTTGTTTCACCTGCACAATCACCTGCGCGCACAGCGATTACCGCTGCTGCTGACCGCGACAACACCGCCGAGCCGTTGGAGCATCGCCCTCCCCGACCTTGCTAGCCGTATGCAAGCAGCACCCACCGTCCACATCGCGGACCCCGATGATCGTCTGCTGAGCGCCGTGTTGATGAAGCATTTTGTCGATCGCCAACTGACGCCGAAACCGGCGCTGATCTCATACCTCGCGGGTCGGATTGAACGGTCGTTTTCCGCCGCTGACGACATCGTTTCGGCCCTCGACAAAGAGGCTCTTGCGACGGGGCAACCGATTGGAATTAAACTAGCTGGTAGGCTGCTGGACAATCCATCGGAATAGGCGCGATAATGGTCACATAATCGTTGCAATTACGCAGCATAAGGCCGCCATGACACTCGCAAATTTTCTGACCGCAAAGTTCCCCGAAGCCGTTGAGGCCGAGTTTGACCTCACCAGCCCATCGCGTTTCTATAACCGAGAGTTAAGCTGGCTTGGCTTCAACTGGCGTGTCTTGGAAGAGGCCGAAAACCTGCGTGTGCCGCTGTTGGAACGCCTGCGATTCTTGTCCATTTCGGCAACCAACCTCGACGAGTTTTATACCGTGCGCGTGGCGGGGCTGCGGGAACTTGCGCATGCGGGCAATATGACCCCTGCGCTGGACGGTCTGACACCTGTCGAACAACTCGCGCTGATCAACGCGGACGCCCGCGATCTGATGATGCGCCAACAGTCGACGTTTAACGCGCTCAAAGGCGAACTGGCCCAAGAGAAAATCCATATCCTGTCGCGAACTGACCTGATCGAAGGTGACGCAGAGTTTCTGGAAAATGTGTTCCTGAACAACGTATTCCCTGTGCTTTCTCCACTAGCCGTTGACCCCGCGCACCCCTTCCCGTTCATCCCCAACACGGGCTTTGCGCTGGCGCTGCAGTTGGAACGGACAGCAGACAAACGGTCCATGCGGGCACTCTTGCCTGTGCCGCATCAAATCGACCGCTTTATCGCGCTGCCGACGGTTGACGGGGATCGGTTCCTGCCGCTCGAAGAACTACTGTTGCTGCATATTCACCGCCTCTTCCCCGGCTATAAGGTCAAAGGCGACTGTGCGTTCCGCGTCCTTCGTGACAGCGACCTTGAGGTCGAAGAGGAAGCCGAAGATCTGGTGCGTGAATTTGAGGTCGCCCTCAAACGCCGTCGCCGCGGCGAGGTCGTTCGAATGAAGATGACTGCGGGCGCGCCCGACGGGCTGCGCGACATGATCATGCACGAACTTCACGTCGACGAATCCGAGGTGGTGATCGTGGACGGTATGCTCGGTATGGCCGACCTCAAACAGCTAGTCCTCGACAGCCGTCCCGACCTCCTGTGGTCGCCTTACACGCCGCGCGTTCCCGAACGGGTTCAGGACCACGGCGGTGACATGTTCAAGTCGATCAAACAAAAGGACATGCTGCTGCACCACCCCTACGAAACCTTCGACATGGTGGTACGGTTCCTGAAACAAGCCGCTGCCGACCCGAATGTGGTCGCGATCAAACAGACGCTGTACCGCACGTCCAAGAACTCCCCGATTGTTGAGGCGCTTTGCGAGGCGGCAGAGGACGGCAAATCCGTCACAGCGCTGGTCGAACTCAAGGCCCGCTTTGACGAGGCCGCGAACATCCGTCAGTCGCGCCGTTTGGAACGGGCTGGCGCGCATGTCGTGTATGGCTTTACCACTCTGAAAACACACGCGAAAATCTCGACCGTGGTGCGCCGTGAAGGGGATCAACTGGTCACCTATACCCACTACGGTACAGGCAACTATCATCCGATCACCGCAAAGATTTACACCGATCTGTCGTTCTTTACCTGCGATGCGGCCTTGGGTCGGGACGCGACCAAGGTGTTCAATTACCTGTCAGGCTATGTGCAGCCAGACGGGCTAGAGAACCTGACGATTGCGCCGATGGGCCTCAAGCAGCGCCTCATCGAAATGATCGACCTAGAGATCGAACATGCCCGCGCGGGCCGCCCTGCTGCGATCTGGGCCAAGATGAACAGCCTCATCGAAGAAGACGTGATGAACGCGCTTTACCGCGCGAGCCAAGCGGGCGTGAAGATCAGCCTCGTCGTGCGTGGCATTTGCGGCATTCGTCCGGGTATCAAAGGACTGTCGGAAAACATCCGCGTCAAATCCATCGTCGGTCGGTTCCTCGAACATTCACGCATCGTCTGTTTTGGCAATGGCGGCGGGCTTCCGGGCAAAGAGGCGCGGGTATTTTTCTCGTCTGCGGATTGGATGGGGCGTAACCTCAACCGTCGTGTTGAGACACTGGTCGAAGCCAAGAACCCAACCGTCAAAGCGCAGATCGTCGATCAGATCATGTCGGCCAACATGGCGGACATCGCGCAGAGCTGGATCATGGGACCGGATGGTAAATTTACGCGGGTCGCCGTGCCCGAGGATAAATTCGCCTTTAGCTGCCATAAGTTCTTTATGGAGAACCCGTCACTGTCCGGTCGCGGATCGGCGGGGGCCACGGGTGTCGTGCAACTAACACACACCGAAGATTGACACCGCCCCCCTCCCCGTCCAAAGGTCGGGGAGGACCGGAGAATCCATGACGACCACGACCCAGACAGACGACACCGACTGGGGCCCCTTTGGGCGGCCTTTGTTTGACGATCCTCAAGCCAAAGCGCTCGCGCGTGTCGGCGTGTTGGACGTTGGCTCTAACTCTGTTCGTATGGTGGTCTTTGACGGCGCTGCCCGTAGCCCTGCCTATTTCTACAACGAAAAGGTTATGTGCGCTCTCGGTGCTGGACTTCGTGAAACGGGACGGTTGAACCCGACAGGCCGCGCCCGTGCACTCGCCGCGATCCGACGCTTTGCCGCTCTCGCCGAAAGCATGGATGCACCTTTGACCGCTGTTGCCACGGCTGCCGTGCGCGAAGCCGAAGATGGCGATGAATTCAGTCGCGAAGTACTGGAAAAAGCAGGCGTCAAGCTGCACATCATCGATGGTCGCGAAGAGGCCCGCCTGTCGGCGCAAGGCGTTCTACTGGGATGGCCGGGCAGTTTCGGGATGGTCTGTGATATTGGCGGCTCTTCAATGGAGTTGGCGGATATCAAAGATGGCAAGGTTGGCCACCGCCTCACGTCGCCCCTCGGTCCGCTACGGCTCAAGGGGTTCACGTCGAAACGCGACCTAAAGGCCCATGTCAAAGAGATCATGCAGGGTATGCATGCCGAGATGGACTATGAGACAGGGATGCGCCTGTTTCTGGTCGGCGGCTCATGGCGTGCGATTGCGCGCATCGACATGGAGCGGCGCGGCTATCCCCTGACCGTTCAACATGAATACCGAATGACCGCCCGCAACGTCTCCACGACGGCGGATTACATCGGCTCTGCAAACCTCGACGACCTGCGCAGCCGTTGTGGTATTTCGTCCGAGCGTATGGCGCTGGTGCCCATCGCGATCCACGTGCTCAAGGAACTGGTGAAAACCTTCCGCCCCAAAGATATCGCAGTGTCGTCCTATGGTATCCGCGAGGGTCTTTTGTACGAACAGATGCCCCAAGAGCTACGCGACCGCGATCCGTTGATTGAAGCCAGTCGTTATGCGGAATCAAAAGACGCGCGTTTGCCCGGATTTGGTAAAGTTCTCTATGATTTCGTGACGCCGCTGTTCCCCAATGCAAATTGGCAGAAATTGCGCATCA
The DNA here is from genome assembly GCF_023540835.1 of Marivivens geojensis. Classification (GTDB taxonomy): domain Bacteria; phylum Pseudomonadota; class Alphaproteobacteria; order Rhodobacterales; family Rhodobacteraceae; genus Marivivens; species Marivivens geojensis. Next base: position 510,573 of record NZ_JALKCU010000002.1, read on the forward strand.
TCAAAGCCGCTTGTCTGTTGCACGATGTGACATGGCGCGCCCACCCTGATTACCGAGATGAGGTGGCATTCGATAACGCGACGCGCGCTAATTTGGGCGGGCTGAAACACGAAGAACGGGTGTTGCTCGGTCTTTCGCTGTTCCATCGCTATTCCAGCAAACGTCAGGGTTCGCGTCTGGAACCTCTATTTGCCCTGCTCGATGAACAGCAAATCCGCGAGGCAGAGATCCTAGGTCGAGCGATGCGCTTGGGCGCAATGCTGTGGCTCAAGGCCGAGGGAAATCCGGGGCAGTTTATTTGGAAGCCCAAGAAGCGCGAATTGGAACTGGTGCTGAACGCAGAGACAGAGCCGCTATGGGGTGAGGTTTCTGAGGCCCGTTATAACTCTCTAGCCAAGGCGATGGACGCGGTGTCTGCAACCGTCCGCATCCTGCCCAAAACGTCATAAATTAAGGTCGATCGTCACGGGGAAATGGTCAGACGCGGTCAATAAGGCCTCGCGCAGTTCTGGTGTGCCGTAGCAAACAGGGTTATCGAAAGGATGCCAAATCCGCCACCGCGGACTATGGTCTAGTAACTCTGGCGACACCATGACGTAGTCGAGCAAGGCACAGAGGTAGTTGTCATCCCCACCCATCCGAAACCGCGAAGTCGTCGGCACAGCGCCTAGTTTTTGCGTAAGAGCTGCCCGCGCGTGGGGATCAAACAGGCGTGGCTGATCACTTTCGCCCATAACGATCTCAATACTCGACCGACCAAAGAGTTTTTCATATTCGTCCAGCCCAGGTCCGTCGTTGAAATCGCCCAGCACGATTAAGTTATCGCCCTGCGCCAAATGGTGATCAATCCGACGACGCAGCCAGAGACATTGAGCCAATTGCTTGCGCCTGTTCTCAATCGCAATCCGCATTTGTTCGTGGATATTGCGGGCTCCGTGCGGCGCTTTTGATTTCGCATGAACGCCGATCAGCCGCAACTCGTGCCCCGCCTTAGTCCGCAATGCGACCTCGTTCGGGGGTTTAGACCATTGCACGAGATCGAGATCGGCATCGACGTCCAGATCAATCTCAAACGCCGCATCGAACCTCGGGGCGTCGGGATGAGACAACGGATCGTGCCGCGCCTCAAACACATCAGGATCATAGAGCAGAGTGATCTCTTGCTGCGTGTCGTTCGAAAACCCGATCAGTGCCTTTCGCGCCCGTAACCCATATTCGACGGCAAAGTTCTGGAGGGCGATCACTCCACTCCGCCGACGATTGTCGTCTGGGGCCTCAATCACCATCACGGCATCGGCGTCTAGCGCGGTGAACACAATCCCCAAGGCATCGAGCTGTTCGCCCCGTTTTACATTCAATCGTCCCGACCAACGCTGATCGTGCAAAAGCCGCCCTTCATCATCAAACAGGTTGGTAAACCATTCGACGTTGTAGGTGGCTATCCTCATGCGGCTTTGCCGTTGATCTGATCCCACGCGGTATTCACGGCGATGAGACGCGCTTCGGCCAGTTTGATCGCCTCTTCGGGGAGGCCCCGCGCCATCAAGCGGTCAGGATGGCTTTCGCGCACGGCATCGCGCCAGACCCTGCGAATGTCGTCGAGTGGCATATCGGGCGAAACGCCCAGCACGTCATAGGGATCACGCTCTGCATCGGGCACGAACTGCGCGCGGATGGTGCGAAACCGACGGTCATCAAACCCAAGAATCTCTGCCACACGCTGCAAAAACGCATCCTCGGCTTCGTGATATTCACCGTCCGCCATCGCGATATGGAACAAACCTTCCATAAGGTCGCAGAGCGGTGCGCGATCATCACCGAACATCTTTGCGACGCGAGCCGCGTAATCCTCAAACCCTGCAACGTCTTGTCGGGCAAGGTTAAATAGCTTTGCCGCTTGCGCCTCGTCCTCGGGTGCGATGGTGAACACCTCGCGGAATGCGGCCACCTCGTCGCGGGTCACGAGTCCATCGGCCTTGGCCATTTTGGCGCCCAAGGCAATCACCGCGATGGTAAAGGCCACCGACCGTTCGGGCGGCGTGCGGAATTGTTCAAACACAGCCGCCAACCCCTCGCCCTTGCGAAGAGCGGCCAGAGCATCAGCGATACGTGTCCAAATCGACATCGACGGGTTTCCCGTTGTGCTAGAATCGACAAAGTCACCTGCAATTATGCACAGACAAACCGTGTTCAACTGGTTGATGCAAGCGCCTGAGTGCTTACTTGACCTTAAATTAACTATAATTGTCGGGAATTACCATGTCTCTTGCCTCTGCCCTCGATCGCTTTTTCCGCCATGAAGCGGCGGGAGGGATCGTTCTCATGCTGTCCGCAGCCTTGGCGCTTATCGTCGCCAATTCTGGATTAACGGACCTCTACCACGGTGTTCTCAATACATATTTCGCCATCACCTTTGACGGTGAGGGGCTGCAAAAACCGCTGATCCTTTGGATCAACGACGGTTTGATGGCGGTATTCTTCTTCCTGATCGGGCTAGAGCTGAAGCGCGAGATGTTAGAGGGCAAGCTGAAAAACCCACGCGACGTGATCCTGCCAGGGATGGCGGCGGTCGGCGGCATGGTCGTGCCTGCGGCGATCTATGCGGCAATCAACTGGGGCAATCCTGAAACCATCCGTGGCTGGGCAATCCCTGCTGCCACCGACATCGCCTTTGCGGTCGGCGTGCTTGCGCTTTTGGGCACACGGGTGCCGTCCGCACTCAAGGTGTTCCTGCTGACGCTCGCTATCCTCGATGACCTTGGTGCGATTATCATCATCGCGCTGTTCTACACCGCGGACTTGAAAATCGACTACCTCTGGCTGGCGCTGATCCCGCTCGCGGGTCTGTGGTTCCGCAACTACATGGGCTTCCACCGCGTTGCACCGTCGGTCCTGCTGGGCATCATCCTATGGTTCTTCGTTCTTAAATCGGGCGTGCATGCGACGCTGGCTGGCGTGATCACTGCGTTCTTTATTCCGCTCAAAGATAAGTACGGAAAATCGCCGCTGCATTCGGTCGAACATGGCCTGTCGGACTATGTGTTTTTCTTGATCGTGCCCATCTTTGCCTTTGCGAACGCTGGTGTTGTCCTCAAAGGGATCACGATTGACCAGATGTTCGCGCCGCTTCCTATCGGCATCGCGCTCGGCCTCTATCTAGGTAAGAAAATCGGTGTGTTTGGCCTGACGTGGCTGATGGTGAAATCTGGCATCGCTAAACTGCCCTACGGCGTCAACTGGCGGCATATCTACGGTGTCAGCTGCCTTGCGGGCATCGGGTTTACCATGTCGCTCTTTATCGGTGGCCTGAGCTTTGGCGAAGGTGGCGTTCTAATGAACGAGGTCCGCATCGGCGTTCTGCTCGGCTCGATCCTCTCGGCGATCACGGGTTATCTGGTGCTGCGCAACGCAGGCAATCCAGAGGCCGAAAAAGCCTAACGCAAAAGGGGGCCTCGCGGCCCCCTTTTTTCAGTCTGATCGCTGATCTTAGCCGCGGACGTCGCGGATGATCTGCAGGATATCTTCGGCAGCTTTGGGGATGTTTGTCCCCGGTCCAAAGATCGCCTTAACACCAGCTTTGTAGAGGTAATCATAGTCCTGCTGCGGGATAACACCGCCGCAGATCACGATGATATCTTCGGCACCAGCGGCCTTGAGTTCCTCAATCAACTGCGGTGCGAGAGTCTTGTGACCTGCAGCCTGCGACGAAATCCCGATCACGTGCACGTCGTTGTCGATCGCGTCCTGTGCAGCCTCGGCAGGGGTTTGGAACAGCGGGCCTACGTCCACGTCAAAACCAATGTCTGCAAAGGCGGTCGCGATGACCTTGGCGCCACGGTCGTGACCGTCCTGACCCATTTTCACGACGAGCATACGCGGGCGGCGGCCTTCTTCTTCGGCGAATTGTTCGACCGATTTCTGAATGGCGGCAAAGCCTTCGTCGCCTTCGTACGCCGCACCATAAACACCAGCGAGCGTTTTCACTTCGGCGCGGTGACGACCGAATTCTTTTTCCATAGCCATGCTGATCTCCCCTACGGATGCACGGGCGCGTGCGGCTTCGACCGCAGCAGCGAGAAGGTTTCCACCCTCTTTTGCGCGGCGGGTCAGTTCGGTCAAAGCAGCCTGACAGGCGGCCTCATCACGGGTGCCACGGATTTTTTCAAGACGCGCAACCTGCGATGCACGCACCGCGTTGTTGTCGATGTCCAGAATGTCGATCGGGTCTTCTTTGGCGAGGCGGTATTTATTCACGCCGACGATCACTTCGTCGCCACGGTCGATCATCGCCTGACGTTTCGCAGCTGACTCTTCGATGCGGAGTTTAGGCATACCCGAGGCCACAGCCTTGGTCATGCCGCCCATTTCCTCGACCTCTTCGATCAGCTTCCACGCCTCTTCGGCCAGCTGAGCGGTGAGGCTTTCGACGTAATACGAACCAGCGAGCGGATCAACGACCTTGGTCACGCCAGTTTCCTCTTGGAGGATCAACTGAGTGTTGCGCGCGATACGAGCCGAGAATTCGGTCGGCAGTGCAATCGCTTCGTCGAGCGCGTTGGTATGAAGCGACTGCGTGCCGCCCAGTGCAGCCGCCATCGCCTCGTATGCGGTACGGACTACGTTGTTATAGGGGTCTTGTTCTTGGAGCGACACACCAGAGGTCTGGCAGTGTGTGCGGAGCATCAGCGACCCCGGTTTCTGCGGGTTGAATTCCTTCATGATGCGGGTCCAAAGCAGACGCGCAGCCCGCAGTTTCGCGGCTTCCATGAAGAAGTTCATACCGATCGCAAAGAAGAACGACAGGCGCGGTGCGAACTGGTCTACATCCATGCCTGCTGCAATCGCGGTGCGCACATATTCACGACCATCAGCCAGCGTGTAGGCAAGTTCCTGAACGAGGTTCGCGCCCGCCTCTTGCATGTGGTAGCCAGAGATCGAGATCGAGTTGAACTTTGGCATCTCGGTCGAAGTATATTCGATGATGTCCGAAATGATCCGCATCGACGGCTCTGGCGGGTAGATGTAGGTGTTGCGCACCATGAACTCTTTCAGAATGTCATTCTGAATGGTGCCCGACAGAACCGATTTATCATGGCCCTGCTCTTCACCCGTGACGATAAAGTTCGCCAAAACGGGGATAACGGCACCGTTCATGGTCATCGACACAGAGACTTTATCCAGCGGGATGCCGTCAAAAAGGATCTTCATGTCCTCAACGCTATCAATGGCAACGCCAGCCTTGCCCACGTCGCCGACAACGCGCGGGTGATCCGAGTCATAGCCACGGTGCGTCGCGAGATCGAACGCCACCGACACGCCCTGCTGACCCGCAGCGAGAGCCTTGCGGTAGAACGCGTTCGATTCCTCAGCGGTCGAGAAACCCGCGTATTGGCGGATGGTCCACGGACGGCCTGCGTACATGGTTGCACGAGGGCCACGGGTGAAAGGTTCGATACCGGGCAGTGAGCCAAGGTGTGGCAGATCTGCGGTGTCCTCTTGGGTATAAAGAGGTTTGACCGTGATGCCTTCGAGCGTGGTCCAGTTCAGGTCATCTAGTGGGCGATCGCGCAGTTCTTTCTGCGCGAGCTTAGACCAGGTATCTTTGTCTGCCATGATCGGGTCCTCCGATTGCCGAACGCCAATAGGCGTTGGTCACTTCTGTCTGTCTTGAATGGGTCGTATCCAACCCATACTGGGTCGGTATTTCGATAAGCCGCGCCTGTGCGATTGCGCCATCGCGCAACTCCGTCAGATCGTCAGCATATGTGCGTTGCATCGCGGCGCGTTGATCGGCATCAAACGGCATCCAAGCGCCGCTGCCCTGCCCCAAACGGATCGCCCCGTCGAGGTCGCCACGGTTCACCAGTTCCTCGCGCAGTTTGCGCAGGCGCGGCGACGGGTTGCGCCAATCGTCTGCCTCAGACAGCGAAACGCGCTGGCCGATTAAATGCGACAGTTCCGCGTCGGGATGGCTGACCATCGCCTCAAACGGGAACACAACGATGTCAGTCTGCGGGAACACCCGTGCGACATCGCGGATCACATCACCCCAAGTGCGCGACTGAGACGCCAGACGGCAGATTAGATCGGTCTGCGGCATCGAATGGCCGTTCATCACCGAATAGGCGAGGACAGAGGCCCAATAGCTGTCGTAGCTACGAAGGCTGATCGCGATACGGGCAACGGGCGCAGCCAGTGCCGCACGAAACCGCAACAGCCTTTCGAGGACATCGGAATAGAGCGCACCGTCACGCAGGTTATTGCGGGCCGACCCAAGGAGGTTCTCTTCGGTGATCATCAGGGGGTCATAGCCAGCTTCGGTCAAACGTCCGACCTCGCGGCGAATGGCAATGCGGGACCGTTCAGAGCGGCGTGCGATCTCAGCCGTCACGCGGTCGGGACGATGAACCAAGCCATCGAACAGCCCTGCCCGCGTTTGTTTCGGTGTCCAAACGGCCGTACCACCGTGGGACAGTGTCCCGCGATGACGTTGGATATGACATTGAAACGACGTTGTGCCCGTACGATGGGCCCCCAAATGAAGACAGATTTCCACGGCGCGATCACCTTTTCGGCGTTGGGCCGCGCGTTGGTGCGCGGGATGGACGATAGCGATCATGCTGCGTCCCCCAATCTCACCAGAGGCTTAATGCTAAAATTGTTCGCACCGAGGGTGTCTGCCCCCTTAGAAACCTGAATTCCACACCCTATATTGACATGTATGAAACCAATTCTTAGCGCCAGTTTTACGTTCATATTCATGGCTTTGACAGGCATTCCTGCCGCAGCGCAGTCCGTCACGCCTGACGACTGGATCGCCGCGCCCGACCAATTTGTCGAAGCATCAGAGATAAATTTGAACGATTTTCTGTGGCGCGCGCGGGCCATCGTTGTCTTTGCCGACACACCCTTTGATCCGCGATACATCGAACAGATGGACAATCTTGGCGCGGACATCCCTGCGCTCGTCGAACGCGATGTCATCGTCATCACAGACACGGACCCCGCTTCTGAGACCGCGTTGCGCGAGCGGCTGCGACCACATGGGTTCATGCTTGTGTTGATCGACAAGGACGGCACAGTTGCGTTCCGCAAACCTGCCCCTTGGGACATGCGCGAAATCGGGAGGTCGATTGATAAATCCCCTCTCCGCCAGCAAGAGATCAACGCGCGGCGCATCACGCAATAATCCCCTCAACTAGGGCATAAAGCCCAACTGCCAATGCAGGTGCCCCAAGGGCGATCACAGGGGCGACGTCGCCGCCCCCATGCAGCACAACTGCCCACCAGCCCGCATAGGCGACCACAAAGGCCGCCATTTGCGTGAGAACTGTGTGAGCGTCGCGCATCATTATTCGAACTCGATGATGACTTCATCGACGGCCATGCTGTCGCCAGCCGCTGCTTTCACCGCTTTGACGATGCCCTTGCGTTCAGCGCGGAGGATGTTTTCCATCTTCATCGCTTCAACAGTGCAGAGCGCCTGACCCTCTTGGACTTCGTCCCCTTCGGCCACGTTGACCTTAACGATCAGACCCGGCATCGGGCAGAGCAGCAGTTTCGAGGTATCTGGCGGCAGTTTCTCAGGCATCAGTTTCGCGAGTTCAGCCTGACGCGGGGTGCGCACGTGAACTTTGATGTCTGCACCGCGGAAACGAATGCGGAAGCCGTGGGTGATCTTATCGACCTTCAGAACGAGCGGTTCGCCACCAACGCTCAGACGCGCAAGGCTGTCACCCGGTGTCCAGTCGCTCTCGACTCGCAGAACAGTGCCGTCGATGGTGACGTTCGACCCATCGCGGTCTGCCGCGATTGTGGTCGCAAAGTCTTCGCCCTGCAGCGACACAACCCAATCAGTGCCAACGCGACGTTCGTGGTTACCCAGACGGCCCGACACTTGGGTCCGACGGATTTCGGCCACGCGGCTCATCGCAGAGGCAGCCGCAGCAACCTTAACCAGCGCATCTTTCGGCAGGGTCACACCGTCGAAACCTTCGGGGTATTCTTCGGCGATGAACGCGGTGGTCATGTTGCCCGAGGTGAAACGCTCGTGGTCCATCACAGCCGCAACGAACGGCAGGTTGTGACCGATGCCTTCGACCTCGAATGTGTCGAGAGCAACGCGCATCTCTTCGATCGCAGCCGCACGGGTTTCACCCCATGTGCAGAGTTTCGCGATCATCGGGTCGTAATACATGCTGATCTCGCCGCCTTCGTAGACGCCGGTATCGTTACGCACGATGCCACCAGTGTTGGTTTGGCCTTCCACCGGCGGGCGGTAGCGGGTCAAGCGACCAATCGACGGCAGGAAGTTGCGATATGGGTCTTCTGCATAAAGACGATTCTCAATCGCCCAACCGTTGATTTTCAGGTCTTTCTGTTCGAACGGCAGCTTTTCACCAGCAGCCACACGGATCATCTGTTCAACAAGGTCGATGCCCGTGATCAGCTCTGTCACAGGGTGTTCCACCTGCAGACGGGTGTTCATTTCGAGGAAGTAGAAGTTCCGTTCGCCATCGACGATGAATTCCACAGTACCCGCGGATGCGTAGCCCACAGCCTTGGCCAGCGCGACCGACTGTTCGCCCATCGCCTTGCGGGTTTCTTCATCGAGGAACGGCGACGGAGCCTCTTCGACCACCTTCTGGTTACGACGCTGGATCGAACACTCACGCTCGTGCAGGTAAACGGCATTGCCGTGGCTGTCAGCGAGAACCTGAATTTCGATGTGACGCGGCTGGGTGACGAATTTCTCGATAAAGATACGGTCGTCGCCGAAAGAGTTCGCCGCTTCGTTCTTGGAGGACTCGAACCCTTCGCGGGCTTCGGTGTCGTTCCACGCGATGCGCATACCCTTACCACCGCCACCAGCGGAGGCTTTGATCATGACCGGATATCCGATCTGGTTCGAGATTTTCACGGCCTCTTCGGCGTCCTCGATCAGACCCATGTAACCGGGAACAGTGTTCACCTGAGCGTCCTGAGCGATCTTTTTCGAAGTGATCTTGTCGCCCATTGCTTCGATGGCGCCAACCGGCGGTCCAATGAACGCAACGCCAGCAGCCGACAGGGCCTCGGCGAATTTCGAGTTCTCAGAGAGGAAGCCATAGCCAGGGTGAACCGCTTCGGCGCCCGTTGCCTTGATCGCTTCCATGATCTTGTCGATCACGATGTAGGACTGGTTCGCGGGCGGCGGGCCGATGTGGTAGGCTTCGTCCGCCATCTGCACATGCAGGGCGTGACGGTCAGCGTCCGAATAGACAGCAACCGTTTTGATGCCCATCTTGCGGGCGGTCTTAATGACACGGCATGCGATCTCGCCACGGTTGGCGATCAGGATCTTCTTGAACATGTGCTGGGGTCCTTTGAATGCAAAACCGCCGTGGGGGCGCAATGCACCCCACGGCGGTTCAGGTGGTTTAGACGCCCCGAAGGGCAGAATGGGTTAGCGGCAGGCCGGGGCGTAGCTGTCGCAGGTTGCGCCAGCGAGGCCGCCCGCTGCTGCGCCAATGACCGGATCGACACCGAGCGCATCTGCCGTGATCGCACCGGCGGCAGCGCCGGCAAGCCCACGTTCGAGGTCGGTATCAAGGCAGGCCGAGAGACCTGCGAATGCGACGAATGCGACGATCCAAATTTTGTTGACCATGAGTGACTGCCCTTTTCGTTTTTATTCTGCGCCAAAAGACCACGAGCAATGCGCGGCGAGGCCAAAGTAAGAAATAGGTCGAGACGGTCCTCTCCCGAAGTCGATCCGGTCTGGGGAAAGCCGGACCGACAAGGGGAAGGGTAACAGTCTTGACTGCTTGTCTTGGACGACCTGCTGGTTACGTCCTCAACACAGGCAGCGTGGCACGAAGTTTCGCCATAGCCAAAGGCGAAATTTGTCAGGGCAGCCGCATGGGCTGTTTCCTGCCAAATCGCTGCCTTCATGGGCAAAATCGTGCCGATCCGTGTCATCTAACCCAGCACCCTCACTCAAAGAAATCGCTGTCAGGGTCAAAGACCGCTGGGAAACTGACCATCGCCTTATCGACGTCGATACGCAGAACGGCGTCATAGCTCTCTGGATCAAAGTCTTCGGGATATGCAGCGACGACCTCGCGGCCAAAGAGCCAGCTCAGACGGCCAGCATCCAGATTGCCGCGCTCAAACGGTTGGTCGCCGAAGTGGTGCCAGAGGGCAGCCATAAACGCCTCGTCCACGCGTTTATCCATGGCCTTACGGTCACGGAAACGTTCGCGGCGGGTCAGAGGGGTCACGCCACGCGGGTTGGCACGGCGAATAACAAATTGGAATTCCGAACCAGGGAAACGACCTGGGAAACCACGATGTTTCAGCATCACACGCGCCCTCCAACGACGGGCGCGAGGGTCAGGACAGCCCCGTGGGACTGTCCCGTTTGCGCATTAGTTGCCGTATTTGCCGGTGAAAACAGGCTCTGTTGAGAGCGGTGCTGGCTCAACATAGACGGTTTCAGTGGGGTGTTGGCGGGCAGAACAGGCTGCGACGACAACGAGTAGTCCAAGCGCACAGAGCGCTTTGATGGAATGAGACATGATATGCTCCAGACACTGCCTATGGGGTTTGTCCGGTATTTGTTCCGGCTTTCCCCTAACTTGTTACGGGCTACCATTTGGTAACCTGCTGTCAGGATAGCAGAAATGCCGTTTCCAGCATATCGGGAGCCATGCAGATTTGCGCCCTGTGTCGGGCCTGCATCAATTCGGGTCATGATGAGTTCGAGCCTCGCAAGATATTGTGGAGTCATCAGAATGGCTCCCACATGCAGCGACCGTCTTCAATCACGAAAGGGTCAAAGAACTGGGTTATTTCGGGTGCGGTCTCTCCAAACGGGACAATTTCCGCCGAAAGTGAGATCACAACCTGCTCTACACCCTCGTCGAGTGAGGGAATCGCGACCGTCTCGCAGAGCGTCGCAATGTCAGCGGACACATCAGCGTAGTCGAGGTCGGCAATCGCAGGCGCGATAAAGCGGAACCGCGTCAGGCCCTCTTCGGCAATCACTTCATGCAGGCTCACAGACAGGCCAGACGGCATAGCGAAGTCTTCCGCTACCGCTGGAACAGCCAAGTTCCCTGCTAGAATGAGTGCACCAAAGATCACCTGTGTCCCTCCCATGGTCGGATCACACCTCCGACTGAGTGATTTGCGACCGCGCCACCCAGCGCGCTCTTTTCGTCGTATCGGCCAGCAGATCAGCAATGACCGACTGAGTGGTGGTGGCAGGAAACGGTCCCGCCACCGATCCTCCGGCCCGCACAACAAGTCCTCCCTCTTGTGTGCGGACCTCGACAACCGGGGAAAAGCCGCGAAGCCCTTTCAGCGCGCGCCACAAATCCTGACGGATTTGAGTGGCAAGCCGGCCTCGTCTCAGCAACGGGAACGTCGTCTCTGCCGATACATCGAAATGTGCAGGCAGGCGGCGGGTGTGAGTAACCACACCCTCGTTGCGGATCGTATGCCAGCGGCTTTGCGCCATATCCCCTACTTCCGCCCTGAAATCAGAGCGGAATGTTGTCGTGTTTCTTCCACGGGTTCGTCAGCTTCTTATTGCGAAGCGAAGCGAACGCGCGGGTCACGCGGCGGCGGGTCGAACGGGGCTGGATGACCTCGTCGATAAAGCCTTTTTCTGCAGCCACGAATGGGTTTGCAAAACGGTCCTCATAGTCTTTGGTCCGTGCCGCGATTTTGTCAGGATCGCCCAGTTCGTTGCGATACAGGATCTCAACTGCGCCCTTAGCACCCATCACCGCGATTTCCGCAGTCGGCCAAGCGTAGTTGAAGTCACCGCGCAGGTGTTTCGACGCCATAACGTCATAAGCACCGCCGTAGGCCTTGCGGGTGATAACGGTCACTTTCGGGACGGTCGCTTCGCCGTATGCGAACAGCAGTTTCGCGCCGTGTTTGATGACGCCGTTGTATTCTTGGCTGGTGCCCGGCAAGAAGCCCGGAACGTCGACCAGCGTCAGGATCGGAATTTCAAACGCATCACAGAAGCGCACGAAACGCGCAGCTTTGCGGGACGAGTCGATATCGAGGCAGCCCGCCAGAACCATCGGCTGGTTCGCAACAACGCCCACAGTCTGGCCTTCCATGCGGATAAAGCCTGTCAGGATGTTCTTTGCGTAATCGGCCTGAATTTCGAAGAAGTCGCCTTCGTCCGCGATTTTGCCGATCAGCTCTTTCATGTCGTAAGGCGTGTTCGGGTTATCGGGGATAAGAGTATCCAGCGATTCCTCCACACGGTCCACTTCATCAAAGAACGGACGAACGGGCGGCTTTTCGCGGTTGTTGAGCGGCAGGAAGTCTACCAGACGACGCACTTCGGCCAATGCCTCAACATCGTTTTCAAACGCGCCATCCGCGACCGACGATTTCTTGGTGTGAGTCGATGCACCGCCAAGCTCTTCTGCGGTCACAACTTCATTCGTCACGGTCTTAACCACGTCAGGGCCGGTTACGAACATGTAAGAGCTGTCACGCACCATAAAGATGAAGTCGGTCATCGCAGGCGAATACACCGCACCACCCGCGCACGGCCCCATGATCACAGAGATCTGCGGAACAACACCCGACGCCATGATGTTACGCTGGAACACGTCCGCATAACCAGCGAGCGAGGCAACACCCTCTTGGATACGTGCACCGCCAGAATCGTTCAGACCGATAACTGGCGCGCCGTTTTGCATCGCCATATCCATGATTTTGCAGATCTTTTCAGCGTGAGTTTCAGAGAGTGAGCCGCCAAATACGGTGAAGTCCTGAGAGAACACATAGACCATACGGCCATTGATGGTGCCCCAGCCCGTAACAACGCCGTCACCCGGCATTTGCTGTTCCTGCATACCGAAGTCGGTGCAGCGGTGCGCTTTGAACATGTCAAATTCTTCAAAGCTACCTTCGTCTAGCAGCAACTCGATACGCTCGCGCGCGGTCAGCTTGCCTTTAGAATGTTGTGCATCAATCCGCTTTTGACCACCACCAAGCCGCGCAACTTCGCGACGGCCTTCGAGTTCTTGCAGGATATCTTTCATCTGGGGTCCCCTCCGACAGGTCGTTAGCGGGACCGTATGTGAAAGATTATTGCGCGACAAATGAAATCGGGCAAATTTGCAAATAGTTGGATTAGCAAGACTTTGCATTTGCAAATCAGCTAACTTTTCGCAACCGATCTGCTCGTCCCTTTCGCACAGATCATCCGTCAACTTTGCAGATAGACAGGGGCGGGTTTTGGGCGTAGCCAATCCACCATGAGCATTGATCAATCGGTCAAGATTTTGGACCGCACCACCCCGCCCCATACGCTGACGCTGGTTTTATTGGCCGGCATGTCCGCGCTCACCATGTCGATCTTTCTGCCATCCCTGAACGGTATGACAGTGTATTTCGGCACAGATTACAGCGTGATGCAGTTCGCCGTTTCCGGCTACTTTATCATGACGGCGCTTTTGCAGCTGATCATCGGCCCGATGTCGGATCGCTACGGGCGGCGGCCTGTTCTGCTCATCTCACTCGGCCTGTTTGTCATCGCGACCTTCGGCGGTATCCTTGCCTCGAACGTCTGGGTGTTCTTAGGCTTCCGTATGCTCCAAGCCTCTGTCGCATCTTGCATGGCACTCAGCCGCGCAGTCGTACGTGACATATATCCTGCAGATCAGGCAGCATCGAAACTTGGATATGTGACAATGGGTATGGCGCTCGTACCGATGCTCGGCCCTGTGATTGGCGGTGTTTTGGATCAGGCCTTTGGCTGGCAATCGGCCTTTGCCTTCCTCCTTGCCGCTGGCATCGGCGTCTTTGCCCTGACCTATTTCGACCTAGGCGAAACCGCCAAAGGCACCGGGATGAAGTTCCGCGACCAGATCAAAACCTATCCCGAACTGTTCCGCTCAGTACGGTTTTGGGGCTACGTCGCATGCACCGCATTTTGCTCGGGTGCGTTCTATGCACTCCTCGGTGGGGCGTCGTTTGTAGCGGGAACCGTGTTTGAACTGTCGCCCTCCATGACGGGGGTTGCCCTCGGCGCGCCGTCGATCGGTTATCTCTTTGGGAACTTCTTGTCGGGTCGCTACTCGGTCAAACTGGGGATCAACAAACTCGCGCTCTTTGGCTGCTCGATCACAGTCACAGGCCTCATCGCCGCGTTGATCGTTACAACGACAGTCGTGTCGCATCCTTTCGTGTTCTTCGGCTTCACCACCGTTATGGGCCTCGGCAACGGCCTGACGATGCCGAACGCCACATCGGGATCGCTCTCGGTGCGTCCGCACCTCGCAGGAACTGCGTCTGGCCTTGGTGCTGCTATCATGATGGCAGGCGGTGCGGGACTGTCGGCACTTGCGGGATCGCTCCTCGACCCTACGCAACGCGAAGTGCCCCTACTGATCATCATGCTGATCAGCGCTTCGCTTTCACTTCTGTCGATCATCCTCGTAATTTATCGTGACCGCCGCATCGGTTCGGACTTGCTGGATTGAGTTTGCAAACGTAACTTTGCAGGAACTCTATTCTGCAAAGGTGCCCTATGGCTGTCCAGAAACTCTATGCTGGTGTGAAACTGCGTGAATTGCGCGGGCGACTGGGGCTGACGCAAAAGACCTTTGCCGAAAAACTGGGCGTGTCCCTGCCCTATCTGAACCAGATGGAAAACAACAATCGCCCCGTATCGACGGCGGTGGTTCTGTCACTGGCCCAAGAGTTCGGTTTTGACGTGACCGAATTGCAATCTGGCGACGAGGCACGCCTGATCTCTGACATGCGAGAGGCGTTGGCTGACCCTGTGTTCACGGGCTCTGCCCCGTCGGTCGCGGACCTGCGATTGGTGGCCTCCAACGCGCCGACAATGGCGCGGGCGCTGCTGGATCTGCACGCGGCCTACCGCCAGACCCACGAACGGCTTGCCTCATTGGATGAGGCTTTGGGCCGCGAAGATGCCCGCCTGCAACCTTCCCCTTGGGAAGAAGTACGAGACTTCTTTCACTACTGCGACAACTACATCGACGCCGTGGACCGCGCGGCTGAGAACTTTGCTCTCAATTCTGGCGACCTGCCAATCCGCGAGTCTGCCATCAAGACGCTTGAAGGGCGCGGCGTCACCGTGCGGTTCGATGATACCGAGGTTATTCGTCATTACGATGCCGCCACCCGCACTCTGACCCTGTCGCGTCGCGCAGCCGAAGGCACGCAGACCTTCCAACTGCTCTTACAGCTCGCGCTTCTGACCAAAGATCAACTGATCGAGGCCACGCTCGACCTTGCGCGGTTCCAATCGCCCGAGGCACGATCCATCGCCAAAGTTGGTCTTGCGAACTATTTCGCAGGCGCTGCACTCATGCCCTATGGACGGTTCCTTGAGGCCGCCCAAGAAACACGGCACGACCTCGAACGGTTGGCAGATTGGTTTGGCGCTTCGCTCGAACAGGTAGCGCACCGACTATCGACCCTGCAAAGACCAGGAGCCAAGGGCATCCCGTTCTTCTTTGTCCGTGTGGACCCCGCAGGCACGATTACCAAACGCCACTCTGCCACCACACTGCAATTCGCACGATACGGCGGGGCCTGTCCGCTCTGGAACGTGCACCGCGCGTTTGAAAACCCGAACCGTTGGCTGCGCCAGTTGGCCGAAACGCCCGACGGTGTTCGCTATTTCTGCCTCGCCCGCGACACGACGAAATCGGGGGGATCGTTCCACGCGCCCACCCGCCGCTTTGCAATCGGTCTGGGGTGCGAGGTGAAACATGCGCGCGCGCTGGTCTATGCCGATCACATGGATATCGACACAGCCGCCGCCTTTGAGCCCATCGGGATTTCTTGCCGGATTTGTGACCGTCGCGATTGTCACCAGCGATCCGTGCCACCGCTTGAACGTCGCCTAACGGTCGATCCGGACCATCGCGCCGTTCTGCCCTATCAGGTCGAATAAAAAGGGCGGCACCCTCGCGCCGCCCCATCTGATTAGGCTGTTGCCGCAGCTTTGAGCGCCGCTGCGATCTCGTCCTTGAGCTTCATGCGCTCTTTACGCATCTCGATGATGAACATGTCATCCGCGGGTTCGACGTTGGTCTCTGCGAGGTGGATTTTGTCATTCACCTCTTCATAGCGATCAACGGTTTTCGCGAAATGCGCATCAGATTGTTTCAGCGCGTGCAGCGCATCAATCTGGGCTGGAAATTCTTCGTTCAGGCGGTGCGGTGTGTTCGACATAGTAGTCCCTTTCCTCAGGTTTCGATTCAACCTAGGCCCCGCGCAGCCCCCTCACTTTGACCAAAATCAATAAACGGGAACGAGTTTAACATTCTACTGCACTTTGCAATCTCAAGCTGCTTAATGAGAATTAATTCAGTCCTTTTGATTGAAATCACTACAAAATAACGAATTATCGCGTAGAGTTGTCCCATGGATGGAATTGACCCTCGTGAGGTCCAACAGACGGAGAAGACCTGTGCAACACCTTGGAACGCTTATCAGCGCCGCGATCTTCACGGCCATGTCGACTGCTGCTTCGGCATGTCCGGACTATAACCAATACGGCGCCGAATATCGGTATTCAGGTTCGGATCTTTATTCCGCGCGTCAATTCAGCGTTGTCGCAGGTGGTGACAACAACCTGCAATCCTGCGGTTTCAAGAACAACTCTGGCTATGTGATGACCGCGCCAGACTTTAGCTTCGACCTCTATAAAATGGGCGGCTTCGACGTTGAAATCAGCGTGCTCAGCAACTGCGACGCGATGCTATTGGTCAATGATGCCAATGCGAACTGGTATTATGACGACGACAGCAACGGTCAGGCTGATCCCAAAATCCGCATCAGCGGCAGCGATGGCTACCTCGACGTTTGGGTCGGCACCTATAACGGGGAATATTGCGACGCGACGCTCTACCTCGAAACCTTCTAAGACAAAGGGCCGCGTGATGCGGCCCTTTCCTTTTATCGCTGGGATGTTTCCCAATTCGGATTGATCCACGGCTCTGCGTTCTCAGCAGGGAGCGGTGTCCGACCAAGGATATGATCCGCCGCCTTTTCGCCTGTCATAATCGACGGAGAGTTGAGGTTCCCGTTGGTGATCCGCGGGAAGATCGAACTGTCGGCCACGCGCAAACCATCAACGCCGATGACACGACATTCGTGGTCCACAACCGCCATCGGATCGTTTCGGTCACCCATCTTACAGGTACCACAGGGATGGTAGGCCGATTCAACGTGTTCGCGGGTGAACCCGTCCAGCTCATCATCGGTCTGACAGTCTTTGCCTGGTTGGATTTCCTTGCCTGCGTAAGGTTTGAATGCATCCTGAGCAAAAATCTCGCGCGTGAGGCGGATCGCGGTGCGGAAGTCGGCCCAGTCCTTTTCGTGCGACATGTAGTTGAACAGGATTTTCGGCTTATCCTTCGGGTCCGCCGACCGCAGCGTCACCGACCCGCGTGACGGCGACCGCATCGGGCCGACGTGTGCTTGGAACCCGTGCCCTTCGGCAGCGGCCTTACCATCGTAGCGAACGGCGATGGGCAAGAAGTGATACTGGATATCGGGGTAATCCACGCCAGCAGCCGACCGCACAAAAGCCGCACTTTCAAACTGGTTTGACGCGCCTAGGCCCTTTTTCGTCAGCAGCCACTGCGCGCCAATGATCCCTTTCCAGAACAGGTTCCAGTATTTGTAGAGGCTCACAGGTTGGGTCGCCGCCACCTGAATATACATTTCAAGGTGATCCTGCAGGTTCTGACCAACGCCCGCACGATCCGCAACCACATCAATACCATGCTCGGCAAGGTGCGCGGCAGGCCCGATGCCTGACAACATCAACAGCTTTGGCGAGTTGATCGACGAGGCCGCAATAATCACCTCGTTCATGGCAGAGATCACTTCGGACCCGTTGCCTTTGTTGATCTGAACGCCCGTCGCCCGACCGTTTTCAATCACGACCTTTTCGGCCAGACCTTTGACGACCGTCACACGCCCCGTTGCAATCGCGGGTTTGAGGTAGGCGTTTGCAGCCGACCAGCGGCGCCCTTGCCAAATGGTGCTGTCAAACGGGCCAAAGCCCTCTTGTTGTTCGCCGTTATAATCGCCCGTCACAGGATAACCCGCCTGACGACCAGCCTCGACAAAGGCGCGGGTCAGAGGGTTCGTGCGCGGACCACGGGTCACATGCAGCGGGCCAGAGTTCCCGCGCCATGACGCGTCACCACCATGACCACCGTCATGCCAGTTCTCCATCCGCTTAAAATAGGGCAGCACATCGGCATAAGACCATCCATGCGCACCGCTTTCAGCCCAGTGATCGTAGTCTTTGGCGTGACCGCGGACGTAGATCATCCCATTGATCGAGGACGATCCACCAATGACCTTACCACGCGGCGTCGCCATGACGCGCCCACCCAGATGCGGTTCAGGCTCTGTCTGGAAACCCCAGTCATAGAGCCCCATGTTCATTGGATAGGACAGCGCTGCGGGCATCTGAATGAACGGGCCAGCATCGGTGCCGCCGAATTCTACGACGATGACCGACTTGCCCGCCTCGGCCAATCGATAGGCCATGGCGCAGCCAGCGCTTCCCGCGCCAACGATTACATATTCAGCCTGCATTAGAATGGCGCCTCGCATTTGTTCATGGACACGTAGACGGTCTTCACTTCGGAATAGTGATTGATCGCCACTTTGGAGTTCTCGCGCCCAACGCCGGACAGTTTAGAACCGCCGAACGGAGCCTCCACTGGTGCGAGATTGTAGGTGTTGATGTAGCAGGTGCCTGCCTCAAACCCTGCGACGACGCGATGCGCACGGGTCAGGTCAGACGTAAAGACGCCCGCCGCCAATCCGAATTCGGTGTCGTTGGCACGGGCCATGACGTCTTCCTCAGTCTCGAAATCAAGGACAGACAGAACAGGACCAAAGATTTCCTCGCGGGCGATGGTCATATCGTCGGTCACATCGGCAAAGAGCGCGGGTTCGATATAAAACCCTTCGTTGCCGATGCGTTTGCCGCCTTTAACCAGACGCGCGCCCTCTTCGATGCCTTTCTGAATGTAGCTTTCGACGATACCCAACTGACGTTCGTTCGACATCGGCCCGATCGTCGTTTCGATTTGCAGCGGGTCACCAATGACAGCGTCATCCATGCGTTCCGCCAGACGTTTCAGAAACGCCTCTTTGATGCCCTTCTGGACGAACACACGGGTGCCATTCGAACAGACCTGCCCCGTCGAATAAAAGTTCGCATTGATCGCGCCGGAGATCGCGCTTTCCAGATCGGCATCGTCAAAGATGATGAGAGGGGATTTCCCGCCCAACTCCATCGTGACATGCTTCATACCTGCGGCAGCGGCGGCATAGACTTTTTGCCCTGTCGGCACCGACCCTGTGAGCGAAACTTTGGCCACGCGCGGGTCAGTGACCAGTTGCGCACCGACGGCGCCCAGACCTTGGATCACGTTATAAACGCCTGCAGGTGCGCCCGCCTCATGCAGGATTTCCGCAACTTTGAGTGCGCAGAGCGGCGTGGTTTCGGACGGCTTAAAGACCATCGTGTTGCCACATGCCAATGCAGGCGCGCCTTTCCAGCAAGCGATTTGGGTCGGATAATTCCATGCGCCGATGCCAACGCAAACGCCCAGAGCCTCGCGGCGGGTATAGACGAAATCACCCCCGCCGAGAGGGATATGTTCGCCCGTCAGCGACCCAGCCAGACCGCCGAAATATTCCAACGCATCCGCGCCAGAGGTCGCGTCAGCAATCGTCGTCTCGGACAGGGGTTTGCCCGTGTCATAGGTTTCCAGAACAGACAGATCGTAGTTCCGATCCCGCATGATATCCGCCGCACGGCGCAAAATACGACCGCGCTCTGTGCCCGTCATCGCGGCCCACTCTGCCTGCGCCCGTTTTGCCGAGGCAATCGCACGTTCGACGATCTCTGGCGTAGCCGCATGGACACGGGCAATCACCTTACCTGTCGCGGGGTAGATGACTTCGATCAGCTCGCCTGCGGTGTCTTCGACATATTGACCATCGATGAAATGGCTTGCGGTGGGTTGGGTATCATAGGGCATCATTCGGCCTCCGTTGGGAGTATTTCGGTAGCAAAGAAAAAGCGGTCATTCCCCACGGGGGAAGCGCTTGTTCTCTTCAAGAACGTTCAGGTCCATGTGGTTGCGCATGTATTGTTCAGACGCGAGCCGCAGCGGTTGGTAATCCCATGGGAAGTAGGCCCCATTGCGAAGCGCTTCATAGACGACCCAACGGCGGGCTTGGCTTTCGCGCACAGCCGCGTCAAAGCGGTCAAGGTCCCAACGCGCCAGCGATTTCGCCTTTAGATCCGCAAGGACGTCGGCGTGAGCGGGATCATCGGCGAGGTTGGTCAATTCGTTCGGATCGGTCGCGAGGTTGAACAGCTGATCTGGGTCCAGTGCACAACGGGTGTATTTGTAGTCGCCTTCACGAATGGACACGAGGGGCGCATAGGACCCTTCGGCGGCGTATTCCATCAGAACGGGTTCGGTGCGCTGACCACCCTGCCCCAAGGACACAAGGCTCTGCCCATCGGTCCACGGCATCACCTCATCCATGCTGACGCCTGCGAGGTCACACATGGTGGGGCAAACGTCGATGGTGGAAACGGGCGTTTCGACCAGACCCGGTTCCATCTGCGGGGCAGCGATCATCAGGGGCACGCGGGCGGACCCTTCGAAGAAGGACATCTTGAACCACATACCGCGTTCGCCCAGCATATCCCCGTGATCCGAGACAAAGAACACGATGGTGTTGTCGTCCATGCGAGTGCGTTTGAGCACGTCGAGAATTTCGCCAATCTTATCGTCTAGATAAGAGATGTTCGCGAAATACGCCCGACGCGAGCGGCGTACGTTCTCGTCAGTGATGTCAAAGTTGCGCCAATCGTTTGCGTCCATCAGACGTTTGTTGTGCGGGTCGAGGTCCTCGTAGGGGATCGTCGGAACCGTCGGTTCCAGATGCTCGCAATCCTCGTAGAGGTCCCAGTATTTCTTACGTGCAACATAGGGGTCGTGCGGGTGGGTGAACGACACGGTCATCATCCACGGACGATCATCAAGACCGCGCGACAGATCATAGAGTTTCTTGGTCGCGTTAAAGGCAACTTCGTCGTCATATTCCATCTGGTTGGAAATCTCGGCAACGCCAGCACCCGTGACGGAGCCCATGTTGTGATACCACCAGTCAATCCGCTCACCGGGTTTGCGGTAGTCAGGGGTCCAGCCAAAATCGGCGGGATAGATGTCCGTGGTCAGGCGTTCTTCAAACCCGTGCATCTGGTCGGGACCGACAAAGTGCATTTTGCCCGAGAGGGTCGTTTGATAGCCCGCGCGACGCAGGTGGTGCGCATAGGTCGGGATGTCCGACGCATATTCAGCGGCGTTGTCATAGACACGGGTGCGGCTCGGCAATTGGCCCGCCATGAACGAGGCCCGCGCAGGCGCGCAGAGCGGAGAGCCCGTATAAGTGTTTTTGAAACGCGTGGACCGCGCAGCGAGCGCCTTGAGGTTCGGCGCATGGAGCCACTCTGCAGGGCCGTCAGGGAACAAAGTACCGTTTAACTGGTCGACCATAATGATCAAAATATTCGGCTTGGTCATTTCGTTTTCCCTAGTTCGAGATCAAGTGCAGCAAGCACATGTTTGGTCGCGGCTTTGCTGCTGGTTTTCGTTATGGTGAGGGCTTCGCGCAGATAGATACCGTCGATCAATCCGCCGATCCGATAGGCTGCATCCTGCGCGTCATCGCCCAAAAGCGGGCGCAGGTTAAACATGAGATTCGCGTGCAAACGGCGCTGGTAGATCGTCAGCAGCCTTTTCGCTTCGCTCGAAGTTTGGGCAAGAACGTAAAAATTAAGCCAAGCAGCAATCACCTCGCGGCGGAAGTTCGACGTTCCGAATCCTGCCCGAATGATCGCCTCCAGCCGTTCGCGCGGCGTGTCAGCCATAATCAGCGCACCGCGAACTTCCGCGGCGTAAACGGATAAAGTGTGTCGCATTGCAGCCAGAAATATCTGTTCTTTTCCACCGAAGTAGTGGTGTGCAAGTGCCGATGACATACCCGCACGTTTCGCGATCTGGCTAACCGTTACATCCAACGACCCGTTTGCCCCGATTTCATCAATCGTGGCTTTAACCAAAGCGGCGCGGCGTATAGGTTCCATCCCGAGCTTGGGCATCTTTTCATCCAAAATAGCTTGCCACGTGAAACTAGGTGGTTGTTTATTGACTCGTCAATCAACAAAAAACCATCACCAACGGGAGACCAACATGAAACTCAAATCTGCTCTGTCCGTGCTTGCCATTTGTGCAGCCGCACCTGTGCTTGCCGATTGCGGCACCGTAAACATGTCCGATGTGGGCTGGACCGACATCACCACCACCACCTCTGCGTCCAAGCACGTTCTCGAAGCACTGGGCTACGACGTAGACGTAAAGATTCTCTCGGTTCCAGTGACCTACGCGTCGCTGTCCTCGGGTGATCTGGACATCTTCCTCGGTGCTTGGATCCCTGCTCAGTCGGGCGTTCTGGACCCATATCTGGCTGACAAAACCATCGACGTTCTTGCAACGAACCTCGAAGGCACCGTCTACACGCTGGCCGTTCCGACCTACACCTTTGAAAAAGGTCTGCAGTCTTTCGCTGACATCAACAAATTCGCTGAGTCGCTCGACGGCAAAATCTACGGCATCGAGCCGGGCAACGAAGGTAACACCTACCTCGTCTCGCTGACCGAAAAAGCGGGTTCTGGCCTCGAAGGCATGGAGGTCATCGAATCGTCCGAACAGGGCATGCTGGCTCAGGTTGCTCGCGCTTATGACAAGCAAGAAGACGTTGTCTTCCTCGGCTGGGCACCGCACCCGATGAACGCAAACTTTGAACTGTCCTACCTGCCGGGTGGTGAAGAGTTCTTTGGCGGTATCGGCACCGTTCAGACCCTCGCACGCGCTGGCTATGCCGAAGAGTGCCCGAACACTGGCAAACTCTTCAGCCAGATTTCGTTCACCCTCGACATGGAAAACGGCATCATGGGCCAGATCCTCGACGAAGGCGCTGATCCGGATGAAGCAACCATGGCTTGGCTGCAGGCAAACAAAGATGCCGTTATGGCATGGGTTGACGGTGTGACCACCGCTGACGGCGGCGACGCTGCTGCAGCTGTTTCGGCTGCATTCGGCTACTAATCCCGACCAAACGAAAGGCCCCGTTGATCGGGGCCTTTCTGTTTCCCTCAAACAGGCAAAGACCTGTCGCTGCATTTCAAAGGAGGTTTGGGTGATTAGTTTAGGTGAGTTTTGGCAATCGATGGCGGACGGAGAGCTGGGCAGCAAAATCCCTGTAGGGAAAGCTGCGAAGACCGTTTTCGATTGGCTACAAGACAATTTCGAATTCGTATTTGACTGGATTTCTGCGGTGATGGATTGGTTGATTGAAGCCATCCTTGCCGTTCTGGAATACCCGCACCCTATCGTGATCATCGGTGCCTTTGTCGCGCTGACATGGGTGCTTCAGCGCAATTGGAAGACCTGTGTTCTGATCGCTGTCGGGTTCCTCTTTATTCTGAACCAAGAATATTGGGACGAAACCCTTGAGAGCCTCACGCTGGTCTTGTCGTCTTGCCTCGTCTGTATGGCAATTGGTGTGCCGCTTGGCATTTTCGCTGCCCACAACCCCAAATCCTACCGTTTCATGACGCCTGTGCTCGACCTGATGCAGACGCTGCCCGCGTTCGTCTATCTGATCCCCGCGATCGTGTTCTTTGGCATCGGCACCGTTCCGGGTCTCTTGGCGACCGTGATCTTTGTTCTGCCTGCACCGATCCGTCTGACCCACCTTGGCATTTCGTCGACCCCGCAAGCGCTCCTCGAAGCGGCGCGTGCCTTTGGCGCGACGAACCGTCAGGTACTGTGGAAGGTCGAACTCCCCTCTGCCCTGCCGCAGATCATGGCAGGTCTGAACCAAACCATCATGCTGTCGCTGTCGATGGTTGTTGTTGCCGCGCTCGTGGGCGCAAATGGTCTGGGCGTTCCAGTGCTGCGTGCGCTGGGTCAGGTGCGCACCGACCTCGGCTTTGAATCTGGGTTCGTGATTGTGGTCGTGGCCATCATCCTAGACCGCATGCTGCGGATGGAGCGTAAATAATGGCCAAAACCGCAGTAGAATTCGACAACGTTTCCATCGTTTTCGGCGATCAACCCGACCGTGCCCTGCCCCTCATGGACCAAGGTCAGACCCGTGGCGACATTCAGGCCAGCACGGGTCAGGTCCTCGGCGTGCATAACTGTTCGCTCACCGTAGCTGAGGGTGAAATCCTCGTCCTGATGGGCCTCTCTGGGTCTGGCAAATCCACGCTTCTGCGCGCTGTGAACGGGTTGAACCCCGTGGTGCGCGGCTGTGTTCGGGTGTCGGACGGCAATGGCCTCGTTGATGTGACCCACGCCAAACCGGCAGACCTGCGCCATATCCGCCAGACCCGCGTTGCGATGGTGTTCCAGCAGTTCGGCCTTCTGCCGTGGCGGACCGTTCGTGAAAACGTCGGCCTCGGGCTGGAGCTTGCTGGACAAACGCCTGCACAGCGCAAAGCGGCCGTCGATGCGCAGCTCGAACTTGTCGGTCTGGCGGACTGGGCTGAACGCAAGGTAGGCGAACTATCGGGCGGTATGCAGCAGCGCGTCGGCCTCGCCCGCGCCTTTGCGACCGAAGCCCCGATCCTGTTGATGGACGAACCCTTCTCGGCACTCGATCCTCTGATCCGTGCAAAGCTGCAGGACGAACTCCTCGACCTACAGGCCAAGCTGAAACGGACAATCATCTTTGTGTCGCACGACCTTGATGAAGCGTTCAAAATCGGCAACCGCATCGCCCTGATGGAGGGTGGCCGCATCGTTCAGATCGGCACCGCCCGCGAGATCATCGCGAACCCTGTCGACGATTACGTGCAAGACTTTGTCGCGCATATGAACCCGCTCGGCGTTCTGACCGCACGTGATGTGATGACCACTGGATCAGGCGACGGCGTTGAGATCGACGCTGAACTGCCAATCCGCCAGATCATCGCACAGCTTCAAACGGACAAGGTCCTGACGGTCGTTGAGAATGGCACCGCCATTGGGCAAGTGACCGAAGCTTCGGTTCTAACGCGCCTGAGCCGCTAAGAGCCTCTGCAAGACAGCAAAACGCCGGTCCATTGGGCCGGCGTTTTTCGTTTAAACCTTTGTCTGGTTCACAACTGGCGTCACCTTGCGCCGTAATTGCGCCTCGCGCCATGTCATATAGCTGATCGCCCCGATGATGAGCGCCCCGCCTGCCAGAACAAAGGGATCAACGGCCTCACCAAAGAGAACCGCACCAAAGATGCTCGCCCAGACAAGCTGGAGGAAAGTCACAGGTTGCGTGACCGTCATTGGGGCAGAGGCAAATGCCTTGGTCATGCAGTAGTGCGCCGCAGAGGCAAACACAGCGACGCCGCCCAGCCACATGACCTGATGCAGCTCTACGGGTTCCCAGACAACAATTGCGATCGGTGCGAGGCAGATCGTCACCACCCCCGACAGCATCGCCACAACGACACCCGCAGGGGCGATCCCGCTCAGCTGTTTGGCCACAAGATAGGATAGGCCAAACGAGAACGCTGCGCCCAGCTGGGACAGGTGGCCGATTTGGATTTCGCGCATACCAGGGCGGATCACGATCAACGCCCCTATCAGGGCAACACCAATCGCGATCATACGACGTCGAGCAAACCCTTCGCCTAAGAGAAGCGCCGCACCTACCGTCACCACAATCGGGTTCAGATAGCCAATCGCCGTAACTTCGGCCATCGGGATACGCGCCATGGCAAAGAACCACAGGATAATCGCGACCGTATGCAGAGCCCCGCGTAGACCAAAGAGCTGCCATGCCCGCGCACCGATTCCGCCCTTGAGGTAAGGCCCGAGCGTTGGGACGAGGAATACAAAGCTCCACGCGAAACGGATGAATGCACTTTGCGCGGCGGGGAGGTCCTCGCCCAGATAGCGCACGATCACGTTCACCACGACAAAGCAAAAGCCCGTGGCAAGCATCCACAACACGCCCTGAACGGGCCGATCCTGAGAGGGTGATGAAACTGTCATTTCACCTTCATGAACCTGCGCGCTGACCGCCGCAAGTGGATTTGATCACATGTCTGCGAAGATCAATGTTGCGGCCACAGACCACATCAAAAGCCCCACGCAGGTATCAAGGATACGCCACGCCATGGGTCGCTCAAACACAGGCGCCAGTAGCCGTGCGCCATAGCCAAGCGTGGTGAAAAAGAGGACAGACCCCGACATCGCGCCCGCCCCAAAGACCCATTCACGGCCTTCGAATTGCGCCGATAGGCTGCCGATCAGCACCACCGTGTCGAGGTAGACATGCGGGTTCAGCCACGTGAACGCGAGGCAGGTCAGCATGACCTTTGCCAGCGGAACGCGGTCGCCGTCGCCCGCGGTCATGACCGCCCCGCCACGCCATGCGGACAGGAACGAACGCGCGCCATACCATCCCAGAAACGCGACACCACCCCAGCGCAACAGTGGCATAAGCCACGGCAGGGCATCCACCGCCGCGCCGATCCCTGCAACGCCCGCCGCGATTAACACAGCGTCCGACAAGGCGCAGGTCGCAACCACCGCCAAGACATGTTCCCGCCGCAGTCCTTGCCGCAGCACAAAGGCATTCTGCGCCCCAATTACGAGGATGAGCGCGATACCTGTTCGAAGTCCGATCCAATATTCCATGGGGTTGACCTAGCGCGGCACAACAGGATTAATCAAATTAAATAATCTGAGTTAGAATTAATGTTGCTAATGTATGATCCTGCCCAACTCTCCGCGCTCTCTGCCGTGATCCGATTAGGTGCCTTTGACGCCGCGGCCCATACGTTGGGCGTCACGCCATCCGCAATTTCGCAACGGATCAAGGCACTTGAGGACCGTATTGGAACCACATTGATTCAACGCGGCACTCCCTGCACCGCGACACCGACGGGCGCGCGATTGGCGCGGCACTTTGATGACCTCACGATTTTGGAGACGGCATTGGCTGCCGACATCGGACAAACGACGGCCCCCGCGCGGCTGCGGGTTGCAGTTAACGCGGATAGCCTCGCCACGTGGTTTTTGCCTGCTATTGCCGACCATCCCATGCTGTTCGACCTCTTGATCGACGATCAGGACCACTCTGCCGATTGGCTGCGCAAAGGCGAAGTCTCTGCCGCCATCACAGGCGAGGCTGGCCCCGTTCAGGGCTGCGATAGTTTTCCCCTCGGCGCGTTGACCTACCGCGCGACTGCGAGCCCAACCTTTGTCCTTCAGCATTTCCCGAACGGCGTCACGGCCGAGGCGCTCGCGACCGCCCCTGCCCTGACATTCAACGCCAAGGACGCGCTGCAAAACCGCTGGGTGGAGATGATGGTCGGGAAACGGGTGCCGTTGAACACCCACCTCGTCCCATCGTCGAGCGCCTTTGTCGACGCGAGCCTTTTGGGCATGGGCTGGGGCATGAACCCTGCGGCGTTGATTGATGGGTTGATCGCTGAGGGTAAACTGGTTGACCTCTCGCCAGAGCGTCCCCTTCTCACCCCGCTACATTGGCAAGTGAACCGTCTGGTTGCGAAACCGCTGGCTGGTCTGACGGCTTCGATCCGCACAGCGGCGAAACAAACGATCTAAATGAAAACGGCGCCCGAAGGCGCCGTAAATCAGGGATGATCCCAAGGATTAACCGAGCTGAGCAGCCACATCTTCTGGCACGTCAAAGTTCGCGGTGACGGTCTGAACGTCATCGTCGTCTTCGAGCGTGTCGATCAACTTCATCAGCTTCTGAGCCGTTTCGAGATCCACATCGGTGCGGTTCTGCGGTTTCCAGATCAGTTTCGCTTCGGTCGCTTCGCCGAGTTCGGCCTCAAGAGCTTCGGACACCTCAGAGAGGTTTTCCATCGCGCAATAGACCCAGTGGCCGTCCTCATCGGATTCCACGTCGTCAGCGCCAGCTTCGATTGCAGCCATCATCACGGTGTCCGCATCGCCAACGGATGCCGGATAGGTGATTTCGCCCACGCGATCGAACATAAAGGATACCGAGCCCGTGGTGCCGAGGTTGCCGCCACCTTTGGTGAAGGTCGAACGCACGTTCGATGCGGTGCGGTTCACGTTGTCGGTCAACGCCTCAACGATGATCGCGATGCCGTTCGGGCCGTAGCCTTCGTAACGGATTTCGGTGTAATCGTCGCCATCACCCATCTGCGATTTCTTAATCGCGCGTTCGATTACGTCTTTAGGCATGGACTGCGATTTCGCAGCTTTGATCGCCAGACGCAGACGCGGGTTTTTATCAGGATCAGGGTCGCCCATCTTTGCGGCTACGGTGATCTCTTTGGAAAATTTGGAGAACATTTTGGACCGCGCAGCGTCTTGACGCCCTTTGCGGTGTTGGATGTTAGCCCATTTACTATGGCCGGCCATGGGGACCTCTTTTCAGTCTATCGGACAGTTCGCGTCTCTATATGTCAGTCAGGCGGCTGGCTGCAAGCCTCAGAGCGGCCAGATCAACGGGATGATCGCGGAACATAAGAAGGCAAGAGATGCGTTAAGGGGCACACCGACCTTTAGGAAGTCCGAAAACTTATAGCCACCGGGACCGTAAACGAGCGTGTTGGTCTGGTATCCGATGGGTGTCGAGAAGCTCGCCGAAGCGGCGACCATGACCGCAACGACCAAGGGCCGAGGGTCCACACCGATCGCATTGGCGAGGCCGATCGCGATGGGCGTCATCACCACACCGACTGCATTATTCGACACCAATTCGGTCAGAACCATCGACAGCGTGTAGACTGCAAAGACCACGACATAGGGCGGCAGATCGGCCATAAACGGCGCAAGACCATTGCCAATGAGCGCAACAGCCCCCGAATGATCCAAGGCAGCGCCGACCGCCAGCATCCCAAATATCAGCGCCAAGAGACTGCCATCGACGTGTTCGAACGCCTCTTCTGCATCGATACAGCCCGTGAGCAAAACCACAGCCACAGCAACAATGGCCAACAACAAGATCGGCGCCACGTTGAACGCCGCCAAAATCACCACGCCAAACATCGCAGCAATCGCAATCGGCGCATGGCTACGACGATAAGCGCGAACCGAGGGTTTCGACACATCGCCGAGGCTCATGTCCGCAGCAAGTTTCTGAATGTCCTCAGGTGCACCTTCAAGAAGGAGCGTATCCCCCACACGCACGATCAAATCTTCGATCTGGTTGCCGATGTTTTTGTCACGACGGTGCACCGCGAGCGGATAGACACCATACCGACGACGCAGGCGCATCTGCCCCAGCTTGCGCCCAACCATCCGCGATTCAGGGGTAATCAGAACTTCGACCGTGGTGGTTTCGACGGCTGACAACTGGTCCATCCGACGCAGTTCTTTGTTGCGCTGGAGGCCCAGCAGCTCTGCCATCGGTGTCCGCAGTACAACACGGTCCCCGACCTGAAGGGTAATGCCCGTCAGATCGCGCCGCAGCGACTGGTCGCCACGCACCACATCGATCAACCGTACACCTTCGCGTTTGAACAACTGAACGTCGAGCACCTCACGACCAACAAGGTTCGATTCAGGTGGGATGACCGCTTCGGTAAAGAACCGCATCCGCGACCGATCAGACAAAAGCGAGGCCATGCTCGTGCGATCAGGCAGCAGCTTGCGCCCGAAAATCAAAAGATAAGCCATCGTCCAGAGCGAGATCACGATGCCAATAGGCGTGATTTCAAAGATTGAAAACGGCTCCATCCCCGACTGACGGGCCACCCCATCCACCAACAGGTTGGTCGATGTGCCGATCAGCGTCATCGTGCCGCCCACAATCGCGCCATAAGACAATGGGATCAGCAGTTTCGAGGCTGAAACGCCCAAGGTCCGCGACAACTGCACAAAGACGGGCAGCATCACAACGACCACAGGGGTGTTATTCACAAAGGCCGAGGAAACAATGACAAAGCCCATCAAACCCGCAAGCGCTAACTTGGGCCGCTCTTCAGCATGAGCTTGGGCGAATTCCGTCATCCGCGCGAGAGCCCCCGTCCGCACAAGCGCCCCCATGACGATAAACATTGCTGCAATCGTCCAAGGTGCGGGGTTCGACAACGACGACACGGCCACATCATAGGGCAAAATGCCCAAGGCCAGCATGATCGCAACACCCGTGATCGCCACAACTTCGGTCGGGTAGGTTTCCCGCAAGAACATGACGAACATGCCGACAACGATCAACAACGCGACGATGGCCTGACCTGTCTGTGACAGGTGTATTAGGTCGACCATGAAATTCCCCAAGCTATTGGCACTCTATAGTTGCCGCGCCGCATGTTCGGACGCAAGCCCCCTCAACTCAGAGGCGACGGACCGCTTTGTGACAACCGGCCTCCATGGCGCACCATTTCCACGCGGGTTGCTTTGCCTGTGCGATCATCAGTCTCCACATATAGACCCGATACAGTCACATCGCCCATCGCGGGTTCAAAACGGTTCTTCGCCATGCCCGTGATGAACCGACGCAGCGGCTCCGCCTTAGTCATGCCGATCACGCTGTCATAATCGCCGCACATGCCCGCATCAGACTGAAACGCCGTACCAGCAGGCAAAATCTGCGCGTCGCCTGTCGGCACGTGAGTATGCGTCCCCACCACGACCGAAGCCTTACCATCGCAAAAATGACCCATCGCCATTTTCTCTGATGTCGCTTCGCAGTGCACATCAACCAATGTCGCCTGCACCAACCCACCTAACGGGAACTGACGCAATACCTGATCCACGGCAGAGAACGGGTCATCAAACGGGCGCTTCATGAACACTTGACCCAGCACTTGGGTCACGAGAACCTTTTGGCCCCGACGCGCGGTAAACACCCGCGCCCCTTTGCCAGGAGCCACCTTGGAAAAATTCAACGGACGAATGATCCGCGGCTCTTGTTCGCAAAAGGCCATCATGTCCTTTTGATCAAAGGCGTGATCGCCCAAGGTGATCACATCCGCGCCCGCGTCCAACATCATCTTGGCGTGCTCGCCCGATAAACCCATGCCGCGCGTTGCATTTTCGCCGTTCACCACAACGAAATCGAGCCCCCACGCTTCCCGCATTTTCGGGATCGCATCCACCACAGCCGCGCGTCCGCCACGACCCATTACATCGCCAAGAAAGAGTATTTTCATGAAACACCTCTAGGCCCGCGCCAATAAATGCGCAACCTCCGCCGCTCTCTGCGCTGCCTTTGTGCGTCAAATATCCCAGGGGTGAATGGGCCAATGGCCCAGAGGGGGCAGCGCCCCCCTGCCCTTTAACCGACCTCGATCACACCGTTTTCGGTGACGATGAGGTTCAACGGCTGGTCCACGGGTTCGAGCGGGATATTCGCATCCTCTTGGGCGCTATAGGCAAACCCAATCGCGAGCGTTGCGCGTTTGGCGCGCAGCTGCTCTAGCGTGCGATCGTAGAAGCCACCGCCATATCCCAAACGACCACCTGTCCGCGAAAACGCGACAAGAGGCACGATGAGGATCTCTGGCTCGATCCACTCCCCACTCTCGGGGATCATTGCACCGAACTCTCCCGCGATGAGGGCGCAATCCGGCTCCCACTGGCGGAATTTGAGCGGCGTTGCGGCCCCCATGATCACAGGCACCCCGACAGGGCCGTGCGCTGCGGCTTCGGCCATTGCGGGCAGTGGATCAATTTCGGTCCGCATCGGCATGTAACCGGCGAGAGGTACACCACGATATCCTGCAAGAACCTCTGACAGATGTGCGGATGTACCGACGCCGGCCTGATGGGCCTCTTTACGGCGGGAAAAGGCGGCAACGCGGGCCGCGTTTTTTTGGTCTTCGAGCGTCATAGGAGCATCCATCCAGCCAAGCCAAGGAAAGCAAAGAACCCGACGACATCCGTCACCGTGGTCACAAAGGCGCCAGAGGCCAATGCGGGGTCCACACCTGCGCGTTCGAGTGCGACAGGCACCATCGTCCCCGCAAGCCCAGCAACCACAAGGTTGATTACCATCGCCAGCGCGAGGACCACACCCAGCATCGGCGTGCCGAACCAGATATAACCGACCAAGCCCATGAGCACCGCAAAGACCAACCCATTCAAAAGGCCGACCATCATCTCTTTGCGGATCACGCGCCAAACGTTCGAACCTGTTAGGTCACGTGTCGCCATCGCACGCACAGCAACGGTCAGCGACTGTGTGCCCGCGTTGCCCCCCATCGAGGCCACAATCGGCATCAACACAGCCAAAGCGACAAGCCCCGAAATCGTCGTCTCAAACAGGCTGATCACCATCGAGGCAAGGATCGCAGTTACGAGGTTCACGCCGAGCCACGGCAAACGCTGGCGCGTCGTTTCGAGCACGCTGTCCGACAGGCTACCTTCGCCCACACCCGCAAGGCGCAGGATGTCTTCTTCGTGTTCTTCGTCCAGAAGGGTCATCGCGTCGTCGATGGTGATGACACCGACGAGGCGGTCGTCCTCGTCCACGACAGGCGCCGAAATGAGGTGGTAGTGGTTGAACGCATGCGCCACATCAGCAGCCGTATCGTTCACGTCAAAGACGCGGAAACTTTCCTCGCAAATGTCACGCAGTTTGGCGCTGCGAGGCGAGGAAAGGATACGTCCGAGGGTCGCGTAGGCCACGGGTTTAATCTTGGGATCGACCAGTACGACGTGGTAAAACTGATCCGGCAGATCGATACCCGACCGCATGAAATCAATCGTTTCTCCCACCGTCCAATGTTCGGGTGCGCGGACGATCTCCACCTGCATGTGGCGGCCTGCGGATTCTTCGGGATAGGCGAGCGCTTTTTCAACAACGACCCGTTCTGGTCCTTCGAGAATATCCAGAACCGCTTCTTGTTGGTCCTCGTCGAGGTATTCAACAAGGTCGACAACGTCATCGGATTCGAGTTCACGGAAGGCTTCGGCCAGTTCTGCAGGCGCGAGGCTCTCGATGATCTCTTCGCGGATACCTTCGTCGAGTTCTGACAGGATTTCCCCGTCCATCCCGCCTTTCCAGACGTCCAGCAGGTCCCGCCGTTCGCGCGGCGAGATCTGTTCGATCACATGGGCAATGTCCGCAGGGTGCAAGGGATCAAGCAGGAAATAGACCTGCTCTGCGTCGCCCGCATCAACAGCCTCGAGAACCCCGTCAACGAGACTTTCTGTGACACCAAATGCCTCTTCTTCGTGGTCTTCGATCAGCTCGGCCATGACGCCCCCGTTTGTTGCCCCCAAAATACGTATTTGCCGTGCGGTCACAACACATAGAGGCTGCTTTTCTGCGATTTACGCAAAGGTTTGATCAGATTAGCATGACAGTATGACAAAACATCTTCTCATCGGGCAGACGCTCTCCTATTCGGGCAATCCTTTTTCCTCAGCATGGGAAGAAGTTAGCCATCATTCCTCTCGCGGGGCGGTGTTGATCGACGGCGATACAATCGCTGCTGTGGGCGAAGCAGATGACCTGCGCCGCGCCCATCCAGACGTGCCCGTGACCGATTACGGTGATGCGTTGATCACCGCAGGTTTTGTCGATGCGCATATGCACTATCCCCAAACGGGCATTATCGCGTCTTGGGGCAAACAACTGATCGATTGGCTGAACACCTACACCTTCCCCGAAGAATCGCGGTTCCATGATTTGACCTATGCTGAGGAGGTCGCGGGTCGGACGCTCGACCTCGCCTTGGCGCATGGGACCACGACCCTGACGAGCTTTTGCACCATCCACCCAGAATCGGTGGATGCGTTTTTCGGGGCCGCAACGGCACGCGGGATGGCGGTAGTTGCGGGTAAGACCTGCATGGATCGCAACGCGCCAGACACGCTGCGCGACACGGCACAGTCCGCATATGACGACAGCAAGCGGCTGCTGGAGAAATGGCACGGCGTCGGGCGCAACACCTATGCGATCACGCCACGATTTTCGCCGACCTCGACACCTGAACAGCTCGAGGCGCTGGGCGCATTGTGGGCCGAACACCCTGATTGTCTGATGCAAACGCACCTGAGCGAACAGCTCCCCGAAATTGAGTGGGTGAAATCGCTATTCCCTGAGTGCCGCGACTATCTGGACACCTACGAACGGTTTGGCCTTCTGGGCAAAGGTGGCCTTTATGGGCACGCCATCCATTTGACTGAACGTGAGATTGCCCGCCTGTCCGAGGTTGGTGCATCGGTGGTGCATTGTCCGACCTCCAACACCTTTATCGGGTCTGGATTGTTCGACCTGATGGGTCTTGCGCAAACAACGATCCGTATCGGGCTTGCCACGGACACAGGCGGCGGATCGAATTTTTCGATGCTGCGGACGATGGCGGCGGCCTATGAGATCGCGCAACTGCGCGGGGTTGCCGTGCATCCGAGCCAGTTGATGTGGCTTGCGACAGAGGGGTCCGCCTCAGCCCTGCATATGTCGGGACAAATTGGTCATCTGGGTGTTGGCGCGAAAGCCGACATCACGGTGATCGATCTGGCCTCAACGCCTGCGATTGCGCAACGCAGCGCTCGTGCAAATGACATTTGGGATGCACTGTTCCCGACCATCATGATGGGCGATGATCGGGCCATTCGCGATGTTTGGGTCGCAGGTCGGGCCGTTTAGCACGGCCCACCAAGAACCAGAACCCATTCGTTCTGATACCGACCAAGGCCAAATCGCGCGACCCCGTCGAGCAGCATATTCGCTCGATGACCAGGCGATGAGAGCCACGCGTTGAACACCTCAGCCTCGGACCGCTGGCCCCACGCGATGTTCTCGGCGACATAGCCCGAACAATAGCCCTGCGCCTTTGCGCGATCCCACGGCATTGACCCATCAGGCCCACGGTGTTCGTGTGACCCCGCCTCAACCAAGGTGCGCGCATAGGCATTCGCCGTCGCCGTCAGCACCGCGTTTTCTTCGACCGGACCCAGCCCGTTCTGCGCCCGAAAATCGACCAGCATTTTGCCAAAGCCCGTGGTCGCGGGCGTAATTGTAATACTGCTCATGTCTGGCGTTGCGGGACCAAGCGGGATCGGCACCACAACGCAGCCAGACAATGCGGCAATCGATGCAGCGGTGAGTAATGTGTAACGCATGGCAATGCCCCCAAAGCCGTTTCGTTTATTGAATGAGCGCCTTCGCCAAACGGTTTTGCCGTCCGATCATCTGTTCAAGGTCAATCGACACCAAATGGCCGCCCTGAACAATCTGCCGCCCTTCTACAAAGAGTTCCTTAACACGAGTTGGCCCTGCAAGCAAAATCGCAGCCTTATCCCAGCTTCCTGCAGCCTCAATCCCATTCATATCCCAGATCGCAATATCGGCCCGCTTACCGACGGCGATTTGTCCGCAGTCGTGACGGCCCAGAACCTCTGCGCCGCCGCGTGTCGCGATCCAAAGCGCCTCGCGCGAGGACATGGCATCTGCTCCACGCGCAACCCGCTGGAGGAGCATCGCCTGACGCGCCTCGGCAATCAGATTGCCCGCATCATTGCTCGCCGATCCATCAACGCCAAGACCGACAGGCACGCCTGCATCCCGCATATCGCGAAGCGGCGCGATCCCCGACCCAAGGCGGCAGTTCGAACAGGGGCAATGGGCGACGCCCGTGCGCGAACGGGCGAACATGTCGATCTCTGACCCGTCAAGCTTCACACAATGCGCGTGCCACACGTCCGACCCCGTCCAGCCGAGGTCTTCGGCATATTGTCCCGGACGGCACCCAAACATTTCAAGGCTATAGGCAATGTCCTCGTCGTTTTCGGCAAGGTGCGTGTGCAGCATCACGCCCTTATCTCGCGCGAGGATCGCCGCATCCCGCATCAAATCACGCGTGACAGAGAACGGCGAACAGGGCGCAATCCCCACACGAACCATCGCCCCGTCGCGGGCATCGTGGAAGGTGTCCACAACGCGAATACAGTCCTCTAGGATTGCGGGTTCGCGTTCAACGAGGCTATCGGGCGGCAAGCCACCGTTGCTTTCGCCAATACTCATAGCACCGCGCGTGGGGTGGAACCGCATCCCGATGTCTTGGGCCGCTGCGATGGTGTCATCGAGCCGCGACCCGTTCGGATAAAGGTAGAGGTGATCCGAGGTCAGGGTGCAGCCCGACAGCGCCAGTTCAGCGAGTCCGATCGAGGCCGAGACATACATTTCCTCAGGGCCAAACCGCGACCAGATCGGATAGAGCGTCTTCAGCCACCCAAAGAGCAGCGCATCCTGCCCACCCGGAACCGCTCGGGTCAGGGTTTGATAAAGGTGGTGGTGCGTATTCACCAATCCGGGCGTCAGAAGGCAGCCGTCAGCATAGACGACCTTCGCGTCCCCGTGCGGCAAGTCGGGACCAACTGCGGTGATCAAGCCGCCATCAATCAAAACATCGCCGGTGAATTCACGCGCATCATCATCCATCGTCAGGATGGTCGCGCCTTTGATCAGTGTCTGTGTCATATTTGGCCCGTCTGGAGTGTCCGCCCCAGTCTACAGTGCTTTGTCAGACCCGTCAGTCTTAAAGAGCAACGGGCGTGTTCTGGCGTTCATATTTGAACACAGAGATCGTCGAATATTTTTCGACCTTGCACGTAAAACTGTGCCGCAGTTGTTCAATCAGCGCATCGCCATAACGGGTGAACTTGTTCATATCATTCACCGAGGCGCAGCCGACTTGGAGAATAATGCTCCCCTCTGCGTCAAACAGGATTTCTGCGGTCAGGATCGGTAGACGATCACCGTCTTTTTCTAAGGACTCGGTAAAGAATGCAGCCGCGAGTTTAGACGTCGGCTGGGACCCAAATTTGATGGCATAAAATCTGTAAAACATCGTGCCGTGCGAGTCCTTGGCTGGTGATCTGCCTCCATCAACGACACTTCAACCTGAATTTGCACCACGTTTAACCAAATGATCGTCGGACCTATCCAAACGAAAAGGCCGCCCTGAGGCGGCCTTTGAGTGTGTTGTGTTCAGTTTCGATTAATCGCGATTGCCGAAAAGTTGCAGCAAGAACATGAACATGTTGATGAAATCGAGGTAGAGGTTCAGCGCGCCCATGATAGCGGCCTTGCCGAGCCATTCCTGATCCATCGCATACGCGTGCTGGATGTAATCGTTTTTGATTTTCTGGGTGTCATAAGCGGTCAGACCAGCAAAGATCAGAACGCCGAGGATCGACACTGCGTATGCAATCGCAGGCGACTGCAGGAACATGTTAACGATCATCGCAACCAGAAGGCCGATCACGCCCATCACAAGGAACGAACCCATGCCGCTCAGGTCTTTTTTGGTGGTGTAGCCAACCAGCGACAGACCCGCGAAGGCGATCGATGTGATCAAGAAAACCTGCGCGATCGATACGCCTGTGAAGGCCATAAAGATCCACGACATCGACAGGCCCATGACGGCTGCGTAGGCGTAGAAGTAAAGCTGCGCACCAGCAGCCGACAGGCGATTCAACGCAGCGCCAAAGAAGAACACCATGCCCAGCGGCGCGAACATAACGATCCAGCCCAGAATGTTGGGCTGCAGGGTCCGCGGGTCACGCAGGATCGAGAAGAGCGCATCGCTCGTCCCGAAGGCCCAAGCAACGATAAAGGTCAGCAGGGTGCCGACAGACATCGTCGCATAGACTTTGTTCATGTGGGTACGAAGACCCTCGTCAATGGCAGCGGTGCGGACACCGGCATTGGCGCGCATCGTGCGGAAATCAGCCATAAAATCCTCCAAGAGTAGCTGTGGTGGTGCCCCAATGGGGCTTTGGTTACCATATTGGCATGGAGCTGCGAGGATTCAAGGCTTTATGCCCGATCAAAATGTCGAACGTGTCCAATGATCTTGCGCGTCCCAAACGGGGCGCTGCGCCTCGGCCATCGCATCCCGACGCGTCACACCGATATCGGCTAGCATATGATCATCGAGAGCACTTAGCTGGCGACGGCTCCGTCGCAGACCAATGGCACGGAAGATAACGCCCCAAAACCGACGGAAGGCAGAGCGGTTCTCTGCGAGGGCGGAGTTACAGCAAAGGTCAGACATATCATTTCCTTTCGTGATACAAGCATGGGGTTCATCATTTCCCTTGATAATGCACACTAGAATTGCATTATGAAAATGAATGTATTTGAAGCAAACCATCACGGATTGTGATCATGGCCCGAAATCTCGACCTAACTGCCCTACGCGCCTTTGCCACTGTTGCGGAAACGGGAGGTGTGACCCGCGCGGCGACCCTACTGAACCTGACGCAATCGGCCGTTTCGATGCAACTCAAACGGCTTGAGGAAAATCTGGGGCTATCGCTCTTGGATCGGTCAGAGCGCACCATTCGACCGACTTCAGAAGGCGAACAACTGCTCGGCTATGCGCGAAAAATGCTCGACCTCAACGACGAGGCCTTGGGCCGTTTGACGGCTGACAGCTACGAGGGAGAAATCACCTTGGGCGTGCCACATGACATCGTCTATCCCGTGCTGCCGCCTGTTCTGCGTCAATTTTCAATGGATTTCCCACGGATGCAGGTGCGGCTGATTTCGTCCTACACCAAACAGATGAAAGAACAGTTCGAACGGCACGAGCTCGACGTGCTGTTGACCACCGAATACGGAACGCCTGAGGACGCAACGCTGTTGCGGTCAGTGCCTCTGGTTTGGATCGGCGCGCCTGATGGAACTGCCTATCGCAATCGCCCGCTGCGGTTGGCACATGAAGCACACTGTATTTTCCGCCAGATCGCCCAGCGCAGTTTGGACACTGCGAACCTGCCGTGGGAAATGGCTCTTGATACCGATTCCACGCGGACAGCCGAGGCGACCGTTGCCGCTGACCTCGCTATTCATACGATGCTCAAAGGGACAGAGCCGCCGCAATTGGCAGAGATCGACCACAATGGCGCCCTGCCCGATCTGCCTGTGACGAACATCAACCTCTACATCCAAAAGGGCCGCAATTCGCCGGTGATCCCTAGCCTCGCGGACCTTCTGACCAAAGCCTACAGCGTCAAGGCGTGATAACCACTTTGCCCGTAGATTTACGAGAGGCGAGCAGGTCTATCCCCTCCGCCGCTTGATCCAGAGGAAGGACATGGCTCACATGTGGCTTTAGTCGCCCCTGCGCGTACCAATCGAGCAATTCAGCGAGGCTTTCGGTCAGAGCCTCGGGTGCGAATTTTAGATACCCGCCCCAGTAGACGCCAATCACGTCGACGTTTTTGACCAGAAGGTGGTTGGCGGGCACCTGCGGCACATCCCCACTGGCAAACCCGATTGCCAAGAGCCGAGCTTCGCGTTTTGCGGCCTTAAGCGCGGCTGTAAAGCTATCGCCCCCGACCGCGTCATAAGCCACATCAATGCCGCCCAGCGCCTTTAGCTCTGCCGCTAAATCGGCATCCGCGTCGATCAAATGATCCGCGCCTGCCGCCTTTGCCACCGCCAGCTTCTCGGCCCCACGCGCCACCGCAATCACCCGCGCGCCGAGTTGTTTGCCGATCTCGACCGCTGTCAGACCAACGCCACCCGCAGCGCCCAAGACAACGAGCGTCTCGCCTGCCTTTAGCCGTCCCCGCCGCGTGAGCGCGAGGTGAGAGGTGCCATAGGCCACCATGAACCCTGCCGCCTCGGTCGAGGGCATCGCATCAGGCACCGCAATACATCGGTCCGCAGGAAAGACCCCGTGCTCTGCCAAACCGCCCTGCCCGCCAAAAACGGCCACGCGCTGACCGACCTTTGGCCAAGTGACACCCTCACCCTGTTCTGTCACCACGCCGCAGACCTCTAGCCCCAGAGTGAACGGCGGTTTTGGCGTGTCCTGATATTTGCCCTTGGTCATCAGCATGTCGGCAAAATTCAACCCACAGGCTTCTATCCGCAAAGAGACCTCTCCAGCCGCTGGTTGCGGCACGTCGATCTCGACCAACTGGGCGGGGCTGTCAAAATCGACGACTTGGAAGGCTTTCATACGGCGGGACTCCTTGAAGTTAACGGCTTTTTCCATAGCCTAAAGGATCAAATCCTTCTCGCCAACATGTGCGTTGGTGTGGACTATCGCACAGTCACTGAGCGAAAGAGCGGCACAACCTGTCCTAAAGGTCAGGTTCAAAACGCAACCGTTACGTGTTTATTATCAGGCGTCAAAACAAAAAATCGCCGCGCACGGTAACGGCCTTCGACTGTTGATGGGGCAACGGTGCGAAGTGTGAGTGCTAGGCGAAAACCCGAGAGGAAACCCTATGAGCCATCCCGTTGATATCCATGTCGGTAAACGTGTCCGGCATCGTCGTTGGATGATCGGCACTACGCAGCAGCAGCTTGCCGAAAAAGTCGGCATCAAGTTTCAGCAGATCCAGAAGTATGAAACCGGTATGAACCGCGTTTCCGCATCCCGTCTTTGGGACATCGCCCATGCGCTGGGCGTCGATGTGTCGTTCTTCTTTGAAGGTCTGGAAAGCAATGCTCCGGTCTCTGAAGGCAACATGCCCAACGACATTCTGTCGGACAAAGAAGCACTGGAACTTCTGCGGTCGTACTATGCGATCCCCGAAGCACAGCGCCGTCGTTTGTTCGATCTGGCCCGCGTGCTGAGCGACGCTGCCGCCTGAGCACTTGACCGATAGGCGCAGCCCGCGTTACCGCAGCAGCGGAACAAAGGGGACGCGTCATGTCGAATACAATTGATACAGCTACTATGGGCGATCTGATCAGGGTCGCCCATTTGCTTGCCGATGCGGCGCGTCCCGAAACCCTGCGTTACTTCCGCAGTGCGGGACTGGATGCCGACAACAAACGTCCCGCCGATTTTGATCCCGTGACCGAAGGCGACCGCGCCGCAGAGCGCGCCATGCGCGATGTTCTGGCACGCGAACGCCCCGATGACGCGATCTTTGGCGAGGAATATGGGAAAAAAGACGGCACCACTGGTCTG
Organism: Marivivens geojensis; assembly: GCF_023540835.1. Lineage (GTDB taxonomy): Bacteria > Pseudomonadota > Alphaproteobacteria > Rhodobacterales > Rhodobacteraceae > Marivivens > Marivivens geojensis. Next base: position 551,569 of record NZ_JALKCU010000002.1, read on the forward strand.
ACATGGGTTCTCGATCCAATTGACGGCACCCGGGGCTATTTGTCCGGCACGCCGACATGGGGCGTTTTGATCGCCGTCGGGCCAGAGAGCGGCCCTGTGGTTGGTGTGATCGATCAGCCCTATATCTGTGAGCGTTTCATCGGCGCCCCGACACTGGCAGAGGTTACAGGTCCGATGGGAACATCGCTACTCTCGACCCGCCCGCCCCGTCCCTTGGCTGAAGCGATCGTCTTTACCACCTTCCCTGAGGTTGGCAGCACCAATGAGCGTGACGGGTTCACCGCTGTCGCGTCGAAGGCGCGTTTGGTCCGCTATGGCTGCGATTGTTATGCCTACGCTCTGCTTGCTGCGGGTCAGATTGATCTGGTGATCGAGGCGGGTCTACAGCCCTATGATATCCAAGCCCCCATCGCCGTGATCCAAGCCGCTGGTGGTGTTGTTACCGATTGGCAAGGCAACCCCGCACACAATGGAGGCCGTGTGATCGCTGCGGCGAATGCTGCGATCCATGCCGAGGCGCTGGCGATCCTCAAACACATCGAAGGCTAAAAATCGAGCTTCAGCCAAATCACGGGAAACAGAATCGACCCATCCCCCGTGAGGTCGAGCATATCGTCACCTGAAAGAACGAAACCTTTATTGCGGAAGAACCCGACGGAGTTCCGCGTAGCAGGCCCATAGAGCCCTTTTAGGCCCGCAAGTTTGCTTGCCGCGATGATCTGGTTGAAAACTTCGGAGGCACAACCGTGCCGCACATGGTCTGGGTCAGCGACGAGCATCCTGACAGTGCCATAGCCTTTGGGCGTCTTTGACGTAACAGGCCCTTCACGAGACCACCCGCCAGCGGCGTAGATCACACCATCCTGTTCATAAACGTAATATTGGCCGCGAATGATCAAATCGACGGGGGGCCTTGCCATATATGGGACGGCCCGTTCGATAAGGGACGGCGCATAATCGTCTGTTAGCAGCTGATTAAAGCTACGGTTACAGAGCCGCGTGATCGCAGCAAGGTCCGATAGAACCGATTCCCTCACAATTCCCATAATAGAACGATACAACGAAAAAGACCGCGCTGGTGTCGCGCGGTCTACAATCGATGTCGATTAGACAAAGGGTAAGATTACTTAATCTTGCCTTCTTTGTATTCGACGTGCTTGCGAACAACCGGGTCGTACTTACGGACAACCATTTTTTCGGTCATTGTGCGTGCGTTTTTCTTAGTAACGTAGAAGTGGCCAGTACCCGCGGTGGAGTTCAGGCGGATTTTGATAGTGGTCGGCTTCGCCATGTCTCATCTCTCCTGATCGCGGGCCGTTATCAGAACGGCACATCGCGTGAATTCGTATGAAGCCCGCCTTTTACAGCCGCCCGCCCCCGAGTCAACCGCTATTGTAGCGGGAAACGTAAAGATTATGCGCGGACAGCCTATAAGCCGGATTTTGTCCAAGGGTTGCCCCTCTGGATGACCATTCATCTAGACGACCTGTTACCAGACCGCCTCTAGCTGCCAACCCGGACCTCTCGGGGTTAGGCGTCCCTGCCCCATAAGAGGCGCGAGGTCCCTATTTGGCATTGCACCCGGTGGGGCTTGCCGTGCCGGTCCTGTTGCCAGTCCCGCGGTGGGCTCTTACCCCACCGTTTCACCTTTTCCCTGCATGCAGGGTAGTCTGTTCTCTGTGGCGCTTTCCCTGGGGTTACCCCCGCCGGGCGTTACCCGGCACCGTGCCTTCTGGTGTCCGGACTTTCCTCGGACCCAAAGGCCCGCGGTCATCCAGCCATCCGCGCGTCATCGTCGCTATGCGGTTCTGCGGCATCGGTCAACGGGAAAGGTTGCTTAGCGCGCGCCAAAGACTAGCTCTGCGCTCTAAGCAACAGAAGTGTAGCGATGAAAACAGCAGTTCATGTCGTTTGGTTCAAACGCGATTTGCGGGTCGAGGATCACGCCCCGCTGTATGCGGCATCGCTGCTTGGCCTGCCCATCGTGCCGCTGTACATCGTCGAACCTGACCTATGGCGCCAACCCGACGCATCTCGTCGACACTGGCATTTTGTCAACGACTGCCTGAGCGAACTTAACGAACATCTCACCCAGCTCGGCCAGCCATTGATCATTCGTATCGGATCAACGGTCGACGTGTTAGCCCAGTTGCACGCAGAACATGGGATCGCTGGCATTTCATCTCACGAGGAGAGTGGGAACGACTGGACCTATCAGCGTGACCGAGCCGTGATCCGCTTTTGCCGTTCTCAGGGTATCTCTCTGCAAGAGTTGCCATCAAATGGCGTTGTTCGCCGACTCGCCTCACGCGACGATTGGGCTGCGATCCGCAACAGTCGGATGGCCGATAAAATCATCCCAAAGCCGCAGCGCCTCGCGCCCGCACCACATGTGCGCTCTGCACCTCTGCCCCAAAAAAACGACCCAATGTTCGGTCCGCCCCTGAGCGGCAGCACACAAACTGGCGGTCGACGTGCCGCCGTCGCAGACCTAAGATCATTTCTGTCAAACAGGTCACGCGGCTACCTGCGCAATATCTCTTCCCCCCTTGGGTCGGACTATCATTGCTCTCGCATGTCGGCCCATCTTGCGTGGGGCACGATGTCGGTTCGCGAGGTCGTCCAATCCATCAGCAAACGGCGGAACCAACTCAACACGGTCGATAGGGCGTCCTACAGTCGAAATCTCTCCGCCTTTGGATCGCGTCTCGCGTGGCGGTGTCATTTCGTCCAGAAAATCGAGGACGAGCCCTCGATTGAGACACACTGTATGCATCCTGCGTTCGAAGCTCTTGACCGACACGACGACAGCCATCCCCATTTCACTGCTTGGGCCGAAGGAAGCACAGGTTTCCCTTTTGTCGATGCCTGCATGCGGAATTTGACCGCGACAGGCTGGATCACCTTTCGCATGAGGGCAATGTTGGTCAGTTTTGCCAGTTACCAACTCTGGCTCGACTGGAGGGTTACGGGACAACACCTCGCGCGGCTGTTTACCGACTATGAGCCGGGCATTCACTACAGCCAACTGCAGATGCAATCGGGGGTTACGGGGATCAATACGATGCGGGTCTATAATCCCATTAAACAGTCCCAAGAGCACGATCCAGACGGTCGCTTTATCCGGAAATGGGTTCCTGAACTGGCTCACCTTCCAAACGAAGCAATTCATACCCCTTGGACTTGGGAAAAAACGTTTCTGGATCGGTCCGATTTTGTGCTGGGCCGTGATTACCCAATGCCGATTGTCGACCTTGCCTCGGCAACCAAAACGGCCAAAGATCAAATTACGTCGATCAAACGCGGCATCGGATTTAGCGATGTGGCGCGGGGGGTGCACCAAAAGCTAGGCAGTCGGAAGCGCCCATCGACCCGACGAAAAGCGGTAAAACGGGCAAACCCTGACCAACTTAGCCTGTTCTAAGTCCCGAGAGCCTTGCGGGTTCTGGCCTGCGGCGTTAAACGCGACAACGACCCAAATATTCGGAGAGGCCCATGTCGATCGACACGGATACCGCCCGCCGCGTTGCCAAACTGGCCCGCATCAAGGTGGAAGAAGACGCACTGCCCGCACTGGCGCAAGAATTCAGCGCCATCCTCGGCTTTATCGAGCAACTGGAAGAAGTGGATGTAGACGGCATCGAACCGATGACCTCTGTCACACCACAACGCCTGAAACGCCGCGACGACGTCGTGACGGATGGTAGCCAGCAGCAAGCCGTGCTGAAAAACGCGCCCGATGCGCGTGAAGGGTTCTTTGCCGTGCCGAAGGTGGTGGAATAATGACCGATCTGAACAAACTCACCATCGCTGAGGCGCGTGATGCGCTGAAAAAAGGCGAAACAACTTCTGTGGCCCTGACCGAAGCCTGTCTGGCTGCAATCGACGCCCAAGGCGTTCTGAATGCTGTGGTTCATAAGACCCCAGAACTTGCGATGGAACAGGCCAAAGCAGCGGATGCACGCGGTTACGCTGATGCACCTGCCCTGTCGGGTATCCCTCTCGGGATCAAAGACTTGTTCTGCGTCAAAGGTGTCGACACCCAAGCCGCGTCGGGCATCCTCAAGGGGTTCAAACCTGAATACGACAGCACCGTCACAACCAAGCTATTTGAAAACGGCGCGGTTATGCTCGGTAAGACAAACATGGACGAATTCGCCATGGGGTCGTCGAACGAACATTCGGCTTACGGCCCGTCCGTGAACCCGTGGAAAGTCGATGATCGTCAACTGACACCCGGTGGGTCCTCGGGTGGTTCGGCGTCGGCGGTTGCTGCTGACCTCTGCATCGGTGCGATCGGCACCGACACAGGTGGTTCGATCCGTCAGCCTGCGGCCTTCACTGGCACCGTCGGCATCCGCCCGACCTATGGACGTGTGTCGCGCTATGGCATCGTCGCTTATGCGTCCTCGCTGGACCAAGCAGGCCCAATGACCAAAACGGTTCGTGATACTGCGATCATGCTGACCGCCATGTCAGGTCACGACATGCGCGACAGCACCAGCGCAGACATCGCCGTTCCTGATTTCGAAGCTGCCCTCACTGGCGACATCAAAGGCAAAACCATCGGTATTCCCCGCGAATACCGTCTGGACGGCCTGAACGCTGAGATTGCAGGTCTTTGGGACAAAGGGGCAGACATGCTCCGTGATGCAGGGGCTAAGGTCGTTGACGTAAGCCTGCCGCATACCAAATACGCGCTTCCTGCCTATTACGTGATTGCCCCTGCTGAGGCCTCGTCCAACCTTGCCCGCTATGACGGTGTACGGTTCGGTCACCGCGCCACCCTCGGCGCTGGCGACGGCATCAATGAAATGTACGAGAAAACCCGCGCCGAAGGTTTTGGCGCCGAAGTACAGCGCCGCATTATGGTCGGCACCTATGTGCTCTCGGCTGGTTTCTACGACGCCTATTACAATCGCGCCCGCAAGGTCCGCACTCTCATCAAGCGCGACTTTGAAAACGTGTTTGCAAGCGGTGTTGATGCGATCCTCGCCCCGACCACCCCATCGCCCGCCTTTGGCATCGGCGAAGTGTCGGATGCTGACCCAGTGCAGATGTATCTCAACGATGTGTTCACCGTGACACTGAACCTCGCGGGTCTGCCGGGTGTATCCGTCCCTGCAGGACTGGATGCGAACGGCCTGCCGCTTGGCCTGCAGCTGATCGGCAAACCGTGGGAAGAGGCTGATCTGCTGAACATCGCCTATTCTCTCGAAGGGTCCACCGGATTTGTAGCCAAGCCCCAGAAGTGGTGGTAAACGGCGGTAAATCTGGGATTAGAGGTTCACGGTATGCGTGTGAATAAACTGTGGTTGGTTGGATCGGCACTTTCGGTGCTTGTCGCATGTGGAGAGACCGTTCCGGCCAGCAATGGTCCCGGTTTTGGTGATCCGTTGGATTGGCAGCGTGAAAACGCGCTGACAGGCGCGCCTGTACAGTCGACATCTCTGTCGTCGACCACAAACACATCACAAGCGATTCCGACGGGTCAGCTGATCTCTGCCGGTATTTTGCCTGAAACCTCTGGTGACGGCACCGCCACTTACGTGCGTAGCACAGGTGTCGAGGCTTCGCCAAGCAACGCGGCCCCGACCCTGATCGGCGCAAACCTGTCAGACGAACAGGACTTCGAAGCCGTCTCGGCTCGCGAAACCATCCAGTCCGACGCAGAACGCCGCGCAGCTCTGGCCTCGCAATACGAAGTGGTGCAACCGACCGCGCTGCCAACCCGCGTCGCCTCTGGTCCAAACATCGTGGAATACGCGCTCACCGCGCCCAACACCAAAGGTCAGGAATGGTATAGCCGTTTCATGCTCTCTGGCGAAGGTCGGTTCCTGCGCAACTGCGCCAAATACGCCAGCGCAGATGAGGCTCAGCGTGACTTCCTTGCCCGTGGTGGGCCTGACCGCGATCCGCGCGGGCTCGACCCTGATGGCGACGGCTTTGCTTGTGGCTGGGATCCAGCCCCCTACATCGCCGCAGCTCGTTCGAGCGGCAACTGATCCGCAAGGTGACATCCCCCAATTACGGGCCGCGACGTGATAACGCGCGGCCCGACCTCGTTGTGATCCACTACACGGCGATGGACGATTGTGATGCGGCCGAGCGGGTGCTGTGTTCCACCGAATACGAAGTTTCTGCCCACTACCTCATCACGACCCAAGGCGACGTAATCCAACTCGTCGAAGAGGCCGATCGCGCATGGCACGCAGGCGCTGGTGCATGGGGCAGCGTCACGGATGTGAACTCTCGCTCCATCGGGATCGAACTCTCCAATATCGGCACAGCGCCATTTGCAGCATCTCAAATGGACGCGCTCGAAACCCTGCTCCTCGGCATCATGGATCGCTGGTCGATCCCCCCCGAACGGGTGATCGGCCACTCTGACCTCGCCCCAGGACGCAAAATTGACCCAGGTGCGCGGTTCGACTGGAACCGCTTGGCGTGGCAGGGTCTTGCCATTCGTGCCAAAAAAAGTCCCCCAGCGCCCACCAATCCCGCGACCTTCGACGCGCTTCTGACGACGATCGGCTATCCGCAGGTGCCCGCTGATACCCGCCTCTCTGCCTTCCGCCTGCGCCACAGACCACATCACACAGGGCCACTCGACGGAACGGACATGGCCCTGGCGCTCGATCTGGCGAAACGGTTCCCGGCGACCTAACGCTTTGCTGCAAAGAACAATTTGAGCATCTCTTCGGCCTCACGCGCCGCGATGCCATCGTAGACCTCAGGCGCATGATGACACTGGGAGTGCGAAAACACACGCGGGCCCTGAGCCACGCCACCCGATTTCGGATCCGCCGCCCCATAATAAAGCCGCCCGATCCGCGCAAACGAGATGACCGCCGCACACATCGGGCACGGCTCGAGCGTCACATAGAGATCATGCCCGACCAACCGTTCGCTCCCTATCACCGCGCAGGCCTCACGTATGGCCAGCGTTTCGGCATGCGCCGTGGGATCCGACAACTCTCGCGTCCGGTTCCCTGCGCGCGCCACGACTGATCCGTCAGGCGCAACGATCACAGCGCCCACAGGCACTTCGCCGCGCTCTGCAGCCATCCGCGCCTCATCCAATGCCTGATCCATATAGCTTGTGAATGTCATGCCCTCTTGTGTGCCGCCGCCGCGCAATGCGCAAGCCCCCTGCCTTTGTGCTGCAAATATCCCCCGGGGGGTCTAAGGGGGGGCAGAGCCCCCCCTTGCCCACTCAGTATTTTCACACCTGCCCTTCAGGGATGATTGCGCCGCAACCCGCTTAGGCGCTATGGGACGGGTATGAGCACGCAAACACCGGACGGCGACCGCATCGCCAAAGTTCTTTCTCGCGCAGGCGTCGCATCCCGACGTGAAGCCGAACGTATGATCGCGGAAGGCCGCGTAAAGGTGAACGGGGTCGTTATCGACAGCCCTGCCCTGAACGTGAGCAGCAGTGACCGCATTATCGTCGACGGCAAACCCGTGTCTGAACCCGAACCCGCGCGTCTGTGGCTTTACCACAAGCCCGCTGGCCTTGTGACGACAGAACGCGATGAGAAAGGCCGCGATACGGTCTTTGGCGCTCTCCCCGAAGATATGCCACGCGTGATGAGCGTGGGTCGCCTCGACTTGAACTCCGAAGGGTTGCTTCTGCTGACCAACGACGGGGAACTGAAACGCAAGCTCGAATTGCCCGCAACGGGCTGGCTGCGTCGCTACCGAGTCCGCGTCAAAGGCGATGGGTCGAAAATCGATATCGACGCACTACGCCGCGGTATCACCGTAGACGGCGTCAAATACGCCCCCATGGAAGTTGGCTTTGACCGTCAGCAAGGCGCGAACGCGTGGTACACCATTGCACTGCGCGAAGGGAAAAACCGCGAAATCCGTAAGGCGATGATGGCCGTCAACGCCACTGTGAACCGCTTGCTTCGCGTGTCCTATGGCCCGTTCCAGTTAGGCAACCTCAAACCGGGTGAAGTCGAAGAAGTGAAACGCCGCGTTCTTCGGGATCAGATGGGTTGGGACAACTACCAAAACCCCACCGAGACGCCTAAACCAAAACCCGTGCGCTCCCGCAAACTGCGTCCGCCACGTAAACCCTAACATTCAAGGCCTTGCTACCGACAGTTGCAGGGTCCATGTTATGTATTGGGAACTTGGGGGGCTACCACACGCGCAATGTCATGCGGATGTTGCGTGCAGGGGCTAGTCCTCCTGATTACGTGTGGAAGGTTTTAATGCCCAAATCTGTTAAGAACATCGCGTTCGCGCTTTTGATTATGCTGCTCTTCGGCACAACCTTTGGCTGGATCGGAGGTCTATAATGGCGCAGAAATTTGGCGGTAAATACAGCCCACAGGCCCAGCATTCCCCTTCTGCCCCCGCAGCCCCCGATCATCGGGTCAAGGAAGCGGCAGGTGCGCGTGCGAATGTTCTCTTTGTTCCAGCAGCCTTGTTGGGGTTCCTGTCAATCCGCGAAGGCGCGACATTGATGATCGTGGGCCTCACGGCCTCGGCGCTGATGTTGCTCTCTGCATGGCTCACCCGCGAAGGGCTCCGCGCCGAAGCCAACTATAACGCTCGCGCCATTGCCCGCCGCCCTGCTCTTCCACGCAAAATTTTTGGCTCTGTCCTGATCGGGTTCGCGGTCGCTCTTGCCTCTATTCGCAGTGGATCGCCTGTGCTTGCCGCGCCCGCCTTTGGGATCGTGGCAACAGCGCTCTACCTCGTCGCCTTTGGCCTCGACCCGCTAAAGAACAAGCGCATGGAAGGGATTGATGACTTCCAGCAGGACCGCGTTGCCCGTGTCGTAGATGAGGCCGAAGATTACCTCGCCGCGATGGCTGACCACATTTCCACGCTTAAGGATCGCGCTCTGGACGGTCGGATTGCGACATTTCAATCCATTGCCCGCCGCATGATCCGCACCGTCGAAGAAGACCCCCGCGACCTCACAGGCGCCCGCAAATATCTGGGTGTTTATCTGATGGGGGCACGCGATGCTTCGGCCAAGTTTGCAGACCTTTACAAGAGAACGGGCGATCAGAGCGCCCGCGCAGATTACGAACAGCTGCTCATCGACCTCGAACAGAATTTTGCGGCACGCACCGACAAGATGCTGACCGACGATCGCAGCGATATGGATATTGAAATCAAAGTGTTGCGCGACAGACTGCAACGCGAAGGCGTAAAGCCGCTTTAATAAAGTCAATGTGACGGAGAACCATTATGTCCCAAGATATTCGCACCAAAGCCGAGGCCAGCTTGGCCAATGTTGAAAAAGTGACCGCCGTTGTTTTGGCAGAACCGGGCACAGAGATTGTGACCTTGGATCAGGCCGATGCGACCACCAGCGCCGAAATCACCAAACGCATTTCCGAACTCGACATGAGCGACACAAATTCCATCGTGCGTTTTGGATCCTCCGCTCAGGCAGAACTACAAGAAATCTCGCAATCCATGCTGCAAGGCGTCCGCAACAAGGATGTTGGCCCCGCAGGTGACAGCCTTCGCAATATCGTCACCACGATCCGTGGTTTCTCAGTGTCTGAACTGGACGTGCGCCGTGAACGGACATTCTGGGAAAAACTGCTGGGTCGCGCCGCGCCGATGGCAAAATTCGCAGCCCGCTTTGAAACCGTTCAAGGCCAGATCGACAAGATCACCGATGATCTGCTGATGCACGAACATACGCTACTCAAGGACATCGAGAGCCTTGATGTGCTCTATGAACGCACGTTGACCTTCTATGACGAACTCGCGCTCTATATCTCTGCGGGCGAGGCAAAGCTGAAGGAACTGGACGAGGACACCATTCCCGCCAAAGAAGCCGAAGTTGCCGCAGCCCCCGAAGGTGACGGTGTTATGGTCGCCCAAGAACTCCGCGACCTGCGGTCTGCACGCGACGATCTGGAACGCCGCGTACACGACCTGAAACTCACCCGTCAGGTCACGATGCAGTCGCTGCCGTCGATCCGTCTGGTTCAGGAAAACGACAAGTCGTTGGTGACAAAGATCAACTCGACCCTCGTGAACACGGTGCCGCTCTGGGAAACCCAACTGGCGCAGGCTGTGACCATCCAACGCTCTGCCGAAGCGGCGAAAGCCGTGCGCGAGGCAAACGATCTGACCAACGAACTCTTGACCGCAAACGCCGACAACCTGCGTCAAGCGAACAAGGTCGTGCGCGAAGAAATGGAACGTGGGGTGTTCGATATCGAAGCGGTCAAAAAGGCCAACGCGACCCTTATCGCGACGATCAACGAAAGCCTCGAGATTGCCGACGAAGGCAAGCGTAAACGTGCCGAAGCAGAGGTTGAACTGCAGCGCATGGAGTCTGAACTCAAAGAGACCCTTGCCAGCGCCAAGGCACGCGGCAATGCTACTGGGTATAACATCGGCACTTCGACAGGCGCATAAATGAACGGATGGGGACGGCGAATTTCTATGGCAGTGGCTGGGCTTATCCTCGCTGCATGTGTGGACCTGTCGTCCCCACCTCCGACAATTGCACCGCCTGCACCCGTAACCCCATCGCCAGTGGCGGAGTTGGACGGCCCATCGCAGCAGAGCCAACTGCTGTCGCTCTACTATCAGCGCCTCGAACGAAACGCGCTGGCCCAAGGGTTAATGCGGACGGATGACGGACTTGTCGACGCGCCCTTTACCGACACGCAACTGACTGCAAATTTCATCCGCATTGCACTGTTTGATGAATACACGACCAGTGGCGGGTCACTTCGGGCACGAGCCACATCGTCCGTCCTGCGCCGCTGGGATCAACCGATCCAGATGAATGTTCAATTTGGCGCGAACGTGCCGTCTGACATCATCTCGACCGACCGTCGTTATATCTCATCCTTTGCATCGCGACTGGCCTCCATCACGGGCCTGCGCATCAATCAAGTCAGCAACGGCGGCAATTTTCACGTTCTGATCCTGAACGAGGATGACCGTCTCGCCGCTGGCCCCCTGATCCGTAGCATGATCCCGTCGATTGACGACAGTTCGCTGCGCTATGCGGTGAACCTACCACGCGATCAATTGTGCGTGGTGATTGGCACGTTCAAACCCGATGGTCACACCTATCAAAGCGCGGTCGCGATTATTCGCGCCGAACATCCTGAATTGATGCGACTGTCATGCTATCACGAGGAACTGTCGCAAGGGCTTGGCCTTGCCAACGACAGCCCGCGTGCGCGTCCGTCGATTTTCAATGATGACGACGAATTCGCGCTGCTCACCCATCACGACGAACTTTTGTTGAAAATACTTTACGATCCGCGCCTCAGCACTGGCATGACCGAAGCCGAGGCCACACCCATCGTCCGCCAGATCGCAGCAGAGCTGGTCGGTGGACCTGTGTAATTGAAAGGAGCCTCTTATGGGCATTTTGGATTTTTTGTCCGGTCAATTCATCGACGTTATTCACTGGACCGACGACACCCGCGACACAATGGTTTGGCGGTTTGAACGTGAAGGCCACGAAATCAAATACGGTGCGAAACTGACCGTTCGCGAAGGTCAGGCCGCAGTGTTCATTCATGAAGGGCAAATGGCGGATGTGTTCCAGCCTGGTCTTTACATGCTCGAAACGAACAACATGCCGATCATGACCTCGCTCCAGCATTGGGACCACGGGTTCAAATCGCCGTTCAAGAGCGAGATTTACTACATCAACACCACCCGTTTTTCGGACCTCAAATGGGGCACGAAAAACCCGATCATGCTGCGCGATCCTGAATTCGGCCCGACCCGCATTCGCGCTTTTGGCACCTACACGATCAAGGTGTCTGATCCTGCCAAATTCATGACCGAAATCGTCGGCACCGACGGCGAATTCACCATGGACGAGATCAGCTTCCAAATCCGCAACATCATCGTCCAAGAATTCAGTCGCGCGATCGCATCCTCGGGAATTCCTGTGCTGGATATGGCTGCCAACACCGCCGATGTGGCGGCATTGGTGAACAAAGCAATCGCACCGACCATTGCGGCCTATGGTCTGGAAATCCCTGAGTTCTACATTGAAAACATCAGCCTGCCAGAAGTGGTTGAGGCAGCACTTGATGCCCGCACGAGCCGTGGGATCGCTGGCAATCTAGACGACCACATGAAATGGCGCGCGGCAGAGGCGATGGGCAATCCTGCCTCTGGTGCGGGTGCGGCCATGGCAACGGGCATGGGCGCTGGTATGGGCATGGCGATGGGTCAGGCGATGACGGGTCCGTGGGGCGCTGTCCCGCAATCCGCACCGCAGGTCGCCCCTGTTGCGCCTCCGCCACCGCCCGTCGAAAAGGTCTGGCACATTGCAGAAAATGGCGAAACCAAAGGCCCGTTCTCTAAGGCTTCTCTGGGCCGCATGGCTGGTGACGGCGCATTGACCCGCGAAACACTGGTTTGGACCGCTGGTCAGGACGGCTGGAAGCCCGCGGGCGATACAGAACTTGCGCTCTTGTTCACCGTTGCACCACCCCCGCCGCCCTTACCGTGACGCGACGGGCCGTTTGACCTGTGATGTGTCGTTCATTGATTTCCAAGCAGATAGGGCGGTGGCAAGGTCATCGCTCATCCTGCGGAACGAGGCCGAGTGGATTTTGTCCAACGCGACTTGAAAATCACCAACGGCAATATCCAACGCGATATTGCCAGCCATCATGTGAAACGCCGCATGCAATCGACGGACCTGATGCGGACACGGTTGCAGTTGCTCTACTTTGGGGCGCGAATAAAACCATTCCCCAAAGGCACATCTATCGTCACGGCAGATGGTCCCAACTGGCAAATCGCGGTTCTTATCGGTTGCAGCCTTTGAGAGACGGTTCTTCCACTCCGCATGCGCTGCCAAAGCAGCATCGATTTGTGCCCCATCAATTTTCGCCTCAGTTCTGATCGTCATATACCAACACCTTTATATATCATGGCTTTAGAACGGGTCAGCACATGGCTATATTAGTGGCAAAGCCCAAGGATTTTGAATGACTGTTCAAGAACACCGTTTTCCCTGTGAACAATGCGGCGCTGATCTGCGGTTTGACCCAGTGCAGAACAAATTGGTCTGCGATTTTTGTGGGCATAGTGAGGCCGTGGAAAAGGGCGACTATGCGGGAACTGCGATCAAAGAGTTAGATTTCGAACAGGCGATACGCCACCAGCTCCCTCAGGCCGAAATCGAAGAAACCCGTGTAAGTGCCTGCCCCAATTGCGGGGCGCAGGTGGAAATTCACGAAAAAGATCACGCCGTTGAATGCCCGTTTTGTGCGACACCTGTCGTGACGGATACCGGCACCCATCGTCACATCAAACCCAAGGCGCTTTTGCCGTTTGGGCTTGATGAAACACAAGCGCGCGATGCGATGACGAAGTGGTTAGGCCAGTTGTGGTTCGCGCCAAACGGATTGCAGGAATATGCTCGAAAGGGGCGCAAGCTCAACGGTATCTACGTCCCCTACTGGACCTATGACGCAGATACAAAATCAAGCTACACTGGCGAACGAGGCGATGACTATTACACCACGCGTCGCGTCGTTCGAAACGGCAAATCTCAGACCATTCGCCAGCGTCACACCAAATGGCGGCGTGCGTCGGGCCACGTAGCGCGGTTCTTTGACGATGTTTTGGTACTCGCGTCGAAATCGCTGCCGAAACGCTACACGGACGGTCTTCAGCCGTGGAACCTATCCGAGCTTCAACCCTATTCGCCCGATTTTCTAGCAGGGTTCCGTGCAGAGGGCTATCAGATCAGCCTTGAGGACGGCTACACCGAAGCCCGCGCCTATATGGATGCGATGATCCTGAGGGATGTGAAATTCGATATCGGTGGTGACCGCCAGAAGGTGCACAGCATCAACACCACGATCAGCGATGTCACGTTCAAACACATCCTGCTACCCGTTTGGCTGGCCGCATATAAATATCGCGGGAAAACCTATCGGTTTGTGGTGAACGGCCAGACAGGCAAGGTGCAGGGCGAACGCCCCTACTCTGCTTGGAAAATCGCCTTTGCAACAATCATCGGTCTGATTGTCGCGGCGGGCGTCGGATACATTGTAGCGCAGAACAAGTAAGTTTAATCAGATGACTTGACTAATTGGCGTTTTAGCGGCACCCAGAGGTCTACTGTTAACGCTACCAGATGAGGCCCGAAATGATCCTGTGCTGCGGTGAAGCCCTGATTGATATGTTGCCCCGCACCTCGACCGAGGGTGAGGCATGCTATGCTCCCTATGCGGGTGGTGCTGTGTTTAACACCGCGATTGCGCTCGGGCGTTTGGGGGCAGAGACTGGTTTCTACTCCGGTATAGCGCAGGACATGATGGGCGATTTGCTCACCGAAACGCTCGTCACCTCAAAGGTCGACACCTCGGCTGTTGTCTATTCGGACCGCCCCTCGACCGTGGCATTTATCAAATTGGTTGATGGCCAAGCGACCTATGCGTTCTACGATGAGAACACAGCGGGCCGCATGTTGTCCAAAGATGACCTGCCGACCGAGGTCGCAGCGGACACCCTGTTTTTCGGCGGCATCTCTTTGCCCGTCGATCCCTGCGGTGCAACATATGAGGCGCTTTGCCACCGTGAGGCCGCAAACAAGGTTATCATGATCGACCCGAACATCCGCCCAGGCTTTATTCGCGACGAAGCGGTCTACCGCGCACGGATCGAAGGTATGCTGGCTGTTGCCGACATCATCAAAGTGTCCGACGAGGACCTGACATGGCTCTTTGGCGAAGGCGACATGACGGATCACGCCCGCAAGCTGATCAGCGGCGGGGCAAAGCTCGTTTGCATCACCGAAGGGGCCAAAGGTTCTTACGGTATCACCGCTGAGAACGTCGTTTTCGTCGAAGCGCAAAAAGCGACCGTTGTGGATACTGTCGGTGCTGGTGACACGTTCAACGCGGGCGTTCTGGCGTCTCTTCAGTCGGCAGGCAAACTAACCAAAGCTGCCGTCGCTGAACTGGACGAGGACACAATCCGTACCGCCCTATCGCTGGGCAACCGTGCCGCCGCCGTGACCGTCAGCCGCGCTGGCGCAAACCCACCGTGGAGCAACGAACTGTGAGAGCCCTAGTCCAACGCGTATCCGAAGCATCTGTCAAAATTAACGGCGAAACCGTCGGCGAAATTGGCCATGGGATGCTCGTTCTCGTTTGCGCGATGGATGGTGACACAGACGAAAAACCGGCGAAGCTGGCGGCAAAATTGTCCAAGATGCGCATCTTCAAAGATGACGAAGGCAAGATGAACAAATCGCTGGTTGATGTGGGCGGCAGCGCCCTCATCGTCAGCCAATTCACCCTCTCTGCCGATACCTCGCGCGGAAACCGCCCTGGGTTTTCGACCGCTGCCCGCCCCGACGAAGGCGAACGTCTCTATGAGATGTTCAAAGACGAGGTCGCAAAACTCGGCATCCCGACGGCCTGCGGTCGCTTTGGTGCGGACATGAAAGTGTCGCTGATCAACGACGGCCCAGTGACGATCTGGACCGAGGTGTAACAAAACCATTGCGCGAGCTGGGGAATCGCTGCTAACCAGCGTCCCATGTCGATCCTGATGAAGAAAACCATGACCAAGATGACCACCGCTCTGGCGGGGGACGTTTTTGTATGGTCTGATCGGATCTAAGCAAAAACAAACCCCGCCGGAGACGGATGGGGTTTCAACGACACACTCAAAGCGTTCCCAATCCGCCTCCTCTGAAACAGAGAGTGAGACTATGAACGTGCATATTGAACCGCCCTACGCCGCCCCAGTCGTCGCCATTGTTGGCGCAACGGGTGCTGTCGGCATCGAATTGATCCGCAGTTTAGAGAGCCGTGGATTTCCCCTATCCTCCCTTCGTTTGCTGGCCTCTGCCCGTTCGGCTGGTCAGCGCATCGCCTTTCGCGGCAACGACCTGATCGTCGAGGAACTGACCGAGCAGAGCTTTGCAGGCTGCGATATTGTGTTTTTTTCCGCAGGAGCGACGATCTCGCGCCGCTTTGCGCCGATTGCGGTGCGTGCGGGCGCCGTGGTGATCGACAACTCGTCGGCATTTCGCATGGACCCAACCGTTCCGCTGATCGTGCCAGAGGCCAACGGACGCGCCCTCACCCCACATGCGGGCATCATTGCGAACCCGAACTGCGTTGCCGCGATTGCCACGGTTGCCCTTGCGCCGCTTCAACGCTGCTGGTCGATCTCGCGCCTCAACATCGTGACCTATCAATCCGCTTCGGGCGCTGGTGCCGCCGCGATGGAGGAACTGCGTGACGCAACCGCCGCTGCCCTGAACGGCGAAGCCCATGCCCCAACCGTCCTGCCGCATCCCTACGCCTTCAACCTCTTTAGCCATAACGCCGAGATTGACCCCGAAACCGGCTACAATGGCGAAGAACTGAAGGTCGTTGAGGAAACCCGCCGTATCCTCGCCCATCCGCGCTTGCCCATTGGGATCACCTGCGTGCGCGTGCCTGTGCTTCGCGCCCATTCGCTCGCAATTTCGGTGCGGTTTGATCAGTATGTGTCGCCCGAGTCCGTGCGTGCGCAGCTAGAAAATGCCGCTGGTGTACGGCTTGTCGATAACCGTGACGCGAACCACTTCCCGATGCCGTCGGAAGCCTCGGGCATTGAGGATGTCCTCGTTGGTCGTATCCGCACAGACCTCGGTGATCCGACAGGCCAGACCATCGCGATGTTCGTGTCGGGGGATCAATTGCTCAAAGGGGCCGCGCTGAACGCTGTGCAAATCGCGGAAACGCTGCTCACTCAGACCGCCAAAGCAGCCTGAGATGCATGTCATCATGCACGGCGGCGCAAGAGGCTCAGCACAAACAGAGCCGCTGCCGTGCAGACAATCGATGGGCCTGCTTGGGTGTTGAGGGTAAAGGACAGCCCCACCCCGCCAAGCGCCGCAATAATCCCGCAAAGGACCGCGATGACCGCCATCGCTTCGGGTGTTCGGGACAGGTTACGGGCGGCGGCAGCAGGAATGATGAGAAGCGCGGTGATCAAAAGCGCGCCGACGACCTTGATCGACACGGCCACGACACCTGCGAGAAGGAGCGTGAGAATAAGCTGTTCCCGACGTGGGTCGATGCCTGCCGCATAGGCCAGATCGGGCGATACCGTTGCCGTCAGCATCCGCGACCAGCGCCACGCGAGGACACCCACGACCACAGCCGCCCCGCCCCAGATCACTGCCAAATCCGTTTTGCTCACCGTCAAGACATCGCCGAACAGATAGGTGTCCAAATCGACCCGCGCCGAGGGCACCAGTGCCACCGCCAACAGGCCCAGCGCCAAGGCTCCGTGAGACAAGACCCCCAGCACCGTATCGGCGGCAAACCCGCGCCCTGTCAGCGCCCAAAGACCAACGGCCATCAGCACCGCGACAACGCCCACGCTGCCCAAGATCGACACTTGAAAGCCCAGCGCAATCGCGACACCCAGAACTGCCGCATGGGCGGTCGCATCGCCGAAATAGGCCATCCGCCGCCAGACGACGAATGACCCTAAGAACCCGGCTGCTATCGCCGTTCCAACGCCAGCGAGGGCCGCACGCATGATGAAATCGCTGAGCATCAGTGTGCATCCTCGTGATGGCAATGGGGATGATCGTGGTCATGCCCGTGGTCGTGATCATGGCGATAAAGCGCGAGTGCGCCTTTGGTCCCCGTGCCGAACAACTGACGATATTCGGGGGCGGCCGAAACGACCTCTGGCGTGCCTTCGCAACAGACATGACCGTTCAGGCAAATAACGCGGTCCGAGGCGCTCATTACAACGTGCAACTCATGGCTCACCATCAGAACCGCACAGCCGAGGCTATCGCGCAAGTCCTCGATCAATTGATAAAATGCCGCCGACCCTGGTTGATCGAGCCCCTGCGTCGCCTCATCCAACATTAGAATATCTGGTGACGATAGGATCGCCCGTGCCAGAAGAACGCGCTGGAATTGCCCGCCTGACAACCCGTCCAAGGGGCGTGTGCCGATCCCCGCAACGCCCGTCCGCGTCAGCGCAGCCTCGGCCTCTACGTCCGTGACACGCGTTGGCAGGTCCAAAAACCGCCGCACGGTCATTGGCATAGTTGCATCGACATGGAGCTTTTGCGGCACATATCCGATTTTCAGTCCCGCCTTGCGCACCACCTGTCCAGAGGTCGGCTGCAACGCCCCAATGAGCGTGCGGAGGAGCGTCGATTTCCCCGATCCGTTGGGACCGACAATGGTAACGATCTCGCCCTTCTGGATAGCAAAGCTGACGTTGTGCAAAACCGTCGCCGCGCCGTGGCGGACGTGGATATTCTGGGCAGTCAAAAGGCTCATACGTGGCCCTCTTGGCATGCAGGACAGAGACCTTCAGCCTCGATCACGGTCTGTTCGACGCTGAAGCCGCTGTCCCCGATCGCCTCCGATAGTACAGAAGGCGCGGTTTCCGCTTCGGCGACCTTGTGACAGGCGCGGCAAATCATGAACGCGGGATCGTGGGTTGCGCCTGGGTGAGTGCAGGCGACAAAGGCATTGAGCCGCTCGATCCGATGCGCAAACCCCTGTTCGACCAAAAAACCGAGCGCGCGATAGGCCACTGGCGGCTTTGACCCCAACCCTTCGGTCGTGAGCCGTGCGAGCACATCATAGGCCCCCAACGCACGATGGGATTCGAGCAATATTTCCAGAACCCGACGGCGCACAGGTGTGAACTGCGCGCCGCGTTCCTTGCAGGCGTTCTCAGCCGCCTGAAGCGCTGAATGGATACAACTGTTATGATCGTGCGGCGCAAAACCGCTGATTTTATGGGGCATGGCATCTTGTTATGTTATAACATCACCAGTATATCGACGCCGAACTCCAATCACAAGAGGCCCCGATGTCGATTCGTCTAGCTACTGCACTCACCCTCGCGGCCACATCCCTACAGGCAGAGCCGCTGCGCATCGTGGCGGATACCGCGCCGATCCAGTCGATGGTGCAGGCCGTTGTGGGTGATCTGGCAGAGGTTGAGGTTCTCCTCCCCGCGGGAGCCAGCCCACATGACTACGCGATGCGCCCGTCTGATGCGATTGCACTGGAACATGCAGATGTCGTGGTCTGGGTTGGGCATGGGCTAACCCCGTTCCTTGAGGACCCGATTGAAACACTAGCCAAGGACGCGACCGTCGTTGAATTGTTGGACACCGATGGATGGTTACCGATTGAACTCGATCACCACGATGATCACAGTGAACATGATGAACATGACCACGGTGCCGTTGATCCCCACGCGTGGTTGGCCCCCGATGTGCAGAGCGCTTGGATTATGACGCTGGCCAATACGCTCGGCCAATTGGACCCTGCCAACGCGGCCACCTACCAATTTAACGCAGCCACACAGACCACGGCGATCATCGATACCCAATCCGCTGTTGAGGAAACCCTTGCGGATGTGCGCGGGGGTCAGTTTGTCGTATCACATGATGCGCTGGGATATTTCGAACGGGCCTTCGACATGCCTGCTGCGGGCGCCATCACGATCAGCGATGCCTCAGCACCGGGGGCAGCACATATCATCGAACTCCGCCAGATCATGCAGGATTTGGACGTGACCTGTATCCTCGTTGACCCTCAGACCTCGCCGAAATGGGCGCAGGTTGTGGCCGAAGGCACGGGCGCAAAGGTCGCGATGATCGATCCACAAGGCGCCGCCCTCCCTGATGGTCCGAACCGCTCCACTGGGATCATGCTCGACATTGCAACGGTGCTCGCGGACTGCCTCAAAGAATAGGCCCCAGAGCATTCGTATGCTGATAAGCAAGTTGGTCACCTTTTTGCCGTATTGCTGAATACACCCGAGCATGTGGCAAAGAGGCACCAATGGACGAACCCAAACAGAACGACCGCCGTATTCAGATCGAAACGGCAGCCTATGGTTTGTTGTCACTCAAGGGCTACAAGGCGACCTCCATGCTCGAAGTGGCCAAACGCGCCAAGGCATCGAACGAGACGCTTTATAAATGGTATGGCAACAAACAGGGTCTATTCCTGTCGATGGTCGAACGTAGCGTGGCCGCGTCCCGCGAATTGCTGGTTTCCAGTCTCGAAGGGGATCAGGACCTCGCCACGATCCTCGATACCTTTGGTCCGCAATTGCTCCAGATGTTGACGAGTCAGCGCACGATTGTCCTCAACCGCGCTGCGGCGGGCGATGTGCATGACACGGGCATGCTGGGCCGCACAATCAACGAAGGTGGACGCGATGCTATCCTGCCGATCCTCGCGCAGGTGTTCGACCGTTCAGAGCCTAAGGGCATGACAGGCTATGAAGCCGCAGAACTCTACCTCGACATCTTGATCAGTGACTTGCAAATCCGTCGTGTGATCGGCGTTCTGCCGATGCTGTCAGAGACCGAAGTCAAAGCGCGCTCTGACCGCGCCCGCGATATTGTCCTGAAACTGATCGCTTAACCCTGCGCCACGATCCACGTAGGCAGTTCAGCAATCGACGGCAAAACCACATCGGCATGGGGTGCAAGTTCTGGCGCCTCTGCCAATCCTGTGAGCACTGCCACCGTACGCATTCCTGCCGCCCGTCCGGCATGTAGGTCATGGGTGCTGTCCCCCACCATCACACAAGCCTCAGGCGCAAGCCCCGTCGCCTCGCAAAAGGCGATCAACTGGCCCGCTTCAGGTTTCCCGCCAAAGCCACTGTCGTAGCCTGCGATAAAGTCGAACCGATCCACCACATGAGACGCAGCGAGATGCGCACGCGCGGGCGCCTCGGCATCGTTCGTTGCAACACCAAGCTTTAGGCCAATTCCGCGCAGCCCATCCAGATAGTCAGCCAAAGGTGCCGCTTCGACCTGCGGCGCGGTAGCGGCACGGGCATTCATACGAGCGATAAGCTCGGCTTTGGGTTGGGGCGGCAAATACGGCATGATCGCATCGGCAACCTCGGACGCGGTGCTGGCAATCACGATGCTGTCCTTACGAAACCTACGGTTCGCAACGTCGTAGCCCATCA
Organism: Marivivens geojensis; assembly: GCF_023540835.1. Lineage (GTDB taxonomy): Bacteria > Pseudomonadota > Alphaproteobacteria > Rhodobacterales > Rhodobacteraceae > Marivivens > Marivivens geojensis. The sequence goes on from NZ_JALKCU010000002.1 coordinate 572,539, forward strand.
CATCCGCCAATTTCGCCAATCGCGCGGGATCGTCACCCACTTCCTCGGTCAAAAGACCCAGCGTCCATGCTCCCCACGTTGCGTTGAAATCATAGAGCGTGCCGTCTTTGTCAAAAACGACGCCTTTGATGGCAGTCATGGCTGATCCTCAGGTCCAATGGACGTTTTCAGCGCCAGGCAGTGCGTATCGCGCCTGAAGCGGGGTTTCGTAGGGCAACTCCAGCGCATCACACATCTGCACGACCCACTCATCGTCCATGGTCAGAAAATCGAGAACTGAAGCCAGAAATGCAGGCTCCATGGCCTGCGTGCGGATGTCATCAATCGATGCCCCCGTCGCGCCCAAAAACACAGGGCACAGGTCATCATTTGCGGCCAACCAGCCAAGGGCCCGAAGGGCGATGGTCTCTGCCTGTTCACGGTTCATTTGGATTTCCAACGTCTGCGCAAGAGTTTCTTAACCATTTTCGCCGCATCCTTAACCCACAGCCGTGGAGAACCAGAATGGCGGGACGAATCCTCATCATCGATACAGTTGCCACGAACCGCATCGTGCTCAAGGTCAAACTGGCCTCGGCGCAATATCAGGTGACACCCTGTGCCAATGTTGCAGAAGCCCATGAGGCGATGAACGAAGGTGGCTTTGATCTCTGCCTGATCGAGATGACGCAATTGCCGCCTGCCCTGCGCGAGTTTTGTCAGGATTTGCGAGACACGGCGGACACTCGTCATATCCCGATCATCGCCACGGGATATTTCGATAGCCCATCTCAACGGCTCGACGCGTTGATCTGCGGGGCGGATGATATGCTGGAAAAACCGATGTCGGATCAGATGCTCTTGGCCCGTATCCGCAGCCTTTTGCGCGCCCGCGCGGCGGACGATGAATTACGGCTGCGCGATGATACCAGCCGCGCGTTAGGATTTGCCGAAGCAACGGAGGTTTTCGTGGCAGCGGGCGCTGTGACCCTGATCGCGGCCCAGCCAGACCACTCAACAACGCTCTGCCGCGAGCTGGGAGCAGCGCTCGCGGCCTCGGTCCAGCAGAAAACGCCCGAAGATGTGCTCATGGCCCAAGGCAACGTGCCCGACCTATTTATCATCGACGCTCGCAGGTTCGACCCTGATACCGATGACCGTCAACTGTTTCGCCTCATCGCTGATTTGCGGAGCCGTACTGACACTCGCCACGCAGCACAATTGCTGATCACTCCCTCAGCGGGCGGCGACCTATCCCCTATGGCGCTCGACGTTGGCGCGAACGATGTGGTGCCGTCCCACGCGACTGCTGCTGAAATCGCACTTCGGGCCCGCAAACTCATTCGGCGAAAGCAACGGATGGCGCAATTGCGGGATACGGTTCAGACGGGGTTAAAGGCCGCAGTGACCGATCCCCTCACGGGGCTCTACAACCGCCGCTACGCGATCCCGCACCTTCGCGCCATGGCCGAGCGTTCGAAATCCACGGGGCGCAGCTTCGCAGTTATGGCGCTCGACATTGATCATTTTAAGCTGGTGAACGACAGCTTTGGCCATAGTGCTGGGGATCGGGTCATTGCCGGCGTTGCTGAAATCTTACGTGACAATTTGCGCAGCGTGGATCTGGTGGCACGGATCGGCGGCGAAGAGTTCCTGATCGCCCTCCCCGACACGCCCGTCGATCAAGCCCGCAAAATGGCAGAACGCGTCCGCGACATCGTGCAGAACACGCCCTTGTCGATTGGCGCTGGGAAAATGCCTGTGGGGGTAACGCTGTCGATCGGCGTTGCCTTGGGCACGGGCGATGACTGTGATGTGACAGACGTTATCGAACGCGCAGATGCGGCCCTCTATGACAGCAAATCATCGGGCCGCAATGCAGTGACATTAGCGCGAACGGCGGCCTAACGGCGGTCCCCGCCATGCCTCAATTCGCGCTCTAGACGTTCCGCAAATCGTGCGCGTTCATCGCTGTCCATCGCGGTGATCCGATTGAGCAACGCCTGTTGCCCTGCCTCCATTGCATTGCTGGCGCGGGCACGCTGCTCCGCAAACATCGCTTCAATAGCTGATGGGTCGAAGTTCTCAGCGCGAACAGAGGCTAAAAAACCCTCCATCGCGGCAATGCGATCTTCATAGCGCGGCGGACGAATATCGCGTCGGTCGCGTAGTTCCGCACGGATCGCGCGGCGATCATCATCGCCCAAGGCCTCTGCAAAGGGCCCGATGGTCATATCAAACCCGCCAAAGGGTCCCGGCGAACGACCTTTCATGATGCCACCTGCCACAACGCCGATCACCAACACGTTTAATGCAAGCGAGACGATCAAAAGAATACGTAGGCCCAGACGCATCCGGCTCTTTGGTGTATCGGTGGTCATAGTTACCCCTCCAGCCCGAGAATATCTTCGGAGGCAAATAGTGATACATCGACACTATCGGCCCAAATTACATCTGTCACAGAGCTAAGGCTCGAGGGTGGAGAAATCCCGATCCAAAGCCCTGCCGCAGCCGCAGCCGCCAGACCAGAGGCCCCAGCCCATCCACCCAGCGCCGCCCAAAGCGAGGCCAAGAGCGAACGGCGTTCCTCTGTCGGCAAAGCGACCTGTTCAAACCCATCGGCCACGTCGTCAATGTCGGCAAAGAGACGCGCCATAAAATCATCAGTCGGATCGGGGTCCGCTGTTCGCGCAGAGGCGAACAGATCGTTGAGTTCAAGATCGGTCAGGTCAGTCCGTTTATCGGTCATCATCAAACCCCAATTCCGCTTTGCGCCCAGCAAGGATAGCAGCAAGGGCGCGTTTTCCACGAGACGTCAGGCTTTCTACGGCCTCAACGCTTATTTCCATGATCTCGGCAATCTCAGGATTACCAAGCCCTTCGAGGTGACGCAAAGCCACCGCTTGCGCCTGTCGGTCTGGCAAGGACGCTAAGGCATCCGCTAGCGCCTTTTGGCGCGCATCATCTTGCATTCGATCCGTGACGCTGGGCGTCGGGTCCTCGGGTTCTGCGATCTGATCGATCCCGACATTGCGTTTGCGCCGCCGCAATCGGTCGGTGCAGAGGTTTGCGACAACGCGATAGAGCCACGTTGACACCTGTGCCTCACCCTGCCGCCACTCTGGTGCGATTTTCCACAACCGCATCAGCGCGTCTTGAACCACGTCTTCGGCCTCGGCACGGTCGGTCAACATGCGGTAGGCCTGCCCCAAGGCACGGGGCGTCAATCGGATCGCCAAGAGGCGCGCCGCCGCGCGGTCGCCGTTGGCGAAAGCCACCAAGAGCGCTCCGTCTGGCGCGCCATCATATTGATCAAAGGCCATATCCATTAACCGTCAGGGGTATCTGGTCTTTTCGAGTGCTGCAATCAGTGGCCCACCTGCGTGGCAGGCCACCGAAGATATTCTAGCAATTAGTGGCTTGGACGACCAAAGAACCCACCGCGTTCGTGTTCACCGTGGCCTTCGCCACCACGCTGCATCGGCTGACCCATCTGGGCTTGCGCGGTCTGGAACTCTTCGGCAGTCACAGTGCCATCCGCATCCGCGTCGAGACGCGCGAACATCATCGCCAGACCCTGACCGTTGTTAGGCTGAAGCTCTTCAGCAGACAAAACGCCGTCACCATCAGTGTCACGCTCTGCGATCATCATCTGGGCGCGATTTGCCGCCATCTGCTCCATCTGGGCTGTGACCATTGCAGCAACTTCATCTTGGCTCAAGGTGCCAGACCCATCGGTATCCGCTTCTGCAAACCTCGCGGCTGGCATCGCTTGCAGTTCTTCCAAGGTCAGCACGCCGTCACCGTCGGTATCGAGCGATGCGAAATCCATCGGCGCCTGCATCATACGGCCACCCATTCGACCCGCATCATCTCCACGACCAAAGCCTGCAGCCGAAACAGACGTCGCAGCAAGACCCGCAACAACTGCCGCAATGATAAATTTGGTTTTCATTTCTGTATTCCTTTTCGAGGTTTCTCCCCATGGCCCTCAACTGCCTGGGTTGACCTTAATACGGTGCAGCTCTGGCTTTCCGTCGCAGATTTTTTCTCTCGACCTCACAGCCTTTGCGACATCGGGCCGCAAGGACAGATTGCCCCCTTTATTTTTTATGCCGAAACGATCAGGAAGGAGCCTACGCCAAGGAGACCTGCATGACTCAACACGTCGAAACCATCATCGAAGAACGCGACACCAAGACAGCGGTGCTGCGTGGTTTACGTCGCAAGTGTCCCTCTTGTGGCGAAGGACATATGTTTGTGGGTTACCTCAAGGTTGCCGACCAATGCCCCGTCTGCCGTGAAGAGCTTTCGCATCACCGCGCCGACGATGGCCCTGCCTATCTCACCATCCTGATCGTTGGTCACCTGATGGGCATCCTCATGCATGTGATCTTTATCAATTTCCGCCCCGAACCTCTGGTCATGGCAACTGGATTTACGGTTGGCTGTGTGGCGCTATCGCTCTATCTTCTTCCGAGGTTCAAGGGCTTCATTGTTGCGATGCAATGGGCGAAACGTATGCATGGGTTCGGCAACGCCTGATCCCGAAAGGGAACACGATGGACAAATCCGCACTTCGCAACGCCGCAACAATCATCGTTATTCGTGATCGTTTAACCAATCCCGCGGTCCTTATGGGGCAGCGCGGGTCCTATGCGGCGTTCATGCCTGACAAGTTCGTTTTTCCGGGCGGCGCGATAGATCCGAACGATGGGTTGGTGCCGATGGCTGCCGCTTTGTCAGAGCCAACACAGTCCCGCCTGAACGAAGACAGCGACCTCACCGCCACCACGATCATCGCCGCAGCCATCCGCGAATTGTGGGAGGAAACAGGTCAGATCATCGGGACAAAAGGCGACTGGCCAGACGCCCCGCAAGGTTGGCGTGGCTTTGCCGCGGCGGGCTATCTACCTGATCCATCTGGCCTAGAGTTCGTCTTCCGCGCCGTTACACCCGAAGGTCGCCCTCGTCGGTTTGACGCACGTTTCTTGCTCGTCGATGCAGAGCGGCTCGCCACGGACCCTGATGATTTCTCTGGCGCCGAAGACGAATTGCGTCACTTGCAATGGGTGCCGCTGGATCAAGCGCGCAGCTTTGATTTGCCGTTCATCACAGAGGTCGTTTTGGCCGAGATCGCAAAGAACCTACACAATGCGGGCGCACCCGACCTCGTTCCGTTTTTCCGCAACGATGATGAGGCCCATTTGGTCACGCGACTGGGCGGGAAATCCCCGCTTGATCAATAGCGCTGCAGATAGTCCGTCTTATATCCGTTGAATTCCAGCATCGTGACTGCCGCACGATAGCGATCCGCGCTGATCGTGTCCCGCGCAAGGATCGCGCCCATTGATCCGTCAGGTGTACCGATAACGGCGGCTTGCCCATCTTCGGCCAGCCAGAGCACCCACATCGGATCAGCATCCACTGTATAACGCCCCTGCCCCAGATACCGCGCAGGGCCGCCTGCATAGGCATTCCCACCCGAACAGCCCGTCAGGATCATCGTGCGGTCAACGGAAAGAACGGGGTCACAATCAGGGGTATCGGCATTTGGAAATCCCGCGATGATACGCCAGTTTCCTTCAAACGCGGCAGGATCAAACACCGCCCGCGAGGCAATCGGAACGCTGCGGTCCCGATAGCTGGTGATGGTTTCTGGCCCTGCCTTTGCACAGGCAATCAGGTTCGCACAGAGGACGGACAGGGCCAGAAAGGATTTCATCAGTAGGGCACCGGATGCTGACGGTGAATCGTGTCGATCTCTTTCATGACCTCATCCGAGAGCGATACCTGATCGCCCGCGAGGAGATGCGCCAGCTGCTCCGCCGACGTCGCACCAAAGATGGCCGAGATCGGGAACGGACGGCGGCGCTGCCACGCCATCGCCATGTGTACAGGATCGATACCGTGTTTGGCCGCCAGATCGAGGTAGGCTTGTGTCGCAGCAAAGGCACGGTCGGTCTTGCGACCACCCAGATCACCGTTGAGCGATAGGCGCGACCCTTCGGGCACAGCGCCGTTCTGGTATTTGCCAGTCAAAAGGCCAGCAGCCAAAGGCGAATAGGACAGAAGCGTTACATCTTCGTGCAGAGAGACTTCAGACATGTCCGTGTCGAACAAGCGGCACAAAAGCGAATATTCATTCTGGATGGAAGCCATACGTGGCAAGCCATGCTTTTCCGCAAGCGTGACCCACTTCATCGTACCCCAAGCGGATTCGTTAGACAGCCCCAAGGCACGCATTTTACCTGCCTTTACCGCACGATCAGCTGCTTCGAGCGTTTCGATCATGTTGGCTTCGACCTTCGCGGCATCCTGCTTCGACGGATCAAAGCCCCAGTTCTGACGGAAGTGGTAGCTACCGCGGTTCGGCCAATGGAGTTGGAACAGGTCAATGTAATCTGTCTGCAAACGCGACAAGGTCACATCAAGCGCCTCTTCGAACGACTTGCCGTTATACCCACCAGGACGGAACCCACTGTCACCGCAAATCTTTGATGCCACGACAACGTCGCTACGGCGACCTGACTTCGCGAACCAATTGCCCAGCACCTTTTCGGAATCGCCCATTGTCTCTTTCAAGACAGGGTTCACTGGATACATCTCAGCAACGTCAAAGAAATTGATACCCGCCTCGAGCGCCATATCCATCTGGCGGAAGGCGTCGTCTTGGTCGGTTTGGCGGCTATAGGTCATTGTGCCGAGGCACCAATCAGAAACTTCAATACCCGTCCGGCCGAGTTGCAGCATGTTCATATGGTTAATCCCGCGTAGAAAAATTGTTAGCGCAACCCTACCCGTCCCGCCCGTCGACGCAACCCCTCGGGCGCTGTCATCACTCTGCGTTGGCGCACAGAAAAAGGGCGCCCTGTTCGGCGCCCTTTGGATCGGTTCGGATTAAAACGCGTATGTCGTGCCGACGCGGATGTTGGTCACGTCAGACTGACCGCTGTCCATCATGTCGCGGATCACCTCGACGCGCAGATCGGTTTTCGCGCCCAATTCGTAATCCAGACCGAGGCCAAAGTTCAGGCCGTCCGCGCTACCGCCGCTGTCGAGGTCATAGTTGGTGTAGCCCAGACCACCCATAAGAGCGATCACGCCTGTATCATGACGCGCCATCGCACGCAGACGCAGTGCACCGTAGTCACCATCATTGGTCAGGCTGTAGTCAACTTCGGGGCCGAAAGTGACAGCGCCAGCGCCGAAACGCATGCCGCCCAAAACGGTGATACCGAGGCTCGCGTCGCCCGCATGGGGGTTCGCGTAATCAAAGGCGCCGCCAGCATAAATGTCTTGTGCCGAGGCAAATGCGCCTGCGCAGCAGAGTGCCGCAGAGAGGAGGAGGGTTTTCATTGGGTTGTTCCCGATTTTAATGAACTGCTCTGACGCGAATAATACGCTAACCTGCAATCATACGGAAGAGTCCTTAGGCGCTGGCGTCCCGCACGATGCCCCGCTAAAAGGCGGATAACCGCGCATAGGATAGAACAATGGCAAGACACCTGATCACCTCGGCAATTCCCTATATTAACGGGATCAAACACCTTGGAAACCTTGTGGGTTCGCAGCTCCCCGCTGACCTCTTCGCCCGCTACCAGCGTGGTCGCGGTAACGAAGTGTTGTTCCTGTGTTCGACCGATGAACACGGCACCCCTGCGGAACTTGCCGCTGCAAAGGCCGGCAAGCCCGTTGCCGAGTATTGCGCAGAGATGCACGAAGTTCAGGCCCGCATCGCCGAAGGCTTCCGCCTCTCATTCGATCACTTCGGTCGGTCGTCGAGCGAACAAAACCACGCGCTGACCCAGCATTTCGCGGCAAAGCTGGCGGAAAACGATCTGATCCGCGAAGTGTCCGAAACGCAGATGTATAGCCACGCCGATGGCCGATACCTGCCCGACCGCTATATCGAAGGCACCTGCCCGAACTGCGGTTTCGACAGTGCACGCGGCGACCAGTGTGACAACTGCACAAAACAGCTCGACCCTGTTGATTTGATCAACCCGCATTCGACCATCTCTGGCTCGACAGATCTGGAAATGCGCGAGACCAAACACCTCTATCTGCGTCAAACCGCGATGAAGGATCAGTTGGACGCGTGGATCGATAGCAAAAAAGACTGGCCCGTTCTGACGACCTCGATTGCGAAAAAATGGCTGCACGATGGCGACGGCCTTCAGGACCGCGGTATCACCCGCGACCTCGACTGGGGTGTTCCCGTGAAAAAAGGCGGCGAAGATTGGCCGGGCATGGAAGGCAAAGTCTTCTACGTTTGGTTCGACGCGCCCATCGAATACATCGCCTGCTCGCAGGAATGGGTCGATGCAGGCAAAGGCGCGGATTGGGAACGCTGGTGGCGCACCGATAAAGGCGCAGAAGACGTGACCTACACCCAATTCATGGGCAAGGATAACGTGCCGTTCCATACCCTGTCGTTCCCTTCGACCATCCTTGGATCAGGCGAACCATGGAAGCTCGTCGATTACATCAAGTCATTCAATTACCTGAACTATGACGGAGGTCAGTTCTCGACCTCGCGTGGTCGTGGCGTGTTCATGGATCAGGCGCTGGAAATCCTGCCTGCGGACTACTGGCGCTGGTGGCTTTTGTCGCACGCCCCTGAATCGTCAGACTCTGAATTCACGTGGGAGAACTTCCAGCAGTCGGTGAACAAAGACCTCGCCGACGTTCTGGGCAACTTTGTCAGCCGCATCACCAAATTCTGCCGTTCCAAATTCGGCGAAGAAGTCCCGGCTGGTGGCGCATTCGGTGAAAAAGAGGCCGCAGTTATCGCGGCTTTGACCGAACGCCTCAAAGCCTACGAAGGCTTTATGGACGCGATCGAGGTTCGCAAAGCGGCGGGCGAATTGCGTGCGATCTGGGTGATCGGCAACGAATACCTTCAAGACGCCGCCCCGTGGTCGACCTTTAAGGAAGACCCCGAAACCGCTGCCGCACAGGTTCGGTTCGGCCTGAACCTGATCCGTTTCTATGCGATCCTCTCTGCGCCGTTCATCCCTGATGCCTCTGACGCGATGTTGGCTGCAATGAAATCCGACGACAGAGCGTGGCCCGACGATGTGGCCGCAGCGCTGAACGCCCTGCCCGCGGGCCACGGCTTTGCCGTTCCCGAAAACCTCTTCCGCAAAATCACAGATGAGGAACGCGAAGAGTGGCAAGAGCGCTTTGCTGGCGTCCGCACCTAAAAGAAAGCCCGCCAAACGGCGGGCTTTTTTAATCGAACATGTCGTGTTGGCTGCGCGGGGCTTCTAACCCAAGATGCCGCCACGCACTCTGCGTGAGCATCCGTCCGCGCGGGGTGCGCTGAATGAGACCCTGCTGCAAGAGGTAAGGCTCGATCACCTCTTCCAGTGCATCACGGCTTTCGGACAGAGCGGCAGAGAGAGTTTCGATCCCGACAGGCCCGCCGCCGTAGCTTTCGGCCATCAGGCGCATATATCGACGGTCCGCCCCATCAAGGCCGAGTGTATCGACCCCCAGACGGTTCAGCGCACGGTCCGCAATTTCGCGGGTGACGCGGCCATTTCCCTCAACCACGGCAAAGTCGACAACACGGCGCAACAGACGCCCCGCGATACGCGGTGTGCCACGGGCGCGTTTCGCGATCTCATGCGCCCCGTCATCATCTGCAGGCGCCCCAAGCAGCCGCGCGCCACGGGTCACGATCTGGTGCAGTTCTTCGACATTATAGAACTGCAACCGCGTCGGGATGCCAAAGCGGTCGCGCAACGGGGTGGTCAACAGGCCCAAACGAGTCGTCGCCCCAACGAGCGTAAAGGGCTGAAGTTCAATCCGAACAGTACGCGCCGCTGGTCCCTCACCGATGACGAGGTCCAGTTCATAGTCCTCCAGCGCAGGATAGAGCACTTCTTCGACCGCCGGGTTCATGCGGTGGATTTCGTCGATGAACAGAACGTCCCGCGCCTCGAGGTTGGTGAGGATTGCCGCCAGATCCCCCGCCTTGGCCAAGACAGGGCCAGAGGTCATGCGGAAATTCACGCCCAACTCGCGCGCCATGATCTGCGCGAGCGTCGTTTTACCCAGACCCGGAGGACCGTGGAATAACGTGTGGTCCATCGCCTCGCCCCGCATTTTCGCGGACTCGATGAACACACGCAAGTTCGCCCGCGCATCGGCCTGACCGATAAATTCATCCAGCCCCTGCGGACGCAGAGCACGGTCATTGTCAGAGGGTTTGCGGTCCGGCGTCAGTTCTTCGGTGCGGTCCATCGGTTAGCCTTTCGGGGCTAGGAGTTTCAGCGCCGCACGGATGAGCTGGCTGGTATCAAGGTCGGGCGTATCATTCAGCGCCTGCGCTACAGCGCCCGCAGCGTCAGAGGGCGAATACCCAAGGTTCTGCAATGCCGACAGCGCCTCTGGCTGCGCGCTCGACACCTTGGGCGGGGCAGCGCGGGGTTTCGGCGCAGGTTCAGCCTCAATCACGTCATCAGAAACGGTGGCTTCTGTGCCCGTCATCGCCATCACACTTGGCGCTTTGCCTTTGAGTTCCAGAATGGCCTTTTGCGCGGTTTTCGGGCCGACACCCTTGGCGCGGGCAATCGCGGACCAATCCTCGAGCGCAATCGCGCGGCTCACCCCTTCGGGGCCGAGCGTGCCAAGGATCGCAAGTGACGCCTTCGGCCCGATACCCTGAACGCCCGTCAGCAGACGATGCCATTCCTTTTCCACCAAGGTCGAAAAGCCGAACAATTGCATCAAATCTTCACGGACGAGCAGATCGGTATACAGCGCAACCGCCTGACCAATCGGAGGGATCGTCGCCATCACGCGGTCGGAACAGTAAACAATGTAGCCGACACCGCGCACGTCGATCAGAACATGATCCAGACCTTTATAGTCTACGATCCCCGAAATCTTTCCAATCATACGCCAGCCTTTGCGATAGCGCGGGACATGTGGCCCGCTGATTGACAATGATGTGCATGACAAATGGCAATCGCCAAGGCATCCGCCGCATCCGCGCCCGCGATTTTCACACCGGGCAATTGCAGCCGCACCATGTGGTCGATCTGTTTTTTATCCGCGTGCCCGACCCCAACCACCGCCTTTTTCACGGCGTTGGGCAGATATTCCCCGACGCGCAATCCAGCCTGCGCAGGGACCAACAACGCAATCCCCCGCGCCTGCCCCAGTTTCAGGGTGGCAACCGCGTCTTTGTTCACAAAGGTCTGTTCGACCGCTGCGGCATCAGGCTGATAGGTCGCGAAGACCTCAGTCAGTTGGGAATAGAGCGACAATAGACGATCGGACAAATCCGCAGCGCCATCCGATTTACAGACCCCATTGGCAACGTGCGAAAGACGAGAGCCAGAGACATCAATGATTCCCCACCCCATATTTCGCAGCCCCGGATCGATGCCGATGACGCGCATGCCTGTTCCTTTTGTATGCTCTTTCGGTCACAAGTAGCACAAAAAGAGAACAAACGCCAAGTCGCAATATTAAGCAGATTTTCATGCCGCACCTGCGAGAGGCGCAAAAACGACCCTAAAAACGACACTTCGAATTTCGGTCGCGACGGAATTCGAAGCTTAAAAACAAGGCCGTTTGTCTAAAAATAAGGCATTCCAAAAACGCATAAGAACTATGCAAAACCGACTATAGCTTTTGATTTTTTCCGCAACTAAATGGCGACCATCAAGACAACATCGCTGCACTGCGGCGACCCGACCCATGAAGGACAAAGCTATGGCTATGGTTGACACCACCACCGCGTACACACCGCGTCTGGCCTATCAGGCCGTTTCGTTCGTCTACAACGTGATCACCAACATTCAACTCTGGAACGAATCTCGCAAAACCGTGCGTGTTCTGGAGAAACTGACCGAACGTGAATTGAATGACATCGGTCTGAACCGCGGCGACATCTACAACTTCGCTCGCACTGGGTCGTTCTAATGTGACCTAGTTCACGCACAATCGACGATACGACAAAGGCCACCTCAAAGGTGGCCTTTTGCGTTTTCGAATGCCGCACAGATCATCGCATCATCAAAACGTTGGCGACCCCACGGTCAATCTGGGCCGCCAATGTGCGGCTGACAACGTCTGCCTGCATGATCCATGCTCCCGCACGGTCGAGCATTGTTCCTGCCCGCATCATATCAATGCGTTGATTGTAAGCCATCTCACCAAGGTAAAGCAGAACGATGACCTTGAATGCGATCAGCGCGACGACCATCGTGAACAGCCCTTTGAACGGGATGCGGGGCGCACGGCGTCGGGCACGCGCTACGATCAGCCCGTCACTTTGAACCACATGGTCTACGCCATTGGCCATACGGACCTGATAGGTCCGCTCTAATTGTTTCAGACGTGCATCGAACGTCGCTTTATTATCAGCCATAGGATTACCTCCGGCACGGCCCCCACCGCACAAAAACACCTAATATTTCGATAAAATTAGCTGCTAATTTCGTCCAATTTAGGGCCGTCCGAGCACTGATTTGGAAACATTACTCGAAAATGAGGGTCAGTGTTGTCCAATCGCCGATAGATTCACGGTTTTTCAACCCAAATCCCTGCGCTTGGTAGGCTGCCAGCACAGAATCGGCCTGTTCGTTCAGAATGCCCGACAGGATCGACACGGTGCCCGATTTCGAATGGCGCGCCATGTCCGGGGCAATGGCGATCAACGGCCCTTTGAGGATGTTTGCAAAGATCAGGTCATAGGGTGCGGCGGCGCCAATCTCTGGCGCGTCAAAGCCTGCGGCCTCAACACACAGAACGCTGCCCGACATGCCGTTGGCCGACAGGTTGGCCTCGGCAACCTCAACAGCGACTGCATCAATGTCGGATGCAAGAACAACTGTATCAGGCCAGAGACGCGCAGCACCCATCGCCAAGACAGCGGTGCCACACCCCACGTCGATGGTACGCTCAGGTGCGTAACCTTCGTCCGCCAAACGATCCAAGGCGCGCAGGCAACCCAAGGTCGTGCCGTGGTGTCCCGTACCAAAGGCCATCGCGGCCTCGATCAGCAGCGCGATACGATCCTCTGGGACTTTATCCGCATCATGGCTGCCGTAGACAAAGAAACGACCAGCCTCGACGGGAGCCAATTCACGCTTCACATGGGCGACCCAGTCGATCTGCGGCACTTCGGAAATCACAAAGTCCTTTGCGCCATGCATCGTCGATAACAGCGCCAGCCCTGCCCGATCTGGTTCTTCGACGAAATAGACGGCGACTTCGAACAGGCCCGAACCATCCTCGATCTCAAAGCTGCCAACGCCAGTGGGCTCTGGCCACAGGTTTTCGCAATCAGCGGCCAACGCCTCTGCCTGTTCGAGGGAGGGGACAACAGCGATGGCGGAGTAGGTCAGGTCAGTCATGATCGTATCGTCTTTATTCAGCAGGAGCGGCGACGGGCCGCGTGAAAATAGTCTCATGCCCAGCCATAGGATGACGCGGGATAAGAAGCGATAGGCAAAGCGAAACAAACGCCATGCAGGCCGCCAGGATGAAAACGGCGAAAGGAGAATAGAGCCACAAAATCCCCAAAAGCACTGGCAGGAACACAGCCGCAATATGGTTGATCGTAAAGGCCACAGCAGCGGTCGGTGCAATATCCGCAGGATCGGCGATCTTTTGAAAATAGGTTTTCAGCGCGAGCGCGAGACCAAAGAAAATATGGTCCACGACATAAAGCGTGGCCGCGATAGCAACACCCCAGCCGAACCAATAGACACCCCCGTAGGCCAAGAACACACAGATCAGACCCGTGTATTCAAAGACCAAAGCACGGCGTTCACCCCAGAGATGGACGATTTTCCCCAACACGGGCGCGATCAGCATGTTGGCGATCAGGGTGACGAGGTAGAGGCTTGTGACCTCATGCACCTCAAATCCGAACCGTTCGACCATCATGAAGCCAGCAAAGACGACAAAGATTTGACGACGGGCGCCCGCCATGAATTGCAGCGCGTAATAAAGACCGTATCGACGGCGCAGGATGAATTTCTTGATCTGGGGGTTTGGGGCTTCGAACTGCGGAAAAGCGACGATACAGTAAATCGCGACCAGCGCGGTAAAGCCGCCCGACATGAGGTAGACCGTGTTGAACGACAGATCAAAGCTTTTCCACGTCATGACAACCAGCACATAGGCCACCAAGGTCGCCGCCGATCCCGCCGACATCAACCAGCCCAGCGTTTGCGGGGCCTTGGCCTTGTCGATCCACTGGAGCTGGAGCGATTGGTTCACCGTCTCAAAGTAGTGGAACCCGATTGAGCTGAAGGTGGTGATCATCAGGATGCCGCCCAAGGTCGGGAACCATGCTGTTACCGCCGTAGACACGCCCAAGAGCAACAGCGCCGAAAGGCCCAGCACCTGTTCGCGCACCACCATCAAGATCAAAATCACGCCGATGGCGAGGAACCCTGGGATTTCGCGGACGGTGTGCAACAGGCCGATGTCGTCGCCTTGGAAATTGGCGACCTCGACGACGAAGTTGTTCAACAGCGCCGACCAGATTGAAAACGCAACGGGCATTCCCATCGCCATCAGGAACAATAACGCAATCGGACGTCGCCACAGGGGCAACTGGTCTGCGTCATTCAGTGGGAAAATGCGTCTCATGTCCGCCCGATACGCCTTTTTATGGGGTAAGGCGAGTGATTTTACCGCTCTGCCCTGTCTGATCTGGGTCAAAGATTTCGCATTTCAGAGTCCAGTATTCAGACATTCAGATGTATAGAGAAGCATCGTAGCGGGGAGGCTGATATGGATTTACTATCCATCGTCGAAACTTTGGGTGAAGGCCGCACGGCTCTTTTGATGGGGGTCATCACGGGCATCACCTTTGGCGTGGCCGCACAACGGTCGCGGTTTTGCCTACGCGCTGCAACGGTGGAGTTTGCCCGCCGCCAGATGGGGGACAAGGTTGCGGTCTGGCTGCTGACCTTCTCGACCGCGGTGGTCTGGGTGCAAGCGGCAGGGCTATTGGGCTACATCGACATTCCTGAGGCACGCATCATGGCCATACCCGGCAGTTGGTCGGGCGCGATTGTCGGCGGTCTAATGTTCGGTGTCGGTATGATCATGGCGCGGGGCTGTTCGGGACGCCTCTTAGTTCTCGCCGCGACAGGGAACCTGCGTAGTTTGGTGTCGGGAATGGTCTTTGCCGTGGTGGCGCAGATGACGATGGGTGGCTGGCTTAAGGCGCCGCGTGACTGGATCGCTTCACAATGGATCACCTCAGGCGGACGCAATGTAGACCTTTTAACCGCGTTGCACTTGCCAGAATGGGGCGGTTTGGCCTTTGGTCTGATGCTCGCCATCCTCGCCCTGATCATAGCCCGTAAGAACCGCATAGGCGCCAGCCGCCTGATCTTTGGGGCGGGTGTGGGCTTTGCCGTGGCGCTGGGTTGGGCGCTTACAACAGCATTGAGCCGCGTGGCGTTTGACCCTTACCCGATCGAAAGTGCTACGTTTACCGGCCCTTCGGCCAACACGTTGATGTTCCTGCTCGATAGTGGAAACGCTGTTCTGGAATTCCCTGTGGGCCTCGTTCCGGGCGTATTCATCGGCGCGTTCTTCTCCTCGGTCCTTGCCAAAGAGTTCAAATTCCAAGGCTTTGAGTCAGAGGCCAATATGCGGCGATCCCTCACAGGGGCAGCCCTCATGGGATTTGGCGGGATGCTCGCGGGGGGCTGCGCGATCGGCGCGGGCGTCACAGGAGGGTCAGTCTTTGCGGGCACCGCGTGGCTCGCGCTGACCGCATTCTGGATCGGCGGTATGACCACCGATTTCCTTCTCGATCAGCGCATCGCGCGCGTGTCGGAGCTTTAACCGACGAGCCTCGGCGGGTTGACTGCATTGCGGTGACGTTCCTCAACGCCAATCCGCAAACCTCGTCCGATCCGGTGGGCCAGCTCTGACCACGCAGCAGCCTGCAGCGGGTTGAGGTGACGGCGCAAGACGGAGTCGAACAAGCCAAGCCAAACGTCGAAATGTTGCGGACGCACGTCACCCGCATGCATGTGCGCACGCATCGGATTGCCGTCGTAGACCTTGTCGAAAAAGATCACATTGCGCCAAAAATTGACAATCTTGGCTTCGTGGGCGGTCCAATCCGTCACGTGCGTGTTAAAGATCGGCCCCAATCCGGGATGGGTTCGCACGACGGCATAGAATTCGTGAACAACCAGTTCGACCTCTTGCTCAGAGATCGGGAAACGGGGCGACAGTAACGACATGGCCCGTCCTTTCAACGTCGGAAACCCCCAATCGGTGATCGCCCCCAACGCACGACCGATCACACGATAAACTTTAGCAAAGCCAATCTGAGCCCACATTGACAAAGAACAAGATGCGGCAATTTTAGTCAGGTGGCCACATAGTCTTTACGCCAATTCCTGCCCGTCCTATAAGCCGCCCATGATGGCACGTAACCCGATCATTATTCGAATTACGAACCCGGCTCTCTGAAACCAGAGCGGCCGGGCCAAGGTGTCTGAGACTTCGCACCGATCCTACCCATCCTGACCGAATTTTCGTGAAAAGGACGCCACCATGTGCGCCGACACACCTGACTACAAAGACACCCTAAACCTGCCGGAAACAGAATTCCCGATGCGTGCTGGCCTGCCGCAGCGCGAGCCCGAATGGCTTGCCCGTTGGGCCGAGATCGGCATCTACGATCGCCTTCGTGAAAAATCTGACCGCACTCCGTTCATCCTGCACGATGGCCCTCCTTATGCGAACGGCCACTTGCACATCGGTCACGCGCTGAACAAGATCCTCAAGGACTTTATCGTCCGTTCGCAGCAAATGCTGGGCAAAGATGCGCGTTACGTTCCGGGTTGGGATTGTCACGGTCTGCCGATCGAATGGAAGATCGAAGAAAAATACCGTGCCGAGGGCAAGAACAAGGACGAAGTGAACGTTGTCGACTTCCGTCAAGAATGCCGCAAGTTCGCCGAGGGCTGGATTGACATCCAACGTGAAGAGTTCAAACGTCTGGGCATCACCGGCAACTGGGCCGATCCTTATCTGACGATGAACTTCCACGCGGAACGTGTGATCGCCGAAGAATTCATGAAACTCTTGATGAACGGCACGCTCTATCAGGGATCGAAACCTGTGATGTGGTCGCCCGTTGAGAAAACCGCGCTGGCCGAGGCCGAGGTCGAATACCACGACCACACCAGCCATCAGGTTTGGGTGCGGTTTAAACCTGTATCGGGTGGCGAAAAGGTATCAGGCGACGACTTTACCGTCGTGATCTGGACCACTACCCCGTGGACCATTCCGCAGAACCGCGCTGTCGCGTATGGCCCGACCATCGAATACGGTCTCTACAAAGTGACCGAAGTTCACGAGCACTCTGCCGCGACCGTTGGCGAGGTTGTCCTTCTCGCCAATTCGCTGGCCGAGTCGGTGATGCAGGGCGTTCGCGTCACTGCCTTCGAAAAAATTGGCGATGTCTCCGCTGATGCCCTCGAAGGCATGATCCTCGCACACCCCTATCGTGGTGTCGAAGACGGCAATGGCGAATGGGACTATGACGTCCCAATGCTACCCGGCGATCACGTGACCGAAGAGGCTGGCACAGGCTTTGTTCACACCGCGCCGTCGCACGGTGACGACGACTATCAGCTCGGCCTGAAGTTCGGCCTGCCGATGACCTACAACGTGACCGAGGATTCCTCTTACCGCGCTGACCTGCCGATCTTTGCTGGCATGCATGTGATCCTGCCCGATGGTAAAGAAGGTCCTGCGAACGTCGCCAACATCAAACAGATGGCCTACACGGGCGCACTGTTTGGCAAGGCGAAGATGAAGCACTCCTACCCGCACTCGTGGCGGTCCAAAGCTCCGGTTATCTATCGCAACACGCCACAGTGGTTCGCAGCCATTGATAAGGACGTGAACGATGGTCAGGACACCTATGGCAAAACCATCCGCGAACGTGCGCTGACCTCGATCGACCAACTGGTGAAATGGACCCCGCAAACGGGTCGCAATCGCCTTTATTCAATGATCGAAGCACGTCCTGACTGGGTTCTCTCGCGTCAACGCGCGTGGGGCGTTCCGCTGACCTGCTTCGTCAAGAAAGACACCCTGCCGACCGCGGATGATTTCCTCCTGCGCAACGCGGCGATCAACGCTCGCATCGCTGAGGAGTTCGAGGTTGGTGGCGCCGACGTTTGGTATGTCGACGGCTTCAAAGAGCGCGTGTTCGGCAACGATGCGAACCCTGACGACTACCAACAGGTCTTTGACGTGCTCGACGTTTGGTTCGACTCTGGTTCGACCCACGCATTCGTTCTGCGCGACCGTGAAGACGGCACAGCGGACGGCATCGCCGATCTTTATCTCGAAGGCACCGACCAGCACCGCGGGTGGTTCCATTCGTCCATGCTTCAGGCCTGCGGCACCAAAGGTCGCGCCCCTTATAAGGGCGTTTTGACCCACGGCTTTACGCTGGATGAAAAGGGCATGAAGATGTCCAAATCCATCGGCAACACCGTCGCCCCCGAAGACGTATGTAACGAATACGGCGCAGACATCCTGCGTCTGTGGGTGGCACAGTCCGACTATACCGCTGACCTTCGCATCGGCGATAAGATCATCAAGGGCGTTGCGGACAGCTACCGTCGTCTGCGCAACACCATGCGCTTTATGCTTGGGTCGCTCAACGACTTCACAGAGGCCGATCGCGTTGATCCGAAAGACATGCCAGAACTAGAACGCTGGGTTCTGCATCGTCTGGCTGAGTTGGATGAGGTCGTCCGCAAGGGCTATGCCGAATACGATTTCCAAGGCGTATTCCAAGCGCTCTTTAACTTTGCGACCGTGGACCTGTCGGCCTACTACTTCGACATCCGCAAGGACGCGCTCTATTGTGATGGCGATACCCTGAACCGCCGCGCGTCGCGCACGGTTCTGGACATCCTGTTCAACCGTCTGACCACTTGGCTGGCCCCGATCCTCGTCTTTACGATGGAAGAGGTCTGGCTCGAGCGTCACAAAGAGGACGGCGCGTCGGTGCATCTGGTCGATATCCCAGAAACACCTGCAGAGTGGAAAGACGAAGCCTTGGCCGCAAAATGGGCTGGCATCCGCAAGGTGCGCCGCGTCGTGACTGCAGCACTGGAAATCCAGCGCCGTGATAAGGTCATCGGTGCAAGCCTTGAGGCCGCGCCTGTCGTCCACGTTGACGACAAAGACGTGCTTGAAGCGCTGAAAACCGTGGCGTTTGACGACCTCTGCATCACCTCTGGCGTCATGCTCACACACGACCCTGCCCCTGCTGAAGCCTTCCGCATGGGCGAGGTTGAGGGCGTGGCCGTCGTCTTTGAAAAGGCGGACGGTGAGAAATGCGAACGCTGCTGGAAAATCCTTCCAGACGTTGGCACCCACAGCCACGCGGGCGTCTGCGGACGCTGTGACGCGGCACTGGGATAACAGATCTGGGCGCCTTCGGGCGCCCTTTTCACAACGAGGAACCACATGATCACGATCGTCACCACAGCCGCAGACCGTCAGGCCTGCTATGACATCCGGACCACCGTTTTTGTGGGCGAACAGAACGTGCCGCCAGAACTGGAACTGGACGATCTAGAGGACCAATGCACCCACTTCCTCGCGCGGCTAGACGGAGTGCCGATGGGAACCGCACGCCTGCTCGACCGTGGCTATGCCAAGGTGCAGCGCGTTGCCGTGATGAAAGAAGCCCGTGGGACCGGCTTGGGTAAACGGCTGATGGAGGCTCTCCTCGATCACGCCCGCGACATAGGTTTCACCGAGGCCCGCCTCGATGCGCAGGTCAGCGCCATTCCATTTTATGAGAAATTAGGCTTCACCGCTGAGGGGCCAGTGTTTGACGATGCAGGAATCCCGCATCGCCTGATGACAAAGCAGCTTTAACCATCTTTGCCGTAGATTACCTGCTGCATAGCGCCTGCCGAAATCAAGTAAACAGAGGTAATCACTAGACCGTAATGCGCCCAGCTTTCGGGATGGAAATCGACCCAAGCTGCCCAGCCCGCAAATCCTGTCCACGCCAGCGCCATCGGCAAAGTCACGAACCGCCAGCGAGCGGTGCGCGTCGGATGGACAAACTTGATCGGCAGGAACATCGCAATCGACAGAACGACCACTAGGCCGAGGATCACCCAGTAATCGGGGCGGATCGCAAAGACGACCAAAACCAACATATTCCAGCACCCAGGGAAACCAGAGAACGAATAGTCCTTTGTTTTCATGCGGGTGTCCGCGAAATACAGCGCAGAGGTGAACGTGATCACCATGATCGCCACCCAGCCCGTCCACCCCGGCAACATTTCGGGGTGTTTGAACAACGCGTAGGCGGGCACAAAGACGTAGGTCAGATAGTCGATGATCAGATCCAACAGCACGCCGTCATAGATCGGGCTATTGGTTTTGACATCGTATTTCCGCGCCAACGGCCCATCGATCCCATCCACAAAGAACGCGACGACCAGCCAGAGGAACATCAAGCTCCAATTGCCATCGACGGCAGCGAGCATAGCGAGCATCGCAAAAACTGCGCCAGTTGCGGTGAGAAGGTGAACGCCGAGGGCTTTATGTGAAAGTGTCATTGGGGCTAAATGACCGAAAGCAACCCTAGGGGCAAGGGTTCAGTCACGTGATCCCGCCCCTGCGCGAGGGTGCGCTGATCGATAGACCTCCATCAATCGGGCGGTATCAACCGCCGTATACATCTGCGTGGTATTGAGCGAAGCGTGACCCAACAATTCCTGAATAGCCCGCAAGTCCCCGCCCGCGTTCAACAAATGCGTGGCAAAGGAATGGCGCAGCGCATGCGGGGTCGCCGTCGCGGGCAGGCCAAGCTGCATACGCGCCTGCGCCATGACCTTTTGGATCATCACAGGCGACAGTTGTCCGCCGCGAACGCCTCGAAACAGTGGGGCGTCAGGGTCAATCTGATGCGGGCAGTCCCGCACATAGGCAGCCACAGCATCACGAGCGGCGTCGATCACGGGCACGATACGCTCTTTCCCGCCTTTGCCGACGATCCGCAGGACGCTGGGCAAAGGATAGTCGCGCCCCTTGAGGCCCAACGCCTCTGATATCCGCAGGCCACAGCCGTAGAGCAGCGTCACGACCGCCGTATCCCTAGCGGCCACCCAAGGTTCGCGGGCTTGAAGCTCCACCGTGTCGATCATCGCTTTGGCGGCGTCTTCGGCCAGTGGACGAGGTAGTTTTTTCTGGAATTTGGGGGCGCGGGTCATAAGGACCGCCGAAGGGTCGAACCCCTCTCGCTCTGCCATCCATTTCACAAAGGATTTCACCGCAGACAGCATCCGTGCCAGCGACCGCGCCGCGACGCCACGCCCGCGTTCATGCGCCATCCATGACCGCATATCAGAGATGGTCAGTCGCGACAGCGCTGCCGTGCCCTGTTGATCTCCGTGGTGGTTTTGCATGAACCCAAGGAACGCGAGAACGTCTGTTTGGTAGGCCTTGATCGTGTTTTCGGCCACACCATCCACCGCCCGCGCATGGTCAAGCCAACGGGCAAGCGCATCGGTAAGAGCCGGAGAAATCACTCAAGCCAGCGCCGCATGGCGCGTTCAAAGACAGAGCCAAAGAACCCCAGAAGGTCCGTGCCCTGCTGTGGCGAAAACTGATGCGGGTCCTCGGCCCCCATCGCCAGCATACCCGGCAAGCGACCCGGACCGAAGTCGAGACGCAGACAAGCCTCGGACCGAATGTAATCCGCTTTGTCACCGTAGAGGCTGTTTTCCTCTGGCTGCACTTGACGCAAAAGCACCTGACGCAGCGGGGCATTGCGGCCCTTGGTCATGTAGTCCGCGATAAATCCGGGCTTCACCACAGAGAGCACATCGCCAAGGCTGCGCACCGCGTCATCTGCCTGCTCTGCCCCACTTTCGAGAACCAGACGCATGGAATCGACACGCAGGATTTCCGCGACTTCGGTGCCGAGGTCCTGAAGGAAGGCATCGAACTTCACGGGTTCCATCATGCGCAACACAGCGCGATGGATTTGATTGGTGCCTGCGAGGTTTTCATAAGCAGCGGCGATCACGCTGCGGTGGGTATCCTCTAGGCGGTCCAGACGCGCCTCGAGCCGAGCCATCGCAATGCCGCGCAGATCGACGATGTTGCCGCCCATCGCCTGCTCGTTCGCAGAAACAAGCGCGCGCATTAGATCAGTATCTTCGAGAACGACCTCAGGATCGGAAAGAATAAAATCCCGCACTTTCGGATCGATTTCCGGATTACCGCTCATCACTGACCTCATACTGCTTTGCGCAAACCCTAACAGGTTTTTGCGAGAGGTTGTGTAAAAAATCGCCCCATCACGCAAGTCAGCAGAAAACTGCGACTGCGGATTGTGCAGGTTTTGCCACAGGTTAGCGGCACCACTTAACGCAAATAGGGGCAGCCATTCTGGCCACCCCTAGATGTAGATCGGATCAGGTGAAGATTAGAGAATCTTCTGGCCTGTCTTTGCCCAGTCCGCTTCGAACTGTGCGAGACCTTTGTCGGTCAGAACGTGGTTCGCCATCGCTTTGATCACAGCCGGCGGCGCGGTCATAACATCAGCGCCGATTTTCGCACATTCAGACACGTGGTTCGCGGTGCGAACAGACGCCGCAAGGATCTGGGTCTCATAGCCGTAGTTGTCGTAAACGGTGCGGATATCTTCGATCAGCTGCAGACCGTCGAGGTTGATATCGTCAAGACGACCGATGAACGGCGAGATGAAGGTCGCGCCAGCTTTTGCTGCCAGAATCGCTTGGTTCACCGAGAAGCAAAGCGTCACGTTCACCATGATCCCACGCGAGGACAGTTCCTTACAAACGCGCAGACCAGCCCATGTCAGCGGAACCTTGACCGCTATGTTGTCTGCGATTTTTGCGAGCTTCTCGCCTTCGGCCAGCATGGTCTCAAAGTCCATGGATACAGCTTCAGCCGATACAGGACCATCAACCAGTTCAGCGATTTCCTTCGTGACTTCGAGGATATCACGGCCCGATTTCAGGATCAGCGACGGGTTGGTGGTCACGCCATCAACCATACCGAGGTCGTTAAGTTCGCGGATTGCATCCACGTCAGCGGTATCTACAAAAAATTTCATGGGATTTGCCTCACAGTGTGGGTTGGCCTTTGTCGGGTCAGCGTTTACCTCAGGTAGGGCGAAACCGAAACCCCGAAATGAGTGCGCTAACATGAGAGAGTTCTATGCAGAGGGAGAGCTGGTATCTGTGCTGACCGCGCAGCCTCTCGATCGTCTGCTGGACTACAAGGCACCCGAAGGGGGATGTTTGCGCGGGGCATTCGTCGAAGTACCTCTTGGCCCACGCAAGGTTTTAGGCGTGATCTGGGGCGATGGCATAGGTGGGTTCGACCTGTCCAAGGCGCGATCCGTCAATCGCGTGCTCGATGTGGCGCCCATGCGCGAAGAGATGCGTCAGTTCCTGACAAAGGTCGGCGCCTATACCCTGACCCCCATGTCCGCGATGCTACGGCTCGCCACACGTGCGCCTGGATTGGGCGACGCACCATCCATGCGCAAAGTGTACCGTTTGGGGGATGTTGCTCCCGACCGCATGACCGACGCCCGCGCCCGCGTGTTAGAGGTGCTGCGCGATTACGGCGGATTGGCCTTTACCCTGTCCGAACTGGCTGAAATGGCGGGCACATCCTCCTCGGTCATCAAGGGCCTCGTCAAACAAGGCGCGGTCAGCGAAGAGGACAGCCCGCGTGATCTGCCCTACCCTCGGCTCGATCCTGACTACGGCGCGAAAGACCTCAGCGACGATCAGGCCGCCGCCGCCGAAACCCTGCGGGCGAAAATGCGATCGGGTGCCTATGGAACCACGCTCCTCAAAGGCGTGACAGGATCGGGCAAAACCGAGGTTTACCTTGAGGCCGTGGCAGAGGCGCTCCGCGTTGGGCGACAGGCGCTGGTCCTTTTGCCAGAGATTGCCCTAACCTCTGAGTTCATCACGCGGGTTGAGGCTCGTTTCGGGATGAAGCCTGCGGAATGGCATTCGGGCGTTACAATGACCGAACGCCGCCGCTGCTGGAAAATGGTTGGCAATGGCGACGCGCAACTCGTGGTCGGCGCACGCTCCGCGCTTTATCTGCCCTATCGCGACCTCGGCCTGATTGTCGTCGATGAAGAACACGACACCTCCTACAAACAGGACGACGGCGTTCTTTATAACGCACGTGACATGGCCGTCCTTCGGGCCTCTCTCAACACCGCGCAGGTGGTTCTGGCCTCTGCGACGCCAAGCCTCGAAAGCTGGGCGAACGTTGAGGCAGGGAAATACGATCGGATCACGCTGACCTCGCGGTTTGGCGATGCGGTGTTGCCCGACATGAAGGCTATCGATATGCGGGCCGAGGATGTCCCCTCTGGCCGTTGGATTTCTCCAAGCCTGCGGTCCGCCATCATCGACCGTATGGAAAAGGGCGAACAGTCGCTCGTCTTTCTAAACCGCCGAGGCTACGCGCCGCTCACCATTTGTCGCGCCTGTGGGCATCAGATCGCCTGTGATCATTGCGACGCGCGGATGGTGGAACATCGGTTCCTAAAACGGCTCATGTGCCACCAGTGCGGCGAAACCAAACCCATGCCGGAGGTCTGCCCGAATTGTCAGGCAGAGGGCAAACTGAACCCCGTTGGTCCGGGTGTGGAGCGTATGGCCGAAGAAGTAGCCGATCTATTCCCTGACGCGAAGATCGCGGTTTTGTCATCCGACCTGTTCGGATCAGCCCGCGCTCTCAAGGAAAAGATCGAAGAGATCGGGCGCGGCGAAACCGATATTATCATCGGCACGCAATTGGTCGCGAAGGGGCATAACTTCCCGCGATTGGCGCTTGTCGGCGTGATTGACGCTGATTTGGGGCTGCAGGGGTCTGACCTCCGCGCTGCCGAACGGACATTCCAACTGATGCGTCAAGTTGCAGGGCGTGCGGGGCGCGCTGAGACGCCAGGCATTGCCTTCCTCCAAACCTATCAGCCCGAACACCATGTGATCCGCGCGATCCTATCGGGCGACGAAGAAGAATTCTGGAAGGCCGAAGCCGCAGAGCGCAAGGCGGCAGGCGTGCCTCCGTATGGGCGCATGGCTGGCATCGTGATCTCTGGCCCCGACATGCAAGAAGCTTTTGACCTCGGAAATGCCTTGGCACGGCGGGCGGACCCGCTGACTCGTATCGGCGCGCAAGTCTTTGGCCCTGCTCCTGCCCCGATTGCCCGCATCCGTGGCCGTCACCGTGTTCGCCTACTGGTCAAGGCCGACAAAACCGCTCCGCTACAAGGCGCACTCCAGCAATGGGTGGCGCAGGTGCGCGTGCCCAACAACGTCCGACTGTCGATCGACATCGACCCGCAGAGTTTTTACTGATCCGCCTTCGGACGCCCAAAGAGCCCTACCAAGGCGCGGCTGACGATTTGCGAAACTGTCGGCTTTGACGCCACACCCCACGGCAACGGGCGGCATACCTCTAGCGCGGCCACACCGACCCGAGCGGTTAATGCGCCGTTGATCACGCCCTCACCGAAACGGCGCGACACCTTGGCCAAGGCTCCACCGCCCGCGACGGTTCCGATCAAGTCATCACCCACCGCAACGGCCCCCGTGGCAACCAGATGCGTCAGCACCGTGCGGGTCAAACGCCAGCTTCCGAAGGTGCCAGAGCGCCCTCCGTAAATCTCTGCGATACGACGGATCATCCGAAGGTTCGCGGTCAGCGCGGTGATCAGGTCGGCCAAAGCCAAGGGTACGATCGCAGTGACGGTCGCGACCTGACGCGCTGCGGCTTCGACCTCTGCGCGGGCCCTGTCATCGAGCGGCAAGAGGAGCGTTTGTTCTGCCAATTGCAAAAGACCGTCAGCGTCCATCACCTCGGCTTCTCGGTCTGAGAGCTGGGCCAACCCCCACTCTAAATCCGCGCGATTTTTATAAATTTTCTTTATATCCGACAACACATTACGCGCCAAACCTAAATTGCCGCTCGCGATAGCCACTTGCGCCTCTTTGTGCACCTTATCCAGACGCCGTAACCGTCCGAACGCTGCCAGTTCCCGCAGCGAGATCAACGCCATAACTGTGACAAAACCAGCGACCAGAACGGTAACGATCAACCCTAAAACGGGCGACCGAGCGAGGAGTGCGTTCACGTAATCCCACGCGGCCAAGGACACGACAAAGCCGATCAGCGAGACGAGGAGCGACCAGAACCACTTTGCCAGACGCGAAGGTTTGCGCACCGACAGCGCCGCCAACTGCTGCATCGCGACGGGGCGTCCCGTGTCGAATTCATCGACAGGCGGAGCTTCTGCTGGACTCGGCGACGGAGTGTCGAGGTCGATCAAAACAGGGCCATTGGTCGTCATAGTCGATCCCCCAACAAAAATTGCGCAACACGGTCCATGCGGATGTGCGGCGGACCATCTCCCGGTCGGAGGGTGAGCGGCGCGGGTGCGAAATTCATCACGGAATAATCGGCATCCAACCATTTTTCATCGCCCGCACGGGCTGGAGCGAGAAGATGCGCAGGATCGTCAGGCAAGGCACCGGGGTAAAACGCAGCCTGCCGTCCATCAGACAGCAACTGCCCCCGCACCACATCAATGGTCGCACCATCGTGTTGAACACTGTCCTCGGTCGTTGTGCGCAGCGCCGCAATCGACATCGCAGAGGTGTGAGCCCCCGCGAAATCTGCGCGATCCTTTGCTTCGCGCAACAGGGCCTGCGTAATCGCTGTCAGCTTGGCGTGTTGGCTGTGGTGGAGGTGGTCCGCCTTGGTCGCAGCAAAGAGGATTTTATCCACCCGCTTTCCACCCAAGAGCCGCGTGAGCCACGCATTCCGACCCGGTCGGAACGCCGCCAGAATATCAGCCATCGCAGTCCGCAAATCTTCTACCGCACGGGGGCCATTATGGATCGCACCCAGAACATCCACCAAAACGATTTGTCGATCTATTCTTGCAAAATGATCCTTAAAGAACGGCTTTACGATCTTATTCTTGTAACTTTCGAACCTTCTCTCAAATTCACGGTAGAGAGATCCTCGTGGCGCACGGTCGATTTCAGGCAACGGCGCAAAGGTCAAAACAGGTGATCCTTCCAGATCACCGGGTAAGAGAAACCGCCCTGGTGACAGGTCCGAAAACCCTTCCTCTCGGGCTGCATTCAGATATGCGGTAAAGCTCGCGGCCAAGGCCCCTGCGGTCGGTTCATCGTGCGGCTCTGCACCCTTCGCCGAATGGACCGCATCGCGCGCGGGTAGCGCAACACTGCGCCCTTCCATCCGAGCCAAGGTCTCACGTGACCATTCCGCATAGGATTTTTCGAGCAGTCCAAGGTCGAGCAGCCATTCGCCGGGGTAATCAACAATATCGATATGAACCGTGCGCGGCCCGGTCACGCCCGCAAGGAACCCCGTCGGCTGAACGCGCAAGGACAGGCGCAATTCGGAAATGCGGCGTGTGCCCTCAGGCCAGCTCGGTTGTGGCGCGGTGAGCTTGGCGAGGTGATCCTCAAACGGGAACCGAGGGATCGTGTCATCGGGCTGAGGCTGAAGATAGGCAGAACGGATCGCACCGTTTGCCGCAGGTACCAGTTGTGGCATCCGACCACGATCCATCAGGTTTGCGACCAGCGAGGTGATAAAGACTGTCTTGCCTGCGCGGCTCAACCCTGTGACACCCAAACGGATCACGGGATCGGAAAATGGGGCCGTTACAGTGTCGGTGACCGTCTCAAGGCTACGGGCCAGACCATCGGCAAGTGTTGAAAGGACCAAATCAGTCTCCTGCTCTATTAGGTCATAGATAAGCACTTGAGGCGGCTCTGTGTAGGGGCGCTGCCCCCGCCCGCCTACAGCGGCCTCCCCCGGGATATTTTGGGCACAAAGGCAGACGGGCGCGGGATTGATTTTCGGGGCTGCGCGGCCTAATCCGTGGCCATGCCTCGTTACGCGTTTCAGATCGAATATCACGGTGCCCCTTTTGTCGGCTGGCAAAGGCAAGCAGAGCAGTTGTCGGTGCAAGGCGCGATTGAAGCGGCCTTGGCCAAGTTGGAGCCACGCGCCCATACCATCGCGGCGGCAGGTCGAACCGATGCGGGTGTTCACGCGACCCATCAGGTGGCGCATGTCGATCTAGAACGGGAATGGGAAACTTTCCGTTTGATGGAGGCGTTGAACTATCACCTCAAGCCGTTGCCTGTTTCGATCGTCCGCACCGAACAGGTGGCAGACGATTGGCATGCACGGTTTTCGGCAAACGAGCGTCGGTATCTGTTTCGGATCATCACCCGTCGTGCGCCGCTGGTGCATGAGGCAGGGTTGGTTTGGCAGGTTCGGCAGCGGCTGGATGCGGTCGCGATGCAAGAGGCGGCCAATCGGCTCTTGGGGCGGCATGATTTCACGACCTTTCGGTCGTCGATTTGTCAGGCCGACAGTCCGATGCGGACATTGGATGAATTGCGCGTTGAAGAACTGGCGCGTCCTGACGGGCAGGAAATACGGTTTTACGTACGGGCGCGGTCGTTCCTACACAATCAGGTGCGGTCATTTGTTGGCACGCTCGAGCGAGTTGGCGCAGGGCAATGGACGCCTGATGATGTTGAAGCGGCTCTTCATGCACAGGACCGCGCGGCCTGTGGCCCCGTTTGTCCACCGCATGGGCTATATCTTGCCGGTGTGGGTTACCCCGACGACCCATTTGCTTGACCTGAATGTGATGTACCGTAGCTCTACCTGAGGTGCATTCCTGTTCTCAGCGGGATAGGTTAGGGTTAAGCAAACTCACCAAGCGGGTGGGTGATTAGGGGCAGAAAAACGCGTGTCAGGACACTTCAAAACACTCGTATCGAGCATTTCCATTGCCATCATCGCGCAAGCAGCAGTGGCCCAAGACCTGACCATCGCTGTGGATGTCGCTGATCTGGAACCCGTGTTGCGGCAAGCCTCGCTGGTCGCCACGGTGCTCTCGACCGAAGACGCCCCACTGGCCCAAGATTTGATCGCAGCCGCGCGGGCCGATTATCAGCGGATTATCGCGGGTTTGTATTCCGAGGGGTATTACGGCGGCACAGTGTCCATTCGCGTCGATGGGAGAGAGGCTGCCTCGATTGCGCCACTAGATGCGCCTGAAACAGTCGGCGCGATCTCGATTGAAGTGAACGCAGGCCAGCGGTTCACCTTTGGACAGGTCAGCATTGCGCCCTTGGCGGACGGGACCGTGTTGCCTGATGGATTTGCCACAGGGCAGACGGCTCGATCTGGAGACGTAAAGGCGGCAGTTGCAGCGGCGGTCGCGGCATGGCGGGCGGAGGGGCATGCAAAGGCGGCTCCGACATCACAGCAGATCACCGCGCGCCATTCCGAGGCCGAATTGAACGTAGCCGTCGGCATTGATGCAGGGCCGCAAGTGTCGTTTGGTCCCCTGACGGTTTCGGGCAACGAAGATGTGCGGACCGACGCCATCACGCGGATCGTGGGCTATCGGCAAGGCACCGTGTTTTCCCCTGATGAGGCGGAAAAGCTGGCGGATCGTTTGCGGCGCACGGGGGCTTTTTCTTCGGTTGCGGTGATAGAAGGCGACACGCTGATCGGAACAGCTTTGCCGATTGAGTTGCAGGTGTCCGAAAAGCTCCCGCGCCGTCTGGGCTATGGCGTAGAGATGTCGACTGTCGATGGTCTCACCCTGTCGGGCTACTGGATGCATCGCAACATGTTAGGTGGGGCGCAGCGGTTGCGGGTCGATGGGATCGTGTCGGGGATCGCTGGCGAAACAGGCGGAATCGATTATGGGACGACTGTCACCTACGCCTACCCGCGCCCCTTTTCGATTGATACCGAAGCCGTTGCGACCTTAGCCCTCGAACATGAGGATGAGCCAGATTACAAACTCGATCAGCTGACAGGATCGGTGATTGTAACCCGACTGTTTAGCGACAATCGCGCGATTGAGGGCGGTATTGGCTTTGTCACCGCCGAAAGCGAAGATGCCAACGGCATCCGCGA
Organism: Marivivens geojensis; assembly: GCF_023540835.1. GTDB lineage: Bacteria > Pseudomonadota > Alphaproteobacteria > Rhodobacterales > Rhodobacteraceae > Marivivens > Marivivens geojensis. The sequence goes on from NZ_JALKCU010000002.1 coordinate 602,572, forward strand.
GTACACGCTTTTGACGCTTCCCATGGCGGGCACTGTTGATCGACGGGATTCCACGTTGAACCCAAAGAACGGTCATTACGCGAGCTTGGACCTCACGCCCTTTGTCGGCTTTGGCGATGCGGGCACGGGGGGACGGCTCTATTTCGATGGGCGCTATTATAGGTCCGTCGGCACCGACGATAACGTGACCTTTGCCCTGCGCGGCCAATTGGGCTCGGTCATGGGTGTTTCCATCGCAGAAGCGCCCACCGATTACCTGTTTTACTCTGGCGGCGGCGATAGCGTACGCGGTGAAGGGTACAAATCGCTTGGCTACACCACGGGCGGCCAGACCACAGGCGGGCGCAGCTTTGCCGCGATTTCGGCGGAAACCCGTATCGATGTGACACCCTCCATCGGGATGGTCGGCTTTGTCGATGCAGGCTTTATCGGCGGCGGGTCGGTTCCCTTTGACGATGGCGAATGGCAGAGCGGTGCGGGCCTCGGCCTGAGGTATAACACGGGGATCGGGCCAATTCGCCTCGACCTTGCGACGCCGACCTCGGGGGATGGTGCGGGGCAATCTATCAATCTTTATGTCGGTATTGGGCAGGCGTTCTGATGCGGAAATTTCTCTTCCTCCTCGCACTGGCCCTACCGATCTCTGCTGCGGCCCAAGACACTGTTGAGGCCGACCGTGGGTTGATCGTCGACTTTCTAACCGACAACTTGTCGGGCGCGGGTCGTGAGGTGCAAATCTATGGGTTTCAAGGTGCGCTGAGTTCACAGGCCAAAATCGACCGACTGACCATTGCGGACGCAGATGGTGTCTGGCTCGACGCTCAAGGACTGGTTCTGGATTGGAACCGCGCAGCCCTTTTGGCGGGGCGGGTCGAGGTGAGCGACCTTTCGGCGGACAGCATCGCGATGGTCCGCAAACCATTGACCGAAGCCCAAACCATTGACCCGAGCGCGAGCAGCGCACCTTTTGCCCTGCCCGACCTTCCCGTCTCGTTGACCGTCGATAACATGTCGATTGGCGTGCTGAGCCTCGGCGCGGACCTGATCGGAGAGCCTGTGTCGCTCTCCATCACAGGCACCGCTGCCCTAGCAGGTGGCGCGGGATCTGCCGACCTTCGGGCGGAACGGATTGACGGGCAAACGGGCGAATTGATCCTCACGGGGTCCTTTTCAAACGAGAGCCGCGTTCTGGGCCTGACCCTCGCCCTGCGCGAAGGGGACGCGGGCATTGCTGCACGGCTCCTCGATCTACCGGGGTTGCCCTCCGTCACGCTTAGCATCGATGGCACCGCTCCGCTGGATGCATACGAGGCAACGATTGCGCTGGATACTGACGGGCAGCCAAGGTTGAGCGGGACGGTTGGGTTCGGCTCGGTCACGACCGTCGACGCAGCGACAGATAGGACGTTCCAATTCGACCTCGGCGGCGATGTCACTGCGCTGTTCCTGCCAGAATATCGCGACTTCTTTGGCCCTGACGTTCGGCTCGCCGCGGCGGGTCGGTCGACCGATCTGGGAACCGCCCTCTCGGCCCTGACCATCGAAACGCAGAGCCTTCGCCTGAACGGGTCGGCAAACTTGGACGAAACGGGCTGGCCGATTGATTTTGCCCTAACAGGTGACTTGGGTCGTGCAGATGGCGCGCCCGTTCTGTTGCCCATCAGTGGGGCACAAAACTACCTGCGGTCGGCAACTTTGGACATTGGGTTTGATGCCACAAACGGCGACCAATGGTACGCAAAGATCGACGCGCAAGGTTTTGTTCGAACAGGTATTTCAATTCCAAATCTCACCCTAAACGGCGGTGGAACGATTGCCCCGGATCGTAGCGGATTGACTGCCGTTCTGACCTACGGTGCGACAGGCATTTCACTCGATGATGCGGGGCTGACCAATGCGATGGGCGATGAGCTGAGCGGTGCATTGTCGGTCGACTACTTAGCAAATGATCGAACGACTTTGCGTGAATTTTCGCTATCAGGCGCAGGGATCGATGCGCAGCTATCGGCTATTATCGACCCCACTGGGGATGAGATTGTCATCACACCTGACCTGTCCGTGGTGGTCAATGGTCTGTCTCGGTTCGCCACCCTTGCGGGGCTGCCCGACCTATCGGGTGACGCAGAACTGACTGCCAAAGGCACCATCCACCCGCTCCGTACCGCCGTCGATTTGGACGTTGTGGCACGCACGACCGACCTCTCGATCGGGCAACCGCAGGCGGATGCGCTTTTGGCGGGGGATGGTACTTTGACCCTCCGCGCCGTGCGGGATGAAGCTGGAACGCGGATCGAAGGTCTCGATTTCCAATCGGGCGATACGGCCCTGAACGGCGCTGTGGCGCTGACGGCGGATGGCGTGTTGGGACGTGCGACGCTCAGCACCCCTGCGGCTGGTTTGATTGAAGGGGCGTCGGGCGAATTGTCGGTGACGGTCAACGGCGCACGCGCGACCGACGGAACCCTAACCGCCAATGCCGTCCTCACCCGCGATGGCGACAGGATCGACCTGAGCGCTGATCTGCCAGCCGAAGGCCAAGGCCCGATTAACGTGAGTGCCGAAGTCACCGACCTTCGCCAATATTCGGCCCTTTCTGGCCTCGCGCTCTCGGGCGGCGCATCTGTGACCATCAACGGCACAGCCCAAGCGGACGGCCAAAAGTTTGACCTGACCGCCAACGCGACGACACGAAACGTGGCGATTGGGAATGCAAGCGTTGACCCGATCTTGACTGGCACGGGGCAGTTGGCGACACGCCTGCGCCGCGATGACCAGCAGATCACCGTTGATCCGCTTACGCTGACCTTCCCGAACCTCACGGGCCAAGCGACCCTCGCGACGGACAGCACGACAGGTGGGGCAGAGTTCAACATCCGCCTTGCTGATCTTGCCCTGATCGCGCCTGACTTCTCGGGTCCGCTCACGACCAAGGGCACCGCAACCCTGACAGAGAATGGCGCATGGCAGATCGATACCCAAGCAGACGGCGCGGCGGGCCTTTCGGCCAATGTCGCGGGACAGATCGCAGGGTCGAACCTCGATCTGCGGATCAATGGCGCGGCACCGCTGGCGCTCTTTAACAGCGTATTGGAACCGCGCCGTTTGACCGGCACAGCAGGATTTAACCTTACCGTCTCTGGCCCCGCGGCTCTCGACGCAGTTACAGGGCAAATTCAGGTCACCCGCGCAGAGCTATCAGCGCCGACCTTGGGCCAATCTCTGCGCGACCTCGACGGGACGATCACCCTTGCCAACGGATCAGCGCAGGTCGAGATGACTGGGGCATCCTCGCTTGGCGGCGGGCTGGCCTTGCGCGGCCGCGTGGGGCTGAACGGCGGGCTAAACTCAGCCCTAACCGTTGAAGCCAACAACATCGTCGTTCGCGATCCGACGCTCTATGAAAGCACCCTGTCGGGGGCGATTGCGATCAATGGGCAGCTTGCGGGTGGTGCGCAGATCAGTGGCACCATCGACGTGACGCAATCTGAAATTCAGGTACCCTCCTCGACCGTTGGGTCATTGGGCGATGTACCTGAGGTTACCCATGTCGGTGCGCCATCGGACGTCAGTCAAACCTTGCAACGTGCGGGGCTGACGGGAGCAACGGCTACCACGTCTGGCGGTGGCGGGCCTGCATATGGCCTCGACATCACCATCAACGCCCCTGCCCGCCTCTTTGTACGCGGGCGTGGGTTGGATGCGGAGCTTGGCGGGAAACTGACGCTGCAAGGGACCACCCAGCAGATCATTCCCGCAGGTCAGTTCAACCTGATCCGCGGGCGGCTCGATATCTTGCAACAACGCTTTGCCCTGACTGACGGCGCGATCACCATGCAGGGCGACTTCATCCCCAAAATCCGTTTTGTCGCGACGACCGAATCCCTGAACGGCACAACCGTCAACGTCATCGTCGAAGGCCCTGCCAGTGCGCCAGAGGTGAGCTTTACCTCTGCGCCTGAACTTCCCCAAGACGAGGTTCTGTCCCAGCTCCTTTTTGGTCGTGACATGTCATCCATAAGCGCATTCCAAGCTGTGCAGCTGGCCGCAGCCGTCGGCACCCTGACGGGGCGCAGTGGCGGTGGTCTAATCGACAAAATCCGTCAGGGGTCGGGCTTGGATGATTTGGACGTGACAACCGATGATGCGGGCAATGCGGCCTTATCGGCGGGCAAATACCTTAGCGACAATGTCTACACCGATGTCACCGTTTCATCGCAAGGCGACACCCAAATTAACCTTAACCTTGACCTCGGCGGCAACTTCACGGCCAAAGGCGGGTTTGGAACCACTGGCGACACGTCGGTCGGTGTTTTCTTTGAAAAGGATTACTGATGACGATCTCGCTCGACCTGACCGACCGCAAAGGGCTCCCTGATCCACTGCGGGTATTGGTCACCGAATACCCACGTGACCTTTGGGCCAGAGATCCGAATTTCCACGGGTTGGTAAGCTTTTGGCTCGACCGTCATATGACCTTCCGCCGCCTCTTGTCCGCGATGACCACGGCCACCGAGGATGTGATGGACAAGGGTGATCCCAAACGGTTCGCCACCGCGATTTCGCGATATGGCTCTATGTTCGTCCAAGACTTACACGGCCACCACCAGATTGAGGATCAGCACTACTTTCCGATCCTGTCAAAGAAAGACCCGCGCGTGACGCGTGGCTTTGATATTCTGGACAAAGACCACCACGCGATGGACGGCATCCTCTCTAGCTTTGTCGAGGTTGCGAACGGGGCGTTGCAAACCCTTGATCGCGGTCCGAAATTGATAACTGGCGCAGGTGCGCTTCATGCGGAACTCGAAAAACTGACCCGCCTGATGGACCGCCACCTCACCGACGAAGAGGAATTGGTGGTGCCCGTAATCCTCAAGTTCGGCGCCGACGGGCTTCACTAACACAATCTGATTTGATCATTTCTTTGATGTGGGGCAGAATTGGTCCCAATCAGACGCAGGAGTGCCGCACGTGAACGTCGAAATGCCAAAGGAACCAGCACACCAAACGGTGTATCGACGCCTTCGCGATATGATCCTCTGCGGAGAGATGGAGCCTGGTCAGGCCGTTACCATTCAGGGCCTCGTGGCTGAACTGGATGCGGGCATGACCCCCGTACGCGAAGCGATCCGCCGTCTGACCTCTGAACACGCGCTGGAATTCAAAGACAACCGCCGCGTTGGCCTGCCCGTTCTGAACCGCGCTGAAATTGACGAGATTTCCTTTGCGCGTCTGGCGCTCGAACCTCAGCTCGCCATGTGGGCCGCGGCCAAGATCACACCTGAACAGATCGACCAGCTTGCCGCCATCGACGAGGACCTGAACCGCGCGATTGATCGCGGCGATATTCAAACCTACCTCATCCAGAACTACCGTTTCCACAGCACACTTTACGCGGCTTCGCAGGCGGCAACAGTGATTGCGCTAGTGGATGCGCTCTGGCTCCGCCTCGGGCCGAGCTTGCGTGTTATGCGGGGTCGGTTCGGCACAGCATCGCTTGACGACCGTCACGCGGTCGCGGTCGAGGCCCTACGGGTGGGCGATATCCCTGCCGTGGGCGACGCCATTCGTTTGGATATTGAACAGGGGTTCAACCAGATCCGCCTGTCGATGCGCGACTAGACCGCCATCTCCATAAAGATACGATCAAACCCGTCGACCGTTGCGCGATGCGTAATGGTGAACCCGTATTTTTGGTAGATCACCACATTCCGTACCATTTTCGCATTGGTATAAAGCGTCAGCTTTGACAGACCCTTTGACCGCGTGTGATCAGCCGCGAAATCAAGGAGCTTGCGTCCAACCCCCTGCCCTTGTGCCGCTGGCAAGACCGCGATCATGTCGATCTCAATCGCATCTCCATCGGGGAACATGACCAGACAACCGAGCGTGGGATGACCGAGGACATACAACTGCCCCGCCTCAATCGCGGCAGCATAATCCGCGTCCATCGGCGCAGGGCGGCGACCGATCAGTGGGATATATTGGGCGTAGGAGGTTTCGACGATCTCTTGAACCGCTAGCAAATCGGCAGGCGTCGCGAGGCGAATGTCCGTCAAAACCGATCTTTCAGACCGAACCACAGCATACCGAGCACCAAGAGCGGATGCCGAAGCGCTGCACCACCGGGGAACCGTGGGCTAGGCACCGAAGCCATGATGTCGAATTTTTCCGCCTGCCCCGCGATGGCCTCAGCCGCGACCTTGCCCGCGAATGTCGCAAGAGCAACGCCATGACCAGAGAAGCCAGAGAGCGACAGGATATTGCCCGTGATCCGCTCCACATGCGGAAGACGGTTCATTGTGATCCCGAGCGTCCCACCCCATGCGTAGTCAACGCGGATGCCATTCAACTGCGGGAAAATCTGCGCCATCGCCTTGCGCACGACGCCTTCGATATCAGACGGGAATTTGTAGCCGTAACTTTCCCCGCCGCCAAAGAGCATCCGATTATCGTCCGACAGGCGGAAGTAATTGATGACGTATTTGCTGTCCGCCACGCAATGATTGCCCTTCATCACCAGTTCGGGATCAGCCAAAGGCTCTGTCGCGATGATGAAGTTATTGATCGGCATTACGCGGGCCGCGACGCGCTCTTGCATCCGCCCCAGATAGCCATTGCAGCCCATAACCACATAGCGGGCGCGGATGGTGGCGCCTTCGGTATGCACGATTGCTGGCTCACCCTCTTCGACGCGGGTGACGCGGGTTTGTTCATAGATTGTCACGCCTAAATCGCGGCACGCCCGCGCAAGGCCAAGCGCAAAGCGCAGCGGGTGAAAGTGACCGCCCCCCATATCGATCGCGCCGCCATGATAGGCGTCTGATCGACAGAGATCGTAGAGTTCATCCCGATCCAGTTTGCGGATTTTGTCATAGCCGTATTCGGTGTTCAGCTTGTCGACGTAAGCATGGGTATGCGGCACGAACCGCGCGCGGTGATCGGCCTCAATCACGCCTGCGGCCCAGCCAGCGCCTGTGTCGTATTTCTGATCCAGCCCGCGCAGAACATCGACGGACTCTTGCGATAAAGCCCAGAGTTTGCGGGCCAAATCCTTGCCCACCAATTCCTCTAGGTCGTCCTGATGCAGCCGCTGACCGCCAGAGACCTGCCCCCCGTTACGACCGGAGGCGCCGAAACCGACGCGCTGCGCCTCGACCAAAGTGACCTGATAGCCCTGTTCTGCCAGATGTAGCGCAGTCGATAGGCCCATGAACCCACCGCCGATGACACAGATATCGCAGGACAAATCACCCCTTGCCGCGGGAAACGCGTCAAGGGGTGTAGCTGTCGCCGCATAATAACTGTCGGGGTATTCCCCAACGCGATCATTTGCGGTGAGAAAGTCCATTAGGCCGACTTCATCAGACCTGCGGCCTTCACTTTTTCATAAGCTTCATCGAGCGACTTGCGGGCACGAGCGATCAGCTCGTCCACTTCGTCACGGGTGATGACCAGCGGCGGAGCGATGATCATGCGGTCACCAACGTGACGCATGATCAGGTCGTTGCCGAAGCAGCATTCGCGGGTCATGAAGCCAACAGTGCCCGGAGCGGATTCGAACGGTTTGCGGCTGCCTTTCTCAGGAACCAGCGCAAGCGACGCCATCATGCCAACAATCTTGGTCTCACCAACAAACGGGTGATCGCCGAGGCTGTGCCACTTCTCTGCCAGATACGGTGCGATGTCGTTCTTTACGTAATCAACGAGGTTCAGTTCCTCCATGATACGCAGGTTTTCCAGAGCAACCGCACAGGCCACAGGGTGACCCGAGTAGGTGTAGCCGTGGTTGAACTCTACGCTATCAATCGCAGCGGCGACCTTGTCGTTCACGATCGACGCAGCGATGGGAATGTAGCCCGAGGACAGGCCTTTTGCGGTGGTGATGATGTCAGGTTTGGTGCCCATTGCTTGGAAGCCGAACCATTCCCCCGTGCGTCCAAAGCCACAGATCACTTCGTCAGAGATGAACAGGATACCGTATTTATCAACGATACGCTGGATTTCTGGCCAGTAGGTTTCAGGCGCAACGATCACGCCGCCAGCGCCTTGCACAGGTTCACCGATAAAGGCCGCAACCTTTTCAGGACCAATTTCAAGGATCGCTTCTTCGAGTTCGCGTGCGCGAGCGAGGCCGAATTCTTCGGGCGACATGTCGCCGCCTTCGGTCCACCAGTTCGGCTGGTTGATGTGGTGAATGCCAGGGATCACGCCGCCCTGCTTGTGCATGCCAGCCATACCGCCGAGGCTCATGCCCGCCATGGTCGAGCCGTGGTAGCCGTTCTTACGACCAATCACGACCTGACGGTCTGGTTCGCCTTTAGCCTGCCAATAAGCACGGACCATCCGTAGGTTGGTGTCGTTCGCTTCAGAACCCGAGGATGCAAAGAACACGTGGTTCAGATCACCTGGTGCGATTTCAGCGAGCTTATTGGCAAGCTGGATCACCGGCACGTGCGTGGTCATGAAGAAGGTGTTGTAATACGGCAGTTCCTGCATCTGCTTTGCAGCAACTTCGGCAAGGCTGTCATGGCCGTAGCCGATGTTCACGCACCACAGACCCGACATCGCGTCGAGGATACGGTGGTTTTCGCTGTCGGTCAGCCAAACGCCTTCGGCGCGGGTCACAACGCGGGCGCCGCGCTTTGCCAGAACATCACCATTTGTGAATGGGTGCATGTGGTGAGCGGAATCGAGCGCCTGAAGCTCTGCTGTGGGGGTTTGGGTGCTGATCATATTCATGAGGGCGCTCCTTTCGGCGCGAAACGCGCGCGGGGTTGAAGGCAAAGGTTACACGCAAAATCTGCGTTCTGCAGCAGGATAGAAATACGGTTCCGCCCCGTCAAGCAAGTTTGATCAAATTCCGCACTCACATCACCCTCTCTGGTCCATAGAATCGTCTTCGGACTCCATCCGAAGTAGAGCCTAATCCCTTGACCACGCACCCAAAGCCCATTCGAGCCCCAAGATTCGCACAACTGCTAAGCAACCAGATCAACTGGCCTTTCTTTCTTTGATCAATAAACGCCTTTTTTTTGACCAGCGACATTCCACACAGCAAAACATTTACGCAGTCCCGCTTGTTTTTTGCCCTCAGTCGTGGCGGGATGATTTCACCCCCTGCGACACAGAAAGGTTGCACTGTAGGCTACTTTTGATCAAATTGGGGAAAAAGGTCCGAATGGGCCACCAACTCGGGAGAAAGAATTATGACAAAAACCTGGTTGCCGATGACGGCTGCAATTGCGCTCGTCGCTGGCTCTGCGATGGCAGAAGAGGTGCGCGTATACAACTGGTCGGACTACATCGACGAAGCGCTCTTGGAAAAGTTCGAAGCCGAAACTGGCTATGACCTCATCTACGACGTGTTCGACTCGAACGAAGTCCTTGAAACCAAAATGCTGGCTGGTGGTTCGGGCTACGACGTCGTTGTGCCGACAGGCACCTTCCTTCAGCGTCAGATCGTAGCTGGCGCGTTCCAGCCGCTCGACATGTCGAAACTGCCGAACGCTGGCAACCTGTGGGACGTGATTAAAGATCGCACCGCGCAGTATGACCCCGGCAACGCCTATTCGATCAACTACATGTGGGGCACAACCGGTATCGGCGTAAACACTGGCAAGGTGGCTGAGCTTCTGGGCGACGACGCACCGATCAACAGCCTCGACCTGGTGTTCAACCCTGCCAACATGGAAAAGCTGGCTGAGTGTGGCGTTCACTTCCTCGACGCACCGACCGAGATGGTTCCGGCAGCTTTGGCCTACGCTGGCCTCGACCCAGACGCTAAAGACGCTGACTCGCTCGCCAAAGCCGAAGAAGTGCTGATGGCGGTTCGTCCGTACATCCAAAAGTTCCACTCTTCGGAATACATCAACGCTCTGGCAAACGGCGAAATCTGCGTGGCCTTCGGCTGGTCGGGCGACATCCTTCAGGCTCGTGACCGCGCAGCAGAAGCTGAAAATGGCGTAGAAGTCGCTTATAACGCTCCGACTGAGGGCGCACTGATGTGGTTCGACCAAATGGCGATCCCAGCGGATGCTCCGAACCCAGAAGGCGCGCATGCATTCCTGAACTTCATCATGGATGCGCAGAACATGGCTGATGCGTCGAACTACGTTTACTACGCGAACGGCAACAAAGCGTCCCAAGAGCTGCTGATCGAAGACGTGATCGGCGACACAGCGATCTATCCGGACGAAGCAACGCTGGAAAACCTCTACACCGTGACCCCGTTCGGTCCGGCAGAGCAGCGTCTACTGACCCGTCTGTGGACCCGCGTTAAATCCGGCGTCTAATCGCGCCTGACCTGCCCCGCGCCGTTTTTGTCGGCGCGGGGATTTTCATTTTATGCCGGAGTTCATTTGATGGCTCAGTCCCCTCGCCCGTCCAGTAGTCCAACCAATGTTTTTGCACCTTGGAATGACCCAAACGCCAAACCATTGATCCAGTTTAAAAACGTGACGAAAAGGTTCGGGGATTTCACCGCTGTCGATGATCTGACAATCGACATTTACGAACGCGAATTCTTTGCTCTTCTGGGCCCGTCTGGTTGCGGCAAAACCACGTTGATGCGGATGCTCGCTGGTTTCGAAAGCCCGACGGAGGGCAGTATTCTGCTGGGCGGTCAGGATATCGTTCCTGTGCCCCCGAACAAACGCCCCGTAAACATGATGTTTCAGAGCTACGCGCTCTTCCCGCACCTGACCGTTTGGGACAACATCGCCTTTGGTCTGCGCCGTGATGGGCTGGGCAAAGATGCCATCAATGATCGCGTCAAAGAGATGCTTCGCCTCACGCGCCTCGACAAGTTCGCGAAACGCAAACCGCACCAGATTTCGGGCGGTCAGAGACAGCGTGTGGCCCTTGCCCGCTCTCTGGCGAAAGCACCGAAACTACTGCTGCTCGACGAACCGCTGGGCGCATTGGACAAAAAACTGCGCAACGAGACGCAGTTCGAACTGATGGACATTCAGGAAAAAACTGGCACGACCTTTGTGATCGTGACCCACGACCAAGAAGAGGCGATGACTGTTGCCTCCCGCGTCGCAGTCATGGATCACGGTAAGATGGTTCAGGTCGACACGCCCGCTGGCATTTATGAAGCGCCGAACAGCGTTTACGTCGCGGACTTTATCGGTGACGTGAACCTGATCGAAGGCAATGCAAAGGTCGATGGCAACACCGTCTCGATCCATTTTGCAGAGGGCGCCGCACCCATCACTGCGGTCTGCGAACGTCCCATCGCGGACGGACAACGCGTGTCTTATGCGATCCGCCCCGAAAAGATTTCGGTGAACCGCGAACCCCTCGACGACCGCGCAAACCACGTCAAAGGCAAGATCGAAGACATCGGCTACCTTGGGAACGTGTCAACCTATCATGTTCGCCTGCCCTCTGGTGAACTGGTCAGCGCCTTGATGACCAACTCTCGTCGCCTTGCCCGTCGTGATTTCACATGGGAAGACGAAGTGTGGCTTAGCTGGACGGACACCGCTGGTGTCGTCCTAACGGAGTGAGCGGCATGAACCTACGCCGCCTTATCGTCATCGGAATTCCGTTCACGTGGTTGCTTCTGTTCTTCCTCGTGCCCTTCGCGATCGTGATCAAGATATCGCTCTCTGATCCTGCCATCGCGATCCCGCCCTATTCGCCAACCCTTGAATTGTCTGGGGGCTGGGCGGGGCTAAAGGCGTTCTTTAGCCAGCTGGATTTCGAGAACTTCACCTTCCTGACACTCGACCCGCTCTATTACACCGCCTATCTGTCGTCGCTCAAGATCGCCACGATTTCGACCCTCCTGACGCTCGGCGTGGCCTTCCCGATGGCCTACGGCATGGCCCGAGCGCCAGAGGAATGGCGCGCCACGCTGATGATGCTCGTGATCCTGCCGTTTTGGACCTCATTCCTGATCCGCGTATATTCGTGGATGGGGATTTTGGGCAAAGAAGGCTTCTTGAACATGATCCTTCTGTGGCTCGGCATTATCGACGAACCACTAACGATCCTGAACACCAACACGGCGGTTTATATCGGTATCGTCTACACTTACCTGCCGTTCATGATCCTGCCGATCTATTCGACGCTGGAAAAATTGGACCTCTCGCTGATCGAAGCGGCTGAGGACCTCGGCTGCACGCGCACCTCCGCCTTCTGGCTCGTCACGGTGCCGCTCTCGGTGCCGGGTGTGGTTGCAGGCTGTTTCCTCGTCTTTATCCCTGCATTGGGCGAATTCGTGATCCCATCCCTCTTGGGCGGATCGGACACGCTGATGATCGGTAAGGTCCTGTGGGAAGAGTTCTTCTCGAACCGCGACTGGCCTGTGGCCTCTGCGGTGGCCGTGATCCTGCTCGCGATCCTCATCATCCCGATCATCCTGTTCCAGCGGAACCAACAAAAGCAGTTGGAGGGCGACCAATGAAAAAGCTGAGCTGGTTCAACCTGACCACCCTCACCCTTGGGTTTGCCTTCCTCTACATCCCGATGATCGTCCTGATCGTCTATTCCTTCAACGGCGGGCGGCTGGTGACAGTTTGGGCGGGATTCTCGACCAAATGGTACGGCACACTGTTCCATAACGAGGCCTTCCTCGATGCCGCTTGGGTGACGATCCGCGTGGCCGTCGCCACTGCAACACTTGCGACGATCCTCGGCACATTGGCGGGATACGTGCTGGTGCGCGGCGGACGGTTCTGGGGCCGCACGCTGTTTTCAGGCATGGCTTATGCGCCGCTCGTGATGCCTGACGTGATCCTTGGTCTATCGCTATTGCTGTTGTTCAAGGTGATGTTCGGCAGCATGGGCATGACCACGATTATCCTCGCGCATACGACCTTTGCGATGTGCTATGTGTCGGTCGTTGTCTCCTCGCGCCTTCTGTCCTTTGACAAATCACTGGAAGAAGCCGCATCCGACCTCGGCGCGACACCCTTCGATACGTTCATGTCGGTCACGCTGCCGATCATCTTTCCAGCGGTTCTATCAGGCTGGCTTTTGGCCTTTACCCTCTCGCTCGACGATCTGGTGATTGCGTCCTTTGTAACGGGTCCGGGGGCAACGACCCTCCCGATCAAGATCTACTCGGCCGTGCGATTGGGCGTTTCGCCCGAGATCAACGCGCTCTCGACCATCATGATCGGGATCGTAACTGTCGGCGTTCTGACCGCATCGCTGATCAACAAACGCAAAGTTGTTCAGCGCCTCAAGGACGAGAAAACCGCGAATTAAGCGAGTTCAGCGACCGTGCGGCGAGCCCAATCAAGGATCGCCGCCGGATCGTTGGGCAGTTCCTCGCCCAAGCCTTCGGTAAAGGCGTGGAACGCAGGCAAGGTTTCATCACGAACGGCCAAGAGTACGGGAATCCCCGCCGCCAATGCCGCACCTATGACTGGACGGAACCCGCGACCTTCGGCCTCTTGCTTGCCGAATTTATTTGCCAACAACAGCTCTGCCCCATCCAGCGAAGCCTCAACCAGCCCCACAGCCTCTTCCAATGCGGTCGGGTCCAAACGACACCCCGATGACAAGGCGCCAAGGTTCTGGCTGATGCGGATCACACGCCCTGACGGGATCATATGCAGGTCCATGTGATAGGGGCTTCCGTCCTGCGGATCATCGTTGATCTGGCAGGCGCCTGCAACCACGACGCCCTCGGCCCGCAACTGGCGGATCGCCTCTGTCAGGGTTGGGTTTGCGGTGCTGGTTTTGGTCGCGATTACGTAGCCTAGCATTATGCCCTCTTGTGCAAGTCACACCACGATGACAGCCTGTTGTGCGAAAGAAAAGGGACACAATGCAGCAAACACCAGTCATGATCCTCGCGGGCGGTCAAGCCACCCGAATGGGCGGAGGCGATAAGCCCCTGATGCTGTGGCGGGACCGGCCTTTGATCGAATGGCTGCTGGACGATCTGCGCAAACATTCCCCCAAAATAGCGATCAACGCGAATGGGGAACCACAGCGGTTCGCGAAATACTGGCTACCTGTTGTGCCCGATGAGCTGCCCGATTGCGGCCCGCTCTCTGGTATCCTGACTGCGATGGAATGGGCTGCAGCCTCTGGGTTTTCGCATGTTGGGGTCATTGCCGGGGATACCGTTGGACTGCCCGACGACCTCTTGGAACGATTGGGCGCAGGACCCTCCTACGCCGCCTCACGGGTCAACAGCGAATGGCGCGCCCATCCAACGGTCGGTGTCTGGCCTGTCGTTCTAGCAACGGGATTGCGCGACTACCTTGGATCAGGAGAACGCCGTGTCATGGGCTGGGCAAAATCTGTTGGCGCGACCGAGGTACGGTTTGACGGCGAGGTCTTCCGCAATTTCAACACACCAGCAGACCTAAAGGGCTAGCCCCTGCGGATCAGATAGGCCTGCCCGCGGTCGACCTCTTCCATGCCGAGGAATTCATGCCCCGCCTCGCGGCAAAACACGGGCATGTCGATCTGCGCCATCGCATCGGACGCGAGGATACGGAGCACCTGTCCCACCTCCATCGACGCCAAAACCTTGCGCGCTTTCAACACGGGCAAAGGGCACAAAAGCCCAATTACATCGACTTCTACGTCAGCCATGGAGTTTGCGATCCCGCAGCGACGCCACAAAGGACGCGCCGATGAGTGCCGCCCCGATCAACCCCGTTACGGCTTCGGGCACGTGGAATTCGACGTGCAAGAACATGACGATAGCCAGAACGAGGATCGACCAAAACGCGCCGTTTTCAAGGTAACGATATTCGTTCAAGGTGCCCTTTTCGACCAGCATGACCGTCATCGACCGCACATACATCGCGCCGATCCCAAGGCCGATCGCGATGATAAACAGATTCTGCGTCAAGGCAAAGGCGCCAATCACACCATCAAAGCTGAACGAGGCATCAAGCACCTCGAGGTATAGGAACGCACCCAGACCCGCCTGCCCGATGGCACGACCTGCTTTTTGTGCGTCGAGATAGTGACCCAACACATCGACCAGCAAGAACGTCAGCAAACCCCAGATCGCCGATTGCAGAAATGCGCGCCCCGTCGCTGGATCAAAAAGGTTGGACACCAAAGTGATCACGCCAATTACAATCGTGACCACCAATAGCTTTGCCCCAGACATGCGACACATCATCCGTTCAACACCGGGGAGCCAATGGACGGTCTTTTCGGGGTCAAAGAAATATGACAGCGCGACCATCAATAGGAACGTCCCACCAAAGGCGCTGATCGGAACCCGCGCACCGTCCATGATCTGCGCATATCGGTCAGGATGCGCCCAAGCGAGCTCTACCGCCGCCCATGGTCCGATCTTGGCAGCGATACAGACGACCGCCAGCGGAAAAATGATCCGCATGCCAAAGACCGCGATGAGGATACCCCATGTCAGGAACCGTCGCTGCCAGACCTCGCTCATCTCACGCAGTTTGTTCGCGTTCACGATCGCGTTGTCGAATGAAAGCGAAATTTCCAGAACCGAAAGCACGGCAGTGATGAACAGTACGTTCAACATACCTGCCACGGTGCCAAAGATGCTCCACCCCAAAACCAAGCTAAGGATAAGACCGCCAGCGGTCACACCGAATGCCAGCGTAAAATAACGCAGCGCGGGTTTCGAACACGGTTCTGCCAATTCAGACCACCATAAAAAAGGACCGCCGCCCGATATGGGCGGCGACGGCGATTATTTCTGCGCTTCGAGCGCGTCGAGCCGCGCCTTGAGCGCTTCGTTCTCTTCGCGGGCTTTTTGCGCCATCGCACGAACGGCGTCGAACTCTTCACGGGTGACAAAGTCGCGATCCGCAAGCCAGCGATCCAGCATGGATTTCATCGCATTTTGCGCTTCGTCCTTGGCCCCTTGCGCCACGCCCATAGCGTTGGTCATCAATTGGGAAAAGTCGTCTAGAATTTTATTGCGGGTCTGCATTGTCAGCCTCCGTTCAGTGTTAAGCCCTATATGGGGGGCGAACCTCAAAGGGGCAAGTCGCAACCTGTTGACTCTGACTATTCGTCCCATCAAACCTGCGGCCATGATCGCTCTTTCTGCTCTCGCCTTTCCGAATGTGTCACCGGAAATCTTCACCATCTCGCTCTTCGGGATGGAGTTTGCGCTGCGTTGGTATGCACTCGCTTACATCACTGGAATCGCTCTGGGCTGGTGGATGATCGCAAAGTCGCTCAAACAGCCAGCGTTTTGGCCCGCGAACAGCGCGCCGATGACCGCTAAACAGCTCGAAGATCTGATGACGTGGATCATCGCGGGTGTGATTTTGGGCGGGCGGTTTGGCTATGTGCTGTTCTACCGTTTTAGCTACTACGCCCAAAACCCGCTTGAGGTTCTGCAGGTCTGGGAAGGCGGAATGTCCTTTCACGGTGGGTTCCTTGGTGTGATTGTGGCAACCTACCTCTATTCCCGCCATCAAAAGCTGCCGCTCGGGTCGGTGGCGGATTGTCTGGCGATGGTTGCGCCTTTGGGCCTCTTGCTCGGGCGATTGGCGAATTTCATCAATGGCGAACTTTGGGGCCGTGTGAGCGATGTGCCATGGGCCGTCGTCTTCCCATCTGAAGCGGCCCAACAGTGCCTTTTGCCCATCTGCGCCCGCCACCCCTCGCAGCTCTATGAGGCCGCGATGGAGGGGGTGATCCTCGGCCTTATCATGCTCTGGCTTGTGCTGCGTGCAGGCGCATTGAAACGCCCGTGGACCTTGGCAGGGACTTTTTTCGCAGGCTACGGCGTGTCACGGTTTATCGTTGAATTCTTCCGCCAACCTGACGCGCAGTTCATCAGCGAAGGAAACCCGCTTGGCCTCGCGTTTCATGTGAACGGCTGGGGTCTGACCATGGGACAAACGCTATCGCTGCCGATGATCCTGATCGGCCTCGTTCTGATCGCACGGGCGAAACGCGCATGACGGCGCTGGCGGACCTCCTCAAGCGCAGGATTGCGACCACAGGGCCGATCACGCTTGCTGATTATATGTCAGAGGCGCTTTTGCACCCAGAGCACGGCTATTACACCACCCGCGATCCGCTGGGGGCGACGGGGGACTTTGTCACCTCGCCCGAGATTTCGCAGATGTTTGGCGAAATGATCGGGCTGTGTTTGGCGCAGGCGTGGATGGACCAAGGTCGCCCGAACGGCGTTCTGGCAGAGCTCGGCCCCGGCCGCGGCACGCTGATGCAAGACATCCTTCGCGCCACCAAAGGCGTCGCAGGGTTCCATGATGCACTCGACCTGCATCTTGTCGAAGCCTCGCCCGTGCTGCGCGCAGCTCAATCAGCGCGCCTGCCGAACCCAACGTTCCATGCGGATGTATCGATGCTGCCCGATGCGCCCTTATTCCTTGTGGCGAACGAATTCTTTGACGCCCTCCCCGTGCGTCAATTCCAGCGCGACGGCACAGGCTGGCGTGAACGGATGGTCGGACTAGACGGCGACACCCTCACCATGGGCCTATCTGCGGCCGCCCCGCTCGCTTTGCTGGAGCACCGCCTCGCGGATACCAAGGACGGCGATATTGTCGAGTTATGCCCAGCCCTCCCCGCTATCATGGGGCAAATCGGCGAACGGATCGGCACACATGGCGGTGCTGCCCTCATCATCGACTATGGCGATTGGCGGTCGCAAGGTGACACGCTCCAAGCCTTGCGCGGACATCAGCCTGTTGACCCGCTCCATGCACCGGGAACGGCGGACCTCACCACCCATGTGGATTTTGAGGTCATCACACAATCCGCGGCTCCTGCCCGCTTTACCCGTATCACGCCTCAAGGCGTCTTTCTCGAACGCCTCGGGATCACGCAACGGGCGCAAAGTTTGGCGCAGTCAATGTCGGGCGATGCGTTAGAGTCTCACATCGCAGCACATAGACGCTTGACCCACCCGTCAGAAATGGGTGACCTCTTTAAAGTGGTCGGGATTTACCCCGATGCCAACACACCGCCCGCAGGTCTGGAACCATGACGCTCGAAATTATCACCCATGATGACCTTATGCCGATCCGCCACGGGTTCTTTACCCGACGGGGCGGTGCATCATCTGGCGTGTTTGCGGGCTTGAACTGTGGCGGCGGCAGCAGCGATCAATCCGATATCGTCGTGATCAACCGTGGACGTGTGGCCGCCGCAATGGATGTGGCGCCTGAGGCTCTTATTGGTGTGCATCAGGTGCATTCCGCTGACGTTGTGACCGTGTCTGACATCACCACCCCCCGCGCCCAAGCCGACGCATTGGTCACGGACGTTCCCGGTATCGCCTTGTCCATCCTCACCGCCGATTGCCAACCTGTTCTCTTTGCCGACCATGACGCAGGTGTTATCGGTGCCGCCCACGCGGGCTGGAAAGGTGCGCTCAGCGGTATCCTTGAGGAAACGATCGTAGCGATGGAAGACCTCGGCGCGGACCGTGGAAACATGGTTGCTGTCATTGGCCCAACCATCAGCCAACGCGCCTACGAGGTTGGTCAGGAATTCTTTGACGCGTTTCTGGAGGAAGACCCCGCCTTTGCCCGCTTCTTTGTGAATGGCAAAGAAGACGGGAAGTTCATGTTCGATCTTCCTGCCTTTGGTCTGTTCCGCCTGCGCACCGCTGGTGTGGGCACCGCAGAATGGACACGACACTGCACCTACTCGGACCCAGACCGATTCTACAGCTACCGTCGGACCTGCCATCAAAAAGAGGCCGATTATGGCCGTCTGATTGCGTCGATCCGCCTTTGACCTGCCACAATCGGGTCACTTCCGCTCAGCGTTAGCCTCTCGCACCCCTTTTTCCAAAGGGGTTTCACCGTTCCAAGACGGTTTCCCCACGAACAGGGCAAAGTTTCACATCTTCGCCCAACTCTTGCCGCCTGTGCCCTTAATAGTGGGATCAACGCCGAAACTGGCACCGACTATCCAAGAGGACAGAGCAATGAAAAATAAACGCTGGCTCACCACTATGATCGAAGACGCCAAAGCCTGTGACACGCAGATGCCTTGGGCGCGTGGCCTGCGGCGCGAGGCAATGATTGCCCGCCGCACAGAAACAACCTCCCCCGAATTAGAGGCCAAAGCGGCCTGATTTCTCCCTCGGAAGCAGACACTTCCAAGACCTCAAGGCGGCCACTGGCCGCCTTTTTCTTTGCGATTCGGGGTGAGGGGCGTGAAATTAAGGCCAGATTAATGCCCTCAAGATAAACAATCTTAGGTTGCTGAACCCGATTTGTTACTCGTTACTCCACAATACATTGATTTCTTTGACAAGTCTGGCCAACTTCTGCCACATTCTGGTCAAGTTGAACGACCCGATGTTGTCGGTGGGGGCCGACAGAAGGTCAACCGTAAGGTGGACCAGTATGCATATGCCCCGTTCGGCAGCCGCTCTAGGCGTGTCAAATAACCTACCGGTTTCTCAGGACCGGATCGCTCGGAAAGACGGGCGACTTCAGCGCAACCAGCCTCTCATGCGCAAATACGAAGTCGCCCATCTGACCAAAGATGGCCTTTGCCATGAATTCCAGAAAACAGCGCCCGCGCACCCTCTGTTCGAGGAAGCCTTTTCTGCCTTTGCCCGTGGCCTATTGTTTCAGACCGAAAACGGCCCCATAGCGGTCGAAGACCTCTGGCCTGGGGATCGCATTCGCACAGCCAACGGACGCCTCCGCACGCTCATGTGGAAGGGATCGATGATGATCGTGCCGCATGTGGCGAGTGAAACGACATCCATGATCCGCGTTGGTACGGAGGCGTTGGGCCTTCATCGTCCATCACACGACACGATGTTCGGACCATCAGCACGTGTGTTTAATACGTCCCCCCGCATCAGGGCGTTCAACGGGCAAGACGGCGCTTTTGTTCCGCTGGCCGATCTCGTCGATGGGGACGGCGTCATCGAGATCACGCCGATGGCACCCGTGCAGGTGTTCCACTTGGGTTTTGCCACCCACGAACGTCTCAGCGTCGCGGGGCTAGAGGT
The DNA here is from genome assembly GCF_023540835.1 of Marivivens geojensis. Lineage (GTDB taxonomy): Bacteria > Pseudomonadota > Alphaproteobacteria > Rhodobacterales > Rhodobacteraceae > Marivivens > Marivivens geojensis. The sequence continues at coordinate 622,502 of NZ_JALKCU010000002.1, forward strand.
CGAAAGCTACCACCCCGGCGCACCGCATCGGTTCCCCTTGCGTGGCGAACTCCTCGACATGTTCATGCCGCTCTTCCCACATATGCGGGATCTCGGGGATTTCGGGATGGATTGCCAGCCGCGCTTGCGGATGGCTGATCTTACGGTGTTTGACGTCGCTTAGGCGTCGCGGGCAAGGCGTTCCTCAAGAACGTCGAACGGCACACCCGGTTCGTCCTTGGCACAGCGGATGACGAGCGATGTTTTCACATGCGCCACGTTGTCCGCCGTGAGCAGTTCACCCGTCAAGAAGCTCTGGAAGCTACGCAAATCAGGGGCCACGCACTTGAGGATAAAGTCGACCTCACCGTTGAGCATGTGACATTCGCGAACGAGCGGCCAGTTGCGGCACCGTTCTTCGAATGCGGAGAGGTCAGCTTCGGCTTGTTTGTGTAGACCGACCATCGCGAACACCTGCACTTCAAAGCCCAATTCGCGGCTGTCCACATCAGCGTGATACCCACGGATATAACCCTGCTCTTCGAGCGTGCGCACACGGCGCAGACACGGCGGCGCGGAAATGCCCACTCGTTTTGCCAATTCGACGTTGGTCATGCGACCATCCGCCTGCAATTCGGCAAGGATCATGCGATCGATTTCATCGAGTTTGCTGCCCGGCATTGGTATCCCCAAAGAAAGTTTCGCGAACCTTACGTCGAATGAACTGTATGCGCAACAATATTTCAAAGTTGCGCAATTTCATTTCTCATTCGCATGCATAAAATTCTTGCAATGTTTTAATCCCGCTCGCCTCTTTCCCGCAGCGGGCGGCGTGGCTATATCGGGGGGAACGGATATTGAAAAGAGGCTGACATGTCTGACGCACGCCACACGAAGGTTTTGATCATTGGCTCTGGCCCTGCAGGCTATACCGCAGGCGTTTACGCAAGCCGCGCCATGCTGAACCCGATTCTGGTTCAGGGGATGGAACCGGGCGGTCAGCTGACCACCACGACCGAAGTTGAAAACTGGCCGGGTGAAAAAGAAATCCAAGGCCCGCAACTGATGGTCAACATGGAAGAACACGCCAAGGCGATGGGCTGTGAGATCATCATGGACCTGATTTCCGACCTAGACCTGTCCCAGCGTCCTTTCGTTGCCAAGGGCGACAGCGGAACCACCTACACCGCCGATGCAATCATCCTTGCGACGGGCGCACGTGCAAAATGGTTGGGTCTGGAGTCGGAAGAGGCCTACAAAGGCTTTGGCGTATCGGCTTGCGCGACCTGTGACGGGTTCTTCTATCGTGGACAGGAAATCGTTGTGATCGGCGGCGGCAACACCGCTGTCGAAGAGGCGCTCTTCCTCACCAACTTTGCGACCAAGGTGACCCTGATCCACCGCCGCGACTCGCTTCGGTCGGAAAAGATCCTGCAAGAACGTCTGTTGAAGCACGAAAAGATCGAAGTGCTCTGGAACCACGAACTAGAAGAAGTCGTTGGCGAGGGCGATCCCAAAGGCGTAACAGGCGTGCGTGCGAAACATGTTGAAACGGGCGAAATCACCGAAGTCCCAGCCAAGGGCGTCTTTATCGCCATCGGCCACGCGCCTGCGAGCGAACTGGTCAAAGACCAACTGGAACTGCACTCTGGCGGCTACGTAAAGGTGAAACCGGGATCGACCGAGACCTCGATCCCTGGCGTCTTTGCTGCGGGCGACTTGACCGACGCGAAATACCGTCAGGCGGTCACCTCTGCGGGAATGGGCTGTATGGCGGCACTGGACGCCGAACACTGGCTCGCCGCACAAGAGTAAGATCAAAAAAGCCCCGCACTCGCGGGGCTTTTTCTTTGGGGTTAGCGCAGTTTCATCCGTGCCATCAGATTATCCTTGAACACGAACTGGTGGACCAACGCACCGAGGATATGTAGCCCCAGAAGGCCGAGGCCCAAGGTGAACATGACCTCATGCACCTCGCCCGCATCGCGGATGCCACCGAACCAAACGGCGATGCCCGACAGCGGGATGGTGATCATCACGACGTAAAGACCGAGCTTTACCGCCTTAGCGAGCAAAGCCTGCGCACCACTGCCCATTTCCGAAGGTGCAGGACGGGTGAAGCGCATCACAATACGCACCACGGCAAGCGCCAAAATCACGATACCAACAATCACATGGATACGCGTTCCTACGCCAACATCGGTCACCCCTTCGCGGACAAAGGCACGGTAGCTATCCTTGATCGCATCATGGCTAAAGAAGCTCGCGAAAAAGAGCAGGAACATCAACCAATGCAGAATAATTTGTGGTTTTGAGAATTTTTCGGGATGTGCCACGACAGGCCTCCATATCTATACATAACAAAATTATAATTTAATCTTAACTGCACATGCAATCGCCAAACAAAAAAGGCGCCCCCTTGGGCGCCTTTGTCACATCAATGCACCGCCATCGGTGTCATGTCGTTTTGCCGTGCGAGCACAAAGGCCATCTGACGATCCGCAACCAAAGCGATCTGTTCGCCCTGTTCCGTGTGAACCGAAAACAACTGTTTGCGGCCCCCCGCCTGTTCCTGCAAATCCTCGGGCAGATCAGCGACATCGACCGACTTTACATAAACAATCCGGTCTTGGCCGTTTCGGAAGTGGTATTTCGCATTCATCATTCGGTCCCTTTCCTGATCTTAATGGTCTGGACAACCGTTTCGGGGAGTTTGCGTGTCAAATCGACGTGCAGCAAACCGTTTTCCATCACCGCCTCACCAACATCGACACCATCGGCCAAAACGAACGACCGTTGGAATTGGCGGGCCGCGATACCGCGATGCAAGAAGATACGACCATCACTGTCGTCCGATTGGCGACCACGGATGACAAGGCTACTGTCCTCAACGGTGATCTGCAAATCGTCCTCGGAAAAACCGGCCACCGCCAGCGTGATCCGATACGACCGTTCCGATGTTTGTTCTATATTATAGGGCGGATATCCGTCATTGCCGGATTTCGCGGTGCGTTCAACCAGCCGTTCCAGCTGTTCAAAGCCCAGAAGGTAGGGATGCGCCCCCAGTGTAAGTTTCGTCATACGACACGTCCTCGTCCAAGCGACCGTCAAATTGGCCCCGATCACGGCAGCCACCTCTCGAATATGGTCTTTCAATCCGACCGCTGCAAGGGCTAGGCGGAATCGATCAAACCGCCTATGTTAAGAACTCGCGGCGCGAGAAAGTATCGGGTGAGTCCATGAATAAATCCGCACGGATGGAACAGATTGAGGTCCTTCGTTTCGAACTTGAGGTTCTCAAGCGCGAACACCGTGACTTGGATGAGGCTATTCATGCCCTCGAAGATCGCGGCACCGGCGATATGCTGACCCTGCGTCGCTTGAAAAAGCAGAAACTGAACCTCAAGGATAAAATCGTCGTTCTAGAGGACCGTATTTTCCCCGATATCATCGCCTGAGTGCATCGCGGGCAATTGCACCCTGCCCCATGCTCGCTATAGTGCCGCTTCCTATTCCAAGCGGGGACACATCATGACCACACCGCAAGTCGGTATCATCATGGGCAGCCAGTCCGACTGGCCGACAATGAAACTAGCCGCCGATATTCTCGACGAACTGGGTATCACCTACGAGAAAAAGATCGTCAGTGCGCACCGCACGCCAGATCGCCTGTGGGCTTATGGCAAGGCGGCAGCAGATCGCGGCCTTCAGGTGATTATCGCTGGTGCAGGTGGCGCGGCGCACCTTCCGGGCATGATGGCATCGAAAACCCGCGTTCCTGTGGTTGGCGTTCCTGTTCAGACCAAGGCACTGTCGGGCGTTGATAGCCTCTACTCCATCGTTCAGATGCCCAAGGGCTACCCCGTTGCGACCATGGCAATCGGTGCGGCGGGTGCGTCGAATGCGGGCCTAATGGCCGCTGGTATCCTAGCCCTCCAAGACGCCGATCTTGCTGCCCGCCTTGATGCGTGGCGCGAGGCGCTTTCTGCTACTATTCCTGATGAGCCTGTCGATGAGTGATATGCTGAAACCTGGTTCGACGATTGGCATCCTTGGTGGTGGTCAGTTGGGGCGTATGCTCTCTGTCGCGGCATCGCGGCTGGGCTTTAAAACCCACATCTATGAACCCAGCGCGAACCCGCCCGCAGGCCATGTTGCGGACCGCGTGACCACTGCGCCCTATGACGACGCAGAAGCGCTCGCTGATTTCGCGGCCTCTGTCGATGTGATCACCTACGAATTTGAAAACATCCCGACCGAAGCGCTGGACCTCCTCGAATCCGTGCGCCCGATCCGCCCGAACCGCAAGGCATTGGCCGTGTCGCAGGACCGTCTTGTCGAAAAAGCGTTCTTGAACGATCTGGGTCTGAAAACCGCTCCCTTTGCGGCGGTCGATGATGAGGTCGATCTGGCCGAAGCGATCGCCGAGATTGGCACCCCTGCCATCCTGAAAACTCGTCGGTTCGGCTATGACGGCAAAGGTCAGGCGCGTCTGAAATCCGCTGATGATGCGAGCCAAGCACTGGCTGATATGAACGGAGCGCCGTCGATCCTCGAGGGCTTTGTGAACTTCACCCACGAGGTTTCGGTGATTGCCGCTCGCGGCACCAACGGAGAAGTAGCCTGTTACGATCCGGGTGAAAACGTCCACAAGGACGGCATCCTCGACACCACCACCGTTCCTGCGAACCTGACGGGCATGCAGGGCGTTGATGCGGTTCTCCTCGCGGGGAAAATCCTGAACGCGTTGGATTACGTCGGTGTCATGGGCGTTGAACTGTTCGTCACACCTCAAGGGCTGATCGTCAACGAAATCGCGCCGCGCGTTCATAATTCTGGCCACTGGACCCAAAACGGCTGTGCGGTCGACCAGTTCGAACAGCACATCCGTGCGGTTGCGGGCTGGCCTTTGGGTGACGGGAAACGCCACTCGAACGTTGTGATGGAAAACCTGATCGGTGACGACGTGAACCGCATTCCAGAGATCGCGAAGTCAGGCGATGCTATCCATCTCTACGGTAAAGCTGACGCGAAACCCGGTCGCAAGATGGGTCACGTGAACCGCATCACTGGTCCTGCGGGTCAATAAGCCCTTCGATCACGTCGTAGACGACTTCTCCACTCCGATCGAAGTGGCCGTTTTTCAAAAAGGTGACAACCTCCGCGATGACTTGGAGGTTGTTCATCATAAAGGTGTGAGTCACGGGCAAAACCATGTGATCCGCGCCCTTCAATCGGGTGGACGCGACCGACACTTTGCCATCATCAGGACCCTCAATCAGCGATGAATAGATCGGGTTAAGGCTCTGATCGCCCGCGATAATCCCGACCTCTACGTTCAGATCTCCCAGCGACAGCGGCACGCTTCCCGCCCCTGTGCCAAGCTGTTCACCTGCTGGTCCGTTGATCCATTCAAACGGTTCCCAATCACCGAACACATCGACCAATTCCGATCCTTGGTTCGGTGGGGCCAGCATCACAACACGCCCCATATCAGCGGGCGTATGCCCCTGAAGCCACGCACGGATCAGGATGCCACCCATCGAATGGGTTACGAAATGAACCTTGCGCCCGCCGCAAGCCGCAACATCATCGGTGATCTGACCAACCAGCTCTTCAATCGGTTGTTTGGTCGATGGGTAGCCGCGATTGACGACCTTGTAGCCCTCGGCCTCTAACACCTCCCCCATCACAAACAGAGAGGCAGGCCCACGCGCCAGCCCATGAAGCAGAACAACGCAGTCCTCTGCCTTCGCTGGGGCAGCGGCGAGAAACAAGATTGAGGCGAGTAAAGTTTTCATGCACACCATATAAGCGCAAAAACGCATATTCCAATCAACCACCTTGCGCGACGCTGCGGCACAGGCCACTGTAGCGCATGTCCAGATCAATCCGTCTTGCCACACGCGCCATTATTTTACACGAAAACAAATTGTTACTCGTGAACGCTTGGAAAAATCGCGATCACCTGTGGTGTGCACCTGGTGGCGGTGCCGAAGCGCATCAGAGCTTGCCTGCGAACCTATCGCGTGAAGTGCACGAAGAAACGGGGCTGATCGTAAAGGTGGGCGAACCCTGCCTGATCAACGAATTCCACGACCCGAGGGGCGATTTCCATCAGGTTGATCTCTACTTCCGCTGCCAGATTATGGCGGGCGATCCCTTTGGCGACTGGACCGATCCAGAAGGCATCGTGAGCCACCGTCGTTGGGTCACGCGTGAAGAAATGTCGAAACTCAGGGTAAAGCCCGATAGCCTCGCGGCGGTGGCATGGGGGGACGCGGACGCCCCACCCTATGACCCGCTAGAGCCGATCCAGCGTTAACGGCGGAGCGGGGTCTCCGATAGGCGAATGGGCGTTCGGATTGCAGGAATACCATTTTCCATAACCTGCATCCCACGCGCGACGACCTGCGGATCGGCAAAAACCTGATCGACGGAATTGATCGGCCCCGCAGGCACAGTCGCCTTTTCCAGCGATAACAACAGATCAGCTCGATCCCAACGCGACAGAGCCACGACGACTTTGTCCCGCAAGGCTACCCTATTCGCCACACGCAGCGCATTCGTTGCAAAGCGCGGGTCCTCCTCCAGACCCAGCACGTCGCAGAACCGACGGAATTGGCCATCGTTGCCCACGGCCACGATGATATCGCCATTCGACGTCGGTAGAACCTCATAAGGGGCGATGTTCGGATGCGCGTTACCCATACGACGCGGGGCATTCCCGGACACGAGGTAATTCATCCCCTGATTGGCCAGGACCCCAACTGCACAGTCCAAGAGCGCCATATCGACATGCTGCCCGCGCCCCGTGGTTTCGCGTGCTTTCAGTGCGGCCTGAATACCGATGACCGAATATAGCCCCGTAAAAATGTCAGCAAAAGCTACACCGACCTTTTGTGGCTCGCCGTCTGGCGCACCCGTAAGGTCCATCCAGCCGGCCATGCCTTGGATCAGGAAATCATAGCCCGCGCGATCCGCATAAGGCCCATCCTGTCCGAACCCCGTGATCGAACAATAGACCAGCCGTGGATTGATCGCCGACAGACCCGCATAGTCGAGCCCGTATTTCGCCAGCCCACCGACCTTGAAATTCTCAATCACCACATCGGCGTCGCGGATCAGGTCGATCACGACTTGCCGCCCTTCTTCTGTGCGGAAATCGGCAGTCACCACTGTTTTTCCAGCGTTCGTCGCATGGTAATAGGCAGCGGTGCCGTCATCCATGAACGGTGGCCCCCACGTGCGGGTATCGTCGCCGTCAGGGCTTTCGACCTTAATGACCTCAGCCCCGAGGTCGGCCAGAACCTGACCGGCCCAAGGACCAGCCAGAATCCGCGCCAACTCGACGACTTTCACACCGTTCAGCGGTTGCATCAGAAGAACGCCTGCAGACCAGTTTGCGCACGGCCAAGGATCAGCGCGTGGATGTCATGCGTGCCCTCATAGGTGTTTACCGTCTCTAAGTTGACCATGTGGCGGATCACGCCGAATTCAGCCGAAATCCCATTGCCGCCGTGCATGTCGCGTGCATGACGCGCCACATCCAATGCCTTGCCGCAGTTGTTGCGTTTGATCAGGCTGATCATCTCAGGCGCGGCCTCAGCCGCATCCATCAAACGACCGACCTGCAATGCAGCCTGAAGGCCAAGCGTGATCTCAGTCTGCATATCCGCGAGCTTTTTCTGGAACAGCTGGGTCTGTGCGATCGGCTTGTTGAACTGCTTGCGGTCCAGACCGTATTGGCGTGCCGCGTGCCAGCAGAACTCTGCCGCGCCCATAACGCCCCACGCGATGCCATAACGAGCGCGGTTCAGACAGCCGAACGGCCCCTTAAGGCCCGACACATTCGGCAAGAGCGCATCTTCGCCCACTTCAACGCCGTCCATGACGATCTCACCCGTGATAGACGCCCGAAGGGATACCTTGTTTTCGATCTTAGGCGCCGACAGACCCTTCATCCCCTTTTCAAGGACGAAGCCTTTAATCTTACCGTCATGGGCTTCGGATTTTGCCCACACGACAAAAACATCCGCAATTGGCGAGTTGCTGATCCACATTTTGGAGCCAGTAATTTTATAGCCATTCGCGGTCTTTTCCGCGCGGGTTTTCATGCCGGCAGGGTCAGAGCCCGCATCGGGTTCGGTCAGGCCGAAACAGCCGATCCATTCGCCAGACGCCAGTTTAGGCAGGTATTTCATCCGCTGCTCTTCGGTGCCGTAGGCGTAGATCGGATACATAACGAGCGAGGACTGCACGGACATCATTGAACGGTAGCCGCTGTCCACACGCTCGATTTCCCGCGCGACGAGGCCGTAGGACACATACGACCCGCCGAGCCCGCCGTATTCCTCAGGCACGGTAACACCTAATAGGCCCATCTCGCCCATCTCGCGGAAAATCGCGGGGTCGGTGTGTTCAGTCAGGAACGCGTCCTTCACCCGAGGCAGCAGTTTTTCGGTCGCATAGGCCCGCGCACTCTCTGCGATCATGCGTTCATCTTCGGTCAACTGACCAGACATACGCAGCGGATCGGTCCAATCAAAGGAACCAAGATCGGGCGCGTCTTTGGGCTTGAGTGCGGGCATAGGGAAAACCTTTCGTCTGAAGTTGCGCAAAGAGTGCCCCTATGGGCGCCAAAAAACAAACGATTTAAAAATTGAATTTGATGAGTTATATTCATCAACATGCGCCAGAGTTACACCCCATCCATTCCCGAACTGCAGTCTTTCACCGCCTGTGCACGGCTCGGCACGACGACGCTCGCCGCAGGGCATTTGAACCTCACGCAAAGCGCGGTATCGCGGTCACTTGCCACGCTTGAGGATCGGTTGGGCGTCGCCCTCTTTAACCGCGTCCGCAAACGGTTGGTACTGTCCCCTGCAGGTCATGCCTTTCTCGACAAGGCCGAAGCCATATTGGCGCAACTTGACGATGCCTCGGTTGGCGTGATGGCCTTTGGCGGGCGAACATCAATCCTACGGATCGCGGCCCTGCCCAGCTTTGTCCGCAGTTGGCTGATCCCTCGGCTTCCTGGATTTACGGCGATTGCGCCGGATATCAGCCTCGACATTTCTGCCCGCCTCGACCCCGTGGATTTCATCCGCGATCCCGTCGATCTGGCGATCATGCGCAAAACGCATCAACCAACAGGATCAACGGCAGAGATCATCTTGCCTGAAAATCTGGTGGTTGTGGCGTCCCCTGCACTGCTCAAAGGCGCATCAAACCTCTCTGATACGGACCTATTGAACCTACCGCTGTTGCAGCAATCCACCCGCCCGACCCTTTGGCTTGATTGGTTTCGCGATGGCGATGCGGACCCGCGACGGGCGCTAAGGGGCGCACGTCTAGATCACTTTGATATGGTGATTGATGCCGCGATTGCGGGGCTTGGCGTTGGGATCGTGCCGCATGTGATTGCGCGGCAGTCTCTAGATCGCGGCACTCTGGTTCTAGCCAGTGGTCGGAAGTTCGAAACCGGCGATGCCTACGCACTGATACTCCCCGACGGTCAAGAGCCCAGCGCCGAGGTTCGGCTCTTTCGTGATTGGCTGCGGGCTGCGGTAAGACGTTGATCTGGCTTGCTCCTCTGCCGCCACTCCGCAATAGTCGGCCCGAGGAATGGAGGCGGACAGCGTGACGGATTGGCTCTCACCAGCGGAATGGCAAGCGGTATCGCTGTCGCTGCGCGTTGCCTTTTGGGCAACCGTGCTGAGCCTCCCCATCGGGATTTTCACCGCATACGCTTTGGCCCGCTGGTCCTTTGTCGGAAAACAGGTTCTCAACGGAATCGTCCATCTGCCGCTTGTCCTGCCGCCAGTGGTAACGGGCTATCTGCTCTTACTGACCTTCGGTCGGCGTGGCCCTGTCGGTGAGTTCCTCGAACAAACGTTCGGAATTGTCGTTGCCTTTCGCTGGACGGGGGCTGTCCTCGCGGCCGCAATCATGGCGTTTCCACTGATGGTCCGCGCGATCCGTCTGTCGATCGAAGCCGTTGACCCAAAGCTAGAAGAAGCCGCATCAACTCTCGGCGCATCGCGAGCGTGGGTGTTCATGACTGTGACTCTGCCCCTTATCCTCCCCGGTATTTTGGCGGGTTCCATCCTCGCCTTTGCCAAGGCGATGGGTGAATTTGGGGCCACCATCACCTTTGTGTCGAACATCCCCGGCCAGACGCAAACCCTGCCCTCTGCGATCTATGCCTTCCTGCAAGTCCCTGGCGGTGAAGCTTCTGCCCTGAGACTAGTTATCATTGCAGTGATCATCGCGATGGGAGCCCTCCTCTTGTCTGAGGTCGTATCGAAACGCATCGCTGCACGGGTGTCAGCATGACGGTGGCGGTTCAGATCACACACAAACAGGGTGATTTCACCCTTGATGTGGCCTTTGATGCACCAGAGGGGCTGACGGTCCTGTTCGGTCGTTCTGGCTCTGGCAAAACGAGCGTGATTAACGCAATTGCGGGGCTGCTGCACCCAGATGCGGGGCGTATCGCGATTGGAGGACATGTCCTTCAAGACAGCGCGAGGGGCCTTTGGCTCCCGCCCCACAAACGGCGGATCGGCTATGTGTTCCAAGATGCCCGCCTATTCCCACACCTGTCTGTGCGCCAGAACCTCACCTACGGACACCGGTTCAGCGCGACGAAGGCAGCAATTGATCCCGTGGTCGAAATGCTCGGCCTTGGCGATCTTTTGAACCGCCGCCCTGCCGCCCTCTCTGGCGGGGAAAAGCAGCGGGTTGCGATTGGGCGGGCGCTATTGTCTGGGCCAGAACTGATCCTCGCCGATGAACCTTTGGCAGCGCTAGACGAGGCCCGCAAGGATGACATTCTGCCGTATTTTGAACGGCTCCGCGATGAGGTGGGTATCCCGATTGTCTATGTGAGCCACGCCGCGGGCGAGGTTGCACGCCTTGCTACTACGGTCGTCGTAATGGATCAGGGGCGCGTCAGACAAATGGGGCCAGCGGGCGAGGTCCTCTCTGACCCGTCTGTGACCCCTGTTGGCGTGCGCGAGGCGGGCGCGATGATTGAGGCGCGAGTTGGTGCCCATTCTGATGACGGGTTGAGCGACCTGCTGATCGGCGATCTGGTCGTGACCATTCCCAATTGCAGCCGTCAGATCGGCGATCTGGTTCGCCTGCGCATCGCCGCCCAAGACGTGATGATCGCCACCCAAGCCCCCCAAGGCATCTCTGCCCTCAACGTTCTGCCTGCCACGATCAAATCAATCCGCATGGGCGACGGCCCAGGTGCAATGGTCCAGATGGAGGTCGGCGGCGCGACCCTATTGTCACGCATCACCCGTCGTTCGGTTCAAACCCTCGGGCTTACGGCTGGGCAAAAAGTATTTGCGGTACTCAAGGCGGTAAGCGTTGCGCGGTAAAGGTCGTTAGCGGTATCAATTCGTGACACATAGCACGAATAGGCACAGCATGACCCAAATCGGCACAGACGGTTTCAATGGCCATTGGATCAACGATCCCGTCCATCGGGCATTTCTGGAAAACGATGCCCACGCGCAATTGGCGTTTTATCGCAAAGCGTTGCGTCAGGATGGGGCCTATGACGTTCTCGCCATAGATGGCACGCCTATCGCGGGGTCGGCACAACAGCTCCACAATACCACGCGGATGGTTCATTCCTATGCGCTGGCCTCGCTTTGGGGGGCGACGGGGCATGACGACATGATCGACGCGGGCATGGCGTTCCTCTGGAACCAGCACCGCGATACGACACATGGCGGATATGTCTACGGCCTCAAGGAAGGCGGAATCGTCGATGACAAAAAGCTCGCCTATGGGCATGTCTTTGTCCTCCTTGCTGGGTCGAGCGCAAAGAACATCGGCCACCCAGACGCCGACCGCTTGATCATAGACGCGGCTGAGGTGCTGGACACGCGGTTCTGGGATGACGCTGCGGGCCTGTTCTTTGACGAGTTCAATCGCGACTGGTCGCCGTTTTCGACCTACCGTGGGTACAACGCCAATATGCACGGGGTTGAGGCGCTCTTGGCCGCTTATGAGGCGACGGGCGAGTCGCTGTTCCTCACCCGTGCGGGGCGCATCCTGTCGTTCTTTATGGAGACCATCGCGCCCTCGCACGATTGGCGATTGCCAGAGCACTACACGCCGAATTGGACGCCCGATCTGACCTATCAGGGCGACCCAATGTTCCGTCCGCGCGGCACAACACCGGGTCATTCGTTCGAACTTGGTCGGCTTTACCTGCAGTATTGGGATTTGGCGGGCCGCAAGGATGATGGCTCCGTCGAACGTGCACGTTCGTTGATCGAAACCGCGCTGAATGATGCATGGGTAGAGGGCGGCGGTTTCGTCTACACTCTGGACTATTCTGGCGCACCACAGGTCACAGACCGTTACTGGTGGCCCCTGACCGAGGCCATCGGGGCCATGGTATCGCTGATCAAACTCGACGGTCGCGACAATGACGAGGCATGGTATCGCCGTTTATGGCAGGCGGCATCGGACCTCTTTATCGACCACGAAAACGGCGGTTGGTTCCACGAGGTCGATGCCAACGGGAAACCTGCTGAAAAGCAGTTCATCGGCAAGCCCGACCATTATCACGCTATTCAGGCGGATCTCTTCCCTCTCGACCAGAGGCTGACCCGCCTGTTCACCTGAGCCATCAGAGGCGGAACAATTTCCCCGGTGCATTTGGCCCTGCAGTGCAGCCCGCAAGCTGGGCCATATGCCATGCCAGCGCCTGATTGCTACTGACAACGGGTTTGCCTAGCTCATCCTCTAGCGCATCGATGATGTCCATCGTGCGTAGGTTGGTGCAGGACAGGAACACGGCGTCGACCTCTGGATCGCGACCGATCTCTAACGCGGCGGCTTGGATCGATTTGGGGTCAATGCGGGCGACGCGGGCCTCTAGCTCTTCGCCAAAGGACAACGTCTTAGGCACCTCAAATCCTCGGGCGACAAAGGCATCTCTGATCGCATCCGCGACGGTCGCGATATAGGGCGATACGACCCCCAAACGCTTAGCCCCCAGAGCCCGAAGCGCCGCGACCGAAGCCGTCAGAGGGTTCGTGACGTTGCGCGTTTTTGCACCTTCCCTGACGAGGTCGGCCACGCGATCCTCACCGATCAGCGTCGTGCCAGAGGTGCAAGCATATGAAATTGTATCGAAATCCAGAGACATCGGAAACAGCGACGCCGCGCCCGTGATATGCCCTGCCATCGTAGCGATTGTATCGGGGTTCAGTTCCGCCCCCGCAGCCACACGGCTAATGTAGACCGCCACATCCCTCTGCGGGAACATGTGCCAGAAGTCCTGTTCGACCGTTTCGTCGGTGGATAGCGCGATCAGACCAAGGATCGCAGAAGACCCAATCGGGCCGGTCAAATCATAGGGATAAGTCGTCATATCAAACCTCTGGCAAAAATTCAGGTGCGCGGGTGGAGAGGAGCACTGGCCCCTCCTCGCGCAAGACGATGTTTTCCTCGTGAACAAGGATGCGGTTCGGGGCGATCTCAACCCCAGGCTCTAACGTCAGGACCATCCCTGCCCGCAGTTCGGTCGTGTCGAGCGGTGTAAAGGATGGCCATTCCGTGAGGGTAATCCCCAACCCATGCCCAAGCCGACCACCACCAGCCACAGCGCCCTTAAACGCTATGGCATCGGTGAGGATACGGTGGACGTCCCTAGCCAGCATCCCCGGTCGCAGGGTGTCCAGCGCAACATCAATCGAATGGGTCAACGCAGCTTGGGAGCGTTTGGCATCATCGGAGGGCGCACCGACAGCATAATTGCGGTCGAAATCGCAGAAATACCCGTCTTTCACCGCGCCTGTGTCGAGCATGAGGATATCACCCACCCGCAACGGCTCTGGCCCAGCGGGAGAGATCACATCACCATACCCGCCCTGCCCTGCGCCGCCTGCGGTATAGCTCACCCAATCCGCGCCTTCGTCCAAGAGAACCTTTTGGAAATCGCGGAACACTTCGTCGAGCGGTCGGCCAACACCTGCAAACTCTGGCACGCGGGCAAAGGCGCGATCAGCCACGCCGCAGATCGTGCGGATTTTCGCAATCTCTGCCTCGGATTTCACCTCGCGAACGCGCTGGATGGTGTCGGTGCCGTCCACAAATCGACGCGGCGCGATGCGATCCGCAATCCGCATAAAGTCACCCAACGGCAAACGGGCCGAGGTTTCCAACCCCATCGGAGTCGCGATCACGCCGCTCTCTGACACCAGATCGCAGAGCGTATCGGACAACAGCGAAACACCATCGTCCACAGGATCAGGGGCAGCCCACGTCCGAATGTCGTTGATCCATGTCCGCCCCATCAGATCGGCCCCAATCGCGGGGATTACGGCAATCGGATCACCCTTGGCAGGCACGACGATGAACCACGGACGCGCGGGGCTTTCCCAGAACCGCGTCAGGAACCCCGTGACGTAGAACACATCCGCGGGCGAGGTCAGCAACAGCGCGTCTTGCCCCGCTGCGGCCATCCGCGCCTTCAATCGTTCGACCCGGGCGCGATATTCGCTGGTTGGAAAAATGAGAGAGCGGTCAGACATCTTCGGGGCCTTCGCTGAGGATACACATCACATGCGCATCAGGCCCGATCCCGTCGATCCCTGCAATAAGCGCGGCCAATCCCGCACCGCCCGAGGGGGTCGTGGCAAAGTCGTGTTCCCCCAAAACCGCGATACCATGAGCCGCCTCTTCCTCGGTCAGGGTCAAGAACGTATCGGCATCCCGCGACAGCCCCGCTAGGGCAATCATCGACGGGGTTTTACAATCCAAACGGCCCATCTCTGACACGCCACCCGAAGACGTCACAAGCTCGCCCGCGCCGATGCTATCGAACAAGGCGGGCGCTTGATCAGGTTCAACGACAATGATCTTCGGGCCATCGCCCCATACCGACCGCGCATAGACTGCTACTGCAGCGGCAAGCCCGCCGACGCCCGCTTGCAACAGGATATGTGTGGGAGGCGTATCGATCTGCACTGCCGCCTCTGCCGCCAACTGTAGATACCCCTCCATCACGTGGAACGGCGGATCGGTGTAGCCGGGCCACGAGCTATCAGAGAGCAGCGTGTAGCCCTTCTCCGCCGCCCAAACCAATGCGGCCTCCATGCTTTCCTCATAGTTCGCGCCTGCACGTTCGACCTGTCCCCCTTTGGCTTTGAGCCTTGTGGCAAAGGCCTCGGGCACAGTGTTGGACAAGAAAATCACCGCCTGCGCGCCAAAGAGGTTGGCCCCAGCCGCGACCGACAGACCGTGGTTACCTGCGCTCGCCGTAACGAAAACACGACCTGCGAGAGCACTGCCCCAATCGTCGCCCTGCACGACCTCTGCCGCTTCGCGGGCAATCGCGAATGCCGCGCCGAGTGCTTTGAAACTGCCCAAGCCCATGCGCCCACGTTCATCCTTGATCGTGATGCGGGCCACACCGACGGTCTCGGCCAGTTGGGGTGCCTCGACCAATGGCGTTTGAGCGTGCGCGGGGCACATCGACAACAGTTTACCCACAGCACCCGCATCAGCGGTCGGGTAAAGCGTCATATTCGGCAAGCCAGAGCCACGGAATGGGTTAGAACGTGTGATGGGCATTGGGAATCCTTTTACTGTGCGATGAGAGTAGCGCAGGCGGTCAATCCGATCTCGGCAAAGAGGGGTGCGATTGGGCCGAAAAACCGCGTCAAAAACCATCGAATGCGGATTTTCGGACCCAGCTACGTATTTACCGTGACAACAGGCGTATATTCAGACCAAATCCCCGCATGGACAACTTTGACACACTCATCCTCGACGCCCTACAGCACAACAACCGCCTGACCGCCGAAGCGCTATCAGAAAAGGTGGGGCTATCGCCTGACGCCTGCCGCAAACGGCTCGCGAAATTGCGGTCGTCAGACGCGATTGAACAAGAGGTTGCACTTCTCAATCCTCAGACGATGGGTCGTGGATTGATCATGATTGTGGAGGTGACACTCCAAAACGAACGGCCTGCGGAATTGGATCGTTTTAAGGATAAGATGAAAGCCGCACCAGAAGTGATGCAGTGCTACTATGTTACTGGAAACGCGGACTTTATCCTGATCCTCTCAGCCAAAGATATGGCCGATTACGAAGACTTCACGCGACGCCACTTCTTTGCAGAAGAAAACGTCGCGCGATTTAGAACGAGCGCGGTGATGGACCGCGTGAAAGTCGGCTTTACGATGCCGATCGGTTAGAGGTCCTTACCGATCCGCAGGGCATCATAGATCGCCGCGTGGGTGTTGCGGGCCGAAACAGCGTCACCAATGCGGAACAGTCGGAACGTGCCTTCGGGATTGCGAGTCACGGTCTGAGGCGCACCTGTCGACAGCGCGTCGTAATCCACCTCACCTAGGTTCGACGACAGCGGTTTCAGATCGAAATACACGTCATCGAGCGGGCGCGTGCCATGGTTTACCACAACTTGATCCACGATCCGTTCACGCGTCACCCCGCCATAATCGCTCCCCAAGGTCGCGCGCAGTTGGTTGCCCTCTTTCGCGACCGCCATGAGACGCCACGTGACCGTAAAGGTCGTGTCGCGTTTTTGCAGGTTGCGCATGTAAGGAACGAGGTTCATCGCCATGACTTCGGGGGCAAAACTGCGGTCTGGCGTGACGATTTCGACCTTCGCACCCGTTTCCGAAATCACATCAGCGGCCTGCAAACCCGCGTGATCACCTGCGTCGTCAAACACGAGCACGTTCGTGCCCGGCTTCACATCGCCAGAAAGAATATCCCACGCAGAACAAACCAGTTCATTGCCAGCCTCCAAGACCTCAGTGTGCGGGAGGCCACCTGTTGCGATGATAACCTCGTCTGGGTTGGTTTCCAGAACGGTGTCCATGTCGGCAAAGGTGTTGAAATGGAACTGGACGCCGCGTTTGGTGCACTGATCAAAACGCCACGCGATGATCGACGTCATCTCGCGACGGCGTTCCTGCAGTGCGGTCAGACGGATTTGCCCACCCGGTTGGTCTGCGGCTTCAAACACGGTGACAGTGTGACCACGTTCTGCAGCGACACGAGCGGCCTCCATCCCTGCGGGGCCAGCGCCGACGATCGTGACCCGCTTTTTCGTATCCGCAGGGGTAATCGTCTGCGGCACTTCCAATTCGCGGCCCGTTGCGGGGTTGTGCAGGCAGAGCGCCATGCCTCCCTGATAAATACGGTCGAGGCAATAGTTCGCACCCACGCAGGGACGAATGTCATCCTCCCGCCCTTCGATGATTTTGCGCACCAAATGCGGGTCAGCCATGTGGGCGCGGGTCATGCCGACCATGTCCAGCTTACCGCTCGCAATCGCGTGACGGGCCGTGGCGACGTCAGGGATTTTGGCCGCATGGAAAGTGGGGAAATTGGTGGCTGCGCGAATTTCACCCGCAAAATCGAGGTGCGGCGCGTTCCGCATCCCTTGGATCGGGATCAGGTCGGTCAGGCCAGGATCGGTGTCGATATGGCCTTTCACGATGTTTAGGAAATCCACGAGGCCACTATTTTTGAGCATGTGAGAGACCTGAAGTCCCTCATCCTTACCCATGCCGCCCGCCATATCCTGATCGCCTGTGTAGCGTACGCCGACGATAAACTTCTCACCACAACGGTCACGGATCGCTTGCAGAACCTCCATCGTGAACCGCAGACGGTTTTCGAGCGATCCGCCATATGGCGCGTCGAGGTCGTTGGTCAGCGGCGACCAGAATTGTTCGAGGAGGTGGCCGTAGGCTTCGAGCTCGATCCCATCGACACCCGCCGATTGCATGCGTTCAGCGGCGTCGGCGTAGTCCTCGATGATGCGGGTGATATCCCAGTCTTCTATGCGTTTTGGGAATGCACGGTGCGATGCCTCACGTTCGTGGCTGGGCGCAACAACAGGCAACCAGTCCGCCTTATCCCAGCGAGTGCGGCGACCAAGGTGGGTCAATTGGATCATCACTGCGGCGCCGTGGTCGTGACATTCATCAACCATCTGCTTCATGTAGCCGACCACTTCGTCCTTCCACGCAAGGATATTGTTAAACACGGGCGGGCTGTCGCGCGCAACCGAAGCCGACCCAGCGGTCATCGTCAGCGCCACACCCGCCTTTGCCCGCTCAACATGGTAGGCGCGGTAACGTTCCTTGGGCATGCCGTCTTCGGGATAGGCAGGTTCATGACTTGTAATCATGATCCGGTTTTTCAGAGTGAGGTGTTTTAGCTGATAAGGCTGGAGAAGTGGATCGTTAGACATGGCGCGACTCCGCAATTGGATTTGCCGCAGGATTCCTAAAATGTTCATAACTGTCAAGTTTAGGTTCACCTATGAACATTTACTTGAGCAGCCCGTCATTCACAGGTAGCCTACCCACATGACACAGGCTGAAGACATCGACACCGGATGGCGCGGATCGCCAGAATTATGGCTGCAAGCGGCCTATGATGCGTTGATCGAAAACGGGATCGATGCGGTAAAGATTTTGCCACTTGCGGCGCAACTGAAATTGTCGCGCACCAGCTTTTATTGGTTTTTTGACAATCGAGGGTCACTACTCCAAGCGCTGAGAGCCCTGTGGGAGGACCGCACAACAACTCCTCTGATTGCAGCCACAAAGGAATACGCCGAGACCCGAACGGAGGCGATGTTCAACGTCATCAGTTGTTTCCTGCGCGAGGATGCTTTTGACGCGCGAATGGAACACGCTGTCCGTAGCTGGGCGATCCAAGACCCCAAGATGCTCATCGAACTACAGGCCGCAGACAAACGGCGGCTCGATGCGCTGCGCGGTATGCTTGAGGGCTGGGGCTACGACGCCCAAGATGCCGATGTGCGGGCGCGGACGATTTACCTTGTTCAGATTGGCTACATCTCGATGCAGACGACAGAGCCGCTAGCCGAACGACTGGCCCGCGTTGCCAATTATGTTGAGGTCTATACAGGCCAAAAACCCAATGATCGCGAAGTCGCGCGGTTCTATTCACGGTTCGGAGTAACACCATGAAAATCGGGATAATTGGCGGCACGGGATGGCTCGGCTCTGCATTGGGTAAGGCACTTTTGGATCGCGGCCATGCGCCGGACGATCTGATTATCCTGAACCGCAGCGGTCCGCGCGACGATTATTTCGGGCGGCAAGTCGTATGGGCCGCAGATGTGACCGATCTGGTCGACCGTTCTGACGTGATCATCTTATCGGTTCGACCACAGGATTGGCCCGCGCTGAATTTTGACGCCAAAGGAAAACTGGCGATTTCATTTATGGCGGGCGTAAACATCGCGACCTTGGGCAATCGTGTGATCCGCGCCATTCCGAACGCAGCCGCAGAAATCGGCACATCCTATTCGCCTTGGTTCGCGGGGCCTGCGGTTACTGCGGATGACAAAGCGACCGCAAATGACATTCTGTCTGCCTTTGGCAGCTGTGATGAACTGGCGTCAGAGTCAGACATCGATCTGATGACCGCGCTTTCGGGATCAGGACCAGCTTACCCTGCCCTCATGGCCGCAACGATGATGAAATTTCTGACCGACAACGGCGTTAGCCCCGACATTGCCGCACGCGCAACCGAAGCGACCATCTGTGACGCAGCGCAGTTGTTGCGTGGTGAGGCGCAGAACGCGACCGAGTGGGTCAAGGTCTTTATCGACTATGCAGGCACGACGGCGGCCGGTCTGACCACAGCAGAGGCAGGTGGATTTTCCACCGCGCTCTACTCTGGTCTTTCTGCCGCGACCCAAAAGGCCAAGGATATGGGGGTGGATTAAGCCTCCACCTCCACATTGCCCAAGGGGTGCGAACAACAGGCAAGGATATAACCTGCATCAACCTCGGCGTCGGTAATCCCGCCGTTGTGGACCATATGCACGTCGCCCGAGATTTTCTTGACCTTACAGGTTCCGCAAAGACCAAAGCTACATCCAGACGGCAGCGGCACGCCATTGGCCCGCGCCAAAGCTAGAACCGTGTCCGTCTCCTTGCCCATTGCGGTCTTGCCCGATTTTGCAAAGGTAACCTCTGCGGCTGCCGTGGCATCGGCCTCAACATCGTTGAATTCAGGCAAGTCCTCGGGGTCGTCAACAGGGGCCGAAAACGCCTCCTGATGATAGCGATCCATGTCATAGCCTAGCGAAATCAGGATCTCGCGCACGCTGTCCATAAAGCTCTCTGGACCACAGCAATAGACATCGCGCTCTAGGTAGTCTTGACACATCAGACCCAGCATCAACTGGTTAAACCGACCGCGATAGCCTGTCCAAACCTCATAGGGATCGTTTTGACCGACGACAAAATGCAGATCGATACCAGCGGTCCGCGAGGTCATCAGTTCCAGCTTTTGGCGGAAAATCAGGTCACGCGGACGTTTGGCGCATTGGATAAAACAGATATCGGGATCGTTGCCCAATTCATACAAAGTGGTGGCCATCGACATGAGCGGCGTCACACCAGAACCTGCCGAAATATAGAGGTATTTTCCATCGGGCTGGTCAGGCAGATGGAAAATACCGGCAGGACCATAAGCCTTGATCCGCATGCCGATCGTCAGATGATCGTGCATCCAGCGGCTTCCGACAGAACCCTCTTGGACCTTGACCGTCACACTGATGTAACCCGCCGACAGGGGCGAAGAGGACATGGTAAATGTCCGCTGCACATTCCCGCCCGGCACTGGCAGATCTAGCGTGATGAACTGTCCCGCCTTGTAGACGAAGGTCGCACCTGATGGCGCACGGAAGCTAAACGTTTTGACGTTCGGTGCCTCAGGCAGAACGGCCACACACTCTAGCAATTCCGCATCGGTCCAAACGGGCGAGGTTCGGTTCGGCATCGGGATCATGACGACACCATATGGTTTTGCAGCGTGCGGCAATACCAATCCACGAACTGGTTCACGCCGCCTTCTTGGGCCTTGCTATAGGGACCGGGTTTATAGCCCGGCGAATTGATCCCGCGCTGGTTTTCCTCAACGATTTGGCGGTCCTCGTCGTTGGTGTGGATCCAGACCTCGGTCAGGCGGTTCAGGTCGTAATCCACGCCTTCGACCGCATCCTTGTGAACGAGCCACGTCGTTGTGACTTCGGTCCGATCTGGGCCGAGCGGCATGACGCGGAAGGTCAGCACTTGATCCGACAGGAAATGGTTCCACGAGTTCGGGTAGTGGAAATAGAGGCAGCTGCCCGCATCATCGAAAGGCACAGTGCCGATGCGTTTGGACACCGCCGCCTTGCCATCCATCGTGTAGCTGACCGTGTCACGCAGGAACGGAATACGGACGAAACGCCATGTCTCGGTCGGGTCGATCACGTAGCGCGCAGGGAAATTCGCGGCCTCGCATTTCTCAATATGCTCACGGCCCATGTTGCTGGTCGTCGCATCATCCGCACCAACGAGGTTCGGATCATCAGGGAAGGTCACACAGAGCGACGGGTGGTTCGATGCGCAGTGATAGCATTCGCGGTTATTCTCCATCACCAGTTTCCAGTTCGCCTCTTCAACGATGGTGGACTGGTAAGCGACCTTGAGGTTTGCCACATCGTGCGGCCCGAGGTAACGGGCTGCTTGATCGGCGAGGTCGCCACTGTCGGGCGCAACGGCGGCGAGGCAGATGTAGATGAGCCCCTGCACTTCGCGGCAGTGAACGACACCGAGGCCGTGTTCTTTGGGGTTAAAATCTTCCCCCATTTCACGCGCCCAGAGGAGCGATCCGTCGAGGTCGTAGGTCCACTGGTGATAGGGGCAAACGAGTTTCGCAGAGGTGCCTTTGGTCGCTGAACAAATGCGGCTGCCACGGTGACGGCAGGAATTGTGGAACGCACGTGCAACGCCATCAGCGCCCCGCACCACGATGATCGACGCATCGCCCAAGGTGACGGTCACATAGTTGCCAGCAGCGGGCAGTTCCGCAGCGCTGGCCGCAAAAATCCATTCACGGTGCCACAGGTCGCGCATGTCCGCGTCATAGGCCGCTTGCGACGAATAAAGTCCCTGCGGCAGCGAATGCCACGGTTTGCGGGACAGGAGGAGAGAGAGAACATCACTATTGGAATGCATCGGTCGGTCTTTCGTTGAATCAGCGATACAGAACCGCAAAACGCAGGTCGCTCGCAATCGCAAAAAACCTATCATTGACTTACTTGAATTAAGTCATAAAGGTTTTGGCGCTCACCATAGGATTGCCCCATGCCAGCCCGCTATCATTCGCTTCCCTCCCTAACCGCGATTGCCAGTTTTGAGGCCGCCGCACGGTGTGCGAGCTTCAAAAAGGCAGCCGACGATCTGAATGTCACCCCTGCCGCGATCAGCCATCAGGTCAAATCGCTGGAGGCAGAGCTGGGATTTCAGGTGTTCAACCGCTATCACCGCGGTGTCGAATTGAACGAGGCAGGTGCGTTTCTCTATGTCGCGATCCAACGTGGGTTTGGCGAAATATCCAGCGCAATCGAACAGTTACAGCTTCGTGCGGATGATGACGCAGTGACGATTGAGGCGACGACGGCTGTCTCTGCCTTCTTCCTCACCCCGCGTCTAACTCGGTTTTGGGCGCATCGCGGACACATCCCCGTGTCGCAAAACGTCACCGATTTGCCGGGGACGTCGCCCACCAGTGACCTATGCATTTTCTATGGTGAGGACGCACCGAATTCTGGCGATTGCCGTCTCTTGTTCCGTGACCGCATTTCTATTCTTGCCTCACCAGAGTTCGCAGCGCGTTTTTCTGCCCAAAATTTAACCGATTTGACTAAGATGCCTTTGATCCACTTGACGGCGTCTGATGCGCGATGGACGGGCTGGCAGAGCTTTCTCGAAATGTTGGGTGTAACGATTGATCTGGGTCCCTCACACTACGTGAACAACTACGCCATCGCGCTTCAAGCGGCCCAAGACGGCGTTGGTGCGGTGCTGGGGTGGGAAACGCTGACACGAGGGCTGATCTCATCGGGGTCGCTGGTCAAACTCTTTCCCGACAGCATTGAAGCACCGCACGGGTTCTATATTACGGCTCGGAAAAACGCCCCAGCGCGGGCGATTGAGTTACGGGATTGGCTACTGGCTGCGGATTGAGACGCGATTATCAAAACCAAGCTACGAAACCTTATCGTCAAATCACTGTGGTGCGTTGCGCCAAAGTTGGGTTGAGTGGGGTCGATCTATAAGGTTCGGATTATCATGACAAAATCTCGATACTACTCCCCGACGGGTGGGCTTCCACCGCAAACACAGTTGCTCACGGATCGCGCCGTGTTCAAAGACGCCTATGCCGTCATTCCCAAAGGCACGATGAGTGACATCGTGACCAGCTACCTGCCATTCTGGGACAACGCCCGTTTTTGGGTTCTGGCGCGCCCTTTGTCTGGGTTTGCAGAGACGTTTTCGCAATACATCGCTGAGGTCGCTGAGGGCGGCGGTTCGGATCGCCCAGAGACTGAGACGGGTGTTGAGGCTGTTCTCTTTGTCGTGGCGGGTGAAATGACCCTGACGCTGAACGGTGAAACCCATGTTCTGGCTGAGGGCGGATATGCCTTCTTGCCGCCAGACGCGACATGGTCCCTGCGCAATACCAGAGCGGCGCCACTGCGGTTCCATTGGCTGCGTAAACGGTATCAAGCAATCGACGGGCTCGACATGCCGACCGCCTTTGTCACGAACGAAGCGGACGTGGCCCCGCATGCGATGCCAGACACGGATGGCAAATGGGCGACGACGCGGTTCGTTGATCCGACCGACCTGCGCCACGACATGCACGTCAACATCGTGACCTTCCAACCGGGCGGAGTGATCCCCTTTGCGGAAACGCATGTGATGGAACACGGGCTCTATGTGCTCGAAGGCAAAGCCGTCTACCGTCTCAACGATGATTGGGTCGAGGTCGAAGCGGGCGACTTCATGTGGCTAAGATCGTTCTGCCCGCAAGCCTGTTATGCTGGGGGACCGGGGCCGTTCCGATACCTCCTCTACAAGGATGTGAACCGTCACATGCCCTTTGCTCCATTGGCCCGCTAAACGAAAAGCCCCAGAGTTTCCTCTGGGGCTTTTGCTTTGTCATATGCCCTGCCCCGCGACTGCGGAGCAGGGTTTTTGATTACTTCTTGGACCCAGACATGCCGCCCGACACTTCATCTGTCGCTTCGACCGAGAGGTGGGCTGGCAGGACGAGGTTCAGAACAATCGCGATCAGGGCTGCAGGCAGGATGCCCGAAGTTGCCAAGATCTTGATCGTGCCCGGCAGATACTGCAACGCATCAGGTTCGAGCTGGAGGCCCAGACCCAGCGACAGAGCAATCGCAAAGATCACCATGTTGCGGGAATTCCATTCAACATCCGACAGCATCGAAATACCCGACGCGACAACCATGCCGAACATGACGATCACGCCGCCGCCCAGAACTTCGATCGGAACGGTGGAGATGATCGCGCCAACTTTGGGCACCAGACCACAGATGATCAGGAATACAGCGCCAAGGGTCACAACGTGACGGCTCATGACGCCAGTGATGGCGATCAGACCGACGTTTTGGCTGAACGAGGTGTTCGGCAGTGCGCCAAAGAGGCCAGACACAGCGGTACCCAGACCGTCTGCATAGGTCGCACCAGCGATCTCTTTGTCGGTTGCTTCGCGCCCAGCGCCACCTTTGGTGATACCAGATACGTCGCCCACGGTTTCAACAGCCGACACGAACGCCATCGCGCAGAAGCCGATGATCGACGCCGCGGTGAATTCCATGCCAAAGTGGAACGGGTTCGGCAACGAGAAGGTCGCAGCGCGGCCCACGTTGCCAAAGCTCACCATGCCCATTGCATAAGCAACCACGTAGCCAGCGATCAGACCGACCAGAACAGCCGAGATGGATAGCATCCCACGGGCAAAAAACTTGAGGCCGAGTGTAACCAAGATCACTGTGCCAGCGACCAGCCAGTTCGCACCAGAACCATACTCAGGCGTACCAATTGCAGGAACACCACCCGCGGCATACTGAATACCAACCTTCACCAGTGCGAGGCCGATCATCATCACAACGAGGCCTGTCACCAACGGCGGCAGAGCAAAGCGGATTTTACCGATGACTGTGCCAAGCAAGGCATGAAACAGACCGCCCACAAAGATACCGCCCATGAGGACAGCGATGGCATCAACGCCTTTGCCCGCAACGAGCGGGATCATAATTGGAATAAAAGCAAAGGATGTGCCCTGAACGATCGGCAAGCGTGCGCCCACAGGACCGAAACCAATAGTTTGGAACAATGTCGCAACGCCCGCAAAGAACATCGACATCTGGAGCATATAGACCATCTGCGGGAAATCAGGTGAATTCGAGCCAAAGCCGAACCCTGCAGCACCGCAAACGATGATCGCAGGCGTGACGTTCGATACGAACATCGCCAAAACGTGTTGAATACCCAGCGGGATTGCTTGGGCTATTGGGGGTGTGTAATTCGGGTCCTTTAGCTGTGCAGCTGTCCCAAGTGACGTATCAGCCATAGTAGTTACTCCCTTCTGACTGTTGTTAGTCGCCCCCATTCTGCGGGGAGCGTTTATTGTGGGACGTCAATAATCACTGGCTCTTTGAACCAGTGTTCCACCAGATTATTGCCGTCCCCAATTCGGTCGATCACGATGTATTGGCCATCGCGATCCAATGGCGTGAGAACTCCATGCCATGTGTTTCTGTGTAGGTTGATCGATTGCCCTGGTTGGCTGATGAAAGCCTCAATCGGGCCAGGTGTTTCGCCCGCAGCCGCAACCACAACAATCATCGGAACGCCTGTGATCGGCACAAAAGCTTGACTACCCAAGGGGTGACGTTCGACCAATGCAACGGTCATCGGTAGGCTACGCGCCTTTGCGTCAAAGAGACTGATGCCAGCGCGGCCTTCGCCGAAATCAACGGTTGCGCGGTCGTGGTGACGACCGCACATACCCTGATTGATGATCATGTCAGGAGCGCCCGAAACTTCGATCACGTCACCGTAAGGCGCAAAGGCTTCGGCGGTGAGGGGCTTGGGCGTCACGTTCACGGTCATGCGAAGAGGTCCTGCAAGCGGAACTCTGCAATGCGTTCGACCTGACGACAGGCCTCTGCAAACTCGGTATCACGGTCGTTATTGATGCGACGTTTGAACGCCGCAAGGATCGACGCTTTATCATGGTCGCGCACGGCGATGATAAAGGGGAACCCGTGTTTCGCGACGTAGTCCGTGTTCAGCGCGGTAAAGGTTTCGCGTTCCTCATCGGTCAGCATATTGAGGCCCGCGCTCGCCTGCTCTGATGTGCTTTCCGCGGTGAGACGACCAGCCGCTGCCAGCTTCCCAGCCAGATCAGGGTGCGCCAATAGAACGCCAAGCCGCTCATCCTCGGTCGCGGAACGGAACATGCGGCAGAGCGCATTATGTACGCCAGCGGCACAGTCATGCGCGGGTCCGAGTTCCAACTCGAACGCACGCTCGGCAATCCATGCGGAATGCTCAAAGATGCCACCATAAAGGCTGACAAAACGGTCTTTGGTCATTGTGCTCGGTCGCTCTATCCGTTTGTGCGGATGATGCGACGCCCAATGCTCTGCCACCTCGATGCGGCGCGGGCACCAGACATCGCTATGAGCCTGAATGTGATCGATGAATTTCTTGAGGCCTGCGATTTTACCCGGACGTCCAACCAGTCGGCAATGCAGCCCGACGGACATCATTTTCGGCGCACCTGCCTCGCCTTCGGCATATAGCGTATCGAAGGCATCAATAAGGTAGTCGCCAAAGTCCTGCCCGGTGACCCAGCCCGGTGCGCCAGCGAACCGCATGTCGTTTGCTTCGAGCGTGTAAGGGATGATCAACTGATCACGGTCGCCGAATTCCATCCAATGTGGCAGGTCATCGTCATAAGTATCGCTGATGTAGTCGAACCCGCCCTCTTCGGCGACGAGCGCGACGGTATTCATCGAACAACGGCCCGTATACCAACCGCGCGGGCGTTCACCAACGACCTCAGTATGGAGCCGGACGGCCTCCGCGATGGCAGCGCGTTCTTCGTCTTTGGGCATGTCTTTGTGTTCAACCCACTTCAGCCCATGGCTCGCGATTTCCCAGCCTGCAGATTTCATTGCTGCAACCTGTTCTGGGTTACGCGCCAAGGCAGAAGCTACACCGTAGATCGTGACGGGAATGTCCGCGCCTGTGAACAAACGGTGCAAACGCCAGAACCCAGCGCGGGCACCATATTCGTAAATCGACTCCATGTTCCAATGACGCTGCCCCGCCCATGGTGCGGCACCCGGAATATCTGACAAGAACCCCTCGGAGCCCGCATCCCCATGGAGCAAGCAGTTCTCACCGCCTTCTTCGTAGTTCAGAACGAATTGCACAGCCACTTTGGCCCCGTTGGGCCAGTTCGCATTGGGGGCCTGTGGCCCGTATCCGCGCATGTTGCGAGTATATCGACGCAATTGAATTCTCCTGCAGTTCGCAACACTGTATTCTGAGAGCCAGTGAAACGGTTTCAATTTAATCTTGAAAGTCCTTATTGCTGCTCAGGTATCGCTTCATTCTGAAACTGCGGCAAAAAAGGGCAAAAGGAGACTGAAATGTCTGGATATTTGACAACTCACGTTTTGGACACGGCGCGTGGCTGCCCTGCGCAGGGTCTGAAGATTGACCTCTATCGGATTGAGAACGAAACCCGCACGCACATCCGTAGCCTCGCGACAAACGCGGATGGCCGCACCAATGAACAAATCCTGCCAGCCGCAGAATTTGCGACGGGTGTTTACGAGCTGGTATTCCACGCGGGCGACTACCTCGATGCCTGCGGAACCCCACCTGAAACCCCACGGTTTCTGGATGTGATCCCGCTACGGTTCGGCATGTCAGAGGCATCGCACTATCACGTGCCGCTGCTCCTCTCGCCCTTCGGGTATTCGACCTATCGCGGCAGCTAAACCGATAGCTGTTCGTCGATCCGTTTGACCATAAAATCGATAAAAACCCGTGCCTTAGGGTCTTGCCGTCTGCGATGCATGAACAGGCAACCCATCTGAATGGGCACGGGTGGTTCGTCTAGGAGCACAGGCACCAGACGCCCTGACGCCAAGTGTTCTGAAATCTCGAACACGGATTTCAGAATGATCCCCTGCCCGTCCAAAGCCCAATTTGTCAGCACGTCACCGTGGTCGGTCTCAAACGGCCCTGTCACGGGCACACGGCGCACACCCTCTGGACCTTGCAGCGGCCAGCGAAACTCTGGCGCGCCGGGGTAACGCAGGTTCAAACAATCATGCGCATCGGTGCAGAGTTCTGCGCTCGATTTCGGATAGCCCCGTCGTTCGAGGTAATCGGGAGAGGCGCAGAGCACCCTTTGGCAATCCGTAATTTTGCGAATGCGAAGGTTGCTGTCCTCGGGATTACCAAGGAAAAACAACACATCAAGCCCTTCCTCGGCCATATCTAATTTGCGGTCGGAGAGACGCAGCCGAATATCCACAAGCGGATTTTGCGCCCGAAAATCGGGCAACGCGGGCGCAATGACCCGTTGTCCCAGCCCAAGCGGAGCCGCGACATAAAGCGTTCCACGCAACGTGCTAGTCGCGGTGCTGATGTCCGCTTCGGCCATATCAACGGCCTCAATGATACGGCAGGCCCCTTCGTAAAACATACGCCCCTGTTCAGTCGCAGCGAGCTTGCGAGTCGTGCGCTGGAAGAGCCGTGTGTTAAGGTGTTCCTCTAACTGCGAGATTCGAGATGATGCAACCGCAGCAGAAATGCGTAAATCTCGTGCAGCCGCCGACATATTTTCAAGTTCATAGACCCGAATGAAGGTTCTGATATTGTCGAGGTAAGCCACGTGATATTTCCGTATTTCTTGAAGCTGCCTTGGGATTTTCAAGAATACTCGAAAAGCTATCACTGGACTAGACTCTTCGCAAAGACAGGAGATGGGGAAATATGCAGGACCTTGTAGTATTGTGGGATTGGGCTGCCTTTGCAGTGCGCTGGCTTCACGTGATCACCGCGATGGCGTGGATCGGATCATCCTTTTATTTCATCGCGTTGGACCTCGGTCTTCGAAAGGTGCCTAACCTTCCAGTGGGCGCACATGGCGAAGAATGGCAGGTACACGGCGGTGGGTTTTACCACATCCAGAAATACCTCGTTGCCCCTGAAAACATGCCCGATCACCTGACTTGGTTCAAATGGGAGAGCTATACGACTTGGCTCTCTGGCGCGGCTCTGCTGATGATTATTTACTGGGTCGGTGGTGAGCTATACCTCATCGACCCAGCCAAGGCTGACCTCGCCCTGTGGCAGGGCATCCTGATCTCTGCGGCCTCCCTCAGCATCGGCTGGCTGGTCTACGATTTCCTCTGCAAATCGCCTCTGGGCGAACGCCCCACCGTCTTGATGGTTCTGCTGTTTGTCCTGCTGGTCGTGATGGGCTGGGCCTATAATCAAGTGTT
This sequence comes from Marivivens geojensis, assembly GCF_023540835.1. Lineage (GTDB taxonomy): Bacteria > Pseudomonadota > Alphaproteobacteria > Rhodobacterales > Rhodobacteraceae > Marivivens > Marivivens geojensis. The sequence continues at coordinate 651,933 of NZ_JALKCU010000002.1, forward strand.
CACAGGTCGCGCGGTCATGCTGCACCTCGGCGCGTTCACCGCGACGATCATGACGGCGAACGTGTTCCTGATCATCATGCCGAACCAGCGTATCGTGGTTAAAGACCTCCAAGAAGGTCGCACACCTGACGCGAAATACGGGAAAATCGCGAAACTGCGTTCGACCCACAACAACTACCTGACCCTTCCCGTCGTGTTCTTGATGTTGTCGAACCACAACCCGCTGGCCTTTGGCACAGAATACAACTGGATCATCGCGGCACTGGTGTTCCTGATGGGCGTGACGATCCGACATTATTTCAACACCCGCCACGCTCGCAAAGGCAGCCCAAACTGGACATGGGCAGTCACGGCAATCCTATTCATCCTGATCGCGTGGCTGTCGACCGCGCCGCTGCGCTACGACACTTGGGAAGAATCAGACGCCCGTCCGCTGACCCCGACCGAACAGAAATTCGCAAATGCCGAAGGGTTCGAAGACGTGGCATCGGTGATCCCTGGCCGCTGCTCTATGTGCCATGCGCGCGAGCCGTTCTATGACGGTATCCGCAACGCGCCCAAAGGAATACTCCTTGAAACGGACCACGACATTGCCCGTGCTGCGACCCAGATTTTCCTGCAGGCTGGCGTCACTCACGCCATGCCACCCGCGAACGTCAGCTACATGGAAGACGACGAACGTCGGATGATTGTCGAGTGGTATCGCAACGCCACAAACAGCTAAACCGCTTCTCCCTGCAAAGAGGCCCTGCCTGAAACATCAGGCGGGGCCTCTTTCTGTTCAAAATCCCGTTTCTATGCGGAAAAACCGCCCTATTTGCCTTTCCAAATCCACCGCCTTGCGACAGTCTATTGCCAAGGGAAGAGGAGAGATCGGATGCGTTCATTAACCTTGTTTTTGGTGTTGTCGGCCCCAATGGCGCAGGCCGCAGTAATACCCGCGCCCTTGACGGATGACGATTTCCTGCCTGTGCGCCAAGACGAGGCCGAACTCGGCCAATTGCTGTTCTATGATCCCATCCTGTCAGGCAACAAAGAAGTTGCCTGCGCGACCTGTCACCATCCCTCCGAGGGAACTGGCGACGGGCTTTCGCTCTCCATCGGGGATGGCGGTCGCGGGCTAGGTCCGAACCGCGTTGTGGACATGGCGAACCTGCCTGAACAACGGATTCCCCGTAACGCGCAACCACTCTTTAACCTCGGCGCCAAAGAGTTCCGCGCACTGTTCCACGATGGTCGTGTAGAGCTAGACCCGAACCGTCCGTCCGGCCTGCGCACCCCTCTTGAGGACGAAATGGTCGCGGGCTTTGCCTCTATCGTTTCCGCGCAGACAATGTTCCCTGTATTGTCGGCCGATGAAATGGCGGGCCATTATTCCGAGAACGAGATTTCACAGGCCGTACGTCTGGGCACGCTGACGGGCGAAGGCGGCGCATGGGATTTGATCGCACGCCGCGTCGCCTCCATCCCCGAGTACTCGGATAAATTCAGCGCAGTTTATGACCACATTTCGTCTCCTGACGACATCGCCTTCACCGATATTTCCAACGCGATTGCCGCGTTTATGGAGTTTGAGTGGCGGTCGGATACATCGCCTTTTGATGCAGCCTTGCGCGGGGTTGCTCCTCTGCCTGAAACCGCCGCTCTAGGCATGGAGTTGTTCTATGGCGAAGCTGGCTGTGCGTCCTGTCACGCGGGTAAATTCCTGACCGATCATAGCTTCCACGCGATGGGGCAGCCTCAGGTTGGACCGGGTAAAGGTGCGAGGTTTGAAACCAATGCCCGCGACGAAGGGCGTTTCCGTGTGACGGGCGATCCTGCTGACCTCTATGCCTTCCGCACACCGTCTTTGCGCAACGTGGCACTTACGGGACCGTGGGGGCACGCAGGGGCGTATTCGGACCTGACAGCATTCGTCAAAAGTCACATTGACCCAATTGCGGGTCTCGAATCTTACGACCGCTCGCAGGTGGTGTTACCCGAGGCTGAGTTCGCGGATTGGCGCATCATGGATGATCCAGCAGAGGTCGCAGCGATCGCCGCAGCAGTCAGCATTGAACCCGTTGAACTGTCCGAGGACGAGATCACAGCGATTGTCGCCTTCCTCAATAGCCTGACCGATACCGCCGCCGAAACGGGTCGTTTGGGTGTTCCAGAAACGGTGCCGAGCGGATTGACGATCCCTAACCCTTAATGGGTTAGGGTCAGCGTTTGGTTCACAAGGGCGGTGGCTGTGGTCACTGCCCCGTTCGGCCATTCCACGGTGATTGTGGCCTCAGTCGCGTCGCCGAGACCGAAATGCAGCGGCACGGCCTGACCGCCAGCGTGACCGCCGCCGATGGTGACTTGCTGCGTTTCCTTGAACGAACCTGCCTCAACTGTGATTTGCGCGCCGATTGCATTGCGGTTTCCGCCGTATTGCTCCAGCGAGATATTTAGCCATGCGCCAGTATCCGGCGTCACATTGCGATAGATTTCCAATGGCGCACGACGGTTCAGCACGAGCACATCGAGCCGTCCGTCATTGTCGAAATCGGTCAATGCCGCGCCGCGGGCACGTTCGCCGCTTGCAAGCCCCGCCTCAAGCGCGGCCTCAACAAAGCGGCCATCAGGCTGCTGCATCAGAAGATTATTCGGATCATGGATCGCGTTCGACGGCATCTGATCAACGTTGCCTTTCGCGATGAAAAGATCAGCGCGACCATCGTTGTCCACATCGCCAAACTGCGCATGCCACCCTGTCGACGGGCGGCCATCATCGCCGAGATATGGGCGATGCGCCGATGTGCCCAAGTTAAACGGCGCAGCTGTATATAGGCCTTCATCCGTCGCGATTTGCAGAAGCTGGTCGCCCATAGAGGTCAGCATCACCTCATCGCGGCCATCACCGTTCAGATCGCGGCTTGCGATCCCCATGCCCCAGAGGGACACCTTCGCCCAGCCGTCGTCTTCACCCAAAAACCGTGCCTCGGCGATGTCCCACATCTGCTCGTAACCGCCGCGCACGTAATACTGGCGGTCGTTCGAAATGCGGAGCCGCTGAGTACCCGACGCATCCCGCGCCGCAAGCATGGAGAGCGCACAGAAACCAGGCTCTAGGCTTGTGGCAGTGTATGTGCCGTTCTCTGGCGTCAGCAAAGTATTGCTATCACAGGCGAAAAACGGCCCCTTGGGGTTGCTGCGATCCACGTAATTGCCAACCGCAATCTGCGGCAGCCCATCATCGACCCACCATGCACTAAAGGCCGTGGACCACTGATCGGCCTCTGGCACACCATAGTCAGCCGTCACATCGGTAAAGCTACAATCCGCGCCGCCCTTCAGCACTCTATTCGCCCCGATCCGCAGAACGAAAAGGTCCATGTGGCCGTCGGCATCGATGTCGATCGGATAGGCACCTGTGGTCTCTGTGATTTCGGGAAAGTCACCAGCGTGGAACTTGAAATCACCATCGTTGATGAAAAGCGATGCTCGCCCCGTGCCACCTGCCGCGAACACATCAGGAAGCGTATCCCCGTTGCAATCCATCACCGCAACGCCGCCACCGACGAAATGGTCCCAGCCGCCGCTATACTCATGGGGCGGCAAATTCTGGGACATATTTTCGAAAACTGGCCCTGCAAAGGCTGGAGCCGCGCTGAAGGCCGCGAGGAGCGTTAGGTATTTCATGCTGGTAACTTCGTCTCTCCAAAGACCCGATTGGTCAATTCACTCAGCGCAAGCGCCGCTGCCCCACGGGCCCAGACTAAGTCATCCCATGTCTGGATTTCAATTTTGCTTCTTGGTCGCGCCTGATTGAGAGTCAGTGAATGCGTTTCTGCCAGCACTTCGGCGGCGTAGAGGTAGTCGAACCGCATCCGTTCGCCCGACAGAATGATCAGCTCTGGATCGAAAAGGTTGATGATATTCGACAAACCAACCGCCAAATATCGCCCAGCGCGCTGGAAAATCGTCCGCGCACCACGGTTGCCCGATTTTGCTTTCTCGTAGAGCGTTTCGAGCATGACTGGCAGGCTCTGCGGATTATTTCGCGAAATGCCTAAGGCGGTCGACGCCTCTCGGGCCAGAGCGTAGTCAGCAAGGTAAGCTTCAAGACAGCCACGTTGTCCACAGCGGCAGAGTGCACCGTCGAGTTGCACTTTGATATGGCCCAACTCCATGCCCATGCCACGGGTGCCGCGATAGAGCTGGTTGTTGATCACCATGCCCATGCCCACGCCATGTTCGACTGTGACAACGGCAAAGTCCTTACGGCTCCGGCCAGCGCCGAACCAAAGTTCAGCCAGCGTCAGCATATTCGCGTCGTTTTCGAGGTGAGCGGGACAGTTGAACCGATCCGCGATGGCCTGTTCCATCGCAACTTCGGTTTCAACGATGAGCGGCGACCATGTGACGACACCACAGGAGTGATCGACAACACCCGATATCCCGACACTGATTCCCGAGACCGCAGAAAACGGCAGACCCGCCGTGGTCATCAAACGGTTCACCAACTCTTCGAGTTCATCGAGGATCGTAGCGACAGGCTTCTTCGTGGTCGGAATGTCCAGTGCGGCAGAGGCAACCACCTGCCCCGCGAAATCTGTTAACACGGCGGTATGACGTTCGTCAGAGATTTTAATCCCGATGACCCGTTTCACCTCTGGCACCACCTGCAATGCTACGGGAGGACGGCCGCGACCCGTTTCACGGGCGGCACCCTCAACCTCGCGCAGGTAGCCTTCTGCAATCAATTCGGCCGTAATTGAGGTCACAGACCCCGGAGAAACGTTCAAAGTCCGCGCGATCATAGCCCGCGATACCTGCCCATTTGCCCGCACCTGTTCAAAGACCTGCTGACGGAGAGATTTGGAATCACGCAACCCCACAAGGTTAATCGGCCCGCACCCTTCCTGTGCGTGCTGCGATTCGAGAAGGACCTCCTCCAACCCAGATTCCATAAGTTCACCTCCTGAACTATTTCTGCACCTGCGAGAAGATTTCCTCCGAATTTCCCCCAAGTGAGCGTAATATTCGGGCGAAAATCGCCTGCTGTCCATAAATTTTCCGCAATTTGTGATTTTTTTATTTTGACAATTGAATTTAATCAGTCAAGCTAAGGAGGCCTACGAAGAGAACGATCTTCGTTGATAGAATTCTATGGGAGGAAACACTATGCATAAGGCAATTATCGCAGCTGCCGTAGCGGTTGCTGGCTTCAGCGGCTCTGCTGCTTTGGCTGAAGGAATGAAAATCGGCGTATCTTGGGCGAGCTTCCAAGAAGAGCGTTGGAAAATCGACGAAGCGGCAATGGTTGCAGCGATTGAAGCTGCTGGCGACACCTATGTGTCCGCAGACGCCCAGTCGTCCTCGACCAAACAGCTTGCAGACATCGAAGCACTGATCGCTCAGGGCGTTAACGCACTGATCATCAACGCTTGGGACAAAGACGCAATCGGCCCGGCTATCGAAATGGCAGCGGCTGAGGGCATCCCGGTTGTTGGTTACGACCGTCTGATCGAAGACGACCGCACCTTCTACCTGACCTTCGACAACATCGGCGTTGGTCGCATCATCGCTGAAACCGTTTCGGCAGAAGTTCCGGAAGGCAACTACGCGATCATCAAAGGTGACCCAGGTGACCCGAACGCTGCGTTCCTGCTTCAGGGCATGATGGAAGTTATCGGCGACGACGTTGCTGCTGGTAAGATCAACATCGTTGGCGAAGCGTTCTCGGACAGCTGGAAGCCTGAAAATGCTCAGAAAAACATGGAGCAGATTCTGACCGCAAACAATAACAACGTTGACGCTGTTCTGTCTGAAAACGACGGCATGGCTGGTGGTGTTGTTGCTGCTCTCTCCGCTCAGGGTCTCGTGATCCCGGTTGGCGGTCAGGACGGCGACTTGGCTGCGATCAACCGCGTTGCACGTGGCACCCAGACCGTTTCGGTTTGGAAAGACTCCCGTCAGCTCGGCACTGCAGCAGGTGAAATCGCTTCGGCTCTCGCAGCAGGTACCGCACTTGACGCAATCGACGGCGCTGTGAAGTTCTCGGGCGGCGAAAAAGGCATCGAAATGAACGCGATCCTTCTGTCCCCGACACCGCTGACACGCGCAAACCTCAGCGTTGCAATCGACGCAGGCCACATCTCGAAAGAGCAGGCATGTGAAGGCGCAATCGCAGGCGTTGACGGCTGTAACTAAGCCTAAGACACGGGTGCCAGACTTCGGTTTGGCACCCGACACTCTTTGAATTTTCGACATTCGGACGCTTTGCCGTCCTGAAACGCCCGCAGCAGCTTGCCATGAAGACTAGGCTTGAGCTCTGCACCCTGCGTACCAAGCAGATATTTGGAAGGTTCCATGACCGACACCTCAAATAAACCCACCGGCTCCGCGTCGAAGACTGGGCCGATCGCGCGATTCCTGCGTGCAACCGAGATTGATACCCGCCTCCTCGGCATGGTCGGCGCTTTGCTGGCGATCTGGATCGGGTTTCATATGTATGGCGTAATCTTTAACGATTTCGGCGCCTTCCTCACGCCACGCAACCTGTGGAATTTGTCCGTTCAGATGTGCTCCATCGGGATCATGGCAACGGGCATGGTTCTGGTCATCATCACGCGTAACATCGACCTTTCGGTGGGCTCGCTTGTTGGTGTGACTGGTATGATCATGGGTATTTTGCAGGTTGAGATCCTGCCGCAATACCTCGGCCTCGGAAACCCGACAATCTGGATCATCACCGCCGTCGTTGGCATCCTGTGCGGCGCGATCATTGGCGCGTTCCACGGCTGGCTCATCGCCTATCGCGGCATTCCTGCGTTCATCGTGACCCTCGGCGGTCTGATGATCTGGCGCGGCGCTGCGTTCCTGTCGAACAACGGCAAAACCATCTCCCCCGTTGACGCGACCTTCCAGCTTTTGGGCGGCGGACCTTACGGTACCGTGGGCGCAACCGGCAGCTGGATCGTCGGCGGTCTGGCCTGTGCAGGCATCATCTGGCTGATCTACGCAGGTCGCCGCAATCGGATCGAGCATGACTTCCCACTGCGTCCAATGTGGGCAGAGCTGTTCGTCGGCGGTTTGGGCTGCGCGATTGTGGTTGGTGCTGTTCTTCTTGTGAACTCCTACCCTTGGCCCAAAGGCATCGTGAACCAATGGGCTGCGAAGAACGGCGTCGAGGTTCCTGCTGAAGGCCTCTTTATCAGCCACGGCTTTGCTATCCCTGTGATCATCCTGATGGTGGTCGGCATCCTGATGACCATCCTGATGACCCGCACCCGCTTTGGTCGTTACGTCTTTGCTATCGGTGGCAACCCCGAAGCTGCGGCTCTGGCAGGTATCAACGTTCGTTGGATGACCCTGCGCATCTTCGCGCTGATGGGTGCGCTAGCTGGCCTCTCGGCTGTTGTTGCCTCTGCCCGTCTGAACAGCGCGACCAACGCTCTGGGCCTTCTGGACGAACTTTACGTGATCGCGGCAGCCGTGATCGGCGGCACGTCGCTCGCGGGTGGTGTTGGCACGATCTATGGTGCGATCCTCGGTGCGCTGGTGATGCAGAGCCTTCAGACCGGCATGGTTCTGATCGGCTTTGACACCGCAGTCCAACAGATCGTCGTCGGTAGCGTCCTCGTGGTCGCTGTGTACCTCGATAACCTTTACCGCAGCCGTTCAAAGTAAGGAGACGTGACAATGACCAACACGCAAAACCCTCTTGTCGAATTGCGGAACATCGAAATCGCATTCGGCGGTATCAAGGCCGTGGATGATGTCAGCGTTGACCTCTATCCGGGCGAAGTCGTCGGCCTCTTGGGCCACAACGGTGCAGGCAAATCGACCCTGATCAAATGTCTGTCGGGTGCATATAAGAAGGACGCAGGCGAAGTGCTGATCAACGGTAAATCCGTTGAAATCAACAACCCACGCGACGCCCGTTCCTACAACATCGAAACCATCTACCAGACGCTCGCGCTGGCGGATAACCTCGATGCGGCGTCGAACCTGTTCTTGGGCCGTGAGATCGTGACCAAATCGGGTATGCTCGACGAAGCAAAGATGGAAGCTGAGACCCGCAAAATCATGGCGCGCCTCAACCCCAACTTCCGCAAGTTCAACGAACCCGTCAGCGCGCTTTCGGGCGGTCAGCGTCAGTCGGTTGCGATTGCTCGTGCGGTATATTTCAACGCCAAAATCCTGATCATGGATGAACCGACAGCGGCGCTTGGCCCACATGAAACACAGATGGTGGCAGAGCTGATCCAAGAGCTGAAAAAACAAGGCCTTGGTATCTTCTTGATCGACCACGATGTGCATGCGGTGAAACAGCTCTGTGACCGCGCGGCAGTTATGAAGAACGGTCAGTTGGTTGGCGTTGTGAAAGTGGATGAAGTGACCGAGGACGACCTCCTCGCGATGATCATCCTTGGACGTAAACCGGAACATCTGGCAGCATAATGTACATCGGACTTGATCTAGGCACTTCGGGCCTAAAGGGGATCGTCATTGACGATTCCCAAACCATCCTCGCCGAAGCAACGGCCCCACTTACCGTCAGCCGAAAGGCAGATGGTTGGTCAGAACAGGACCCCGCGGATTGGATTACGGCCGCGCAGACTGTTCTGGGTGCTCTCAAGTCCAAACTTTCGCTCGACGGTGTGCGTGCCATTGGCCTGTCGGGTCATATGCATGGCGCCACACTGCTAGATGCCTCGGATGCAGTGCTACGGCCTTGCATCCTTTGGAACGATACGCGGTCCTCAGCCGAAGCCGCAGCACTGGATGCGGATCCGCGTTTTCGTGCACTGACGGGCAACATCGTATTTCCCGGTTTTACAGCACCGAAAATCGATTGGGTTCGCCACAATGAACCCGAAATTTTTGCTAAACTCGCTAAGGTTCTACTGCCAAAGGACTACCTGCGCCTCTGGCTCACGGGTGAACACGTCGCAGAAATGTCGGATGCGGCAGGGACATCATGGCTCGATACGGGCGCGCGGGCTTGGTCCGATGACCTTCTCGAAGCAACCCACCTGACACGTGATAACATGCCGCGCCTCGTCGAAGGGTCCGATGTTTCGGGCACCCTACGGGCCGACATTGCCGCGCAATTCGGCCTGCCTTCTAATGTCGTCGTGGCTGGCGGCGGCGGCGACAACGCGGCGAGCGCTGTGGGCGTGGGCGTTGTAAAATCTGGCGATGCGTTTATCAGCCTCGGCACATCTGGCGTGCTCTTTGCGGCTTGCGATGCCTATTCCCCCGATGCGGCGAGCGCGGTCCACACCTTCTGTCACGCCCTGCCCGACACATGGCACCAAATGGGCGTGATCCTTGCGGCTGCTGACGCGATGAACTGGTTTGGTCGCGTGATGGGCGCGGCACCTGCGGAACTCACAGGCGCCCTTGGTCCACTTACGGCCCCTGCCCGCACGTTGTTTCTGCCATACTTGGGTGGTGAGCGGACACCGCACAATGATGCGACCATCCGCGCCTCGTTCCTGCACCTTGACCACGCGACCGACAGTGCAGCCATGACACGAGCGGTGCTTGAGGGCGTCACTTTTGCGGTGCGTGACAGCTATGACGCGCTGACCTCGACTGGCACGCCGATCGAACGGTTGATCGCCGTTGGTGGCGGGTCCAAGTCGGACTACTGGGTGCAAGCGATCGCAACCATGCTCGGCATGCCGATCGGCTTGCCTGTGGCTGGCGACTACGGTGGCGCTTTTGGCGCGGCCCGTTTGGGCTTGATGGCGGCAACAGGTGAAACCACCGCCGCAGCAAGCGCCCCACAAATCGCACGCACCATTGATCCTGTTCCCGCGTTGCAAGACGCATTCCTTGCCCGCCACGCTGATTATCAAGCGGCCTATAAGGCGCTTAAGACACTTAACTAGAGGTTCCTATGACCGATTTTTTCAAAGGCATTCAGGCCATCAAATACGAAGGCCCCGAAACTGAGAATGAGTTCGCATTCCGTTACTACAACCCCGACGAAGTCGTCATGGGCAAACGGATGGAAGATCACCTGCGCTTTGCAGTCGCCTATTGGCACAGCTTTGCATACGAAGGCGGCGACCCGTTCGGCGGTCGCACGTTTGACCGCCCATGGTTCGGCGACTCTATGGATGCTGCTAAACTGAAGGCTGATGTGGCGTTCGAGATGTTCGACATCCTCGGCGCACCATACTTCTGCTTCCACGACCTCGACGTGCGTCCCGAGGGCAAGACCTTTGCGGAAAACAAACGCAACCTCGAAGAGGTTGTCGACTACTTTGCGCAGAAGATGGAAACCTCAAAGACGAAATTGCTTTGGGGCACGGCGAACCTCTTTACCCACCGCCGCTTTATGGCGGGAGCGGCTACTAACCCTGACCCTGATGTCTTTGCCTACTCTGCTGCGACCATCAAATCTTGCATGGACGCAACGATGAAACTGGGCGGTGAGAACTACGTTCTGTGGGGCGGCCGTGAGGGCTATGAAACCCTACTGAACACCGACCTCACCAAAGAGGCAGAGCATGCGGCACGGATGCTCGAAATGGTGGTCGAGTATAAGCACAAGATGGGATGGGATGGTCAGATCCTGATCGAGCCGAAACCCCAAGAGCCATCGAAGCACCAGTATGACTTTGACGTTGCGACCGTTTATGGCTTCCTCAAACGCTTCGGCCTTGAGAACGAAGTGAAGATGAACATCGAACAAGGCCACGCGATCCTTGCGGGTCACAGCTTTGAGCACGAACTGGCGTTGGCTGGGTCGCTGGGCATGCTGGGTTCGATCGACATGAACCGCAACGACTACCAGTCTGGCTGGGACACCGACCAATTCCCGAACAACGTTCCCGAGATGGCATTGGCCTACTACGAGGTTCTCAAGGCGGGCGGCTTTACCAAAGGCGGCACCAACTTTGATGCGCGTATCCGTCGTCAGTCCCTCGACGCAGAGGATCTTATCCTTAGCCACATCGGTGGCATGGACTGCTGTGCACGTGGCCTCAAGGCAGCGGCTGCAATGCTCGAAGATGGTAAACTCGAAGCAGCACGTGATGCACGTTACGCCGGCTGGGATACCGATGGCGCGAAGGAGATGCTCGGCAGCGATCTGGCCTCGATCCAAGAGCGCGTTCTGGCTGACAACATCAATCCTGAACCCCGTTCGGGCCGTCAGGAACGTCTGGAAAATCTGGTTAACCGCTACCTCTAATCGAGTGCGAAACGTCCAAAGAAAGGGGTGCCATCGGCGCCCCTTTTTGCATGTCAGGGCAGAGGACAGGCGATACTGATGTCGGTCTGTTCTATCTCGACCGATTGCGGGACGAGCTTGTGATATTTCAGGAAATGCAATGACACCCGCCGCGCGTCCTGTCGGAAATCGTGGTGCAGGACAAAACTTAACTGCCCGCTATCGAGCAGTTTTCGGTTCGTCTGATCGAGGTCATGCGCGGCAAATATATCAACCGTCCGCCCTGCCTCGGCGAAGGCCTCGAGCACCGCACGATTGCCGCCACCGATGGAATAGACGCAGTCGATATCGCTATGGGCTTCGAGCGCCTCCATCACGATCTTCTTGGTGGTGCGGTTGACGCCTAACCCCTCGGACACTGTAAGGATCGCAGGGGGATCGGGCAGTTTCGATAGGTAATCGGCAAAACCGATCCGTCGCTGTTCTTCACCTTGAAACATCTGGCTCGACAAGGTGACCAATACCCGTCCGCCCGTATTCCGACGCATCCGAGTGATCAAATAGGCTGCCGTTGCCCCTGCCCGCCTGTTTTCCATCCCGACATAGGCCAACCGAAGTGGTTCGGGCACGTCCGTCACATATGTAACCACCGGAATGCCGCGATCGGTGATAACCTGAAGGCAGGCCTCAATCACGGGGGTGGCAGGCACCTTGAGCACGATGCCATGCGTTCCGCGCCGCGCAATGGCGTAGAGTTTGCTGACAATGGCCTTATCGTCCATGACCTCTGCCAAATGAAAGCGTGCCCGAAAGGCCGCAGGTTTGACCAAAGGCAGTTCGGCCTCAAGCGCAGCACGTACGGCTGACGAAAACCGTTTGGGCGATTGGATCAACACATCGATCGTGAATTTGCGGCCCTCTGACAGCGTCGCACCGTATTGACGGTCCAGTTCTGCGATCGCAGCCGCAACCCTATCGCGCGTGACCTGACGCACGTGTTCGCGAGCATGCAAGGCACGGTCCACCGTCGCAGGACTCAGCCCCGCCTGAAAAGCGATTTCCTTGACGGTGAATTTCCGATCCATTGCAATATTTGAGGTGATTTTGAGGTGAAAGGCAACTACCGAAGTGCCGTGGACTAGGTCAATTTCATCCTCAAGGGAGGACTACATATGACCACAAAGACCACGCGAAAGCCCGTCTGGATCACCGCTGACAGCGGCGACTTCGAGACGTTCAAATCTATCGTGAGCCAACAAACAAATCCCGCTGACGTGCCTCATGCGGCGGAGGTTGTGCGCAATGTTCCAATCTATGACGGCGCGGTTGTTGATGCTGCCGCCGCAGACGCCGCGAAACGCAAAGACCTAACCGCCGAATGGGCGCATGTGTTCAGCGATGGCGCAGGGATCATCGTGATCAAACAAGCGCTAAACGATCACGGCGCAATCGACCGTGCCTCGGCGATTTTCGAACAGATCATCGACGACGAAAAGGCCAAGGCAATCGGAGGCGGCGATCACTTTGCGAAACCTGGTGCCAATGACCGCATCTGGAATTCGCTAGAAAAACACTGCCTCGCCGATCCCGAGAATTTCGCCGCCTACTACGGCTGCAACACGCTCGCTCTTGCGGCTGAGGCATGGTTGGGGCCAGCCTATCAAATGACCGCGCAGGTCAACCGCGTGAACCCAGGTGGTGCCGCGCAGAAGCCGCATCGCGATTACCACCTCGGCTTTATGTCTGCGGATCGCATGGCCCAATATCCTGCGCATATCCACGGCATTTCGCCTGTTCTCACGCTGCAAGGTGCACTGGCGCATTGCGACATGCCTGTTGAGACAGGGCCGACATTGCTACTGCCGTTCTCGCAGCAGTTCTTTGAAGGATACCTCGCCTTTAACCGCCCAGAGTATCAGGACTATTTCGCCGAGAACTATGTGCAGTTGCCTTTGGAAAAAGGGGATGCTGTGTTCTTTAACCCTGCGGTGATGCACGGTGCGGGCACGAACCACACCACGGATCGGTTCCGATTAGTGAACCTGTTCCAAGTCTCGTCAGCTTTTGGTCGCGCGATGGAAAGCGTCAATCGCACTGCGATGTGCCGCGCGTTATTCCCTGCTCTGCTGAATACCTCGCCTTCCATCAACGTTGCGAATGTGATTGCGGCGAGCGCGGAGGGCTATCCCTTCCCCACGAACCTCGACCGCAACCCGCCTGTCGGTGGCCTCGCCCCGAAAACGCAAGCCGCCTATTTGAAAGAAGCGCTGCGTGATAAATGGAGCGTCGAACAGTTCAACACGGCGCTGGATGACCTCCAGTTCAAGAACGAAACATAAGGCGGGACAATGAACCGTATCGACGGAAAGATAGCCATCGTCACAGGTGGCACGCAGGGACTTGGCGCGGCGATTGCGTTGCAATTTGCGCAGGCTGGCGCGGCAGGTATCGCGATTGTCGGCCGCACGAAGTCCAAAGGCGAGGCGATGGCCGCACAGATCACCGCAGAGACGGGTGTTCCCGTCGCAATGGTTGCGGCTGACCTCTCAGACCTTGCACAGGTTCAATCGATCGTGCCGCAGACAATCGCGCAGTTTGGTCGGGTCGACATTTTGGTAAACGCGGCGGGCAGGACAGATCGTGGGACGCTCGTTGATACGACGCCCGAGGTCTATGAAGCCCTGATGGCAACAAACGTCCGTGCGCCGTTCTTTTTGATGCAGGATGCCACGCGTGCGATGATCAAGGACGGCATCGACGGGCGGATCGTGAACATCGGCTCCGCCTCAGAGCGGACAGGTCAACCGTTTCTCTGCGCGTATTCCGCGACCAAGGCGGCGCTTGCCACGTTGACGCGAAACGCGGGCTTTGCCTTGATGCGCAACCGCATCAGGGTGAACCAATTGGACATCGGCTGGATGGCGTCGGACAACGAACGCGCCTTGCAGCTGGCCGAAAGCGGGGATCCCGATTGGGAAGCCAAGGCAGGTGCGAACCTTCCGTTGGGCCGTCTCCTCGATCCTGCGGAGGTCGCAAAGGCCGTTTTGTGGATGGTGTCGGACGACAGTGGAGTGCTGACAGGTTCGGTCATTCACTACGACCAATCGGTTTGGGGCGGCTATGACGGTCAGGCCCCTGCCCCCGCAGCCGCGCTCGAATTCTGAGCCACACACGATCAGCAGTCCGGTGAAACATCGGACTGCGCCGTCGTCCCCCATGCCCCTGCAAACGTGTTGACAAATGTCGGTACACTTTTCTTTGCACAGGCGGTTTAGCGCTATCATTTTCGCGAAACTGCGATACCGTCTTTCCTAGAGTGGAGGACATTATGCCGAAAAATCTTGATCGTAAGTTAGACGCCATTCGTTCGGGCAAATACAAGCCGAACGACTTTATCATTGCGGACGCCAAAGACGGCGACATGGCGTTTGGCTGCGCAACCCCCGGAAAAGGGGCTGATGGCCGCATGAAATCGCTGCGCGCCTATCGCGACGATATGGTCAAGGTCACGAAATCTGGTTTGGTCGACATCATGCTCATGTCCCTCTCTACCGCAGAGGTTATGCAGGCCGAGGGGCTGTTCCACAAATCCCACGTCACCCCTGCTGTGCGTCTGAACGACACGACCGATATCTGGCACGTCCGTGGTGGGTGCTATCCGAAACACATGATGAAGAACTTCCGCTCTGCTCGTCTGGATCGGGTCAAAGCGGTCGCGCCCTTGGGTCTCTATTCTGTGACGTTCTATAATGACCTCGAACGGGATCATAAAACGCTCGAAGACTTCGCGAAGTTCCGTGATGAGGCCTCTGCCGAGGGTGTGGATTACTTCCTCGAGGTCTTTAACCCGCAAATTCCCGTTGAAACCAACGGCGACTTTGCGACCTACAACAATGACATGATCGTGCGCTGCCTTGCGGGCGTGTCGAGGCATGAACGCCCCGCCTTCCTCAAGGCCGCCTATAATGGTCCGGCCGCAACCGAAGAAATCGCAAACTACGATCCCGAAAACCTCATCTTTGGCATACTTGGCGGCGGCGCGGGAACCACGCGCGATTGCCTTGAACTGATCCGTCAGGCCGAAAAATACGGTGCGCGCGTGGCTCTGTTCGGGCGCAAGATCTACTACTCCGAGGACTCGGTTCTCATGGTCAAAGCGATGCGCCACGTGATTGAAGACGGCGTTACAAGCGAGGAAGCGGTTAAGGCCTATCACGGTGATTTACAGGCCAATGGCATCACGCCGTTCAGATCGCTCGACGACGATCTGGTGATTTCGGAAAACATCCTCAAGCCCAACGTGTGACCCATGCGCAAGGGGTTTGTGACCGCAGGCACGTGGTGCGTTGATCGCAATATCACCGTCGATCAATGGCCCAAAGAGGACATGATCGCTGCCGTTCAAAAGGTCGAATTGGCAGGAGGCGGGTCTGGCTGCAACTTTGCCGTCGATATGCGCCGACTGGACCCTGATATGCCGGTCTGGACCCAAGGTCTGATCGGTGCGGGCGAGATGGGCGATTTCTTGATCGGGATCGCCGACGAATACGGCATTGATCGCAGCGGCCTTCACCGCACTGCTGACGCACAGACCCAAGTAACCGACGCCTATGTGTCGGCCCAAACGGGTCGTCGCACGCATATCCTGTTTTTCGGTGTGGCGGACCTGATGACGCCAGACCATTGCGATTTTTCGACCTGTTCAGCGCGTGTTTTACACCTCGGGCTCCCGGGCATTCACAAACAGATGGACGCAGCGTGGGGCGACGATGCCAACGGTTGGGTCACAGTTCTGCGAAAGGCCAAAGCCGCAGGGCTAAAGACCAACTTTGAATTTGTTGCGGGGCCGGAGGACAAGATCAGAGAGGTCGGGCACCCTTGCCTGCCACACCTCGATACCTTGGTGGTTAATGATTTCGAAATTGGCGCGCTGGCGGGCCGTAAAACCGTTGAGGACGGTGTGACCGATCGGGATCAGGTGTTTGCCGCCGCCAAAGAGGTCCTTTCGATGGGCGCGATGGAACTGGTCGCGGTTCATTTCACCCAAGGTGCCGTTCTGGTTACCCGTGACGGCACCGAAGTCTTCCAACCCTCGGTGCAGATCGCAGATAAGGACCGCAAGGGCGCAAATGGGGCGGGCGATGCCTTTGCCGCTGGGTTCCAATACGGGCTTCACGAAGGATGGGCAGGGCAAGACGCGCTCAAACTCGGTCACGCAGCTGCCGCCGCCTGCCTACGGTCGGTCGGCACGTACACGACCGTAGAGACAGCGGCGGACTGTTTGGCGTTGGCTCAAACGTGGGGTTGGCGAGAGTAGACCCTCAAATGAGGCCAGCCAGCCAGAGGTAAAGCGGCAGACCAACCGTGATATTGAACGGGAACGTCACGCCAAGCGATAGGGTCAGGTAGATCCCCGTCTCTGCCTTGGGCAGCGCGATTTTCATCGCCGCCGGCACGGCGATGTAAGAGGCCGACGCCGCGAGCACCATCAACAAAAACTGGCTGCCCGTTTGCAGACCGATCACTGAGCCTAACCCCATGGCGAGGATCGCACCGATCAGCGGCATCATCATGCCGAAGGCAAAGAGGCCCGTGCTGAGGAGGTGACGGTTTGTGATAAGGCTCCGCCCAGCAGACAGACCCATATCCAGCAAAAACAGGCATAGGATGCCGACAAACGGCGTCACAACGAAGGGCGCTATCATCTCCATCCCTTTGTCCTGCGTCAGCGCACCGATCAAGAAAGCGCCGCTCAGCAGAACGATGGAGCCATTGGCAAAGAGTTCGCGCATCGGGACGCTGGCCTCTTTGCCGTCGCGACCAAACCGATTTGCAATCCAAAGCGCAGAGAGGATCGCGGGTACCTCCATCACAGCGGCGACGGCCACCATGTAGCCGTCCGCTACCAGTCCCGTCAGTTCAAGGAGACTAGACGCAGCGACAAAGGTCACAATGGAGATCGAGCCATAATGCCCCGCGACCGCCGCCGCGGTCGTCACATCGAGCCGCGTCATCGTACGCAGCAGCATATAGGCGAGGAACGGTAGAAGGAATGACAACAACAAACCCGCTGCCAGCGCGAGGAAAACCTCAAAACTTAGCCCTCCTTCGGCAAGGCTATGCCCCCCTTTGAACCCGATGGCGAGCAGCAAGTAGAGCGACATGAACTTTGCCGCGCCTTCGGGAATAGACAGGTCACTGCGCACAAAGGCCGCGACAAGGCCCAGCACAAAGAACAAAATCGTCGGCACCATAAGGTTTCCAACAAGGCTATCGAGCATCTGCATAATTTATCTCTCCAACAGGTTTGCGGCCTGTTGCCCGAAAATTACTGATAGCTTAAATACAAATTAACATTGTTATCCATAGTTTGAGGCTATGAATGCGCCCAACCTTACGGCAAATGGAATATATCGTCACCGTTCACCAGTTGGGCGGCTTTGGACTCGCTGCGGAAAAGCTGAACGTCAGCCAACCGAGCCTATCGACCCAGATCGCCGCCGTAGAGAGCGACCTCGGCGTTCGGCTCTTTGATCGGAGCCGTGCTGGAGTTGAGACGACTGCGCGCGGGCTGGATTTCGTGAAACGCGCCCAGCGTATCTTGGCCGAGGTCGAAGCACTGCGTGGCACCATGCTCTCCGACCTGCCATTTGGCGGTAGGCTGCGCCTAGGGGTCTTACCCTCTATCGGGCCGTATCTTTTGCCTCAAGCGATCACAGCCTTGCACGATGCCGAACCCGATCTGCGCGTTGTGGTGCGTGAGGAAAACACCCTGCTGTTGGATGACGGCATCCGCAGTGGTCGGTTCGATGCAATTATCTCGACCCCCGAAGACCACCCTAACACCATGCAACACCCTTTGTTTGTGGAACCACTTTGGGTCGCAGTCGCGCAGGATCACCCACTTGCCCATCGGTCGAGCGTGACAGCCGCCGACTTGACGGGGCAGCGGCTTCTGACGTTGGATACGGGGCACCGATTGTCGCGCATCGTTTACGGCATTGCTGGCGCGAGTGGAGCGATTGTGTCGGACGACTACGAAGGCACGAGTCTCGACTCCATCGTTTTGATGGCAGCGACGGGTGCAGGGATCGGCATCCTTCCCGACCTTTTCGCCCGTAGGCAAGGCATCCACCGAAGCGAAGTGCGGGTCATGCCGCTGGTCACGCCAGACTCCCACCGTACCATCAGCCTCTTGGTGCCGAGCGATCGGACCGAAAAATTTGCAGGCGCTTTGGCTCGCATTCTGCGCAGCGCGGCTAAGGCACTGGAATTGAACGTGATCGAATAGGGTCAGAATTCATAACCCGTAGATGACGACGGCTACGAGCGCGATTGCCAAGAGGTAGACTTCGGGACACCTTTCGTATCTGGTTGCCAATCGTCTTCAGTCTTTGAGCCTACCAAACATGATTTCAACGCGGTTAGGCTGTGATCTTGCCGCCAAACGTCAGCAAAACGCCAACACTCCCAGCATCACAAAAATCGCCAAGAACGCTGTCAGGGACGCGACCAAACCAACGGCCCCACCGCCAACCTTCTGCAAATCCTGAAGCGATGTCTTCATCCCAACCGCAGCTACAGCAGCGATCAAACAAGCACGTGACAGGTGATTGGAATATTCGATCGTCGACAAAAGAGCGTTATCTGTCGAGCGGTTCGGCGTTAAAACCAACGTGAATTGAAAACCTTGAGAGCGAAAAAGAAAAAGCTGCCGACTTTGCGCCCCGATCGCATCCAAAAACAACACATCAGTGTTCAGGATGACAGGTGCTAGTCGAACAGCTTTTATGATCTTCTACATCAACGTCTTTCGACGAGTGCAGCAGCGTCAGACGTTCGCAGCCAAATCGGCGCGAACGAGCCTAGCTTAGCCGAGCATCTGAGCCCGTTTGCGAGCCAGTTTACGCTGACGGCTGATTGCTTCCTTCTGCTCGCGCGCTTTGCGGATGGAAGGTTTCTCGAAATACTCTTTCAGACGCATTTCGCGGTAAACCCCTTCACGCTGGAGTTTTTTCTTCAACACACGCAACGCTTGCTCGACATTATTGTCGCGAACCGAAACTTCCATCTTTTTCCTGCTATGTTTGCAAAGAGAACTTTGGCGCAGGTTGCAGAGAGCGCGGAAGAATTCAAATAAAATCGACAGAATACCCCATCAGGATATGCTTTTGATGGGTTTATTTGGTCATTTTTGCCTCACCCTGCGGCCAAACGCAGCCAGATTCCCCTACACATTACATTTTCATTATATTATATGTTGGAAAAATTAATGAGGATGAACGATGAATCGCAGAGTGTTCCTAGGCGCCGCAGTCATTTCAGCCGCCGCAATCGGATTCGGGCTGTATCAACCTAAGGCTCAGGCTGAGAATCTCACGCTAGAGGCGCTTAGTGGTCAGGCGCTTTCGACATCTGAGGACACGTTGCTGGTCGATATACGGCGCCCCGACGAATGGAAGCAAACAGGTGTGATTGAGGGCGCTTTGCTCGTCACCTACACCGACCCGCAATCATTCCTTCAGGCCATTCAACCACACCTTCGCGAAGGTCAAAAGCTGGCCCTCGTTTGCCGATCGGGCAATCGCACATCGCAAGCCACGCGCCAGATCGCCCAGTTTATCAACGGCCCCGTGATCGATGTCCAAGGCGGCATGAACCGCATTCTGCGTGAAGGCTACACCCCAGTCGCCCCTACGCGCGAACGCGGCTGTGCATCGTGTTAGGCTAGACGTCACTCAGAAATCGAGAATTTGACACGCCGATTTAATACCGCACTATGAAGGTCTTGAAGTCAGCTTTCGCGAGGTGACCACCTATGCCTGATGTTACCTCCAAACCTGTTCACCACGATATCATCGTTATCGGCGGTGGTGTCGTCGGAATGAGCATTGCCTTTCGCCTTGTCAAAGAAGGCAGAGAGGTCGCGCTCATCGAACCTAATGAATTGGGTATGGGGGCGTCCTACGGGAATGCTGGAACGATTGCAGATTATGCAACGATTCCGGTGGGTACGCCCAACGTTCTTCGCAATTTGCCCAGTCTGCTCTTTGACCGTAACAGTCCGCTGTCTTTGCCATACAGAACATTGCCAAGTCTGATGCCTTGGTTGCTGGAGTTCTTCTACCAAAGCCTTCCCAAGCAAACTGAAAACAATGCCCAGAGGATCGGCGCGCTCCTGAAAAACGCGAGCGACATGTGGCATGAGCTTAGCCTCGAACTTGGCGCATCGCATCATTTGCATCGGCGAGGATGCTTGTACCTCTATGAATCCAACAAGGCATTTGCCGCCGCGAAATACGACGAAAGGCTACGGAGACAGAACGGCGTCTCGGTCGACGTCATAACCGCCGATGAGGTCTTGCGTCACGAACCCAATTTGCAGCCCTTTGAGGGCGGCGCTCATTTCTTTCCCGATGCAACGAGCATCGACAACCCCGGGGAAGTTATGAAGATTTTCGCGAGAAATTTGGTGGAACGGGGTGTCACAATCTATCCAACGTCCGCGGTTTCGATCGATGACAGTGACGGCACACGGATAAACGTTCACTGCAGAGATCGCGTTGTTCAGGCCAATAAGGTGATTGTGGCAGCGGGAGCGTTCTCGAAACCTTTGGCACGGTCAGCCGGAGAGACCGTGCGCCTTGATACCGAACGCGGTTATCATTTGGAGTTCGACATGGATACGCCGCCGGTGACGCGGCCAGTATGCTCTGCCAAACGCGGCTTTTACGCCTCGCCAATGGTCGGGCGATTGCGCATCGCGGGCACGGTCGAATTGGGCGGACTTTCTTTGCCGCAGTCCGAACACCGACTAAAAATGCTAGAGCGCGGGGCACGGGACATGTTTCCAGCCTTGGGGGAACCTAGTCGAACTTGGTTCGGGTTTCGCCCATCCATGCCCGATTCAGTCCCCGTTATCCGAGCAACCCAAAAGAATAAAAACGTGATCATGGCATTCGGACATGGCCACATCGGCGTCACTCTCGCACCCACAACCGCCGCAATCGTGAGCGACTTGGTAAAACTTGGTTAACCGTTGGTTCCGATTGCCACACTGCAACAGTGCTGACGCACCACACCGGATAGGTTTCGTCGGTTGGGAGCAGGACGGTCACGCCGCTATCCGAGCTCCTGAAAATGGAACTCGCACACTGACGCTTAGGACACTCGAAACCACTCGTACACCATCCCAATCATAAACTCGCATAGGTTTGATCAACACAACTAGAGAGTTAATAAGGGTAAAGTCCAATTCTATTGACGTTTGGCGTCTTGTCACGGCCCGACGCTGGCAAAAATTTTGCCGTAGATTGGCATCAAGACGCCTCAGCGCGAAAGATACATTCCATCTGAGGCATTTGCCAAATCGCTGATCAAACAGAGCATACACACAAAACATCCACCCACGATGTTCTGTCTCTACATTACCGTACTCCCGAAAGCGAGCGGTCGTCATACTAACCGCGTCAGGTGCTCAAGCGTCAACGCATCTTTAGCGGTGTGATAAAGCGGTGAATGAATTGGAATGGAATTATTGAGTTTTAGAACGGCGCAATTGAGGTAATGCGGACTTCTATCTGTGAATCCGCGCCATAGCGGCCCCTAGCGTCTCTGCCGTTTGAGGACTTGCGAATTTTCTAATGGCCTGTAGCGAAAGCGATTTCTGACCTACTGGCAGTTTCTTCTCTTCGACCACATAAAACGCCCACTGGGATACATCCCGCTGATCAGCACCGTCATGCCACGCGAAAATATAAACATCCGCAAAGCGCAAACCACTTACGTTTTCGACATAGGTTTTACCGTCTGGGTAATGACCTTTTGCCGCCGATATATCGAAGCGAGGGCTCGATGTTGCAATGCCCCACGATTGTTCCCGTGCTGACTGTTTAATCTCAACACGAAGCCCATCAGACCGTTCAACATCCCAGGCGGACCAATCCTTACCAGTATGCTCCCATCCATCGCCGAGGATTTCACAGACCATCGCCTCTACCCAGAGGCCGCGCAGATTATTTTGAATTTGAGGACGATCAAATAGACCGCGAATGCGTGCAAATATCTCTGAATTCATCACAAAACCCGACACTTTATGGTATCTTGTATCGCAAAATGTCGTGGAAGGCAGTCGCCCTGACTGACAATGACATCAGGAACCCAAACCAATTGTAACAATCGGCGACAATTTATTGATTTAATGGGGAATGGTGGCGGAAGCGGTGGGATTCGAACCCACGGTACGGTTCCCCGCACGCTAGTTTTCAAGACTAGAGCCTTAAACCACTCGGCCACACTTCCTGCGCCTGCCGTGACTAACGGCATGCTTTTGATTCTGGAAGCTAAAAACCAATGTTCGGAAAACCGCCGACCTATGGTGCTGAAGGCTTTAAAACGTGGTGGCGCAACGCTATGGTGTTCGCGACGAGAGCAGAACGCACTGAAACAAGTGCAGCGGCATATCCGCATAATGATAGGGGCAACATAATGTCGGGCAAAATTTCGTGGGTTGTGGCAGGCCTTCTTGCAACGACCGTTCTGGCAGGCTGTGACGGCAACGGCCAATTCCAATTCCCACAGTTGGGCGGCGCGGCCTCGACCGAGCAAGCAAGCCCAAGCGTGCAATTGGTTGAGCGCGACGTTGAAGCCCCCGAAGTGTTCCAAGTCACCGATAACGGTCTATGGGACGGGCGCCCGTCTTTGGGCGGTGTTTGGGTGGCGCATCCTGATGTGGTTGACCCAGAGCGGGTGATTATCCGCAACACGGAAAACGGCAAGTTCGTGATTGGTGCCCTGTTCCGACGCGAGCGCGAACAACCTGGCCCTGCGTTGCAAGTGTCCTCCGATACGGCTGCAGCATTGGGTATGCTGGCTGGTGCGCCTGCATCGCTGCAAGTGACAGCGCTCCGCCGCGAAGAAGCA
This sequence comes from Marivivens geojensis, assembly GCF_023540835.1. Classification (GTDB taxonomy): domain Bacteria; phylum Pseudomonadota; class Alphaproteobacteria; order Rhodobacterales; family Rhodobacteraceae; genus Marivivens; species Marivivens geojensis. Next base: position 675,019 of record NZ_JALKCU010000002.1, read on the forward strand.
CCGGTTGAGGCCCCTGCTCCGATTTCGAACTTCGATGAAACTGCGATTGCAGGCGAAGAGGTCCAGACCACGTCACTGGACCCGATTGCGAATGCTGAGGCTGCTATTTCTGCGGCAGAAGCCGAACAAGTGGCGACAGCCGCTCCGGCGCCGCAAGCAGAGGTCGCGACGTCGGCCCTGACGAAACCCTATATTCAGATCGGTATTTTCTCGATCCAATCGAACGCAGACCGCACGGCTGAGATTTTGAATGGAAATGGCATCACCACGACCATCCTCGCCCAAGAAAGCCAAGGACGCCCCTTCTGGCGGGTCGTTGTTGGCCCCGCACAGAGCTCGGCTGAACGGTCTGACCTTCTTTCGCGCGTGAAAGGCCTCGGATACTCTGACGCCTACGCTGTGACCAATTAAACGAAACGGATTGCTTTGAGATGATCATCCGCCTTTTGACAGCATGCCTTCTGGCCCTGACCGCAACGTTTGCCGCTGCGCAATCGTTCGAAACCAATGCCCGCGCCGCCTATGTCTATGATATGACGACAGGCACGGTCCTGTTGGAGAAGAATGCGGATACGCCATTGCCTCCGGCGTCGATGTCGAAACTGATGACGCTCTACCTCGCATTTGAGGCCATCTCGGACGGACGGCTGTCGCCCGACGACGAACTGCTCGTGTCTGAACACGCGATGAGCTACCAAGGGTCGTCGATGTTCCTGCGCAGCGGCGAACGTGTCCGCGTCGAAGATCTGATCCGCGGTGTGATTATCCTGTCGGGCAACGACGCAAGCGCGGTTCTGGCGGAGAGCCTGTCGCCTGATGGCACCGAGGCTGGCTTTGCCCGCATGATGACTTCGCGCGCCCAAGATTTGGGAATGATGCATTCGACCTTCGCCAACTCAAACGGCTGGCCTGATCCGAACCAGCGTATGTCAGTGCGAGACCTCGGCATCCTCGCTCAACATCTGATCACCGATTTCCCGACCTACTACCCGATTTTCGCAGAGGAAGAGTTCCTCTTTGACGGTCGCGTTCCGTCAAACAGTCAGAACCGCAACCCGATCCTTGGCCTCGGCCTTGGCGCAGATGGCATGAAAACAGGCCACACCCAAGAAGCAGGCTATGGCCTTGTCGGCTCTGCCAAACAGGGCGACCGTCGCGTTGTCTTTGTGGTCACAGGGCTCGACAGTGCAGCCGCGCGTGCCGAAGAGGGGCAGCGCATCCTGAACTGGTCCTTTCGACAATTTGCCCAGAAAAAAGTGATCGAAACAGGCACCCGCGTCGCGGAAGCCAGCGTATGGATGGGTCAAGCACCGACCGTTGGACTGACCGTTGCCGAAGACGTGTCGATGCTCGTGCCGATCCTGAGCGGCGATAGCATTGACGGTGAGGTTGTTTTCAACGCTCCTATTGAGGCTCCAATTGCCGCTGGCCAAACCTTGGGCGAACTGATCATTCGCTTTGACGATCTCCCAGAGCGTCGCATCCCGCTGGTCGCTGAAGCTGACGTTCCAGTCGGTGGATTTGCTATCCGTATGCGGACCGCCGTGATGGTTCTGTTGGACAAAGTCATGAGCAATGCCGATATGGCCACGACAGACGACAATGCCTGAGGCGACAATGACCCGCGGACAACTCATTACCTTTGAAGGGATCGACGGGTCCGGAAAATCGACACAGGCTAAGATGCTGGTCGAACGCTTGCGTGCAAAGGGCCACGATGTGATCCACACGCGTGAACCCGGCGGCAGCGTCGGCGCCGAAGAAATCCGTCAGCTGATCCTGACGGGCGACACCGACCGCTGGTCCCCTGAAACGGAAATCTTGCTGTTCACTGCGGCCCGTCGGGATCATTTGGAAAAGACAATCCGCCCCGCACTTGAGGCTGGACAGATCGTCGTCTGCGACCGCTTCGCAGATAGCACCCGTATTTATCAGGGCGCGACACGTGGTGATCTACGGACGAAGGTCGATCAGTTGCACGATTTGATGATCGGCCAAGAGCCCGACTTGACCTTTATCATCGATATGGACCCCGCAATTGCATTGGCTCGCGGGTTGGCCCGCCCCGATGCAGAGGCCCGGTTTGAGGATTTCGGCCTCTCGTTCCAAGAAACCGTTCGTCACGGATTCCTTTCGATTGCACGTGCACACTCTGACCGCTGTGTCGTGGTCGAAGGCAATCGAACAGCAGATGACGTCGCTGCAGAAATCCTCGCAATTTTTGAGGATCGCGCATGAGCGATGACCTCCCCGAACCAGATCGGATCGAAGGTGCACCCCACCCGCGCGAAACCGAAACCCTGTTCGGTCAAGAGCAAGCAGAAGCCGCGTTCCTAGAGGCCTATAATTCTGGTCGCCTCCATTCGGGATGGCTGATCACAGGGCCCAAAGGCATCGGCAAAGCCACCCTCGCCTACAAAATCGCCGCGTTTTTGCTGACAGAACAACCCGCTGACGGAGGCCTCTTTGGTGACGCGCCCCCTGCCCCGACATCGCTGTCGATCAGTGCCGATCATCCTGACATGGCGCTGATCCGTGCAGGCAGCCATCCGCGGCTTTCGATCGTGCGGCGTCCTGTGGATGACAAGACAGGCAAGTTGCGCACCGAAATCACCGCTGACCCCGTGCGGGATCTGAAAAAATTCTTTCACATGTCCGCTGCTGACGGTGGTCGCCGCGTGGTGATCGTGGACGTGGCAGACGAGATGAACGTCACGGCCGCAAACTCGATCCTCAAAGAACTCGAGGAGCCGCCAGCTCGCACCACGCTTCTGCTGCTTGCCCACCAACCTTCGCGCCTTTTGCCAACGATCAGATCGCGCTGCCGCGAACTGCGGTGCAAGCCCTTGTCCCCTTCTGATGTGGCGCACGCCTTGGCTCAGGCCGATGTGCACGTGGACGAGACAGAAGCGCTCGCCACGTTGTCGGGTGGGTCCGTTGGCGAAGCGATCCGTTTGATGAACCACGATGGGCTGAAGATGTATCATGATCTGGTGCAGATGTTCGACAAATTGCCCAACGTGGATCGCACGGCCGCATTGAAACTCGCAGAAAGCTGCGCTGGTAAAGGGGCCGAAGCGCGGTTCCCAATGGCGCTCGACCTGATCGATCTGTTCCTTGCCCGTGCGGCACGAACAGGCCTCGTAGGTGAACCCAGCACCCAAGGTGCGATGGGCGAAGCACGCCTATTAACACGGATCGCGCCGAATGACTTTGCTGCGCGTCGATGGGCAGAACTACAGCAGGAACTGTCGCTCAAGGTGCGCCGTGGTCGGGCGGTGAACCTTGACCCTGCCGCGCTCATCCTTGATATGGTTTTCAGGATCGAAGAAACGGCCCGCTCCGTGGCCGCAGACTGAGGCAGATATGTCCCCCAAAGCCCAAATCGTTGATAGCCACTGCCACCTCGACTTCCCCGATTTCGACGAGGAACGCGACGACGTGATTGCCCGTGCGATTGAGGCAGGCGTGACGCGCATGGTGACGATCTGCACCAAACTGCACAACGAACCCAAGGTCCGAGCCATTGCTGAGGCCCACCCTGAGGTCTTTTACGCGGTAGGTATTCACCCGATGAGCGTTGAGGCACAGCCGCTCGTCACCGTCGATCAATTGGTGGCCTATGCTGCGCACCCAAAGATGGTCGGTATTGGCGAAACGGGGCTGGACTACCATTACACGCCTGACAGCGCAGAACTGCAAAAGCAATCTCTGCGTATCCATATCGATGCCGCCCGCGAAACAGGTTTGCCGCTGATCATCCACGCCCGCAACGCAGACGACGATATGGCACAAATCCTACGCGAAGGCATGGACAACGGCGCCTACACTTGCGTCATGCATTGCTTTAGCTCTGGCCCCGAATTGGCTCGCGCTGCACTTGATATGGGGTTCTATCTCTCAATGTCTGGCATCGCTACATTCCCAAAATCCCAAGAGGTTCGGGACATTTTTGGATCCGCCCCCCTCGACCGAATTTTGGTGGAAACGGACAGCCCTTACCTTGCTCCAAAACCGTTCCGCGGCAAACGCAATGAACCAGGTTACACGGTCCACACGGCGCAAGTCGGCGCGGACGTGTTTGGCGTTTCGTATGAGGATTTCGCAAAGGCAACGACCGCCAACTTTGATCGCCTGTTTACAAAGGCGAAACTCTGATGGCTCGGCTTGAGATCACAATACTCGGCTGTGGATCGTCGGGCGGTGTGCCGCGCATTGGCGGCATCTGGGGCGATTGTGACCCAACCAATCCCAAGAACCGCCGCCGTCGCTGTTCGATCATTGTCACGCGTTGGGATGGCGACAAAGCGACCCGCGTGCTGATCGACACTGGTCCCGATATGAAAGATCAGCTCGTCGATGCGGGTGTCGGAGAGTTGGATGGCGTGGTCTTTACCCATGCGCACGCCGACCACATGCATGGCCTCGATGATGTGCGCCAGATCGTTTTCAACACGGGCAAACGGTTGCAGGTCTGGGCTGATGGGGACACATCCGAAAGCCTTCTATCGCGCTTTGGCTACGCCTTTGTACAGCCCAAAGGATCGCCCTACCCGCCGATCTGTGAGTTGAATATGATCGAAGGTCCTGTGACCGTTTCAGGCGCGGGCGGTGATGTTACCCTGACCCCATTTAAGGTAAACCACGGCTCTATCGACGCCTTAGGGTTTCGGATCAATGGCGTCGCCTATCTGCCCGACGTGGCCTACCTCTATGACGAGGCTTGGGACCATCTGAACGACCTAGACTGCTGGATCGTCGACGCCCTGCGCCGCACGCCTCACCCGACCCATTCGCATCTGGAACAAACGCTCCAGTGGATCGAACGGGTCGCGCCCAAGCAGGCCGTGTTGACGAACATGCATGTCGACCTTGATTACGAAACGGTTGCGGCTGAAACGCCAGACCATATCATGCCCGCTTATGACGGCATGACATTGTCGTTCGACATCTAACTATTCCGTTTCGGAAGGCTCCCTCATGTCTGCTTTGATACAGGTGGTTTTACCTGTTTTTATCGTCATTGCCTTTGGCTATGTCGCCGCTTGGCGCGGTTGGCTCAAAGCCGAAGCCGTGGACGCGCTCATGACATTTGCACAAGGGTTCGCGATCCCCATGCTGTTGTTCAGGTCGATGATGAACCTCGACCTTGCAGGATCGTTTGATGCCGCGCTCTGGGCGTCATTCTATGTGGGCGCGCTGACGGGCTTTGGCGTCGGTATCCTCGGTGCACGGTTCATTTTCCGCCGCACATGGGAAGAAGCCATCGCAATTGGTTTCGTCGGACTGTTTTCGAACTCGCTGCTCCTTGGCCTTCCGATCACAGAACGTGCTTATGGGGTCGACGCGCTCTCGGCCAACTTTGCGATTATCGCGATCCACTCTCCGTTCTGCTACGCCGTCGGTATTACCGCGATGGAGATCGTAAAGAACCGTGGCGGATCTATTGCGCAGCTCCCCGCAAAGGTGCTCCGCGCGATGTTCCGCAACATGCTGATCATCGGGATCATTTGCGGTGTGATCGTGAACTTGTCTGGCTTCACGTTCCCGTCTGCCCTGACCGAAGCAATCGACCTCATGGTTCGCGCGGCGCTTCCGACTGCACTGTTTGGTTTGGGCGGGATCCTGTTCCGCTATCGTCCAGACGGCGACCTCCCCACCGTGGGCTTTATCGTCACTGTGTCGCTGATCGTACACCCGCTCGTCGTTTGGGGCATGGGCAAGATGTTGGGCCTCCCGCTGTCATCATTCCGCTCCGCGGTCGTGACCTCGGCCATGGCACCGGGGGTCAACGCCTTTCTCTTTGCCAATATGTATGGCCAAGCACGGCGGGTGGCTGCATCGGCAGTTCTACTGGGAACGGCTGTGTCGATAGTGACTGCCTCGTTCTGGCTAGTCCTTCTCCCATAAAAAAGGGCGGCCAAGCGGCCGCCCTTTTCAATTCAATTCCACAAAGCCTTAACCCGGTGACATACCGCGCAGGCGTTCGGACCGACGACGCAGCAGTTCCAGCGTGGTCAGCAGCATGATCGACAGCACCACAAGGATTGTTGCAACAGCGAGGATCGTCGGGCTGATCTGCTCGCGCAGGCCGATGAACATCTGCCACGGCAGCGTCTTTTGCTGAGCCGAACCCACGAAGAGCACAACAACCACTTCGTCGAAGGATGTGATGAAGGCGAACAATGCACCCGAAATCACACCTGGCAGGATGAGCGGCATCTGAACACGGAAGAACGTGGTCACAGGGTTCGCACCCATCATCGCAGAGGCGCGGGTCAGTGAGCGGTCAAAGCCCACAAGCGTCGCGGTCACTGTGATGATAACGAACGGGATACCCAATGCAGCGTGAGCGAGGATAACGCCTGCCCGTGTGCCTGTCAGTGTGAACGGCAAGTAGACTTTGCCGTAGAACGGAACAGGGATGTAGGGGTTCGAGTAGAAGAAATACATGCCCGTCGCCGAGATGATCAACGGAACGATCATTGGCGAAATCATCACCGCCATAATCGCCCGACGACCGGGAACGTGGCTCTGCGACAGACCGATAGCCGCCAGTGTGCCCAGACTTACGGACACGAGGGTCGCAATCGGTGCGATCTGCAGCGAGTTCTTCAGTGCCAACTGCCAGTCGGAGTTGCTGAAGAAGTCGTTGTAGTGCTTCAAAGAATATCCAGCCGGATCAAGACGCAGCATTTCAGGCGTGAACGTAAAGAAGTCCTGCGCGTTGAATGACAGCGGGATGATCACAAGGATCGGTGCGATCAGGAAGAAAAAGATCAGTCCACAGATCGTCCGGTAGCTGTAGTGCCACACCCGTTGAGCGGTGCTTGCATATGCGGGAAGTGCCATTGTGATCAGCCTCCGAGTTTCACGTTATCAATGCCAACGATACGGTCGTAGAGCCAGTAGAGCGCAAGCACGAGGATGAGCAGGATAGAGCCAAGAGCCGCTGCCAGACCCCAGTTCAAAGAGCTGGAGATATGGTATGCGATCCGGTTCGAGATGAAGACACCTTTGGTGCCGCCAACCAGCTCGGGGGTGATGTAGTAGCCGATGGACAGGATGAACACGAGGATCGAACCAGCGCCAATACCCGGAACCGAGTTCGGGAAGTAAACGCGCCAGAAGGCAGTCCAGTCATTCGCACCCATCGATTTCGCAGCGCGAACATAAGACGGGCTGATCGTTTTCATCACCGAATAGAGCGGCAGGATCATGAACGGCAGCAGGATGTGGGTCATCGCAATGATGGTGCCTGTTGCGTTGTTGATCAGCTCAAGTCGGTTGTCGTCAGCGATGACATGCAGCCAAACGAGGATGTCGTTGATCACACCTTGGTTCTGCAGAAGAACCTTCCATGCCGAGGTCCGCACCAGAAGCGAGGTCCAGAATGGCAGAAGAACAAGGATCATCAGAACGTTTGCGCTCCGCAGTGGCAGGTTTGCAAGCAGGAATGCAATCGGGTAGCCGAGCAAGATGCACGAGCCCGTGATGACGATCGACAGAATGATCGTGCGGACGAACAGAGTGATGTAGATACGCTCGTCTTCAGGGCGCTGCGTTACGCCTTCGCCAGACAACTGCATATCGACAGAGTTCAAGAAGTAGCCGCTGGTGTAGTCGCCGCCATAGGTTTTGATCGTCGCCCAAACCGCAGGATCTGCCCAGCCATCATTCGCGTCGATGAACTGCTCACGAAGGGACACAGGCTCCCAGCCAGACACATCGACCGACGGAATAGATGCAACCGAAGCACCGGCCATCAAGTCATTGTAAAGACCTGTATAAACGAAATCAGCAGGGTCTTCTTCGGACGGAACATCGTTGTTCAGATCGACAACAATTTTGGACCACGCGTCATAAGCGTCAGCCGTCTGCGGAAGTGCCGCGCGTACAGCATCATCCGCCATCCATGCAGCCCATTGCGCAGGATCAGCAAATGCAGCGTCGGCCGCAGTGAATTGTTCAGTGTAGGATTCCGTTTCAAACTTACCAACCTTGCGGCCTGTCGAACGGAACAGAGACGAGATACCAGTCAGTTCATAGTTCAGGCGCGAACCTAGACGAGTGTGACTCTTGTATTCTTCGGCAATCGCAAAGTCGGTGTAGAACGCGGCGAAAACCTCTTCGCCCGGCGTTTCGCCCGAAGTTGCATCCCAGTCGTCAAGTGCAACGATCGTGCGCGGGATTGTATCCGGCACAATATCGTTCTCAACAGACCGCAGAAGCATGTCAAAGATGGGGGCAATGAAGCTCAACAGAATAAAGAGAAGTAGCGGTGCAATCAGCATCAACGCTCGCACTTTTTGGCGGCGGAGTGCTCTGTGCAAACTTTTTTTGAGGCTTTGGCCGTCAGCTGTCGTCAGCTTACCGGCGTCGGTGGTCGCGTCAGTCATAAAATGGTCCCGTCCCGAGTGGCCACGGCCCTCGATTGGGGCCGCGGCAATTTTTTGTCTGGCCCTGACAGCAGGGCCAAACTAGGTCCGATTACTGGGCGAGCCAGGCTTGGAACTTAGCGTCCAGATCGTCGCGGTAGTCAGCCCAGAAGTCGTACTGGGTGACGAAGACGTTCTTGGAGTTGTTCGGATCGGTCGGCATGTGCGGAGCCATAGGAATACCCAGCTCTGCGTGGTTACCTACGAGCGGAGCGGACGATGCACGAGCCGGACCGTAGGAAATGTATGCAGCCTGATCAGCCAGACGCTGGGTGTCGGTTGCGTAGGATACGAAGTCCAGAACGCGTGCCAGACGATCTTCCGGCAGACCAGCAGGGATTACCCAACCGTCGAAGTCGAGCATCTGAGCGTCCCAGAGCATGCCGATCGGCTGGCCCTGTTCTGCGATCGCAGAGAACAGACGACCGTTGTAGGTCGAGCCCATTACGATTTCGCCGTCAGCGAGGAGCTGCGGAGTTTCAGCAGCAGCCGACCACCAGATCACGTCGTTTTTGATGGTGTCGAGCTTTGCGAACGCTTGATCCTGACCTTCCGGAGTTGCGAGAACGTCGTAGATGTCGTCTTTTGCAACGCCGTCACAGAGCAGAGCCCATTCCATGTTTGCCAGCGGGCGCTTGTTCAGTGCGCGCTTGCCCGGATAGGTTTCGGTGTCGAAGATCGCACAGATCGAGTCTGGTGCGTTGTCGCCAACCATGTCTGCGCGGTAGCCAACAGTGGTCGAGAACACGATCTGCGGGATGAAGCAGTCGGAAATGATCGAGTCGCCGAAGTCGTCAGACGCGGTGGAGCCGTCGTTGCCAGCAGCGAGCATCGCGTCGTGGTCGATTTCCATCGCCAGACCTTCGTCACAAAGACGGATAGCGTCAGCAGCTTCTACGTCAACGAGGTCCCAAGTGATGTTGCCCGACTCGTTCATCGCGCGGAGTTTCGCAACGGCTTCTGCCGAGGACTCATCCCAAACGATGTTTACGCCAGCGTTCGCAGCCATGTAGGGCTCCGAGTAAGCTTTGGTTTGCGATGCTTGGTAAGCGCCGCCCCAGCTAACAAGGGTCATATCCGAAGCCATGTGTGCGTCTGCGAATGCAGCGCCAGCAGCAAGGGTAAGAGCCGAAGTAGCAAGAAGTGTTTTAGTAAGTTTCATACTATTCTCCCGTGGTTTCCCGGTGATTTGATTTTGCAGGGGCCCGCCCGGGTGGGGCCTCCCGCATTCATTAATCACGAACTCAAGCGTCGAGTGCGTGACAATCTTCTGGCAACCAGCCGATGTCGATCATCGTGCCGGGCTGCAAACGTACCTGATCAGGTGCGTTACGTGTTTTGATAACGAAATCATCATGACCAGCCACGCGCAAGCGTGTGCGGAAAATGTCGCCCATGTAGATGAACTCCAGAACCTCAGCTTTGAGGGTGTGAGCATCTGGTGACAGACGGTCCTTGTTGATTTCGACACGCTCTGGGCGGATCGACACCTTAGTGCGGTCGCCAACATTCTTAACGTTCACTGGCTTTGCGTCGATCAAATCGCCGCCGTCCAGCTGGACGAGGCACTTGCCGTTACCGATTTCCTTAACGACGCCGGTGAGCGTGTTATTTTCACCGATGAACTGCGCAACAAAGCTGTTCTGCGGCGATTCATAGAGTTGATCTGGCGGAGCAAGCTGCTGAATACGGCCATCGTCAAACACAGCAACGCGATCAGACATGGTCAGTGCTTCGGTTTGGTCGTGGGTCACGTAAACGGTCGTAATCCCCAGTTCGTGTGCGAGGCGCGTGATTTCGAACTGCATGTGTTCGCGAAGCTGTTTGTCCAACGCACCCAGTGGTTCGTCCATGAGAACGAGTTCAGGCTGGAACACGAGCGCACGTGCCAGTGCGATACGCTGCTGCTGACCACCAGAAAGCTGTGCAGGACGGCGGCCACCAAAACGGCCCATCTGCACCATATCGAGCGCGCGCTGCACTTTCTCTTCACGTTCGGATTTGCCGATTTTGCGAACCTCAAGCGGGAAAGCGAGGTTTTCAGCAACCGTCATGTGGGGGAAGAGCGCGTAGTTCTGGAACACCATCCCAATGCCGCGTTTGTGCGGAGGGATATTGTTGATCGATACGCCGCCGATACGGATGTCACCGTGCGTTGCGGTTTCAAACCCTGCCAACATCATAAGACACGTGGTCTTACCAGACCCTGACGGTCCAAGCATGGTAAGGAACTCGCCTTTCGGCATGCTCAGGTTGAGATCTTTAACGACGAGTGTCTCGCCATCATAACTTTTCTGCACGCGTTCGAATTCTACGAACGCGCTGTCCGTTGCGCTTGAAGCCAAAACGGCACTCCCTGATATCTACAGCGGTTTGCCCGCCCGTTTGTAAGGAGAACTATTCCCGTCCACTTTCGATATTGCAACCAGTTAGGTTGTTTTTACCCATCACATTCGTAAATTCCCGACAAATGACTTTAGTTTGCGCAAACATCAGTCAAATGAACTTCAGTTTCTTGGCCCTTCAGGAAAAATCCGTTCTAGCTTGCCTAACGTCAAGCGACTGTCCTTCATAGATGCGACAATGCCATGTCGCTAATAGATTCTGGAAGGTCGCGGAACTTCGCTACTGGTCGCGCAGTTTGTCCGTAGCCCGTTTCGGCTCCGAGTCGACCTATTTCTGGGAACAAACGAAGCACCTCAAACACCGACTCACGCTCAAGCGCGGTTAAACCCCAAGGTCCGGGATAGAAGCTCTCCGACGCAATCCCGTTTCCATAGATGATCTGATGTTTCTCGAACATGAGGTGCACGTAGGTCACCTTTTTCACACCTTGAGCCACGCGAACCTTTCCGCCCTTGAGCCGAGCGAGGTGCTTTGCCCGCACAAGTGTATCGGTACCACCGTGTTCATCGGTCTTCGTGAAGACCCCATGTTGGGGCGACACAAGAAGGCCGCGATCGCCGCCCAAAATCGACGCATCAAGGCGGATGGGCCTCAAATCTGGTGCAGCGTCGAGTTCAGCAGATGACAAGTGCCGCGACCCACACCACACAATCGGCTGCGGGCCGTTGTCTCGGGTCACGACGATATCACCAACGCGGAGGTTCTCTACAGGCACTTCGCCTTTCGGCGTCAGGATCATTGTGCCTGCAGTGAAACATGGGATGCCCATCTTGAACAGCTCAGGTCCAGTATCGACAAGCGACGGTGCGACACCCCACAAGATCAATTGCTCCCCGTTTGGGAACATCAGCTTCGCATTACCCGATCCATCGTCGATGACAGTTACATCAACCGTTCGGATCGGGTCGCCGTTGGCGTTCGTTAAATTGCTGACATCGAGCTGGTCGTTGGTGAAGCCGTCCAGATCGCTATCACCTAAATCGAAGCCCCCGATGTAATCCAAACCCGATGAAAGGACATAAACATCATTGCCAGCCCCGCCGACCATGACGTCATTTCCATCACCACCGTCGAGGATATCATCACCATCGTCGCCTTGCAGCCAGTCATCGCCGACCTCGCCATAAAGCGTATCATTCCCGCCTTCGCCATAAACAGTGTCGTTTCCGGTCCCACCATAAAACGTGTCGCCGTCCAAGCCGAGCCATGCCGTATCATTGCCCGCACCACCGTAAACGGTATCCGCGCCGCCCAGCTGGCTACCGCTGACATCGTCAATAACGTCGTTGCCATCGCCACCATATACGAGGTCATTCCCCGCCCCGTAATAAATGGTGTCGTCGCCCGACCCACCGTCGACAGTATCATTGCCGCCCTGCGAAGTAATCGTGTCATTGCCGATCCCACCATACAGCGTGTCGCCATAGGTATCGGACCCAACCATTGTGTTAAACTGCGATGACTCGTAGTTTTGACTAACAAGCGTGCTGTAGCTGACACCGTCGGTGTTGGAGGCAGAGACCAGTTCATAGGTCACACCTGGCGTCATTTGCTTGTCAGCAAGAGTGCCGACCCAAACGCCCGCGACCTCTACCGTGTAAAGCCGAACTTCGGAGCCGTCCGGCGCTCGAAATACATAGACGTCTTCTAGATAAGCCCTGCCACTAGTAACAACATTCCCCGACGGATCACGGAGAGTGAGTGTCTGCTTGTAGCTGTCATCACCGATTTCGTCGTTGTTGCGGTCACCACTAAAAAACGAATCCGTGGCTTCGAGCAGCAGCACCAAATCGGCGTCGTCGATAGAGAAGTTGTAACCATCGGTCGAGGCAGACCAGTTCGGGTCCAATTGAATGGTTGATCCAACCGTAGAGATGCTGCCCGTAAATCCAAACAGATCCGAGGTACCAAACCCTACTTTGGTGTAAATCGCCATTGGTTACTCCGTACAAACGCTGAACGGAGTAACGGCAAAAACGCACCCGTTTAAGGGGCGTTTCGTAATGTAATCAACAATCTCAGGAGAGTAGTTGGTGCGGTCGAGAAGACTCGAACTTCCACGGGAGTTACCCCACAGCGACCTCAACGCTGCGCGTCTACCAATTCCGCCACGACCGCACTGTCTAGGCTTGGTGCGGGGTCTCTAGACCAACCACGCACCCACCTCAAGAGCAAAAATGAAGAAATCATGTCAGTCGTGCAAACAACTGTCGTGACAATAGGATACGACCGACCAAAAATGCCCCTCCAGCACCAATTACAACCCAACCAATTTCGCGCGCATCGTTGAAAAACAAGCGGTTCACGATGCGTCCGGGTAAGAAATTGAACAAAGCTGCAACAAGGACACCGTTCCAATAAAGACTTTGAAAAGTTTTGCGGTGAGCGCGAATATTTCCCCGATAGATGTAACGCATCCCCACCCAGATCGACCAAATCGCGAGACACGACAGAATGTGAATCGGGCTGAAGGGGCCAATGACGGCATAGGCGCGGATTCCAAAGGACGACAACGCCGTGCAGAGCATCGCAATCACCCAGATGTACCCGATCCATTTGTGCAGCGCGTCCCGCCGATCACGATAGATCGCAAAAGGTCCGAGGACGAGCGCGAGAGTGGCGGCGATGGCGTGGATCTGAATAGTCGGTGAGGCTGCGAGGAATGGGGCGAACGACATTGGCTTCTCCTTTGGATATGAGTTGTTTAGGTTGAAGCCGAACCAACCCAGCCGCTCAACTCGGGATACGTGAAAAGGCGTGAGACGACCGTGACCACACAGCCATCGCATTCTGCGCTTCGTGAACTGCGACGCCATTTCAGCCAGCCCGTTACTGGGGCTGTGATTGTGGGCGTTGCTGTGGTCCTTACCGTGGTGGCCCCTTTCGGGTCGGGAGAGACGATGCGGGCACTGCCGCGCCTCGGCTATTGGCTGGTGATGATCGCCCTGACCTACGCGGGCGGTTATGGTGTCAGTGCATACTGCCGCGCCGCATTGCCAAATCGCTTTTCCCTGCCCCTCCACTATCTCGTCACGGCGATAGCCAATGGCCTAACGATTATGGTGATCGTTCTTGCGGTGAACTGGGCACTTATCGATTTTGTGCCGTCAGGTCAGGACGCCTATACCCTGCCCTTGTCTGTTTTTGTCATCGGCGCGGTCGTCACGCTGATCCTACAGCTCGTCGCCAAGCCATCGACAGCGCCCGTTGAATCCCCCAGCATCCCCTCGATCCTCTCACGTCTACCGATGGAAAAGCGTGGCGCATTGGTGGCGATTTCAGTCGAAGATCATTATGTCCGTATCCGAACCGATAAGGGCGAAGAGATGATTCTGATGCGATTGGCAGATGCGATCAAAGAGGTGGGCCAAACCGAAGGCCTTCAGGTGCATCGATCCCATTGGGTTGCCGCCGCCGCAGTGACATCTGCCAAACGGACGGGCGACCGCGCGATCCTGACGATGTCGCATGGCGCGGATATTCCCGTCAGCCGCACCTATATCCCCGCAATTAAGGAGGCAGGGCTTTTGCCCGCATGAACCATGGTAGAATGGATCACCTCAACTGGATTGACCGACTATAACGAAGCCGTGGCCTTTATGGAGGCACGCGCCGAAGCCATTCACGCGGGCGAGGCCGAAGAAGCAATTTGGCTGGTCGAACATCCTCCGCTTTACACGGCGGGCACCTCTGCGAAACCTACGGACCTGCTCGAACCTGATCGGTTTCCTGTCTACGAGAGCAAACGCGGTGGTCAATATACCTACCACGGTCCGGGTCAGCGCGTAGCCTACGTCATGCTGAATGTGGGCGAGCGGGGACGCGATGTTCGGTGTTTCGTCCGCGATATGGAGCAATGGATCATCGCAGCCCTCGCAGAATTCAACGTGCATGGCGAAATTCGCGATGGTCGCGTCGGTGTTTGGGTCCCGCGCCCTGAGAAGCCCCTTTTGCCGGATGGATCTGCGCGCGAAGATAAAATCGCGGCCCTTGGTATTCGACTAAAGAAATGGGTGAGCTTTCACGGTCTGTCGATCAACGTCGAGCCCGACCTTAGCCATTTTGGCGGAATCGTACCCTGCGGGATAACGCAACACGGGGTCACATCGCTCGTTGATCTGGGGCTTCCCGTCACCATGGAAGATGTCGACGTTGCTTTGATGTCGACGTTTGATCGCGTGGTGACGCCCCGCTGCGCGGGTTAACGGCAGCGATCTAGCGCCTCGCGGATTTCCGAATAGAGCCGTTTGCGTTCGCTAACGGTAAGAAACGCGCCTATCTCAACCTCGCGATCGGATTGACCTTTCATGGTCAGATACTCGGGCACGGGGCCACCTGTCGCGTGGCGGGTCAAACGCACCCAATAGGGATTCGCTTCCCAATTCTGGGTCGGCTTGCGCGGATTGTGACGGGTGAGCGTGAGGTGATCATTCCAGATCAACAGCTCTTCCAATATCTCGCCATCCCGATAACTACGTTGGAGCGCGGCCCACATCGCCCAAGTGACGAGCAAGATAAACGGCAGCAACCCCCACAGAACCGCCGTCCCAATCACTGCCAAAAGCGGCAGCGATAGCAACGCCACTGTCCCCCCGACAAACCAGACGAACCCCGCTTTGGGTAGGCTTCGATAAGGCCAGAGGTGCAGTTCAGCCAAGGGCGCGTCGTCCACTGGCAGGGGGTCGATCCATTCGTAGGGCATGTGAGTTTTGCAGCTGTTTCTGCGCGTAACTATAGGCTGACAGAAACAAGGGTAAAGGGGACGCCCTGTCGCGGTCCCACAAATGAAAACCCCGGCGCTAAAGCCGGGGTTTTGCGTATCTTAGTGGGCGTGCTGTTTGTCCCAGTCTTCCTGCTTTGGCAGCTGCTCGAAGGTGTGCTCCGGCGGCGGCGATGGCAGGGTCCATTCCAGCGTGTCAGCGAACTCGCCCCACGGGTTCGGACGGGTCTCACGACGACCTGCAAGCAGGGTGTACGCAAGAACAACAATGAAGAAACAGAACGATGCGAAGGCGATGAATGCACCGATCGACGATACGTAGTTCCACTGAGCGAATGCTTCTGGGTACTCGATGTAACGACGCGGCATACCCTGACGGCCCAAGAAGTGCTGCGGGAAGAAGGTCAGGTTTGCACCGATGAACATCATCCAGAAGTGAAGCTTTGCAGCCCATTCCGGTGCAGCGCGGCCCGAGAATTTCGGCAGGTAGAAGTAGATACCTGCGAAGATCGCGAACACAGCACCCAGCGACATCACGTAGTGGAAGTGAGCAACCACGTAGTAAGTATCGTGGTAAGCGCGGTCGACAGCTGCCTGCGACAGAACGATACCGGTCACGCCGCCAACGGTGAAGAGGAACAAGAAGCCGAACGCCCAGAGCATCGGCGATTTGAACTCTACCGAACCGCCCCACATAGTCGCGATCCAAGAGAAGATCTTAACACCAGTCGGAACAGCGATAACCATCGTTGCGAGCATGAAGTAGGACTGCTGGCTCAGCGACATACCAACGGTGTACATGTGGTGTGCCCAAACAACGAAGCCCAGAACACCGATTGCGACCATTGCGTAGACCATCGGGAGGTAGCCGAAGATCGGCTTTTTCGAGAAGGTCGAGATGATGTGGCTGATGATACCAAAGCCCGGGATGATGATGATGTACACTTCCGGGTGGCCGAAGAACCACAGGATGTGCTGATACAGGATCGGGTCACCACCGCCAGCAGGCTGGAAGAACGAGGTACCGAAGTTACGGTCCATCAGGAGCATGGTGATTGCGCCGGCCAGAACAGGAAGCGACAGAAGGATCAGCCATGCAGTCACGAAGACCGACCATGCGAACAGCGGCACTTTGTGCAAGGTCATGCCCGGCGCGCGCATGTTGAGGAAGGTCGTGATGATATTAATCGCACCAAGGATCGACGACGCACCAGAGACGTGAACCGCGAAAATCGCGAGGTCCATGGAGTAGCCGCCTTCAGAAGTCGACAGCGGCGGGTAGAGAACCCAGCCAACGCCCGAACCGAGCTGACCGTTGCCACCCGGCGACAGCATGGACGCAACGCCCAGCGCAACACCAGCAACATACATCCAGAACGACAGGTTGTTCATGCGTGGGAACGACATGTCCGGAGCGCCGATTTGCAGCGGCATAAGGTAGTTGCCGAAGCCACCGAATAGAGCGGGGATAACCACGAAGAACATCATCAGAACACCGTGATAGGTGATCATAACGTTCCAGAGGTGACCGTTCGGCGTACAGGGCGCCGAAGCGTCCGCGATGAAACGCGCACCTTCAAGGCACATGTACTGAACGCCCGGATGCATCAACTCGAGACGCATGTAGACGGTAAAGGCGACCGAGATGAAACCTACGATACCCGATACGAACAGGTACATAATCCCGATGTCTTTGTGGTTGGTGGACATGAACCAACGGGTAAAGAAGCCCCGTTCGTCGTGATGTTCATGGCCATGGATGGCTGCATCTGCCATGTGGCTCTCCCCTTTTGGTCAAATCATGAACGGACCGAGTCATGGACTCCGCCCGGGCTTTGGGGAGGTTCTAGTGCCTCAACGCGCTTTCGGCAATATTCGAAAGGTCTAATACGTTGAGATATTATGGCGCACCCCATCCGCAGGGGAGGTAGCGTCAGGGGGCGCCGTGGGTTCACGATGCCATTCGTACCCCCTGAAAACTTTGATGCATGTCAAATTTTACATATCCAAAAAGATTTTTTTCACGAACATCCTTCGAATTGGGCGCTAACGGGACTGTTAGGTCAGCCCTATTGACTTAATGACAGGCCAGATCAATTCTCAAACATCGCAGACCCCACGGGAGGGAATCATGGACTGGGAACAGGTTTTCGCAACGCGCCAATCACGGATGAAGGCGTCTGAAATCCGCGAATTGCTCAAACTTCTGGACCAGCCTGATATTATTTCTTTTGCGGGCGGCATTCCTGACCCCGCACTTTTCCCAAAAGAGGCCTTTGCTGACGCCTTTGCGGACCTGTTTAGCGGCCTTCAGGCTGAACAAGCACTCCAATACTCCGTCTCCGAAGGCTATCTGCCGCTTCGCGATTGGATCGCCGGTCAGATGCGCGACATCGGGATCGACTGCACCACTGACAACATTCTGATCACATCGGGATCACAACAAGCCTTGGATTACTTGGGCAAACTGTTCCTATCTCCTGGAGATACAGCTTTGGTGGGTTGGCCCACATATATGGGCGCACTCGGGGCATTTAACGCCTACGAACCCTCATATGACCGTCTAGACCCAGCCTCAAACCGCTCTGCGGCGGACTATGTTGCCTCTGCCGAAGACGCTGGTGGCGAGGTGAAATTCGCCTACACCAGTTCTGACTTTGCTAACCCCACAGGGATCACATTGGATGAACGCGCACGGAATGCCCTGCTCGATCTGGCAGAATCCCTCGATATCCCTGTGATCGAAGACGCCGCGTATCAAGGCTTGCGGTATGATGGCGAGGCGGTCCCACCGATCCTCGCGCTCGACATTCAGCGGTCGGGCGGGATTGAGAATACACGCACTATATACTGTGGCAGTTTCTCCAAAACGCTCGCCCCTGGTCTGCGCGTTGGTTGGGCCGTTGCGGCAAAGCCCGTGATCCAGCGTCTCGTCCTGATCAAACAGGCGGCGGACTTGCACTCCTCTACCCTGAACCAAATCGCGATTCATCGCGTCGCCAAGGATGGTTTTGCCGATCAGGTCGCCAAACTGCGCGACGTGTATTCGAGCCGTCGCGACAACATGCTCGCCGCGCTCGAACGTGAAATGCCCGAAGGTGTGACTTGGACCCGTCCCGAAGGCGGCATGTTCGTATGGATCACCCTGCCCGCTCACATTGACGGCGCCACGCTTCTCGCCCAATCGCTTGAAACGGAACGTGTCGCATTCGTGCCCGGTCGGGCCTTTTTCGCGGATGGGTCCAACGGAAATACGATCCGCCTGTCTTTCTCGTGCGCCCGCCCACCCGAAATCAACGAAGGTATCGCCCGCTTAGGTCGCCTGATCCGATCTGTCGCCTAAGACAGCAGAAACAAAAAGGGGGGCCAGCGCCCCCCAATTTTTTATCCCAGTTTTGCTTTGACCATCGGGCCAACAGCGCCAAAGTCCATTTGGCCGGTGTATTTGGCTTTAAGAGCCCCCATGACCTTGCCCATGTCGCGGATCGACTCCGCACCAACTTCGGCCATGGCCGCAGTAATCGCGGCATCAACTTCAGCATCATCCAGCTGACGCGGCAGGAAATCTTCGATCACACTGATCTCGCCACGCTCTTTTTCTGCCAGTTCAAGCCGGCCACCTTCTTCGTATTGGCGAGCGCTTTCCTGACGTTGTTTTACCATTTTGCCGAGGATCGCGAGAACCTCATCATCACCGATGACCGACTCTTCACCATCCCCACGAGCAGCAATTTCGCGGTCCTTGATCGCAGCACTGATCAAACGAAGTGTCGAAAGACGTCCCGCGTCCTTCGCCTTCATCGCTTCCTTGAGCGCCGCGTTAATCCGTTCACGCATGTCCATCCCGTTCCCCTTGCGAGCGATAACATCCGCGCAGCTTTACCTGTCCTATCCGTTCGTGACAACCTCATCTGAGGCTTGGAACGTTACGGCCTTGACCCTATGGTGGCTCATGCCTAGTAACGCAGCAATTTGACCATAAGGAGTC
This sequence comes from Marivivens geojensis, assembly GCF_023540835.1. Classification (GTDB taxonomy): domain Bacteria; phylum Pseudomonadota; class Alphaproteobacteria; order Rhodobacterales; family Rhodobacteraceae; genus Marivivens; species Marivivens geojensis. Next base: position 694,571 of record NZ_JALKCU010000002.1, read on the forward strand.
GCTGCCATGCCGAACGGAACCGCCCAAAAACCGACCGCCTGCCTCGCGCTAGCTGATGGCACTCTGTTTTATGGTAAGGGGTTCGGCGCGACGGGCCAGACCACCGCAGAGCTTTGCTTTAACACAGCGATGACGGGATATCAGGAAATCATGACCGATCCGTCCTACGCCGGACAGATCGTCACCTTTACCTTCCCCCACATCGGCAACACTGGCGTCACCGAAGAAGACGACGAAACAGCCGATCCTGTTTCGGCTGGCATGGTTGTCAAATGGGACCCGACCGAGCCGTCGAACTGGCGCGCTACCGAAGAGCTGACCGCTTGGCTCACCAAGAAAGGTCGCATCGGTATTGGCGGCATCGACACCCGTCGTCTGACCCGCGCCATCCGTCAGCAAGGTGCACCGCATGTCGCTCTCGCTCACGATCCCGAAGGAAACTTCGACGCTGAGGCGCTCGTCGCTGCGGCACGTGGGTTTAAAGGTCTGGTTGGTCTCGACCTCGCCAAAGATGTGACCTGCGCACAATCCTACAAATGGAACGAAATGCGTTGGGCTTGGCCAGACGGCTATCAGCCGAACACCGCACCAAAACACAAGGTCGTTGCTGTCGACTACGGCGCAAAGCGTAACATCCTACGCTGCCTTGCCTCCGCGGGCTGTGACGTGACCGTTTTGCCTGCGACCGCAACCGCAGAAGACGTTCTGTCCCACAATCCTGATGGTGTGTTCCTGTCGAACGGCCCTGGTGACCCAGCTGCGACTGGCGAATACGCCGTTCCGATGATCAAACAGGTTCTCGACACCACTGACCTACCTGTCTTTGGTATTTGCCTCGGTCACCAAATGCTGGCGCTCGCGCTCGGCGCGAAGACCGTGAAAATGAACCACGGTCACCACGGCGCGAACCACCCTGTCAAAGACAAAGATACAGGCAAGGTTGAAATCACATCGATGAACCACGGCTTTACCGTGGACAGCCAAACGCTGCCTGAAGGTGTTGTTGAAACCCACATCTCGCTGTTTGACGGATCGAACTGCGGCATCCGCATGGCTGATCGTCCGGTGTTCTCGGTCCAGCACCACCCAGAGGCATCGCCGGGTCCGCAGGACAGCTTCTACCTGTTTGAGCGTTTCGCCGATGCTATGGAAGCACGCAAAGCGTGATCCCGTTAACGCCGCTTTAAGTCGAAATAGAGTGAACTCCCGCCTGAAAAGTCGGGAGTTTTCTTTTTGCACCACACGCGCAGTTTCAACACGGCTTTGGCCCAACCCCTTGCTCCGTCACTAAGCCCACTGGGTAAAGAGGTGATCCGCCGTGGGTTCGCCTCTGCCCAGCGCGTGGCGCTCGCCGAACGGGATGCGAGCAGACAGGGCTGCCGATTGGCCGATACCTTGCGTCTGCGACTGTCGATTAGCGCGGCCAAAATGGCCGAGGTTGAGGCCGCCATTGCAGGTGTCGGCGTGGTTGATCCGTGCAAGCATAAACCCGACACGCGGCTTCTGCATCAAATCGGCGCAACCTACTGTATCGAAAATGCCATTCTTCCGTGGAGGTCTATGGCGGGCGAAGTCATCATTCTCACCTCTCGCCCCGAAGATTTTGCCCGCCACCGCGAAAAACTATCCTCGCAACTCGGTGCAATTCGGTGGGCTGTGACGACCGAAGCTGCGCTTCACGCCGCAATTCGCTCCTGCGCCAATGACACTCTAGCCCGCCTTGCCGAAGAAAAAGTAGCGAGCGAGGAAAGCTGCCGCGGCTGGAATGCCCGTCAGGCGGCGAATGTCACGCTGAGCCTTATCGCGTTTGCCATCGCCAGCCTCTTTGCGTGGTTTGGGCCGACCGCGATTGCACTCTTTGGTGTCATGCTATTTTGGACCGTTGCCAATACCGCGCTCAAGGCTGCCGCCGTCATCATGCAATTCCGCCCAGACGCAAAGCCGGCGGCCCCAACCACGCCCCATCGCTTACCAATCGTGACGATCATGGTGCCGCTCTATCACGAAAGCGAAATCGCGGTGCGTTTGGTGAACCGTCTGTCGGCCTTGGACTATCCCCACGATCTGCTCGACGTGTGTCTCTTGCTCGAAGCTGACGATCAAATGACACGGCAAGCCTTGCTGGCGACCACCCTTCCCCGGTTCATGCGGGCTATCGTTGTGCCCCAAGGGACAGTGAAAACGAAACCGCGCGCGCTGAACTACGGACTGTCCTTTGCCAGAGGGTCCATCATTGGCGTTTACGATGCCGAGGACGCCCCCGACCCGCAGCAAATCCGCGCGATTGTCGCCCGCTTTGCCGCTGTCGGACCAGAGGTCGCCTGCCTCCAAGGGATGCTCGACTTCTACAACGCTAAAACCAACTGGCTGTCGCGTTGCTTCGCGCTGGAATACGCCACATGGTTTCGCGTCATCCTCCCCGGTCTCGAACGCCTCGGTTTTCTGATACCCCTTGGCGGCACCACGCTATTTTTCCGACGATCGGTTCTAGAAAAGCTTGGCGGTTGGGATGCGCATAACGTGACAGAGGACGCGGATTTGGGAGTCCGCTTTGCCCGACATGGCTATCGCACTGAAATCGTTCGAACTGTCACGGGTGAAGAGGCCAACAGCCACGTCTGGCCGTGGATCAAACAACGTTCACGATGGCTCAAAGGTTATGCGATCACTTATGGTGTTCACATGCGCAACCCGCGCCAATTGCTCTGCGATCTTGGTTGGCGAAAATTCTTAGGGTTTCAGGTGCAGTTCCTCGGCACGCTGACCCAATTCGTAACTGCCCCCATGATGTGGAGCTTTTGGGCGATCCCTCTCGGCTTTTGGCATCCAGTCAGAGAGGTTCTTCCACCGTCAGGCTTGATCACGCTCTCAGTTCTATTCGCGACCTCCGAAGCCGTCCACCTTACCGCTGCCATCCTCGGGGCTAGAGCATCGAGACGGCTGTGGCTTTTGCCGTGGGTGCCGACACTGCACCTCTATTTCCCCCTCGCCAGCCTCGCAGCTTACAAAGGGTTAGGTGAACTCCTGCACCGCCCGTTTTACTGGGACAAGACGGCGCATGGGAAATTCGGTGGAGCTTAGCTGTTTTCGACCTTCGCTGCGTCTAGCTTCAATCGCGTGACAAAAGCCTTTGAGATGTGTTCACGCAGAGCCTTATCTGCTGCATCCCCATCACCTGCCGCAATTGCTTCTACGATCGCATCATGTTCAGCAAGCGCATCATCACCGCGCCCCTCTGCTGCCAGCGATGTCGTTGCAAGCAAAGCCATCGATCGATGCACGAGGTCGAGCTGTTGGACCAAGAACCGATTGTGTGACGCAAGGTGGATCTGTTTGTGGAACCGCTTGTTCGCACGGCTGAGCGCAGACGGATCGCCAAGCAACTTGCGGTCAGCCTGAACCATATCTTTCAACACTCGAATTTCTTCGGGTGTGGCGTGCCGCGCAGCTAAACGCGCCGCCAACCCTTCGAGTTCGCCACGCACTACATACAACTCTGCCATTTGCGTATGATCTAAGGACGCAACAATCAGCGACCGACCATCACGGGTCAGCAAGCTCTGCGTCTCAAGACGCTGGAGCGCCTCGCGGATGGGAGTCCGCGACACACCGAACCGATCTGCAAGGTCACTTTCCACCAACCGGTCACCCGGCTTGTAGATGTGGCTGTCGATTGCCTCGAGAATCAATTGGTAGGCGTCTTTTTGGGCGTGTTTAGGGTCTTGCATGGCCACTTTCGTCTTAATGAGTGTTAGAGCCTAGTCATCATTTCGCCCCGCAATCAAGCCAAAGCCGTTGCAGGCGTCAATGCGTCGCTTTACCTGTGTCGTCATGGTTGCTGCATCTTTCAAACATGTCCGCGCGTGGGTCTTTGATTTGGACAACACGCTCTACCCACCCTCGGCTCGGCTTTTCGACCAGATCGAAGTCAAAATGACCGACTATGTGGCGAAGGCGTTGAACGTTTCAACAGAGGTGGCCGACCACCTGCGCGACACTTATTGGAAGCGATACGGGACCACGCTAGCGGGGCTAATGGCCGAACATTCGATTGACCCCGACCCTTACCTCGAAGCGGTGCATGATATCGATTTTTCGGTGCTGTCGCCCGATCCAACCCTTGCTGCGCGGATTGACGCGCTCCCTGGTCGTAAGGTCGTCTACACGAACGGCGCGCGTCCCTATGCGCTCAAAGTGTTAGAGGCACGTGGACTGACGGGGTTATTTGATGCGGTCTACGGCGTTGAACACGCGGGCTATCGCCCCAAACCCGAACAAGCCGCCTTTGAGGCGATCTTTGCACTCGACAATCTAGCGCCCGAATTCGGCGCAATGTTCGAAGACGATGTTCGCAACCTCGCGGTCCCTCATGCATTAGGAATGCGCACTGTTCACGTAGGCCCTGATCCGTTGCCAGCTCCGCATATTCATCATCATACCGATGATCTCTCGGATTTTCTGTCGCAGGTGATCTAACAGACCTTTCCCCTCCTCTTAGACAGGCCTATGTCTATCCCTATGGAACGGATTTCTGCGGATATTGTGATCGCAGGTGGCGGCGTTGCCGGCCTGTCTTGTGCGGCGGCTTTTGGGGCAGCTGGGTTTTCGGTTGTCTGCGTGGATCCCGCACCACCCGTGACGGATAACAACAGCGTCGGAACCGATCATCGCACGACGGCGTTTTTCCAAGGGTCGCGGAATTTCCTCGCTGATGCGGGCATTTGGGACAAGCTGGACGCCCACGCAGCACCCCTTCAGGTCATGCGGATCGTTGATGCAGGCGGGGTCGACCCCGAACCGCGCGTCATCAAAGATTTCAACGCATCGGACATTTCGGACCTGCCGTTTGGCTGGAACCTTCCGAACTGGCTCCTCCGCCGTGAAATGGTGGCCCGTTTGACTGAATTGGATACAGTCGATTTCCGCGCTGGCGTCGGGTTCAAATCCATGACCACCCGCGAAACCGAAGCTCTCGTCTTGCTGACCGATGGCACCCAAGTGCGGTGCAAATTAGTGATCGGGGCGGATGGTCGCAACTCTGCCGTTCGCCAGGCCGCTGGTATTGACGCGAAAACAACGCGTTACGGACAAAAGGCCGTGGTCTTTGCCGTAACCCATGAGGCCCCGCACTATAACATATCAACCGAAGTTCACCGCTCGGGCGGTCCCTTCACGCTGGTGCCCCTCCCAGATCAGGACGGCAAACCTTGCTCTGCCGTTGTCTGGATGGAAAACGGCGCAGAGGTTTTGCGTCTACGCGACCTCCCCGAGGATGAGTTCAACAAGGCCGCAACCGAACGGTCCGCTAACATTTACGGTCCCCTGCAAGTGGTCGGGAAGCGTCAAGCGTGGCCGATCATCAGCCAAGTTGCCGACCGTATGACCGCGCAGCGTTGTGCACTCGTCGCCGAAGCCGCGCACGTTGTGCCCCCGATTGGCGCACAGGGGCTGAACATGAGCCTCGGCGATATGATCTGCCTTCTCGACCTCGCCAAAGAACGCCCCGAGGGCTTGGGCGACGCGCAAATGTTGGCAACCTATGAACGCCGCCGTCACAGTGAAGTCGTTCTGCGCGTCAAAGGCGTCGATGCCCTGAACCGCGCCTCAATCGCAGGCGCGCAGAGCATCCGCGATCTGCGTGCAAAAGGCATCGAGGCGCTTTATTCCGTTGCACCCGTGCGCAAGGCCCTGATGGAAATGGGCCTCGGCGCACGATGATTTTAGTGATGCCGCTGCATCATCATCTCATGAACGGCCATCATCCCGCGCTCTGCCATGGCAGACACTTCAGCCGCGTGGATATGCATTGCCTCAACCAATTCGGGATCTTCTGAGGTCTGCTTCACGACGATACCCTCGTTCGTCACATCAATCGTTGTCTCGATCTGGTCACCACGTTCGAAAAAGATGTCCAAGGTAGGGCTTTGGATAAAAATGTCGGGACTGTCTTTCGCCTCGACCCGCCCGATCATGCCGACAACGTGGCTGACCAAGGCATCCATAACGGCAGGATCAGAGCTCGTCGTGACAGAGCGAATTCCGTTCGGCAGGTTCTCAACCGTGCGCGAGAGTGTGGAGAAATTGTTGAACATCACCGCCAATTCCGCACTTTCGTGCGGCTCCGCATTGGTTCCCTGCAATCCGGGCATATTGGTCATATCGTGGATGGGCATGCCGTTGCTATCAACAGGATGACCATGCATCGATTGCGCGACAACTGGGCCTGCAACAGCGATCACAAGTGCAATAATAGCGTATTTCATCGGCATCTCCCTCTGTTCAGGAGGTCTTAACCGATTTTACCTAGCAAGGCGCATAACAACTTTGTCACAGGGGGCCGGGTCGCCGCTCTTCGGTCAAAAGCACGTTCGCCTCAACGTTCCCTACCCCAGGGAGGGTCATGATCCGTCGACGCAGGACACGTTCAAAATCGGCAAGGTCGGTCGCGACGACACGCAGGCGGTAGTCATAGAGCCCCAAGACGTGCTCCACCGTTTGCACTTCGCGAATGGCGGACACGGCACGTTCGAAATCCTCTAGGCTCACTCGACCTTTGGCGACCAGTTTAACACCCAGAAAAACCGTCACCCCGAAACCGAGCTTTTCACGGTCCAGCACCAAACGCCGCCCTGCGATGGCACCCGCCTCTTCCAGCCGTTTAATCCGACGCCATGTTGCAGGTTGCGACAAATCGAACCTGCGTCCCAACTGGCTCGCCGATTGGGTCGCGTCCTGCTGTAATGCCCGTAGGATTCTGCGGTCGATCTCATCCAGTTCTGTCATAGCGGAAGAGCCTCCTCTCGTTTGACAGTCGCCACGGTCAAAAGCGATTCAATTTCGGCAATGTGAGGCAGTTCGAGCACACGATCACGATAGATGGACTGCCAATGCGCAAGGTCCCGCGCCACGATATGCAATCGCACGTCCACACGCCCGAGGAAGGTCTGTATTTCGATGACTTCGGGCACCTGACGCGCTGCCTCAAGAAAATCGTCAAAAGCGCGGCCTTGGGTCTTATCCAAAGTGCAGCGCAATGAAACCGCTACGTCGAACCCTAATGCCCGCCAATCGATCACGGCCTCCTGCCCTACTAGGACACCCAATTCGCGCAGCTTGTCCAACCTGCGTGTTGCTCGGCCAGTTGTCAGCCCGCAAGCCTCCGCCAGATCTGGCAAAGGCATCGTAGGATCAGATTGAAGTAGTCGAAGAATACGACGATCGAGGTCATCAAGCATAAAATTTATATTATCAGACCGAATAACGAATAACTATTCCGAAAATTTCGCAAAATTCATCGCTTCCGCTATCGCGTTTTCTGCAAACCAAACCTAATCTGCGCCCAATCGAAACCCGATACACAAGGAGCGCCAAAATGCGCGTTTATTACGATCGCGATTGCGATGTGAACCTGATCAAAGAAGCTAAAGTTGCTATCCTCGGCTACGGCTCCCAAGGCCACGCACACGCACTGAACCTGCGTGACTCTGGCGCGAAAAACGTTGTTGTTGCTCTTCGTCCGGGTTCGGCATCGGCTAAAAAAGCCGAAGGTGAAGGCCTCAAAGTGATGGACATCGCTGAAGCAGCAGCATGGTGCGACGTCATCATGTTCACCATGCCCGACGAACATCAGGCAGAGACCTACAAGAAATACGTTCACGACAACCTTCGTGAAGGCGCGGCGATCGCATTCGCTCACGGCCTGAACGTACACTTCGGCCTGATCGAGCCAAAAGCTGGCGTAGACGTGATCATGATGGCGCCGAAAGGCCCTGGTCACACCGTTCGCGGCGAATACCTCAAAGGCGGCGGCGTTCCTTGCCTCGTAGCTGTTCACCAGAACGCAACTGGTAAAGCTCTCGAAATCGGTCTGTCCTACTGCTCCGCTATCGGCGGCGGTCGTTCGGGCATCATCGAAACCAACTTCCGTGAAGAGTGCGAAACTGACCTCTTCGGCGAACAGGCAGTTCTCTGCGGTGGTCTCGTTGAACTGATCCGTTGCGGTTTTGAAACCCTCGTTGAGGCTGGCTACGCACCGGAAATGGCATACTTCGAATGTCTGCACGAAGTGAAACTGATCGTTGACCTGATCTATGAAGGCGGCATCGCTAACATGGACTACTCGATCTCGAACACTGCGGAATACGGCCAGTACGTCACCGGCCCGCGCATCCTGCCGTACGAGCAGACCAAAGCTGCGATGAAAGAAGTTCTGGCTGACATTCAGCAGGGCAAATTCGTTCGTGACTTCATGCTGGAAAACGCTGTTGGTCAGCCGACCCTCAAAGCGTCGCGTCGCGCAAACGACGAGCACCTGATCGAAGCAACTGGTGCAAAACTTCGCGAAATGATGCCTTGGATCTCCAAAGGCAAAATGGTCGATAAAGCGAAAAACTAATTTGGCCGCGTGGCGGGGAAACCCGCCACCCCAAATGCAAAAGCGCCCCAAACGGGGCGCTTTTTTCGTGCCTGATGCTCTAGCGGTTAGGCTGCGGTTTGAACTTCCGCCACGATACCATCGACGACTTGCTCTAGCAGAGCCGCATCTTCGCATTCGGCCATAACGCGCACGAGCGGTTCGGTTCCCGATTTACGGATCAAGAGACGCCCCTTGCCGACCAACAGTCCCTCTGCATCGGCGATCGCTTTCTTCACGCTCTCCGCAGACAACGGATCGCTGCCTGCCGAATAGCGCACATTCTTCAGCATCTGCGGAACTGTCTCAAACGACTTTGTCAGTTCGCTGGCTTTCTTACCTGTCGCGATCATCGCAGCAAGGAACTGCAGACCAGCCAAGAGACCATCCCCAGTCGTTGCAAAATCCGTCATCACGATGTGGCCAGACTGTTCACCGCCAAGGTTATAGCCCCCTGCCCGCATGCGTTCGACAACATAGCGATCGCCGACATTGGTGCGCTCTAGCCGCAGACCGCGGCCGTCGAGATAACGCTCAAGGCCAAGGTTCGACATCACCGTCGCAACAAGCGCACCGCCCGACAGACGGCCCTCGTCCGCCCAACGTCCCGCCATCAGCGCCATAAGCTGATCGCCATCCGCGACATTGCCTTTTTCATCGAGGATCATGATGCGGTCCGCATCGCCATCGAGACAGATGCCAACGTCAGCACCATGGCTCACGATTGTCTCAGCCGCAGTGCGCGGGCTGGTCGAGCCGCAGTTTTCATTGATGTTGTAGCCGTTGGGCGAAACGCCAACGGGGATAACCTCTGCGCCAAGTTCCCAAAGAACCTCTGGCGCAACCTTATGCGCCGCCCCATTCGCGCAGTCGATCACGACCTTCAACCCCTTGAGGTTCTGCCCCTGCGGGAAGGTCGCCTTGACCCGTTCGGCGTAACGGAACCGACCGTCATCAATACGCTTTGCACGACCGATATTGATCGACTGAGCGAGCTGGATATCAGCGAACACCATCGCTTCGATCTCTGCCTCGGCCTCATCCGACAGTTTAAATCCGTCTGGGCCAAAGAATTTGATGCCGTTGTCATGGTGCGGGTTGTGGCTCGCCGAAATCATGATGCCAACGTCGGCACGCATCGTCGTGGTCAGCATCCCAACAGCGGGCGTCGGCACAGGGCCGAGCAATAGAACGTTCATACCAGTTGAGGTCAGGCCAGCAGTTAGAGCGTTTTCAAACATATAGCCCGATAGGCGTGTATCCTTACCGATCACCACACGGTGGCCGTTCGATCCGTCGTTGCGAAAATATCGCCCAGCCGCGGCCCCAATTTTCAAGGCCATCTCAGCAGTCATCGGATATTGGTTTGCGGTCCCACGCACCCCATCCGTACCAAATAATTTACGAGTCATTAAAGTGTCCCAAACAATGCAGTCTGCAGGCTAATGGCCTGTCTGGTCTGCAAAGTATCATGCACTCGCACGATCTGCACCCCTTGGCGAATACCATCAAGCGCGACAGAGACCGATCCAGCCATCCTTTCGGCAGCATCCTGCGCACCGGATATTTCACCAATGAAACGTTTACGGCTCGCCCCGAGGAGGATCGGACAGCCCAAACTGTGAAAGATCGACAAGCGCCGCAAGAGCGCAAGGTTATGGTGTTGGGTTTTGCCAAAGCCGATTCCCGGATCGACGATGATCTGTGATCGCTTGATCCCAGCGGCGATTGCTACCTCAATACGTTCCGCCAGATAGTCATAAACGTCGAGCACGACATCGTCATAGCGCGGGTCAGCCTGCATAGTCTCGGGTGTGCCCTGCGCATGCATCAGGCAGATCGGCAAACCAGTAGAGGCCGCAACCTCCGCCATCGCTGGATCATAGGACATTGCCGACACGTCATTGAGTATCTTGGCCCCCAGTTCGGCGGTCTTTGCAGCAACAGGAGCCTTTCGCGTATCAATCGAAACGCAAACGCCAGCCTGCGCCAATGCCTCAACAACCGGCGCGACACGCGCCGTTTCTTCTTCGACGGGAACGACAGCCGCGCCAGGGCGAGTGCTTTCGCCCCCGACGTCAATAATCGTCGCACCTTCGCGGATCATGGTTTGTGCTTGGGTCAGCGCGCGTTCAGGGTCAATGTATCGCCCACCATCGGAAAAACTATCTGGGGTGACATTCAGGATGCCCATGACCTGCGGCTTAGCCATCGACAACCCTGCGATATCGCCACGGGGCGAGGCAATCGCATGCAGAACGCTTTGCGGAGCCTCGGTCACTGGGATAATCTCCGCCGCTTTGCCACGCGACAGAACCTCGACCCGATCAAACCAGCACCAGCCCCCCGCAATTGGCAGAGCCGCCGTAGGCCGCGCAGGATCGGTCATCGGAATGGCGCGGTAATATTTGGTCATAGCAGGTGCTCCGCCGTAACCTCCGCTGTTCGAACGGGGATTGAGGCCGTTGGCGCATCAGCATCAATCACCAATAGCTCTGCAGCTTGCATGTGTTCGGCGAACCAGGACACCAGTGCCAAAGCCTCACGCGGGCTGGCCGAGGGGCTTTCGACGGCATCAAGGACGATTTTCGACGGCGCCCAAACGCAAATCTGCGAATGTTTCATCGCCCAATCCAATTCGGTGCGCGTTCCGACCACCATACATCGTCTGTCGCGACCAGCCAAAACCCACGCGTTCTGTTCAATGGCCAAGAGGTCAATACGACGCTGCGCCAATGCGGCAGCAGACTGCGGCGCTGGCGTATCTGCCGCGCCAACGGCAATAATAAGTGGAGCTTTCTCTGCAGATAGCTCATCAATCCAGCCCTTTAGGCGGTCGGACATGATTGCGTCATTCGACAGATACAGAACCCGAGGATGAGGCACTTGAACGTGGTCTTGTCCCTTGCGCGCAACTTCGCCTTTTGCACGAACGATTTCGACGCCAAGAGAGAACGGACCGCGATCTAGCTTTTCAATGCGAACGAAGACGCGCAGGGCTTGCGGTTCACGCAAGATGCGTTCAGCCACTCGCGCGGCCAAGGTTTCCAAAAGGTTTATGCGTTCGGCACCCAATTCGACATCAATGGATTCCGTGATCGTGTCATAGGACAGAATCCGATCCACATCGTCGTCGATTTCGCCTGTCTGAGGCGCAACTTCGACCACAACATTGAAACGCACCCGTTGCAGATGGCCGCGTTCCTGCTGAAACGCGCCGATTTCAACCTCAACAACATAGTCGCTTAGGGAAATACGGTCACAGGGTTGGGTAGCGCTGGCTTCAGCTCGTTCCGAGGGATGGGCAAAAGCCATGCGGATATCGTCAGTCATTGTCGCACTTTCGGTCGTTCGAGTGTCGGCATACTAGGCCGACACCAAAGGGACAAGCGATCACGCACGCCCCTTTGGTTCCGAAACGCGACTAGTTCGACGCCGTGCGCGTCGGCTGACGATAGAAAAGATGCGAGTCAATCGCTGCCGTCTGCGGGAAACGGCGGGCCCACGACGGATTTACGTTGCGGGTGTGATAATGGGTTGCACCTGCGGTCAGGTCACGCGGCGCACCGTCCAGCAACAGGCGAGCGACCTTACCAACTTCTTCCCATGCGCCACGTTCGTTGATCGCTTCGGCGCGACCATCGCAGGTGTAGGAAAACTGGCACGCGTGCAAACGACCTGTGCCCTGATTTACAACGCCACAGACCGAATTCGGGTAGGCGCTGCTATCAACACGGTTCAAGATCACTTCGCCTACTGCAAACTGACCTTTAAGGCTTTCACCGCGGGCTTCGAAATAGAGGGCCTCTGCGAGGCATTCCCACTGGGCACCGCCAGACGCGCTCGGCATAGCGTCGAGGGTCGCGGTCTCATAGAGGCCAGCTGGGACGGTCGCGATGTTACGCGCTTCGGGCGCGGGCGGGGTCGCCAGAGCAGTCATGCTCGACGACGAAATCTCTGCGATGGCTTCACGCTCTTGACCCAACAAAGAGGACAGGCGGCTCGCCAAAAGGTTCTGTGCGGACGCATAAGCGCTGCCCGACAAAATAAGCGCCGCAGTCATTGCGGCGCGGATCGTCATAGTGACGAGTGACTTCTTCATCACTCTGCTCCGGTTTCACGCGGTCTGCCCCACGCTGGCCGGAGCGGACTACAAGAAACTTTAGAACAGAGTCTACCCACCCATTCGTGCAAATTTGAACACGAATGAGTGTTCCAGCAACATATCGCGCGATGGCCGAACTCGACTACCGCATACTGTTTCTACGGGAGTCAGAAATTGCTAATTGCGCTGCAGAAAGTCGCGCAGATGGGACGCGGAACGGCGAACATGACACGTAATCAAAGCCTTGGCGGCGACAGAAGTCGATCGCGCTACGGCTTCCGCCATGCTCACCACAGATCGAAAGCACCACATCGCGGCGTCCCAAACGCCCCCGTTCAGCCCCGATTTTGAGCAACTCACCGACACCTTCAATATCGAGCGTATGGAACGGATCTTCGGCGTAAACATGCGCATTGACGTAAGATGACATGAAACGGCCAGCGTCATCGCGGGACAAACCGTAGGTCATCTGGGTCAAATCGTTCGTCCCGAAGGACAAGAAGGCCGCGTATTGAACAATGTCTTCTGCCCGCAAAGCCGCCCGTGGCGTTTCAACCATCACGCCATAGCGATAGGTGAAATTGGTGCCAGTCTCAGCCCGCACGTGACCTGCAACGGCGTCGATCCGGCTCTTAACCAGTTCAACTTCGCGCATCGCGCTGACGAGCGGGATCATGATTTCAGGGACCACGGGGTCACCAGAACGGCTCGCCTCAACGGTCGCCTCAAAAATTGCGCGGGCCTGCATGTCGTAAATTTCAGGATAGGTCAGCCCCAATCGAACACCCCGCATGCCGAGCATGGGGTTATATTCAGACAGGGCTTCGACACGAGCATTTACCTCGGACAATGGCAGCGACAACTGTTCTGCCAATTCGCGGTGACCCGATTTGTCGGCAGGCAAAAATTCATGCAAGGGCGGGTCAAATAGTCGGATGCAGACGGGTTTGCCCTGCATAATCTCGAACAATTCGATGAAATCGCCACGCTGCATCGGTAACAGACGTTCCAGTACGGCACGACGATCCTCTGAGGTATGCGCAAAGATCATCTCGCGCATCACACCCAAACGGTCCCCTTCGAAGAACATGTGTTCCGTGCGGCACAGACCAATGCCTTGGGCAAGGAAGTTCCGCGCGGTCTGCGCGTCAGCAGGGGTGTCGGCGTTCGCACGCACCCCAATGTCGCGGTATTCATCTGCCCATTTCAGCAATGTTTGGAACGCATTATCCAGCGCGGGCTCTTCGAGCGTAGCCGTCCCTGCCAGAACATCACCAGAAGAACCATCGACGGTGATCACCGTTCCTTCGGCAAATTCACGACCATCTGGTGCAATCATCACGCGGCGTTTTTTATCAATCACAAGGTCGGAGGCACCAACCACACAGGGCAGGCCAAGCCCGCGTCCGATCACAGCAGCGTGGCTTGTGATACCGCCGCGCACGGTGAGAACCGCATTGGCGGCATGCATCCCGCGAATATCTTCGGGCGTTGTTTCGCGACGAACAAGAATACAAGGCTCGCTCCTCGCGGCACTGGCCTGTGCATCGTTCGCCGAAAACACAATCCGCCCGACAGCAGCGCCGGGGCTCGCTGCGATACCACGAACGATCCGGTCGCGTTCTGTCATCGGCGCAACCTGACGGTGGAGCAATTCCGACAGAACAGCAGGATCCACTCGCATCACGGCTTCATCGGTCGGAATAATCCCATCCTCGGCAAGCGCGACCGCAATACGCACGGAAGCGCGGTTCGATCGCTGAACCCGCACACCGTCGAGGATATGCAACTTGCCGTTTTCAATCGTGAATTCGATCTGCATTTCCTCGCGCAGACGAATACGAACCAATTCCCCAAATCGGATAAGCTCTCCGAACAACTCGGGCAGTTCCTCTTCGACCGATGGACCGCGCCCATCTTGAACGAGGTAAAGTGCGCCCTTCGCAGCAGATAAGGCCTCGCGGCCTTGGCTTTGACTGAGGTAACGCCCTTTGATCCGACGTTCGCCTGTCACTTCGTCCACGAATTGGATGACGCCAGACCCAGAGGTCCCCTGCCCCACGCCTAAGGCAATCCGTTGAACGACGAGGCCAAGGCCTGCATCAATCGGGGCACCTTTGGCCTGCCGCAACAGACGCGCTGTGGTCCCATCCCATGCCCGCGCCATAGAGCGCAGAACCTCGCCCAATTGCTGAACAGGGTCTTGGGGGAAAACCTCATCGGTTTCGTATTCAAAGGCATCCAACATCACCCGAACCGATTCTGGGGTAGGTGTGTCGGGCAGATAGAACGGCTCAGGGTCCAACCGAGCGACCTGCACGGCGTAGGATTGAATAAAGCGTAGATAGATCGCCGTCGCGGCCTCTTCGCCTATTTCGCGGCTCAGCGCGGCATGACGTTCGTCATTCATCCCAATATTCAGGATCGCGGAGGGACCGCCCCAATCGGGGTCTTGGCTCGATGGACGGACAGATAGAAGAGGCGCATCCCCAAAGGGCGCGATCAGCTCATCCATGTCAGGCATTTGGCCGCGTGCAATGTCGCGAACTGCGTCAAACGACAGCGCGACCGTCGTCGGCACCGGCATGTCCAAACGGATCAAACGCTGCAAACATTTTGCCCGTCCACCATGCACCGATGGAGACATCGAAGCGGTCGGGGTAATCAGGGTAATCGGGTCGTAAATACGGTCTTGCTGCACTGCGGCGAACTCCTTGCTGCGATGCACTTTAGAGCAAGCGCGATTCGCAGCAAGGGTAACGTGACGGTTTTATTAACCTTCAACGCGCGAAAGATCGGCTACAGAGGTACAAATCGTCCGAATTCGCGACAAAAGGTTCAGTCGGTTGCGACGGATGATCTCGTTTTCCGAATTCACCTGAACCGCTTCAAAGAACCCATCGATCGGTCCACGCAAAGACGCCATCGCCGACATAGCAACAGCAAAGTCCTCGGCCTTCATCGCGGGTGCAATCGCGGCCTCAGCGGTGTCGAGCGCCGCGAAGAGCGCCTTTTCCGCATCCCCTTCGGCGAATTTCACATCCGCACCGAACGAATATTCGACGCCGTCTTTGTCTTCGGCTTGGGACAGGATGTTCGAGGCACGTTTGTAACCTTGCAGAAGGTTGGTGCCATCCTCAGTACCCATCATGTCTTGCAGCGCCCGCGCCCGTTTGACCAACAGCGCGATATCATCGCTTCCGTCCATCGCAAGACACGCGTCGATCACGTCGTGACGAATGCCTTCGTCGCGGAGGAACACTTTCAGTCGATCATGGAAGAACGACAGGAGGTCCGCCGCATCCGCGCCAGCGTTCGCCGTTGAAATCACGTCCGACAGTTTCAATGTCAGGCCATTCGACAGGATCAAACGGATCACACCGAGGGCTGCACGGCGCAGCGCAAACGGGTCTTTGGAACCTGTCGGCTTCTCATCAATCGCCCAGAAGCCAGTCAATGTGTCGAGCTTGTCAGCGAGTGCCACCGCCACAGAAACGGCCTCGGTCGGAACGTCGTCCGACGGGCCTAGCGGGCTGTAGTGATCGCGGCAAGCATCAGCCACCGCACCAGACAGATTTGCACTTTTCGCGTAATAACGCCCCATGATCCCCTGCAATTCGGGGAATTCGTAGACCATTTCCGATGACAGGTCACATTTAGCAACTTTCGCTGCCAGCTCTGCCTCAGCCGCATCCGCACCAACAACATGCGCGAGTTCTTTAGCGAGTGCAGCGATGCGCGCTATACGTTCAGCCTGCGAACCGAGCTTGTTGTGGAAGGTCACATTGGCGAGCGGCGCACCCATCGCCTCGAGCCCTTCGCGTTCGACTGTGCGTAGATCGTTTTCCCAGAAAAACTTTGCATCCGACAGACGGGCAAAGAGAACCTTTTGGTTGCCCTTCAGGATCGTCGCACCTTGATCGGCGGTCTCAATGTTGGCAACCGTGATGAACTTTTCGATGCGGCCCGTTTTCGGGTTCCGCACCGAGAAGAACTTCTGGTGCTCTTTCATTGAGGTTTGCAGAACCTCTGGCGGGAGACCAAGGAAGGCGTCGTCAATCGATCCCATCAGAACAACTGGCCATTCAACCAGCCCCGACACTTCAGCCAGCAGGCCCTTGTCATCGACGACTTCCAGACCGGCGGCGAATGCCATGTTGGTGGCGTCCTGCCAGATCGCATCGGCGCGTTCGTCCGCACGCAGGATAACCTTTGCGCGTTTCAGTTTCGCCTCGTAGTCGTCAAATCCTGTGACCGTAAAAGCGTCAGGCGCCATGAAACGGTGCCCTTTGGTCGTGTTCGATGAGGTGATGCCGTCGATATCAACGGGAACAACTTCGTTGCCGTCAGCATCTGACAGAATGCAAACGATGGAATGCAACGGACGCACCCAACGTAGCGGGCCAGCACCCCAGCGCATGGATTTCGGCCAAGGGAAATTGCGGATCGTTTGTTCGAGAACCTCTGCAATCACCTCTGCCGCCTTGCGGCCCGGTTTTTCGATCACAGCGAAATAGGCCTGCCCCTTTTTCTGGTCACGCACTTCCAACTGATCAATCGTCAGACCTGTCGAACGCAAGAAGCCTTCGATAGCCTGTTCAGGCGCGGTGGTCGCAGGGCCCTTGCGCTCTTCACGCACGGGTTTGGACTCCGCCAGAAGATCATCAATCGACAGCGTCAAACGGCGTGGGGTCGAAAAGGCCGCTGCACCAGCATAGGTCAAACCTGCCTCAACCAGTCCGTCGGTGACCATCTTGCGCAGATCGTCAGCCGCTTTGGACTGCATACGTGCGGGGATTTCTTCAGAGAAAAGTTCGATCAGAAGATTAGGCATTAGTTTGTCCCTTCGACGGGTGTCGGGCATCCTTCGGGCAGCGGATCGCCGTTGAATTTGGCTTCGCCACATTTGTTGATCTGGTGCCAGACATAGCCATGTCCGTCGCCCGTAAAGGCCACCACGCGATCAACGCCGTAGGTGATATTTTCATGACCCATAAAGGCCACAGCTTCACCAGTTTCGAGCGCTGCGCCAACGTTTCTCGCGTCGTAGCAATCGAACCAGTTTGGACCGTTCAGCGGCACTGGGTCTGCATACATTTCATAATTGTCGGTCAACGACCCCATGCTGATCGGGGTCGAGAAACATGCACGGAAACGGATTGGAGAACTATCGCTGTCAATCGCCTCGAACTCTTCGGTCATGATGCCTTCGGGCTGGCCAGTGTGGATCGAAGTTAGTTCGACCTCGCCAAACGATGCAGCGTCCACGCGATCATAGAAGGCATAGACCTGATTGTAATAAAGGACGACACCAGCCAGAAGTGCAGACACAACAATCCCCGAAAGAGCCAATTTTACCGCGTTCATTCCGCAGCCTCGGCGGTATATCCACCGGCCTCTGTCTGAACGAAGGCATCCGCACACAGTTTTGCCAACGCACGAACACGGCCAATATAGGCCTGACGTTCGGTGACCGAAATCACGCCACGCGCGTCGAGCAGGTTGAACAGATGAGATGCCTTGATGCACTGGTCATAAGCGGGGTGCGCCATCACGATACGCTTGCCCGTTTTCGGATCAACCGCGGGGTTGTCGAGGATACGCTGACATTCCGCCTCTGCATCGATGAAGTGACGCAATAGTTTTTCGGTATCCGCCACATCAAAGTTATGGCGCGAATATTCTTCTTCCGTTTGACGGAAGATGTCGCCGTATTTCAGCGCAATCGGAGCGTCCGGATTGTTGAACGGCATCTCCATCACGTGATCGACACCAAGCACATACATTGCCAGACGCTCAAGGCCGTAGGTCAATTCGCCAGAAACTGGTTTACAGTCGTGACCGCCAACCTGCTGGAAATAGGTGAACTGCGACACTTCCATGCCATCGCACCAAACTTCCCAACCGAGACCCCATGCACCCAAGGTCGGGGATTCCCAGTCGTCCTCAACAAAGCGGACGTCATGCAGGCCAAGGTCGATCCCGATCGCCTGAAGCGAACCAAGGTAGAGGTCCTGCAAATCTGGCGGAGACGGTTTGATCAGCACCTGATACTGATAGTAGTGCTGCAGACGGTTCGGGTTTTCACCATAGCGACCATCGGTCGGACGGCGGGACGGCTGAACATAGGCCGCAGCCCATGCCCGATCACCCAGCGAACGCAATGTCGTCGCAGGGTGGAAGGTGCCAGCACCGACCTCCATGTCGTAGGGTTGCAGAACTGCGCAGCCCTTTTCAGCCCAGTAGGTCTGGAGCCTCAGGATGATCTCTTGGAAAGAACGGGGTTTATCGGCCATGGTCGCCCTCTTTTCGGTTCCGCGCCTGAATAGGCTGCACATGGGGCGGGGTCAATTGGGGCGTCGGTGTCACATTCGCTTCAGTGCTTCTATTTTCGGGCGTCGGGGGCTTGGTAATGCCCTTCGAGTGGTGTCATAAAGCCCCATACTTTGACTGTAGAATTGGGAACAGTATGATCCGTCGCCTATCCGTTTTTCTTATTTTTGTATTTACGTCCTTTTCTGCGGCTGCCCAGCAGTCGTCTTGGGTTCAACTCGAAGCGCACCCCACATTGACCGCCGCACAGGATGCAGCGCGTAAATATGCGGCTGAGCTGGATAATGTGAACGGATTCTATCTGGGTTCGGATTGGTATGGCGTGGCACTCGGCCCCTACACACGTCCTGATGCCGATGCGCTCCGCCGTCAGCTGCGTAGCTCAGGCCAGATCCCGCGCGATGCGTTTGTCAGCGACGGCGAACGTTTTGGCCAACAATTCTGGCCGATTGGCGTTGGCGCACCGATCAAACCGCAACCCCTGCCGACTGAAACGGCCGACCTCCCCGTCGTGACGATCATTCCTGATGAAGCACCTTTGGAACCCGCTGTTGTCGACGAAACACTAGCCGAAGCCCGCGCAAGCGAAGCAGCGTTGGACCGTGGCGAACGTGAGATGCTTCAGATCGCGCTCAAATGGGCTGGGTTTTACAATTCCTCCATCGACGGCGCCTTCGGTCGGGGCACCCGCGCTTCGATGAGCGCATGGCAGGACGCGAACGGCTACACCAACACGGGCGTTCTGACCACGCTGCAACGTGCAGACCTCTTAGCACAATACAACGCCGTACTCGAAGGTTTGGACATGGAACTGATCCGTGACGAGGCAACGGGCATCGCCATTGAAATTCCGACCGGCGCTGTTGAATTCAAAGCCTATGATTCCCCCTTCGCTCGGTTCGAGGAAAAGGATGGGTCGGGTGTAACGGTCCTGCTAATTTCTCAACCCGGGGATCGGACACGGTTCTTTGGTCTCTATGAAATCCTACAAACGCTGGAAATTGTGCCGACAACGGGCGACCGAAATCGCCGTGACAGTTCTTTTGAAATCGAAGGCGTGAATGACAGCATCCACACCTACGTGACTGCATCGCTCTCTGGTGGTCAGATCAAAGGCTTTGCTCTCGTTTGGCCCGCTGGTGACGACGAACGCCGCACCCGCGTGACCGAGATCATGAAGGCGAGTTTTGAAACGCTGGACGGTGTGCTCAACCCGGCCCAAGCTGCCGACGAGCAGTCGATCGATCTGGTCTCTGGCCTCGCGATCCGTAAACCGCAACTCGCACGCTCTGGGTTCTATGTGGATGGCTCAGGCACTGTTGTCACGGCAGCTACCACTGTTGCGAATTGTGAGCGGGTGACGCTGGACGATAGCTTTGACGCGGATGTTGTGTTCAACGACGGCAGTGTTGCTGTTCTGCGCCCACAGAGCCGTCTTGCCCCGATGGGATCGGCAGACATTCAAACCGCCCTGCCCCGCATCCAGTCGCAAATCACCGTGGGGGGTTACCCCTACGGCGGCGCGCTTACTTTGCCGACGCTGACATTTGGCACGCTCGCTGATGTGCGTGGCTTGGATGGGTCTGACAGCACCCTGCGCCTGAACATGCAAACCGAGGACGGCGACATCGGCGGTCCTGTGTTCGACAATGGCGGTGCTGTGATTGGCATGCTCTTGCCGCACCCTGCGACGGGTAATCAAGTCCTGCCCGAAGAGGTCAGCTTTGCCTATTCCGCTCAAGGCATTCTGAACGCGCTCAGCTCTGCAGGCGTGGCGGCAAAAACAACGGACTCGATGGCTTACATGCCGCCAGAGACGCTCACATCAATGGCGTCCGACATGACCGTCTTGGTCAGCTGCTGGTAACGGATTGGGGCGCTTCGGCGCCCCTTTTTATGACCGCCAGAACCGTGGCAGGATGAGAACGATCACCGATACGATCTCTAGCCGACCAAGGAGCATCCCCAAGATCATCAACCATTTGGCCGTATCTGGGAACGGATGCACAGCGCCAGACGGTCCCACCTCTGGGCCAAACACCGGGCCAATGTTGAAGATCGACGTCCACGCCCCAGTGATCGCAGCAAAAAAACTCAGCCCTGTCATACCCATCAAAACGACCAGAATACCAAAGGTCATCACAAAGCAGCTAAACAGCAGCATGACGGAACTTAGAACCTCGTCGCTCACGGCACGGCCTTCGAACCGAACAGAGACAACGCGGCTCGGGCTATAGAGGCGTCGAATTTGGGCCGAGATCGCACGCAGCATGAACTGATAGCGGAAGACTTTGATCGAACAGCCTGTCGAGCCCGAACAGCCGCCAATCATCCCAACGGCAAATAGGATCGCAAAGGCAAATGGGCCCCAAGCGACCACATCCCCGTCCCCAAATCCAGTCCCCGAAAAGATCGAGACAACATTGAACAAGGTCGAGCGGAACATCTCTTCGCTGTAGTCCCCATTAGCGAACATACGGTATACCACAATCAGCGCAGTCGCGTAGAGGGTCCATGCGAAATAGGCCCGCACCTGTGCATCTTGGAACAAGGGTTTTGGATCACCCGTGACCATTTGCAAAAATCGCAAAAACGGCACTGAGGCGAGGAACATAAAGACCACAGCCACATACTGCGGCGCACCGGGGAACGCGGCGAATGATGCATCCGAGGTCGAATACCCCCCCGTCGCAATCGTCGTGAAGGCATGCACGATCGATTCCTGCATGTTCATCCCCGCGATCCCGTAACAAAGGGCACAAACGACCGTCAAACCGATGTAAATGTTCAGCAACCCCTTAGCGATATCCAGGGCACGAGGCAGAGATTTCCCCGAAGTATCAAAGCCCTCGGACTGGAAAAACTGCATCCCGCCGACTTTCATCACAGGCAGAAAAATCATCGCGACGATGACAATCCCAAGCCCGCCAAGCCATTGCAGAATGCCGCGCCAGAGCAGAATGCCGTAAGAGTGCGTCTCTAGCCCTTCAATCGCCGTAGCCCCTGTCGTGGTCATACCCGACATAGATTCGAACATCGCATCAACGAGCGAAAGCTGGGTTTCCCCGATCATAAACGGAATTGCCCCGAAGGCGGGCAACGCGATCCACACACCTGTGGTGAGGATAAAGCTCTGTTTGAGGGTCAGCCCATCTCCCAATTGGTTCGAGCAAGCCAAGGCGAGAAAAACCCCCGCCATGGTCGTTAGCACCGAACTTTGCAGAAAGGTCTGCCATTCGGGGTCCTTGTGAAAAAGGTCGAACAGCATCGGGGCGACCATGGTCAACCCCATTACGGCTGTTAGCAATCCGATCACGTATCCAACTGGGCGCATATCAATCATGGCCGAAGGCTTGGCGTTAGGCTGCTGTTCTGTCAACCCGCGACGCAGGCAAATTCCCTGCCGCGGATCACATCATCATCAAACGTAGAACATGTCGCGGAACACATGGACGGCGATCTGATCGCGGCGAAGACCCATCGCAGCCAACTGATCATCGGTTTTTGCGTTAAGAACGGCAATTTCACCAGCGCGCGATTTATGCGCTCCATATGCCTTAACGCCGCGACCCAGTGCAGAAAAGAACTGGTCTATTTTTCTGCGAAGCGCTGATGCATCAAAGGTCGATTTTTCTGCGATTTGTACCATTTTGGAACATCCATGTAGAGCGGGCTGTTTCCCCGATACATGAACGATAGCGCCAATAGCTCAGCATGTGCACCGCCGTTTTTGCATTGCAGCATTTCATTTGCCGCAATGCAGAAATTATCCGACGTGGAACAACGTTGTGAACAAACGCGGGTCAATGCTGTCGCTGTCAAAAGTCTCCCCTTCGACCAAGACCGATACAGCGTCATGGCTGTGCAAGCTCTCTTGGTGGCTGGCCACAACGCGGAAGTCGCCGACGCGCGGATCCTGCTGAAGCTGTTCACAGAACAGACGCGCCGCATCCTCTACAAAGATAGGATTGGCCGCGTTGAGTTCAGCGAACGCCTGTTCGTCTTCGCGTTTGACCATCACTTGGGTCTCGGTCGGGACAGCAACGCGCGCCATGTCGATCAAATCTTCGAACCACAACATAGGGCCGTCTTCCATCACCGCCGACATACGCGCCACAGAACGTTGAGAATGCGGCGTGGCCAACTGACCACGGAATTGACGAGCGTGCTCTGATAGTTCCAAAGAACATGGGCAAGTCGATGAATAGACATAATCGAGATGGATTATCTTTTTACGCACGCCGGCGCGTTCGACCAGTTCGAGCGCGATATCGTAATACTGGAACCCTTCGAGCCCAGAGCGCAACGAACGGACTTTCATTGGGAAACGGAACCGCATCTGGATACGTGCGTCGAAACTTTCGAGGTCTGCCATATAGGCGTCCAGCGCGTTCTCCATCACTTCAAAGCTAAACGTCTGCTCTGAGTGTTTATAGAAGGACCGCATGATGCGGGACATGTTGATGCCCTTCTTTTCCGCCTCTAGGCTCACCGTTCCCGTCACAGACGTCTCGAGCGTCACATCCCCATTGTCGCGGGTGTGAAACCGGATCGGCAGGCGGAAGTTTGAAATCCCGACGTGCTGGATTTGCTGCTTTGCCCCTTTGATCAGGCTACTTGGCCCGTTCTGGAGGTCAGGCATCGATGCCTTGTAATCCTCATCCACAACGAAATCTTCGGGATAAGCGCGAGCAAGGGCTGGGTAATTCGAAACTTCCTGCCCCGGGATCAAACGTGACACGAGAGGATCGAGCGTTGCCACCTCTTCGGGTGTGGCATCGCCAGCCCAGCGCCGCAAAAGCGCCAGAGCCGCCTCGGCTTCTTCGCGCGACGGTTCACGGTCCATATCGGACGAATGGATATTCATGTCGGAGCCTCCCGCAGGTGCAGCACGCCCCACTATATGGGATGCGCGCGACAGTTTTCCATCAAATGCGAAGGGAATACGCTTGGAACCGTCGCGCGGATCACTCATCAGATGGCATCCAATGCTTGTTTCAGGTCTGCCAACAGATCGTCAGCATCCTCAAGGCCACAGGACACACGCACCAAACCAGGTGTGATACCTAGCGTGTCTTTCTGATCCTGCGGCAAACGCTGGTGCGTTGTGGTCGCGGGGTGGGTTACAAGTGATTTGCTGTCCGCAAAGTTATTGGTGATCGTGAAAATCTTGAGCGCGTTGAGAAAACGGAAGCATTCTTCTTTGCCACCTTTCACGTCAATCGCCAGAACAGTACCGACGCCCTCGTATTGCGACTTCGCCAGTTCATACTGAGGATGACGCGGATCGAGAGGGTAGCTCACCGAGTTCAGTTTAGGATGACCTGCAAGCGCATCAGCCAACTTCAGTGCGGTTTCGGACTGCTGACCCACACGCAGGAACAAAGTATCGAGCGACTTTAGCATGACCCAAGCGTTGAACGGGCTCATCGCGCCGCCTGTGTGTTTGAGGTATGCCTCGACCGGTCCCCGAACGAGCTCTTTCTTACCCAAAACCATACCGCCAAGGCAGCGGCCCTGACCGTCCACGTGTTTGGTCGTCGAATAGACAATGAGATCAACGCCCAGTTCGCCCGCGATCGAATACGCAGGCGTGACCATCGCATTGTCACACACAACAATCGCACCATTGGCGTGCGCCAGTTCGACGACTGATTTCATGTCGATCACTTCGAGCGTCGGGTTCGAAATCGATTCAAAGAAGACAACTTTGGTGTCGGGACGGATCGCAGCCTTCCAAGCATCCGGATCACGTCCATCAACCAGCGTCAGTTCGACGCCAAACCGCTGAAGCACGTCCTCGAGGATATAGAGGCACGATCCGAACAAAGCGCGGCTCGACACGATATGATCGCCCGCTTTGAGCATGGACATCAGCGCGCCGTTCACCGCGGCCATACCAGATGCGGTGGCAAATCCTGCCTCAACGCCCTCAAGGTCTGCCATACGATCTTCGAGCATGGCAACAGTCGGGTTGCCATATCGTGCATAGATGAATTCGTCTTCGCCGAGTTTCACAAAACGGGCTTCAGCCTGTTCTGCCGTTTCGTAAACAAACCCCTGTGTCAGAAAGATTGCTTCTGACAGTTCGTTATACTGGCTACGACGAGTACCCGAATGCACAGCGCGAGTGCGTTTGGAAAGTTTGTCCATGTCTTTGTTCCTTACGGCCATTAAAAAACCCCTACACCGAATAAAGGGAGCAGGGGTTGGCCTGTTTCCTTTTTAGCGGCTTATTTAACGTGGCCCGCAATCCGGTTCAAATCGCCACGGCGGAGTGGTTACGCCGTTGTGACATTCTGGTCAAGGAAAACGCCTTGCAGCCCCTTGTGAAACCCGCATTGTGACCTCAACTTGCGAACAGGAGTTTCAGATGACCGCTGCAATCGATCTATACTACTGGCCGACGCCTAACGGCAAAAAGATCACCATCGCCTTGGGCGAGATGGGCTTGGACTACAACCTGATCCCAATCAACATCGGTGCTGGCGACCAGTTTGCGCCAGACTTCCTCGCCATTGCGCCGAACAATCGCATGCCCGCCATCGTCGACCGTGATGGCCCCGACGGCGAACCTATCTCTATTTTTGAATCGGGCGCGATCCTGCAATATCTCGCGCGGAAAACTGGGAAATTCGGTGGCACGACAGAGCGTGAACGGGTGATGGTCGAACAGTGGCTGATGTGGCAAATGGGCGGCGTCGGACCGATGGCTGGTCAGGCTCATCACTTCCTCAAATACGCTCCGGATATGTCTCCGCCCCAAGTGCTCCCGTATGCGCAGGACCGTTACCGCAACGAGGTCGGCCGCCTCTATCGCGTCTTGGACAAGCAGCTTCAGGACCAAGACTATGTCTGCGGCGAATACTCCATCGCGGATATGGCGATCTATCCGTGGGCCGCGAGCTGGGAAGGTCAGCAACAAACGCTTGACGATAAACCAAACTTTGCCGCTTGGATGGCGCGCATGGCGGAACGTCCCGAAGTTGCAAAAGGGATGGAAGTCGGCGCCGAACTGCGCCAAAAGGCCTTCTCAAAAGAAGAAATGGAACGGCTGTTCAAACAAAAATGATACGTCACATCGTCTTTTTCACAGCGAAGTCAGCAGATGATCGCGACGCTGTTTTCCAAGGGCTTAAACTCTTGGAAAACATCAAACAGTGCCGCCATATCGAAATCGGGGAAAACCTGAACTCTGACCCCATCAGTCCCGAGGGGCCAGACTTCATTGTCTATGCTGAATTTGACGATGCAGAACAGCTAGCGGCCTATAAGGCCGACCCGCTCTACGCTGAATCGATCCGTATTGTGCGCCCTCTGCGCGACATGCGGATCGCTGCGGATTTCTTTACTTAGGCTCTTCGATCAGGAACCGCTGGAGCGTTACGATCTGCGACCAGAGGAACAAGAACAGGACCACGGGGAACGCAAAGGTTTCGAGCGTGACCCAAAGTTCCTCGCTCTGCGTGCGCCAGATGAATTCGTTGGCCGCGGCCAATCCCGCAAAAAATACAGTCAGTCGGCGGGTGAGGATCATCCAGCCCTCGCGCTGCATGGGCAGGAACTCTCCCATCACGTATTCGAGCCAGCTCTGACCACGTAGTAGCCCGATCCCGAGCAGCAGCGAAAACAGCCCGTAAACAATAGAGGTCTTCATTTTAAAGAAGGCCTCATCGTTGAACCATGCGGTCAACCCACCGAAGAAAATCACCATAATCGCGGTCAATACTTGCATCCGTGACAGCTTTTTCGTGAGGAACCAGAGCACGGCCATGGCTGCCAGAAGCACGGGAATAAACACGACTGCCGCGACGATAAAGCCGGAATAGTCAGTGCCCATAATTGTATAGGTGTTATCCTTGATCTTAATGTAGAGCAGGAAGAACGCCAATGTCGGCCCCAGTTCCAGCACCTGTTTCAGGATCGGATTGATCGGTTTTGCTGACATTCTAGCCTCCCATTTCCACAATGATTGCCCCGATGGCGATCAAAGTCATCAGCGCCAAACGGCGCGGCCCCACCTTTTCGCCCAAGATGAACCATCCAATCAAGGCCGCAAAAACGGTAGATGTTTCACGAAGCACCGCCGCTTCGCCGACCTTATCCAAACGCGTCGCGATCATTACTCCACCAAAGCTGATCCACCCAATCACAGCCCCAGCAAAACCGCGCCACATCAGCGGGCCAATTTGCGGACGATCACCGGACTTGCGCAATTTCATGATCGCGATGATGGGCATATCGACGCCCGATAGGAAAAAGAACCACGCAAGGAAGGTGAACGGATCGGTCGCCTGACGAATGCCCCACGCGTCATAAGTCGTATACACCGCGACCATCAAACCGCAGAGCACTGCCCAAACCAAAGCGACTTTGACCCGCCACGGGTCAATGACCTCTTCGCTCAGATTGCGTAGTGCTAACAGGAGAATGCCCCCTGATAAGCAAGCCACGCCGAGCCACTGAACCAGCGTGAAATGTTCGTGAAAGACGACCGAGGCAAAGATCACTGTGACCAGCGGGCCAGAACCGCGTACAACGGGATAGACCACCGTGTAGGCCGCGTATTCATAGGCTAGCGCCATTGTCACCTTGTAAATGAAATGGATCACCATCGCGCCAGCGAGAACGCCCCACATCGCCCCTTCGGGCCACGGGACAACGAATAGTGCGACAGGGGCTGAAACCAGCGTGAACCACAGGTCAATCGACCCACGCGCCACCCACGGATCATGTTTACCCTTTTGCAGAGCGCCAAAAGCCGCGTGTGCCAAGGCCGCCGTCAAAACCAACAATGTCGCCAGTTGTCGACCTTGGTCCGTGCCTTCGAGAGAAACGAGCCACTCACCCATTGAACAGACGGACCAGTATCGGCATTTAGTTCAGACCAACCAGCGCTTTGGCAAAATCTTCGGGATCGAAGGGCGCAAGGTCGTCGATCTGCTCACCCACACCAATCGCATGGATCGGCAGACCGAATTTGTCAGCGAGCGCGACCAGAACACCGCCTTTGGCCGTGCCGTCGAGTTTTGTCATAACGAGGCCCGATACATCCGCCAATTTCTGGAACGCATCGACCTGCATGATCGCGTTTTGCCCAGTCGTCGCATCCAACACCAGCAGCGTGTTATGCGGCGCATCGGGGTCTTTCTTGCGGATCACGCGAACGATTTTCGACAGCTCTTCCATCAAATCCTGACGGTTCTGCAAACGACCCGCCGTATCGATCATCAGCAGATCAGCGCCATCCTCGTGAGCCTTTGTCATCGCGTCAAAAGCAAGGCTCGCAGGGTCAGACCCTTCGGGCGCGGTCAAGACTGGCACGCCAGCGCGCTGCCCCCAGACCTGCAATTGTTCTACGGCAGCAGCGCGGAACGTATCGCCAGCCGCGATCACTACGGATTTACCTGCAGCCTTAAACTGGCTTGCCAATTTTCCGATGGTCGTGGTTTTGCCCGACCCATTCACACCGACCACTAATACGACCTGCGGTTTCTTCGCATAGATCGGCAGGGGACGCGCCACGGGCTCCATGATGCGGGTCACTTCATCGGCGAGAAGCTGTTTGATCTCGTCGACGGATAGCTTTTTGCCCATCCGCCCTTCGGCCATGCTCGACGTGACGCGGAGCGCGGTATCGACACCCATATCAGCGGCGATCAACAACTCTTCGAGCTGTTCGAGCATGTCGTCGTCGAGCGTCCGACGCGGCGCATCGGGCTTACGCCTCAGCATACGCCCTAAGATGCCTGGCTTCGCGGTTTCATCGGCGGGCGCGTCTTCGATCATCGGCATCGGCGTAACGGTCAGCTGAATCGGAACGACAGGCGCAGGAGCAACTTCAGGCTCAATATCTGCCTCAGGCTCGTCTTCTTCGTCTTCTTCGTCGTCCTCAACGTCAACAAATGGCTCTTCGACCATCTCTTCAACGACAGGCTCGCGCT
Source organism: Marivivens geojensis (assembly GCF_023540835.1). GTDB lineage: Bacteria > Pseudomonadota > Alphaproteobacteria > Rhodobacterales > Rhodobacteraceae > Marivivens > Marivivens geojensis. The sequence continues at coordinate 723,366 of NZ_JALKCU010000002.1, forward strand.
CTTCCTCGGGAGGCAAATCATCTTCTGCCTCTTCGACAATAGCCTCCAGCCCTTCATCGATTTTCGACGAAGATTTGGTCAAACGGTCACGAAGTTTCTTGAAGAACGACATAAGCAAGCCCTGAACCGGTTTTACCATCACCTAATGGCAACGGAGGGCGATGGAAAGACCTGCACCACTGGTCAGTCGCGATTAGGGGGCATATCACTGCACCAACAGGAGAGTCCCATGCGCCCAATGACGCTTTTTACGATTGCGACACTGACACCCCTGCCCCTGATCGTGCTTGCTGCACTGACGGGCGGAGGGTGGGCCGTTTTAGCGCCGCTTTACATGACCCTGATGACCGCATCTTTGGACGAATTGGTGAAACGGATCACGCCAACCGTTCCCGAGGCCGAATTTCCTGTGGCAGATCGTTTATCAGCCGTAATTGCCATCGGTCAGTTTTGTTTATTGGCTGCAGTCACTTACGGGATGGGACACGGCTTAAACAGCTGGGAAAAGGTCGGAGTATTTGTCGCCACTGGACTGTACCTCGGGCAGGTCGGCAATTCTAACGCCCACGAACTGATCCATCGCGGCAGCCGTTTTTTACATAACTTGGGCATGTGGGCCTATATCTCTGTTCTCTTTGGGCATCACACCTCTGCCCATGTGCTAATCCACCACCGTTTTGTCGCGACAAAGTCTGACCCCAATTCCGCTCGCAAAGGTGAAAGTTTCTACCGATTTGCCCCTCGTGCATGGATCGGATCCTTCCGTGCGGGTCTCAAGGCGGAATCAGAGCGGTTGAAACGTGCGGAGCGGGCCTCGTGGCTGCATCCCTACATCACCTACATCGGCGGGGCGATTTTGATGTTCTGCGCAGCTTATTTGATTGGCGGCAGGATTGGACTCCTCTGGTATCTCGCAATCGCTGGCTTTGCCCAAGTGCAGTTGCTGATGTCGGACTATGTTCAACATTACGGCCTCCAAAGGTTTGTAGCTGAGGATGGTAAAGCTGAACCTGTCGCAGGTCGTCACAGCTGGAACAGTCCGCATTGGTTTTCATCAGCCCTTATGCTGAATGCCCCGCGGCATTCGGACCATCACGCGCACCCTGCCCGCCCTTACCCTGCGTTGGAGCTGGGTGAAAATCCTATGCTGCCGCGATCGCTCCCCGTTATGGCCTGCGTCGCGCTGTATCCACGGTTCTGGCGCAAGATCATGGACCCACGCGCAGCAAAATGGCGGTCGGTCACCAAAACCTGAATTGAGCGTAGACGGAAAACAGGGGACACTCGCATCATGTGGATCATCACATTCATCCTCGCCCTCTGCGCCCTGCCCGTTTCGGCACAAACAGCCCTGACAGCCGACGAATTCGAAGCCCGCGTCGAAGGCAAGACGCTCGACTTTGGATATGACGGCGAAACGCCCTATGGCTTAGAACGCTACCTCCCCGACCGCCGCGTTTTATGGAGTTGGGGAGACAACACCTGCGAGCCGGGGAATTGGCACGAAGAGAACGGCGAGATTTGTTTCGTTTACGACTTTGACCCCACACCCCAATGCTGGACCTACTACGACATGGACGGGCGTCTCATGGCCGTCTTTATGAATGACATCGACACCGCCACGGGCACGGTTGTCTATGAACTCTCGCCCGTGGCCCGTGAATTGATTTGCGATAACTTTGGTATGTGATCAGACAGGGATCAGCGCATCATCGCGCTGAACGGTCGCTATGCTACGGATATCTGCAGCAGAAAAACCCGCTTCAACGGTAAAGCTGCCCGCCTCAATGCGCCATTGTCCCGCGGTCACGTCAAAGAACGCAAAGGCCCTTGGCTGCAGTGTCATCCGAACGATCTTGGTTTCACCTGCGTCTAGGGCAACTTTCGCAAAGGCTTTCAACTCTCGCGCTGGCCGTTCGACCGAAGCTTCGAGATCGCCAACGTAGACCTGCACAACCGTTGAACCGCACCGCGCCCCAGTATTGGTGACAGGGATCGTGCAAATGACGTCGTCACCGACTTCTGATAGGTCCATCTGTCCAAGATCGAAGTCCGTGTAAGACAGGCCAAAGCCGAACGGGAACATCGGTGCGATACCGTGCTTTTCGTAGTGGCGGTATCCAGTCATCACCCCTTCGGCATATCGAACATGGCCATTAAGACCGGGATAGATCTCAGGATCTTGCGAATGGGCTGGATTGTCCGACAGCTTGATTGGGAAGGTCTGGGGTAAACGCCCTGCGGGCTCCGCGTCCCCATAGAGAACATCAACAATAGAGTTACCCGCCTCTTGCCCGCCATACCACGCTTGCAAAATCGCTGCGACATCAGAGACCCAAGGCATTTCAACCGGCCCACCCGTCTGTAGAACCACGACCGTATTCGGATTGGCTGCCGTTACCGCAGCGACCAATTCATTCTGACGACCGGGAAGGTGGATATCCTCCATATCCCAGCCTTCGGTATCCCATTCGCCCGAACGCCCAATCACAACGACAGCCACATCTGCCTGCGCTGCAATCTCAGCCGCCTGCGCAATATCAGCCTCGGTCATCGGCACAGAAATACCAACACGCAACGCAGAATGGTTCAGGTTGTCAGGCGTTTTCGAACGGAACTCGATCCGAATGTCATGGGCGCGACCCGCCGTTAGCTCGACCGCACCGACGACTTCATCATTCCCTTCTTCAAAGAAGGTGCGCCCTTTGGTCCATGCATCCTCCCAGCAATCCACGATCAATTCGCCATCCACATAGACACGTGCATAACCCGCAGCATGTGCACCGATGTGATGAATACCCGATGTGGTCGGAGTATAAGTGCCCGTAATCTTAGCCGCAAAGTTGGTCGGATCGACCTGACCGCCCGCGAAGGGCGGGACCCAGAAGGCATTCACACTATCCATCGATTGAGTATGGGCGGGTTCGGAAGTGAGGTCGTGACCACGATAGAACGAAAGTTCGAAATCACCCGTCAGGATCGGTTCCCAACGGTGATTGGTGCAGCCCTTGGTAAAGCTGAGGTTTTCAGCCCCAATGCGGGCCAGAAGCGCGTCAAAGGGCGACACCATATAGTGCGGGTTCAACTGGGCAGAGCCGCCACCCATGATCTTAACCTCTTTGGCGTTCGGACCGATCAAAGCGACCTTAGCCTCGGGCGACAGCGGCAAAACACCATCGTTTTTGAGCATAACCATGCCTTCCGCCCCCGCCTTACGGATCAAGGCGCGGTGTTCGGGCAGATCATCCGCGCGTTCTCTGAACGGGGTCGTGTCGTTGAGGCTCCCCACCCGTTCCATGAGACGCAGCATATTTAGGGCCGCAGAGCGCACTGTTTCGCGGCTCACCTCACCCGAATGAACGGCAGCCACTAGTTTGTCACCACGATCACGGGTCGGACCAGGCATTTCTAGATCGAGCCCCGCGTTGACGGTCGGCGCGGTGCTACGCGACCCAAACCAGTCAGACATGACGATGCCGTCGTAACCCCACTCTTTGCGCAGCACATCGGTGAGCAGCCATTCGTTTTCAGCAGTGTAGGTGCCGTTCAAACGGTTGTAGGAAGACATGATCGCCCAAGTGCCCGCCTTTTTCACAGCATCCTCGAACGGGCGCAGATAAAGCTCGCGCATGGTGCGCTCGTCGATATCGGAACTGATGGTCGTGCGCTCAATCTCGCTTTCGTTGCCGACGAAATGTTTCGGTGATGCGGCGACACCCTTGGACTGCAGACCACGAATATACCCGACCGCGAGAGCCGAGGTGAGTTCTGGGTCCTCAGAATAACATTCGAAATTTCGCCCGTTGGTCACCCCACGATGTAGGTTAATCGTAGGGGCCAAAGCGACATGCGCACATTTTGATTTCACCTCATCCGCAATGGCGCTGCCAATCTGTTCGGCCAATTCAGGGTCCCACGAGGCGCCAATCGCGATACCGACAGGGAAAGCTGCGGCTGTAACGCCACCGAACAACGATCCGCCCCCGCGCGCTCCATTCGGGCCATCGGTGACGCGCATCTTTGCAATGCCGAGGCGTTCGTTCTCTGGCGTTGACCAAAAATCTGCCCCCGCCAGAATGGCGACTTGTTCTTCAAGCGTCATCTCGTCCACGATAGCTTCAATCGATTGGGTCGCCATTTCAGGTGCTCCTTTAGCGGGATTCTAAAATCTAAAACGTTATAGATTTTTCTATAACGTTTATGTAGGGTCCAACAATAGGAATAAAAGGAACCTTTGAAACATGACCGACGCGCGAAAGAACACCGACACGAATGCCGCGCAGGTCACAGGGAAACCCACACTCAAAACGATTTCAAAACTAAGCGGATTGGCGATCCCAACGGTATCACGTGCCCTCAGTGATGCCCCCGACATCAGCGAAAAAACGAAGAAAAAGATCCGAGAAATCGCCGCAGAGATTGGCTATGTGCCCAATCGTGCTGGGGTTCGACTGCGGACAGGCAAAACGCTGGTGATCAGCCTGATCCTCGCGCCAGATTCCGAACTGATGCCCCATACCGCACAGCTTATCGGATCAATCGCTCGCGCCTTGCGAGAGACGCCTTATCACCTAAACGTTACGCCTTATCTACCGGACGATGACCCGATGAAGCCCATTCGGCAGATCGTCGAGAATAGGCTGGCGGATGCAGTGATCCTAAACAGAACCCAAGCGGACGATCCTCGTGTCGCGTATCTATTGGAGAAGCAATTTCCCTTTGCCACCCACGGACGCACCAATATGTCCGAACGTCATGCCTACTTCGACTATGACAACGCGGCATTTGGGGACTTTGCCGTTCGCCACTTGGCAGCGCGTGGGCGCAAATGCATCGCACTCCTCGCGCCGAAACGGGACCAGCTTTACGCAACTCACATGATAGACGGGGCCTTGGCCGCTGCCACAGAATGTGGCGTCTCGCTGACAGTTTTGGATGATGTCGATAGCGACGCACGGATTAACGAAATTCGAGCTGCGATTGCACTACGGCTGAAGGACAACCCAGATGTCGATGCGTTGATAACCGCATCGGGTGTTGCAGCAATGGCCGCCGCCGCAGGTGCCAAAGAGGCAGGACGGCACGTCGACATCTTTGGCAAAGAGGCAACGTCGATCCTAAGGTTCTGCAACCCCAACATCCTCACCCTACGCGAAGATGTCGCACGCGCTGGCGCGTTTCTAGCCGAGGCCGTGGTTGCGGCGCTCAACGACCCGCTTGGCCCGCCAAAACAAGGGCTTCAAGTACCAAGCGAGGCTGACTTCAACCTCGCTTGAGACTGAAATTTCAGAGTGCCCGCCAGCCGATATCGCTACGATAGAAACCTTCGACCCAGTCGATCTGCTCTACCATCGCATAGGCGCGCGCGCGGGCCTCAGCCAAGGTCGCACCACGTGCGGTTACGTTCAGAACACGCCCACCCGTCGCAACAATCGCGCCGTCTTTTTCGGCGGTGCCCGCATGGAAGCAATATTCGCTGCTGGTTTCAGGCAAGTCGCCCAGCCCCTTAATCACGGTACCTTTCTGATAGGCGCCCGGATAGCCGTTCGACGCCATTACGACGGTGAGCGCGTGATCATCGGCCCATTGCGCCTGAACTTCGTTCAAACGGCCCTCAGAGCAAGCAAGCATCAGATCGAGAGCCTGACCACCCAAGCGCATCATCAGAACCTGACATTCAGGGTCACCGAACCGGCAGTTGTATTCAACCAGTCGAGGTTGCCCGTCTTTGATCATCAGACCCGCATAAAGGACGCCTTGATAGGGCATGCCCTGATCTTTCATCGCTTTCATGGTCGGAATAACGATTTCGTTCAGAGCTTTTGCGGCAACCTCATCGGACAAAACAGGTGCAGGCGAATACGCCCCCATCCCGCCCGTGTTCGGACCAGTGTCGCCGTCGCCCACACGTTTGTGGTCTTGGGCAGTTCCAATCGGCAGCACGTTTTCACCATCCACGAGGAGAAAGTAGGACGCCTCTTCGCCGTCCATAAACTCTTCGATCACGACCTCAGCGCCAGCGTCACCGAACTCACCACCGAACATATCGTCTATGGCATCCAGCGCGTCTTGTTCGTTCATCGCAACGATCACGCCTTTACCCGCAGCTAGACCGTCGGCCTTAACCACGATCGGCGCGCCCTGTTCGCGGATGTAGTCCTTCGCTGGAGGCGCCGACGTAAAGCGCCCATAAGCCGCTGTCGGTGCATTCGCCGCGTCACAGATTGCTTTAGTAAAGGCTTTAGACGCTTCCAATTGTGCAGCAGCCTTGGACGGACCAAACACCTTTAGTCCAGCCTCGCGTAGGCGGTCAGCGACGCCGGCGGCCAAAGGTGCCTCAGGCCCGATGATAACGAAATCAATCGCGTTCTCTTCGGCGAAGGTCGCAACAACATCACCATCCAGAATGTCGATTGCCGCACATTCGGCGATTTGCGCAATACCAGCGTTCCCTGGCGCAACGATCAGTCGATCACATTTCGGGTTCTGTTTCACAGCCCAAGCAAGACTATGTTCACGTCCACCACTACCCAAAATTAGGATGTTCATTGCGCCCTCCGCTTGGCCTTTGCTTGCGGGCGTTCTAAGGTTGCAGGACGAATATAACAAGGGCGAGCAGATGGACCTTTTCGAAGAGCCTAACGACAACGCACATGAATTTTCCGTCTCGGAAATTTCCGGGGCGATCAAACGCACGCTCGAAGGTGAATTTGGCAACGTCCGTGTCAAAGGCGAGGTTGGCCGCGTGGTCATTGCCCGCACGGGTCACATGTATTTCGACCTCAAAGATGACCGTAGCGTTATCGCCTCGGTCAGCTGGAAAGGCCAAGTTTCCAAGCTATCCCACATGCCCGAAGAAGGGATGGAGGTTGTCGCCACTGGCCGACTGACGACCTTTGGGCCGCAATCGAAATACCAGCTCAACGTCGAAGACATTCGCCCTGCGGGTGCTGGTGCTCTTATGGCAATGTTGGAAAAACGCAAAGCAGCGCTCGCTGCTGAAGGGCTGTTCGCGACTGAACGCAAACGCCCCCTTCCCTACCTGCCCGAAGTCATCGGCGTTGTGACGTCCCCAACTGGTGCAGTCATCCGCGATATCCTTCACCGTTTGCGGGATCGTTTCCCGCGCAAAGTACTCGTTTGGCCCGTCGCCGTCCAAGGCAAGGACTGCGCCCCTCAGGTCGCCCACGCCATCGAAGGGTTCAACCATATGACACCGGGTGGCGCACTCCCCCGACCAGACGTCATCATCGTCGCCCGCGGTGGTGGCAGCATCGAAGACCTCTGGGGCTTTAACGAGGAAATCGTTGTTCGCGCCGCAGCCGCGAGCCAGATCCCATTGATCTCTGCGGTGGGCCACGAAACTGACACGACGCTGATCGACTATGCTTCGGACATGCGCGCGCCAACCCCGACGGCAGCAGCTGAATTGGCTGTACCTGTGCGCCTAGAACTTTTGAACTGGGTCGAAAATCAGGGAATGCGCCTCACCCGTTCTGGAACGCAGGCCGTTGCGTTGCGCCAACAACGCTTGGCTGACCTGTCCCGCGCCATGCCCAAAGCGATCGACCTTCTCGAAGGGCCGAGCCAGCGGTTGGATATCCTGTCCGACAAACTCGACAATGCATTGCGGGACTTCACCCGCCAAAAGCGCCTCAATTTGACCGAGGCTTCAGGTCATCTCCGCCCGTCGGTCCTGACAAACCGGATCGCTGAACAAAATCGCCGCCTCGATGATCGTTCGGCTCGACTGGCACCTGCCCTGTCTCGCGGAACACGTCAGCAGCGCCGTGATTTCACGGCATTGACCAGCCGTATCCGCCCCTCTGCTCTGAAAGAGAAAACAGCCCTTTTGTCGGAACGGCTCATCCCGCTTGCCCGCCGACTGACCGACCACGCGAACCGCGATCTCGCAGATCGCAAGGCAAAGCTAATCGCATTGGACCGCCTACGCCTGACCCTCGGCTACGAATCTACGCTGCAACGGGGCTACGCCGTGATCCGCGACGGCGACAAAGTCATCACAACCACCAAAGAAGCGAAGTCCGCCAACGCACTAGAAATCCAGTTCGCGGACGGACGGATCACGCTCGACGACACCCCAAAAGCTACCCCCAAGGCCAAGAAGCCAAAACCACCAGAACAAGGCAGCCTCTTTTAACCTGCCTTTGTGCCGTTAATATCTCGGGGGATTTGGGGGCAGCGCACCCATGAATTAAAAACGAAAAAGCCGCGCAATTTGCGCGGCTCTTCCATCATGAATATATCAACAAATCAGGCGGCGCGGCCAACCAGAACGCTATCAATTTCTTTTGCAGCGTCTTGTTCGTTATGACCACCGACAGCCGCGATTTCGCGGGTCAGGCGCTCGAGCGCAGCTTCGTACAACTGACGCTCAGAATAAGACTGCTCGCGCTGATCGTCTGCGCGATGCAGGTCACGAACAACCTCAGCAATCGCGATCAAATCGCCAGAGTTGATCTTCTGTTCGTATTCCTGAGCGCGACGCGACCACATCGCTTTCTTCACCTTCGCCTTACCCTTCAGGGTTTTCATCGCATGAGCGACAACGTCAGGCGACGACAGGCTACGCATCCCCACTTCGGTTGCCTTGTTTGTCGGCACGCGAAGAGTCATTTTGTCTTTTTCGAAGGAAATCACGAACATTTCGAGTTCGAACCCAGCGACTTCCTGCTTTTCGATGTTCACGATCTGGCCAACGCCATGAGCGGGATAGACCACAAATTCGTTCGGGCTGAAGTCGTTCTTCTTGGATTTGGTCATTTTCGTCCTTCCTATGGGCCGACCGCAAACAGTCACAAAGGCCGGCGGGGCAAAAGCCTCCGTCGGGGTAAGTTGGATATAGGGATGGGTCAGTTTTCCGGCAGCATTTGTAAAACTTATATCACAAAATACGACTTCTTGGAAGCGCCGCACCGCAGCAGGGGCAAACCGCCTAGCCCCATATAAAACAAGGCGATTCTATCGCGTGGACAGAATCGCCTCGAATCAACTCAGTCGAATCAGATCAGTTGCCTTCGCCAGGAGCCTCAGAGAAGAGTTCCATCTTGCCAGGCTTGCCGTCCATCTCTTCTGCGGTCGGCATCGGGTCTTTCTTGGCCGTGATAACAGGCCAAATTTCCGAATACTTGCGGTTGAATTCAACCCATTTTTCCATATCCGGCTCAGTGTCCGGACGGATTGCGTCTGCAGGGCACTCCGGCTCGCAAACGCCGCAATCGATGCATTCATCGGGATGGATGACGAGGAAATTCTCGCCTTCGTAGAAACAGTCTACTGGGCAGACTTCAACGCAGTCTGTGTATTTGCAGGCAATGCAGTTTTCCGTAACGACGTAGGTCATGGATCGGTCCTATGATGTTCGGGCGCCTTGCTAGACCGCCCTGCCCAATCATTCAAGCGCGAATGGATCGTCAGAGCCCAGATGCGACGCCATGTTCCGTCTCTCGCGTTTTCCAGGGCGTCCTTTCCCATCAAATGCGGGATTTTTGGGAGCTTTTTCTGATGTGTCTTTGATGATCGGCGCCAAATCTTCGTAGAGCGTCTGCGCTTCGGGGGCTGGACCGCGCCGTTCTCCGATCGCAAGGATTCGAACAACACGGATATCGTGCCCTTGGGCAAAGGTCAGAACGTTGTCTGGACCCACCATACGCGCTGGTTTGGAAATGGGTTGGCTGTCGATCCGCACCTTGCCCTGTTTGACCACATCGGCAGCTAGCGTGCGCGTCTTGAAAAAACGCGCATGCCAGAGCCATTTGTCGATGCGGATAGTGGGCCGCGGATCGTCCACGCCTTACTTGGCCTTAAAGCCCGACAGTGCGGCCGCGAACGGGTTGTTCGGGTCGATCTGTTTTTCTCTGCGAGGCTTCGCTTCGAACGACTGAGGCTTGTTGCCGCCCTTGCCGCCCTTGCCTTTCGGGCCACCTTTGCCACCTTCGCGGCGCGGTTTGCCTTGCTGGCCCTGCGGTTTACCGCCCTGACGACGTGCGCCAGCTGGGCGACCACCCCAAGTAAATGTGAAGAAGACTTCCATTTCCTCGGGCGCAACCTCTGCTGGCGTCTCGGCAACCTCAGCATCAACTTCTTCGGTCGCTTCGGCTTCGGGCTTTGCGGCGTCGGACGCTTTTACCTTTGCACGCTCACCACGTTCGGCCTTGTAGCCGAGACCTTGCATCAGGTCAGCGAACTGTTCGAGCGTCATACCCGTGATCGACAGCATGTCAGGGTTCGCTTCGAACCCGCCACGGCTGTCTTTATCGCGCAGCATGTCCGCGAGACGTTCCAGCATGTCGATACGCACAGCGCGTTCACCAGCAGCACGATAGCCCGCCATCGCGTAGTAACCCGGCTCCGCGTCTTTGGACGCAGGCACAGTCACCAAACCCGGAGGCGGAGCTTCGGGGAATTCATCGAGTTTGTTTGCCAGCGACCAGAGAACCAGACGCAGACGTGTCGGCGCAGGTTTCAGCAAAAGCGGCATGAAAATGGTGAACTGACCAAAGCGAACGCCGTGTTTACGCAGCGCGCCACGGGCATCTTGGTCGAGTTGCTTAACGTCATCAGCAACTTCGCCACGAGGCAAAATACCGAAACCTTCGGCCAGACGGAACGCAAAGCCTTTGGCCATACCAGACAGGGCCTCGTCACGCTGCATGTTCAGCATAGGTTCGAACAGTGCAGCGATCTTGCGGTCGATGAAGTGTTGCAGACGACGCTGAACCTTTTGGGCCACGTCATCGCCAGCTTCTTCGTCAACAAAGGCAACGACCTGCGGCTTCATCGCGTCTTGGGTCGCGACCAGTTTACCAACCGCGTGTTCACCCCACATCAGACCACCCTGTTCGGTGTAGTCAATTTCGGTGTCCGGCGCGTTGTAGAAACGGTCTGCGCGCAGATGGAACTGCGGTGCCAATGCCTGAACCGACGCCTGACGCAGGGTCTTGGCCTCGTCTGGGCTGCCAGTTTTGTCCATACGGAAACGGAAGCCTTCCAACTTGCCGACGTATTCACCGCCAACAGTTACTTCACCCTGATCGTTTACTTCGGCCACAAGGCCCTCCTTCTGCTTGAGCCGGCGAAGCAATACGCTGGTCCGCCGGTCCACAAATCTTTGCGTTAACGCGTCGTGCAACGCGTCAGATAGTCGGTCTTCTACAGCGCGAGTCGCGTCACGCCAATGGGTTTCGTCCCTGAGCCACTCGCGGCGTTGCGCCACATAAGTCCAAGTGCGGATATAGGCCAATCGTTTTGACAGCGTGTCAATGTCCCCGTCTGTCCGATCAATGCGCTTCACTTGCCGCGCAAACCAATCATCAGGCACCTGTCCATGCTGGTGAAGAAAGTTGAAGATCTCGCGCAACAGGTTCGCATGTTCATTGCGCGAAATTCCGCGGAAATCGGGAATGCGGCAGACGTCCCACAACAATTGAACGGACGGCCCATCGGACGCTCGTGCGACAACTTCGGCGTCCTGCGACAGGTTTCGCAGCGCGGCGAGGTCATCTGATTCCCTCACCCGCGTCAGCCAAGGATCGTCGGTGCGCTGTTCGAGTGTCTGGATCAACCGTGTCACCGATCCAAACTGAAGCCGCCCATTCCGCCACTGCAGTTTCTTAATCGGGCGGAACTGGTGGTTCTCAATCGCTTTGACGACCTCATCATCGAGATCATGCGCCTCTCCCGTCACACCAAAGGTGCCATCCGTCATGTGGCGACCAGCGCGTCCCGCGATTTGCGCCAACTCGTCAGGTTCGAGATACCGCATACGCTGCCCGTCGAACTTTGTGAGAGCAGAGAACGCGACATGATTAATATCGAGGTTCAGACCCATACCTATCGCATCAGTCGCAACAAGGTAGTCCACGTCCCCGTTCTGATACATTTCAACCTGAGCGTTTCTGGTTCGCGGCGACAGCGCGCCCATAACAACAGCGGCACCGCCTTTAGTTCTGCGAAGAAGCTCAGCAATCGCATACACATTTTCGACCGAAAACCCGACAATCGCAGTTCTTGCTGGCATCCGACTTATCTTTTTCGAACCTGCGTAGGTAAGGGTCGAAAAACGGTCCTTCTTCATGAACTGCGCATCGGGCACCATGGCGGCAATTGCGTTGCGCATGGTTTCAGAGCCAAGGAAAACAGTCTCTTTCAACCCACGGGCGTTCATCAAACGGTCGGTGAAGATGTGGCCGCGCTCAGGATCAGAGCAAAGCTGGATCTCATCAACCGCCAGAAAATCACAGCCCATCCCGGGGGGCATCGCTTCGACGGTGCAGACCCAATATTTGGCGCGGGGCGGCACGATACGCTCCTCGCCCGTGATCAATGCCACCACCATCGCACCGCGTTTTTCAACGATCCGATCATAGACCTCGCGCGCCAAAAGGCGTAGCGGCAGGCCGATGATCCCTGTCGGATAGGCCAACATCCGTTCAATCGCGTAATGCGTTTTACCCGTGTTGGTGGGGCCTAAAACGGCCGTGATGCGCGAAGGCGTCGTCATGTGCATCCCCGGCGGTGCGGAAGGTCAGAGGGTCTGTCCTTCAAGGTCGAGTTTCAATCGCTCAATGGCTTCTTGCACATTTGTAGCGGCGGGGACCAGATCAAGAATCTGCTCATAGACCTCAAGCGCCTCTTTGGGGCGGTCGAGTTCTTCGAGGATGACCGCAAACCCGCTCATCGCCCCAAAGTGACGTGGATTAAGAACGAGCGTCTCGCGAATATCATCGAGTGAGGGACCGATCTGGTTCGTCAAATAATAAGCCGTCGCGCGACCATTATATGCCTCAGCAAAGGTCGGATCATGGTCAATGGCCGCTGTGAAATGTTCAATCGCTGCTGCAAAATCGCCCGCCTCAATCGCAGCACTGCCCCGCCGCACTAGCAAATCAATCGTGGCAGAGCCGCTCTTGCTCCATTCCTCGTAGATTTGACCCTCAATTCGGGACCAATCTGACGGATCAGCGTCCTGAAGCTGTTCGAACAAATCATCCACGACCGCCGAATCCGCCCTAGCGGGTCCGGAAATCCCCACTGCAACCATCAGTGCCGCAACGGTAAGTTTGCTAGACTGTTTCAATACGCTCATAACAATACTGTAGCGGAAACACCGCCGTCCGCCAGTGGCGGCGTGAACACATCGACGAAAGGTATTAAAATGAGCGATATCGTGACCGAGGCCGTAGCAGCCCTGACCGAAAAACTGGGATCTGAAGGCTTTGACGGTTCGGCTAAATTTGTCATCGAAGGCGAAGGCGCACTGGTTATTGACGGATCGGGCGTTCACGCAGGCGACGATGACACCGATGTGACTCTCACCGCTTCTGCAGAAACGTTCAAAGCGATCTTGGATGGTGAAGAGAACGCCACCACAGCGTTCATGACAGGCAAACTGTCGGTGGACGGCGATATGGGCACCGCGATGAAACTCGCGGGCGTGCTCGCTTAAGATGTCTCAGATTGCGCCCCTTTTTAACGATTTAGCGGAAGGCCCTGATGGTGGGTCCGCCGCTTGGTTAACCACCAAAGACGATGTCACGATTCGCGTGGGCCATTGGCACCGCGACGGGTCCAAAGGCACCGTGCTGTTATTTCCGGGGCGCACTGAATACGTTGAAAAATATGGCAAGGACGCCGGGCTTCTGCTGGATCAGGGGCTCGACGTCATTGCCATAGATTGGCGCGGTCAGGGGCTATCAGACCGCGCCTTACCGAACCGCCTATTGGGGCATGTGGAGAAATTCTCAGACTACCAGCACGATGTGGATGCGGTCGTTGCCTATGCTCGCGCACAATCCTGCCCTGAGCCGTTCTTTCTCTTGGCTCATTCGATGGGGGGATGCATTGGCCTCCGCGCCTTGCACAACAGGCTGCCGGTTAAGGCTGCCGTTTTCTCTGCACCTATGTGGGGCATCAAATTCGCGCCCTTTATCAAACCCGTTGCGTGGGGGCTGACTTCGCTCGCTCGACCTATTGGGCTATCGCGCACTTTGGCACCTGGGCAGCTCGAGGAAACATACGTCGCCCGTGCGCCGTTTGAGGGCAACAGCCTGACCACCGATAAATCGATGTTCAACTTCATGAAACGTCAGGTGGAATTGATGCCTGATTTGGCCTTGGGTGGGCCGACAATGCAGTGGCTCCACGAGGCGATGGTGGAAATGAGCGCCCTCGGCGACATGACCCCGCCGCCGATCCCGACGATCACTCTGCTCGGCACAGATGAATCGATCGTCGATTCCAACGCGGTTAGAGCCATCATGCAGCATTGGGCCAACGGCATGCTCCATATGTTCGACGGGGCACAACACGAAATTCTGATGGAGCGACCTGCGATCCGCGAGGCGGCCTTTACCCTGCTCGCCGCACATTTTCACGCACATCTGACCGATTCAAACATCCCCGAACCTGCCTGAGCCTTTTATCTGTCGGTCACCGCGACTATCTGTTGATCAACAGATAAAGAAAAGGATCCGTCATGTTCGCAAAGACCCGTGTTTTCGACGCCAACCCTTCGGGCGGCAAAGACCTTGGCCAATTGCCTGAATGGGACCTGACCGACCTCTATACCGCTGACGATAGCGCGGAATTGAAACGGGACATGGCATGGCTCGAAGGGGAATGTGCCGCATTCGCTGCCGATTATGAAGGCAAGCTCGCCACCCTATCCGCAGACGAACTGCTGACCGCCATCCAGCGTAACGAAAAGATTAGCGAGATCGCGGGCCGCATCATGTCTTATGCAGGGCTGCGTTATTATCAGCTGACCACCGACGCGGGTCGCGCGAAATTCATGTCTGACTGTCAGGACAAAATCACGACCTTCACGACGCCGCTCGTGTTCTGGAGCCTTGAGTTCAATCGCATTGAGGACGCCCATTACGACGCGCTTATGGCATCCAACGCTGACCTCGCGCGCTATAAACCTGTTCTCGACCGTATGCGCGCGATGAAGCCTTATCAGCTTTCGGATGAGTTAGAGAAATACCTGCACGATGCCTCTGTGGTGGGATCGACCGCTTGGAACAAACTTTTCGATGAAACCATCGCAGGCCTGAAATTCACGATCGACGGTGAAGAGAAAAACATCGAAGCGACGCTGGACCTGCTGTCCGATCAAAACCGTGACGAGCGCGAGAAAGGTGCGCGTGAATTGGCGCGTGTCTTTGGCGAAAACATCAAAACCTTTGCCCGCGTTCACAACACGCTGGCAAAAGAGAAAGAGATCGACGATCGCTGGCGTGGGTTCGAAAGCCCCCAGATGGCGCGGCACCTGTCAAACCACGTTGAACCAGAAGTGGTCGAAGCGCTGCGTACCGCTGTTGTTGAAGCCTACCCGCGCCTATCCCACCGTTACTACGCGCTCAAGGCAAAGTGGATGGGACTCGAAAAACTGCAGGTCTGGGACCGTAATGCGCCTCTGCCGATGGAAGCGGATCGCACCGTCAAATGGGACGAAGCCGAGAAAATCGTCATGGATGCCTACGGCGCCTTTGACCCGCGCATGGCCGATATTGCTGAACCATTCTTTACCAAGGGCTGGATCGACGCAGGAGTCAAAGCAGGCAAGGCCCCCGGTGCATTTGCACACCCGACCGTCACGACCGTGCACCCCTATGTCATGCTGAACTATCTGGGCAAGCCTCGGGACGTGATGACTTTGGCTCATGAACTGGGGCACGGCGTCCATCAGGTACTTGCTGCAAAACAAGGCGAATTCCTATCAGACACGCCCCTAACACTTGCTGAAACCGCATCAGTGTTTGGCGAAATGCTGACCTTCCGCAAACTTCTGGCAGGCGCAAAGGATGACACCGAACGCAAAGTGATGCTGGCGGGCAAGGTTGAGGACATGATCAACACGGTCGTCCGTCAGATCGCTTTCTACGACTTCGAATGCAAACTCCACGCGGCCCGTCGCGACGGCGAATTGACGCCCGAGGATATCAACGCGCTGTGGATGAGCGTTCAGGGCGAGAGCCTCGGCCCTGTTTTCGAATTCATGCCAGGATATGAGACGTTCTGGGCGTATATCCCGCACTTCGTGCATTCGCCGTTCTACGTCTACGCCTACGCCTTTGGTGATAGCCTAGTGAATGCGCTCTACACGGCTTATACCGAACAGGGCGAGGCGTTTAAGGACAAGTATTTCGACATGCTGTCTGCCGGTGGATCCAAGCACCACAAAGAACTGCTCGAACCCTTCGGCCTAGATGCGTCCGATCCAGCGTTCTGGAACAAAGGTCTGTCGATGATCGAAGGCTTCATCGACGAATTAGAAGCCATGGAAGACTAACAGTTTCCCCGAGGTTTCGCTTGCGCGAATGGATTGGCTAACGCACCCTCCTCCACAACTTGGGGGAGGGTTTTCTTATGCTGCGGATCATCAAACGTCTCTTGGACATCGTGCTGATTTTGATCGTCATCGGGGCGGTCGGGTTCTTCACGTTCGCGCCAGCCTACGTCGAAAAGTCCCGTAACAATGTGATCGCACACGCCCCCTACCCTGTGTCCGACGCAGGTGCTGCGCTGCACGCCAACCTCATCATTGGAGATTGGCACGCCGATAGCCTGTTATGGAACCGCGACCTGACTGAACGCGGTGACTATGGCCAAGTCGACCTGCCACGTTTGACCGAAGGCAATGTTGCGGTCCAAATGTTCACCGCCGTCACGAAATCCCCTGCAGGTCAGAACTACGACGAAAACTCGGGCGATGCGCTCGACAACATCACGCTCTTGGCCATCGGTCAGTTGTGGCCGCCGCGCACGTGGAACAGCCTATTGGAACGGGCGCTCTACCAGTCTGAAAAACTTCATGCATTTGCCGAAGACGCCCCGGATCAGCTGTATATTGTGACAACAAAAGCCGAGCTGGACGCCGTGATTGCGGAACGTGCGGCAGGGTCAGAGGTCACCGCTGGCCTCTTGGGGATCGAAGGCGGGCATCCCTTGGAGGGCGAATTGGCAAATATGGATGTGCTTTACGCCGCGGGCTATCGACTTATCGGGTTACAGCACTTCTTCGACAACGAACTCGGCGGATCACTGCATGGCACAGGGAACCACGGCCTTACCGAATTTGGTAAACAAGTGGTTCAGAAAGCCGTGGCTGACGGCTGGATCATCGACCTCGCTCATTCGTCCGAACAGGTCGCCCGCGATGTTCTGGCCATGACCGATGTGCCGATTGTGGTCAGCCACGGCGGGCTCCACGGTCATTGCCCTGTCAAACGTAACTTCCCTGATGCTTTGATGCGCCAGATTGCGGGAACGGGCGGCGTGATCGGCATGGGATATTGGGCGGATGTGGTCTGCGGGGACATAACGCCCGAGGGCATCGCAGACATGATCGTCGCTGCGATTGCAGCGGTGGGTGAGGATCACGTATCGCTGGGATCGGACTTTGACGGATCGGTTGAAACGGCGTTCGATACCTCCGAACTGCCCTCATTAACGACGGCGCTAATGAACCGTGGTCTGGACGATGACACCATCGCAAAGGTGATGGGCGGCAACATGCTCCGCGTGCTGCGCGCCCGTCTGAATTAAGCGCTACTCAGCCGCCAGAACCATATCGGTCATCGCCTGTGTGCCACGGCTGAACTCCAGCGGGCATGGATAGGCAGCGCCTGTGCGGATCGTTTTGCCAAAGTTTTCGACCTGAAGCACATACTGGTTCACCGTCGGCCAGCGTTCAACATGGCGTTCGGTTGCAGGTGCTTCGAGGATGAGTTCGGCAATGTCGTAGACGCCCGCATTGAACGGTGCCGTGAGAGTGATATGGCCCGCAGTCCCGTGGAACGTGATGTGCTGACGGTTCGCCATGCGCATCGACACGGTGCCCTGATAGGCAAACGATGGGAATTCGGCCATGACTTGGGTGAACACATCGACGCCATTTTCGCGAACGATATGCGCGTTGCGGATGCTGACAGGTTCCTCGCCAGTCACAAAACGGGCCGAGCCAAAGGCATAAACACCGATATCGCCCAATGCACCGCCACCTGTTTCAGGTTTGTTTCGGATGTTGTTGGTGTCCTCCGCGTTGTTAAAGCTGAACACGGTATCCACAAGCATCAGATCACCGATCACACCGCTTGCGAGCAGTTCTTTGGCGCGGGTGAATTGCGGGTGGTGAACGATCATATAGGCCTCAGCCGCCAAAAGACCCGACGCATCACGTGCAGCGATGATCGCGTCAAAATCCGCCTCTTTCATCGCCATCGGCTTTTCGCAAAGAACGTGTTTGCCTGCAGCCAGCGCCTTGAGCGTCCATTCGACATGGAGGTGGTTCGGCAACGGAATATAGACGGCTTCAACCTCAGGATCAGCGAGAAGCGCATCGTAGCTGTCATGGATCACAAGGTTCGGGTTGAAAGCCTGAAAATCAGCGGCTTTCTCAGCGCTAGAAGTAGCGAGCGCGTAGAACTCTGCACCTTCGGCCGCATGGATCGCCCGAGCCATATGTTCTCGCGCGAATTTCGCGGCCCCCAAAATACCCCACTTTACAGATTTCATTGCGGACCTCCCTGTTCGCGCTAACAAAAACAACCTAGACCGCACCAAACCCGAGGGCAAGGTGCGGCCAAGGCCGAGGGAGGAAACAGTAGGTTATGCTGGGATCAGCATACCCTTTTCGATAGCCAATTCTTGCATCCGCTTTTGGAGCTTTTCAAAAGCACGGACCTCGATCTGGCGAATACGTTCGCGGCTGACGTCATATTGCGCCGACAAATCCTCGAGAGTGACAGTCTCGTCGGCAAGGCGACGTTGAACGAGAATATCTTTCTCGCGGTCATTCAGGACTTCCATTGCCAGCGCCAACAGCTCGCGACGGGCGGTGAGTTCATCGTGCTCTTCATAAGCAACAGCCTGATTGGCATCTTCGTCTTCGAGCCAATCTTGCCATTGGGTCGAACTACCGTCCTCAGTGCCGACGGTCGCGTTCAGCGATGCGTCAGCCCCTGACATACGGCGGTTCATGGAGATCACTTCTTCCTCTGTCACGCCCAGATCAGTTGCGATCCGCTTGACGTTATCAGGATGCAGATCACCCTCTTCGAGCGCACCAATGCGGTTCTTTGCCTTACGCAGGTTAAAGAACAGCTTCTTTTGCGCAGAGGTTGTCCCCAGTTTCACAAGGCTCCACGAACGCAGGATGTATTCCTGAATAGACGCACGGATCCACCACATGGCATAGGTCGCCAGACGGAACCCTTTTTCAGGGTCAAACCGTTTGACCGCCTGCATCAAACCAACGTTCGCTTCAGAGATCACCTCGGCCTGCGGCAAACCATAGCCACGGTAGCCCATCGCGATTTTCGCCGCGAGGCGCAGGTGCGAGGTCACAAGTTTATGTGCCGCACCGCTGTCTTCGTGATCCACCCACCGTTTGGCGAGCATATATTCTTCTTCAGGCTCCAGCATCGGAAAACGCCGAATTTCCTGCATATAGCGGTTCAATCCTTGTTCCGGCGACGGTGCCGGCAGGTTGGTGTAACTACTCATTCCAATCCCCCAATTCACTCGAACCCTTCGATGTTTAAGGGCTTAACATCCATATGGTGGCGCTATCATCCCCATTCAAGGGGTCAACAACGATCCTTCTACGCAAATGTAGCAAGCCTCCGTCGCTCTGCTAGGGGCAAAGCGGCGCAGTCACGCAGTCGGGAAAGATGTTTCAGTCGATTATGAACCGCCCAAAGCGGTCAAAAGCGCCTGCATATCCTCGGGCAAATCGGATTCGAATTCGATCCATTCGCCTGTGACAGGGTGCTCAAATCCCAACGTTGCTGCATGGAGCGCTTGACGCGAAAACGCTGCAGCCGCTTCTGCACCCGCTTCACCGATGGCTTTGACGTTCAGTTTGCGACGACCACCGTAAACGGGATCACCGATCAACGAGTGTCCGACGTGGGCCATATGCACACGAATCTGGTGCGTGCGACCTGTTTCGAGCCAACACTCAAGCAGAGCAGCCACAGGCGGCACTCCAAGAGATTCGATAATCCGTGCCCGTGTCACCGCGTGACGACCTTGGGTAAAACTCACCGCTTGCCGCTGGCGATCGGTTTTATGGCGACCGAGGAAGGTTTGGACCTTGAGAATATTGCCAGGTTCAAAGTTGGTCCCTTTGACGCCGTGGATACGCGGGTCATTCTGGTCAGGCGCACCGTAACAAATCGCAAGATAGCGACGATTGACGCTGTGATCCTCGAATTGCGCGGCGAGGCCATGGTGGGCGCGGTCGCTCTTTGCAGCAACCAAAAGGCCGCTCGTATCTTTGTCGATGCGATGCACGATACCAGGGCGCTTTTCACCGCCGACACCCGAAAGGCTATCGCCGCAATGGTGGATCAAGGCGTTAACCACGGTTCCGTTCGGCGTGCCGGGTGCGGGATGAACGACCATCCCCGCAGGTTTATCAATTACGATCAGATCGTCGTCCTCATAAACCACGACCAGCGGGATATCTTCACCAACGATGTCACTCTCGGTGGCCGCTTCGACGGTTACGGTGATTTCATCGCCCTCAGAGACCTTGAACCGTGGGTTTTCCACAACAGCCCCGTTGACTGTCACAGCCCCCGTTTCGATCAATCGCCCCAGACGCGAACGGCTCAGATCGGCCTCGGCTGGCACATTGCGCGAAAGCGCCTTATCAAGACGCGGAGGCGGATTTTCCGCGATGGTAAACGATACAAGGGTATGGGCCATGGATCAGGCTCCTGAAAACGATAGCGACCAGCCACTCGTCACCTATCTGAAACGATTGGTCACGGCGATGGCCATTGTGATGATTGCGGGGTTCGTAGTCCTTATCGGCACGCTTGTCATCCGCTTGAACGCCGATCCGATCCCCTTACCCGACCGCGTCACCCTTCCAGCCGGTGTTTCGGCCGTCGCATTTACCCAAGGCACGGACTGGTATGCAGTTGTGACCGACGCGGATACGATCCTCATTTACGACCGTGGCACAGGCGCGCTGACACAAACTGTCAGCATCGATCGCTAACCTACTGCAAGTAAGGGATGGTACCACCTCCCCGGCTCGAACGGGGGACCTCTTGATCCACAATCAAGCGCTCTAACCAACTGAGCTAAGGCGGCACTGGCGCGGGATTTAGACCGTGTGCCGACGGATTGCAAGCGGCTAACACCGCTTTTTCTCACATCCCCTTGCAAGTTTCTTATTCGCTGGGATAGTCACGACCATCGACAGACAGGAGGCCACCATGGGCATCAATACCGAACGCGACATCGAAGCGAATCTCCAGATTGGGCCGACCGACGCAGGTATGGTCCGTTTGTTCATCGAAGCTGATGGTGTAGAAATCCCGATGGATTTCGAACCAGAAGAAGCAGAAGAAATCGCAGAAGAAATGCGCGCTGCTGCAATGGCCGCCCGCGCAGCATCTAAGAAGCGCTAAATTTCGGATCCCGCGCCGCCATCTGCCGAAGGGCTGCATGGCGGGCGAATTTATGAGTCATGGCCTTACGGCGCGCTGGGGCCAGCTTTGATTCGGGCCCCATGCGTACGACCTCGCCGCCATAACTGTCGGCGATAATCAGGCCTGTATCCTCGGGTAAAAGGTCCGTTGGGAAATCGGCATCGACCGCCCAAAAGAACCGATCACACCATTCCAGATAGCCCTGCCATTTGTTGTCGGACTGAAAATCCGCGCGACTGGATTTGCATTCGACCACCCAAATTTCGCCTTTAGGCCCCAGTGCCATAACGTCGACGCGTAAGCCGCGGGTCGGAACCAACTCTTCGACCGTGACAAAATCATAGGTCAGCAAATGCCGACAGACACCACGGGCAAGCAATTGTCCGGGCATCATCAGGCGGTCATCTGGCATCTCTAAGGTCATGCTCGAAACATGAACAATAGGTGAACATTGGTCAAGTCGTCTTGCGGGGCTTGATTGACGGAACGCCGAGGACTATCTGCTCTCTTGGCGAGTTTCTGCTCTTCACGTGCGCAAGCCCTTACATTCCAGTGGCCTTAAGCAAATCCGAGGGAGCTGGCTCTGTCCTTGCCCTGGCCTGGTTATCTGGCGCCCACCTGTAAAAACAGGTCCTCGGGAATAAAGGGTGCACGGTTGCTGTGGTTCTCGCCACTTTCCCCACACAAAAAGACTAAGGGCGCCCCAGTGGACGCCCCTTAACGAATTTGAAGCGGGATCTAGTTGCGCAGATTGCGCGCACGATAGGTGCGTTTCGCCTGAACTGGCACACGCACCAAAGCAGGCTCACGATTCATGCTGTGCTGACGCAAACCACCGCGCGGTTCGTCATCATCGTCATTCATATTCATGATGCGGATCGCAAACTGAACACCCGCAAAGACAATGCCGTTGAACAGCCAGAGCAGGAATACGGCCAAAAGCCCCTCTTTGGAGCTGGCAACGAGATGCGCGAGGTTCGCAACGTTAAACCAGAGTAGCAAACCCACAAACACCGCCGAGACGATGAAACCGATGATCACCTGAGTGATATACATCTTGATAAGTTTGGGCATGGTCGCACCTCCGTTACAAAACCGAACGTAGTCGCTTCCCCTCGCGCTGCAAGGGGATTCGCCCAAATGAGCAGAGTTGTCGCAGGAAACGGCGGGGAACCGCCTGTTAGAACGCCTCGGGACGTGCTTCGCGGGCCATGTGGTCCAAAACTGCGTTCACGAATTTAGGTTCACGACCTTCTGGGAAGAACGCCTCAGCAACCTGTACGTATTCAACGATCGCCACTTTAGGCGGAGTGTCGCCAGCCACCAATTCGGAACCAGCCGCACGGAACAATGCACGCAGGGTCGGGTCGATGCGATCAATCGGCCATTTTGCAACCAAAGCGCGGTCGGTCATTTGGTCGATCTTTGCCTGTTCATTCACTGCAACGTCGACGATCGAACGCAGCACTTCGATGTCGCCATCTTGCAGCGTGTCGCCTTCGATGGTTTCGCCGAAACGATAGTTCGCAAATTCGCGGACAACCGCTTCGACGGTTTGGCCAGAAACTTCCATTTGGAACAGCGCCTGAACCGCGTAGAGACGCGAGGCTGATTTCATCTTGCGGCGTTCGTTATTGGAAACGTTCATGGCTTGGGCAGTCCTCAGGCCTTTTGGGCCAGCAATATATCGTTGGTGAAGCCGATCTTGCCGGCGCGGCCCCACTTACGGCCCAAGGCGATCAGGTGCAAGGCCGCAGCGGCTGCACCGCCCCCTTTGTTTTGATCTTTCGGATTTGACCGAACGGCAGCTTGCTCATAATTCTCGACGGTGAGGATACCGTTCCCGATGCAATGGCCCTGAAGCCCGAGCAACGTGATGGCTCGGCTCGAATCATTACAAACCGTATCGTAATGGGTGGTTTCCCCACGGATCACACAGCCCAGCGCGACATATCCATCAAAGTTCGACATGCGTGCGGCGATGCCAATGGCCGTCGGAATTTCGAGCGCACCCGGCACTTCGATCACCTCATAGGTGCCACCAGCGGCCTCGATCTCGGCCTTAGCGCCAGCGACCAGACCATCGGTGATGTCTTTGTAATAGGGTGCGACGACAATCAGCAGCTTGATCGGGTCGTCGAACTCAGGCCGATCAAGGATATAGTGCGATGCGCCAGCCATCAGTTTGCTCCGTCAATCATACGTGTACCGACAATCTCGAGACCGTAGGCATCAAGCCCAACCACTTTGGGCTGGGGCGAATTCGACAGCAGTGTAATACGCGACAGGCCCAAGGACGACAAAATTTGTGCGCCAAGCCCATATTGGCGGAGCGTCTGCGGAGATTGGCCTTCTTCGGGAACCAGTTTCATCTGCAGATCGCGCAGCAAAACAACGGCCCCGCGCCCTTCGGCGGCGATGGTTTTCATCGATTGCGAAAACTCAAACGCGCGCCCCTCGTGGCCAACACCAACCATATCCAACATCGGATCAAGCGAATGCATCCGCACCAAAACGGGTTCATCACCGCCGATGTCGCCTTTGATGAGGGCGATGTGCTCTGCGCCTTGGGTCTGGTCGGTGTAAATCCGCATAGTCCAGTCGCCGCCGAACTCTGACGTGATCTGCTGTTCGTCCCGCAATTTCACGAGATTATCATGCCGACGACGATAGGCGATCAGATCGCTGATCGTCCCGATCTTCAGGTTATGCCTTTGCGCAAAGGCAACCAGATCGGGCAGACGGGCCATTTCGCCGTCTTCCTTCATGATCTCACAAATCACGCCCGATGGGTTAAGGCCAGCAAGGCGGGAAATGTCTGTGGCCGCCTCTGTATGACCAGCACGCACCAACACCCCACCGTCACGCGCACGTAGTGGGAAAATGTGCCCGGGGGTCGCAATATCGGCAGGGCCTTTGGAGGCATCAATCGCCACCGAAATCGTCCGTGCGCGGTCACCTGCGGAAATGCCCGTCGACACCCCCTCACGCGCTTCGATCGAGACCGTGAATGCAGTTTCATGACGCGACGAGTTGGTCGATGCCATAAGTGGCAGACCGAGCTGCGCGATACGTTCGCTCGTCATGGTAAGGCAAATTAGACCACGCCCGTGG
Source organism: Marivivens geojensis (assembly GCF_023540835.1). Lineage (GTDB taxonomy): Bacteria > Pseudomonadota > Alphaproteobacteria > Rhodobacterales > Rhodobacteraceae > Marivivens > Marivivens geojensis. Next base: position 747,953 of record NZ_JALKCU010000002.1, read on the forward strand.
GTCGCCATAAAGTTCACCGCATCAGGCGTTGCCATCTGCGCAGGGATCACCAGATCGCCTTCGTTCTCGCGATCTTCGTGATCGACGAGGATAAACATCCGACCGTTGCGGGCCTCATCAATAATCTCTTCGATGCTCGAAATGGCATCTTTGAGCTCCCGTTCTACTGGGCCTGCGGCTTCGAATTTGGTCGACATGGTATTTCCCGATCTTGTTAGGCGATCCTAAGGGGTTAGGCTGGAAACTGAGGCCAGACTTTGCGGTAGGTCAAACGCGGGTCGGTTAGTCCCATTCCCGCAGACGCGCAACGTAGCGTGCCATCGTGTCGATCTCTAAGTTGATACGGTCCCCAACCTGAACATCGCCCCAAATCGTCACCTCTTTGGTATGCGGAATCACGTTGATCCCAAAGGTCGCGCCATCCACCTCGTTCACGGTAAGCGAGGTGCCATTCAGGGCAACCGACCCTTTGGGCGCGATGAATTTAGCCAGCTCTTCAGGCGCGCGGAATGTCATCCGCGTGCTATCACCCTCGGTCGTCATGGCAATCAGGTCCGCAACGCCATCCACGTGCCCCGACACGATATGACCGCCAAGTTCATCACCAACCTTGAGCGCACGTTCTAGATTGATCCGTTTCCCAACGACCCATCCGCCGATGTTCGTCTTGGCAACGCTTTCAGCGCTGATTTCAACGTCGAACCAATTCTGCGGCTCACGCCCCAAAGCCACGACCGTCAAACAGCAGCCATTGCACGCAATCGAGGCGCCCAAGTCGATGCCATCCACATCATAGGATGTCCCAATTCGCGCGCGTAAATCGCCGCGCTGCTCCAGTTCGAGAACCTTGCCAATATCCGTGATGATGCCAGTAAACATGGGTCTGCCTTTCCAAAGTTGACCAAGTGGTATCGCTCCATCAGTCCCCAGACAAGGGCAAGGGTCGCCTCGCAAAACCAACAGACCAGCATCACCCATGGAAAAGGTCTTATTTATGCCTTATCCACAGGGTAATCTGCGCGGATGCAGGTAATTTTATAGAAGTGCACCCTTTTTCACGTGACCCAAAGACCGAACCGCCATTTCCTGTTTTTGCAGGGTCCACACGGGCCCTTCTTCCATCGGCTTGGGCTTATGCTCCGCCGTGCTGGGGCAGAGGTATGGCGGGTTGGGTTCAACGCAGGCGACCGCGCATTTTCGTTCGGGGATCGTGGGTTTATTCCGTTTACAGGTGCACCATCTGACTGGCCCGATACCTTTGCGGCCCTCGTCGCAGAGCATCAGATCACGGATATCGTCCTTTATGGCGATGTGCGCCCTATTCATGCTCAGGCCGTCGCGGCTGCGAAGGACATGGGCCTTACCGTTCATGTCTTCGAAGAAGGCTACATGCGGCCCTATTGGGTCACCTACGAACGCGGCGGGACCAATGGGAATTCGCGTTTGATGGACATGACCATCGACCAAATGCGTCAGGATCTTGAACGCTCTGAAATGGACGTTCCAGAACCACCTGCGCACTGGGGCGACATGCGCCAGCACGTATTTTATGGGGCGCTCTACCACTGGTTCGTGATTTTCCGAAACCGCCAGTTCCGCGAGTTTGCGCCCCATCGCGATCTCAGCCCGCTGCATGAAGCGATGCTGTATACGCGCCGCTTGCTACTCATGCCCTTCATTTCTCTGCATCGGATGTTGGCAACTGCGCGCGTGCGATTTGGCGGGTTTCCCTATCACCTTGTCCTGCTCCAGCTCGAACACGACTCGAATTTCCTACGGCATTCGCCCTTCGCATCAATGGAGGATTTCCTGCGCGTCGTGATCGAAGGCTTCGCTCAGGGCGCGGGACGTCACCACCACCTCGTGTTCAAAGCGCACCCGCTGGAAAATGACCGTTCGCCGACGCGCAAGAACATCGACCGCATCGCCAAAGAATTCGGTGTTGAGGATCGCATCCACTACATTCGCGGTGGAAAGCTGGCTAAGCTCTTGGATCACGCTCGCACGGCTGTGACCGTCAACTCAACCGCCGCCCAACAGGTGCTCTGGCGATCGATCCCGCTCAAAGTGTTTGGCAACGCGGTCTACGACAAACCAGAGTTCGTCTCGACCCTGCCCCTGCCTAACTTCTTTGCCCAACCGGGGCGCCCAGACAATCGAGCCTATCGCGATTATCGTCAGTTCCTTCTCGAAACGAGCCAAATTCCTGGCGGGTTTTATTCGTCACGCGGACGCCGTCAGTTGCTACGGCAGGTTGTAGACATGATGCTCGACGATGAAGATCCCTATGATGCGCTACGGTCAGGTAAGATCGCACCGAGGCAGTCCTTGCGGATCGTGAACTAAGCACCACTACCCCTAGTGTCCCTCCACCGACTCGCGGCAGGGTGGCAACAGATTGCACGCTTTGGTGTTGCAGACTGGATTTTATTCACAGACTTCGGTAACTTACTTTTAAAACTTGAGGCAGATAATAATAGGTCGAGGAGACCGAGCAGTGAGCACCCTAAGTTTGCGCCTTGCCCGAGGTGCGGCACTTATCGCCGCATGTTCCCTTTTGGGAGCCTGTGGTTTGCCGCGTTCTGGCCCGAATAAATCTGAAATTTTTGCGGGTTCCGTCATGCGCGAAGGCGATGCCTTTGTGTTGATCGTCGATGACCGCGTAAACCGCATTGCGAGCGTTTCACCCGCGCTCGGTTTTTCAAGCTCGCTTGAAAACGCAGCGATCCTTGGGTCTGACGTTATCAGCGCTGGCGATGTACTCGGTCTGACGATCTGGGAAAACGTCGATGATGGCCTCCTGGTGCCCCAAGGACAAAACGCCACCGTGCTAAACGAGCTTCAAGTTGATGGCGCTGGCTTTATCTACGTGCCCTACGCGGGCCGCGTTCGCGCTGCTGGCAACTCGCCAGAACGTATCCGTCAGATCATCACCGAAAAGCTCGCAGAACAGACACCAGAACCTCAAGTTCAGGTACGTCGTTTGGCTGGTGACGGTGCGACTGTGACCGTTTCGGGCCGCGTCGGTGGCCAAGGTGTCTACCCGATTGAACGCCCGACCCGCACGCTCTCATCGATGATCGCTGCCGCAGGCGGCGTTGCCATCCAACCCGAAATCGCTCAGATCACCGTGATCCGTGGCGAGGCCAGCGGAACCATTTGGTACGAAGACCTCTTTGATCACCCTGCCGCGGATATCGCATTGCGTTCGGGCGACCAGATCTACGTCAAAGAAGACAGCCGAACCTTCACCGCACTTGGCGCAACCGGCGCACAAAGCCGCGTCCCATTTGAATCCAAAGCCATTTCCGCGATTGAGGCCTTGGCGACAGTCGGCGGTTTGCAAACCGCTGCGGCCGATCCGACAGGCGTGTTTGTATTCCGCAACGAACCCGCTGAAATCGCGAACCAGCTTTTGGCTCGGACTGATTTGATCGGTACCCAACGTGTCGTCTACGTGCTGGACCTGACGCAACCGAATGGCATGTTCATGGCTCGCGACTTTGCGATCCGTGATGGCGACACCGTCTACGTGACAGAAGCGCCGTTCGTTCAGTTCAACAAGGCCATTGCGGCAGCGACAGGCTCGCTCACCGCAGCCGACACCGCGCGCTCTGCGTTCGCGCAGTAATGCACGCGCCCGATTGGACACCCGCCGCCGCAGGGGACACCTTGCGGCGGCTTTTTGTCTACAACGGCGGGTTCTTAACCCAAAGACGTGTCAGGCGTATTCTGCAGCTGGCAGGCTACGACATCAGCCTCGGCAAACCGTCAGAAGGTGATCTGGTTGGCGTCTGGGGACAAAGCCCAACCTCCCCTCGAGGAGAGGCCGTTGCCGCCCGCACAGACACTCCTGTCATTCGTGTTGAGGATGCGTTCCTCCGATCAATCCACCCAGGTCGGGATGGAGAACCACCGTTAGGCCTCTGCATCGATGACCTCGGCATTCATTTTGATCCCGAACGGCCCTCTCGGTTGGAACGGATTTTGGCGGAACATCCGCTCGATGACACGGCCTTATTGAACCGCGCAAGGGCAGGGATAGAACGGGTACGCGGTAACGAGCTGTCGAAGTACAACGCTTTTGACGTAACACTGCCTGCGCCAGAACCGGGGTATGTTCTGGTCATTGATCAGACCGCAGGCGATGCGAGTGTCACCGCAAGCCGTGCGAACCGTCACACGTTCCAAGAGATGTTGTTTCAAGCCCGCGAGGATCACCCCAACGCGCGCATCCTCATTAAGACCCACCCAGAAACTGCGGCAGGTCACAGAGGTGGACATTTCCGTCCCGACGATTGCCGAGATGGGATGGAGCTATACGATGCGCCTGTTTCGCCGTGGACGCTGCTGGATGGGGCGATCGCCGTTTATACGGTGTCCTCACAGCTTGGGTTCGAAGCGATCTTGGCTGGTCACCGCCCACATGTCTTTGGTCAACCGTTCTACGCGGGATGGGGCCTAACCGACGATCACACGCCACTATATCGCCGGCAACGGCGTCTCACGCGGGCACAGCTTTTTGCCGCGGCCATGATCCTTTACCCGATTTGGTTCGACCCTTATCGTGATCGCCTTTGTTCGTTTGAGGATGCCTTAACCACACTGGAAGCTGAAGTTCGCGCCTATCGCGAAGATGGTCAGGGCTGGGTTGCTGCAGGCATGCGCCTATGGAAGCGCGGGCCGCTACAAAAGGCGTTTGGCCTCCACAAGCCACTGATTTTCAATTCCAAAAACCCTGTACGTGCGGCACAAAAATCTGGCCGTCCGCTTATGGTTTGGGCGGGAAAAACCACGCCCGACCTTGATACTGCGGGCGCTGTTCGGGTCGAGGATGGGTTCATCAGGTCCCGTGGATTGGGTGCGGCTCTCACCCCTCCACTCAGCCTCGTTCTAGATGATCAGGGGATTTACTATGATCCGAGCCGTCCATCGCGGCTGGATGCCATTATTAATACAACCGCTCTAAATGACGACCAACGCCGCCGCGCTGAAGCCCTCGTCGCGCGGCTCACCTCTGACGCTTTCAGCAAATATAATCTGGACCGCTCTGCGCTACCCAATGACCTGCCCATAGGACGGCGCATCCTTGTCCCCGGACAGGTGGAAGACGATGCATCAATTCGATTGGGCGCGGGCGATATCAACACCAACCGCGCTTTGCTCAGCGCCGTGCGTGCAGCTAACCCTGACGCCGTGATCTTCTATAAACCGCATCCAGATGTTGAGGCGGGATTGCGGATTGGGCAGGTTCCAGACGCCAAAGACATCGCTGATGTGGTTCTATCTGGCATCGACGCCGTGACCGCGATTGAAGCCGTGGACGAGGTCTGGACCATGACCTCCACGCTCGGATTCGAAGCATTGCTCAGAGGCAAACGCGTCGTCACCTTTGGCCAGCCATTCTACGCGAGCTGGGGCCTCACCCAAGATCGCGGAATGCCTGTCGCGCACCGCATTGCACGCCCCGATTTGGGAACCTTTGTTCATTGCTGTCTGATCGACTACCCCCGCTACTTCGATCCTGTGACTGGACGCCCTTGCCCTGTCGAGGTTGCCCTCGACCGCATCAAAGATGATACGGTCACGACCAGCAACGCAGGTCTAAGGGCGTTGTCGAAATTACAGGGGCTATTGGCGAGCTACGTTCATATGTGGCGCTAATTGCGCCGCGACCAGCGGCTCATGACGTCAGCGCCAACTTGGGTCACTTCGATCAAGTCAAAGCGTGGGGCGTCCGACAAAGTATCAATGCCCATCGCAGCCAAAGCTGGCATGCCTTCAGCACCAATGCCCATACCCGCCGAAAAGACGATCAATTCGTCGACCACATCCGCCAACAAAAGCGATGCTGCCAAGGTGCCGCCCCCTTCGCAGAACACACGGGTCAATCCGTTTTCAGCCAATGCTGAGAGCGCCGACATCACAGAAACCCGCCCCTGTTCCACCTTGCACGGGAGCATTTTCACGCCAGCCTCTTCCCACGGAACGAGGCGCGACGTGGCGTCTTCTCCGTGGCACAACCATACAGGAATATCCTTGGCGGTTCGGGTCAGGTCACAATCGTCTGGCAGGTCCATACGTCGCGAAACCACGACGCGGACAGGCTGAACCGTCACGCCCATATCCCGCACGGTCAAAGACGGGTCATCAGCGCGGACTGTGCCAGCACCAACCATCACAGCATCATGCCGCGCGCGTTGTGCATGCACCATCCGACGGGCCTCGGAGCCAGTGATCCACTTACTCTCACCCGTCGCTGTCGCAATACGCCCATCCAGCGTGCAGGCCAGTTTCAGCGTAACCCAAGGCCTCGACTGAGTAATTCGGCTAAAGAAGCCCGCATGATCACGGCGAGCCTCTGCCTCGCAGACGCCTGTTGTGACCTCGATCCCAGCTGATTTTATAATATCAATTCCGCGACCCGCCACACGGGGGTCAGGGTCAGTACAAGCAACAACGACCCGAGCAATCCCCGCTTCGACCAAGGCATTCGCGCAAGGCGGCGTTTTACCGTGATGCGCGCAGGGCTCTAGGCTGACATAGGCGGTCGCGCCACGCGCCCTGTCGCCCGCTTGGGCGATGGCAACGGTTTCCGCATGAGGTCGACCGCCATCAGCAGTGCGACCACGACCAACGATAATACCGTCATTTACCAGAACGCATCCGACCGCAGGATTCGGCCAGACACGGCCCATCCCACGCCGCCCCAAGGACAGCGCGAGACGCATGTATCTTTCGTCGTTGTCTAGCGTCACTTTTCAGGCGAAGTCGCAGGACGCAGTTCATCGATGAACTTATCAAAGTCGTCCGCAGCCTGGAAGTTCTTGTATACGCTGGCAAAACGCACGTAGGCGACCGTGTCGATCCGCGCGAGGCTCTCCATCACGATCTCGCCGATGATTTTCGACGAAATGTCTGTCTCGCCCATGCTCTCTAGCCGGCGCACGATACCAGAGATCATCTGGTCCATACGTTCTGGCTCAACTGGGCGTTTTTGCAGCGCGATACGGATCGAACGTTCTAGTTTATCGCGATCAAAGTCCTCACGGCGACCGTTGGATTTGATGACGACCAGATCGCGCAGTTGCACGCGTTCATAGGTGGTAAAACGCCCGCCGCAGGCTGGGCAAAACCGACGACGACGGATCGCTACGTGATCCTCTGCCGGTCGGCTGTCTTTGACTTGAGTATCGACGTTTCCACAAAACGGGCAACGCATGGGCCTGTCCTCTTACCGCTCATTCTAGGGTTAATCCCTAGTTATCCACAGGCACTATAGGACCGATAACTAGATTTGGGTAGAGTCAATTTGGACACACCAGATGATGTGGCGATTAGGACTCACCTAAAAATTGCGCAACAACACGGCGATCATGGGGCCGATCCCGATGTTCGAACAGATAAATACCCTGCCACGTCCCCAGCATCGGCACGCCCGCGATGACAGGAATGCTGATCGAGACAGGCATCAAGGCCGCCTTGATATGCGCTGGCATGTCGTCAGGCCCCTCGTAAGTGTGCGTGAGATAGGACATCGTGGAATGCGTTGTAGGCGGCACGAGACGCGCGAAGAACTCTTTGAGGTCCGTTTGCACCTCGGGGTCAGCGTTCTCTTGGATCAGGAGCGAACAGGAGGTGTGCTGAACAAAGAGCGTTAACAGCCCATCACCTTGACCATGACACCAGCGCTTTACGTCCCGCGTGAATTCGTAGAGGCCCTGCCCGCTGGTCGAAATCTGAAACAAAGTATGGCTCATCTCTGCCCCTTTCAGACCACAGACTGCGCCCAAGCGCCGAAACCATAGGCAACAACCGTCAGCGCCGTCCGTAAGCTATTCATAACGAAAAAGCGCCTGTCGTATGATTTTACGCCTACCGTGCAGATCATCAGCAAAACGGTAGCAAACGGCAAAATGATCCACGGGGTCACGCCCATAAACCCAAGAATACCGAGTGCAATCAGGATCAAGCCGCCGATCATATAGCCCTCTTTGACGAAAAAGGCGCCCCGAAAGGCGCCTCGTTCTTATTGATCCAAGAAGCTGCGCAGCTTGCGCGAGCGGCTCGGGTGTTTGAGTTTTCGCAGCGCCTTGGCTTCGATCTGGCGGATACGCTCGCGGGTGACGCTGAACTGCTGACCAACCTCTTCGAGAGTGTGGTCGGTGTTCATGCCGATACCAAAACGCATACGCAGAACACGCTCTTCGCGCGGGGTCAGCGATGCCAGAACGCGGGTCGTGGTCTCTTTCAGGTTTTCCTGAATAGCCGAGTCCAGCGGCAGGATCGCGTTCTTATCCTCGATGAAATCGCCGAGCTGCGAATCTTCTTCGTCACCAATCGGCGTTTCGAGCGAGATCGGTTCCTTAGCGATTTTCATCACCTTACGGACCTTATCGAGCGGCATTTGCAGCTTTTCGGCCAATTCTTCCGGCGTCGGCTCGCGACCAATTTCGTGCAACATCTGACGACCCGTGCGGACCAGTTTGTTGATCGTTTCGATCATGTGAACTGGAATACGGATGGTGCGTGCTTGGTCTGCGATGGAACGGGTGATCGCCTGACGGATCCACCATGTCGCGTAGGTCGAGAATTTGTAACCGCGGCGATATTCGAACTTATCAACCGCTTTCATCAGGCCGATGTTGCCTTCCTGAATAAGGTCGAGGAACTGCAGACCACGGTTGGTGTATTTCTTCGCGATCGAAATAACGAGACGGAGGTTCGCCTCGACCATTTCTTTTTTGGCCTGACGCGCTTCTTTTTCGCCCTTCTGAACCTGCTGAACGATGCGGCGGAATTCAGAGATATCAACGCCAACATATTGGCCAACCTGCGCCATTTCGGTACGCAGTTCTTCGACCTTGTCGGTGAATTTCTCAACAAACATCTGCCAGCCACGACCCGGCTTTTCGTTCATGCGATCCATCCAAGTGGGATCGAGTTCAGCGCCACGATATTCGTCGATGAATTCGCGACGGTTAATACGCGCTTGGTCAGCGAGCTTAACCATGTTCGAGTCGATCGACATGATACGGCGGTTAATGCCGTAAAGCTGGTCGATCAGCGCTTCGATACGGTTGTTGTGTAGGTGAAGCGAGTTCACCAGTTCAACGATCTCCGAACGAAGTTTCTGATACCGATCTTCGTCAGCCTCAGAGAACGAACCATCCTCGTTCAGAGTTGCCGACATACGGGCGTCCTGCATGTCGGACAGGTCAGCAAAGTCGCGCGCGATGATTTCAAGCGTTTCGAGGACACGCGGTTTGAGCGCGGTTTCCATCGCGGCCAGCGACATGTTGGCCTGTTCGTCGTCGTCATCATCGTCGTCAGAGCGGATCGGGTTACCGTCCGCATCGTATTCTTCTTCTTTTTCTTTCGAACCAGCCTCGGTCGACACAGCAGAGGTGTCGACGACAGGCTCATCGCCATCTTCATCAAGTTGGTTACCGAATGTGGCCTCAAGGTCGATCACATCGCGCAGCAGAATGTCTTCGGACAGAAGTTCGTCGCGCCAAATGGTGATAGCTTGGAAAGTCAGCGGGCTTTCACAGAGCCCGAGGATCATCGTATTACGACCAGCCTCGATCCGTTTTGCGATCGCGATCTCGCCCTCGCGCGACAGCAGTTCAACGCTACCCATCTCGCGCAGATACATGCGAACAGGATCGTCCGTGCGGTCCAGCTTTTCGGTTTCACCGCCCGAAAGAGCAACGTCGCGGTTGCCGCCAACAGCAACCAGATCGGTGCCGCCTGCGTTGTCATCCGACTCTTCAGATTCTTCTTCTTCGGTGACCTGAATGCCCATTTCAGAGAGCATCGACATAACGTCTTCGATTTGGTCAGAAGAAACCTGATCTGGAGGCAACACGGCATTCAGCTGATCGTAGGTGATGTACCCACGCTCGCGCGCCTCAGCGATCATCCGTTTAACCGCCGCCTGACTGACGTCCATGGAGATCTCGTCGTCCTTGTCGTCAACCTTGTTGTCGTCGGTATCTTTGGCGGCCATGAAATGCTCCTAAGCGGTTCAGCAAGTCTGTGCTGATTCGGTTAAAGTCGAATCAACGGTTTCGCGGGGTGATTCGCAACCTCTTGGCCACGATTTTTCACCCATTAATTAGGTTCTGGGCTTTTTACGACCCGATTTGGCAGGATCGAGCGATTCGAGCACCTTGAGGAAGTCGTTCCGTTCGTCCTTTGACAATGACAGCCCATTGTCTGCGGTCACCGTTTCCGTCGTATCATCGACATCACGCTGCGTTGTGGGATCAACTGCCAGCGCGGATACACCCAACCGCCACGTCAAATCCTCTCTATCTTCAGCCTCAGCAATCTCGACCTGAGCCTCCAAGATTTCCATGGAGTGCCCACGCAAGGCCTCAAGCTTCATGAACTCTTCCTTGACCGAGTTGTAGGCGAACTCGCTATCGCCAGCGCGTCGGATCGCAGGGGTGATCACTACTTGGCGCTCGGCAAAGAGGCTTTCAAGGGGTCCAGACCCAATTTGATCCTCGATACGGTCGCGCAAATCATCTTCGCCAACCAACCGCAGAATTGCATCCCGCAGGGTTCTGTTGCGTTGGTCCTGACATTCCATCCGTTCAAGCTGCATCTCGAATGCGGGCACTTCGGTCGGATTAGCGATCAGAATGGCAAGGATCACCGTCTCACGCAGATGAATTTGCTGATCGTCCCGTTGTACCAACTCTGAACGTTTTGCAGAAGCGCTCGGCGCGATGACGACCGATTTACCAGGCTGCCACGGTCTGCGAGGCTGATACGCGGGCCGTCTGTTCGATCCGAACAACTCATACCGCAGCTCTTTAATCGCCTCGCCATAGTGGTGACGTATCGACGGATCTTGGATCAGTTTAATCTTTTCACGGAGGGATTTATCCAAGGCCGCACGACGCTCGGGACTATCGAATATCTTCCCGTCCGTTTCGCGTTGCCAGAGCAAACGCACCATCGGCATGGCTCCATCCAGCACCTTTTGAACGGCCCCTGCCCCTTTGGATCGGATCAGATCGTCAGGGTCCATCCCATCAGGCATCACCCCGAACCGAAGCGATTTACCCGCCTCCAGCACGGGAAGCGCAAGATCAATCACTCGCATCGCAGCGCGGATACCCGCCGTATCACCATCAAGAGCAATAATCGGCTCGTCCGCCATACGCCACATCAGCTGCAACTGGTGATCCGTGACAGCGGTGCCCAAGGGCGCAACAGCCCCAGTGAACCCAGCCTCGGACAAAGCAATCACATCCATATATCCTTCGGCGACAATCAGCGGCTGACCTTTGCCAGAAGCCTCACGGGCGTTCTTGTGGTTGAACAGATTGCGCCCTTTGTCGAACAAGTCGGTCTCTGGGCTGTTGAGGTATTTAGCGTTGTCATTGGGGTCCATCGCACGCCCACCAAAGGCAATGGCCCGCCCGCGCACATCGCGGATCGGGAACATGATCCGATGGCGAAAAACGTCATACGGCGCTTTGCCCTTGTCTGAGGGTTTGGCCAGACCCGCACCGATGAGCAACTCGGGCGAAATCCCTTTGGCAGACATCGCATCGAATAGGTTCTGCCACCCCTGCGGCGCAAAGCCTATTTCCCACCGTTCCTGTGCAGCCTCAGATAACCCACGTTTCGTCAAATACGCACGCGCCTCTGCTGCAGCTCCCGTTCGCAATTGAAGGCGGTAGAACTTCACCGCTTCTTCCATGACCTCGGCCAATTGGGTTCGATGGTCCGCCTTTACCTGAGCTCGCGGGTCACGTTCGGGCATTGGCAAACCTGCCTCACGGGCCAATATCTCAATGGCCTCCATGAAGCTCACGTTTTCCGTTTCACGAACAAACGAAATCGCGTCGCCTTTGGCGTGGCATCCAAAGCAATAGTAATAACCCTTGCGGTCATCGACATGAAACGACGCGCTTTTTTCTTGGTGAAACGGACAGGGCGCCCACATGTCGCCCTTGCCTGGATTGGACTTCTTATTGTCCCACATCACTTTGCGGCCAACCACTTGGGTCAGCGACAGGCGTGTTCGCAATTCATCCAAAAAACCAGAGGGCAGACTCATATCGCCAATATCGGCGCTGGACCCGCGCAAGTCCAGCGGTCGGACGCAGAAGGTTGGGGGTAAGTTCTCCGACCGCGTTATCTGTTTGTTTACGAATTTGCGCCAATCTTGACGCCACAAATGCCCGATTTTGACGGGGATCGCACCCACCGACCCGGTGATGCGACTCATTTATTGCGACTCACTCATATGAACTAGCCACCAAACGCCCTTGCATTTAGCGCGTAGCAGTTCGGTTTGCCTGCCGTCCGCCACATTTCCATCAATAATCAGGAAACAAAGGGCGCTCAGAGACCCAACCGTCCACCCAGGCCACACAATAGGACCAAAAGTGGCCAGTTGCTGCCCAAATTCTGCCACTCTCTAAAGGATATAAATGGGACCAACAGAGGTGTAAGCCCCACCAAAAAGCAGTGAAGCCCCCGAAAGGTCGGTCAATAATGAAGACATTGGAAACACAGACGCAGACGATTGCATCGCGCATCGCCCGCCACCTGCGTAAATTCCAAACCCGTGAAGATGGCACCATGGTCATTTTCGCGGTTTTCATGCTGATCTTGATGCTTCTCGTTACGGGCATGGCCGTAGACTTTATGCGTATTGAATCAACACGCACGCGTATGCAGGGCACACTTGACCGCGCGGTTCTGGCCGCTGCTGACCTCGGCCAAACTCTGCCGCGTGAACAAGTCGTTCAAGACTACATGGACAAGGCAGGTCTGGGTGACGCCCTTCAAGGTACACCAACCGTGACCGAAGGCCTGAACTTCCGCGAAGTGTCCGCAGTTGCCGAAGCGACGGTCCCAATGATGTTCTCTGGCCTCGCTAAGATTTTGAATGCCGACGCGACCGTGCATGAATCGATGACCGTTCCTGCGTCTTCGGTCGCCGAAGAGCGCGTCTCCAAAGTAGAAATTTCGCTCGTCCTCGACATCTCGGGTTCGATGGAGAGCAATAACCGCATGACCAACTTGCACACGGCGGCGACTGAATTCGTTAACACCGTTCTAAAGGACGGGAACGAAGACCTCGTATCCGTGTCTTTGATCCCCTATTCTGAACACGTGAACCCTGGGCCAGACCTGTTCAACTTGCTGAACGTCCGCAAGGTTCACAACTATTCCCACTGCATCGAATTCGACAACAGCGCATTCAACAGCACCACGCTGAGCATGACGCACCAATATCAGCAGATGCAATATTTCCAATGGAACTATAACGGTAGCTACTACCACGGGAACGACCTGTCGGAAACTGTTTGCCCACGCTGGGACTACGAACGGATCAACCCTTGGGAATCTAACCGCACCGAGCTCGTAACGCAGATTAACAACCTCAGAGGCCGTGCTGGTACGTCGATTTTCTTGGGCCTGAAATGGGGCGCTGCCTTGCTCGACCCTTCGACGCAACCTCTGCTGACCAGCCTGGTGGGGAGCAACAAAGTAGACAGCAACTTTGCGGGTCGCCCAGCGTCCTACTCCGACACCGAAACGGTGAAGTTCATCATTCTGATGACGGACGGCGAAAACTCGACTTCGAGCCGTATCCAAAGCTGGGCCTATGACTCGGACAGCGATTACGCACACTGGAGCCGCTACAACTTTAACTGGTACCTCGACAACTACGTCTCGAGCTGGAAACACAATCAGTATTCCTACCTGAAATACAATCGGACCCTCGGCAACGAGTTGATGGACGACATCTGCGACGCCGCCAAAGCCCAAGGCATCGTGATCTGGACCATCGGCTTTGAGATCCCAGACCCCGTCGGCAACCAGGTTTTGGCAGATTGTGCGACCTCACCCAGCCACTTCTTTGACGTGGACGGCATCGAAATTTCCAACGCGTTCTCTGCAATCGCAACCCAGATTAACAACCTAAAGCTTACTCACTAATGAAACAACTGCTTCACACTCTCTGGTCTGGCCTGCTGCGCCCGCTTTCGCGGTTCGCACGGGATGACCGTGGGACAGCTACAGTTGAATTCGCGCTTATTTTTCCTGTCTATATTATTCTTCTGTTATCAGCGTTTGAATCCGGCATGTTGATGACCCGCCAAGTCATGCTTGAACGCGGGCTCGAGATGGCCATGCGTGATGTGCGGATCGGGGCCATGTCGCCTGTGACCCACGACACGCTAAAGAACGCAATTTGCAACAACGCTGGCATTATTCCGAACTGCGCCGATGCGTTGAAGATCGAGATGCGTCGCGTTGATCTGCTGAACTGGACAAACCTTCCTGCCGCAGCGGACTGTATTGATCGCAACGATCCTGCCGCGCCTCTGGTCGCGTTCCAACAAGGTGGTGCAAACCAAATGGTCGTCGTTCGTGCCTGTGCTCTGTTTGATCCAGTGTTCCCGACACTTGGCCTCGGCGCACAAATCCCGCGTGAAACGGGCAATGAATACGCACTTGTGTCGCGCTCTGCATTCGTGAGGGAACCATGAATATGTCCCGCTTTTTCCGTCGGTTCCGCGATGACGAACGTGGAAGCATGGCGATCGAGACCGTCCTGATCTTTCCGATCCTATGCTGGGCCTACCTTGCAACGTTTGTGTATTTTGATGCCTTCCGCATTCAGAGCACAACGAACAAAGCCGCTTACACGATCAGCGATCAGGTGAGCCGTGAAACGGGCTATATCACGCCCAACTACATGACGTCGCTTTATAATCTGCACGAATTCCTAACTTCGTCGAACCACCCGACAAAACTACGGTTGAGCGTTGTTCGTTTTACCGACGACAACGGCTACGACGTCCGCTGGTCCCAAGGGCGCGGTGGTGCGGGCACTCTCACAAATGCGGGTCTGGCTGACATTTTGGACAAATTACCCGTGATGCCAAACAATGAGGTTATCATCGTCTTGCAGAACTGGCTTAGCTACGAGCCGATGTTCAGCGTTGGCCTCAGCGCCTTTGAGTTCGAGAACCTGATCGTGACTCGTCCTCGTTTTAACTCGGCTCAGCTTTGCTGGAATTCCCAAGAGAACGGCGGCGTGACGACGGCGACCTGCTAATTGGCGCAGGGGTCCTGTGCAAAGCAGAGTGGCTCTGACAGATTGATGGATGCTTTGAGCAGGACTATCTCTTGCTCAAAGGAGATACGCTATGTCCATCAGACCAACCCTCGAAGCTCGCCGCGCGACACCTCACATGGAAGGTGCTGGAGTACGGCTTCATCGTGCGTTCGGCTTCCAAGACCCGAGCGAGCTTGACCCGTTTTTGATGTTCGATGATTTCCGCGGGGATCACCCCGATGACTACATTCGTGGCTTTCCATGGCACCCACATCGCGGCATCGAAACCATTACCTACGTTCTAAACGGCACCGTTGAACACGGGGACAGCCTCGGCAATACAGGCACGTTGGGTGCAGGTGACGTTCAGTGGATGACCGCTGGATCAGGTATCCTTCACCAAGAGATGCCCAAGGGAAATATCGCAGGCCAAATGCATGGGTTCCAGCTTTGGGCGAACTTGCCGAGCCACCTCAAGATGACCGCGCCCCGCTACCAAGACGTGAAAGGCAAAGAAATTCCTGAAATCATCGACGACGACGGCACCCGCGTCAAAGTCATCATCGGTGAATTCTGGGGTAAACGCGGCCCTGTTGATGGTATCGCGGCTGACCCGCAGTATCTGGATATTTTCGTGCCCGCAGGGGTTCGAAAGACTTTTAAGGTCGACACCTATCGCCGTGCTTTTGCTTACGTATTCCAAGGCGCTGGCGCCTTTGCGGATGCGTCAAAACCCGAAGGCGTCCTCCTCGAAAAAGAGGTGATGGGCGAAGAGGTGAACATCCGCGATATGTCAGGCAACCGGACCCTGATCCGCTTTGGAACTGGGGACGAAGTGACCGTACAGGCAGGCGAAGAAGGCATTCGGTTCTTGCTGATCTCCGGCGCGCCGATCGAGGAACCTGTCGCATGGCACGGCCCGATCGTGATGAACACCAAAGAAGAAATCCGTCAGGCCATCGCTGATTTGCGTAATGGCACCTTCATCAAACCCGCCCATTGATACGGGAACGCGTCGGTCACGCCGAGACTGACCGACGCACAATGCCCCAGTAAATCTCTTCGATCTCGCTCAGCGGCAGGCGGCCACCTTCGCGATACCACTGCGGGATCGCGGTCAACATGCCGATCAACGCGATTGACGTAATGCGCGGATCGCTAATGGTGAAATCACCGCTTTCCTTCCCCGCCATAAGGATGCCAGCCAGCACTTGTTCGTAGTCCCGACGGCGCTCTTCGATGACAGCAAAGTTGTCCGGATCTAGGTTACGCAGCTCCATGTAAGAGATGAAAACCTGTTCAACGCGCGGAACGTGGAACAAGATGTGAAATCGAATGAAAGCCTCGAGCGCAGACCACGGCGGACCTGAAAGATCTACCTCGTTCAATGAGTCCACCAGATCATCCATGTGATCCAATACGATATCAAACAATAGGCTCTGCTTATCGGCCGTGTAATTATACAACGCCCCAGCTTGCACGCCGACTTCGGCTGCGATCTGACGCATCGAGACCGCCGCATACCCATGCTGCGCAATCAGCTTGAGCGCCGCCTCCCGAACCTTGGGTCCGGTAATGTCTGAATGTGAGCCCTGTTTGCGCGCCATTCGCCAACATTAACTGAACAAATGTTCATTTGAAAAGCCTGATCTGACCTTGCCCCTCAAATGCAACCAGAGATAAGGTTCGCCGATCACAAACCACTGGAACGGCCATGCGCCTCGTATTCTTTTTGCTCTTGGCGCTTTTGCCTGCCTGCGCAACTTTTCCCGCGCTGGATGAGACTATCGATCCCGCAGCGGCCAAAGCGGCCTTTCCCGACTTTGTTCCGTTCGAGACGTTTATCACTACGGGTGATGACCAAACCGCCGCAGAAATGACCGATGACCTGTCCCTTCGCGCAGCCGTTCTGGAAAATCGGGCTGAACAATTGCGTAACAGCGCAGTTCAATAGCACCTGCGCGTTGCAGTGACCGCAAGGACGCGGTAACAGCGGAGTGGTCAAAATTCAAAAAGCGGAATCCCATATGTCTGACACCC
This sequence comes from Marivivens geojensis, assembly GCF_023540835.1. Classification (GTDB taxonomy): domain Bacteria; phylum Pseudomonadota; class Alphaproteobacteria; order Rhodobacterales; family Rhodobacteraceae; genus Marivivens; species Marivivens geojensis. The sequence goes on from NZ_JALKCU010000002.1 coordinate 765,096, forward strand.
TTCGCCTTGGTATTGCCGGTCTCGGAACGGTCGGTGTTGGCGTTATCCGCATCGTCGAAAAACAGGCTGCACTTCTCGCCCAGCGCACCGGAAAATCGATCATCGTCAGCGCTGTAAGCGCACGCTCCAAAGACAAGGATCGCGGCGTTGATCTGTCTGGCTATGCCTGGGAAGACGATCCTGTTGCTCTCGCAACTCGTGACGACGTCGATGTTTATGTCGAGCTTATGGGCGGTGAAAATGGACCGGCGAAAGCATCCATTGAGGCAGCAATCGCCGCTGGTAAAGATGTCGTCACCGCGAACAAGGCGTTGCTGGCACATCACGGCCAATCCATCGCAGAACAAGCCGAAGCCAATGGCTGCGTTGTGCGATATGAAGCTGCCGTTGCGGGTGGCATCCCTGTTATCAAAGCCCTGACCGAAGGTTTGGCTGCAAACGGCGTGACCCGCGTGATGGGCGTCATGAACGGCACCTGCAACTACATCCTTACTCGCATGGAAGACGCTGGCCTGTCGTACGAAGAGGCTTTTGCCGAAGCCGACGGTCTGGGCTACCTCGAAGCCGATCCGAACTTGGACGTTGGCGGCATTGATGCGGGCCACAAACTGTCGATCCTCTCTTCCATCGCCTTCGGGACGCAGGTGGATTTTGACGGTGTCGAGCTCGAAGGGATCGGCGCGATCACCATCGAAGACATCCGCAACGCGGCCGACATGGGCTACAAAATCAAACTGCTCGGCGTGACGCAGATGACAGGCCGTGGGCTTGAACAACGTATGTCGCCCTGCCTCGTTCCGGCGACCTCTCCTTTGGGCCAATTGGTTGGCGGTACGAATATGGTCGTCCTCGAAGGTGACGCCGTTGGTCAAATCGTCCTTCGCGGTGCTGGTGCAGGCGAAGGCCCGACTGCGAGCGCGGTAATGGGGGATGTCTGCGATATCGCGCGCGGTCTGCGCCTCCCAACTTTTGGGCAACCCGCAAACACGCTGCGTTGTGCGAAATCTGCTCGCGCCGCGATCCCTGCGCCCTACTACCTCCGTCTGTCGCTCTTGGACAAACCAGGGGCGATGGCAAAAGTGGCGAGCGTTTTGGGCGATGCGGGCGTATCGATTCATCGGATGCGCCAACATGACCACGATGGCACTCACGCGCCTGTCGTGATCGTCACCCACAAAACCACCCGTCAGGCTGTCGATCAGGCGATCGAAGGCTTTGCCGCGACGGGCGTCGTTTCGGGGGCACCCGTCGCCCTACGGATCGAACAAGTCTGATCCCAAATTTCAGTTCGAAATGTCAAAGGCAGGGTGAAAACCCTGCCTTTTTTGTATCAGAAAAAAGAAATTTTGAACCAAAGCGATTTTAGCGACAGACTGTTAGCGCCGACAGCCTTGCCCCCATAGGCTTGCCCTGCGTAGATGCATCCGAATGTTACTTGAGGACTTTTGACATGTCGCAGACCACTGAATTCCACGACCGTATGCTTTCGCTCGGGCTCGCTCGCGTCTCCGAAGCTGCGGCTCTCGCATCGGCAAAACTGATCGGGCGTGGTGACGAAAAAGCTGCGGACCAAGCCGCTGTAAACGCCATGCGGGATCAGTTGAACAAACTGGACATCAAAGGCGTCGTCGTCATCGGAGAAGGCGAACGCGACGAAGCTCCGATGCTCTACATCGGTGAAGAAGTCGGCACAGGCGAAGGTCCGGCCGTGGATATCGCGCTCGACCCACTCGAAGGGACGACCCTCACAGCGAAAGATATGCCCAACGCTCTGACCGTTATCGCGATGGGTCCGCGCGGCTCGATGCTGCACGCTCCTGACGTTTATATGGAAAAGCTCGCCATTGGACCGGGTTTCAAAGCGGGCGTCGTGACCATGGACATGTCCCCATCCGAGCGCGTTTCCGCACTGGCCGCCGCCAAAGGCTGTTCGACCGAAGACATCACCGTCTGCGTTCTCGAACGTCCGCGCCATGACGAAATGATCGCAGAACTTCGCACCACAGGCGCAGCTATCCGCCTGATCACGGACGGCGACGTTGCGGGCGTAATGCACTGTGCAGAACCTGAAAAGACAGGCATCGATATGTATATGGGCTCTGGCGGTGCACCTGAGGGTGTTCTGGCTGCTGCAGCGCTGAAATGCATGGGCGGCCAGTTCTATGGCAAGCTGCTGTTCCGCAATGACGACGAACGTGGCCGCGCCACCAAAGCTGGCATCACCAACTTTGACCGCGTCTACACCCGTGATGATCTGGTCAAAGGCGACGTGATCTTTGCAGCCACGGGCGTGACCGACGGTAGCCTCTTGGCTGGGATCAAACGCGAACCGGGGTATTTGACCGCTGAAACAATCCTGATGCGGTCCAAAACGGGATCGGTCCGTCGGATGACTTACACCAACCCGATCTAAATCCTGATCGGGCCAGAGCATCGCTCTGGCCCTTTTCATATCATTGCGCCGCTTTGCTCTCTGGGCGATAAGCGAGGTATGAAAGCATTTCTCAACGTCGAACAGTCCGCAACGGGCCGCCGCTGGATCGGCCCGAGCATCGAAGAAGATCGGCTTGCCGAAGCGATGGAACAGGCGACAGGCCTGCCAGCGCCCGTCTGTCGGACCTTGGCGCGACGTGGCGTTGAACCGCATGAAGCAGATAGTTTTTTAGCGCCCACGTTGCGGGATCTGCTCCCTGATCCGCTGACCTTGCTCGACATGAATAAGGCGTCCGAGCGGTTTATTACAGCGCTCGAGCGCCGCGAAAAAATCGCCGTTTTTGCTGATTACGACGTGGATGGCGGAACCTCTGCGGCGCTTCTCCTAACATGGCTAAAGGCGATGGGACATCGGGCAACGCTGTATATCCCTGACCGCATTGACGAAGGCTATGGCCCTAATGAGCCCGCAATGGAGACGCTCGCCAAAGATCACGACCTGATCATTTGCGTTGACTGCGGTACCCTCTCGCATGGCCCAATTGCCGCCGCAAAAGGCGCGGATGTGATTGTCCTCGACCACCACTTGGGCTCTGAAACCCTTCCCGACTGTGTCGCCGTCGTGAACCCCAACCGCCAAGATGAAACGGGCGAACTCGCACATCTCTGCGCTGCGGGCGTTGTGTTCATGATGCTCGTCGACGTGAATCGCCGCCTTCGGGCAAAGGGCATAGCGGGGCCAAACCTGATGTCATTCCTTGACCTTGTCGCATTGGCGACGGTTGCGGACGTGGCCCCGCTGATCGGCGTCAACCGTGCATTTGTGCGTCAGGGCCTCGCCGTTATGGCCCAGCGCGATCGGATCGGCCTAACAGCATTGGCCGATGTCGCGGGAATGGACAGCGCGCCGACGTCCTATCACCTCGGGTTTCTACTTGGCCCTCGCGTCAACGCGGGCGGTCGCATTGGGGCTGCCGATCTGGGCGCGCGCCTTTTGGCGACTGATGACCCACGGGAGGCCGAAAGCCTTGCCAAACAATTGGACCAGCTAAACCGCGAACGGCGTGAAATCGAAAACGAAGTGCGTGATCTGGCGCTTTTGCAGGCGGAAGAGCGTGGGTTTGATAGCCCTCTGGTCTGGGCCGCGGGCGAAGGTTGGCATCCGGGCGTCGTCGGTATTGTTGCAAGCCGTCTTAAAGAAGCCACCAACCGCCCGTCCATCGTGATTGGTTTTGACGGCGATATCGGCAAAGGCTCTGGCCGTTCGGTGACGGGTATCGACCTCGGAGCGTCGATCCAAAAGCTCGCCATGGAAGGGCTACTGCTAAAAGGCGGCGGTCACAAAATGGCGGCGGGCCTGACGGTACATCGGGACAAGCTAGACGCAGCTATGGAACGGCTCGCCGAACTTATGGCGCGTCAAGGCGCTGATCGCTTGGGGCCCGCAGATCTTCGGCTCGATGGCATCCTCATGCCCGGTGCTGCCACGGTAGAATTGGTTGAACAGATCGAAAAGGCAGGACCATTCGGCGCATCGGCCTCTGCCCCTCGGTTCGTTTTCCCCGACGTTCAAATCCATTTCGCGAAACGAGTCGGCGCAAATCACCTGAAGGCCACATTCGGCGACGGGCTCGGCGCACGAATCGATGCGATTGCCTTTGGCGCGTTTGATGGTCCAATCGGCCCAATGATCGAGACCCACAACGGCGCGCGGTTCCACCTTGCTGGGCGGTTAGAAATCAATATTTGGCAAGGCAGACAGAGTGTTCAGCTCCGTCTCGAAGATGCGGCGCCTGCTGGAAAATAATTTTTTACAAAAGCCTCTTGCGGGCGGATCACACAATACGTAAAAGCCGCCTCACGCACAGAGTGGCCCGTTCGTCTATCGGTTAGGACGCCAGGTTTTCAACCTGGAAAGAGGGGTTCGATTCCCCTACGGGCTGCCACTGCATTCCCCAAAAGATCTTGAAAACAATACATTAGGCGCTCAGGCATCTGGCCTGTATACCATCCCGTATACCAAATTGATTATGGATAACTTTAGTCCTGAGCTTACTGAAGGTTCGCACCCTCACACTCGCACTTTCCAAGAAACTTGACGATGAATTCCCTTCTGGGACATGTCACTGGTGATTATCCAATGGCGGACTGATTATGCTCTCGAAATTCAAAAATAAAACTGCCAACGATGCACCAGCCGAAGATAGGCATTCGCCGAGCGATCAGAAGCTTCAGTCATCGGCATTAGACGCGGCACCTACCAAAAAACCATTTATGCCACCCTATCGAGAAGGCAGCGTTACTGACAAACGTCGCTCAGTTCTTCATGAAGGGATCAAAATCGAAGGCAACTGGACAAGTGACGGTGTTGTCGAGTTTGGCGGGACGATTACCGGCGACCTTACCGCTGACATTCTAGTGGTGACCAAAACTGGGAAAATCACAGGCACAATTCGGGCTGATCAAGTCATGATTGAAGGACAAGTGATAGGCAAAATCTATGCCAAATCTCTTAGCTTGAAACCGACCGCAAATGTAGAGGCAGACATCACCTCACCTACCTTGAGCATGGATATGGGTGCAAAATTCAACGGCGCAATCTCGATGCCACCCCAGAAAACTATGATCTGATGCCGCTACCTCAAAGTGTTAACGCTGATAGATGTGCCTTATAGGGCATACAGACCCTGGGGCACTCTCGCCTCCCACTAAATACTATCCGACATGCAATATCTGGAAATGAATATGTCCTAGGTTTTGCTCTCGAAGCTGCTGGCGTCAATTTTTCCCACAGCACTGCTTATATAAATATCCAGACCCACAAGTGCATGGGTCGTTTCGTTTTGGCTTTTTATTTTGACGCTTTTGACGAGATGTCGGTTGTTCAAATAAGTCCGTACGAGCCTGCTGCAGCAATTCAATTAAGGCATTCGGAATGAGGTCCAGCGCTTCTTCAGAAAACGCGTGGATAAGTTGGTCGTCAAAATCACTTTGACCTTCGGCTATTTCATTGAGAACTAAAAAGAGGCTCAGAGCACTTCGCGTAACCTCCTCACTATGATCGAACAACGCCTCCCAGACATCTTTCCGAAGAGCTACACCACGGTTGAAGCCTTGAACCCACGGCTGCCATGAAATTTGATCCGTGTCCTCAACATTTGAAAAAATGGGCTGCAATCGCTGTCGAGTCTTTGCCCGATCCGCAATGTATTCGAGGTGGCCAACAATATTTTCAACGACCAGATCAGCAACTTTGCCGCGTGGAAATTCCTCGGGAACCTTTCCTCTGAATAAATCTGTGAGCCAGCTTGATGGAGGTATAAATTCTGGACACAAGAACACTGCCGTAAGATACCCATCCAGCTCACTGAGCTTCATATCGATGCGCTGAGCATCTGAAGACGAGAGAAGTTGAGTGAAGTGGTCCGAGTTTTTCGGACAGGTTTGCAGCGTTTCTAAGGTGTATCGTGTTTAGGTTTCATGCTGCTTTTTGCTCTTCCAAGCCTGCCCAATATGCATCGTCTGGCGTAAGCCGATCAAGCGCGGAATGTGGCCGCTCGGTGTTGTAGAATGCTATCCAATCCTTGATGACGCGTCGGGCCTGGAACCCATCATTGATTTCTTCGAGATAGATCGCCTCCTGTTTCAGGGAGCGCCACAGCCGCTCGATAAAGATGTTGTCGAGGTAACGACCCCGCCCATCCATCGAGATACGCACGCCTGCATCCGTCAGCGTCGTGATCCAGGCTGATCCGGTGAACTGTGAGCCTTGATCCGTATTGCATATCTCGGGCGGGCCGTATTTGGCGATGGCCTCGTTCAGCGCTTCGACACAGAAGTCCGCGTGCATCGTATTCGACAGCCGCCAGCTTAGCACTTTGCGCGTGGCCCAATCCATGATCGCCACCAAGTAGAGGAAACCGTTCTTGACCGGCACGAAGGTAATATCTGCGCACCAGACTTGGTTCGGGCGGTCTATCACCATCTTTCTAAGCAAGTATGGATAGACGGGATGCTGCGGATGCGGTTGGCTGGTTCTGGGGCGTTTGTAGATCGCCTCCAGCCCCATCGTCGTCATCAATCGTCTGACGCGATGCCGCCCAACAACTGTGCCCTCTCTTCGTAGATAAGCAGCGATCTGACGACTGCCGAAGAACGGATATTTGGTGAAGACCCGGTCAATCTCTTTCATCATGGCCAGCGTATCCGCGTTGATCCCGATAGACGTGTAATAAAACGCCGAACGCGATAGCCGCACCAGTTTGCACTGCTGGCTAATGCTCAGCTCAGGGTGATCTCGCTCGATCATAGCGCGTTTCTTTGCCGGGCTCACCGCTTCAGCCCTGCGGACAAAAAATCGTTCTCGACTGCCAACCTCCCGATCTTTGCATGCAGTTCTTTGATTTCCGCTTCTGTCGGCCCGCTCTGCTTGCCGCCTGAGAAAACGTCGGCCATCCCATCGATAGCTTGACGCTTCCATGTGCTGACCTGATTTGGATGCAACTGATGCTTCGCTGCGATCTCCTGCACGGTCTTGTCGCCACGCAGTGCTTCCAAAGCCACCTTGGCCTTAAACTGATCTGTAAAATTCCGGCGCTTCGCCATTTTCGTATCCCTTCATAGGTTTGGGATACACCTTAGCTAACTGTCTAGTTTTCTGGGACCACTTCATCACGCTGACGCCGGTCAACGACCCGCCCGAAATCACTGTGCCCGATGGCTTTATCGTCGCAGAAGACCAGGATGGCGATCTTTCAGGGATAAGTGTTTCCGATCCCGATGCTGGCGCCAGCGATCTGCTGACCGTCAGCCTGTCGGTTGATGACGGTGTCTTGACGCTAGGATCGACAACCGGCCTCACAGATCTTACCAATGGTGCGGCTTCGATCGGGTTCACCGGCACGCTCGCCGATATCAACGCGGCCCTCGCAACACTGTCTTACCGCGCCGGGGCCAATTACAGCGGCCCGGCAACGCTGAGCGTCACCGTCAACGACAATGGCCATACGGGCATTGATCCAAGCACCATAACGGGGCTGTCGGACACCGGGACCGCCACGACAGAAGCGGCCAGCACGACAGTTGCCATCACGGTGGCAAGCGTCAATGACGCACCCACGATCACCGTGCCCTCATCCGCGCAGTCGGTTGATGAGGACATAGCGCTCGTTCTGTCCTCTGGCACCAGTAATGCCATTCAGATTGCCGATGTCGATGCCGGAAGCGGCGCCGTGCGGCTGACGCTTTCGGTCGCGAACGGAACACTCAGCGTTTCGGGAACGACCGGGCTGACGGTCACGGATGACGGCAAAGCTACAGTGATCGTGCAAGGTACCATCTCCGCCATAAACACAATGCTTGACGGCGGCGTCACCTATACGCCGGACGACGACTATAACGGCGCCGATACGCTGACCCTCACCCTCAATGACCTGGGTAGCACCGGCGATCTGGGCGGCCCGCAAGAGGTGAGCGAAACGCTGGCGATCACCGTGAACCCAGTCAATGATGCACCGACGGTCGAGGCGATTGCGGTCAGCGCGACAGAAGACACGCCCAAGACCTTCACACTGACATCAAGCGATGTCGATGAGGGCAATGACGCCACCACTGATGCCACTGTCGATCGCTACAAGATCGTCACTCTTCCTGCCAATGGCTCGCTGACCACAAGCGACAATCAGACCATTTCTGCCGGGGACATCATCACCGTGGTGCAAGCCACGGACATGACATTCACGCCCGCGGCCAATTTCAACGGCACGACCAGCTTCACCTTCACCGCGCTTGATGCGGCCGATGCGGAAAGTGGAGAGGCGACCGTGACCATCACGGTCGCGGCGGTGAACGATACCCCGGCCATCAGCGGCGCCGGTGACAGCGTGTCCTATACCGAGGGTGTGGGCGCCGGGGTTCAGGGCACGCCGGTCAAGCTGGATGGCAACGGCGATCTCGATCTGAGCGATGTCGAACTGACGGTCCGCGGCGAAGACACGTTCAACTCCGCCACCCTCAGGGTGAAACGCAGTGGCGACGCCGTTTCGACGGACCGCTATTGGTTTGACACATCCGGGTCCGGCGACACCGCAGTATCGATTGCGGACAAGACGATTTCGGTGGGCGGCCAAGCGATTGGCACCCTCTCCGCCAGCAGTGCAACCAGCGATCTGCGTATCACCTTCAACGCCTCGGCTACCAAGGCCAGCGTCGAGGCGGTGATGCGGGCCGTCACCTTTGCCAGCACCGATGACGATTTTGAGGGCGACATCACCGTCGCCATGACCTTCAACGACGGAAATGCGGGAACCCCACTTCCTCAAGGTTCGGACAGAGCAAGAATCACCACCGTCTCCTTTACTGTCACCGTCATCAACACGAATGATGCACCCAGTTTCACCGCCAACGGTGCTATCAGCGTTGCGGAAGACACGACCGATCCGACCGGCACGGCGATTTCGACGATATTCTCCGACAAGTTCAGCGACCTCGATGACGATTTGTCCGACTCCCCGCTGTCCGGCTCCTCGCTGGCCGGGATCGCGATCGTCGGCGATGCCAGCGACCCGGCCCATGAGGGGCATTGGGAATACTCGACCGATGGCACCAACTGGCACGATGTCAGCCCCGGTGGCACGGCACCGACAGAGACGACCGCCCTTGTGCTCAGCGCCAGCACCGAGCTGCGCTTCGTGCCCGTGGCCGATTTCAACAGCCGGCTGAACCAGGCCGATGCCAATCCCGGCGCGCTATCCGTCAGACCGATTGACGACAGCGACGTCAGCCGCGCCTTCACCGACGGCGCCACGCGCGAAACGGCAGATGTCACGTCCATCGACGCCAGCTCCGATATCGGCGGAACCTCAGAGACAATCGTGGCCACCGTCACGCAGGTGAATGACGCGCCCGAAATTCTCTACCTCGCCAGCACCGCTGACTCCACGCTTCAGTTCACCGAAGCCGTGGGCGTGAACGTGGCCGGCACCGCCGTGCTGCTGGATACGCTGGCCGATGACGATAATAACAACGACGGCGCTACGCCCGCCGAGATTCTCGACATCGATCTTGTCACGCGCGGTGAAACCACCTTCAGCGGCGCCCGGCTTGTGATCGGTGACAAGACCGAACTCGACCCGACTGACCTTTTCGTTGTTCAAACGGGCACGGGACTGGCCGTGACAGGCGGCTTCACCCAACCAGGGTCGGGGATCACCCTGTTCAACAGCGGTTCGGTCATTCTTTACAGCGATGTTGTCGTCGCCGCGCTGACCGACAACAGCGCAGCAAGCGGCCAGTTGATCGTCACCTTCAATGATAATGCCACCTCCGATGCGGTGAATGCCGTTTTGCGCAACGTGGCCTATTCCAACAGCAACGCGGCGCTTACCACCACGGACAAAACCATCGAGGTGGCCTTCTTCGATGGCAATGGCTCCACCGACAACAATCAGGGCACGGGCGGCGAGCTTTCGGCAACGGCCGATATCGTGATCGCGCTGACTGCTGTGAACGACTCGCCCAAACTGTCGGGCGGGGCAACGATTGCAACCGTTGAGGACAGCACATCGACGCCCACCACCTTTTTTGACCTGCTGAATGCCAATCTGGAAGATCCGGACAGCCTGACCGGCACCGCGCTTGAGGGTGTGGCGATTTCAGGTTTCGATACCAAGTCGCTTGGCGACTGGCAGGTGAATCTCGGCAGCAGCAGCACACCGTACTGGGTGAGTTTGGCAATCTTGTCGACGAACGCGGGCGGCCTGTCCTCCACCCAGGCCCTTTTGCTGTCCGCATCGACCGAGCTGCGCTTTGTTCCGGATGCCGACGACAACACCGGGCTCAATGCGACCGAAAGCCTGCGACCGACGCTGACAGTCCATGGTGTTGAAAATCAGGTGCCCGATGGTGCGTCCAATATCGGGCCTTCTGCCACCGCCCCCGACTCCCCATACACGACAGATCAGAACTCCCCCAAGGTTTGGGACACCACAACCTTTGTCGGCGAGTCGCGCGTCAGCGCGGAGGGCGTGACGGTTGATCTGACCATCGCCGCCCGCAACGATGCCCCGACCGTGACGACTTCGGGCACCACGACCGGCTTCAGCGATGGGGTCTTCACCGGCACGGTGGTTGAATCGCCCGTTGCCGGCGTAGGCACGTCCACACAGCAACTTCTGGCGGGCGTCACGGTTTCCGATATCGACCTTGCTACCACCTTTGAGCTCGACTCTACCGTTTTCGGGGCCGGCACGATCACCGTTACGCTCGCCAGCCGCGTCGCTGGTGACGTGTTCACGCTGGATGGCACACCGCTGGGCGTTGCATCGACGACGGGTGGAGAGGCGACAAGCGGCGATTTCGTGATCACGCTGACGGATGACGCTACGGTTGCGCAGGTCAATGCCATACTGGAGGCCATTCGCTACGAACACACCAGCGACCAGCCCCCCACCACCGAACGCAGCTACACCATCACGCTCAACGATGGCGACAACCTCGATGCCGATGGCGATACCGCAGGTGGTCCGGCCGCACTCGCGGCCACGGCGATCACCGGCTCGATCACGATCACTGGACCGAATGACCCGCCAACCCTGACCGCAACCGCAGCGAACCCCGATTTCACCGAGAATGGCACAGCCGTGACGCTGTTCAGCGAGGCCGCGGTTGATACGATCGAAAGCGGTCAGGGGATCAAGGAGATCGTGATTGAAGTCTCTGGCCTCGGCGGCGGCGCAGGTGATGGCGCGAATGAGAAGCTCAGGATCAATGGAGAGGAAATAGATCTGGTCGCAGGCGCGACATCGGTCACAGGGATCGGTATCGATGTCACTGTCAGCGGCACCACAGCAACCGTAACCCTGACGCCAACATCGCCGATCGACGTGACAAGCACAGCCACGCTGATCAACGGCCTTGCCTATCGCCACGATGGCGACGACCCGACGCCGGGCGACCGGGTGGTCACGATCACCCGCATTCAGGACGATGGTGGCACCGCCGCAAGCGGGGTGGATGCCACCACGCTTTCGCTCAGTTCGACCGTCAATGTCATCTCGGTAAACGACGCACCCGCCGTTGGTTCCACGATTTCGGGCACCTTCACCGAGGGCGACAGCGCGCCGGTGCAGTTCCTCTCGGGCATCACCGTGTCCGACATCGATGCGGAACATTTCAACGGCGGATTTCTCGAGATCGCACAGGGCACCTATATTGCCGGTGACAGGCTGGAGATCGTCGAGGATGCGAACTATACGCTGAGCGGCTCGCAAGTGCTGTATAACAGCGCGGTCATCGGCACCATCGACACAACGAGTGACGGTCAAGCAACGGCCCTGAAGATCAATTTCACGAGTAACAGCGTCGACGATGCCGTCGTTCAGGGGCTGCTGGCGCGGATCGGGTTCTCTTCGACCAATGAAAACCCCACCGTCGCAGGCACGGCACCGACCCGCGCCATTACCGTCACGCTGAATGATGGCGGCAACGAGGGCGAGACCGGGGGCGCGAAATCAGACAGCGTTACCGGCACGATTGATGTGGTCGGCATCAATGACGCGCCCACGCTGACCGGCCTCGATGCAACCCATGCCACTACTTATATCCAGGACGGCACGCCGATTGCCATTGATGCCGATGCGCTGCTGGCAGACGCGGACCTTGCCGCCCTGACCGGCACATCGCCCGAAGGCAACTGGGATGGCAGCACGCTGACCCTCCAGCGCCAGACGACGGCAAGCACCGATGATGTCTTCGGCCACAGCGGCAACCTTGGCAGCATCGCGGCCGCCTCGGGCAATGTGGTCGTGTCGGGCACGACCATCGGCAGCTACACGCAATCGGGCGGTGTTCTGACGCTCACCTTCAACGCCAACGCCACCACCGCGTTGGTGAACGAAGCACTGCAAAGCATCACCTACAGTAACGCCGTCACGACAGCGGGTGGCCTGAGCTACAACAGCATCACGCTGGATGTGACCTTCAACGACCAGAACAGCAATGACACCGGCGGCGGCACCGCGGGATTGGGGCAGGACCAAGGCAGCGGCGGCGCGCTGAGCGTGAGCAAGAGCATCACGATCAACATCGACCGCCTGCCCGAGGCTGTGAATGACACCAACAGCGTGGCCGAAGGCGTTGCGACCACTGACACGACGACGACATCGGGCAATGTGATCACCGGGGTAGGCAACCCCAACACCACCGCCGACAGCGATGATGACATTGAAGCGGGCGGGCGGGACGATGCACTGAGCATAGTCAATGCCAAGGACAGCTCGGTTGATCCGTTCACCGCTGTCACGGTCGGCAGCACCAGCGCCACGAATGGCACCGATGTCACGGGCGATTATGGCACGCTCACCATCGGCGCCGATGGCTCCTACATCTATGCGGTCGACAATACCAACGGCGACGTTCAGGCGCTGGCCACGGGCGAAACGCTGACCGACACCTTCACCTACCAGCTGTCCGACGGGCAGGGTGGCCTGAACACCGCCGATCTGACCATCACCATCACTGGCACGAATGACGATCCGGTCATCAGCATCGAAGATGGCGACAATGCTACCACCACCATCACCGAAACGAACGGTCCGCTCCTCAGCACCTTGTCGCTGACGGTCAGCGACGTCGACCTGTCCAATACCGTCAGCCCCTCTGTCGATGGCGTGGTCATCAGCGGCACCTATGGCGGGGTCGGAAGCCTCGACAACACGACCTTCAAGAACTACCTCGCCACGAATTTCGAGTTTCAGGCCGGGCTCCTGAAATTCACCGCCGATAACGCCGCCGAGGTGTATCTGAATGGCCAGCTCATCGGTGAAACGAACGACTGGCAACAGCCCTACACCTTCACTGGTCTGACGGTTCTGCCGGGCACGAACGTGCTTTCGGTGCTGGCATGGGATGTCGGTTCGGTCGCGGCGATGTCAGGCAAGTTCGAAATGCCTGATGGCACGTCCTGGGGCACATCCGACATTGCAGGCTGGAAAGTGTTCAACGCCGATCCGGACCCCGCCACCGATTACCAAGGCGCCTCGCGGGATCGGAGCCAGTGGATCCTGCCGGATGGATGGAACACGGTCGCTTATGATGATTCCGCCTGGGATACACCCTTTGCTGTCAGCGACTACGAGCGGCCATGGGGCGCCGATTCTTCCACGAGGACCGGCGATCCCACATGGATCTGGTGGGGCACTGATACAGAAGAGGCCTACGAAGACGGTGCTTACAACACCGATGTCGCCCTGTTCCGCTATGACTTCACCGGATCCTCGGGGGGCAACGCCCTGCAGGCCGGCGAGGATACCCGCAAGGTCAACTGGACCTTCGATTCAAGCACAGAGGATTTCGATTACCTCGCCAAGGGCGAAACCATCGTACTCGACTACACGATCACCGTGTCCGACAGCAATTCGCCCTCTGCCACCGACAGCGAGGTGGTCACCGTCACGATCCAGGGCAGCAACGACACGCCGGACATCACCCCGATTGACGTGGTCGAGGCCGTTCACGAAGATACCGGCCTGACGGATGGGAAGCTGACCGGCACGGGCTCGCTGACATTCGAGGATCTGGACGAGTCGGACCTTGCCTCCACCACTGTGGCACTCAAAAGCGCCACCACGACCGGGCCGAGCATCCCCACCGCCCTGACCGATGCTTTGGAAACCGCGGTCACGCTTTCAGGCGATTTTTTGGAAGCCAATTCCGGCACCGTCACTTGGGATTGGGCGCTCGACAACAACCTTGTGCAATATCTGGCCGACGGCGAAACGGTGACGGTGACCTATACGATCTCGGTCACCGACGACAGCGGCGTGACAACGGCCACCGCCTATGACGAGGTGGCGACCGCCACGCAGGATGTGACGATCACCATCACAGGCACAAATGACAAGCCGGTGATCACTCAAGGAGACGACACGTCGGCCCTGACCGAAACCAACACTACGATCACCGATACCGGCACGATGATCGTGACCGATATCGATGTGAGCGACACCATCGCGGCAACCGTCGAGTCGGTCAGCATTTCGGGGGGCAGCTACACGACGCGCGCGGGTTACGACCGCGCCACCGACATTCCGCCCACGGACACCGAGCTTGCGAATATGCTGAGCCTTGCGGTGACCAGCGGTGATATTTCCAGCATCGAGGCTGACCCGATCTCTGGCAGCGTGTTCGAGTGGAATTTTTCCAGCGGCGACGAGGGTATTGTCGAAGTTCAGAAGGTCAGTCTCGTTCCGAACCTCCTCGGAGCCACGAACAAAACCTTCTCGATCGGCGTTGGCAGTTCGGCGGAAGCAGGTGTCACGGTCAACTCGGGCGCGGCCGGGTTCTCCACCGCCACCGAGATGGCTGCCGCATTCCAGGCTCATCCTGATTACGATCAGTTGCCTTATGTGATCTCTGCCGATGCCACCGACACCGCACTGATCATCACCTTCAAATCGCCCGGTGACGCCGCGACGCGAACACTTGCGAAATGGGGTGATCATGGAACCCTCTTTACGGAGGTGGAAAAGGGTGTTGCTGCAAACACGTCACCAAACCTCGATTTTGCCTTTCTGGCCAAGGATGAAACCCTCGAACTGACCTATACGGTCAAGGTGACCGACAGTTCGGGCGCGAACAGCGGTGAAGCGACGACCGACACCTCGACAGTCGTCGTCACCATCACCGGCACGAATGACACGCCCGACATCACCGTGGTCGAAGTCACCGGCCAAGTCACCGAAGATGACAGCCCGGCGGCTGACAATCCGAATACGGTCACGGTGGAGAGCGACGCGTTTCTGAACGCGGCTGGATCGGTCACCTTCGACGACCTTGACCTGACCGATACATCGGGTGTCACGCATACCTTCGTGTCGGCCACGCCGTCGACAGGTGCCTCTGTCTCGACCGCGCTCGATACGGCGCTGCGGGATCTGACCAACACCTTCGCGATCACCGGCGGTGGCGTCGGCACCGCGGCCCAGTCCGGCACTGTCGAGTGGGATTTCTCGCTCGACAATGCGCTGACCCAATACCTCTCGGCCGGTGAGACGGTGACGGTCACCTATCGCATCACGGTCACTGACGACAGCGGCGTAAACCCCGAGGCCCTGCCGAACGAGATCAACGCCCGCACGCAGGATGTCACCATAACCCTCACCGGGGCCAATGATGCCCCGACGATTACCATGGGCAGCGGCAATTCCGACGCCGAGACGCTGACGGAAACCGACGGCACCCTCACCGGTTCGGGCACGCTGACGGTTGCCGATGTCGACCTGACCAATACCGTCGCAGCACAGGTTCTGTCGGTTGCGGCCTCTGATACGGTCACTGGCCTCTTGTCGGACAATGCAGCGCTCAAGGCGATGATGAGCGTGACACCAGCCACGCCGTTGTCATCGACGGACGTAACCGGCCAACTCGGCTGGAGCTTCGATTCCGGCGCGGAAGCCTTCGACTATCTGGCAACGGGCGAGGTGCTGACCCTCACCTACACGATCCGCGTGACCGACACGAGCGGCGCCACCGCCGACAAGGACGTGACCCTCACCATCACGGGCACGAATGATGCGCCGGTCATCAGCCTGTCGAACAATCCGCCGCGGGTCATCCTTTACGATGGACTGAATGCAACCGGCAATATCTTGCTGGACACTGATGTTGCACCCCCCCCCTCGACTCCGGGAGAATACGATTACAACGCGTATTTTGTCTTCGGGATAAATGACCGAACAAAATCGGTGCAAATCTTCAACGCAACAGCGACGTTCTTCAATGACAACATCGGGAGCACCGCCAAGGAGACCTACGGCAGCGGAATACATGACATCGTCAGTGGTATTGGCGTCAGCTCTTTCTCGTTTGTGAGTGCAGCTGGAGCAGCCGACTCGAATGTTGCGGCCCTCGACGAAACCGATGCCGGGCTCACCACATCCGGCACGCTGACGGTGGGCGATATCGATTTGACCGATGTGGCCACCGCCACGCGCACACTTGCCGTCAGTGGCACTTCCGACCGCGACGACCCCGCCGCACCGGGCGATACCGCGCTTCAGGCGATGCTCACCCTCAGCCCGACCACCATTCTCGATGGCACGCAGCAGACCAACACGCTGGGCTGGAGTTTCGACTCAGGCAGCGAAGCCTTTGACTATCTGGCCAAAGGCGAGACGCTCATTCTCGAATACACGGTCACGGCCACCGATGACGACGGCACGCCGCTCTCCGACAGCGAGACGGTGACCATCACCATCACCGGCACCAATGACACGCCCGATATCATCGCAACCAAGGTGACCGGCGCGGTGACGGAAGACGCCACCAGCGGCGAACCGGCGGCCCTGCGCGACAGTGGCTCGATCAGCTTTGCCGATGTGGATACAAGCGATACCTCGACCGTGACCGTTGCCCTGACCGGCACACCGGCCACCACCGGGCCTGCAATCCCATCCTCGCTGCTGACCGCGCTGCAAACGGCTGTGACGCTCTCGGGCGATACCAGCGGGGCCAATGATGGCAGCGTCAACTGGGCTTTCGCCCTCGATAATGCCGAGGCGCAATACCTCGCCGCAGGCGAGACGGTGACGGTGACCTATACGATCTCGGTCACCGATGACAGCGGTGTCAGCACCGCCAGTGGCAACGACGAAATCGACACCCGCACGCAAGCCGTCACCATCACCATCACCGGCACGAATGACGCGCCCGTCCTGTCTGACACGGCCCTGACGCTGACGCAGGCCGAAGACGACGGTGCGCCCAGCGGTGCGGTTGGAACCCTGGTTTCGACCTTGGCCGGGGGCATTGGGGAAACGGACACGACCAATCCCGCAGGCATTGCCATTACCGCGACCGACACAAATCGCGGCACGTGGTATTTCTCGACGGATGACGGCGCCAGCTGGACAAGCTTTACCGCGACGGATGCAACCGCGCGCTTGCTGCTGGCCGATGTCGATACTCGGCTCTACTTCCAGCCGGATCCACAATGGCATGGCAGCATCGATCCGGCCCTGACCCTTCGGGCCTGGGATGGAAGTTCGGGCAGCAATGGCGGCACAGCCGATCTGAGCGGCACCGGCATAACCGGGGGCACGACCGCCTTCTCGACGGCCACGGATACCGTCGCGCTTAAGATAAACCCGGTGAATGACCAGCCGACGATCAGCAAGACTGTTACTCTTGCCGCGGTTGACGAGGATACGACCCCCAGTGGCGCAGGGCTGGCCACGCTCGATTTCGGCTATAGCGATGTCACCGACGATCAGGATGACGCTAATACCGCGACCCTTCTGGGCGGCGATACCAGCACGCCCTTTACCTATCTCGCGGTGGTCGGCTCCAGCAATTACAGTACCGATCAAGGCGTCTGGCAGATCTCGACAAGCGCGACGCCGGGAAGTGGCGATTGGATCGACATTCCTGCCAGCGGGCTGAGCGACAGCGCGGCCCTTGTCTTCAATGCCAGTAGCCTGATCCGCTTCATTCCCGCGGCAGATTTCTTCGGCACCCCCGGCACGCTGAGTGTGCGGCTCGCCGATGGCAGCGTCGACCTTTCGGGTGCGGTCAGCACAGCCGGCAGCGACACGGCTGATCTGTCAACCAATGGCGGCACCGGCACCACCGGGGCCTGGAGCGCCAGCACCCAGAGTATCGCCCTCGCCGCCGTCACCAATGTCAACGACCGTCCAACCGCCACGGCGACAACGCTGACTGCCACCACTGAAGACAATGCCAATCCGCCCGGTGCAACGGTTGCCACGCTTGGCTTCGGCTATAGCGATGCGACCGACGATCAGACCGCCATTTCTGGCGGCGGCGATGAAGACACCGCCTTTGGCGGGATTGCGGTTGTCGGCAATGACGCGGATGCCGCGACCGAGGGGGTATGGCAATACTCCACCGATGGCGGCTTGAACTGGACCGCGATCGGCACCCCGAGCGAGACCGCCGCCCTGCTTCTGCCCACCGATGCCAAGCTGCGCTTCCTGCCCAATGTGGCGGATTACTACGGGACGCCCGGAGCGCTGGATGTGCGGGTCTCGGACACGGCCGTCAGTTTCAGCGCGTCGAGCGATATCAGCGCTGCGCTGACGGAAACCGATCAATGGTCGCTGGCCACCACGCTCTCAACCTCGGTCCTGCCGGTGAACGATGCGCCCACGGGCAGCGACAAGACCATCACGATTGACGAAGACACAACGCACACCCTGACCGTGGCCGATTTCGGCTTTGTCGATGCTGTGGAGGGCGACGCGCTTGCCTCGGTCGTGATCACGAGCCTCGCCACGGCTGGCACGCTGGAATACAGCTCGAACGGAAGCTCATGGGACCCCGTCACCCTAGGTCAGGAGATATCCGCCACCGATATCACCGCCGCGCGCCTGCGCTTTGTGCCCGAGGCCCACGCCAATGCGGATAGCTACGCCAGTTTCACATTCCAGCTGCGCGACGATGGCGGCACGACGAATGGCGGCGTCGATCTGGACCCGAGCGCCAATACGATCACCTTCAACGTCAGGCCCGTCAATGACGCGCCGGTTGCCACGGGCACGGCCACGCTGGCCGCCATCGACGAAGACAGCACCGATCCGGCTGGTGCCACAGTTGCAACCCTATTCACCGGCAATTTCAGCGACGCCACCGACAACAGCGTTGCATCCATCGCCAACACTCTGGCCGGTATCGCGATCACTGACTATACGCCCGATGCCGCCAAGGGCCTCTGGCAATATTCCTCCGATGGCAGCGAATGGACTGATCTCGGCGCGGTCAACGCAGAGGCCAGCGCACTGACACTGGCCGCCACGGATCGTCTGCGCTTCGTCCCGGCCGCCAACTACAACGGCGCAGCCCCCGCGCTGACTGTCAAGCTGATTGACAGCTCGACCACCGTCACCAGCGGGGCTACGCGTGATGTCAGCACCTCGGGTGGGACGACGGCCTTCAGCGCCAGCGACGTGGTGCTGAGCCATTCGGTCACCCCCAAGCTCGACCTGCCGGTGATCACGACCACCGCCACTGCCGCGTCCTTTACCGAGAATGGCGCTGCCGTCGCGATCGACCCGGCCCTGACGATCACGGATGTGGACGACACGCATCTGACGGGGGCAACCGTCACCATCACCAGCAACCTGCGCGCAGGCGATGTGCTGGCCGTCTCCGGCACGGCGAGCGGCCTGGTCAGTGGCACGAACATCACCGTGGCAGGTTATGATCCGGCCACCGGTGTGCTGACCCTGACCGGCACCGAGACGCTGGCGAATTATCAGGCGGTTCTGCGCAGTGTCACCTTCGTGAACACGTCGGACAACCCGAACGCCAACTCGGCAACCGATCCACTGGACCGCGAGATCACCTTCGCGGTGACAGATGCCAACGCGGATGGGGCCGAGATGCTTACGGATCCAGCCGAACTGCTGGTCGTCTATCCCTTCGACGACAATACGGACGGTTCGGACGGCTTTGGCACGACGCTGTTCGACACGGACGCGCTGATCGGTTCGGCGGTGACCAAAGGCCCCGGCCTCGGCATCTTCGAGGTCGGCACAGACAGTTGGAGCGGCAGTGTTCAGGTCTTGAAGACCGGCCCGGGCACCAGCGTTACATCTGCAGGTCCGGCAGATGCGCTTGCCAATGACTGGTATTTCGAAGTCACGCTGACCCCGGAGGCGGCTGCGAGCATGGATATCCGCTCGATCGCGGCGGACTGGAGCCGCGGGGGCTCAACCGCAACGCGCGGCTGGTTCGTGCGGGCCAGCACCGACAATTTCGAAAGCGACCTCTATTCCAACGAAACACCGCCCGGCACGCCAACCGGCTTGCAGCAAGCGGCCTTCAACATCGACGGGTTCACGGGCCTGACCGAACCGGTCAGCTTCCGCTTCTACATCTACACCGACAGTATGGGCCGTTACATGGACTTCCAGTCCCTGCGGTTCAGCGACGTCGCCCTCGGCATCGGCTCGACCACCCGCGCAGTGGCTGTCACGGCTGTCAACGATGCGCCGACACTCACGGGCACACTGGCCAATCCGACAGTTGTCGAGAACGCAGGCGCGAATACGGGCAGCAGCACCGTTGCGCTTCTGTCCGGTAGCGGCGTCACCGATGCGGATTTCTTCACCGCTGGAACGAATTTCGGCGGCGGAAAAATCACGGTCAGCCTTACCGATGGCTATGTCAGCGGCGACACGCTCGATATTGCCAGTGCCGAGCTGGCGGCTGGCGCGGTGCAGCGCAGCGGCGATGACATCCAGTATTCCGCCGATGGCACCGGCTGGGTCACCATCGGCGCGGTCAACGCCACCGGCACGGGGCAGGCCACCGATCTTGTGATCGACCTCAACACCGATGCCGATCAAACGAACGTGGCGGCGGTGCTTGACGCGCTGAGTTTCCGCAGCACCTCGGACGATCCGACGCTGAAAGGGACCGACACGACCCGCGCCTACAGCATCACGCTGAATGACGGCAACAACGACGATCTCGCTGGCGGGTCGCATGAGGAGGGGGCGGATTCGAACGCACTGACCGGCACGATCACCATAACAGCGGTCAACGACACACCCGTTCTGGCCGCAATCACGGCTGGATCGGTGGCAGATGCAGTGAATTCATCTGCGCTTGGATCCCAGAGCGGCCTGTCGGGAACGCTGGATGGCAGCGATGTCGATACGCCAAGCGCGTCGCTCCTCTACGCCATCAGCAGCGCAACGGGCACGGGTGCCACGCTGGATGGGATCACCTATGACCAAAGCCATGCGGGCACCTACGGCACGCTTTACCTGAATACCGCCACGGGTGCCTATCGCTACGAGCCCGATGCCGCGGCCATCAACACGCTGCACAAGGGCGAGACCCAGACTGACAGCTTTGACCTGACCCTGACAGATGGCGCTCTGACCACCACAGCGCAAAGCTTCACCATTACGCTGACCGGCGCGAATGAGGCGGCGGTGCTGGCCGACACCACCGACCCGGCGGCGATTGTCGAAACGGCAGATGCCAGCGCGCAGAATATTGCGGTGCAGAGCGGCAGCTTCGCCCTGAGCGATGAAGATGTCGGCGACACCATCACCGCATCCATCCATGGCAACCCGGTTGTCCGCCTGAACGGCACGACGCTTGACCCCGACGATTACCCGGCCGAGTTGACGGCCGAGGGCGCCCTCAGCCTGACCAATACCTCCCAGACCAGCAATGGCGGCGCGCTTACGGCAATCGGCTGGTCTTACGACCCGGCGCCCGCCGCGCTTGACTTTGTGGCTGCGGGTGAGACCCTGACCATTACCTATGCGGTGCAGGTGAGCGACGGCACGGAGACCGGCACACAGACAGTCACCGTGACCCTCACCGGCACGAATGACACGCCCGAGATCACCGTGGGCGATGTGACCGGCGCGGTGACGGAAGACACCACCAGCGGCGATCCGGCAGCCCTGCGCGACAGCGGTTCGATCAGCATTGCCGATCTGGATAGAAGCGACACCTTGACGGTCGACGTTGCCCTGACAGGCACACCCAGCACCACCGGGCCTGCGATCCCACAGTCACTGCAGGATGCGCTTGAGACTGCGGTGACGCTGTCAGGGGCGACCAGCGGCGCGAATGCCGGCAGCGTGACCTGGGCCTTCGCCCTCGACACCGCCGAGGTGCAATATCTTGCCGCGGGTGAAACGGTTACGGCCACCTATCGGATCACTGTCACCGATGACAGCGGCGTCAGCGCGGCCAGTGGCGAAGACGAGGTCAACACAAGCACGCAGGATGTGACGATCACCATCACCGGCACAAACGATGCGCCGGTGATCACCGATGGCCCCGACACCGCCAACCTGAGCGAGACCGACGCCGCGCTCACGGCCAATGGCAGCCTGACCGTCAGCGATGTCGACGTCACGGATGTGGTGGGCGCCACCGCAGCCTTGAGCGTCAGCGGCACATCCGACCGCGACGACCCCGCCGCACCCAGCGATGAAGACCTGCGGGCCATGTTCCGGGTTACCCCGGCGGAGATCCTCGATGGCACGCAGACCTCGGCCAGCCTTGGCTGGGTCTTCGACTCGGGAACAGAAGCCTTCGACTACCTCGCCACCGGTGAGACGCTGGTGCTGACCTATACCGTCACCGCAACCGATGACGACGGCACCCCTCTTGGCGATAGCGAAACCGTCACCATCACCATCACCGGCACCAATGACGCGCCGGTGATCACCGATGGCCCCGACACCGCCAGCCTGAACGAGACCGATGCCGCGCTCACCACCAGCGGCAGCCTGACCGTCAGCGATGTCGACACCACCGATGTCGTGGGCGCCAGCGCGGCCCTTGCCGTCAGCGGGACGTCCGACCGCGCCGATCCCGCCGCACCCAGCGATGAAGACCTGCTGGCCATGTTCCGGGTCGCCCCGGCGGCGATCCTCGATGGCACCCAGAACGCGGCCAGCCTTGGCTGGTCCTTCGACTCCGGGACAGAAGCCTTCGACTACCTCGCCACCGGCGAGACGCTCGTTCTGACCTATACCGTCACCGCGACCGATGATGACGGCACCCCGCTGTCGGACGACGAAACCGTCACCATCACGATCACCGGCACCAATGACGGGCCGCTGGTTACGCGTGAGCCCGAAAAGCAGGTCCACCCTGTCAATGTCGTCTATGAAACGGATTTGCCGGCGGGCTTCTCCGATGTCGATACCTCCGACCGGTTCACCTACTCGGCCACTGGCCTTCCTGCCGGGCTGTCGATCGACCCGGTGACCGGGCGGATCAGCGGAACGCCGTCCACGGCTGGCAGCTTCAAGGTCATCATCACCGCGGATGATGGCAATGGGGGCAGCGTTTCGACACGCGCCTATGACTTCCTGATCGTCGCCCCCCCGAGCGAGACAATCGGCGGCACCGAGACCCAGATACGCCAGCAGGCCGAGACGCCCCTTGCCAACCGTTTCGACGTTCCGGTCACGGCGCAGTCGGCCCAGATCAGCCTGCCCGGATCGGGGGCAAAGTCGCTGGTGACCGATCGTGAACCTACGGAGACCCGGGACACGCGCGCAGATGCCGAAGTTACGCCCGCGCGGCTTCGGATCGTGAATTTCATCCTGCCTGCCGAAGATCCCGATGACGCCGATGTGGTTGGGCGCGACCGTCCCGGGTTGGAGCGTGTGATTTCGGCAAATCTCGTCGATGGCGCGCCCCTGCCGACATGGCTGGATTTCAACGCCGAGACGCGCAGCTTCTCCGGTGTGGTGCCACCAGAAGTCAGAGGCGACATCGACATTGTCGTGACCTACCTTGACACGGCCGGGTCGATAAAGACGCTCAACATGCGTATCGACGCCGACAGCCTTGCCATATCGGTGTCCGACCCCTCGGATACGACCAACCAGTCGGACACTCTTTCCGAGCCCGCACCCGACGATGAAGCGCGCATCGATTGGGACGAGATAGAAGAGCGGCTCTTTTCGCGGAAACCTCTTCCACCGCCTGCCGAACAAGGTGGGCTACGCGCACAGCTTAGCCGGATCGCATGATGGGACCGTGCAGAACATGGATATACCGATGGCCAATATAAAAACTCGCCTTCTTGGTGGCGTATGCGCTACCCTGCTTGCATCCTGCTCGGTTCATGTCGACCCGATCACGGACGCGCGTTTGACAGAAACGGCCGCGCGCGAGCTGGCCGAGATGTTCCCGGCGGCACAATCCATCGAGGAGCCCTTGGGGCTGGACGCAGTGATCGAGCGCGCGGTCGTCAACAATCTCGACAATCGGCTGTCGCGGTTGGAACAGAGCTTTACGCTCTTGCAGGTTGACGTGGACAGCCTCGAGATGCTGCCCACGCTGGCCGCCAATGCAGGCTATTCGAACCGTTCTCGCGACTCCTTCACGACAAGCCAGGTTCTCGGTGAAGAGCGCCCCGACCCGCCAAGTTTTTCACGCAGCCGAGATGCCGAGGGCACGACCGCCACCCTGTCTACGACATGGAACGTGCTGGATTTCACGCTTGGCTATTACAACGCCCGCCAGGCCGGGAATCGCGCCTTCATCGCCGAAGAACGGGCGCGCCGTGCCGGTATGGATATCATTCGTCAGGCTCGGCAAACCTTCTGGCGTGCCTATGCCGCCCAGCAACTCTCCGGCACGATTGAAGATACCATCGCCGAGGCGAACAGGGTTCTGAACCTGATCCGGGAGGGCGAAGAGCGCGGAGCTATTCCAGCTGTCGAGGCGCTTCAATCTCGCCGCACGGTTCTGGAAAACGTGCGCCAACTGGAAATTTTCAACCGCGATCTTGCCGCAGCACAGATCGAGCTGGCTCAGATCGTGAATGTGCGTCCGGGTGCGCAGGTTGAGCTGGCCACAAGTAGCATGTCGATACCGTCCTTGCCAGGATCGTTGTCCGAGCTGGAAGCGCGGGCCTTCACATCAAACCCGACCCTGCGCGAACAGCAGTATCGCATCAACATCGCGCTCGATGACCTCAAACGGACTACGGCCCAGCTTTTTCCGGAATTATCCTTCTCGGCGACCACAAGCTATGATGGTGACAGTTTCCTTCTGAACGACAGCTGGAACCAATTCGGTCTAAATGCCGGATGGAACCTGCTCCGCCTGTTAACAGGCCCTCAGCGGCGGGGGTTGTCCGAACGCGGTGTCGATGTGGAGCGCGCGCGCGCGCTTGCCTTACGCATGACGGTGCTGGCGCAAACCCAGATCGCCTATCGCGACTTCATATTTTCCCGGAACCAGTTCGCGCGCGCCCAAGAACTGGCCGAAATAGACCGGCAACTGGCCCAACAAAGCCGGGCCCGCGAACAGGCATCGGTCGGATCTCTGGTCGAGCGCGTCGCTGTGGAAACCAGTACGCTCGTCTCGCAATTGCGGGTCTATGACGCTTATAGCGACCTTGTCGCAGCCCATGCAGCCGTCATGTCCACAATCGGTGCCAATGACGCGATGACCGAGGCGCTGGCACGCCATCAGGAAAAGTATCAGCGCGTCCTGAGCGATCTGGACGCCGCCGATAGCAATATCGCGCTAGAGACCGCCAGCATCGAGGATCTGGGCCGGCAGGATGCCCGCCTTCAGCGCAGCCTTGTCCGTGCAGAGCTCAGCTTTGCC
The DNA here is from genome assembly GCF_023540835.1 of Marivivens geojensis. Classification (GTDB taxonomy): domain Bacteria; phylum Pseudomonadota; class Alphaproteobacteria; order Rhodobacterales; family Rhodobacteraceae; genus Marivivens; species Marivivens geojensis. The sequence continues at coordinate 790,656 of NZ_JALKCU010000002.1, forward strand.
CGCGCCAAGGCCGCCCAGGACGCGGCCCGCACGCATCGCGATGAGCTTCGTGACCTTGCGGCCTCGTCCAACGACGATGGCATGCCAGATGAGCGCCTGACCGCACGACTTCAGCGGGCCGAGGCGAATTTTGCAAGGACAGAGACCGATCTGGCTCTGGCCACCGCGCATGTGGACGATCTGACGCAACAAGTGGCGGCCTTGGCTCTTGCCCGCGCTGCGACCGAGGCGCGTCTGCATGAGGCCGAGACCCTGCGCGACACCGCCCACCAGCAGATCGAGCGACTGGGGGCACTATGACAGCCCGGTGGCTGACTGTCTTCGCTTTCTGGCTTCTGGCCGTGCCAACGGCCGAGGCACAGGAGCTGCCCATCCTGGGCCGCACCCTGCCGTTGCAGGAGGCCGTGATATCCGCGCCCCGGTCGGGCCACTTGATCGAGTTCAGATTTGAAATTGCCGACCAGTTGACTGCCGGAGACCTCATCGCTCGCTTTTCCTGCGAGATCGAACATGCACAAAGAGCTGCCGCCCTCGCGGCCAGTCGGGCCTTGGAGCTGCAGTATCGATCCCAGCAGCAATTGCGCGAATTTGCATCCACCTCGGCGTTGGAAGTGGACATTGCTCGTGCCGAATGGGAACGCAGCCTGGCCGAGGCTGACATTCACGCCGCCGCCTTAGCCCAGTGCGACATCGTCGCGCCCTTTGACGGTGTCATCTCGTTCACCTCGGTGCGAAATCATGAACATGTCAGCGCCGGACAGGAAATCGCTCGGATCATCGACGACAGCCAGAAATTTTTCGAGTTTCTGGCCCCCGTATCCTGGATTCAGGATGTCGGCATTGGCCAACCTGTGACCGTTGTCTTCGAGGCCATCGAGGCCGAAGTCGAAGGGCACATCGAGCGGATTTCACCGGAAGTGGATGCCATCAGTCAAACCGTCAGGATGCGAGCGATCCTCGAAGACGGGGCCAATATCATTCCTGTCGGGGTTCCGGGACGGGTTCACCGCGCCGACAGCGAGCAGGCCCGATGAAGTCACAAGCCCCCGATCCATTGGCGCTATTGCATGAGCTGGGCGCCCGCCTGCGAAAGGCGGATGGGCTAGCCGCGGCGCGTCTTGCGCTGGTCAACGGAATCCAGAACCTGCTTCCTTGCGACCAGTCCGTGCTCTGGGTGGGAAAGACGGTGCCGGTTGCCTCCTCCTCGATCGATAAACCGGACACGCAGGCCCCGCATGTCCAGCAATTGGCACAATTATTTCGCGACCGGCTGGCAAACGCTGGGGAGACTCTGTTTCTCGATCCCGCCGACCTTGCTGGCGTGGATCTGTATGAGGGCTATCATGGGGTGTTCGTGCCTCTTGGGCTTCAACAGGGCGGCATCCTGATCGTTCGCCCGGGGGGCGCATATACGCCGGCACAGGGTATCATTCTTCACTTTGCCCTGCGCCTCGGCCTGCCCGAGATCCTGCAACGCTCCCGGTCAAGGATGCGCGCAAGTGACACTGGAGGCCGGGACAGGGCCACGCGCAAATGGACGCTTGGATTGGCTGTTGTGGCAGCCATTGGTGGCTTGAGCACCGTGTTCGAGGTGCCGCACACCATCCTTGTCCCGGCCGAGATCGTGTCCAGCGACATATTTCACGTCAAGGCACCGATTGACGGCCTGGTGGACGAGATCTTGGTAATCCCCGGACAGACGGTGTCCGAGGCGCAGGAGCTCATCAGGCTGGAGCCTGAGCAGATCGAGGCACAGTTGCAGATCGCAACGGCCGAGTTTGAAAGACTGCAGGTTCAATACGAGCAGGAGGCGATGCTCTCGCTGTCCTCCGAGGCGGCCCGCGCACGCGCGGCAGATGTGGGCGGCCTTTTGCGGGAAAAACAGGAACAGATTGTCTTTCTGCGTACTCAGCTCGACCGCCATACGGTGCGCGCAGGCCAAAGCGGCGTGGTCGTCATGCCAGACGTAGAGGGCCTGCGCGGTAGACCTGTGGCCACTGGCGAAACACTGATGCAGATCGCTAATCCCGACGCACTCGAGGTTGATCTCTGGATTCCCCTCACAACGGCGCTGCCGATCTCCCCCGATGCCCCCGTCGCGGTGTTTCTTGCGACACGGCCACTCGGCACCTACCCGGCAACGGTCATCTACACTACAACCCAGGCACAGATGCGCGAAGATGGAACGATGGGATATCGTGCACGCGCGCGCCTTTCCTACCCCGCGACAAGCGACCTTCTCGGCCAGCAAGGCGTTGCGCGGATCAATCTTGGTGAAACGACGCTCTTGATGCGGGTCATTTGGCAGCCGCTGGTCTGGCTGCGGCAGGCGACCGGGATCTAGCATGACCCTGCCTGCCCTACGCAACGATCTGCGATTATATCCTTGGCAATCAGCTCCACACACGGGTGAAGCGCTCTGGGCGTTACATGACCCAATGCGTAATCTTTTCTTTCTGCTGCCCGAAGATGCAGTGCAAATCCTGAAGCGGTATGATCTTGGCTCGGTAGGCCTGATCGTTCAGCGGGTCAACCGCGAAACGGCAAGCCAGATCAGCGCAACCGATGTGCAGAGCATGGTCGGTTTTCTTCTGCAAAATCAGCTTGTCACACGGCCTGCAGCACAGGCCGAAGTCGAGATTCTGTCGATGCAGGCGGCCCGGCGTGAAGCCTTTTTCAACCGACTTTTGCACCGGTATTTCTTCTTTCGCATCCCGCTCTGGCGCCCAGACGCATTCCTGGAACGGACGCTGCCGCGCGTGCGGTTTTTATTTGCGCGCTGGTTTTTCTGGGCCACCCTTCTGGCCGGGTTGACCGGTATCGCACTGACGCTGCGCGATTGGCACAGCTTCGAATACCAGCTGCGCAACCTCTGGTCCTTCTTAGGTCTGGCAAAGATCGTTCTGACCTTCGTCTTCGTCAAATTGATTCATGAACTTGCCCACGCCTATACCGCAAAGCGTTTTGGCGTTCGTGTGCCCATTATGGGCGTGGCATTCCTGTTCATGTTTCCGGTTCCCTATACCGACACAACCGAAAGCTGGAAGCTTTACAGCCATCGCGAACGCTTAGCGATTTCCGCTGCTGGCGTGGCGTCCGAGCTGATGTTGGCCGCCTGGGCCACCCTTATTTGGAAAATTGCGCCGCCTGGCCCTATGCAAGAGGCACTATTTCTTATTGCAACAACAACCTGGATCTCCTCGCTGCTTATCAATCTCAGCCCTTTTATGCGATTTGATGGGTATTTCGTGCTGATGGATTACCTGCAAATCCCGAACCTGCACAAACGTGCGGGCGACCTGGCTCGCTGGAAGCTGCGCGAAGTCCTTTTCGGCCTTAGCGAACCGATACCGGAACGGTTTATACCTAGGATTTTAAGATTCCTAATCGGTTTTGCCTATGTGACATGGATCTACCGTTTAGTAGTATTCCTTGGCATAGCGGTGCTACTTTTTTTTAAACTGCCGCAACCGCTTGGCCTGATCGTTTTTGCAATCGAAGTATATTTCATGATTCTACGCGCAATCCTGCGTGAATTGGGGGTTTGGTGGAGCAAAAGAGGTGCAATAATGAAATCACTCCGCTCCCGGTTAGTGATCGCGATATTGACCGCGCTCATAGTCTTGTCCTGCGTGCCGTTAGGGTTTCGCCAATCGGTACCCGGAATTTATGAACCGTTTCACGAAACAGTACTTTATACCCAGCAAGACGGTGAGATACTAGAAATGCATCTGGAACACGGGCGGCAGGTCTCACAGGGCAGCCTGTTGCTGAAACTCCGCTCTGACGAGCTGGAAAACGAGCTTAAACGTGCGCGCATGGCGACCGAACGACTACTGCAGCAAGTGGGAAACTCTGCCGTTTCGGTAGAGGGAGCAGGGCTGCTTTCAGGACGTGACAGGGCCTGGAATACCGCCATACAGCAAGTGACCGCTATTGAAGACCAGATCGCTCAGCTTGAAATTCACGCGCCTGTGTCCGGGCGCATCACCGATTTCAGTGAGGACTTGCAGCCAGGGGTGTTCGTTGCCCGCAACACGCCAGTCGCCCTGATGGAAACCGGACCGCGCCGCGAGATCGTCCTTTATGTCGGCGAAGAAATCAGAAGCGCGCTTCGCCTTGGCCAAACCGTGACATTTTTCACCCATGCAGCGCCCGCTATTACCCGGCATGCGGAAGTCGTCTTCGTCGCAGCAAACCCCACCCGAGCACTCTTGCAGCCCGAGCTGGCAAGCGTGCATGGCGGCCCGCTTCGTAGCTTCCCTCAGGGCAGTCGCCTTGTGCTGGATGCTCCGATGTTTCCGGTCACACTGCGGATCGCTGACAACGGGCTGACCACACAGCGTCAACCCGTCACGGTTTTTCTCGGCGGTGATCGGCAAAGCCTTGCGGGCGTAATGGTAAACCGCCTCGCGTATCTGGTGCGGCGAGAATTTGGACGATGATTCCTTGGTTATAAATGCAACCGATACGCAAAAGCCGGCTCACAACTGAGTATAGCTCACAATAAAATTTCAGAAATTTATTCACCAGGGACGAGATTAGACTGCAATCATCAAGTCCAGCTAAGGAACTGCAACTTCGAACAAACAGCGCCTTGGGGCTTGCCATATTGCTCAATGTTGAGAACCGATCGTTGTTAATATTCTATCAAGCCAGATCGCTGATAAGATCGGCTGGGCCTTCATGGTTTCAGTACGCAGTATGTCCATCTCGCTTGTTAGGTTACTCGCAGAGGGGGTGTTAAGCTCCTTCCAAATCTACGAACGTATATGATCGCATCGAGCGTGTTAAGCCAAACTATACAGTGACGCAGGTCGTGAAACTGCACCATTCACTTCAAATGACTAGATATCTTGCCACCAAGAGTTCTAGAATGCTTTGAACCAGAGGTTCTTTGGTGACCCAAAAGTAATTCACCGGCTCGCTTAATTTCCGAGGGGCCTGTTGACCTCCCCATAGGACACTCCATCACTAGCCAAGGTCAGCGGCCCGAACCACCCGCAAGGGTAAACGTCCAGAAGGACCCGCACGCCCCCTGAGCGCCCCGTAGAAGCGCCACTTAAGCAGGCCTTAGGTTCTGACTGGGCTGGACATAAACCGCACCAGAAAGCGTCTGTGCGCCACTCAGGCAATCCTCAAAATTAACCCCAATCACCGCAATTGGCGATCGCCCTTTCCTGCGGCTAAATCGAAGCATTTGAGGAGGCACCTTAGCTTCCAGGTGAGCCAATATCTTCTTTCGGCGATCTAAAGTCTCTACACCCGCGGAGCTCCAAATCGGCGACCTTAACTCTAATTCACCACCGGGACCAATTTTCTGAACCCGAACCTGCCGTGCGATCTCACAAAAGACCATCAGCCAGTCTGGCAAAATCTGACCACACCCGTCTAAATTCAGACACAGGTAACGCTTTGGTGTGTTGTAGGGTCGAACCATCTCAAGATACCCCTCAATATATTAGAGGATGAGTAAATGAGTAAGTTACACCGGGTCGGAAGGTTTCGGCCTAACCTTGGGCCGAAACCAGCCTTTGTGTGCACTTACTTGAGAAGCCGTGAGACCTGCGCGAACATCGCCTCACCACGCTCGTCGGAATATCGGTCTGGGTAACTGATCGCTTCGACATCCACCCGACAGGGATACTCAGCTCCCAAAACAATTCGGGAAGCTTCAACCATCAAATTACAGGTTTCCCGAACAACCCGCTCCTGATCCCCCAAAGAATATCCAACCAAGAACGCGTCATGCACAGGACAACAGACCTCGATACCTGCCTCTGTCAGCAGACACGCCGCCAAACGCATGATATCAGCTCCGGTTGATTGCATCGGCCAATTCAGCAAGCTTCTCTCATTTGGATCAGGGTCATCAGCTAACTTGATCTCCCAACCCAAAGGGGTGCGCAACGTGTCTTGCATTAACGCGTGAAGCTGATTTCTTTCGGCCCAAGCCCAGAACTCCCGATAAGTCATCTTGTGACTTTGCAGTAATGCACGCGCTTGAACGACATGAATGCCACCTGCGCCCGCCATTGCTTCGGCACCCATGCCATATCCCACACCCAGCACAATCTGCTTGCACTGATTACGGATATCTTTGTGGGTTGCCTTCGTTGCTCCCTCAGGCGCCAGTCCAGCCTGTATAGCAAATGCCATGTAGGGGTCACCTGAGCTGTATGCTGCCCACATGTTTTGATCGCCACTTAAAGCTGCCGCGATTGCAATCTCCTGACTGGAGTAATCCACATAGGCCAGGCCGTATCCTGGAGAAGGCTTTATTAGCGACCGAAGCCAAGCCGCATTCCCAAAGATGAAGCGAGTGGTTGACGGCTGGTTGCGCCCGGTCTTCGACCCGAAGGGGCCAAGTAACGTCCGGTTGCGCCCATCCTTGCCGACAGCAAGCTTAAGGGTTTGCATTTGCGACATTGTCTTCCGCAATTCACGTAAAGCGCTTAGCTGAGGATGCTTCAACGCAAGATCGCGAAACGTTGCATCATCTAACTTGGGCTTTCCATTTGCAGTGCGAGGCCAAGAAATTGCCTGCGTTTTTAGCCACGCTTCAAACAAGGATGTCTTAAAGACGGCGCCTTGATAGACACCATAGTCCTTGTCAACCTCGGCAATCAGGCGATCTTTTATTAAAGGCCAACGCTCTAAGAGCTGCTCGTGAAGCTCTACATCCATTGGGACACCGGCATGCTCCATGCGCGCGACAGCTGCTGTGTATCGACCTCTAAACAAAGCCTGGCCAAGCTTTACCTTTGTTGGGGCAAAAATGGGCCACATTTTCAAAAAGAGCTTTGCGGTAATCTCCACATCTGCCGCACAATAATCGAGGATGGAATTACGCTGCTGTTCCGTCCAAGGTCCGCCCGCAACGATCAAGTCTCTCATTGCATTCTTCTCTGAAGTTTCCATCACGCGGATACCGAAACTCTTGCATGCACTGATGAGACCATTGCCCCGAGCGGCGGCAAGGCGGCCATTCATGTGCAAACGGAATTCAGCATAAAGATCGATAATCCTCTCAGGTATTTCCCATCCGAGCTGCAGGAAGCAGCCCCATTCAGCAGATGCAAAATATCCAACGAACAGATGCTCAGAGCCAGTTGGGAACGGGCACTTATCAAGCTTATCTAGCCAATACTTCGTGGTGGTGTTGGTGGTGACATTTGTCACCACCATGCAAACTGGAGTTGGTCGCTCGCCGTCATTAGCTATGAACTCAAAGTCCAACACAAAGATCGATTTATACGATTTCATCCAGTCCATCAGTCGCGCCCCAACAGCTGGCGGATGAGCGGGTGCTGATCACTGCGGATGACCCGCTCTTCCCCAAAACCCAATTCCATCAATTGCGCCATTGTCAGCTCGGGCCAAACTGGGTCAGGTTCTTCACCCGCAGTATGCACATTATAGCAGCCTTCATGCATGTTAGCGGAAAGACGCACCCACTTCGTCAGAGCGAGATCAAGCCCCTTCAAAGCTGTTTCATTCCAGAGGTTGGCTCGCATCGGGCTTGTGGCATCAACACGCGGAGCGAGCCACAAAAACGGGATACCCATCTTATCGACACACAGAACGAGAAGTTTCGGCGTCGTTTCCTCAGCGTATTGAAGCACCATGTGGGGCATGACGAGATACTCTTCTTTCATACCCCCGCTGTGGTCCTCAATCACACTTACCGGAATGCGATAAGACTCATTGGGGTGAACTCGGAAGAAGGAAGATTTTTTCGGTTTACCGACACGGATACGCGTCAGTTCTTTTTTGATACCGTCGCCAGTAATTCCCAAAGTGTCAGTGACACGGAATTGCTCTGGGTCAAACGGGTTTGCGGTTTGGTGCGTAGACATAAAAGTCCCTCCGTTAAGGTTAAGTTTTCCGTCCATCCAACTGTTTCAGTTGAATTTTCACGGAACGTTAAAATGGAAAATTGGGAGATTGCAGCGACCAGCCAATCTCAATCAGGCTGGGAAGATAGGCGCTCAATCAATGCATCGATGTCAGCCTCGCGAAACCCGATGCAACGCTTGCTTAGTTTGACAGGCTGAGGGAAAAGCGGATCGCGCTGCATCACGCGATACCAGGTGGAGCGAGTATAACCCGTACGCTCCAAAACTTCCGCTAATCGGATGAGACGGGGTTTGGACATGCTGACCTCCTATGGTTTGTCCTGCATGTCTTGGTATTAATGGATCCAAAAGGATCGCGAGCCTGACAGAATTTCAGAAATTTTGTCCCTAGCGGGTGCCCTTCATTGCCCAACGTCTGTGCTGCCTCTCGATGGTCTTAACATCAAAGTGGTCATCACCTTCGTTCGCGAAAAACATATTTCGAATAATCTCATATGTTTCCGCCTGTGTTTTCCCCTGTTCCTCGTGGACAAAACGATAAAGACGGTCAATGTCGCGCCACAAAGCATCGCGATAAGCTTTTTTGTCAGGCCGTTTATCTAGCAAAACGGCTTGAATTGCTTTGCCGACTTCTTGATCCCCAAATGGCGGCGACAGCTGAACCAGCTGCGCAAGCGTTTCTCGATCTTGCGTCCTCTGCCAGCGATCTTTCAATAACTCGTATTCACTCGTAAAAAATAAATTGTCAGTTTTACCCCGTGACATAATCCGCCCACCTCTGCAGGACATCGCGACGTTCTTCCAACAAATCAGACCGTTGATAGGCGACGTCAAATGATTTTGGCTGATGCGCTTTGACAAAATCAGCGACAATCTTGCGGACACCATTCT
>NZ_JALKCU010000003.1 GCF_023540835.1 Marivivens geojensis
CGCACCAGTGACTCAATAGTCACAATCGGCGCGGGGTGGAGCAGCCCGGTAGCTCGTCAGGCTCATAACCTGAAGGTCGTAGGTTCAAATCCTACCCCCGCAACCAAAAAAAATTCTGCAAAAATAACATCAACCGGTAACCCCAAACAAGGGAACCGTGGCGTTGGGTGATAGTTTAAACGCCCCAAGCAATCTTTCCGTCCACAATCGTGGTTCGTGCTTTAGCTTGATCGATCACATCGATTGACAACGTCTCAAGATTGCAGTCCATCACAACGATATCGGCCAACATCCCAGTTTTGAGCATGCCCAGTCGATCCTCGTCAAAGCCCGCATATGCGCCTCCCGCAGTATAGGCATGCAAGGCTTCGTGGAGCGTGCACGTATTGTCGGGGCAATCACCTGACAGTTTGGGCCGCGTCATGGACGCTTTCACGCTGCGCATAGGGTTAATATCGGTGATTGGCCAATCTGAGGAGAAGGCGATCGGCACATTCGCTTCACGCAGGGCCTTGTCTGGAAACGCGTGTTTCAGGCGATTTTCACCGACCATTGCGGCCCAAGGGTCGCGTGGGAAATCCATCGCTAGGGGCGGGTGAGAGGGCTGGACGGATGCGATCACACCGAGCTCAGCAAAGCGGCGAAGATCGTCGGGATGCATCACTTCAATGTGCTCTACGCGGTGACGGCTATCGCGAGGGCCGTTGGCGTTTCGAGCTGCTTCATACCCATCTAGCGTGCGTCTAACGGCTGCGTCACCGATGGAGTGCACAGAAATTTGCAGACCGTGCTTGTCTGCTTCGATACAGATTTCGTTGAACCGCTCGGCGGAGTGCAGGGCCTCGCAGGTGCTCCCATCGGTGAAGGGTTCAAACATGAAAGCTGTGCCACTATCGATCACGCCATCCATAAACATTTTGATGCGTCCCGATCGGAGGCGATCCGAGGCAAATCGTTCGCGCATCTCGAGTGCGTCACTAATCGACGAAACGGGTTTGTCAGGCGTCAGGTGAAATGGGACTTCGGTGCGGCATATGAGTTCCCCACGCTCCTCCAATTCCCGTAGCAATTCTAATTGATAGAAGTTCCCGTCCATATTGTGGAGCGAAGTAAAACCAAATGAGGCGCAGTATTCGAGGCCCTTGCGTAGGGTTTCAAGGTCTTCCTCTCTTTCTTCCGCAGTTGGTGGTACGGAGGGATCTAAGCCCGCGAAACCCAAATCCTCTCGTCCACCAGAGGTGCGCAAGGCTAGGACGGGCGCGTATGCGAATTGTTCTCGCAATTCGCCGCTTGCTGTGCCGTCGTCGGCCATGACGACCTCACACCCGATAGGCATTTCGGCACCATACAGGATACCCGCTTTTTCCAATGCAATGGTATTTGCCCAAGCCGTATGATGATCGCTGGACAGTAGTATAACTGGTCGATCAGAGAGAGCGGCGTCCAAATCCTGTCGCGTAGTATGCTTCCCGTCACCGAACAGGTTGTAGTCCGCAGCCTTGCAGATCAGTAGACCTTCGGTCGGGTTAGCATCTGCATAGGTTCGCAGAATAGGGGCTAGCTGATCCAGCCCCTTGACGCCTGTCAGCTGGAGAAGTTTCAAGCCATATCCGCCCCAAAACAGGTGCATGTGAGCTTCCACCAGTCCGGGCAATACGGTGCAACCTTGTGCGTCGATCCGCTTGGTCGTGTGGTCCGCCAATGGCTCAATCGACGCGGCGCTACCGATTGCCATGATGCGATTGCCGTGAATCGCCAATGCCTCTGCTCGGGGATTTTCAGGGTCCATCGTGAGAATGGACGCGTTATCGATAATCAAGTCTGCAGTGGGCATTTGGCAACCTGTAGATATGGGGTCCGTCAAACACTCAGTTAGGCGAGGTTTCCTGTCAACACGGCAAGCGTGAAGTGCTTTGAGGCCATTACTTTTTGGCATCGTAATTAATCAGATTTGAACCAAATCGATATTTGATTGGGCCTATCCAGACCAATCGCGGGGCGCTCTATGGACGTTTCTAAATCCCCTAATAGTCTTCTGAGTCAGCTTTATCTTTCTTGGCGCGCATTTGCCGTCGTGGGGCTTTTTAGTGCAGTCATCAATGTCCTGATGCTAACAGGCCCGCTGTTCATGCTTCAAGTGTATGACCGTGTTTTAACCAGTCGATCTACGGCAACCCTGAGCGTTTTGTTCGCAATAGTCGTGTATTGTTACGTGCTAATGGGGCTTCTGGATATTTACCGTGGTCGCGTGCTCGCTCGCATTGGCGCGAAATTTCAGGCCTCTTTGGATCGCCGCGTTTACGATGCTGTGTTGGCGCAAAACCGAACGAGCGAAGAGTTCCGTGCTGTGACGGTCGTCCGTGCGGCACTGGCGTCCACAGCAACAGGCGCAGTTTTTGACCTGCCTTGGGTGCCGATCTTTATCGGCGTTTTGTTCGTGTTCCACCCTGTGATGGGAGGCTTCGCCATATTTGGGGTCATCGTAGTATTCGCCCTTGCGTTGGTGAACCACTATTTGATCGCCTCCCCCCAATCCCGAGCGGCTGTTGAGACGTCGCGTGCTGAGGCTCATGCCATCGCGATCCGCGTGCACAACGAAACCGTTCGGGGGCTGGGGATGGCGTCGGTGTTGGGTGATGTCTGGCAGGATTTACGGATGCAGGCTCTTGGGGCGTCGCTCAAGGTTGCGGACGCTGGCAGTGCGATCACTTCGCTCAGTCGTTCGGCGCGCATGATGATGCAGTCTGGTATGCTTGGCCTCGGGGCCCTTTTGGTCATTCAAGGCCATATTTCAGGCGGGGTGATGGTTGCGGGAACAATCCTGCTTGGTCGAGTGCTTTCTCCCGTCGAGCAGGTAGTCTCTCATTGGCCCCATATGCAGCGCGCAATTTTGGCGTGGAAATCTTTAGATCAGACGTTGTCGATGACCACGCAGCGCACAATGAGATTGCCCTTGCCGCGTCCGGCGGCACATCTCGCAGTGACCAATCTGGCGGTTGCCATTGGAGGCCAGAAAAAGCCAACACTCCAAGGTATATCGTTTAATGCCGACGCCGGAGATGCCATCGCTGTGATTGGCCCATCAGCCGCAGGGAAATCAACCTTTGCCAAGGCCATCGTGGGGATATTGCCTGTCGCGATAGGTGATGTGCGCTTGGGCGGTGCCACTTTAGGACAGTATGATTCAGACCAACTCGGTCGCTATTTCGGCTACCTTCCCCAAGACGTTGTATTATTCAACGGCACCATCGCTCAGAATATCGCGCGGTTTTCACCAGATGCCGATCCCCAATTGATTATCGAAGCGGCCAAGGCAGCGTCAGCGCACGATATGATCCTTGGGCTGCCCGATGGCTACGACACCGTTGTTGATCATGGCGCGACGGCACTCTCAGGCGGGCAAAAACAGCGAATTGGTCTCGCTCGTGCGCTCTTTGGTGATCCGGTTGCCCTCGTTTTGGATGAACCGAATGCACATCTGGACGATGTTGGGGTTCAAGCATTGAACGACGCAATTTCGAATGCGCGGAGGGCAGGAAAGGTTGTGTTCGTCATGGCACATCGCCCCTCTGCCTTGGTGGAATGCAACAAGGTGATGGTTTTGGGCGACGGTCAAATGCGGGCCTTTGGGCCACGTGATACGGTTCTCCAGAAATTCGTCCAGCCTCGGAGCATTTCTGCATGACTATGATTGCTGATTTCGCTTCTGACCGGTCAATCAAGCGCGGCCTTCAGGTCATCCTTATTGGGTTGCTTGGGTTCTTAGTCTGGGCTGTTTCTGTCGAAATCGACGGCGCCGTCATCGCATCTGGCCATGTCGAGTACTCCCTTGGGCGGCAGGTCGTGCAGCATCCTGATGGTGGAGTTGTCTCTAAAATTCATGTGCACGATGGATCGGAAGTGCGCGCTGGCGACCCTATCGTGACACTTGATGGCATTGAACTGATCGCCCAACGCAATGTCATTCAGGCGCAATTGGCGACATTGCTGGCCCAAGAGGCAAGATTGCGGGCAGAGGCGGAAGGGGCGGTTACCGTCGATTTTGACGGCCTGCCATTTGATGCCGAGCAAGACGCAATATTTGCGGCGGGTAGGGCGACACGGGCGCAGGCGCGCCTGCAACTCGCTCAAAAGCAAGCGCAAGCAAATGCCATTGCGGCGGGACGGCAGAGGCAGTTGACGGCGGTCCGTGCTCAGATCGCGCTCGTTCAGGAAGAACTCGCGGCACAGGCTGCCTTGCTTAATGTTGGGCTGACACAAGCCAATAGAGTTTCCGCTTTGCAACGTGAAGAGGCGCGGCTCGAAGCGCAAATGGTCGAAATCGATATTGCGATTACTGAGGCGCGAGGTGCTGCCGACGGGTATGTTTCCGAGAGGCTTCGTTTGGAAGTAGCGGCCAGAGGTGCAGCGCGGACTGAACTAGCGACGATCATGCCGCGGGTTAGCGAACTGCAAGAGCGCCTAGCGTTAATCGAGGCGCTCATGGATCGTCTCGTTGTTCGGGCGCCCATCGACGGTATCGTAACCGCCCTACAAATCGAAACGATCGGCGGTGTAATTCCATCGGGCGCGGACATCGCGTCGATTTCTCCAATGGGCCAACCGCGTATAATCTCGGTAGAGGTCGATCCAACCCAAATTGATCGCGTCCATTCGGGGCAATCGGTACTAGTTCGGTTTCCGACAGTGGATGCAGTCGCCACGCCAGAGATCAGCGGCATAGTCCGGTTGGTTTCTCCTGATACAATCACTAACCAAACGACAGGAAGGGTGGCCTATCACTTGGAGGTAACGATAGACGACGACTTGTTCCCGCTTCCTGCAGGAATGCCAGCCCAAGTGTTTCTGTCGGGTGGACCCCGCACTCTGGCGTCCTATTTGGTGAAACCAATTGCCGATTATTGGGCGCTTGCTATTCGAGAGTAAAAAGCCGCCTACAGGCTTACGATTTCGACGGTTTCCCCAGTCGTAGCGGAGCTTTTGATTTTCACCAGCCGCCGGACGGTTGTGCGCTCAAACAGCGAGGTTCGGAAGGGGAAGAGGCCATTCGGTTCCGCCGAGCCAATAGCAATTTTCGCTGATCGCGATGTAATGCGTATTCTCTCGTGCGATGAGCTTCCAACTCCACGATGCCGATGCCGATGCCGCGTCGCTCACGGTAACGGTGCCTAAGACACCGCATTCATCTTAACAGCACGACAGCGGTTTCTTCGACTTTGTTCCCACGCACTGCGTTGGATTCCATCATTTGAACGGAACTAATTGCTCCGCACAGGTTGTGAAGCTGATCGATGTAATGGATCAGGTCCAAGTAAACTTGGCCGGCGCCTGCCTGACGGCGCCAATCGACGTCAAAATAATGATAACGTTTGAGGAATCAGGTTTGCGTTTGAAGGGTGGTGATGTGGCCAAGCTCACCACTTTTGACGATTTCAACAGCCTTTTGGATCGACGGGTTATTGCGCTGATGATGAGCCGTCAAAAGTGGAAAGCCCAGGGCTTTGGCACAGTTTAAACCTGCGCCCGCGACAGCAATTCTTTTGGTCATGGCTGCACTCAAAACTCTACGAATTGAACCGAAAGCGCTGCACTAGACAACCTCTACCGCAGCGCTTTTTAATTTAGATCAGTGTTGCGACATGGCTGGTTGCAAGTGTGTAGCCATTGATCCCGAAGCCAGCCATGACGGCATCAGCACGCAGGCTGACGTAAGAGTGGTGGCGGAACGATTCACGTTTGTGCACTTGGCTAATGTGGACCTCGATGACGGGACGTTCGAAGGTGTTCAGGGCGTCGAGAACTGCGATGGAGTAGTGAGTCAGCGCACCTGGGTTGATGATGATCGCGGCGGCCTGTTCGCGGGCTTCGTGGATCCAGTCGACGATCTGACCTTCGTAGTTTGATTGCAGCACCTTCACGGCAAAGCCTGCAGCGTTCGCCACGGCAGAGCAGTTTGCTTCGACATCGTCCAAGGTGTCGTGACCGTAAATTTCCGGCTGCCGTTTGCCCAATAGGTTTAGGTTCGGACCGTTCAGAATGTAGACGGTTTTGGACATGCTGTTCTCCTCATTTGAGATCTTTGGCGTGTTTTTCGAATAGAGCGCTTAGGTCGTTGCCTGTGCGTTCGATATGTCGGGCGAGCAGGGTTGGGCCGAGTTCCGCATCTCTGGCGAGAGCCGCCTCAGCAATCGCGGCGTGTTCGCCAGCCATGTCCCGTCCCGCTCCATCATAGTTCAGGATATTTGCGTATCGTTTGTGGAGATTGCCGAGCATCAGGCACAAATCTCGCAGCATTGGCATGGCACATCCACGAACCAGACTTGCGTGGAATAGGTCATGTGCCGCTGCCTGCCTCGTTCCCGTGGAATTGTTCATGTGGTGGATCGCAGCTGGGATTTTGCTTTCCCATTCCAGCGTTCCAATCGCTATCGCGTGTTTGAGAGCGAGCGCTTCGAAATCCGCACGGAGGCGTGTAATTTCCAGCAGGTTCGCCGTGCAAAGAGGCACGATCCTGAACCCTTTTTTGTCTTCAAATTCAACGAGCCGATCCGCAACCAACCGAGAAATCGCTTCGCGGATCGGAGAGAGTGACACGCCGTATTCGTCGCGGAGCTGGTCAAGGTTCACCTTCGCACCCGGGCGCATTTTACCGGCAATGATCGCATCGCGGATCTCGTTTGAGACACGAGTTGCACGAGTAAGTTTTGCGGGGTCTATATGCGTGTCGAGTATCATATGGGGCGCCTATCTATTGGTAAGACTAATGTAAAATAATCGATTAATGTCAAGCCCATTGCACTTCCTATTTACCACTCTATCCTCCGATAACCTGTGGTGAGGCGTGAGGTCTGGGGGAAAGCATGAGTAAACTTGGAGATGATCTTTATCGCGCGATGCGCCATGACATCGTCTTTGGTCGCTTGGATGCCAATTCGAAAATCCGGCTCTCTCATCTCAAGGAAACCTATGGCGCTTCGATCCCGACGCTGCGGGAAATTCTAAATCGCTTGGTCTCTGAAGGCTTTGTCGTGGCGGAAGGAAAGCGGGGTCACATTGTGGCGCCGATCTCCAAAGAGGGCCTAAAAGATATCGCAGACCTTCGTATTTTGCTGGAATGCTATGCGTTGAGGCTATCGCTCGCAAAGGGAAATACTGATTGGGAGGCGCATGTTATTTCCGCGCATTATAAGCTTTCCCAGATGGAAAAGCGTATGCAGTCAGGTGATGACAGCGCACGGGAAGCGTGGAAGCAATACGACTGGGAATTCCATCAGGCGCTGATTTCGGCCTGTGGTTCGATCGAACTATTGCAGGTCCACGGGATCGTTTTCGACAAATATCTACGCTACCAAATGCGCCTCCTCACATTCCGTGGCGATGTCGCGAGTGCTGAACATAAGGCCTTGCTTGATGCGGCGCTGAATAGGGACGCCGACACGGCAGAGTCCGTGTTGCGCACTCATATCAACGGAGGTGTCGCGCATAGCTTTCAGGTCTTTGCAAAGTAGGCGAGGGAGTGTCTCTAGGATATAAATCGATTATTTTAGTAAAATAAAATTCATTACATATTTATATAAAAAAATTGCCCGTTGGGTTGGATTTTTAACTGTCAGCATCCTTACCATACTTCACCTTCCTACATAAAAGCACGGGCATATAAACGGATAGGACATTATTCCCCTCAGTCCCGCACAGGTGACTATGCTGGTCATGGCGCGCCGAACGCGCCTTATCGGACGGCCGAGTTGAAACGGGTCGTTAATATATTCACAACCCCAAAGTGTGAGGCGGTTTAGAGGCCGGCTGTCTTTTCTGCCTCTGTCACCGCGACGGCAGCCATTTTCTGAATGGCCTCGTAGCTGTTGGCCACCGCGATAAATCGCGCGTTGTGGCAGAACTTTGCACCCTTGATGCCCGACGCGAGTTCGAGCGCCTCATCCGTCAATCCAGCCCAAGCTGCGGGTAGATCGGCGCGCTGGTCAAAGGTATCGCCTGACAGTTTGATCCCGTTGATCGCCCAATCGTCATCGCGTGGATGGATCACAAAGAGCAAGTGATCAGCTCCCGCTTTCTCCACGGCTGATCGATATGGCATCCCCATTGGTAGTTCGAGCACCTTTGAAGCGCCTGCTTTCTCAATCGCATCGCGCACCATAGCCTCGGCGCGGTATTTCGCGACAACATTTTGGATGCGGGCTTCGACAAACGCCCTTGCTATGGGTAGGGCTGATCGGAATGCATCGTCGTCCGCTGTGGGTGAACGATCATCGAATACGGGCTTCAGGCTTTCGAGGAGCACAGGAAGTGTAAGACCAGAGAGTGGCCCCGCAACCGAAGGTGCAACGGCGCCGTTGTCCAGCAGATCGATGGGAAGAACGAAATTCTTGTCAAAGCTGGCAAAAACATCCTCAACCATCGTGTCGGGGACATCCATCGCCGCGAGGTAGTCGCGCCCATATTGTGCCCAAATCAATCCAAACGAGCTATATGGCTGGCCGTCCTCACGCAAAGGGTTCGGGCGTTGATGGTGGTCGAAAATTTGCGCAGAAGCGTCATAGTTACGACCCACATCGTAGATGATTTTCGATGGGGCGGGGGTGATCCACGTTTCATCACGGCTCCGCACCAACTCGGCTTGTGGGAACAAGCGGGTCAGGATGACAGACGACAGAAGTTCGTCGGCATGAAAGCCGCCAGAGTGCGTAACGAGGTGCGTGATGGTCATAGATATGTGCCCTTGCAAAGGAACCCTCGGATACACCGAAAAACGGCGTCACTTCCATGGTTTATTTATCGCAACGGCGTTCGAAACAAAAAGCACCCGAACCAAACGCCGATGAACTGTCGGTCAATCGAGGGGGTCCTGTCCCGCCAATATCGCTAGACTAAGGGGCAATTCTGTTCGAGTGCATTTGAATAGTGCTCTCCCTCCAGCGTTGGCTGAACAAGTTCATTTGGGAAAGTCAGTTTACATACGGCCCAGCGTATGTTCTGTTTGCGACATACGTGGTCGCATTTTTGCATCTGCAGCATTTCGACTTCGTCTCAAGAGGGGCCGTAACGGCGACCCTTCAAAATGAAATATGACCAGGGAGACTGGACCGTTGAAATTCAAGACACTTAGCACAATCGCTGCCATCGGACTCACCGCGGGCTTTGCAAATGCAGCAATGGCCGAAGAATGTGGGTCGCTGACTATGGCCGAAATGGACTGGGCTTCGGCCGAGTTCATGGCAAACGTCGATAAAATCGTTCTCGAAGCGGGCTATGGCTGCGAAGTCGAACTCATCCCAGGTGCAACAACGACGACTTTTGCATCGATGAATGAAAAGGGTCAGCCTGACGTCGCTGGTGAACTTTGGATCAATGCTGTTCGTGATCCGCTGGCCGCCGCAATGGCAGAAGGGCGTCTGCATTCCGTCAACGGCGGCCCGATCGATGGTCTGGGTGAAGGTTGGTGGGTCGATCCCAAATTCGCAGCTGATCACCCTGAAATTACAACTGTCGAGCAACTCCTCGAACACCCAGAGTTCTTCCCTTACGCCGAAGATGAAACGCTCGGTGCGTTCATGGGTTGCCCTGCGGGTTGGGGTTGCCAGCTGTCGAACGCCAGCCTGTTCCGTGCCTTTGATATGGAAGAAAAAGGCTGGACCTTGGTCGATCCGGGTTCCGCAGCGGGCCTCGACGGGTCCATCGCCAAAGCTGTTGAGCGCGGCGAATATTGGTTCGGTTATTACTGGGCACCGACTGCGGTGATCGGCAAATACCAGCTTCAGATGCTGGACTGGGAAACCCCGTGGGGTGGCTCTGAAAACTGGGATGGCTGTATCGTGAAGGCTGAACAGGAATGCCTCGATCCGCAGCCGACGTCTTACACCGAGTCCGAAGTGCACTCGGTCATCACGGATCGCATGATGAAAGAGGGCGGCTTGGCTGTTGATTACCTCGGCACACGCGTGTTCCCGGGTGAGGTTATGAACGCCATGCTCGTTTACATGACCGAAAATCAGGCCACTGGCGAAGACGCTGCCTACTACTTCTTCGAAGAATACGAAGACCTGTGGAGCGGTTGGGTCAGCGCCGAAGCTGCCGAAGGCATCAAGTCCGAACTCTGATCGCTGATTTGACGAAAACATGCGGGGGGCCTGTGCCCCCCGTTTCCCATTCATGGGCATAATTTGGGACTGAGGACACAGAATGGAATTCTTGCTGGAGTTTCCCGCACTCGGCCGCCGTACATTGAGCGGCATGAAACAGGCTGTTGATGAGACGTTCAAAGCGTTCTCTCGCACCTATGGCGAAGCACTCGAAAACTTTTTTGACCCGCTTCTGCAATTTCTAATCTGGCTGGAAAAGCTGCTCTTGGCGGCACCGTGGCCGATCATTCTGTTGATCGTCGGCGGCCTGTCGTGGCTCGGTTCACGATCATGGAAAGTGACGATCGGAGCCGTCGCAGCTTTTGTCGTCATCGGCATTTTTGACATGTGGGAAGACACGATGGCCACGCTCGCGATCATCTCGGTCGCAACACTGGTCTGTATCGTCGTCGGTATTCCGCTCGGCGTCCTTATGTCCCGATCTGATCGCACACAAGGCATCATCACGCCCATCCTCGATGTGATGCAAACCATCCCGTCGTTCGTTTATCTGATCCCCGTGGTGATGCTCTTGGGCATTGGCAAGGTTCCTGGCCTTTTGGCAGTCTGCATCTATGCGCTCCCCCCAATCGTTCGCCTGACAAACCTCGGCATTCGTTTGGTGGACAAAGATGTGCTCGAAGCGGCGGATGCGTTCGGCGCGTCACCGCGGCAAAAACTTCTTGGTGTTCAGGTGCCGCTGGCCCTGCCGAACATCTTTGCTGGCATCAACCAAACCATCATGATGGCACTTTCGATGGTTGTGATCGCCTCAATGATCGGTGTCAAAGGCCTTGGCGTTCCAGTGCTGCGTGCAATATCAAACCAATACCTCGCGCTGGGCCTGATGAATGGCCTCGCCATCGTTGCTTTGGCTATCATCTTTGACCGTGTCACGCAGAGTTACGGCAAACGTCTACAGGCATATCGACAGGGGCACGGCAATGACTGAGACCAAAGTCAGCATTAAAAATCTCTACAAAATCTTCGGCAAATCGCCTGAGAAGATGTTGCCGTTGGTTCAAAAAGGACTGTCCAAATCGGACCTTTTGGATCAGCACAACCACGTTCTTGGGATCGATAACGTGTCGCTCGAAATCCCTGAAAAGCAAATTCAGGTGGTGATGGGGCTATCTGGATCAGGGAAATCTACGTTGATCCGTCACATCAACCGATTGATCGAACCCACTGGTGGGGAAATCCTGATTGACGGCGAAGATGTTTTAGCGATGTCCGAAACCCAACTCCGCGAACTGCGTCGGAAAAAGACGTCTATGGTGTTCCAGAAATTCGGGCTTCTGCCGCACCGTCGGATTGGCGAAAACGTGGCTTATGGTCTGAACATCCAAGGCGTCCCAGACGACGAAGCGACTAAACGCGCCCGTCATTGGATCGACCGTGTTGGATTAACAGGCTACGAGGACCATTACCCCGGGCAACTATCGGGGGGTATGCAACAGCGTGTCGGACTTGCCCGCGCACTGGCGACGGACGCGGAAATCCTTCTGATGGACGAAGCCTTCAGCGCGCTCGACCCGCTGATCCGTTTTGATATGCAGTCGATCCTTCTCGAACTTCAGGAAGAACTGCACAAGACGATCATCTTCATCACGCACGATCTGGATGAGGCACTCCGCCTTGGTGAAAACATCGCCATTCTTCGGGACGGATCGATGATCCAGCAGGGGGACGCGCAGGAAATTGTGCTGAAACCTGCGGACGATTACATCGCTGACTTTACCAAGGATATTAACCGCGCAAAGGTCATCCAACTGCGTGCCTTAGCAAAACCAGTGGCGATCTTTGATGGGCCGACCTTGCGCGGCGCTACGGTTTTGGACGAAGCACTGTCCCCGCTCGCGCAAGCACCTGATCAAACGGTCGGGGTGGTAAACAGAGCTGGTGAATTGCTCGGCGCTGTTACACTGACCGACGCAATTGAAGCATTGCACGGTTAAACCAGTCGCCATTTTGAGTCCCAACAGAGGTCCAAAATGGTCCGATAACATGCTAATCCCCAGACTATATTGTTATTTATCAGATAATCTGGGGAGGCTGCTGTCGCTATAAGGCAATTGGCCCTTCGCGGTCTTTCGTTGAACTTCTGTTGTGGGAGCGGGCGTTCAAATGTTGCTCGGCTCGACGATGAGATGTGGCGTGCCATCCGATGTCTTTCGAGTGCTGCGACCATCCTTGTCGAGTGTGCCTCGTATACGCCAGCGCCAGTTCGAGAAACTGTCGAAGCGAACCGTGTTGATTGGCTGATCGAGTGCGATTTCCACTGAGCGATGACCCGAAGGGCCGGAAATTGAAATGATCTCTCCTGAGTAAGGCTGGCCGAGATAGTGACCTTTGACCTTAGTGCCGAGTGTGAGCCCTGCCGTAATGTTGCTATGACCGAGGCGGGCAGAAAGCGTATTCCAGTCTCGCGCCCCATATTGCTGGGCAATGAGTTCGAGCGATTGCGCATGGCTGACCGATGTGCCGCTGGTTTCCAGAGCCTGCTGGAGTGCCTTCGCCTGTGCCTTGACCGTTTTGAGAGTTGGCTGTGTCATGCGGCTTCTTTTGCGGATGATTTCGCTTCGTTGGTGGTGAGGAACAGGCTCAGGGCGATGACGAACATCACGGCATCCGCCACAGGGAAAGCGAACCAGAGATAGTCGATCCCTGAAACCCTGCCTAAGATGACTAGCAGCGTCGGTAGTATCAGCCATGACTTTGCCAGTGTGAGCGCTGCCGTCCGGACGGGATGGCCCAAGGCCTGATAGTGCAAGGCGAGGACAAGGACCGGCCCAGTGATGGCATAGAGTGCCGTCATCGGACGCAGCATCTTGACGACTGCCGCCGCCACCGAGGGATCATGCGAGAAGTGCGCGCCCAGTGTTTCGCTTGCGAAGACGCCCGCCAGCGTGACGCTGAGGCACCAGAGGAACGCGGTCCCCATCGAAAGCCGAAGGGCCGCATCGGCCCGACCCATACGTCCAGCGCCAGCGTTTTTGCCAGTGATGCTCTGGGTGGTCAGCGCGATCGCCATCTGGGGCAGGAAGGCCAGCCCGAGAACACGCGTTACGGCGCCATAGGCTGCGACATACGTTGCATGATCTGCGGTTGTGGAGCCGATGAAGAGAATGACGGTGCTTGCCACGAAGGCGATCCTGCCGAAGGTCAGGCAGAGTGGAAGGCCGAGCGTTATGATCTGTCGCCATCCCGTCAACCAGCTGTTCTGCCAGAGCGCCTCAAAGGGCAAAAGGTCGCTACGCGGGCTCGCAAGACCATCACTAGAGTGAGGCCTAAGGTTTGTGCTCCGACTGTTCCTAGGGCAGAGCCGGCAACGCCGAGCCCAAGGAGGACGATCACCAAATAGTTCGCTCCGATGTTCACAAGGTTTACGACCACAGAGAGCACTGCGATCTGTGTCGCCCGTCCCATGTTTCGCAGGGCATCGGCATGCAGTCCTAGGAAGAATTGGACCGGCGCGCCCAAGATCAGGATCAGCAGATAACTCTGTGCCAGTTCCACTACTACAGTATCCCCTCCAGCGAGCGCCGAGAGAACAGCTGGCCCAACCGTTACCGCCATGGCGATCAGGAACGCGGATAGCGCGAGAACCAGTCCATGAGCGCCAGCGAAGACTTGGTCTGCCTCTCTGTAGGATCCAGCACCCAAATGGCGAGCAAGCAGGCTGGACATACCGCCGCCCGCCAGTGTGGTGAGAGCTGTCATCAACATTACAATTGGAAAGGATAGACTGACTGCTGCGAGGGCTTCGGCGCTGACGAAACGCCCGACAAAGATGCCGTCGATCACGTTCAGCAGGCCGCCTGTCGACATCACGATGGCCATAGGCAAAGCTGTCGAGAGGAATAATGGAACTAGGGGGCGGGTCAGGAAACGATTCTCGTGCGCATATTGCGCGGGGCCAGCAGACATCACTCACTCCTTCTAGGAGGCATTTCGTATCGGGAGGGTGCCTGCATTACCCACCTGCGAAATGCTTCGAGGGTGAGGGGTCGTCTTGTTCCGGGCTTCACCGTGACTCGCGTCCGCAGGCGGCAGGTGCCCGGCACCTAGGCCGAGAGCTATGGGAAAATCCCCTCAAAGGCAGTACGGCCAATAGGCGCGCAAAAGATACGAGTGACTAACGGCTTAATTTTATAGGGGCTGACCGCTTGCTTTGCATTGCGGTGCTTTATGCATTTGGTCCATTTCTGATATCACACCAATCGAGATAAGCTGGGTGGCGATGTACAACAGAGTGGCCGGCATCATGATAGTTGCCTTCGCCACGCGCCGATATTCATGGCTTTCCGATTGCCGTGGGTTTTGTTGAGAGCCACCAGTTCTTCTTGAAGAATTTGGACCCCTTCTCGGATCAACTCTGGTCGGATGGATGAATAGCCCAGCCTCATGAAACTGCAGGGAGATGTGGGCTTTTCGAAAAACCAATGCCCTGGTTCCGCATAGACGCTGCGCTCGACCAGACGATCAAGGAGCTCTTTGCTGTCGATCCCAAATTCGTTTTGAACCCAAAGGCTTGAGCCACCGTGTCGAGCAGCCCCTTTGATCGTGAAATCGGTGTTCTTTAGGGCGTCTACAAGGATTTCACGTCGTTCCTTCAGCGCGCTTCGGACCCTAACAATGTGGGCGTCATAGTGACCGAGGGCGAGGAAATACCCCGTGACGCGCTGCATATGCACGGGCGGATGGCGCAGGATCATGGCGCGTAAGGCACGGGCTTGTCTAATGAAATCCCGATGCGCAACCATGTATCCAATCCGCAATCCCGGAAAGAGCGATTTGGAAAAGCTACCGACGTAAATAACCCGTCCCGAAGCATCCATCGATTTCAGGGATGGTGACGGTTTTTCGAGAAAGCTCATCTCATATTCGTAGTCGTCTTCGAGTATCAGGAAATTGTCCTGATCCGCTTTTCTAAGGAGTGCCTCTCTGCGGTCGCGAGACATGGTTATGCCTGAGGGGATGCTATGGCTCGGCGTGGTAAAAATGATGTCGGTGTCTGATGGGACGGACTCTGGCAAAAGCCCGTGTTCATCGCCTGACGTAAAGCTCGTTGGGATATTGAATTGTCGAAGGGCTGCTGAAAAATCAGGAAAGCCGGGGTCCTCGGTTGCGGCTTTAATGGGCCGCTGACTGAGGAGGGCGATGCAGAGCCAGATTGCATTTTGACCACCCAACGTGATCAGAACTTCGTCCTCGGCCGCTCTAATTCCACGACGGGGGAGCGTATTCTTACGAATGTAGTCGATTAGGACGGGATCATCTTGTCCAAATTGGTCGCCGGCGAGTTCGGCAAAATCACGAGCGCCAAGAGCACGTCGAGCGCAGTCACGCCAAGCGTTATGATCGAAAAGTTTCGGGTCAATCTGGCCATAAATGAACGGGTATTTCATGTGGCGCCAGTTGCGGGGCTTTTCGATCTGTCGACGCTTTGTCAGATCGTTCGGGAGCGCCTCGGCCCAGTCAACGGGATGCACGTCACGGTCAATTTTGATCGTGTCGATCCTTCGATGTGGGATCTTCTCAGACACGACAAAGCCAGATCGAGGGAGTGGATCAAGATAGCCTTGGCTCACCAGTTCGTTATACACGATCGTGACAGTGAGGCGGGAAATATCTAATGTTTCAGCCATCTTACAGGTCGATGGCATCTTTGTGCAGGGTTCGGCCCGCGTGTCTAACAACACGGAAATAATAGAACTCGTCAACTGCATCTGTAACGACCGTGGGTCTCGTCGGTCAATGTGGAACATCTCAGGGACGAGTTTTCCTTGGGGCTTTTTCGGCACGTTGCTCTCACTCTCCGGACTGGACTTAAATGAATGCCAAACTGGATATAATTACCAGAGTTATTTTCTGCCAGAACCTCCGGACGTTCCCGATTGGAGAGTCGGGACAAGGGAGGAAGTAAAATGAACAAAACACTCAAAGCGATCAAAATGACCGCATTCTCGGTGCTTCTGGCGACCACTGCCATGTCTGCATCGGCCAAAGAATTCCGCATTGCTGTCGGCGACGGCGCTGGTGGCACCCAAGAGGCACTCGGCCTTGCCTTCATCGAAGCACTCGAAGCCCGTACAGGCGGCGCACATACAGGGTCTTTGTTCCTGAATGGCCAGCTTGGCGACGAACAGGACACAGTGACCGCTGCGGCGACTGGCACGCTCGATTTTTCGATCCTTGCGATCAACAACGTTACACCGTTTTCGCCGACCGTGGGCACATTGACCCTGCCTTACGTGATCCTGTCGCTTGAGGACGCCGAAGCCATCACCCAGGGCGAGATCGGCCAGGCAATGGTCGATCAGACCATCGAAGATGCGGGCGTTCGTATCATCGGCTGGGCCTATTCGGGTTTCCGCGTACTGACTAACTCTAAACACCCAGTGACCAGCGTTGCTGACCTGCAAGACCTCGTGATCCGCGTTCCCCGCAACGAAATCATGATCGAGACTTATAAATCGTGGGGTATCAACCCGACCCCGATGGCATGGTCTGAAACCTTTGCTGCGCTACAGCAGAAAGTGGTGGACGGTCAGGACAACCCCTACATGACGGTCTACGCGATGAAGTTTGATGAGGTGCAAGAGCACGTCACCAACCTGCGATACATCTTCTCGATCGAACCGCTGATCGTGTCGGAAATGATGTTCCAGTCCCTATCGGCTGACGAACAGCAGCAAATCCTTGACGCTGGACATGATGCAACAATCGCGTCGGGTCAGTTCCTGCGCGCTGAAGAAGCCAAAATCCGCGAAGAGCTAGCTGCCCGTGGCATGGCAATCGTCGATCCTGAAAACGGTGAACAAGAGTTCATCGACCTCGCTACCACCGCAGTGTGGCCGCAGTTCTACGACATGATTGGCGGCAAAGAGAGCCTGAATGAGGTTCTCACCGCTCTGGGTCGTCCGACTGTTGAATGATCAAGGTAGGGGCAGGGTTTACCTGCCCCACCATTGACCAAGGGGAGAGGTCATGAGGTTTATCTGGCACCATCTGGACAGGTTCGAAAGCTATGCGTGCCGTTTGATGCTCGCAGTTTTCGTTGTGCTGTTGTTCGTGCAGATCATTGCACGACAGATATTCGGCACATCGATCACGTGGATCGAAGAGCTGTCTGTGATCCTGTTTGTCTGGTTCGCATATTTCGGGGCGAGTTACGCCGCACGCATGGCTGCGCATAACCGGATTTCGTTCCACCTCGAACGGATGAACCGTCGGACTGCACGTTGGATCGAAGCGTTGGGCGACTTGTTTTGGCTCGGGTTCAACGCGGTCTTTATCTATCAGTCGATCACCTTCATCTCGCTACTCAAACCATTTGTTCGGGCGCAAACCTTGGGTTGGCAAATGCGTTGGGTTTACCTCGTGCTGCCTCTCGCCTTTGTACTGATGTCGCTGCGCATCCTTCAGGTCAATTACCTCAAACTGGTTCTCGGACGTGATCCGCGTGACCCAGACAAGGTCGATGTCGAAGACCTTCAACAGCAATCCGAAGGTGGGCAGGCATAATGGACAATTTGCTAATCGAAATTCTGTTCGGCTGCTTCTTTGGCCTGATGTTGATCGGTGCGCCTATCTCTGTTGCGCTCGGTTGTTCGGCTCTCGCTGCGATGTGGTACCTTGGGGATAACCCGATCAAGATGGTGCAGATGGCGTGGTCTTCTGTCGGATCATTCCCCCTCATGGCACTGCCGTCATTTATCCTTGCGGGCGCACTGATGGAGGCTGCTGGCCTGTCCCGTCGCCTAATCAACGTGGCCGAGGCTCTGTCGGGTTCCTTCACAGGTGGCATATCTGCCGCAACCGTCATGGCTTGCCTGTTCTTTGGCGCGATCTCTGGTTCTGGGCCCGCAACGACGGCTGCAGTTGGTATGCTCATGATCCCCGCGATGGCGCGGGCTGGATATTCTCGCGGCTATGCCGCCTCGATTACTGCCGCTGCTGGCGGATTGGGGATCATCATCCCGCCGTCCATTCCGATGGTTATCTTCGGCATCTCTGCCATGGGTATGCAGCCGCCTGTCGAGGCAATCGAAAAATTTGGCTCCTTTCAGACCGTATCAATTTCAAAGCTATTCGTGGCTGGGTTCTTCCCTGGTGTTGTTCTGGCGGGTTCTTTGCTGATCGCGAATTGGTTCCGTTGCCGTCGGGCAGGATACCACGGGTCGTCCGAACCGCTGTCGATCCGCAAGATCGCAAAGGCTTGCTACAGTGGATTCTGGGCACTGATGGCGCCTGTCGTGATCCTTGGAGGCATCTATTCTGGCCTTTTCACTCCGACCGAAGCTGCAATTGTCGCGATCTTCTACACTCTCTTCGTGGGTGGTGTGATCTATCGTGAACTCGACTTTTCGGCTGTGACCTCGGCGCTAGAGACGACGACTTGGTTGGCTGGACGCGTGCTGCTGGTTCTTTTCACAGCAACCATTTTTGGTCGCATCCTTGTTGAGAATGGTGTTCCTGCCGTCATCGCCGAAGGCATGCTGTCGCTGACCGACAACCTCTATGTCATCTGGGTTCTGGTCATCGGGTTCCTGCTCATCGTCGGGATGTTCATGGAGACGCTTGCCGCAATCATGATCCTTGTTCCGGTCATGTTGCCCGTTGCCTATCAGATGGGGATCGATCCGGTCCACTTTGGTATCGTGATGATCTGCACTCTGTCGATCGGGTTTCAGACGCCGCCTCTTGGTGAAAACCTCTTCATCGCTGCAGGCATCTCGAACGTCTCAATCGAAGAAATCTCACTCCGTGCTCTGCCTTTCGCCATCATCGGTGCCTGCGCAATCTACTTGATCGCGTGCTTCCCCGAAATCGCGCTCTGGCTGCCACGCATGGTTGGTTACTAGGAGCAGGTTAGATGATCAAAGACATCAAAACGATCCTCTACGCGACGGATCTGAGCAACACCTCTGTCTACGCATTTCGCTATGCTCTGTGCCTCGCAAATGCCCTCGATGCCCGTCTTCACCTCCTGCACGTGGTGGAGCCAGTGTCCGAAGAGATGCGGATGACACTGCAGCTCTTTGTGGCAGACCGCAAAGCACGGGATGTTGCGATTAACCATCGTCGTGAAACGGTTAAGGCTCTGCTCGAGGAACGTCAGGCGGTCTACTGGCAGCATTTGCCCAAGGATGATCAAGCTCTGCGCGACCGCGTTGATGACATTGAAATCGTCGAAGGCTTCGCTGCCGAAGAGATCCTCAAGAAAGCGGACAGTTTGTCGGCTGGAATGATCCTGATGGGCAGCCATGAGCAGGGCGTTTCTCACACATTTTTAGGAACGGTTGCAAAGCGGGTCCTGCGCCGGTCGCGCATTCCGACCCTGATCGTTCCCTACGTTCAAGACTGAATAAGAAGGAAAAATACTATGACCAAAACGCTGACCGCCGAAGATTTCAAAGCCACCTTTGATGCGTTTAACCGCCACGACGTCGATGCTGTGATGACCCATTTCGCAGACGATTGCGAATTCACCACTGTGGCCGGTGCCGAAGAGTTTGGCACCTTGATCGTTGGCGCTGAGGCCATTGCGAAAGCGTTTTCTGGCGTCTGGACCGCGATGCCTGACGCTGAATGGGCTGACCATAAACACTTTGTGTCTGGTGATCGCGCTGTATCGGAATGGACCTTCAAAGGTACCGATAGCGAAGGTCGTCGTATCGAGGCCCAAGGTGTCGACCTTTTCACCATTCGTGATGGTAAAATCGTGAACAAACAGGCGTTTCGAAAACAACGCCCCGTGATCGAACCGAAATAATCCCCCTGATTTTAAGGTATAAGTCGATGCAAGACGTCACCTCTCGGCGCGCTAGTGCGCCATATAATCAGCACTATGACCCTGTGGCTGATAAATCCATTGGCAGTGGGTCCGACTATGCACCGACCTATTGGATCGGTACAGCTGGGACGCCGCCTGCAGACGACGGCCCTGTCACCTCTGACATGGACGTGGATGTTGTTGTCATTGGGTCTGGCTACACTGGTCTTTCCTGTGCGCTTCACCTCGCAAAAGAGTTCGGGATCAAAGCGCACGTTCTCGAAGCACATGGTGTCGCCTATGGTTGTTCGACTCGCAACGGTGGTCAGGCACAGATTTCGACTGGTCGCTTGAAGCGCTCTCAGTGGATCGAACGTTGGGGCCTCGACGTCGCAAAGGGCATGCATGCCGAAGTCGTCGAAGCTTTCGATCTTTTCCGCAACCTGATCAAAGATCACAACATTGATTGCGATCCTCAGGATGGTGGCCATTACTACGTGGCGCACCGCGATTGGATGATGCCAAAGCTGGAGTCCGAGGCAGCGTTGTTGCGCGATACCTTTGGGTATGGCGCACGTATCCTGAGCCGCTCGGAAATCCACGCAGACGTCCTTCGTGATGAAGAAGCACGAGGCGCTATGTGGGAGCCTGATGGGGTTGGCATCCACGCTGCAAAACTCGCGTTCGGCTATCAAAAGATCGCTCGTGAACTCGGCGCAAAGGTTCACGTCGATAGCCCTGTTATCGAATGGACGACAAAGAACGGCGTGCATCATCTGCGCACCCCGGGCGGCACCGTGCGGGCGCGCGCTGTTGCAGTGGCGACTGCGGCTTATGCGCCGCGTGGCCTGCACAAACGGACGCGCGATCGTTTGTTGCCGATCATGTCGAATTCTATCACCACACGTGTGCTGACCGAGCCCGAACTAGAGGCTTGCGGCTTCAAAACCCGTTCGCCGATCACGGATACACGCACATTGCGTCATTACTATCGTTTGTTGCCAGATAACCGCGTCCAGATTGGGTCGCGTGCAGCGATCACTGGTAAAGATGCGGCGAACCCGAAACACCTCGCGGCCCTTCGCGAAGGTCTGGCACGCAAATTCCCAGCCCTGCGCGGAATTGACCTCGACTACAGCTGGTGGGGTTGGGTCGATGTCAGCCATGATATGATGCCGCGCATCACATCAATGCCGGGTGTTCCGAATGCGTTCTATTCGCTCGGCTATGGCGGCAATGGCGTCATGTATTCGGCCCAAGCAGGTCGTCGAATGGCACAGCTCGTCGCTGGCCGCGAAGCGGATATCCCGCAGCTGCCCATCTTCCGCGATGAACTCCCCCATGAAGGCTGGAAGACGCCGTTCCGGCGCCTCGGCCAGTGGGGGCTCTATCAACTCTATCACCTTCAGGATGAACGCGCGTAATCGCGCAAATAGGAGATTTACTCATGAAAATGACGACCGAAGAAGCATTCGTCAAAGTCCTCCAGATGCATGGTATCGAACATGCTTTCGGTATTATCGGCTCTGCGATGATGCCGGTGTCCGACCTGTTCCCCAAGGCTGGCATTAACTTCTGGGACTGTGCCCATGAAACCAATGGTGGCCTGATGTGTGACGGCTACATCCGTTCGACTGGCAAGATGGCAATGGCTATCGCACAAAACGGCCCGGGCGTGACTGGTTTTGTAACTGCAGTAAAGACAGCTTATTGGAACCACACCCCGATGCTGCTCGTTACTCCGCAGGCAGCGAACAAAACAATCGGGCAGGGCGGCTTCCAAGAGATGGAACAGATGCGTCTCTTCGCAGATTGCGTTTGCTATCAGGAAGAAGTGCGTGACGCGTCTCGTATTCCAGAAGTTCTGAATCGCGTGATCCTCAAAGCACGTCGTTCGTCGGCTCCTGCACAGATCAACATCCCGCGTGATATGTGGACCCAAGTGATCGATGTCGAGCTGCCCCAGATCGTTAAGTTCGAACGCCCTGCAGGTGGCGAAGAAGCCGTGACGGAGGCAGCGCGTCTTCTTTCCGAGGCAAAATTCCCTGTGATCCTGTCGGGTGCAGGCGTTGTTCTCTCGGGCGCGATTGGTGATCTGATCAAACTGGCAGAACGTCTAGATGCTCCTGTGTGCTCGAACTACCAGCACAACGACAGCTTCCCTGGTTCGCATTATCTGGCGATGGGTCCGTTGGGCTACAACGGGTCTAAGGCAGCGATGGAAATCATCGCCAAGGCAGACGTTGTCCTCGCGCTGGGCACTCGTTTGAACCCGTTCTCGACCCTGCCCGGGTATGGTATCGATTATTGGCCCAAAGACGCCAAAATCATTCAGGTTGATATCAACGCAGACCGCATTGGTTTGACCAAAAAAGTTTCCGTCGGCATCGAAGGCGATGCTGGCAAAGTTGCTCGCGGCATCCTCTCCCAACTTTCGGATGTTGCTGGCGACGAAGGCCGCAAAGACCGTCTTGACCTCGTAGCCCTCACCAAATCCCGTTGGGCCCAAGAGCTGTCCTCGCTCGATCACGAACAAGACGATCCGGGCACCGTTTGGAATGCTGAAGCGCGTGAGCGTGACGCAAACCTGATGAGCCCGCGTCAGGCATGGCGCGCAATCCAAGCTGCAGTTCCGCAAGAGGCGATCATTTCGTCCGACATCGGCAACAACTGCGCTATCGGTAACGCCTACCCGACGTTTGAGGCCGGTCGCAAATACCTCGCACCGGGTCTGTTTGGGCCCTGTGGATACGGTTTCCCGTCGATCCTTGGCGCGAAAATCGGTTGCCCTGATACTCCGGTGATCGGGTTCGCAGGTGACGGCGCATTCGGTATCTCGATGAACGAGATGACCGCATGTGGTCGAGAAGATTGGCCTGCCATCACCATGGTGATCTTCCGCAACTACCAGTGGGGTGCGGAAAAGCGCAACACGACCCTGTGGTACGACAACAACTTTGTTGGAACCGAACTGGACCGTGACACCTCTTACGCAGGCATTGCCCGCGCATGTGGTGCGCATGGCGTGACCGTCTCCTCCTCTGAGGAATTGACCGAGGAACTCCGCAAGGCGGTTGCTCGTCAGATGGAGAACAAAGAAACCACCTTTATCGAGGTTCTCTTGAACCAAGAGCTGGGTGAGCCGTTCCGTCGCGACGCTATGAAGAAGCCCGTGGTCGTCGCCGGAATTGATCGTGCAGATATGCGTCCGCAAGAAGCAATCCTCTAAGCGATCAAACCGCCAGCCAGAGTCCACCCTCTGGCTGGCGGACCCCTCCGCAGCTGCGGATTTTACTCAAGTCTGGATACATGATGCTCTCTGCTGTTTTAGCAGGGCCGAATTTGCGCGCCCTTTTTCCCGGTTTTATGGTCTCGGTCCTCGTGGCTGCGACGGCTCAATTCTTGTCCGAACACTACGGCGCCCCTGCGATGCTATTGGCGCTGTTGTTGGGGCTTGCGCTTAACTTCTTGTCCGAAGAAGGCACGAAAACCGCAGCAGGGATTGCAGTCACCTCCAAGACCGTCCTTCGCGTTGGCGTCGCCCTACTTGGAGCGCGAATTTCGGTCGATATGTTGTCGGATCTCGGCTTTGATCTGATTGCGCTTGTCGTTGGTGGTGTGATCTCGACCATCCTCTTTGGTCTCGTGTTGTCTCGCGTCTTTGGCCAATCGCGGTCGTTCTCTTTCCTAACCGCAGGGTCGGTCGCTATTTGCGGTGCCTCTGCAGCGATGGCGATTGCGGCCATCCTCCCTAATCATGAGAAATCAGAACGCGATCTCGCGTTCACTGTGATTTCAGTCACACTCCTCTCGACAGTCGCGATGGTGATCTACCCAGCACTGTCCACATATTTCGGCTTTGATGCGAAGGCTGGCGGCGTATTCCTCGGTGGGACCATCCATGATGTCGCTCAGGTGGTCGGCGCAGGTTTTTCGATCAGCCCTGAAACGGGCGAGACCGCGACGCTGGTCAAACTGATCCGCGTTTCCATGCTGGCGCCTGTTGTCCTCTTTGCCTCTGTTGCGATCCGAATGTCTGGCGCTGCCAATGGCGAAGGTAAAAAGCCGCCACTCCTCCCTACGTTTGTTGTGGGCTTTATTATTCTCGCTGCTGCAAATTCGTTGGGTTTGATCCCGCAGGCCGTGTCGCATTGGGCTGGGTCGATTTCACGTTGGGCGCTTCTGATTTCGATCGCTGCGGTCGGCATCAAAACGTCTCTCGTCAAAATGCTCTCGGTCGGTGGACCTGCCATTGCGATGATCATCATTGAAACCCTTTTTATCGGGGGCTTCGTCCTCTGTGGCATCTACATCTTGGGATAATCATGAAAGCTCTCGATCATATTTACGAAGTAGCCCGCCAGAACGCCTGTCCGATTGTACTGTCCGAAGGCGAAGATCCTCGCATTCAACAAGCCGCGATCATCGCGGTCGAAAAGGGCATCGCACGTCCGATCCTGCTTGGGGATGTGGCGTCGATCACGGCATCGCTAGAGGCGTTTGGTGCGAAGGTAGGGACCATCGATGTCCGCCATCCCGCAGAACATCCGCGCCTCAAAGACATGGCGGATCAGTATTTCCAGATGCGGCAGCACAAAGGCGTCACGCCTCAAGAAGCCTTCGAAGCCGTCAAAACGCCCCTGGTTCACGCCGCCATGATGGTTCGTAATACCGAAGCAGGTGGAACAGTTGGCGGTGCCGTTCATACCACGGCGGATACAGTTCGTGTCGCCCTGCAATGCATCGGCAAAGAACCAAGCATGACGACCGTCTCCAGTTTCTTCCTTATGCTTGCTTGTGCGCCAGAGGCCAAAGTGCGGGGTGGAATGATTTTCTCAGACTGCGGTCTCGTTGTCGATCCGACCGGCCCCGAGCTCGCATCCATCGCCAGAGCATCTGCGGACTCCTGCCGTTCGTTGTTAAGACAAGAGCCAAAAGTTGCTCTGCTTTCGTTTTCGACTGCGGGGTCGGCAAAGCACGAAAGTCTCGACAAAATTCATTTCGCACTGAATGAGGTCAGAGCCTCTGAGCCTGATCTTCAAATTGACGGTGAAATCCAGTTTGACGCCGCCTTGGACCAAGAAATCAGAGCGCGTAAAGCCCCAGGCAGCAAACTTGACGGTATGCCTAACGTCTTCGTTTTCCCAAACCTTGCAGCAGGGAACATCGGTTACAAGATTGCCGAACGGATGGGCGGAATGCAGGCGATCGGGCCAATCCTTCAGGGCTTGAAACGACCAGCGAATGACCTGTCCCGCGGCTGCTCTGTCGATGATATTGTTTCAACAATAGCGGTGACGGTGGTCCAAGGTATCAATGGAACCTCTGGAGTAAACCGCTTCGTCGATTGGGCGGCGGGGTATACCTAGGACTAGGCGGTCGAGCCCATCTCTGAAAGCCGAGAAAAGCTATTTGTTGGCCTTTTCGGTAATTACTTGGGCTCAGATTCTATTAGTAGTCGTAGTATTAAACGGCCCTAAGTGACCATTCTCAGAGATGGCCGTGCTACTGTGCTACTTCACTAGAGCGGGCAGTCCTGCCTGTCGCATTCGAATAACCGATGTCCGATCACGAAAAGACTATACCGGCCGACGACATCCTCTTTTCCGAAATCTCAGTTGGTCCAACTGCGAGAGTTCCATGCTTAATGACGGTGACGTCATAGCCTCTGTTTCTGGCGGCCAAAGCCGTCTTTTGCACACAATAGTTTAGATCCAGACCAACGAGGCGCAGGGTGCTGACGTTAAGACGCTCTAAAAGAGCATCAAGCTCGCCTGTTTCAAATGCATCCTGCAAACGCTTTACAATTACATGTTCAGGACATGACGCGAATGGCCCCGCGAGTTCTGTCCCTTCACTGCCTTCTATCGCGTGTCCTCTCATCGTGAGCTTCGCCAAAAATTTTGTTGAAGGGATCGACCATTCCTGACGGACCGCAATGACAGGATGGTTCTGGGCTCGAGCTACTTCAACCTCCTCAAGAATGATGGCTGCAGCAGATTTCTTTGACGCATCCGAATAGGGGCCGCGATCCCAGAACACAGATTGAAGATCAATGAGCAGAAGGGCTGATCCACTTCGTCGCCCTATGGGTTCCCCGACACTGACTGAGCCAATGCGTCTTATACCATCGCCGAGCCAAAGTATGAGGAGAAGCACCGCAGCACCAATGATATACCCGATTGTCATTTTCGCTCTCCGGCCCGTTTTTTCAAACCGTCCACCACAAAAAGTACAACCTTCAGTGCGGTAGCAATGTCTTCCGTGCTTAGGCCTTCGCTCATTTCCTGCATGATCTGCATCTCATTAGAAAGGATATCTTCGATGAGCGTGCTGCCTTGATTGGTCAACGCTAGGATAGGCGAACGCTTGTGACGAGGATTTGCGCGCTGCTCAATGAAACCTGATGCCAGCGTTTCGTTGCACATGATCTGGACGTATTGCCGTTGGATTTCGAGCCTTGCGGCAAGTTCCGGTACAGTCTGCTCTCCGTACTTGTGCAGTATCTCGAGGACGGCGCGCATACGGACGGTAAGGTTGGTGCCAGCCAAACCATCTTCAACGCAGCTTTCCGCAGCTTGCATCAAGGGACGTGACATCCAAATCAGTTGGTGAAGTTGTTCTGCTTTCATATTGACATTATGCATGTCATTTTGACAAGCGCAATGTCAAAATCGGGCTGGGCTGACGTGGTGTATCGTGCTGTGTGGAACAACATTTGCGCAGAGCGGTCAGGCAGCGGCCTTTGTGACGATCAAACGAAGGTCGGCTTTGGTCACCTATTGGTTCTTTGAACCAATCGTCGCCACTGACCCGGTGAAATCCCAAAGCCTGCTTTGAATTGCCGTGTCATGTGCGCTTGATCAGAAAATCCTGCACGCAGAGCCGCTTGAATCAGAGGTACACCAGCTGCAATGTCACCACGCGCCTGATCTAGGCGGCGCATTGTCAGGTACCGGTACGGACTTGTTCCAAATGCTCTTCGAAACTGGCGCGACAGTGCATACCTGTCCAAGCCGGTGATTTTTTCCAGCTCCTCTGATTGAACAGCCTCACTCAGATTACTTTCCAAGTATTCTTTGGCGCGACGCGTGGCTTTGTAATCGATCAAAGACCGGGTTGTTCGACGCGCGGATGCATCGTTCGCAAGCAACCCATCCGCCAGCAACACTGTCAATTCGTCCATCGCGACTGCTTCAAGAGACTTGTCCAATTCCGTAAACGCGGCATGAATAGCTCGCATCAAAAGCGGATCAGTTAGAACAGCGTCACGCAGAAACGGCAGTGCACTTGCGCGCTCCGCTAGGGCGTCGCGCACCAACGAAGGTTCGACATACAGCATTCGATAGTGAAAGCCAGCTTCTGTCCCAGCCTCGCCCGTATGTATTTCGTCGGGATGAAGAACAATCACTTGGCCAGCGACACTGTCACTTCGCGCTCCACGATAGGCAAAGCTTTGGACGCCCTTGATTGTGTAGCCAATCGAATAGGTATCATGGCGATGCGGGGCGTAGGCCTCGCCAGAGAAATACGCCTCAATCCTCTGAATGCCAGTTTGCCAAGGCGCGGTCACGACCCAATCTGTCGTGCACGATCGTTCAAGACCCGGCGTCAAGTCTTGTGATGTTATGTCCTTGGATCGTCGTTCGTTTTGGATGGAAAGTCCCTCAACAGCGTCGAAAGTATATTGGAACACCACTTAGAAGGAAAACGTCAATGAAATCGGTAAATCTCGCAGAGAAGTTATCTCAATTTTCAACGCATTGGGATCCGCATGTTGTCGCTGACTACAACGAAAACGACGTCATGGTTGTAAAGCTCATGGGTGCGTATCCATTCCACAAGCACGATAACACGGATGATTTTTTCTACGTTCTGGAAGGTGAGATGCAGATGGATATCGAAGGGGAACCGTCGCGCACTGTAAAGGCGGGCGAATTGTTTGTTGTGCCCAAAGGCGTAGTCCATCGACCGAGAGCAGAATCCGAGGTGAAGGTACTTCTCATCGAACCAAAAGGAGAACCGAATTCGGGAGATTCAGATCGCGAAGCTGCGCCAAAGACTCGAATCTGAGACGCTGCGGCGGGATAGCCTACGTTCGTTCCCGCCGCGGCATAATTTAAATGCGGTCAGGTGTGAGACCTGACCGCAATTCTCAAGGTTTAGGTTAAGTGTTCATGATTTCGTTCAGTGAAACAGTTCGATGTTCACGCATAGAAATTTGTGCCGCCATTCCCATCAGAACAGCCATTTTCCCGTCGTTCAAACTGACTTCTGGTGCTTCTCGTTCGCCGCGGACCAGTTCAAGGAATTTCTGATGTTGGTAGAAGGTCGATCCGTTATGATCTCCAGCTTCTAGCAACGTTGGATCGACGGGAATTTCACGCAATTCAGGTCCTTTCGGGGCACGAGGACTGACGATCAGTTGGGGGATCGGCGGCTCGCCCAGATGCTCGGGCCAGAACCGTCCCGGTCCGGGCACCAGCGCCTCTACTTTGCCAGTGGGCCCGACGGCGGAAATCTCTTCCTGATATCGCGACCCTTCGGCGAACATGCAGAGTTCTAGCATTGCGCGCACGCCGTTTGCGAAATCGACTATAACATAGCCATTGTCGAGGATATCAGGCGTTTCACCTGCATAGGATTCCTCAAGGTGGTTTGCATCCTGACCACCTGACGCCATCACGCGGATCGGTTCAGACTGTATCGCGAGGCGCATCAGGTCAAAGAAGTGACAGCATTTCTCGACGAAGGTACCGCCTGTGTAGCGGTTAAAGCGGTTCCAATCACCCACCTTTTCCAAGAACGGAAAACGGTGTTCGCGAATGGTTAGCATTTTTACTCCGCCAGTCGCTTCGTTCAAGCATTCCAGAAGTGCAGCAACGGGTGGCATGTAGCGATACTCCATCGCGACCCAAACTGGTGCCGGATAGGTTTCGATAAACGTATTCAGACGCGCAAGGTGGTCTGAGTCAGTGAAGAGCGGCTTTTCCACGAGGATTGGCACAGGCCGTTTTGCCCCAATCATTTCGAGTTGCTCAATATGACGGAAATTTGGGCTGGCAATCAGAATGCAATCGAGGTGCTCGGCCTCCAAAAGCGCGTCGATACTATCAACAAATTTGGCATCGGGCGCGAATTTGGCGGCCTCTGCCTGCATGCCCGTGTCAGGCTCAAAAATTACGGACACCTTCGTATCGGGCAAGAGCGCGATATTGCGGAGGTGCTCCTGACCCATCATGCCGCAGCCGATGATGCCGTAGTGCGTGGTGGTGGACATGTCCTCTCCCTATTTCAGGCGCTGCACATAGCGCGCCGTTGTGTGGTCAAACCAAGTGCGTGAAAATTCGACGGTACCAACCTGTTCAGAGTGGCTAAACCGTTCGATAAAACCGATGGGGGTGCCGATGGGCTGGGGGAATTCGTTCGGAGCCCAATCGGGGACCGTATCCACACCGACCGAGTCCTCCGCTTGCGAAATCCAAAACCCAAGCTGCATCTTGTAGTAGCGGTAGAGTGAATCAGAGAGTTCAGTGACCTTGATTCGACCCGCCGAGCCGTCCAGCCAAATCTCTTCGACGGCGATTGGTACACGATTGAGATACCTCAAGCGCCGAATGCGATTGGCACGGTCTGACTTACCGAATTCTGGTAGATCGTTCGGTTTCCTTAGGTCATCTACGGATAAAATCTGCGCAGTAGGAAGGCCGCCACCTGTCCGCAATTCGAGCCGGAACATCGAGTAGACGCTATCAACGTTCTGGCTCGATCTGACATAGTTCCCCGATCCTTGTATGCGCTCGATTAGGCCCTTATTTTCTAATATATCCAAGGCCTTACGAAGTGTCCGGACGGTGGTGAAGTGCTCTTTGGCAAGCTCGCGTTCCGGCGGCAAACGGGTGCCGTCAATTAGGCGTCCAGACGCAATTTCACGGATCAGCACTTCGCTGATCTGGACATAAATTGGCAGCCCGCT
The DNA here is from genome assembly GCF_023540835.1 of Marivivens geojensis. Classification (GTDB taxonomy): domain Bacteria; phylum Pseudomonadota; class Alphaproteobacteria; order Rhodobacterales; family Rhodobacteraceae; genus Marivivens; species Marivivens geojensis. The sequence continues at coordinate 29,894 of NZ_JALKCU010000003.1, forward strand.
GGAGGCCCCGCTCTTTGAGTAGATGGTCTGCGGCATTGTGTCCGATAAAAAATTGATACACCATTGATCCAAATCAAAGACACTGTTAGCGATAAAGAAAGTCAAGCGGTTTCTGTGGAGAGGGGCCGCATGACCGGAGCGCCAAAACAGGGGAGTTGGTCATGGGTGTTGTTCCCGTTACATCCGAAGATCTGGATGCAGTCGAAGTGTCGTGGTTCGCGGCGCTGTGTTCAGACGATTATCAATTCCTTGGCGTTCCGGATGGATCACTTCGGTCCTCGTGGGCGCATTGTTCTGAAATCGTGAAAACAGCCGAAGAGCAGGGGTTTCGAAACATCCTGTGTCCGTCCTCCTATCAAGTCGGACAGGACACGCTGAGCTTTGTCGCAGGCTGTGCTCCGATCACGTCCAAGATCAATATGCTAGCCGCTGTGCGCTGCGGGGAAATGCAGCCGATCATGCTTGCTCGCACTATTGCGACGCTCGATCACATGCTCGAAGGCCGTCTGACGGTGAACATCATTTCGTCGGATTTTCCTGGCGAAGTTGCTGATAGCAGCTATCGCTATCAGCGGTCCCGCGAAGTCGTTGAAATCCTCAAGCAGGCATGGACCCAAGACGAAATTAATCACGCTGGTAGCGTTTACAATTTCACGGGCATGACGACCGATCCGGTGCGCCCCTATCAGACGGGCGGCCCGCTTTTGTACTTCGGGGGCTACTCGCCTGATGCTCTCGAGCTATGTGGACAGCATTGTGATGTGTATCTGATGTGGCCCGAGAAAATGGAAGAGCTTGAAGGACGTATGAAAGCCGTTCATGCAGTAGCCGACCGCTACGGCCGGACGCTCGACTACGGCCTGCGCGTGCATGTGATTGTGCGGGACACCGAAGCTGAGGCTCGTGAGTATGCTGACTACATCGTTTCAAAGCTGGATGACGATCAGGGCACAGCCATTCGCAATCGTGCGCAGGATGCGAAATCTCTCGGGGTAAGCCATCAGGCCAAAAACCGTGAAATCGCAGATGATCACGGCTACATCGAACAGAACCTCTGGACTGGTGTTGGTCGTGCCCGCTCAGGCTGCGGCGCGGCGATTGTCGGATCGACCGATCAAGTGCTGAGCAAGCTCGAAGCCTATCAGAAGATGGGCATCCGCGCCTTTGTTCTGTCAGGCTATCCGCATTTGGACGAAGCAAAGCATTTCGGCTCGCGTGTTCTACCGCAGATGAAAACCTGTTCCCTTCCTCACGCCTATGGCCGCGTTCCTGCGTCAACCCCAGAAACCCCACTCGGAATTGGAGAACGCCGCTGATGATGCCGCGTGTTGATATCGCCCCTGACCTTACGTTTAGCCGCCTGATCTATGGCATGTGGCGTTTGGCTGATGATGCCGATACATCGGCGAGCCACGTCGAGTCCAAGATACAGTCTTGCTTAGACCAAGGGATCACCACGTTCGATCAGGCCGACATCTACGGTGGCTACACAGCTGAAGATGTCTTGGGGGCAGCGTTGCGCGCTAATCCTTCGCTACGTGGACAGATGGAGATCGTCACCAAATGCGATATCGTGGCGCCCGTTGGCCGCTACGCAAATGCTCCGGTCAAATACTATGACACGTCGCGTGCTCACATTCTGAAATCGGTTGATCTGTCGCTAGAAGCGATGGGAATTGATCATATCGACCTTTTGTTGATCCATCGTCCTGATCCTCTGATGGATCATCACGAAACGGGTTTGGCGCTGGATGAAGTCGTAAAGAGCGGTAAAGTCCGCACTGTTGGCGTGTCGAATTTCCGCCCTTGGGATTGGCAGTTATTGCAATCTGGAATGAAGACACAGCTGGTGACGAACCAGATCGAGGTGTCTCTGTCTGCGATCGCGCCCTTTACGAACGGCGATGTGGCGTTCCACCAACAGCATGGTCAGCCGATCATGGCGTGGTCGCCTCTGGGTGGCGGTGCTCTGATGTCAGATAGTGGTCTTCTGGGTCAGCGTCTCGATGCGATTGCAGCTGAACAGGGTGTAGATCGCGCGGCGGTCGCCATCGCGTTTCTGTTGCGTCATCCCGCTAACATTATGCCAGTCCTTGGCACGAATAATCTGGGACGCATTGCCACGATTTCAGAAGCCCTAAAGGTCGAGTTGGATCGTCCGACTTGGTTCTCTCTTTATGAGGCGGCGCTGGGGCAGGAGGTTCCATGATCGAACTATTGCCGACCAAAACCATCCAGCATTTTGTTCCGAGTGAGCAAACACAGCGTTCGTTGCGCGATGCCTTTGGGCGTTTTGCAACCGGTGTGACTGTCGTGACAGTAGGCACGGATGAGGGACCAATCGCGATCACAGCGAATAGTTTCGCTTCGGTCTCCATGGAGCCGCCATTGGTACTATGGTCACCGCAAAAGTCGTCGAAACGGTCGCAGTACTTTGTCACCGCAGAGCATTTTGCGATCCATGTTCTGGCTGCGGATCAGGACGATCTGTGCTGGCGCGTCGCAAAAGACATGCATGCGCTGTCCGGACTTGATTTGGTCGAAAACTCCGAAGGCGTGCCTTTGATTGATGGCTGTCTTGCTCGGTTCGAGTGCCGTCAGCACGCGGTTCATGACGGAGGAGATCACGACATAATTGTTGGAAGAGTGCTGCGCGCTGCCTTTGTGGAGGAAGGCGACGGGCTAGGCTTTTTCAAAGGGAAGATGAACCGGATTGTGACCCAATAGCCTTAGGAGGGGCGGGCATCCGGACAAAAGAGTGATGGGCACGTAGTGTCCAGAGCAACCAAACGGGAGGAAACTATGAAAAAACTTACGGCTTCGACGGCTATATCGATTGCTCTTTTTGCTGGCGCATCCGCTGCGTGGGCAGATGAGATTACTTTTCTATGCTACCAAGACGCCAACGAATGTGACGTGATTGCAGGCATGCTGCCTGCCTTTACTGAACAGACTGGCCATACCGTGAAACTGGAAACGGTTGGTTACGACGTCATCCGTGACCAATTGGAAAACCAGCTTCAAACAGATGCGGCGCCTGACGTTGCACGGGTTACGAACCTTGGCGGTTTGAACCAGTACTACCTCGATCTTGCACCCTATGTAGACGGCGCAGCATGGGAAGCATCCTATGGCGCAACTCTACCGTGGTTCCGTCAACCCGGCGGTGCCGATCAGGGTATTTACGGCTGGATGACGCAGCTCACCGTAACTGGTCCTTTTGTGAACGTATCCCTCTTTGAGGATGCGGGCGTCGAAATGCCGGGTGACGGCGCGACCTGGGATGACTGGGCGGCTGCTCTGCTGGACGTCAAAGAGGCAACTGGCATCACGGCAGGCCTTGCAATGGACCGCACAGCACATCGCTGGGCTGGTCCAGCGTTCAGCTATGGCGCGAAGTTCTTTGATGACAGCGGCAATCCGATCCTCGTTGACGATGGTTTCCGTAAATACGCAGAGGTCTTTGTTGGCTGGCACCAAAGTGGTCTGATGCCTGCAGAGGGTTGGCCGGCAGGTGAGGGCACTCAATATCGCAACGCGGCTCCGCTGTTCCAGTCGGGCGACGTTGCTATGCATATGTCGGGTTCGTGGATGATCAACAGCTACGCTGAGAACATCTCTGATTTCGACTGGAAAGCTGTCCCTGCGCCGTGTGGCGATGGGGGCTGTGGTGCAATGCCCGGTGGTGCTGCTGTCGTAGCGTTCAAATCGACCAAGTCGCCTGAGGCTGCTGCTGCATTGATCGACTTCCTTGCTGCTGAAGAAAATGCCGCGGCATTTGCTGCGCAGACAAAGAATATCACAGCGCATCAGGGTCTTCAGGAGTCTGGTATTGACTATGCGGATGCGTCCCCTGCAGTCGCTGCGGCATTGTCGGTCTTTGCGGCAAACGCAGGTAAGGCGGCACAGACCACACCGCAGGCCTATACCTTCCAAGGCTACGCTAAGAACTTTGTCATCTATGGTGTGATCCCAGATTACATCACCAAAGCCATCACAGGCGAGATGACCTTGGACGAAGCACTGGCTGCCATCGACGCGGATGTTGCCGCGAAGATCGCAGAATAATCCAGCGGAGGCATTCGTATGACAGAGGCGCTTCACGCCGCGTTTGCGGGTGCCCCATGGCCACTTTATCTGCTGGTCTATCTTCTCATCGGTTGGGCGCTTTTGCGCCCAACTGGCCCCTTGTGGGACCGTGCAGTCAGCGTGATCGGCTGGCCGATTGAAATGACACAGAAGCTTGCAGGTGCGACGGGGCTCCCATACCTGTTTCTCTTGCCTAATATGTTGATCTTTGGAGCATTTACCTTTGCGCCCATGTTTATCAACTTCGGCTTCTCGGTCACCGAAGGCCAATCAATCTTGTTCTCTGAACGCGATTGGGCAGGGCTAGATAACCTGCGTCGTCTGCTGGCTGAGACACAGATTGATACGGGCGCACCCAACCTAGAAGACGATAAATTCCTTGGCGCCGTCTACGCGACAGCAACATTTGTCGTGTTCCAAGTGCCGATCATGATCGCGGTTGCTCTGATTTCTGCCTTGGCGCTGAACCGCAAAATTGTCGCCCGTGGGTTCTGGCGAGCAGTCTTTTTTTACCCTGTGATGCTGTCGCCCGTGGTTGTCGGCTTCTTGTGGTCGCTGATCTTGAAACGGCAAGGTGTGCTGTCCCAAACCTTGATGATGTGGGGTTGGATTGATGAGCCGATCCAATGGCTGACAGACCCCTCATGGACCATGCCCTGGTCGGTCTTTGTCTACACATGGGCACACCTCGGGTTCTATATGCTGATCCTCCTCGCGGGACTTCAGGCGATCCCGCGTGATGTGTATGAAGCGGCCGAGATGGACGGCACATCGGCGTGGCGCCAGTTGACGCGGATCACCATCCCGCTCCTTGCGCCGACGCTACTGGTCGTGACGGTTCTTTCACTGATCAAAGCCTTTCAAGCTTTTGAAGAGCTTTACGCCATGTCGGTTCGGTGGACCTCTCTCGTGGGTTATATCTTCGAAGCATCAGGCCTTCGCGGGCAACCAACAGCCAACGGTTTGGGGATCGCTGCGATGGCATCGCTCTTGGTCGCGATTGTCTTGATCATCCTCTCTCTTCTCCAAGTTTACCTTTCGTCGAAATCGAGCAAAGCATGAACGCAGTAACCACTTTTCTAACGCGTAAAGCGGGCGGACAGCGGGCGAATTGGCTCGATTATCTGACCTATGCATATCTGCTGTCCGGGGTGTTGCTGATCCTCTTGCCGGTGGCATGGCTGGCGCTCAATTCGTTGAAGTCCTCGTCGCAGCTGGAAAAACAGGATTTGTCGCTGCTGCCGACGTCGTTTGAGACGGTTGCGCGGGCTACGGTGTCTTACCCAGATGGAAACCAGATCTTCTTCATCCCAGATTTGCCGCAGTGGGTATTGAATTGGGGTGACTTGTCCGACGACGAACGGGCTGCGCGGGATGTCTCAGAGTTTCTGAGCGGTTTTGAAGGTCGTGACCTCTATGCGCTAAGATCGCACCTAGGACAGGTTCCGTCGCTGGTTCGGGATTTGATTGAAGCGAAGAATTTACCGGAATGGATCGTTCGCTACCCGTCGATGTCTGCCAGCGCGCGCGGCGAATATGATCTGGATGGCGTACTGAAGTCTCTCGACACCGAAGACGTCCGCCTCTTGTCCGAGTATCTGAACCTCGAACCATACGAACCAGCGCGGCTTGCGTTGCAGGTTTTGGTCACGGCACCTGATCCAGTGACAGGCGTGGAAACGGAGTTCGGCATTTCCAACTTCAAAGCGACCCGAGACTTCACTCCTGCGCGGTATGTCGACAACCGCACCGATGATGTGGTGCGTTTGGATACGGCGTCCATTACCATGCGGCGGACCCTCGATCCGAGTTGGGAAAACTTCACTGATCCGGTTACAGGGCGCGCATTCGGCGTGAACGTAAATTTTGCCACCTGTTTCACCAATTCCGTCTTGGTCACTGTGATTGCGACTGTGCTAACGTTGTTGATCAACTCGATGGCTGCCTTTGCGTTGGCGAAGTATAAATTCCGCGGTCAGGTCGCGTTCTTTATTGTGATCCTAGCGACCCTTATGGTGCCGCCGACCATCACGCTCGTCGGGGTGTTCAAGGCGGTCTACGCGACAGGTTTGTCAGGGTCGATTTGGGGCGTGATCATTCCGGGGGCTGCAACGCCGACTGGTGTGTTCCTGCTGCGCCAATACATGTTGTCGATCCCAGATGAGCTGATTGAGGCAGCGCGTATGGATGCAGCGTCCGAGTGGAAGGTCTATTGGCGCATTGTTCTGCCTCTGGCACTCCCTGCGATTGCTGCTCTCGCTATCCTGTCGGTCATTTGGCGGTGGAACGACCTTATTCTTCCTCTTGTGGCTATCGCGACCACCAAAGAGGCTTACACCATCCAACTCTGCCTGCTGGAGTTTCGTGGTGAACACCTGAGCCAAGAGCATTACCGACTTGCCATGACCATGGTTAGTCTCGTGCCTTCCACGCTCGTTTTCGTGTTCCTCCAGAAATACATCACCACAGGCATCGCCAATACGGGGCTGAAATAATGACTGATCTCGTCCTTTCCAAAGTTGTGAAACACTACGGTGCGGTTGAGGTCATTCATGGCATCGACATGGAAATCGCTTCGGGGGAGTTTTGCGTCTTCGTCGGGCCTTCGGGTTGCGGGAAATCTACGCTTTTGCGCATGATTTCTGGCCTCGAGAGCATCACCGACGGCGAGGTTCGAATTGATGGGGAAGTTGTGAACCATGTTCCTGCGTCGCAGCGTGGGCTGGCAATGGTGTTCCAATCCTACGCCCTCTATCCGCACATGTCGGTAAGAAAGAACCTGAGTTTCGGCCTCGAAAACCTGAATACGCCGAAAGCCGAGATCGCAAAACGAGTCGAGGACGCAGCACGTATGCTGCAGATCGAAGATTACCTTGATCGTCGACCGGGCCAGCTTTCTGGAGGGCAGCGTCAGCGCGTTGCGATCGGGCGCGCGGTGGTTCGTGAACCCAAAGTATTCTTGTTTGACGAGCCTCTCTCGAACCTTGATGCAGAACTGCGTGTGAATATGCGGCGCGAGATTGCCAATTTGCACCGCCGGTTGGGGAACACGATGATTTACGTCACCCATGATCAGGTCGAAGCAATGACAATGGCCGACAAGATTGCGGTGCTTCGCGCAGGGAAGGTCGAACAATTCGGAACCCCGCTTGAGCTGTTCAATGCGCCAAAGAACCGATTTGTCGCGGGCTTTATTGGTTCACCATCAATGAATTTTGTCACCGCGACGATTGCTGAGGGTGGCGTAAAACTCAGCGACGGAACCCATCTGAACATTGATCGCGCCCGTGCTGGTGTTGCTACTGGTGACGCTGTCGAAGTGGGCTTTAGGCCGCGTGATCTGGCGATTGACGATAGTGGACCGCTCGCACTGGCTGTTACCGAGGTCGAACAATTGGGATCGGAAAGTTATGTTTTTGGCGAACTGACAACGGGCCAAACAGTGACGGTTCATCAATCGGGACAGACATCGGTTAAGATTGGAGATGTTGTTAAACTGTCCGTATCCCCCTCGGCCCTTTACATATTCCGACAAGATACTGGTCTCGCATGTTACTAACAGCCGCCCGCGCCAAAGGCGTCGCGCCGGGTTTGTTCATGGCCCTATTGGTCGCAATGGCGGCGCAATTCTTGTCGGACCACTACGGTGCGCCGGTCATGTTGATGGCGATCCTTTTGGGGATACCGTTCCAGTTTCTGTCAAACGACCCTCGTATGTCCGAGGGTATCAATTTTGCGGCCAAGTCTGTTCTTCGGATCGGCGTTGCCCTCTTGGGGCTCAGAGTGAGCGTTGAACTGCTTTGGCAAATCGGGCCAACTTTTGCTGTGTTGATTGCACTCGGTGTCCTGCTAACAATCGCCATTGGCATCTTAACGGCTAGTGTCTTTGGCAAAGATTATGCGTTTGGGTTTTTGGCTGGGGGATCGGTTGCCATTTGTGGTGCATCTGCAGCCCTCGCATTGGCCAGCCTTTTGCCCAAACATGACAAAAGCGAAACCAACCTGACGTTCACGGTGGTTTCAGTCACTGTTGCATCTACCGTTGCGATGATCGTCTATCCTATCGCGGCATCCGTGGTTGGCTTTGACGATAGATTGGCGGGAATATTCTTAGGCGGCACCATCCACGATGTTGCTCAGGTCGTCGGCGCCGGATTTTCGATGTCGGATGAAACTGGCGAAGTTGCCACGCTGATCAAGCTATTCCGCGTGACGATGTTGGCGCCTGTCGTCTTTGTTGGGGCACTCGTCTTGCGGAAAAATGCGCCCGCTGAAACCGCACCCCCGATCGTGCCGATGTTCGTACTCGTGTTTATTGTGCTGGCAGGGCTGAATTCCTTTCACGTTTTCCCTATAGCTTTGATCGAATATTCCAATCACCTGTCACGTGCTTGTTTGATTACGGCTGTAGCTGCGGTTGGGATGAAGACATCGCTTCAGGATTTGCAGAAGGTTGGCGGTGGGGCCGTTGGTTTGGTCGCCTCCCTGACAGCGTTCTTGGCGATTTTTGTGATGCTGGGAGTGTTGGCGTTCGGCTGACGTTTGGGGGCAAGGATGACCGATCATATACATGACCTGTTTATCATTGGCGGTGGGATCAATGGCTGCGGGATTGCCCGTGATGCCGCGGGTCGCGGTCTTTCTGTTGTTCTGGCCGAGCAGGGGGATTTGGCTTCGGCCACATCGTCAGCGTCAACCAAGCTTTTCCACGGTGGTTTGCGGTATCTCGAATATTTTGAATTTCGTTTGGTGCGCGAAGCACTGATTGAACGCGAAACGCTCCTGCAAGCGATGCCGCATATTTCTTGGCCGATGCGGTTTGTGTTGCCGTATCACGACTCGATGCGGTTCGAAGGTGCGACGCCGACCTCGCGGTTGTTGAATGTCGTGATGCCGTGGATGAAGGGACGCAGGCCCGCGTGGCTCATTCGGTTGGGGCTTTTCCTCTACGATCATCTGGGCGGACGTGAGATTTTGCCCCCCACGCAGTTGGTTGATCTGAGGACCGCTGTGGAAGGGGAGCCGCTTCTCTCCAAATTCGAAACGGCCTACGAATATTCCGATTGCTGGGTCGAGGACGCGCGGCTTGTCGCGTTGAATGCACGCGATGCGGTGAACCGCGGGGCGCGCGTTTTTACCCGCACAAAGGTGATCGCTGCGGATCGATTGGAGGATCATTGGGTCGTCACGTTAGAGGACGTAGAGACGGGCGAGCACAGCACCGAACGGGCACGGATGCTCATCAATGCAGCGGGGCCATGGGTCGGTAATGTGATCGCGAATACCCTGCGCCTCAACTCTCGCGATGGGGTGCGTTTGGTGCGCGGCAGCCATATCGTGACCAAGCGTCTTTATGATCACGAGAAATGCTATTTCTTCCAAGGGACCGATGGGCGGATCATTTTTGCCATTCCCTATGAGACGGACTTTACCCTGATCGGAACCACGGATGCGGAACATCACGTTGTCTCGGAAAAACCGCTCTGTACGGAGGATGAGCGCGACTATCTGATCCACTTTGCCAACGGCTATTTCAAACGCCAGCTTACGGCCGACGATGTTGTCTGGACTTACTCGGGCGTTCGGCCGCTCTACGATGATGGGTCCAGCTCGGCGACGGCTGCGACGCGCGATTACACGCTGAAGGTCGATGATACGGGCGGGGCCCGATCCTCAATATTTTCGGGGGCAAGATCACGACCTATAGGCGGCTTGCCGAGGCCGCGATGGCGAAGGTCAAAGGCTATGTCCCAGACCTAAAACCCGATTGGACGGCTGGCGTGCCGCTGCCAGGTGGTGATTTCCCTGTCGATGGGGTGGATCATTTGATCGTCGAGGCGAGGATACAGTTTCCGTTCCTTGAAGACCGTTTGATTAGACGATTGGTGCGTGGATATGGCACCGATCTCTGGGCGATCCTCGGGCAGGCTAGATCGATAGAAGAGCTTGGTCAGCATTTCGGGGCGACCCTCTATGAGGCCGAAGTAAATTGGTTGATGGAACACGAGTTCGCGCGAGAAGCCGAGGATGTTCTTTGGCGTCGGACCAAGCTTGGCCTAAGGTTTGAGGACGCAGAGGTGGAAGCGCTCGATGCGTGGATGCGGGATAAGAGGAGGTCCTGAGGATGCCGTCAAAACAGTACATTTTGGCGATTGACCAAGGAACGACTTCATCGCGGGCGATCCTCTTTGATGCGGATATGACCATTGTAGCGAGCGCCCAAGAGGAATTCCCGCAGCACTTCCCGCAGTCGGGGTGGGTCGAACATGACCCGAGCGACCTATGGACGACGGTTGTCGCCACGGCGCGTGGGGCGCTGGAACAGGCGAAGGCCACGGTGGACCATGTGGCCGCAATAGGCATCACCAACCAGCGCGAAACGACCTTGGTTTGGGACCGCACCACAGGCGATCCCGTCTATAATGCGATCGTTTGGCAGGACCGTCGCACAGCAGAGTTTTGCCGCAACCTGACCGCTGCGGGCCACGCAGAGATGATCACGGATCGGACGGGGTTGCTCGTTGATCCGTATTTTTCTGCGACCAAGGTGAAATGGATTTTGGATCACGTTGATGGTGCGCGGGACAAGGCGCGGCGTGGTGATCTGCTCTTTGGCACGGTGGATAGCTACCTGATCTGGAAGCTGACGGGCCGCGCGTCCCATGTGACCGATGCGACCAATGCGGCGCGCACCATGCTCTACGATATTCACAAGGGACGGTGGAGCCAGACGATCTGTGATCTCTTTGATATCCCGATGGCGATGCTGCCCGAGGTCAAAGACTGCGCCGCTGAATTTGGGACAACGCAGGCTGATCTGTTTGGTGCACCTATCCCGATTACGGGCGTCGCGGGGGATCAGCAGGCGGCGACGGTCGGCCAAGCATGCTTTGAACCCGGCATGATGAAGTCGACCTATGGCACGGGCTGCTTTGCGCTGTTGAACACAGGCGGCGTGCCCGTGCGGTCGAACAATCGCTTGCTCACAACGATTGCGTATCAATTAAACGGCAGGCCAACCTATGCCCTCGAAGGATCTATTTTTATCGCGGGCGCGGTGGTGCAGTGGTTGAGGGATGGTCTGCAGATCATCGACAACGCGTCAGAAACGCAATCCCTCGCCCAGAGTGCGGACGCTGGACAAGATGTCATCCTCGTGCCCGCGTTCACAGGGCTGGGTGCACCCTACTGGAACCCCGACTGCAGGGGCGCGATCTTTGGCCTGACACGCAACTCTGGTCCAGCGGAATTATCCAAGGCGGCACTTGAAAGTGTGGGGTTCCAAACGCGCGACCTCTTGGAAGCGATGAAAGCGGATTGGAGCACGGGTGGGTCTACGGCCACCCTGCGGGTCGATGGCGGGATGACGGCTTCCGACTGGACGATGCAATTCCTCGCCGACATCATCGGTGCCCCCGTCGATCGGCCCGAGGTCCTTGAAACCACCGCTCTCGGGGCGGCATGGTTGGCAGGGCAATTCGTCGGCTTCTATCCTGAACAGGACACCTTCGCGCGCCGATGGAAGGTCGATGCACGTTTCGAACCCACGATGGATGACGCGCTCAGAGACCGACGTTACGCAGCATGGAAACGCGCGGTCGCAGCGACGATGGGGGCTGTATCATCCAGCCAATAGCGAACACGTTTTACGTTGCAGTGAATGACCGAAGTTCGCCCAATCTACCGTAACCACTTTGTGGCAGGGGCCCTTTAGATCGTTCTCGTAATTTTTGTTGTTCGTCTAATGTATCTGATTTCTATGTACTGGATTAGTCTTGCGTTGATCTGTGACCCGTTCAATGCGTTGCGCGTAGGACCAATTCAGCATCGAGCCATTTGGTTTCGCCAGCACGATCGGGATCGGCTTCCCGTGCCAGAAGAAGGTCTATCGTCCCTTTCACCAACGGTTCGATTGGATTGCGCAGGGTGGTAAGCGCCATGTTGGGCCATTCCGCCATTGAGATATCATCAAACCCCGTCACGGCGATGTCTTCAGGCACGGAAATGCCTTGCTCCTTTAGAGACATCAAAGCGCCCAACGCCATCGCATCGTTGGCGCACACCAAGGCATCCATGTCCGCCAGATCGGAACGCCCCTGAATCGAGTTGAACCCGCTCATCACGGTATAATCACCATACAGCCGCGAAACTGGTTCGAGGTTATGCGCTTTCAGTGTCTCTTCAAACCCGCCGCAACGTTCACCCGTAGACCAAAATGCTCCTGGTCCCGAAAGATAGGCGAATTTCCGGCGACCTTGTTTAATCAAGTGTTTCGTCATCACCGCCATGGCCTCGCGGTTTCGGACGCAGATGTTGTCGACGTTTGGCCCCTCGACGATGCGACCCGACGAAATCACCGGAATGCCGAGCTTTAGGCAGGACGACACGACATCGGCACCGAGGCTCCCTGAACGGAGGATCATCGCTTCGAGCGGATATCGAAGGACGTTCTGAACGGCGGCTTTTGCTGCATCGCCAGACCCGCCGACAACGATGGGCCATTTACCCGCAGCGTTGAGCCCGTTGATCAATGCGGTCGCGACTTCTTTATCGTAGTGGTTGGGCATTTCGCCGACGAAGATAGCTACGAGGTTCGACCCCGCCCCCTGCAAACTGGCCGCAAGGGCATTCGGACGATACCCCAATTCATCGGCAGCTTTTAGGATGCGGGTTTTCTTATCGGCATCCAGATAGGCGCCCTCAGTAAAGGCGCGGGACACGGCGGATCGAGACACATCCGCGAGCTTTGCCACGTCAGCAGCGGTGACCCGACGTTTTTGACCAGTCATGAAAAAATGCTCTCCGCGTCACCTTGGCGTTACACAACATCGGTATGTGAACACGTGTGCAGATGGTGTGCAAGCGGAATCAAAGCGCTGCGGCTGTCTGGCAAAACTCTGACCCACGGGGGATCAGCACCTGCCATCGCGTCCACATTTGAGGGCGTTGTCTAACCCAAGGCTTTGTCGGCTTTGATTGGAGAATGAGAATGAAACACCTGTCTTTCGTTTCGGCTGCCGCCCTCGCGCTGGTTGCCAACACTGCTTTCGCTGAAACTGAAATTACTTGGTGGCACGCAATGGGCGGCAAACTGGGTGACACCGTCAACCAGATCGCTGCCGACTTTAACGCGAGCCAAGACGAATACACCATCACGCCAGTCTTCAAAGGTTCTTACGAGGAGACCCTCACCGCTGGTATCGCAGCGTTCCGCGCTGGCGAACAGCCGAACATCATGCAGGTGTTTGACGCTGGCGCTGCAACCGTGATCGGCGCAAAAGGCGCGACTGTTCCAGTTCAGGACCTGCTCGAAGCAAACGGCGTTGAGTTCGATATCAATGACTACATCTCCGGCGTTCGTTACTTCTACGCTGACGCAGATGGCAAGATGATCGGCATGCCGTTCAACTCGTCCTCGCCGATCATGTACTTCAACGTAGACGCTCTGGCTGCTGCTGGTGTTGAAGCGCCGAAAACTTGGGAAGAGTTTGAAACTGTAACCGCGCCTGCTCTGGTTGCTGCTGGTTACATCCCGCTCGCAGAATCCCACTCCCCGTGGATCTTTGTTGAGAACTTCATGTCCCGCCACAATCTGCCGTTCGCGACGAACGACAACGGTTACACTAGCGTTGACACGCAGATCCTCGTCAACTCTGACGAACTGAAAATGCACTGGACCAACGTCAAAGAATGGCTCGATGAGGGCTACTTTGGCTGGTACGGCGCATCGTGGGACGACAACCAAGCCCCGTTCGAAGAATGTAAAGTTGCACTGTGGATGGGCTCTTCGGGTTCGTTCGGTGGCCTGATGCAGAAAGACCTGCCGTTTGAATTCTCGGCAACATACCTGCCTTACTGGGAGTCGATCACCACAGAGCCGACCCAGACCTTTATCGGTGGCGCATCGCTTTTTGCGATGGCTGGTCAGTCTGACGAAGAAAACGCAGCAACTGCGGCATTCTTTGACTACCTGACTTCGCCAGAAGTTCAGTACATGTGGCACCGTGAAACCGGCTATGTGCCGATCACCACTGCGGCCTACGAAATGGCAAAAGCAGACGGTCACTACGATCGCTTCCCTGCTGCCGAAGTTGGCATCCAGCAGCTTTCGCTCGCTTCTGGTGAGAACACCAAAGGCTACCGCATGGGCTTCTACGTTCAAATCCGCGACGTGATGAACCGTGAATTCGGCCGCATCCTGACGGGTGAGACCTCGGTTGATGACGCATTCGCAACCATCGAATCCGAAGCAAACGAGCTCCTGTCGCGCTTTGCGATGACCCAAGGTTAATCGCTTAGCTCAAACACCGCTGGCGGCTGCAGAAATGCGGCCGCCAGTCCATATTTTAGGGGGTTTCATGAAACGCGCAGGATTTTCGACACGGTGGTTGCCGATCCTATTACTGCTTCCGCAGCTATCCATCATTCTCATCTTCTTTTACTGGCCGGCCGCCCATGCGGTTAAATCGTCCTTTTACCTTCAGGACCCGTTCGGCTTTGGCGAAACTTTCGTCGGGATGAAGAACTACACCTCGCTGTTGAACTCCTCTGCCTACCTGCGATCCGCACAATTCACGGTCGTCTTCACCTTACTGGTGACGATCCTATCTCTGTCTCTCGCGCTTCTCTTGGCGGTGAAGGCCGACAAAGTGATCAAAGGGGCCAAGGCATACCGCACCCTACTGATGTGGGTCTATGCTGTCGCACCACCTGTCGCGGGCGTAATTGGCCTTGTTTTGTTTGATCAGACATGGGGACCGCTCAAGGACTTCTTTGGCCTCTTCGGATGGGATTTCCGACTGGGCGTGAATTACTTCGATACCGCCTTTGCGATGGTCGTTGTCTCTGTCTGGAAACAGCTACCCGTGAATTTCATCTTCTTTCTGTCGGGCCTGCAATCCATTCCGAAATCCGTCCGCGAGGCCGCGCTGATCGACAACCGTTCGGCATCGGGGCGGTTTTGGGATGTGACCTTTCCGCTTCTCGCTCCGACGGCGTTTTTTCTGCTGATCATCAACATCACCTACGCGCTCTTTGACACCTTCGGCATCATCGACACGGTGGTGAAAGGGGAACCAAGCAATAACCCCATGACGCTCGTTTATCGCGTTTATGTCGATGGCTTCCGCGGCAATGACCTCGGCGGGTCGTCGGCGCAGTCTGTTGTGCTCATGGTGCTCGTTCTTGCGCTGACCGTTTTCCAGTTCCGCATGGTGGAACGCCGCATCCATTACACCTGAGGATCACGATGAAACGTATTAAGTTTGAAAACATTGTGGACCATTCGATCCTGATTATCGGATCGCTGATTATGATCCTCCCTGTGGTGATGCTGTTGCAAATGGCATCCACAACGGACCTTGAAACCATGCGCAATGGACCTGGGTTGGTGTTCGGGGATCAAATCCCGATGAACTTTGAAAAGGCCATGTTCGAAGCCTCTGGGTTCAGCGGCGAAAACACGGGCCTGAGCATGCTCTATAACTCGCTGATCCTTGGGTTTGGCTTTGCCGTTGGTAAGATCGTTATCGGCATGATGGCCGCCTACGCCATCGTTTATTTCCGCCTGAAATTCGCGACTTTGGCGTTCTGGATTATCTTTACGACGCTCTTACTGCCACTCGAAGTGCGCATCCTGCCGTCCTACGAAATCGTCCAAAAGCTCGGTATGCTGAACACTTATCAGGGCCTGATTATCCCCCTGATCGCCTCGGCCACCGCTACGTTCTTTTTCCGACAGTTTTTCCGGTCTGTCCCCGAAGAGTTGATCGAAGCCGCCCGCATTGACGGTGCTGGTCCTATCAAGTTCTTTATCGACATTCTGGTGCCGCTCTCGCGCACCATGATTGCAGCGATGTTCATCATCATGTTCGTATATGGTTGGAACCAATACCTCTGGCCCACCATGATCACGACCGATGAGGGGATGTTCACCCTCGTTCGTGGGATCAAACAGATCACCCAAACCCTCGAAGGTACGAACCTGCCCGAATACGGCAAGTCGAACATCCTTCAGATCATCGCGATCCTTCCGCCCGTCCTCATCGTCATTTTCTTCCAGAGTTGGTTCGTAAAGGGCCTGACGGAATCCGATAAGTAAGGAACTTACCATGGCTCAGGTTACTCTGAACGCTCTCCGCAAGGTTTACCCAAACGGTTTTGAGGCCGTGAAACCTGCGAGCTTCACCATTGAAAAAGGAGAGTTTGTCGTGCTCGTCGGACCGTCTGGATGTGGCAAATCCACGATGCTGCGCATGATCGCGGGGCTTGAGGATATCACCGAGGGCGACCTGCATATCGGCGACCGTGTTGTGAATGCCGTCGATCCTGCGGATCGCGACATCGCGATGGTGTTCCAGAACTACGCTCTCTACCCGCATATGACGGTTCGGAAAAACATCGGATATGGGCTAAAGAACCGTAAGATCGCTAAGGATGTGATCAACCAAAAGGTCGAAGACGCCGCGAACCTCTTGAACCTCAACGACTACCTTGATCGCAAACCGTCGCAATTGTCTGGCGGCCAACGTCAGCGCGTCGCAATGGGCCGTGCGATTGTCCGCGATCCATCGTTGTTCTTGTTCGACGAGCCGCTCTCGAACCTAGATGCAAAACTGCGCAACCAGATGCGGATCGAGATTAAGGCCCTTCAGCGCCGCCTTGGTGTGACCTCCGTTTATGTGACCCACGATCAGGTCGAAGCAATGACCATGGCCGACCGTATCATCGTGATGAACGGAGGAGAGATCGAACAGATCGGAACCCCGTCCGAGGTGTATCATTCGCCAGCATCGACCTTTGTTGCGTCGTTTATGGGCGCGCCTCCGATGAACCTTCTGGATGCCATGCGCGAGAACGGCGCGGTTATGGTCGGTGGGCAAAAGGTTGCGGAGTTTGATGGTAGCGGCCTCGTGACCTTGGGTGTGCGTCCCGAAGACATCTTGCCTGATACAAACGGTGCTTTTGAGATTGACGTTACCCTTATCGAGGAACTCGGTGCACACCGTATTCTCCACGCGGTTTGGGCAGGCCAGTCGATCATGATCAGCGTCGCCAAAGACGTTGCCGCTGAAACGGGGCCGCTGCGCGTGGTTATCAAACCTGACACGCTTTCGTATTTTGATCCTCAGACAGGTCGCCGCCTATGATCACCGAAACTTTGAACGAACTGCCCCTCGTTTCGGCAGACCTGCGGGCCAAAATCCTCTCTGCCCCGCGCACCACAGACGCCCACCGTGATCTCTTCGAACAAACAGATGCGATGCATTTTGTGCAGGCAGGCGGTGAGGCAACTGAAGAGGTTCTGCCAAGCCCGCTGACGATTGCCGCGTGGAATGTCGAACGCTGCCTATTCCCGAAAGAAACAGCCGATAAACTGCGGGCTGAAGGCGCGGATATTGTTCTGCTGTCAGAGGCCGATCACGGCATGGCGCGCACTGGCCAACGTCACACGACCGAAGAGGTCGCAGCGCACCTCGGCATGGCCTACATCTACGGTGTCGAGTTTTTCGAGCTTGGCCTTGGCAGTCCGACCGAGCGTGAATTCTGCGAGGATACCGAAAACGCGCGTGGATGGCATGGCAACGCGATCCTGTCTGCGGTGCCGTTCAATCGCGTCGCGCTCGTGCGGCTCGACGATCACGGACATTGGTTTTCGACCGAGTTTGGCGCTGATCCAGGTCAACCGCGTATCGGTGGTCGGATGGCTCTCCTTGCGGAAGTCGAAACCGAGCACGGCCCAATTTGTGTCGTCTCGACCCACCTTGAGAGCAATTCAAACGAAGCCCACCGCGCGGCCCAGTTTAATATCCTGATAGATGCCATCGACGATTTCGCCCCCGACCTACCTGCGGTGATCGGTGGTGACCTGAACACCGGCAACCACATGCCGCCTGATTTCAAGTGGCAGTCCGAGTCCCTGTTCGAGAACGCGCGCGATCGTGGGTATCACTGGGATGGCACTGCCGAGGGCATGACCACCCGCCCCAGCCTCATCACCCGCCATCCAGACCGAACGATGAAACTCGATTGGTTTGCGTGCCGTAGTCTGACTGCACAGTCGCCACGCATCGTGTCATCGATGAATGGCGAGGTTCCGCTATCAGATCATGATCTGATCGTGATGGAGTGTGTTCGCGAGTAAAGTGTCCGAACCTTACGTTCTGCCGCTATGAGGTGGGCATCGCTCTGGGTACAGCAGGCGTTCGATGGTCGGCTGCTTGATTTGAAGCCATAGCCGACTAGCTCGATGAGGATGACGAAACGAGAAAATATCCCCCAAGAACATCTAAGCGAAATTGTCGAAATGGCGCTGTCTGATGATATCCATTTCGCGGACATTGAGCGCCAGTATGGGCTCTCTGAGAAGGCTGTCAAAGCGCTTATGCGAGACACCCTTAAACCCGGAAGCTACAAGTCTTGGAGAAAGCGCGTGCGTGTTTTCTCGGACCGTCGCGAACACTATAAATAGCCGTTCGGCCTCCGTCAGAGCAGGTTTCAGTTCGCGACGCTAGTCAGACGTCCTCAACCCACAATCAGCATATATAAAAGGCGCCCATCAGGCGCCCTATATCTTGATTAAAACCTGGCTTCGCGGGATCTTTGCCCCGATTTCGAGACAACTTTGCCCCGATTTACAAACTCAGTGGGTCCAAACGGTGCGGCGGTTGGTGGCAAAGTTGTCGCCGTAGCCGCCGGGGCGCACGTTGGGTTTGCGGGTCTTGGGGTCTTGGACGACGGCGTCGATGCCGTGAGCCTGCGCGTAGTCCAGAGCCGCTTCTTTGGAGTCGAACTTCAGTTTGACTTGCGCTTGGGTGTCACCAGATGAGGTCCAGCCCATCAGGGGGTCAACTTCGCGTGCAGACGCCGGAGCGTATTCCAAAACCCATTGCTTCATCTTGGCGGTGCCAGACGACATTGCAGTTTTTGCTGGGCGGTAGATTCGTGCGCGCATCGGTATGCCTCCAAATTCCTTGGCTCCTTATCGTGAAAAACGCAGACAGTTTCAAGCTATGTCAGCAGATGATTGCTCCCCCCTTGAAGGTGAACAAAAAGAGGACATTATAAGGGCCGACACAGGAGCTCCGATGCACAACAACAACCCCCAAGACATGCCAATGTTGCACCGCGCGCCGCAACAGCGCGAAAAGCTGGAAGGCGGCAAACGGTTTGTCATGAGCACAGAGTTCGAACCCGCCGGCGACCAGCCCACGGCGATTGCGGAACTGTCGACGGGTATTTTGCAGGGCGAACGCGATCAGGTTCTGCTCGGGGCGACGGGTACGGGTAAGACATTCACGATGGCCAAGGTGATTGAGGAAACGCAGCGCCCTGCGATTATCCTCGCCCCGAACAAAACGCTCGCCGCGCAGCTTTATGGGGAGTTCAAAGGGTTCTTCCCTGACAACGCCGTCGAATATTTCGTGTCCTATTACGATTATTACCAGCCAGAGGCCTATGTGCCGCGGTCGGACACCTATATCGAGAAAGAGAGCCAAATTAACGAACAGATCGACCGTATGCGCCACTCGGCCACGCGGGCACTGTTGGAGCGGGACGATGTGATCATCGTGGCGTCCGTCTCGTGTATCTACGGTATCGGTTCGGTTGAAACCTATTCGGCCATGACGCAGGATCTGTTCGCGGGCAAAATGTATGACCAGCGTCAGGTGATGGCGGACCTCGTAGCGCAGCAATATCGGCGCAATGATGCGGCGTTCCAGCGGGGATGTTTCCGTGTGCGCGGTGACAGCCTAGAGATTTGGCCAGCTCACTTGGATGATCGGGCATGGCGGCTGTCGTTCTTTGGTGAAGAGCTTGAGGTTATTCACGAATTTGACCCGCTCACCGGCGAGAAAACCGATACTTTCGATAAGGTAAGAATTTACGCAAACAGCCACTATGTGACCCCGCGCCCAACGATGCAGCAGGCGATCAAGGGTATTAAAGAAGAACTCCAAGTCCGTTTGAAGCAATTGCAGGACGAGGGGAAACTGCTGGAGGCGCAGCGCCTTGAGCAGCGGACAAACTTTGACCTCGAGATGCTCGAGGCGACGGGCGTCTGCAATGGCATCGAAAACTATTCGCGGTATCTGACGGGGCGCGCCCCGGGCGAGCCACCGCCAACGCTGTTCGAGTTTATCCCCGACAATGCGATCGTTTTTGCCGACGAAAGCCACGTATCCGTGCCACAAATCGGCGGCATGTATAAGGGTGACTATCGCCGCAAATTCACGCTGGCAGAGCACGGGTTCCGCCTGCCGTCCTGTATGGATAACCGCCCGCTCAAGTTCGAAGAATGGGACGCGATGCGCCCGCAGTCGATCTATGTGTCGGCGACGCCTGCCGCATGGGAGTTGGAACAAACGGGGGGTGTCTTTACTGAACAGATCATTCGTCCGACGGGCCTCCTTGATCCAGTCGTCGAAATCCGCCCTGTTGAGATGCAGGTCGATGACCTTTTGGATGAAGTGCGCAAGGTCGCTGCCGAAGGTTATCGGACGCTCTGCACCACGCTGACCAAACGCATGGCCGAAGACCTGACCGAATACATGCACGAACAGGGTATTCGCGTGCGCTACATGCACTCGGACATTGATACGATTGAACGGATCGAAATCTTGCGCGACCTACGTTTGGGAGCCTTCGACGTTCTGATCGGGATCAACCTTTTGCGCGAGGGTCTCGATATTCCTGAATGTGGGTTGGTTGCGATCCTCGATGCGGACAAAGAGGGCTTCTTGCGCTCTGAAACCTCGCTCATCCAGACTATCGGTCGTGCCGCGCGGAACGCCGAAGGCCGCGTGATCATGTATGCGGATCGGATCACGGGGTCGATGGAACGGGCGCTGGGCGAAACCGAACGCCGCCGTGTCCGTCAGATGGCCTACAATGAGGAGCACGGGATCACGCCGCAGACGGTCAAGAAGAACGTCGATGACATTCTCGCAGGCCTCTACAAAGGCGACACGGATCAATCCCGCGTCACGGCTACGATCGACAAACCACTCCATGGCGGGAACCTTGAGGCGGTTCTAGAAGGGTTGCGCAATGATATGCGCAAAGCCGCTGAAAACCTCGAATTCGAAGAGGCAGCCCGTCTGCGCGATGAAGTCAAACGGCTAGAGACGGTCGATCTGGTGATTTCCGACGACCCATTGGCCCGTCAGTCCGCAGTCGACGATGCGGTCGAAGAAAGCCGTAAGGCTTCGGGGCGGTCATCAGCTGGCCGCGCGGGTCAGCGCGGTGGCAACAAACGTAGTCGCAAGTCGCGCTAGATAAACGGCACCAGCGGCACGCCACCACATGCGGTGAGCAATGTTAGTGTGATCAGAGCAAGGGTGATGCGCATCGTGTGTCTCCTACTATGTGTTCAGAGAACACGAAGTTTGGCCACGAGGAAACCCGTGGCCAAAAATTTTTCAGTGATCAGCGCATGACGTGAACGGCGCATTGCGCATGACGCACAACCCGCGCTGCGGTCGAGCCGATGAGGTAATCGCCCAGACCCGGATGGTGCGATGCCATCACGATCAGATCGACGCCGTGTTCTTCGGCCCAGTCGAGGATGGTGCGGCCAGCGTGACCATCGACAACCCACACTTCGGCATTGGGGATGTCCGCTGCTTTTTCCTGTAGATCATTACGGATGGCTTCGCGGCTTTCTGCGCGGAAGTCATCGGGCATGTAGGAAATCGCGTAGCTGGGCACTTCTTCGAGGACGTGGATCAGGCTGATCCGCGCATCTGGTTCAGCGAGCGCTTTAGCGATGGGAAAGGGATCGAGGTGATCATAGCCCGCGTCAAATGAGACCGGCACAAGGATGTGTTTGTACATAGCAGACTCCTGTTTCTGATCCCTACCAATCACGCGCACAGAGTCGCCGCATTGATCCAGATCACCCCTTGATCAAAGGGGTTTGTCCATGCGGGCCTTCACCCAGACCTTGCCTTTGACTGCCGAAGGCCAGACCAGTCGGACTTGGCTCTGCGCGGTGCCATATGAGGCGTCGATCCAAGGGGTCACGAACTGCGTTGCATTCGAGGCATTGGTGATCGCGCCATTGGGTGCGCAGCTTTCGACGGTGCGGGAGCGTCCGCCAAACGGCAGGAGTGGGGCTGTATCGACGACCCAAGCAGAGCTTGCCGTATCTTGGCTATGTTCGATCATCGCGGGGTTTTCGACCTCCTCTTGGACGCCATTGAACGTGTTGCCTTGGAACAGGACATTTCGCATCCGCCCGTAGTCGAGATCGGCAAAGGTGGCGTCGACTTTCTCGACCCGCTGGATACTGCCGTTCAGCACGCGAAAGGTGTTTCCCGTTACCGATAGGCCGTGGATGTAGTGGTTGGGGCCGTAGGGTTTAATGACGATATAGTTAAACCAATCGGCCACATCGTTGGCGGTAAAGATATTGCCCGTGATCGTTAGACCTCCGAACGAATACTGCTGCCCAAGTGCGGGCGTTTCGTCGTGTTCATTGGTCCATTCGATAAAGTTGTTATCGATGTAGTTGCCCGTGATCACCGACTTTGCGTTCGGCGTGGTAAAGATGATCCCGCCCTTACGCACGCCATCTGTTTCGCCATCCCCGTGGAACCAGTGGTTGCCGACGATCAGGTTGCCGGTGCCACCCAAAAGGCAAAAATGTTTGAACCGCACAACGCGGCAATCGCGGATTTTCACGTCGTTGGCGTTTGCGTTGAACCCGATTGTGGTGCGGTTGCTGACGGGCTTGTCCATCTCATTCGACAGGAATTGGCAACGGTCGATGGTCAGGCCCTGACATGCTCCGCCGACAGAGGTGATCCCGCGATCTTTGGGTTTCGTCATGCGACAATCGCGGAGTTGGAAAATGCTGCCCTCAATAGCGAGCATGACCCCGCTGGCGTTGCCCTGACAGTTAAAATCCACCCCGTCGATGATGAAGTTCGAAATGCTCTCAAACCCCGAAAAATCGAGCAGGTATTGGAACCGCGTAAAGGTAAAGACCTGCGTCCCCTCCGCATCATAGAGCGGCTGGTTGAGTGTGATGGTTTGCGCGGCGATGTTGCGGTCTTTGACGTAGATTTCGCGCCCGACACCGTTGCCCGTGATGTGCGATCCGATGGGAATATTGGCGACATTCACCACATTTGTCAGTTGCCGCGAATTGGCCGCCGAATAGGTCGCTTGCGACGTGACCGTGACATCGTCCCAATTGGCAGAGCTATTCGCCTGTAGCTGTCCATTTCGGATCACGCGGCGGCTGGCGTAGGTGGTTTTGCTCCCCTCGGCGGCCTGCATGTCCACGGGGCGGCTCAATTGTATTCGTCGTCCGCAAAGGTCGAGCGCGTCATGATCTGCGTTGTTCAAAAGCGCCTGAAACGCCTTGCGAAAAGCGACCTCTTCATCAGGAAAGGCATCGTTGTAGGTCGCAAAGTCAAAGTTCTTTTGCAGGACGAGCCGTTTGTCGTCGGGCATCACAACGGAGCCAGAGAAGTGGATCTGGTTTTCGATGGTCACATGGTTGCCGAGGTAAAATACGCCATCAGAGACGAGTACCTCACGCCCGTTCGCATCCGCATCGGCGGCTTCAAACGCGGCGCTGTCGTCGGTGACGCCATCCCCCACCGCGCCGTAGTCACGCACATCGACAAAGCCGATCATGTCGCGGATGTAAACGTTGGTGACATCCTCAATCACGATGTCATCGACGCGAACCACACCGCCGGCGCCATCGAGGATGTCGATGCCAAAGTGACCATAGATCGCGTTTGGCCAGACCATATCGACGCCACCACGCGGGCCAGTGCCGACAATCGCGCTGATCTCTGTCACCTCGCCATAGGCGCTTAGCGTCACTTCTGGGCCTGTCTCGGTGAGGCCCGACACGTGGTTGCCACCAGCGCCACCAGCCCAACCCGCAATGCGCACAGTGGGCAGCGGACCAGAGATCGCCTTAACCCGCGCGGTAATGCGCAGATAACACCCCGGTAGAATGGTCGTTTGCCCCATATAGCGTAGCTTTTGCAGCGCGGAGGTCGATAGAATTTCCATACAGCCGTCAAAATGTTGATCGGCGGGCACATAAACGCCCTGTCCTGATCCGTCATAGGTGTCCGACCCTGGGGTGCCGTCCCCGCTCGACCAAACAGAAAGACCGAGTGCGAATTCAGGCGGTATAAAGACCATACCGTCGGTGATAGCTTTGTTCATGATGACCTCTTTCATTCCAGCTTTGCGCTAGAAATATCAGGTCAGTTTGAACATCTGCTTAGACCACCGTGACGGTGCCCCTGCGCCTAGAAAAGGAACCGAAACGCGCGTTTCAGTTCGGTCACGCCGTCACGCTGATACCAATGCCCGTGGGCAAGGATGACCTGTTCTGGTCCCCACGCTATCATCTGCTCAACCGCCTTCCGCAGTTGGTCACGATGTCCGTTAAAAGTCTGGCGCATATCGATCGGCATCTGCCCGTCAGGATGCTGAATGCGGGCGAACTTGGTAAGAATACGCATCCACCACGGTAGGGTGCGACGTTCAAAATTCTCGATCAGATCGGTGAGGATCAGCGTTTTCGAATGTGCGTGATAAAATACGGCCTCGTGGTGGATTTTGCTGCCACGCACGATCATCTGGTCTAGCTGGCCTGCCCACGCATCGGGTGCCGTGTCGATAAGGTGTTCGTCGACGGTCAGCGGGACGTTATGTTTTGCGGCGCGCGCCTCAACCCCAGGGGCAACCCAAACCAGTGCCGCTGGATAGCGCGTTTTCCAATCGTGGAGCGAGGCGTAGTGAATCCAGTTCGGCCCGATTAAATGCCGCACGGGGCCGATTTTGTTGATCTGTGCGATGAGTTTGTCATCGGGCCTGATTGGGGAGTGAATCCACAGGCCGCCATCGGCCAGCCGCACAATCGTCATTCGGGTCGGGAAGGGGAGGCCGTAAAATGAAATATGCGGACCATCTGCAATCCAGATGTCCGGTCCAATCGGCTTGAGCGTGTTGAGGGGTTCGTAACCTGTCGTCATGGGCGAATGATGCGCCCATGACGTAACAGGTTCAAGACGTTAGCCGAGGTTGCCGGCCAGACCGTCTTCGATCAGCTTGATGCTTTCTTCCACGCCATAGAGCGCGATGAACCCACCGAAACGCGGACCTTGTGATGCGCCCAAGAGCACCTCGTAAAGGGCCTTAAACCAATCGCGGAGGTTCTCGAAATCGTGGTCCTTTCCAACGGCAAAGACCATCGATTGCAGTTCTTCGGCGTCCAGACCACCGTCCCACGCCTTGAGGCGGGTGACCATGTCTTCCATGGCGGCACGCTCTTGGTCGTTCGGCGCGCGGTAGGTTTTCTCAGGCTTAACGAAGTCCTGATAGTAGCGCACGGCAAAGCCCGCGGCCTGATCCAGATCGGGGTGCGACTCTGGGCCTGCATCGGGTGCGTAGCGCTGGATAAAGCCCCACATTGCGCCCTTGTCCTCTGCGCCCGAAACAGACGCAAGGTTGAGGAGCATCGAGAACGGAACGACCATGTTCGACTGCGGAACGTCGCCGTTGTGAATGTGGTAGACGGGGTTCGCCAGCTGACCTTTGGCATCCTGACCGTGGTAGGCGTTCAGCTGCTGATGATATTCGTCCATCATCTTTGGGATCACATCAAAGTGCAGGCGCTTTGCGGTCTTGGGCTTCAGGAACATGAAGTAGGACAGCGATTCCGTCGACGCATAGGTCAGCCATTCGTCGATGGAGATGCCGTTGCCTTTGGACTTCGAAATCTTTTCGCCGTTCGCATCAAGGAACAGCTCATACACCATGTGGTTTGGCTTTTTCGCGCCGAGGATTTCCGAAATGCGATCGTAGATGTTGGTGTTGGTGGAGTGGTCCTTACCATACATCTCAAAATCGACGCCCAGTGCAGCCCAGCGTGCACCAAAGTCAGGCTTCCACTGGAGCTTCACGTTGCCGCCGGTGACAGGCAGTGTCCATTCTTTGCCCGTCTCGTCGTCAAAGGTGATCGTGTAGTTTTCGCGGTTCACTTCCTTCATAGGCACGTAAAGAACGCGGCCCGTTTCAGGGTGGATCGGCAGAAAGATCGAATAAGTCGCCTGACGTTCGTCACGCAGCGAGGCCAGCATCACTTTCATGATGTCGTCGTATTTATCGACAGCGCGTTTCAGAACCTCATCGAACTGGCCCGACTTGTAGAATTCGGTTGCCGAATAGAACTCGTACTCGAACCCAAAGGTATCGAGGAAACGGCGCAGCATCGCGTTGTTGTGGTGGCCGAAAGATTCGAATTCACCGAACGGATCGGGCACAGAGGTCAGCGGCTTTTGCTCGTGGTCTTTGAGCATGTCCTGATTGGGGACGTTGGTTGGAACCTTACGCATCCCGTCGAGGTCGTCTGAGAAACAGATCAGACGGGTCGGGATGTCCGAGATTTGGTGGAACGCGTTGCGGATCATCGTGGTCCGCAGAACTTCGCCAAAAGTGCCGATATGCGGCAGGCCCGACGGGCCGTAGCCTGTCTCGAACAGAACGTATCCCTTTTCCGGCGGCGCCTTTTCATAGCGTTTGAGTAGGGCGCGGGCTTCTTCAAAGGGCCATGCCTTGCTCTCCATCGCTACTGCGCGCACGTCGGTCATTGTGATACTCTCAGATTTATGGCCCGCCCCCATGGCAGGTCTCAAGCGCACTCCCTATTGCGACAGCGCCATGTCGTCAATAAATGAAGGGGTGTAACACGATGGAGACGACAATGATCGAAGACGCCCCAATGACCGCTCAGGACGCACTGGTTGCCCTGATGATTGCCGTTTCCGCAAGCGACGCTGACATCCGCACAGCGGAATTGGTTCGGATCAACAATATGATCAACCATTTGCCAGTATTCGCAGAATTCGATGAAATCCGTCTGCCGCGCCTGTCTCAGACCGTGTTTGATCTGCTGGAACAAGAAGACGGGTTGGACGCTTTGTTCGGCCTGATCCGCGATGCATTGCCCGAAAAACTATTTGAAACGGCCTATGCGTTGTCTTGCGATGTTGCGGCTGCAGATGGTCGGATCGAAGGCGCCGAGGCACGTATGTTGGAAGAAATCCGCCATGAGCTGGACATCGACCGTCTTCATGCCGCGGCAATCGAACGTGGTGCGCGTGCGCGTCATATGACGATTTAATAGCGGCCCCAACGTTTCAGTAGCACCTGTTGCAACGCCTTGGCGCGGTGGTTCCATCCCACCGCGCCCGCAGGCACATCGTCAAGACTGCCTTCGGCGGCCATGCGTTCCCCGAGGTTGGCCGAGAAAATCGCGAATGCCAGTTCGCGACCCGCTTCCGTGTGGATGTATCCCGCAAGCGTTGAGACAAAATTCAGCGTGCCCGTTTTCGCTGCGATCTTGATCGGGGTCTCCATCGGACGACCGTTTTCGTCCTTGAGCGGGATGGACTTTAAAAGGGGGCGCAGTTGTGCCTCAACGCCTTCAGCAGTCAAGAACTTCACCATCTGCGCCGCGCTGACCTTCGAATCGCTTCCGAGGCCGGAGTGATCTTCGGCGGCGATCCGTGCCCCGGTGCGCTGGGCGATCCAATCGCACATGTGTTGGGCGGATCGGTGTTGGTCCTCGACTTCTCCAGCTAGGCGTGCGCTTGCGGTCAGTCCAATCGCCTCAGCCGTAAGGTTGGTCGAGTATTTGAGGCAATCGCGCACGACCAACGTCAGCGGTTCGCTGCTGTGGGTGACGAGCGTTGCGCCACGTGGGGCACGGCTGCGTTTCGTCGGCGTGGGCAGGGTGATGCCGTGGCTGCTGGCAAAACTGCGGAACACATCACCCGCATAGAGCGCGGGTTGACGCACGGGGAGCCATCGAGAACCGTCGTTCCCCAGTGCACGCCGTGCAACAGTCCAGTCGTCGACCAATCCGTCGGCATCATAGGTGTAAACGGGCAGATCACGATCCACGACGCGCATCCGTGCCATATGGACTTCGGGGCGGTAAAGCTCGCTTCGGGCGTCGAGGCTGACGCGGTAGTCCCCAGCCGTCCGCGCCCATTCGAAATAGACGCGGTTAAAGTTCAGGTTCAGCCCTGAAACCGCAGGGTTATAGCCCAGATGGTCAAGCTGGTCAGGGTCAATTTCGTTGATGTAGGGCAGGGCGCCGTTCCAGACTTCGAACCCGCCGTGCACCTCACGCAGCCCCGTCGCGGCAAGCAGCTCTGCCATCGCGGCAAGGTCATCAGTGACCAAGGTCGGATCGCCGCCACCCGCCAAGATCAGCGTGCCATCCAACACACCGTCGGTGATCGTGCCTTCTGCGCGAAGGGTGGTCTTGAATTGGTAATGCGGCCCGAGAGCCTCGAGACCGTAAACCGATGTCAGGGTTTTCGTCACGCTCGCCGGGGGGAGAGGCACATGCGCCGAGCCGCGTTCGATGACCTCGCCTGTTTGGGCGTCAGCTATGACAAAGCCCGTAGTGCCGCCCAATCGGGCATTTGCGATCAAGTCTTCGACCTCGGGGCGGGTCACTGGGCGAGGGGCGGGTGGCCAAAGAGCTGGCCGTTCGGTCGGGCGGGGTGATTGCGTAGGTGCGCCGGCTAAGGCGATGGACGCGCTAGACGACAAGAGGCCGATCACTGCGGCGCGGCGTGTTAGCCGAACCGTCATGCGTCTGCCTTGCCGTGATCCCATTCTCCCTTATCACGGATCGCGGTGCTCGATGCATGAGAGAGCGGGTGGTTCACATAGCACCACGCGGGCGCGTTATAGTAGCCAAGCACGGTTGATGCGCGAGGGTCCAGTTGCGCCCCCCTGAACATCCGCGCCATTTTCGAAGTTCGCGCCTTAACGCCATACTCTGGGCGTGCAACGACCCCGATAGGCACCGAATTGGCGATCTGTTCCCAGTTCTGCCAACGGTCAAACTGTGACAGGTTATCGGCCCCCATCAGCCAAACGAACCGTACACCGCGATAGCGGTTTTGTAGGGCAGCGATGGTTTCGGCGGTGTAGCGCGTACCGAGCCGCTCTTCGATTCCAGTGACGATCACACGCGGGTCGCTGATGACCTTGCGGGCACGTTCAATGCGCAGGTCCAAGGGTGCTGGGCCGCGCTCTTTTAACGGGTTCCCCGGAGAGACGAGCCACCACACGCGGTCCAGTCCGAAACGGCGCAAGGCCACTCGGGTGATATGGGCATGGCCTTCGTGGGCGGGGTCGAATGACCCGCCCAATAGGCCGATCACCTGACCGGCTTGTGCAACTGGAAACCTCTGATCCATGGCTGACCAGAAACCGTGTGGCGGCTGAAAAGTAAAGCCGCTGTTTGTTATTCCAGCTCTGACGACCGCGCCCAGAGGTTGATCTGTTCCTCATTTGCATAGGTGTCGATCAGCGCCAGTTCATCGGCGGTGAAATCGAGGTTTCCGATTGCGCCACAGCAATCCACGACCTGTGACGCCTTGGACGCACCGATCAACGCCGTTGTCACCCGACCACCGCGCAGCACCCACGCAATCGCCATTTGGGCGAGTGTTTGACCACGGCCCTCTGCGATTTCGTTTAGTTTGCGGATGTTGTTCAGAACACGTTCGTCCAGAACATTTGGATCGAGGCTCTTGCCCTGAACTGCACGACCTTCGGTTACACCACCGAGGTATTTGTTTGTCAGCATCCCTTGGGCCAGCGGAGTGAATGCAATCGACCCAACCCCGAGGTCGTCCAGCGTATCTAGCAAACCGTCATGTTCGACCCAACGGTTGAGCATGTTGTAACTGGGCTGGTGGATCAACAGCGGCACGCCCATGTCCTTGAGGATCGCGGCAGCTTCGCGGCTGCGTTGCGAATTGTAGGACGAGATGCCGATATAGAGCGCCTTGCCCGACCGCCAGATGTGCTCCAACGCGCCCATCGTTTCTTCGAGCGGGGTTTCGGGGTCAAAGCGATGCGAATAGAAGATATCGACGTAATCCAGACCCATTCGTTTCAGCGATTGGTCACAGGATGCGATCAGATACTTGCGGCTTCCCCATTCGCCGTAGGGGCCAGGCCACATGTCATAGCCCGCCTTGGACGAAATGATCAGTTCGTCGCGATAGCCTGCGAAGTCGGTCTTTAGGATTTCGCCAAAGGCTTCTTCGGCGGACCCTGCGGGCGGGCCGTAGTTGTTCGCCAAATCAAAATGCGTGATGCCAAGGTCGAACGCCGTCTGGCAGATGTCGCGTTTTGTTTGGTGCGGTGTGTCATGCCCGAAATTGTGCCAAAGGCCGAGCGAGATCGCAGGTAGTTTCAGGCCGGAATTCCCGCATTTGCGGTAGACCATTTTCGAATAACGGTCTTCGGCTGGTGTGTATGTCATATCATCCTCCCTCGTGTTGGCGCTAACTTGATCCGAAAGATGGTGTTGAGCAAGCGGATTGCAAGCCGCGCCGCATTGCCCCTCGTCGCCATGATCGCTATCTAGGGCCAAACCAGATTCAGAGGATCACCCAATGGCCAGCTACCAGTTTGTCTATTTCATGGACGGCGTGTCCAAGACCTACCCAGGCGGGAAGAAGGTCTTTGAGAACATCCGTCTCAACTTCCTTCCCGGCGTTAAAATCGGTGTCGTCGGTGTCAACGGCGCCGGTAAATCGTCGCTGCTGAAAATCATGGCTGGCTGGGATAAGGATTTCTCGGGCGAGGCATGGGCCGCAGAAGGCGCAAAGGTCGGCTACCTGCCGCAGGAACCGCAACTCGATGAAACGCTGTCTGTGCGTGACAACGTGATGCTCGGTGTGGCTGCAAAAAAGGCCATTCTGGACCGATATAACGAACTCGCGATGAATTACTCGGACGAGACCGCCGACGAAATGGCGCGTCTTCAGGACGAGATCGACAGCCAGAACCTCTGGGACCTCGATAGCCAAGTGGACGTGTCGATGGAAGCTCTACGCTGTCCGCCAGATGACGCGATGCCTGCAAATCTCTCGGGCGGTGAACGTCGTCGTGTCGCGCTGTGTAAGCTCCTGCTCGAAGCACCTGATATGCTTCTGCTCGACGAACCGACCAACCACCTCGACGCGGAAACCATTGCGTGGCTCCAGCAGCACTTGATCGAGTATAAAGGCACGATCCTCTGCGTTACTCACGACCGTTACTTCCTTGACGATATCACGGGTTGGATTCTCGAACTCGACCGTGGTCAGGGCATCCCCTACGAGGGCAACTATTCCAGCTGGCTGGAACAGAAAGCCAAACGTCTGGAGCAGGAAGCGCGCGAAGACAAATCCAAACAGAAAACGCTGGAACGCGAACTTGAATGGATGCGTCAGGGTCAGAAAGCCCGTCAGGCGAAACAGAAGGCACGTATCAACGCCTATAACGAACTGGCTGAACAGTCAGAGCGTGAAAAGGTCGGTCGCGCCCAGATCGTTATCCCGAACGGTCCTCGTTTGGGTGGTAAAGTGATCGAGGTTAGTGGCCTGAAAAAGGCCATGGGCGATAAGCTATTGATCGAAGACCTGTCGTTCGACCTTCCGCCGGGTGGTATCGTCGGTGTGATCGGTCCGAACGGCGCCGGTAAATCGACCCTGTTCAAAATGCTCACTGGTCAGGAACAGCCAGATGAGGGGTCCATCGCCCTCGGTGATACTGTGAAGCTGTCCTACGTTGACCAGTCGCGTGACGACCTCGACCCGAATGCGACCGTTTGGGAAGCGATCTCGGGCGGTGCAGAACTGATCGCGCTGGGCGATGCCGAAGTGAACTCGCGCGCCTATTGTTCGTCGTTCAACTTCAAAGGCGGTGATCAACAGAAGAAAGTCGGCCTGCTGTCGGGCGGTGAACGCAACCGTGTACACATGGCGCGTCTGCTCAAAGAAGGCGGTAACGTCCTTCTCCTCGACGAACCGACCAACGACCTCGACGTGGAAACTCTTCGTGCTCTCGAAGACGCGCTGACCGATTTCGCAGGCTGCGCCGTTGTCATCTCGCACGACCGCTTCTTCCTCGACCGTATTTGTACCCACATCCTCGCGTTCGAGGGTGAGGCACATGTCGAATGGTTCCAAGGTAACTTTGAGGACTACGAAGAAGACAAAAAACGTCGTTTCGGTGCGGATGCACTAGAGCCGAAGCGCTTGAAATACAAAAAGTTCTCGCGCTGATACGATCCAGTCAAAGCCGCAGCCCCGCGCTGCGGCTTTTTCATTCTCAAGGAACAGAGCCTTGGCCGCAGCACTCATCCTCTTTTTCTCAACGCTTGGTGCCGTCAGTGCGGCCCTGTCGGTTTGGCTCTTCGACTCGGGTATTGGCGTAGCTGCATTGCTCTACGCTGCCATCGGTTTGGGCATCCCAGCGGCGATTGTGATCATTCGTCATTCCGGTGAGGATTGTGGTCCCGACGATCAGTGATCAGCCTTGGTCGTGACAAAGATTACGACGCATCCAGCAACCAAAACAGCTGACAAAACGAACGGAGCACCGGGGAGGTAGCCCCAGCCGCCCGACGTGAACGCCCAGAAAATCCACGTCATAATCAGAGGCGAGATCGCCATGCCAACCGCGTTGATGGATTGGACGACGCCTTGCAATTCGCCTTGTTGGTTGTCGGGGGTGGCGCGGGACATGATGCCTTGGATCGTCGGACCGGAAATAGAACCGAGCGCCATCACGGGCGTCAATGCGAGAACCATCCAACCGTTGTCGACAAAGACCACGAGAAGCATGCCGACAATATCTACTATAAAGCCAGCAATCACCGTTTTACGATCCCCGAGTATGCGGAGGATCGGGCGGATCAGGACCGCTTGGACCACGGCCATTGAGATACCGAATGCGGCGAGCGATAGGCCGATCATCGTCGGATCCCATCCGAATTTCTCTTTGCCGAAATACGCCCAGATCGCGGGGTAGACGAAATGCGCAACGCTAAAGACGAAGATGATCAAAAGCATCGGCGATTGACCAGGCAATGACCCAATCGCACGGAACGCCGACAAGGGGTTTGCGCGTTTGATATCAAAGCTGCGGCGGTTTTCTTTTGAAACGGTCTCTGGCAGCACAAAAAGCCCAAAGACAAAGTTCGCCGCGGCAAAGATCGCCGCAGCATAGAACGGCGCACGCGTGCCGAGATCGGCGAGGAATCCGCCAATCATCGGTCCAACGACAAAGCCCACGCCAAAGGCCGCACCGATTAGGCCAAAGTTCGCAGCTTTTTCTTCGGGTTTTGAAATGTCGGCCATATAAGCGCCCGCCGTTGTGTGGGTCGCACCTGTGATGCCCCCGATAATCCGCCCGACCAGCAGCAGCCAGATGGTCCCCGCCACGGCCATAAGCAAGTAGTCCATCGCCATGATCACGAGCGCGATCAGGAGGACGGGACGGCGACCAAAACTGTCAGAGATATTGCCGATCAGTGGCCCAAAGAGGAACTGCATCGCGGCAAAGACGGCGGTCAGGATGCCGCCCCAAAACGCTGCGTTTCCAACATCGCCGCCGTGGATCTCTTGGATCAGGTCAGGCATGACGGGCATGATGATGCCGATACCCATCGCATCAAGCAGGACTGTGATCAGGATGAAGACGATAGGTAAGCGCATGTCAGGCTCCAATTGGCCCGACAGGAGTTAAACCATCGGGTTCACTTTGCAAGTGTGTTTAACCTGCCTAGCGCAAGCGCCATTTGTGGGAGGCACATGCGACGGGTCAGTCTCTCTGCGTCTGTGCCGCGTGCGGATTGGAGGCTGAGGTTCAGGCCAGTGATCAGGGCAACCAGTGCAGCGGCGAGTGGCGATGTGGCGGCTGACTGTTCAGCGGTCGTGACCATCCATGCGGTGAAATCGACAAAGGTCGTGTCGGCATCGTCCCCAGCGAGGCCAAGGTTCAGACCCTTTGCCAAATCTGCATCTGCGATATGGCTCACCTTTAGGCGCGCAGCGAGCGGGGCAAGCGTGTCGGGCGCACCAAGACGTTCTGACATGATCGACAGAAATTGACGGAGGCGGAGCGCTTGGGCCGTGTCCTCGATCTGCGCCATGGTCGCACCTTCGCCAACGTAAGGTGCGAATTCTGGCGCCTGCATCAATTCGCGAAAATACTGGATGACAGGGGCCACGGGATCGCCGTCAACGGCGACACCTTTGGCCAGACCTGACGGATCGATTTGCAGCTCAAGCGAGGCACGATGGATCGCCTTTGCTGCGATATCAGGAACCTCACCCCGTTCACCGCGAACCTTTGCCAAGGTGCCCAGCACGATCATGATCGCACGCACTTCGGCCGTATCAGTAAAGAGCGCGGCCGTATCGCGGTCAAAAAGGGCGTCGCGCCAGATCGCGCTGTCAAAGGGGGATGCGGTCATCAGATATGGCCCGTGTCTTTCATGAATTGCGTTAGGAGCGCGGTATACTCTTCCGGCTTTTCAACACAAGGCAGGTGACCTGCTTTGCGGATGATCTCGAATTTTGATCCAGGGATCACGTCGATGGTTTCGCGCACTAGATCGGCAGGAGTTGATCCGTCATCGGACCCCGCGATGCCCAGCGTCGGGCAGCGAAGCCCGCTTGTGGGCGTATAGAAGTCCGTGCCCGAAATCGCAGCGCAGCACCCGCAATATCCCTCGACCGAGGTTGCGCAGACCATATCGCGCCACGGTGTCACGGCAGGCGAATTACGGAAGTCGCGGGTAAACCATTTCTGCATGATCCCATCGACCAAGGCCTCTAGACCCTTGGCGCGGACTGTATCAATGCGATCCTGCCAGAGTTTCGGCATCCCGATCTTTGCTGCGGTATTCGACAGAACCAGCGTGCGGATAATGTCGAGCCGTTTGACTGCCAAGCCTTGGGCAATCATTCCGCCTATCGACAGGCCAACGAACATCGCGTCGCGCACGTTCAACGCATCACAGACGGCCTCTGTATCGGAAATCAGCGCACCCATTGTGTAGGGCGCATCAGGGGCCGAGGATTTCCCGTGCCCGCGTTTATCCATCCGCACGATCCGCAAGCCTTCGGGCAGGAGTGGGAGAACAGCGTCCCACAGGTGAAGGTTGGTGCCGAGAGAATTGGCAAACACAACGGTCGGCGCAGCGGGATCATCGACCCCGTCAACGCGCGCGTAGAGGGTCACATCGCCCCGTTGGATGAAATGTTCGGACATTGTCGCCTCCTCGGTTTCCCCGATACATGCGGCGGGTTCTGCCGAAAGGCAACCTTTAGACCTAGGCTAGGCGCTAGGCTTGCGTGTCCTTAACGGCTGAGAGCCAAGCCCGCAGGGCCTCAATGGCTTCGGCTTCGTCCAAAAACGGTACGTGTCCGCGATCTGGCACCTCGGCGCGGATCATGTCTGGGCGACGTTTTGACATTTCATCAGCTGTCTCGAGTGAGAGCAAATCGCTGTTCATCCCACGGATCAGCGCAATCGGCAGTCCGTCGAGCGCGTCGAAAAACGGCCAGAGCGATGGGGCGTTGTTGTCTGCGGCGTTGAAGGTATCGCGTAACTTTGGGTCATAGCGAATGACAAGCCCATCGGCGGTTTGTTCGTAATGCGCGCGAACTTCGGCCAACCAACGCTCCATCGGGACGTTCTTGAAATGCACCCAGTTGCGGTCGCGGAATTGGGCTGCCTCTTCGTAGGTTTTTTGTGCGGGATTGCGGCCAACGTAGGCGCTGATGATGTCCAGCCCTTGGGCGTCGATCACAGGACCAATATCATTGAGCGCAACGCCCATCAGTCGATCCTTGGCGGTTGCTGCCAGAACCATCCCGATGATCCCGCCGCGCGACGTGCCGATGATCGCGGCCTTTTCCAGCCCAAGATGATCCATGAGCGCCAGAATGTCCTGCGCCTCATGCGGAACGGTATAGGTATCCGACGTGGCCCAGTCTGATTTGCCCCGACCGCGATAGTCCGGACGTATGAGCCTGATCCCATCGAGGAGAGGTGCGATATGGTCAAAATCAGCTGCGTTGCGCGTTAAGCCTGCCAGCGCGAGGACGGGCAGTCCTTCGCCTTCGTCGAGGTAATGCAGTCGGGTTCCATCGGGGGCGCTGTAGAAGGGCATCAGATCAGGTCCGGTATCGTGCTGAGGTCGGTGAGTACCCATTCAGGCGAGGCATAGAGCCGATCCATTGGGTCGCCGTTGCGGTTCACCCAAGCGGTGCGATAGCCAAATTTAGATGCCCCAGCCGCGTCCCATCCATTGGATGAGACAAAGAGAACTTCGTTGCGTTCGCAGACAAAACGGCTCTCGACCATTTCGTAAACGAGGTCGTGGGGTTTGTAGACGCCCACCGTTTCGACCGACAAAACATCGTCGAGAAGATCCGACAGGCCAGCCGATTTCACCGCCGCATCCAGCATCGCAGGCGAACCGTTCGACAGGATTGCGGTGTTCATCCCACGCGCTTTTAACGTGGCGAGCATTTTGGGCACTTCGGGATAGGTGCTCAGTTCCCAATAGAGCGCCAAAAGACGTTCGCGGAGGGTGGGATCGTCGAGGCCCGCAGCCTCCATCGCCCAATCGAGACCGTCACCCGTGACCTGCCAGAAATCAACGTGTTGGCGGGCCACAGCGCGGAGCCATGAATATTCCAACTGTTTGCGGCGCCAATTTGCGGCCAGCGTAGGCCAGACTTGCGCCAGCGCCTCTTGTCCGGGTTCTGCGGCAGCTTCCCGTGCTGCGGCAGCGACGTCGAACAATGTGCCATAAGCATCAAAAATACAGGTGTTGATCAATGTAGGTCCTCCATCCTGTCGCGCAGAGTGACCAACTCTGACAGGAAGAACAAGGGCGCCGTTTGCAATCCAGCCATGCATTCCCTAGGGTGGCCTCCGAATCCCAGAGCACCCGCAGAGTGCGGCCTCTTTCATTCTTTCCCTGACAGACCGGAGATTTTTATGACCCAAGTAAAATCGGGTGACACCGTTCGTATTCACTACACTGGCACCCTGACCACTGGCGAAACCTTTGATAGTAGCGAAGGTCGTGAACCGCTGGAGTTCATCGTTGGCTCCGGTCAGATTATCCCTGGTCTGGATAAGGCTCTGCCTGGCATGACCGTCGGCGATAAGAAAACCGTCGAAGTCCCCTGCGCCGAAGCCTACGGCGAAGCCAGCGCCGATGCGATCCAAGCCATCCCGCGTTCGGAAATCCCTGATCACATCCCGACCGAGATCGGCACCCAGCTTCAGATGCAAGCGCCGACTGGTCAGGTTGTTCCTGTGACCGTTGTGGACGCAAACGAAGAGCAGGTTGTTCTGGATGCGAACCACATGCTGGCGGGCAAAGACCTGATCTTTGCGATCGAACTGGTCGAGATCAAAGCGGCCTAAAGGCCCAACGCGAGAACGATAAGCGGCCAGCCGAACCGATACAGGCTGGCCGTGACCACCAGATACGCCCCGATCAGCAGCCATGCGGCGTCTTTGGACATCGGCGACTGATGTGGCGTCGGGTGTTCAAGAGCCATGAGGCCACGAATGCCGATAAAAGCGATAGCGCCAAGCGTGAATGACATAAAGCCAGCGGCCAATGTCAGGATCACAGCTAGAGCAGCACCCCCCAAAACAAACGGCAGCATTGGCCAGAATGTCTCTGACACGGCACGAATGATCCGTCCACCTGCCAAGGGCCAGAACGGTAGCAGCGTGAACGCGCCATAGGTCGCAGAGACCGCTGCAAACCCCGCGAGGTAATTCCCCATCAGCGGTGAGGTGTTCAGCAACATCGCCGCAATCGCGAGGCACAGAAACACCGCAGGCACCGTGAAGGCAGGCCCCATCAGCGCGACATAGGCTTCTTTACCTTGGTCCAGTTTGTGCAAATCCCATTTGGGCGGGTTCGCAAAGACGGGGATGGCGCGGATTTTTGCGTCCACACCGAAAGAGCGAAGCGTGACGACGTGGCCGAGTTCTTGGAAATAGAAGGTCGCGATCAGGCAGGGGCCAAAGAACGGGCCGAAAAAATAGAAGATCGCAACGGCGGCGAGTGCGCCAAAGGCCCAGAACTTGCGGTCGGGCCACTCAATGGAAAGCCCAGCCCAGCCCCCGCGTGTTGCCAGCCAAAAGGCGGTGCAAAACCCGAGGGCAAGGGCCAGTAATCCCATGGATCAGAGGTGGTCTTGCTGTGGCATCCCGAGAACGTGGAAGCCACCGTCAACGCGGATGATTTCGCCCGTTGTGTAAGCGCCAGCATCGGATGCGAGGTAAACAGCGGTGCCGCCGACAGCCTCAAGCGTTGCGTTCGACCGCAGCGGTGCGTTCTGTTCCGTGTGGCGGAACGTTGCGCGTGCGCCACCGATGGCCGCACCCGCGAGCGTTTTCATCGGGCCGGGGGAGACCGCGTTCACGCGGATACCCAGCGGGCCAAGGTCGTTTGCCAGATAGCGAACCGAAGATTCCAGTGCAGCCTTTGCAACGCCCATGACGTTGTAGTTCGGCGTCACGCGGTTGGAACCGCCGTAGGTCAGCGTCAGCAGCGTGCCGCCGTTCGGCATCAGTTCAGATGCGCGCTTGGACACTTCGATGAACGAATAGCAGCTAATAACCATCGAGTTGCAGAAGTTATCGCGGCTGGTGTTGATGAAACGACCTGTCAGTTCGTTCTTGTCCGAATAGGCAATCGCGTGGACCACAAAATCGATGGTGCCCCATTTGTCTTTCAGCGTTTGAAAGGCGAGGTCCATGCTTTCGTCGTTGGTCACATCTACGTCGATGAGGGTGTCAGAACCTACCGAAGCGGCCAGAGGTTCCACGCGTTTGCCAAAGGCTTCGCCCTGATAAGAGAACGCGAGTTCTGCGCCTGCGTCCGCCATTGCCTTAGCGATACCCCAAGCGATCGAGCGTTCGTTGGCAACGCCCATGATCAAGCCACGTTTGCCCTGCATCGAAATAGTCATGTGAAAAAGTCCTTAGTCTCGAAACTTGGAGAGCAGCATCGATCCGTTCGTGCCACCAAACCCAAAGCTGTTGGTCATGATGGTGTCTAGCCCAGCATTTTCAACCAGAGAAGTCGCTATTTCTGCGGGATTCAACTCTGGGTCGAGCGTTTCGACGTTGATCGAGGGTGCGATGAAGTCGCTCTGAAGCATCAGGAGGCAGTAAATCGCTTCGGATGCGCCAGTTGCGCCTTGGCTGTGACCGGTCATGGATTTGGTCGACGAGATCGGCGGTGTGGTGCCTTCGCCAAAGACGCGGCGCACGGCCTGAACCTCGCCCACGTCACCGACAGGGGTCGATGTGCCGTGTGCGTTGATGTAGCTGATTTTGCGGCCTTCGGGCAGGGTTTCGAGAGCTAGACGCATTGCGCGTTCGCCGCCTTCACCAGACGGGGCAACCATGTCGTGACCGTCCGAGGTTGCGGCAAAGCCTGTGACCTCAGCGTAGATTTTCGCACCGCGTGCTTTCGCGTGCTCAAGCTCTTCGAGGACAACGATACCACCGCCGCCTGCGATGACGAAACCGTCACGGCCAGCGTCGAATGCGCGGGACGCTTTGGTCGGTGTGTCGTTGTATTTCGACGACATCGCGCCCATCGCGTCGAACAAGCAGGACAGCGTCCAGTCGAGTTCTTCTGCGCCACCTGCAAACATAACGTCCTGTTTGCCCATCATGATCTGTTCTGCTGCGCTGCCGATACAGTGCAGAGAGGTCGAACAGGCCGAAGTGATCGAGTAGTTGATGCCCTTGATCTTGAACTGGGTCGACAGGTTCGCCGAGATGGTCGAGGACATGCACTTTGGTACAGCGAAGGGCCCGATCCGTTTGGGCGAACCGTTGTTATCGACGATCTGATGTGCAGCATACATCGCGCTGGTGGACGGGCCGCCGGAGCCAGCGATGAGGCCAGTGCGGGTGTTGGACACTTGATCCTCGGACAGACCAGAATCCTCGATCGCTTGTTTCATCGAAATGTACGCATAAGCCGCGCCCGGACCCATGAAGCGTAGGGCGCGTTTATCAACGTGTTCTGTCACGTCGATTTTGACGGTGCCTGCGATCTGGCTGCGGAACCCGCGTTCTGCCATTTCGGGGCTGGCTTCGATGCCCGATTTACCCGCGCGAAGAGAGGCCTCTACCTCGGCAGCATTGTTCCCGATCGGTGAAACGATCCCGAGACCAGTTACGACGACACGGCGCATAGGCACCCTCCCTTGTAGTCTTTGATGTTCTGTCGGTCTTAGGACGCTGACAGAGCCACTTTCATGTCTTTAACAATGTAGATCACTTCACCGTCAGCTTCGACGATACCGTCAGCGACACCCATGGTCAGGCGACGGGTTTGCACTGCTTTTGTGAAATCGACCTTGTAGGTCAGCATTTTACGCTCTGGACGCACCATGCCTGTCAGTTTCACTTCGCCAACGCCAAGAGCGTAACCGCGACCTTCCCAGCCACGCCAACCGAGGTTGAAGCCCGTCAGCTGCCACAAACCATCAAGGCCAAGGCAGCCCGGCATGATCGGGTTGCCCGGGAAGTGGCAGTCAAAGAACCAGAGGTCTGGTTTGATGTCGAATTCAGCGACAACATGGCCTTTGCCATGCAGACCACCGTCTTCGGAAATCTCGGTGATGCGGTCCATCATAAGCATCGGCGGTTCCGGCAGCTGCGCATTACCGGGGCCGAAAAGTTCGCCACGGGCACATTTTAACAGATCGTCGCGGTCAAAGCTGCTCGGGTATTGGGCCATGCGTATGTGTCCCCCTTGTTGGGATAGTGATGCGTTATTAACGTTCGTCTATCACCCAGAGGTTAACAAGAGCAAGTGTGGCGGCGTCGCGGGGCAATTTGACTTTGCGATTGAAAAAAGTCGGTGCCGCGCTGTATTGTGTCCTTCAACATAAGGATGACCTTCATGCTGGATGACCGGATCAATCGCGGAACAGAGTGGCTCGCTCAGGCGGGGTTGCGCCCGACACGGCAACGTGTGGCGCTGGCGGCTGTTTTGGTGGGCGACGGTATGGACCGGCATGTGACCGCAGAGTGGCTCTATGAGGCCGCGACCAAAGCGGACGCCGATGTATCGCTCGCGACGGTCTATAACACCCTGCGTGCGTTCAGCGAGGCAGGGTTGGTGCGTGAGATCACCGTTGATGGGTCGCGCAGCTATTTCGATACGAATATGTCCGACCACCCGCATTTCTACTGGGAAGACGACGGTCGTCTGACCGATGCGCCTGCGGATCAGCTGCGTATCGAAGGACTGCCAGACGCCCCTGATGGCGCACGCATCTCTGCGGTGGATGTCGTGATCCGCTTGCGTCGGTCCTAAAGAATCAGAACCACTGTCCCGGTTCGATCAGCCCGAAATCCAACAACTGACGTGAGTGCCAATCAAACGGCACAGAATTGCGCCATTCAAAGGTGTTGATGGCGAATGTCGACCCCGGGTTCCGTTTCAGCGCCTTTGCGGTACGGAATGAGCAGATCGCCGCCGTGAGGTTGTGGTGCCACGGGCAAGCGTAGGTGTTGTATTCGGCAACGTTAAAGGTGTGATCATCATTGAGGCGCAGCCCTTTCTGGGCGCGGAAAATGGCGATCCTGTCGATCCGACGTTTAGCGGCGGGGATGAACTCTTCATAGCGCCAACGTAGACCGCCGTAGAAATCCAACTGCCGTTCTTTAGGGTGGTTGTGGTTCGCGGGATCGTTGCGGGCGAGCGCATAGTAGCCAGTTTTGTCCAGCATGGCTTCGTCGACTGACACAGCGGACGGGAACTTTCTCAGATCGCCCGCATATAAATCAACAACATAGGTCAGCATCGCATCACGCCGTTCTTCCGTGTGGAAGGCGAGCATTTCGCCGATCGTGCGCGTCTCGCAGAAGGGGTAGAACAGGTATTCTGCGTTGTAGCAGTAATACATCCAAACGTTCGGCGCGGCCTCAATGCAGGCGTTCACAGCCGTCGTCAGCGCATGTTCGCCGCGCATATCCAGATCGATGCGAATGGTCTTTGCCTCGACCTTGGGGGACACTTCGACATCAGGATCGGCAAAGAGGACGACCTTTTTGAACCCAAGGTCGAGATGGTGGCGAACGGTGCTGTCCACTTCGACTTCGTCCTCTACCATGATTAGAGCAACGGGCCCTTTGGCGAGTGCGGAGGGGGCGTCGGATAGAAAATCTTTGAGTGAAGAATACCGCATGGGCCTGTCTTAAATTGTTCGCCTGTAAGGT
Source organism: Marivivens geojensis (assembly GCF_023540835.1). Classification (GTDB taxonomy): domain Bacteria; phylum Pseudomonadota; class Alphaproteobacteria; order Rhodobacterales; family Rhodobacteraceae; genus Marivivens; species Marivivens geojensis. Next base: position 72,119 of record NZ_JALKCU010000003.1, read on the forward strand.
CTGTCAAATCCGTCGGCATTGCAAGACAGAGGGCGAGGGGTTAGGTAACGCCGACTTTCCCCAACGCTGCAAAACGGGATGCCGCCCATGACCGAGCCGAAGAAGCTGTTTATCAAAACCTATGGCTGTCAGATGAACGTCTACGACAGTGAACGCATGGTCGAAGCGCTGGGTGGAAACGGCTACACGCAGGTGGACTCGGCGGATAAGGCGGACATGATCCTGCTCAACACCTGCCACATCCGCGAAAAGGCGGCCGAGAAGGTGTATTCAGAACTGGGCCGTCTGAAAGAACTGAAGGACGTGAACCCTGACCTGAAAATCGGCGTTGCTGGCTGTGTCGCGCAGGCCGAAGGCAAAGAGATCATGGCCCGCGCACCCGTTGTGGACCTGATCGTTGGGCCGCAGTCCTACCACCGACTGCCGCAGATGGAAAAAGCAGTGCAGCGCGGCGAACGTGCGGTCGATACGGATTTCCCCGAAGAAGACAAATTCGACACCCTGAACAAACGCCCTCGCGCCACCCGTGGACCGACGGCGTTTCTGACGGTTCAAGAAGGCTGTGATAAATTCTGCGCGTTCTGCGTGGTGCCCTATACCCGTGGAGCCGAGGTTTCGCGCCCCAAAGAGCGTATCTTGCGCGAGGCTGCGGATCTGGTTGCTGCTGGGGTTCGTGAAATTACGCTGCTCGGCCAGAACGTGAATGCCTACCACGGCCACGATAAAGGGCTTGCAGGTTTGATCTGGGAACTCGCTGACCTCGATGGGCTGGAGCGTATTCGCTTTACGACGTCGCACCCGAACGACATGGATGACGAACTGATCAACGCCCATGCGACTTGTGAAAAGCTGATGCCCTATCTGCACCTACCCGTGCAGTCGGGCAGCGACAAAATCCTCAAGGCGATGAACCGCAAACATACGCGTGATGATTATTTCCGTCTGATCGACCGTATCCGTGGCGCACGTCCTGATTTGCTGTTGTCTGGCGACTTTATCGTCGGTTTCCCCGGTGAAACGGATCAGGATTTTGAGGACACGCTCGATCTGATCCGTCAGGTGAACTACGGACAGGCCTATTCGTTCAAATACTCCACCCGCCCGGGCACACCCGCTGCAGAGAAACCGCAGTTGCCCGATGATTTGATGGACGACCGTTTGCAAGAGCTTCAGGCGCTTTTGACCCAGCAGCAACGCGCAGCCCAAGATGGAATGGTCGGGCGCGAAGTTAAAGTTCTGTTTGAGAAGGCGGGGCGCATGCCGGGGCAGATGATTGGGAAATCCGATTACCTGCACGCGGTCTATGTCGAAGCACCTGCCGACGTAAAAGGACAGGTTCGGACCGTTCGGATCGTCGAAAGCAGCCGGAATTCTCTGGGTGGCGTCCTCGTCTGAGTCGGTTTTGTTGCCGATTTCGAGCTAAAATCACCGGAATTGCACTGATTGTTGTGGTTATAGCCACAGCATTCTACTAAATTTGCTTTTTTTCGCTAAAACATCAGTTAAGGTAGTCGTTATATACGATAGCGTAGCGTATGAGGTTGTCTGCTCGACCTCAGAGCAAGGACAAAAAGGGCATTAGCTGTGAAAACGAAATTGGGATCGATTGCGGTCAAGGCGTTCGGGGGCGCTTCGATTGCTGTACTAGGGCTCGCGGCAGTCGCGACCACTTCTTTTGCGGAAACCGCTCAAGTGATTGAGCTTCCGACTCGTGTGATTGAAGGCGAACAATACGTTCCAACGATCTGGATTGACCCAGATGGTTGTGAGCATTGGGTCATGGATGATGGCGCCGAAGGTTACATGGATGCGAACCGTCGTCCCGATGGCTCAGCCGTATGTCACCGTAGCGAAATTTGTGGTGTCGTGCCGACAGACCAGCTTTTCGCAACGGATCGTTATGCGATCAGCAACGCGGGGCGTTCGTCGTTGCAGCAATTCTTTACCCAATCGATGCAGAACGGTGTCTTTGGCTTCTTGATCTACGGTCACACCGATAGCCGCGCGTCTGACGAGTACAACATGCGTCTGTCTGACAACCGCGCCAATGCTGTTGCCCGCGTTGGTGCCGAAACAGGTGCTCGCATCGTTGATGTGCGTGGCTTTGGTGAGCGTAGCCCGCGTGCGGACAACTCGACCGCTGCTGGTATGCAACAAAACCGCCGCGTCGAAATTTACTGCCTGCGCTAAGGAGAGATGGACATGAAACTCGTTAAACTAACGTTCGCTCTCGCTGCTGCAGCTTCGCTTTCGGCCTGTATTGGTGCCGAAGGATTTGAAGGCTCTGGCTTTATGGGGCGTGGCGGCGTCGGTGCTGATAAAGGCATCGACTACGGCGTGAACAAACACCACCTGTCGGACATGATTGCTGGCATCTGGGTCGACCCGCATGGCTGTGACCACTGGATCATCGATGACGGTGTCGAAGGATACCTGTCGCCGCGCCTGACCCCTGATGGACTTCCTGTCTGTTCTGGCGTTGCCCCGCCGAACTACGCGGTTGGTCCATTCAAAGATGGTTCGCCGATTGCAGACCCTCTCTAACTGTTTAGAGATTGTGCAGAATGAACAGGCCGTGGAGAGATCCGCGGCCTTTTTCGTCTTTCGGCTGTCACATACGCATGAGACGCTTGCCACAGGTCCAAGTTCTTGCCACCATGAAAGTACACAACCTGTTGTAAGGAGTCGTGATTGCCAGTCGATATCTTGACCCCCGCTAGCGAATTCGTCATCGAATTTCCGGATAACTTTCTGCTCATCGACCTGTGTGGAGAGCACGACAGAAATCTTGCCAAGATTGAGGAACGACTGGGAATACAGATTGCGCGACGTGGAAATCACCTGATCCTAATCGGTGAGGACGCTTCGCAGAAACAGGGCGCAGAGGTTTTGCAATCGCTCTATTCTCGTCTGGAAACAGGTCGCGGCATCGAAGCGGGCGACATTGATCGCGAACTTCGCATGGGCAACTCTGAAAAAGAGACCGCACCACAAGCAGGCGATCAGATGGAGATGTTCAAGGGCGGACCAGTTGAGATCAAAACCCGTAAAAAGGTGATTGAGCCGCGGACCGACGCGCAAAAGGCCTATGTCCAGAACCTTTTCAAAAACGAACTCGCGTTTGGCATCGGACCAGCCGGCACGGGTAAAACCTATCTCGCAGTTGCTGTGGGCGTGTCCATGTTTATTCAGGGGCACGTGGATAAGATCATCTTGTCCCGTCCCGCTGTGGAAGCGGGTGAAAAGCTGGGCTTCCTTCCTGGCGACATGAAGGACAAGGTCGATCCCTACATGCAGCCTCTCTACGATGCGCTGGATGATTTCCTTCCGGGGAAACAGACAGCCAAACTGATCGAAGAGAAGAAGATCGAGATCGCGCCGCTTGCCTTTATGCGGGGCCGCACCCTGTCCAATGCTTTTGTTGTGTTGGACGAGGCGCAGAACGCGACCACGATGCAGATGAAGATGTTCCTGACCCGTCTTGGTGAAGGTTCACGCATGGTGATCACGGGTGACCGTTCTCAGGTCGACCTTCCGCGTGGTGTGGACTCGGGTCTTGCCGATGCGGAACGTCTTCTGAAGGGCATTCCAAAGATCAGCTTCAACTACTTCACAGCCAAAGACGTGGTGCGTCACCCTCTCGTGGCTGCGATCATTGAGGCCTACGATGCGGATGCCTCGCGCAAGTAATCTCTGGCAGAGGGGCGGGCGGCCTGTTATGCGCCGCCCAACCTGACCGGAGGGCACGCCCGTGGACATTGATATCGACATCACCGACGACCGTTGGGAAGCGCTGGGGTTGCCTGCGATTGCAGAGCGCGCTGCGATTGCCGTCCTAGAGCGGTTGGATATCGATCCCGACGAATGTGAATTGTCCATCCTCGGCTGTGGTGACGACAAAATCAAAGAACTGAACGCCGATTTCCGTGAAAAAGATAAGGCGACGAATGTTCTGTCGTGGCCTGCCGTTGAGCGTGGCGCTGAGGTCGAAGGCGAACTGCCAGAACCGCCCGAAGAGGACGTATTCGGCGCAATCGAACTGGGTGATATCGCGATTTCCTACGATACCTGCGCTCGTGAAGCTGACGAGGCGGGGAAGTCGCTAGAGCATCACGCGACCCATTTGATGGTCCATGGCGTGCTCCATCTGTTGGGTTTTGATCACATAAGAGAGGGTGACGCGTCTCTTATGGAGGGATTAGAGACAGAGATACTTGGCAAAATGGGTATTGCTGACCCATATTCAGAGGAATGAAGGTCGGGCCCTGACGCCGCGATCATAGGTTTGGAGACAATGGGCGACACCAACGAGGGTCCTTCTATCGCAGCGCAAAGCGCGCAATCGGACCAAATTGATGAACAACGTAGTGGTTTTTTCAGCCGTATTATTGGCGCACTTAGCCCGTCTGATGATCTTCCTGAGGCAGAGTTTAACGGTAGTAAAACGCATTCGGTGACCACCACATTGGGTCTATCGAACCTGCGTCGTATGCGCGTTGAGGATGTGAGCATCCCCAAGGCCGAGATCGTTGCCGTCTCTGCGGCCATCGGCAAAGATGAACTGGTTCAGGTGTTCCGTGAAAGCGGCCTGACCCGTTTGCCTGTCTATGATGGTACGCTCGATACGCCGCTTGGATTTGCGAACCTCAAGGACTTTGCCCTGCGGCATGGCTTCAACGGTGATACACCAGAGTTCGACGTGAAAGAGATGTTGCGTCCGCTGCTCTATGTACCGCCGTCGATGCCGCTACATGTTCTGTTGCAAAAGATGCAGGCAGAGCGGATTCACATGGCCTTGGTCATCGACGAATACGGCGGCACTGATGGTCTCGTGACGATCGAGGATTTGATCGAACAGGTCGTAGGTGAAATCGAAGACGAACATGACGTCGAAGAGGATGAAACCTTCACCCGCACGGGTAATGGTATCTACATGGCGCAGGCCAAGACGCTTCTCGATGAGTTCGAAGAAGAGATCGGCCTTGATCTGACTGCGCATGATGAGATTGATGCAGAAGAGGTCGATACGCTCGGTGGTCTGGTCTTTATGCTGGCGGGTCACGTGCCTGCTCGTGGTGAAGTCATTAAACACCCTGATGGGCCAGAGTTCGAAGTTGTCGATGCAGACCCGCGGCGGATCAAACGTCTGCGTGTGCGTCTACATTCCAAAGCCGAGGACTAGGCCTTGAACCGTGCCCTGTCGGCTTATGGCCTGCCATTGGCCGCAGGGATGGCTTTGTCGTTGGGACAAGAGCCAGTCGCGCTCCCTGTCACGATCTTACCCGCGCTGGTTCTGTTCGCGCTGCTTTTGCAGGGGTTAGACCCGCGGGCGGCGGCGGGACGCGCGTGGCTGGTTGGGTTCGGGTATTTCGGGCTGACGCTCACATGGATTGTGAACCCGTTCTATGTTGAGGCTGACCTCTATTCTTGGATGGCGCCGTTTGCGGCTGTGTTGTTGCCCGCGGGACTTGCTGCGTTTTGGGCGGTGGGCGTCTGGATTGCCTTGCGGATTGGGCGGGGGATGGGCGCATGGGCGCTGGGCCTAATCCTCGCGGAATTGGCGCGCGCGCATTTGTTCACGGGGTTTCCGTGGGTGCAATTTGGCCAAGGATACCTCGACACCATCAGCGCACCTTTGATGTCCTATAGCGGGGCAGAGGGGCTGTCAGTTTTGATCATCGTCTTGGCAGCGGTTGCGGCGGCCACGATGCTTTATCGGTGGGCGATTGTTCCTGTCTGTGCGGCGTTGATGTTGCCTGCTTTTCCCTATTCGCCCGAACCCCAAATCAGTAATGGCCCAGTGGTCCGACTAGTGCAGCCAAGCGCGCCGCAGGATGAAAAGTGGATCCCTGAACGTGCAGAGGCATTTTACCGCCGTATGATCGCGGCAACCGAGGCTGAGCCGCCTGTCGATCTGGTGGTTTGGCCCGAAACTGCGATCCCGTATTTGCTGAATTACTCTGGCCCCATCTTGACCGACATCGCGGATGCGTCGAACGATACCCCTGTGATCTTTGGCGTGAACCGCGAAGAGGGTGGCCTTTATTACAACAGCCTCGCCATGGTTGGTGCAGGCGGCGCGGTTGATGCAATTTATGACAAACGGCATCTAGTGCCGTTCGGTGAATATATCCCCTTTGGCGACCTGTTGTCCCGTTTCGGCATCCACGGTTTGGCGGCAGCGGATGGTGCAGCCTATGCTGCAGGGCAATCAGGCGAACTGATCACTGTGGCAGAGGTCGGTGGTATTGTGCCCCTGATCTGCTACGAGGGGATCTTCCCAAGCATGTCCGCCAGTGCCGAGCGTCCCAGAGCCTTGGTCCTTATTACAAACGATGCGTGGTTTGGTCCCGATGCTGGTCCCCGCCAACATTTCGCCCAAGCCCGCCTACGTGCCATTGAACAGGGCCTTCCTATGGTGCGAGTGGGCAATACGGGGCTAACGGCGATGATCGACGCGCGCGGTGCTGTGACCGCATCGCTGCCGTTTGAAACGGTCGGATATGTGGATGCGGCACTCCCCCAAGCCCATGAAGAAACCATTTTTGCCCGATTTGGATCATGGCCTTTGGTAATAGTGATCCTTTTGTCATGCTCAGCCGTAGCAATACGACGCCGATTAATATCCGGTTGACCTAAAACACGCTGGGGATTAGCCGTCCTCCATTATGCCCCCACAACGGCTTCCTGGCGTGGCGGGTTCACCCTAACGGAGCACTTCAATGTCACGTAACGACTACATTTTCACTTCGGAATCCGTTTCCGAAGGTCATCCGGATAAGGTTTGCGACCGTATCTCGGACACCATTCTTGATGCATTTCTGGCTGAAGAGCCTGAGGCCCGCGTTGCTTGTGAAACCTTTGCCACGACCAATCGGGTTGTTATCGGTGGCGAAGTTGGCCTCTCTGATCAGTCCAAATTGACTGAATACATGAACGCAGTTCCGGACCTTGTCCGCGGCGCGATCAAAGACATTGGCTACGAACAAGACAAATTCCATTGGAACACGGTCGAGATCACCAACCTTCTTCATGAACAATCCGCGCATATCGCCCAGGGTGTTGATGCGACTGAAGATAAGGAAGAGGGCGCAGGCGATCAGGGTATTATGTTCGGTTACGCAACCAACGAAACCGAAGCGCTCATGCCCGCACCGATCCAATACGCACATGCAATCCTGCGCCGTTTGGCCGAGGTTCGCAAAAACGGCACCGAGCCCAAGCTTGGTCCGGATGCGAAGTCACAGCTTTCGATCCAGTATCGTGACGGTAAACCTGTTGGTGTGACCTCTCTGGTTCTGTCGACGCAACACCTTGATGAATCGCTGTCTTCCAATGACGTGCGTGCAATTGTTGAACCCTACATCCGCGAAGTGTTGCCCGAAGGCTGGCTGACCGACGCGACCGAGTGGTGGATCAACCCAACAGGTAAATTCGTCATTGGCGGCCCTGATGGGGATGCTGGTTTGACGGGGCGTAAGATCATCGTCGATACATACGGCGGCGCGGCTCCGCATGGTGGTGGCGCGTTTTCTGGTAAAGATCCGACCAAGGTTGACCGCTCGGCTGCATATGCTTCGCGCTATCTGGCAAAGAACGTTGTTGCTGCGGGTCTGGCTGACAAATGTACAATCCAGCTGTCCTACGCGATCGGCGTGGCCAAGCCCTTGTCGATCTATGCCAACACCTACGGCACCAACACTGTAGATGAGGCAGCAATTGAACGTGCAGTTGCGCAAGCGATGGACCTGACCCCGCGGGGTATTCGGACCCATTTGGGTCTGAATAAACCGATTTATGCTCGCACGGCAGCTTACGGCCACTTTGGTCGTGCGCCAGATGCGGATGGCGGGTTCTCTTGGGAACGTACCGATCTGGTCGAGACGCTAAAGAAAGCGGTTTGATCCAACGAAAAAGGCGGCCTTCGGGTCGCCTTTCTTTTTGGTTTATTGCGCGCAGAGCACGGAGTTGCTATGGCGCCGCCCATGACCGCATCGAACAAACACCCCGAAGCCCCTTGGCGCAATTTCTATGGCCGTATTCATGGGAAAACCCTGAATCAGGCTCAGAAGGACTATCTGGACGAAGATCTGGAGGCCTTGTCGCCGGGTGCGGTGAGCTGGGACATTAACCCTAATCGTGACCCCATTGATATGGACGCGCGGTTTAAGGGTAAACCTGTCTGGCTCGAGATCGGGTTCGGTGGGGGTGAACACCTCGTTCACATGGGCGAAACCTACCCAGAGATCGAGATCATCGGCTGTGAGCCGTTCATGAACGGCGTGGCGATGCTCTTGGGCAAAATCCGCAAATTGCAAACCCAGAACGTTGCTGTTCATCCGGGCGATGCACGGGATTTGTTCGACGTGCTGCCCGATCATTCAATTTCCAAAGCGTTCCTTAACTACCCCGACCCGTGGCCGAAAAAACGTCACCATCGTCGTCGGTTCGTGACAGCTGAGCATTTGGAACCGCTTTTTCGCGTTCTAAAGCCAGGTGCAGAATTCCGAGTGGCGACGGATATTCCTGACTACGTTCGCCAAACTCTGATCGAAGTGCCGAAGGCGGGATTTGTCTGGCAGGCCGAAGGGCCAAAGGATTGGAGCCAACCTTGGTCCGATTGGTATTCAACCCGCTACGAACAAAAAGCGCTGCGCGAAGGCCGGACGCCGCATTACCTGACGTTTCTCCGCCCTTGATTGAGTTGTGATTGCATTATTAATGCATAAGTTGAATTTGCTGTGTATATTTAAGCACATTTGATCATTTTGGGGTGCGTTCGTATATTTCCCCTGCAAATTCAGTCTCATCTTGATACATGTTTCTCGTAAGATTCCAAACTTATGAGATTTTAATCATGGATGCAGTTCGGTTGTTTAAATGTCCGAAGTGCGATCACAAACTGCGGTTCGGATCGGAGTTTTGTGGTTGGTGCAATGCACGCACACCTTTGCGGAACCGCAAGGGATTTTGGGTGGCTTCGGTGATCGCGCTTTGCGCGGCTGGCGTGATTTTGACGCAATAGCTGTTTTTTCAAGAAACCAAGATAAGGAACGAGGCGGCGTAAATGCCGCCTTTTTCGTTTTTGAATTCTGCTGTTTTTCAAGTCATCCACATGAAATTTCTGCGATGGCTACGTTATCCCCAAGAAAGTGCTTTACAGAATAGCGCCTCTCGGCCCACCATATATCGTATGGGGCTGTGGATAATTCCACAGGTCCTTGAGCAGGCACCAAGCGCTAGGGACGCTGCCTATGCCCAAGCGCAATAGCGAACGAGGCCGAGCAATGGCACTGACCGAGCATTTCGAAGACAGCGGTGACATTCATCCGATTGATGTCGTTGAAAACATCGCTGAATTTCATGAATGGGAATTCGACCGTATCGCGGACGACCAAATCGCGATGCAGGTCGAAGGCCAATGGCGCACCTATTCCATCACTCTCGCGTGGTCCCACTATGACCAGACCCTCCGTCTGATCTGCACCTTCGATATGGAGCCACCCGCGCACCGCGAGCCCGCCTTGTATGAGGCGCTCAATGCAGCGAATGAGATGTGCTGGTCGGGTAATTTCACGTGGTGGACTGGGCAAAAGGTCATGGTGTTCCGCTACGGTCTGGTGCTGGGCACGGATCAAATCGCGACGCCTGATCAGATCGACACAATCATTGGTGCTGCGGTCATGAGCTGTGAACGGTTCTACCCTGCGTTCCAACTGGTCACTTGGGCCGAACGCGACGTGGCAGAGGCGATGCAGATCGCCCTCACCGAGGCTTACGGCACCGCGTAACACTTTATTGGCGGGGCAGGGAACAACCGCCGCGCCTTGAACCCGTTCGTTTGCCTGCTATCAATAGTGCAAACGACACGGGGAATTTTCATGAATATGGATGATGTTGCACATCGCGGTCTGGTTTTGCTGGGCTGCGGTAAAATGGGTTCGGCTATGCTGGCAGGCTGGTTGAAGTCGGGTCTGCCCGCAACCTCTGTCTGGGTGAACGATCCATTCCCGAGCGATTGGCTCAAGGCGCAAGGGGTGCATGTGAACCAAGCGCTGCCTGCTGATCCAGCGGTCGTTTTGGTTGCGGTAAAACCGCAGATGATGGGTGATGCGCTGCCGACCTTGCAGGCGTTGGGCAATGGCACAACCGTGTTCCTGTCTGTTGCTGCTGGGATCACGATTGCCACCTATGAGGCAATGTTGGGTGCCCAGACGCCCATCATTCGCGCGATGCCGAATACCCCTGCTGCGATCGGTCGTGGGATCACGGCGATCGTCGGCAATGCTCATGCATCGGGCCCAATGCTCGACCTTGCTGACGCCCTGTTGTCTGCGATTGGCCAGGTTGTGCGCCTTGAGGGTGAACACCAGATGAGCGCGGTCACCGCGATTTCCGGCTGCGGTCCTGCCTATGTTTTCCATCTGATCGAGGCGATGGCTGCGGCGGGTGTCGGTGCGGGTCTTGCGCCTGATCTTGCGATGAAGCTCGCCAAAGCGACCGTTGGTGGTGCGGGCGCATTGGCTGAAGAAGCTGCAGAAGACCCTGCAACGCTGCGCCAAAACGTGACCTCTCCGAATGGAGTGACCTATGAGGCCTTGCAAGTTCTGATGAACGACACAGATGGTTTCCCGCCACTTCTCGTTCGTGCGGTCGAGGCTGCGGTGAAACGGGATCAGGAACTGTCCAATGGCTGACATCGACTTTGACGATTTCCTTAAGGTGGATATCCGTGTGGGTCGTGTCATCCGTGCGGAACCCTATCCTGAGGCTCGCAAACCCGCGATCAAGATGTGGATCGATTTCGGAGGAGACATCGGTGAACGTCGCAGTTCGGCACAAGTGACCAAGCACTACACGCCCGAAGAGCTTGTTGGAAAACAGGTTATGGGAGTGGTGAATTTCCCGCCTCGGCAAATTGGGAAGTTCATGTCTGAGGTTCTGGTGCTCGGGCTGCCGGATGAAAATGGCGACATTGTTTTGGTTGGCCCCGATGACGTGGTGCCAGTCGGGGGGAGATTACATTGAAGAAACTACTCATCACGCGTCAAATCGCGGAACCTGTTCTGGAGCAGGCGGCGGGTCTGTTCGATTTGACCGTTCGCACGGACGGCAACCCGCTGACGGTCGCAGATGCGGCAGAGGCATTGGCGACCTATGACGCGATCCTGCCGACATTGGGCGATGCGTTTTCCGCTGATGCTTTTGCGGGGGAACTGCGTTGCAAGATCCTCGGGAACTTCGGTGTCGGGTATAACCACATCGATGCGGCCGCAGCCGCGCAGGCAGGCGTGATCGTCACCAACACGCCTGACGTTCTTACGGATGCGACGGCTGATATCGGCCTGACGCTTATCCTCGCCACCGCACGTCGTGCGGGCGAAGGCGAACGGATGCTGCGTGCGGGCCAGTGGGAGGGCTTTGGCCCGAAGGTTAAGCTGGGCACTCACGTGACAGGTAAACGCGTTGGCATCGTCGGCATGGGCCGCATCGGTCAAGCTGTTGCGCGTCGTTGCCACTACGGGTTCGGGATGGAAGTGATGTTCTATAACCGCAGCCCGAAGGCGGTCGATTTCCCTGCGACTCAGATCACCAGCCTGACCGAGCTTGCGGCGTCTGTTGATTTCCTTGTTGTGACCGTTCCAGGTGGTGCGGAGACGCGGTATCTGATCAACGCAGACGTGCTGGGCGCCATGCAGCCACACGGAATTTTCGTGAACATCGCACGTGGCGAAGTTGTCGATGAAAGCGCACTGATCGATGTGCTGGAGGCAGGCAAAATCGCTGGGGCTGGTCTGGATGTGTATGAACACGAACCGCATGTGCCTGCGCGTCTCGTTGCGTTGGAAAACTGTGTCCTGCTGCCGCACCTTGGCTCTGCAACTGTCGAAACGCGTCAGGCGATGGGGCAGATGGCGCTCGATAACATCATCGCGTGGAGCGAGGGTCGCGAGCCGCCACAGCGGGTGAATTAACCGCGATCACCCACGGCTTCGCGCCAATGTCGGCGGCAAAGGGATACGTAGCGATCATTGCCGCCGATCGACACCTGCGCACCGTCGGTCACAACGACGCCGTTTTCGTCTTTGCGCACGACCATGGTCGCCTTTTTCCCGCAGTGGCAGATTGTCCGAACTTCACGCATTTCATCCGCAAGTGCGAGCAGAGCGGCCGAGCCAGGGAACAGTTTGCCCTGAAAATCGACGCGCAGCCCGTAGCACATGATCGGCACGTTCAGATCATCCACCACGCGGGCGAGTTGCCAAACTTGGGTTTCGGTCAGGAACTGCGCTTCGTCCACGAAAACACAGGCACAAGGGCCATCGTTCAGTCGGGTTTCGATCTGGGCAAAGAGATCGCTTTCGGGCGTGTAGGTATCTGCATCAGCACCGATTCCAATGCGGCTCGCAATGCGGCCAGCGCCTGCACGATCATCAAACCGCGCCGTCAGCAGATAGGTCTGCATTCCGCGTTCGATGTAGTTGTGACTCGCTTGCAAGAGGATCGTCGACTTGCCAGCGTTCATGGTCGAATAATTGAAATAGAGCTTTGCCATGGCAGAGGAATAAGCGGCAGAACCGCCCAGATGCAAGAGGGCTGTCTCAGGTGATTTGAGCGGCCAGAGAACGCGGTGCGGTGAAGATCGGCAAGCCGCCAACAGCGCGCAGGATGGGGTCGCATTCTCTGGCCTAGCGCGGCGGTTCCGCAGCGCATTCTGGAAACTGAACTCGGGGCACGCGGTGCGGTAAATGCACGCTATGCACGCTGACCTATGGTAAATTAACTAATAACGTGTAATGGGAAACAATCGAGTTGGTTCCCCGAAATAAAATGTACACCGCGTTAGAGGTTCAGCCGTAGTGAATGGTTATTTGAAAAAACACACCGAGGCCTTGGTGAAGGATGTTGGGCTAGAGGTGGCCTGTCGTGTCTCGGGCAAGTCCAAGGCGACTTTGGGTCGGTATTACTCTGAGGCCCCTGAGCATGCGGAACGCTATATGCCCGTCGATACTGTGGCTGCGTTAGAAGCTGTCGCGTCTTATCCCCATGTGACATCTGCACTGGCCGAAATCCGCGCAATCAAATTGGGTGATGCAGCGACGCAGCCCGAAGGGCTTTGCGCGATCATGATCGGGTTGAGCGAGCAATACGCAACTTTGATGGCTGAATTCGGTCGCTCGTATGAGGCGGACATGTCCGAGAACGACACGCGCCGTATGCTGCGCGAGGCGATGGCGCTACAGAAGACCTTATTGGGCCTGAAAGTACATCTAGAACGGCGCGTGGTCTGATTATTTCCGCCGCACGATTACTGAGCCAACAGAATACCCTGCGCCAAACGAACAGATCAGGCCCGTGTCCCCGCTGGTTAAATCGGCGGAGTATTTGTCAAATGCGATGATCGATCCTGCAGACGACGTGTTTGCGTAGTCCTGAAGGATGTTGGGTTGTTCGCCTGCTTCGGGTTCGCGGCCCAAAACTTTCTTGCCGATATAGTCGTTCATCGTCTTGTTTGCTTGGTGGAGCCAGAGACGTTTGAGGTCTACCGCTTCAACCCCTTCGTCGGCCATGTGATTGGCGATGTGGGCGCTGACCAATGGCAGCACTTCTTTGAACACTTTACGTCCGTTCTGCATAAACCGCATGTCGCGACGGTCTTCCATCGCGTCACGGGTTGGTCGCAAGAAGCCGTTGTTATTGCGGATATTGTTCGAAAATTGGGTGGCGCAGCGGGTTGAGAGAACGCTGAACCCGTCCTGACCTTCGTCGCGTTCTAACAGAACTGCGGTCGCAACATCGCCAAAGATGAAATGGCAATCACGGTCACGCCATTCGAGGTGGCCAGAGGTAATTTCAGGCGAGATCACCAGCGCACGTTTCACAGAACCCGCGCGGATCATGTCGGCGGCGGTTTGGATGCCAAAGGTGGCAGAGGAACAGGCGACGTTCATGTCAAAAGCCATACCGCCCGCGCCGATGAGCTGTTGGATTTCCACCGCCATCGCGGGGTAGGCGCGTTCCATATTCGACGCCGCGCAAAGGATCAGGTCGACGTCAGCCCCGCTCAGGCCCGCGCGGTCGAGAGCGATCTGCGCGGCCTTCACGCCAATCTCAGCCATGAGCGACGGTTCGTCGTCGGACCGTTCGGGAAATCGAGGATACATGCGCGTCGGGTCGAGGATGCCGTCGCGTGACATGACATAACGCTGTTCGATGCCAGAAGCCGCTAGAATGAAATCGCTGCTCGAATGTGGGATCGCTGCGATAGTTCCCGCTTCAATCGCATCCGCGTTCTGGGCATTCTGGAGGTCCGCGTAGGCGTTGAAGGCTTCGACCAACTCGTCATTCGTGATGACTTCGGACGGGGTGAATACGCCGGTGGCGGTCAGGACGACAGAATGCATGGGTTCCTCCAACATCGTTGGGGTAGAGTGGGCGTTAATCCCTTAGTTGTCCAGATTGACCAAAGGTCGTTTGACCAAACGAAAAAGGCCGGACGCAATGGTCCGGCCTGTTATCGATGTCCGCGCGATTAGCCTTGGAGGCTGCGGACGCTGATGTCGTCCTCAACGCGGGCTTTCATCGCCTGAGCTGCGGCTTGGCTGCCTGCTGCCGTGGTGAAGTAAGGCAGTTTGTCATACAGAGCCACTGACCGGATATCGCGGCTGTCGTTCACAGCCTGAGCGCCTTCGGTGGTGTTGAACAACAGGTCCACTTTACCGTCTTTTAGCAGGTCTACGATTGTGCGGCCGCCCTCATAGACTTTGTTGACGATTTCGCAATCGATACCGTTTTCGCTTAGGAACGAAGCCGTTCCGCGGGTTGCGAGAATTTTGAAACCGAGGTCAGAGACGGTTTTTGCCGCTTCGACCATGCCTGCGGTTTTGTCGTTGTCGCGAACCGAAATGAACACGGTGCCTTCGGTCGGCAGGTGGGTGCCTGCACCCATCTGAGCCTTGAGGAACGCACGTGCGAACGAACGGTCCCAACCCATGACCTCACCAGTGGAGCGCATTTCCGGCCCGAGGATGGTGTCAACGCCCGGGAAGCGAGCGAAGGGCAGCACAGCTTCTTTGACCGAGAACCAAGGCGTTTTCGGATCAGCGAGGGTGAACGGGTCGCCCTGCGGCTGCATCTGATCAGCGCTGATGGTTTCGTCATAAGGTTCGCGCACTGGGAAGTTCGACAGCGGTTCGCCAGCCATCAGGCGGGCAGCGATCGATGCAATCGCGCTGTCGGTTGCTTTTGCAACGAAAGGCACGGTGCGTGATGCGCGCGGGTTAACTTCGATCAGGTAAACTTCGCCGTCTTTGACAGCGAACTGAACGTTCATCAGACCTTTAACTTCGAGCGCGAGCGCGAGAGCTTGGGTCTGTTTGCGGATTTCAGCAACGATCTCTGCCGACAGAGTGTGCGGAGGCAGACAGCATGCTGAGTCACCAGAGTGAACGCCTGCTTCTTCGATGTGTTCCATGATGCCCGCAACATGGACGTTTTTACCGTCGCAGAGCGCGTCGACATCAACTTCGGTTGCGCCAGCGAGGTAGCTGTCCAAGAGAACAGGGCTGTCACCCGAAACAACCACAGCTTCAGCGATGTAGCGTTCGAGCTGCGCCTGATCGCGCACGATTTCCATCGCGCGGCCACCTAGAACGTAGGATGGGCGGATCACCAACGGGAAGCCGATGTCGGCGGCGATAGCAAATGCCTGTTCGTCCGTCGATGCGATGCCGTTGACCGGCTGCTTCAGGCCCAGACGGTTTACAAGGTCTTGGAACCGTTCACGGTCTTCTGCGAGGTCGATTGCGTCCGGCGAAGTGCCGAGGATCGGGATACCTGCTTCTTCCAAAGCGTTCGCGAGCTTCAGCGGCGTTTGGCCGCCGAACTGAACGATGACGCCGTGCAGGGTGCCGTTGTCCTGTTCCACGCGCAGGATTTCCATCACGTGTTCGAACGTCAGAGGTTCGAAATACAGACGGTCAGAGGTGTCGTAGTCGGTCGACACGGTCTCTGGGTTGCAGTTGATCATGATGGTCTCGTAACCCTGATCGGTCAGCGAGAAACATGCGTGACAGCAGCAATAGTCAAACTCGATGCCCTGACCGATACGGTTCGGGCCACCGCCGAGGATGACGACTTTCTTACGGTCGGTCGGACGGCTTTCGCATTCCACGTCGCCCATCGCTGCGGCTTCGTAGGTGGAATACATGTAGGGGGTCTGCGCTTCGAACTCTGCTGCGCAGGTGTCGATGCGTTTGAACACAGCCGTTACGCCGAGGTTCTGACGTGCGCGGCGCACTTGTGCTTCGTCGCGGCCTGTCAATTTGGCAAGACGTGCGTCGGTGAAGCCCATCATCTTAAGTTTACGCAGGCCATCTTCTGTCACAGGTAGGCCGTTCTTGGCCACATCCTGTTCGACTTCGATGATTTCGCGGATACGGTCGAGGAACCACGGATCGAACGAGGTGATTGCGATGATTTCATCGTTAGTAAAGCCGTGGCGCATCGCCTGCGCGATAGTGCGCAGACGGTCAGGGGTAGCCTTGCCTAGAGCGGCGGAAACGGCAGCCTTGTCCGGTGCGCCCGGAATTTTCACTTCGTCAAAACCAGTCAGGCCCGTTTCCATCGAAGCGAGCGCTTTCTGGACCGATTCGTGGAAGGTCCGGCCAATCGCCATTGCCTCGCCCACGGATTTCATCGCGGTGGTGAGGTAGGGTTCAGAGCCCGGGAACTTCTCGAATGCAAAGCGCGGGATTTTGGTGACGACATAGTCGATCGTCGGCTCGAACGATGCCGGCGTAACCTTGGTGATGTCGTTGTCCAATTCGTCGAGGGTGTAACCAACAGCCAGCTTCGCCGCGATTTTAGCAATCGGGAAACCTGTTGCCTTGGAGGCCAGAGCTGACGAACGCGATACACGCGGGTTCATCTCGATGACGACCATACGGCCATCTTTTGGGTTCACCGCCCACTGAACGTTCGAACCACCTGTCTCAACGCCGATCTCGCGTAGAACCGCGATCGAGGCAGAGCGCATGATCTGGTATTCTTTGTCTGTCAGGGTCAGGGCAGGGGCCACAGTGATCGAGTCGCCTGTGTGCACACCCATCGGGTCCACGTTTTCAATGGAACAAACGATGATGGCGTTATCCGCTTTGTCGCGGACCACTTCCATTTCGTATTCTTTCCAGCCCAAGAGCGATTCATCGACGAGGATCTGGCCTACAGGCGACGCATCCATGCCCGAGCGGCAGTAGTATTCGTATTCTTCACGGTTATAGGCAACGCCACCGCCGGTGCCCCCCAAGGTGAACGCGGGGCGGATGATCGCGGGCAGACCGATGTCTTCCAGCGCTTCCATCGCGATTTTCACACCAGCGTCGATGTCATGTTTGCCCTTTTCGTTTTTCGGGGCAGTCACAATCGTCGCACGCGGGTTTTCGAGGCCGATACGGTCCATCGCTTCACGGAACAGTTTGCGGTCTTCAGCCATTTCGATGGCTTCACGCTTTGCGCCGATCATTTCCACATTGAATTTCTGAAGTACACCCATGTCCGCCAGAGCGAGCGAGGTGTTCAGGCCTGTTTGACCACCCATCGTCGGGAGAAGCGCGTCGGGACGCTCTTTTTCGATGATCTTAGCGACGACCTCAGGGGTGATCGGTTCGATGTAGGTGGCATCGGCCAGACCGGGGTCGGTCATGATCGTTGCTGGGTTCGAGTTCACGAGGATGACGCGGTAGCCTTCTTCGCGAAGTGCTTTACACGCTTGAGCGCCCGAGTAGTCAAACTCGCAAGCTTGGCCAATCACAATTGGCCCCGCTCCGATGATCATGATCGACTTGATGTCGGTTCTCTTCGGCATGGGACCCTCATATGTTATGGCAGCAGACAGCTGAGCGCATAGCGCGCCCAAATTGTTGGGCGTTATAGACAGAGTCGCCCAAGGTTCAAGGGGTATGATTAGCGAAAACCATGTCGCTTTTGTACTGTCGTTGGCTGAATGGCTGGTTTATCCGTCCAGCATGCAAAGATTAGGTGCGAAAAATGCGTATTTTATTTGACCGTGGACCAGATGGGTCAGCGGCCGAATTTGATGTGCCGCATCAAATCATTGAAGCGTGGGAGCCCGAAGATATTCCCGCTGCGTTCGCGGCGCTGAAGTCCGCAGAGGGTTGGCTGGTTGGCTATTGTTCGTATGAACTAGGCTATGCGTTGGAGCCGCGGCTTTTGCCGTTGATGCCAAAGAACCGTAAACTGCCATTGTTGCGGTTCGGGGTTTATGACGGACCAAAGCCTGCAGGGATGCCAGAGGCCGATGGAACAATCGGAACATTGGCCCCACTTTGGGATGCGCCAAAACATGCTGATGCGATTGCCAAACTGCGCGACTACATCGCGGCGGGCGATATTTATCAGGCCAACCTGACATTTCCGATCACCACAACGGTCGATGGAACGCCCGAAGGCATCTATGGCGCACTCGCTGCGCGTCAGGCGGTCGGTCATTCGGCGCTGGTGCTTCAGGACGGCCCGGCGATTCTTTCGCGCTCGCCCGAACTATTTTTCCGTATCAAGGACGGGATGATCGAGACCGCGCCGATGAAAGGCACCATGCCGCGCGGTAAGACCGACGAAGAGGACGCCGCGAATAAGGCGTTCCTGTCGACGGATGAAAAGAACCGCGCCGAAAACCTTATGATCGTGGATTTGCTCCGCAACGACATTTCGCGAATCTCTGTGGCGGGGACGGTGAAGGTGCCGAAACTGTTCCATGTCGAAACCTACGCGACTGTCCACCAAATGATCAGCCGTGTTGAGGCGCGTTTGATGGATGACGTGTCCTTGCCCGATATTTTGCAAGCACTGTTCCCGTGTGGGTCCATCACAGGTGCACCAAAATTGCGGGCGATGGAGATCATCGAAGAGCTCGAGACCGCTCCTCGAGAGGTTTATTGCGGGTCGATCGGCTGGTTCTCACCAGATGGACAAGCGGAATTCAACGTCGCGATCCGCACGCTTATGGTAGACGGAGATCAGGCGACATTGAACGTTGGGGGCGGGATCGTTTGGGATTCGACCCCAGCATCGGAATACGAGGAAGCCTTATGGAAAGCGCGCTTCGCACAGATCGACCCAAAGACCTCCTCCTGATCGAAACGATGGGGCGCGGGCCGGATGGTATTCGCTACCTTGATCTCCACCTTGCGCGGTTGAAACGGGGTGCTGAGGCGCTGGGCTATCCCTTTGATGAATCTCAGGTTCGTTCTGCGCTGGCTGATGCGACCGAAGGGCACGAACGCATTCGTCTGACGCTGAACGAGGCTGGCGATGCCGTGGTCGAAACAGGCCACCTGCCGCCCAATCCCCCGCATTGGACCGTTGCAATCCATAGCATCCGATTAACTTCCGACGATCCTTGGTTGCAGGTGAAGACCACCAACCGTGCACTCTATAATGATGCGCGCGCCGATCTGCCGAACGGCGTAGATGAATGGCTGTTCTTAAACGAACGTGATGAGGTCTGTGAGGGCACGATCACCAATATCTTTGCCGTGCTAGAGAACGGACGACGGGTCACTCCGCCTCTGACCTCAGGTCTTTTGCCTGGTGTCTTGCGGCAGTCGCTCATCCAGAACGGGTGGGAGGAACAGGCTCTAACCCTCTCTGACCTGTCAAAAGCTCGCGAAATCCACATGGGGAACGCTTTAAGAGGCCTTATACGCGTTCAACTCGCGCCCTTTGCTTGACATCGGGCGGTGAACCCTGTGTATCGGCGCGGAACCCCGCAAACCCAAGGGACATGACATTATGCACGCCTATCGCACTCATACCTGCGCCGCACTGACGAAAGATAACGTTGGTGAGACCGTCCGCCTGTCGGGCTGGGTCCACCGTGTGCGCGACCACGGCGGTATCCTCTTTATCGACCTGCGCGACACCTACGGCGTGACGCAGGTTCTTTGCGACCCCGACTCGGCTGCGTTCTCTGCTGTCGAAAAGGTGCGTTCGGAATGGTGTATCCGCATCGATGGCGAGGTGAAGGCCCGCGATCCAGAGCTGGTGAACCCGAAACTGCCAACCGGCGAAATCGAAGTCTTTGTTCGTGACATCGAAGTGCTGGGCGCGGCCGCTGAACTTCCGCTGATGGTGTTTGGCGATCAGGAATACCCCGAAGAAACCCGTCTGAAATATCGCTACCTCGATCTGCGCCGTGAAGCGATGCAGACCAACATGAAGCTGCGGTCGGATGTTGTCGCCTCCATGCGTCGTCGTATGTGGGACAAAGGTTTCCGCGAATTCCAGACACCGATTATTACGGCGTCCTCGCCTGAAGGCGCACGCGACTTCCTCGTGCCGTCGCGTCTGCACCCGGGTAAATTCTACGCGCTTCCTCAGGCACCGCAGCAGTTCAAACAGCTGATCATGGTGTCGGGTTACGACAAATATTTCCAGATCGCGCCGTGCTTCCGTGACGAAGACCCGCGCGCTGACCGTTCGCCGACCGACTTTTACCAGCTCGACATGGAAATGTCGTTCGTCACCCAGCAAGACGTGTTCGACACCGTTGAGCCTGTGATCGCTGGTATCTTTGAAGAGTTCGGCGGCGGTAAAAAGGTTGACCGCGACTGGACCCAGATTTCCTATAAAGACGCGGCGCTGTGGTATGGTTCGGACAAACCTGACCTTCGCAACCCGATCAAAATGCAGGACTGCTCGGAACACTTCCGCGGGTCTGGCTTTGCGATTTTTGCGAAACTGCTGGAGCAAGACGGCACCGAAGTGCGCGCAATTCCCGCGCCGACGGGTGGCAGCCGTAAATTCTGTGACCGCATGAACGCTTTCGCTCAGAAAGAGGGTCTGCCTGGTATGGGCTATATCTTCTGGCGCGAAACCGACGGTGAAATGGAAGCTGCAGGACCGCTCGCGAAAAACATCGGACCAGAGCGCACTGAGGCGATCCGTCAGCAGCTAGGCCTCGGTATCGGCGATGCTGCGTTCTTCCTCGGTGGTAAGCCGAAAGCCTTTGAATCGGTTGCTGGCAAAGCCCGTAACGTCATCGGTGAAGAGCTGGGCCTAACCGACAAGGACCGTTTCGCCTTCGCTTGGATCGTGGACTTCCCGATCTACGAAAAAGACGACGAAACTGGCAAGATCGACTTCGAACACAACCCGTTCTCGATGCCGCAGGGTGGTATGGACGCGCTGTTGGGCGATCCGCTGGCCGTTCGTGGTTTCCAATATGACCTTGCTTGTAACGGCTACGAACTGGTGTCGGGCGCGATCCGTAACCACAAGCCCGAGATCATGTTCAAGGCGTTTGAAATTGCGGGTTACGGCAAAGAAGAAGTCGAAAAGCGGTTCGGCGGTATGGTTAACGCCTTTCAATACGGCGCTCCGCCGCACGGTGGTTGCGCGGCAGGTATCGATCGTATCGTGATGCTCTTGGCTGAAGAAGCCAACATCCGCGAAGTCATCATGTTCCCGATGAACCAGCGCGCAGAAGACCTGATGATGAACGCGCCGAGCGATCCAACCAACGAACAGCTTCGCGAACTGAACTTGCGCGTTGTTCCGCAGGAAAAGTAAGGCAAGCGACAGATAAACAAAGAGGCCGGCAGGGAAACCTGACCGGCCTTTTTACATGGAGGATTGGGACTTAAACCCCAGTTGCGGCGTAGAGAGGGAGGCTATCCGCGGCGAATTTTCCAGTCGATGTATCGATCACGGCAACCACGGCAACAGCCAGCATAATGAGGCCAGCAGTCAATACGACCCAATCTACGAGGTCGCTGCCTTTGTCCTCTGACCAAATGTGGTCGATAATCTTTACCATGATCTCACTCCTAATTCTCTTTACGGCGTGGGCCGCGTTGAGATTAGGTTTGACATCTGACTAGGGCTGCTTGGCGGACGGTTTGTGCCTTTTTTGAGGAATCTGGGCACCTGATTGTGGCATTGATCGGACGGTCGCAACAATCCGAAGTGGTTTTGGTTACTGTAGCCTTGGTCCCGACGGTGCCGAAAGGCGAGCTTGCACCAGCGCCATTACCCGCGACAACGACGGGAGAATCGGTTGCCCATCGTGGCGGCATTGATCGAGCGCGGCGACCGCGTGGGTGAGGGGCCTGTCATCGGCGCTGCGGGCGATGCCCGATAGAAACTGCGTCACATAGTCGAGCGACCGACCATCATGGCAGTGTGCCAGCACCTCCGCCGCTTGGGCGAGGTCATCTTCATAGGCCACGAGATCAGGAACGACATTGTCATTCGTCACAACCCGCAATCCGTGTAGTTGCCGATCCGTCGGAAGGTGTTTGAGGATAAGGGACTGAAACGCGGCTAAAGACCCCATCGGTTTGGGCAGAAACCCATCAGCTCCCGCCACAACCGAGCGCATTTCGCCGTCTGGATCACCGCTCGTCCCCAGAATCACATCAACGCGGGGGTGGGCGCGGGACAGGTCTGTGATCAATCCTTCACCGTAGCCATCAGGTAGGCCAAGGTCGATGATCACCACGGCAGGACGATAGACGCGTAGGTGCATCCGGGCGCTCGCCAGTGTATCCGCCCGCCGCAATCGTGCGCCCGACCTCTGGGTCATGAGGCGCATCGCCTCTGACGCGAAACGACTGTCTTCGACCAAGAGCAACGTCAGTCCAGCCAAAGGGCGGCTGGCGGTTGGAGGAAGGGTCATCATAAAATCGGTCTGGCTGTCCATCATCAGGCCCTTTGGTCGGGGTTGGATGAGGTCAGAAAACACCAGCATGGTTGATGAAAGATTAATCCGCGACGAAACGACAGCTTTGCCTTGGGGGGCGGAACCCGCGATAAGGTGAACAACGCTATGAGGGAGAGATCGCATGATCGGACGTTTGAACCATGTTGCCATTGCAGTGCCGGACCTAGAGGCCGCATCGGCGCAATACCGTGATACTTTGGGTGCCAAAGTGAACCCGCCGCAGGACGAACCCGATCACGGCGTGACTGTTGTGTTCATCGAATTGCCGAACACAAAGATCGAACTCTTGTATCCGTTGGGCGAGAACTCTCCGATCGCGGGCTTTTTGGAAAAGAACCCAGCGGGCGGCATCCACCACATCTGCTACGAGGTCGACGATATCCTCGCGGCGCGTGACAAACTCAAAGAGCAGGGCGCACGGGTTCTAGGCACTGGCGAGCCTAAAATCGGGGCGCATGGGAAACCCGTTCTGTTCCTGCATCCTAAAGATTTCAACGGCTGCTTGGTCGAGCTTGAGCAGGTCTAAGGCTTGCCCCTGACCTGAAGCAGAGTATGTAAGCATCAAACAAAAGGGGCGGCCCTTCGCCCCTTACTTTAGTAGGAGAGTCCGATGGCTCCGACGTCCGCATTTGTCCTCTTTGCCGTGATTTGGTTCATGGTGTTCTTTATCGTCCTGCCGCTGCGGCTCGAAACGCAGGGTGAGGCGGGCGAGGTGGTCAAAGGAACCCATGCGTCGTCCCCTGCTAACTTTAGCTTTAAGCGGAAAGCGTGGATCACCACGATGGTGGCTGTTCCGCTCTGGGGGGTGATCGCGGGTGTGATCCTGTCGGGCCTGATTTCGGTGCGCGACCTAGATTGGTTCCACCGTATGAGCACGCCCGAAGTGAGCCGTCCCTCTGAATAATCAACGAGACGCGAGGCGGTGATACAGGTGTGTGAATGTCGCAGCGCCGAGCACCGGAATGAATAAGTTCACCAGCGGAAACGACAGCGGCACGGCCATTAGGCAGCCTGCTATCCATATCTGACCTGAATAGTTCTTACGCAGGGCTTTGGCGCCTTCGCGACCTTCACGGCGCTGGGCGGCGAGGGTGAAATACTCTCGGCCCAGTAGGTAGCCGTTCAGCATGTAGAAGATCGGTAGGGCGAAAATCGGCAGGAGTGCAGCGAGCACAAATGCCAAAATGTTGCCGACCAACAGCACGCCGAGAAAGTTGATCGTGTCGCGCAGGCCTTCCAAAAATCCCACGTGGGGGACTGGGGGTAGGTGAGGAAAATGACGATCCTCAACCGCTTGGGCCACATCATCCAAAAAGAACGACGTCATCGCAGAGGCGACTGGCACCATGAGGAACATGGAGGCCACAATGATCAGGATCAGCGACCCCCACGACAGGAGATCGCCCAGCCACGTGACTTGACCCACCCCAGGGAGGGTGAGGGCAGAGGGGTCTGCCCAGTCGATCAACATCAGAAAGCCCGCGTAGATCGCGACGAGCAGCGCAATGGTCAGCCCGATGCCGAGCATTACGACCCGCTGAAAGCGGCTATCACCCAGTTGGGCGACGGCCTTAAAGAAATCACCGAGGATCATTTCCACGTCACAATCTGGCTAAGGTCCGGACGCGGACGTTCGGGCGGCACCATACCTTCGGTACCGATATGGATGATGCCAGCGACCTTTTCATCCGCGGTGACGCCCAACTGTTCGGCGGTGAACTGCGGATCGTGGCTATGCCAACCCGACACCCATGATGCAGCCCAACCCGTGGCGAGCGCTGCATTCACGAGGCTAAGGCAAACTGCGCCCGCCGAATACTGCTGTTCAATCGCAGGCACTTTTGCCGCGTCTTTGGGGCTGTAGACGACCACAACGGCACAGGGGGATTGTGCGTAGACGGTTGCGGGTTTGTCGATGTTGCCTTGTTCGATACCCAGCCGTTCGCCAGCCGCTTGCAATGCGCCTGCGTAGGTTTCCAGTGCCTCTTTGCCCAACACGATGAACCGCCATGGTACCAATGCGCCGTGGTCGGGTGTGCGGGCTGCGGCGGTCAGTATGGTTTCCAATGCGGCACGATCTGGTCCCGGCCCTTTGATTGTTTTTGCGGGACGCGACCGGCGGGTCAAAAGGAAATCTAGGGCGGCGTCATTTCGAGTGAGGGGCGGAATAGTCGTGTCGGTCATCAAAATCTCCTGCTTCATTAGGGATATCGGCATTAACGGGATCGAATTCAATCGGTAGAATTATACGCAGCCGCAGATTAAACCCGTCGCCATGACTGATCTTTCCCATCTTGCCTTAGAGGGCGCTGAAATCGCTGTTCGGGTGACCCCAAAGGCGAGCCGTGATCGTATCCTCGTCGAAGACGACGCGATCCGTGTTTACGTGACCACTGTGCCAGAGGACGGGAAAGCGAATAAAGCGGTGGTCAAGCTGCTGTCCAAGGCGCTGGGCGTTCCCAAAACGCGGCTCGATCTGATCCGTGGGGCAACATCGCGGGATAAGGTGTTTCGGATCGTCTAGCCGTCCTTACGCAGACGATAGACGCCTTCGGGTAGGTCCAATGCCGCCTCAAGATCGCGGAGCTGGCTCAGCGACAGGGTAATTTTAACGACCTGATCGGTGCGCGGGTCCAATTGTTGAACCGTGATGCAATCCTCAAACGCGGAAACGGTCACATCTTCTTGCAAGAAGGCTGCGTCCTCGTCGACAAGGGTAACGACGGTGGCGTCGAAATCGTGTTCAATCGTAAACATGAGATCAGCCTAGACCCGCAATCGCGACTTGAAAAGAGGCGATGCCAATCCCGTGAGGATGATGGAACGGGGGCTTACGAGCGACAGGCGGAATGATATGCTGCCAGAAAACTAAGCGAGAGGCCGATGCGGGCGTTCCTCATTCTCATGTTCGGTGTTTTCGGGTTGGCGGGCTGTTCGATGCCACCAATCACCGTGGCCACCGTCGTGCCCAAGGCAGTTACAGTTACGCCTGATCGCCAAACCGCGAATATGTTCGTGGCCGTGGTGCAGGACGTGGAACCCTTTGTCGAAGAGATCTGCGTTCGAACAGATGCGCGCAGGAACTGTGACTTTCGTATTGTGATCGATGACACCCCCGGTGCGCAGGCCAACGCGTTTCAGACCGTGGATCGGTCGGGGCGTCCTGTGATCGCGTTTACGTTGGCTCTGCTGGATGACATCCAGAACGAGGACGAGTTTGCCTTTGTTCTGGCGCATGAAGCTTCGCACCATATCGCGGGACACCTGGAACGGACACAGCGCAACGCTGCGGTAGGTGCGATGATATTTGGCGAGTTGGCGGGTGTTGCAGGGACCGGGCTTCCCTCGAATGTGCAGGCCGCACGTGAGATCGGCGCTGCTGTGGCGTCCCGCGCCTATTCCAAGGATTACGAGTTGGAGGCTGATATGATGGCCGCTCGTATCGTGACGGCTGCAGGGTATGATGCGCTGCGCGGCGCCGCATTCTTTGCCCGTATTCCTGACCCAGGGGATCAGTTCCTCGGCTCTCACCCTGCGAATGCGGACCGTGTTGCGGCGGTGCGCCGTGCAGTGGGTGCAATCTGAAACTGACACATAGCTTTTAACTCGCGCTGCTATGAGCGCCCAATTAGACTTCTCTGCACCAACGGCAGGGAGGAGCGGTCAGTGGGAAAAATCATGCAAGGTATTATGCGCATTCGCCAACGTGCTATATGGTCATGGCAAGGCTGGGTTCACGTTTGGAAGACAGAACAATCGCTGATGCAGTGGATTTGGGCCAATGCGATCTCGATTCCATTGGCTGTGATTTTGCCGCTGACGGCGGGTGAAACCGCATTGATCATCATGGGCGGTGTGTTCGTTTTGGCGATGGAGTGCATCAACACGGCGATTGAACGCGTTGTCGACGACATCTCAACCCAGCGACGTGACCGCGCAGGCCAAGCCAAGGACGCTGGCAGCGCCGCTGTCGCAGTTTCTGCCGTTGGCGTCGGGATGGCTTGGCTCGTAATCCTGTTTAGGCTCGTGACGACCGGCTGACCTTGCGCGTTTCGGGGTGGAGCGCCTTGCCCAGAATATGTTCGTCGGTATGGATAACCTTATCCGCAGAGCCTACGATTTCGGGATCGGGCAATACGGCGATTGACGGGTCTTTGCCCGGATAATCGAGGGTCGACAGGAAATGGCGCATGCAATTGATCCGCGCCCGTTTTTTGTCGTTCGATTTAATCACGGTCCACGGCGCATCAGCGGTGTTCGTGTAAAAGAACATTGCCTCTTTTGCCTCAGTATAGTCATCCCATTTGTCGAGCGACGCCTTGTCAATCGGGGACAGCTTCCACTGCTTCAGTGGATCGGTTTCGCGTGCCTTAAAGCGGCGAAGTTGTTCGTCTCTGGTCACTGAGAACCAGTATTTATAGAGCCTAATACCAGACCGCACGAGCATCTGTTCGAGGTCGGGAGTCATGCGCATAAACTCTAGGTATTCGTTGGGTTCACAGAACCCCATGACCCGTTCGACGCCTGCGCGGTTATACCAACTGCGGTCGTAGAACACCATTTCGCCCGCCGTTGGCAGATGTTCGATATAGCGTTGAAAGAACCACTGACCGCGTTCCGTTTCGGTCGGTTTATTCAGTGCTACAACCCGCGCATGACGCGGGTTCAGATGCTCCATAAACCGTTTGATCGTGCCGCCTTTGCCCGCAGCATCACGGCCCTCGAACAGGATGACGAATTTCTGGCCTGTTTCCTGCGCCCAGTGCTGCACTTTGAGCATTTCCGCCTGAAGTTTTGCTTTCTCAGCCTCATAGGGGATGCGGGCCATGCGCGTCTGGCGACGATGAGGGGCTGACGGTTTGACCTCGACAGAGGGGTCCTGAGCATTGGTGGCAATCGCGGCGGTGGTCTCTGTCATAGCGTCATCCTTTGTTCGTGTTTGATTGGGGACCCTAGACCTGATGCGGGAAGGTTGCCTTGATATGCGTCAACGGTGCGCCGTTTTGATCTGGCGCAATGCGGGCCTTAGTGACTTGGCGCACAACGCTGCTTGATTGGATTAAGACATACAAAGGATGAACCGATGCAGCGGTTGGGCGATATTCGGGAACATTTTTGGCTGACTCTCGCTATGGCGAAGCATTGTGAGGTCGATCTGGCGGAAGCCATGCGCGATGGTCGCATCTCAACGGCGGACTATGCGGATCACATCACCCGTTGCCGCGCGTGCCCATCTCCCGAACATTGCAAGCATTGGCTTAAAAACGCATCTGCGGGAGACGAACCCCCGCAGTATTGTCAGAACAAAGCGTCCTTTGCCGAATTGACGAGCGAACCCGCTTAACCTTTGACGGCAGAGAGCAGGGTGATCGCGCCGCGCATGTCACCATCAGAGAGGTCCATCAGGGTCTGATCCGCTGTTGCGGTCACGCCCTGATCTGCCAGTTTCGCAATGAGGCTCTCTGCATCAGTCCCCATCAGAGGTGCGAGGTCGGTCAGCGGGGCCGAGCTGACCATTTGCAGGGCGAGGATGTTAGGTCGAACATCACCTGCATCATCGCCGAGCGACACAAACGACGCGGCCAATATCACCGCAGAGGCTGTCATCAGCGTCAGTGCAACGGGCCGTTTGAAATAGGTCTGAAAGGCGCGCCAGTTCAGGATGACGTGCAGAATGACCGCCGCTACCATCACCAGACCGACATACTCATGGACGACTTTGTTCAGCGTCGTATTGGTGTGGAAGAACATTAAAATACCGGTCGCCCCCATAATGAGGAAGGTCCCGATGGTGATGGGGGTTGCATAGGTGCGAAGGTGTTTCATCTCGATAATCCAGATTGATCAAATGCTGATGGTGAAACGCTGACTAATCCAAAGTCCGTCGAAATTTTTCACTCGGTCAGTATTTTTTGTCAGTGGTATGTAAAATGCCTCCCTTTGGAACCGTTATCCTAACCAAATGAAACACACGCTAGGCTGCGGGATGTGAGATGACGGCGCTAAGACACTCTGACTTTAAGACAGCCTTTACGATGACACAGGTTCCGCCCTGCGCGGCAGACATTCTTGCCGCATTAGCAGATGGATATGTGGACGAAGTGCAGGCGGACGAGCTTTTGGCAAAATGCCGTGTGTGTGCTCGACGCTACAGGCCGCGGGGCTGGGTCAGCGTCGATAGTAGTTGTGGTGTATGGCAAGGTTGCGCGCATTTGGACCGTATTAAGGCTGCGCTGATAGATTGATGAAAGGCCGGCAGTTCCGGGATGAGTTACACAGTCAAATCCCTCCTGCCTGCTACCGTGATCCATGATGCAGGGCGGCCTGATAGCCCAAGCGACAGTGTGACGATCATCGGGTTTGATGTGATCGACACATCGGTCCTCGCGATGACGGTCGAGGGCAAAGATGGCCAACTTTCTCAATTTCCGCTCTGGCCGACGGTCCGGATTAGCACCCAATACGGTGACTCCCTTACAGGCGATCAGCTTTTGATGGCGCTCTTGAAAGAGGGTGTCGTGAACGAGATCAAACCGCCGAAACCGCGTGTCGAATTCCATAATCCGCCGCCACAGGTTCGCATGGTCCAACTTGGTCGGGTCGAGGTTTATACGATCACCGCGGCCGTTGTTTTCCTCCTCTGGGTGATGCTTTCCGCGCTTTAATTGCGATTTCTACGACCAAAGGATTAGGCTCGGACCCGTATTCGTTGATCTGGGTCAACCCTCCTGCTGCCCAGAGGCGTAGCCTTGGCACATTCATTCAGGAGGGCACTATGACCTACTTTAAAACTGCTGCGACCCTTGCGCTGATCGCGCTGTCCACGCCAATTTTTGCGGACTCCTACAACGAGATCAAAGTTGAGGCAGGCGAGAAACTCTTTGACGCAGAATGCCACCGTTGCCACGCTGACAACCCCACCGACCCGAGCTATGGCCCGCCTCTCGTGAACGTTGTCGGCCGTGGGGCTGGGACCGTTGCGGACTACGATTACTCCACCGCTCTGGCGGCCTCTGGCATCGTCTGGACCCCTGCCGCGCTGCGGGCGTGGATGGAGGACAACGATGGCTTTATGCCAGGGACCAAGATGCGCCATGTGGGCATCACCGATCCCGTCGTGCAGGACTTTATCCTGTCCTATCTGCAGAGCATCACGACCCAAGATAACGCTGCCATCAGCGAGTAACCCTTTCGCCTGCGGCCGTCGCGGATTAGGGTCGCGGGCATGAAGATCATCGACAATGTTATCAGCGACCGCGGGTCGAAATACGCGGTCTCTGGCGCGCCATGTCACAGCGCAGAGGACGCAAAGGCGTTCATCAAAGAGCTGTGTAAGACCAAGAAATTCGCCAAAGCGACCCATAACACATGGGCCGTCCTGCTCGACGATGGGCCGCTGAAAAACGACGACGGCGAAAGCGGCGCGGGCATGGTGATCGTGCGCATGCTAGAACGCGAAGGACTCCGAGGACACCTCATCTGCGTCACCCGCTGGTTCGGCGGCAAACACCTCGGCGGAGACAGGTTCCGCCACGTGCAGGAAGCGGTCAGGATTTATTTGGAGGGGGTGTAGGTATTCGTTCTTGAATTTAAGCTGACAAATATTGCCGAGCCGTATAGTGGTGTATCGCGCTAGGGTTGAATATTAGGTTGGTTTGTAGTGGACGATTTCGTTAGGTCTTTTTTAGAGGGTTGGGTGTCGAGAGTTAAACACCCTCTTATTGCGTCGTTCATCCTGTCTCACATAGCTATTAACTGGCAAGATTACGCACTTCTGATTTGGGCTACGCCAAAGTTTGAAGAACGGATGGAACTCTTCCGTGCGACAAATGATCATTACCAGCTTGTTTGGCAGCCATTGGTTTTGGGTTTGCTTTTAACCATGATTTTACCCGCAACCTCATTTGCAATTTCGAAAGTGAATAATTGGGCAACGGCCGAACATAAGATGCTGATTGAAAAGCAGGCTCATAACTTGAGAAGTCAGCGAGCAAAGTTTGAAGATGAGCGTGAAAGTGAACGAGAAAAAAGAGCGAAACAAAGAGAGGAGGAAATTGGAAAACTTGCGAGAGCCCGAAACGAGTTAGAAAAAGAAGTAGGATCGGATGCGGTTAAACATGCTGAGAATGTCTTGGGAATGTCAGATCAAGATTTCCTTGAGTTGCAACAGCTTGGGCAACCAGAAGTGGAAGCGCTGAACCTGTTGGCTGTGGAGGGAGAAATAACCTTAGCAAGTTTTGATATTTCAAATAGTACCTTGAATCGTTTAGGGCATGGGGACCGTCATCGGGCCAAAATTGAAATTATAGAGGCGTTGGTTACTCTGGAGAAAAAAGGTATCGCGATAACTGCGAAAAATTCGGTTGGGCACAAAGTCGCTACTTTGACAGGAAAAGGCTACCGATTGAATGATGCTATTCAATCAGGAAATTTAAAATTTTATTAAGCTCCCTTCAAAACACCCCACAAATCATACTCGCCTGCCTCATCTACCTCAACGGTAACAATATCACCCACCGACAACCCTTCGGTGCCGTCGTCGATAAATAGGTTGCCGTCGATTTCAGGGGCGTCGGCCCATGTGCGGCAGGTCGCGATGCCGTCCTCGTCGATGTCGTCCACGATCGCTTCGAGGGTTTTGCCGACTTTGGCCTGTAGCTTGGCCTCGGAAATGGCTTGGGCCTTTTCCATAAAGCGGTCCCAGCGGTCTTGCTTTACCTCATCAGGGACGTGATCGGGCAGGTCGTTCGACCGTGCGCCATCCACGTTTTCGTATTGGAAGCAGCCCACGCGGTCGAGTTGCGCCTCGTCCAGCCAATCCAGGAGGGTCTGGAACTCGGCCTCGGTTTCACCGGGGTAGCCGACGATAAAGGTCGAGCGGAGCGTGATATCAGGGCAGACCGACCGCCACGCCGCGATTTCGTCCAGCGTTTTGGCCGCCGCTGCAGGGCGTGCCATGCGTTTGAGCGTGTCAGGGTGCGCGTGTTGGAACGGAATATCCAGATAGGGCAAGATCAGGCGGTCTGCCATCAGCGGGATCAGGTCACGCACGTGCGGGTAGGGGTAGACGTAGTGCAGCCGCACCCAAGCGCCCAAGCTGCCCAGATCACGGGCAAGGTCGGTGATATGCGCGCGGTGGTCCCGTTCGGTCGCGTGTTTGATGTCGACGCCATAAGCGCTGGTGTCTTGCGAGATGACGAGCAGTTCTTTGACGCCCGCTTCGACCAACTTTTCCGCCTCGCGGATAACGGCATGGGCAGGACGCGAGGCGAGTTTGCCGCGCATGTCGGGGATGATGCAGAACTTGCACTTGTGGTTACAGCCCTCAGAGATCTTGAGGTAGCTGTAGTGGCGCGGGGTGAGTTTCACGCCCGAGGCTGGCAGCAAGTCGATGAATGGATCGGGTGACGGCGGGACAGCGCCATGCACAGCATCGAGCACCTGTTCGTATTGGTGCGGCCCCGTGACAGCGAGGATATTCGGGTGGTGTTCGCGGATGTAATCGGGTTCGGCGCCCAGACAGCCGGTTACGATCACTTTGCCATTTTCCACGAGGGCTTCACCGATGGCATCAAGGCTTTCCGCCTTGGCCGAGTCGAGAAACCCGCAGGTGTTCACAATTACAGCGTCCGCGCCCGAATAGTCGGGGCTGATCGCATAGCCTTCGGCCCGCAGGCGTGTCAGGATGCGTTCACTGTCGACCAAGGCCTTGGGGCAACCGAGGGACACCATGCCGATGGTCGGCTGGCCGTCACGTTTCGGCTCCGAAAAGCGAGGTTTCGGGGCAAGGTCGGGGCGGAGGTTTGGCGGGTTCTGGGACATGGGGCGCGTATAGCGCCGGAATTGGCCTCTGGGAAGTGGTGCTAGACAGGGGGTGGTTCGCTCACGTATTGGTAAGGAATGAAGTATTCCTACCGCACCCGCAGCGCAGATTGCCCCTATGAGCTGGCGATGGGCCTCGTGTCCAAGCGCTGGAAGGCGCGGGTGTTGGATGTGCTGTCTCGCGGGACTCTGCGATATGGCGATCTGAAGGATGCCTTGCCAGGTGTGTCGGACAAGGTATTGAGTGCGGCCTTGGATGAATTGACCCGCGATGGTTTGATCAGCCGCACGGCGTTTGCCGAAATCCCGCCGCGTGTTGAATATGCGCTGACCCCGCAGGGCGAAGGATTGCTCGCCGCGATGGAGCCGCTACGCCAATGGGCGGAACGGGAAAACGGGCGCTAGTCGTTTGCAGCGATGATTTCCGCGATCCGTGCGCCGATAGCCTGACTGCCTTTGGGCGATGGGTGTATTAGGTCGAGGCCATGATAGCTGCGGTCGCCATAGGGCACGAGATCGGACATCGCAACAAAGGTGACACCATTGTCCGCGGCGGCCATGAGCGCCAGGCGACGATCTAGTTCGTCGCCGACTATACCGCAGCTCTCGACGGGGGCTTGGACACCGGGGGTTCTGAGGTAGCCAGAGTAGATCACCTTTGCACCACGCGCACGCAGGGTGGCGACAAACTCTGGTATCGACCCTGACAGACCATCCGCACTGATCAGGCGATCCACCTGACGGTCGCAGGCGCGGCACCCGCAGCCGAAAAGAATGTCGTTGCCATAGCCATTCATGACCACCCATTCCCACGGGCCGTCGATCACTTGTTTCGGGATGCTGAGGCCAGCCGCACCGCTGACAGGCAGCGCGTAGTTGATCCGTGCGCTAGGGACCGAACGATCAACGACTTCTTCGCCGAGTTGATCCTCAATCGCATCTGAAACGGCTGCTCCAGAGCCGCGATTAAAGGCCATCATAGAATCGCCCAAAAGTAGAATGCGTGCATTCTCGGCACGAGGCGCGGTTTCACCGCAGCTAATTAAGCTAACGAAAACAAACCCCAAAAACCACCGAAACGACATTCGAACACCTATGAAGTGAGCCTGCGCGGTTGAGGCTTCCTCTGTGCTGTATATAACAAATGAGCCTTGTACGCATATGCCTTTACGCAGGGGAAACAGTTTGTCGCCGCTTAGCGTTCGCCTTTGCCGTGCATGGCCATAATGGTCTGTTGCATCACTGCGCAGAGCGTTTCGGTGCCATCCTTGACCGCATAGACGTCGGCCTTGGTCAACAGGAGGGTCCGCCCCGCCCGCAGCACCGATCCTTTGGCGACGATCTTATCGCCATTCGCTGGGGCAACCATGTTGATCTTATATTCAACGGTAAGAACGGATGTTCCCTCAGGCACGACCGTCATCGCAGCATAGCCCGCCGCAGAATCCGCAATCATTCCAACGACGCCACCGTGCACATATCCGTGCTGCTGGAGAACGCCGTCCCAGTGCGGGATTTCAATCTCGGCGCGGCCTTCTTCGATCACGGGAATTTCGGCATGGATCAATGCCATGGCCGATTGTTTGGCAAAGCTGTCACGGATGCGGGCGCGGGTGTCATCACTGAATGTCATGCGATGACGCTAGAACGGCGTCCGTCAGTTTGTAAAACAAAACCCGCCGTCAGAGGCGGGTTTCATTCGGTATGATCTGTGCTGAACGCTTAGCGACGACGGTCGCGGCGGGCGCTCATCGGTTGGAAGGCCACGCCAACGTGGGCTTCGCAGTACGGCTTACCCTGTTGGGTCGGCAGACCACAAAACCAGAAGTCAGGCGTTGCGGGGTCACCAATCGGCCATTTGCAGGTCCGTTCGGTGAGTTCCATCAGCGATAGTTTCTTTGCGGTTTTTTCGACTTCGTTAACCTTAGCCAGCGCCTCGGGCGAGATTTCGTTTGCAGAGGGCTGCGGCGGCAGAGGCTGGCCAGCTGGGATAATCGCCTTGCGCGCAGGGCTCATCGGAATCGGCGCGAGGGTCGTTTCAGCCGGTTTCGGCTCTGCCTTCGGCTTGGGCGCTGCAGCCGCTGCGGGTTTTGGTTCCGCCTTAGCGACCTTGGGTGCTGCGGGCTTTGCTTCTTTGGCAGGTTTTGCGGGCGCTGCAGGAGCCGCACCAGTTGTGCGGTTCGACAAGCCAAGACGATGCACCTTACCGATGACCGCATTTCGGGTCACCCCGCCAAGTTCTTTGGCGATCTGGCTGGCCGACTGGCCTTCGCCCCACATCTTTTTCAAGAGCTCGACGCGTTCGTCGGTCCAGGACATATTACGTTCCTTTGGCTAATTGGGCGGGCGCATTTGCGCATCCGACCTTGCATCATTGGTCAAGGGACTATTCTAAGCACGTGGGCGCGGGATACAAGCGTTCGAATCGCGAAAACGGAGGCAAAGATGTCACAAGATGCCGGAATGGGTGTGCGTAGGTTCGGAAAAGTGAACTGGTTGGGTCTTTATACCCTCTGCCGCCGCGAAGTTTTGCGATTCCTCAACGTCTGGTCGCAGACGCTTATGGCGCCGTTGATCAACGCTGGCCTGTTCCTTTTGATCTTTACCATCGCGATTGGATCACAGCGGGGTGCCGTGATGGGCGTGCCGTTCATGCACTTCCTCGCGCCGGGTATCCTGACCATGACGGTGATCCAGAATGCGTTTGCGAACTCGTCCTCGTCGCTCACCTCAGCCAAGGTGCAGGGCAATATCGTGGACACGCTGATGCCGCCCTTGTCGGCGGGTGAATTGGTAACTGGCTACATCGCAGGCGCGGTTGCGCGTGGCCTATTGGTCGCCGTGGTGATCGCAATTGGCGTCTGGCTGTTCCTCGGCGTCGGGATGCAACATCCGCAGTGGGTTCTGGTTTTTGTGGTGCTTGGCGCTGTGTTTATGGGCGGTTTGGGCATCATCGCAGCCATTTTCGCCAATAAGTTCGACCAACTTGCTGCGATTTCGAATTTTGTTGTGACGCCGTTGTCGTTTTTGTCGGGGACATTCTATTCCATCGACGCTTTGCCGCCTGTGTTGAACAAACTCAGCCACGTGAACCCGTTCTTCTACATTATCGACGGTGTTCGTTTCGGCATGATCGGTGTGTCGGACGGAAGCCCTTGGCGCGGCCTCTGGGTGGCCATTTTGGCCTGTGCTGTCGTCACCTCGATCTGCTGGTATTGGTTCAAGCGCGGCTACCGGTTGAAAGCCTGACAAAACCCTTTGCGAATATCTCGGGGTCGCCTATACGCGGCCCCATGGTGACCAATGCGAAAATCACACTGATTCGACGCCGACGCTAATTTTTAGCGCCGTGCGCCTTTTTGCGCATCCATCTGACTTCCTTATACATTGACACGCCTTTGCCCCTGCGGCACCAATCAGGCTTCTATTTACAAAGGGTTTATCCATGATCCCCTCAGTCTTGCCGACTTATAACCGTGCACCTCTGTCTTTCGTCTCTGGCGAGGGCTCTTGGCTGGTGGAGGCATCGGGCCGACGTTATCTCGACCTTGGGGCAGGGATTGCGGTGAATGCTCTTGGCCATGCGCACCCTGATCTGGTGGCAGCCCTGACGACCCAAGCGAACGCGCTGTGGCACGTGTCGAACCTTTATAACATTCCTGCACAGCAGGAACTGGCGGACCGTTTGGTTGCTGCGACCTTTGCGGATACGGTATTCTTTACCAATTCGGGGACAGAGTCCTGCGAACTCGCTGTGAAAATGGCGCGAAAGTATCACTATGAAAAAGGTCAGCCAGAGCGCACGACCATCATCGCTTTTGAAGGTTCGTTCCACGGTCGTTCGTCCGCTGGTATCGCTGCGGCAGGCTCCGAGAAGATGACCAAGGGCTTTGGTCCGCTCCTTCCTGGGTTCAAGCACCTGAAATGGGGGGATCACGACGCACTGACCGCTGCTGCGGCAGAGGCTGACGTTTGCGCGATCCTGATTGAACCCGTTCAGGGCGAGGGCGGCATTCGTCCGCTGCCTGATCAGTGCCTCAAGGGGTTGCGCGATCTGTGCGATCAACATGGCATCCTGTTGATCCTCGACGAGGTTCAGTGCGGTATGGGCCGGACGGGCAAGCTCTTTGCGCATGAATGGTCGGGCGTAACACCTGACATCATGATGGTCGCCAAGGGCATCGGCGGTGGTTTCCCACTGGGCGCTGTTCTGGCCACTGAAGACGCGGCATCTGGCATGACGGCAGGCACCCACGGGTCGACCTACGGCGGCAACCCACTCGCTTGTGCGGTTGGGAATGCAGTGATGAAGGCCATCGCGGATGATGCGTTTTTGGCAGAGGTGAACCGTAAGGCGGCACTGCTGCGCCAAAAGCTCGAGGGTTTGGTTGCGGCACACCCTGACGTGTTCGAGGGCGTGCGTGGGTCTGGCCTGATGCTCGGCCTAAAATGCAAAGTCACCAACACGGATGTGGTCAAAGCAGGCTATGACGCTGGCGTTCTGACCGTGCCTGCGGGTGACAACGTGCTGCGCCTTCTGCCAGCTTTGAACATTACCGACGAAGACATTTCCGAGGCCGTTACACGCCTCGACACGACTGCAACGAAACTGGAGCAAGCCTGATCGTCTGATGGCATTGAACCTTCGCGGGTGAGGGGCGCTGACCCGATCCCGACGACGAAAGAAAACACTATGAAACACTTCCTTGATATCCACACCACCTCGTCCGACGATCTACGGGCGATCATTGATAACGCCAAAGCGATGAAAGCGGCTCGTAACGGTCGTCCCAAAGGGTCTGCTGACGACGATAAACCGCTTGATGGTCGCATGGTCGCTTTGATCTTTGAAAAGCCGTCGACCCGTACCCGCGTGTCGTTCGATGTGGGTGTGCGCCAGATGGGCGGTCAAACGATGGTGCTATCTGGTGCGGATATGCAGTTAGGCCATGGTGAGACGATTGCAGACACCGCGCGGGTTCTGTCGCGCTACGTGGACATGATCATGATCCGCACGTTCGAAGAGCAAACGCTGCTTGAGATGGCAGAATATGCGACCGTGCCAGTGATCAACGGCCTCACCAACCGCACCCACCCCTGCCAAATCATGGCGGACATTCAGACCTTCGAAGAACACCGCGGTTCAATCGCGGGGAAAAAGGTCGTTTGGTCGGGTGACGGCAACAACGTTTGCGCGTCCTTTATCCATGCGGCTGGTCAGTTCGGGTTTGATCTGACCTTCACTGGCCCGTCTTCGCTCGATCCCGAAGCGGTCTTTGTTGAAGAGGCCCGCGCCAAAGGTGCGAACATCGTGATTGAACGCGATCCGATGAAAGCCGTCGAAGGCGCCGATCTGGTTGTCACCGATACATGGGTGTCGATGCATGATCCCGTGTCAGCACGCGAGCGCCGTCATAACCAACTGCGGGGCTATCAGGTGAACGAACAGTTGATGGCAGCGGCAAAGCCTGATGCGTTGTTTATGCACTGCTTGCCCGCCCACCGTGACGATGAGGCGACCAGCGCCGTGATGGATGGCCCGCATTCGGTGATCTTTGACGAAGCGGAAAACCGTCTGCATGCACAAAAGGCTGTGATGCGTTGGTGCTTGGGCGTCTGATCTAGCGGTAGGTTAGAAATGAAAAAGGCGGGCCCAAGGGTCCGCCTTTTGCGTTTGGTTGTTAGACCTAGATCAGTGACCGAAGATGCCGTTGAGCACGTAGAACACAACAGCCGACAGGCCAGCCGCTGCGGGCACGGTAATCACCCATGCCGCGACGATGGTCATAAAGTGGCTACGACGCACCAGTTTACGGCGGCGACGCTCTTCGGGAGCGAGGCGCTTCGCTTCTGGCATATCGAGGTTCAATTTGCGTGCGCGGCGGCTGTGATCCCATTCACGATAGAAACCCACGCCGAACACACCACCAACCGCGATGTGGGTCGACGACACAGGCAGACCCAGCCAGCTCGCGACGATCACGGTGATCGCTGCAGAGAGAGCCACGCAGTATGCGCGCATCGGGTTCAATTTTGTGATCTGAGAGCCAACCATGCGGATGAGCTTGGGACCAAAGGTCACGAGGCCGAAGGAAATGCCCAACGCGCCGATCACCATAACCCAAATCGGAATGTGCACTTTGCCCGCGATTTCACCGAACTCTTGGGTGTGAACGATTGCAGCAAGCGGGCCAACAGCGTTCGCAACATCGTTCGCGCCGTGCGCAAAGGACAGCAGCGCCGCAGAGATCACCAGCGGCAGACCGAACAGCACCTTGAGCGACTTGTTACGGTTCTCCAAGCCTTGGGATTTCTTACGGATGTAAGGCGACGACAGAAGGTAGGTCGCAACGCCAACAGCCAAACCGATGAGCAGTGCAGGCCCGAGGTCGATAGAGATCAGCTTCTTCAGGCCCTTCACCGCGAGGTAAACAGCAAATACACCAGCCATGATGCCGATCAGAACAGGCACCCAACGGCGCGCGGCTGCGATTTTGTCTTCACGATAGATGATGAAGGTTTTGATGAACCACAGAAACAGCGCAGCAATTGCGCCGCCCAGAACTGGCGAAATTACCCAGCTTGCTGCGATTTGGCCCATCGACGTCCAGTTCACGGTGGCCAGACCTGCCGCCGCGATACCCGCGCCCATTACGCCACCCACAACAGAGTGGGTCGTGGAGACAGGTGCGCCGATCCAAGTTGCAAGGTTCACCCAGAGAGCAGACGACACCAGCGCCGCCATCATCGCCCAGATGAACATCATCGAACTGTCAAAGCCCGCTGGGTCGATAATCCCTTTGGAAATAGTCGAGACGACGTCACCGCCAGCCAGCAGAGCACCCGCACTTTCACACAGGGCCGCGATGACAATCGCGCCGCCCATGGTAAGCGCATTCGCGCCCACCGCAGGTCCCATGTTATTCGCAACGTCATTGGCCCCGATGTTGAGCGCCATATAGGCCCCAAAAACCGCAGCAGCCACGACCACGGCAGATCCAGAGCCAAGGCCAAACACGAATGCGGCGCCAAAGCCAGCAAGCACCATAAAGGTCAGACCGAGCCCGAAGCCGATCATGGGACGCGACACATACAGTGTCGCCGTTTCGAGCGTCGAAATCCGGTTAAGATCGCGATCGAGGGTTTTCCAGCTCGACTTGTCTTCTGAGGTCATCAGATTGGCCCGTCATGAA
Organism: Marivivens geojensis; assembly: GCF_023540835.1. GTDB lineage: Bacteria > Pseudomonadota > Alphaproteobacteria > Rhodobacterales > Rhodobacteraceae > Marivivens > Marivivens geojensis. Next base: position 111,878 of record NZ_JALKCU010000003.1, read on the forward strand.
AGTGTTACAATTGGCAAGTCGGGTAAGGATTACCCGATACGATTGCAACCATTTCTTTGCAGCACTATCCGTTAAGGGTTCGCAAAAATTCGGCCATATCGGCGTCTTCAACGAACTCTGCTGCGCGGTCAAACGGTACCCATTTGCGCTTGCGCTTGTCCTTCTCAGGGAATTTGTTGGCCAGTTTTTCGACCTCGATCGCGTAGACATAGACGCGGCAGTCGCGTTCGATCCCGTTATCGACGGTCTTTTTCCCGTCATAGGTGCCGACAGGTTCCTTTGCGGCGCGGGCATTTTTGACCCCCGCCTCTTCCCATGCTTCCTGCAATGCAGTCTGCGAGCCACTCATTCCGTCGATGGGCCAACCTTTGGGGAGAATCCAACGGCCATTGGACGATGTGACCAAAAGCACTTCATCACCGGACTTGGTTTCACGCATGCACAGCGCCGCAATCTGAACCAACGCGGGGCGGTTCAACATTGGGGACACGACTTCGGTCCAAGCTGTGCGCAAAAAAGGTACCATATATTCGCCTAGGGACGTTTATATTTCATTGGCCAAGCCTTATCAGAGCACCCAGAGAGAGGCAAACAACGAACCCGAAAAGGACGTTTTTAAATGACTCAACTTGCCAACCTTGGCCTCTATGGTCTGGGTACAATGGGCAGCGCTCTTGCGCTCAATATCCTCGACAACGGATTTGCGCTCCATGTTGCCAACCGTTCCACCGATGTCACCGCTGAATTTGTTGCCGAAGCGGGCGATCTCGCTGCAAAATTGACCTCGCACGCGAGCCTTGCGGATATGGCGCGCAATATGCCTGCGCCCCGTGCGATCATCCTCATGGTGCCCGCGGGCAATCCCGTCGAATCATCGATCGAGGAGCTTTGTGATCTGCTCGAACCAGGTGACACGATCATCGACGCAGGGAACACCGATTTCCACGATACCCGCCGCCGCACCGCTTTGGTCGAGGGCCGTGGCCTGACCTTTATCGGTATGGGCGTTTCGGGTGGTGAAGAAGGTGCTCGTCACGGTCCGTCGATCATGGTTGGTGGTACGCCCCAAGCATGGGCTGGTATCCGCCCCGTCATCGAAGCCATCGCAGCAAAGTTCAATGGCGAGGCTTGTGCCGATCACCTTGGTCCCGATGGGGCAGGGCATTTTGTCAAAACCGTCCACAACGGCATCGAATACGCCGATATGCAGATGATCTCTGAACTCTACGGGATCATGCGCTACGGTCAGGGAATGTCGCCTGCTGACATCGGTGCACGTTTTGAATCGTGGGATACTGGCGCTCTGCAATCTTATCTGGTGGAAATCACGGGTAAGGTTCTTCAGGCCGTTGATAGCAAAACGGGTACGCCTGCGGTTGATGTGATCCTCGACCGCGCTGGCCAAAAAGGCACAGGACGTTGGACCTTGATCGAAGCTCTCCGCCTCGGTCAATCGGCCTCCGCCATCGAAGCCGCTGTTGCGGCGCGCTCTTGGTCGTCGGAAAAAGAAACCCGCATCGACGGGGAAGCGATCCTCTCGGGCGCCCGCACGGCCGTTGACCTGTCAGAGCAAGACTACGCCGATGCTCTCCTCGCAGCGCGTATCATCGCTTACGCTCAAGGTTTCCGCCTCTTGGCCGCTGCATCAGAGGAATACAATTGGTCGCTCGACTTCGCTCGTATTTCTGAGATCTGGCGTGCAGGTTGCATCATTCGTTCGGCTCTGCTCGACGATATTTCCGCGGCCTTCCGTGGTGAAATGCCAAAAGGTCAGCTGGTCTTTGCGCCTGCCTTTGCGGAACGTCTGAAGGCTACCGTGCCGGCGCTTCGCCGTGTGGTCGCTGCTGCGGTCCTGAACGGCCATCCGGCACCCGCATGCGCATCGGCGCTTTCGTTCATCGACACCCTGTCGATGGCACGTGGCACCACCGATCTCATTCAAGCCCAGCGTGACTTCTTTGGCATGCACGGCTTTGAACGCATCGATGGTGGCGCAGGTCATCACGGCCCTTGGTGGGACTGATCGTCCTGCCTTTGTGCTGTAAATATCTCGGGGGTTAGGGGGCAGAGCCCCCTTGCGCCGCGCCAGCGGCGCCCCCTAAACACCTTATATGACACTTCCCATCGACTCCGCCCTGCCTGACCTGATCGACGCGCTCCGTGTCGAAGGTCGCGCCGTGCTACAGGCTCCTCCGGGCGCGGGAAAGACCACGCGGGTGCCATTGGCGTTGCTCGACGCGAAAGTCACAGATGGCAAGATCATCATGCTCGAACCGCGTCGCCTTGCGGCCCGCGCAGCGGCGGAACGCTTGGCGGAACAGCTAGGTGAAAAGACGGGCCAGACAGTTGGTTACCGTATGCGCGGCGATAGCAAGGCGGGCAGCAGGGTCGAGGTTGTCACCGAAGGTATCCTGACCCGCATGATCCAATCTGATCCCGAACTGACCGGGATTGGTGCGATCATCTTTGACGAATTTCACGAACGCAGCCTGAATGCAGACCTCGGCCTCGCGCTGACGTGGGAAATTCGGCAAGCCTTGCGAGATGATTTGATCTTGGTGGTGATGTCCGCGACGCTGGATGCCGAACCTGTTGCGCGGTTGTTGGACAACGCCCCGATGATCACCTCAGAAGGGCGCGCTTATCCCGTCGATCTGGTCTATTTGGAACGTCCTCTCGACAAAGCCCGCCGCCTTGAAGCGGCAACTGCGGACCTGATCGTTGACGCTGTTGCCCAGACTGAGGGCGGCGTTTTGGTGTTCCTGCCCGGTGAAGGTGAAATCCGTCGGACAGAGGCCGCGCTGCAGGGGCGTTTGCCCAAAGAATGCGATGTTCGCCCGCTTTATGGTGCGCTGCCCTTTGCCCAGCAACGTGCCGCGATCGCACCTGTCTCAAGCGGGAGGAAGATTGTTCTATCGACCTCTATCGCGGAAACCTCGCTGACGATTGAGGATATTCGAGTTGTCGTCGATGCAGGTCGTGCGCGACGGTCACGTTATGATCCGTCGTCTGGCATGGCGCGACTTGTCACCGAACGCGTGTCCAAGGCCGAAGCGACGCAGCGTGCAGGCCGCGCAGGTCGTGTCGCTGCTGGCACGTGTTACCGCCTCTGGACCAAAGGCGAAGACGGCGCGTTGCAGGCCTTCCCACCAGCAGAGATCGAAGCGACCGATTTGGCGGGCCTTGCCTTGGAAATGGCGCTGTGGGGCGCGGCTGATTTGCCGTTCCTGACCCCTCCGCCCGAGGGTACCTTAGCCGAGGCGCAGGCGCTTTTGCATCAACTGGGCGCGTTAGACGCTGACGGTCGGATCACGGATCACGGCAGGCTAATCGCCGCGATGCCGCTGCACCCACGGCTCGCCCATATGCTGGCGGTTGCGGGTAAACAGGCAGCGCCTTTGGCCGCGCTTTTGGCGGACCGCGATCCGATGATTGGCGGGCAAACGGATCTGATGTTGCGACTGAGGGCCATCCGAACAGGTGAAGGAAACGTAAACCGAAGCGTGCTGGATCGGATCAAGGTCGAGGCAAAACGCTTTGCCCAAATGTCCGAGGAAAAGCCCAGGTTGTCACCCGCAGAGATGGCGGCCTTGGCCTATCCTGACCGTATCGGGCTGCGTCGGTCGGGCGATGCGCCACGCTATATCCTGTCGGGGGGCAAAGGGGCCGTGATGCCAGATGGCGATGGCCTCGCTGGGCAACGGTTGATTGTCGCAACCGACCTCGACGGAAATCCGCGTGAGGCCAAAATCCGTCAGGCGCTGGCCATTTCAGAAAGCGAACTCCGTGGCCTCTTTGCGGATCAGATTGCATGGACGGACGTGTGCGAATGGTCCAAGCGGGACCGTCGGGTGAAAACACGTCGCGTTGAGATGTTTGGCGCGCTCCCACTCGATGATCGGCAGTGGTCCGAGGCCAGCGAAGAGGCGATTGCCCGTGCGATGCTGGACGGCGTACGTGACCTTGGTCTGCGATTGGATGGGGCTGCGGCGCGTCTCTGTGCGCGGGTCGAACTGGTGCGCACGGGTGGCGCTGATTTGCCCGCGATGGACACTGATAGCCTCATGGCGGGACTAGAGGATTGGTTGCTGCCTCACCTGAACGGAGTGCGCTCTGCGGACGATTGGAAGCGGTTCAACCCGCATGACGCCCTGCGCGGAATGATGTCGTGGGACCAGTTACAGGTTCTGGATCAAGCGGCCCCGTCGCATTTTGAAACGCCGCTGGGGCGTAAAATTCCGATTGATTACGACGGGGAACATCCGCAGATCACACTGCGTTTGCAGGAAATGTTTGGCGTCACGCGCCATCCGACCGTTGGGAAAACGCCGCTTCGTGTGACGCTGCTATCACCCGGTCAAAAGCCTGTGCAGGTCACGATGGATATTCCGGGTTTCTGGGCGAATTCATACGCCGATGTGCGCAAAGACATGCGTGGCCAATATCCCAAACACCCATGGCCCGAAGATCCGACAACGGCCGACCCGACCTTGCGGGCCAAACCGCGCGCCCGTTAATCCCGCGCGCGCAGAACCGCACCGGGGTTCAGGATGCCCTGCGGGTCGAGCGCGTCTTTGATCGCACGCATCATCGATAGCTTCATCGGGTCGGAATATTTCTCAAGGTCATCGACCTTGAGCCGCCCAATCCCGTGTTCGGCACTGACCGACCCATCGAACTTGTGAACAATGTCGTGGACGGTCGTTTTTATCGCGCCGCGCAGGTTTTCATAATCCGCGCGGGTTCGGCCTTGGGTTGGGAAGACGTTGAAGTGTAGGTTGCCGTCGCCCAAATGGCCAAAGCAGTTGATGCGGAATTCACCGACCTGCGCGAGGGCAGCGGTGGCCTCGACGATATAGTCAGGGATTTTCGACAGCGGCACAGAGATGTCATGTGAGGAAATCGAACCGATGCGGCGGTTTGCTTCGGGGATGCTCTCTCGGATCGCCCAAAACGCCTGACGCTGGGCCTCGGACTGTGCAATCACGCCGTCGCTGACCAGATCGGCCTCAGACGCAGTGACAAATAGCGACTCAAGCGCCTCTTGGGGGTGGAACCCAGCGGGTAAACCGAGGTCGATTAGAACGAACCATTCAGGTGTCTCGGCAAAAGGTTTCGCGACCTCTGGGCCGACCTCGTTTAAAAACGCGATGCCCTGTTTGCTCATCAGTTCAAAGGCAGAGATGCCTTCGCCGATTTGCGCCTGAGCCAGCGCCAATAGATCTAGCGCAGCCGCAGGAGACGGCACGACCATCAGCGCGGTACCATGCGTTGCGGGGCGCGGGGAGAGTTTCAGTGCGGCGCCGGTAATGATGCCGAGGCTACCCTCAGACCCGATCATCAGGTCGCGCAGGTCATAGCCAGTGTTGTCTTTGCGTAGTCGGGTAAGGCCGTTCCAGACCTCCCCGCTCGCCGTTACGACCTCAAGTCCCAGAACCTGAGCGCGCGCGTTGCCATAGCGCAGAACGTTCAACCCGCCCGCATTCGTGCCAAGGAGTCCGCCGATCCGCGCCGATCCCTCGGAGGCGAGCGAGAGAGGGAACAGGCGTTCTACGCCCTCTGCCGCTGCCTGAACCTCCGCCAAAATGCAGCCCGCATCACAGACGAGCACGTTTTCTGTCGGGTAGATGTCACGAATACGGTTCATTCGTTCAAGGCTGAGGACAACGGGTACGGGCCCGTCTTCCATCAGTTGACCACCGACCAATCCAGTGCCGCCAGAATAGGGGACGATGCCAACCTTATGCGCAGCGCAGAGTTTGACGATCTCAGAGACCTCTGCAGTGCTGGACGGCGCAACAACGACGCCCGTCCCCATGAACCGCCCGCGCGGTTCCCTTAGGTAGGGGTCCGTATCGTCTTTAATCACCAGATCAGGGATGGTGGATTGTAGAAGGGTGACAAAAGTATCGTCAGCAGAGTTCAGCATTGGCCTAAATTTGCCTTCCCGCGGCGATCCGCGCGGAGGTTTGCGTAAAGGACGTGGTTGCGCCAGCGTCCGTTAATTTCGAGGTAACTTTGTGCCACCCCCTCGTATTTGTAACCGCAGCTTTCGAGTAAACGGCGTGAGGGCGTATTCTCGGGCAAACAGCCGGCTTCGATCCGGCTCAGGTCCAGCTCGACAAAGGCGTAATGTACCAGCGCATCAATCGCTTCGCGCATATAGCCGTTTCGGGCGTAGCGTTGGCCGATCCAGTAGCCTGCGGTGCCCGCTTGGGCAGGGCCACGGCGGATATTGTCGAGGGTGATTGCCCCGAGGAGCGCCTGATCCTCACGGCGAATGAGGAACAGCGGAACGGCAGTGCCATTGGCGAGCGACCGTTGGGACCAATACACACGGTTGGTAAAGGCCTTGCGGCTCAGGTGGTCCTTGGACCACTCGGGTTCCCAAGGAGTTAGAAACTCGCGGCTTTCCTGCCGAAGGTCCGCCCACTGGCGCCAGTCGCCGTGATCTGGCAGCCGCAATGTCATGCGGTCTGTTTCCAGCCTGACCTTGCGACGCCGACCCAGCATTATGCAGCTAGCCTTGATTTCAGAGTGTCGAGATCGGGTGTATTATGGCCAGGGCCGTAGATCGCCATTGCCATTTCTGCCTCCCCCGCCATCTTGCCCGCAAATTCGCGCACGTCCTGAACAGAAACGTTGTCGATCATCGCTACGGTTTCTTCGAGGTCGATGATGCGGCCCTTGGAATAGAGCATATGGACGAGGCGTTCCGCGCGGTTTGACGGCGTTTCCAGCCCCATTAACAGACCAGCCTTCATTTGCGCACGGGCACGAGCGACTTCTGCCTCAGACATGTCGTCCGCAGCACGCTTCATCTCGTCCATTGTGATCTGCGATAGCTGCGCGATGTCGTCTGCGGATGTGCCCGCATAGATCGTCATCATGCCCGTGTCGGCATAGGCGCCGGTCTGAGCAAAGATCGAGTAGCACAGGCCACGGTTTTCGCGGATCTCTTGGAACAGACGGCTGGAAATACCTCCGCCCAGAGCCGACGAATAAATCTGTGCGGTAAAAATGTCCCGACCCAGGTAGTCCGGACCTTCAAAGCCCAATGTGAAATGGACCTGCTCTAGCGCTTTAAGTTCACGCTTTTCGCCGCTGCGGAACTTTGCTGGAACCACAGTCTGGAGGTTTGGACGCGATGTCATCCCGCCAAAGATCGCTTCGGCCTGTTTAACGATCGCATCATGGTCCACGGCTCCAGCAGCCGACAGGATCATGCGGTCAGGTGCGTAATGTTCATCCATGAACCCCTGTAGGTCGTGGTTCTGGAACGCGGACACTCGCTCAGACGGACCTAGGATGGTGCGGCCAAGCGGCTGATCAGGGTAGGCCGCTTCTTGCAGCCAATCAAAGACGATGTCGTCAGGTGTGTCGTACGACAACCCGATTTCCTGTAGGATCACACCACGTTCAACATCCACATCGTGGGGATTGAACACTGGGTTCATCAGAATATCGCCAATGATGTCGAGGCCAAGCGTCACGTCCTCTTCGAGGACGCGTGCGTAATAGGCCGTCATCTCGCGGCTGGTGTAGGCGTTGATATAGCCGCCTACGTCTTCGATTTGTTCGGCAATCTGCAACGCAGTGCGGTTCGTCGTTCCCTTGAACGCCATATGTTCAAGGAAATGCGCGATGCCGTTCTGTTCGATCCGTTCGTGGCGTCCACCTGCCAAAACCCAAACGCCGATAGAGGCAGATTTCAGGCTGGGCATGGCTTCGGTTACGATACGGAAGCCGTTGGATAGTGTGTGAGTGCGGATGGTCAACGCGCGCGACGCTCCCGAATGATAGCTTGCAGGGCGTCCATGTCGTTGGCGACGCGTGTGACCCGTTCATCACGGTCATACAGGTCTGCCATGCGCGGGGGAAGAGGCGGGCGAATGCCGCTCGCTTTTTCCACGGCATCTGGGAACTTTGCGGGGTGTGCGGTTGCCAATGTGATCATTGGGGTCGCGCCGAGGAAACCCTCGGCCACTTTCACGCCAACAGCCGAGTGCGGGCAGAGAAGTTCGCCCGACGCTTTGATCTGTGCGCCGATGGTTTCGAGGGTTTCATCCTCGGACGCTCGGCCAGAGTTGAAGGTGTCCTTGAGCATGTCATAGGCGCCTTGGGAAATGGTGAATTCCCCTTTGTCCTTGAGGTCTGCCATCGCCTGAGCGGTCACAGCACCGTCACGGCCATAGGCATCGAACAGCGCACGTTCAAAGTTGGACGAAACCTGAATATCCATCGACGGGCTGATCGACGGGGTCACACCCTCTTTCTTTTGAACGCCTGTTGCCAGTGTGCGATGCAAGATGTCGTTCTGGTTCGTCGCGACGACCAGACGGTCGATCGGCAGGCCCATCTTCTTAGCGATATAGCCCGCGAAAATGTCACCGAAGTTGCCTGTGGGCACAGTGAAGGACACTTTGCGATGCGGCGCGCCAAGGCTCACAGCGGAGGAGAAGTAGTAAACGACCTGCGCCAGAACACGGCCCCAGTTGATCGAGTTCACACCTGCGAGGTGGACCTCATCACGGAAGTCAAAGTCGTTGAACATGTCCTTGAGTGCGGCCTGACAATCGTCAAAGTCACCATCAACCGCCAGCGCGTGAACGTTCGATTCCGACGGGGTGGTCATCTGGCGGCGTTGCACCTCGGATACACGGCCATGCGGGAAGAGGATGAACACATCCACGTTGTCCAGGCCACGGAACGCCTCAATCGCGGCAGAGCCTGTGTCGCCCGAGGTCGCGCCGACGATGGTGATGCGTTTTCCTGAACGGGCCAGCGCGAATTGCATCATCTGGCCGATGAGCTGCATTGCAAAGTCTTTGAACGCGAGGGTCGGTCCGTGGAACAGTTCCAAAAGGAAGTGGTTCGGCGCCAATTGCACAAGCGGTGCGCGGGCATCGTGACCAAACCCAGCGTAGGCTTTTGCGATCAGACCTTTGAACTCTTCGTCGGTGAAGGTATCTGCCACAAACGGCTTCATCACGGCAAAGGCGATCTCTTCGTAGGACTTTCCAGCCAGCGCAGCGATTTCGTCCTCGGTCATCGTCGGGACGGTTTCAGGGACATAGAGACCGCCATCACGGGCAAGGCCAGTCATCATCGCCTCTTCGAACGTAAGGGCGGGGGCCTGTCCACGGGTCGAGATATAGCGCATCGGTCAGTCCTTCTTAGAATCTTTGGAGGAGCGGTAGAGGAAATACCCAGTCATTACAGCCCAAACAAAGGCCAACAGGAACCAAGTAATTGCATATTCGCGGTGATCATTTTTGATCCCCGCTGTGTTTACGGGAACGATGGTCACACGCCGGTCAGGCGCGGTCGTGGTGCGCAGGGCGACCATGAGTGGCTCTGTGCCCAGAGCTTCTGCCATCGCAGCCGTGTCGCGAGCAAACCAGATATTCGCGTTGAGGTCTGGGGCAGGGGACGTCGCTGCCGCATCGTCAGGCCAAAATAGGTTACCTGTGACGGTCTGTTCGGCCAGTGCTGGTGCGATGGATTTTGCTTCCAGCGGCATGACGCCCATATCCACCATGATACGGCGGTTATCATTGGTGACCCATGCCGAAATCACGCGGTATCCCGTGCCCGCAGCAGAGCCAGATGACAGAACATGGAGCTCTTGACCCGTTGGTGTGCCCGTCAGCGTCACGGCGATATACTCGTCGTCCGCTTCGGTCGCGGCAGCGGGCAGGGGTATCGCAGGGGCCGCGATGCGGCTCTCCATCTCAGCGAGGAGTTCCTGTTTCCAGTCGAGCCGTTGCATCTGCCATGTGCCGAGCGACAGCAGGACGGCCAAGCCACCCAAACCAAAGGTCAACAAGAAGAGAATTCGGCGCATCCGAACGTCCTTTGTAAACGAAACCGCGCGAGGCAGTCCCCGCGCGGTCATTGTCCTGTCATGGGCGGCGGGTCAAGTCCCGCCTGCGCAAACCTTATGCTTGGCCCCAGATGTAGACTGCTGCGAAGAGGAACAGCCATACAACGTCAACGAAGTGCCAGTACCAAGCGGCTGCTTCGAAGCCGACATGCGATTCAGGCGAGAAGTGACCGCGAGTTGCGCGGATCAAACAAACGGTCAGGAAGATCGTACCGATGACGACGTGGAAACCGTGGAAGCCCGTTGCCATGAAGAAGGTGTTGTAGAACACATCGCCCGACAGCGACCAACCCATGTGCACGATCAGTTCGTAGTATTCGTAAACCTGAAGAATGGTGAAGAATACGCCGAGAATGATACCGATTGTCAGACCTTGGATAAGGTCTTTGCGGTTGTTTTCGTGAACCAGCGCGTGGTGTGCCCAAGTCACAGCAGCACCAGAGCAGAGCAGGATCAGGGTGTTGATCAGCGGCAGGTGGAAAGCATCAACCGGAACGATGGACGGCTCTACGTAGGAGGTGCCTTCGTAGGTGAACATCGGGTACATTTGGGTTTTAAAGAACGCCCAGAACCATGCCGCGAAGAACATAACTTCGGACATGATGAACAGGATCACGCCGTAGCGCAGACCAATGCGAACAACTGCAGTGTGGTCGCCTGCTTTGTTCTCTTTCACGGTGTCAGCCCACCATGCACCTGCCGAGTAAAGCGACCCAACGAGGCCGATCAGGAACATCCAAGGCGTGTCGTTTGCCATCCACATGACGGCGCCGAACAGCATGATGAAGGCCGCTACAGCCGAAGTGAACGGCCAGATCGACGGCGGAAGAATGTGGTAGTCGTGGTTCTTAGCGTGAGCCATGTCAGTGTTCCCTGCGGCTGGTCTTTAGTTAAGTTTGGTTTCGGCGGGTGCCGTATCGGACAGTGCTGCCGTGTCTTGGTCCGGCAGCGGGATTTCAAAGAATGTATAGCTGAGCGTGATTGTATGCACGTATTTTGCGTCCCGATCGTCAACGATCGCGGGGTCTACAAAAAAGCTCACGGGCATAACCACGGTTTCACCTGGCTGCAGAACCTGTTCGGTAAAGCAGAAACATTCGATCTTATCAAAAAAACCACCCGCCTCATAAGGGACGACGTTATAGGTGGCTTGACCTGCAACGGGGCGGTTCGAGGTATTGGTCGCTTCGTAATAGGCGAGGGCGGTTTGGCCGATTTTCACGGTCATTTCGCGTTGAACGGGTTTGAACGACCACGGCAAAGATGGATCGGTCGAGCCGTCGAAGCGGATTTTCATTTCGCGTTCGAGGATCACGTCGCTTGCTGTTTCGACGACATTTGTCGCACCTCCAAAGCCCGTGACCTTGCAGAACCAGCTGTAAAACGGAACCGAAGCCCAAGACAACGCACCCATGACGACCACAACTGTGACCAGTTGGACCACCGTGCGTTTAGCGCCTTGAAGGTTTGGGAACAGTGTCACTGACTAGCCTCCGTTGTTGCAGGGGTATCCATCGGCAAAAGTGCCGGACGCAAAACGTGATCGTTGCTTTCGAATTTACGGGCATCGCCCAGTTCGAGGACTTTGACCACAGTCAGGCCAAAGACCAAGCCAACAAAAGCCAGCAGCAGGATCAGCAGACCGTAGTTACGGCCTTTGCGACGTGAGTGAAGTTCGTGTTCGACGCGGATAGTCATTAGAAGCTTCCGATCCCTTGAGTGCGCAGAGCTGCATCAATCATCAGGGCTGCAAAATGGAGGAACAAATAGGCGAGCGAGACTTTGAACGCCGAACGTTCGGCGGCAAAGCTGTCTGCCTCTGCGGTCTCTTCGTCACGGCGCCATACGGCGTAGCATGCCTTGAGGAACCACAGGTTCATGATAATCGCGGTCGCGAGGTAAACCCAGCCGCCGATCGAAGTGAATACGATAGCCATCGACACAGGAATCAGCGCGATCATGTAGCCCATGATGTGGTTGCGAGTGACGCGGCGACCGTGTGTTTCGGTCAGCATCGGCACACCAGCGCGGCCGTAGTCGGACTTAACAAAGATCGCCAGCGCCCAGAAGTGCGGTGGGGTCCACATAAAGATCAGCGCAACCATGAGAACCGATTCGATGGTGATGCTGCCGGTTGCAACCGCCCAGCCGATCATTGGCGGTAGCGCACCAGAGAGACCACCGATCACGATGTTCTGCGGTGTCGAGCGTTTTAGCCAGATCGTGTAGACGACGGCATAAAAGAAAATGGTGAACGCCAGCAGACCAGCCGCCAGCCAGTTCGACGCCAAACCCAAAAGCACAACCGAAAACCCGCTGAGCGCAAGGCCGATGGCCAGTGCTTCTTCGGGCTGAACGCGACCCGAGGGGATCGGGCGGTTCGAAGTCCGCTTCATGATGCGGTCGATGTCAGCATCCCACCACATGTTCAACGCCGCCGAAGCGCCGCCTCCTACTGCGATGCACAAGATGCCAACAAAAGCGATGAAGGGGTGCACAGGCACAGGAGCTACGATCAGACCAACCAGCGCGGTAAACACCACGAGCGACATCACGCGGGGCTTCAGCAAAGCGACGTAATCGCCCATGCTGGCTTCGCGGGTGGTCTCTGGCAAGCTTGCGTCGGTCATTCGCGGCTCTTCCTACGAGGTAATGGGGTGAAGCGAAGGGCGGGAAATCCCGCCCGTTCGTGTTCTGTGGTCGGCGGGGACAAGCCCTGCCACTCGGCGATTAGGCCGGGTATTCTTCTTTCGCAGCAGCCAGCCATTCGTCGTAGGCTTCTTGGCTGACAACTTTCAGAGTGATCGGCATGTAAGCGTGGTCTTTACCGCAGATTTCCGAACACTGACCGAAGTAGATGCCTTCGACTTCAGGTGCGAACCACAGCTGTGCCAGACGGCCAGGAACGGCGTCCTGTTTTACGCCCATTGCCGGCAGAGCGAAGGAGTGGATCACGTCCGCGCCAGTGACCTGCATCACGACAGTTGCGCCAACCGGAACAACGATCGCAGTGTCGGTTGCCAGAGCAAACAGCGACGGATCGTAGCCGAAGTTCTCCATCAGAGCGTCCATAGCGTCGTCGCGAACGAACGGAGCGATTTCCGGACCTTCGTAGCCCATCGGAACCGAAGACGGGTGACCGATCATGTAGCTGTCGAATGCAACGCCGTCGTCAACGTATTCGTAAGACCAGTACCACTGGTTGCCGGTGACCTTGATGGTGATGTCACCTTCAGGGAATTCCTGCTGTTTGAACAGGATCGGCAGCGAGAACGCACCGATGAACACCAGAATAACGATCGGAATAACGGTCCAAGCGATTTCCAGAGGCGAGTTGTGGGTGAATGTTGCCGGCGTCGGGTTTGCGCGGCGGTTGTAGCGCACAATCACAATAGCCAGCAGAGCCACGACGAACAGGGTGATAACGGTGATGATCCCGAGGATCATACCGTCGAGCCACTGCAGGTCACGTGCGAGTTCAGACGCAGCCGGCTGGAAGCCCATGCCGCCTGGTGTCGGCGCACCGATTACTTCGAGTTGTTGGTTCACTTCCTGCGCTTTCGCAGCAACGCCAGCCAGTGCAAGGCCAGCGGCAGCGGAAAGCTTGGAGACAAAATTGGTCAATCGCATCTTTAACCCTGTGCTTTTAGGGGCACTGATGCCCCTCCCCTTAGTGTGGTACCCAAGAGAACAATCTCCGGAATCCCATTGTATCCAGCGTTGCATGTCCCATATCCTGCGACACAACTCAAGAACCACAAGGGCGGCATATTGTCCTTTTTTGACCTATGTCAAAGATGATATCACGAAAGTAAAATATGAAAACCGATCACTTCCGCCCCTTCGAAACCTCCCTAGATCAGGATCAAGCCCTTGTTTTGTTGCGTGAAGCGACTGCTGGGGCCGATGATGGAGAGCTATTTCTCGAACGGCGTCGCGCGGAAGTTCTGACTTTAGACGATCGTCGTATCAAAACAGCCAGCTACGATTCTTCTGAAGGTTTTGGCCTCCGCGCCGTGCGTGGAGAGACGGCAGGCTACGCGCATTCGACGACAATCGACGAATCTTCGCTGAAAAGAGCGGTCGCGACGGCCCGTCTTGCGGTTGGTGAGGGCGGCGGCACTTTGGCGATCGGCCCAAAGCCTACGAACGTAAAATTATATAGTGACGTTGATCCCATCGCGCAGGCGACCTTTCCAGCTAAGATCGACGTGCTGAACGAAATCGATGCTTTCGCGCGTGAATTGGATAGTCGGGTCGTTCAAGTGACCGCATCCCTTGCGGCCTCGCTGCAAGAGGTTGTGATTCTGCGGCCCGAAGGCACCATCGTCACAGACATTCGACCGATGAGCCGCGTAAACGTCTCTGTCATCGTTGAGGATGCGAACGGGCGCCGCGAATCTGGGGGGCACGGTGGTGGTGGCCGTGAAGGGCTGATCGGTCTGATCTCGCGCGATCACTGGGAACCTGCCGTCCGCGAGGCGCTGCGCGTCGCTCTGGTAAATCTTGAGGCCGAAGCTGCCCCTGCGGGCGTGATGGATGTCGTCCTTGGACCGGGTTGGCCGGGGGTACTGCTCCACGAAGCTGTGGGTCATGGCCTTGAAGGCGATTTTAACCGCAAAGGCACCAGCGCGTTTTCGGGACGTGTCGGCCAGCAGGTCGCTGCCAAAGGCGTGACCGTTCTGGATGATGGCACCATTCCAGGTCGTCGTGGGTCGATCACCGTCGATGACGAAGGCACGCCGTCCGGTAAAAACGTCCTGATCGAGGATGGTATCCTCGTTGGCTACATGCAGGACCGTCAGAACGCGCGATTGATGGGCGTTGAGGCGACAGGGAACGGGCGCCGCGAAAGCTTTGCCCACCTGCCGATGCCACGCATGACCAACACATATATGTTAGGTGGTGACGCTGACCCCGCGGCGATCCTCGCCGATCTAAAGGACGGCATCTATGCGGTCGGCTTTGGCGGCGGTCAGGTCGACATCACGAACGGCAAGTTCGTGTTCTCTTGCACCGAAGCCTACCGCGTCAAGAACGGTATTGTTGGTGCGCCAGTGAAAGGTGCGACCTTGATCGGCGATGGCCCGACCGCGATGGGCCAAATTCGTGCCATCGGGAACGACATGGCGCTCGACCCCGGTATTGGCAACTGCGGCAAGGCAGGCCAGTGGGTTCCTGTTGGCGTAGGACAGCCGACGCTGATGATCGGCGGGCTGACCGTCGGCGGCGCATCGTCGTAAATGGGCGTGTTCCTTAGTGGCAAAAATGGGCACAATATCGTGCCCATTTCAGCATCGGTACTCGCAGTTTTTCCGTCGTTCGTCGCGGTCCCATTGATTGGGTATGTTCTCTCTCTTGTGATAAGGCGCACGCCTGCGCTCTACCTTAATGATTTTGCGGACAGACTAGAGTTTTTCCTCTTCACGCCCTTATCGATGAGCCCACTGATATCTTGGATAGGCTTTGCCACCGCGGTGCCGGTTTCACGTTACCTTTTGAGGATCGGTCTGGCTGGATGGGGTATCGCAATCTTGGTTGCAATTTTTACCCAGTTCCTAGGTGCAATATTTCTGTTCCCAGAGTTTCATTTGTGGCGTTTAACAATTCTCCCCTCGATCGTTCTTGCGCTCGCGTATTGGCTCACGTTGCGGCTAAAATTCCCCCGAGCATTTAAGCCGGAGTAAGTCCTCGAAATTTACGGCTTCTTAAGGTTGCGGGTGTATCCCATACCTGCAGCAGACGGAGCACAGGATGACCGGAACCCTACGTTCTTCCACTCACCCCCCACTCCCACCCACCACGGAAGCCGACCGGTTTAACCGTCTTCGTCTGCTGCGATCCCGGCGGGTCGGTGTCGCGACATTTCACCGATTGATCGCGGAGCATGGTTCGGCTGCAGTTGCATTAGAGGCTTTGCCCGAGGTTGCACGCTCGGCGGGTGTCACCGATTACGCGATTTGTCCCGAAGGCGTCATTCATGCAGAACTCAAGGCGGCTCGCGCTGTCAAAGCACGGATGCTGTGCCTTGGCGATCAAGACTATCCTGCGTCACTGGCTACTCTAGATGATGCCCCGCCGATCCTCTGGGCGGTTGGCGATACGTCCATATTGACCCGCCCTATGGTCGCGCTGGTCGGTGCCCGCAATGCGTCCTCATTGGGCACGAGGATGGCGCGGAAACTCGCGGCGGACCTATCGGCGGCGGGGTATGTCATCGTGTCAGGCCTCGCCCGTGGTGTAGATGCCGCCGCACATCACGCCGCGATTGAGGCGGGGACAGTTGCCGTGTTGGGTGGTGGGGTCGATGTGATCTATCCCAACGAAAACGCAGAATTGTTCCACGCCATCGGGGCCAAAGGTTTGCGGTTGTCCGAGCAACCAATCGGTCTGCAACCCCAAGCTCGCCATTTCCCTGCGCGCAATCGCATCATCTCTGGCCTCAGTCGCGCGGTTGTCGTGGTCGAGGCAGCAGCGAAATCGGGCAGTCTGATCACCGCTGAGAATGCTCTGGCCCAAGGGCGGGAAGTCTTTGCCGTTCCGGGGCATCCGTTTGATGGGCGGGCAGGGGGCTGTAATGCGCTGATCCGCGATGGCGCGACGTTGATCCGTGGGGCCGAGGACGTGATTGCCGGTCTAATGCCATTGGTGGACGAGGCCCCCGAGCTGCCTCTCGCTCCGATCCCCGAGCCCCAGCGCAGTTTTGAAGACAACAAGGAACTCAACAAGCAAATCTTATCGCGCCTCGGGCCATCGCCAATCGCTGAAGATCAGCTGATCAGAGACATGAAGTCAGCGCCGAACCTCATTGCACCCGCATTGATCGCTCTTGAACTAGACGGGGCGATCCAACGGCATGTCGGTGGTTTGCTGTCGCGCCTTTAGTTGCAACCGTACTCGAGAAGATCACCCCAACCTGCGCAAATGTCCTTGCGCTGCCACCAAACGTCCGTCGCAAACGCGGCCCAGTCGTAGACCTGCCAACCCGCTCCGCTTCGTTCATAGAACACGTTTATATCTGTGTGGTCGTTCACACCGAACATGATGTCTTTGGCTGCGGGTGCTCGTGTCAGGTCAATTTGCCCACCGCCTGGACGCTGTGCTGTTAGCCAAGCATAGGCGTGGTCGCCCTGAACAAGTAGGTCGTGCACGACAAACTCTACAGGTGCGCCGAATACGGATTCCGCATAAGGGCGGGCGGTGTTCATCAGCTCGGATCTGAGGCTAGTCCCGCGCTCTGGGGTGAACACTTGCTCTGCCATCGCGCCAATCGGAAGAGCGACAAGTGCAGCGATCGCGACGAATTTTAAAGTCATCAAGATACCCTCCTAACCAATCAGACCTTAGTTTGAAGTTATTTTGACAGTGTCGCTATGACCTTGATCAAGGGTGAGAAATGGGTGCATTGACATTCCACTGCGATAGCACACATGTTGCCGCGCCATACGCCAAAGCCTTTTATTACGGAGTTCCCATGCCAGTTGTTGTTGTCGAATCCCCGGCTAAAGCCAAGACAATCAACAAATATCTCGGGTCGGACTACACGGTTTTGGCATCCTACGGTCACGTCCGCGACTTGCCTCCGAAAGACGGCTCTGTCGATACCGACTCCAATTTTGAGATGAAATGGGAAGTCGCGAATGACAGCAAAAAGCACGTTAAGGCGATTGCTGACGCGCTCAAGGACGATGACGTTCTTATCCTCGCAACCGACCCTGATCGCGAAGGCGAAGCAATCAGCTGGCACTTGCAAGAGACCCTGACCACGCGTCGCGCGATCAAGAAATCGACAACGGTTAGCCGCGTGACATTCAACGCGATCACCAAGAATGCCGTGACGGAGGCTATGAAAAACCCGCGTCAGGTCGACACCCATCTGGTTGAGGCTTATCTGGCCCGCCGTGCGCTGGACTACCTGGTTGGGTTTAACCTTTCGCCTGTTCTGTGGCGCAAGCTCCCCGGTTCTAAATCGGCAGGCCGCGTGCAGTCCGTTTGTCTGCGTCTGATCGTTGAACGCGAGATGGAGATTGAGGCGTTCAATCCTCAAGAATATTGGACCGTGAAGGCCGTTCTCGCAAACCCGCGCGGTCAGCAGTTTGAGGCACGTCTGACATCGTTCGCAGGCAAAAAGCTCGATAAATTTGATATTTCGACGGCAGCGCAGGCTGAACTAGCTGCCGCTGCGATTTCGAGCCGTGATTTGACGGTTCAGTCAGTTGAGGCAAAACCCGCCAACCGTAACCCATCCCCGCCGTTCATGACCTCGACGCTTCAACAAGAAGCATCACGCAAGTTCGGCATGGGTGCTCGCCAAGCGATGAGCGCGGCCCAGCGTTTGTATGAAGCGGGTCTGATCACCTACATGCGTACCGACGGCATCGACATGGCGCCCGAGGCAGTCATGGCGGCGCGTGACGCGATCAAGGAAAAGTTCGGCGAAAAATACCTGCCGTCCAGTCCGCGCATGTACAAAAACAAGGCGAAGAATGCGCAGGAAGCGCACGAATGTATCCGTCCGACAGATATGTTTATGTCGCCCGAAAAGGTCAAAATCTCGGACGCTGATCAGCAAAAGCTCTACGATCTGATCTACAAACGCACCATCGCGAGCCAGATGGCAGCTGCGCAAATGGAACGCACCACGGTCGATATCTCATCGTCTGACGGGCAGGTCATCCTGCGTGCCACGGGTCAGGTCGTTCTGTTCGAAGGCTTCATCGCCATTTACGAAGAAGGCCGCGACGATAGCGTTGTGGATGACGACGATAAACGTCTGCCGCTCCTCGCTGCTGGCGACAAGACCGACAAGAAAGAGGTTCTGCCAGAGCAGCACTTCACCCAGCCGCCGCCGCGTTACACCGAGGCGACTTTGGTCAAAAAGATGGAAGAGCTGGGCATCGGTCGCCCGTCCACCTATGCCTCTATCGTGACCACGATTCAGGACCGCGATTATGTGACCAAGGATAAAGGTCGCCTGATCCCGCAGGACAAAGGCCGTTTGGTCACTGTCTTCCTGTCGAACTACTTCAAAAAGTATGTGGAGTATGACTTCACGGCGAGCCTTGAGAACGAACTTGATGAAGTGTCGGCGGGTGAGGTGGATTATCACGACCTGCTGAAACGGTTCTGGAAGGATTTCTCGGCGGCGATTGCAGAAACGGCTGAACTCCGGATCACCGAGGTTCTCGACAAGATCAACGAAGTTCTCGAACCGCATCTTTTCCCCGCCAAAGAGGACGGCAGCGATCCGCGTGCTTGCCCGAACTGTGGCGCTGGGCGTTTGTCCATGCGGACGGCGCGCTCTGGTGGTGCGTTCATCGGCTGTTCGAATTATCCCGAATGCCGCTTTACCCGTCCGTTCGGCCCTCCGGGGATGGAACAAACGGGTATCGGTCCAGACGGCAAACTTCTGGGTCACGATGATGGCGATCCGATCTCGCTCCGCGATGGTCGCTATGGTCCCTATGTTCAACGTGGCGAAGCGTCTGAGGATTTCCCGAAGCCCCCACGTGCAAGCCTGCCGAAAGGATGGACGACAGACTCTATCGACCTTGATAAGGCGCTGATGCTTCTGAACCTGCCGCGCGAAATCGGCCCGCACCCCGAAGATGGCGTTGTCGTTGAGGCGGGCATCGGTCGCTTTGGTCCGTTTGTGAAACACGGCACGACCTATGCGAACCTCAAAGAGGTGGATGAGGTCTTTGACATCGGTATGAACCGCGCCGTCGAAGTGCTCGCCCTGAAAAAGGCGGGTCGTGGTGGACGTGAGGCCGCGAAACCGCTCAAGGAACTGGGTGATCACCCTGATGGCGGCGCGATGGCGGTCATGTCGGGTCGCTATGGCCCCTACATCAAATGGGAAAAGGTCAACGCGACGCTGCCCAAAGACGTAGACCCAGAGACGGTGACGGTCGAACAAGCGATTGAGCTGGTGAATGACAAAGCCGCGAAGTCAGGAAAGAAACGTAAGGCCCCAGCGAAAAAGCCCGCCGCCAAGAAGGCCACAGCGAAAAAAGCGCCAGCGAAAAAAGCAGCTAGCGACGAATGACATAGAACGGCGGGCCAAGGCTCGCCGCTTTCTTTTGCAGGTGCAGAAAAAACCACGGGACAGCGGCGATTTTTTCAGTAATCTAACCGCCATGATGAGGGAGGCTCTTTGCCAAGAGTGGCCCATACGGACCCAGAGGGGGAGAGAATGAAGAAGATTTACGGTAGTGCAGCAGAGGCCCTCGATGGGCTTTTGTTTGACGGGATGTTTATCGCGGCCGGTGGTTTTGGCCTCTGCGGTATCCCCGAACTTTTGCTGGACGCGATCAAAGACGCAGGCACCAAGGACCTGACCTTTGCATCGAACAACGCAGGCGTAGATGAGTTTGGGATCGGCATCCTGTTGCAGACCAAACAGGTTAAGAAAATGATCTCGTCCTATGTGGGCGAAAACGCCGAATTTATGCGCCAGTATCTGTCGGGCGAGCTGGAGTTGGAGTTCAACCCGCAAGGCACATTGGCCGAACGTATGCGTGCTGGCGGCGCTGGCATCCCCGGTTTCTATACCAAAACTGGCGTGGGCACCGTGATCGCGGAAGGTAAAGAGCACAAAGACTTCAACGGTCAGACCTACATCATGGAAGAAGGCATCTTTGCCGACCTCGCGATCGTTAAGGCATGGAAAGCGGACACAACGGGCAACCTGATTTTCCGCAAAACCGCGCGGAACTTTAACGTGCCAGCCGCGACCTGCGGTAAAGTCTGTATCGCAGAGGTCGAAGAAATCGTGCCAGCAGGAACACTCGATCCAGATGCGATCCATCTGCCGGGGATCTACGTCCATCGCATCATTGAGGGCGCACACGAAAAACGTATCGAACAGCGCACCACCCGCAAGAAGGAGTCCGCATAATGCCGTGGGATCGTAACCAGATGGCGGCGCGGGCCGCGCAGGAACTTCAAGACGGTTGGTATGTGAACCTCGGCATCGGTATCCCGACGCTCGTTGCGAACTACATTCCCGAAGGCGTTGAAGTAACCCTTCAGTCGGAAAACGGCATGCTCGGCATGGGGCCGTTCCCATTTGAAGGCGAAGAAGACGCTGACCTGATCAACGCAGGCAAACAGACGATCACCGAACTGCCGCACACCGCCTATTTCGACTCTGCGCAGTCGTTCGCAATGATCCGTGGCGGCAAAATCGCGATGGCGATCCTTGGCGCGATGGAAGTGGCCGAGAACGGCGACCTCGCGAACTGGATGATTCCGGGCAAGCTGGTCAAAGGTATGGGCGGCGCGATGGACCTCGTCGCGGGCGTTGGTCGCGTTGTTGTCGTGATGGATCACACCAACAAACATGGTGAATCGAAGGTTCTCAAGGCGTGCACTCTGCCACTCACGGGCAAGAGCGTGGTGGACCGCATCATCTCGAACCTCGGGGTTCTGGATGTGGTCGACGGTGGCCTCAAAATCGTCGAACTGGCCGATGGCGTCACCGAAGAAGAGCTTCGGGCCGCGACCGAGGCGACGATTGTAGACTAAGGGAACGGGCGCTTTCGGGCGCCCTTCTTCTTTCGCGTGTGTTAATTGTTTCTAAAATTGCCTTGGGTTTCATAATTCGGCCCCAATCGGTTGCTATTTCGTGACCAATGACAATGAGCAGCACAAATAGATTGCCAGACACAGGCTCTACCGCAAACCGCCGTTGGCGCGACATCGCGCTGCTGGCGGGGTTGTTCGGTTTTGTCATTGTGGGTTTGGCTGGGCTCGCTCTTGCGACGGGTTGGGAAGAAACGATTGCCCAATTGTCGCGACTGTCTTTTCTGCAATTTATCGTGCTCTTGGGGCTAAGCCTTGTGAACTACGTGTTACGAGGCAGCCGCTGGCACGTGATGGCACGTAAAATTGGTCTTCCGACGACATTAGCCCAAGATCTCCGTCACTTCATCGGTGGGTTCGCGATGTCCGTGACCCCGGGTCGCGTCGGGGAACTGATCCGTATGCGGTGGATCAGACGTGAAACGGGGTGGGCCGTTGAACGGTCCGCGCCGATGGTGCTGATGGATCGGGCTGGTGATCTGGCCGCGATGGCGATTATTCTGGCGCTGGGCCTGTCCTTTGGCACGGGTGGTATCGCGTTTGGCCTGCCTGTGGCTATCGCTGCACTGTTGGTTGCATTTGTAGCTACACGCCCACGGCTCCTTGCTGGAGCGGCGGAATTTGCCTACCGACTAACCGGATTTTTCCCGCGTCTCATGGTGCGTGTGCGCCGTGCGGCAGGGTCGCTTGCTGCGTTTTCTGACCCCAAAACGGTGATCATCACCTTGGCGCTGGGCCTGACAGGTTGGATTGCCGAAGGCTATGCGTTCCACCTTCTCCTTCTTTGGATGGGAGCGGACATTGGGTTCTGGATGGCCGCAACGATTTTCACCTTCTCGACCCTTGCTGGCGGGCTGACGGGCGCACCGGGTGGTGTCGGTGGGGCCGAGGCCGCGATGGTCGCGCTCTTGTCTATGCAGGGCGTGCCTCTTGAAACCTCGCTGCCTGCGACGGCGATTATTCGCGTAACGACCTTTTGGTTTGCGATTGGGTTGGGGCTATTGGTTTTCCCATTTGCCGAACGACATTCTTTAAAACAGGCACTTTGATACGATGCTTTGGAAGACAATGACTTATTCTGGTTGGGGCCGCGCCCTGACTGCTGATGGCGAACTTGCACGCCCTGAACGGCGGGCTGTTGTTACGGCCCAAGGCCCTGCGATTGGCAACCGCCGCAGTTATGGTGATGCCGCGCTGAACGATAACGGTCGGGCGACAGATATGACGCGGCTCGATCGGATCATCGGGTTCGACGGTGACATCGTCCATGTCGAGGCGGGCTGCACCATTGCTACTCTGGCACGGATTTTCGCACCCAAGGGCTATCTGCCCGCCGTGATGCCCGGCACAGGGTTCGCGACGGTCGGTGGTGCTATCGGCATGGATGTGCATGGCAAAAACCACCACAACGACGGATCGTTTGGCCAACATGTGACCGAAATTACCCTGCTCGGCATCGATGGAACGCGAGCTATTACCCCAGCCGATGAGGTGATCTGGAAAGCGACGATTGGCGGGCTGGGCCAAACAGGTGTGATCCTGTCAGCAAAGCTGCGGTTGAAGCCGATCACGGGCGGCCAAATGCGCGTTACCGAACGGCGCGTGCAAAACTGGGACCAGCACATCGAAATGCTGGACGCAAGTACGGCGACCTATTGCGTGGGTTGGATTGATGCAATGGCCAAGGGTGACGCTCTGGGACGCGGCATCGTCGAAGAGGCTGAGGTTGGCGGTGGGGACTATTCCGCGCCGAAAGGGGCGAAAAAAGTGCCTTTTGACGCGCCGAATTTTGCCTTGGCTGCGCCCATCGTGAATGCTTTTAACGAAGCCTATTACCGGCGTGTCCCTGCTGAGGGTCGCACTGTTGATCGTCGCATTGAGGATTTCTTTTTCCCGCTCGACAAGATCCACGACTGGAACCGTCTCTATGGGAAGCGTGGCTTCCATCAGTTCCAATGCGTTGTGCCCTTGGCCCAAGTGGATGCACTGAAATCCATGCTGAGCGCGATTGCGTCCTCTGGTCTGGCCTCTCCACTTGCCGTTTTGAAACGCATGGGGGCGGGGCGGGGTGGCTATATGTCCTTCCCGATGGAGGGGTACACGCTCGCTGTTGATTTCCCCGCACGTGATGCCGCTGCTGAACTGATTGCGGAGCTGATCAGCCTAGCAGACGCGGCTGGTGGTCGGGTTTATCTGGCCAAAGATAGCCTCGCATCGGGGGGCGTCATCAAATCCATGTATCCCGAACATTCGGAGTGGTCAGAGGCCGTGAACGAAGCCGATCCTGATCACCGTTTTGAAACTGACATGACCCGCCGTTTGAACCTACGAGGTGCGAAATGACCGATACTTGGATCATCTTAGGCGCAACATCCGCCATCGCCCGCGCGTTCATTCGTAAGCAAGCCGAGGCCGGCGCTGCGTTCATTCTATGTGGTCGTGACATCGTTGATATGGAGGCGACCGCAGCTGACGCGACGGTCCGTGGTGCGCCTGAGGCGACCGTCATGCCGATTGATATGCGCGATGCCGCAACCTTTGACGCGGTGATTGAGGCGGCCAAGGGCCTCGAAGGTACGATCAATTGCGCGGTCTTTGTTGGCTCTATGCCGGATCAGGCCGAGATTGACGCTGATCCGTCCTTGATCGATGGTGTTGTCACCGACAGCTTTACAGGTCCTGCGCGGTTCCTGACCATGCTGTGCCCAGTGATGGAAGCCCGTGAACAAGGCGTTGTCGTCGGCATCAGCTCTGTTGCAGGTGATCGTGGGCGTTTGAACAACTATGTCTACGGCGCGGCAAAGGCTGGCTTCACGACCTACCTGTCGGGTCTGCGCAACCGCATGGGTCGCAAGGGCGTCCACGTGATGACGGTAAAACCTGGCCCTGTCGATACGGCGATGACATGGGGCATGAAAATGCCTGCCATGACCACGCCAGAGGCGGCGGTAGAGGACATCCTCAAAGGCGTTCAGAAAAAACGGAACGTGATCTACACAGCGAAAATCTGGTTCCCGATCATGACCGTGATCAAACTGATCCCCGAGCCGATCTTTAAGAAACTGTCGTTCTGAGGGGTGCCCCTCAGAACCCAAACCATTTTTGCCAGAGTCCTGCGCTGTAGAACATCAGCGACAGCGTGATGAGCAAAAGGCCGATCCCGCGTTTGTCCTTGAGGGCGAAAACAATCGGGTCGTAGTCCTGCTTTCCATTCCAACCCAGACGCACCATTCGGTTGAGCCATGCCGCAATCGGGATCAGCGCGACCCACAGCAGCCATTGGGACGGGTAGAGCATCCGTGCTTGTTCGCTGAACGAGTAGAGGAAGAAAATCACCAGTGCCCCGATCATCCCGAGAATGCCGACGTTCAACAGATCAGGTCTATCAGGGCGGCCATATCCGCGCCCCGGAAGGCGGTCGTCGTTCGTGGCCAGCGTCAGTTCGGTTAAACGCTTCACGCAGCCGAGGGTGACAAAGATCGGGAAGATGAAGATCAACATAAAGACAGAGGCGTCAACACGGCTCGCCGCAGCGCCAGCCACCACGCGGATTGTGTAGAGCGATGCGAGCGTGAAAATGTCGATCCAGCGCATCCGTTTGAGTTTCAGCGAATAGGCCAGCGACAGGATCATATAGAGAGCGACGACACCAAAGAATGCGATGCCGAGGAACGCGCCAAGGCCCAGTGCAAAGACCCCAAGCCCCGCGCAGATCATCATGCCTGTTTTGATTGGCACGGTGCCTGCGGCGAACGGGCGTTTACATTTCTTAACGTGGAGGCGATCCGCTTCGAGGTCGAGTAGGTCGTTGACGATATAAATGCAGGATGCAGCCGCCGAGAACGCCATGATGCCGAGGATGATCAGACCAAAGGACACCAACCCGAATTGGTGGGCCGCGATCATGGGCAGGAATAGCAGGACGTTTTTGACCCACTGATGCGGACGCATGGCGCGAATGGCTTCGGAGGTTTTGTGCGGCGCGTCGAAGGTCGTCACCTTTTCAGACGGGTAACGTGCGGCGGCTCCGCCTGCGGTTCCCACAATAATCGCCTTATCTGCGACGTCCCAGATCGCCGTGTCTGATGAATCGTCGCCTGCGTAATCGAACCCACCTTTACCGTAGCGTTCGACCAACTCGGCGGCTTTGTTCGCGCCTTTGAGGTTGTGGCCGTCTTTCGACCCGATGGCCCCGTCGAACCCATGATGATCGGCAAGCGCCTGAACCAATCGTTCGTCCGATGCGCTGGCGAGGATCACCTTGCGCCCGTCGGCTTGGGCGGCCTTTGCGAATTCTAGAACCTCGGTATTAACGGGCAATAAGTCCACGCGAATATCGGCTATATTATAAACGGCCTCTTTCAGACGCGCGGGTTTACGAAAGAGCGTCACGCCTGCTTTGATCGTTCGGATCGGATCAGTGCCCAAACCCGCCCAGACGTTTTCGAACAACATGTCAGTGCGCAAAAGCGTGCCGTCGACATCCAGCACCAGTGGCTTTGAAGCGGTCAAAGTCAGTCCCCTAGATTAAAGACGCAGCCATCCGACATCAGCTCTGGCGGTGTGATGCAGAGCGCGCGTGCCACTGTCCATGCGGACAGCACTTTGGGTACATAGGCACGTGTCTCAGCAAAGTTCGGAACGCCGTTGTTGTCACGGATCGGACCCTCGCCTGCGTTATATGCTGCGATGAATAGAATTGGGTCGTTATCAAATTCGGTCATGAGCCAGTCGAGATAGGCAATCCCGCCGCGGATGTTCTGTGATGGATCGAGGCTGTTGCGCACATCAAACCGTGCAGCCGTCGCTGGCATGAGTTGCATGAGGCCCTGCGCGCCAACTCGGCTCACGGCACTGGCGTCTCCGCCGCTTTCAACTGCGATCACGGCCAAAGCCAGCGCGGGCGAGACATTTGTATCAATCGTGCTGATCATAATGTCTTTGCCATGCGCGGCGGCAATCTGGTGCAGGGCGGACAAGCGAGGTTCCGTGACCGCTTCGCCTTCGGGGGCTTTGGCCATCGCGTCCAACGCAAGGATCAATCGTCCAGGAGCGGTGGCATCGAGGGTAGGGGGCACGGCCTCCCAAAACCAATCGAGGGTTCCTGTTTGCGGAACGGCGCCTTCAATTGGGTTCGACGATGGGGCAGGAGTGCGCGACGTCGGGATCGCCGCCTCACCTGCTGCTGAGGGTGCAGATGGAGCGCTGGGCGCACGCGGCGCTGCGGGGTCGATCTGCACATTGATACGATTTGTGGTTGTGCCAACGGGCGGCGCGGTGACTCGCCTAAAGGTAAAGTCGGGCTGCAAACGGCTCGACTCGGCCAAGGCCGAGGACGCCAAAAGAGTCGCCAAACTGAAAATGATTGCGAAGCGCCGCGTCATGCGGGTCTGCCCTGCCCCTGCTTTTTTCAAATCTATCGCAGAAAATCTGTCCAATTGCTACCTAAAGGAGGAGCAATGGCCATGAGTGAGCCTAATTGTAGAGTATTTTCAGGGGCGGAATACCCCAAAGTATATAAAATTTAACCTTTTATACCTTATTAATCAGTTACTTATAACTTTCGTATTAAAAAATCTCAGATGGACAGAAATTGCACCAAAGCTGCCCAAATCCCGCCCCATTCGGATGGCTATATCATCTCATCCAAAGCGGGAAACGAACCAGAGAGGCTGGTGAGAAACACCCCCGCAAGGAACTGAAAACTGAGCGATTACATTTCCCTGAGGAGGGACCGACATGCTGAACTTTATCAAAAACTTCCGTAACGACGAAGACGGTGCTGTGACTGTTGACTGGGTTGTTGTTCTGACCGCAGCTCTCGTAGGTATCGGCATCGCAGTTATCTCGTCCGTATCGGGCGGCACCACTGCAATGGGCGACAAGATGTCGACCATGCTGTCCGCACAAAAAGACGCAACCTACTAATCCTTATTTAATCATCAAAGAAATTCTGGAGCGTATCATGCTTAACTTCATCAAAAACTTCCGCAACGACGAAGACGGCGCAGTAACTGTTGACTGGGTTGTTCTGACCGCAGCTCTCGTAGGTATCGGCATCGCAGTTATCTCGTCCGTATCGGGCGGCACCACTGCAATGGGCGACAAGATGTCGACCATGCTGTCCGCACAAAAAGACGCAACCTACTAAGATCATCCCAGGTTAGCGGAGCCTCGACATGACAACTTGGTTTAAAAAACTACGCCATGATGAAGAAGGTGCCGTAACCGTCGATTGGGTTGTATTGGCCGCGGCATTGGTGGGACTTGGGATTTCGATTGTTTCGACGACTGGGGAACACCAAACGGCCATGGGCGATAAGATGTCTAGCCAGATGTCAGAGCTCGCAGATCAATACTATTGATCTTGGTGCCTTAAAATGACTGACCGTCCCTTACGTGGGGGCGGTCAAAATCGTTTCAGGGGTATGAGCACTAGAGATTGTCTCTGAATTCGATAATAAAACGATCACAAGCTGTTATTTGTCCACAAATCGCCGCATTTTCCTGCGAGTGATAAACTAAGAAAACGTTGGATCGACGCAGCTTGAGGCGGCAGAGGGTAAAAACATGCGATCAGTATTTGGTTTGGTTCTGGTGATTGGTCTTGGCCTCGCGGGCTTTGCGGTCTTTATGGTCAAAGGCTATATCGACGAGCAAGAACAAGTCCGTGCAGCTGAGCGGGCCGCAATCGCCGCACGTGCCCCCACAATTGAGGTCGTCGCCGTCAAAGAAATGGTGCCCTATGGCGCCACGCTGACCCCTGACGATGTGGGCATGATCCTCTATGCCGAACCCTTCTTGCCCGAAGGTGTGTTCCGCACGATCAAAGAATTGTTCCCCAATGGTGCCGAAGAACCCCGCGTTGTGCTGCGCCAGATGGAACCACTCGAACCTGTTTTGGCTGTTAAGGTGACAGAGCCAGGTGGCGACGCTGGTATTACTTCGCTCTTGCAGCCCGGAATGCGTGCTTTTGCTATTCGCGTGGACGTGGCATCGGGCGTGTCTGGACTGTTGCGCCCGAATGACCGTGTTGACGTCTATTGGACGGGTCGCGCTATGAATGTGGGCGATATGGGGACCACTGACGTGACCCAACTGATCCAATCGAGCCTCAAAATCATCGCGATTGACCAGATTATCAACGGATCGGTAAACACTGGCACCGTTGCCCGCACTGTGACGGTTGAGGCAACGCCACAGCAGGTTGCGGCTTTGGCTCAGGCGCAATCGACCGGCAGCCTGATGTTGTCTCTGGTCGGTGCGTTTGACGAAACCATCGCGGCTCCGGTTGTTGTGGATCAGAACACGTTGCTCGGCATCGAAGCGGCCCCTGCGCCTGAACCTGAACCCGAAGTGGTCGAGGAAAAGGTTTGCACCGTCCGCACGCGTCGTGGTGGTGATGTGGTCGAAATCCCGATCCCCTGCACCGACTAAGACACCTTTACAACCCTGATGCGTTGTCGTGGGACATGGGTCTGTTGCCCAAGTCCCACATATAATTTGCCTCGCAACGTATTGATTCTTGCAAAAAATGCTTTTTCAGCGCAGTCTGCAGAAAAATACGGGCAATAGACCCGATAACGGGCGTGATCCAAGAGGCAGGTCACAATGACACGTAAAAGTATTATCACGGCGGCACTGACCAGCCTTTCCTTGGCATTCGCAGCAATGCCATCGTTTGGCGTGGCGGAAACATTGCAAGTGATGCGCGGCGCACCGTCGAGCGCGCTACAGGTTCCAATGAACCGCGCAGTTGTTGTCGAAAGCGACACTCCCTTTACAGAATTGTCGATCGCGAACCCTGGGATCGCGGATATTTCATCGCTCTCGGATCGCACGATCTATGTGCTGGGCAAAGAGCCTGGTCGGACCACGCTGACCCTCTTGGGCGCGGATGGACGACTGATCACGAACGTTGAAGTTCAGGTCACACCTGACATCACGGAATTCAAAGAACGGTTGGAACAGATCCTTCCGGGTGAAACGATTGAAGTGCGGACTGCGAACGACGGGATCGTTTTGTCTGGCACAGTGTCCTCTTCTGCGCGGATGGAACGCGCCTTGGAACTGGCTGAACGTTACGCACCCGAACGCGTGTCGAATTTGATGAGCGTAGGTGGCACCCAACAGGTGATGCTACGCGTCCGCTTTGCTGAAATGCAGCGCACCGTTGCGAAATCGCTGTCGTCGTCATTGGGGATGCAGGGAAGTATTTCGGGCGGAAACGTTGGCGTTCTGGGTGGTTCGAACTCTTTGAATACGGCTGTGACGGCTGTTGGCGGTGCGACAGGCACGACCATCGGCGCAGGCGAAGCAGCGGGCGCGGTTCTGTTCGGCTTTAACGCAGGTGGCCTCGAAGTTGGTCTATTGCTCGAAGCCCTCGAAGAACGCGGCGTAGTACGCACCTTGGCTGAACCGAACCTGACCGCTTTGTCTGGACAAGAGGCACGTTTCCTCGCTGGTGGCGAATACCCTGTTCCAATCAGCCAAAGAGATGGCCAGATCACCATTGAATTCAAACCTTTTGGTGTCGAGCTGAACTTCACACCGCGGGTTCTGGATGGCGATGCGATCAATCTCGAACTCAATGCCGCGGTATCGAGCATCGACCCGTCGAACAGCTACACCGCCGCAAACGGCTTTACGATTGATGCGTTCCGTAAGCGCGAAACTTCGACCACGGTCGAGATGCGCGACGGCGAAAGTTTTGCCATCGCGGGTCTAATGTCCGACGATTTCCGTGACCTGAACACACAGGTTCCGTGGCTTGGTGATATCCCAGTGCTAGGCGCGTTGTTCCGTAGTGCGGATTACGAACGTCAGCAGACCGAATTGGTTATTATCGTGACTGCGCATTTGGTGACCCCGACCCGTGGCGAAGCGCTTGCGCTGCCGACGGACCGTGTGCCACTGCCGTCCGAGCGTGATTTGTTCCTGATGGGTCGTGTCACGGGCACGCCGACCACCGGCCCAGCGGGCGAAGTGGCACGTCAGGATTTCTCGGGCTCTTATGGTTACGTTCTGGATTAATGGTATGAAGGCGGGGGCAGACATGAAACGGATCGCACTTCTGATCGCTGCATGTGGCGCGTTGACGGCCTGTAGCCAGAACGCCTCTGTCATGGCATCGTATCGTGAGGCGGGATCGCTCGTGGATACGGGCACCTTTGGTCTGGCCACGATGAACAATACTGCGGTTCATACCGGTGCGATTTCTTATGCGACCAACCTGAATCGCCGTTTTGAAGCCGAAGTTCCGACGATGATCAACTTTGACTTCAACTCGACTGCTTTGGATGAACAGGCCCGCGCCGTGCTGCGTGCACAGGCCGACTTTATCAAACAGTTCCCTGAAGTGCGGTTCAAGGTCTACGGCCACACTGACCTCGTGGGGTCGACCGCATCGAACCGTCGATTGGGTCTGCGCCGCGCAGAGGCTGTCGTTCTCTATTTCCAATCCCAAGGCATCGACCGTTCGCGCCTAGAGGCTGTGGTTTCCTATGGCGAAGAGCAACCTTTGATCGTGACCGAGGGTCGCGAGCGTGCAAACCGCCGCACAGTGACCGAAGTGTCGGGCTTTGTCGAAAGCAACCAGATGATCATGGATGGCCGCTATGCCGATGTGATCTTCCGCGAGTATGTGAATAGCGCGGCGGCCTCGACTCAGTTGTCTGGCATCTCTGGTGCAGAGATTGCAACCGACAGATAACGCTGTCTAAATCGACGCAAGCAGGAGGCGAACAATTCGCCTCCTTTTTTGTTTATCGTCTCTCATTTCCGCACAATTGCATCCTTTCGGCCCAATTCTGGACACGATTGGAGGTAATGAATATCCGAAAGAAGTAGTCCTCGGCGATTCCGAGGTGGTTTGTGGCGGACGGTATCGCCGCCAATGGACGAGACGAAGGAAACGAAAATGGGTCAAATAGCAGTCATGCAGCCAGAACCGCAGCCGATTGTCGCCTGCACGGTCAGTCGCGATGTGCAGTTCTTTGATCTCTTGATTGAAGACATGGAAGAGGCTCTGGGCGAACGCTGGGGTGATCTTGGGTTTGAGGATGCTCTGGCGTTCTTGGATCAGCCTGATGCGGACACTCTCGAATTTATCGCAGTTGCATTGAATGCAGAGGACGAGGGCGACCTTGGCCTGATTTCCAATGTGATCTCTGCTGCAAAAGCAAAGGGCCTCAAGGTTATTCTGATTGCCGAAGACGTCAGCCCCAAAGCGTTGCATCAGTTGCTGCGTGAAGGTGGTGACGAATTTATTCCCTATCCGCTGCCCGAAGGTGAACTGTCTCAAGCGATCGATCGTGTACTTGCAGAAGAACCGCCCGCACCGCCTGTAGCTCAAGAACCGCGCAATACACTCAAGGCAACGGGAGATCGTTCAGGTGTCGTTATTCCCGTTCAGGGTATGGCAGGTGGCGTTGGCACGACGACCTTTGCGGTGAACTTTGCCTGGGAACTGGCAAATATCGATAAAAAGAACCCGCCGCGCGTGGTGATTTTGGATTTCGGTATGCAATTCGGATCGGTGTCGACTTTCCTCGACATGCCGCGCCGTGAAGCTGTTCTCGAAATGCTCAGCGATACCGAAGCGATGGACGAAGACTCGTTCATGCAGGCGCTTTTGCCGTTCGAGAGCAAACTCTATGTGCTGACCTCGCCTGCGGATCTGGTGCCGATGGATATTGTGACGCCCGAAGATATTGAGCGGGTGATCGAACTGGCTCGGACGAACTTTGACTATGTGGTGATCGACATGCCGCCCGTGATGGTGGAGTGGTCGCAGTCCGTTCTTGAGGCGGCACATGTCTATTTCGCGCTGACCGAACTCGATATGCGCAGCGCACAGAACACACTGCGCCTGAAACGGGCCCTGCAAGCCGAAGAACTGCCGTTCCAAAAGCTGCGCTTTGTGCTGAACCGTGCGCCGAAATTCACTGATTTGAACGGCAAGGCCCGCGTTAAGCGTATGGCAGAAAGCCTCGGTATCTCGATTGAGGTGCAACTGCCTGATGGCGGCAAAATAGTCACCCAAGCCAACGACCACGGTGCGCCGTTGTCTGAGACGGCGGCGAAGAACCCGCTGCGCAAGGAAATCGCAAAGCTGGCTCTGTCAGTTCACGAACATAACACCGCCGACGCTGATGCGGCACACGGATAAGGAGGCGCAGAATGTTTTCGAAGTATAAAAAATCGAGCGGAACCGCGCCGGCTGCCCGTCTGGCTGCGATCAAGGGTAAGACGGTTGAGCCGAGCGCGGCGCCGTCTTCGCCCTTGCCCGAAGCTCCGAAATCACTACGTCGCCCCGTGCCAACAGCTAGCGCGCAGGTCATCCCAGATGATCGTGAGAAAAAGCGCAAAGAACGCCTGTCCGAGATCAAGCTCGAACTGCACAAGGCGCTGTTGGACAACCTGAACCTCGCGGCGCTGGAAAAAGCGACCGAAAACGATCTACGTCAGGAAATCAACGCGATTGCGGCGGAAACGCTCGAAGAAAAAGGACTGGTTTTGAACCGTGAAGAACGGCTTCAGCTCAGCCAGGATCTATATGACGAAGTGACGGGCCTAGGCCCGCTTGAGGCGCTTCTGAAAGACGACACCGTGAACGATATTCTCGTCAACGGTCCGAAACAGATTTTCGTCGAGCGTGCAGGTAAGCTGCAATTGACCGACATCACCTTTAAGGATGAAAAGCACCTCCTGCGGATCATCGACAAAATCGTGTCCGCTGTGGGTCGCCGCGTCGATGAATCGAACCCCTATGTGGACGCCCGTTTGGCTGATGGCTCGCGTTTCAACGCGATGGTTGGTCCGATTGCGGTGGATGGGTCGCTTGTTTCGATCCGTAAGTTCAAAAAGGAAAAGCTGGCGATTGATGACTTGGTCAAATTCGGTGCCTTTACCGAAGAAATGGCCGCCTATCTTCAAGCCGCCGTTGCGACCCGTCTGAACGTCATCGTGTCGGGTGGTACGGGTTCTGGTAAGACCACGACGCTCAACGCGCTATCGTCTTTCATCGATGACAGTGAACGTATTCTGACGATCGAAGACACCGCGGAACTTCAGCTGCAACAGACCCACGTGGGCCGTATGGAATCCCGCCCTCCGAACGTCGAAGGCAAGGGTGCTGTGACCCAGCGTGACTGTCTGCGCAACGCACTGCGGATGCGTCCTGACCGTATCATCGTGGGTGAGACCCGTGGTGAAGAGGTTATCGACATGCTGCAAGCGATGAACACGGGCCACGATGGATCGATGACCACCATCCACGCTAACTCTGCTCGTGATGGCGTGTCGCGTCTGGAAAACATGATTGCGATGGCTGGTATTGAGATGCCGATCAAAGCGGTGCGGAGCCAGATTTCATCGGCTGTGAACTTGATCGTGCAGGCGTCGCGTCTGCAAGACGGCTCGCGTCGCATGACCTCGATCACCGAAATCACCGGTATGGAAGGCGACGTTATCTCTATGCAAGAGGTGTTTCGTTACCAGCGCGTTGGTCTGACACCTGACAACAAAATCATTGGTCATTTCACCGCCACTGGCGTGCGTTCGCACTTTGCTGAACGGTTCCGTCTGTGGGGCTATGACCTGCCGTCGTCCATCTTTGAACCCTACGCTGCGGAGTAATAGCCATGGTCCTCTCTGCTGAACCGCTTATCTACGGCATCGTTTTCGTCGCGGTCCTCGTTCTGGTCGAGGGCCTCTACCTTACTGTATTTGGCAAATCGATCAGCCTGAACAGCCGCGTGAACCGTCGTTTGGCTCTGATGGAGCGCGGCGCGAACCGTGAGCAAGTGTTGGAACAGCTCCGCAAAGAGATGACCCAACACATCAAGTCACAGCAAATCCCGCTGTATTCGCTTTTGGCCCAGAAGGCGCAGAAGGCGAACATCGCGTTTACCCCCGTGCAATTGATCATGATCATGGGTGTGCTGGGTGTCGCGTCTTTCATTGCGCTCTCAGTTGGTACCTCGGCGAGCACCCCTGTGCGTGCTGCAATGGCGGCCGCAATGGGTATCGGTGGTGTCTATGTCTGGGTGAACGGCAAAGCCAAGAAACGGATTTCCCTTCTCGAAGAACAACTGCCTGATGCGGTTGAACTGATGGTGCGGTCGCTGCGCGTTGGGCACCCGTTTGCCTCTGCAGTGAATATCGTCGCCAAAGAGGTCGCTGACCCGCTGGGCACGGAAATGGGCATGATCGCCGATGAGGCCGCCTACGGTCGCGACATGGGTGAGAGCCTGAAAACGATGGCCGAACGCATTGATATGCAGGATTTGCGCTTTCTCGCGGTGGCAGTAACGATCCAGCAACAATCGGGTGGTAACCTCGCTGAAATCCTCGAAGGTTTGGCCAAGGTGATCCGCGCACGTTTCAAACTCTTCCGCCGCGTTAAGGCGATCACGGCCGAGGCCAAATGGTCGGGCATGTTCCTGTCCGGTTTCCCGCTGGCTGCGCTCTTGCTGATTAACGTGGCAAAGCCGGACTACTACGACGGCGTAAAAGACACGGCGGCCTTTATTCCTGGCTGTCTGATTGTGGCTGGCTTCCTTGCGGCGAACCTCTTTGTGATGCGCGCGCTCGTGAATATCAAAGTGTAAGGGGGCGTTGATATGACTGCACTTCTGGACCTACTGACGGATAAATTCGGCGCCTACGGACCGCTCTATCTGGTTGCGGGGATCGTTATGGCCCTGATGCTTTTGGCAATCCCGATGATCGTGCAAAAGCGCGAGGATCCGCTTGATCGTCTGAAGCAATCTGTACGCAGCCATGACGCTGGTCGTCAAAAGGCAAAGCTGCGTCAGGGCACTGGCAAGGATAAGCTGGAGAAATACTCCAATTTCCTAGAGCCGCAGAACGAAGACGAATTTTCCGCGATCCAGCTGAAACTTCTGCAGGCTGGTTATCGGACAAAGAACGCTGTTCGCGTCTACTACTTCTTCCAATTCGCGTTGGGCATCGGTGCGCTGATCGCTGGCGTTGCCTATGCGATCTTGAAGACGCAGACGGGCGATCCCTCTACCCAAGACACAATGTTGGCGATCCTTATTCCGGGTGCTGTTGGCTATATGGCGCCGAAATACTGGGTCACACGCCGCCAGGCTGAACGTCAGGATGCGATCGTCAATGGCTTTCCTGACAGCCTCGACATGCTCTTGGTCTGTATTGAGGCGGGTCAGTCTCTGGACCAAGCGATTTTGCGGGTGGCGCGTGAATTGCGGGCAGGTTTCTCCGAATTGGCCGAAGAATTCGAAATCGTCAGCTATGAGCTGAAAGCTGGTAAGGACCGCACCCAAGTGATGCGCGACATGGCTGAACGCTGCGGTGTGCCAGATGTGAACTCGTTTGTAACCGTGCTGATCCAGTCGCAACAATTCGGTACGTCCATTGCCGAAGCACTGCGGGTTTATGCGGGCGAGATGCGCGATAAACGTGTGATGCGAGCCGAAGAAAAGGCCAACACCCTGCCGACCAAAATGACGCTCGCGACGATGATGCTGACCGTTCCGCCACTGTTGATCATTCTCATTGGCCCCTCCGTCTACGGCATCATGACTTTCATGAGCATGGGTGGTAACTAACACGCACCATGCGCGTTATCCTTTTGATTGTATCGCTAATTGCTTTGGCCGCCTGTGACACGGGCGGCCTCAACCGTGGTGACGGGGTCTATGCCCCCGGTGTCGCGGGTGAATCCGAGATCGACGGGCTGATCGTCGGGCACCGTTTGATGGAAGCGGGCGAATACGAATTGGCGCTGAAGGCCTATATGCGGGCGGCGGGTCAGCAGGGGCTAAACGTTGACACGCTTTCTGCGCTGGGTTCTGCAAACCTCAAGCTGGGAAGGCTCGGGCAAGCCGAAGAGCTGTTGCGCCGCGCCACCAAAGAGGACGAAACCTTTGCTGCGGCATGGAACAACCTCGGTGTTGTTTTGATGGAGCGCGGCGAGGTTTATGAAGCCGCAGAAGTGTTCCGTATCGCCTATGCAACGGACAACGGGAATTCCGACATGATCCGCGACAACCTGCGCTTGGCACTCGCAAAACGCGATAATTCCGCGTATGTTGACCCCAACGATAATGAAACGTTCCAACTTGTCCGACGGGGAACAGGCGATTTCCTCCTCTTGTCGGATATCTAGAACGGCAGAGCAGTAAGGACGCAGGCAATGCGCCAGACCCTATTCATCGCCCTTTTGGGCGCCACGGCTCTATCGGGCTGTGTCAAAGATGGCGAAGCCGAAGTGGCGCGCGCCATGCAAGACGTGAACGTCATCGATGAAACCAACCTCAACGACGTGATGCTGACCGTCGGCGACCCGAACGAGGCCGTCGCCTATTTTCAGCGTGCGAACGCCAATGATCCGGGTCGGATCGATTTCCTCCGCGGTTTGGCAAAGTCGCTGGTGCGTGCAGGCCGTCCAGAGGATGCTGTGACCGCGTGGAAAGCTGTGATCGAACATGCGGAAGTCACGTCAGAGGATAACGTTGGCTACGCCGATGCGTTGATCCGCGCGGACCAATGGGCCGAGGCGGAACGGGTGCTCGATGCGATCCCGCCGACCTATGAGACATTTGAGCGGTATCGGCTTGAGGCGATGGTTGCCGACAGCAATCAGGAATGGGATCGCGCCGATAGTTTTTATGAAACCGCCGTGGGCCTGACGACACGTCCTGCCGGCGCGCTGAACAACTGGGGCTTTTCCAAGCTGACCCGTGGCGATTACTCTGGTGCGGAACGTTTGTTCGCAGATGCCCTGCGTCATGACCCGACCCTGTTCACTGCGAAAAACAACCTTGTTCTGGCCCGTGGGGCACAGCGGAACTACGATCTGCCGGTCATTCAGATGTCGCAGACAGAGCGGGCGCAGCTATTGCATACTCTTGCTCTGTCGGCTGTTCGGCAGGGTGACGTGACGATGGCTAAGGGGTTGTTGCGCGAAGCGATTGATACCCATCCCCAACATTTTGAAGCAGCTGTTCGGGCGCTTCGGGCGCTAGAAGATAACGTAGTGAACTGATGATCCTAACTGCTTCTCAGGCGCTGTGGCTTTTGCCGCCCGTTTTGCCGATCTGCCTCTATGTCGCTTGGAATGACATGCGGGCGATGAAGATCCCCAATTGGTCAGTCATCGCGTTGGTTGGTGTGTTTGCCCTGTTCGGCCTTATCGCCTTTGGCGTCCAAGACTGGGCGTGGCGCTGGTCGCACCTCGCGGTGATGTTGGTGATTGGGATCGTGGCAAATGCAGCGGGCGCGATGGGGGCAGGGGACGCAAAGTTCATCGCAGCCGCCGCCCCGTTCGTAGCCTTAGGAGACGCGGTGATGGTCATGTATATTCTCGCGGGCTGCACGCTAGCTGGATTTGTCGTGCACCGCATCGCCCGTCATAGCCCCATTCGCCGCATGGTGCCCGATTGGGAAAGCTGGACGACAGGCAAACGGTTCCCAATGGGATTACCGCTTGGGACCACGCTGATTTTCTACCTCGCGTGGCCCATCGTTTTCGGCTGATTAGCCCTTTTCGAACAGCACATAGAGCGGCGTGCGGCGCACTTCGGTGAGGGTTTCGTCCGCGCCTGTCTCTGTGATTTCCGTCAGGATCAATTCACGGGCCTCGACCGACAGTGGACAGAGCGGAACGAGCAGATACTCGGCATCGGCAAACCCACTTAGCCCGCCGTAATACCAAGGCGCACCGCCCGTGAGCGGTTCGAACTCTCCGTAGAGCCAGAACGAGTTCAATAAGTCAGCGGCGAACAGTTTCGCACCTTGATATCCAGCTTCGGTCAAATCACCGGACACATCTGTGAAATATGCCGTGATCCCGCTGTCGAGCGCACAATTCCCGAAGGTTTCCCCTTTGAACGAAACGGGTGCGTCGCGGCCTGATTGATCCTGCCATGTCGCATAGGGCTGGCCTTCGGTATCCAAAGCAACGGTCGCATCAACGCGGATCGCACGGGCGGTCAGGGTGTAGAGGTCCGCGTTGTCAGGGGTGCCCGAGATCAGAGGTGTAAAGCGTTCGACATCCGCGTTGAAATGCCGAAACGGGCTGTAGGCGAGGTTCAGGAATGATGGCGTCGCGAATGCAATCGACATGAGTGCAATGCCAGTGATTGTGGCGCGCTCGTCGCCTTGGTCGGGGCGATGGGCGAGCAGGATGAACGCCATCAGCAAAAGCCACTGCGGATCGTTGCCGAAGTTCTGATAGGTCACGTAAATGAACCCTGGGATCAGCAAGAGGAGGCCCATCCCAGCGGCGCTAGCCCCACCACGGCGAAGGAAAATAACGCCAGCGATCGCGGCGATTGTCCCACCTTCGTAGGCGGGCGCGGCAAGGATAGACGCCAACGGCAAACCTGGCGCGGCACGATTAGCCGATCCCGCTACGGTCTGCAAATCCGTAACGTAGGCCAGCCAGAAGCCGATGCCCATCCAAGCGGTGAGGATCGCGACGACACCCAAACCTGTCAGGATTGCGATGCCAAAGGCCCGTAGCTGACCCGTCATCAAGAGAGCTACGACGATCACAGGGGCGAAGGCGACGAAGTAGGTCACTTTGATCATCGCCATAACGCTAAGCATCAACCCTATGATGATCCCGTCAAATAGGCTGTTGCGGGCGAATTGAGGTACAAATAGTGCGGCAGGGATCGCGACATAGGCCGCAGCCCATGCCCACCGGTTGTAGTGCATAGAGATCGAGACGCCACTCTCTGCCTCGCCATGGACGAGGGCGAGGATCAATACCATCACGACAAAACCATAAGGTGCCGCGAGAAGACGCGGGAAGCGTGAGATTGCGACCCAGAAGGTGGGCAACACGAACGCCAAGGCCATGAGGACTTGCGCCCAAAGGACAGACATCCCGATGCCGAACCCGTTTGCCTTGAACAGGGCGATGGGCGCAAATGCCAAGGCCCCGATGGGTGTCATGAAATCGATATGAGGCAATTGGCCAGCGGACATCCGCGACACGATCTCGACCATGTGGAGCGTGTCACCTTCGTGCTTGCCGAGGTAAAATCCGCTCTTTGCGATGGCCATGCCACCCAAAGCGAGGATCGCCGCCATCAATACGATTAAGACCGAAGTCCGGTTTGCCTGTCTCATGCCCATCTCTTTCAATGGTTTGTCCATTTTTTGGCCACAATACCCCGTCATGTATTTCTCACAAGGATTACAAGCGCCAGTTGACTGGATCAGATCAGGCAGCGCGGCCCATACGACACAGGCACGACGATGAATATGCAAGTGAACGCTGTCATGGCACCACCCGCCCCCAAGTCATTGGAGGGGATGCAGCTGCCTATTGTCATGATGCGCGACATCATGATCAAGTCGATGTTCCGCACCAATATGACCATCGTCTCTGACATCGCGCGGGTCATTTGTTTGCCGATCCCTGTGACGCAGGAGCTGATCGAAATTGCGCGGTCTCAACGGCTTATTGAAACTATCGGAATGCTGAGCCCCAATTCAGCCGGCGAGTTGAGCTACCAATTGACCGACGCCGGCAAGGCGCGGGCGCTAGAGGCGCTTACCCAATCGGAATACTACGGTGCGATGCCAGTGCCGATGGCCGTCTATGCCGAACAGGTGAAACGCCAGTCGATCCGTAACCTGCAAATGACCCGTGATCGTCTGACTTCGGCGATGGGGCATCTGATCCTACCGCCGAAACTGATCGGTGAACTGGGACCCGCGATTTCGGCAGGCCGTTCGATTCTCATGTATGGCCCTCCGGGGAACGGTAAGTCGTCGATCTCGAACGGGATCAGGGACGCGCTGGGCGATAAGATCTATGTGCCCCGTGCAGTTGAATACGCGGGGCAGGTGATCACCGTTTATGACCCCATCGTGCATTCCGCCGCCGAAGAAGATTTGGACGACCCGAATGCGATCCGCCGCACGTCGGGCAAGTTCGATACGCGGTATGTAAAGTGTGAACGCCCTACTGTTATCACGGGCGGTGAGCTGTCGCTCGACATGCTGAACCTCGTTTATAACCCCGTGGCACGGACCTATCAGGCGCCGCTTCAGCTCAAGGCAACAGGCGGCGTGTTCATTGTCGACGACCTTGGCCGCCAAGAAGACCCGCCGCAAAAGCTGGTGAACCGTTGGATTGTTCCGCTTGAGGAAAACCGCGATATTCTGGCGCTGCAATCAGGTGAGAAATTCGAGGTGCCGTTCGATACCCTCGTGATTTTTTCGACCAACTTCCATCCGAACGAAATCTTTGACCAAGCGGCGCTGCGGCGGATTTTCTACAAGATTAAGATCGACGGTCCGAACAAACAGGATTTCCTTAAAATCTTTGCCATGATCGCAAAGAAAAAAGGGATGCCGCTGGATGAGGCGTCATTGGTCCATTTGCTGAAAAACAAATATCCGACGATTGAGAATACCTACGCGAACTACCAACCAGGTTTCTTGATCGACCAGATTATTTCGATCTGCGAGTTCGAAGGATTGCACTATCACATGACCCCTGAACTGGTTGACCGCGCATGGGCCAACCTGTTCGTAAAGGATGAAGTGATCGTGAAATAAGGAGCGTTAGGCCCCTTCAAAATCGCAAATCGTATGCACATCAAGGCCCATATCGGTTAGCACCTTGCGCCCTCCGAGTTCGGGAAGGTCGACAACAAACGCGCAAGATACGACCTGCGCGCCGAGTTGTTCGACCAGTTTGATCCCTGCAACTGCGGTGCCACCTGTGGCCAGAAGGTCATCCACGATCAGCACGCGTTCACCTGATTCTAGAGCATCTTCGTGTATCTCGACCGTCGCTTCGCCGTATTCGAGTTTGTAATCCTGCGAGATCGTTTTTCCCGGCAGTTTGCCCTTTTTCCGCACGGGCACGAATCCAACGCCAAGCTGGTGCGCAACCGCACCGCCGAGGATAAAACCACGCGCCTCTAACCCGATCACCTTATCGATCTTCTGGCCGACATAAGGTTCCAAAAGCTGATCAATCGCCAACCGCAGACCACGCGGATCGCTAAACAGCGTCGTCACGTCACGGAACATAATGCCCTCGTGCGGGAAGTCGGGAATGGTGCGGATGTAATCCTTGACGGTTTTCATAGCGGCCTCTGACTGATTGCGCCTTTGGGTATCAACTCAACACGCGGGCTGCAATCACTCGAGTAAGTCGGTGATCTTTACTCCGAGAGTATTTGCAATCTTTGCGACCGTATCGAGGCGGGGAGCTTTGGAACGGCCGTATAAGATATCGTAGATCGCGCTTTTTCCGAGTCCGCATGCCTCTGCTAACGAACCTGCATTCCACACCTCTGTCCGATCCAAGATCTTGGCTAGGTTTTTCCGAAAAGTCTTGGAAACATCTGAAGATACTGGTGCCTCAGGTTCCAACACGCGGGCCGCAATCGTCCGTAGCCTCTCGACCATCAACGGATCACGTTTCTCTGGGGCGGTCATGATCGCGAATTCGAGCGCAGTATCGCATCCGCAGGGGCAGGGAGCGCGGTCAGGGCCGAGTTGCGCGGGCAAGCCAGCCACAGTTTCACGAGCCTTGGCCGAGTTGCCGTGCAGCGTGCGGATGATGTCCGAGATTTCGACTGCGCCGTGGTCGGGATGCCAGCTGTCGTAATCGGTGATCATCGCGATGGAGGCGTAGCAAAGTTCTGCTTCGCGTGCGAGTTTGGCTTCGGGCATGTTGGTCATACCGATCACATCGCACCCCCATTGGCGGTAGAGGTGGCTTTCGGCCATCGACGAAAACTGCGGGCCCTCCATCGCGAGGTAGGTACCGCCACGGTGAACGGTCGTGCCTGTCGCACGCGCTGCGGCCTCGGCTGCGTCCATGAGGCGGGAGCAGGTCGGGTGCGCGACGCTGACATGCGCCACAAGGCCCGGACCAAAGAATGACTTTTCGCGGGCAAAGGTGCGGTCGATGAACTGATCGACAATCACGAAATCACCGGGGGCCATGTCTTCGCGGAAGGACCCGCAGGCGGAAACGCTAAAGACATCTGTCACGCCGAGCATTTTCAGGGCGGCGATATTCGCGCGGTAGTTCACGGTCGAAGGGGTCTGAACGTGGCCGCGTCCGTGGCGCGGCAGGAATACCATATCGATCCCATCAAGCGTGCCTGTCAGCAAATCATCCGACGGCATCCCCCACGGCGTTTCCACAGTCACCTAGTCGCGGTTTTCCAATCCGTCGATGTCGTAAACGCCCGATCCGCCGATAATCCCGATTTTTGTCTGCATGACCCCACCTTTTGCAATCTATGGTTGATATGCTGCCCCGCAGAGAGGCGTTCCACAAGCCCAAAGCCAGTGCCGCCATCGCAACACATGGGCGCCGAACGCGCGAGCGGGTTCACTTTCAGGCGCTAACAGGTTAGGGCGGCGGCAAGCGAACAGGAATAGGAAAACCAATATGCCCCGTGCAAGACTGGCGGCTGTGGCCGGAAAACTCGCGATTGCCGATAAGGGCGATCTGACCCCGAACCAGCTCAAGACCGAAGTGCTGTCGGGCCTGACCGTTGCGTTGGCACTGGTGCCCGAAGCGGTCGCCTTTGCCTTTGTCGCAGGGGTTCACCCGTTGGTTGGCCTCTATGCGGCGTTTATCATTGGTCTTGTGACAGCAGTGATCGGTGGCCGTCCGGGTATGATTTCGGGCGCAACAGGTGCGTTGGCCGTTGTGATGGTCGCGCTGGTGGCTGAGCACGGCGTTGAATACCTCTTTGCCACCGTTGTTCTGATGGGGATCATCCAGTTGCTCGTTGGTGTGATGCATTGGGGCAAGTTCATCCGCCTCGTTCCACACCCTGTTATGCTGGGCTTTGTGAATGGTCTGGCGATCGTGATTTTCCTTGCGCAGATGAGCCAGTTTCAGGTTCCGGGCAGTGCTGAGGCCGCAGGCCACGGCATGTCGGGTGGCGAATGGCTGTCAGGTATGCAGCTTTATATGATGCTGGGCCTTGTGGCGCTGACGATGGCGATCATCTGGGGTATTCCGAAGGTGACGAACATCATCCCCGCTCCACTGGCTGGGATCGGCATTACCGCGATCATCGTGATTGCGTTTGGCATCGACGTTCCACGTGTCGGTGACATGGCCGAGATCAAGGGTGGTCTGCCGATGTTCCATTTTCCGCAGGTGCCGATGACCTTTGAGACTCTCAAAATCATCCTGCCGTATTCGGTTATTCTGGCCGCGATTGGCCTGATCGAGAGCCTCCTGACGCTGAACCTTGTAGGCGAAATGACAGGCAAACGTGGTGGCGCATCGCAGGAGTGCATCGCGCAGGGCACCGCGAATTTTATCGCTGGTTTCTTTGGCACGATGGGCGGTTGCGCGATGATTGGTCAGTCGATGATCAACGTGAAATCTGGTGGTCGCACCCGCGTGGCGGCAATCACTGCGGCGTTGTTCCTTCTGGCGTTTATCGTTGTGGCTTCGCCGCTGATTGAACAAATCCCGTTGGCGGCATTGGTTGGTGTGATGTTCATGGTGGTGATCGGCACCTTTGCGTGGAACTCGTTCAAAATCCTGTTCCGCGTACCGATGACGGATGCCTTTGTGATCGTCCTCGTGACCGTTGTGACGGTGTGGACCGACCTCGCGACGGCTGTTGTGGTTGGTGTGATTGTGTCGGCGCTGGCTTATGCATGGACCAATGCGCGCCGTATCCACGCGAAAACCTACAGCACTCCCGAGGGGGCGAAAGTCTATCAGGTTCAGGGCCCGCTGTTCTTTGGCTCGACGGATGGCTTTATCGAATTGTTCGATTTTGCTGGCGACCCGAGCCTCGTGATCGTGGACTTCAACGACAGTCGTGTGGCGGACCAATCCGCGTTGCAGGCGATCGAAACCGTTGCAGCGAAATACGAGCAGGCGGGTAAGAGAATCCAATTGCGTCACCTGAGCCGCGATTGCCACAAGCTATTGACCAAAGCTGGGCACCTGATGGTCGATAGTGACGATGATCCGGATTACGAGATCGCTGTGGACTATGGCGTCCGCACCGGCATCTTGGGTGGACATTGATTTAGGGGCCTTCGGGCCCCTTTTCATTTCTCAGTGATGAGGAGTGGATATATCGTGGCTGTATGAGGGGGCACCATGATGATAACTGACGTCGAAGATTTCTTTACAAAGGGCTGCGGTCGCTGTGCC
Source organism: Marivivens geojensis (assembly GCF_023540835.1). GTDB lineage: Bacteria > Pseudomonadota > Alphaproteobacteria > Rhodobacterales > Rhodobacteraceae > Marivivens > Marivivens geojensis. The sequence continues at coordinate 156,520 of NZ_JALKCU010000003.1, forward strand.
CGCTTTGAGACGCCAGACTGTTCGACGCAAATTTGGGGCGATGGTGTGCGGCAGTTGCGCGAGATCTGCTTGAACGCGGGGCTGACGGAAACGGTGAAATGGGGTCATGCCTGCTACACGCACGCGGACCGCAACATCGTTATTATTGGGGCCTTTCGCGACAATTTCCGTCTGAACTTTTTCAACGCGGGACTGCTTAAAGACCCAGAAGGTGTTCTGGAAAAACAGGGCGCTGAGACAAAGACCCCTGATATGCTGCGCTTTACCGCGGCTGATCAGGTGGCGGCCAAAGCTGCAATCGCGTCGGCTTATATTGCAGAGGCAATAGGCTATGCAGAGGCAGGCATTAAGGAAAAGAAAACGACGACAGAGTTGGAACTGCCCGAGGAATTGGCCAATGCTCTCGACGCTGATCCCGAAATGGCTGAGGCCTTTGCCGCACTGACACCGGGGCGGCGGCGCAGTTACGTGATGAACCTGAACGCCGCCAAACAAACGGCGACCCGCATCAATCGGATCGCCAAGTTTCGCGAGGGTATTTTAGCGGGTAAAGGCCTGAACGAACGCTAGGCGATTACGCCTTGTCGTCGGGCCTCGTGAGCGAGAAGACCTCTTTGACGATCGCATAATCGCGGTAGCCAAGGCGAGCGAGTGGCTGGAAACGGGTCACATCGAACACGCCATCAACTAGGCAGTCATCCCGCATGTGCACGCCAACGACCTCACCAAAGATCGCGGTACTTTCGTCCCCTTCGAGCTTTACGATCTGGGTAAGGCGGCATTCCAATGATGCAGGTGCATTCGCGACTCGGGCGCAAGCGATCTGGTCGCACTCAGCCTTATCAATCCCAGCGAATTCGAATTCATCGACATGCGCCGCATGGCTGCCCGAGGTCGCATTCATCGCGTCGCGCATGGCGTATTCAACGATGTTCACACAGAAGACACCTGTTTCGCGGATATTGGCGAGGCTGTCTTTGCCGTCACGATCAACCTTTGTCCCGCTGGATGAGAACATGACTTGGGGCGGCGTGTAGGCGACGGCGTTAAAGAACGAATAGGGGGCCAAATTGTCGACGCCATCCGCGCCACGGCTCGAAATCCAGCCAATCGGTCGGGGAGATACAATCGCGTTAAACGGATTATGCGGCAGGCCGTGGCCATCGGCCGGACGATAGAACATATTAAAAAGACCTTCATCTGGTTTGCGGCAGAGGTAGCGTCATGCTAGGGCGTCTTCCAGACTTTAAGCGGAAAAAAGCTGGCAATGATCCAACTGAATTTGGAAACAGCGCAGGATTGGTGGGAAGTCGAGGCACTTTATGACCTCTGCTTTGCCCCAGGTCGAACGGCACTCTCGTCGTATCGGCTTCGTGATGGCGTTGATCCGATTGAGCAGCTTTGTTTCACCGCACGAGATCAAGACGGGATTCTCGCGGGCGTGATCCGCAACTGGCCTGTCTATGTGGGTAATCGGTTGGCGATCCTCCTCGGCCCTGTGGCCGTTCACCCGACCCGTCAGGGCGAAGGGGTCGGTGGTGCGCTCATGCGCAAGACCCTGAACCGCGCCTTTGATCTGGGTTGGTCGCGTGTCATGCTGGTGGGGGATTACCCCTATTACAAACGGTTCGGTTTCTTTCATCTAGAGGGCGTCGAGATGCCGCCGCCGACAAACCCTGACCGTATTCTGGGCTATAATCTTTGTCCGTCGGCATGGACGGGAGTTACGGGCAAAGTTCTGCCCGCCCCTGATTGTAATCCCGGTGGTCGTCCCCATTTCAAAGGGCATGATCACGAAAAGCCCGCCTCGACTGATTAACCCGACCAACCCACTTGATGCCGCTGGGCGCGAGAGGGTGCGGGCTTTGGCGAAGCGTCAAGCCTCTGCAAACGGCATGTTGATGCAGGTGATCACCTATGTGGGTGGTCAGGTCGAGGACGGCATGAAACTGCTGCCCGCCGCGTTCCGAACCAAAATCGAAGGGGCCGCACGAACTGCGTTAGAGCGCAGTTTTCATATGGCCAAAGCATCGCGGCAGGGTCCGTTAGAGCGGGCCGTTGCCAGCGACCGTCTGCACAAGGTGATCGGCGCGATTTCGGGAGCCCTGGGTGGTGTTGGTGGTGTTCCGACTGCGATTGCAGAGATACCTGTCGCGACGACGATTATCTTTCGGGCTGTGCAGGGCGTGGCGCAAAACTATGGCGAAGATATCGACAGTGACGAGACGCGCGCAGAGTGTCTGCGGGTGTTCAGCGCGGGCGGACCGGATGCCGATGACGATGGGATCGACACGAGCTTCATCGGGGCTCGCGTGGCCCTGACGGGACCTGCGATCCATTCTCTGATTGCTAAGGTGGCGCCGAAATTTGCGGCAGTTCTGACGCAAAAGCTCGCCACGCAAGCGGTGCCTGTTTTGGGTGCGGCTGCTGGGGCGGGAACCAATTTAGCTTTTGTGAACTACTACACCGAAATGGCGCATGTTCACTTTGGTCTGCGGCAGTTGGCGCGAGAATTCGACCCCGATCAGGTGATCGAGGCCTTCCATGCGGAAACGGCTAAAGGGCGTTCTGTCTCGAAACGCTAATCAGCTCTGTTTGGATAGCCATTCGCTGATCGCCTCGCGGACCGATTGTTCCCCGCGGGCGCGGGAATCGGCAATCACTCCGCGTGCTTCGTTCAGGTTCACACGGCGCAGCAGATGTTTCACTGGACCGATAGAAGCAGGTCTCATCGACAGGGTACGCAGGCCAATCGCGGCAAGGCAGACCGCTTCAATCGGGCGACCAGCGTCTTCGCCACAGAAGGACACGGGTTTGCCAGCCTTGGCGCAACGTTCAACAACCAGTTCGAGGAACGAAAGGAAGCTGACGTTCAGCGTGTCATAGCGGCGGCGGACGCGTTCGTTTTCACGGTCGGCAGCAAAGAAGAACTGCTTGAGGTCGTTCCCGCCAATCGACAGGAAATCCACCTCGTCAAAGAAGGCGTCAGGCGCAAAGGCAAGGCTGGGGGTTTCCAGCATTGCGCCCACTTCGATCTTGGACGGCAGCGGGTGGCCTAGGATGCGTTCGCGGTCCAAGGCCTTGTTCATCTCGGCCTTTGCGTCGCGGAATTCCTGTAACTGCGCCACAAAGGGGAACATAATGGTTAGCGGACGCCCGTGTGCCGCACGGATCAGCGCCTGTAGCTGCATCCGCAAGACCCCCGGTTTGTCGAGGCCCACGCGGATCGCGCGCCAGCCCATCGCGGGGTTCGGTTCGTCCTGCGCCTGCATGTAGGGCAGAACCTTGTCCGACCCGATGTCGAGCGTGCGGAAGGCAACGCGTTTGTTGTTCGCCGCATCCATGACGCGGGAATAGAGCGCCGAAAGCTCTGCGCGTTTCGGCATCTGATTGCGGATCAGGAACTGGAGCTCTGTGCGGAACAGCCCCACACCTTCGGCCCCCGAGGAGGGCAGCGACGGTAGGTCCGCCATAAGCCCCGCGTTCATGTGCAGGTTCACGGTCGTCCCGCAGAGCGCGGTCGCGGGAAGATCGCGAATTGACCCATAGCGTTCTTGTGCCAAAGCTTGCATCGCGATTTTGTCGCGGAAGGCGCTGTGCACGTTTTCGTCTGGCCGCAGGTGCACGATCCCCTGATCGCCATCAACGAGGATCGGATCACCGTTGAGTGCCTCAGCGGTGATGTTCTTTGCGTGAATGACGAGCGGGATCGCCCATGCGCGGGCCACGATGGCCGCGTGCGACCCGACTGAGCCTTCCTCCAGAACGATACCGCGCAGACCCTTGCCGTATTCGAGCAGTTCACCCGGCCCAATGTTGCGCGCGACGAGAACGGCGTTCTCGGGCATCGCGGCGCCCGTCTCTTTGCCTTGGCCTGTCAGGATGCGGAGAAGTCGGTTCGACAGGTCGTCGAGGTCGTGCAGACGGTCGCGCAGATAGGCGTCGCCCGCGCTGTTCATTCGACTGCGAGCGAGGGATTGTTCTTTCTCGACGGCAGCTTCGGCAGATAGGCCGCTCTGCACGTCTTCTTCCATGCGGCGCATCCAGCTGCGCGAATTCGCGAACATCCGATAAGCTTCGAGCACCTGAACCTGTTCGGTGTTCACAGTCGTTGTCGTGTTCAGCATGTCATCGACAGAAACACGCAGCGTATCAACAGCCTCGCGGAGGCGGGCCAGTTCGCTGTCGGGATCGTCGGCGACAGGGTTCGTCACAACAACGCGCGGTTCGTGCAGGTAAACGTGGCCGTCGGTTGCACCTTCTTGGCCCGTGGTGCCACGGAACAGCACAGGCTGCTGGTGGCGGGCGGTCATGGCGGACCCTTCGCCGACGAACGCGCCGAGTTCTGCCATTTCGGCGAGAACCATTGCGACGACTTCGAGCGCGTAGACCTCGTCTGCGGAAAACTCGCGGGCTTCTTTGGACTGAACGACCAGAACGCCCAAGGCGCTGCCTAGCCGCTGGATCGGCACACCGCAGAAGGACGAATACCGTTCCTCGCCCGTTTCCGGCATATAGCGGAAACCTTTGGCGGCGGGGGCATCGGCGGTGTTAATTACGCTGCGGGTGCGAGCAACGCGGCCCACCAGACCTTCGCCCAAACGCATCCGTGTTTGGTGCACAGCGGCGGCGTCCAGACCTTCGGTCGCGCAAAGTTCGAGTGTTTCAGAATCGCGGAACAGATAAATCGAGCACACCTGTGTCTGCATCGAGGATGCGATCAGGTGCACGATTTTATCCAGTCGAGCCTGCCCTGCGGCATCCTCGGCCATGGTGTCGCGCAAGCGGCCCAGCAGTTTGCGGCTGTCGCTTTCGATCCTGTGTCCCATCGGTCCATCCGTTTTTGTTACGCCCATCTATAAGCGACCTCTGTCAAGAATGGGAGTGGACAAAAGGTGTCACGGCAAACTCTTGCTATCGCAGCATTTTTTCGCAGCTGCAGCATGGGGTATTTGCACAAGAAAAAGGCCGCCAGTGGAAACCCACGGCGGCCCTTCGTAAGGATCTAGGCTGGTTTAGCCTTTGTCGAGCTCGAACGCATCGTGGAGCGCTTGAACAGCGAGTTCCATGTATTTGCGGTCGATCAGGACAGAAATTTTGATTTCCGAGGTGGCGATAACTTTGATGTTGATGCCTTCTTTTGACAGCACTTCGAACATTTTAGCTGCAACGCCAGCGTGGGAACGCATGCCGATGCCAACGACAGAGACTTTCGCAACTTCGGTGTCTGCTTCGAGACGGTCAAAGTTGATCAGGCCTTTTTCTTTTGCATCGTTCAGCGCCTTTTCTGCACGCATCTTTTGCTCGATGGGGCAGGAGAAGGTCATATCGGTCACGCCGCCAGCATGGCCCTGATAGTTTTGTTCAGATATGTTCTGAACGATCATATCGACGTTTACGCCAGCTTCGGACAGCGGCCCAAAGATTGCGGCAGCGATACCCGGTTTGTCCTCGATGGTAACGAGGGTCATTTTCGCTTCTTCGCGGGAATACGCGACACCGGAAACGACGTTGGATTCCATGATTTGCTCCTCTGCGCAGACCAGCGTGCCTGCGTCATCTGACGGTTCTTCGAATGAGCTTAGCACGCGCAGTTTAACATTGTAGCGCATGGCCAATTCGACCGAACGGGTTTGCAGAACCTTCGCACCAAGCGAGGCCAGTTCCAGCATTTCTTCAAAAGCGATTTTATCGAGCTTACGCGCCTTCGACGTGATACGCGGGTCGGTGGTGTAGACCCCGTCAACGTCGGTGTAGATGTCGCAGCGTTCAGCCTCGAAGGCGGCCGCGAAGGCAACAGCGGTGGTGTCAGAGCCACCACGGCCAAGAGTGGTGATGCGGCCTTCGGGCGAGATGCCTTGGAAGCCAGCGACCACGGCAACCTTCATGCCTTCGTCGAACTTTTTATTGATGTTATCGCTCGGGATCTCTTCGATCCGCGCAGCGCCGTGTGCGCTGGTGGTTTTCACGGGAACCTGCCAGCCTTGCCAGCTGCGCGCCGGAATGCCCATTTCCTGAAGGCGCAGCGCCATCAGACCTGCGGTGACGTTCTCACCAGAGGAGACAATCGCATCGTATTCACGCGCGTCATAAAGCGGCGAGGTTTCATTCACCCAGCCGACCAGTTCGTTTGTCTTACCCGACATTGCCGAAACGATGACGATCACGTCATAGCCTTTGGCAACCTCAAGAGAGACACGTTTAGCGGCGCGGGCGATGCGGTCGAGGTTGGCGACCGAAGTCCCACCGAATTTCATGACAAGCGTCGGCATGGCTGTCCCTTGCAAAATATCGCGATCCCCTTAGCGGGCATTGCGATAAAGGGCAATTGTCCAAACGTAAGGATGCGTCATTTTTGTAACAAAAGACGGCGGTCGACTGGGCTAGTTCGTCTGTTTGCGCGGGGTGAAGGGCAGGGGCGCAACGGGAATGCCATCTTCGAGGAGTTTGATCGCCTCTTCGGGCTTTGTTTCGCCATAGATGTTGCGTTTCGGCGCGTCGCCCTCGTGCATCTTGCGGGCTTCAGACGCAAAGCTCATCCCGACGTAGTCTGAGTTCTCTTCGACCTCTTTACGCAGCTTCGCGATGGCCTCTTCTTCGGGGGATGCGGTCGTTGTCAGCGGGCGGTCCTGATCGGTTCGAACTGACGGCGCCATGAGGGACTTGGTCACTTTTGATGATCCACACTGCGTGCAGGCGACCAGTCCGGAGGCATGAAGCGTGTCAAACGCCTCTCCGGATTTGAACCAGCTTTCAAAGCTATGGCCTTGGTCGCACTTCAGGGCGTAGCGGATCATGATGAACCCTCAGTTTCGCAACGATCAGACAGAATTAGCGTGTCTTAATCGTGTGGAAAAGGGGGGCGCGTCAGAAGGTGCCGTAACCGCGTTCGTCGTTGTCGGCGTCGATGACCACGAGTGGCGCGGGTTTGGTCGGCACGTTCGCGGTTTCCACCTCTGCCACTGGCGTTGATTCGGGTTCTGCCGCGACGTGGTTCTTCTCTGGACCATATGCAGGTTTAGGGGCCTGTGTTTCCTCAACCTCGTCAGGGGTCACGTCGATGGGTTCGATGTGGTCCTCTTTGTCCAGTTTGAACTTGCTCAGTTCTTCCAGAAGCGCCTCGTTGGTCATGGTCAACTGCGTTGCGGTTGATGCAAACGCGTCGGCCTGCTGGCTCGTGACCCGTGTGATCCGTGCGATATCGAGGATAGCATCGTTAATCAGATCAACGCCGCGTGACTGTTCTGCGCTTGCGGCGGAAATCGTCGTCACCAGATCAGAAACATGCGCAATGTTCTCCGCGATTTTGTCAAAGGACGCGCGGGTTTCCTCGGAAATAGCTACGCCTTCGCGCACACGTTCAGAGCTGCCTTCAATCAATTCGCTAGTCTCGCGTGCGGCTTTGGCCGAGCGGCCCGCGAGGTTGCGCACCTCTTGGGCGACCACGGCGAAGCCACGACCATGCTGACCTGCGCGGGCAGCCTCAACAGCCGCGTTGAGCGCGAGCAAGTTGGTTTGGAAGGCGATTTCATCGATGACTTTGATGATCTTTGCGATGTCTTGGCTCGACGCGTTAATCGCATCCATCGCATCGACCATTCGCGACACCTTGAGCGTGCCCTGTTCAACAACAGTCGAGGTGCTCTCAACGAGTTCCTCAGCCGCCTTTGCCGATTCTGCGTTGGTTTTCACTTGGCTTGCGGTTTGTTCGACCGAGCTGGACAGTTCTTCAACAGCGGAGGATTGGATTTCCGCGTTGTTGGCAAGCGATTGTGCTGCAGTTTCGAGGTCACGCGCGGACAAAGTCAGTTCATCCATGCCATTGCGGAATTTTTTCATCGTATCAGCGATAAACTTGATCAATCGGTCGAACCCGCCGGCGGCCTCGCCCATTTCGTCATCCCGTTGGGTGACCATCATGCGTTTGGTCAGGTCGCGTTCGTCGGCCATACGGTTCATGCGACGCGATACCCAAACGATCGGGCGGACAGTCGCGCGGCCCATCAGGCCGCTGATGATCCCGACCACGATAATGATCCCGACCACCAGAGCAGCAATGATGTTCGTCAGTGAAGTGGCGTCCGACAAAATCATGCCATGATTTACGGTGATCACCAGCCCGTAGGAGGTGTCACCGATCTCAACTGGACCGTAAGCCGACATGAGAGACACTCCCTCGGGACTGTCAAATACCATCTGCCCCGTTTCGCCATTAATCGCATTGGCAATGTTGGGGGAATTACGCGATAGGCGCAGGTGATGGCCTTGACGGATGCCCGACGGCAGCAGGCCAGACAGGATCACGGCGTTTCCGTCTTGGTTCACAAGAACGATCTGCGCGTCGACGCTGAGACCGTTTTTCTGGCGCATGGCCGTCTGGATTGGTGTCTGTGGGACGGCAAAAATAAGTGCCCCGAGTGTGTTTCCAAAATCATCCACGACAGGTGCGCCCATGAACGCGTTCAGTGCGCCGTTTGACAAATCGTAGATGTCGAATTCCGATGTCAGGATCGGCGTGCCATCTAAAAAGGTTCCGTTGCCCTTGGTGTGCGTTGTTGTGAGATCCATCGAAAGAAGGTCCCGCGCCATCGCTGCGATATCTGTATCTGCGATCTTTGGATCAGAGATGTTGAGCGCGAAATCGTCTCGTTTTGCAAAGGAGTAAACGATATTCCCGTCCGGATCGACCAACAGGAGGTCGTCGATCGTCATTTCAGATGCGATTACGTTGAACCAGCGATGTAGGTTCGAATGGAGTGTTGAGTAGTGGCTACCGTCACCTGCGTTCAGCAATTTTGACCGATCATTCATCAAAATGTTCGGGTTGTTGGTGGTGTAGAGGTCGCGGATTGTCGTCAGGTTTGCTTCGATGCCGTCATTCGCAGATAGCGCTCGCGAAAAACCACGCAGGGCTGAGGCGATAGAGATGTCGTCAGCAAGAAGGTGCAGCGCCCCGCGATAGCTGTCCATCCGGGCGACAATCGCGTCGGAAATGACCTGTTGGCTGGCTGTCAGGTTTTCAATCGCGGCGTTTTCCATAGTTGCGTTCATGCGGTTCGAGGCCAAAATGCCAACGAAGCTCGCAGAGACTGCACTGAAAAACACGAACGCGAGTGGAAGTTTCCACGAAAGAGACAGTTTCATACCGACCGGCCTAATTACTTATCGACCGATCACACGGCCTTTCACCGAGGGTTACGGCCCAAAGGAAAAAGGTTTTAGGAAAAAATGCCGTTCGAACCTGCGACATTGCGGCAAACGCAAAACGACCACGGTCTGTCGTATCGTATTGAAATGTCGGGGGGATGGTGCTGCAGGGGAGGATTGAACTCCCGACCTCTCCCTTACCAAGGGAGTGCTCTACCACTGAGCTACTGCAGCGTCCTTACGGTGCGGGGGAATTAGCTGCAAAAGATTCCATACGCAACCCCTCTCTGGACGGTTTTTTTATCAGCGGGTATCAGAAGGGTCATGAGTGAGAAAACAGGCAATAAAATTGGTGATCCTAAGGTGCAAACCCGCGAGGATCGGTTAAAAGCTGCGTTGAAAGCTAATATGGCGAAGCGCAAGGCACAGGCGCGTGCACGAGCGACCGCAACAGATATTTCTGAGGAAGAGTAGGGGCATTATGGATTCGATTCTGGTTACGGGCGGTAAACCGCTGCGCGGTGAAATCGCGATTGCGGGCGCAAAGAACGCCGCGTTGACGCTGATGCCCGCAACTTTGCTCAGTGACGAACCCCTCACGCTGACCAACACGCCGCGCCTGTCTGACATCAAAACGATGACCGCTCTGTTGCAGTCCTTGGGCGCTGAGGTGTCTGCTCTGGCCGATGGTAAGGTCATGGCGATGTCGTCGCATGGTCTGAACTCGACCCGTGCGGACTATGAAATCGTTCGCAAAATGCGGGCTTCTAACTTGGTTCTCGGGCCGCTCTTGGCGCGTGAAGGTCATGCGATTGTGTCGCTTCCGGGTGGCTGTGCGATCGGTGCGCGTCCGATGGACATCCACATTGCCGCGTTCGAGGCGATGGGCGCGACCATCGATCTGAAAGACGGTTATCTGCACGCCACAACCCAAGGCGGGTTGAAGGGCGGTGTTGTGAAGCTGCGCTTTGCCTCTGTTGGTGCGACCGAAAACGTTCTGATGGCCGCGACCTTGGCCAAAGGTACGACAATCATTGAAAACGCAGCGCGCGAGCCTGAGATCGTTGACCTCGCGACTTGTTTGCGGGCGATGGGTGCCCAGATCGAAGGCGACGGCACGAGCCGTATCGAAATTCAGGGCGTCGATCGTCTGCACGGTGCAACCCACCCCGTTGTGACCGACCGTATTGAGCTCGGCACCTATATGCTCGCCCCTGTGATCGCGGGCGGTGAAGTCGAATGTCTGGGCGGGAAGCTCTCGCTCGTCGAATCATTCGTTGAAAAACTCACTGAGGCGGGAATCACTGTTGAAGAAACCGATCGTGGCCTCAAGGTGCGCTGTGACGGCGGTCGTCCGAAAGCTGTGAATGTCACGACAGAACCGTTCCCAGGTTTCCCGACGGACCTTCAGGCGCAGATGATGGCGATGCTTTGCTTTGCGGAAGGCACATCGGTGCTCGAAGAAAAGATCTTTGAGAACCGCTTTATGCACGCGCCTGAACTGATCCGCATGGGTGCAAAGATTGATGTTCATGGCGGTACCGCGACCGTCCATGGTGTCGAAAAGATGAAGGGCGCGCCTGTGATGGCGACGGACCTTCGTGCATCGGTTTCGTTGATCCTTGCTGGTCTGGCGGCGGAAGGTGAAACGCAGGTGAACCGCGTTTATCACCTCGACCGTGGATACGAGCACGTAGAAGAAAAACTGGGTGCCGTTGGTGCGCAGATCGAAAGGATCAAAGGCCAGTGACCCAAGATGCTCGGTTCGAAGATGGTGCCGACGCTCCGCTGCGGCTAAAGGCGCTGGATGCGGACGACCTCGCTGTTGTGTCGTCACTGGTTCAGGATTCGGTTTTTCCATCCTCAGAAATGGTTTGGAAATCGAAAGAGCGCCGCTTTGCCCTTCTGTTGAACCGTTTCCGTTGGGAAGATGCGGATAAGGCGCAGACCCGCAATCGTGCGTTTGAACGTGTTCAGTCCGTTCTGGCGATTGAAGATGTCACCGCTGTTCGGTCCCAAGGTGTGCCGCGCGGTGATGCAGATACGGTGCTGTCGTTATTGTCCATTAGCTTTGAAGCGGGCGAAGATGGGACAGGCACTGTTATTCTGACCCTCGCAGGAGATGGCGCCATTGCGCTGTCGGTTGAGGCGTTGGAAGTCGTGCTGCGCGATGTCACCCGTCCCTATGTTGCGCCGTCTCACAAGGCTCCGCAGCACCCTGAATAATGGCTTATGCCTAAAATGACGCGGCCCCGATGATTGAAGGGGCCGTGATGGGGCGCTATCAAGCCTCAGAAGGAGACCGCCCATGCCGCATTTTCTGGACACCACCGACGCAGGTTTCGAACAGGACTTTGTTGCCCTGTTGGGGATGAAGCGTGAAGACAGCCCAGATGTGGATGCCGTCGTTGCGGGTATCATCGCTGATGTTCGGGCTCGTGGTGACGCGGCTGTTCTGGAACTGACCGCGAAATTCGACCGTATGGAATTGACTGCCGATCAGTTGCGGTTCTCGGATGCTGAGATCGAGGCCGAATGTGCCAAAGTATCGGACGAAGATCGCGCTGCGCTCGAACTCGCGGCAGACCGTATTCGGGCCTATCACGAACGTCAGATGCCTGCGGATGCTCTTTGGGTGGATGAAGTTGGAGCGCAGCTAGGCTGGCGCTGGACCGCTGTTGAGGCTGCGGGGCTCTACGTGCCAGGTGGCCTCGCGTCCTATCCGTCGTCCGTTCTAATGAACGCGATCCCTGCCAAAGTGGCGGGTGTTGATCGTTTGGCGATAGTGGTGCCGACACCCGATGGTGTGACGAACCCGCTTGTTTTGCTGGCTGCTCGGATCGCTGGCGTGGATGAGATTTACCGCGTTGGCGGGGCGCAAGCTATTGCGGCACTGGCCTATGGCACCGAAACCATCGCGCCCGTGGATAAAATCACGGGACCGGGCAATGCCTTTGTCGCGGCGGCGAAACGTCGTGTGTTCGGTAAGGTCGGTATTGATATGATCGCGGGTCCGTCCGAAATCCTCGTGATCGCGGATAAAGATAACGATCCCGACTGGATCGCGGTTGATCTGATGTCTCAGGCAGAACACGATGAGAGCGCTCAATCGCTTTTGATCACGGATGATGCCGATTTCGGTCGCGCGATCGCTGCTGCCGTCGAAAAACGTCTAGAGACGCTTGAACGTCGCGAGATCGCGGGCGCCAGCTGGCGTGATTTTGGCGCGGTGATCGTTGTGCGCGACATGGAGGAGGCTGTGCGCCTCTCAGATCGGATTGCGCCCGAACACCTCGAAATCTGCACCGCAGATGCTGAGGCGCTGTCAGAAAAGATTCGCCACGCAGGCGCTATTTTCATCGGTTCCTTCACACCCGAGGCCATTGGCGACTACATTGGCGGACCAAACCACGTGCTGCCTACGGCGCGTTCGGCCCGTTTTTCGTCGGGTTTGTCGGTGATGGACTTCGTAAAACGCACCACTTTGTCACGAATGACGCCTGAGGCACTTTTGGCTATTGGCCCCGCGGCGGAACGTCTGGCACAGTCGGAAAGTCTGGAAGCGCACGGATTGTCGGTCCGCGCACGTCTGGACCGTTTGAACAAGGGATAGGGCATCGCGGAATGTCGAAGATCATTCACATAGAGCTGGACGACAGCAATCTGCCGCCGCCCACACCTGAGGTCGAACAGGAACGCCGCGTAGCGATGTTTGATCTTCTCGAAGAGAACAGCTTTGACCTTGTGTCGCGGGACGACCGTCCTGTGCCCGAGGGGCCGTATAAGCTGTTCCTGTCGGTACGTGAACGCCGTCTTGTGTTCGAAATTAAGACCGAAGCGAACGATCCCGCCGGTGAATTTCACCTGAGCCTTGGGCCGTTCCGTCAGGTGGTCAAAGATTACTTCTTGATCTGCGAAAGCTATTTTGATGCGGTGAAAACCGCTGCGCCTAGCCAGATTGAAACGATCGATATGGCCCGCCGCGGTATCCACAACGAAGGCGCCAACGTTCTGCAAGAACGGTTAGAGGGCAAGGCGGTTGTGGATCACGACACCGCGCGTCGCCTGTTCACCCTTATCTGCGTTCTGCATTTCGGGGGCTGATTTGGACGAGGGCGGTAAGACATATCAGCCTCTCCCGCAGTCGGTTCTGTTCTGCTGCGATCATAATTCGGTTCGGTCTCCTATGGCCGAAGGATTGATGAAAAAATTCTACGGCACGGGATGCTATGTGCAGTCCGTGGGCGTTAAGAGCGATCTCGAAATCGACGGCTTTACCATCGCCGTCTGCCAAGAGGTCGGCGTAGAGCTATCCCGCCATCGCGCGCGGTCGTTTGATGAGCTAAAACAATGGGGTGACGACCTTTCGTCGTTCGACCTCGTTGTTGCGTTGTCTCCAGCGAGCCAGCGTCAGGCTCTTGAAATGACGCGGTTTTTCCATCTCGACGTTGAGTATTGGCCGATCCTCGATCCGACGGGGTTGGGGACCACGCGGGATGAAAAGCTCGAGAGTTATCGCAAAACACGTGACCAGATAATTGCCCGCCTGCATGACAGATGGGGCCCCTCAAAGGAGTAACCATGGACGCCAAAGCCGTTCTTCAACGTTATTTTGATGCTTTCAATGCGGGCGATAAGGCTGGCATGTTGGCTGAGTTGTCGGATGACGTGGCTCACCACGTGAACGAGGGCCAAGTGCGCGTTGGCAAAGAGTTGTTCAGCGCATTTTGCGACCACATGGATCGCTGCTATCGCGAATGCCTGACCAATATTGTGATCTTTGGCTCGGCTGACGGCACTCGTGCGGCGGCAGAATTTACGGTGAACGGTGAATATCTGTCGACCGACGAAGGTCTGCCCGAAGCGGCAGGTCAGAAATACGTCCTACCGGCTGGGTCGTTCATGACGCTCAAAGACGGCAAGATTTGCCGTGTCACCACCTATTACAACCTCGCAGATTGGATCCGTCAGGTCAGCGCATGACCCTGACGTATCAGGTTCTCGACGGAGATGCGGTCGCGGCGGCGCTGGATGATCTGGCGCGGCTGAGGATCGATGTGTTTGCCGATTGGCCTTACCTCTATGCAGGGTCGCTCGACTACGAGCGGGACTATGTTGCGACATATCGTGATGCGCAAAACGCTATTTTGGTGGCAGCCAAGGATGGGGATCGCATTGTTGGCGCGGCAACAGGCACCCCGATGGAAGATCATGCGAGCGATTTCGCGGCACCCTTTGCGGCGACGGGTATTCCGTTGACCGACATTTTTTACTGCGCCGAATCGGTGTTGCTGCCTGACTATCGGGGGCAGGGCGCTGGGCATGTGTTCTTTGATATGCGCGAGGCCAAGGCGAAGTCACTGGGTCGTCGTTATGTGGCCTTTTGTTCGGTGATGCGGCAAGAGGATCATCCTGCGCGGCCTGCGGACTACCGACCCTTGGATGGGTTCTGGCGGAAACGTGGATATGAAAAACTCGACGGGGTCGTCGCGCGGTTCAAATGGACCGACCACGGTGACGCCGAACAGACTGAAAAGCCGCTTCAATTCTGGATGAAAGCTCTATGAAAATCGCTACTTCTGCCTACCGCCCCGAATGGCACGCGACGTGGTCTTCGCTTGAGATGAAATTGACGGGCTGGGTGTCAGCCGCTGCGGGGCAGGGCGCTGATCTGCTCGTGTTTCCCGAATATGGCGGATGCGAAGCGGCGCTGATCGGGACCCCGAACGACTGTTTGCCTGCACAATGGGCTGGCCGAATGGCGGATGCGGCTGAGGATTGGATAGCGCTACATTCCGATCTGGCGGCACAGTTTGGTGTTCATATTCTTGCGGGATCGCTCTGCGTTCGGGATGGGGCGCGTATGGTAAATAGGTCTTATTTGCTTGGCCCATCGGGCGATGCGGTGTTTCAGGATAAACTGATCCTGACACCGTATGAACGCCGCGAGATGCAGCTGTCGGTCGGGGATTCGGTAAAGCTGTTCGATACGGCCTTGGGTCGGTTGGGCATCTTGATCTGCTATGACAGCGAATTTCCGCTTCAGGCCCGCGCGATGTGTGAAGGTGGCGCGGATATGATCCTCGTGCCCTCCGCGACCGATTTACCTGCGGGGCAAACACGTGTGCGCCAGTCGTGCCGTGCGCGTGCGATTGAAAACCAATGCCTTATCGTGCAGTCGCCCGTGTTGGGTCCTGTGTCAGATTGCGATGTGTTGGACACGGGAACAGGCCGCGCTGCGCTGTTCTGCCCGCCCGATCACGGACTGCCGAGCAACGGGATTATCGCCCAAGGCGACACAGACGAGGCGGCATGGGTCATTGCAGAGGTCGATCCTGCGGCTATCGCGGCCCCTCGGGTTTCGGGGCAGGTCGGCAACTTTAGCCACTGGACCGAACAGGATTCGCGGCTTCAAAACCTCACCTTGGCGACCCTCGCCTGATTTGCGCTTGAATTATTGGTAAATCGGGCGCATTTAACCGCCGTTCCGCTCATGATGGCGGATTTTGCAATTACGGAGATCACATGGCCAAGGAAGAACTGCTCGAATTCCCCGGTGTCGTGAAGGAACTCCTGCCGAACGCGACATTCCTGGTCGAGCTTGAAAACGGCCATACGATCATCGCACACACGGCAGGTAAACTTCGCAAGAACCGCATCCGCGTCCTCGCGGGCGACAAGGTTCAGGTGGAAATGACCCCCTACGACCTCACCAAAGGTCGGATTAACTATCGTTTTCGGTGAGCACGGTTTCACCGACATCCGGTTTGCAGCTTATCTTGGGCTCTGGTTCGCCGCGGCGACTGGAGCTTTTGGCGCAAATCGGGGTAACGCCAATTGCGGTGCGCCCGCCTGACGTGGACGAAGATCCGCGTAAGGGAGAACTGCCGCGCGACTATGTTAATCGAATTGCCGCTGACAAGGCCGCTGCCGTTTCCTGTGGCGCGGATGAGGTTGTGTTGTGCGCCGATACGACGGTTGCGCTGGGGCGTCGCATCATGGGCAAACCCGCGGACGAGGCCGAGGCCGCTGCGTTCCTCTTTGCTCTGTCTGGTCGTCGTCACCGCGTGATCACTGCCGTTGCGGTGAAACGTGGAGAAAAGATTTGGCAGACGGACGTTGTCACCACAGTGGCGATGAAGCGTCTCTCTAATCCCGAAGTGAATGCTTACCTCGCATCTGGCGATTGGAAGGGCAAAGCGGGCGGATATGCGATCCAAGGGCCTGCGGGCGCCTTTATCCCGTGGATCAACGGGTCGTTTACGGGCGTAGTTGGCCTTCCACTGGCCGAAACCGCTGGTTTGCTGACTGCTGCGGGCTTTCCTTTATACGGAGTAGAACAATGAAGGGACGTTCGATCCTTCTGGACCACGTAGGCGAGCGCGAAGCTGCCGCGCTGATGGTGGATGGCAAGCTCGAAGATCTGCTGATCGACGATGATAGCCAGCCGCGACCCGGTGCGATTTTCCGCGCGATCTGTGATCGTCCACTCAAGGGGCAGGGTGGCATGATGTTGCGTCTGCCTGAGGGTGAGACGGCGTTCCTGCGTCAGAGCAAAGGTCTGCGTCCGGGTCAACCGATGCTGGTTCAGGTCACGGGTTACACGGAGGCGGGCAAAGCCGTTCCTGTAACCGACCGCGTTCTGTTCAAAAGCCGCTATGCGATCGTCACGCCGGGCAAGCCGGGCGTGAACGTGAGCCGCTCTATCGACGACGAAGAAGACCGCGCTCGTATCAGTGCTATCGGCCATGCCGTCATGGAAGGGATCGAACACGGTCTGATCCTACGGTCGTCCTGTGCTGGCGCCGATGACGATGATATTGCCGAGGACATCGCCGCGATGGCTGATCTGGCGAGTGCTGTCTTGAACGACCTCGAAGGCACGGAACCTGAGGCTCTGACTGAGGGTGATGGCCCGCATGTCCTCGCATGGCGGGAATGGGTGTCTGCGGCTGAGGTGGTGACCGATGAGGGCTGTTTCGAAGATCACGGCGTTATGGATCAGATCGAGGCGCTGAAATCGCCGTTCATCGATCTGGGCGAAGGCCATATGTATGTCGAAGCGACCCGTGCCTTGGTGGCTGTCGATGTGAACACGGGCGGGGATACCTCGCCTGCTGCGGCCCTCAAGGCGAACTTGGCTGCGAGCCGTATGTTGCCGCGTGCCTTACGTCTGCGTGGCCTTGGTGGCCAGCTAGCGGTCGATTTCGCGCCGATCTCTAAGGCGCACCGTAAGCAGGTCGAACAGTCCCTGCGCGCATCGTTCCGCAATGATGCCATTGAAACGAGCCTTGTCGGTTGGACGACGATGGGTCTGTTTGAATTGCAGCGCAAACGCGAACGTCTGCCGCTGGCTGCGATCCTTCGGGGGCTGTAATGGCCTGTCCGATTTGCGCAAAAGAAACGGATCAAAAATACCGCCCGTTCTGTTCTAAACGGTGCGCGGACATCGATTTGGCTAAGTGGTTGTCGGGTTCTTACGCCATTCCGTCCGCCGAACCGATCGATGAGTCAGATATCCCAGAAGATGAAATGCCCCCACAGCGGCACTAGTCGCAATCAGGGAAAATTGACGAAAAAGGTCGCCATTTGGGCGGCCTTTTCATTTTCAATCGAGGCGAATCGGAAAGAAAACTTCTGATTAAAGTTGTTTTAGATTCTCAAATCGTCATTTTTTAGAATTTAAAACAACTTAAAGGTGATTAACAGGTATATTCTAAGGTTTATGTTTGCGCCTGAAGGGTTCAAAATTTTTTATACATAAAAATATAAACAATATACTAATGAGTATATTTGACTCTTTTTAAGGGTCTGAAATGTGGAATTTGGTCAGGTCACTCTTCTGTCGTGACCGTTGGTTAGACCTCTGTTTCCTTAAGTATCACAGATTTTCCCGCGATGATTGAGTTGAGGCGCACAAGCGTCCTCAGAGTTCGGGTGCCGTTCTCTTCATCTCGCATCAGTTGGGTTTGTCGTGGCTATCGTACAGCAAATGATCATCGGAAATGATGGATACGCTTCTGACGTATTATCGTCCGAGATGTTCGGCATTAATGCGCTGTTTACCAAAGACGGCACCATTGATGGCGGTCAATACGATACGTTTGTCGACCAATTGGGCACGACCTCTTTTCGTTTTCCAGGCGGCACAGTCACCGAAAAACTTTTTGAGCCTGATAATTCCACCTCGCAGCAATTCTGGTCTTTGACCGATGCGCCCAATCTCGAAGATGATTTTGTCACCGCGAAAGAGTTTGTCGCCTACGCCGCCGACAAAGGCGCGACAATCGACTGGGTTCTGCCGACCGAGCATTTCTATTCTGCAGCCACCGACTCTGCTGGCAACCATTTGCCTGATGAAGCAGCGGTTGATGGCCTGCTTGTTCACATTGATGACCTGATCCACGGTTTGTATGGCGATATCACGCTCGACACCGTCACCATCGGGAACGAATACTGGGTGAACGACGGCGCCCGTGAGACCCCTGCCGAGTACGGCAAAATGGTCAACATGATGGCCAAAAAGCTGGACGATCTGTTTGAACAGTATCGTGTGGAAATTGGCGATCCCGATTGGGTTGCTCCCAAAATCGCGATGCAGACTGCATTGCCTTGGGACCGCGACGATATCCCTCAGATCATCGGCGAGATGGACATGGACGCCCGTGGTGCCATCGATGTGATCGAAACTCACTACTACCCCGATGATTACGCTGAGATCCAATCCAGCGGTGGTGTATTTGATCGATTGGATGACATCGCCTACGCCAAAGGCTTTGGTGACGTCGAATACTACGTTTCGGAATGGAACGTTCAGAATCGCGTCGGCAATGAATTCGGGATGGAGCAGGCGTCGAACATCATCGAAATGTTCGAGGACATGGCCGTCCACGGTGTCGATCAGGCGTCTGTTTGGGGCACGACCTACAAGGCGCTCTACACCCGCCTTGGCCGCATTTATAACGACGCAGACGCACCTGGTGGCACAGCAAGCGAACTGACGCCCGCTGGCGAAGTGATGCGTATGATGTCGCGCAGCCTCGTTGATACGCAGGTGATCGACGTGTCGTATCCACAGCGGTTCTTTAGCGATATCGGCGACGATACTGCGCAGGATCAGGTGGACATTAACGCCTTTGGCAATGACGAAAAGGTCGTCATCTTCCTCGCCTCGCGGTCCGCCGATGGCATCGACATCGAATTGAACGTTGGCGACCTCGTCAGCGACTACGATCACCTGTGGGTTCAGCAACTTTCGACCATTGATAACCCGTTCTCGAGCACCTTGGACGAAGGTGATCCGCTCTCGTACCTGTCACGCCCATTCACCGAAACCTTTATGGGGGACGAAGTCACGGCGAGCGACGGCGACATCCATCTATCCCTCGACGGCTACGACATCGTTAAGCTGGAATTTTCGATTGGAACGGGCGTCGATATGTGGGGCAACGACGCCAAAGTTGACCGCTATGCCGACTATTCTGATCGTCTGATCGGCACAGACCACGCTGACACCATTGCGGGCAACCTTGGTGATGACACGCTGATGGGCGAAGCAGGCCGTGACACCATTTTCGGTGGCGAAGGCAACGACACCATCGATGGTGGTGCGGGCGATGACACGCTTGTCACAGGCGAAGGCAATGACATCGTCACCACAGGTGAAGGCACTGATACCGTCATCACGGGTGCAGGCGAAAACGACGTTACCATTGAGGGCGAAGGCGCACATCTGTTCATCGACACCACAGGCGACACCGTTGTGACGGGCTTTGATGCCACTGCAGGACATACGCTCAGCTTTATGGGCGCATACGAAACTGTTGATGATCTGATGAGCGCTGTCACCGTTCAGGACGACGACCTGATCTTCTTGCATGCTGACGGCGGCACCACTGAACTGCTCGGCGCTGCTGGCCAGTTGGATGACCTGACCAATTCGCTCGTTGATTTCACCGATCCCGAAGGGGTTGCGGCAACGCTCGACCGTGTTGAGAACATGCGTGGCGATACCGAGTTCGCAGACTTCCTGACGACGGCATCGCCTGAGGACGTCGCGGATTACCTGTCAGGTCTTAGCGCAAGCGAATTGTCGGACCTTCTGGAAACCACCGACGTCAACGCGCTGCTCGAGAACATTCCAGCAGAAAACCTCCCGCTGCTTTTGAACGCTTTCGATCAGGCCGACCTTGATGCATTCCTCGAAGACGCTGATCCGCTGTCGCTTCTCGATCATCTCGAAAATGCTGGCGATGCTGCTGACGCTATGTTGGCTGCATTCGACCCTGATATTCTCGACGACTACTTGATGCGGATCGCCGAAGCGTTCCCGCTTGATGAAAGTGTAGACGTCGAACTCGATACCAAAGCGTTGCTGGCCGACGAATATGAAGCCAACGCGACTGTCATCCCCTCTGTCGACGAAATCATCCAAGCGATGAACCAGCCGATCGAGGAAGAAGACACTACGCCTTACAGCGGCGAAGACGTTTCCGATATGACTTTGGATGGTGGTGCTGGATCGTGCTTTGTTGCAACTGCCGCTTACGGCGACACTTACCATCCAGATGTGAACTACCTGCGCCGTGTTCGGGACGAAATCCTCGTTCACTACAGATTCGGTCGGGCCTTTATTTGGACCTACTGGCGCGTTGGTCCGATTCTCGCAAAGATGCTGATGCCGCATCCGCATTTGCGCAGTTTTGCACGTGGTGCTTTGGCTCGGGTGATCGGTTACATGCGTGATCGCGATGTCGTTGCCCGTTACAGCAAAGGCTTCCGTAGTTCTTATCACCTCTCGGGTAGGGGCTAGAAAGAGGAATACCCTCTTTCCGCGAAAATTCGGAAAACAAATTCAAAATCGGTCAAAATGCCTCTGGACACCCCCGCGCTACCTGTCTAGAACGCCGCTACCCAGCGAGGAACAGAGTTTCTTGCTAACCGGTGCCCGGGTAGCTCAGGGGTAGAGCAGTGGATTGAAAATCCTCGTGTCGGTGGTTCAAATCCGCCCCTGGGCACCATTTAAACATCTCCCAGATATAACTTAGCTTTTGATCAGCGCAGCTGTTTGTGCGCTGCGCTTAGGCATCATTGCCTTCCAATCGTTCTGGCCCCTCAACGGCGCACCAGCCCCCATGCACGTATGGGCTGATCTGCGTTGGCTGCATTGCGGCTATGATATGTTTGCAATTGCAGCAACCAGAGGTGCGAAAACCTGCTGATATCGCGCCCGAATTCAGGCGGTAACACGCTTGTGCCACAGGATTGTTACATTGCCTCTTGCGGAGAATCTGGGCGAGGCACTAATTGGGAGCTTGAAAACCGCTGGCGACCTTGATTCCGGCAAAACTATTGAGATGTAAAACGAAAATGGCCTCTTTGCGCCCGACTGATGCGTCTGTTTCGCGTCGTGATCTCTTAGCTCTTGTTGCAGGGCTGGTTCCTGCAACGCTCCTCGGGATGCCTGTTCCTACATACGCCCAAGAGGCGGATTTCGTTGCGGAGAATTCTGTTGCTGCTGTGCAGCAATTTTCGTTCGATCTTTTGTCGGAACAGATGCGCGAGCTCTCGCTTGGCGTGTATGAATCCCACCCTGTGACCGAAGGTTTCATCGACGGGTTGAATTACGACGACTATCGGAAAATCCGTTTCAACGACAAAGCGGCGCGTTGGCAGGATGGCGGCTCAGATTTCCGACTCGCAGCGTTTCACATGGGTTGGCTGTTTCCCGAACCCGTTCGCATTTTCGAAGTTGCTAACGGTGTCGCGACCGAAATGGTCTTTTCGACCGATGATTTCGAATATCTCAACGATCTGAAAGACCGCGTTCCCGATCACTATGCTTTGCCGGGTGTGGCGGGGTTCCGTTTGAATGCGCAACTGAACCGCCCCGATAAATGGGATGAAGTGGCTGCTTTCTTGGGGGCGTCCTATTTCCGCGCTCTGGGGCGTGGGTCGGCCTATGGACTGTCGGCGCGCGGTTTGGCGCTGAACACGGGCACGCAAAAGGGCGAAGAATTCCCGCGGTTCTCACGGTTCTACATGGAGCGTGATCAGAACGGTGGTCCGACCCTCACGATTTATGCCGCGCTAGAGAGCCCAAGCGTCACGGGTGCCTACCGCTTTGTTATTGAGCCGGGCGCTGAAACGCTCATGGATGTGACCTGCCGTCTCTATTTCCGTCAGGATGTGGTCGAGTTGGGCATTGCGCCGATGACATCGATGTTCTTGTTCTCCGAAAAGAACCGTGCGGGCTGGGATGATTACCGCCCGAACGTCCACGACAGCGATGGACTGCGGATCGAACGGGCGGATGGCAATGTGATCTGGCGACCGTTGAACAATCCGCCGCGCCTGACGGGTTCGTATTTTAGCGAAACCGCTCCGCGCAGTTTTGGTCTACATCAACGCGACCGCGATTTCGCGAGCTATCAGGATGTTGGTGCACGATATGAACGGCGTCCGTCTTTGAACGTGGAGCCTGTTGGTGACTGGGGCAAAGGCCATGTTCGGCTCGTCGAAATCCCGTCTGACCTCGAGGCGAACGACAATATCGTTGCCTATTGGATCCCCGAAGATCGCGCCGTTGCAGGTGATCATCGTGAATATTCGTATCGTTTGCGTTGGGGTGATCTGACCCAAAATGCTGGATCGGATTTGGCTTGGGTGTTTGAAACCCGTTCGGGCCATGGCGGCATTTCGGGCGTCGAGGCCGAAAAAGGCACCCGCAAATTTGTGATCGATTTCAAAGGTGGCTTGATGGCTGTTTTGGATGGCGAGGCAGAGATTGAGCCGGTGTTGAACGCCACGGGCGGCGAAATCTATGGTCATACCCTCGAGAAAATCAGCGGAACGGATATCTGGCGGTTGGTGATCGACGTGCGCGCGAATGCGGACGCCGTTGTCGAGCTCTCCGCTTATGTGAACGGATTTGATCAACGTCTGACCGAAGTGTGGCTCTATCAATGGATCAACGCATAATGGATCGTTCGATAGGACACTTTGCACCCTTGGAAGAGCGTTTGATGAGCGCGGCAGGCACCTTGCCCGATGCGCCGATGGCTATGCCTGAACAAGACCTCTCTACGCCGATTACATTCTCGGTTCGGGGCTGGTTGCGGGCTTTGACGCTGCTGCCGTCGCGGGCTGGTCAATAATAGATGGCACATCCCATCAGGGCAGCCGTTCGGGTGATGATCATCCGAACCATTGTGCTGTTGGCGGCTATTCTAGCGGCCTACGGTGGGTTTTCTCTGTTTTTTGAATTCGGAGCCGCAGACGGGATCGACGTGATGGATTTCGTCCGTTCTGGATTGATTTTCGCATCAACGTTCTGGCTGGCTTGGGGTGCGTTTACCGCGATTGCGGGGTTGTTCAGCCAACCCAAACCTCCCGCGCGACATGCGGGTTATTTCACCGAACGCACCGCCGTTGTGATCCCCGTCTATAACGAAGACCCCGTCGCCACCTATGCGCGGATTGCTGCGATGATGGCGTCGATTGATCAAACGGGGCAGGGCGATCGGTTCCACTTTGCCATCCTGTCGGATACGCGGGATGATGCGATTGCGGCGCGGGAACGTCTCTGGTTCGAGAGGTTGCTGCGCGAGACGGATGGAGACGGACGACTGTTCTATCGCCGCCGCGTGAAAAACACGGGTCGCAAGGCGGGCAATATCGAGGACTTCATCAAACGCTCCGGGTCTGCCTATGAGTTCATGATCATCCTCGATGCCGATAGCCTGATGGAAGGCGACACCATGATCGAAATGGTGCGCCGCATGATCGCGACGCCCGATCTGGGGCTTTTGCAAACATTGCCGAATATCATTCACGCGCGGTCCCGCTTTGGCCGCGTGATGCAGTTTGCGGCGACGTTCTATTCCCCCGTCTTTGCCCGTGGCTTGGCCTTGATGCAGGGCCGTACGGGTCCGTTTTGGGGGCATAATGCCATCGTGCGAACTCGTGCCTTTGCTCAGTGTTGCGCTCTGCCCGAATTGGCGGGGCGTCCTCCGTTTGGCGGGCATATCCTGTCGCATGACTATGTTGAGGCCGCATTGCTGGCTCGTGGTGGCTGGGTCGTGCGGGTCGATGATGATCTGGCGGGCAGTTATGAAGAAGGCCCAGAAAACATTGTCGATTTCGCGAAACGGGATCGCCGTTGGTGCCAAGGCAACCTGCAACACAGTCGTCTTTTGCTGGCGCGCGGCCTGAAACCATGGAGCCGCTTTGTCTTTCTCCAAGGTATCCTCGCCTATATCGCGCCCGTCTTTTGGCTGGCGTTTTTGACGGCTTCTATCGCGGCCCCTCTGTTCGCACCGCCGATTGATTACTTCCCCATCGAAAACTGGCCTTTCCCTGTTTTGCCCGTGTCGCAAGTGTCCAAGGCGCTGAGCCTCATGGTCGGCGTTGTTGGGCTGTTGTTCCTGCCCAAGGTGTTGATCGCGATCAAGGCTGGGTTCGACGGACGGGTCGTGGGCTTTGGCGGGATGCTACGAGCCGCTGCATCAACATTGGCCGAAGTAGCACTCTCGACCCTCACAGCGCCCATATTCCTGATGTTCCAGACCCGCTCGGTGAGCCAAGTCCTGCGTGGTGCCGATGGCGGTTGGCCCGCGCAGAGCCGTGGCGATGGAAGCCTATCGTTCGGCGATGCGTGGTCGGCGAGCTATTGGATTGTTCTCACAGGCGCAGCGGTCATCGGAGCGGCGCAGATGCTCTCGCCTGCCTTGGTGCCGTGGTTGCTGCCCGTTGCCCTACCGATGGTGATCTCGCCCTTGCTGATCGCGTGGCTCTCACGTCCCGGTTTTCCAACGCTTTTCACCACCCCGACCGAGATCGCTGCAGCGCCGATCATGGTGATACAGGCCGATGTCCTATCGCGGTGGTCATCATCAGCAAGCGCAGAGGCGAACACCTCTGCCGATGCTGTCCCTTTCGCCGAATAAGGCCCCGTTATGACTCCCGAAAAACAACGCGATCCGCGCCTTGATGTGTTCCGTGGCCTCTGCCTTGTGATGATCTTCATCAACCACGTGCCCGGTAACGTGCTCGAAGCCTTTACCAACCGAAATTTCGGGTTCTCTGACGCGGCTGAAGGGTTTGTGTTTATGTCCGGTGTCGCGGCGGGCCTCGCCTATTCCCTGGATTTCAAGGACAACTCGATGCGGCTTTGGACAGGGCTCGCGCGATTGTGGCGTAGGGCATGGACGCTTTATCAGGTGCATATTTTGACGACCTTTGCAGCGGTTGCGGCTGCGGCCTCGGTTGCGCTGTGGATGGGGAATGGTGAGATCCTGTTCATCAACGCGATGAAGCACTTGTGGTATAACCCGCTAGAAACCTCGGTCGGGTTGATCCTCATGACCCATCAGTTCGGTTATGTGAATATTCTGCCGCTTTACCTCGTGCTGCTCTTTGTCTCGCCGATTGCGTTTTACTTCGCGTGGCGCGCGCCGCGGATCGTTCTATTGGCGTCCATCGCGCTGTGGTTCTCTGCCGCCATGTGGCGGATCAATCTGCCAAACTTCCCCATGCAGGGTGGGTGGTTCTTTAACCCGTTTTCGTGGCAGCTCATCTTTGTGGTCGGCCTGTTAACTGGGGTCGATTATAAACAGGGGAAACGCTTTGTGCCTGTCACATGGTGGCTTTTGGTGCCTGCGATCTTCCTGTTGATCGTTGGGGTGCTCACGGTCCAAGTCCCTCCGTTCTCAAAGGTCTTTGGCCAAACGATGTGGCTCGCCAAAGAGACGTTCCACCTGCCGTGGTTCATCACCGCATTCGACAAAACCTTCCTGAGCGTCCCGCGCCTCTTGCACATCTTGGCGTTGGCCTATGTGTTGTCTGCCTTCAGCGGTGTGCGTTGGCTCACAGGAACTAGGGCGATGGCACCATTTGCCCTTTTGGGGCGTCAGGCGCTGCCTGTGTTTGCCTTGGGATCGGTGCTTTGCATCTGGCTGCAGGGCGTGGGTCGCGTGCTGGGCGATAATGTGTGGACCGACCTGATGCTGGTCGGCGGTGGTCTCGTCGCGCAATTTGCGCTGGCCGCGGCACGTCAGTATTGGCCGAAACCTACGACGGCATAACGCCCTCAACGATGACCAAGTCCACCTCTGCCCCCGCGTCTCGCTGGGCGACAGTGGCCTGATAGGCTTCACCGAAATAACAGGTCCTCGCCGCGTCGAGGGACGGAAATTCCACTACGACCGTCTGCGGCCTAGCGTTCCCTGCGCCTGTAACCTGTTCCCCAGCCAAAACACGGATCACACCGCCACCTGCTGTAATCGCGGGTGCGGCTGCCCGACGGTAGGCGGCGTAGAGGTCGGGATCAGTGACGGTGACATGGGCCACCCAATAGGCTTTGGCGGTCATTGGGTCTGCTCGATCAGTTGAAGGACAGTGGGGCCGACTGCATCGACGATGAGCTCGACACCTTGGGCATTGGGGTGAACGCCGTCCGCTTGGATCAGGTCACGCGCAGCGGTCAGGTCGCCATCGGGATAGAGTGCGCTCAGAAAGCTGGGATAAAACAGCACCCCATGCCGTGCGGCAAGGTCTGGATACAGCGTGTCAAAGGCCAGTTTGTAGTCGGGGCCGTAATTGTTCGGTGCTTCCATCCCGATCAATAGAACTGGAACGCCTGCATCTTCTGCGGCGGTCAAAATCCCGTCGATATTGGCACGGCTCACCTCGGGGGGAATTCCACGGAGCAGGTCGTTGCCACCCAGCGCCACAATCATCGCATCCACATCGGGCGTCAGGGTCCAGGCAACGCGGCTCAGTCCGCCTGCCGTTGTATCCCCAGACACACCTGCGTTCAGCACGGACACATCCACGCCATGGTCGATCAGCCAACCCTCTAACTGCGGAACAAAGCCGTCCTCGGGGATCAGCCCGTAGCCTTGGGTTAGACTATCACCCAGTGCTGCAATAGTGACCGTTTCGGCCTGAACAGCGCTTGCGCCGATCACAATTGCCGCAGCGATGTTGCAGGCACGGCGGAGCGACCCATATGTGTAGGAAAGCATTGAACGGAAAGCCCTCTTTATGACCAAACCAGCATTGTCCCTATTAGATGTATCCCTGTCATTGATGGGCAATGCTGGACCAGTGGATATTTTGCACGACATTACGCTGGACGTGGCGCAGGGACAAACCTTGGGGCTTGTCGGGCCAAGCGGGTCGGGCAAATCTTCACTCCTCATGTTGATGGGCGGGCTAGAAACCGCCACGGGGGGGCGGATCACGGCGCTGGGCACGGATATCACCCGCATGGGCGAAGACCCTCTGGCGCGGTTCCGCAGGGACAATATGGGGGTTGTGTTCCAATCCTTCCACCTCATTCCCACCATGACCGCCTTAGAAAACGTCGCGACCCCGCTAGAGCTGGCAGGTGTCAGCGATGCCTTTGATCGGGCCGAGGCGGAATTGGCGGCGGTTGGTCTAGCGTCTCGGGCTGATCATTACCCTTCGCAAATGTCGGGTGGCGAACAACAGCGCGTGGCACTAGCCCGCGCGTCCGTTTCACGGCCCAAGCTGCTGTTGGCCGACGAACCTACGGGTAATCTGGACGAAACCAATGGTGCGGCGATCATTGACCTGTTGTTCGGACTTCGTGATCGGCATGGAGCGACGCTGGTGATGGTGACGCATTCGAACGACCTTGCGGCGCGGTGTGATCGCGTGGTGCGCCTTCGGGATGGTCGTATCGACGGATCCGCCGCATGAGCCTGTCATTGTCCTATCGGTTCGCTCGCCGTGAACTGCGCGGTGGTCTGCGTGGGTTCCGCATTTTCCTTGCCTGTTTGGCGCTGGGCGTCATGGCGATTGCCGCTGTTGGCACGGTTCGATCCTCGATCACCGCAGGGTTAGAGCGCGAAAGCGCGGCGCTCTTGGGTGGGGATGCAGAAGTCGGACTGACTTACCGTTTCGCTTCTGAAGCAGAACGCGCGTGGATGGAGAGCATCGCGGACACCGTTTCAGAGACGGTCGATTTCCGATCCATGCTCGTTGTGACCCGCGACACGGTCGAACGCGGGCTGACGCAGGTCATGGCCGTGGACTCGGCCTATCCGTTAATCGGGTCAGTGACGCTGGACCCTGCGATGCCACTGGATGCGGCGCTTGCGGGCGTGGATGGCACGCCCGGTATTGTGGTAGAACGCGTGCTCGCCGAACGGATGGGCGTAGTTGCGGGCGACACTGTCCGCCTGGGAACCCAAGATTTCGTGCTCACCGCGATTCTCGCAAAATACCCTGACAACGCGGCTGGCGGGTTCGGGCTTGGACCGCGGTCGATTGTGTTGACGCGTGACCTCGCGAACTCTGGCCTCTTGGCGGCGGGGACGTTGATGGACACGAACTACCGCCTCAAATTGCCTGAGGGCTCCGACCTCGCAGCGCTGGAACAGGTGGCCCAAGAGCGGTTTCGTGACACTGGGATGAGGTGGCGCGATAGCCGTGATGGGGCGCGGGGCGTAGAACGTTTTGTCGATCGCCTCGGGTCGTTCTTGGTTTTGGTTGGGTTGTCAGGTTTGGCTGTGGGTGGTGTCGGTGTGTCGGCTGCTGTGCGGTCCTATCTAACGGGCAAGACCGAAGTCATCGCAACCCTGAAAACCCTAGGCGCCACACGACGGGTTATCTTTCAGACTTACTTTATCCAGATCGGCATTCTGACGCTGTTCGGCGTTGGTTTGGGCATCCTCATGGGCGCTCTGATCCCGCTCTTGTTCGCGCCCATGATCGCGGCGCAACTGCCTATCCCTGTCGAATTTGCCGTCTATCCCCGCCCCCTGATCGAAGCTGGCATCTACGGTCTGATCACGGCAGCGCTCTTTACCCTCTGGCCGCTGGCGCGGTCCGAGGAAGTCCGCGCCGCCACCCTGTTCCGCGATGCAAGCGGCGCGGGCACAACCCTTCCTGCCGCCCGCTATATCGCGATCACGGTGCTTTTGGTTGCGTTGCTCATCGGGTTGGCGATTTGGTTTACGGGCACCGTGCGTTTGACCATCTGGACTGCTGGCGGGATCGCCTTTGCGCTGGGCCTTTTGGTGCTTTCGGCCCAAGGCGTTCGCGCCTTAGCCCGAAGGTTCCGACGTGCCGCGCGGGGTCGCCCGACCCTACGACTGGCGTTGGCCTCAATTGGTGCCAAAGGGGGCGAGGCGACCTCGGTCGTGTTATCCCTCGGCCTCGGTTTGTCGGTTCTCGCAGCGGTCGGGCAAATCGACGGTAACCTTCGTGCGGCGATCTCGGATGAATTGCCCGACGTCGCGCCATCCTATTTCTTTGTCGACATCCAGCCCGATCAGATTGACGGATTCCGCGCGCGTTTGGACGCCGATCCAGCGGTCAAAGACTATGAAGCCGCACCGATGTTGCGCGGGATTGTCACTCGCATCAACGGGGTAAAGGCCACGGATGTGGTCGATCACTGGGTCGTGCGTGGCGACCGCGGCTTGACCTATGGCGATACGCCACCCGATGGCACGACCGTGACCGAAGGCACATGGTGGCCAGAGGGTTACGATGGTCCGCCGCAGGTCAGCTTTGCCGCCGAAGAAGCTGCTGAGATGGGCCTCACCCTTGGAGATGAGGTGACTGTAAACATCCTTGGCCGTGACATCACCGCGACCATCACTAGCTTCCGTGAAGTGGACTTTAGCAACGCAGGTATGGGCTTTGTCATGACGTTGAATCCCGCGGCCATCGCAGGTGCGCCGCATAGCTGGATCAGCACGGTTTACGCCCAACCCGAAGCCGAAGCCGCGATCCTGCGTGACCTCGCCAATAGCTATCCTAATATCACCGCGATCCGTGTGCGTGATGCCATTGATCAAGTCATGGTCGTCGTCGCAGGTATCGCTGCAGCCACCCGATATGGCGCGCTCGCCACACTGGTCACTGGGTTCCTCGTGCTGATCGGCGCTGCTGCCTCGGGCGAACGGGCGCGGGTATTTGAATCGGCGGTCCTAAAAACGCTTGGCGCAGATCGGCGGTTGATCCTGCGTAGTTTCGCGCTCCGCTCGGTCCTCTTGGGATTGGCGGCTGGGATTGTCGCGTTGATCGCTGGGATCGCAGGCGGTTGGGCTGTGACGACCTTTGTGATGGAGACGAGCTTTGCTCCGATCTGGTCCAACGCTGCGCTGATCGTTCTGGGCGGTATGGGAACCACTTTGCTCGCAGGTTTGGCCTTTGCTCTGCGCCCCTTAGCGGCCAAGCCCGCGCGGGTGTTGCGTGCCCGCGAATGATCCGGCGTACGGTCGATTGAACTGGGATTAACGCGGCATTGTTATTGTGTCTGTCAACAGGGCGAATTTGCCCGCTGACAGAACGGAGTAACCATGTCGAACCCATTTCAGAACCGCACGTTGTCCCTCTCTGGTCCGGCGCGTGACATCGTGCCAGTAACGCCCGCTGATGGCGTTGAATTGGCGGACGTTGCGGTCGCGCTCTACGTCGAAACGGGTGGTGTGTTGGTCGTGAAGACCGTCGCGGACATGATCAGGACTGTGACGGTTGGCGATAAGTCGATCTTGCCCGTGGGGATCAAAGAGGTCCACGCGACGGGGACAACGGCCACGGGCATCCATGGCTATGTGGTCTGATTATGCTGGGGTTTTCTATCGCTGAATTGGGGCAGCGCCCTGCAATTACGGGCAATGGTCCTGTTGTTCTATCTTTTCTGACAGAGAGCCTACCCGCGGGGGTTTCGCATTCAAGAGCGTCTACGGGCACCCGCATCAACTCTGTCGGCATGCTAGAGGTTGTTGGCAATGATCAGCCGCGTTTCGATTATGATCCGCAAACCCTCGACCCACGAGGATTGTTGGTCGAACCCGCGTCGACCAACCTTGTCCACGGATCAGAGCCGAACCTCACCGACTGGGCGGATCTAGTGTCCACCTCGACACCTTTGGCGCTGAATGCCTTGGGCTATTTCTCGGGCATGTCGGTCGCTAGCGGCGGGGCAAAGTGGCATCGGCTTCAGGCGGATACGGACGGCTGGTCGGAGGGACAGAACCTTCGGGTGCGTGTCTGGTATATGGCAGGGACCTCGGGCGCGATGTTCCTTTCGCTGCGGAACGTGGATGCGGGTGTTGATAGCTCGCTGTCTGGCACAGTAGGTGCTCTGGGCGTTCATAGCGCTGCGGCGGGGGCGATCACTGATATCGTCAATACCGTGCTTGGGGGTGGGGTCTACACCGTGACCTACACATTTACCCCGAACGCGGGCAGCACCTCTGGCAAATTTGGCATCGGGCCTTTTAGTGCGTCCGCAGGCGAGACCGTCGTCGCGCTTGGTGTTCAGGTCGAGATCGGAGCGGGCACAAGCTATATCCCAACCTCAGGTGCTGCGGTCTCCCGTGCGGCTGACAGTGTGACGCTCAATAGTTGGGTCGGGGTGTATGACATCGCGCTGACCTATGGCGGCGGCGGCGTCGAAATCCGCAGCGGTGTTACGGTGGCCGCAGGCTATGATCTCGCCCCGACGGCGCGTCGTATTCAGAGTATCACGCTGACGCCGATAGCTTGAACTTGAGATGGCGGGTGATGAGTTGGACATAAGGGATGGCCCACGCCAACGACCACATTACCCCACCATGTCGACGCATGAACAGGAGCCAATCGGGGGGATAAAGCCCCCGAAACGAGTTCATCTGCGCGAGGCGATCCCGAAGGCTTAAGCTCGGATCGTCGCGCCACCGTTGCGCGGCGGGGTTAGGGTCGCATTGCGCCAAATACCCTGGCGCGAGCCAAACGCTGCCCCCCGCATCGCGCAGCCGCATCCCGTAGTCAACATCGCCCCACGCATGGAAAAACCTTGGTTCTAAGTTCCCAATCGCATCAACGGCAGCTTTGCTGACGAGTACGCAATTGCCGGCCATCGTGGTGACTTCGCGTGGGCTTTGTAGATCGGGACCAACGTGCCGCAGTCGTAAAATCGGCCCCTTTCGCCGTTGAAACCCTCCATATGTCAGCTCCCCCGTTAGGGGATCACAGGTCGATCCAAAAACGGCTGTTTTGTCCTGTCCTTGTTGGGCGAGCATCTGCGAAGTCTCAAGCAACCGAAGGATCGCATCATCGTTCAGATCGGTGTCATCGTTGAGCCAAAGCATATAGTCGAACGGGTATTCGAGTGCTCCTTCAAATGCGCGGCGCATCCCTCCGTTCCAATAAAGGTCGCCCGTGCCATCAATCACGTGCACCTGCGGAAATGCCTCACGCACCGCGTCGCCCGTGCCATCGCTGCTGCCGTCATCGACCAGAAACACGTTCAACCTAAACGCGGCATTGGCGCCGTCTTCTTTGAAAAGTGCCTCAAGCGCGTTGAGCGTTTTGGAGCGACGGTTAAAACAGGTCAGAAGGACGGCGATGGTTGGGATCATGGTGCAACGGACCTCGTGTTGAAGTGTGAACGCGACAGAACACCCGCCATGACCGCGAACCCCATCCATAAAAACCCACCCATCTTGGGTTGGAGCCACACGGGGTTAAACGTCATCACAATGACCAGCATCACGACGAGGCCATAGCCGAACAGCGCGACCAGTCGTTCTGAGGTCAGGTTCCTGAGGCGGAAGATACTGAAAACAAAGGATAGCACGGGCAGCAACAACGCGAGTGTCCCGACCGTGCCGCCAAAAGCGAGGAGGTCGAGAAGGTCACTGTGGCTCGGGATGATGAGGTTTTGTCGCTGAACCGAGACGAGCGGGGAGCCATGAAACATCGCCCCAAAGACCGGCGCATCCAGAAATTCTTGCCAGCGTATCGCGTAGGTAAAGGTCCTCACGGACCGACTGCCCGACGGCAGGTGATCAACGATCATGGGTAGGCAAGTTAGAAATACGCCGACCCCGATCAGCACGTAAATCACACTGAGAAATCGCAACACGACAGTGCGGTTCGGCGTTTGGCTTACCCAATCAATCGGGATCAAAAGCAGGATGCCGATGGTGGCAAAGGCCGTCAGGAAACCTGTGATCTTAAAGGTAAAAAACTGTCCTAAAATCAGTATGGCTCCAACGATCATTCTTAGAATAGGGCGCTCCACCAAACCCATCGCAGCAACCATTGTCGCAACGCCGATGAGGAAAACCTCTTCGTGGAAAATATGGTTAATGCCTGATCGCTGCTTCAGAAACGGGCCGACGATTTGCCAGTAAAACAATTGCGCTGACACCAGCAGTCCGATGACAATCACGGGCCATGTCAGTTTGCGCATAAACCAATCGAGGTCCTCAGGAACGCTCGCCATCATGCGGATCGGAATGTAGCTTAGTGCAGACAGGGCGAGGCGTAGGAAGCTGTCGGCGGTGTCGCCTGTGACATAGCTTGTCGAGGCGCCACCGAGGGTGATCATGGTGATCAAAATGGCAAAGGCGATGTCTTGCCAAATGATACCACCGATAGGGCGGAACCCTTGGGCCAGATACGCGGCGCTGCCCAAAATCGCGATGAACGCAGGCAGGAACTGAAACGTCAGCGGCAGGCCCAGACCGCTATCCGTCGGGTCCACTGCCATAGCGAGCAAGAACAGAACCGAGGTGTAAATCAGTCGCGCCCCAAGTCCGACCGAAGGGGCGTTATCCTGTGCCGTGGCGGCCTGCATCAATCGACCTCCGTCACAGGCTGGCCCGCGAACAGTCGGCGCAGTTGTCGCCCGATCAATGGCAGCACAAATACCGCCCGCAGCGTCCCCCACGGCATCAATAAGAGGTCTGTGCTCAGGTGCCTGAAAACACCCTTGCAGGTGTTCAGTTCTGATTTCAGCACATCAATGTCATAGCCCATCACGGTCAAGCCATCTCGCCCCACCCGATCCAAATACCGCCGTGCCCACCAGCGCCGCAGCGGGTTGCAATACATTGCCTTCCAACGGTTGTCCGTCATGACCTGTTTCATCCCGCCCGTCGGATCACCCATGCGCCCCGAGAGAGTGACGTCGGTGCTTTCGCTTAAGTTCGCGCCGGAGATGCCAAGATGATCACAGATCATCGTCGTCGTCGCGTCGAGCTTCTCTGAGGCATCCTCATAGCGGATCGTCAGCGCGGTATCGCTGGTCCGTGCAAAGTCGATCAGGCGGGGGAGCGCGATGTCCAAATCCTGTTTGAACCGAAACAGGTTCCAGCGGCCCTTGCTCCATGTCGTCATCATTGACGCCGCGATAGCCAATGGATTGCGCCACAGTATGATCACGGGGGCGTTAGGGTACAACGCGGTCACGGCTTTTGGTGCTAAGGCGTAGCGCGGCGTTTTATCCAAGAAATAGATCGCCTGCTCGTCAGGGCAGAGACGCTCATAAATCACCTGCGCTGCGCTGCGCATGGCGTCGTTCCAGTCATCCTCCCCGTTGGGGAGCGCCGCCGTGAGGTCCTCTATCGCCATGCGATAGGTGGAATACTCAAAGGTCGTGGCGGCTTCGTCCACACTATTGGGCGGGATCAAACCCAACAGAAACCAAGGCTCCGATAGGGTCGCGATGTTTGGATGCCGCCCCAAGGCCCGTTGCAACATGGTGGACCCAGACCGAGGGAGGGATAGGAGAAAGACTGGTGTCACAGCCATCAGAACGGCTCCTTGCCAAAGCGCAGGGTAGGGTAGGTCTTGATCCCCATGCGGACCGAGCAATACCTAACCGCCAGTAGGTTCTGGACGATCACCGTCACGCTGGCCCCAATCGCGACGCCCCATAGTGGATCGATTTGTCCGAGGATAAGCGACACGCCGACGCCAGTTACGCTGGCGAGAACGGCAAAGAACATCGCGACCCTTTGACCGTTCGTGACGGTCAACACGAGCATCGGCGACCCTGTCGTGGCATTGACGGTTTGCCCGACCAGAAGGATGAGGAATGCGGTCCAAGCGGAGGCAAAGGCATCCCCGAAAATGAGGTTGAGGATCGAGGGCCCAGCGACCGCCAAGCCGCTCATCATAGTGAGCGAGATAACCATAATCACCGTTGCCGACCGCCGCAAAAGCTGTTCGAGCGGAACCGTTTCGTTGGCCTTCCAGAGATGTGCGATCTGCGGTCCGATCGCCATGTTGACTGCCATGAGTGGCAGCGACAGCAACCGCACCACGCGCAATGCAGCCCCGAACAACGCAACAGTTTCCGTGTCGCCCAATGCGCCCGCGATCCAGAGATGTGCCTCTGACAGGGCCGTATTGGCGATGACGATAATCGCGAGTGGAAGGCTAGTTTTGACCACGGGTGCGACGTCGACCCCTGACATTCTCGGAAGTGCCCGCAAGGCTGGGATCAGGCTGCCAATGGACAATGGAACACAGAGTGCAGCGGCAATCGCGGTGATCCACACGATCTGCGTTAGGTTAGGGGTTCGTCCTAGCGCAAACGCCAACGCGCAGGCGATAAACAGCAGAAGGTTGAAGGAAAACACTTCGTGCAGGCCAAAGTCGGTCATTCGCCCGAAGGCCCTCAGGATATGGGCAAGGGCTTGGGTCGTGGCGCGTGCGACAATCCAAATGAGCAGGATCGCCATGTAGGTCACAGCCCCGTCTGACATCGGGATTAGGGGCGTGAACAGGATCGCAAGGCCGCAGGTGATGCTAATCGTGAGGATGAGGAACAGCCCGCTCCCCCGAAGGATAGGCAATCCACGATCAGACCCCGACAGCAGCGATACCGCACTTTGGTTAAAGCCTCCGAGCGCGATTAAGGCGGCCACCTGAGAGAAGCTTGTCAAAAGAAAATACGTGCCGAGGCCATCGATGGGCAGAATTCGCGGCAAAAGCACATTAATCCCAAAGCCGAGCACCATTGTGCTGACGCGGGCAATGGCGAGGATCACGCTGCCCCTTATGGCCGTTTTTTCATTCTGCATAACCCGCCCGTCGTATCAGAACAGGGTCGAGAGAGGCCTCAATCCGCGCGATTTGGCTGGTCGTCAGTCGATCCCGCCACCCGTCGATGCGCCCGCCGCGAAAGGTCGGTGAGGACGGGTCGAAGACTTGGCCTACCTTTGCCCAAAGATCATCGGTCATATGGACGCCGAGATGCGCGGCGATGGCCTGAAAACACGCCGTTTGCGCATCAATCGTGCCGCCCCCTTGTGGGCCAACGAGGTCTTCGAATTTGATGATCAGGGTGCCGACGTGTTGGTCCCAATTCAGCACGCTTTCGAACGCGTCATTGAGCGATTTGACAGGCAGTCCAGGCGGATTGGCGTAACCGCCGTGTATGCTGAAATCGACGCGCTCGTCCTCAGTCAGTGTCTCGTAAAAGGGGCGCAAATAATGGTTCCAATTTCGCGCATCTAAGACATAGGGGATCATCGAAGCAGCGACAGCGCGAGGGTCACGCAGGATGGTGATGGCCTTCGTCTCAGTGGCGTCGAAGGCCTCCATTGCGCATTGGCTAAAGGGCACATGTGCTTTTCCAAAAGAGGTGAGCGGGCGGTTTTGGAGCCAGTTTTCGAAAGTGAGCCGAGGGACGAAGTAGGGCGAAAAGACGCCAACAGGAACGTCCGTGGGGTGCGCTCTGTGATCGCGATTTCCGTAGCCGCGCAGCCGTCCCCAACGCCCCGCGGTACGGCGGTCGAGAAAAGGCGGTGGCGTGAGGCCGATCTTATCCGTTGCCCGTTCGAGAACCGTACGCCCATTTTCACGCGCTGCGCCGCCCAAAACCATGAGCGCCTTTTCGAGAAGATGCGTCCCGCTTTTGGGGAGCGAATTGACCAGAACGTTCGGCGTCATGTGGCGTCTCCGATCTTTTCAAAGACTGACAGCAGAGTTTCGCGGAATCGCTCGCGGCGGCGGCTGGCCCAGTGGGGGTCGGCATCTGTAGGGGAGGAGGTCATCGCTTCGGTCAGGGCTTTTGCAAATTCGACGCTCGTCTGAGCGGTTCGGACATGCAATGGCGCGTCATTGATCCCCCGTAAGGCCAAGCGCGTGACAACCATTGGGACGCCGACCGATATGCCTTCGATGGTTTTGAGCTGGATGCCGGATCCGACCACCGTCGGGACGGCGAGAGCACGGCAAGCGCGCATGAATTGCCCCGCGTCTGGAACGCGCCCAAGTTTGAGCAGGCGGGGATCGGTGGTCAGAAGTGTTTCGGAACCACTGCCTGCGATAGCGACGCTCAAATCGTTTGGCAGATGAGGCAAGACCTCAGCAAGAAACCATCGGATGCCTTGGCGGTTTACCTCCCACTGCCAGCTTCCGATCAAGCCAATGTCATAGGATTTCGGCGGTGCGGGTTTGGACAGGTCGAACGCCTGTCCGGGCAGGTCGATGACGGTGATTTTGTCGGTGGGGACGCCCAAACGGGCAAAGCCATCTCGGTCCGCGTTGGACAGGGTGACTATGGCTTTGCATTCGACCCCAAGGGCTGCCTCTTTGGTCTCTAGTAGCCTTGCCACTCTACCATAGATCGCTCGTTTTGCTATCGAACCGTGCTGGGCAATGCTGTTGTAGAGTGAATGCTCTAAATTGTGCGCGATGAACAGTTTGCGCGTGGGCAGGTCGGGCAACCCCGCGATCCAGCCAATATGCGCATGGTCGATTATAAGTATGTCTGCCCCATCACGCAGCGCGTTTCGCAAAGCCCGAACGTATGCGGTGCCTTTGAACTTGGTCTGGGTAAAGGGCGCATGGGTGATGAACGCGCGGGCCAGCCACAAAATGCGGCGCCATCCTGCATCGGCCATCTCGATAAACCATTGCCCTGCTGAATAGATCGATGGATCGGGCCGCAGCGGCCCGCGACCCACCCGTTCATATCCAACCACCCTGACGTCGGCTCCAATATCGCGCAGAACGTCGATGAATTCCTGCGAACAAATCTCACCGCCATTGGCCCTTTCATCGGGCAGAACGGTGGTGGCGAAAACAACGCGTAACCCTGACATACTGAACATCTTTATGCTGCCCTCGTGCCCGTGGTCAGAACGCGAAATACGAACTTCGGCGCAAGGATCAGATACCGTCGCCACAATCTGCGAGGTTCCTGAAGCAGTCGGAATAACCACTCCAACCCAGCGCGCTGCATCCATTTCGGGGCGCGTTCAACAGCACCAGAATGGAAGTCGAAGGCTGCCCCCACGCCGATCATCGTTGCGTTGATGTGCCCAAGGTGTTCCGCCATCCAGATGTCTTGTTTTGGTGATGAAATCCCAACCCAAACCACGTCGGCACCGCTGTTGTGGATTTGGGCCACGACCCTCGCGTCTTCGGTTGGCGTCAGAGGACGAAAGGGGGGGCAATGGGTTCCGACGATCTGGGCACCCTTCGCTGCAAATGTCTGCGAGAGCACCTCTGCGATCCCGTCTTTGCCACCGTAGAAGAAGTGTTTCAGGTCATGATAGGCGGGATCGGTGAGCAGTTTTCCCATGAGGTCGGGGCCGCAAGTACGGCTGACGTTGTGCCCCTTGATCCGCCCAAGAAGCGCGACGGGCGCACCGTCGGGCACATTCATCGCGGCGTTTGTCGCGATTGCCAGCAGATCGGGTGTCTCAGACATGACCATGAGGCTCGCCACATCGCGACAGCCGACATAGCGCGACTGCCCACCTTTCCACGCATGAATGCGGTCCGCAGCGGCTTGGAGGTTTGTTGCGGTGATCGGCACGCCGAGGACGTCGTAGATCACGTCGTCCGGAATGATCTTAGCCATTGCCGATCCAATCCGCGTAGGTCTGCGCGATCCCCTTTTTGAGGTCACGCGCGTTGTTCCACCCCAATGCGTGCAGGCGCGAACTATCCATCAGCTTGCGCGGGGTGCCGTCGGGCTTTGAGGTGTCCCACGTCAGGACCGCGTCGCAGCCGACGACCTCTGCAACGGTCTCAGCCAGTTCTTTGATCGTCACCTCAACGCCAGACCCCACGTTGATGTGGTCGTCGCCCGAATAGCTGCGCAGCAGGAACACAAGCGCGTCAGCCAGATCGTCACAATGCAGGAACTCGCGCAGGGGGGTGCCCGTGCCCCAGACGACGACCTCTGTGTCACCACTCTCTTTGGCCTTGTGGAACTTGCGGAGGAGCGCGGGCAGGACGTGGCTGGTCGTTAAATCGTAGTTATCGCCCGGACCGTAGAGGTTCGTGGGCATGGCCGAAATCCAGTCACGTCCGTGCTGTTTGCGGAAGGCTTGGACCAGTTTGAGGCCAGCGATTTTTGCAATCGCATACCATTCGTTCGTTGGCTCCAACGCACCCGTGAGGAGGCTCGTCTCATGGATCGGTTGGATCGCGAATTTTGGGTAAATGCAGGATGAACCGAGGAACAGAAGGCGCTCCACATTGGCCTCGTGGGCGGCATGGAGGACGTTCGACTCGATCATTAGGTTTTCGTAGAGGAAATCCACGGGGGAGGTGGCGTTCGCGTGGATGCCCCCGACCTTAGCGGCAGCGAGCACGATAACGTCGGGTTTGGACATTGCCATCCAATCGTGAACGGCGTTTTGGTTCACCAGATCGACGACATCGCGGCCAGCGGTGATGATCTCGCAGCCCTCGGATGCTAGACGCCGCACGACCGCGCCACCGACCATGCCGCGATGCCCCGCGACCCAGATGCGTTTGCCCGTCAGATCGTAGGTCATGTCAGCCCTCCAACGCCACAGGCAGTTCGAGCCCGTATTCCCTGAGCAGCTGGAGGCGCCGCGCGGATTTATGATCCTCAGCGACCATTTCTGCACACATCTGCTGGGCGGTGATTTCTGGCACCCACCCGAGCTTTTCCTTCGCTTTCGTCGGATCACCCAGTAGAGTCTCAACCTCTGCGGGGCGGAAATAGCGCGGGTCGATGCGCATGATTACGTCGCCGACCTTCAGCGCGGGGGACAAGTCGCCCGAGATGCCCATCACAGTCGCGACCTCATCGACACCTTTGCCCGTGAACTCGACCGAAATGCCCAGCTCCGCGGCGGTCCACGTGATGAACTGGCGAACCGAATACTGAACGCCTGTCGCGATCACAAAGTCGTCTGGCGCGTCCTGTTGCAGCATCATCCACTGCATCCGCACGTAGTCTTTGGCGTGGCCCCAATCGCGCAGGCTGTCGATGTTGCCCATATAGAGACAGTCTTCGAGGCCGAGTGCGATGTTCGCTAAGCCACGGGTGATTTTGCGGGTCACGAACGTCTCACCACGACGGGGGGATTCATGGTTAAAGAGGATGCCGTTGCAGGCATACATGCCGTAACTTTCGCGGTAATTCACAGCGATCCAATAGGCATACATTTTCGCCACAGCGTAGGGCGAACGGGGGTAAAACGGTGTCGTCTCGCGCTGTGGGGTTTCTTGGACGAGGCCGTAGAGTTCAGAGGTCGAGGCCTGATAGAACCGTGTCTTTTTCTCAAGACCTAGAAAACGGATCGCCTCAAGGATCCGTAGAGTGCCCATCGCGTCGACGTCGGCAGTGTATTCGGGTGCTTCAAACGACACGGCGACATGCGATTGCGCGCCCAAGTTATAGATCTCGTCAGGTTCAATATCGCGGATCAGGCGGGTCAGGTTCGACGTGTCCGTCAGGTCTCCGTAGTGCAGTTTGAAGCGCGCATTGTCGGTATGTCGGTCCTCATAAATGTGGTCGACGCGCTGGGTGTTAAAGGATGATGCACGGCGTTTGATCCCGTGAACTTCATAGCCTTTAGACAATAGGAATTCCGCTAGGTAACTGCCGTCTTGGCCAGTTACCCCCGTAATGAGAGCTTTTTTCATGAAGGTTAGCCTTTCGCTCCTTGTCCGCGAGCATAGACATCTTCGTATCGAATGATGTCATCTTCACCGAGGTAGGCACCTGTCTGGACCTCAATGAGGACCATCGGAACCTTGCCGGGATTTCTCATGCGATGCACCGCGCCGAGAGGGATGTAAACGGATTCATTTTCCGTCACCAATTGGACCTTATCGTCGATGGTGACCTCGGCGGTGCCTGATACGACAATCCAGTGTTCGGCGCGGTGGTGGTGGCTCTGCAGTGACAGCGCCGCACCGGGGTGAACGTGAATGCGTTTGACCTGAAAGCGGTCGCTGATGGCGAGGCTTTCGAACCAGCCCCAAGGGCGGTGATCTTTGGGGAAGGTGGTGGCTTGCGTCGAGCCTTTGGCCTTGAGCGCATCGACGGCTTTTTTCACGTCTTGGGCGCGGGACATGTCGGCGACCAAAACGGCATCATTCATCGCGATGGCCATGACGTTCTTCAGACCGATGCCCACGACCTCTAGTCGGTCGCTATCAGATCGCAACAGACTGTCGGTGCAATCAATCGCGGTTGCCTCGCCAGAGGTGACGACGCCGTTGGTGTCCATGTCGCTTTCCCGCCAGACGGCATCCCAGCCGCCCAAGTCGGACCAGCCGCCGTCAAAGGGCACGACGGATAGGTTGTCGGCCTTTTCCATTACGGCGTAGTCGATGGAGATGTCTTTGGCACCCGCCCAAGCCTCGGGCCCGAGTCGACAGAACCCGAGGTCGACATGTCCTGTTTCAATCGCTGCCGTTACTGGAGCGATCAGGTCGGGGGCGTGGGTTTCAAAGGCTGCGATGATGTCGCGCGCGCGGAAGAGGAAAATACCTGCGTTCCAGAGGAATGAGCCCTCGGCTAACATCGCTGCTGCGCGTTCGGCATCTGGTTTTTCGACAAACCGTTTCAGCGCAACAGGCTGGCCGTCTGATGGGGTCGTCAGTTCGAGATAGCCGTAGGCCGTTTCGGGATGGGTCGGTGTGATCCCAAATGTCACGAGTTGACCGCTGTCAACGGCGCTGAGGCCAGCCTCAATAGCGGCTTTGAACGCATTGGTATCGGGAATGATGTGGTCAGACGGCGCGACCAGCAGGACCGCATCGGGGTCTTTGCGCGCGATATAAAGGGCCGCAGCAAGGACCGCAGGTGCGGTGTTGCGGCCGTCGGGTTCGATCAAAATGGCACCGGGGTCAATGCCGACCTCTTGCAACTGTTCGGTCACGATGAACCGAAAATCGGAATTGGTGATCACGACAGGCGCCGCGAAATCGGAGCCTGTCATGCGAAGGGCCGAACCTTGGAACAGGGTCTTGTCACCAACAAGCGGAACGAATTGCTTTGGATAGGACTTACGGGACAACGGCCAGAGCCGTGTGCCAGAGCCG
Source organism: Marivivens geojensis (assembly GCF_023540835.1). Lineage (GTDB taxonomy): Bacteria > Pseudomonadota > Alphaproteobacteria > Rhodobacterales > Rhodobacteraceae > Marivivens > Marivivens geojensis. Next base: position 198,751 of record NZ_JALKCU010000003.1, read on the forward strand.
CCGCAAAGTATAATCGGTGTAATCATTTTCTATCCAAAGGTGTCGCAATGGGGCCGTGGTAGGGCCGTGGGGTGAATGTAGCAAGTGAACCGCAGTAAGTGCGCGGAAATTCCAAACATTTTCATAAAAATGCGCGGAACCTTCGCAGAGTATTTTGGGAAATGGTTAAAAATTCGAGAAGAAATAAGCAGTGATTTGAAAGACTCGGTGATCAAATTTCAAATGGGAAAATTCACTGCCATATATTTACAAAAAGGGGTCATGGTTTGAAAATTGATAAATTTGCGGGTCAAAAGTATGTAAATTTGCATCAATACAGTTAAAAGAGCCATTTCAAAATTCGCGGCAAAACAGGATTATAGCTGAAACTTCCATTCTAGGTGACAGCAATGCCTGCACGGCCCATGACCGCGTTCACACGCACTATGAAATTCGCTTCCGAAGCTGACCTGCTTCAATCGTTGATCCAGCAGGCCGATTTGTCGGTGGAGACGCGCACCAAAATATCGGCGCGTGCGGCGGGTTTGGTTCGGAATATTCGCACCTCTGCGGATCCGAGCCTGATGGAGCACTTCCTGTCCGAATACGGTCTATCGACCCGTGAAGGCGTCGCGCTCATGTGTTTGGCCGAAGCCATGTTGCGCGTACCCGACGCGGACACCATCGACGCACTGATCGAAGATAAGATCGCGCCGTCGGATTGGGGCAAACACTTGGGCGAAGCGTCATCGTCGCTGGTAAACGCGTCAACATGGGCGCTGATGCTGACGGGCCGTGTGCTCGACGATGAAAAGCCGGGGATGGCGGGTGTTCTGCGTGGCGCAATCAAACGTCTGGGTGAACCCGTGATCCGCACTGCCGTTGGGCGAGCGATGAAGGAAATGGGGCGTCAGTTCGTACTGGGCGAAACCATCGCGAAGGCACTCGATCGCGCGGCAAAGCTAGAGGCGCAGGGCTACACCTACAGCTACGACATGCTGGGTGAGGCAGCGCGGACCGCAGAGGATGCCCGCCGTTATGCCATCGCCTATTCCAAAGCGATCGATGGCATCGCCGCATCGTGCACCAAAGGCAGCGTTGAAGCGAACCCAGGGATATCGATCAAACTCTCCGCGCTTCATCCGCGTTACGAGGTCGCCCATGAGGACCGTGTGATGGCCGAGCTGGTGCCTGTGGTTCTGGAACTGGCGCAAAAGGCCAAAGCGGCTGGTATGGGGTTCAACATCGATGCCGAAGAACAGGACCGTTTGGTTCTATCGCTCAAGGTGATTGAGGCGGTTCTGTCCGACGATAGCCTCGCGGGTTGGGACGGGTTCGGTGTTGTTGTTCAGGCTTACGGTAAACGGGCTGGGGCGGCGCTCGATTGGCTCTATGAGACTGCAACGCGGCTCGACCGTCGGATCATGGTGCGGTTGGTAAAGGGTGCCTATTGGGACACCGAAATGAAGCTGGCTCAGGTGCAGGGCCTTGAGGGGTTTTCGCTGTTCACCTCGAAGGTTGCGACCGATGTGAGCTATATTTCAAACGCGAAAAAGCTGTTCGATTACACCGACCGCATCTACCCTCAGTTCGCGACGCATAACGCGCATACTGTTGCCGCTATTCTGGAAATGGCAGAGGGTCGTCCGTTTGAATTCCAGCGACTCCATGGCATGGGCGAACGTCTGCACGACATCGTGCTCAAGGAAACCAAAGGCCGCTGCCGCATTTATGCGCCCGTGGGTGCGCACCGTGACTTGCTCGCTTACCTTGTGCGTCGCTTGCTCGAAAACGGCGCGAACTCTTCGTTTGTGCACCAGATCGTGGACGAAGCCGTTTCGCCTGAACTGATCGCGACCGACCCGTTTGAAGCGGTCAAATCCGCGACCGCCCCAACAGGCCTCGTTCTCCCGTCCGAGATTTTCGGCGCAGGGCGCACAAACGCCAAGGGTTGGGATTTGAGCGATGAACAAACGCTGGCAGCGATCTTTGCCGCGCGTGATGTTGTCCTGCCCAATGCTGGTCCAATCACGGTGTCGCCAGCCACAGGCGTAGAGGTTCCTGTGATCAACCCCGCAACTGGCGAGACCATCGCGACCGTGGTCGAGGCTGATAGCGCGACTGTTGAACGCGCCATTGCGGACGCAAAGGTGTGGTATGCGCCCGTATCTGAACGTGCGGCGGTGCTGCGCAAGGCGGCGGACCTTTACGAGGAAAACTATGGTCTGATCTTTGCGGCCTTGGCTCAAGAGGCAGGCAAGACGTTGCTCGACGCCGTGGGTGAAGTTCGTGAGGCGGTCGATTTCCTGCGTTACTATGCGGATCAGGCCGAAGAAGCGGATCATTTCCCGCGGGGTATTTTTACCGCAATCAGCCCTTGGAACTTCCCCTTGGCGATTTTCACGGGCCAGATCGCGGCGGCGCTGGCTGTCGGGAATGCTGTTTTGGCGAAACCAGCAGAGCAAACGCCCGTTGTCGCCGCCATCGCTGTGCGGCTGATGATAGAGGCTGGCGTTCCCGCTTCAGCGCTGCAACTTCTGCCGGGGCAGGGTGGCACAGTTGGGGCCGCGCTGACGTCGGACAAACGTATCGCGGGTGTTGTGTTTACGGGTTCGACCGATACCGCACTGATCATCCGCAAATCCATGGCGAAACATATGTCGCCGTCTGCGCCGTTGATTGCGGAAACGGGTGGTCTGAATGCGATGATCGTGGACTCGACCGCGCTGCCTGAACAAGCGGTGCGTGATGTTGTGGCCTCGGCCTTTCAATCAGCGGGTCAGCGGTGTTCAGCCCTGCGCTGTTTGTATATCCAAGAGGACGTGGCACCTCATGTGATCGACATGATTAAGGGCGCGATGGACGAATTGGTTGTGGGGGATCCGTGGAGCTTGAACACCGACGTTGGCCCCGTCATCGACCAAGAGGCCTATACTGAGATTGGCGCCTACATCGAAGCAACTAAGGGTTCTGTCCTTCATCAGCTGCCCGTGCCGAGCACTGGGAACTTCATTGCCCCGACCCTGATCAAGGTAAACGGGATCGAAGATCTGGAGCGCGAGATTTTCGGGCCTGTTCTGCATGTTGCGACCTTTAAAGGATCGAACCTGCAAAAGGTGATTGATGCGGTAAACGCAAAAGGTTTCGGCCTGACCTTTGGTCTGCACACCCGCATTGATAACCGAGTCCAAGAAGTCGCGGACGGTATCCATGTCGGGAACCTCTACGTAAACCGCAACCAAATCGGCGCGGTCGTTGGAAGCCAGCCGTTTGGCGGTGAAGGTCTATCGGGCACAGGGCCAAAGGCTGGCGGTCCGCAGTACCTCTATCGTTTTGCTGCACCCAAATCGGCAGCGAAGGGCGCAGATTGGGAGACGGCAGCGGACCTGTCGGATACCCAAGACGCAATCAACGCGGCCAAGGCCGTTGGTATTATTCGTCAGATCGAACTCCCCGGTCCGACGGGTGAGGCCAACACGCTCTCTATCTTGCCGCGTGGCCCGATCCTCTGCATGGGACCAGGGGTTGAGGCAGTGGCGGCACAGGTCGCGGCGGTAGAGGCTTTGGGTGGTGTTGCGATTGCGGTTCAGGGTGAATTGGCGCCCTCTGCGCTCGCGACGCTGAACGGTTTCCATGGTGCGATCTGGTGGGGCAACGCTGCGCGCCCCTATGTGGAGGCGCTGGCGCGTCGGAAGGGACCGATCATTCCGCTGATCACGGATATGCCTGACCTTGGCCATGTGACGCATGAACGGCACTTGTGCATCGACACAACAGCCGCAGGGGGTAACGCAGCCCTTCTGGCTGGATAAACGAAAACGCCCGCCACATTCGGCGGGCGTTTCTCTTAGTCCTCACCAAAGAGGTCGCGGGTAAAGACTTTATCCGCGACGTCCCTAATATCGTCTGTCATGCGGTTGGCGATGATCACATCGCATTTGTCTTTGAAGGCGGTGAGGTCGTGAATAACCTCTGACCCAAAGAAGTCGGGCGCGTCGAGGACGGGTTCGTAAACGACGACCTTGATCCCTTTGGCCTTTACGCGCTTCATGATGCCTTGCACCGAAGACTGGCGGTAATTGTCCGAGCCCGCTTTCATCACGAGGCGATAGACGCCGACCTGTTTGGGCTGCATCGTGATGATGCGGTCAGACAAGTAGTCCTTGCGGGTGCGGTTTGCATCCACGATGGCTGCGATGAGGTTCTGGGGCACCTCAGAGTAGTTCGCGAGGAGCTGCTTGGTATCCTTAGGCAAGCAGTAGCCACCGTAGCCAAAGGACGGGTTGTTGTAGTGGCTGCCGATGCGGGGATCGAGGCTCACGCCGTCGATAACCTGACGGCTGTCCATGCCGCGCGATAGGGCATAGCTGTCGAGTTCGTTGAAGAACGCGACGCGCATGGCGAGGTAGGTATTGGCGAATAGTTTGATCGCTTCGGCCTCAGACGGGTCCGTAAAGAGAACTTCAACATCTTTGGTGATGGCGCCTTCGAGCAGCAGATCGGCAAAGCGGCGGGCACGGTCAGAGCGTTCACCAACGATGATACGGCTGGGATGGAGATTGTCGTAAAGGGCGCGGCCTTCACGCAGGAATTCGGGCGAAAAGATCACTTGATCCGTATTCAACTCTTTGCGGACCCGTTCGACAAAGCCCACGGGGATCGTCGATTTGACGACAATCGTTGCCTTGGGGTTTTGTGCGATAACAGTTCGGATAACATCCTCGACCGAGGAAGTGTCAAAGTAGTTATTCTGCGGATCGTAGTTCGTGGGCGTTGCTACGATCACGAACTCTGCATCGCGGTAGGCATCAGTGCTGATCGTAGCGGAGAGGTTGAGGTTCCCGCGCGACAGATACTCTTCCATCTCTTTGTCAACGATGGGGCATTTCCCGCCGTTCACCATTTGCACACGATTTTCCGAAATATCGACTGCAATCACCTCGTTGTTCTGTGACAGCAGCACAGCGTTCGAGAGGCCAACGTAGCCAAGTCCTGCAACAGCAATCTTCATCTCAGACCTCGTAGTAATCGCGATACCAATCGACAAAGGCCTGCACCCCGTCGCGGACATTCGTTTGTGGTTTGTAACCCGTCAGCGTTTGCAAGAGCGAGGCATCAGCCCACGTCGCAGGCACGTCACCCGCTTGCATCGGCATCATGTTGCGTGTCGCGGTTTTGCCTGTCGCATCCTCAATTGCGGCGATGAAATCGGTCAATTGGACGCTATCAGAATTCCCGATGTTCACCACGCGCCACGGGGCCACAGGGGAAAGGCTGTCTCCCTCAGGCACCTCATCGACACGTTTTGGAGCTGCATCAATCAGCAAGCGGATTCCTTCGACGAGGTCCGTCACATAGGTGAAGTCGCGCTTCATTTCGCCGTGGTTATAGACGTCGATCGGATCACCGTTCAGGATCGCTTTGGTGAACTTGAATAGCGCCATGTCTGGACGTCCCCATGGACCGTAAACGGTAAAGAAGCGGAACATCGTTACAGGTAGGTCGTAGAGATGGGCGTAGGAATGCGCCATCGCCTCTGTCGCCTTTTTGGTGGCGGCATAAAAAGACATTTGGTGGTCCGCTTTGACGGTTTCTTGATAGGGCATAACCGTGTTTGCACCATAGGCTGACGAGGTTGAGGCCAATAACATATGGGCAGGCGGATAGGCGCGGGCGGCCTCTAGGATTTCAAAGGTGCCGACGATGTTGCTTTCCAGATAAGCGCGGGGGTTGTCGATGGAATAACGAACGCCTGCTTGGGCCGCGAGGTGGATGATGACGTCAGGTTTTTCCTCAGCAAAGAGGGACATCATAAGGTTTGGGGCCTCAATGTTATCGTTGATGACTCGGAAGTTTGGGTTCTGCAGCAGGATCGACTGGCGGCGCTGTTTCAACGCCACATCGTAGTAGTCCGACAGGTTGTCGATACCGACCACGCGGAAGCCATCGTCGAGCAGTTTCTGGCAAAGGTGAAAGCCGATAAAGCCTGAAGAGCCCGTCACCAGTGCGGTTCGTTGTTGCGTTGTCATTCTTACAAAACCTCTGCGGCCACGCGGGCCATATATGTCTTAACCAGTTCAGCGGCGTCTGAGGCGCTCTGGGATTGGGCGTAGACGCGGAATTCGGGGGCGTTGCCAGACGGACGGAGATGCACCACCTGACCGCCGTCAAAGTTGACCCGCAGGCCATCCGTCAAATCGACGTTTTTGATACTGCCTGTTGGCGCGAAAAAGGTCTCTCGCGCGGTGTCGTTTTCGATCAGGACCGACAGGAAAGCAGCTGCTTTATCGCGGTTGATCTCTTGCACGCGGTCGGCCGCGGTAAAGCATGGTGGAAGGTCGGCAACGCAATCAGCTAAGGATTTACCTGCCAAGTTGGCCGAGGCCAGCGGCGCGATAATCGGCAATAGGCTGTCGCGCGTCATCAGTGGGGGCAGCGGGCCTTTGAGGGTTGCCTCGAACCCGATCAGGAACCCGCCATTGGCCTCAAATCCGACCACGTGATTGGCTGGGTTCTTTTGTACCTCTTCCATTTCGGCAATCACATAGGGCGATCCGATCCGTGTCAGGTGGACCGATCCAAACTCTGGCATGCGGCGCACCATGTCGTTTGATGATACCGGTGTGCAGATCGTATCCGCCGCGAGCAACAGCGCGGTCATCACGCCCAGCACATCACCGACAATGACCTGCCCGCTTGCATCCGTCACCATCGGGCGGTCTGCATCACCATCTGTCGACACAATCGCATCGAGCCCATGGTCGCGGCAAAGCGTTTGCAGCATGGAGCGAGTATCGGGATCGACGGCTTCGGTATCGACGGGGATGAACACTTCGGATCGACCAAAGCGCACGACAGTGGCGCCCAAAGTAGTCAGCACATCCGACATGATGTCTCGCGCGACCGAGGAATGTTCGTAGACGCCGATGGTCAGCCCATTGAGGCTCTCAGTGCCAAAGGCGGTCACATAGCGGGCGATATAGGGGGCCGTGGCATCGATCTGGTCGAGGGTGCCGCTGCCCGCTGCGGGAGTTTGTTTCGCGGCATAGGCTGCACTGATCGCGGCCTCGTCCTCTTTGCTGATCTCGCCCGATGGCACGTAGAACTTCAGACCGTTGCGGTCTGCGGGGATGTGGCTACCCGTGACCATCACGGCTGCCGCGCCTGCGGACATTGATGCCAAGGCTAGAGCAGGGGTTGGCACAGCACCGCAATCCACCGCATGGATGCCGACGGCACGAGCGGCAGCGATCACTTGATCCGCGATGTCAGGTGACGATGGCCGCAGGTCACGCCCCACATAGAGAGCGCCACCATGAGGGCAGACCGACAAAAATGCCTGCACATAGGCTGTCACCAGCTCGGGTGTGAGTTCAGTGACAAGTCCACGCAAGCCACTGGTGCCAAAAGAGGGAGCCATCCGATAGTCCAAGATCAACGTTATAAAATATGGCGCGACCCTAGCGTTCAGGGACGATCATGCAACCTATAACGGCAAGCCACGGGCTTTGTGCAGAAAGATGTGGCAATCACGCATTGCTTCGGATTTGATCACGGCAGACAAGGGGGCCCCATGACACTTCTTCAATCCATCACCCAATCCGCTGCTGATCCTGTTGAGAGCCGCCCAGACCCGTCCAAGGTTATAGCTGGAGATCCCGTCTTTACCTCATGGGACGTTGAAGATCGTGACGGCATCTATGCGGGGATTTGGCAGGCGACACCGGGGGTTTGGAAGGTGTTTTATGACGAATGGGAATACTGCCGCATCCTAGCTGGTCATTCGATCCTGCGCGGGGACGATGGGTCAGAGAAAACCGTTAAGTCGGGCGATAGTTTTATCATCCGACCAGGGTTTTCGGGCACGTGGGAAGTCGTTGAAACGACGGTCAAAGACTACGTGATCAAGGTATAAAGGGGGGATTTTGGTGGAGCCTAGCGGGATCGAACCGCTGACCTCCTGCATGCCATGCAGGCGCTCTCCCAGCTGAGCTAAGGCCCCATCAATGTAGGCATTTCTGCCGTGCTGCGCTGATTATGCGCTGGCTCGGGCGGGTGCAAGTGCAAATTTCGCCCGAGCCGGAATTTTTTAGTCTTCGTCGTCGCCTGCAGCAACGTCGCCCAGATCGTCGAACGACACGGTATCGTCGTCGTCTTCGTCGAGCACATCATCGCCCAGATCTACGTCTTCGTCGTCATCATCGTCGAGGATCAGATCATCATCCGCGTCTTCGACCTTCATTTTCTTGGTCTGCGCGTCTTCTGCGTCCGCAATCATGGTGCGGGTCTTCGACGAGTCGATATTGACGACCTCGCCCGTGTAGGGGCTAACGATCGGGTTTTTGTTCAGGTCGTAAAAACGCTTGCCTGTGGTTGGGCAAATCCGTTTTGTTCCCCATTCTTCATTGGGCATGGCTATCCCTTCAATCTGTCACGCTCTTGCGGTGGAATGATGCCACCTGCCATAAGCCATCCATGGTGTCAAAGGCTTTGACACCGGTTTACATCAGGAACAGGCATATGGGCCGTATAACGCTTGCTGGCAACCCCCCGATTTCGGTGAATCTGCGCCGTTCTGCACGCGCGCGGCGAATTTCGCTGCGAATCTCTAGGTTGGATGGTCGAGTGACCCTGACGATGCCGACCCGTGTGGACGAACGCGAAGGAATCGCCTTTGTGCGGGAGCGGGAACTTTGGCTGCGGTCGCATCTGGATAAGATGGGCGAAGAACGCACCGTCGGGATCGACGGGACGGTTCTGTTTCGGGGGGACGAGGTGCCCGTTTTGGGCACGACTGGCAAACGGGTGCGGTTTACGGGTGAGGCGTTCGAGGTTCCTAATGATCCAGAGCGGGCAGGGACGCGCGTTCTAGCTTTTCTCAAACATCAAGCCCGCGATGCCTTGGCAGAGGCGTCGGATCGCTATGCGGCCCGTCTGGGGCGCAGCTACGGGCGACTGAGCCTACGGGACACGCGGTCGCGCTGGGGGTCGTGCACCTCTGCGGGTGATTTGATGTATAGCTGGCGGCTGATTATGGCTCCGCCAGAGGTGCTTGATTATGTGGCGGCGCATGAGGTCGCGCATCTGGTCGAGATGAACCATTCCCAAGCATTTTGGGATGTCGTCGCCGATATTTACCCCGATTACGAAGAACCCCGTCACTGGCTGAAAACCGAAGGGCAGGTTCTGCATCGGGTTCGGTTCAGCGATTGACGATTGCGGTTTTTGTGATCACAAACGAAGCATGATACCGACGAGCCGCCCCACTGATCCTTCCGCCGCTGCCCATGAACGGGTGTATCGCACCCTGCGTATGCAGGTCATGCACGGAGAGATCATGCCGGGGGCGTCGCTCACCCTGCGGGGCATTGGAAAACAGTTCGACGTGTCTATGACCCCCGCCCGCGAAGCCGTCCGTCGGTTGGTCGCCGAAGGCGCGTTGTTCCTGTCCTCTTCGGGGCGCGTCTCGACGCCAGAACTGTCCAACGAACGGATCGAGGAATTGGCGGCCCTGCGTGCCATGCTCGAACCCGAATTGGCGAGCCGTGCTTTGCCGCGTGCGCACTTTGCGCTGATCGAACGGCTTGAGACAATCAATCAGGCGGTCAGTCAGATGGTCGCGCGGCATGATGCGATTGGTTACATCCGCATGAACCTAGAGTTCCACCGCACGCTCTATCTGCGGGCGCAGGCTCCTGCGATGTTGATGATGACGGAAACGGTATGGCTCCAGATGGGGCCAACGATGCGGGCACTCTATGGGCGTCTAAACCGCAAAGAGCCGCCACCCCATCACCGTCTGATCCTATCGGCGCTCAAGGCAGGGGATGAACCGGGGCTGCGGCTTGCAGTGCGGGCGGACGTGACCCAAGGTCTAAGGCTCCTTAGGGGTTAGGCCGTCGCGGGCTGCGCCGCACCTGCATTCGCGATTTTTTGGACCAGATCACGCATCACCTGTGCCGAAACCTGCAAAAGGTTCGCGATGCGGGCAATGGCGTCGTATTCGACCTGTTCAACCTTACCGTCGGCAAAGGCGATGCGCATTGCGGCTTCCATTACGATGTGACGGTCGTTTTCGCTTAGGTCTGCACCGATGGCCGAAACAGCGTCGCTGTCTTGGGCCGTGTAGTTGAGCATCTCGATGATTTGCTTTGGGGTATAAACGCAGCCTGTCAGGGTGCTCAGCGTGTGGGAAATCTGTTTGATCTCGCGTTGGTCATAGTCACCATCGCAGGTCGCGACATAGCACATCGCAGCCAAGGCATGAACGGCTGTCTCATCATTGTAGCGTGCCTTGCGCGTGTCGCGTTTGCTGGTCATGGCCTGCAGGCCACCCATCGATCCGATGAGTTTTGATAGGAAGCCAAAGCCGATGATAAACGCGATCAGACCATAGAACCCATAGTTGCGCAGTTTGATATCAGCAGGGGTTTCAGGCACGAGCGGAAGGTCGGACGGGAACAGACCAGCGGCTTTATTCATGATCATTTGTTGGAGGGTGAGTTCGAAATAGCTATCGGCGTCGCAGCGGTTTTCAGCGAGGACATATCCCTGAACCTCAAACGTCATTTGGGCGGAGAAGAGAACGATGCCTTTGCCAAAATAGCAGAGCGACATCGGATTTCCGTTGGGATCAACTTGGTCCGTCTCGGCGATGAATTTCAGGCTCTCGCCAATGCCTGTGCTCGGGGTGGAATATCGTTTGGCCTCAGCCTGTGACGGCACAAAGGCTAAGGTCAATAGGACCGAAAACAGGGTCATCATTCCGCGCATATCGCAGGCTCCTCGTTACAACTTGAGGACATTTGTGCCTGTGAATTGGGGCGGAGATTGGACGGGATCGGGGAATTTCAGGAGCGTAAATGAAAAGGGCGACCCGAGGGCCGCCCTTTGGATGTCTTAGCTGTGGATCGGTCCGTCGCCGCAAGCGAGAGCCGCCTCGCGGACTGCCTCAGAGTATGTCGGGTGCGCGTGGCAGGTGCGTGCCAGATCTTCGGCGGCTGCGCCAAATTCCATCGCAACGCAGATCTCGTGGATCAGGTCGCCCGCTGCCGGTCCAATGATATGCGCGCCGAGGATACGGTCGGTTGCTTTGTCAGCGAGGATTTTAACAAAACCGTCGCCCATAAAGACAGCCTTTGCACGACCGTTGCCCATGAACGAGAATTTGCCGACCTTGTAGGCGCGACCTTCGGCCTTGAGCTGCTCTTCGGTTTTACCAACCGAAGCTACCTCGGGTGCGGTGTAGATCACGCCCGGGATCACGTCGTAGTTCACGTGGCCAGCCTGACCCGCGATGACTTCGGCAACTGCCATGCCTTCGTCTTCGGCTTTGTGTGCCAGCATCGGGCCTTCGATTGCATCACCAATGGCGTAAACGCCCGGAATGTTGGTCGCGTAATGGCCGTTGGTTGCGATCTGACCGCGTTGGGTCATTTCTACGCCCAGAGCGTCAAGGCCGAGACCTGCGGTGTAGGGGCGGCGACCTGTGGCGACCAGAACGACTTCGGCGTCGATGCTGTGCTCGCTGTCGTCTTTGCGCAGTTTGTAGGTGACGGTGTTCTTGCCTTTACCTTTTGCAACGCCCTGAACGGCAGCGCCCATAACAAAGTTGAGGCCTTGTTTCGCGAGCATCTTCTGGAAGGTCTTCTGAACGTCGCCGTCCATGCCTGGGGTGATGACGTCTAGGAATTCAACCACAGTCACGTCAGCGCCGAGGCGTTTGTAGACCGAACCGAGTTCGAGGCCGATGACGCCAGCGCCGATCACAACCATCGATTTGGGGATTGATTTCAAAGCCAGAGCGCCCGTCGAGGTCACGACGGTTTCTTCGTCAACTTCGATACCGGGCAGGGCAGAAGGTTCGGAGCCTGTGGCGATGATGATGTTCTTGGCTTCGTGAATGTCGTCGCCGACTTTGACCTTGCCGGCTTCGGGGATGGAGGCCCAACCTTTGATCCAATCGACCTTGTTCTTCTTGAACAGGAATTCGATGCCTTTGGTGTTGCCGTCGATCACGCCCTGTTTGTAATCGAGCATCGCTTCCCAATCGACCTTGGGTTTTGCGACCTTGAGGCCCATTTTGCCAAAGTTTTCTTCGGCTTCGTGCAGCGAATGCGACGCATGCAGAAGGGCCTTGGACGGGATGCAGCCAACGTTTAAGCAGGTGCCGCCGAGGGTGTCACGACCTTCGACAACTGCGGTCTTCAGACCCAGCTGGGCGCAACGGATTGCGCAGACATAGCCACCAGGGCCGGCGCCGATTACGATAACGTCATAGCTGGACATAGCAGTCTCCTGTTCAGTAGCCACCTTTGTGGCAAGCGTAGTCAAAAGAGAATGGCAGATGCAATCATCGCCATTGTTGCGAGAAATCCGACCATCCAGATCAGGCTACGCCATGGGCGCCAACCGAAATAGTAAGCCGGAACGTATAGAATGCGGGCCACGAGGTAGGTCCAAGCGCAGGCCGCAGAAAATCCTGTGGTTTTGTCTCCCAGCACGACCACAAGGACCGCGATGGTGAACATGATCAGCGCCTCGAAGTGGTTGTTCATGGCGCGGAAAAGGCGACCCGTTTTGATGCTGACCATCTCGACCAAGGGTTTGGTCAAACGGTCAGGGTCACGGGGACTCGTTGTGACACCGGGGCCGACTTCGAGGTTGGCACGGATCGACATCCAGCCAAACTGCAGGCCTTGCAGCAAAGCAGCATATGCGAGGGTTTCGAGTTCGGGGGTCATGAGTGAAATCAGTGCCTTTTGTTGAGAGGCCGGGGGGCTGTCTGCCCCCCGGACCCCCCGAGAGTTGTTAATGCAAGGTGAAAGAGGCGGGGCCTCTTTGCCTTACAGGTCCATCAACAGGCGGCGCGGATCTTCGAGGGCTTCCTTCACGCGAACGAGGAAGGTTACAGCGCCTTTGCCGTCAACGATGCGGTGATCGTAGGACAGAGCCAGGTACATCATCGGACGGATGACGACCTGACCATTGATGGCCATCGGACGGTCCTGAATTTTGTGCATGCCGAGGATACCGGACTGCGGGGGGTTCAGGATGGGAGAGGACATCAGCGAGCCGTAGACGCCGCCATTGGAGATGGTGAAGGTTCCGCCCTGCATTTCTGCCATGGACAGTTTGCCGTCACGTGCGCGTGCACCTTTGTCAGCGATCGCTTTTTCGATGTCAGCAAAGGACATCTGATCCGCGTCGTTGATGACCGGAACAACGAGGCCAGTCGGGGTGCCTGCAGCGATACCCATGTTTACGTAGTTTTTGTAAACGATGTCGGTGCCGTCGATTTCGGCGTTCACTTCCGGCACTTCTTTCAGAGCGTGCACACAAGCTTTGGTGAAGAAGGACATGAAGCCGAGTTTGACTTTGTGTTTCTTCTCGAACTGGTCTTTGTACTGGTTCCGCAGAGCCATCACTTCGGTCATGTCCACCTCGTTGTAGGTGGTGAGCATGGCGGCGGTGTTTTGCGACTCTTTCAGGCGGCGCGCGATGGTCTGGCGCAGCTTGGTCATTTTGACACGCTCTTCGCGCGCGGCGTTTGCCTCGGAGCGTGGAGCGGCAGGCGCAGCAGGAGCCGCCGCTTTAGGTGCGTTGAGAGCGTTCAGAACGTCCTCTTTCATGACGCGACCGTCTTTGCCTGTGCCGGAAACAGAGCCTGCAGCCATGTTGTTTTCAGCCATCAGCTTTTTGGCAGACGGTGCATCTTCAACGTCTTTGCCTGCCGGTGCAGCAGCGGCGGCAGGAGCAGCAGCAGGCGCCGCTGCTTTCGGTGCGGGTGCTGCGCCTTCGCCTTCGTTAATGTGGGCGAGGAGCGCGTCAACGCCAACAGTGTCGCCTTCGTTCGCGACGATATCGCCCATCACGCCAGCCGCCGGAGACGGCACTTCGACGGTGACCTTATCGGTTTCCAGCTCGCACAGCATTTCGTCAACGGCGACCGCATCACCTGGTTTTTTGAACCAAGTTGCGACGGTGGCTTCGGTGACGCTTTCGCCCAGAGTGGGCACGCGGACTTCGATGCTCATGGTTATTTTCCTTCGATGGTCAGCGCCTCGTTAACGAGGGCTTCTTGTTGGGCTTTGTGTTGGCTGGCGAGGCCCGTTGCGGGCGATGCCGATGGAGCGCGACCAGCATAGACTGGACGCTTGTGTTTCGCTTTGATGCGGGTGAGGACCCATTCGATGTTGGGTTCAACAAAGGTCCATGCACCTTGGTTGCGCGGCTCTTCCTGACACCAAACCATTTCGGCGTCTTTAAAGCGCTCAAGTTCTTTCATCATCGACTGTGCTGGGAACGGGTAGAACTGTTCCAGACGCAGGATGTAGACATCGTCGATGCCGCGTGCGTCACGCTCTTCAAGGAGGTCGTAATAGACCTTGCCCGAACACATCACGACGCGCTTGATCTTGTCGTCAGAGACGAGGTTCGCTGTCGAACGACCGGTTTTCTTTTCGGTGTCCGCATCGTCCCACAGAACGCGGTGGAACGACGAACCTTCTGCAAAATCAGCCATATCCGAGACGCAGAGTTTGTGGCGCAGAAGCGATTTCGGCGTCATCAGAACCAGCGGCTTACGGAAGTTGCGGTGCAACTGGCGACGCAGGATGTGGAAGTAGTTCGCTGGGGTCGAGCAGTTTGCAACGATCCAGTTGTCACCACCACAGAGCTGCAAGAAGCGCTCGAGGCGTGCGGAGGAGTGCTCTGGACCTTGACCTTCGAAGCCGTGCGGCAGGAGCATCACGAGACCCGACATGCGGAGCCACTTCGATTCACCCGAACAGATGAACTGGTCGAACATGATCTGCGCGCCGTTTGCGAAGTCGCCGAACTGGGCTTCCCACATGGTCAGAGCGTTCGGTTCAGCCAACGAGTAGCCGTATTCGAAGCCCAGAACCGCGTATTCGGACAGCATGGAGTCGATCACTTCGTACTGAGCCTGACCCTCGCGGATGTGGTTCAGCGGGTAGTAACGATCTTCGGTCTGCTGGTCGATAAAGGCCGAGTGACGCTGCGAGAAAGTGCCGCGTGTTGCGTCCTGACCCGATAGACGAACGGGATAGCCTTCGAGTTGGAGCGAACCAAAGGCCAATGCCTCTGCGGTTGCCCAGTCAAAGCCAGTGCCGTTGTCAAACATCGCCTTTTTCGCTTCGAGCTGGCGACCTACGGTTTTGTGCAGGTTAAAACCCTCAGGAACGGTGGTCAGAGCCTGACCAACTTCTTTAAGGGTCGCTTCTTTCACCGCGGTTTTGCCGCGCTGATATTTGCCCTGCTTCTGACGGTCCATGTGCGACCAACGGCCATCAAGCCAGTCAGCTTTGTTCGGCTTGTATTCACGACCAGCTTCGAACTCTTCGTTCAGAAGAGCTTGGAACTGTGCCTTCATATCCTCGATTTCGCCTTCGGGGATCAGGCCGTCTTTGACCAGACGCTCTGTATAAAGCTGGAGCGTGGTTTTGTGCTTTTTGATGCGGTTGTACATCGCCGGGTTGGTGAACATCGGCTCGTCGCCTTCGTTGTGACCAAAGCGGCGGTAGCAGAAGATGTCGATGACAACGTCTTTGTGGAACTTCTGGCGGAATTCGGTCGCAACTTTCGCAGCGTGAACAACGGCCTCTGGGTCGTCACCGTTTACGTGGAAAATCGGAGCCTCAACCACCAATGCGTTATCGGTCGGATACGGCGACGAACGCGAGAAGTGCGGTGCGGTGGTGAAACCGATCTGGTTGTTCACAACGATGTGGATGGTGCCGCCAGTGCGGTGACCGCGCAGGCCCGACAGAGCGAAACATTCGGCCACAACGCCCTGACCTGCGAATGCAGCGTCACCGTGCAGAAGGATCGGCAGAACCGAGTGACGGGTCTGGTCGTTCATCTGGTCGGTTTTCGCGCGTGCCTTACCCAGAACAACGGGGTTCACCGCTTCTAGGTGGGACGGGTTCGCGGTCAGCGAGAGGTGCACTTCGTTGCCGTCGAACGAACGGTCAGACGATGCACCGAGGTGGTATTTCACGTCGCCCGAACCATCAACGTCTTCGGGTTTGAACGACCCACCTTGGAATTCGTTAAAGATCGCGCGGTAGGGTTTGGACATCACGTTTGCCAGAACCGACAGACGACCGCGGTGTGGCATACCGATGACGATTTCCTTCACACCCAGCGCGCCCCCGCGCTTGATGATCTGTTCCATCGCCGGAATGAGGCTTTCGCCGCCGTCCAGACCAAAGCGTTTGGTGCCCATGTATTTTACATGGAGGAACTTCTCAAAGCCTTCGGCTTCAACCAGTTTGTTCAGGATCGCCTTACGGCCATTCTGGGTAAAAGTGATCTCTTTACCGAAACCTTCGATCCGCTCTTTCAGCCAGCCCGCCTGTTCGGGATCGGAGATGTGCATGTATTGCAGAGCAAAGGTGCCGCAGTAGGTGCGGCGCACGATTGCCATGATTTCGTTCATGGTCGCAACTTCTAGACCTAGAACATTATCGATAAAGATCGGGCGATCCATGTCCGCAGGCGTGAAGCCATAGGATTTCGGGTCCAACTCTGGATGGGGAACAGTGTCGCGCATGCCCAGCGGATCAAGGTCAGCGATCAGGTGACCACGGATACGATAGGCGCGGATGATCATCAGCGCGCGGATCGAGTCCAGAACCGCGAGACGAACTTGCTCTTCAGAGATCGAAGCGCCCTTTTCGGCGGCTTTCGCTTTGATCTTATCCCCAGCCGCCTTGGCGTCTGCCGGCCACTGGCCATCCAGCGCAGCGGTCAGGTCGTCGTTCGGAACCGGCGGCCAGTCATGGCGGGTCCACGATGCACCTGCGGCTTCAGCTTTTGCCTCAGACGGAGTGTCGCCGAGCGATGCAAAGAAATCGCGCCAGCTTTCGTCGACTGCATTGGGGTTGTCAGCATAACGAGCGTAGAGTTGCTCAATATACTCCGCATTATGGCCTTGCAGGAAGGATGATGCGTGGAACACGTCGTTCGGGGATTGATCGTTCATAGTTTGAACCTCAGTTCGAGGGGGCGGGAATGGTCAGGCGCGTCAACACAGCGTTCGACGCGGCAAGGGGCGGGACTGGCTCTGTTTCGGGAACCAGTTGAATGACATAGATGGCGGCTTCGGTGCCGTCGGCCTGCATGCCAGAGAGGGTCATCATACGGTAGCCATCGGTGACTGTAACTTCGTGCTCATCGTCATGATCGGCACCATCAAAGAAATTGTCAGTGAGGCGGCTGTCAGGGAGCGCGATCGCGCACTCAACCATCAGATCGCCGTTGTCGGCACGGTAGCCCGCCAGCAGTAGGGTCGCGCCTTCTTGTTCGAGGATTGCGCGGCCTTCGGTCAGGGTGTTCGCATCGGGCAGGGCGTTTGAGCTACGATATGCCATGATACCGGCCCAATCCGATGGCTGCTCTGGCACGTTGATCGGCAAAAATGCATCCGTGAGGCGGGCAATGGCCCCCACACGGTCGGCGACATCAATCCATCCCTCAGACGCAAGGCCATCAACATATGAAACCTTGCCGTCACGAGTCTCAAAGCAGGTATCAAACGGAGGAGAGAGGCGATCAGGATCATTCGACGCGCCATAAGCAAAGGCGCTGACGAGGATCAGACCCAGCGCGGCAATCAGCATGACAAACACACGAGGTGCCAGCGTTTCGCGCGAGGTCGAGAAATCGAAAATGGGGCGAAGGCGGCGCATATCAGCAGCCTCCGCCAATAGCTTGGCCCGAAAATGCGCGACGAGCGGCCAGCACGAGGCTGACCGCTGCGTCTTGCATATGACGAGCACGCGGGCGCATCTTAGCCCTTGATCGCTTTCAGAACAGCTTCACCGAGCGTTGCAGGGCTATCTGCAACGATGATGCCTGCCGACTTCATAGCTTCGATTTTGGACTCTGCGTCACCTTTGCCGCCAGCGACGATTGCGCCAGCGTGACCCATGCGACGGCCCGGAGGGGCTGTGCGGCCAGCGATGAAGCCAGCGGTCGGTTTCCAACGGCCTTTTTTGCGCTGCTCAGCGAGGAATGCTGCGGCTTCCTCTTCTGCAGAGCCACCGATTTCACCGATCATGATGATCGATTGGGTTTCCGGATCGTCTAGGAACATGTCCAGCACGTCGATGTGCTCTGTGCCTTTGATCGGGTCGCCGCCGATGCCAACAGCAGTCGATTGGCCGAGGCCGATGTCCGCAGTCTGTTTCACAGCTTCGTAGGTCAGGGTGCCCGAACGGGACACAACGCCAACCGAACCACGCTTGTGGATGTGACCTGGCATAATGCCGATCTTACATGCGTCAGGGGTGATGATACCCGGGCAGTTCGGACCGATCAGTCGCGATTTGGAATCGATCAGCGCGCGCTTTACCTTCATCATGTCGAGCACGGGAATGCCTTCGGTGATGCAGACGATCAGTTCCATTTCAGCGTCGATCGCTTCGAGGATCGAGTCTGCTGCGAACGGCGGCGGAACGTAGATTACGGTCGCGTTTGCTTCGGTTTTTGCTTTCGCTTCGTGAACCGAGTCAAAAACCGGCAGGCCGAGGTGCTCTTGACCGCCTTTACCAGGGGTCACGCCGCCAACCATTTTGGTGCCGTAAGCGATTGCTTGTTCCGAGTGGAACGTGCCCTGCGAGCCGGTGAAGCCCTGGCAGATCACTTTGGTATTTTCGTTTACAAGGATTGCCATTGTCTTAGCCTTTCACCGCTTTCACGATTTTCTCTGCGCCGTCAGACAGGTTGTCAGCAGCGATAACGTCGAGGCCAGAGTTGTTGATGATCTCTTTGCCTTTTTCGACGTTGGTGCCTTCGAGACGAACAACCAGCGGAACCTTCAGGCCAACTTCTTTCACAGCAGCGATAACGCCTTCTGCGATCACGTCGCAGCGCATGATGCCGCCGAAGATGTTGACGAGGATGCCTTTGACGTTCGGGTCAGAGGTGATGATTTTGAATGCTTCGGTCACTTTCTCTTTGGTCGCGCCGCCACCTACGTCGAGGAAGTTAGCAGGCTCTGCGCCGTAGAGTTTGATGATGTCCATGGTCGCCATAGCGAGACCAGCACCGTTCACCATGCAGCCGATTTCACCGTCGAGAGCGATGTAGTTCAGGTCGAATTTCGACGCTTCCAGCTCTTTCGGGTCTTCTTCGGTGGTGTCGCGCAGTTCAGCGATGTCAGGCTGGCGGTAGATCGCGTTGCCGTCGAAGCCAACTTTTGCGTCCAGCAGTTTCAGGCTGCCCGAACCTTCGAGAACGATGAGCGGGTTGATTTCCAGCATCTCCATGTCTTTCTCGATGAAAGCTTTGTAGAGGATGCCCATCAGTTTTACGCATTCTTTGACCTGAGTGCCCGAGAGGCCCAGAGCGAATGCGATGCGACGGCCGTGGTATGGCTGGTAGCCAGTTGCCGGATCAACAGAGAACGAGAGGATCTTCTCAGGGGTCGATGCTGCGACTTCTTCAATGTCCATGCCGCCTTCGGTCGAGCAAACGAACGAAACGCGCGATGTCTGACGGTCGATCAGCAGAGCGAGGTACAGTTCACGTTCAATGTCGGAACCGTCTTCGATGTAGATGCGGTTCACCTGTTTGCCAGCCGGACCGGTCTGGTGGGTGACGAGGGTCTTGCCCAGCATCTGTTTTGCCATTTCGGCAGCTTCTTCGACGGAGAAAGCGAGGCGAACGCCGCCCTTTTCGCCGGCTTCAGGCTCTACGAATTTGCCTTTGCCGCGGCCACCTGCGTGGATTTGCGACTTAACAACCCAGAGCGGGCCGTCGAGTTCGCCAGCTGCAGTTTTCGCATCTTCTGCTTTCAGAACGGGGCGACCGTCAGAGACGGGAGCGCCGTAGCTGCGCAGAAGCGCCTTGGCTTGGTATTCATGAATGTTCATCGAGTGTCCCTCGCTGTGCTTCGGTTTGTACCGTCTAAGCACATGATGACGGTGCAAAGAACGTTTATTTTTAGTGTGAGCGGTAAAATCCGACATTTGTGATCACAGGTTTTAAGGGTGTGATCACAAATGTTGCGTTGCGGCATTCGCCATGCGTGCAAAGGCGGATTCGACCGTGAAGAGTCGCAAATAGAAAAAGGGCGGCCTGAAGACCGCCCTTTGCAAATCAGATGTCGTGTCGATTAGGACAGCGACGGGTCGATTGCTTTACATGCTTCGATCAGACCTTTGACCGCATCAACCGACTTGTCGAACATCTCTTGCTCTTCTTTGTTGAGCTTGATGTCGATGACGCGCTCGATGCCGTTGCCGCCGATTACGGTCGGAACGCCAACGTACATACCTTTAACGCCGATTTCACCGTCACAGTAAGCTGCGCAAGGCAGAACGCGCTTCTGGTCTTTGAGGTATGCTTCAGCCATTTCGATAGCCGAAGTTGCCGGTGCGTAGAACGCGGAACCAGTTTTCAGCAGGCCAACGATCTCTGCGCCGCCGTCACGGGTGCGCTGAACGATCGCATCCAGTTTGTCCTGAGTGGTCCAGCCCATTTCTACCAGATCCGGGAGCGGGATGCCGCCAACGGTCGAGTAACGAACCGAAGGAACCATGGTGTCGCCGTGGCCGCCGAGAACGAATGCAGTGACGTCTTTCATGGAGACGTTGAATTCGGTCGCGAGGAAGTGGCTGAAACGAGCCGAGTCCAGAACGCCAGCCATGCCGACGACTTTCTTGGTGGGCAGGCCCGAGAACTGCTGCAGAGCCCAAACCATCGCGTCGAGCGGGTTGGTGATGCAGATTACAAATGCGTCCGGTGCGTGAGCTTTGATGCCTTCGCCAACCGATTTCATAACTTTGAGGTTGATGCCCAGCAGGTCGTCACGGGACATGCCCGGTTTGCGGGGAACACCAGCAGTTACGATAACAACGTCTGCGCCCGCGATGTCAGCGTAGTCGTTCGAGCCTTTGAAAGAGCCGTCAAAGCCTTCTGACGGGCCGGATTCCGCGATGTCGAGGGCTTTGCCCTGCGGGGTGCCTTCTGCGATGTCGAAGAGAACAACATCACCGAGTTCCTTGATCGCTGCGAGGTGGGCGAGGGTGCCACCGATCTGGCCAGCGCCGATAAGGGCAATCTTGGGTCGAGCCATTTTTCCGTCCTTAATAGGGGTTGTGGTCGGCGCAAGGGGTAGTCTTTTGGAACGCCGCAATCAAGAGTGCTGCGATGCGGCAAAGGGTTTCGCCTGTTGTTAAAAGGATGTTTGCGCTAAAAAACGGCACACAATGGTATGCCGTGGCGGATTTTCACAGGGAATCACACGGGTGATTCTAGGGAAAACAGCATGGACGGGACTCTTTTTTGGGTTTTGGCGACTCTTTCTGCGATTTCCGTCGGTATGAGTAAGGGCGGTTTGCCCGTCGTGAGTAACCTCGCGGTTCCGCTCTTAGCGCTCGTCATTGATCCGGTGGTTGCGGCTGGTCTTTTGCTGCCCGTCTACATCGTCTCGGATGTGGTTGGCGTCTGGACCTATCGGCATGAGTTCAACAAACGGGTCATCGTGATCATCTGTGCGGGAGCCACAGTTGGAGTCGCTATTGGTGGTCTGACGGCCAGCATCACGCCCAAAGGGTGGGTGACGATCCTTGTGGGTTTGATCGGGTTTGTGTTCGCCCTGAACCTAATTTGGCGACGCAATCGCGAGGTTCCTGCAAAGGCACCGCATACGCCATCTGGCCTGTTCTGGGGTGTTCTGACCGGCTTTACCAGCTTTGTGAGCCATGCAGGTGGGCCGCCCTATCAGGTCTGGGTTCTGCCGCAGAAGCTATCAAAGCTCGCCTTTGCGGGCACCTCGACCATCGCCTTTGCCTACATCAACTGGATTAAGATGATCCCTTACGTGATGCTCGGGCAGGTGAACTTTAGCAGCTTAAAGATTGCAGGGTTCCTCATGGTGCCTGCTGCGATCTCTGTTGTGGTCGGTGCGCGTTTGGTGAGGATCCTTCCGGATGCGGCATTCTTCAAAATCGTAACGGGTGCGCTCTTGCTGATTTCGGTAAAGCTGTTGTGGGACGGTTTCGGGCAGATTTAACGCTCTCCTCCCAAAGTATCGCTGCGATGCGGCAAAAAGCCTGTTGAATGAATCGAATGGATGAGGTCATCTTTGCGCAACTTTATTGCGAGGAAGAATCATGACCGACCGTCCGTTCCGTTCAGCTCTGTATATCCCTGGCTCGAAAGAGCGTGCTTTGGAAAAGGCGCGGGGGCTTCCTGTTGATGCAATCCTCTTTGACCTTGAGGACGCGGTTGCGCCCGATGAAAAGGTGAACGCACGGCACACTCTGAAAGAAGCACTGTATCAGGGCGGCTACGGGAACAAATACCGTGTTGTGCGGATCAACGGTCTTGATACCGAGTGGGGCAAAGACGACGCTGCTGAGACGCTCGAGATGGAGTGTGATGCGGTTTTGTTGCCCAAAGTGAACTCCACCGCCGATGTTGATGCACTGGCCGCGATCATCGGTGACAAGAAAATTTGGGCGATGATGGAAACCCCACTGGGCATTATCAACGCCGCGTCGATTGCGGCGCATCCCTCGATCGAAGGGTTCGTTCTAGGGACCAATGACCTCGCCAAAGACCTTAACACCCGCAAGGCAGAACGTCGCGAACCGCTGCTCTATGCGCTTCAAGCGGCGCTCTTGGCGGCTAAGGCTTATGGCGTGATTGCCATCGATGGCGTCTACAACGCGTTCAAAGATGACGAAGGCCTCAAGGTCGAGTGCGAGCAGGGCCGTGACATGGGATATGACGGTAAATCGCTCATCCACCCCGCACAGGTCGAAATCACCAACGCAGCTTTTGCCCCGACCGAAGCTGAAATTGAACTGGCCCAGCGTCAGATCGCGGCCTTTGAAGAAGCTGAGGCGCAAGGGCTCGGCGTTGCGGTTGTTGATGGCAAGATCGTCGAAAACCTGCATATTGTGACAGCGCGGGCAACTCTTGCCAAAGCTGCGGCCATCGCCGCGTTGAATAGTTAATTCGGGCGGAGCGTTCCGCCCAAAGGGGGCGGAATGATTCTACTGATATTGGGCGTATTGCTATGGAGCGGCGCACATCTCTTCAAACGACTGGCACCCGAACAGCGGGCGGCTATGGGCGACAAAGGGCGCGGTCCGATCGCGATCCTGCTCTTTGTGTCGGTCGGCTTGATGATCGTTGGCTATCGGATGTGGTGGGCCGATCTGGCCTACGCGCCACCCGCGTGGGGCAAACATGCGAACAACACGCTAATGCTTGTGTCGATGTATCTCTTTGCGGCGTCGGGCATGAAAACTGCCATCGCGCGCAAGATGCGTCATCCGATGCTGATTGGCGTGATTTTGTGGTCGGTCGCGCACCTTCTCGCCAACGGCGACTGGGCTTCGGTGGTGCTGTTTGGTGGCATGTTGATCTGGGCCGTGGTGTCCATCGCGCTGATCAACGCGCAGAACCCCGTGTGGGAAAAACCCGCGCCTGCGCCCAAGGGCAAAGAGATCGGCGCGGCGTTCGGGTCACTCTTGGTCTACGGCGTGATCGCCTATATCCATATCCTGCTGGGCTATATGCCCTTCGGTTAATGCCGCTGCCTATCGGGTCGCGGCCAGCACAGGACGCGACCCAATGATTGCCTATCGTTTTCTCTCCGAGGATGACACCTCGGCCTTCTGCCACAAGGTGACCGAAGCCCTATCCAAGGGTTGGAGCCTGCATGGCGATCCCACGTATTCCTTTGATGCGGCCCGCGGCGTGATGCGCTGTGGTCAAGCCGTCGTGAAAGACGTGGACGCCGACTATTCCCCAGACATGAAGTTAGGACAGCTATGACCAAAACCAATTCAGGCCGCTTTTTCGAAGACTACAAAGTCGGCGATGTGATCCGTCATGCGGTGCCTCGCACCGTGGCCGAAGGCGAACGCGCACTCTATCACGCGCTCTATCCAGCGCGTCACGCGCTGTATTCGTCGGACGCTTTTGCTGCGGATTGCGGTCTGGATGGGTCGCCGTTGGACGATCTGATCGCGTTCCACGTGGTGTTCGGCAAAACTGTGCCTGACGTTTCGTTGAACGCGGTTGCGAACCTCGGTTATGCCGAAGGACGCTGGCTGGTTCCTGTTTATCCGGGCGATACACTGCGGTCGGAATCCCAAGTGATCGGGGTAAAAGAAAACTCCAACGGGAAAACGGGCGTGGTCTACGTGCGCACGCGTGGGTTCAACCAAAACGACGACGTTGTGTTGGAATATGTCCGCTGGGTCATGGTCCGCAAAGGCAACCTCGATGCGCCCGCACCGGAAGCCGTTCTGCCAGACCTGAAAAAAGTTCTGTCGGTTGAGGATCTGGTCGTTCCCGAAGGTCTGACCTTTGATGACTATGACTTTGGCCTCGCAGGTGAAGAGCATCGTTGGGGTGATTATGAGATCGGCGAAGTGATCGACCACGTTGATGGTGTGACCATCGAAGAGGCAGAGCACATGATCGCAACGCGTCTGTGGCAGAACACGGCCAAGGTCCACTTTGACCTGACCTTCCGTCCCGAGGGGCGTTTGATCTACGGCGGTCACGTGATTTCGATGGCGCGGGCCTTGTCGTTCAATGGTCTGGCGAATGCGCAGATGATCGTTGGCCTGAACGGCGGCGCTCACGCGAACCCGTGTTTTGCGGGGACAACGGTTAAAGCATGGTCCGAAGTTCTGGATAAGGCCGAGACCGATGTGCCGGGCGTTGGCGCTATTCGTTTGCGGTTGGTTGCGACCAGTGACGGGTCAGTGGGCCAGTTGAAGGGCGAGGATGGCAAGTATCTTCCGGGTGTCCTTCTCGACCTCGACTACTGGGCACTGATGCCGATCTAGAATGCAAAAAGGAGGCGTGACGCGAGTCGCGCCTTTATTTCTTTATAGTTTCTGTCGGGAATAAGTTTGTGATCACAGGTTAAAATTACGTGATCACAAATCCCTCTGTTAACGCTAAAACAGACATTTTTTGGGTCATCACCCTGATCGGATAGCGTGACAGAGCGGGAATTATACGTCAGAACAGACAGCGATGGCCCGTGTGCGCCTGCGTGCATGGCTGCCCAAATCCAAAGGGGACCCACATGGCTGAAAAATCCAAGGGCGTTGAACGTCCGCTTTCGCCTTTCATGATCGGCCCGTACTACCGGCCACAGTTGACTTCGATGTCGTCGATCCTGACGCGCATCACCGGTAACGCACTGATCGTTTCGACGCTTCTGGTTGTTTGGTGGCTGTTCGCCGCAGCGACGTCGGAAAGCTACTTTAACTTTGCAAATGCTATCCTGACCTCGTTCGTGGGTGACGTTGTAATGACTCTCTCGGCGCTGGGCATCTGGTATCACTTCCTCGCGGGTCTGCGTCACCTCTACTTTGATGCGGGGCACGGGATGGACATCCCGACCGCTGAAAAGCTGGGCTGGGCCTGCATCATCGGGTCGGTCGTTCTGACCATCCTGACCATCGTGATCGTTTAAGGAGAACGGGATGCGTTATCTAACCGACCGTAAACGTGCCGTTGGCAAAGGCGCTTCGGGCACTGGCACCGAACATCACCGCTACATGCAGGTGAGCGCTGTTGGCCTCGCGCTGATCGTGCCGACCTTCCTCTACATCTTTGGCCATGCGCTGGGCAACGACTATGCGACTGTTCAGGCGACCTTTGCTCGTCCGATCCCTGCGATCTTGACGGGTCTCGTTCTGGTGTTCGGCCTGAAACACTTTAATGCTGGTTTCCAGATGATGATCGAAGACTACGCACGCGGCACCGCCCGCAAGGCGTCAGTCATTTTCATGACCGCCTTCACCTATGCTCTGATGGCAACGGGCCTGTTCGCGCTCGCGAAGCTGGCTCTGTAAGGAATACGACCGATGGCATCATACGAATACGAAGTTCACGAATACGACGTGGTAGTTGTCGGCGCTGGCGGCGCTGGCCTCCGCGCGACCCTCGGCATGGCCGAACAAGGTCTGCGCACTGCGTGTATCTCTAAGGTTTTCCCGACCCGTTCGCACACGGTTGCGGCACAGGGCGGTATCGCGGCATCGCTGGGCAACATGGGTCCAGACAGCTGGCAGTGGCACATGTTTGACACTGTTAAGGGCTCTGACTGGCTCGGTGATACCGACGCGATGGAATACCTCGCACGCGAAGCTCCCAAAGCGGTTTACGAGCTAGAGCACTATGGCGTTCCGTTCTCGCGGACCGAAGAAGGCAAAATCTACCAGCGTCCGTTCGGTGGTCACACCACTGAATTCGGTGACGGCCCCCCCGTTCAGCGTACCTGTGCTGCGGCTGACCGCACCGGTCACGCGATCCTGCACACGCTCTACGGCCAATCGCTGAAGAACAACGCAGAGTTCTATATCGAATACTTTGCAATCGACCTCATCATGTCCGAAGACGGTCAGTGCACCGGCGTTGTGTGCTGGAAACTCGACGACGGTACGTTCCACGTCTTCAACGCAAAGATGGTCGTTCTGGCGACTGGTGGTTACGGCCGCGCATACTTCTCGGCGACCTCGGCGCACACTTGCACGGGTGACGGCGGCGGCATGGTGGCTCGCGCTGGTCTGGCTCTGCAGGATATGGAATTCGTTCAGTTCCACCCGACCGGTATCTATGGCTCTGGCTGTCTGATCACCGAAGGTGCACGTGGCGAAGGCGGTTATCTGACCAACTCCGAAGGCGAGCGTTTCATGGAGCGTTATGCGCCCCAGTACAAAGACCTCGCACCGCGTGACTACGTTTCCCGTTCGATGACTATGGAAATCCGTGAAGGCCGTGGCGTAGGTAAGGATGGCGATCACATCCACCTGCACCTCAACCACCTTCCTGCGGCTGCTCTGGCAGAACGTCTGCCGGGTATTTCCGAGTCCGCGAAAATCTTTGCTGGTGTTGACGTGACCAAAGAGCCGATCCCGGTTCTGCCGACGGTTCACTACAACATGGGCGGTATTCCGACCAACTACTGGGGCGAAGTGCTGAACCCGACCGCGAAAGACCCGAACGCTGTAGTTCCGGGCCTGATGGCTGTCGGTGAAGCTGGGTGTGCCTCGGTTCACGGTGCAAACCGTCTGGGTTCGAACTCTCTGATCGACCTCGTTGTGTTTGGTCGTGCGGCTGCGATCCGCGCTGGTAAGGTTGTGAACCCAGACAGCGCGAACCCGACCCTGAACCAAGCGTCCATCGACAAAGCGTTCGATCGCTTCGACGGTCTGCGTCATGCGAAGGGCAACATGGCAACTGCAGAACTGCGTCTCGAGATGCAGAAAACCATGCAGTCGGATGCAGCTGTGTTCCGTACCGCTGAAACCATGAAAGAAGGCGTCGAGAAGATGACCGCCATTGCTGCGAAAATGGATGACCTGTCGGTCACCGACCGTAGCTTGGTCTGGAACTCTGACCTGATGGAAACGCTCGAGTTGGCAAACCTGATGCCGAACGCTCTGGCCACCATCCACGGCGCTGAGGCACGTAAGGAATCTCGCGGTGCGCACGCACACGAGGACTTCCCGACCCGTGACGATGAAAACTGGCGTGTTCACACCATTTCCCGCGTTGATGGGAACAAGGTGGACCTGACATATCGTCCGGTTGTCGTCGATCCGCTCACCACCGAAGCGGAAGGCGGTATCAGCCTCAAGAAGATCGCGCCGAAAGCACGGACGTTCTAATGCGGTTCGCGTTTATTGCATTGGCTGTTGTTGCAGGTCCCTTGCTCGCTGGATGTGGCGAGCAGGTCCTGTCGATGACGCCTGCGACTTCTGTTGCAGAATGCCAAGCGCAATATGACGCGGCCCTGAACCGTCCGAATTATTCGGCGTCTGGCGCTGGTGCCTTGTTTGGCCGCTCGATTTCGCGAGGTATCCTCGAGGGCGCGTTTAACCAATGTGTTGCGCGTGTTGGCGGGACTGTCGGGGCTGCCCCCGAAGCGGTCTGGATCGTCGATGCGCCGCAAGAGTCGACTTTGTCTGTCGCGTCGTCCAGCACCTGTTTGCCGGGTGGGGCGACGATGCAAGGGGGGGTAGGATATTGCGTGCTGCGTTGATCCTCTGCCTTCTGGCCTTGTCTGCTTGTGGCCCGATGTCGCCTGAGAAGGCGGCGGAAAGATGCGAAGAGCGGGCGCGTATGGCGCAAGGTCCTACCGGACACCTGACGCTTGGCGTAAACTCGTCCACAGGGGGCTATGTTGGTGGGTCAATCGGGGTTTCGTCCGATTACCTACGTGGTGCCGATCCAATGCTGGTCTACGAACGCTGTGTCGTTGACCTCACCGGACAGGACCCGATCCGACAGCCGGACCTGCGTTAATGAAAAGGATGACAGGCATGAAACGGATTATCGCACTTGGGACTATCGTTGCCGCATTGGCAGCATGCACCACTGACAACATGGCAGAGATGACGGCAGAGGCAAAATCTGACGCCGCTCGCGCAGTAGTGGTTCCCATCGTGATGAACACCGAACTGCCCGGAGGTCACACGATCCCCGAATCCATCGCCACGGCTATGACCACCTGCATCATTGAAAACTCCACTGATGTAGAACTGACGGCTCTTGCCGCAGCGGCCGTAACCGGACCTACCGCAGACACCAATTACATGGTGTCAAATATTCTCAGCCGTTCCTCTACGACCGCTTGTGCGTCTCGCGCACTGACCGGCGGCGCAGGGGCATGACCTTAATCGCAGGAGCCTAAACCCATGGTTCAACTTACGCTTCCCAAGAACAGCCGCCTGACTGTCGGCAAAACCTGGCCCAAGCCCGAAGGTGCAACGAACCTCCGGTCGTTCCAGATTTACCGCTGGAACCCTGACGACGGGAAAAACCCGCGCATCGATACCTATTTCGTCGATATGGACGATTGTGGTCCGATGGTTCTAGACGGCTTGATCTACATTAAAAACAAGATTGACCCGACCCTGACGTTCCGCCGTTCGTGCCGCGAAGGTATCTGTGGCTCTTGTGCGATGAACATCGACGGGATCAATACGCTGGCCTGTATCTACGGTCTGGATGAGATTAAGGGCGACGTTAAGATCAACCCGCTGCCGCACATGCCAGTGGTGAAGGACCTTATTCCTGACCTGACCCACTTCTACGCACAGCACGCGTCGATTATGCCGTGGCTTGAAACCAAAACCAACCGTCCGGCAAAAGAATGGCGTCAGTCGATTGAGGATCGCAAGAAACTCGACGGTCTGTATGAATGCGTTATGTGCGCCTCCTGCTCGACCTCGTGCCCGAGCTACTGGTGGAACTCCGATAAATACCTCGGGCCTGCTGCGCTGCTCCACGCATACCGCTGGATCATCGACAGCCGCGATGAGGCAACTGGCGAGCGTCTGGACGAGTTGGAAGATCCGTTCAAACTCTACCGCTGCCACACCATCATGAACTGCGCAAAAACCTGTCCGAAGGGTCTGAACCCTGCGAAGGCAATTGCGAGCATCAAGAAGATGTTGGTCGAACGCCAAGGCTAATCGTAAAAGATTGCACGCTAAAGATGAAGGCCCTGCCATGCGCAGGGCCTTTTGCGTCTCTGCCATGCAGCGAAATCATGCTGCATAAGCAAAAAGATAGATTAATATTCGTTCGTATAGTGTTATGATGTGGTCAGGGCGGAGTATCGAGTGATTGGAGCCTGTGATGAACATCGCCATTCGAAATCCAGAGGCTGCTGCAAAAATCGTTCTGTCGACTGACGCGATGGAGCAGTGGATTGGATATTATACTTACGAAAGACCTAAGAAGATCAAAGCTGTGCGGAATTTACCCGTATTGGATCAAATGTTCGCTTATTACGATGCATGATCCTGCCATGACTTTAGACTAAAAAGCCCCGGATGATCCGGGGCTTTATTATTTTAGCCATTGCGGTGCGCCCGATAGGTGCTCGCGTTCGGGCAGAACGTCATCTCTTCGGCCGATGCTCCATTGGCCAGAGCGGATTTGCAGGCGCCATTCTCGCCGCAACAGGCGCAGCGACGCACCACTTCGACCTGTTCACCAGAGGCGCGCAGGCTGTCGACCTTCACATCAAAGACCCCAGCCATCTTTTCCATACGGTCGATTTGTTCTTGGGGCATATGAGCGATTTTGCGCATTTCACCGCGGGTAAGGCCAAGGCCGTTCAGGTCATTGACGTCCAAATTGTCAACTTCTGCATCGATGCGGGCATGTTCACGGACGCGGTCGATAACTTGAGAAACGAAAGACATTGGGAGGCACTCCAAATTGGGAACTGCGGTCATTTGATTCCAAAGTGGGGAAATAAACTTGATTGGGATCAAATTGGGCGGGATATTGAGCGTCGATCACTCAGATAGGTTCAAAACGTGTCAAATATCCCTGAAGATGCAGAAAAACGGCGCGCTATCGCTCCGGTAATCTGTTACCCAACCGAAACTCTGCCGCGCCCACAGATGGATCTCTATCGCACAGCGCTCGACACGGCTGTTGAAGGGCCTGTGGTCATCGTTCCGCCCCGCGATGCGGCAACGATCCGCGTGCCGGCTGGATCGTTCCTGCGGATCGGCTGCCCCGAGGGACCTCAGGTGGGCGATTTGAACTTGTTCAACGCGAAGAACTTGGAGGAGCGGTTCTATTCAGGGAAAACGCGTGCACTTCACGGCACGCATGTGACCGAAGGCGACCAACTTTGGTCCTGTTTCCCTTATCTACGCCCCATGGCGACCGTCGTTGTGGACAGCCTCGCGTGGTATGGCGCGGATGAATTTGGTGGGCGTGTGCATGATGTGATCGGCACGCGGTGCGATCCTTATACTGGCCGTGCCTTGGGCGGGGATCACTACCACTATTGCTGCCATTCAAACCTGACGCGCGCCTTAGCAGACGATCAAGGCGTGAGCCTGACCGAAGCCGAACCCCGCGTGCACGATGTGCTGAACGTGTTCATGTGCACGGGTTTCACCCGCGATACGGGCCAGTATTTCATGAAGGCCAGCCCTGTGCGCAAAGGTGACCACCTCGATCTCTTTGCCGAGGTTGATCTCTTGGCGGTGCTGAGTGCCTGCCCCGGTGGCGATTGTGGATCGGAACATTCGTCCGATACTGCGGCCTGTTATCCGCTCTCAATGCAGATTTTGACGCCAGCTGATGGGGCGCTGGAGGGGTGGGTGCCGCCACAGGCCAATTCTTATGATCGGACCCACGGTCGGTGATCGTTAAGTGGGGGCTCTGCCCCCACACCCCCGAGATATTTTTTGCACAAAGGCAGGATCAGAAGTCGCGCAAGAAACGGCGCAGGACCTTTTCCAGTTTCGCAGCGCCTAAGGGGGCCATCGCCTTGGTATGTTCGTGGCTGATAGCCTCGTCGCTCATACCTGCGGCCATATTCGTGATGGTCGAGATGGCAGCGGCGCGAAGGCCTAGGAACCGCGCGAGGATCACCTCGGGCACGGTGGACATGCCAACAGCATCTGCGCCCAGCGTTCGGATCGCTCGGATTTCGGCGGGCGTTTCGAACGAAGGGCCAGAATACCACGCGTAGATGCCCTGATGCAGGCTGACCTCTTCGTAGGCGGCCGCAAAGAGGAGCTTTTCACGCAACTCAGGCTCGTAGGCGTCCATCATCGGGACAAAGCGTTTGTCTGAGGGTTCACCGATCAGCGGGTTGAGGCCCGAGAAATTGATATGATCTGTCAGCGCCATGATCGAGCCCGTTGGCATATCGGGGCGCAGCGATCCTG
Organism: Marivivens geojensis; assembly: GCF_023540835.1. Lineage (GTDB taxonomy): Bacteria > Pseudomonadota > Alphaproteobacteria > Rhodobacterales > Rhodobacteraceae > Marivivens > Marivivens geojensis. Next base: position 230,451 of record NZ_JALKCU010000003.1, read on the forward strand.
CGGCGTTGGTCGCAATGACCGTATCAGCGCCAAGTTCGCAGAGGACCTCTAGCGGGATGCGCATTTCATCGGGTTTGCCGCGTTCGTAATAGTGCGCCCGACCGCCAAAGACAGCGACGCGCACCCCTTCGAGCGTTCCGATCACGAGGTTCGGGTTGTGGCCCGACACGCCCGCGTGAGGGAACCCCGGAAGTTCGGAGTAGGGGATGGCCACGCCTTCGACTGCGCCCGCAAGGTGGCCGAGGCCAGAGCCGAGGATCAGGCCCAGCTTAACGGGTTCTTCGCCTGCGTGGTCGCGGATGATTTTTAGTAGTTTAGCGTTCTTTGACATAGGCTTCTCCGCCCGCGCGTGGCGGGATGGCTTTGCCGACGAAACCAGCAAGCACGATAACGGTCAGGACGTAGGGTAGGGCGTCTAGGACTTGGGTCTGGACGCGGATACCAATGGCCCGCTCAAGGATGTCTGGGCGAATGGCGAGGGCCTGCAGGTAGCCAAAGAGCATTGTTGCCCCCAGTGCCTGCCATGGACGCCATTTCGCAAAGATCAGCGCGGCGAGGGCGATATAGCCACGACCCGCAGTCATTTCACGGACAAAGCCCGCTTGAAGCCCTGTAGAGAGGTAAGCGCCTGCAAGGCCGCAGAGCACGCCACAGATGATCACAGCCGAATAGCGCATGCGGTAGACCGAGATACCAGCTGTATCCACTGCGCCTGGGTTTTCGCCAACAGCGCGAAGGCGCAGGCCGAAACGGGTGCGGTAGAGGGTCCACCAAACGAAGGGAACGATCAGGATGCAGAGGTAAACAATGATCGTGTGACCCGAGAGAAGTTCGGAATAGACCTTCATTGGCAGGTCCGCTTTGGCGATGTCGCGGATGCGGGTCAATGCGCCTGGGAATTGGATCGACTCAAAACGGGCAGCACCCGATAGCGACGGCGTGCGACCACCTTCACCGAACCATGCTTGGGCGGCAACGACGGTAATACCTGAGGCGAAGAAGTTGATCGCAACGCCAGAAATCAGTTGGTTCCCACGGAAAGTGATCGAGGCGAGCCCATGCAAGAGCGACAAGACCACCGAGGCCATGATCCCAGCAATCAACCCGAGCCAAACGCTACCCGTGGTAAAGGATACGCCAGCCGCGAGGAAGGCTGAGATTAGCATCTTGCCTTCGAGGCCGATGTCGAAAATGCCAGCCCGCTCAGAAAAAAGACCTGCAAGGCATGCCAGCAGCAACGGCACGCCAAGGCGCACAGTGCCGTCCAAAACTGCAATGTCGAAAAACGCGAGAAGATCCATCAGTTTGCCCCCTTACGGCCAAACGCCACGAAGAGTTTTTCGATTGGCATGCGCACCATGTTGTCGAGCGCGCCTGTAAATAGGATGACCAGTGCTTGGATCACAGTGACCATCTCCCGTGGGATGCGCAGTTCGGCAGAGAGTTCTGCACCACCTTGATAGAGGATGCCGAATAGGATCGCTGCAATCAGGATGCCGACGGGGTGGTTGCGGCCCATCAGAGCCACAGCGATGCCGATAAACCCTGCGCCCTCAACAGCGTTGAGAACCAGACGTTCCGCCTCGCCCATGACGTTGTTGATGGCCATCATGCCTGCCAGACCGCCAGAAATCAGCATTGCGATCATGATGATCTTCGTTGGTTTGATGCCTGCATATTTCGCCGCGCTTTCGCTTTCGCCAAAGGCGCGGGTTTCGTAGCCGAGCTTGGTTTTCCAAATCAGCGCCCAGACAAACACGCAGGCCAAAAGCGCGATGATCAGGGCAAAGTTCGCAGGGCCTCGGTCCGAGAAGCTAATGCCGACTGCGCCGAGGATGGCCGAGAGGTTAGGGAGGTGCATTGCCTCCGCAAATGACGGAGTCGCAGGTTCCATGCCACCTGCCTTGATCGGGCCATTCAAGAGAAAGTTCAGCAGCGGGTAGGCCATGTAGTTAAACATGATCGTGGTGATCACGATGTGGCTGCCGCGTTTTGCTTGAAGGTAGGCAGGAATTGCTGCCCACGCCGCACCAAAGACCGCCGCAGCAACACCGCCGCCAATCAGTGCGAGCGTCCAATGCGGCCACGGGATGTAGAGGCAAGCGAGCGCTGCACCAAGGCCGCCAATATACGCCTGACCCTCGCCGCCGATGTTGAACATTCGGGCATGATAGGCCACTGCAACAGCAAGGCCCGTGAAGATAAAGTTTGTCGCGTAGTAGAGCGTGTAGGACACGTTCGCGCTATTACCCAGCGCGCCTTTAACCATGATGCCGAGCGCATCAATCGGGTTGTGCCCGATCGCCAAAATCACGATGGCAGAGATGATCGCGGCCAAGACCAGCGACAGTACAGGGACAAGGACCACATCGGCCCAGTTCGGCATCTTTTGCATCAGGCGGCATCCCCTTGAACACCGGCCATTAGCAGGCCGAGTTCCTGAACATTGGTATCTTGCGGCAGGCGTTCGCCCATGATCCGCCCGTCAAACATCACGGCAATCCGATCAGAGAGCGACATGATCTCGTCTAGCTCGACTGACACGAGGAGGATCGCTTTGCCTTGGTCACGCAGGGCCACGATTTGTTTGTGAATGAATTCGATTGCGCCGATGTCGACGCCACGGGTCGGCTGACCGATCAGCAGCACATCGGGATTGCGTTCAATCTCACGCGCCACAACTATTTTCTGTTGGTTGCCACCAGAGAAGTTCTTGGCGGCCAACAGCGGGTTAGGCGGCCGCACGTCGAAACGTTCCATTTTTTCGGCGGTATCGGCCTTGATCGCAGCGTGATCCATAAAAAGCACGTTTTTCTGGTAGCGCGGGTCGCTGTGATAGCCGAACGCTGTGTTTTCCCACGCAGAGAAGTTCATCACCAAACCTTCGCGCTGACGGTCCTCTGGCACGTGAGCGATGCCCCGTTTGCGGCGACTTTGTCCGTCGGAGTATTTACCTGTTAGGTCAATCGGTTGGCCGTTTACTGTGATGGTGCCCGTGCCCTTTTCATAGCCACCCAGCACTTCAAGCAGTTCAGATTGACCGTTCCCCGCAACGCCCGCGATGCCGAGGATTTCGCCCGCGCGGATATTGAAGGATACGTTTTTGACACGATGAACGCCCTGCGCATCGGTGACGTTCAGGTTCTGCACATCGAGGATCACGTCACCCGGTTTTGCAGGAACCTTGTCGACCTGAAGCAGAACCTTACGGCCCACCATCAGCTCAGCCAGTTGGGCGGGATCGGTTTCTGCGGTTTTGACGGTTGCTGTCATTTCACCGCGCCGCATGACCGATACCGTGTCTGTAATCTCCATGATTTCCCGTAGCTTATGGGTAATCAGAATGATCGTTTTGCCCTCCTCACGAAGACGACCAAGGATGCGGAATAGCTGGTCCGCCTCAGCAGGGGTCAGAACGCCCGTCGGTTCATCGAGGATCAGGATGTCTGCCTGACGGTAGAGCGCCTTGAGGATCTCAACACGTTGCTGCATCCCGACGCCGATCTCTTCGATCACGGCATCTGGGTCCACGTGGAGCTCATATTCTTCGGACAGTTGCTTTAGCTCTTTGCGTGCTTTGGTCAGAGACGGGCGCAGCAAAAATCCGTCCTCAACGCCCAAGATGACGTTTTCGAGGACGGTGAAATTCTCAACCAGTTTAAAGTGCTGGAACACCATCCCAATCCCAGCAGCAATCGCTGCCTGACTATCAGGGATTTCGGTCTTTTGCCCGTTGATGAACACCTCGCCCGCATCGGCCTTGTAGAACCCGTAAAGGATCGACATTAGCGTGGATTTGCCTGCGCCATTTTCCCCAATGATCCCATGGATCGTTCCAGGCATAACGCGAATGGAAATGTCTTTGTTTGCCTGAACTGGCCCAAAGGCCTTGGAAATTCCGACGAGTTCGATGGCAGGTGCAGGTGCGGTCATTCTCTGTCCCTCGGGCAGATAGAAAAGCCGCGCCGGATAATAACGGCGCGGCCCAATATGCGTGGATCGTTCGACTTAGAAGTCGAGAACCGGGCAGGTTTCGTCCGACATGTAGTCGTGAACGACCAGTTCGCCCGATGCGATCTGAGCAGAAGCCGCTTCGACCGCCGCTTTCATTTCATCAGTGATCAGTTCTGCGTTGTATTCGTCGAGCGCGTAACCAACGCCACCGTTCGACAGACCCATCACGTTAAAGCCTGCTTCGAGGTCCGCACCAGCGGTGAACGCATCGTAAACAGCGTTATCAACGCGTTTCATCATCGAGGTCAGAACGGAACCCGGGTGCATGTAGTTCTGGTTGGAGTCGACGCCGATCGAATAGACGCCTTGGTCAGCTGCGGTTTGCAGAACGCCAACGCCAGTGCCGCCAGCAGCAGCGTAAATCACGTCAGCACCTTGGCTGATCTGAGCGAGGGTGAGTTCCGAACCTTTTACCGGATCGTTCCATGCGGCAGGGGTGGTGCCAGTCATGTTCGCGATGACGGTCGCGTCAGGGTTCACAGCCAATGCACCTTGAGCGTAGCCACATGCGAATTTGCGGATCAGCGGGATGTCCATGCCGCCGATAAAGCCAACGGTGCCATCTTCGGATGCCATCGCAGCCAGCATACCAACGAGGTACGAACCTTCGTGTTCGTTAAACACAACCGACTGAACGTTCGGTGCATCAACAACCATGTCGATGATCGAGAACTTCAGGTCAGGGTATTCAGGTGCAACAGCTGCCAGCGGGGTTGCCCAAGAGAAGCCAGCCATAACAATCGGGTTGTTCCCGTCTTCAGCAAAGCGACGGATCGCCTGTTCACGCTGTGCGTCCGAGGTGATTTCGAATTCAGCAAAGCTACCGCCGGTTTCTTCGGCCCAGCGGGTTGCGCCGCCGAATGCTGCTTCGTTGAAGGATTTGTCGAATTTGCCGCCAAGGTCAAAAATGATTGCCGGATCAGCCAGCGCAGCGCCTGCGGACAGAGCAAGGGCAGCAGATGCGCCGAGGAATTTTGTGACGAGGGTCATTTAGTATCTCCCAACTGGTTTTGCCCCGGAGCCGCAGCGGCCCGCGTGGGCGGACATCTCTCGTGTCTTTTGGAATTAGGGCTATTAACTCTCTGGGGGTCAACCGGATTCTCACGTCACTTGGTGTCACTTTGATCAGATGATCAATAAATTAGCGTTGTGAGAGCGGTAATTGGAGCAAAAGCGCGTCAATCCGCGCACCGTCGGGTGTTCTGTAGTAATCTTTACGAAATCCCGAATCGACGAAACCGACAGAGCGGTAAAGCCCGATGGCTGTCGCGTTATTCGCCGCAACCTCAAGAAACATGTTTTCTGCCCCTCGCTCTTTTGCCGTGTGGAGCGCGAGTTCCAGCAGTCTGCGCCCTTCACCTGTGCCGCGCGCAGAGGGCGCTACGCAGATCGTCAAAAGTTCTGCCTCGTCCAGAACGATGCGGATTACGGCAAATCCGTTCTCTGACGTGATACATGTCGTGAACTTGTCGTCCATCATTCCGCGCAGTTCATCCGCAGACCACGGTCGTGGCGTCGAAAAACACTCCGCGTGAATTTGGGCGAGTGCGTCGGCGTTCACGTTAAGATAACCGGTGCGGGGTCGCGCGGTGGCGCGGCATCCGCTGCCCGCACATAGAGCGGCGCAGGACGCGGTTGCTGCTGACCCAAACGCTCTGCCGCGACGCGGGCAATATTCGCAACGTGATCGGCTGCATTCAGTGTGGGCGCGAGAGGCCCGTCGATTTGATGATCCGCAACGACGATCATTTCGGGTGCTTGCGGTCCATCAACGGTGAAATGCTGGAGGTATGCGTTACCTCGTGGGGCGTCAATCAGTGCTGTGATGGGCAGGGGCAAGCCATGCACGAGAGCCTCAAACCCATTCACCCCAATCGCTGGGATCGACAGGCCGAGGGCCAGACCGCGCGCCGCTGAGACGGAAATCCGAATACCTGTGAAATTTCCGGGTCCAGTGCCAACGCTGATCGCATCCAGATCGGACCATGATAGCCCTGCGTCCGACAGCACCTCGGTCAGCAACGGCATCAAATGCTCTGCCTGACCTTTGGCCATTTCTTCGATGCGAGTGGTGATCGTGCCACCCTGTAACAAAGCGGCGGCGCAATGCGCCGCCGATGTATCAAATGCCAGTATCGTTGGTGACTTAGGCAGCAACGGGGCGCACCTCGAGCACTTCGGGGATGTAATGGCGCAGCAAGTTTTCGATGCCCATTTTCAGGGTCAGGGTCGAAGACGGGCAGCCTGCGCATGCACCCTGCATGTGCAAGTAAACGATGCCGCGATCAAAGCCATGGAACGTGATGTCGCCGCCGTCTTGAGCCACCGCAGGACGCACACGAGTGTCGAGCAGTTCTTTGATCTGGTTGACGATATCGGTGTCTTCTTCGCTGTGGTTGTCCGCGTGACCGCCAGAGCCTTCGCCGCTCATCACAGCAGCGCCCGACTGGAAGTGTTCCATAATCGCGCCAAGGATCGCTGGCTTGATGTGGTCCCATTCAACGCTGTCGGATTTGGTCACGGTTACAAAGTCGGTGCCAAAGAACACACCGCTCACGCCGTCGATTCCGAAAATACGGGAAGCAAGCGGGGATTGTGCAGCCGCGTCAGCGGTCGGGAAATCAGCGGTGCCAACTTCGAGAACGGCCTGACCAGGCAGGAATTTCAGTGTCGCCGGGTTCGGCGTGGATTCGGTCTGGATAAACATGGAAGCCAACCTTTTCTGTCGGACTTACATATCTGCCCTCAGGGCATCGAAGTCAAGGTTTAGAATGGTTCTAAATGTTTTCGGGGCCACCCTTAGGCGACCCCGCAAGAGAGACACAGGTCTAACTTAGTTGTTCACATAAAGCATCTTAGTCGCGAGCTCTTGGCCGCCGACTTTCAGGACTGCGATCAGTTTGGACGCGGGGTAGTTCGTAACGTCGACCTCGGTGTTGATGTTGCCGCCGGCTTTGACTGTCTCGGTGCCGAGCAGGCGACCTTTGACGCTGCCGTCGTAATCATAGACTTCGATGACGCCATCCGCGGGGGAATTCACGTAGCCAATCGTGAGGTCACCGCTGTCTTTCACCGCATTCTGCACGCCAAAGTAAGCGTCAGCCGCAGAAGCAGAGGTTGCCGCAGCAAAAGTTGCAGTCAGCGCTAGGGCAGCAAGAGTTGTTTGTTTCAGCATTTCAGTCTCCAGTTTTATTATTGGCCAACACCGTGCTGGCCGTTTGTGAATTGGAAACTGTGCATTTGCGCTGAAGTTGAAAAGCCTTTGATAAGTCACATTAAATGAGGTCGGGTGAGCGACGGAAAGCATTGAAATCCACGTTGGGTGCGACGTCCGTTGAACGTTGCAGAGGTGGGTGTGCATTGATGTCCCAAAAGGGGGACTTTGGTGCATTTTGATATGGTGACCTCTGCAATTCAGCCCTCTGTCCGATCACAGACGCCAGCCGTCAAAATGAGAAAATAAAAAACCCGCGTTCATCACGCGGGCTTCTCACATTTGATTTTGGGGTTTGCTCCTGCGTTCAAGTGATCGCTTCGAGCTTTTCTTTGCTCAAATCACCGGGCACGACGGTGATCGGAATCGGCAAGCTCCCAGATTGACGCGAAAGCTGCGTCACCAATGGTCCCGGTCCCTTTTTGTCATTCCCCGCACCGAGGACGAGAACGCCGATGGACTGGTCCTCTTCGATCACGGACAGGATTTCGGTCACTGCTTCGCCTTCGCGGATGATCAATTCGGGATCAACGCCCTGTTTGTCGCGCATCCATTTCGCAAAGACCTCGAAATGGGCGACAATCCGTTCACGCGCTTCTTCGCGCATAATCTCTCCCACACCGATCCAGTGATTGAATTCTTCGGGTGCGATGATCGACAGGATCGCAACCCCAGCACCTGTATGAGAGGCACGCATCGCGGCAAAGCGCATCGCGTTCAAGCATTCACGGCTATCGTCCAAAACCACAAGAAACTTACGCATCGGATCCCCCTTTGGCGGGATATTGACGCAATGGCTGGGGCGAGGCAACGACTATCACTGATCGAAAGAAAGGCGCGTCCGGTTGGGGAGAACCGGACGCGCGCAACTTTACCGACTGGGACGTGTCGGCTGACACCATGCGGCCAGGACAAATGACGCACGGTTGAACCCAGGATGGGGTGAGTTCGATTCAATAATGTGACGTTGGGTCAACGTTGGTGTCGCCGTAGCGACACCAGCTGTGGGTTGTTACCCGCGCAAAAGACCGACGATATCGTAGGTCTGTTTCAGGATCGGCTGCGCGATTTCGCGTGCGCGGTCAGCGCCACGGGTCAAAATGCGGTCGATCTCTGCGGGATCGTCCATCAGACGTTTCATCTCGGTCGAAATCGGCGCGAGCTTTTCAACGGCCAAATCTGCGAGGGCGGGTTTGAATTTGCCCCAACCTTCGCCACCGAACTCTGCAATCACCTGTTCGTTGGTTTGGTCGTTCAGTGCAGCGTAGATGTTAACCAAGTTCCGCGCCTCTGGACGCTCAGCCAGACCTTCGACAGTTTCTGGCAGGGCTTCGGCATCGCTTTTGGCTTTCTTGAACTTCTTTGCGATGGTGTCTGCATCATCGGTCATGTTGATGCGTTCCATATCGCTCTCGCCGGACTTGGACATCTTTTTCGACCCGTCGCGCAGGTTCATGACGCGCATGGCGGGGCCTTCGATGACGGGCGTGGTTTCGGGGAAGAAATCCACCTTGAAGTCGTGGTTGAACTTTTTCGCGATGTCACGGGTCAGTTCGACGTGCTGTTTCTGGTCCTCGCCCACTGGAACATGGGTCGCGTGGTAGAGCAGGATGTCGGCCGCCATCAACGACGGATAGGCATAGAGGCCAAGCGATGCTTTTTCCGCGTCTTTGCCCGAACCTGCCTTGTCCTTGAACTGGGTCATGCGGTTCATCCAACCGACGCGGGCCACACAATTGAAAATCCAACCGAGCTCGGCATGGCCAGATACCTGCGCCTGATTAAAGAGGATCGACTGTTCAGGATCGATACCAGAGGCAAGGTAGCCAGCAGCCACTTCACGTGTCGCGTTTGCCAATTCTTTGGGGTCTTGCCAGACGGTGATCGCGTGGAGGTCCACCACGCAATAGATCGTCTCGAACTGGCCGCCCTGCATATCCACAAACCGCTTGATCGCGCCGAGATAGTTGCCAAGGGTCAACCCGCCCGAGGGTTTGATGCCAGAGAACACACGCGGTGCGAATTTGGTATCGGTCATCGTCAAACCTTCCGGGGCTGGATTAAAAGTCGGCGAAGGCTTACCGAGGGGGGCAAGTCCCGTCAATGCGAAGCGGGCAGATAGAGGTAAGGAAGACAGAGATATGGAACGCGAAAGCCTGTTGAACGACATTCCGAACACCGCTGCAGTGCTGGCGTTGTTGATCGCTGGTGTGGAAATCCTGATGCAATTGGCAGGGTCGGGGGTCTTAGCGGGGGCGGCTGGGATCGGCTGGCGCGCGGATACAGTCACAGATTTCGGGTTCTTCCCTGCCGTTCAGCACGAGATGTTTGCGCGTGGGCTATTCGTGCCTGAGTTCCTCTGGCGCTACGTGACCTATCCCTTCATCCATTCAGGCTTCACCCACGCGTTTTTCGCGATGGCGATCGTTTTGGCCTTGGGCAAATTTGTCGGTGAACGCTGGCACTGGGCGTCGATGCTGTCTGTGTTCGTCGTCCCCAGCATCGTGGCCGCGATGGTGTTTGGCGCTGTGGCCCCTGAAAACTGGCCGCTCTATGGCGCTTACCCTCCGATCTACGGGCTGATCGGTGCATTTTCCTACATGATGTGGATGCGGCTCGGCCAAACGGGGCAAAATCGTTGGCGTGCATTTTCGATGATCGGTGTGCTTTTGATCATTCAGGTCATGTGGGGCCTGATGCTCAAGATCTTTGCAGTGTTGGGCATGGGTGGGGATGCCACGCCGATGGTGTTTTACGTGGGCGTCGCCGATATGGCTGGGTTCTTTGCGGGGCTTTTGTTGTCGCCGCTCGTTGGTCCGGGCGGATGGGCTGCCTTCGTCAACCGCATCCGCCAGCGCAGCGATTAACCGCGTTTCATCGCACGTTTGAATTCTGATAGCTTGAACGCGCCTATCATTTGGCCGCTGACGAAATAGGCGGCCATGCCGATGGTAACTAGCACCAAAAGTGCGAGATAGCGCCAGAGTGGCAGGCCTAGAGCAGGCGTTAGCACCACCGCAGCGAACCAAAGCACAACGCCCATCATTACAGATGCTGTGCAAATCCGCCAAAAGCGGCTTTTGAAACGGTCATCAAAGGTGGCGGCTTCGCCCATGCTGCGGGATTTTACCCAGAGGAAAACGACAGTCGCCCAGCCAGACAAGGTGGTGCCGATGGCGGCAGCAATAAAGCCGATGTACGGCATCAAGCCAATCGCGACCGTGGCATTCACGATCAGGGACACGAGCGCGATATAAAACGGACGGCGGGTGTCTTCGCGGGCAAAGAACAACGGTTGCAAGGCTTTTTGCATTACAAACCCAGGTAGGCCGAGGCCATAGACAGCAACCGCGATTGCTGTTGCCATCGTATCATCAGTGCCAAATGCGCCGCGTTGATAGAGCACTTGAACCAGCGGGATCGGGATCACCATCAAAGCGACCGCCGCAGGGATCGTCAGGGCCAGTGACATCTCACACGCACGGTTGAACGCGTCACGTCCGCCTTCGGTGTCACCAGCGCGCAAACGACGTGACAGGTCGGGCAAAAGAACAACGCCAATCGCGATGCCGACAACGCCCAAGGGCAGCTGATACAAACGGTCCGCATAAGACAACCACGCTACAGCGCCGTCATAAAAGCTCGCCACCTGACGACCGACCAGCAGGTTGATCTGCACCACCCCGCCCGCCAGTGCCGCAGGGGCCGCGATAATCGCTAGCCGCTTTAGGTCTGGCGTCATTTTGGGGCGGCTGAAAGTCAGCGTGAAGCCCGCCTTTTTCGCAGCAACCCAAACCAGTGCCATTTGCCCGATCCCAGCAAAGGGAACTGTCCACGCCAATGTATCCCCAATCGGCCACCCCATGATTGTTGCGAGGATCATCGCGCTGACGAAAAAGATGTTCAGGAACACAGGTGCGGCAGCAGCGGCCGTGAACCGACCGATAGAGTTCAGAACACCCGACAATAGTGCGGCGAGGGAGATAAACAGGATATAGGGGAACGCGATCCGACCGTATAAAACCGCGAGGTCAAACCGCTCGTCCCCTTGAAACCCAGAGGCCATCGCCAGCACGAGCCACGGCATCGCGACCATCGCAACCACGGTAAAGACGATCAGGACGCTCGCCAGACCTGTAAACGCGTCATTGGCAAACTTCGCTGCGTCTTCGTCGCCTTCAACCTTTTTGGAAAACATCGGCACAAAGGCCATGTTGAACGCCCCTTCGGCAAAGAACCGACGGAACACGTTGGGCAGCGAAAACGCGATCAGAAACGCCTCTGCCACGGGGCCCGTGCCCAGATAGGCCGCGATCATAATGTCCCGCGCGAACCCCAAAACACGAGAGAGCAGGGTCCACAGTCCAACCGTCAGAAAGCCGGAAACAAGGCGAATGGGTTTCATTTAGAAGTCCAAAAGTAAAATTCCCCGCCTTCTAGCATGAATGCCGATTGGAATGTCAGGCCAATCTTAGTGAGGAATGACAATCTCGATTTCGGTACGCACAAGCGACCAGTTTTCGACAATGGCGGTGAGGTCGGAGGGGCGTTGAATACGGCTTAGTGAAATACCCCAACGCCTCGGGTCGTTGACGTCGTATTGCGCCCAGAATTTGAATAGATCGAAATAACCGAGTGCAGCGTTCGGGTCGAAGGTCAGTTGCGGAAAAGCCTCTGCTAGATAGTCCGCTGCGGCCAATTCGAATTGCGCTCGGTCCTCGTCATTCAAGAGGTGTTCACCCTCGAAGACAGCGCAGCGCGAGTACTGAACCTCCGCAAAGGTTTTCGACGCGCCGTCCCAGATCATCTCGGGTTCTCCCGTGCCCTCGAACGCTTCTCGCGCGGCATCAGACACGAAATCCCCATCATAGGCGGATCGGCAGACACGATCAAAATGCGCAATCATGGCCTCGACGCGATGAGCGCTTTGATACGCAGATCGCGCCACCATCCCGATCGATAGCCCCACGGCGATCTCCGCTAGGACTTTCGCATATCGCATCAGTTTACCTTCGCCCGCTCCACGCCCTGAATGATTGCCTCGCGCAACTTCTTCTCAAGCGCCTGTCTGCGGCTCTCTTGGTGGAATTTCAGGCCGAACATGTCTTTGACGTAGAAGGTATCGACGACCTGTTCGCCATAGGTCGCGATCACAGCAGAGGCGATATAGACGTTGTTCGCAGCAAGCGTGCGCGTGAGGTCGTGCAAGAGGCCCGCGCGGTCACGGGTATCCACCTCGATGATCGTGTAGAGGTCCGACCCTTCGTTATCAAATGTGATATGGGTTTGAACGCGGAAAGCCTGCTCGCGCTTCTTGATCTTGTCTTTGTCCTTGAGCGCCTCGCGGGTGATGACCTCGCCTTTGAGGGTGCGTTCGATCATCTGGCGCAGGCGCGGCATGCGAGCCTTTTCATAGGGGTGCCCTTCGGCATCCTGAATCCAGAAAATCGCCGTGGCGTAGCCGTCTTTGGAAGTATACGTGCGGGCATCTACAACGTTCGCCCCAACGAGAGCCAGCGCACCCGTCATACGGCTGAACAGACCTGGGTGGTCGGCCATGGCGAAACAGGCGCGTGTCGCGTCGCGGTCGTGGTCCAGCTCCATATCGATGCGGATTTCAACGTCCGAAATGTCACGAAGCAGTTTCGCAAAGATAACCTGTGCTGACGCAGGAAGGCCCTGCCAATAGGGACCATAATGCCGACCCAATTCGGTCCGGACATCTTTGCTGTCCCAATCTGACAATGCCTCGCGTAGCGCTTTCTTGGCTTCGTTTTCGCGGGCGTCGCGGTTGATCTCTTCCATCCCGCTTTCCAGCGCGATTTTGGTCAACTGGTGCAGGTCACGCAGCAGCATAGCCTTCCAGTTGTTCCACGTTCCGGGCCCAACGCCGCGAATATCGCAGACGGTCAGAACGGTCAGTAGATCGAGCCGTTTGACCGACTTCACCGCCTTTGCGAAATCGCGCACGGTGCGCGGTTCGGACAGATCGCGCTTTTGCGCCGTGTCGGACATCAAAAGGTGATACCGAACAAGCCATTCAACTGTCTCTGACTCTTCTTTGGTCAGACCCAGACGCGGACAGATCTTGCGGGCCATTTGTGCGCCGAGGATCGAGTGATCTTCGGGACGGCCCTTGCCGATGTCATGAAGCAGAAGCGCGACATAGATAACCTTGCGGTTCACACCTTCCTTGAGAATGCCAGAGGCGACGGGCAGCTCTTCGACCAATTCACCACGTTCAATCTGTGCGAGGTGGCTGATACATTGGATGATATGCTCATCCACAGTGTAGCTGTGATACATGTTGAACTGCATCATCGCGACGATCGGTGCGAACTCGGGCAGGAATGCAGCCAGAACGCCCAATTCGTTCATCCGACGCAGCGCCCGTTCGGGGTTCCCGTGCTTCAGCATCAGGTCGAGGAAAATGCGGATTCCTTCTTTGTCGTCGCGGACGCTGTCATCAATCAAATCGAGGTTCGCGGCCAAAAGGCGCATGGCGTCGGGGTGTAGCAGGGTGCCGGTACGGAGCGCCTCTTCAAAGATGCGCAGCATGTTCACCTTATCGGCAAAGAACGCCTGTTCATCGGCGACCGTCAGACGGTTCTGTTTGATCGCATAGGGGGGGCGGGCCTTGCGACGGCGGGTCAGCAACCGTTGCAACATTGGCTCTGGTTTCGCGTGCTGGGCCTCAAGCGCGGTCAAGAAGATGCGAGTCAATTCGCCTACGCGCGTCGCGTGGCGGAAATAGTCTTGCATAAAGTGTTCGACGCCGCGCCGGCCTGCGCTGTCGTGGTATCCCATGCGTGTTGCCACTTCGACCTGTAGGTCAAAGGTCAACTGGTCCATTGCTCTCGCGGAAATCAGATGGAGATGGCAGCGGACGGCCCACAGGAATTCCTCTGCCTGAAGGAATGTCGTGTATTCCTCAGCTGTGAACACGCCACAATCGACCAGTTCTGCCGTGGTCTGCACCTTGTTCACGTATTTCGCGATCCAGAACAAAGACTGCAAATCGCGAAGCCCGCCTTTGCCCTCTTTGACGTTCGGTTCGACCACATACCGCTGCCCACCCTGTTTGCGGTGGCGTTCGGCGCGTTCTTCTAGCTTAGCTTCAACGAAATCGGTGGCGGTGGTCGAAAACAGTTCGCTCCAGAGTTTGTCATTGAGCGACTTTGCCAGATCGGCATCCCCATCGAGGAACCGAAACTCCACCAACGACGTGCGGATGGTGTAATCCTCACGGGCAAGCCTGAGACAGTCTTTGATCGTGCGGCTCGCGTGCCCGACCTTCAGGCGTAAATCCCACAGCATGTAGAGCATGGACTCGATCAGGCTCTCCGCCCAAGGAGTGATCTTGTAGGGCGTGACGAAGAGTAGATCGACGTCCGAATGGGGCGCCATTTCGCCCCGCCCGTAGCCACCCACTGCCACAATAGCGAGCCGTTCCCCATCGGTGGGAGAGTTCAGCTTGTGCAGCCGCGTGCGGGCAACGTCATAGACGGTTTTCACCAGATAGTCGGTGAGCATCGTGTAGGACCGCGTCACGGGGCGGGCGTCAAATGGGCGCTCAACGAACGCAGCCTCAATCGCAGCCACACCTTTCTTGCGGGCTGCGATCAGGACGTCAACCACCGCCTTGCGGATCGCCATTGCGTCCGTGAGGTCGGCCAATTTCGCGTCGATCTCTGCCTGAACGGCAAGTTCGTCAAAAATATCGACCGCAGCGCAAATTAGCCCAATGGCAGAGGTTTCATCGGGGGCTTGAGTGAGGAGGGTCGGCTCAGAAGCCGAGTCCCGCAAAGCTTCTTGGGGCAGGTTCAAGGATTACCACCTGATTATTCTGAATTTGAGCGATCGCAAGCGCACGCTGGTTTGTGCCGTTGGGCAGCAGGCGGAACACGCCCTGTGTGCCCTGGAACCCTTGCGATTGAGTGAGACCAGCAACCGAAAGGGCTTCGGGGTTGCCTTGGGCGAGGAGCGCGCCGATCGCCGCGATCCCGTCAAAGGCCAGACCTGCCAGCGGATGCGGATTTTCCCCATAGGCCGCGGCGTAACGCGATTCAAAGAGGGAAATCATCTGCGTATCCGGCATCGCGAAAATGCCACCCTGTAGGCCCGGCAGAGCGAGCGCCTGAGGCGCTACATCCCAACGGGTTAGGCCGATGTATTGTGTCATCGTCGGGTCAATACCTTGCTCTGGCAGTGCTGTTGCGATCAGCGGCAGGTCAGCATTGACCCCGCCTGTGAGGAACACAGCCTGCGATCCAGAGCTGCGGATCGAATTGGCAATCGGGCCAGCCGCCGAAATAATGCCCTGCTGGGTCATCGGATAGCTCTGCACGCTGCCCACGGTTTTGCCACCGTTGCGAACCGCATTGGCAATCGCATCACGGCCTACAGCCCCTTGGAGGTCGTCGCCGTGCACGATACTGAAATTCTGGATGCCTTTGGTGCCCGCATAAGACACGAGACGGTTTGCAGTGTTGTCAAAGGTCGGCCCGAGGACAAATACGTTGTTGCCCGCGATGGACGCATTGTTCGAGAAAGCCAAAACATTCACGCCACGA
This sequence comes from Marivivens geojensis, assembly GCF_023540835.1. GTDB lineage: Bacteria > Pseudomonadota > Alphaproteobacteria > Rhodobacterales > Rhodobacteraceae > Marivivens > Marivivens geojensis. The sequence continues at coordinate 246,252 of NZ_JALKCU010000003.1, forward strand.
TCAGCGACCGCGATGCCCGCCGCATTTGCAGCTTCAGCATATAGGGGCCCGAGGATGATCTTGGCACCATCATTTACGGCCTGCGTTGCAACAGTAGCCGCCTGTTCAGGTGACGCGCCCGTGTTGTAGACGCGCAGGTCAATTTGCACGCCTTGAAGGTCCGCAATGGCCATCCGCGCCGCGTTTTCGAGGTTCGATGCGAGGAAGCTATCCGATTCGACGCCCGACCCACCGGGCACCAAAAGCGCCACTGTGACAGGTTTTGTCGGATCGACACGCATCCCGCCGCCCATTCCGTTCGAGACAGGGATCGGCTCACAGGCAGCAACCCAAGCGATGGAAAACAAAACGAAAATCCGTGCGGCCACCTGTTTGGCGGTGCGGGTAAATGCGAACATGAATATCTTACTCCTCTTGCATCGGGCGCCATGGATACGGCAGACCGATAGGACAAATCTCCTGGGCGTATCATAGGCCCCACAACCAGAGGGTCCAGCGATGAATCACCGCAACACGCCGTTAACCGCAGGTCTGTATCTGGTGGCAACACCTATCGGCTCTGCCCGCGATATCACCCTGCGATCGCTCGATATTTTGGCTTCTTGCGACCTTATCGTCGCCGAGGATACCCGAACCGCTCGCAAATTGCTCGATATCCATGGTGTGCCGCTGAACGGTCGGCGCATGATCGCCTATCATGACCACTCTGGTGATAATTCGGTCCAAGGGATCGTAAAGCTCATCGCCGAAGGGAAATCGGTGGCCTATGTGTCCGAGGCAGGAACGCCTCTCGTCGCTGATCCGGGGTTCGAACTGGGCCGCGAAGTCATCGCGCAAGGTCTAACTGTGACCGCAGCCCCGGGCGCTTCTGCGGTCTTGGCCGCGCTGACTGTGTCGGGTCTGCCGACCGATCGGTTCATGTTTGCAGGGTTCTTGCCCGCCGCGCGCGCCCAACGCCAAACCGAGATTGCCGCGTTGCGGGATATGCCGTTAACCATGATTTTTTATGAGAGTCCGAAACGGATTCAAGAAATGTTAGAAGACTTGAGAGAGATTCTGGGGGGATCGCGGGATGTCGCGGTCTGTCGGGAACTAACCAAAAAGTTTGAAGAAGTGACGCGCGGCACGCTGGATGAGGTGATCGACGCCTACGAGGGTCGCAGCGTCAAAGGTGAACTGGTGGTTCTGGTCGGACGGGCTGGTGCCACTGATGTCGAAGAGATGGATGTGGAAACGGCTTTGCGTCAGGCAATGGAAACCATGCGGGTCAAGGATGCCGCCACAGCGGTAGCAGGCGCGCTGGGCCTACCCAAACGGCAGGTTTACCAAATTGCGCTGGGCCTTTCCAAGGAGGACTAGTGGGCGTTGCTCTGCGAAAATCGGAACGTGGTCAGCGGGCCTATCATGCAGGCCTTGCTGCTGAAGGGATCGTTGAACGGGATTATTTACGTCGCGGGCAAACGGTTGCAGCGCGGCGCTGGCGCGGTCGGTATGGCGAAATCGATCTGATTTGTCGTGACGGGGATCGGATTGTCTTTGTCGAAGTTAAACAGAGCAAATCCCACGATCAGGCGGTGTCGCACATCACCCATCGGCAAATGCAGCGTATCTGCGCCAGCGCCACGGATTACGTGGCAGGTGAACCGAAAGGGCAGCTGACACCAATGCGGATTGATGTGGCGTTAGTTGACGGAACTGGCGCGATAAAGGTGATCGAGAACGCATCAATGATGTGGTAGCCATTGAAGGGCAGGTCGGACTGCGCCATGTATGTGGCAACAGATACGAAAGGCCTAACCATGTCTCTTAAAGTTGCCATTCAAATGGACCCGATCGGTGCGATCAATATCGATGGGGACAGCACTTTCCGCCTCGCAGAAGAGGCACAGGCGCGGGGCCATTCGCTATTTTACTACACGCCTGACAAACTCGCATGGCGAGAAGGGCGGGTAACAGCGCGTGGTTGGCCTCTGACGGTTCAACGGGTGAAGGGCGATCACTTTACCTTGGGCGAGGAACAAGAGGTCGATTTGTCGGACTTCGACGTAGTTTGGCTGCGTCAGGACCCACCGTTTGATATGGGGTATATTACCACCACCCATCTGTTGGACATGATCCATCCGAAAACACTGGTCGTGAATGATCCATTCTGGGTGCGCAATTACCCCGAGAAGCTCTTGGTCCTCCAATTCCCAGAACTGACACCGCCGACCGCGATTGCGCGTGACCTGCAAACGCTCCGAAATTTCCGTGAGAAGCACGGCGATATCATTCTCAAGCCGCTCTACGGGAACGGTGGTGCTGGCGTATTCAAACTCTCGGCGGGCGACGGCAACCTCGCGTCTCTGTGGGAAATGTTCACGGGTATCAATTCTGAGCCTTTGATCGTGCAGAAATTCCTGCCCGCCGTGTCCAAGGGTGATAAGCGCGTGATCCTTGTCGATGGCGAGCCCGTTGGAGCGATCAACCGCGTTCCGCAAAAAGGCGAGACCCGGTCGAACATGCATGTCGGCGGCCGCGCTGAAAAGGTTGAACTGACCGACCGTGATCGCGAGATTTGCGCCGCCATTGGCCCGCTTCTGAAAGAAAAAGGTCAGGTGTTTGTCGGTATCGACGTGATTGGCGATTGGTTGACCGAAATTAACGTGACCTCGCCGACGGGCATTCAAGAGCTTGAACGTTTCGATGGCGTGAATATCGCCGAGAAGGTCTGGCAGGCGATTGAGGCGCGGAGAGCCTGATATGTCGGTTCGACTGTGGCTTTACACGGCGATTAGCCGTCGCATTGTAAAGCCACTGTTCCGTTTATCCGACGACCCCATTCGCGACGCGGCAAAGCTCGACCGTTTGGGCGCTTTGGCAGGGCAATATGTGCCTTATTCCCTGCTGCTCGAGCGCGGCCTTGGTGGGCGGTCGGCAAATTGGGTGTCGGGACGTGGTGCCGAGAGTGGTCGCGTGATCCTTTATTTTCATGGTGGCGGGTATTTCGCAGGATCGGCGGACACGCACGGCCCCATCATGGCGCGGTTGTCGCACTATGCGGGCGTGCCCGTTGTCATGCCCAATTACCGACTTTCTTCTGCGGCGCCGTTCCCAGCGGCTTTCGACGATGCAAATGCTGCGTGGGATGATCTGGTGGCGCGCGGTTATGACCCCAGCAAAATCGTTATTGGCGGGGACAGCGCAGGCGGGGGACTGGCATTGGCTCTTTTGTCCGTGCTCTGCGCGAGGGGTGAACGCCCTGCGGGTATCTTTACTATGTCCCCTTGGACCGATTTGACCCTTTCGGGGGAGTCTGTGGCCCAAAACGCAGCGGCTGATGCGATTATTCCCGCTGATTGGATGGGCGCGGCCGCGCGGATGTATCACGCTGAAACGCCTGCCGATGATCCACGAGTTTCGCCGCTGTTTGCAGAGTTCGATGCCCCGCCACCTGCATTATTTCAAGTGGGAAGTCCTGAGGTTCTCGCCGATGACACCTATCGGATGGCTGAGGTGTTACGGGCAGCAGGCGGTGACGTTGAGGTTCAGACGTGGCACGCCGCGCCGCATGTTTGGCATCTGGGGGAATATTGGGTGCCAGAGGCGCGGGCTGCTCTTCGTGACATCGCCAATTTTGTTCAGACCTCTTTCGATAGGGCGAGCCGATAACTGACCGCTTCGGCGATATGCGGATGGCGCACTGATGGCGATCCGTCGAGGTCCGCAATCGTTCGCGCAACCCGAATGACGCGGTGGTAGCCTCGCGCGGTCAGTCCGAACTTTTCCGCCACTCGGGTCAGAAGGTCGCGTCCCTCTGCGTCAGGCGTAGCGACCTCTTCGAGGATTGCGCCTTCGGCCTCAGCGTTGGTGCGTATTCCGTCAATCCCTTGATACCTTTGGGTTTGTAGGTCTCTCGCCGATTGCACACGTGCCGCGACACTGGCCGAACTTTCGCCCGTCGCGGGTAGGTCGAGGTCGGTGAAGGATACAGGCGGCACCTCGACGCGCAGGTCGAACCGATCCATCAAGGGCCCAGAAATTCGGGCGAGGTAGTCGGCCCCGCAGGCAGGCGCTCGCGAACAGGCGCGGGCGGGATCTGACATGAACCCACATTTGCAGGGGTTGGCCGCAGCGACCAGCATGAACCGGCAGGGGTAGCGGATATGGGCGTTGGCACGAGCCACGACGACCTCCCCCGTCTCAATCGGCTGGCGGAGCGTTTCGAGGACTTGACGGTTAAATTCTGGGAACTCGTCCATGAACAAAACGCCATTGTGGGCGAGGCTGATTTCCCCGGGTTTCGCACCTTTCCCACCGCCGACAATCGCTGGCATGGAGGCTGTGTGGTGGGGTTCGCGGAAGGGTCGCGTGCGGCTGATCCCGCCCTCGTCTAAGAGGCCAGAGAGCGAATGGATCATTGAGGTCTCCAATGCTTCGGCGGCCGTGAGGGGCGGCAAAATCCCAGGAATACGGGCCGAAAGCATAGATTTCCCCGACCCCGGAGGGCCTAGAAGAAACAGATGATGACGCCCAGCGGCAGCGATTTCAAGCGCCCGCTTGGCGCGTTCTTGTCCTTTTACATCTCGAAGGTCGCGGGCAGCGGGGGCATGACTGACTTCACCGGGGAGGGCAGGGGGCAAGACCGCCTTGCCCGTGTAGTGGCGGATCACATCGAGGAGAGATTTGGCACCGAAAACAGATGTCGCGCCGACCCAAGCGGCCTCTGCGGCCGATGCTGTTGGGCAGAGTAGAACGCGGTCCTCTTCGGCAGCGGCGAGGGCGGCAGGCAGGGTGCCGATCACAGGCACGAGCGTTCCGTCGAGCGACAATTCCCCTAACGCGACTGTCTCTAACGCCTTGTCTTTTGGCACGATCTCTAGGGCAGCAAGCAAAGCCAATGCAATGGGGAGGTCGAAATGCGATCCCTCTTTCGGCATGTCGGCGGGGGACATATTCACGGTTATTTTGCAGGACGGCAGGGCGATTGACATAGCCTCTAGTGCCGCCCGAATACGTTCGCGGGCCTCTGACACGGCCTTGTCTGGGAGACCCACGATGGAAAAGGACGGCAAACCCGCCATGGTGGCGCATTGCACCTCGACCATGCGGGCCTCGATCCCTTCGAACGCAACTGTGTAGGTCGATGCGACCATGAAAAACCCCGCTAACCAGCTTATTCTGGTTAACGGGGCAGGCGTTTAAGTTTGGTTAAAACGGCCAGTCCTTGCGCGGAAGGTTCATCTCGTAGGGGAAGGTCTTGTGATCTTCCTTCAACGCCTCCGCCCGCCAGCGCAGGAACGCTGGATCGTTGAGGTGGTTTTCCACATAGGCCTTGGCGGCGTCCGACACGGGCAATCCATATCCCGTGATCCGCATCGCAACAGGGGCGTAGAACACATCGGCGAGCGAATATTCACCGAACAGCCAAGGACCTTTCGCCCCGTGACGTTCGCGGGCCATGGCCCATAGGAATTCGATCCGCTCAAGGTTTTTTAGAACGGGTTCGGGCGCGATAAAGCCCTCCCAAACGTGACTGATCTGCATGTTGCAGACATCGCGCAGCGCGCCGAAGCCAGAATGCATTTCACAGACCAAGTTGCGGGCCAATGCGCGTGCCGCAGGATCGCTCGGCCATAGCCCGGCATCGGGATGCCGCTCGGCCAGCGTCTCTGCCATCGACAGGCTGTCTGACAGAATATAGCCCTCGGGCGTTTTTGCGGCAGGCACAGTACGCGCGGGGGCCAGTTCGGCCATGTCTTGGGCCAATGTGCCCGCGTAGAGCCCCATCATATGCTCACGATAGGGCACTCCGAATTTTTCAAACATCAGCCAGCCACGGAGGGACCAGCTGCTAAAAAGGCGATCGCCAATATAAAGATCATACATCATGAGAGGATGCTAAGTCGGGCTGCGAGACAACGCTATCGTTGTTTTGTGCGTGCCATCATCACGGTTTGTGATTGATCCGTTCTGCCGACCACGGAACGGTTTTGATTTCGGTGACAGAGAGGTTGTCGATCCGATGACCGAATGCTTCGTAGGGGGTGATCGAAAGGGCGCGTTGGACTTGGGTCAGGATCATCCCGAAATGTCCGACCACAATGAGATCCGGCAGACCAAGCGCGAGGTAACCATCGATGGCCGCGCTGACCCGCGCAGCGACTGCGTTCCAGCTTTCCCCATTGGGTGGTGCGATATCGCCGGGGGTTTCCCAATAGGCGCGCATCAGTGGATCATCCGAAAACGTTGCCATTTCCCAATCGCCAAAGTGAATTTCGCGCAAGGCCGCATCGTGGGGCAATCGAGGGCGATGGGCTTGGATCGCATCGGCTGTGCTGACCGCGCGGGATAGGTCAGACGATACAACGGGCGCATCGGGCAGGTGATCCGACAGGCGAGCAATCGCATCAACATCGGACAGATCGGCGGGCAGGTCGGTCCAGCCCACCATCGCCTTGGCATGCGTAGGGCCATGCCGAACGAGCCAGAGCCGCGTCATTTCAAAACCATCGGCAGACCCGCCGCCACAAACACCACGTGATCTGCCGCCTCTGCGATCTGTTGATTCATTGCGCCGTGCAAATTCCGAAACCGCCGCCCCATGCTTGTCTCAGGCACAATGCCAAGGCCAAGCTCGTTCGACACCACCACAACAGGGGCAGTGCAACGTCGGCAGGCTTCGATGAATTCAGGGATCATGGCGTCAATATCTGCCTCACCCAGCATCAGATTCGTCAGCCAAAGCGTCGCGCAATCGATCAGAACCACGCCATCTGCGCTCACGTTATCGAGAGCCTTTGACATGTTTATTGGTTCTTCGATGGTCGTCCAGCCGTCGCCGCGCTGCACTTTGTGCTGCTCCACCTTGGCGCGCATTTCGTCATCATAAACCTGCGAAGTCGCAATGTAGAAGCGTTCTAAGCCAGATTCGAAAATCAACTTTTCCGCGTATTTCGACTTACCTGAGGCCGCGCCACCGAACACAAGTGTTAGTTTTTGCAAGGTGGGATGTGCAGGCATCTGTGATCCATTTCGCGGTGTGGTGCGTAAGCATTGGTAACGATGACAGAAGTCACACACAACAGCCGGCGGGAGATGAGATTATGGCTCTGGATACCACGTCTAACTTTAACATGACGCGCCGCGCGATGAAGGCGGAGCTTTTGGATGCTGAAACCGAAGCTCAACTGGCCTACGCGTGGCGGGATCACCGCGATGAAGAAGCGCTCCACCGTTTGACGACCGCTTACATGCGTTTGGCGATCTCAATGGCAGGGAAATTCCGACGCTATGGTGCGCCGATGCCCGACCTTATCCAAGAGGCCAGCCTCGGTCTGATGAAAGCTGCTGAGAAATTTGACCCCGACCGTGGCGTTCGGTTTTCGACCTATGCCGTCTGGTGGATCAAAGCGTCGATCCAAGATTTCGTGATGCGCAACTGGTCGATGGTTCGCACGGGCTCGACCAGCAGTCAGAAGTCCTTGTTCTTTAACATGCGCCGCGTTCAGGCCCGTCTGGAGCGCGAAGCCACCGCCGAAGGGATCACCCTCAGCAAAGGCGATCTGCACCTCGCGATAGCGACTGAGCTTGGTGTTCCTGTGCACGATGTCGAAATGATGGATGGTCGTCTGTCGGGGTCTGACTTCTCGCTCGATGCGACGCAATCGTCAGAAGACGAGGGGCGCTCTTGGGTCGATACGCTCGTCGATGACAGTGAACAGGCGGCGGAACGCGTCGAGGCATCTCACGATCAGGAAACCCTGCGCCAATGGCTGACAACTGCGCTGATGGCACTCAATGACCGCGAACGGTTTATCGTGCGCGAACGCAAACTGCGGGACGATCCGCGCACATTGGAGAGCCTCGGTGACGAGCTGGGTCTGTCCAAAGAACGCATTCGTCAGCTAGAGGCTGCGGCCTTCAACAAAATGCGCAAGAGCCTTGAAGGTCAGTCAAAGGAAGTGTTGAACTTCCTCGCATGAGAACTGCCCTTGCCCTGCTGTTATGGATGTCAGCGCCCGCCGTGGCGCAAGATATCCATATCTTGGGCGAGGTGCATGACAATCCTCTGCATCATATCGAACAAGCAAACCAGATCGCGGCTATTACGCCCTCCGCAATCGTGTTCGAGATGCTGACGCCTGATCAGGCCGCGCTGGTTAACTCCAGCGATCGCAACGATCCCAATCTCAGCACGATCATTGGGTGGGAAGAGTCAGGTTGGCCCGAGTTCGCGATCTACGCGCCCATCTTCGCGGCGAGCGACGCCCCAGTTTACGGCGCGGCGCTTCCTCGGGATACGGTGATAGCTGCGATAGCATCGTCGGCCGCCGATGTCTTTGGTGAGGGCGCCGATCGTTATGGCCTCACTACTCTGTCTGACGACCTAAGAGCCGCGATGGAGGCCGAACAGGCAGAGGCTCATTGCGATGCACTCCCCGCTGAAATGCTCCCTGGAATGGTAGAGGCGCAGCGCTTGCGCGACGCACATTTCGCGCGCGTGACCCTGACCGCCTATGATGAAACTGGTGGACCGGTGGTTCTGATCACGGGCAACGGCCACGCCCGCACCGACCGCGCGGTACCCGCCTACATCGCCCGCGTTCGGCCTGAACTGACGGTTCATGCGCTGGGCCTGCTGGAAGCGCCCGAGGACGATGCGCCCTTTGACAGGGTGATCGTCACAGCCCCCGCAGCACGAGACGACCCATGTGCGGCGTTCCGGTGATTGTTCTTTTCGTTGCCGCTGGTTAGGGTTCCACCAATCGTTCAAAGGGGGCCGTGATGCTGGCTGGCAAACATATCCTATTGATCATCGGCGGGGGCATTGCAGCCTTTAAGTCGCTCGATCTGATCCGGCGTCTGCGCGAACAAGGGGCAGAGGTCACGCCTGTCTTGACCAAAGCAGGGGCAGAGTTCGTGACGCCGCTCTCTGTCTCTGGTCTTGCCGCCCGCAAGGTTTATCAGGATTTGTTCGATCTGACCGATGAGGCCGAGATGGGCCATATCGAGTTGTCACGCGCGGCGGACCTCGTTGTTGTGGCCCCTGCGACGGCGGATCTCTTGGCGAAAATGGCGGGCGGTCATGCGAATGATCTGGCGTCGACGCTGCTGATGGCGACCGACAAACCTGTGCTGGTGGCTCCTTCAATGAACGTGCGGATGTGGGAACATGCCGCCACCCAGCGCAATGTTAGGATGCTCAAGGACGACGGTATCCTGTTCGTTGGCCCGACCGAAGGCAATATGGCCTGTGGCGAGTTTGGCTTTGGCCGCCTGTCTGAGGTGCCTGAGATCATCGCCGCCATAGACGCCGCTCTCTCTGACGGGCCGCTCAAGGGCAAACGCATCCTCGTAACCTCAGGTCCGACCCACGAACCTATCGACCCCGTGCGCTACATCTCCAATCGGTCGTCAGGCGCCCAAGGCACCGCTGTCGCGCGGGCATTGGCTCAATTGGGTGCGGATGTTGTATTTGTGACAGGCCCAGCCGATGTGCCGCCGCCCGCGGGCGTAAATGTTGTGAAAGTGCAAACTGCGTCTCAAATGTTAGAGGCCGTTCAGGGCGCTTTACCCGTTGATGCAGCGGTCTTTGCGGCGGCAGTAGCAGATTGGCGGGTCGCCTCGGCCTGTGGGTCGAAGATCAAGAAAGTGAACGGCGCGCTGCCCGTTTTGGAGTTCGCAGAGAACCCCGATATCCTCGCAACCGTGAGCCAGATGACTGATGGCCGCCCGCCGTTGGTCGTTGGGTTTGCGGCTGAAACGGACGATGTGATCGCCCACGCAACGGCCAAGCGGGCCCGCAAAGGGTGTGACTGGATCGTGGCGAATGACGTCTCTCCTGAAACGGGGATCATGGGGGGCACCGAAAACGCTGTGACGCTCATCACTGGAACGTCCGCTGAAGACTGGCCGCGTATGGGCAAGGATGCCGTCGCACAGCGGCTCGCCCAGCGGATCGCGGAGGCCCTATGATTACCACGCCGACTATTGTGATCGAATGGCTCGACGGAGCTGATACCGACATCGCGTTGCCAGCCTACGAAACGGCGGGGGCGGCTGGTGCGGACGTGCGTGCGAACTTTGCTCCCAACGGGCGCGAAGGCGTCACCATCGAGGCGGGCGCTCGAGCACTGATCCCCTGCGGGTTTCGGATGGAAATCCCTGCAGGATATGAAGTGCAGGTCCGCCCACGTTCTGGCCTCGCCTTGAAACACGGTATCACCTTGCCGAATACACCGGGCACTATCGACAGCGATTATCGCGGGCCTGTTGGGGTGATCATCCTCAACGCGGGGTCCGAACCGTTCCACATCGCCCACGGTGACCGCATCGCGCAGTTCGTGGTCGCGCCTGTGGTTCAGGGGCAGTTCGCTCTCGGCTCTGGCTTGTCCGAGACGGCGCGCGGCCAAGGCGGCTTTGGCTCGACGGGGCGTAAATGATCACCGTTTTCGCGATGATTTCGGTCATGTGGGGCATCGGTTGGGCGATGAATGTTCCCCACCGCGTGCGTTGGGGCATGACGGGCGTTCTGATGGCGGCGGTGCTTTTGGCGAACATCGTTTTGCCCGCAGGTAATCCGCTGCGCCAAGCCACTGGCGGCGATGCCCGCCTCTGGGCGCTGATCATCGGCGCGGGCGTTGTGATCTATATCTACCGCCTCGGCCTCGGTTGGATCAAAGCCAAGGTCGCCGCTAAGGAACCCGTTGCCGCATCACCGACCAAAACATTCTCCGACAGCGAATTGGACCGCTACGCTCGCCACATGATGCTGCGCGAAATCGGCGGTGCGGGGCAGAAACGGCTGAAACAAGCCAAGGTGCTGGTGATTGGCGCAGGCGGCCTTGGGTCGCCCGCGTTGATGTATCTCGCAGCGGCGGGTGTCGGCACAATCGGCGTCGTGGATGACGATACTGTCGATAACTCCAACCTTCAGCGCCAAGTGATCCACACCGATGCCCGCATTGGCCAACCCAAGGTGCACTCAGCCGCTGCCGCGATGACCGCGCTGAACCCGTGGATCGAAGTGCGTCCCTATGCGCGTCGCTTGGACGATGACACGGCTGAGGCACTTTTTGCCGACTACGATCTGATCCTCGACGGGACCGACAACTTTGCCACGCGCTACATGGTGAACCGCATCGCGGTCAAACTGGGGAAACCGCTGATCGCCGCCGCGATGACGCAATGGGAAGGACAAATTTCGGTCTACGATCCCGCCAATGGTGGCCCCTGTTTCCAATGTGTCTTTCCCGAGGCTCCAGCCGCAGGGTTGGTTCCGTCGTGCGCAGAGGCTGGCGTTCTTGGGCCACTCCCTGGCGTGATCGGATCGTTGATGGCGGCAGAGGCTGTTAAATTGATCACAGGCGCGGGCGAAACGCTACGTGGTCGATTGATGATGTATGATGCTCTCTACGCCGATAGTCGCATGATGAAGACCAAATCGCGGGCAGATTGCCCCGTTTGCGGAACATCCCACGACTAACGAGTGAATGGCTCTGGCGGTTCCCTTTCGACGGACCTAGACTCTGTCCAAGTATAGGAGAACCCGATGACAAACCCGTTGCTGAACGATTGGTCCACCCCCTTTGGCTTGCCACCCTTTGATGTGATTTCGGACGATGATTTCGCGCCAGCGGTCGATGCAGCCTTGGCCGAGGCGCGGGCGAATTATGCGGCAATCGTTGCTGAACCAGAGATTACATTTGCCAATACGGTTGAGGCGATGGAGCGCACGACAGCCACGCTCGACCGCGTGATGGGGGCGTTCTACGCGCTGGCGGGTGCCGATGCGAACCCCGCGCGTGAGGCATTGATGCGGGAATTTGCGCCAAAGATGTCGGCCTTCTGGTCCGAAGTCACCACCAACGAGGCGCTCTTTGCTCGGGTGGAAACCCTGTGGGAACAACGGGATGACTTGGGTCTGAACGACGAACAAGCGCGGCTGCTTTATCTGTCCTACCGTGGGTTCGTCCGCGCAGGGTCCAAGCTCAAGGGCGCTGAGGCCGAGCGTCTGACCGAAGTGAAATCGCGCCTGTCCGTCTTGGGCACACAGTTCACTCAGAACCTTTTGGCCGACGAACGGTCGTGGTTCATGCCGCTTGCGGAATCCGATCTAAACGGTTTGCCCGATTATGTGGTCTCAGCCCTGCGTGCCGCTGGCAAAGACAAGGACCAAGACGGCCCCGTTGTTACTCTGTCCCGCTCTGTCATCGTGCCGTTCTTGCAAACCTGTCCGAACCGTGAACTGCGTCGTAAATCCTATGAGGCGTGGACCGCGCGCGGCGCCAATGGCGGTGACACGGACAACCGTGCGATTGCCGCTGAAATTCTGGCCTTGCGGTCTGAACGCGCCAAACTGCTCGGTTACGAGGACTTTGCCCATTACAAACTCGAAACCGAAATGGCGGGTACGCCAGATGCGGTGCGCGGGTTGTTGATGGATGTCTGGGGCCCCGCGAAATCCCGCGCCGAAGCAGACGCTAAGATTCTCGAGGGCATGCTCCACAATGATGGTCACCAAGGCCCGCTCGAGGCATGGGACTGGCACTATTATTCCGCCATCCGTCGCAAGGCTGAGCATGATCTGGATGAGGCCGAGGTCAAACCATATTTCCAACTCGACCGCATGATCGATGCCGCTTTTGCCTGCGCCAATCGTCTGTTCGGGCTAGAGTTCAAACCGACCGAAGGGCCGCAATATCACCCCGATGTGCGTCTGTTTGAGGTGACACGCAACGGCGAACATATTGCGCTCTTTATGGGCGATTACTTTGCCCGTGGGTCCAAACGCTCTGGCGCGTGGTGTTCTGCCATGCGCAGCCAGAACAAACTCGACGGTGATGTCCGCCCGATCGTGATCAACGTCTGCAACTTTGCCAAACCCGCCGAGGGGCAGCCTGCGCTGTTGTCCTATGACGATGCCCGCACCCTGTTCCACGAATTCGGCCATGCGTTGCACCAAATGCTGTCGAATGTGACCTACGATTCCATGTCGGGCACATCTGTGGCCCGCGATTTCGTCGAACTGCCTAGCCAGCTTTATGAACACTGGCTCGATGTGCCAGAAGTGTTGGCAGAATTTGCGGTTAACGCGGCAGGAGAGTCGATGCCTTCGGAGCTTCTGCAAAAGGTACTTGGCGCGGCGACCTATGACATGGGGTTCCAGACGGTTGAATATGTGGCTTCGGCGATCGTGGACCTCGAATTCCACCTCGGCACACCGCCCGCGGATCCGATGCAGAAACAGGCTGAAGTGCTAGAGGCCATCGGGATGCCCCGTGCGATCCGTATGCGCCACGCCACCCCGCATTTCGCCCATGTGTTCAGTGGCGACGGTTATTCCAGCGGTTACTACAGCTATATGTGGTCCGAAGTCATGGATGCTGACGCCTTTGCTGCGTTCGAGGAAAAAGGCGATGCCTTTGACCCTGAAACGGCTCAAGCGCTTGAGGCGCATATCCTCTCTGTCGGGGGCACCGTCGATGCGGCTGAACTCTACACCCGCTTCCGAGGGCGGCTTCCGGGTGTTGAAGCGCTGCTTCAGGGTCGTGGTTTGCTCGACGTCGCATGATGCTGCGACGGATTTGGCTCAGTTTTGTGATGCTCTGCCTCGTTGCGGCCTGTTCAGGTCGCCCGGGGCCGGAGGTGCTGACCCCGATCCCCGAGGCTGCTGACGGGACAGAGGTGATCCGTCTATACGCGGTGACGACGCGCACAGCGGACGAGGCGCCACTGTTGGGTTTCGACAACACGCCGAGCTTTGAACTGGCCTATCGCTATTATGACATTTCGGTGCCGCAGCACCGTCGGGCAGGGCAGGTGACATGGCCCAGCCGCACGCCCGATCCGTCCAAGCAATTCGTTGTGGTCGATAGCGGAATTATGGAGCGGCCCGATTTCTTGAACGAAGTCATCGCCCGCAACCGATCCAATGGGTCGGGTGAGGTCGGTATCTTTGTTCACGGCTTTAATCAACGCTACCAAGAGGCGCTTTTCCGACTAGCCCAATTGACTGCGGATGCAGGTGGCAGCAACGCGCCGATCCTCTTTGCTTGGCCGTCGAACGGGCGACCGCTCGAATACATCGGCGACCGTCAGGCCGCGATTTTCTCGCGCGAGCCATTGGCCGACCTGATGGATGATATTGTCAAACGGAACGGCAAAACGCTGATCTTTGCCCACTCTATGGGTGGTTTTCTGACGATGGAGGCGATGCGGACGCTCAAACTCGAAGGCAAGGACTCCACCTTGGACAAGCTGTCGGTGGTTCTGGCTGCACCCGATGTTGATCTGTTTCTCTTTCGCCGTCAGATGGAGGTGATCGGTGAAATGCGGGAACCTCTGACAGTTCTCGTGTCGCCCGATGATCGCGCCTTGTTGTTGTCATCCCGCGTTGGCGGCGGGCGGCCTAGGCTGGGGGCATTGGACGTGAGCGATCCAGAGGTGGCCTCGGTCGCTGAGGACTTTAACATTCGGATCATCGACGTGAGTTCCGTCGAATCTGATCCCCTGCGCCATAGCCGCTATATCAACCTCGCGACGCTCTATACCGCCCTCGAAGGGCAGGCCAGCGGACGCACCGACCTCGCGACGGCAGGGACATTCGTGTTCGATGCGATTGGTCAGGGGCTATTGCTGCCCGTGAACGTGCTGACGCGAAATTAAGGATAGCGCGTATCGTCGGGGTGGGGTTCGACTCCGACGGGATCCTTGTGGATCAGAACGTCTGCATTCGGGTGCTCTGCCACAATGGCACGTCGAAGCGCAGCACCGATGCTGTGCGCCTCTTCCAACGTCTGCGATCCGTCCAATTCGATATGAAGGTTCACGAAAACGCGGCTCCCTGCTTGGCGGGTTTTGAGGTCGTGAAACCCGTGTACCCCGTCGAAGTTGCCCGCGATGTCAGCGATAGAGGCGATGATTTCGTCATCCGCCGCGCGGTCCATCAGGGCGTCCCACGCGCCTTTACCGATTTTGAGCGCGCCGTGGAACATGATCAACGCTGCAACGATGGCCACGGCGCTATCGACCCACCCCCAGCCAAATTTCGCATTGAGCCAGAGCGCCACAATCGCACCGATCCCGGGGATCAAGTCACCAATATAATGGAGGCTATCGGCGGCGACCACGCGGCTCCCTGTTTTGCGGGCGACGTAGCGCTGCCATGCGACCAGCATCAGGGTCAGCACGATCGACAGCGCCATCACCGCAACGCCAGCAGTTTCCGAAGAGATATGAGCCGATTCTGGTTGGGACAGTCGCACCACCGCAGCGCCGAAAATGGCGGCGGCGGAGACGATGATGAAAAGGGACTGACCCAGCGCGGCAAGGTCTTCGGCAGAGGTATGTCCAAAGGTGTGATCTTCGTCTGCGGGCTTTGCGGCATAGGCGATAGCCGCCAATCCGCCCATCGACATCAGCAAATCCAACGCACTGTCCGCGAGGGTTGCCGCAATAGACAACGCCCCCGTCGCCCAGAGCGCCCAGAGTTTTGCCAGCACCAGCGTAATCGCGACGATGACGGAAAACACACCCGCAGAGAGGTTCAGCTTGTTACCAGAAGTCGTCATGCGGGCCCCCTTGTACTAGGCCGTCCTGTTTAGTCGAGCACTTCGTCCGCGCCAACACCCCAGATTGCCGATTTTGGTGCCCAGCCTTTATATCCAGCGGTGCTCAGCTGGCACCAGTTCAGGGTGCATTCTTCAACCCGCGCAACCACCCCCGCTTCGAGGATCGCTTCTTGGGGGCTGGATTCGTCTTGGCGTGCGTAGAGCGGCTGCATGTCGGTGTCGATAATAACCGTCCGCACGCCCGAAAGCATGATGTAGTGGACCCAACCACCCAATCCGTCACGATCGACCACGCGACGCCAGTTTTCATATTCGGCGGTCACTTGTAGCGGCATATCGCGGCGGGCAAAGACCCAATCGATGCGGTGAGAGGTCGATGGACCACGACGCACGTTGGCCTCATTCGCCTTGAGCGACACAAAACGGGGCAAAGGCAAACCCGTCACGGGACCCGTGCGAAGCTCTGTCTGATCCTCTGCGGTTTCGTTTTCTTCTGCGATGGCAGGCAAAACACCACCGATGAGTGCGATGACCACCGTAAGGGACCGCAGAAAAGAACGCATCTTACCACCTGTTTGCCTGTTTAGACGCAATGGGCGTTTGGCCGCTCTTGTATCGCGTCGATCATACGGGCAATCTGCCACTAAGAACGCCTGAAGGAAAGTCACGGAGGGGGCAAATGGCCGGTAAACAACTGAGTGTTGTCGTCACGCGACGGTTGCCCGATGTCGTAGAGACCCGCATGAAAGAGCTATTCGATGCGCGTTTGCGGGATGACGATACCCGCATGACCCGCGAAGAGCTCTTGGCCTTGGTCCCTCAGGCGGATGTTCTGGTCCCCACTTTGACCGATAAGATCGACGCAGACGTCATGGATGCGTCCAACGGTCGGTTGCGTTTGATTGCGAACTACGGCGCAGGGGTCGATCACATCGACGTCGAAGCGGCCCGTGATCGCGGAATCATGGTCACGAACACGCCGGGCGTGATGACCGATGATACGGCCGACATGACGATGGCGTTGATCCTCTCGGTCGTGCGCCGCATCCCCGAAGGCATGACCAAAATGCAAGAAGGGGATTGGACGGGCTGGTCGCCCACGGCCATGCTCGGTGGTCGGATCGCGGGACGTAAACTCGGTATCCTTGGAATGGGGCGGATTGGGCAAGCGGTGGCCCGCCGTGCTGCTGCCTTTGGCATGTCGGTGCATTACCACAACCGCCGCCGTCTGCGGGCGGAAACGGAGCAGGCGCTGAATGCGACGTGGTGGGATAGCCTCGACCAGATGGTGGCGCGGATGGATATCATCTCGATCAATTGCCCGCATACGCCGGGGACGTTCCATTTGATGAATGCCCGCCGTCTGAAATTGATGAAGCCGACGGCGGTGATTGTGAACACGTCGCGCGGTGAAGTGATCGACGAAAACGCACTGACACGGATGCTGCGCACGGGCGAAATCGCCGGCGCTGGCCTCGATGTGTTTGAACATGGGACTGAAGTGAATCCGCGTCTGCGTGCTTTGCCGAATGTGGTGCTCTTGCCGCATATGGGATCGGCGACAGTTGAAGGACGTATCGAGATGGGCGAACGGGTGATCCTCAACGCGCATACCTTTGCCGATGGGCACCGCCCGCCGGATCAGGTTCTGCCGTGGATGGTGTAACCTTCCTTTACCTGTCGTGAATTTGGATTAGCTTTGCTGAACACGGTCCTTTGGGAGGAGGAGCACGATGTTCACCGGAGAAGTACGTCAGGCCGTTGATCGGTCGGTCCTATGTTGGCTCGCAACCGTCGATGCGGACGGCCAACCCAACGTCAGCCCCAAAGAGATTTTCTGCGCCATTGATGACGTGACCCTGTTGATCGCAGAGATCGCAAGTCCAGTGTCTCGCCGAAATATCGCCGAAAATTCAAAGGTCTGTGTCAGCTTTATCGATGTGTTCCGCCAGAAGGGCTACAAGGTCGTCGGCGACGCGCGCCTGATCTTGCCCGATGAGCCAGAATTCGACGCCATCGGCGGCCCGATCAAAGCGATGATCGGAACCGCATTCCCATTGCGTGGGTTGATCCGTGTGGATGCCGTGCGGGTGTCACCCATCGTTGCGCCTAGCTACCAGCACTTCCCCGACAGAACCGAGGCAGAGCAGGTGCGGCAGGCATTCAAAGCCTACGGCGTGAGGGCCGTAGATTAACGGTAGACTTCATTTTCGGTCGGGAAGGCGCGGGATTTTACGTCCTCGGCATAGCGACGGACCGAATCTTCGATCATCGGGCCAAGCTGGCCGTAAACTTTGACGAACTTTGGCGTCCAAGGGTTCAGCCCGAGCATATCTTCGAGAACGAGGATCTGCCCGTCACACTCTGCCGAAGCACCAATGCCGATGGTCGGAATGTCGATCTGTTTGGTGATCTTCGCGGCGAGCGGTTCAACCATGCCTTCCAGCACGACGGCGAAGGCGCCAGCCTCCGTCACAGCGCGTGCGTCCTCTTCGTGGAGCGGCCAGCTGTCTTCTTCGCGGCCTTGGGTTTTGAAACCACCCATAACGTGGGACGACTGCGGCGTAAGGCCGATGTGAGCCATCACGGGAATACCGCGCTCAACGAGGAACCGAATGGTCTCTGCCATCCGTTTGCCGCCCTCAAGTTTTACCGCACCGCAGCCCGTTTCCTTCATAATTTTGGCAGCATTGCGGAAGGCCATGTTCGGGCTTTCTTCATAGGTGCCAAAGGGCATGTCTACGACAATCAGCGCCCGCTTGGTGCCGCGCACAACGGCCTTGCCGTGCATGATCATCAGATCAAGAGGCACACCCACAGTCGATTCCATCCCATGCATCACCATACCAAGGCTATCGCCCACCAGAATGAAATCCGCGAACTTATCTACGATTGCTGCTGTATGCGCATGATACGAGGTCAGAGATACAATCGGCTCACCGCCTTTGCGGCGTGCGATTTGTGGCACGGTGATACGGCGGATGGTTTCGGTTTGGGTGCTCATAGGGTGATCTCCCTCTGGTCAATAAGCAGGACAGGGTCGTCCACGGGGCCAAATGCGGCCGAAATCATGATCCCGATGGTGCCTGATGGGCGACCGGAAACGGGGGCGAGCGTGAGGGCTTGCACGATATCGACGTGTGGATCGCGGGCCCGAGGTTCGGTTTCAATGGTATCACGGATCGTCTGCGCAATCGCCTCTATCGTCGCACCAGCTCGGGCGGCGGTTTCTGCCGCGATCAGCGAACGATTCAGAACAACGGCGGCGCTGCGATCCTCTGGCGTGAGGCGGACGTTGCGGGACGACATGGCGAGCCCATCGGCCTCGCGCACTGTCGGGACACCGACGACATCGGTTGGGACATCCAAATCACGTGCCATGCGACGGATCACCTGTAATTGCTGGTAATCCTTTTCGCCAAAGTAGGCCCGATCCGCGCCTACGATGTTAAACAGTTTCGTCACCACCGTGCAGACCCCGCGATAGTGCCCAGGACGAACCAGCCCGTGCAGCATATTGGCGAGTTTCGTCGTCTCAACGATTGTTTCGGCCCCGTCGGGATACATAATTTCAACCGAGGGCATAAAGACCGCGACCACGCCCACAGCCTCTAGCATGGCGCAATCGGCCTCTTCGGTGCGGGGGTACTTGTCGAGGTCGGCCTGCTGTCCGAACTGCGTCGGGTTCACGAAAATCGATACAATCACAGCGTCGTTTTCAGCCTTCGCCGCAGCGACCAGTGACATGTGTCCCGCGTGCAGCGCACCCATCGTCGGAACAAAGCCAACGGTCTGCCCAGATAGGCGCAAATCACGAACGACCGCGCGGACCTCTGCAATGGTTCGACAGATCTTCATGTCCCCTCCCAAGGTGTGCTGCGAATGTGTAGCCCCCCTGCCGAACTGCGGCAAGCGGCGGAGAGGGGGAATAACGCTAACGGTGACCTAAGGTCGGACACATATTCACTTTTACCTGCGACAACCTGTCCGTGTTTTGGGGCTAGTAATCCTGAATTAAAAACTCCAAATATAAAACATAACAAAATTAGGATATGATGATATGAAAGTCGCAGCCCTTGGATTTGTCCTTTTCGCTGGAACAGCAACCGCCGCATTCGCCCAAGGGCCGATGGCAGAGTTCATGAACGAATGGGACGTGGACGCATCTGGTGCGGTCACCATCGAAGATTTTCATGCGCGCCGCGGTGATCAGTTCTACATGTTCGACCTGAACGAAGACGGCAGCATCGATGCTGAAGAACAAGCCAATATGGACGCAACCGTCGCTTCTGCGATGGAGGCTAACCACGGTGGCGGCAATGGCAACGGCGGTGGTCACGGCGCGGGTGGTCCGGGTGCGAAAATTCACGCCACGATGACAGCCGAATACGCCGATACAAACGGCGATGGTGCGATCAGCGCAGATGAATGGACCGCTGCGACGGAACGCCTTTTCGCAGAGCTGGACACCTCGGGTGATGGCGAACTTTCACCCGCAGATTTTGGTCACTGAGTTACTTCCCTTTGTCAGTGATCGACGCGCCGCTCCTGTGATCAGGGGCGGCGCTTTGTTTTCGGGCTGTCGGTTTTGGACAGTCGTATGTCGTCTGGTTCCGTTATGGGCTGCGAGTTTCGGGCAAAAGTGGCGCCAAGTCCAAATGGAGTCGCCAAATGAAAACCCATGTTCGTGCCCTAGTCGTCGGCGGTGGTGCCGTCGGTACCTCGATTGCTTACCACCTTGCCAAAGCTGGCTGGGAAGATGTCATGCTCTTGGAGCGTGACGAACTGACCTCAGGCTCGACATGGCACGCTGCCGGTCTGCTGCCACTGTTCAACATGTCGTTCGCGACGACTCACATCCACAAATACTCGGTCGATTTCTACAAATCGCTCGAGGCAGAGACCGGCCTGAACGCTGGCTTCTCGATCTGTGGCAACCTGCGTATGGCCCAGACCCAAGAACGCATGGACGAATACATGCTTTATTCGTCTGTTGCGGAAACCGCAGACGTTTACCACGAATTCCTCACCCCGAACGAGATCAAGGAGCGCTGGCCTCTGGTCCGCACCGATGACCTCAAGGGCGCATTGTTCCACCCGCAAGACGGATACATCAACCCTGCTGACGTCACTATGGCGATGGCAAAGGGTGCCCGTCAGCGTGGTGTGATCATCGAACGCAAATGGCAGGTCGACGGGTACAAATGGACCGGCGACCACTGGGAAGTCACCGTCACCAAAATGGGTGAGCGCGGCGGCAACCTCGTTGCGACCGAAGAAACCACAGTGATCCACGCGGACCACGTTGTAACTGCAACGGGTAACCACGCACAGCGCACTGCGAAACTCTTGGGCATCAAAATCCCTGCAATCCCTGTTGAGCACCAGTTCATCGTGACCGAGCCCGATCCGGCGCTGGTTGAATACCGTGCAAACGGTGGTGCAGAGCACCCTGTTCTGCGTGATGCTGACGCGAAATGGTATGTCCGCGAAGAGCGTGGCGGCTGGATCCTCGGCCCGTACGAACGCGGCGCACCTGCACGTTTCCAATACGGCGTTCCGGATAGCTTCCGTGCGGACCTCTTCCCGCTCGACCTCGAGCGTATCGAAGAAGAATACATGGCGATGATCCACCGTATTCCGACCTCTGAGACTGTTGGTCTCAAGGACGACTTCAATGGCCCGATCTGCTACACGCCGGATGGCAACCCGCTCGTTGGTCCAGCTCCGGGTCTGCGCAACATGTGGCTGGCTGAAGGCTTCTCCTTCGGTATCACCGCTGCAGGCGGCACGGGCTACTACCTCGCTCAGATGATGGTAAACGGCGAAGCCGAGATTGACATGGCGTCGCTCGACCCGAAACGCTACGGCTCGTGGATGACTACCGATTACGCGGTGAAAAAGAACGAAGAATGCTACGAACACGTCTTTATTCTTCACCACCCAGACGAAGAGCGCGAAGCTGCACGTCCGCTGCGCACCTCGCCGGTTTACGACCGCCAGAAAAAGCTCGGCGCACAATTCGGCCAAGTCAACGGCTGGGAACGCCCGAACTACTACGGCCCTGTCGATGCACCGTCGTCGTTTGACCATGACAGCCGCAGCTTCCGCCGTGGCGCATGGTGGGAGTATGCCGTTGCCGAAGCCAAGGCCGTTCGTGAAACCGCTGGTTTGATCGACGCAACCGCATTCACTAAACACATCGTCAAAGGCCCAGGTGCGACGGCGTTCCTCGATTGGTTCACAACGAACAAACTGCCGAAAGTTGGTCGTATCAACCTGACCTACGCACTGACCGAAACAGGCACCACCCGCACCGAATACACCATCGTTCGTCTGTCTGAGGACGAATACTATCTGGTGTCTGCAGGTGCATGGACCGACTACGATGCGGACTACCTGAAGAAATGCATCGAAGACAAAGAAGCCGAGTTTGGCCGTATCGAGATGCAGAACGTGACCACTCAGTGGGGCGTGTTCGCAATCGCAGGTCCGAAGTCGCGCGACATTCTGAAAGAAGTCATCAAAGACGTCGATCCGGAAACCGCGCTGTCGAACAAACGCTTCCCGTGGCTGTCGGCTCGCCAGATCGAACTGGGCATGTGCCCTGTGAACGCGATCCGCGTGGCTTATACGGGTGAGCTGGGTTGGGAACTTCACCACCCGATCGAAATGCAGAACTATCTGTGGGATCTTCTGATGCCCGCAATGGAGAAGCATGGCGGTAAACTGGTTGGCGCTCGTGCGCAGAACTGGCTCCGTCAGGAAAAATCCTACCGCGCATTCGGCACCGAACTGGGCCGTGACGCGACCCCGATCGAAGCTGACCTGCCGCGCTTTGTTGACCTCGGTAAAGAGTTCAACGGCAAAGCCGCGATGGAGAAAATCGGCGTTCGCTCCAAGTGCGTCACGCTGTTGATCGACGGACCGGCGGATGCTGATCCGTGGGGCAAAGAAGCGCTGCGCGATCTGGACGGCAACTACGCTGGTCGTCTGACCTCGGGCGGTTATTCGGTCGCCTTTGGTAAACAGATCGGCATGGGCTACGTGAAGCCTGCGCTGGCCGAAGTTGGCACGAAGCTCAAGGTTAAGATCATGGGCGAGCTGTGGGATGCGACAATCGTCGAGGACAGCCCCTACGATCCGACAAACGCGAATATCCGCATCGACGGATAACGAAAAAAGGGCGGCCCAAGTGGCCGCCCTTTCAATTTGTTGACAGTTGTCAACTAGTTAACGGAACCTTACCGGCGATAGGGCAGGGATGTGTTCCGCCCCGATAATGGGATCGCGACCTGTCACGAGCGCTTCGACCAGATCACGGACGGCGGGGGCCGTGATGAATCCATAGCCGCCTTGGCCACCACACCAAAAGAACGTCTCGTCCAATGGGTCCCGTCCCACGACCAAAACGCGGTCGGGAGAGAAGGTCCGCAGACCTGCCCAGTTTGCGATCAAGCGTGTGACCTCCATGGTGACGTTTTCCTCGAACCGTGCGAGCCCTTCGGCGAGGACCATATCGTCTGCCCATGCGTCATGCGGCTCGGTCGGGTCTTCTTCGGCGGGAGAGACGATCAGCGCGCCAGCATCGGGTTTCATATACCATTCTTCGCCCGCGCCAAACACCATCGGCCATGTCGCAGGGTCCATGCCATCGGGGGAAGGGATGCGGGCCATCGAACGGCGCAGAGGGGTGAAGCCAATCGGTGCAATGCCCGCCATTTCTGCGATCTTATCGACCCAAGCGCCAGCAGCGTTGACGATGTTTTTGGCTGTGAAGTCTGTGCCGCCTGCTGTCACGGTCCAGCCGTCAGCAGTGCGGGTGATCGCATTGACTGGGTGGCGGGTGAGGACTTGGCCGCCGTTGGCGCGGATGTCCTTTGCGTAGGTTTGCATCAAAAGGTCGGTGTCGATGTCATAGACAGCCTCAAGGTAGGCAGCCCGCGTGATCGCATCAGTGTCAAGGATCGGGCAGAGGGCTTTGGCCTCGTCCAATGTGACCTCAGTCAGTCCCATGTGGGCGACATCCTCTTTGAAGGCGTCGTCTTGCCCTGCGAGGCCCACGACCATCACACCACGTGGGGACAGGGTGCCCGCGTCCTTTAGCCCGTCATAGGACGCACGGCCCAAGGCTTGTACGGCGGGTTTGCCGTAGCTCGGTTCGTAGAGCGCGGCAGAGCGGCCAGAGGTGTGGTGGCCCAATGTGTCTTCGGCCTCCACCAAAACGACCGACCCGTGAGGCGCTAAACCTGCGCCTGCAGATAGCCCTGCAATGCCGCCGCCAATAACGAGATAGTCGATCATTTCATCCTCCTCATGTGTCGTGGGCGACCCTGCCACGGAGTGCTGGAACGAAAAAGGGGGCGCCTAAGCGCCCCCTCAAATTCAGGAAAATCGCCTGATTAGGACGGGATATCGCCTTCGATTCCTTCAACGAAGAAGAACATTCCAGCCAAATCGCCGTCGTTGGCAATCTCGCCTTCAGCGAGCCAAGCCGAACCGTCTTGTTTGTTGATCGGGCCAGTGAACGGGTGGTAGGTGCCCGCTGCGATCGCGTCGCGCATCGCTTCTGCTTCTGCTTTGGCTTCTGCCGGAACAGCGTCAGAGATTTCACCGATGCCGACCATGCCAGCGCCGATACCGTCCCAAGTGTTCACGGAGCCCCAAGTGCCGTCGATGACTGCCTGAACGCGCTCGATGTAGTAGGGCGACCAGTTGTCGATGATCGACGAGATGCGTGGCATCGGGCCATATTCTGCCATGTCAGCAGCCTGACCGAAGGTGTAAACGCCGCCAGCTTCTTTTGCAGCCTGATGCGGTGCGGTGGAGTCGGTGTGCTGCAGAACAACGTCACAGCCCTGTTCGATCAGCGCCTTAGCAGCGTCTGCTTCTTTCGCAGGGTTCAGCCATTCAAAGATCCAGATGACTTTGAATTCTACGTCAGGGTTAACCTTTTTGGCGTGCAGGTATGCCGAGTTGATACCGCGGATAACTTCCGGAATCGGAACCGACGCGATGTAGCCTACTTTGTTCGATTTGGTGATGCGACCAGCGAGGGTGCCTTGGATTGCGCGGCCTTCGTAGAAGCGAGCCGAGTAAACGGACACGTTGTCAGCCTGCTTGTAGCCAGTTGCGTGTTCGAATTTCACGTCAGGGAAGTTCGCAGCAACGTTGATGGTCGGGTCCATGAAGCCGAACGAGGTGGTAAAGATGATGTCCGCACCGCCGAGAGCCATCTGAGTGATAGCGCGCTCTGCGTCAGGGCCTTCTGGGACGTTCTCTTGGTAAACGAAGTCTACCGCGTCGCCGAAGTGGTGAACCATTTCCATGGCGGAGTGGTGGTGGTGCTGTGTCCAGCCGCCGTCGTTGATCGGGCCGACATAGATAAAGCCAACTTTGGTTTTGTCCTGAGCGCGAGCCGGCAGGCCGAGCGCTGCAGCCATTGCTGCGCCAGCACCAGTAGCAAGGAGCGTTCTGCGTTTCATATTGTATTCTCCCAATTGGACCAGAGAGCAGACTCTGGCGGTTAGTTTTCGTCCCTCAGGTCGAGGGGTGGAAAGATTTGCCCAGCGATGCTGGCGCACGTCCTGCGCGGATCATCACGAGAACGACGATAGTCGCGAGGTATGGTGCCATCGACAGATATTCTACAGGAATTTTCAAGCCCTCAGCCTGTAAGTTAAGCTGAAGGACAGTCACACCGCCAAAAAGATAGGCACCTGCGATCAAACGCCATGGCTTCCAGCTGGCAAAGACGACGATGGCGAGAGCGATCCAGCCCGCACCAGCGGTGATACCGTCGATCCACTGGGGCACGCGCACGAGGCTGATGTAGGCTCCGGCGAGGCCAGCACAGGCACCCCCGAACATGATGGCGAGGACGCGGACGGCGCGGACGTTATATCCGAGCGCGTGGGCGGCATCGTGGTTTTCGCCAACGGCCCGAAGGATGAGACCTGCGCGAGAGTATTTAAGGAAAGCCCAGACGCCCGCGACGATGGCAACGCTCAGGTAGACCATGACATCGTGCTGGAACAGGATCGGGCCTACCACGGGAATATCAGCCAGCAGCGGGATGTGGAGTTTCGAAACGGTCAGGTCGGGCGACCCTTTCGCGCCTTGACCGATCAGTGATGACAGTCCCAGACCGAACATTGTCAGGCCAAGCCCTGTTGCGACCTGATTGGTCAGCAAAAACTGGGTTAGCACGGCAAAGATCAGTGACAGCGCCGCGCCTGCCGCCGCAGCACCGACGAAGCCCAAGTACGGGTTTCCGCTGGAATGGCCCGCGATATAGCCGCAAACCGCGCCGACGATCATCATGCCCTCAACACCGAGGTTCAGGACGCCAGAGCGTTCGACGACCAATTCGCCAATCGCGGCCAAGAGGATGGGTGTCGACGCAACCATCAGCGCCGCAAGTAGGAGGATCGGGTTGATGTCCATCAGCGCACCTCTGCCTTGCCGATTTTGAAACGGTAGTTGGTCAGAACGTCCACGGCCAATAGGCAGAACAGCAGCATCCCTTGGAATGTCAGGATCGCGGCTGAGGGGAGGTTCAGTTGGGCTTCGGCGGCTTGGCCCCCGATATAGGTCAGCGCCATCAACAGACCCGCAAGCAATATGCCGATGGGGTTCAGACGACCGAGGAATGCCACGATGATCGCGGTAAAGCCATAATACGACGGGAACGACCCGAGAATCTGCCCCGAGGGGCCTGCGACTTCGAACAGACCAGCGAGGCCTGCCATTGCGCCAGAAAGGCCGAGGCAGACAATGATCAGTTTGTTCGCGTTCACACCAGCAAAACCAGCCGCACGGGGGCTTTGCCCTGCGAGGCGGACGTTAAAGCCGAACTGGTGGCGGGTGAACATGACGTAGGCCACGACCACGGCAAAGACGGCGGTCAGTGCGCCCCAGTGGAACCCCGTCCCGCTGATCAGGTCGAGGTTTGCTGCGGCCGGATATTGGCGCAGGTTGCGGCTGCCCGGCATGCCGTAGCCTTCGGGGTTACGCAAAAGGCCGATCGAGAATGCCTTGATCAACACTTCGGCCACATAGACCAGCATGAGCGACACAAGGATTTCGTTGGTTTTAAAGAACACTCGGAGGAGCGCGGGGATCATCGCCCAGAGGAACCCACCCAAGGCCCCCGCGACAATCATCAGCGGGAACAGAACCCAGCGGGTGTCATAGGGGTAGACCGCCAGCGCCACGCCGGCGCCGCAGATCGCGCCGATGATGTATTGGCCTTCGGCACCGATGTTCCAGATGCCTGCACGAAACCCGAACGACAGACCCACGGCGATCAGCACCAGTGGCGCGGCCTTTTTCACGACCTCAGGTCGATAGAAATGCGCGAACTGGCCAAAGACCGGGTCCCAGAAGATGGTTTTGATCGCGATGACGGGGTCTTTGCCCAAGATCGCGAAGAGCCCCATGCCGAGAATGATGGTCAGCACCACTGCGAGGAGCGGTGCGCCATAGGACCAATTTTTCGACGGCTGTGGCCGTTTCTCAAGCCTCAACATGAGCGGCCTCCATATCATGTGCGCCACCGAGCATCAGACCGATCCGCTCCATCGTGAGGCCAGCGGTTGGCACTGCGGGGGATAGGGTGCCTTCGTTTAGCGCAGCAAAACGGTCGGCGATTTCCAAAATCTCATCGAGGTCTTGGGAGATAACAACCACGGCAGAGCCTTCGCCCGCGAGGTCTAACAGCGCCTGACGGATCGCAGCGGCGGCAGAGGCATCAACGCCCCATGTCGGCTGGTTCACGACCAGAACGCGCGGTTTTTGCAGGATTTCCCGCCCGATCACAAATTTCTGGAGGTTGCCGCCAGAGAGTGCGCGGGCTGCTGTTTCTGGACCAGGGGTCCGCACGTCAAAGCCGTCGATCACAGAGAGGGCAAAGTCACGCGCGCTTGCCCAATCGAGGAAGCCGTTTTTAGACAATCCTAACCGCGTCTTTGCCGTCATGAGCGCGTTTTCTGTGAGTGTCATGTCAGGGGCGGCTGCGTGACCGTTGCGTTCTTCTGGTGCAGCACACAGGCCAATTTTGCGACGTGTATTCGGGTCGAGGTGACCAATCGCTTGCCCATCGAGCGATACCATTGCCGCACTTACAGGCATTTCGCCCGAGAGTGCCGCGACGAGTTCGTCCTGACCATTGCCAGCCACACCGCCAATGCCGAGGACTTCGCCAGACTTCACAGAAACGCTGATGTTTTTCAGAGCCGTGCCGAATTGATGCGGGGCAGGAGCGGTGAGCCCTTCGATGACCAGAACATCATCGCCTAGGGTTTCACTGTCGCGTTTCGGTGTCATCAATGTCGATCCAACCATCAGTTCCGCCATATCACGGCTGGTGGTTTCACGGGGATCGCAGGTGCCGACGACCTTGCCCAGACGCAGAACGGTCGCGTGTTCGCAGAGCGCACGAATTTCTTCGAGCTTGTGCGAGATATAGAGGATCGACGTGCCCTCGGACGCCAAAAGGCGGAGGGTGCCAAAGAGAATCTCTACCTCCTGAGGGGTCAGAACGCTGGTCGGTTCGTCCATGATCAGGAGTTTCGGGTCTTGGAGCAGGCAGCGAATGATCTCGACACGTTGCCGTTCACCCGCCGACAAGTCGCCGACAATACGGTCGGGGGACAAAGGTAGGCCGTAGTTTTCCGATACCTCGCGGATGCGCTGGGCAAGCTCGCGTTGCTTCGGCGGGTTCTCCATGCCGAGGGCAATGTTTTCCGCGACGGTCAGGGCGTCGAACAGGGAAAAGTGCTGGAAAACCATAGCGATACCAGCAGCGCGTGCGGCGCGGGGATCGGTCGGGGTAAAGGGCGCGCCTTCGAGTGTCATCGTGCCTGCGTCAGGGCGGACGAGGCCGTAGATCGTTTTGACGAGCGTAGATTTGCCCGCGCCGTTCTCACCGAGGAGCGCGTGGATTTGGCCTTTGCCGATGGCAAAACTGATGTCGCTGTTTGCGACAACGCCCGGATAGGCCTTGGTCAATCCCTGTAGGTCGAGAAGCGTCACGTTGTCCCCGTTTCTTTGTCTTGGTCGCTATCTGCCCGCGCAAGCAGGCGTGTGGCAACCCCCAAGGCAATCGCCTGTGGGTGTTTTCCTAACGTCGGGTCGCCTATTGGGCAGGCAATGCGCGAAATTTGTGCAGGTGAATGACCCAACGATGTCAGTCGGTTACGAAAGCGTGCCCATTTTGTGGCCGACCCGATGAGCCCAAGCGCTGAAAATCCGCGCGACAAAAGCGCATGGCATAGGTCGAGGTCGATCTGGTGGCTGTGGGTCAGAATGATGTGCTCTGCCGATTTTGGCGCATGGGCGGCCAAGAGGGGCGGATCGGCGGCGATGACTTCGGTTACGCCTTCGGGGATATTGTCGGGGAACCGATCGCGAGCGATGTCGACCCACGTGATCGAAAGGTCGGGCAGCGGCGCGAGGACATTGACCAGCGCGCGCCCGACATGGCCAGCGCCCCATATCCAGAGGTGTCGAGTTTCAACATGGGCGGTTTCGATCAGCCAACCGTCGATGATCAGGGGCACCAACTGCGGCGGCATGGTTGCCAGCCGATTGGCGATTTTGGAGGGTAAAGAGGATGCAGGACGTAGGGGCCGCGCGTAGGGTAAGCTGCTGGGAAGAGAATGCGCATCAAAGACCTCAGTCACCAAGGTCACTGAGCCCCCGCAACATTGACCCAGTTCAGGGCCAAGCGGGTAGGTCCGTTCACAGATCCCGCCGCGCCCGATCATCGCGCGGGCGTCGCGCACTGCGTCCCATTCCAGCCGACCACCGCCGATGGTGCCGTCTTGCCCGTCTTGCCAAACGACCATCGAGGTTCCAGCCCCGCGCGGCACCGACCCAGCCGCGCGCGTCACGAGCACGCGGGCAAAGGGGCCACGCTCTGCGCAGTGGCGCAGATATGTCAGGCCAAACGTCACGCCTGCACCCGTTTCACGGCCATGAGGATACGCTCTGGCGTGGCGGGAGCGTCGAGGTCGGGATAGAGATCCCCGCAAGCGGCAATCGCATCCGAGAGCGCAAGGAATGCCGAAATGCCCAGCATAAATGGCGGTTCGCCTACGGCTTTCGATCTGTAGATCGTGGCTTCGGGGTTTTCACCGTCGACGAGGTCTACGTTGAACACAGACGGGCGGTCAGAACAGGCAGGGATTTTGTAGGTCGAGGGCGCGTGGGTGCGCAGTCGTCCGTGGTCGTCCCAAACCAGTTCTTCGGTGGTGAGCCATCCAGCGCCTTGGACATAGCCACCTTCGATTTGGCCCTTGTCCAATGCGGGGTTTAATGATGCACCGACATCATGGAGAACGTCCGCCCGCAGGATGCGGTTTTCACCTGTGAGTGTGTCGATGACAACTTCGGTGACGGATGCGCCGTGAGCAAAGTAAAAGAACGGTCGCCCTTTGCCTGCTTCGCGGTCCCACGAGAGGTCTGGGGTTTTGTAGAACCCTGTGGCTGATAGTCCGACACGAGCCTGATAGCAGCGCATCGCGGCCTCAGCGAAGGTGATGGATTGGCCTGCCCAAGTGACCATACCGTCCGCGAATGTGACAGAAGCGCCTTGGCCCAAGAACTCTGCCATGCGGGTGCGGATGGCATCGCAAGCCGCAAGGACCGCCATGCCGTTAAGGTCAGACCCAGAGGAGGCAGCGGTGGCCGAGGTGTTCGGCACCTTTGCGGTGTCGGTCGCGGTGATTTTGACCGTCTCGGTCGAGACGCCAAACCGTGCGGCGGCGACTTGGGCGATCTTCTGGAACAGGCCTTGACCCATCTCTGTCCCGCCGTGGTTCAGCATGATGGAGCCGTCTTGGTAAACGTGGACCAACGCGCCCGCTTGGTTCAGGTGGGTGAGGGTAAAGGAGATACCGAATTTCACAGGGCTAAAGGCGATGCCCCGTTTCAGGATCGGAGAGTTCGCATTCCACGCTGCGATCTGTGCCTTACGGTTTTTATAGTCCGACGTTTCGAGCAACCGTTCCGTCATGGAGTGGAGGAGGAAATCTTTGACCTCCATCCCATAGGGCGTGGTGTTCGGCTCGGGGCGATGGGTTTCGGGTGAAAACTCTGCCCCAAAGGGTTTGCCTGTGCCAATCGCTTTGGCCTCGGCCCCTTTGGCGGGGGCGTAGTAGTTCAGGCGGCGCACCTCTACGGGGTCCATGTCGAGGTCATGGGCGATGTGGTCCATCACCCGTTCAATGCCCAGAACACCCTGCGGACCACCGAACCCACGAAACGCTGTGGCGGACTGCATGTTGGTCTTTAGGCGATACGACGTGATGGTCGCGTGAGGCAGCAAATAGGCGTTGTCTGAATGGAGCATCGCACGGTCAGCGACCGGCCCCGTCAAATCCTGCGCCCATCCCCCGCGGGTGATCTGGGTAAAGGCGATGCCTTTGATCCGACCTTTGTCGTCAAAGCCGACCTCGTATCCGATCCGAAAATCATGGCGTTTGCCTGTGATCACCATGTCGTCGTCGCGGTCGTAGCGCATTTTGCAAGCACGACCCGTCAGGCGGGCTGCCACTGCGGTTGCAACGGCGAGCGCGTTGCCTTGGCTTTCCTTGCCGCCAAAGCCACCACCCATCCTACGACATTCGACGCGGACCGCATGCATCGGCACGCCCAGCGCATCGGCGACCTTGTGTTGGATTTCGGTCGGGTGCTGGGTCGAACTGTGAACGACCATGTCCCCGTTATCTTGGGGGAGAGAGAGGGCTGCCTGACCCTCAAGGTAGAAATGTTCCTGACCGCCCATGTCGAATTGACCAGTCAGACGACGGGGCGCCGATTCTATGGCCGTTTTTGCGTCGCCCTTGGTCCATGTGCGCGGACCACCTTCAAAGAAGCTGCCTGCCACCATTGCGTCTTCAACGGAGAGGATCGGCTTTTCTTCTGCGATTTCGATCTTTGCCATACGTGCCGCTTTGCGGGCGTTCAGGTGGCTGTCAGCGACGACCATGAAAATGGGTTGGCCGACATAGTGGACCTGACCAACGGCGAGCAAGGGTTCGTCATGGATCGACGGGCTCACGTCATTTGAAAACGGCAGATCATCTGCGGTGAGGACAGCGACGACGCCTCGGGCTGATTTAACTGCTGTCAGATCCAGCGAGGTGATCGTCCCACATGCGACGGGTGACTGACCAAAGGCGATATGCAGGCAATCGCGCGGTGTGGGGATGTCATCGATATACCGTGCAGAGCCAGTGACGTGGAGCGGGCCGCTGTCATGGGGGAGGGGTTGGCGAACGGTCATACCTCTACCTCCAACACGTTTGTCGGCAGGCCATAGGACTGCGCGAAATAGCGGCGCAACATGCCTTTCGCCGCCTCTAGTCGGTAGGTGGCTGAAGCGCGCATGTCGGACATTGGGCTATAATCGGTGGCTAGAGCATCGCAGGCAGCGTCCAATGTGGCCTCGATCCATGGTTGCCCGATCAGAGTGGACATCGTCGCGATGGCCAGTTTCGGCGTCCCGGCCATACCGCCAAAGGCGATGCGGGCCGCTGTGACAGTGCCATCGGTGACCGTGATGTTAAAACATCCGCAGACGGCAGAGATGTCTTGGTCGAACCGTTTGGAAAGCTTGTAACACCGTAGGTCTGGTGCCGATTTCGGGATCGTGACGGCCTCAACGAATTCGCCATCTGCACGGTCCTGTTTGCCGTAGTCGATAAAGAAGTCTTCTATCGGGAGATCACGGCGGGTATCGCCTTTGCGCAGGTGTAGCATTGTGCCCAGCGCGATGAGGGCAGGCGGGTTGTCACCGATGGGCGATCCGTTGGCGATGTTGCCGCCGATTGTGGCGGCGTTCCGGACCTGTTCGGACCCATAGCGGCGGATCATTTCGGCGTAGCTGGGGTGATGTTCGGCCATAAGGGCGCGAACGTCGGTCATTGAGACACCTGCGCCGATGCGGATCGCGGTGTCAGTGACCTCAATGGTTTTCAGGTCGTCGCATTGGTTGAGGAAAAACACCTGATCTAAATCGCGGAGCTGTTTGGTCACCCAGAGCCCCACGTCCGTTGCACCCGCCACAAGCGTTGCGTCAGGATTGGCAAGGTAAAGCGCGGCGAGGTCGTCGCTGGTTTTCGGTGCTGGGCCTGTCGGCTGCTGTGCCGCGACCCATTCCGCGTCCTGTTTCAACCACTCTGGCAGGGCGGCGCCCTCGGCCGAACGGGCGGCGCGGATGATCGGGGCATAGCCCGTGCAGCGGCATAGGTTACCCGCAAGGACAGTGTCGTGATCGGTGCGACCTTGGGCATGGCCCGCGACCATAGAGGCGACAAACCCCGGGGTGCAGAACCCGCATTGGCTGCCGTGTTGATCAACCAAAGCCTGCTGAACGGCGTGCAAGCCGTCTTTGCCGATGCCTTCGACCGTGCGCACGGCTTTACCGTCGAGTTGGGGCAAGAAGAGAATGCAGGCATTCAGTGCACGCACAGAGGTGCCATCCTGAACGACGACCGTACAAGCACCGCAGTCGCCTTCGTTACAGCCTTCCTTTGTTCCTGTAAGGCTGCGATCTTCGCGCAGCCAATCGAGTAGGGTCCGTGTCGCGGGTTGCGAGACAAGGACTGTCTCTCCGTTGAGAAGAAACGATACCTCCATAGGGTCTTGACCTGCCGCCTTACCAAAGGTCCAGAGAATGTCATTGGGCATCGATGCGGCGTAGAGGCCCACTCTCTTTATCACACCGATCAAAGCGATGCTTTCCTCAGTTGGCAAGAATTTTGTGTCGAAACTTGCCGCACTTTGCGTCAGGTGCTCAAAATTTGCGCGGTGAATTTGCGTGCATTTGATGCTTTTACATCCCAAGCGCTGACCATATCCTAGCCGCATGACCAGCCAGCCACGATTCATTCATCTTCGCGTTCACACGGAATATTCGCTCCTTGAAGGGGCGGTGCGGGTAAAGAAATTGTCGGGCATGGCGGCGGATATGAACATGCCTGCGGTCGCTGTGACAGATACGAATAACATGTTCTGCGCGTTGGAGTTTTCCGAATACGCAAGCGGGGCGGGTATCCAGCCGATTATCGGCTGTCAGGTCGATTTGGCGTATACCACGCCCGAACCGGGGAAGCGTCCCGATGATCCAGCGCCGATTGTGCTACTGGCCCAGTCAGAGCGCGGGTATGAGAACCTGATGAAACTGAACAGCGTTCTTTATGTGGACGCTGGTGGGCGGTTGCCGCAGGTCGAGGTTGCGGACCTTGAACGGTATTCCGAAGGGCTGATTTGTTTGTCTGGTGGGCCCGATGGTCCGATTGGGCGTCTGTTGCGGGCGGGACAACGTGGCAAAGCCGAGGCGCTGTTGTCGCAAATGAAAGGGATTTACCCTGATCGGCTGTATGTCGAACTGCAGCGCCACCCCCAAGAGGACGGCCTACCTGAAGCAGAGCAATTGTCAGAGCGCGGTCACATTGAGATGGCCTATGAGATGGAATTGCCGCTCGTTGCGACCAACGATGTCTATTTCCCTAAGCCCGATATTTACGAGGCGCATGATGCGCTGATCTGTATCGCGCAGGGGGCCTATGTTGATCAGGCCGAACCACGTCGTCGGTTGACCCCGCAGCACTATTTCAAATCGCCCGAAGAGATGGCGACACTCTTTGCCGATCTTCCCGAGGCGCTGGAAAATACGGTTGAGATCGCAAAACGTTGTGCATTCAAGGCTTACAAGCGTAACCCGATTTTGCCGAAGTTTGCGGATGATGAGGTCGTTGAACTTCGTCGTCAGGCCAACGAGGGTTTGCAGGCAAGACTGGCGGTTATTCCTCATGCTGTCACGGTCGAGGAATATCAGGCGCGGCTCGATTTCGAGTTGGATATTATCGAGGGGATGGGGTTCCCTGGCTACTTCCTAATTGTTGCGGACTTTATCAAGTGGTCCAAGGATAACGGCATCCCTGTCGGACCGGGCCGTGGTTCGGGCGCGGGCTCTCTCGTGGCTTATGCACTGACGATTACCGACCTTGATCCGCTGCGGTATAGCCTTCTGTTCGAACGCTTCCTCAACCCCGAACGTGTCTCGATGCCTGACTTCGACATCGACTTCTGCATGGATCGACGCGAAGAAACGATCCGCTATGTGCAGCAGAAATACGGTCGTGACAAAGTGGGTCAGATCATCACGTTTGGCGCGCTTTTGTCCAAGGCTGCGGTGCGTGACGTTGGGCGGGTATTGCAGATGCCTTATGGGCAGGTTGATCGTCTGTCCAAGATGATCCCTGTCGAGGGTGTGAAACCTGTCAGCATTGAACAGGCCCTGATCCAAGAGGAACGTCTGCGCGAAGAGGCCCGCAACGAAGAGGTCGTTGATCGGCTTTTGACCTACGGAACCAAGATTGAAGGCCTGTTGCGCAACGCGTCGACCCACGCGGCGGGTGTCGTGATCGGGGACCGTCCGTTGGATGCCTTGGTGCCGCTCTATCAGGATCCGCGGTCTGACATGCCCGCGACCCAGTTCAATATGAAATGGGTTGAACAGGCTGGCCTCGTGAAGTTCGACTTCTTGGGTCTAAAGACCCTGACCGTCATTCAGTCCGCGATGGATTTGATCTTTAAATCGGGTCGCCCGCTGCACGTCGCAGCGGATGGCACGCAGCTCTATGAACCTGCCGAAGGGGCAGAAAACGAGATCAACGCCATCCCGCTTGAGGATGAAAAGACCTACAAGCTCTATTCGGCTGCGAAAACGGTCGCGGTGTTCCAGGTAGAATCCACGGGCATGATGGACGCCCTGAAACGGATGAAGCCGACCTGTATTGAGGACATCGTTGCGCTTGTTGCGCTCTACCGTCCGGGTCCGATGGAGAACATCCCTGTCTATTGCGATGTGAAACACGGTCGCAAAGAACTGGAATCGATACACCCGACTATCGACCACATCCTTGCCGAAACGCAGGGCATCATCGTCTATCAGGAACAGGTGATGCAGATCGCGCAGGTCATGGCGGGTTACTCGCTTGGTGGTGCGGATTTGCTTCGCCGCGCGATGGGTAAAAAGATCAAAGAGGCGATGGACGCCGAACGCCCGAAATTCGAGGAAGGCGCGGCCAAGAACGGTGTCGATAAAAAGAAGGCTTCGGAGGTTTTCGACCTTCTCGAAAAATTCGCGAACTACGGCTTTAACAAATCCCACGCGGCGGCCTATGCGGTGGTGTCTTATCAGACAGCATGGCTCAAGGCGAACCATCCGGTCGAGTTTATGGCCGGTGTGATGAACTGCGATATTCACCTGACAGACAAGCTGTCGATCTATTTCCAAGAGGTGAAAAAGGGGCTTGGGATCGACTACATCCCGCCCTGTGTGAACCGCAGTCTCGCGACGTTCGACGTTGTCGATCAAAAGCTCGTCTATGCGCTGGGCGCGTTGAAAAACGTGGGCGCTGATGCGATGCGGTTGGTGGTTGAGGGTCGCGGTGAAAAACCCTTTGCGACGCTGTTTGATTTCGCGCGGCGGTGTGACCTGAAACGGATCGGGAAACGTCCGCTCGAAATGCTCGCACGGGCAGGGGCGTTCGATCAGTTGGACAGCAACCGCAAGCGGGTCTTTGACAGTCTAGAGGCGTTGGTCGGCTATTCGGCGGCTATTCAGGATCAAAAGACATCGAACCAAGTGTCGCTCTTTGGCGAGGCAGGTGATGATCTGCCAGAGCCGCGATTGGCAAATACGCCCGACTGGTTGCCTGCGGTACGACTGGCCGAGGAATATAAGGCGATTGGTTTCTATCTGTCAGGTCACCCGCTGGATGACTACATGACGGCGCTGAAACGTAATCAGGTTTTATCGCTAGACGACGTGATGGCGAAAGCTGAACATGGTGCCTGCGTTGTCAAAATGGCAGGCCACGTGGCAGGGCGTCAGGAACGTAAATCCGCGCGGGGCAATCGTTTTGCTTTTGCGCAGTTGTCTGATCCGACAGGGGCCTACGAGGTCACGATTTTCTCGGACACATTGGATGTGTGCCGCGATCATCTGGAGACGGGCAATAAGGTTGTTCTGACAGTCGAGGCGACGATGGAGTCCGACCAGCTGAAGCTCTTGGCGCGGTCGATTGTGCCGATTGATACGGTTGTTTCTGATCTGACGTCGTCGGCGTTGCGGGTCTACGTGAATGAACCGCAGGCCGTTTCGGCGATTTCTACCGTGCTTGAGGGCGCAAAAACGCAGAAATTGCGTGGTGCTCGTGGGCCTGTGATCCTGACATTGATGACCTCTGGTGACCTTGCTGAGATCGACATCGACCTTAGCGAAGATTTCCCGATCAACCCCGAGATCAAAGGCGCCTTGCGGTCCTTGGATGGGGTCATGGATGTGGTCGAGGCCTAGGCGCTCTTTTGCCCGCTGCTAAGGTCGCGGGTGGACCATCGGGGGTATCGTGTTAAAACGCGGGACCACTCGTAAGGGATCCGCCATGTTAAACCGCCTTTTTGCTATCGCCTCTGTCGGGCTGTTGGCGGGCTGTATGTCCCCGCTCGATAAGGTGGGTCGTCTGGATGAGGTCGAACTGGCCGCTGATGTGCCAGAGGCAGCGATTGCGGCTGAAACCGATGTGACAGTCGCCGAAGATATCGAAGAGAAACGCGGATTTTTCGGGCGGATGTTTGCGGGCAATGCTGAGGTGTCTGACGAAGCTGTTGTCGCCGACGACACCCCAGAAGCTGAGGTCGAATTGGCCGCGGTTGAAGTGACTGACCCTGTAGATGACCTCGAACCAGAGACCCCTGCGGCCCGTGGCGGTTTCTTTGGCCGCATGTTTGCGCGGAATTCGGATGATGCTGAAACACCAGCAGAGCCGGCCGATGCGGTGCCGATTGGGACCTTCCTCCCTTACGGTGTGATTGCGCCCGTTTGTGGGGTTTCGACTTCTGACATGGGACAAAAGGTGGAATCGGTTGCGGGTTACACGGTTTATGACGCGGGTGGGGACACATCGGTTCCGCGCACGCATTACATCACAGGTTTCGCGGATGGCTGCGCACGGCAGGTGACGGCGGCGGTTGTGATGTTCGGTGATGTCGGCACGCATGAAATGGTGCGCTATCTGACACCTGAATCAGCGCTGCCCTATACGGATACCGACAGCACGTACGAGGCGATCAAATCATCGGTCTGCCGCGTCGGGCATGGTGTACCCTGCGGCGCGCAACTGGACGCGCTGGGTCGGAATACTGTGTTTATGACGGTGTATGAGACATTTGGGACCAACCCCGAATGGACCAATATCCTGCTGCATAACGGTGATGTCGCCGCAATCGACGAACACTGATTACCAGTGCGGCGGGCGCTGATCGGCCAGCGGGACGCCGTCGCCTGAGGCGGCCTCGCGTTCGGCCTCGCGCTCCATCAGAAGGCCAACGCGGCGCATCACGAGAGCGAGTTCGCGTTCCTGACGGGCCACAACATCCGACAGATCGTCGACGGTGCGGGTCAGGTGAGCGATTTTTTCTTCGAGGTCGGTAATATTTGTCATATCGCCCAGATAGCACGTCTGATGTGACCCCGCCAGTAACCTGCAACCTTCGCGTTGCCCTTAGGCCATTGGCGGGTTAAACGCAGACCCGATAGCCGACCCTCGAGGAATAAGATGGCCAAGGTAAAGAAACAGCCCCGCCCCAAGGCAGAAACGCCCAAAGGTTTCCGTGATTACTTCGGTGCAGAAGTCACCGAGCGGAGCCATATGCTCGGTCAGATTGCCGAAGTGTATCATCGCTACGGGTTTGAGGCGCTGGAAACCTCGGCTGTTGAGACCGTTGAGGCGCTTGGTAAATTTCTACCTGACGTGGACCGCCCGAACGAGGGTGTGTTCGCGTGGCAAGAGGATGAAAAGGACTGGGTCGCGCTGCGCTATGACTTGACCGCGCCGCTGGCGCGTGTGGCCGCGCAGTATCGCAACGATCTGCCGTCGCCATATCGCCGCTATGCGATGGGTCCTGTTTGGCGCAATGAAAAGCCGGGTCCGGGTCGGTTCCGTCAGTTTTATCAGTGCGATGCGGATACCGTTGGATCGCCAACCGTTGCCGCAGACGCAGAGATTTGCGCGATGCTGTCGGATACGCTGGAAACCGTGGGTATTCCGCGTGGTGACTACATTGTTCGCGTGAACAACCGCAAAGTTCTGAACGGCGTGATGGAAGTCGCTGGCGTTCTCGACCCGACCGATCCCGAAAAGTTCGTTGATGAACGCGGCATCGTTTTGCGCGCCATAGATAAGTTCGACAAATTCGGCGAAGAGGGCGTTCGCCTTCTGATCGGCAAAGGCCGTATGGACGATTCTGGCGACTTTACCAAAGGTGCAGGTCTGTCGGACGAGCAGGCCGATATCGTCATGGGCTTTATGAATGCACGTCGCGAAAGCGGAGCAGCAACGGCTGCGCGTCTGCGCGAGTTGGTTGGCGCTTCGGTCGTCGGCAACGACGGTGTGAACGAGCTTGAGTATATGGCAGAGCTTTTGGACGCGCAGCGCTATGGCTCTGACCGTATCCTGATCGACCCGTCGGTGGTGCGTGGCCTTGGTTACTACACTGGTCCCGTGTTCGAGGCTGAACTGACCTTTGAAATCCTCGACGAAAAAGGGCGTCCACGTCAGTTCGGGTCCGTGTCTGGTGGTGGTCGTTACGATGACCTCGTGAAACGGTTCACGGGTCAAGAAGTCCCTGCGACA
The DNA here is from genome assembly GCF_023540835.1 of Marivivens geojensis. Taxonomy (GTDB): domain Bacteria; phylum Pseudomonadota; class Alphaproteobacteria; order Rhodobacterales; family Rhodobacteraceae; genus Marivivens; species Marivivens geojensis. The sequence goes on from NZ_JALKCU010000003.1 coordinate 285,517, forward strand.
GGTGTCTCTATCGGTGTTGACCGCCTGTTGGCTGCACTGCGCGCCAAAGGGCGGATGAGCAATGAGGCCGCTGGTCCCGTTGTTGTTACCGTGATGGATAAGGACCGCATGGCGGACTATCAGGCGATGGTCGCGGAACTGCGCAACGCGGGTATTCGATCCGAAGTTTATCTGGGGAACCCCAAGAACTTTGGCAATCAGCTGAAATACGCGGACAAACGCAATTCTCCGATCGCTGTGATCGAGGGTGGTTCTGAAAAAGAGAACGGCGTTGTGCAGATCAAGGACCTGATCCTTGGTGCGCAGATCGCGCAGAACGCAACGCTTGACGAATGGAAAGAACGTCCAAGCCAGTACGAAGTGCCGCGCGGTGATCTGGTCGCGAAAGTGCGAGAGATTTTGGAAAGCCAGAAGAAATGACAGGCTTGATCCAAGCAAACGCCGAAGCGCGCCGTATTCGTGCGCTGTTTGAAGCGCAGGGCGCGCAGATCGTTGAGACGGATATCCTCCAGCCCGCTGAGACCCTGTTGGATCTCTACGGCGAAGACATCCGAGCCCGCGCCTATGTGACCTATGATGGGTTGCGCGGCGAAATGATGCTGCGTCCTGACTTTACCGTTCCTGTGGTGCAGTGGCACATGGAAACCAACGCAGAACCTGCCCGCTATACCTACTCGGGCAAAGTGTTCCGTATGCAGGAAGACGATACATCGCGGCCGAACGAATATGTTCAGGTCGGCTATGAGGTCTTTGACGGCAAGGCGCCCAATCATGCGGACGCCGAGGTTTTCACCCTGATTTCCAAAGCTCTCGAAGGTTTGCCTGTTCGCGCTGCGACGGGTGATTTGGGAATTTTGATGGCTGCGGTGCGTGGGCTGTCAACGACTGAGGCCCGCAAGGCTGCGCTTTTGCGTCATATCTGGCGCCCGCGTCGGTTCCGTGCACTTCTCGATCGGTTCGGTGGGAAAACGCCTGTGCCTGCGTCACGCACTGCACTTTTGGCGAGCGATGATCCGTTCAAGGGGATTGATACCAGCCACGGTGTTCGCACCCGTGTCGAGGTTGAGGCCCGCATTGATGCGCTCCGCGAAGATGCGGCGGCGGCCCCGATTGCGTCTGAACAGATTGCCCTGCTGGACGAAATCCTGAGCCTGCGGGAAACATCTCCGAATGTCTTGAGCCACCTGCGCGATATCGCGGTTGATATGCCATCGATTGGCGCTGCCGTTCAGCGGTTCAGCCAACGTCTTGAGGCGTTGTCGAAGGCAGGGATTGACGTTGATGCCCTCGATTTCGAAGGCAACTTTGGTCGGACCACACTCGAATACTACGACGGATTTGTGTTTGGCTTTTACGCGGACAAACGCCCTGATTTGCCGCCCGTAGCGTCGGGTGGACGGTATGATGCACTCACCCATGTTCTGGGTCGTGGCCGTGCCGTGCCTGCGGTAGGCGGCGTGATCCGTCCTGAACTCGTTCTCGCGCTGAGGGATACGTTATGACGATCAAGCTCGGTGTGCCGTCCAAAGGGCGGTTGATGGATAAGACTTTTGACTGGTTCGAAGAGCGTGGACTAACGCTAAAGAAAACCGGGTCAGAGCGCGAATACTCTGGTGCGGTCGAGGGGATCGACGGCGTTGAACTGGTGCTTTTGTCGGCGGGGGAAATTCCGCGTGAATTGACGGCTGGGCGAATCCATTTGGGCGTCACAGGATCGGATCTCGTTCGGGAGAAAGTGCCGAGCTGGGAAACCCGTGTCACGGAACTGGCGGGCATGGGATTCGGTGGCGCTGATCTGATCATCGCGGTGCCAACCTCGTGGGTCGATGTAGAGACGCTCGACGATCTCGATGCGGCGGCGGCTCAGTTCCGTCGGACCCATGGTTATCGTATGCGCATCGCGACCAAATATCACCGCCTGGTGCGGGAATTCCTGCGGGAACACGGCGTTGCCGATTATCAGTTGGTCGATAGCCAAGGCGCGACAGAAGGCACCGTTCGCAATGAAACCGCCGAAGCGGTCGCGGATATTACGTCGACGGGTGAAACGCTGCGGGCGAATAACCTGAAAATCCTATCGGATTCGCTGGTTCACTCGTCACAGGCGACTTTGTTCAAATCGCGTTCTGCGGATTGGTCGAACGAAGATCGTCTGGTTTTGGGGCAGCTCGAAGACCTGCTGGGTATCTAAGCGGTCCTACCGAACACCAATTTCGGCCAATGCGGCAGAGAGGGACGGGGGCAGATCGGCCTCTCCCTCTTTGGCGCGGCCTAGATCGGCGGGGGCGTCCTCGGGTTTCAGGTATCGCCAGCCTTGGAATGCACGTTTCTGCGTCGGCTCAACGCGCACCAGTTCAGGATCAAGCACGATTGCGCAGCGGCGGATACCGTCGTGTCCTGTGACCTCATCCAAACGCAGAATCGTTTGGCGGCAGAGGATCACACCTTTGATCACCCAATAGATCGATCCACCGTTCAGAACCTCGTCCTCACGTTTCGGCCACATGCGAGTCACATGGCGCGGCAATCCGTCAGAGGTCCGTGCAGCAACGGTTTTCTGCCAATCAGCAAGGTCTGAAACGCCTTCTGTGCCGACCGATAGCTTGATTAAGTGGGTGAATTTGGTCATAACTTATGGTCTCCGAAGCATAGCTAGATAGAGCAAATAAACCTGTGGGCAAGGCAATATTTTGTGTTGCCTCACGAGTTTCATCACAATATCTATGCGGTCCAGCCATATATGAATGCCGACAGAGGATTGACCGAATGACTCGTTTCGCCGCCCCAATTGCCGAACAAATCTGGGATATGAAGTACCGTTTCAAGGATGCCGACGGCAAACCTTTGGATGGCACCGTCGAAGATTCGTGGCGTCGGATTGCGCGGGCATTGGCGGCTGTCGAAAAAGACCCCAAGAAATGGGAAGATAAGTTCTACGGCGCTCTGGAAGATTTCAAATACCTGCCTGCTGGCCGCATCACCGCTGGTGCTGGTACCGCGCGCTCGGTCACTCTGTTCAACTGCTTTGTTATGGGCACCGTGCCGGATTCGATGGGCGGCATTTTCGACATGCTCAAAGAAGCGGCGCTGACCATGCAGCAGGGCGGCGGCATCGGTTACGACTTTTCGACGATTCGTCCCAAAGGCGCGCTGGTCAAAGGTGTGGCTGCTGACGCGTCTGGCCCGCTGTCATTCATGGATGTTTGGGATGCGATGTGCCGCACGATCATGTCTGCTGGTTCGCGCCGTGGTGCGATGATGGCCACGATGCGCTGTGATCACCCCGATATCGAACAGTTCATCACCGCGAAATCCGACCCCGCACGTCTGCGCATGTTCAACATGTCGGTGCTCGTCACTGATCCGTTCATGGAAGCGGTTAAGGCGGATAAATCGTGGGAACTGATCTATGACGGTAAGGTCTACAAGACCGTCAACGCGCGTGATCTTTGGAACACCATCATGCAGTCGACCTACGATTACGCTGAACCGGGCGTGATCTTTATCGACCGCATCAATGAGATGAATAACCTGTCCTACTGCGAAACCATCGCAGCGACTAACCCATGTGGTGAACAGCCGCTGCCGCCTTACGGCGCATGTCTGCTCGGCTCGATCAACATGGCGCGTCTGGTTGAGAACGCGTTCGAAAAAGACGCTCGTCTGAACGTTGAACAGCTCGATGACCTCGTGGCGACCGCTGTGCGTATGATGGACAACGTTGTGGACGCGTCGCGCTTCCCGCTTGAGGCGCAGGCCCAAGAAGCGGCGGCTAAGCGTCGTATCGGTCTGGGCGTCACTGGTTTGGCTGACGCGCTGCTGATGGTTGGTCTGGAATACGGCACCGAAGAAGCCGCCGCGCAAACCGAAGCATGGATGAAACAGATCGCTCGCGCGTCCTACCTCGCGTCTGTTGAATTGGCCAAAGAGAAGGGCGCCTTCCCACTCTTTGACAAAGACAAATACCTCGCGTCCGGTTCGCTCAAGATCATGGATCAGGACGTGAAAGACGCAATCGCAGAGCACGGCATCCGCAATGCGCTGCTGACTTCGATCGCGCCGACAGGCACCATTTCGCTCTACGCTGGCAACGTATCGTCGGGCATCGAACCTGTGTTTGCTTACGCTTACACTCGAAAGGTTCTACAAAAAGACGGTTCGCGCACCGAAGAAGAAGTCGTCGATTACGCGGTCAAACTCTACCGTGATAAATTCGGCGCAGACGCAGAACTGCCGAGCTACTTTGTGAACGCTCAGACGCTCGCGCCTCTGGCGCACGTACGCATGCAGGCAGCTGCGCAGAAATGGATCGACTCGTCGATTTCGAAAACCATCAACTGCCCCGAAGACATCGACTTTGACTCGTTCAAAGAAGTCTACATGGAAGCTTACGAGACAGGCTGTAAGGGCTGCACCACCTACCGTCCGAACGATGTGACGGGTTCGGTTCTGTCGGTGTCTGAATCGTCGGACAAGACCCCGTCGGAGGCACCAGAGACCACTTCGACCGATGCGGAAGTCATCTACATGTCCGAGCCGCTGGACCGCCCGGCCGCCCTCGAAGGTAACACCTACAAGGTCAAATGGCCGGATAGCGAGCATGCGATCTATATCACCGTCAATGACGTTGTGATCGCCGGTCATCGCCGTCCGTTCGAGGTCTTCATCAACTCCAAAAACATGGAGCACTTTGCGTGGACTGTTGCACTGACCCGCATGGTGTCGGCCGTTTTCCGTCGCGGTGGTGATGTGTCGTTTGTTGTCGAAGAGCTGAAGGCTGTATTCGACCCGCGTGGTGGTGCATGGATGAAGGGTAAATACGTCCCGTCGATCCTCGCGGCTATCGGTGGTGTGCTGGAGCAGCACATGGTGGCGATTGGCTTTATCGAAGGCGAAGGCAAGCACCTCAAGGTCGATCCGCAAGCCGAAGTTATGGTCGTCGGCGAAGCCCCGCGCGGCAAACCTTGCCCATCCTGCGGTGAATACGGCATGAAAATGGAAAGCGGCTGCGCCTCTTGCCCATCATGCGGATATTCCAAGTGCGGCTGATTTGCGCTGAATAGAACTAACGAAAGGGCGGCTGTTAGAGCCGCCCTTTTTCGTTGTGTGCTTAGCGCCTGCGCCCCGACGGTTTTGTGACCTTTTTCCCGCGCGGGCCACTTTGAACGGGCGTGTTGGTGCGGTTTTCGTCTTGGAGCTTGTGCCAGCGATCTAGGCGCGCCGCGTCGATTTCGCCGCGGGCGACGGCGGCTTGGACGGCGCAACCCGGTTCGTGGGCGTGGGTGCAATTGCGAAAGCGGCAGTTGTCGGCTTGCTCTACGATTTCGGCAAAGAGTAGGTCGAGTCCGACCGACAGATCGCTGACGTGAAGGGTGCGCATGCCTGGGGTGTCGATGACCCAGCCACCGCCTTCAATGGCATGCAGCGACCGCGATGTAGTCGTGTGGCGTCCCTTGGCATCGGATTCGCGGATGCCGCCCGTGGCTTGGGCCTCGTCGGGGGCTTTATCAGCGAGCGTGTTCAAGAGTGTTGATTTGCCAACGCCAGACGATCCGATCAGGGCAACCGTTTGACCCGCGCCGCACCACGGCGCGAGGACTTTGGCCGCGTCAGGGGATTTGCCGTTGACCGTGACTACGGTCAGGTCGCGCTGGATGGCGGCGGCCTCGGTCTTGTATCGGTCGAGTTCGGTGGTTTGGTCGGCCTTCGTCAGAACGATGACGGGGGTCGTGCCTGCCTCATTCGAGAGGGCTAGATACCGCTCTAACCGTGCAGGGTTAAAATCGTCGTTGCAGGAGGTGACGATAAAGAGCGTGTCAACGTTTGCGGCGATCAGCTGGTGATCGCGGCCCCCTTCGGTACGGCGTTGGAGCAGGGAATGACGGTCAAGGCGGCGCACCAAAAGCGAGGTGTCAGGTTCGACCAGGACCCAATCGCCGACCGCGAAATCAGTGGTTCGGACATTGTGGCCCAGAACCAGACGTATGGAATCCGTCCCTGTCGTGGCCGTCATTCGGCTGCGGTGGACAGTCGCGACGCGCATCGGCACGAGGCCAGCCTCGTCGTCGGACAATTGGTCGACATAGAACGAGGTCCACCCAAGGGTGGCCAAACGATCAGACTGGGATTCAGATGCAATAGTCACGCGCACTGCATGGCTAGAATTGCCGAGTGTTGCAAGTGTTTGGTGCAGCCCCTTTGATCAAAGGGCTGCACCTACTGGGGTTATTCGCCGTAGGGGACCCAGATGTTTTTCACTTGGGTCGCACGGGCGAGGAATTCGCGCCCTTGCCCTGCGGTGGATGCAAAATCACGGGTGCCTGCGACTTCGGTCCACGTTTGTTTCAGGTTCCCGGTCGATGCCTTTTCCACCATGGCGCAGCCGTCTGCCGTTCCGAAATACCACATGGCGGCGACTTCATCGTGCTGGGCGAGCGTTTTGGAGAGTTCCTCACGCGGGCCAGTGACGATGTTGACGACGCCAGCGGGCACGTCAGAAGTTTCGAGAATCTGGTAAAAATCCGTCGCGGCAAGTGGGTGGGTCTGCGATGGCACGGCGACCACGGCATTGCCGGTCGCGATGGCTGGCAGCACGGTTGAGATAAACCCGAGCAGCGGATGGCGGTCGGGGCAAGCGATCCCGACGACTCCCAATGGCTCGTTCATCGCCAATGTGACCATGCGCGACTGGGTGGAGTGAACCGCACCGTCGAATTTGTCGGCCTGAGCCGCATACCAGAAACAGCGACGGATTGCGGCCTCGACTTCTGTTTGCGCGGTACCTTTGTTGGCGCCGAAGGACTGCAAGCGGTCCGCGAATTCGCTCGCGCGGGCCGAGAGGTTTTCACCAATGTAATAGAGGACCTGCGCGCGGTTGTGACCTGTCGCCTTGCCCCAGCCAGAGGCCTTGGCAGCGGCTTCAACGGCGTTGCGGATGTCCTTACGGCTGCCAAGTGGGGCGAGTCCTACGGGGCCTTTCGCGCCAGACACGGTGTAGGAATAGCCACTGTCAGGGCGTGCTTGTTTCCCACCGATATAGAGCTTGGCCGTGCGGTCAACGTCGTTGGTCGTTGATAGGCCAACGGCGGCATCCAGTGCGGCGGGGGCGGGTTCTGCCTTGCCCGATTTGACCGACGCGGGTTTCAGGTAGGACAGCATCCCCTCGCGGCCACCTTCGCGGCCAAACCCGCTTTCGCGGTAGCCGCCAAAGCCAGCAGCTGCATCAAAGATGTTGGTCGCATTGATCCAGACAACGCCCGCTTTGACCTTGGATGCGATGTCGAGGCAGAGGTTGATGTTCTCTGACCAGATCGACGCCGCGAGGCCGTAGCGCGTGTTGTTCGCCAATGCGATGGCATCATCGACCGTGCGGAAGGTCGTGAGCGTGACCACGGGGCCAAAGATTTCTTCTTCCCACAGGATCGACGCGGGTTCGACATCGGTCGCGAGGGTCGGGGGGTAGAAACAGCCCTGCGGTGCGGGGATTTGGTGCAGGACGGCGCCTGCGTCTTGGCCCTTTTGGACCAGATCACGAATGCGGTCAGCCTGAACGGGATGCACAATCGCGCCGACATCCGTGTTTTTGTCGAGCGGATCACCAACGCGTAGCTTTGCCATGCGGGTTTTCAAGAGAGCGGTAAAGCGAGGGGCAACGGCCTCTGCCACGAGGATGCGGGACCCTGCACAGCAGACCTGACCTTGGTTAAACCAGATGGCATCGACGACGCCTTCGACGGCGGCATCGAGGTCAGCATCTGCAAAGACGATGAACGGGGATTTACCGCCAAGTTCGAGGGTCAGCGCCTTGCCCGAACCAGCGATCTGGTCGCGAATGATGCGGCCCACCTCGGTTGATCCCGTAAAGGCGACCTTTTGGATGTCCTTGTGGCCGACGATGGCAGCACCCGTCGCGCCATCACCCGTTACGATGTTCAGCACGCCTTTGGGCAGGCCACACTCCGCCGCGATCTCGGCAAAGGCCAGCGCGGTCAGCGGCGTGTATTCAGCGGGTTTTAGAACAACGGTGTTACCCGCTGCCAACGCGGGCGCGATTTTCCATGCGAGCATCAGCAGCGGGAAGTTCCACGGGATCACCTGACCGCAAACGCCAACGGCATCCATGTTCGGGAATTCGTCCGACAGAATTTCGGCCCAGCCTGCATGGTGGTAGAAATGGCGAGCGACCAGTGGGATGTCGATATCGCGGCTTTCGCGGATCGGTTTGCCGTTGTCGATGGTTTCCAAGACGGACAGAAACCGCGCATGCTGTTGGATGTGACGCGCTAAAGCATAGAGGTGTTTGGCACGTTCATGACCCGACAGTTTCGCCCATTTCGGCTGAGCCTTGTTCGCGGCAGCAACGGCCTTGTCCACGTCGGCGTTCGTGCCTTGGGTCACTTGGGCAATGACATCGCCCGTTGCGGGGTCTGTGACGGTAAAGGTTTCGCCTGCGGGCGTAAACGCGCCGTCAATGAAATGGCCAAAGCCAGCCTTATGATCGTCGAGCCATTTGCGAACGATAGATGCGTCCTCTGGTGCGGTGCCGTAATCGAGGTCGGAAAGAAGCGGTGTAATATCGGTCATCTGAACTCTCTTACGCGGTGGCGTGGCGGTTGGCGGCGGAATAGCGGCCTGTGACGAAATGTTCGATCTGGCGTTCAATGTCGCCCAGCATAGAGGATGCGCCAAAGCGGAACAGATCAGGGTTCAACCAATCGCGGCCCATTTCCTCTTTCATCAGGATTTGCCATGCGATGGCTTCTTTGGCGGATTTGATGCCGCCCGCAGGTTTGAACCCAATTTTGAACCCAGTTTCAGCGCCGTAGTCCCGAAGTGCGCGCACCATAGTGAGTGAGACGGGCAGGGTGGCGTTCACGCCTTCTTTGCCGGTGGAGGTCTTAATGTAATCGGCACCCGCCTGCATCGCGACCATCGAGGCCGCATAGACATTGCGAAGCGTACGCAATTCGCCTGTAGCTAGGATCGCTTTCATGTGGGCGGGCCCACAGGCCTCGCGCATTGCGGCGATTTCGTCGTAAAGCTGTGACCAGTTTTCTTTGAGCGCCAGTTCGCGGGAAATCACGATGTCGATTTCTTCGGCACCTTCTTCGACCGCATAACGGATTTCAGCGAGGCGGAGGTTCAGGGGCGTCAAACCAGCCGGAAAACCAGTGGCGACCGAGGCGACAGGAATGCCAGTGCCATCGAGCGCCTCAATCGCGTGTCGCACCATCGTGGGGTAAACGCAGACAGCGCCAGTTGTGAGGCGCATGCCCTCCATCCCGATTGCGGCCTTAAGCTGTGGGGACAGGGGTTGGGCAGCCTTAGCACACAGCCTGCGCACACGTTCGCGTGTGTCGTCACCAGAGAGAGTCGTCAGGTCGATCATGCGGATCGCGTTCACGAGCCAGGCCGCCTGATGCGCTTTCTTTACTGATCTGCGGGTTGTGAGTGTCGCCGCGCGCCGTTCCGTGGCGCTTAGGTTGACGGCGTGTCCGTCGAACATGGACATATCAAGGGGGCAGCCCGCGTTTCGTTCGAACGCATGGGCCGTATCAGTCGTTGCGGGCACTTGATGCGCGGCCTGCATTGTGGTGGCGCCTTGGCGGGCGTCTACAGTCATAGAAAGCTCCAAAACCTCTGGGCAATGTCAGGATGGTAGCCTGAATTGCGCGATGCATCCACAGGACAGACCAGACCACAGGCGAAATTAAAAGTATTTTTTGATCGAAGGGTAAAATGTGGGTGGCCTGCCCTTACGTCATTAGCAAGTCACTTTGGCGCGACGGGCTGTTCGCCAAAACACAGACCCTGTTCCGCCACTGTGAATTGCCGAACCAAATGTTTCGGTTAAGTGTCTGGATCAGTTCTCACACAACCCAAGAGAGTATATTATGAAAAAGTTCTTCCTTACGTCAGCTGCGGTCTTTGGCCTCGCAACTGCTGTGGCTGCAGAGCCTGTAAATTACGTTTTGGATGCATCGCACAGCCAGATCGTGTTCTCCTATAACCACCTTGGCTTCTCGACCACGACTGGCATGTTCTCGGGCTTTGACGGCGCGATCTCGTTCGACGCTGAAAACCCAGCGGCGTCGTCTGTGACCGTCGAAGTCAAAGCTGACAGTCTGATTACCGGCTGGAATGAGCGCGACGCACACTTCCTGTCGGACGATTTCTTTGGTGCGGGCGCTGCTCCGCTGATCACCTTTGCCTCGACTGGCATCGAAGTGACTGGCGAAAACACGGGCCTCATCACTGGTGACCTGACTGTGAACGGCATCACCAAATCGGTTGTTCTGGACGCAACCATGACCCAGATGGGCGACCACCCGATGGCGAACCTGCCGTGGGTTGGTTTCAACGCGACCACCACTGTTCTGCGTTCGGACTTTGATATGGGAATGTTCGCGCCTTACGTCAGCGACGAAGTGGCCATCGAGATTTCGATCGAAGCAATGGTTCCAGCTGAATAATCCGAACCAAAGTGAATGCGAAAGCCGCCGGAGCGATCCGGCGGCTTTTTTGTTTAACGGGTTCGTGTGGCGGTGAGGGCCACATCGACTGTGACGCCAAAGCCAACCGTCGATTCATCCGTGTAACCCGATCCCATCCCGAAATCGCGGCGATCCAGTGATGCTGTGCCCGTCATTGTCGCGGCATCACCGTCGCGGTTGAGCGTGAAGTCCAGAACCACAGGGATGGTTTGACCGACCAGTGTCAGCGTCCCATTCGCGCGGTGCGATACCCCGTCGATCTGTTCGATGTCGGCAGCAAAGACGGCAGTGGTGTAGTTGGAGGTGTCAAAGAACTCCGCTCCTTTGGCCTGATCAGTGACCGACCCGAGGGTGAGAGACGTGGTGTCGATGATGACCTCAACCTCACCCGACCCCGCGTCGCCATACTGGATCGATGCCGTCCAAGCGCCGAACTGGCCTGTCACAGGCGCCCCCATTTGCGCGACCGTAAATGTGAGGGTCCCGTTCTCGACCTGCCAATTCGCATCTGACGCCGTTTCGACGGCAACCGTTTCAGGGCCGTGTTCGTGAGCGGGTTGTGTCAGAATAGGCGTTGCGATGACGGCGACCCAAAGGATCGTTGCGGGAACCATCGCAGCAATATGGCTGCCCGATGACGTCTTCGAACCTGCAGCCGTGCCTTTGGTCATACGGGCCAGAGTAGCATCGCGGTCGATAATCGCGTGTTTCAGCGCACCAGCGATATGCGCGCCGACGGTGAGGTAGATGACAATAGCGGACAGCCCGTGAACGGCCCCCGCGATATGAGCGACGGACTCAGACTTTGGAACGAACGGGAGGTTTTGACCGAAGGGCCACCAAATCGGAGCAAAGCCCGTCTCGGCCGAATGCATCACCCATCCAGACAAAGGCATCACGAAAATCGCGCCATAGAGCGCCCAATGTACGACTTCGGCCACAAAGGTTTCGGCTTTGCGGTCGGGGTGCAATGGTGCGGGTTTGGGCTGGGTGAGGGCCCAGATCACCCGCAGGACTGCGAGGAGCAGAACCGCGACGCCGATGGTTTTATGTGTGGAATACAGGGTCTGGAGGAACCAAGCAGTCTCTGCGTTGCGTTCGGTCGCATCCCCGATCAACCCCAATACAATGTCGGTGAGGATCAAGAGGGCGATAGACCAATGAAAAAAACGGGCAACCGCCCCGTAGCTATTCGACGTGTTGGAAACCATGATGTGAACGATCTTGTTGGACTATGATACGCGCACGTTATCGCAATAGCCTCCGCAAATCTTCGCCCCGATTTCCACAGGGTCTGTGCAGAATGGTGGGATGAGGCAAGTTCCGTGCAGCTAGTCCCCAGTCATAGAATCCTGATCATGGGAAAGGGGGTATTCGGCGCATGTATCGCAGCTAAGTTCTTCGATGAAATAGCTGCGACAATGGCATGCCAATTTCTCTTATATATCAAAAACTTAAGGGAAAACTGGCTGGGGTGGTAGGATTCGAACCTACGGTGCGCGGTACCAAAAACCGGTGCCTTACCACTTGGCTACACCCCAGCAGCGAGGGGGGTATTACAAGCTGCTGCGGGGCGGTTCAAGGGGGAAGCGGCAAAAAACTGTTACTCTTGGTGCATTCTTTTTAGGCCATTGGAAAACAGGGGTATCCGTGCGTGTTTTCGAGCCTTTGGTGACACGCTGAATACGAAAACGTCCCGCCGAATGGGCGGGACGTTCGATGTCAGAGCGAGTCGGGCACAGAATCTACGACGAAACCTGTTCGCGGAGGATCGAAGCCGTCAGTGAGAACATGAGGTAAATCCCTGCGAAGATCAGGAAAGAGACTAGGGTGTTCTCAAAAGCTTTGGGGTAAGTCGGATCATCGGGCGCGATCGGCACAACGCCGAGAGACAGGTAGCGCACCTGACGGTTGGCCTCGAGGCGAGCCGTTTCCATCATGGTGAGGGCCTGCTGTACCAGTGCGATCTGGAATTGATAATTTTCTTCCGCAGCTCGCAGTTCCGTTGTTTTGGACGCAAGTGAATTCCCGGAGCCTGTTGTTTCGGTGAGTTGTAGGCGCAGGTCCTCAATCGAGGTTTCAAGGCTCGCGATCTCGCTGTTCACGGCGTTTACGCGGGCTTCGTTCGGGCGGGCGACAGACTGCAAGGACGCCAGTTCGAGGATCTTATCCTGCCGTCTGGTCTGAAGTTGCCCGATCTGGTTCATGACGAGCTGCGCTTCGCTATCGGGGCTGAAGGTTTCGAGGTCTTCCTGAATGGTTAGAAGGGCCTCAAGTGCCTCTTTACGGCGGGCCTCGGCCTCTTCGTAGCTGGCGTTTGCACCGGACATCTGGTCCTCGCGCATACGCTGCGTCAGTTGATCAACCTGTTCTTCGGCGTATGAGATCAGCGCTTCAGAGAACCGCTGGCTGGTCTGTGGGTCGGCTGCGACCATTTCCATTTTGACGATGCCCTCGGTCGGGTCATAGCCGATGGTCAAGAGACGCTGATACAGTTTGTAGGCGGCCTCATTGCTGGCGTCTGGATCAAGGCGCTGAATGGGGTCGATGTGATCCTGGCTAAAGTGGGCTTTGAATCCCTCTTCTTCGTCGAGGCGCACCATAGCGGCACGGGACGTGAGATAGGACTGCACGGCAATCGCATCGGCCTGAGTGGCGAGCGATGTGCCTTGGAACAGACCAGAGAGGCCGCCAGCGGCACCGCCTGCAGGCTGGGATTGCTGGATCACGAATTCAGACTTTGTCGCATACATCGGGGTCGCGATGACAAAGTAGTAATAGCCCGCCAGCAGCGTCGGCAGCAGGACAAAGATCGCGAGACGCGAGAACAGCGAAACCAACCGTTGGCGGCGGCGGCGAATGAGGTCCTGCTGGATGCGCATGATCTCGCTTGCGCGGCGTTCTGCGGCGGCAGCGGGATCAGGTGCGGTGAGTGCGCGGCCCTGTTGGATCGTCTGTGGCAGTTGCATTTTCCCACCAGCCGCGAGCGCGGTCCCAGTGGGAGGGTTCGCGCCGCCACCATTCCCGCCGCCACTTGGGGCGACGAGTTCGAGGATGCTCGACCGTTCAAAGGGATCAATTCCGTTTTGGCGCAATTGGCGGACGGCGTCGAAATCGGAGGTCGTGGCTAGGCCATGTTTTTGCGCGACACGCCGCGCCATGCGCAACTGACGACCCGTGAGGCCCTCTTTGCGGATCGCATCAATCTCAGCTTCGGCAGAGGCGACGGCGGGGCTGTCGATATTGGCGTCAACGGGCGGCGTCGGCTGCTCTTGCGCCTGATCAGGTTGCGGTGCGCGTGCCTGTTGAGGGCGCTGGACCTGCGGGCGCGGTTGTGGCTGCTGCGGTGGCAATGGGCGAGCCGCTTGCGGTTTGTCATCGGGTGCTTTCGGATCGGTGGTCCGTAGGCGGAATTTACTGGCCTTGGGTTTCATAGTCATAAAGCTGTTTTGCCTCTTCCAAGGTATCGAACATATGTAGGTGACCGTCCATCAAGACGGCTGCCGATTTGGCGAACCGCTCTAGCGTGGCGGCTTGGTGGGACACGATGACCACCGTTGTTGTTTCCAACCGTTCTCTTAATATTTCGCCCGCTTTGCGGTTAAATTCTTGGTCGGTTGTCGAAGGCATGCCTTCGTCGATCAGATACATATCAAAATCGAGCGCCAACATCAGCGCAAAAGACAACCGTGCGCGCATACCTTGGCTGTAGGTGCCGACGGGCATGTCGAAGTATTCTTTGATATCGCAGAGCCAGCGGCAGAAGGCTTCGATGTAGTCAGGGTCTAGGCCGTAGAGGCGCGCGATGTAGCGGGTGTTCTCTTTGCCTGTGTGGCGCGTGACGAGTCCGCCCATAAACCCCAGCGGGAATGAAATCCTGCACTTACGATGGATTTCGCCTTCGTCGGGTTTTTCCAAGCCGGACATCATGTTGATCAGCGTGGTCTTACCCGTGCCGTTCGGGGCCAAAATGCCAAGCGAGTTGCCGAGGTCCACACGAAACGATGCGCGATCAAGGATGACCTTGCGCTGTTTTCCGGTCCAAAAGGACTTGCTCACGTTTACGAATTCAAGCATCGCGATCCGCTCTGCCCTGCTCGGGCGCCCATTGTTGGGTCATGGTTGTGCCAAACTGTTTGGCAATTTTCCCCTCATTATGTCGGATCGAAGAGGAAAAATACAATGATTTCGCGGCCCGCCTCAAATTGTGAAGGCGGGCCGCGTTAAGTATTAGTTCACTTTTTGAACGCCGGTCAGTTTGCCGGCGACGATTGAAATGGCGGCAGCAAAGAAGCTGAACAACGCACCCATTTTAGCTGCGTCCTGAACAGGACCAGCGTCAAAGGCAACCGAGGCCACGAACAGAGCCACGGTAAAGCCAATCGCGGCGACACAGCCGATTACGAAGAGGTCGATGATCCGCATGCCTTCTGGCAGGCCAAGGCGAAGTGGTTTCGCCGCGATCCAGCCCATGATCATCACGCCGAGGGGTTTGCCGATCAGCAGACCAGCAAGCACGAGCCAAGTCGGTTCAGAGATGGATTTAAACTCTACACCAGCGTTCAAGAGGCCGAAGAACAACAGGATGATTTCAACGGGATACTTCAACGCGTGTTCGATGTCGTTGAGCAGGTCATGCAGGTGAGTTTCAGCGTCAGAGAAGAAGCCGAACGCACGGTCCGCATGAGGGATTGTTGGAACGATCGGCAGGAGGCCAAGTGCAGGGTGAATGCCCGACTCTTGGAAGCCATACCAGCTAAGAGCCGCCGCAATCGCGTAGGGCCAGAACGACAGTTTTTTGCGCACCCAAGTGGAGTTCGGGCGGGCTTGATTGCCGCGGTCCAGATGGCGGGGCAGCCAGTTTGCCAGCACGAAGACTGCGATGGCAGCGCCGAACGAGAGCAGCAGCCAAACCGGAGCCAGATCGCCCGATGGGTAGAAGATCGCGAGGATCAACAGGCCGACAGCGTCGTCCGCGATTGCCAGAAGAAGCAGGAAGCGAACCGCAGGGTGACCAGCGCCGAACACCAGACGACCAACGAGGTACGAAAACGCGATGTCTGTCGCGGTGGGGATCGCCCAACCTTTGGACACGGCATCGTAGGTGTCCGAACCGAGGAATGCTGCGAGGCCAAGGTAAACAGCCACTGGACCAAGCACGCCACCAGCGGTCGCGATCAGCGGGGTTGCAGCTTTCTTGCCGCGCAAGGACCCATTTTCGAGGATAATCGCTTCCCAGACTTCCTTGGCTGCGATGGCAAAGAACAACGCCATGAGGACATCATTGACCAGATAGTGGAGAGTCAGCGTGCGTGTGACATGCCCGTGGCCGTCATCATGCAGGTGACCGATAAAGAAGTTATCGATCAGAACATAATCGACAAAATGGTGATAGCTTTCGGGGTTGGTGTTCGCCCATGCGAGAGCGGCAAGCGCCCCGATGATTAGCAGGAGCGAGTATTGCGTAAGAAAGTTCCAGACGCGGTACATGCAGCTTTCCTCGTTATTTAGGTGACGTGCGATTACCGTAACTTGACGTCAATCACAACGATGCGGTGTAGCTCTATACCGCCTTTGGCCCCTGTTGTGTCCATTTGCGCTAAGGCTTTTCGGCAAATCCGAGCAATTACGGCCATATTGGTGAAATTTATCGGTTTGCCTAGTTTGTATCGTGGAAATTGTCCTATTCGCCGCAGCCGACCCTTGCCCTTGGGCACGCGGCGCAATAGGCCAAAGCCCAATATGCGGACCGCAAACGGATGAGGTGTTCCATGATGACAGAGCTCGATACCGCCCACGCTGCGATGGATGTCGACCCCGAGAATGATGCGGCGCGTCTGCGGTTCTACGAACGCCTCGCCGATACCGAGATGTTCCTTTTGCTGGCGTCAGAGCCTGAGGGCGATGACGATATCAATCCCGAAGTGATTGAAGCCGACGATGTGCAATATGTCCTCGTCTTTGACCGCGAAGAGCGTCTGGCCGATTTTGCAGAGCGGGCAGCGAGCTATGCGGCTCTGTCGGGGCGTGGTCTTGCGCAGATGTTGGTCGGGCAGGGCGTCGGTATGGGGGTGAACCTTGGTCAGCCCTCGTCGATCCTGATCCCACCTTCGGCTATTGAATGGCTGATTGAAACGCTTGGCAATGCACCAGAAGAAGCCCAAGCGCGTCCTGTTGAAATCACGGCTCCCAAAGGGTTACCCGAGTCTGTCGTGACAGGATTGGACCGCAAACTTGCGACGGCTGGAGGATTGGCCGAGGTCGCTTATCTTTCTGGCGTGACCTATGACACGGGCGCACGCGGTCATATTCTGACCTATGTGGGCGCTGTCGAAGGCGCAGAACCTGCCTTAGCACGTGCTGTTGCCGAAGCGCTGACGTTTTCAGGCGTGGACGCAGGTATGATCGACGTCACCTTTGTGCCTGCAGACAGCGATTTTGTCGCGCGACTGGAACGTGTTGGGCTGCGGTTCGATTTGCCGAAACCAGAGGTTCCACAAGCCATCCCAGGGTCTAACCCAGGCATGGACCCAGCGCGTCCGCCAAAGCTGCGTTAATAGCCTCGGGTCCGATCGACGAGGTTTAGGAGTGGCTCGCCTGCTTCGGCACGGCGCAGATTTTCCGCGATTTGTTCAACAGCCGTTTCGGGTCGCGTTTCGCTGGCGATATGGGGCGTGACCGTAACATTAGGGTGCGCCCAGTAGGGGTGATCTGCGGGGAGCGGTTCGACACGGAACACGTCCAACGTGGCGTGTACAACCTGCCCAGAGTTGAGTGCGGCCAATAGCGCATGGTCGTTGATCAGTGCACCCCGACCTGGATTGATTACAAACGCGCCTTTGGACATCGTGGCCAGTGCGTCTGCGTCCAAAATATTTTCGGTCTGCGACGTGAGAGGCAGCAAAAGAACCGCGATTTGCGCGTCCTTGAGCGCTTCAGCTGGTGATCCCGATAGGCAGCGGATGCCGTCGATGGATTTTGGTGTTCTGCTCCAACCAGTCACTGGGAATCCAAGCTGCACCAATGACTTAGCGCAGGCTGCACCAAGTTCCCCGAGCCCGAGAATCGTGACAGGTCGATCCTTTGACAGCGGTGGTGCCACGGGGGCCCATTCGCCGTTTTGGTTTTTGATCTGCTGATCCATACCCAGATGATGGCGCAAAACATGGCCCGTCACCCATTCGACCATGCCTTGGGTCAGTCCAGTATCAACCAATCGGCACAGCGGCTGGGTCAGGGTGGTATTTGGGGCGATGGTTTCGACCCCTGCCCAAAGGCTAAGTACCGCTTTGCAGCGGGTGAAGGGCGAAAAGTCAGTCAACGTCGGGTTGGGCGCGAAGATGATATAGTCGACCTGTTCCGCAGGAATATCCGTGCCGAGGTTGATGTCGACGCCTTTAGCCGCGCAGGCCTCGATCAGAAGATCTCGGTATATGTCCCAAAGCTGCGGACGAGCGGAAAAGAGAATATTGATCATTATCGTGCCCTATGGACGTGTGCGCTCTGGATAAGGCCGAAACCGACCAACAGCACCAACATTGCCGAACCGCCGTAGCTGACCATCGGCAGAGGTACACCCACGACCGGCGCCATGCCCATCACCATCGACATATTCACCGCGAAATAGAGGAAAAATGTCATCGTGATGCCCAATGTCAGCAAAGATCCGAACCTGTCGCGGTTTTGTAGGGCCGTGAAAATGCAGATCAAAATCAGCGCAACATAGAGAGCCAATAGGGTCGTGGCACCGATAAAACCAAATTCTTCGGCCAAGGTGGTGAAAATAAAGTCGGTATGCTTTTCGGGCAGGAAGTTCAGGCGCGATTGCGTGCCTTGCATGAACCCGCGTCCTGTCCACCCGCCCGAGCCGAGTGCGATTTTTGCTTGTGTGATGTGATACCCCGCGCCCAGCGGATCACTGGCTGGATCGAGGAAGGTCTCAATTCGACGGTATTGGTAGTCTTTCAACAACTGCCAAGATTGGCCTTTGGATACCATCACGGCCCACACGACGCCGACCCCGCTTGCGATGACGGCTGCAAAGTAGGCCCAATGGACGCCGGCGAGGAACATGATCGTGCCACCACCAATCATCACGAGCAAGGCTGTTCCAAGGTCGGGCTGTTTTAGGACCAGCGCCGTGGGCACCATGATGATCATCACGGGTATAAAGACCCAAAGTGGGTGGGATTTGCGGTTCAGAGGCAGCCAGTCGTAATAGGAGGCGAGGAACATCACGACGGTGATTTTTGCCAATTCCGACGGTTGAAGCACCATAAAGCCGAGGTTGATCCAGCGCTGGGCCCCCATGCGGACTTCGCCGAAAAGCTCAACCGCGATCAAGAGGAGGACAGAAACGATATAGCCGACCGCAGAGACGTTGCGCCAAAACCAGATCGGAATCATTGCGATGCCCAACATCACCGCCATGCCCAACGCAAAGCGTTTCAATTGCGGTTCGAGCCAAGGGTTTATGGAGCCGCCAGCGACGGAATAGAGCATAATAAAGCCCGCGCTTGAGATCGCGCAGAGTAATAGAATGATCGGCCAGTTTAGAAAGAGGAGCTTTCTGAACCCCGTCGGAACCGATTTCACGTTATATTCGAGGTAGCTCATGTCAGGCCCTATCGTTGCCTTGAATGGCCCCAGGTTGAACGCGGTTTTGGATTGCGCGTTGCTGTTCCGAAATGCGGCCTCGCACGTTCGACGGATACGCTTCCAACGGAGGCTGCCCTTCGTAGAGGGCTTGAAGCATCACGTCGCGCGCAATTGGCGCAGCGGCAGCGGACCCGCCACCACCGTGTTCGACAACGACCGCAACCGCGTATTTTGGATCATCCACGGGGGCAAAGCCCACAAACAACGCGTGGTCACGGCGTTCCCATGGTAGGTCGGCGTTGCTCGTCACGCCACGCGCGCGTTCCTCTGCGGTGATGCGGCGCACCTGACTGGTGCCAGTCTTTCCGCCCATGCGTTTGTCGGAGACGTTGATCCGCGACCCATAGGCTGT
This sequence comes from Marivivens geojensis, assembly GCF_023540835.1. GTDB lineage: Bacteria > Pseudomonadota > Alphaproteobacteria > Rhodobacterales > Rhodobacteraceae > Marivivens > Marivivens geojensis. The sequence continues at coordinate 305,020 of NZ_JALKCU010000003.1, forward strand.
GCCACGGTTGTTGTTTGACACCGCATCCATCGCTGCACGAATACGGCGGAGGTAGTTTTCGTTGAGGCCGATTGTGTCGTCGCTCTGCTTTGGTGTCTCGATACCGTCGATCGTGTGGATCAGGCGTGGTGTGATGGTGCGTCCGGTTGCGATGCGTGCGGACATGATCGCCAGCTGGAGCGGCGAGGCTAGGACATAGCCCTGTCCGATGGATGCGTTGACCGTGTCACCAATCCGCCAATCCTCACCGCGAACGGTGGCTTTCCACTCTTTATCGGGTGCAAGCCCTTCGGCCACTGCCGACAAGGGGAGGTCATGTCGGACGCCTAGGCCAAACCGCCGTGCCATTGCCGAAATCTTATCAATGCCGACGCGCTGGGAGACCTCGTAATAGTAGCAGTCACAGGACTGTTTGAGGCTGTCATGTAAGTTGACGTTGCCGTGCCCGCCGCTTTTCCAGCAGTGGAAACGGGTGCCAGACACTTCGGTGTAGCCACGACACAGGATCGTCTCTTCGGGGTCCAACACGCCGTCTTCGAGTGCCGCAAGCGCGGTGATCATCTTGAACGTCGACCCCGGTGGGTAAGTGCCTTGCACGGCTTTGGCGGCGAGGGGGCGGAACGGGTTTTCGTTCAAAGCGTTCCATTCGGCAACAGAAATTCCGCGCACAAAGAGGTTCGGATCGAACGAAGGCGATGACACGACCGCACGCAGATCACCGTTTTCGAGGTCAATCACCACGGCGCCAGCGGATTCACCCTCGAGGCGCGCTTCGACGTAAGTTTGTAGTGCGCTGTCGATGGTCAACTGAAGGTCGGCACCGGGCTGCCCCTCTTCACGCGACAGTTCGCGCATAACGCGGCCAATGGCATTCACCTCGATTTGACGGGTGCCAGCCGATCCACGCAGGACTTCTTCCATCTTGGCTTCGACGCCTGTCTTCCCAATCTGGAATTTGGGAATCTGGAGGAGAGGATCAGGGTTTTCGATGCGGCTGAGGTCGAAATCCGATACGGGACCGACATAGCCAATAACGTGGGCGAGGTCCGCGCCTTGTGAATAATAACGGCTCAGGCCAACCTCGGTCGTTACACCGGGCAGGGCAGGGGCATTTACGGTCACGCGGGTGATATCGTCCCACGTCAGACGGTCCGCGATGGTGACAGGCACAAAGGCGGAACGGTTGCTCATCTCTTTGAGAGCTTCCGCACGCGCGGTGTCGGACAGTGGGATAAGTTGAGACAGACGGTCGAGAACCTCTTCAACGTCGCCCGCATCCTCGCGGGTCATCGTAATGCGATAGTTCTGTTCGTTCCCCGCGAGTAACACGCCACGGCGGTCATAGATTAAACCGCGAGCAGGCGGTAATAGCTTGATGTTAATGCGGTTTTCATCGGCCAATAGGCGGAATGTCTCTGCCTGTTCGACCTGCATCGACCGTAGTTTCAGCGCCAATAGACCTGCCGTCGCAAGCTGCAACCCACCCACGACCAAAGTGCGGCGGCCAATGCCCCGCTGGCTCTGCGCAGTGTCCTTTGGTGGGCGTTTCACAGGCGTCTCCCCAGATCGTCAACTTCGCCCATCGCGGGACGGCTAATCCCGAAAGCGAAGTAAGATAAGAACACCACAATAGGATAAACCAAAATCGTGATGGTCAGTTGGGTTAATGTCAGCATCAACGGGGCTTGCTGCAAGAGTAAGATGGTCAAAATAACGCGATAGCCCACGTAAAGACCCACGAGCGTTCCTGTGACGAGTAGCCATTCAAACGGAAAGGCCAAGGCCCGCAGGTCGGCGGCACGATTGCGCAAAATCTCGGTGCTGATCACGATCAACGCGGCCCAAAGCCCGGGTGGTCGGTCGAGCAAGATATCGGCACTGAAATGAACCAGCGCGATTAAGGCGATAGGCGTAAGGTCTGGACGTCGGATCACCCAAGCCAGAGTGAAGGCGACCAGAATATCAGGTGCTGCGATGCGGTCAGGCACCATGTTCAGAGGTAACATCTGGGCGAACAGAAAGGTGAACGACAGACCGACAAAAAGGACGCGTCCAGCCCAACGACGTGTTGCCTGAACCTCAGCCATCTGAAGGCGCTTCCATAGTTTCGGGCGATGCGGCTTCTACGGCGTTGGGGGCTAAGAGATTGCCAGGGTCGTCGATGCGTTCCCGTGGTTGGCTGCGCAGCACACGCAGAAATTCGAGCCGTTCGTAGTCTGCCGACAGACGCACCCGAAGGCGGTTGTCGGTGCCGAGGGCAACCTGACCAATCAGCAGGTCGGCAGGGAATACGCCACCATCCCCAGAGGATACAACGCGATCGCCGGGGCGAACCTGATCCGGGGCCTCAAGGAATTCGATAGGCGGGTTACGAGTGTTGTCGCCCATCAGGATCGCCCTTTGGCCAGAGCCTTGGATGATGATCGGCACACGGCTGGACGTATCAGTCAGTAATAGAACGCGCGAAGTTTCCTGACCGACGCCAGAGATGCGCCCTACAAGCCCGATCCCATCCATAACGGCCCAACCGTCGGTGATCCCGTCCCGCGCCCCGACGTTCAAAAGCACGGACTGTCGGAATGGTGATCCACTGTCCGCCAATACGATGCCCGTGATATAGGTTAGCTGAGGGTCGAGTTGGACGTTGTTCAGGTCCAACAGTTTTGCGTTCTCCTGCTCGAGCTGCAGTGCCGCTTCGCGCCATGCTTTCATCTGCTGCAATTCGCGTCGCAAGTCTGCGTTCTGTTCAACAAGACGTTGATAGGATTGGAAATCCGACACGATGCGAGTCAGCCCAGTGACGGGGGTCATCACCCAATCCATCGGAGGAATAACACGGTCGAGCACGGCAGAGCGGAACCGCTCAACACGCGGACTATCAATCCGCCAGACCAAAAAGATCGCGAGAAACAGGATTACCAGCACGGCCACCAACAGCCGCCGAAGCGGAGCTGAATAGGTATCTTCGCGCTGGTTCTCCCGTGCCACGGCTTAGCTGTCGTAGTCGATCACGTGGCGGAGTTGTTTTTCATACTCCAGCGCCTTGCCTGTGCCTAAAGCCACGCAGTTCAGCGATTCATCGGCGACCGAGATGGCTAGACCAGTTTGTTCGCGCAGAGCGAGGTCTAGCTGACCCAAGAGCGCGCCGCCACCGGTGAGCATCACACCACGGTCCACAATATCCGCTGCCAGATCCGGCGGTGTTGCTTCGAGAGCGGTCATCACGGCTTCGGTGATTTGTTGAACGGGTTCAGCAAGGGCTTCGGCGACCTGCGCTTGGCTGATTTCGGTTTCTTTAGGAACACCGTTCAGCAGGTCACGCCCGCGAATGTGCATGGAGGTGCCGCGCCCGTCATCAGGCATACGTGCCGTGCCGATCGAAGTTTTAATGCGTTCAGCCGTTGCTTCGCCGATCAAGAGGTTATGCTGGCGGCGCAGGTAGTTGATGATTGCTTCGTCCATACGGTCACCGCCGACACGTACCGAACGTGCGTAAACGATGTCGCCCAAGGACAGAACCGCAACCTCGGTGGTGCCGCCACCGATGTCGACGACCATGTTACCAGTCGGGTCAGTGATCGGCATGCCTGCACCAATAGCCGCCGCAATTGGTTCTGCGATCAGACCAGCGCGACGTGCACCAGCAGAGAGAACCGATTGACGGATCGCGCGCTTTTCAACGGGTGTCGCCCCGTGAGGAACGCAAACGATGATCTTTGGCTTCGAGAAAGTCGTACGCTTATGAACTTTGCGGATGAAATGTTTGATCATTTCCTCCGCAGTGTCGAAGTCGGCGATAACGCCATCCCGCATCGGACGGATCGCTTCGATCGAACCAGGAGTACGGCCCAGCATCAGCTTTGCATCTTCGCCAACTGCGAGCACCTTCTTCACGCCGTCTTTGACGTGGTAGGCGACCACCGAAGGTTCCGACAGGACGATGCCCTTGCCTTTTACGTAAACAAGAGTGTTCGCCGTGCCGAGGTCAATGGCCATATCCGACGAAAACAAACCTCCGAAACTAGCCATATGCCGTATTCCCGTAATTAAAATGCATGAAGCCAAGCGAGTCTCTGCAGGGCCGACCGCTTTATAGGGGCGAAGCGCTCTATGCGAAAGAGGGTGTCCACCTCCCACAAGCGCGATTCTGCTTGCCTGAGACACGGGTGGGGTGGGGCGATTCAGAGAGTCGCCAAAAGGACGGGTTCGGAGGGGGTATATATATAATGTATCACCCGATGGAAATTTGGGACCAAAAACGATAGGATTCGGAGAGGATTTTCGGAAGATGAACGACAGGCTGGGAAATGTGCTTTGCCCAGAGCCTTGAAAATAAGGGGTTTCAATAAAAAACACAAAGAAAGTGCGTTTTCTGTAAAAAACCGCTTGCGGGTTTTGGGTGATAACCTTAGAACCCCCTTCACCGGCGGCGCTGAGGCGCGGTTGGGGCGGACGGAACGGCCGGATGGCTGGGAAGTTTGGGAAAAATTAGAGGTATTTCGGGCG
>NZ_JALKCU010000004.1 GCF_023540835.1 Marivivens geojensis
GTCGCAATCCCGCATGATGAATCGCGCTATCGAAAACGCCACAAAATCGAAAACAGCTTCGCACGTCTCAAGGACTGGAGACGGGTCGCAACCCGCTACGACAGGTGCCCAAAGGTCTTCCCCTCCGCCTGCGCCTTGGCCGCCGTGGTCATGTTCTGGTTATGAATCCTGACCCTAGGATCCCTACCCTCTTCGACCTCAGCCCTCAAAAGGTTTAAAACCTCTGAATAACCGTCAAAACATCTCATATTGAGTCCCGAGAACTTGTATTAAAGGAATGTCACTTTTCGTAACCTCTTAGAGCGTACAAAAAGCTTATTAGATTTACTTAAAGTTAAAATAATTTGTGCACATGTGTTACATAACTATATAAAAACGTTACTTTTTCTGACTTTGGCCATTCGTGTGCTGTGGTCAACGCACGCAGGGGTACGTGGCTATCCATACCCCTGCCCGCACGTCGAACGCGTCTTAATGGAGAGCTTCAGAGGGGCTTGGCCAAAGGATCAAAGTATTTTCCTTGGCCTCATCGTGATGCATTACAGGCAAAACTTCTTGTAAGGCCTTCTTGCGAAGTAAAGCAGCGAAGGTCTGTTGCATTTTTCGGATGCTCCCGTCTTTTGACTTAAGGACTTGTTTGATTTTGTGTCGCTCTAATTGTGAGATAGCGGGGCATCCCTGAGAGCCAATCGCAGACAGATGATCCGCCACGATACTATCCAAAATTAGGTCACTAAACTCAGCCCCAGGGCTCGGCATCTGCACCACAATGAAACGGTCGATAAGCGGTCTTGGCATCTCAGAAATGTCGTTTGCTGTGGCCCAAAAGTTCACAAACCGAAGATCGACATTCGCCATAAGGCAACCGTCATAAAACTGACCATCACCATTTAACATCGACAATAAGGTGGTCCAAATATGACCGTTGCTTGCTCCATCTTTGGCCTTATCAATCTCATCGATCAAAATGACAGGGTTTGCACACTTATGACGGTGCATCGCCAAAAAGGGACCACATGGTAGTGTAGAAGACCAACCGCGCGACACCGCCTGCAAGCCACCTGAATCAGCGACACCTCCCGATAAAATGTCCATGGGAAGCCCCAGGATTTGACTAAGTTCAGTTGCAAACTTTGTTTTGCCACTGCCCGGCTGCCCTACAAGCAAGAACGGTTTTAGAACGGATGACAATCGAGGATCACCGTAAACTTGCTTCAGTGCAATTTCGCCGAGGACTAATTCGACAGCGTCTGACGCCCATGGGAACTTGCTATTTAAACTGTCTGCGATCGCCTTAAAATCAACATTAGGTTGGCGTACAAGAGTAGGGTGCCCGATCAAATCCCCGTAGGCGCGATGTAATTTTTGAGCGTCATTGGTCTTTGGGTCACCGAGTTCTTCACAGACTGTGACTTCTAAAGCGGATTGAATACCTTCCAGGCGGGAGGAAGTGGGAGAGAGGCTCATTTTTAGGTCCTTTTGATTTAAGTGATGGATAAATGCGTTGGGAATTGAGCCTCATATGCCCAAACACACCGTGACACGTACTGAAAGCTCAGATTGTGCACACGACCACAGCCGGCCAAAGGACTTTAAAATTCTGCAAACACAGAATGGATTGAAATATAGCGGAAACATTGACTTTTCTTCTCTATGAACAACGCAAGAAAGCCGCCCTTATCAAGGGCGGCAAGGCTTGGCATCATATGATAAAGAAAACCTTCATAAACTTCTCTTTATCAATTAAACACCGCAATGTCAATGACTTATCGGTAAGATTGGGGGATGATACCCCCCCCTACCCTACTCAGGTTCAGGTTCGGGACCTGTGTCTAATCCCAATGAAGGTAAGACGTCATGCCTGTTGGTTAAGAGTAACTTGATAAACTCTAGTCGAATTTCCAGGGTTTTGCGAATAGCACCATCGTACGGTCCAAACTTGAGCAGATCAGCAGCGACAACATCCAGTCGATTTCTAATTTGATCGAGAGCCACCTGCTCGTCACTTGCCGGACCGTCGTAATCTTCTCCTAGCCTGACTTCGTCTTGCCTTAAATCAGCAGCAAAAATAGATGTCATCACCGCCGAAAAAGCTTCGCATTGGCTATCAGTGATAAAATCACGATCAAAGTCTGTCTCTCTAGGATCTGGATCATAGATTACGTTGTCTGTCCAACCTAAGTCCTTGGGGCAGATCGCATAAAAACACCAGGGTCCTGTTTTGACCCCGTCTGGATTTACATCAAAAAACTCTGGCTGAAGCGCATCCACCTGGAAGCGCTCGAAGAGCAACCAAAAACCGTAGTCAACGTAATCAGCGTCGTTGATTGCTTCACTTAGTTTAATTCTATTATTTTTCATCTTGATCTCCGTTAATAATAAAAATTGATTCTGTATTATATTCTATATTTTGACTTTCCGCGGTCATCTCTAAAATTAAGCCAGAAAGACGCAGGAGATCGTTTTGCAAACTCTCATTTTCCGTAAAATCTGCTGGCCTAGAATTTACAATAACCGCAATGACATGTTTAATTACCTTGTGAAAATCATGAGATACTATTTCAAATTTTATATCTTTCAATTTGCCTTGATTTTTTATCTCTTTATTCTCATCTTGGAAATCAAACTCTAATTGCCTAGGATCCTTCTTTTTCGCTAATAAGTTTGCTGCGATGTTTTCATTCATATTTTCCGTATCAAAAAATTTTGACAATTCGTTTTCTAAATAATTTTTCATAAAAACTCCTATATTAATTATTTATAAAATAATAAATAACATAAAATAAATAATAGTCAATAATTAATTTAAATATTCAAAGAAAATAAATTAAATTTTTAATATTTTGTTAATATTTCAAATAATTAACTAGAAATTAATTTTTGTGATTTATAATAGCAATATCAATTTACGGCAAAAAGTCGTATTTCAGCAAGCCATTCAAGGCACGACTTTTTATAAAACAAAGGAAAGATATGAAGAAACAAAAAACAAGAGACATTAAAATTCGATTTACGATCGAAGAGTATCAGGAGGTTTGGAAACGGAAGGAGGCGCATCAACTGTCGTTTACTGATTACGCACGCATTACAATGCTCGGCAGAGATGCTGCGCGGAAATTTCCGGATCGCAAAGTGCTCGGAGCGATCTTGACGGAACTGGGTAAGATAAGTTTCAGCATGCAGCAGGTCGCCGCGCTATATCTTTCGGATCCCGCGTCACAGCACCTGTCGCTGAAAGACTTCGAGCGCGTGCAGCATAATATAGAAACTATACGCGACTATATAGCAAAGGCCGTACGGCTGTGATCCTTAAACAAACGCGCGTACGTGTGGGAGGCGCCGGGAACCTTCTCGCTCATATTACAAGTCAGCACGATAACGAGCACGTCGAAATCCTGCATGGGCACCCAAACCTACCATTATCAGGCGATATCATAGCGCGGATGAACAACAGGAAATATGGCAATAGGCATGTCATTATCAGCCCTGAGTTTGATTTAAACTCAGAGCAATTACATTTTGCCCTCACCCTAATTTTTAGAGAGATAGACCCAAAACATAGGAGAGCTGATAATTATTTACTCATCAAACACGAAAAGAGCCGCCATGATAAAGAACATGAAGCAGCTCACTTTCACCTCATTCTCAATGAAACTACACTTTCAGGTCATCAGCTTGATCACAGGATGTCGTTTTTAAAAAATGAGAAGATTGCTCGCCTCTGCGAACTAAAATTTGGACATCCGGTTATAAAAGGACGGCACAACAAGGCAGTTGTCCGTCAGTTACAAAGTGAGGGGTTTCACTCGGAAGCGGCGTCACTTATCGACCTCACAAAAGGACCGCCAGCCCGAGCGGCTTTTAACAGTAAGCAACTACGCACTGCAGAGCGCTTGGGTGTTGATCTGCCAAAGATCTATTATCAGATTTCGAGGGCACCAGATGCAGATGAATTACAACAAACGCTTCTCAAAATTTCAAAAATGAGCGGTATATCATTTAAACATTTATCCACCCTCAACGTGTTACTATTACAATACGAAGGGCAAACAATCGTAAACATATTTAAATTTATTAAAAACTTGGAGATACAAAATGACTACATCAAAAAATATGGAACAGCGCAATTTAGAGTTTCAGAATCTTACAATCAAAACCCTGGCACAAATTCACGAACAAATTTGTGAGTTAAACGCCCTCAGCTCTAAAGATCAAACAGATCATCCGATCACGAGTGTTCTTAATAATCTATTACGCCTCGAAGCTGCGGAAATCGACACACAGGAAAAGATCATCGAACTTCTTAAAGCTCATCAAAATCTGCTCGTCGAAAATGAGAAGGACAATCAAAGAATAAAAAAATCCATTTACTACCTAGGCATCGCGCTAAAACAGTTGTCTGATAAACTAGAGAACTTCATTAGAAATCAAAATTAATAGTGATGAATTTGGCTTTATTATAAAAAGTACGAATCATTACCGCATCACAAACGGATCAGGAATCGGGTCGTCGCTGGTGCGCAGCCAGACAGCCTTGGTTGTGGTATAGTCCAGCGCAGCTTCAATCCCGCCTTCGCGACCATGTCCGCTAAGCCCGTGCCCCCCGAATGGGGCCATGGGGCTGACAGCGCGGTAGGTGTTGACCCAGACAATCCCAGACCGAATGCCACGTATCATGCGGTGGGCGCGGGTAAGGTTTTGAGTAAAGACCCCTGCCCCAAGGCCGAATTCGGTATCGTTCGCTATGGCGAGAGCCTCGGCCTCTGTATCGAACCCGATAACGGACAGGACGGGCCCAAAGAATTCATTGCTGAGGCAAGGCGCGTCCTTAGCCGATGAACAGTCGATGATTGTGGGCGGGAAATAATTGCCTTCACGATTGAGAGGCGCACCGCCCGTCAACACCTTTGCCCCACACTCAACAGATTGGCGGATCAGGTCGACAGCCGTTTCAATTTGGCGCGTAGAACAGAGCGGGCCGACTTCGGTTTCCATAAGGTCAGGTGCACCAATCACAACGGCTTCGGCCTTTTGTGTGAGACGCGCGAGAAAGGTATCTTTGATTGCGTTCTGCACGATCAATCTAGAGCCCGCGACGCAGCTCTGACCCGTGGCGGCGAAAATACCTGACACTTGTGCATTCACCGCGCTTTCAATGTCCGCATCGTCAAACACGATGAACGGCGATTTTCCCCCGAGTTCGAGAGAGGTCGAGGCGAGGTTTTCAGCCGAATTCCGAACGATTTGGCGGGCCGTAGATGGACCGCCTGTAAACGCAACGTGCGCTACCTTAGGGTGCGAGGTTAGCACCGCGCCGCATTCAGCACCAAAGCCAGTGATGACGTTCAGAACGCCCTTGGGGAACCCTGCCTGATCAAAGATTCGAGCAAACTCTAACAAGGGTGCAGGACCCTCCTCGGACGCCTTGAGTACGACAGTGCAGCCTGCCGCTAATGCGGGTCCGACCTTGACCGCCGACAGGAAGAGTTGCGAATTCCAGGGCACGATTGCGGCGACGACACCTATTGGCTCGCGGCGTAGCCACACCTCCATATCAGGTTTGTCGATGGGCAGGTGCGCGCCTTCGATTTTATCAGCGAGGCCTGCATAATAGCGATAATATTCAGCGACATAGGCGATCTGCGCCGATGTTTCGCGAATGATCTTACCTGTGTCTTTGGTCTCTAGTTCGGCAAGTTTAGGCGCATTTTCTGCAATCAAATCTGCCAGACGATACAGAAGTTTACCTCTCGCCGTTGCGGTCATAAGTGACCATTCAGGCGAATGGAACGCATCATGTGCAGCCTCAACAGCACGGTTCACGTCCTCGGCGCGCGCTTCGGGCATGGTAGCCCAAACCGAGTTGGACGCTGGATCGCGGCTTTCGAACCGAGCAGAGGCATCGTCAAACGTACCGCCGATATATTGCTGAAACTGCTGCATGTGTCGTCCTTTAGGAAAATGCTGGCATTACGTCCTGAATGAACCGTTCGAGTGACGCCTTTTTCCGATCAAAACTCATTCCGCTGTCAATCCAGAGCGAGTACTCATCATAGCCCATTTCCTCATATCCTTTGATCCGTGCGATAGCGTCTTCGGCCGTAGCTATAACGTTGTCTCGTATCATGGCCTCGGGAGTGTAGAAGGGGTGGGCCGCGATATCCTCATCCGACAGGGTTTCAATCAAGCCCTGAGACACAGGGCGTTCGTTTTTGAACCATGCCCCGAAATAGCAGTAGAACCTATTGATTTCTTCTGCCGCCTGCTGTGCGTCTGCGGCATCAGATGCAATGTATGTGTGGTTCAACAACATGATTTCTGGTCGAGGAACATCTGGGAACTTCGCGCAGGCCGCGTTGAAGGTTTCCATCAGTTTGATGATCTCTGCCTCGCCCTGCCAGAGCGGTGTAACCTGAACGTGGCAGCCATTCGATACCGCAAATTCATGACTGTTCGGGTCGCGAGCTGCGATCCAGATCGGTGGGCCGTCTTTTTGAACGGGCTTGGGCGACGATGTCGTGGCAGGGAATGAATGGAATTGCCCGTCTTGCGCATAATCCCCTTTCCATAGGCCCTTAATCGCGGGCACCAATTCGCGCATCCGCAGGCCCGCTTCCCACGCATCCATGCCGGGCATCATGCGTTCGTATTCGTAGCTATACGCGCCGCGTGCAATGCCAAGGTCGAGCCGTCCATCAACAATCATATCCGTCATCGCGGCTTCACCAGCGAGGCGGATAGGATGCCAAAACGGTGCGATCACAGTGCCCGTGCCGAGCCGCACATTCTTGGTCTGTCGTGCGAGGTCGATCAGGTTAAGAAAAGGGTTCGGTGAAATGGTGAAATCCATTCCGTGGTGTTCACCCGTCCAGACGGCATGCATCCCACCTTCGTCAGCCATTTTCGCCAGCTCAACAAACTGATCATACAGCTCTCTCTGATCCTGATCAGACGAGACGCGCTCCATATGAACGAATAACGAAAAACGCATTTTATTGTCTCCCGTGGGAAATAGGGCGGACCTCGCCGCTCTTGGTGTCGCCGTAATAAATACCGTAGGTGCCCAGTTGTGCTTCGGCCGCGAAACGGCGGAGCATCGTGACGATAGCAGGGTCGCCAACCTTGGCTAATGTCTCCTCGGTCAATGGGACGAACTCACCCTGTTGAGGGGTGTGTGCATCCGTTTGACAGAGGAAACAGATATGCTGGCGCTTGCGATCACTGTCATCGAACACAGAATAAAGGAACGATGGTTGTGCTTCGACACCGACGGCGTCAAACAAACCACGTAACGTTGCCGAGGCGCCGTTATCTTTGGCTGCTTTTTCAGGCAAGGTTAACCCGCCTGACTCATCATTGACCAAGAGCACCTCACCATCGCGTTCAATGAGCGCCGAAACGATCAGGTTACCGCTATGTTCTAGTGCATCAGCGGCAGTAGACGGGGTGACATAGGCGCCCCGCGCATACCCAAGGCCTGGAGCGGTATTGGCATCAAAGGCTTTTACCTCGCCAATAAGAATAACGTGGTCGCCTGCCTCAACGATCTTAAACATCGCGCAATCGAACCACGCACTTACATCTGCCAAAATAGGACTGCCGTTTGGACCATCTCTCCAATCCACATCGGCAAAGCGATCCTCGACGCGACTAGCAAACGTGTTCGACAGGGCGATTTGCGTCTCCGCAAGGATGTTCACTGCAAAGCCGTTTGCGCCGATAAACGTGTCATAGTTCTTCGACGAATTTGCGAGGCAGACCAACACCAGTGGCGGGTCGAGCGATACAGAGGTGAAAGAGTTCGCGGTAAAGCCCAATGGCGTCCCGTTTCCGTCCTTTGCCGTAACTACGGTCACGCCTGTCATAAAGGTGCCAAAAGCATTGCGCAGGGCACGAGGATCAATGTCGGTCATTGCAGTTCCTTTTGGCTGACGGGGGCATGGAGCCAGTCCAGCAGATGAGTGTTCACCTCATCGGCCGCTGTTAAGTTTACCATGTGACGATGCCCACGAATGACCACTGCCCGACCGTTTTTAGCCAGTGCTGCCATCGCATGAGACATCTCAGGGGTCGAATTTTGGTCGCCATCGGCTGTTAGGGCGAGGAACGGGCATTCGATTTCGGAAATCCGATCCGCGTAGGTGGCATCACCGTAAGCGAAAGCTGTATATGCAGTTGCATATCCATCTAGATTAACATCAGACAGCCATCCTGCGACTTGATTTCGTGCAGCCTGATCAACTGCACTGTCACCAAACCAACGATCTAATGGTGTTTTCAGGTCTATTTCGCCATCTCGAAGGGTTGATGCGCGCGCTATGACCGCATTGCGCGCGGCAGAATTACGCTTGAAGACCCCGTTTAGAAGGGCAACGCGGGTCACGCTTGAAGGATGCTCAATCGCAAACCCAGCGGCAATAAGCGCCCCCATAGAATGTCCCACCAGCGCGACAGGACCAAGCCCCAGTTCCTCAATCACTTGGCTGCACCACGCTACATAATCCGTCAACGAACTGCCTTCAGGCAACGGGTCGCTACCGCCATGACCAGGCATATCAACCGCAATCACGCGATAGTCTTTCGCCAGCGCATCGATCTGTGGCCCCCAAGCGGCGGATTGCATTCCAACGCCGTGGACTAGAACCACAGGATCGCCCGCGCCATGGTCACGCAGCGCAACCGTTCGGTCTGACTTAGACAGCCGCAGGGTTGTCGACGTCATTGCCCAACTCCTTGAGGTCTTGATAGCGATCACCGATGCGATGGTGTGGGCGGCCACCGATGGATGCACCCAGTGCGATCAAAATTTCATCCGCCGCTGGCGCATCACAGACCGAGGTTTGGATCGTTAGGTAGTGCGACCGACGCCCACCGTCATTTTTATCCATAAGAGGGATCAACAGGGGCGCATTCGCAGGACCCCGTGTATTGCAGAAAGAGAGATAGGATTTAGCACCAACCGCGTTGCGGTAGTGGTTCCCGAAATGCAGTGTATGGATCAGCGCCGAAGCATGTTCGACTTCACCATTCAGACCAACAATGGCGGATTTACCGTATCCTTCGACACGGTCACCGCCCCCAGCGGCCTCAATAATCATCTTTGTTAGCATTTCACCCAATCCGGGCGCGCAATCGCGGATTGCTGGAGATAAATCCTCAACAAACCCCTGCCCTGCCCATGGGTTCCGAATGACAGCCATTGCCGCAATCAGGGTTAAAGGCCGCTCTGCCGCCTTGCCGCCTTCGATCAGCGTATTTTCGACATGGAGAAGCGTCTTTCTGACTTCAGCTGGCATGGCAGATTCCTTTTTCGGCTGTGTTGGGAAATTTATGGTATACCATAATACAATATGTCAATCATATCTTGTGAGAACCTTTCACGATTGCTAACCTCGCCCCTATGACCGAACCCAAAACCGCACTTCTGAAAGTCGCCAAAGCGCCGCAAACCCTGCGTGATATCGTGCAGGAGCGGATGAGAGAGGCAATAATTTCAGGACATTTTGCACCAGGCGAACGGTTGGTGGAGCGTCCTTTGTGTGAACAACTCGGCGTAAGCAGAACCGTCATCCGTGAAACGATACGGTTCCTTGAGGCCGAGGGTTTGGTAGAATTGGTGCCTAATCGCGGACCAACGGTTGCTTCACTCGACTGGGATCAGGCAAGGCAGATCTACGACATTCGTCGCCAACTCGAAGGATCAGCCGCCGCGGCCTGCGCTGAGAGGCACGATACCGACTGCGCCAAGTCATTAGGCGATGCGCTGAAACGCATTGGTGAAACCACACAAACTGGCGAATGGTCGGAACTGCGTCGGACAACCACACAGTTTTATGAGATCATTTTTGATGCCGCCGGACACAGTGTTGCATGGGACATTGTTCAGCGGCTCAACGGGCGGATCAGCCGTCTGCGTGCCCTCACGCTTTCTGCTACAGATCGGCCTGTCTCGGGCCTCTCTCGCATGACCGCAATTTATGAAGCAATCCTAAGCCGCGACCCCGAAGCCGCGCGATCTGCCGTACACAATCATATCGATGACGCGTCGCAAACTGCACAACGCTACCTCAAAGCTGAAATAGGAACAGACAATGCCTAAGGCTTACTGGATTGCCCTCGTCACCGTCACTGATCCCGATGCGTATAAAGGGTATCAGGCCATCGCGCCCGTTGCCTTCAACAAATACGGCGGCCGTTTTATTGTCCGTGGTGGCCCCTCAATTACGGTCGAGGGGGATGAATGGCAGCGCCATGTCGTGATCGAGTTCGACAACATGGAACTCGCGACGGCTTGTTATCATTCCGCTGAATACCAAGAGGCGCGCGGCCATCGTGATGCGGCCGCCGACGCATCCATCGTGATCGTCGAAGGTATGCCCAGTTAATCCGCAAAGGACACCACCATGACAGCATTCGACGAAGACCTGTTCCTCAAAGGGCTAGAGCAGCGCAAAGCAACTCTTGGCGCAGAATATGTAGAGAAAAACCTCGCAGACGCAGATGATTTCACCCGCCCATTCCAAGAAGCTATGACCGCGTGGTGCTGGGGCTTTGGTTGGGGCGACGATGTCATCGATGCGAAAACGCGCTCGATGATGAACCTGTCGATGATCGGCGCCTTGGGCAAAATGCACGAATGGGAATTGCACTGTCGCGGCGCTATCAATAATGGCGTCACCAAAGAGGAAATTCGCGCCATTATTCATGTGATTGCTATCTATTGCGGTGTTCCTCAGGGGCTTGAATGCTTTCGTACCGCCCGCAAGGTTTTTGACAGCCTTGAGGCGGAATAGAGTCTGATTTCGCGGCGTAGGGCTAGGAACGACAAATATGCTGACGGCGATCTGGACGATCTTTGCCTTGATTTGCTGCGGCTTTGTTCTGGCCCGCAAAGGCTTTCCGTCTGACGCATTTTGGCCATCGGCGGAGCGTTTGAATTACTACATTCTGTTCCCTGCGCTATTGGTGTCGAACCTCGCCAATGCGCCGATCCGCGACCCACAAATATTGCGGCTCGGGGCATCGGCAGTCACGACAATCATGATTGGGGCTGCAGTTCTCTATATATTACGTGCGCTCAGACCAACACCGACCGCACGATTTGGCCCCGCGCTCCAAGGTGTGCTGCGGTTCAACACCTACCTTGCCCTGTCCATTCTTGCGATGGTGGCTGGGGTTCAGAGCCTCGAACGAGCGGCCGTATACCTCGCGATTTCGGTCCCTTTGGTCAATATCCTCGCTATCATTGCGCTCAGTGACGGGTCAGTTTGGCGGTCCCCTACAATGTTGGTCAAGAAGGTTGGCATGAACCCATTGGTTTTGGCCTGCATCACTGGCGCAGTCTTGGCGATCACGAACATTGGGTTGCCCTTCGGGTCGGAACAAGTGTTGAAATTACTCGCCCAAGGCAGCCTACCCCTCGGCCTACTGTGCGTCGGGGCAGCACTCCGTCCCTCAGCCCTCGGTCAAGACATTCTCCCGCTCATAGGCAACGCTCTAGCGCGCCTTAGTCTCATGCCCTGTCTAGCCATTGGTGTCGCCTACATCTTTGACTTATCAAGCGCTGAGACCCTCGTCCTATTGGTGTTTTTCGCAGTCCCAACCGCGCCTTCATCGTATGTTTTGACGCGCCAAATGGGAGGGGATGGAACATTCATGGCGGGGATAGTGACGCTGCAGACGGTTGGCGCGTTGATCACGATCCCAGTGGTGCTTCACCTTTATGGCGCGTCCTAGTCAGAACCAAACGCCACTCCCCATTATCCGCCTGATCATCGCAGGCTGCCCCGACACACCAAGACGCGCAAAGATCACTTTTGAGGTACTGCGCGCTGTTTCTTCGGTCCAGCCTAACGCCTCAGCCGCGCTGCGCAGGGTATGACCATCACAGAGTTGCGCCAACAATCGCGCTTCGCTGCGGCTCAACCCGAAGTGCCCTGCAATTCTATCATTCGATATTGCGCTGGCGGTCAATACATTGCGAAGAAACCCAACCACCTTCGGTCCGTCGGATTGATCCTGACGCGAAAGCACCAGTTCGGCACTGGACAGCTGTACCGTAACAGGATCATCACTGACCAACGCCGTCGCAAATCCAGAACGAAACACCTGAGCCGCGTCGGCATCGCGAAGTTCCAAACGCCGACGGTCCATAATTCGAAGTCCTTCTCGGTCACTCCAATCCTGCGCCGTTTCGGATAGCGACTGCACAACACCCGACCGATCAAATACGATCCAACCCGCGCCGAGCCGCCCTGCAATCGTGTCAGATAGCGCAGCTTCAGCGCGTTCGTCGCCTAGCGTCAGCGACATTTGCGCCGCCTGTCCCAAGAATGGGGTGAGGGCGGAAAGAAGCTGACCATCTGCGCTGCGAAAATCTTTGCGATGCACCCCGCGATGAAGCCAGACCGTCACATGCGACGCCGCATCAATCCGAGCCTTTACCACCCGCAGGAAACCTTTGGTCCATTCGGTCAGAGGCAAGCCATCCTGCGCGTAGACACGGTCAATCCGAAGCCGTCCACGGAGGGCTGCATCAATAACAGGACAATCACCACGCGTCCAAAGCTCTCCGCTTTCTCTATCAATACAAAGCCCCGCACCATCCGCCTGTGTGATGGTGCAAAACTGATCCAGGAACATCGCCCAAGGTTGTTCACCCTTTGCCGCTGCGTCGGCAAAGAGCGATTTCGTCAGCTCTATCTGGTCATCAAAACGGGCCATAATATAAGTTACCCCCCATTTGGGAGGTCCACCAGCACAATCTTACGTTTATCGCTGAACAAAACTTGCACCAAAGCGATTCGAGTATGACCCAAAAGACTTTGACCCACCTGCAGCGCCTTGAAGCTGAAAGCATTCACATCCTTCGCGAAGTTGTCGCGGAAGCTGAAAACCCCGTAATGCTCTATTCTGTCGGCAAAGACTCTGCCGTCATGCTGCATTTGGCTAAGAAGGCATTTTACCCTGCCCCGCCGCCATTTCCGCTCCTGCACGTAGATACCACTTGGAAATTCCGTGACATGTACGCGCTACGCGATAAAGCCGCGAAAGACGCAGGCATGGAACTGCTGGTTTACCAAAACCCCGAAGCGGCTGAGCGTGGCATCAACCCGTTCGATCACGGCGGACTTCATACCGATATGTGGAAGACCGAGGGTCTGAAACAGGCCTTGGATAAATACGGTTTCGACGTTGCTTTTGGTGGCGCACGCCGTGACGAAGAGAAATCCCGCGCCAAAGAGCGTGTGTTCTCTTTCCGCTCGGCCAACCACCGTTGGGACCCGAAAAGCCAACGTCCGGAACTTTGGCGTCTCTACAATGCGCGCAAAGCCAAAGGCGAAAGCGTCCGCGTGTTCCCGATCTCGAACTGGACCGAGTTGGACATCTGGCAATACATCCACCTCGAAGGGATCGAGATTGTGCCGCTGTATTTTTCGGCTCCTCGCCCGACTGTCGAACGTGACGGCCTTACCATCATGGTAGACGATGATCGCTTCCCGCTGCGTGAAGGCGAGACCCCTGTGACGAAATCCGTAAGGTTCCGTACACTGGGTTGTTATCCGCTGACTGGCGCAGTTGAGAGCACCGCAACGACCCTACCCGAAGTTATTCAAGAAATGCTTCTGACGACGACATCCGAACGTCAGGGCCGCGCGATCGACCACGATCAAGCTGCTTCGATGGAGAAGAAAAAGCAGGAAGGCTACTTCTAAGCCCCTGCCCGTCAGTCCGTTTCAACACATTTCACACCCCAAAGGTGCCCCGCTATGACGACCGAACCTATTTATAAAACAGACGCGCTTATTGCCGAAAACATTGATGCCTATCTTGAGGCGCACCAGCACAAAACCATGCTGCGTTTCATCACCTGTGGCTCTGTTGACGATGGTAAATCCACGCTGATTGGACGCCTGCTCTATGACAGCAAGATGATCTTTGAAGATCAGCTTGCAACGCTTGAAGCAGACAGCAAACGTGTAGGCACCCAAGGCGGCGAGATTGACTTTGCCCTCCTCGTCGACGGCCTCGCAGCGGAGCGCGAACAAGGTATCACCATCGACGTCGCCTATCGTTTTTTTGCTACTGAAAAGCGCAAGTTCATCGTAGCCGACACCCCTGGGCACGAACAGTATACGCGCAACATGGTCACTGGCGCATCAACCGCAGACCTCGCCGTTATTTTGATCGACGCACGCAAAGGCGTTCTGACCCAGACCCGTCGTCATAGCTATTTGGTGAACCTCATCGGCATTCGTCACGTCGTCCTTGCCGTGAACAAGATGGACCTTATCGGTTACGACAAAGCGACCTTTGACAACATCGTCGCGGAATACGGCGAATTCGCACGTTCTATCGGTATCGAAGACTTTACGGCCATTCCGATCTCTGGCTTCAAAGGCGACAACATTACTGGGCCGAGCGAGTTTACCCCGTGGTATTCGGGCCCTGCCCTGTTGCCATTTCTTGAATCCGTTGAGGTCGATGTTACCGCGGATCAAGAGCAACCCTTCCGCCTTCCAGTTCAGTGGGTAAACCGCCCGAACCTCGATTTCCGCGGGTTTGCAGGCATGATCGCAAGCGGCACCGTCCGCCCTGGGGATCAGGTGCGCGTTTTGCCGTCGGGCAAGACATCCACCGTTTCGCGGATCGTGAGCCTCGAGGGTGATCGCGATCTTGCGGTTGCAGGTGAATCCGTGACCATCACGCTGGCCGATGAAATCGACTGTTCTCGTGGTCAGGTGATCGTGGCAGCGCAAGCGCCATTGGAAGTCGCTGACCAGTTTGAATCCACCCTCGTTTGGATGGACGAGACAGAGATGGTCCCGGGTCGTGCCTATTGGCTCAAGATAGGCACTCAGACCGTTTCGGCGACCATTCATCAGCCGAAATACGAGGTGAATATCAACACCCAAGAGCATCTGGCGACAAAAACGCTGGACCTAAACGCGATTGGTGTGGCGAACATCACCACCGACCGAGAAATCCCATTTGCAGCATATGCAGATAACCGCGACCTCGGCGGGTTCATTTTGATCGACAAGATCACAAACCATACCGTTGCGGCTGGCATGATCCACTTTGCGCTGCGTCGTGCACAGAACATTCATTGGCAAGCAACTGACATTGGCCGTGATCACCACGCTTCAATGAAGCACCAGAAACCTGCGGTTCTCTGGCTGACGGGTCTGTCAGGGTCGGGCAAATCGACAATCGCAAACATCGTTGAAAAGAAACTCGCTCGGATGAACCGTCATACCTTCTTGTTGGATGGAGACAACGTACGCCACGGGTTGAATAAAGACCTTGGCTTTACCGAAGCGGACCGGATCGAAAACATCCGCCGCGTAGGTGAAGTGGCGAAACTCATGACTGACGCGGGTCTGATCGTCATCACTGCATTTATCTCTCCGTTCCGATCAGAGCGCGACATGGTGCGGGGCATGATGCAGCCAGGCGAGTTCGTTGAAGTGTTCGTTGATACTCCGCTCGAAGTGGCTGAAGCACGCGACGTCAAAGGTCTTTATGCCAAGGCTCGCTCTGGCCAGCTGAAGAACTTCACGGGCATCGATAGCCCATATGAAGCACCTGAAAATGCCGAAATGCGGATCGATACAACGCAGATGACCCCCGAAGAGGCCGCTGATCTCATCATCGCGCGTTTGATCCCGTAAGCAGATCACAAAAACCAATAAAAAAGGGCGGCCCGAACGAGCCGCCCTTTCTGTTTGGGAGGACGAGAGATTATTCTGATAGTTTGATCATGAGACTTTGTTCCCATCGCGCATCGTAGTTTGAATTCAAAATCAAACTGCTATGGTGCCTCTCAAGAAAGAGGAGATACCCATGAAACTTTTGCGTGTCGGTCCGGTTGGACACGAAAAACCCGCCATTCTGGACGACAAAGGCGCGATCCGCGATCTAAGCGAGCATGTATCCGATTTCGCGGGACCATCGGTAGGTTTTGAAGCGTTGAACGCGATCCGGGCTATTGATCTCAGCACTCTGCCCGTCATCGAGAACCCTAATCGCATCGGGGCCTGCCTCGCCTCGGTTCCAAACTTTTATTGTATTGGACTAAACTACGCCAAACATGCCGCTGAGGCGGGAATGGACGCCCCCAAAGAACCAATCATTTTTAGCAAGGCCTCATCAGCGCTTTCGGGCCCGTTCGATCCTGTCATCATCCCGCGCCAGTCTACCAAGAGCGATTGGGAAGTCGAATTGGGCGTGGTGATTGGCAAGGCGGCATCTTACGTCTCAGAGGCTGATGCGCTGAATTATGTTGCGGGCTACTGCACCGTAAACGACGTGTCGGAACGCGCGTTTCAAATCGAAAAGGGTGGCCAATGGATCAAAGGTAAATCCGCGCCAAGCTTTGGTCCAATTGGCCCCTATCTTGTGACTGCGGAAGAGGTACCTGATCCGCAGAACTTATCTCTCTCGCTTTCGCTCAACGGCGCGACTGTGCAAGATTCAAATACCTCTGACATGATCTTTGACGTCGCTGAAATCGTATCCTATATGAGCCAGTTCATGACGCTCCTGCCGGGCGATATTATCGCCACCGGTACCCCATCAGGCGTCGGAATGGGTATGAAGCCACAACGGTTCCTTGTTGAAGGCGATGTGATGGAGCTGGAGGTCGAAGGCCTTGGTCGTCAACGGCAACAGGCGGCAAACGCGCAGTAACATTGAACCTTAAGGGACAACCCAGATGTTCAAACTAGACGTGATTTCAGACCCGATTTGCCCGTGGTGCTATATCGGCAAAACCCACCTTGATCGTGCCTTGGCGGACCGTCCTGACCATGGGTTCGTGATCGAATGGCATCCGTTCCAATTGAACCCCACCATGCCGCCTGAAGGCATGGATCGCCGTGCCTATCTCGAGACTAAATTCGGCGGACCCGAGGGCGCAACACGCGCTTATGCGCCCGTCGTGCAAGCGGCCGCCAAGGCAGGACTGTCGATAAATTTTGACGCCATCAAGACGACACCCAACACGATAGACGCCCATCGGCTTATCCACTGGGCAGGTCTCAAAGGCTGCCAAACTGAGGTCGTGGATAGGCTCTTTGACGCTTATTTTGTTGCGGGCAAAAACATCGGGGACCACGCGATCTTGGCCGATATTGCAGAGGCCAGCGGGATGGATCAGTCAGAGATTATGGGTAATCTCGATAGCGATCACGACCTTACTGAAACCCGCGCACGCGATAGCCATGTTCGCAAATTGGGCGTGAGTTCTGTTCCGACATTCATCGTCTTGAACCAACATGTAGTTTCGGGCGCACAACCGCCCGAAACTTGGATCTCAATCATCGACCAAATCGCGGCTCAGACCTGAAGGTCAGAGCACCTGATCGACCACACCCCGCAGGCGTTCAACTGTGCCTGACACGTCGTAGAGTTTGTCCAGACCAAAGAGGCCCAAACGGAAGGTGCGGAAATCTGCCGGCTCGTCACATTGGAGCGGTACACCTGCCGCAATCTGCATGCCGAGGGCGGCGAATTTCTTACCGTTCTGAATGTCCGGATCGTCGGTGTAACTCACCACCACACCAGGCGCGCCAAAGCCGTCCGCCGCAACAGATTTGATACCCTTTTCGCGCAGCATATCGCGAACCGCAGTCCCCAATTCCCATTGAGCGTCACGCAGTTTTTCAAAGCCATAATCGCGGGTTTCCAGCATGGTGTCTCGAAACGCCCGAAGCGCATCTGTCGGCATGGTCGCGTGATAGGCATGGCCACCATTTTCATAGGCTTCCATGATAGACGACCACTTCTTGAGATCGATGGCAAAGGAGTTTGAGGTGGTCGCATCCAACCGCTCCTTCGCGCGGTTCGACATCATGACCAAGCCAGCAGACGGCGAAGCCGACCAGCCCTTTTGCGGGGCCGAGATCAACACATCGACACCCGTCGCCGCCATGTCGACCCAAACACAGCCCGAGGCGATACAATCAAGGACCATCAGCGCCCCAACCTCATGCGCGGCGGCCGCCAATTGCGTGATATAGTCATCGGGCAAGATAATCCCTGCGCTCGTCTCCACATGGGGTGCAAAAACCACATCGGGACGCGCCTCGCGGATCGCTTGAGTTACCTCTTCTATCGGTGCAGGTGCAAAGGGCGCACGGGTTTCATTCCCTGCCTGACGCGCCTTGAATACGGTCGTTTTCGCGGTGAATTGGCCCGCGTCGAAAATCTGGGTCCAACGATAAGAGAACCATCCATTACGCACGATCAGCGCATGTGCGCCCGCTCCAAACTGACGCGCCACGGCCTCCATGCCGTAGGTCCCGCCACCCGGCACGAGGGCCACGTGATCGGCCTTGTAGACATCCTTGAGCATGCCGGAAATGTCGCGCATCACCTGCTGAAACACCGCCGACATGTGATTGAGCGACCGATCGGTAAAGACCACCGAGAATTCCATCAAGCCATCGGGATCTACGTGGGTATGTGCCATAAGTGCCTCCTATATTGCGCAGAAGGTATGGGACCTTGCTGGCCAGTGGCAAGGGGGCGCGGCACTTTGGCTGTCAGTGACGGGCCGAGGGCTCATGTTATCGGGCATTTGGACCTAATTTCGAGTGCAATACACACGTGAGCCACCTGGAGTTGTGTTGGGTGTCTCAGCTCTAACCGATCGCGCCGCTTCTCAGAATTCTAAGACGGGTCTGGCGTCTCCTCACATTTAATTCGGATCTGAAATTGACCCTCTTCCTCGGCATAGCCCTCGGGCTCTCGCTCCTCCTTATTTTTGGCGGCTATCTCATGGACCTCGGCGCGGTCATCGGCGGCGTCGACGGGGCCACAGGTCTGCCGATTTTTGTGCTCTCGATGATCTCGTTCATCGGGTCCTTCCCCGTGCCCATACTCGCCTGGATTTTTGGCGGCTGGGACTACGCCTGGCCGATTATCCTCGGCATCTCTCCCTATCACCTCGGGCTCGTGTTTCTCCTCGTCAAGCACCTCGAATTCATCGCACGCCGCAAGAAACGCAGGAAAGAGGCGTGCTTTAGCAGGAAGTGAACTCGTCCCAGGGTAGATATTGGGTTTGTTTCGGGATTTGAGGTAATTCGCGTATCGGTGTCGAGCTTTTGAGGCCTGCGCATCGGCCTCTGACAGGTATCGGAGGGCGAGGCGATGTCTCTCGGCGCGGGCCTCTGACGTGGTGCGCTTCAGGCTCGCAAGGAGGCGCCTACCCTCACGTTTTGTTTCCCCTCCAACATCTGCCATGATGGCCTCCACGCGCCGGCTCACGTCATCAACTTCGGGATCAGGACTGGTCAGGCCTTCTTCGACGTGTCTCAGGTGTTGCGCGGCATGCCTGCGCCTCACCTCTGCCGCGGCGAGTTCCATGCCCACGGCATAAAAGTCCGTACCCACCTCAGGCCAAACGCCGTCGAATATCACCTCGGCCATGGCGGAGATATCTTCCGCATTTGGCTCGCCCGACAAGCCGTGGCGCCGCGCGTTCTGGGATGACTTACGCCGCCCACCCACCGAGGTCGGGCCCGTGAACTGGATCGCGTTTACCCGATTGGACTGGAGTTGGGCTGTGGTTGTCATTGGCTGACGGGCGTCGCCATCTGGGCGCGGGCACTCACCAGCCGGTCAAAGTCTTGATGCAGGCGGCGGCGCCTCACCTCGAGCCTTTCGATGGCGTCATTGTGCGCGGCAATCCCCGTGGCCGCTTGATAGGCCCGCGCGGTGAGGAGGGCGAGATCTATGCCGCGCTCTGTCAGTTGGGACTTGGCGTGGGCCACGCAGGCG
Organism: Marivivens geojensis; assembly: GCF_023540835.1. GTDB lineage: Bacteria > Pseudomonadota > Alphaproteobacteria > Rhodobacterales > Rhodobacteraceae > Marivivens > Marivivens geojensis. The sequence goes on from NZ_JALKCU010000004.1 coordinate 19,786, forward strand.
GGATCGACTGAGTTTAGGTCGCCTGCAATCGACTTGGCCTGGGCGCGCTTTGGATCATGGATGGCTTTTATGTCCAAGACATCAGGGGTGCGAGACCCCGACAACCGATGGCCGGTGAGAGCTACGATTACCTCATTGCCAAGCTCGTTCTTGATAAGCGCGTTGGACATCTGTCGGTGTCGGTGGATCTCAATGTCGAGCTCTGCAATCTGCCCCGCGAGGTATGCCTCATAGGCCGTAGCAGGCTTTAGGGCGTCAGACACAGCCTCACTGAGAAACCCGAAGAGGGTATCGGGATCGGTGGGCAGTTGAGCTGCGTAAAAATCAATCGACGGGATGATGTGCGTCTCGGTCATGTGAAAACCCTCCGTGGTGGTTGGGTTCCATTATCCGAGCGATGACGGGGTTGCGTCCAGTCCCCGCGGAAAATGAGTTTTATTTGCGATGAATGCGGATCCCCGGCGCGTCGTCGGGCGTGCCGATGAACTCTATACCTTCATTTTCGAAGGCCTGCTTTATCCGAAGTAAATTGTCCTTTCGGGAAGGTGGGATGCCATTTAGCTCTTCGTAGCGAACGATTGTGGCAGTCCCAACACCCGTCGTATCTGACAGCTTCTTCACAGACCAACCCAGCACGCCTCGAGCGGCTCGGATTTGATCACCAGTTAAATCAATCACTTGCATTATGATAAAAATTTTATCATAATTGAAGGATGAATATGCATGTCACACCTTTCGACTGGCGGTCTGAATTTGATCGACTTGAGGGCGCATACGCCCCCTCGACAATGCGTGCATATTACTCAGACGTTCAGGCCTTTGTCGACTGGTGCCTACAACATGGGCACCAGCCCTTCCCCGCAAAGGTCGATACCGTCTGCGCCTTTATCGAGGATCAGGGACGCGAGAAGTCGGCATCAACCGTCCGGCGTCGCCTATACGCCATCCGAAAAGTCCATCGCCTTCTACGCCTTGAGGATCCTACATATGATGAGGATATCAACCTCTCCCTCCGGCGCGTGCGGCGTTCAAAGCTGACGCGACCAAAGCAAGCACGCGGAATTACCGCCGACGACCTTCAGCTATTCCTGACGTCGGAGCCGGATACGCCAACCGGGCTCAGAAACCGGGCGATGCTGGCGCTCGGCTTTGAACTACTTACCCGCCGATCCGAACTCGTCGCCCTACGCGACGAAGACCTCACTGTCCGTCCCGACGGAACCCTTCAGGTCATTGTCCGCAGGAGCAAGGCAGACCCGTTTGGCCAGGGTCGTATCGCATTCACGTCACGACGAAGCGCAGAGCTGATAGCTGAATGGCAAGCTTGGCGTGGCTCAGAAATCTCATGGCTCTTTTGTCCAATTTACAAAGACAAGCCGATCAACAGGGAATTGGAGACAACCACGGTGCGGCGCATGATTAAGGCGGCGGCACTGCGGAGTGGATACACTCACTTCGCTGCACAGGAATTTAGCGGTCACTCCCTTCGTGTGGGCGCAGCGCAAGAGTTACTCAAGCGCGGGCATGATACTGCTGCTATTATGCGCGCAGGTGGGTGGAAGTCCGTGCAAGTCTTGGCGCGGTATCTGGAAAAGGCGGAGCATAATGTTTGGGGATGAGCACATCGATCCACAAAGAGATAGGTTACGATGCATGCCTTTATTTCTAGCCTAGATCGAAGCCACCATTAAAGCAGAAAAACACCTAAACAGCACTAGATTTGCCTTGCCCGCAGCTTTTCCGTGCACTAATGCTCAATACTGAACGATGGTAAATGAATCTTTACGTCCACTTGCCTCCAACAAGGCGCCACATAGGCAGCCCTTGCGCGGTAGCTTGAAAACTCCCCGTGACCAGCAAACGCACCAAACTGGCTGAAGACACGCATTTTCGCGTATTACGTCTTCTTCACGAAAACCCTGAAATGTCTCAGCGGGAATTAGCGGAAGCTGTGGGAGTGAGCGTCGAAGGATAAACGCCGATATGCATACATCCTGACCCCAGACGGTATTCTGAAAAAAATTACTCTCGCAAGAGATTTTTTTGCTCGGAAGATGTTTGAATATGAGGCGTTGAAGGCTGAAATAGAGGCTTTAAGGGCAGAAGTCGACATAGACGCCATCAATTCAAAACAATAGCCTCACTAGTCTGCAAAATCAGTCCTTTGGACGGGAGAGCCATCACGAAATCGAGGTTTTGGATGAATTTCAGCTTCAAAGTGCCGCGAAAAATAGTGAAACGTTAGCGGCTGACAGAAAAGCTGATCGAAGTTCCCGTTTATGACAAAAATTGCAAGAGCCTTGTCTCCACAACCGATGTCCCAACAGATCCACCAAAGGCATCTCCCACGGATCAGCGACAAGCCAAGAGTTCTCAAGACATGAGATTAAGCTCAGAATTGATCGCCAGCGTGGCGTTGAAGATTGCGAACGCTTTACTCGTTCTATCAATAAGTGTTATTTTGGCTTGATGGCGAGGCCCCTACAGCTTTGGCACATACTCATTTTATCTATAGATATCAACCGCTGTAGGTATTCAGTTATTGTTATCTCTACCAATGATTGTGGTTCGCGATGTTTCAAAGAACTGAGCTACCCCCCGAAATTTGGACACTGACGTAAGCTACGATTTGTTGTCTGCTGATCTTCGACGAGAAGGAGATCAGAGATATCGAAACGGAAACAACACGCGCCTGAGTTCAAGGCGAAGGTGGCGCTTGAAGCGCTGAAGGGTGAACGGACGGTGGCCGAGCTGGCGAGCCGGTTCAGTGTGCATCCGACGATAATCCATCAGTGGAAGCGGGCCTCGCTTGAAGGCGCTTCCGGGGTGTTCGAGCGCGGCGGCAAGAAAGCCGCAGAGATAGACGAAGAGCAGGTGAAGGAACTCCATGCCAAGATCGGGGAGCCGGCTGTGACCAACGATTTTTTGTCACGAAAGCTCAAACCGTGGACCGGCAAGTGAGGCGCGACATGATTGAGCCGAACAATTCCACTTTGTCCATTGGGCAGCAATGCAGGTTGCTGTCGATCTCGCGCTCGTCATTCTATTACAAGCCTAAGGGCGAGACGGAGCAGAACCTTGGCCTGATGCGGCGGATTGATGAGCAGTTTCTCGAGAAGCCGTTCTTCGGTGTCCGACAGATGACTTGGCATTTGCGCAACGACGGCAATTTGGTGAACGAGAAACGGATACGCCGCCTGATGCGCCTTATGGGGCTGATGCCGATCTACCAAAAGCCCAACACCAGCAGGCCGGCGAAAGGGCACAAGACCTATCCCTATCTGCTGAGAGGTCTGCGGGTGGAGCGTCCGAACCAAGTTTGGTGCTCAGACATCACTTATCTGCCGATGCGCAGCGGGTTCCTTTAGCTCGTGGCGATCATGGACTGGCACACCCGCAAGGTTCTGTCCTGGCGGATCTCGAATACACTTGAGGTCGATTTCTGCGTGGAAGCGCTGAACGAGGCCATCCACAAGTTTGGACCGCCCGACATCATGAACAACGATCAAGGATCGCAGTTCACATCTTTTGCTTGGACAGATCGGCTCCGCCGAACGGGCGTGCGCATCTCGATGGATGGCAAGGGACGCTTCTTAGACAATATCTTCATCGAGCGGCTGTGGCGAACCCTGAAGTACGAGTGCGTCTACCTGCATGCCTGGGAGACCGGATCAGAAGCGAAGGCAGGCATCCGGAAATGGATGACTTTCTACAATCACCAACGCCGACACTCAGCTCTTGGCGGTAGGCCACCAGCTGTGGTCTATTGGCCGAGGAAAAATGAAACCCAACCCGATCAGCAGGTGCAACGAGTAGCTTAATCTACGCCAGATCTTGTCCAAACATCGGGGAGTAGCTCAGTTTGAAGCACCAGTTACTCTATTAGATGGATTGGATCGGGCACTTGAAAAAGAATTCTAAAACCAGACACTCGGATCGGTATATTCTTTACTGAATAAGTGCAGATATGAGAGCCTCTGATAATAGGATTTGATTCTCCCCAGTTAGACTTCCATGTTTGACAAAACCACGTTCGTTCGCGCTTCACAATAATTTGCGCAGGATAGAACAATTCATACCAAGGACAATATTTCATCCATGACCAAGACCGCCCTTATCACCGGCATTACGGGCCAAGATGGCTCCTATCTTGCAGAGTTTCTTCTGGGGAAAGGCTATGTTGTACACGGAATAAAGCGACGCGCCTCTTCGTTGAATACCCAGAGGATTGATCACATCTATCAGGACCCGCACACAGCCGATGCGCAGCTACACTTGCACTATGGAGATTTGGCCGACACCTCGAACCTGACCCGCATCATTCAGGAGACCCAACCTGACGAGGTATATAACCTTGGTGCGCAGAGCCATGTCGCTGTCAGTTTCGAATCCCCCGAATACACCGCGGACGTCGACGCGATGGGTACGCTGCGCCTACTTGAGGCGATCCGCTTTCTCCGCCTCGAGAAAAAGACGCGGTTCTATCAGGCCTCGACCTCTGAACTCTTCGGCCTCGTCCAAGAAACCCCGCAGCGCGAGACGACACCGTTTTACCCGCGCTCGCCATACGCCGTGGCCAAGATGTACGCCTATTGGATCGCCGTGAACTACCGCGAAAGCTACGGCATGTATGCCTGCAACGGCATCCTCTTTAACCATGAATCCCCCCGCCGTGGTGAGACCTTCGTGACTCGCAAAATCACCCGCGGCTTGGCGAACATCGCACTTGGCCTTGAGGAATGCCTCTACATGGGCAACATCGACAGCCTGCGCGATTGGGGCCACGCCAAAGACTACGTGCGGATGCAGTGGATGATGCTGCAACAGGACGCGCCAGAGGACTTTGTTATCGCGACAGGCGTTCAATATTCGGTGCGGGAGTTTATCACATGGACCGCCGCAGAGCTGGGCATTTCGGTCGAGTTCACAGGCAAAGGCGTCGATGAGGTCGCGACTGTGACTGGCATCACAGGCGACTTGGCACCCGCGCTGAAAGTGGGCGACGTGATCATGCGCATCGATCCACGCTACTTCCGCCCCGCTGAGGTTGAAACGCTATTGGGTGATCCGACCAAGGCGAAGGAAAAGCTCGGCTGGGTGCCAGAAATCACCGCCCAACAGATGTGCGCTGAAATGGTCGCTGAGGATCATAAATCCGCACGGCGATCCAAGCTCTTAAAAGAGCACGGGCTCGAACTTTCCGTCTCGCTCGAAAATTGAGGGCCTGCCTTGACTAAGTACTATATTGCAGGTCATCGCGGCATGGTCGGTGGAGCTATTTTACGTCAGCTTCAGGCTCTCGGTGAGACTGACATTCTCACGCAGCCCCATGCGGAATTAGATTTAACCGATCAGGTTGCGGTTCGTGAATTCATGCAGTCGGAGCGGCCCGACGTCGTAATCCTTGCCGCCGCAAAAGTGGGTGGCATTCATGCTAACAACACTTATCCTGCTGAATTCATCTACGAAAACCTAATGATCGAATGCAATGTCATTCACCAAGCTTTTGCGGCTGGTGTGACAAAGCTATTGCAGCTTGGATCCTCCTGTATTTACCCAAAGGCAGTACCGCAGCCGATGCGCGAAGACGCTCTTCTAACGGGCACCCTCGAACCCACCAACGAGCCATATGCCGTCGCAAAAATCGCGGGGATCAAACTCTGTGAAAGTTATAATCGACAATACGGCGTCGATTTCAGGTCTGTGATGCCGACGAACCTCTACGGCCCCGGTGACAACTTCCACCCAGAGAACAGTCACGTCATACCCGCGCTCATTCGTCGCTTTCACGAAGCTGCCCGGGATGGCATAGATGAAGTTGTTATCTGGGGCAGCGGGGCCCCTCGGCGCGAGTTTCTGCATGTAGACGACATGGCGGCGGCTTCGCTCTTTGTGCTGAACCTTTCAAAAGAGAAATACGATGCAAATACCGATCCGATGCTGAGCCACATCAATGTTGGCTCGGGCACTGACGTATCTATTCTCGAACTTGCGCAAATTGTCGCCAAGGTGACTGGGTTCTCGGGTAAAATCACCACCGATCCGACAAAACCCGATGGAACCATGCGTAAGCTGATGGATGTCAGCCGACTGGCAGACATGGGTTGGACTGCTCTTATCGAGCTCAAGCAAGGCCTCCGCGATACCTATAAGTGGTATCTCGAAAATGCGCAGCACGCCCGAAGCTGAGGAACAAAAAGAATGACCCACTTGATACATCCAGTCCTCCTTTGTGGTGGATCAGGCACACGCCTGTGGCCCCTATCTCGCAAGTCTTATCCCAAACAATTCGTGAAGCTCATTGGCGAAGAGAGCCTCTTCCAGGCATCAGCCCGCCGCCTTGCAGGCGATGAATTTGCGTCGCCATCTGTAGTGACGGGATCTGACTTCCGATTTGTCGTCGTTGAACAGCTCGCCGCGCTAGAGATTGCACCACAAGATATCCTGATCGAACCATCCGCGCGCAACACCGCCGCTGCGATTTGCGCTGCAGCGGTTGTTCTTGAGGCTAAATCGGGCGACAGTCTGATGCTCATCGCTCCCTCGGACCATGTTATTCCTGACGCAGAACGGTTCCGCAACGCAGTAGTGGCAGCAACCCAAATCGCACTTGATGGTCAGATTGTGACCTTTGGCATTCGGCCTGATCGGGCGGAGACCGGTTATGGTTGGCTCGAACTCTCGGTCAAAGCTTCCGATGACTTTGCACCCGTCGCTCAGCGGCTACTCTCGTTTGTCGAGAAGCCAGACACCGTAAAAGCGCAGAAGCTTCTCGATGGTGGAATGCACTTATGGAATGCAGGTATATTTCTCTTTTCAACATCAACAATTCTTGACGCATTCGCACGATTTGCTCCAGATACGCTGACCAAAGTTCGCGCCGCATTTAAAAACGCCGAGAATGACCTTGACTTCACTAGACTTGCATCGGAACCGTGGGCAGAGCTTGAGGATATCTCAATCGACTACGCCGTCATGGAACGTGCGCCGAACCTATCCGTGGTGCCCTACGGAGGGACTTGGTCTGATCTTGGTGATTGGCAGGCCGTTTGGCGCGAAGGCGAGCCCGATACCGCAGGCGTTGTGACCACAGGTCCCTCGATGGCCTTAGACTGCAAGGATACACTTCTTCACGCCACGAGTGAAACGCAAGAAATCGTCGGGATCGGTCTTGAGGACATTATCGCCGTCGCGATGCCCGACGCCGTGCTCATCGCACACAAAGATCGCGCGCAGGATGTTAAAACGGCTGTTGCAAAGCTCAAAGCCAAAGGCGCATCACAGGCAGAGACCCTGCCCCGCGACTATCGACCCTGGGGTTGGTATGAAAGCCTCGCCCTCGGTCCCCGCTTCCAAGTGAAACGCATCGTTGTGAACTCCGGCGCGGCCCTTTCACTCCAGTCGCACCACCACCGCTCAGAACACTGGATAGTAGTCGCGGGCACCGCCAAGGTCACCATCAATGACGAGGTTAAACTCGTCACGGAAAACCAATCAGTCTACATACCCCTAGGCACAGTACACCGCATGGAAAATCCAGGCAAACTGCCACTAACCCTCATCGAAGTGCAAACCGGAAGCTACTTCGGTGAGGACGATATCATTCGATACGAGGATGTCTATTCACGGGGTCAGAGTGCTAAGGGATAGGTCTAAAACAATGCCATTCGATCAATTCCACCTACAAAACTTTCTATATCGCATGACAAGCGCACACGCTTAAGATAAAGAATACCCAAAATACAACAAAAGAAAAAGACATATGACTATTGATAAAGTGATTTGCACGTGCACCCATGCGGACTTACATACCTTCGCAGTCACCTCAACATTTATTACTAAATTCATTGAAGCAAATCATTATATAGTTTATGTTCCGGAAGACACTGTCGAAGAAGCCAAGACATTGGTTAGCGGTGCTTTTAACATTCTCTCGGAGAAAGATTATTATCATATTTTAGAATACATCAAATCCAAAAACAATATAAAGCCAGAACGAAACGGCTGGTATTTCCAACAATTCATTAAAATTTCAGAACTTAGCAAAGGTGAGGATTCCTCCGTAAACCTAATCTGGGATGCGGATACAGCACCATTAAGGAAAATAATTTTTTCTAGAAATAGCTTAATTTTTTACTATCAAGGAAAAGAACATCATCAACCATATTTTGAATTAATAAAAAATATTTTAGGAATGGAAAAAATAATAGACAGCTCATTCATTGCTCAATGCTTTCCAGCTCGCACTACTTGGGTCAAGAATCTAATACTGGATGTAGAAAATATACACAAAAAAGAATGGTACAAGGCGATTATAGACAAAATAGATTTCAATAATAGTTCTGGATTTAGTGAATATGAAACCCTTGGAACATATATCTCCCACAAATATTCTAATGAAATTAGTATAAATAAAGATTGGAAAATCTGGTCCAGGGATGGATCAAAATATATCGGAAAAATCGACGATCTTTACAAAGTTGCAGCGCTTTTATCAAAGCACCTTGATCATATCAGCTTCGAAAAATGGCAAAAAAGAGACAAAAATATTCTTCGTAGAATAAAATTTAAATACTTTGGCAGATAGAAATAGCCAATCAAGAGCAAAAACAGTCAACAGTCAATCGGACGCCAACTATCAGGATAAATGTCTTTGGCCTCCTCAAAATTGGGACCATACCATCTATTTGGACATATCACTTTCTTGTTTTTTGACATATTCAAGTAAGCACCCCACCAGGAAAAAGTAGAGTTAGCAATAATATTAACTCGACATAGCGACATAAGATATATTTCCTCCAATGCAGTCAAACCCAAATCATCAGCAAAAGACGCATTCTTAATATCAATATTTTTCTTCACCCAATCAACATCATCGCTAAAAACAAGAAATCGATTTATTCCAGCAACAGAAGACGCTATAGCCGCTGCTTTATTGAAATACTTAGAGCCCACAGGAAAATACTTCTCGTTTTCCAAGTAATCACCCCGGCGAATATGAATTGAAGCTGTTTCCTCTCCATCGACTAAAAAGTGGCTAACATTTTGGTAAATGTCATTATCAGTTAAATCCTTTATGAGCTGAGCGCTATGTCGATTAAAATATTTATCTGTCTGCCAGAATCCTTTTAGATACTTAGTTTTGTTTATCTTTGCTGCGTTACTACAAAAATTCACAGACGTCTCTTTGACTGAAAAAAATGTTGAAGCTATAACATCTCCAAAGCGCAAATCTTCTTCATTACTAATCAATCTATCATAGGGGGCGCCAATCTGATTCAAAACAAAATCACGATGCCCCCGAGATAACAAATGACGAATATCCAAAACTAATTTAACATTTGCATCAATACTTAAAGAACGAGCAAAAGCGTATTGAAAGAACTGGTTCCCAATACCGCCGTCAATCCTAGCCACGATCATTACTGAAACCTATCATAGAGCGTACCACACTTAGCAAGCCTCTTCTAAATTTTTTTTCCAGAACAACTTTTGGATAACATAAATATGCATCAACCAAACTATTTACAGAATCTTTAATTGAAATATCCGCTATTTCACCGGCATGACCTGCCAATACAAGTGATTTCGCATGGAAGTACAGCTCGTGATTTTTAAACTTATCCAGAACCTTTAGTCTATAATTATGATTGAGATCAATATTTTTTGACATATTTGAACTGTGGCGCCGATATTTTGTCACTACACTATCATCTATTACAATGGCTTTTCCACCAAGCGTTAAATTTAGCAACATTATCCAATCTTCGCTAACAAAATTCTTATCAAATCCGCCAATTCGTCTAAGTTCCGAAGTCCTGATAAGCTGAGTCGGAGTTTGATATGGACATTTTTTAAGAAATATTTCGTCGAAACCATAGCGCCCTGCCCTTGGACTTATTTTTCTAACATGCTTCCCAAACTCATCTATAATTTCTACGCCAGCATACGCAGCAACAACGTCTGTGCCTTCTCGAGATAATGTCTCAATCATTCGACTAGTCTTAAATGAAAGCAGACAATCATCCGAGGCCAAAAGAGCAAAGTATTCGCCTTTGGCCCACCCAAGTCCTTCATTGAGGCTGTATACAAAACCCTTATTCTCACGAGAAACTATACAAAACCTTTCAAATCTCTCACGACAAGACACCTCGAGATCAAAGATTACATTTTCGGTACAATCAGTCGAACCATCATTAATTACAATCAATTCGATCCTATCATAATCTTGAGCAATAATGGATTTGATGGCCTCCTCTACATATTGCCCCTGATTATAACACGGTATCACATAGGTTACCAAAGGTTGGTTCGATGTATTCATTTTTACAAACGGTATCCATATTGTGTATTGCTGCCTGAAAGAATGAGCGATTGATCAACTAACGGGTGGGAGCTGTTTTGCGCTGCATAATAATGGGGAAGTCGGATGGGCTTCTTTCCCTGACCGGGCCCGCAGGGCGCCTTGCCCCGAAGAGCATCTGCCTTTTCGCTATCAATAAACTCAGCAATCACACAATACCTCACGCCTTCAGCAGCACTGTAGTCACCTCGGTGTGGAATATTTGTATCAAATAACAAGCAATCACCTGCCTGGTATGATACCCGCTGTTCCTGCTCACGATTTTCCTTTTTAGGTTTTCCTAGCATTCGACCCAGCTCATCCAAAAGGCTCACTGTGTAGAGGTGAGGCCGTTCGGTTGGAATGACTACTGTCCCAGATGGATGCCCATCCGCGTCAAAGACCATAAATAGCTTTAGACGGTAGCCAACGTTATCATCGTGCCAACCTTCGGATACGCTGTCCAATCCATCACGCACAGTTTTAATGTAAAGGTCATCTAGACGTGCATTAGGTCCCAAATAATCAAATACCATCTGTTCCAGCCGCTTGCTGCCAAGGATAGCCTCCCAAAGAAAGTCTGGAATATCCCAACTTAAGTGTATCCGCTTCGATCTTTCAGGCGTCACACGGAGCTCTGACTTCTGCATGCGTTCAGTAAGTCCGTCGACGCCTAACAGTTCATCGATGCGCCCAATATACATTCCACCCTTCAAGCCGCTCTTCGAAGGTTTCGATAGACGATCAGCCTTTCTGTCAAAGGCAGTTATTTTCTTTCCTACAAGATAACGCCGCACCAAAAGTTTGGGTAATTTAAAGATCTTTATCATTTGTGTTTCCGCATGTATCATAAGACGCTGGAACGATCACATTGTGAATACTAATCACAAATGTTGTGTCGCCGAAAATGAATACTCAACATCACCAGTGAGCAACCCTAAACTCGCCCTTGCCACCATCTCTGTATTTTTCTCATGATCCAGATCTGGCGTCAAAGGGAAGAACAGTTGCTCAATGATGCCCTCATGTGTCCGCGATAGAAGAGCGCCAGTCGCCGCCTGAAGAGCATCGTGATCAATTGTCATGGCGGCGATCTCTTCAAAGTCTAAACCCTCACGATACGGAACAACGCCTGGCAGAGACCCATACCACGCAGCACCAAACACCATTGCCGGCGTCCCAACACGGACCGCCTCCCAGCCGACGGTTCCGGTAACAGATGCCACAAATTGTGCATTGGCAGCCAGTGCGTAAGTGCTCGCGTTGGACGGCATAAATTCGACCTGCGGAATACGCGCGAGACGATGAAAGAACATCGGGCCTCGTGCATAGGCTCCCTGCCGCGGGTTTTCTTTTACAAAGATCTTCCAACCTTTGGGCAAATTGCGCGCTAAGGTCTCAATGAGAAGAGCCTGATCGCGGAATTTTCCACCTAACGCCGAGGTCGACATCTCAGGCTGGTTATGCAGAGGTACGTAAATGTACTTCCCTGATAGGTCGACACTTCGACCCTCAAAATTGGCTAGATGCTCAAAGTATTCCATTTCATTGGTATGGAAGAACTTCGCGAAAGGATCGCGCCAATCGGGCAACTTGCCATAGATCGCACTCATTCGCGCCAGCGTCTTGCTGATATACAACGGATTGGCCAGTTTCAGCGGATCGTGACGCACCAAGTGCTTTACAAAATTCAGAACAGCTTTCTTTGAAAGCTGGCCCGTCTTACCTTCCTGCTGCCAGCTATCGCTCATGTAAAAGAGCTCAGGAACGCTGCCCTTTTCAATCGCATAAGGCTCACCAGTGAAGCCCGACGGATCAAAACGTCCAAGATCATGGACATTCTGCATCGAGAAGAAACGGCCAGGAAATTGGCTCCAACTCAACACCGTCACCTTAACCCCCAAGGCGCGAGCGACTTCATAGAAAACCGTGTCGTAAAAAAGATGCGGCACACAGTAAAAGAGCGCATGGGTAATCTCACGCTCAGTAATGATTGAAGCAGCCGCGTCGCACACAATGTGGAAGTAGTCCAAATAGTCTTGGACGTGCCGAATGTTGTGAGACTTAAAATTGTAGTCAGGCGAGGTGCGATACAACTGCTCGACTGCCGTCTCGAGGATCTGACCATAATCCTCTGACGCAATGAGAGAAAAATTATCACCCGTTTGCGGACGCCCTACAACGACTGGACCGAGCTTGCCTTCCTTCAAATTTAGCCATTGAAGTGAGGGGCCATGGACATCAGCATCATCGTATCCGATGTGGCACGCCAACTTAATCTCACCAGACCCCAGTTCGAGCATGCGCTCCATAAATTTACGACGAAAATCGCCGCGCGCGTCACACATAAGTTGGATCATAGTTTGTTAAGCCCCATAAACTTTACTATCGTATCAATATACGACTTACTTCACCCAATAAACCCACAAACACCACGTGTCATAACTCTAAATGTCTTGCCGCATTCGCTTCCTAACATACCTAAGTTAAATGTGTTCAACTGTGGTGACGCGATGGACAACTCCGGACGCAAGTCATACCTTGTGACGGAATTACTTGGAGGCTCCATTGGAACGCGTCGTTATTTGCATGAAATGGGGCAAACTCTACGGCCCCGACTACGTTAACGTCCTCTATTCGGCTTGTCGGAACAACATCTCAGGTGACTTCCGTTTTGTATGCCTGACAGACGACGCAGACGGACTGGACGCAGCCATTGAATATTTCCCCATTCCAGACCTCGGAATTCACGAATTTGACTGGATCAAAGGGGGCTGGCCAAAAATTTCGGTCTTCAAACCCGACCTTTACGGCCTCACCGGGCGATGCCTCTTCATTGACCTAGACACAGTCATCTGCGGCCCGCTTGACGAGTTCTTTGAAAACGGCGGAGACTTTGTCGGCATCGACACAGGGCCAACCTGGGGACGACCCACTTCGGACCAAAAGCCCCTGCTTGGCACGGGCATCTTTGCGTTCACCCTTGGCGCATATTCCGAAATTTACGATGAATTTATTATGGACCCGCAGGCCGTGGTCACAAAGTACCGCATCGAACAGATCTATGTACAAGATCGTATCGAGAATATCACGTACTGGCCGCGTTCGTGGGTGGAAAGCTTCAAGTATCATTACCGGAAACCCGCGCTTGTCGGCCTCGTCCTGCCGCCCAGAACACCAAGTCCCGAAAGCCGGGTAATCGCGTTCCACGGTGAACCTCGTCCAATCGATCTGGTCAAAGGTGGCCTTTGGGGTATATTCCCGAACGTTGGTCTTGGACGCGTTAGATGGGCAGTCGACTACTGGAAGCGCCACGGCGGTTCGGTATAATGAACCTATCTAAGCTGAAATCTTGGCCACGGCGCTACCTCTACCAGGCGCCACGTGGCTGGCTCCTGAAACTGACCCGAAACTCAGACCGTAAGATGGCGGAGTTACTGTCGGGCAAGTCGATAGCAATCGTTGGTAACGCTAAGTCGATTCTTGAGACGAACTATGGCGAACAGATAGAGACGCACGACGTAATCATACGCCTCAACAAGGGTTATGTGACGCAACCAGACGCCCAAGGCACGCGCACCGATATGGTTGGCCTGACGCCCGAATTGTCCGAAGACGAGACGGTCGCGCACTTTGAGCCATCGTATTTCCTGATGCTTATCCCGAAGATGCGGCACTACAAGCTCTTTGGCAAAGATGCTATTAAGAACACCCTCTTCTATAAGTTCCGGTATTGGCTCGCAGACCGAAACTTGATCGGGAGAAGGCCCTCGTCAGGCTTTATGGCAATTAGTTGGATAGTGAGGCTTGGCATCGCAAAATCGATCACACTTTACGGGTTCGATTTTGGCGCGACACCGACCTACTACAATCCCAACGGCTACAAGACGCCACACAACTATGATCGAGAGCGAGAGATCGTCCTTGATTGGGAGAGCAAAGGTCTAATCCGAATTGTTCGGTCTATCTGACCGTAGCTAAGTCTAAATGCCCGATAACACCCACCCCCGGCCACCCAACGCATCGCGTGACCCAGCGCAAAGCGATCAATCAATGGAGCCAAAATCAAAGCCTAACTATGAGAATGACGCAGCCAGCGCGACAACGCCCAGGTTATGTCGGACCAACTTGCGTTAACCGCTTAACCTCAGACTTCGCCCCGAGGATCAGCCCCACACGCTGGTGGTGATCCTCGGGCTGCAGGTCGAGGATATCGCTCACGCCGTTCGTCGCTGCAGCGCCCGCCTGTTCCATGATCATCGCCATCGGGTTCGCCTCATACATCAGACGCAACCGACCGCCCTTATCCCGCAGCTTTGCATCGACGGGATACATGAACACGCCGCCCCGCATCAGGATGCGATGAACCTCAGCCACGAGGGAGGCAATCCAGCGCATGTTGAAATCCTTGCCGCGCGGACCGTCTTTGCCAGCGAGGCAGGCCTCAACATACTCCCGCACAGGCGCATCCCAGAACCGCATCCGCGACATGTTCACCGCGAACTCAGCCGTTTCTTCGGCCACGCGAATATCGCCGTGGGTCAAACGGAAATCACCCGTCCCCTGCCGCGCAGAGAACCCGTGGACCCCCTGCCCCATCGTCAGAACCAGCATCGTCGACGGGCCATAAATCGCATAGCCAGCCACGATCTGATCGCGCCCTTTACGCAGAACCGTCCGATCGCCGTCCGCCTGTACCTGCATGACCGAAAAGATCGACCCGACGGTCATGTTCACGTCCAAATTGGACGACCCATCCAGCGGGTCAAAGTAGAGGATGTAATCCCCCGCCTTCGGCTTCTTGAGCCACTGAACCTCGTCCATTTCCTCGGACACCAACGCGGCCACATGGCCACTGTTACACGTTTCAAGGAAGATATCATTCGCCACGATGTCGAGCGGCTTTTGCATCTCGCCCTGAACATTCGTCTCATCCGTCTGCCCAAGGTTTCCCTCAAACGCCATGTCACGCACATGACTGGCAATACGGGCACAGCTCGCCGCGATATCTTCGATCAGGAAAACAAGTGACGGATCGGTGTCCGTAGCCGTAAGGAAATGACGCAAGCTCTGCATGACGGGACCTTTCGAATGCAGGGCAGATGTACCGCCCTGCAGCTTTGGTCACAAGCGACGATCAGTCGTCGTCGTGGTCCGAACCGTGATCATCGTCATGGTCGTCGTTCGAGTCATGATCGGAACCATGATCATCATCGTTACTGTCGTCGTCATAACCACGAGAGTGATCGTCTGACCCGCCTACATGATCGTTGTCATCGTTCGAACCGTGATCATCTACTTCGACGTAAACCGTCTCGCCGGCTGCTGTAGTTACGGTCGTATATACATCATCGCTACCAGCTTTTGGCACGCTGCGGAGTTCCCCAGCTTCAACCAAAATCACTTCGCCAGTTGCAGTCGTAACTTCGACCATAACGTCGTCAGACCCAGCAACTTCACCAAGGTGCTTCTGTTCGATCTCTTGGATCGTGCCCGCAACAACTGCTGCATCATTGGTCTCGACGCGCTGGCTCACAACTTCGCCGGTCGAGTTATCGAGGACGACAGTCGTTTCCAGACCAGTCGGCGAATACGCCTCAACCGAAGAGTTCAGAACGCCGCGGCGAACCGAAAAGTGTGTGTAGCCTTGCGCAAACAGGCTGTCGATCTGCGCTTGAACAAAGTCCTGAGCAGAAGCTGCAGAAACCGAAAGTGCGAGCGCGATGGCGGCAAACGAAAGTGTTTTCATGTCTAGTCTCCGAGTGTTCGACGCAACGTTGTCTACTGCGCCTTCGATGGGACCGTTATGACCGCCGCATCCCCACCCCCAAATATGCCAAAGGTGTATTTTGAGCTGTTTTTGGCCTCTATACCGATGGTTTATGGCAATTTCAGTAGGTTTAGCCCTAAGTCTACACCATATAAAAAAGGGCGATCCAATGTATTCCACCACCAAATTCGAAAATGCGACCTTCGCGACCATCATTTTTTGGGGCATGGGGATTTCTGGACTTTTCTTCGCTCAGGATGTCATCGTTGACCTGCGCGAGCACCTCAGCGAAGGCCGCGGCTATCAATTCGGTGACCTCTCACACCTCATTTTCGAGGTTCTCGCCGTCACCGTCCTTGGATTCGGCATGGTTCTCTTGTCGGTCTACATCACCGAGCTAAAGACAAGGAACGCCCGCCAACGCGAAACGCTCCATTCCCTTCGCAACGATTTCGACAGCCACGTTCACGCGCAATTCAACGAATGGTCCCTCACCCCGTCCGAGTCTGACATCGCGCTTTTGCTCATGCGCGGGCTGGCATCCAAAGACATCGCTGAACTGCGCAATTGCACCGTCGGTACGGTCAAGGTTCACTCGCACAACGTCTTTCGCAAGGCAGGCGTAACGTCGCGCGTCGAACTCATGTCGCTATTCTTGGATGAATTTATGGATGTTGGCATGCAATCGGCACCGACCGCTTCCAGCTAATCACCCAGCCAGAAACGCAATCAGCGCGTCGCTATCCAGTGGCTTGGACATCACCAGATCGGCGCCCGCGTCCCTGAACCGCCCCATATCGTTGCCCACAGCCGCCGCTGTCAGGCCGATCATCACGTAATCATGGCCCAACTCTTTCAGAGCGCGGATCAACTGGTCGCCCTCCATCTTGGGCATGAATAGGTCCGTTATCAGCAGGTCGGGCTGATTTTCCCGCGCCATCATCAGCGCCTCCTCACCATTCCGCGCCAAGGTCACATCGGCGAAAACCTTGGCCAACCGTGATTGCGTCACCTCAGCGACGAGCGGGTTATCTTCGACCAACAGGACATGCAGCATCGACAGATCAATAGCTTCGTGATCTGTCGATTCCTCTATCACAACATCAGTCGCGAGGTCCTCTGGCAGCCTTATCTGGTAACACGCCCCCCGCGCCCGTTCGATATATGTGATCGACCCGCCCAGCAGCTCCACCGCCGTCTTCGCGATATATAGACCAAGCCCGCTGCCATCCGCCTGATTGCGGGGGTCTTTGCCGCCCCTCTCGAACGGTTCGAACAGCCGATCGACCTCATCGGGCGGAATCCCGATCCCATCGTCACGCACAGTCCAAACGGACCACATTTGCCCATTTTCCTCAGGCTGCGCCTCAAAGATAATCTCGACCGTCCGCCCCCGCGAATGCAGCAACGCATTGCGCACAAGGTTCCCAACCAACTGCTTTGTTCGCAACTGATCCCCGATCCGCTGAACATGCGCCCCCGCGCCTAGCTTGAGCTTGATGTTCATGTGGTTCTTCTTGGCCTGTGCTTGATAGGTATTGCGCACCGCCTCGGCCAATTCCGCAGGGACATAGGGCGACTTCACCACGGCGAGGTTTTCTTCGGGGTTCACCGCTTGCCGCATATCGCTCAGCACACCCAACAACTGGTTCGACGCCTCGGCGAGTTTTGGCTTCATCGCCGCGGTCTGCAACGGCTCCAAATCCTCGATCAACATCGCCATCACCGATGCTGGCGTGCGGATTTCATGCGAGATGATCGAGAACATCCGCCGCTGCTTTTCATCCCGCGCCTCTAGGTCGGTCAACGCATGACGCAGCGCCGACTCTGTCGCTTGTTCGTCGGTAATATCCAGCACCAACCCGTAGGCCAGCTTGGCACCATTTTCAGCGTATTGCGCCCAGATGAAAACGCGGATCATGCATTCGTCGCCGGGTCCGCGAATGACCCGCAGAACATGCTTATACGTTTGCCCCGGCTCAACGATCCCCATCTCAGCCATCCGCTGACGGGACTCGGGCGCGAACCGAGCATAGATGTCCCTCACCGGCGTATATACAGTATCTACACCCATCACCCGCATGCTCGTCGGGTCAAGCTGCACCATGCCGAGCTTCTGATTGACCTGAAAAATCCCGACGCCTGCGAAATCGCGCGCCGCGTCGAGCCGTTCGATACTGTCCCGCACCAACTGCAACCGACGTTCCATATAGCCGCGAAGCGCCAGAATGTAGGTCCCCAAATTTAACAGGACCGTGCCGTAGTAATCCATCGCATTTTCATGCGCGGTCTCGGGCACCAGATCGGTTAGGAATGTGCCCGTCAATACAGCGTAAAACCCGACCCCAACCACAAGGCTCAGCGGTGCGATAGACTGCGGCATAAGGAGCGCCAAAGCCATAATCACAAAGCCGGCTTCCATCTGGTTACTTTGCCCAAAGCCAGACGCGTGA
Source organism: Marivivens geojensis (assembly GCF_023540835.1). Classification (GTDB taxonomy): domain Bacteria; phylum Pseudomonadota; class Alphaproteobacteria; order Rhodobacterales; family Rhodobacteraceae; genus Marivivens; species Marivivens geojensis. Next base: position 38,351 of record NZ_JALKCU010000004.1, read on the forward strand.
ATAACGCCAAGCGTCGAGAACACAAAGATTGAAGGCAGCAGGTAGAGCAGCTCTAGCTTCTGCGGGCGATGTAGAAACAGCAGCAAAAATACCAAAATCACCGCGCACCCGCGCAGCACACGTTTCAGCGCGAGGTCAAAGTAGTGTTCGTCGTAACCAACCAAACCCTGAAGATCCGCAGGCAGCGACTTCATCACGTTCACGAAAATCGCGATCATGATCAGGTTCACAATCAAATACACGGCCTGCGCCAGAAGCGCGTGAAGAAGATCCGCCGTGTAAGGTAAGAGCCTGCTTCGGAATAACCCGATCGTCTCTCTCGTGACCACCCCAACGATCAACGCCGCAATCAGGTTCACCACAAAAAACGCGATGACCACTTGCGGCGCACGCACCAGCAATTCGTGCCAAACCGACATATCGACAAAGGGTAGGAGGAACGGCGCGCAAAGGGCGAATAGAAACACCAGCGCAGGCACCCAGATCAGTCTGGTTGGGTAGATCAGAACACCAAGGGCGAGCACATAGAACGAGATCGAGGGGGAGTATTGAACTGCAAAGGCATTATGACCGAAAATCGCAGCCCCATAGGACATCGGATATGTCCACAACAGGATAACCGGCAGGAAATACAGCAAAAACCCAAGGGGTTTTCTGCGCGCAAACCGACGCATACGGTATAGCCGTGATACCGCAAATCCATCGTGCAACGGCTCCGACGCCAGCGGCCCGCCACCAACATTGATGCGCATGTTGTTTAGTATTCCGACCACCCCGTTGATTTACGCGCCAGCTTAGGAACCAAGCCTATGCCGACGAGCGCAGAAATCAACCCGATCCCGCGCCCGCCCGACAAACAAACCACGAATGTTCAAGGTGATAGGCCGTCGGCCTAGTTCGGTAGCGCCCCGCAGAACCCGCCAGCCGCCGATAGCCCCGACCCAATAGCGAGGATCGGCGGTGCCGCGTAGGGATTCGGAGGGCTGGCCTTTAGGTCCCAGCCAATCAAACCAGCGACGGCCAGAACGGCGATACCTGCTGTAAAACGTCTGGTCATGACCGTGCCTCCAATCCCAGAATGGGACGCAGTTTGATCCCATAGACCGACCCGACAAAGGCAGCGCCGAACCAGACCCAGCCGTGCAGGCTCCCTGTCGAAATCCCTGAAAAGAACGCGCCCACATTGCAACCAAAGGCCAACCGCGACGAATACCCTAACAGAAACCCCGCAACGATTGTCCCGACCCACGCCCGCGCGGGCAAGGATGGCAGTTTCGCGGACAGTCCCCCTACCCTCCAGCTCGCGACAAAGAACGCGCCAAGAATGATGCCGATATCGGTCAACGACGTATAGTCGGTCAGCAGAGAACTTGTGACACGTTCTGCCGTCGCCGGTGCCGCCCAGAACGCAGAGCCAGACAGGTCCACGCCAGCGGCCACCGGGCCCTTCGCCACCCAAAGGCCGAGCCCGTAAACCACGCCCCACGGCTGGCCAGAGATCAACAGGTTCGCCAGCGCCAATGCCGCGATCACAACCGCAGCAATCACCAATCGACGCGGCAAAACCCGTGTCTGTGGCGTTGCGAATTTCCATGCCACCATCGCGACCGAAAACAACAGGCCAAGCGTGATGAGAACACCGCTCCACCCTTCAAAGTTCATGATCGGCAGCGCCCCCAAACCAGTCCACCAGAACAGGTGATAGGCGCCCGCGAAACTCCCGATGGCAAAGAATGGCAGCGCGACCAACGACACGGGGTTCCCAGACCCGGCGTTAACCAATGTGCCCGACCCGCAGCCCAAAATGACCTGCATCGCAACGCCGAACACAAACGCTCCCGCGATCATCGCAAAGCCAATCGGGGCCTGAGCGCCGTTCAGTTCGCCACCGTGGTTCGCAATCAACGGCAGGGCAAAGACGGTGACGATCCCAATCGCCAGCAACTGCGCCCACAATCCCGACGGCTCGCGCCGCAGGATCATCGCTCGCCACGGTCCCGCAAATCCGAACCGCAACCCTTCGAGGGCGAGGCCAAAGCCCAAACCCACCGCCAGCATCAGCCCATATCGAGCCCCCGCAAGCGCAGCCACGGCCAAAACGACGAACACGGCAGCCACAATCAGGCCACCGCGCTTTAGGATCGGACGGGGGGCCAAAGCCCCCGCAATCACTTGGTCAGACATCTTAGAAACCAATCTGGTTCAACAGGTTACGGAACAGGCCCGGAGTATTTTCCATCGCAAGACCCGCGTTGGAATATTCCACCATCGACCCTGCGTAGAGTTTCACGTTCTCTAGCTCAGCCAGCTCCGAGAGCGCAAACCAGTTCGTTGCCCCCCAGTGACCCGTGTTGCAGAAGGACACAATGTCCTTGCCCTCTTCGACACCCAAGGCCACCTTCAACTCATCCACATTCGACGCCCCACGGATCGCCGCAGCACCGTCATCAAAGAACGATGTGTAAACGTAGTTAATCGCACCCGGCAGCGTGCCCGGACGGTCCGCCGCGTCATGACCCTTGCGACCCAGATAGAAATCTTCGGGACGCGCATCGACGAGGATCGCCTGTGCTGCACCTGTGGTCACAGCCTCAACATCCGAGGTTTCCGCCAGCCACTCATGGCTGAACGTCAGATCCAATTCCGACGGGATCGACGACTCGACCGTCGCGTTGATCGGCAGACCCGCAGCGGCCCAAGCCGCCTGACCACCGTTCAGGACCGACAGATCGGTAAAGCCTGTAGACTTCAGCGTCCAATAAACCCGCGCCGCAGCCCCGAAATCAGTGTCTGTTTTGCCTTCAGTGATGATCACGATCGGCAGATCATACTCCAGACCCAACTGCTCAAGGTTCCCCTCGAGCGCAGTCACATCAACCAACGCACCTGGGTTTTCCTCAGGGCCACGGAACATACGATACGGCGCCCAAAGCGCACCATCGACGTGGGCCTCTGCATAACCATCGTTACGAATATCAATGAGGATCGGTTGCACATCATCAATCGACGCCGCCAGTTCAGCAGGCGTCACGAGAGGCCCATACGTGTTCGCTTCAACAGCAGAGGCAAAGCCAAGAGCGGCTACAAAAGCAGGAGCAAGGAATTTCATTTCGACACCTTTAAGTCTTGTTCGAAACCGCAGGTAGTTGGAATTATTTTCTCCTTCAAGTGCCGAATTCCACCTAAATTTAGAAAAAAATTCTCACAAAGCGTGGGCTTAAATGCAAAAATCCACAACTAACCCAAAAAACAGAAAAAGCCGCCTAGCAGCGCCAGACGACTCAAAACTCTGATCTTAATTTACGCGGCCCAAAGAAAAATGGCGGGCCAAAACCCGCCATTTAACTTTTAGCACTTATCCACGAATTGCTGTCCACCGTTGCTGCGAAACGAGGTGCATATAGACCACGGGCAGCGCTCCAGTCTTGCGCATGGCGAGGAAATCACCGTCGGACAGGGCAGACAGTTTCGACTCGTTCACAACGCGGAAACCACCGATGCGGGACTTGGCTCCGTTGGCGAGGGTCACTTCAACCTGACGCTCGTCGAGGAGGTCCAGCGTTTCCAACTGGCGGATGATGGTCGCAGTCCGCTCCATGTCCATGATGAAGGATTTGCTGAGCGCCAGCATCCGCTCGGTCGCCTTGGACGGCTGATCGCCATCGAACAGTGGATCGCCGATTTTCGCATGGATCATCTCGGACTCGGGATCGATAGCCATGTTGTAGGTGGTGCCGTCTGGCGACTTCACCAGCATGAAGGGATAGCGGCGGACATAGGCGGGAACATACGCGCCTTTCTTCCAAGCGCCGTCTTTCGACACGAACATGTTCTCGCCCGTTTTACGACCTGTCACCGCAAAGGCAGTCGGCTCTGCGCCCTTCCCGCTGAACACGATCGGGTAGTCATGGCTAGCCGACGCAAATTCGGACCCTGCCAGAACGATCGAGTTTGCTTTCGCCGCAAAGCTCATCGATTTCGCAGGTCGCAAACGCAGGTCGCCGTGGGCCGCTTTGTTCAGCAGCGCGAGCGATTTGTAGAACATGGGCAGCTGCGGTGCTGCGGTCTCTGCTTTGGGGGTTTCGGTCGCCATAATCGTCCTCAGTTCAAAATACGTTACAGGCCCCAGTGGCCCGCGTTGCGCATAGTTTTAACTGAAACGACAGAAGCCTAAAGCCGAAAATCAGGTGGACAGTTCCGCTTCGATCAAATCGAGGATCTGGCGGTTGTCAGGTTTCGTGGTGCTGCCCCATGTGCCCTTGACCCGACCATCGGCACCAATCAGCACTTTGTTGAAATTCCACTGCGGGACAAAGCCATGATCCGTGGCGAGCCATTGATAGAACGGATGCGCCTCTGGCCCTTTAACATGGGTGATATCGGTCATCAGCAGGGTCAGGTTAAAGTTCAGCTCGCAGAACTCTTTGACCTCATCAATCGACGACAACTCTTGGCGGAAGTCGTCGGACGGCACGGCGAGGACGATCAGACCGCGATCTGCATAGGCATCGTAAACCGCCTGCATCGCGTCATACTGCGGCGTGAACCCGCAGCGGCTGGCCGAGTTGATCACCAGCACAGGATGCCCCGCCCAATCGGCGCTGTCGTGCATCCCACCATCCGCATTTACAAAGCTTACCCGTGGAAGAGGGCTATCACCCGCCGCAAAAGACGGCAGCGCAGCAGTGGCGCAGAGGGTGCCCAGAATAGAACGGCGCGTCAGGGTCATGGTGTCCTCCGATTGAGGTGTGCAACCTAAGATGGGGGTGAATGTAGCGCAGCCCGCGGCGTCGGCAACTCTGGTCCGATAGAGAGGGTTGCGCTATGGATTGGTCATGTCCATCGCCACCGCCCCCCTGCGCCTCGCGCCATCACCGACTGCCCGATTGCTCTGCAACGGGGTTGAGGTGCCGCGCCCCTATGTGGCCCGCGCCAATGGTGGCCCTGTCGATGTGATCGCACCGTCACCATTGGCGACCACCCTACCCCGCCTCCTTAACGCGTTATGGAGCGGTCAGAGCTTCTGCATTTCACCCCGCCCGTTCGAGGCCGATGACGATCCAGAGTATATACACACGCTCACCTCTGGATCGACGGGCGCGCCGAAACGGATCCGCCGTAGCTACGCCAGTTGGGTGAGTAGTTTCGCCGTGAACCGCGACCTCTTTGGAATTACTCCTGACGACCGTTCTGCGATCCTCGGCAGCTTGGATCAGTCGCTCGCGCTCTACGCGCTCTGCGAAGGTCTGTGGCAAGGCATCACCGTCGATATCCTTAGCGAACTGCGCCCCGACCGTCAGGTTACCGCAATGGAGCGGACGACGATCCTTTACGCGACACCCACGCAATTACGCAGCGCCCTCCTCCGTCCCCTGCCCGCCTTGCGGCTGATCCTCGTCGGTGGCGGTCATCTAGATGCAGCGACCAAAGCACGCGTCGCTCAGATGGCACCGAACGCGCGGCTGCATGAATTCTATGGCGCGGCAGAGACGAGCTTTATCACACTCTCGGATGCGACCACGCCCGAGGGGTCCGTTGGCGCGCCCTACCCTGGTGTTGAGATCGATATTCGCGATGGCCTCGTTTGGGTCCGTTCACACTACCTCTTTGACCACTACGTCGAGGGCTCCAGCGCCACCACGCAGACCCGCAAAGGCTGGGTCACTGTTGGCGAGATGGGAGAGATGCGCGACGGCCACCTCTTCCTCACAGGTCGCGCGGATCGCATGTTCACCGTCGCAGATCGCAATTACCACCCCGAAGCCGCAGAGGCCGCTCTGTCCCAGATCGACGGCGTGCATGGGATCGCTGTTTTGCCGATACTGGACGACATGCGCGGGGCGGTTCCCATCGCGCTCTATCACGGGATGATCACGCCCGAGGACCTCCAGACCGCCGCCCGTGCCAATGGCATCCAGATCCGCCGCGCCTACCGTCTGTCGGACTGGCCCGCCTTACCCTCGGGCAAACCGAACCTCACCGCATTGGCCGCTTTGCTGAGGAACCTCACATGACCCCCCACATCATCGCCGCCCGCCGCACTATCGTCGCCCCCAAGGGTGGCGCATTGTCGGGATACGCGCTGCACGACCTAGCTGCACCTGTGATACTGGCCTGCCTCGCGGACGCTGGATTACGCCCCGAGGACGTGGACGAAGTTATCCTATCGAATGCCATTGGCGGCGGTGGCAATCCCGCCCGTGTCGCCGCACTCGCCGCTGGTCTGCCTACGCGCGTTGCTGGCCTGTCGATTGATCGACAGTGCGCGGGTGGCCTCGATGCGATTGGGATTGCGATGGCGTTGGTGCGCTCTGGTCAGGCCAAGGTCGTTTTGGCGGGCGGCGCAGAGTCTCACTCGCAACGCCCGATCCGCATGGCGCAAACGCCCGATGGTCCCGTGGCCTACGACCGCCCTCCATTCACCCCATGGCCCGACCGTGACCCTGACCTAGCCGAGGCCGCGAATGCGCTGAACGTGCCTCGTGAACGGCAAGATGCTTGGGCCATTGATAGCCATGAAAAAGCGGTCTCTGCCCGCACGGCGCTTCGGTTTGAAATCGTTCCCTTGGGCAACGAACTGGACGATCCGTTCACGCGCCGCCTCGCCCCGCGTTTGGTTGCCCGCGCCTCCGTGGTCACCGGAGAGTTGACAGCTGTCAACACCGCCGTGGCTGCCGATGCTGCCGCCTTCTGCCTTGTCGTCGCAGAGGACGTTCTGCCCGACCGCAACGCGCTGATGCTCGCTGACTACGCCTGCGTTGGCGGCGATCCGATGAACCCCGCACTGGCTCCGATTTCAGCGATTAAAGCCGTCACAGATGCCGCCGTCGATCAAGTCGAGATGATGGAGGCCTACGCGGCCCAAGCCATAGCGTGCGTTGAGGGCGCAGGGATAGACCCACGCACCGTCAACCTCAAAGGTGGCGCGTTGGCTCGTGGTCATCCGATTGGGGCCTCTGGCACGATCCTCATGGTCCGCCTTTACCACGACCTTGCGGGGACAAATCGCACAGGATTGGCCGCAATCGCAGCGGCGGGCGGCATCGGGTCAGCGATCAAAGTGCAGGGTTTTGGAAAAAGTTGACAGCTGTCAACTTTCGGATCGGCTGGCAAAGTTGACAGCTGTCAACTTTCAAACCCACGGAAGGTCGCAAAGACATCCAACGGGTCACGTTCTGTCCTGAAATCGTTCACTGGGTGGTGCGCCGCATAGCCAATCGCAACGCCTGCGACGACCATTTCATCGGCATCCAACCCAAGATGATCATGGACCAGATCACCGTAGTTCGCCATCGCACCAATCCCACAAGCTGCCAACCCCGCATCATGCACGGCGAGCAACATCGTCTGGATCGCCATCCCGAGGTCCATAAAGCACCCCGCGCCCATATCGCGATGGATCGTAACGATCATACCGACGGGCGCTCCAAAGAAACGGTAATTGTGCTGAAACTGCGCCTTTCGCCCTTCAAGGTCGCGCTTTTCGATACCCAAAGCATCATAGAGCGCGAAACCAGCCGCTCTCTGACGGGCTTTTAGATCGGCGGGCATGGGGCGCGGGAAGTAGCTGTATTCACTGACTTGAGGCCGACCTGCGGCAATCCCGTCGAGGAGTGCATCAGATAAGGACTTCAACGGCGCGCCCGTCAGGGCATGGAACCGACCAGGCTGAAGGTTCGCACCCGAAGGCGCACAACGGGCCAAGGTCAAAATCGTCTCTAATACAGCGCGATCCACGGGTTTATCCGTGAACGCACGAACCGAACGACGATCCTCTATGGCCCGCCGCGTTTCCATTACTGACGCGACAAAAGGCTCTGCGGACGGGCCTTAACCAAGGCACCAATCACAATGGCCGTCAGGACAACTTTGACCAAATCACCGGGGATGTAGGTAGCCATGATGGTGATAGACGCCATCAAACCCTTGTCCGTGAGCATCCAAAAACCGCCGATGCCCATAGCATAAAGCACCACAATCCCACCGATCAGCGATGCGATGCCGGATGAAACCATCGCATCAATGCGCAGCGACTGCATCACGAGGCCCGTTACAAAGGCAGCCACCGGAAAACCAACAACAAATCCTGCAGTCGGCGAGACGAACACACCCAAACCGCCGCGTCCGCCAGCCAGCAATGGAAGCCCCAAAGCGACGAGGCCGATGAACAACAGCATCGACAAACCACCGCGTTTTGCGCCCAAAACGGCACCAGCGAGCATCACGCCAAGGCTCTGCGCTGTCACAGGAATGCCCCACGGCATCGGAATCGCAGGCAGAAGCCCTAAAACCGCAACGAGCGCAGCAAAAAGCGCGATCATCACGAGGTCGTTTTCTTTGGTTTGCATGATATATCCCCCTATTTGCGGGCTGACATATCAGGGTTTGAACGCCCCATCTAGTCCACCACGCGCCCGCAGAGCGAGCGCCACATGGTCCGCATCCTCCAGAACGCTAATGATCAGCGGTAGAATGATGTAAAACGTCGGCCGTTTGGTCGAACGCGCACGGAAGGCATCCGACATATGATTGGCCCGTTCCAACAGGACAGGCACAAACCGAACGACCAACGCGATAGAAAGAGCTAGAGGCTTGGGTGACAAACCGACAAAGCGGGCAGGGGAGGCGAGCCAGATCACGAGGTCAATCAGATCGTCCAATCGGGTCGAAAGCGTCACTAAATTGGCCAAACTCACAGCAGTTGCCAACCGCAACACAATCGCAAATCCTGTCACGGGATCACCCAGAACAATCTGCCAGAGCAGGATAAACCCAAGGAAAAACCGCAGCGGCTTTAGCATCCTGAGCCCGTGGGCAGCAAATTTAGTCCCAAATGCAAAGTAGAGTAGGGCAGTGAGACCCGCGGCGCCGGATAGTAAAATAGGTGAATTCAGCAGGAATAGGGTCACAATTGCGATAGATAACAAGCCTAGTTTGATGCCCGCGCGCCAGTCATGCAGCGGTGTACGGATTTCAGAGGTGAGTGTCAGCATCCTCAGCCTCCATCACACGCAAATAGTCGGGCAAAACGGTATAGGGGGTACCATCAGCGATGACTTTACCCGCTTCGATCCAGATCACACGATCATAATCAGCAATAATTGAAGGATCATGAGTGATATGAATCAGTGTCTGATCTAGCTGATTTAGTCTCTTTTGGAGCGCTCTCGTGGTCGGAATATCCAACCCGCTGAATGGTTCGTCTAAAATGATCACAGCTGGGGCCATGGCGAGGACCGACATAAGGCACACAAGGTGGCGTTGCCCCTGACTTAGGGTCGAAACAGGCCGCTTTGCCCAATCCGATTTGCCAAAATTAGCCAGAAGATTGGACGTTTCTTCTGCCGCATCCGGTTTCGAACGGCCGAGCTGTCGCAGTCCGAAAGATATTTCCTCTTCAACGGTCGGGAAAATGATCTGATGATCTGGATTCTGGAACAAAATGCCCACAGCAGACAGCGCTGCCTTTCGATCCTTCAGAACATCAACACCATTTATCAGAATTCGACCCTGTTCTGGACGTATTAGACCCGAAATTGCCTTTGCCAGTGTCGATTTTCCCGATCCATTGCGTCCTACAATTGCCACCCGCGCCTCCGATAGTTCGAGGGTTACCGTGTCGAGGACAGCTTTGTCGCCGTAGTGGCATGAGAGGGATTGAATTTGGATCATATGGCTAAGGGGTCATAGCTGGTTAACGATGTAAAGAGGCGAGAGTTGACAGCTGTCAACTTTGTCGGCGAGCGAGGGCAATGATCATGGGCATTGGTGAAAATCCGCCTTCTTCGGCCTTTTGAGTTAATCGGCGAAGATAACCACCAGGGGATTTTATTTCCCCCATGCGCTGTAGAATACCCGCACAGACCACAGAGGTGTTTTTAGGCCCCATGATTTTCATGGCATGTTCCCACGTTTCGGCAGAGATACCCATCATGGCTTTGATGACTGACATTGCCGAAATGAAATCGTGCCAACTGCGGAGCGGTCTATTGGTAAAATCCGCGACGTCTGGACAAGCAGTTAAGACCATGGGCAATGGTACTGTGCTTTGTTCAGATTCATTGGAAGTGTTATTTGAATTAGATTGGTGGCGTTCATTTTGGCTGTCGGTGCCGCTCATTTCTGGTGTTTTACCAACAGCCATTCCCAGCAATTGATGCAGGTTTTCCACAAGAGCATGGAGTCGTGTTTTAAGCGAAGTTAGTGTCGAAATGTCCAATTTTCGGCGGAGCATTTTACCAAGTTCGATCAGGGCTTCTCGAGGTTTCGTCCAGCGTTCGTCGGCGTGATCTTCCATGCCGAAACTGATCAATTTGTCAGCGTCGCGTTTTAGGATAACGACTGTATCGCGCAGTTCTTTTTTTTGCGCGTCTTCTTCGCGAATTTTGCTGGCTGTTTCGATGATTTCGTCAGCGCGCACCAAAAGAGGTCGCAGATCAAAGCCGTAGGCTCGTAGAACACCCGTTCTGCTTTTTACGGCGTAGCGTTTACCATTCGGGCTATCATTGCGCAGAATGATACCGGCCTCGACCAGCGCCGCGATATGACGGCGCAACGTGCTCTCTGGCATTCCATGAGCACGGGAAGACAGCGTTTCGTTGGACGGAAACACAATCAATTGTTCAGACGTGGAAAGGTCATCACCGCGGTGAAAGGTTAACAGAGCGTTCAAGACCGTCAGATCGCGGTCAGAGAGCCCAAATTCCTTACGTGCGGTGCACAGTTCGCGGAAAAGTTCCCATTTATTGGCGGTCGGAAGGGCAGGGGCCTGTTGGCGAAGGGCGGCGCGTTCAATCAAACCAGCCGTTACCGGTCGCCGCCCGAAAGGCGTCGTTGCGTAAATGTCCATAGTTTATCACGGAGCAAAACTTTTTTGCCCGCCAGATTCGACGCCTGTTGACAGCTGTCAACTTTAGCCTGATATTCGGAAGTGCTAAAACACGAATAGGGCTCTCTGAGGTATCTGCTTTGGGGGGCCTTTTTCTTTGGGTTTTGCTGGGTCGTGCCTCCTAAGTTGTTGTTGCTGCTCTATTATTCAGCCGTTCGATTGTTTCCAATCGCGGTGAATTTCTTTCAGATGCTCTACCAACCAATCGTCAAAGCCGTCTTTGGGGAGGGTGAGCACTGTTTTATTCGGTTTACGGGCAACCTGCGCGATCTCTGCACCGTTGGCGGTGATCCGGTTCGGTTTGGCTGCGGGCGTTTTGGGCAAGGTTAGAGACTTAAAAACCGCCTCGAACCGTTCATCCGATCCTTCGCCAACCGCGTTGGCGGTGAGATCCCGACCGTTGAGCTGATCGGCAAGTTTGCTCCACCGATCGCGGCCGATAGAGGGCGCTGCACCGATGGCTTCGATCAGGGACAGGGGAATCGAGTCGACAATCGACAGCATCCGCGAAATCACGGTTTTATCGACGTTGAGCGCGTCGCAGATCACCTTGCGTTCGTAACCAGCGTCCCGCATCTGGCGGGCAAAGTTGGCGCGTTCGATGAATGACAGATCGCGACGGGCAGAGTTTTCCTGACCCTGAGCAATCACCAGTTCACGGTCGTTTAAGACCCTAACCATAGCCGCGATGGGCTGTTTTAGCAGTTTCAGAGCCGCAACACGCCGCCGACCATAGACCACCTGATAGCGTTCGGGGTCATTCGGGTTTGGGCGCAGCAGAACGGGGACTTGTTGCCCGTAAAGTTTAATACTTTCGGCGAGGGCAGGGATGTCATCTGTTTCCAGACGGTCCTGCATTCCCGCATCGTCGATCATCCGCGGATCAACCTGAATGATCGAGCGGGATTTGAGTTCGGCGATGGATTGGCTGACCGCGCCGATAGCACCTTTGCCGTATCGGGGTTTGGACGGATCAACGCGGGTTTCAGTCGCGGGTGCGGCGGTGTTGTCCATTAAGTCGGTCAAAATACCTTTACGCGCCATTGGTCCGCCCCCATGCCTCTTGAACAAGTGTCTCTATTTCACCGCAAACGGCTGAAATACTCTCAATCGCGCGGTCATAGGTCGACCGCGTGAACTGGGCCTTTTCAATCTCCCACAAGGTTTGTTTTGTCAGGCCAGCGTCCGAAATCGCGGTCGACTTCAGCATGGTGTGGTTCAAAACATGCTCTCCGAACATGGAGCGCATGAAAGACACCATTTGGTTTTGCGGACCATCGCCCGGTTCGTAGCGGGTCACCACATAACGCAACCAGTCGTAGGACATGTCACCGCCTGCTTCGGCGACAACGCCAAGCAGGTTTGATGTCATCAATAGGAATTGACACATCGACATAACGTCGAGCATCTGCGGGTGAACCGTCACTAATACGGCGGTAGCGGCCGATAGGGCCGACATTGTTAAGAACCCCAACTGGGGCGGGCAGTCTACGATAACCACGTCATAATCCTCTTCCACATCAGCGAGCGCGTCGCCCACTCTAGTGAAAAAAAGGTTACCATCCCGTTGGGCCAGCGCGCGGGGGGTATCGTGCTCGAACTCCATGAGGTCGAGGTTGCCCGGAATAATGTCCAGATTTCGGAAGTAAGTCTTTTGAATCACGTCACGAATTGGAACGGGGTTGTCATAGCGGATCGCGTCATAAAGCGTTCCACCGTCCAGAAGGTCGAATTCTGGCTGGAACCCGTGCAACGCCGAGAATGACGCCTGAGGGTCGATGTCGATTGCCAAAACACGGTAACCGTCCAGCGCCATCTTCTGTGCGAGGTGGGCCGAGGTCGTTGTTTTACCAGAGCCACCTTTGAAGTTGATGACCGAAATCACCTGCAGGTGATCGCCATCGCGGCGACCGGGCATATAGGTGCCGGGAGCCTTAGCGCCTTTTTCGAGGTATTCGCGAAGAGCGACGATATCGTCTGGCGAATAATAGCGGCGTCCGTTGCCGCGGATCTCAGGCTCTGGTCCTTTGGAATCGAGACTAAGCTTGCGCAAATAGGCATCTTTGACGCCAAGAAGGTCGGCGACTTCACCACTGGTGAACTTGCGCAGCTCTTTGGTCGCGTTCGGCGGGAAAAGCTGGGCACGGTGTGCTTGCAACCGCTCTGACAGCATCGCGGCGTGTTGACCAACGATGGTATCAATACGTAGGTTTGTCTTGGGTTCTTGACCCATCTGACCCTCTCTTCTCGCCTCTGTGGCCACCGTTTGTTACGGTTTTTGCCGTTATTTTCGTATTTTGCGTATATTACTGCGACAGGATTTGGATTTTGGCAAGAGTTTTCCACAGATTTTGTGCAAACTTCTTTTTAGGTTGAGTGGTTGCACTTCGCCCAGAGTTGAGACCAAAGTCGCGACGTTGCTCGATATGACTATATGTTAAGGCTTTTGCGACATGACTCGTAGTTCACATATCGACCGCGTGATGCAGTCCCTTTCGTCCGGATCGGCGGCGGCACGGTCCCGTTTGGCAGCATCATGGCTGCGGTCGGCAAAGAACTACGGACTCGACCCTGCGATGCGCGAAATGCGCGACTCGCTCGATTCGACATCGTTAAAGGATCGTTGCACCGCGATGGAGCGTGTGTTGCACGTGGCGGCACCGAAATTGGACAACCTGTTTGGTTTGATCGGGCATTCTGGTTGCGGCGTTCTACTGACGGACGCGGATGGGATCGTTTTGGAAAAACGCTGTTCCGATGGCGATTCCGAAGTGTTCAAGGAATGGGGCCTCTGGCCCGGTCACGATTGGAGCGAGGCGGCCGAGGGCACAAACGGCATCGGCACCTGTTTGGCAGAGCAACGTCAGATCACAATTCACCGCACAGACCATTTCATGGCGAAGAATATCGCGATGAGCTGCATGGATGCGCCGATTTTCGGACCTGACGGCGCGTTGATTGCCGCGCTTGATGTGTCGTCGGCGCGTGCGGATCAGACCGAAGGTTACAACCGTTTGATCGGTGCGATGGTGGTTCAGACCGCCCAGCAGATCGAGGCCGAGGTGTTTCGGTCGTCGTTTGCCGGAAAACGTATCCTCGTCGCCGAAGGTGACGCGACGGGTGCGGCGCTTTTGGCGGTGGATGGCGACGATATTGTCGTCGGTGCAACGCGCGCGGCACGTAAGGCCTTTGGTCTGAACGCTATGGGTCATCTTGCGCCACGTCCTGCGGTCGACCTTTTGGGGCGTGACGGGCAGGAAAGAGGCTTTGACCGTGGGGAAAAGGCTGCGGTGAAACGCGCGCTTGTCCGTGCCGAGGGCAATGTGTCCGCTGCCGCCCGTGCCTTAGGCATTGGGCGCGCCACGATGTATCGCCGTATGAAACGCCTCGGCCTCAGCGAAAGTGGCGCTGACCTGTCTCAGTAGTGAGACAGGTGGGGCAGGGCGGCTGAGACACCCCCCTGCACAAGACCCCGTGATTCCAGTCATCTCTTTTGCATACCGCGGCACACGCGGTTCTTAGGAGGAGAAATCACATGAACCAGATGACCCAAGTCGTCGACTATTTCGTTAACCCATTCAAAGACCGCTACGACAACTTTATCGGCGGTAAATGGGTAGCCCCTGTTTCCGGCAAATACTTTGACAACATCACCCCGATCACTGGTGAGGTCGTGTGTCAGGTTGCCCGTTCTGACGCTGCAGACATTGAGCTCGCACTGGACGCTGCACATGCTGCAAAAGACGCATGGGGCAAAACATCCCCTGCAGAGCGTTCGAACATCCTGCTGAAAATCGCGGATCGTCTCGAAGAAAACCTGCACCAGCTCGCATCCGCTGAAACCTGGGATAACGGTAAGCCGATCCGTGAAACCGTAAACGCTGACATTCCGCTGTCGGTTGACCATTTCCGTTACTTTGCCGGCGTTCTGCGCGCCCAAGAAGGCAACATGTCGGAAATCGATCACGATACCGTTGCGTATCACTTCCACGAGCCGCTCGGCGTTGTTGGTCAGATCATTCCGTGGAACTTCTCGGTTCTGATGGCGGCATGGAAACTGGCACCTGCGCTGGCTGCAGGTAACTGCATCGTCCTGAAACCAGCAGAGCAAACCCCTGCTGCGATCATGGTTCTGATCGACATCATCGCAGACCTTCTGCCCGCTGGCGTCTTGAACATCGTGAACGGCATGGGCGCAGAAGTTGGCGCGCCGCTGGCACGTTCGCCGCGCATCGCAAAAATCGCCTTCACAGGTTCGACCGAAACGGGCCGCAAAATCATGCAGGCCGCGACCGAAAACCTGATCCCTGTGACTCTGGAACTCGGCGGTAAATCCCCGAACATCTTCTTCTCGGACGTTATGGCCGAAGACGACGCATTCCTCGACAAAGCAGTCGAAGGTTTCGTTCTGTTTGCCTTTAACCAAGGCGAAGTTTGCACCTGTCCATCGCGCGCACTGATCCAAGAAGACATCTACGATCGCTTTATCGAGAAGTGCATCGAGCGTGTAAAAGCGATCAAACAGGGCGACCCGCGCGACATGAACACCATGGTTGGTGCGCAGGCCTCCCAAGAGCAGCAGGACAAAATCATGTCCTACCTGCAAATCGGTCGTGACGAAGGTGCAGAAGTTCTGGTGGGCGGCGATGCGGCTCGTTTCAACGGCGACATTGCGAACGGTTTCTACGTTCAGCCGACCGTTCTGAAAGGCCACAACAAGATGCGCGTGTTCCAAGAAGAAATCTTTGGACCCGTTGTTTCTGTCACCACCTTCAAAGACGAAGCAGAAGCGCTGCAGATCGCAAACGATACCATGTATGGCCTTGGCGCTGGTGTATGGACCCGTGATGCGACCCGTTGCTACCGCTTTGGCCGCGCCATCGAGGCTGGCCGCGTCTGGGTGAACAACTACCACGCATACCCTGCACACGCTGCATTCGGCGGCTACAAACAGTCGGGTATTGGTCGTGAAACTCACAAGATGATGCTGGACCACTACCAGCAAACCAAAAACATCCTGATGAGCTACAACCCGAACAAGCTGGGCTTCTTCTAAGCCTTGCTTCCTCCAGCTGCGGACCCTTAGCCGGGGTCCGCAGTCCCTGCTATCTCAAGCGTTCTTTGGGAATGTTATTGAAATAGCGATTGATCACGTCCTCAGTGATCACCGACCGTTCCACCAGAATATCGAGCGCGTAGAGCGTTACATCGAACAGGCCCATGATCGCGTCGCCGATGATGGCGAGCTTTTTGAGCTGTTCGTCGGTATAGCTGTCCACGTGCCTCAGATCCCGAACGAAGAATGCGTCACCATCCACCGCTTGCGCAAAGTCGTGACGGCGGATGCGACCGCGATGACGACGGGCGAGGCTGACGTGTTTCATTGAAGCAAAGCGCAAGAATTCGAACCCTTGCGTGACGATTTCAGCCTCTAGCTCTCCGTATCGGGGTTCGTTGCGGTAGAGCGGGAACATGCGCACTTCGGTTTGGAGTGCGATGGCGTTGGAGAGCTTCTTTTTCCCGTGTTCGAGGATTGTTTTCTCGCTGCCTTGGACATCGATTTTTAGAAAATCGACGGTGGGGATTTCTTTGAGGCTATCCAGTTTCCGCGTTTTGATTTTGATAGCGTCTTTTTCGGTCATGCCCTTCTCAAAGCCGAGGTAGCGGGCGCTGGACTCATTGGCTGGAAAAATCGATGTAAAGCCGCCTTGTTGATAGAGGTGTAAAGTTTTCTCCTTACCGTCGCCGAGCGCGTGCGGAAGGTAGGTTTCATTATCCGATTTGCGGTCGTTCAACGCTGCGAGGGCGTCCTCTTGGGGTTCAAAACCAAAAACCTCCGCATGTCCGTGATCGAGGAGCGGTTTGTAGGATACGTCCCCTTCGATCAGGGGGTTTGCGCCGATATCGAGGACACGCAGGGGTTCAATTGGTCGCAGATCCGCGACGAGCGTGTTCATGCGACGAATATCGGCAGGTTTCATGTAATTGTCCGTTACCTCAGTCGTGAACAGGGTGACCCGTTCAAGCCGTGAGTTCAACAGTTACTTCCGGCCCAATCCTGCCTCAACCGCGCTGGCGTGTTTGCGGAAGTGACGGTCGATAAGGCGTGCGGCGTCATCGGCTTTGCGCGCTATGACCGCGTCAAAGATGTCTTGGTGTTCGGCGCGGCTGTCGATGGGCATTTTGCGCCATGGGGCCGCGATTTGGATGTAACGCATCCAGTGGGTCTGATGCAGATCGCGCATGTCGGCCAGCCAACGGTTGCCGTGGGCGGCGACAGTCGCATCGTGGAAATCACGGTTGGCTTGTTCCCAGTGTTTTGCACGTTCGGCGGGGATCGACTCTTCAACACGGGCGAGGCGGTGGTGCGCGACGACCAGTCCGCTTTCCCAATCTTGATCGCCCCGTTCGATAGACAGGCGGACGCCCTGCACTTCGATCATGCAGCGCATATCGACCAATTCGCGGAAGTCTGACAGAGACACAGGCGCGGCTTTGAACCCCCGTTGACCTTCGGTCGTGACGAGGTTTTCAACGAGCAGCCGCGATAGCGCCTCGCGCACGGTAGAGGATCCGACGCCATAGCGCGCGCGTAGCTCTTCGACTCGCATTTTGGCCGACGGCGCGATGGCCCCCGTGAGAAGGGAGTCGCGCAGGTCAGCGTAGACGCTTTCGATGGCGGTCTTGAAACCGTCTATGTCGCGTTGAAAAGCCACCGGCCCGTTTTTCCCATTCTTTGGTCGTATATGCGTATATCGGTTGTCCGGTCGCGTCTGTCAAAGGTCTGAAAGTGCCGTTGCGTCAAACTGCCGAAAAACAAAGGAAAATTCGCTGATTTGCAAAACGGTTTACTGATTTTCAAGCATTCTGGTAAAAGATTTTACAAAAAAATACTGTTAGCGCTTATGTTTATGAGGCCGTTGACAGAAAAATGGTGTATGACCACAGTCAAGTAAGCTTGGGGAGAGGAGCCCCAAGCCGAGATTTACAAAATGCTCGGGAGGAATTTCATGACTGACAAGATTTATCCGCCGTCCGAAGAGGTGGTGAAGCGCGCACATATTGATGCCGCTAAATACAAAGAGATGTATGCGGCTTCGGTGAACGATCCCGTCGCATTCTGGGGTGAGCACGGTAAGCGTCTGGACTGGATGCAGCCTTACTCTCGGGTAAAGAACACATCGTTCGAACACGGCAAGGTCGACATCAAGTGGTTCGAAGATGGCGTTATCAATGCAGCATATAACTGTGTAGATCGTCACCTCGCGACCCGTGGCGATCAGACCGCGATCATTTTCGAGCCGGACTCGCCAGATGAGCCTGCACAGCACATCACCTATAATGAGCTGTCCGAAAAGGTGAACCGTTTTGCGAACGTCCTGCTGAGCCAAGGCGTGATGCGCGGCGACCGCGTTGTGATCTATCTTCCGATGATCCCAGAAGCAGCTTACGCTATGCTCGCTTGTGCGCGTATCGGCGCTGTTCACTCGATCGTTTTCGCGGGCTTCTCGCCTGACGCGCTGGCAAACCGCATCAACGACTCTGGTGCGAAAGTGGTTATCACTGCTGACACAGCACCGCGTGGTGGCCGTCGGACAGCCCTGAAGTCCAACTGTGACGCAGCGCTGTTGCACTGCTCTGACAAGGTGCGTTGCCTTGTTGTGAAACACACTGGTGATCAGACCACTTGGATTGATGGCCGTGACGTTGACGTGAAATACCTCATGTCCCACGCATCGCCAGAGTGCCCTGCACGTCCGATGAACGCAGAAGACCCGCTGTTCATTCTCTACACGTCGGGTTCGACTGGTAAACCGAAGGGCGTCGTCCATTCGACCGGTGGTTATCTGGTCTATGCAGCGATGACCCACGAATACACCTTCGACTACCATGAAGGCGACGTATACTGGTGTACCGCTGACGTGGGTTGGGTGACTGGACACTCTTACATCGTCTACGGTCCTCTCGCTAACGGCGGCACCACCCTGATGTTCGAAGGCGTGCCGACCTATCCAGACGCTGGCCGTTTCTGGGCTGTTTGTGAAAAGCACAAAGTGACCCAGTTCTACACTGCGCCGACTGCGATCCGTTCGCTGATGGGCATGGGTAAAGAGTTCGTGGAAAAATACGACCTGTCGTCGATCCGCATCCTCGGCACCGTAGGTGAGCCGATCAACCCAGAAGCCTGGAACTGGTACAACGATGTTGTCGGTAAAGGGAATTGCCCGATCGTCGATACATGGTGGCAGACCGAAACGGGTGGTCACATGCTGACACCGCTTCCGGGTGCGACGCCGACCAAGCCGGGCTCGGCAACCACGCCGTTCTTTGGTGTGCAGCCGGTTCTGCTTGATGCGACGACTGGTAAAGAGATCGACGAAGTTGAGGCAGAAGGCGTTCTGTGTATCAAAGACTCTTGGCCGGGTCAGATGCGCACCGTTTACGGTGACCACGAACGCTTTATGCAGACCTACTTCTCTGACTTCAAAGGCTACTACTTCACAGGTGACGGCTGCCGCCGTGACGCAGACGGTTACTACTGGATCACTGGCCGCGTCGATGACGTGATCAACGTATCGGGTCACCGTATGGGCACCGCCGAAGTGGAATCCGCACTGGTGGCACACGCTGCTGTCGCTGAGGCTGCTGTTGTTGGCTACCCGCACGACATCAAAGGTCAGGGCATTTACTGCTACGTCACCTTGATGAACGGTGTGGAGCCGACCGCCGAACTTCAGAAAGAGCTCGAAGTTTGGGTTCGCACAGAGATCGGTCCGATTGCAAAGCCGGACGTGATCCAGTGGGCACCTGGTCTGCCTAAGACCCGTTCGGGTAAAATCATGCGCCGCATCCTGCGCAAGATCGCAGAAAACGACACCGGAAGCCTCGGCGATACTTCTACGCTTGCCGATCCGTCTGTTGTAGACGATCTTATTAAGAATTCGGTCCACAATAAGGGCTGAACCGTATGAACGCGGGAACTTCACCCGCGTTCTACTTAAACCCCGAAAGGGGGGAGGGAGCAGGGCGTACGCGCCCTGTTATATTACCCTTCGGTTGAGGGACCGAAGGTGGGGTAACTTGGAGGAAATTCAATGGCTAACAATGGCGACAACAACGCCTACTGGGCAGCCAACAAGCGGATCATCGGCATCAGCCTCGTGATCTGGTTTGTTGTTTCGTTCGGTTTTGGCATCCTGCTGCGTCCGGTGCTTTCGGGCATCGCAATCGGTGGCACCGATCTGGGCTTCTGGTTCGCACAACAAGGTTCGATTCTTGTCTTTCTTGTTCTTATCTTTGTCTACGCTGCAAAGATGAACAAGCTCGACAAAGAGCACGGCGTGGACGAGTAAGGAGCATTACCAATGGATCAGTTTACGCTTAACCTGCTTGTTGTAGGTGCGACTTTCGCGCTCTACATCGGCATCGCGATCTGGGCACGCGCCGGATCTACATCTGAATTCTATGCTGCAGGCCGTGGTGTTCACCCGGTTCTGAACGGCATGGCAACCGGCGCTGACTGGATGTCGGCAGCATCGTTCATCTCGATGGCTGGTATTATCGCATTCGGCGGCTACGACACCTCGGCTTACCTCATGGGTTGGACCGGTGGTTACGTTCTGCTCGCAATGCTTCTGGCACCTTACCTGCGCAAGTTCGGTAAGTTCACCGTGCCGGAATTCATCGGCGACCGTTTCTACAGCCAAACTGCACGTACCGTTGCAGTTATCTGTCTGATCATCGCGTCGGTCACCTACGTTATCGGTCAGATGACCGGCGTTGGCGTTGCGTTCTCGCGCTTCCTCGAAGTGTCGAACTCGACCGGCCTGTTCATCGGTGCGGCTATCGTATTCATGTACGCTGTTCTCGGCGGCATGAAAGGCATCACCTACACTCAGGTTGCTCAGTACGTTGTTCTCATCATCGCATACACCATTCCGGCTGTGTTCATCTCGCTCCAGCTGACTGGTAACCCGATCCCGGGTCTGGGTCTGTTCTCTGACTCTGTTGCGACCGGCCAGCCGATCCTTCAGGACCTCGAAGGTCTGCTGAGCGATCTCGGCTTCAAGTCCTACCTTGAGCAGTCTGACACCACCCTGAACATGTTCCTGTTCACCGTATCGCTCATGATCGGTACCGCAGGTCTGCCACACGTTATCGTTCGCTTCTTCACGGTTCCGACCGTTAAGGACGCACGTTCGTCGGCTGGTTGGGCACTGGTGTTCATCGCGCTGCTGTACCTGACTGCTCCGGCTGTTGGTGCAATGGCTCGTCTGAACCTGATCAACACCTTCTACCCGAACGGCACTTCGGAAGCTGCGCTTTCGCTGGCTGAAATCGAAGCTGGTGTAGACGCACAGGGCAACGATGTGAACTGGGTGAACAACTGGGCTAAAACCGGTCTGTTGTCCTTCGACGACAAAAACGGCGACGGCGCAATCACCTACGCAAACGGCGACGCAAACGAGCTGACCGTTAACCGTGACATCATGGTTCTGGCTAACCCAGAAATCGCACAGCTTCCGGGCTGGGTGATCGCGCTGGTTGCTGCTGGTGGTCTTGCTGCCGCGCTTTCGACCGCTGCGGGCCTTCTGATGGCTATCGCATCGGCTGTTTCGCACGACCTGATCAAATCTCAGATCAACCCGAACATCTCGGAAAAAGGCGAACTGATGGCTGCACGTGTTGCAATGGCTGTTGCTATTGCAGTTGCAACCTGGCTCGGCCTTAACCCTCCGGGCTTCGCTGCACAAACCGTTGCTCTCGCATTCGGTCTGGCTGCTGCGTCGATCTTCCCTGCGATCCTGATGGGCATCTTCTCGAAGCGCATCAACAACAAGGGCGCAGTGGCTGGTATGCTCGCTGGTCTGATCACAACCATCATCTACATCTTTCTGCACAAAGGTTGGTTCTTCGTCGCATCGACTGCGTCCTTCTCGGATGCTGACCCGCTGCTTCTGTCGATCAAATCGACCTCGTTCGGTGCTGTAGGTGCTCTGATCAACTTCATCGTAGCTTACATCGTGTCCAACGCGACCGACGAAGTTCCGGCTGACGTTCAAGAGCTGGTTGAAAGCATCCGCATTCCGCGCGGTGCAGGTTCGGCTGTTGACCACTAAGGTTGACGTAGGTCAGTGCAAAACCTGACCCGTGACAATATGATCGGGCGCGGGAGTATATCCCGCGCCCTTTTTTGATCACGAGGCTCCTTTGGAACACGCAGATATAATCCGGTTTCTCGCAACCACTCACCCTTATGACGGACTAGAGCGGCACGACCTCAAAACGGTCGGTGCGGGGCTGATCCGACGTGATGTGGTGACGGGCGAAACGATCTACAGCCATGATGATCCACTCGACGGGGTCTATCTGATTGAGGACGGTACGGTTGAGATCACGGATGCCTCTGGAGCATTGGTGTCAATTTTGGGCGCACGGAACCATTTCGGTGAACGTGGGCTTTTGCGTGACGGGAAGGCCGCAACCAATGCCCGCGCAGCGAGCGACTGTGTGCTCCATCTTTTCCCTGCCGAAGCGTTCCTGAATGCAGTTAAACACTTCGCCACCTTTAACCGATATTTCACCCGCGGCGGTGCCCGTGGCATCACCCAAGGCGGGATTTTAACGCTGCATGTCGCTGACATGCTGGCTCATGAACCGATCACGTGCGCGCCCGATCTTCCGATCAAGGATGCTGCGCGACTGATGCGGGATGAACGTATTTCATCGCTCGGGATCGAGGAAAACGACCAGTTGATCGGTATCCTCACCGTGCGCGATATGAATAACAAAGTGCTGGCAGAGGGTCTAAATCCCGACCTGCCAGTGTACACCATCATGACCCGAAATCCTGTGACGCTGGACCCGTCCGCGTTGGGGTCGGACGTGATGCACATGATGATAGACCACCGCATCGGTCATTTGCCCATCGTTGAAAACGGCAAGTTCCGTGGGATGATCACCCAAACTGACCTGACACGGTTCCTCGCGACCTCGCAGGCGCATATGATCGCTGACTTAGGGCGGGCAACGAGTGTCGAGGAAATGGCAGAGGTGACCAAACGCCTGCCTGATTTCCTGATGCAGTTGGTCGGTAGCCACCTCGCTCATGATGTTGTCACTCGCAAGGTGACGGATGTGGCCGATATCGTGACCCGCCGATTGCTCAAGATGGCTGAGGTGAAATTCGGTCCTGCGCCCGTTCCCTATTGCTGGGCGGCCTGTGGTAGCCAAGGTCGTCGGGAACAAGCGGGTGTGTCGGATCAGGACAACTGTCTGATTATCCATGACAGCGCAACCGATGACGATATGCGTTATTTTGCGCAGCTTGCGACTTTTGTCTGCGATGGGTTGAACGCCTGCGGTTATGTCTATTGCCCCGGTGATATGATGGCGACGGCGGATCGTTGGCGGCAGCGTCTATCGGTCTGGCAGAGCTATTTCCGCATGTGGATCGCAAAGCCGAACGAAGAGGCGCAAATGCTCGCCTCTGTCATGTTTGATTTACGACCGATCGCGGGGGACGAAACGTTATTTGCGGACCTTCAGGGTGATACTCTGGCGATGGCGGTCAAGGACTCGATCTTTGTCGCACATATGGCCTCAAACTCGTTGAAACACGTACCACCGCTGTCGCTATTCCGTGGGTTTGCGACGATCAAATCGGGTGAACACCGCAATACGCTCGACATGAAACATAACGGCGTGGTCCCGATTGTTGACCTTGGGCGGATCTATGCGCTCAAGGGTCAGATCGGTGCGGTGAACACGCGGGCACGGATCGACAGCGCGATTGAGGCGGGTATCGTGTCCGAGGCAGGGGGCGCGGACCTTTTGGCGGCATATGACACCATCGCCAGCGTGCGCCTCAACCATCAAGCGGCACAGGTACGTGCGGGGCAAAAGCCCGATAACTACCTGACGCCATCATCGTTACCAGCATTCGAACGGTCGCACCTTCGCGATGCGTTCGTCATCGTAAGAACCATGCAAAGCGCTCTGTCGTCATCGGCAGCGCGTTAAGGGAGGACGCATGTTATATGAATTAGTCGCGGTCGTGATCGCGGGCGTGGGTATGGCAGGGATTGCTTTTGGTCTGCGAAAATTGACCGGCAATCGCGCGCCCCAGTGGATCGTGCCTGTGATGGCTGGCCTCGGTATGTTGGGGCTGAGCATCTACAATGAATACGCGTGGTATGGTGTGACGTCGGGCGGTCTGCCTGAGGGTGCAGAAGTCATCGATACCGCCGAGGTAAAGGCGTTTTACAAACCTTGGACCTATGCATGGCCCCAAGTCGAAGGGTTCTTGGCCGTTGCTGATATCACTGACATTGCAACGACAGGCGAACGCGAGGCGGACCTCTATCGTATGATGCGTTGGCAACCGGCGCAGATCATCTCTGTTCGGTTCAAGTGTGAAACTTTGGAAATTGCGCGGGTTTTGACGGATGGAAGTGCAGAGCCTTTTGCACCGCTTGATCCCCAAGACCCAATGATGCGGGCGGTTTGTTCCCGCTCTTAATAGTGTGTGGAGAGTACAATGGGTGAGAAGAAAGTCCTCTTGGTCGAAGATGAACGGCCAATAACCAAGGCAATCGCGACGATGTTGGGTGCGGATGGTTTGGTGGTCGACATTGCATCGACAGCGGAAACTGCGCTCACCCATATTGCCTCTCACAGGTATGACCTTCTGATCATTGATGCGAGCTTGCCCGACCAATCGGGCTTTGCTCTCTGTCAAACCATGCGCCTGTGCGACGATTTCGACGAATTGCCGATCATCCTGATGACCATTCGCAATACCGACATTGAGGCCCGCAAGGCCAAGGCGGTGGGTGCTACCGCGACCCTGACCAAACCCTTTGGGCCTGCAGAATTGCGCGCAACACTGGCGCCATTTGTAGAGTTGGAGAGCCTGCAATGAAGCTAGACCGCTTGCATCTGCGTCTTAGGATTTTGCTGTTCTTCGTGCTTATGACCCTCGGGGGTCTTGGGGTTTTTGGCGTCGGGCTCTGGCTTGGCAGTCAGCGTGAACAGGACGGTTTCCTTTTTGCAGAGATCATCGGCGGTTTTGGTTTTCTGGGGCTGATGACGTGGATTTGGTATCTGTTCGATGAAAACCTCGCCAAGCCGATGCAATGGTTGGCTGGCGCATTGACCGCTCGGGCGCATGCGGACATCGAAGAGGAATTAGACCCGAAAACGGCGCGATATCTGGGCGATCTTGCTCCTGCCGCACGTGAGGTCACACGGCACCTTGCGCAAACGCGCAACGCCTTGGCCGAGACGGTCGCGCAGGAAACCACGCGTTTGATCACCGAAAAACAGCAGCTTGTCGCGATGGCCGCTGACGTGCCGTTTGGTGTGGTGCTCTGTTCTGGCACGCATAAAATTGCGTTCTACAACAGTGTCGCGGCAGAGATGCTGGACGAGGACCATCATCATCCTGGCTTGGACCATTCGCTATTCGATTTCCTTGAGCCTGAACCAATTTTGGATGCTTACAATCGTCTTTGTGCATACGGGCAGGGGCCCGATATGGTCATTCCGACCTTAGTCACCACGGTATTGGGTCATCGAACGTTGAGCGCGCGTATGCGTTTGACTCACGCCGCCGACGAAAGCGATGTGACACCCGGTTATGTGATGTCGATTGATGATGTGACCCATGATTTGGCCGTGGTTGGACAATCGACGACCCTTCTCACGCGCGTTTTTGCTGATTTGCGACCGCATATGGCGTCACTTCGTACGGCGATTGAGTTTCGCAAACGGGACACTGCCCTCGCCAATGATCCTGACATGACCGAAGGCCTGATCGACGGGCTTGAGATTATGTTGAACCGCATTGGTACACATTTCGCGGAGTATGACAGCAGTCGCGGATCGCTCTGGCCGATGGAGGATGTATCGGCGCGTCAGATCGTGAATGCGGTGAAATCGCGGCTTGATGACACCGATCTAACAGTTGAGGGGCTAGATGCCACCCGCCTGCATGTCGCCGCATTGCCGATGATTGTTTTGCTGGCTCATTTGTGTGACCGGATCGTTAAACAACATGGCGGCCGAGTGCCGTCGCTGATCGTCGCGGACGAGGAAGATTGCCCGATGACAGCCTTGGGTTGGAGCGGTGAACCGCTACCTTTTGATACCATGTCCCATTGGTTGTCAGAGCCGCTCGATTTTGGTGTGCCGGGAATGTCTGGTCATTCTGTTCTGCGTCTACACGCGACCGATTGCTGGCCTGAGTTCGGGCGCTTTGGGCGGTCCGTGCTGAAAATTCCGTTGCCGCAACAGTCGGGTCGCATATTGCCGGCGTTGCAGCGGGGCGTCGAATATGACTTTGACCTCATGCAGAAAACACCGCCGGCCCAACTGACCAAGGCGCGGCTGTCCGATCTGACCTTTGTTGTGTTTGATACCGAAACCACGGGTCTTTTGCCGTCCCAAGGTGACGAGATTTGTCAGATCGCAGCGCTACGCGTTGTGAACGGTCGCATTGTCGAAGGTGAACAGATCAATCGGCTCGTAAACCCTGAACGTCCGATCCCTGCGCGGTCTACGGATGTGCATGGGATCACGGACGAAATGGTGGCGAACGCGCCCAATATTGATGTGGTCGGTTCGCAGTTTCACAGCTTTGCCCGTGGTTCCGTATTGGTCGCGCATAACGCGCCCTTTGATCTGGAGTTCCTGCGCCGTCATGAGGCAGGCATCGGAAAGGCCTTTACGAACCCTGTGTTAGACACTGTTTTGCTGTCTGCGATTGTCTTTGGTCAGGACGCTGAACACACGTTGGATGCGATTTGTCAGCGGTTGGGGATCGTGATCCCGCCTGAACAACGTCACACGGCGATGGGCGACACAATCGCGACCGCCCATGCCTTTATCAAAATGACGGCAATGTGCGAGGCACGTGGAATTAAAACCTTTGGTGATGTGATCGCAGAGGGCCGCAAACACAAACGGCTCATTCCGGATTTGAATACCGATCTAGAGGTCTAGCACTGATAGGCCCAGATGGCGTCGTTTACGTTGTCGAACCAAATCAGTTTTCCGTCCCGAAGCACCATCCCTGCACTGCAGAGATTGCGCAGTTGGTCCATGTTGTGACTGACCATGATTGCGCCCGCGTTTTCCATCCGCGATTTGAAGGCAATCGCACTTTTTGCGCGGAATTTCGCATCGCCGACAGCGGTGACTTCGTCCATAAGGTAGAGGTCGAACGGCAGGCCCATCGATAGGGCAAAGGCCAAACGCGCCCGCATCCCTAATGAATACCCGCGCACTGGATCATTGATCTGGTCGCCGAGGTCGGCAAAATCGGTGACGAAGTCCAGCAATTCATCCGTGTCCACACCGTAGGTCCGCGCGACAAATCGTGTGTTTTGTGCGCCCGTCAGATCACCGTGAAACGATCCCGCAAACCCCACAGGCCAACTGACTGTTCCATTGCGCAAAATGCGGCCTTCGTCTGGGCGCAAACTGCCGCTGATCATGCTGAGTAGGGTCGATTTGCCGGCACCATTCACACCCAAAAGCGCAACAGAGGTTCCTGCCGGAATGGCCAAAGAGATGTTGTCGGCCACGACGATTTCGCGACCTTGACCGTGAAAGGACTTACTAACTGCGTTGATTTGGACAATGGGCGCGAGATTGCGCCGCGGGGTAGGTTGGTCGGTTCTGAATTGAAAGGTCATCGTTACACCACTAGATACGGCACCTTCTGCGCAGCGACCACTAACCCTGCGTTTAGGTGGATTTGGTTAACTATCGCAAAGCGTGCACGCAAAGTGTGTAGTTCTTTCGGGTATATTATTATCCCCAAAGGTTATGGCCTATCCCGTAGAGAGTAATAAATCAGCGCTATGACCGCCCACCCCAATGTGGTGAACAAGAGGATCATGCCCATGATCACTTCGCGTTGGGGATAGCTGGCTCGTTCCGCCAATGTCGGCTGGATATAGGACGCGAGGTAGAGCGATTGTCGCTGTGCCTCAGCAATCGCAGCGTCATAAGCTTGCCGCGCAGCCCCATAGGCGAGCTCTGCGAACTCCCGATCCGCAGCGAGGCGTTCGTATTCCGCGATGGTGGTTGCATAGGCAGGATCGCCATTTTCACCCGCCCCGAATTTCCCGCGTTCATCGTCAATAACGTGCACGGATCACGTCGATGCGGCGGGTGATCTGGTCCAGACGCGGGTCCCCGTCGCGCACGGTGCCTGACAGCAGGTCGAAATCAATGAGCGCTTCGGCCAGTTGCGCCTGAAGCGTCGTCAGCAGACCCATCTGACCTGCGACATCCGCCTCCGGATCAACAATCTGGTTACGGGTCCGAAAGTCAGTGAGTGCCTCGCGGATATTGCGCAAACGGTCCTCGGCTCTGGTGAGGTCCTCGGCAGCATAGCGGGTGGCATCCTGACGGGCCTGATCCGAAAGCGCGTTAATCATGACGGTGCTTTGGTCATAAATCGCGGTGGCAATCGCTTTGGCGTCTTCGGCGGTAAAGGCAATCGCCGCCACCTCCATCATGCCCGTGCCCGTGTCATAAGAAATCCGCAGCATTCGTTGCCAATAGTTGGTCAGATCCTCAATCGTACCGTCAGGATTGAACCCCATGAGAGGATCGCTGTCATAGTGCCTTGAATAGAGACTGCGGAGGTTCAAATCGGCGTCGATTTTGGCAACGATGTCTTGGCTTTGGATAAAGGCGTAGAGGATATCGCTCTCGGACGATGAGGACGCGCCTAACGTGCGGCCAAGACCCGTAAAGAGGTCGGCGCTGACAGAGGTTTCTTCTTTGCGGACCGTAAACCCCAGGGTCGAGGCGAACTGATCCTTTGCGATTACATAAAGGTACGCGGCGGCAATGGCTGCAGGCAGGATAACGATTAGAACAAACGACCAGATAAGCCCGCGATGCCGGGGGCGTAATATGGCCGCGGAGGCCGGTGGTCGAGGCGATTGGGTCATCGTTTCTCCTTTGATCAGAGCCTAATCGCTTGACCGTGACTGCGCCAGATGTAGCGGATCAAACTGCCCCCGTTTTCGTCGTAGCCCATGCCAAAACGCCCGAGCAAAGATTGCAAAATAGGCGCGACGTTCGCCGCCACGCAGCCTAAGTCCCCGTTTGGTCCAGACCAGCAGGAGGTAGGCAAGCGCGGCGGGACACATCCATCCTGCGGCAACACGGGCGACTTCGACGCCGTTTCGGATGGTGTAATGGTTTTTCCATAACGGACGGTAAACATCGCCCGCCGCGAGCGTTTCGCAATCGTGGATGAATTGCATTTGGGGCAGGGTGTGGATGCGCCAACCTGCTTTGCGCAGAGCAAGACTATAGAGAATGTCGTCGGAGTAGAGGAACAACCCTGCCTCTGGCTTAGGCACCTGCCGCGCGACCAAACCACGCAGCGCATAGCCGACAAAGGTCGCGGCATCTATGTCGCGTGCAGTATCGGCAGCTACCGTAAAACCTCCACGCCCATAACGCAGCGTGTTCAGTGCGCGATCCCTGAGGTTCCAGAATGGGTTGATGATCGGGCGGTTCATGTCAGATGCGGACCCATTGGGCAGCCTGACATCGGCGGCGAGGACGGCAACATCGGGTAAAACAGTCCCTAACTCTGCCCTAAGGCGGTTGATCGCCCCGCCAGCGGGCCATGCGTCATCGTCGAATAAAACCAGCCAGTCGGCGTTTTCGGCTGCATTTATTCCTGCGGCAAAGCCCCCAGCGCCGCCAATGTTTTCGGGTAGGTTCAATACCGTCAAACGCGGGTCGTCGAATTGAGTTAGGACTTCGGTCGTCGCATCGGTCGATGCGTTATTCACCACAAAGACCTGATCGAAGGTTTCCGCAAATGTGCGATCCAGCGTCCACCGCAAGCGATCCGCGCGATTGTAGGTCACGATCACGGCGGCGATGCGGGTCATAGGGGATGTACCGAAAATACGGGCGGGCGTGTCCCGTCAGATTTGGCCGAGAGGTAAGCCGCTGCGGTATCCATCGCCTCGCGGATGGTCACATCCATGTCGATATAACGGTAGGTTCCTAGTCGGCCGACGAATGTCTTTTTTATGGTCGCCTCGGCCGCCTCAACATAGCGGACCAATAGATCCCGCTGATCCAAACGACGCGTCGGGTAATAGGGCACATCGTTCGGCCCGCAGTCGATAGCGGTTTCGGCATAGAGCACCGATGCATCGTGACGTTCCCACGGGGCGAGGTGTTTGTGTTCGGTAATCCGCGTGTAAGGGACGGCTTCGTCCCCGAAATTCATCACCGCGCACCCCAGCCAGTCGCCCCGTTCGCGGAACTCATCAAACCGAAGGCTCCGATAGCCAAGCCGTCCGAACTGGTGTTCAAAAAAACCATCAAGTGGGCCAGTCCAAAACGCGTGATCATAGCTTGCCAGATCAGCCTTTGACATGTGTTGATTGAGGTGTAGATGGATCAACGGATGGTCCAAAACAGTCTCTATTAGGGCCGTATATCCGTTTTCGGGCATCCCGATGTAGGGGTGGTCAAAGTAGCTGTCGTCGTAGTTAAACCGCAGCGGCAACCGTCTAAAAACGGCAGCGGGAATGTCGGTCGGCGGGCAGCCCCATTGTTTAAGGGTATAACCACGAAAGAACGCCTCGTAGAGCGCAGGCCCAATAGAGGCGAGAGCGGCCTCTTCAAAATTGGTAGGGTTGGGGATGTCGATAGATTGCGATGCAATGAAATCGCGCGCCTCATCCGACCTCATCGCTGTGCCAAAGAATTGGTTAATGGTCTGCAGGTTCACGGGTAGAGAATAGACATTCTCTGCCACGGTTGTCCTTACCGCATGGCGATAGGGCTGAAACACGGCAAAGCGGTTCACGTAGTCCCAGACCTGCCGGTCGCCGGTATGGAAAATGTGTGGTCCGTGGTTGTGGAGCAGTATTCCAGAGTGCGCGTCGCGGGAGGTGTGACAGTTTCCCCCCACGTGATCGCGGCTTTCGGTGACGGTGACGCACAATCCGGCCTCAGCCAATTGCCGAGCGATCACCGCGCCCGAGAATCCCGCCCCTACAACAACGATGCCTTTAGACATGGATGGCCTCTGTTCACTCAACTCTAGCTAACGTGGTGGCAGCACGATTTACCAGACAAAACTACCAAATATTGTGGGTAAGTCCGCGACAGGGCCTACAAATGATTGACCATATCCATTTGGGTAGTATGGTGCAAAGACTGCCTGTCATAGCCAATCCCGGGGGGGACATGGGGTTTTCTTATCGTCATTTGATGGCCGCTGGCCTCTGTGTAACGCTTGCTGCGTGTAACACGCCGCGTGGTGCTGGCTTTCAATCCGAAGTGATCGCAGCTGCGCGACCCTCCCAATCTGGTGAAGAGGCGGCATTCGAAGTGATTGCGGTCACGCGCGATAGCCAAGCTGGTCTGGCCGCGTGGCCCGTGGTTGGTGAAACATCTCGGTCTTGGATCCGCAATGCAGGGCAACCATCATCGTTGATCATCAATACTGGCGATGTTGTAACTGTGACCGTTTGGGAAACAGGCGAAAATGCCCTGCTTGCGGGTGCTGGCGGAAGTGCGGCGCAGCTACAGGATGTTGTCGTTTCATCGAATGGCGAGGTGTTCTTGCCGTTCGTGGGCGACCTCAAGATTTCAGGCATGTCGCCTGAAACGGCGCGTCAGCGCATCGAAGAAAAATACCTCGAAACGATCCCTTCTGCGCAGGTGCAGATTGCAGTGACACCGGGGCGTGCGAATACCGCGAACCTTGTGTCTGGTGTCGGCGCGCCAGGTGTCTATCCGCTCGAAGGTCGGAACGTCACCGTTCTGTCACTGATCGCCCAAGGCGGCGGTGCGCGGGGTGGCATGGAAAACCCGCAGGTTAAATTGATCCGTGGATCGTCGGTCTACGGTATCTCGCTTGATCGTTTGTTTGATAACCCGTCGCTCGATGCCGAAGTGCGCGGCGGCGACCGTATCCTGATCGAAGAAGACGACCGCACTTTCCTCGCACTTGGTGCTGCTGGCACGCAGTCGGAATTCGTGTTCCCCGATGATCGTGTAACCGCGCTTCAAGCATTATCGTTGATCGGTGGCGTTGATGCGGGCCGTGCGAACCCCAAAGGGGTGCTTGTTCTTAGGGAATATCCTGCCTCCGCATTGCGCGCCGATGGCACTGGCCCCGCAAAAGAGCAGGTCGTATTCACCGTGGACCTCACGACCGCCGACGGCCTCTTTGCCGCCCGCAACTTTGAGATCATGGCAGGCGACCTCGTTTACGCCACCGAAAGCCCAATCAATTCAGCCCGCAGCGTATTGGGCCTGATCGGAGCGACATTGGGCATTTCGAATAGTTTGTAGGCCTAAAACCCCCAATCAATATCCCCGTTGACCATCTGTTTCAGGGTGTCGTCGGGGACGTCGGTCGTTCCGCAGAACCTCCAGAGAACATCTTGCAGGGATGGATCGATGGCGTCGTTGTTTTCGTCGATCATCGTGAGGTTGGAATAGCGGGCGATGGGGACAAGATCATGCAGGGTGAGCTGGTCCCATGTGAGCGGGTTTGACGACTGGATGTGCAGCGTTTCATCGCCGTAGGTCAGCGTGAGGCCCTCGTTCGTTTCGGTATAGCCGATTTGGGACAGGTTGCGGATGAGGCCCCAACTGCTGATGTCGATGCGGTCTTCTCCGATCGTGAAGTCCGTGATTGTGTCGGGGCTGCCGTCGGGGACAAAGATGAACACATCTGCGCCCGCGCTGCCCGTCAGGATGTCGATCCCGCCCCCGTCGAGGATCAGGTCATCGCCTTCGGTGCCTAATAGCGTTTGCGCTGAATTAGTGCCTGATATCGTCGCGCCAGTCGGGTCGAACGTCAGATGCGTGATGCCTGTTTCGCTCGCTGAACCAACGTAAATGTCGATCACTCCATCGGTGCTGCCCAGTTCAAGGGTCGATACATCTGCGAGCCCCGCGGTGACGGTGTCGGCCATGTGAGCGACGGGTTCCAACATACCGTTAGGCAGGAGGGCAAAAACGCTTACCCCATCATCCGATCCGCCCGCGGCGACCCAAGTTTCTCCGTCTATTTGGATCGTGGCCAATGCGGTGACGCCGGCAAAGCGTGTATCGAGGTCGTCGATCACATGGTCGATCACGGACATCGCACCGGTTGCGTCCAAGGTGACGACTGACAATGATCCGCTGCCTGCTGCGGCGACAATCATATAGGTTTGTGCACCGATCACGACGGTTTCGATTGCTGTCGGCGCCGAGATCCAAAGTCCATCGGTTGCATCGACTGTATCTTCGGCCCATAGATTGCCGTTTTCCGCCACCGACCACAGGGTGAGGCCGTTCATTTCTTGGGCCACGGTCACGATATACTGAGTTGCGTCAAATGTTGCCGTGGTCATCGCGGTGATCCCTGTTGCAAAGGACTGCGCCGTGTCTGGCGTATATCCCGTGCCGAGGAGTGAGCCGTTTCCAGAGAGTTGGAGCCTTGCAATGCCTGCCTCACCCCAGAAGCCACCGTAAAAACCGATACGCCCAGAGGCTAAGGTTACTGCCGCGCTGCTGGTAATGTCAGAGGGCCACGAAAATTCGCCATAGTCTACCGCTGACGAAAGGGTGCCATCTGTCACACTGATCAATTGCAGGCTGCCGTTCGCGCCACCCCCTGTCATTAGAGCAGGGCCATCTGAAAAGTTGACAACTGTCAACTCTGCCTCGCCTCCTGCGGTATCGCCACGGGTGTGGGCGAGGCTGTCGATTTGGGTGAGGTCGCTGGCCCAGCTTTCAATTGCGCCGCCATAGCGCGAGGTGCCAATCAGCACGTCTTCAATCATCACCAGATCGGTATAGAGCGCCGCCCCCGCGCGGCCTGCATATTCGATGTTCATCATCATCCCCCAAGTTTCACCAATCAAAAAGTCTGACGATCGAGGGTCAGGGCTAGGGGCGAAAATGGGGCGGAATGGCGACCTTTGGTTCGGCTTTATTCCAAAGATTAATCGAGTTTTAAATTCTCTAATCGTGCAACAATCTTGCTGTCGGTGTCGTCGCTGTCGGCCGAGAGGGCCAGCCCGACCAATGCTGTCGCATTACCTCCAAAGGCTCTGGCATAGTCGGCGGCCAGATCGACTGTTTCCGTGTAGGTGCCTGTGCCCGCTGCCCTGCGTATGATCGTGCGCCCTCGATCGCCGAGGTAGGGGGACGGGAGGACCTCGCCGATCTGATGGTCGCCGCCAAAGACATACATCAGCACCCGCGCCTCTTCGACCGAGAGGAGCGTCCGGATCGAAGCGGATTGGTTTTGCTGGGCGATTTCTTCGGGCATGAAGACGAAATAGAGCGATAGATTGCGATCATCGCCGCCCTTTTGTGTCAGGTCAGTCGGTGGCACGCTCGTAGCGACGGACCAATCCCAACTTGCTCGACGGGTTGACCAGTTAGACGGGGCCAGCGCGGTCCACAACATCGACACTGTTCCTGTGCTTTGCACATCAACTGCGTTGGCAGTGGCCGTGTAGTCATTCGACGAAAACAGCGCAAATTTCTGCTCTGTCCAGTTCGGAAAAGGATTGGCCGCAGCGCTGGTGGCAGCGAGGGTCAACAAGGTAGCGATTAGGTTGCGCATAGGTGTCCTCCGTCACGTTATAGGTAACGGGCGGGGGCAATCTGTAAACGCCCCTCTAGCGAACGCGATAGGCTGTCACAAAATCCGGTCGTGGTTTGCACGGAGTAGGATCAATCCTAGCACCAGTGCGATCAGGCCAAAGCTATAGCCATAAGCGAGTGATGCGTAGGTGGCGTCATAGATTGGATAGAACCCCGCCCGAACAAGTCCGACGCCATGGATCAAAGGGTTCCACCAGAGCCAGCTTCGCAACGGCTCTGTCACATTATCGAGGAGGAAGAACACGCCCGACGCAAAAAAGATCGGGCGCGATGCCACGGCCCAGATCCGACCCCAAAATTCGAACCGACCTGTCAGATAGCAGTTGAGCGTTCCAATGCCCGCGCCGATGAGGGCGACCATCCCGACCCCTTGAGCGATGGGGATCGGGTCAATGTCCGCTCTTGCCGTGGTCAAAACGATGATCCCACCGATCACGAGGATGGACACGACGATCCCCGTCAATAAATGCAGTGTCACCCGCGCTAGGATTGCGTCGATCCAGAGGACTCTTGGATAGGCCAAGAGCATCCGCGAATAGCGCAGCGTGTTCATCACCTTGGTCGACAGTTCACCGTAGATATGGATCGGCAAAAATCCCGTTGCATAAAACAGCATGAAATTGCTGCCCAAGGACGGTTTGTGGATCATCAGCGAAAAGCCGAACGCCATAATAGCGATGGCAGCGAGTGGTTCTAACACGGCCCAAAGATAGCCACCGGGCGACCGACCGTAGGTCGATGCCATTTCGCGTAGGATCAAGGCCATGATCGAACGGAGCGTGATAAATCTGGGGCGCGATAGGGCTGCGGTCATCGGGCTGCTTTGCTTCGTTTGGGTCGACTATAGACAGCGATAGCGGCTTTGTCTTTCGGATCGGTAAAACAGTGGCGTGGGGTTGCTTGTGGCGGGTGTGATGCGGGGCTAAGAAGGATGTCCAGATCGCATTCGGAGGCCCCTTTGGACACTATCACCCGCATTGCAGCGACCATCGCGCAGGACATTAACGCCACCCCAAAACAGGTCACTTCTGCTGTTGCGTTATTGGACGAAGGGGCAACAGTTCCCTTTATTGCGCGTTACCGCAAAGAGGTGACTGGTGGTTTGGACGATACGCAATTGCGGACCTTGGCCGAACGTCTGACCTATCTGCGGGAACTGGAACAGCGCCGCGCGGCCATCGCGAAAGAGATCACGTCACAGGGTAAGATGACGGACGATTTGGCCCTGTCCATCCACAAGGCCGCGACCAAGGCCGAACTGGAAGACATTTATCTGCCCTACAAACCCAAGCGCCGGACCAAAGCGATGATCGCCCGCGAAAACGGACTGGAGCCGCTGGTGGATTTGATCTTAGCCGATCGGGCGACCGATCCCGAGGGTCACGCGTCTGGCTTTATCACTGAGGCTGTTCCCACGACAAAAGACGCGCTAAACGGTGCCCGTGATATTCTTGTTGAAGGGCTGGCGGAGAATGCGGGGCTGCTGCGGGAATTGCGCGAATTTATGAAGCGCGAGGCGGTGATCTCGGCGCGTGTCATTGACGGTAAAGAAGCAGAAGGTGCGAAATTCGCCGACTATTTTGCCCATAGCGAAAAATGGGCGAACGTGCCGTCCCACCGTGCGTTGGCAATGCTGCGCGGTGCGAATGAGGGTTTCCTCACCATCGACATCGCCCCTGACGAAGAGGGCGCCGCGCGAGCTGTGTCGCTGATCGCCTCTGAATTGGGTGTTCGTACAGGGACTGCGGGTGACAAATGGCTGGCAGGTGTTGCGGGTTGGACGTGGCGCGTAAAGCTGTCGATGACCATGATGCTTGATCTTTTGGGCGATATGCGGGGCACTGCACACGAGGAAGCGATCACCGTTTTTGCGCGTAACCTCAAGGACTTGTTGCTCGCCGCACCCGCAGGGGCAAAGGCGACAATCGGGCTTGATCCGGGGATCCGCACAGGGGTGAAGGTCGCTGTGGTCGATGCGACGGGTAAAGTTCTGGACACCGCGACCATCTACCCGTTCCAGCCGCGACTGGATGTGCAAGGATCGCAGGCGGTGATCCTTGCTCTCATCGCTAAACACAACGTTGATCTGATTGCGATTGGCAATGGCACGGCGAGCCGCGAAACCGAACGATTGGTCGCGGATACCTTGAAACGCCTGCCGTCGTCGGTCAAAGCCCCGACTAAGGTTGTTGTCTCTGAGGCGGGCGCGTCGGTCTATTCGGCCTCGGAATTGGCAGCGCGGGAATTTCCCGACCTCGACGTATCGTTGCGCGGTGCCGTGTCGATTGCGCGGCGTTTGCAAGACCCATTGGCCGAATTGGTCAAGATTGAGCCCAAGGCCATCGGCGTCGGTCAGTATCAGCACGACGTGGACCAGCACAAATTGGCAAAATCGCTCGAAGCGGTGGTCGAGGATGCGGTGAACGCCGTTGGTGTGGATTTGAATACGGCGTCGGCTCCTCTCTTGGCGCATGTCTCCGGTTTAGGCCATGTATTGGCGGAAAGCATCGTGGCGCATCGTGACAGCAACGGTGCGTTTACTTCTCGCAAAGACCTACTGAAAGTCGCGCGTCTGGGTCCGAAAGCCTATGAACAATGCGCGGGCTTCTTGCGGATTACGAATGGGAAAGAGCCTCTGGATGCGTCCTCTGTTCACCCCGAAGCCTACGGCGTTGCCCGCAAAATCGTTGCGGCCTGTGGGCGCGATGTCCGGTCGCTGATGGGCGATGCGCAGGCCCTTCGAGGGCTACGCGCTGAGGATTTTGTCGACGAAACATTCGGTCTGCCGACCGTTCGCGATATTTTCGCCGAATTGGAAAAGCCCGGACGCGATCCGCGCCCGACTTTTAAAACCGCGAGTTTTGCCGATGGCGTCGAGGAAATCACGGACCTGAAACCGGGTATGGTTCTCGAGGGAACAGTCACTAACGTGGCTGCATTCGGTGCATTTGTCGATATCGGTGTGCATCAGGATGGATTGGTCCACGTGAGCCAATTGGCCGATAAATTCGTCAAAGATCCGCATGAGATTGTCAAAGCAGGGGATGTGGTGCGTGTCACGGTGACCGAGGTGGACGTTCCCCGCAAACGCATCGGTTTAACCATGCGCAAAGACGGTGGGGCCAGTGCGAAAGAGACCCGCAACGAACGGCTTCAGGATCGACCGCGTGGCCACAATGGGTCGAAACCGCGGACCCAAGCCAGCCCGCCAAAACAGGCGGAAACGGGTGGTCTGGGGGCGGCTCTTCTTGAAGCGATGCGCAAGAAATGACGCATGTCTGAATTTTGGACTGCGGTTGCGCCGCACCCGTTGGGTGCGGCGCTGTGCTTTGAAAAAGCAGGTCGAAATTTTTGAAATTTGGCCGCTTAATTTAGCCAAAGGTGGATCAAGGCCGCCTCTGGTGTCTCCAATCCGCCGTTTTCTACGCCCGCCGCCCACAATGCTGATCCCGCGGCATAGGCGCCTGGCTCTAATCCGCCTGTTGTGCTTTGGCTGACTGCGCGAATGCGTTTTCTATCCGCAATTGCGACTTTTAGGACGTCGTAGAGTGCGGGATTGTTCATTGCCGTACCTGCGCC
Source organism: Marivivens geojensis (assembly GCF_023540835.1). GTDB lineage: Bacteria > Pseudomonadota > Alphaproteobacteria > Rhodobacterales > Rhodobacteraceae > Marivivens > Marivivens geojensis. The sequence goes on from NZ_JALKCU010000004.1 coordinate 76,494, forward strand.
AAACACCTGCAACACCGCACCGTCTAATTCAGAGAGCATCGCGGCGAGTGCTGCGACTGGAAAATCGGGCGTCAGGGTGAGAACGGCTAGGCGTTTGGGGGTGAAGTGGCGGCGGGTTGGTGGTGTCAGCGGAGCCTGCAGAATATGGCGGAAAGCATTGTCCGCGTGGCTGTCATATTTGGTGAGGCCATCAGCGGGTAACAGTTTGCCTGCAAAGGATAAATACACGCCCGCATCACTGTGGTTTAGTGCGGCATTGAGTGCGAGATCGAGGTTGCCTTCGGCATCCCCACCCGTATTCAGAGGCTGCATTGACCCACACAAAATGACGCGACGGTTCAGACCCGCGAGCGCTTGCGATAGCGCCGCGCCCGTAAAGGACATCGTGTCGGTGCCGTGCGTTACAATCGTTGGCATGTCAGGGTGGCTGGCGAGCACGGATAGAATTTCATTCCAGTGGTCTGGGCCGACATCGGCGGAGTCCAATAGTGGGTCAAATACATACTGATGTAAGGTCACGCCCGCGGACAAACGCGCAGATATCGCGTCCTCGACCACGCCGTTTTGGGGGGCGAGGCCATTGGGCGTTGGCACCATGCCGATGGTGCCGCCGGTGTGTATCAAAAGTAGGTCCATGTGCATCATTAGCCTGATCCTGCGCGGCTCAGCAATCCGTCAAAAGAGGTCGTGCCACTGGTTGCCATCATAACATCGGAGCGTCGTCGTTGTGCCGTCGAAGTAGAGCATGCCCGCGGTGGGCGATGTTGGGGTGGGCGCGGGTGTTAAGGTTAATGCCTGTGCCAAGGTGACATTGCCGTTGGTTGCATCTACCGATAAAGCGGCCGTCCACGTGTTGCCATCTGGGCTGATTTTCACCGCGAAATCGTCAGTCCCAGACAGGCCCATCTCGGCTCGGCCTGACCAATTCGATTGGAAGAGGAGGCTGGCGGTGTCGGAGGTAGAGGCCTTGTTCACCTTCACTTGATGGCCCGCACCGGCATGGTTCAATAGCACTGCGTCAGAGGAAATCGACAGGCGATTTGTGCTGTCTGCCGTCGCGTTGATCCCCAGTTCGGGTAGGTTTTGGAGAGCATTTTGGTTGCGCGCATCGACCCACGTGCCGCCAGAATAGAGCCTGATATCGCCTCTATCCGTGGTTGCAAGCCAACCGTTTTGTGGGGCGACATAGACCCAGCCGCTATTTTGAAAAACCGTAAGGAGTCCAGCCTTGCCGACCCATTCGCCCGTTGGAGTTTGACCAATCGCGTAGCACTCGCCTTCTGTTGGGCTGGCGGGGGGATTGGTTGCGTCGAACGCAGTGACGACGAGTTGCACAACCAGGTCTAAGCGGTCGAGCGCATCGTTATGTGTGACGTGTTTTTGCGCCTGTGCGGGCATCAAATAGGGGAGCGAAAGGGTGGCAGATGTATCGGACATTGGGACCTCAAACGATGAAATTTCCACCGACTTTACGGTTAAAATCCTTAAGTCCGGCTAAGGCTGCGGTCGCATTGGTAAGGGCATGTTAACCTTGATTGTCTTTTTATGGTGCCTGTGGTCGGGTAGGGATTAGTCATGACGAAAGCGCCAGAAAAATTGCCCTATGACTCCCTGCTGGCTGCTGGCTATCGGGTGGCGCCGTTTGTTGTGGAGCGTTTGCTCTATATTAGGGAACGCTTGTTCTCTCGTCAGATCCACGGGCATCAATGGAACGTTCTGAACGGCGTTCTAATGGGTGATCGAACGAGGCCAAATCATGCAAAACAGCCTGCGATCCTCATTGGGATGCATTGGTTTGCTGTCGGCGGGGCCGAAGCGCTCGCACGGGATTGTATCAATTGGGCGCAGGAATTGGGGCTGCGTGTTTTTGTTGTGGCGGAACGTGCAGGTGGTGTTCCGCCCGAGGGTGTGACGGTTTTGGATTGGCATCATCGACCGCGGTGCGAATGGGGCACACTCATCCAAGAGCTTGTTTGCAAAGAAAATATCGTTGCGGTTCACATCTATCACTGCGTCCCGCTTTATGCTGCATTGCCGGTGATACGACAAAAACTTCCGTGGGTTCGGACCTATGACAGCACGCATATTGTGGAGCATATGGACGGGGGCTTTGTCCGGATTTCGGGGGTTTGGAGTAAGCATATTGATCGAACACATGTGATCAGTCGTGGTTTGGTCGAATTTTATCGCCAGCGTTTCAATCGCGCCGTTGATCTGGGTCGGATGATTGCCGACCAAAAGGTTGCGCGTGTTCGGTTGCGATCACAGCAGAGTACCCTACGTGTCGCGTTCGTCGGGCGAATGGCCTATCAAAAGCGGCCCGTGACGGCACTTTGGACGATGGTTCGACTGGTGCGTTGGGGTCGAAAGACTGGCGTTGATCTGCGGTTTGATATCGTGGGCGAGGGGCTGTTTTTGCGGTTTGTTCAACAGATTGCGGCGGCTAAGGGCATCGCTGAACGTATCACATTTCACCCGAGCGGCGCAGATGTTCGGTCTGTGTTGCGTCGGGCTGACATCCTCATCCTTCCTTCATCGAACGAGGGTCTTGCGCTGGTCGCTATCGAAGCAATCGAAGAAGGGGTGATCCCGATCGGCACGGATGTCGGCGCGATGAAAGAGGTGTTACCGCAAGAGTTGTTGGTGCAGAGTTATCCAGCGCAAACTGTTCGCGGTATTGTGCGCACTATGGATCGACTTTGGCGAGATGGGGCGTTTCTAGAAAAACAGGCTCTAACATTGCGTAAAAACCATGAAACACTCGTGTCAGAACCTTCGGCAAAGGACGTGATTACGGGGTATTACCGCGAGGCATTGGGGGTGAAATGACCAAGCTTGCCGCTGTGATTGTGACCCATAATCGAGCCGATAAACTGGCGAAGGTTTTGCAGGCTCTGCGCAGTCAGACGCGTGTTCCTGACGCGATTTATGTGATCAACAATGCGTCTACCGATTACACGGGTGAGGTTGCGGTCGGGGTGGAATATCTTCGTTTGCCTGAAAATATTGGTGGGGCAGGCGGGTTTAATCTGGGGATGAAACGCGCCTATGCCGATGGTGCCGATTTGGTTTGGGTCAGTGACGACGATGCATATCCAGAGCCAATGGCTATTGCCCAACTTGAACAGGCCCTCGATCGCTTTGAAACGGATACGGGACGTCAGGCGCCTTTTGCCTGTTCATGGGTGAAATGGACGGACGGAGGGCATTGCGAAATGAATACGCCCGCGCCTGTTTGGGATTGGCCGCGGTTTTATTCCTCTGATGCGCCAGTTTTCCTCGTGTCGGCCTGTTCTTTTGTGTCGTGCTTGATCCCGCGTTGGGCGATTGAGGCGCATGGGTTTCCGATCGCCGAGTATTTTATTTGGTATGATGACGCCGAGTATACTCAGCGGTTGGGGCAGTCACATCCCGGACTCTTCGTGCCCGACAGTGTGGTTGTGCATGACCTACCTGTTAACCAAGGGGTGAATTACGGGTTGATCACAGGGCAGTCGCTTTGGAAATTCAGATACGGTGCACGGAACGAAACCTCAGCACGCCTGCGTATGATGGGTTGGGCTGGTGTGGCGGAGTTTTGGTTACGTGCTCATCGACAGATGAGAGGCACACCTTGGCGGTTCCGTCGGGCAATTTACGCGGCGTTTTGGCGGGGGCTATGGTTTCGGCCTGAGATTGAGAGGGTCGAATGAGCCATCGTTTTGATACAGCCTATCCCAATCTGAAAGGCTGCATATTTATCGTTACCTATGGACGGAGTGGGTCGACGTTGTTGCAGAACTTGTTGATGACGATTGAGGGCGCGACTATCCGCGGCGAAAATCACAATGCGATGGAGTGTATATGGGCTGCGGCGCGTCGTGTTCGGATGACACGTTATTCGTGGGGTGAAGAACCCCGCGGTCCGGAACACCCGTGGCATGGTGCCGATCAGATGCGGCCAGTTAAATTTGGGGCCGCGCTTGTTGATGCGTTTGTCGAAAACGTGCTTGTGCCACCCAATGATGCGCGGTGGTTTGGCTTTAAAGAAATTCGCTACAATGCGTTGGGTGATGATTTCCCAATGGTTTTGGATTTCATGCACCATCATTTCAAAAATGCTCGCTTCATTTTCAACACGCGCAACGCCGATGATGTAACACGGTCTGGGTGGTGGAAGGATTGGGATCGAGACGACGTGGTTCGCCTCGTCGAAGGGATGGATGCACGGTTTGCCGATTACGCAGCGCAGTATCCGGATCGTGCAATCCTCGTGAATTATGCGGATTTTTGTGATGATCCTGCTGGATTAGAGGCTGTTTTTGACTGGCTGGGCGAACCAATTGATCCGTTGAAAACGGCTGCGGTTCTGGCGCGTCGTCTGGAACATTAGTGATAAGAAAAACTCATCACAACAATCATAATATCAAATTTTTAATTATTCTAAAGTCTCGTTAGGCTCACCCCAGATTGGCGCGGATCATCCCGCGCCCTTGCTTATGATGGAGAGTGTTATGGACGGAAATACTGGCGGTAAATGCCCTGTTATTCATGGCGCGATGCCGAATGTGCGGAATGACCGCCGCGGGAATCGCGATTGGTGGCCAAACCAGCTGAACCTGAAGGTGCTTCATCAGAACCAGCCTGCGGGCAATCCGATGGACCCCGATTTCAATTATGCTGAGGCGTTCAAATCGCTCGACCTTGATGCCGTCAAAGCAGACCTGACTGCGCTGATGACCGATAGTCAGGATTGGTGGCCTGCGGACTACGGACACTACGGTCCGTTCTTTATCCGTATGGCGTGGCACTCGGCTGGTACCTACCGCACCGCGGACGGTCGTGGTGGGTCGCGTTCCGGTACACAGCGTTTTGCACCGCTGAACTCGTGGCCGGATAACGTCAACCTCGACAAGGCCCGCCGTCTGCTGTGGCCGATCAAACAGAAATACGGCAACGCGCTGAGCTGGGCGGATTTGATGATCCTCGCTGGCAACGTCGCGATTGAATCGATGGGCCTGAAGCCGTTTGGCTTTGGCGGTGGTCGTGAAGACATTTGGGAACCCGAAGAAGACATTTACTGGGGGCCTGAGGGCGAATGGCTGGCGACGTCGGATACCGACAACAGCCGCTATTCCGGTGAACGCGATCTCGAGAACCCGCTGGCCGCTGTGCAGATGGGCTTGATCTATGTGAACCCCGAAGGGCCTGATGGCACGCCTGATCCTGTCGCCTCTGGTCGCGACGTGCGCGAGACATTTGCGCGTATGGCGATGAACGACGAAGAGACCGTTGCGCTGGTCGCTGGTGGTCACACCTTTGGTAAATCGCATGGTGCTGGTGATGCAGCATTGGTTGGTCCAGAGCCCGAAGCTGCCCCGATCGAGATGATGGGTCTGGGCTGGGCGTCTTCGCATGGCACGGGCATGGGTGGCGACACCATCGGTTCGGGTATCGAAGGTGCATGGAAACCAAAGCCGACGACCTGGGACATGGGTTACCTCAAGGTTCTGTTCAAATACGATTGGGAACTGTGCAAGTCGCCAGCAGGTGCGCATCAGTGGCACCCGATTGATTGTGAAGACGAAGACATGGTTGTTGACGCGCATGATCCGTCGAAAAAGCATCGCCCGATGATGACCACTGCGGATATGTCGATGAAAATGGACCCGATCTATGGTCCGATTTCAAAGCGTTTCCTTGAAAACCCTGATGAGTTTGCAGACGCTTTTGCACGTGCTTGGTTCAAGTTGACCCACCGCGATATGGGGCCGAAAGCCTGTTATTATGGCGCGGATGTTCCAGCCGAAGACCTGATCTGGCAGGACCCGATCCCTGCCTGTGATCATGAGGTCGTCAACGCGGCTGAAATTGCTGATCTGAAGGCAAAGATCTTGGGCTCTGGTCTTTCGACCCGTGAACTGGTTCTTGCGGCTTGGGCTTCTGCATCGACCTTCCGTGGGTCTGACCTGCGTGGTGGTGCAAACGGTGCTCGCGTTCGTCTGGCGCCGCAAGCGGGATGGGATGCAAACGAGCCTGATCAGCTGGCGAAGGTTCTTGGCGTGCTTGAAGGCATCAAGGCCGACTTTGAGGCTGGCGGTAAGAAAGTATCGCTGGCGGACCTCATCGTCTTGGCAGGTTCGGCTGCAGTTGAACAGGCTGCAAAAGCCGCTGGTCATGACATCGAGGTGCCTTTCACCCCAGGTCGGATGGATGCGAGCGAAGAGCAAACCGACGCAGAGTCGTTTGATCCACTAGAGCCGCTGACCGATGGTTTCCGTAACTATCAACAGCGTCAGTTCAGTGCATCGGCAGAAGAGCTGCTTGTCGATAAGGCGCAGCTTCTGACACTGACGGCGCCGGAGATGACCGTTTTGGTCGGTGGTATGCGTGCATTGGGCGCGAACCACGGCGGCACAAAGCATGGTGTTTTGACAAATCGCGAAGGTCAGTTGACCAACGATTTCTTTGTCAACCTGCTCAGCATGGATACTGCTTGGGTTCCTGTTGATGGTGACCAGTTGTTCGAAGGCCGTGACCGTAAAACGGGCGCAGCAAAGTGGACCGCGACCCGCGTTGATCTGGTCTTTGGCTCGAACTCGCAATTGCGGGCACTTTCCGAGGTCTACGCACAGGACGACAACGCTGGCAAATTCGTTGCCGACTTTGTCAAAGCGTGGACCAAGGTCATGGAGCTGGATCGGTTCGATCTAAAGTAATCGTGAGAGGGCCGGTGGAAACGCCGGCCTTTTTCAAAATAGGTAGATGTCGTCAATAATGTCGTTGGCATCTTCCCAGTCGTCGAGGGTCAGGGTGTTCCCTCCGCCAAAATCCCAGAAGAGAGCGGTGTCGAGTTGGGTCGCCATGGCGGCGACCTCTTGGGCTGAAAGGCCGTCGAGCCCCAATGCAGCACTGTTCAAGGAAAGGCGGTCGACGTCGTTCAGGAAATCCCCAATCCGATCCTTACCGGCATCGTAAACAAATGTATCCGCACCTTCGCCGCCGCGCATGAGATCATCGCCCGCCCCACCAGAAAGGGTATCGTTGCCCCATCCTGCACGCACATCGTCAGCGCCGTTCCCCGCGTTGATCACGTCATGGTTCAGGTTACCAAAGAGGAGATCGTTGCCATCCCCGCCATCAATCGTGTCATTTCCTGACAGCCCGCGGATGGTATTGGCGTATTCGTTGCCATTGATCGTGTCTGCTGCTGTTCCGCCGATCCCGTTTTCGATCACCGCGCCATAGGCAATCGAAACGTTGCCGTCATATCCACCGATGTTTGAAAATGCGCCGTCGTTGAGGTCGAGGAGTTGGCCCGTCGTGAACCCAGACAGGTCAATGGTGTCGGAACCGTCACCGTCCCAAATGCTAAGCAAAGGTTTGTCATTCGTTGAGAAATCAAACACGCCGCCGACGTTTGTATTAAAGCCGTAAACGGAGTCGCCAGAGTTTGCAGACGTGTTCACGCCATAGAGCAATTGCAGCGCATAGATGTCATAGAGCATGTAGGTCTGCGGATAGAGACCCATGTTCTGCATGGTGTTCGCTTCGTCGAAATAGCTCATCACCGAATATTGGTGGCTGTCTGAAATAAACTGCGCGTTGGTCCCATAGGCGATGGTCGTGCCTGCTGCCGCGTTATAGTCCCCAGGGTGCGACAGGCCGATGGCGTGGCCGAATTCGTGTAGAAACACAAAGTAAGAATAGCCACCCACGGGAAGCGCACTGGTCGATACCCACCGGTTATTCACCCATAAGTCACCTGCAGTGTTCGAGGTTGCTGTGCTTCCCGGGAAATAGGCATAGGCGCCTGCGCCGTCGGTGGTCGATGTGTAACCAGCCATGAGGATCGTGGCAGAGTTGGTCGTTCCGCCCGTTGCGACTTGGGTCAGGGTGAGGTTGGACAGGCTCGACGCGTATGTTGCAACCTCTGTTGCGGCGTCCATCTGAGCGGTGGTCAGTTGCGCAAATGCGGTCGTTTTTCCGTCCGCGTCTAACGCGGTGCCGCTATCCCTAAATCCCCAAGTAATGCTTGCCCCAGTTGCTGGAGCGCTGGACCATGTGTAGCCCGATCGGATCAGCGCCGAGGATCCCATCGCGAGGTCATAGTCGGCTTTGGTTCCAACAGCCAAAGACACGGCATAATCCCCGCTGCTGCCGCCATTATAGCTGCCTGCTGAGATGTAATAGGTGTCGGTGGTTGTCGGGGTAAAGGTCAGATTGGAATAGAGCCCCGGACCGCTGTCGTCGTCGATTGAAATGCTGGTGCCAGACGACGAATAGAGTGTCAGATAGGGATCGGATACAGCGCTGGACTGCGTCCCTAACCCTGCCATTGCAGCGGTATAAGTGGTCCCAGCGGTTAAGGTGACTTCAATCCAGTCTTGGTTATTTTTATCGAGGTAGCCGACAAAATAGTCACCCACAGAGATCGCGTAGGGCGTCTGTGTCGATGCGAGGGCATCGTTGGTTTCGGTGACATAGACCATTGGCAACCGCGACTGGATTTTACGTATGCTCCAGTATCTTATACGGCTCTTTGTTAACGACTGCCAAACTCAGAAGCGTAAACTGCGGGTTATTTGGCAAATTCTGGCGCAATAGGGCGTCTATTCCTAATCGGCATAATACTTGCGCTTTGACATCTTGCCCAAGCCCGGATTGAGGCTGTTCGTTGGGTCAATGGATTTGTAAAAATTGGCAAGGTCCGGTTTGGCCGCATAAAGGTGGCCGACATTATGCTCTGCGGGGTATTCGGCGCCGCGTTCATCGATCAGCTTGAGCATCTCGGCTTTGATCGCTTTGACGTTTGCACCTGCTTTTACCACGTAGTCCTGATGCATCACGTGGCACATGAAATGACCGTAATAGAGGCTGTATGTCAGGTGCTGCGTGATTTCGGGCGGGAGCCGTTCGAGGAAGTCATCATCATTTCGGCGCAACGCGATATCGAGGGCGATGATGTCCTCGACCTCTACGGCGTGGATCGCCTTATAGCGTATGGCCGCTCCTGCTGCGGCAAAGCGGAGGAGGCCCGCCATTTTGGCTTCGCGCGGATTGCATTCAAAGAATGATAGGCGGTTTTGGCCTGCCATCGTGTCGAGCAACGCCCGCGCCTCTGCGATGCCATCATCGCGCATCTTTAGGATCAAGTGATGTTCATGTTTTGCCCGCATATTGCGGAGGGATTTGGGCAAGATGTCGGGCCAAAGGCGCGATAGGTTTTGCATGAACTGATCGGTAAATCGGCCCATGAAGGGCACCTTTGCCAATCGAGCATCGACCCATCCTTTGATCGCAAAGAACATCGGCAAACGGTCGGTGCCCAACTTGTCGATCATCACCATCGTGTCTTTGCCGTAGCGGTCCGAGATGTCGAAAACATCGGCGTGCAAGTATTCAGCGCTGACCGGGAGAGTGGTGAAATCCGACAGGATAGAACGGCGCAAATCAGTTAGCGCGGCGGTATTATCGGTACCGATGTAAAAGGTCCGCTCTGATGCGTTCTTTTCAAAGGTATCTAGTCGCACCGCAAAAACGGCGAGCTTGCCCGCGCAGCCAGCGGCCTCGTAAAGGCGACGTTTATCAGCATTAAAGCGGGCAGGGGTGTCAGCGGTGACATCGCGGACGCGGGTGACGTAGTCGGTATCAGAACCTTTACGGTTCGTGTCGTCGATGTCGGCCTCGGTAAAGGAACCGGATTCTAGACGGGTCAGGATGTCTTGGGCTGTGTCGCCCAAGTTGATCCCGAGGTGGTTCACCAGTTCGAGCGTCCCATCTGCTGTGATCTGCGCGTAGAGCGCCATTTCAGTATAGGACGGTCCGCGTTCGACCAGTGAGCCGCCAGAGTTATTGCAGACGCCACCAACCACGGATGCGCCGATGCAGGACGAGCCAATCACCGAATGGGGCTGGCGGTTTAGCGGGTCGAGAAGTTTTTCGAGCGCAAAGAGCGTCGCACCCGGGAAGCTGATCACCTGTTTGCCGTCGCGGATTAGACGTAGGCCATCCATGCGGCGGGTATTCACCAATACGACGTCGCGGTCATAAGTGCCGTTGGGGGTGGACCCTTCGGTCAGGCCTGTATTCGCTGCCTGCATGATAACGATCTTATCGGCGGCCACACAGGCTTTGAGGATGTTCCATTGCTCAAGGAGCGTAGCGGGCTGGACCACGGCGAGAACCTCGCCTTCGCCAGACCGAAACCCTTTGCGGAACCGCTGGGTTGCGCGGGGAGAGGTGAAAATATGACGACGTCCAACGATCTGTCGTAGTTCGGCGAGAAGCGCGTGGTTGTCCATTTTCAACTCCGGTTAGCGGAACCGTAGGTTTTCGCGGGAAAGTTGGCCGACAGAGGTCACGCCCATCAGTTTCATCCCGCGTTCGATTTCGGCTTTCATAAGGCCAAGCGCGCGTTCGACACCTGCCTGTCCAGCTGCAGCCAGAGGGTACAGGTAGAACCGTCCGCCGCCAACAGCCTTGGCGCCGAGTGACAACGCCTTGAGCACATGGGTGCCGCGTTGGATGCCGCTGTCCATGATAACGTCGATTTCGTCACCGACCTCGTCCACGATTTCCTTGAGCTGGTCAAAGGGCGTGCGCGATCCATCCAGCTGGCGGCCACCGTGGTTCGACAGGACGATGCCAGTGCAACCGATGTCCACTGCACGGCGGGCATCCTTGGCGGTCATGATGCCCTTGAGGCAGAACTGACCGTCCCATTCCTGAACCATTTCCGCAACGTCATCCCAGTCCATCGACGGGTCCAGCATATTCGAGAAGTAGTTGCCGATCGACGAGGCGCCGCCGCCCATGTTCACGAATTTATCCAGTTGTGGCATCGCAAATTTTTCATGGGTAACATAGTTGATACCCCACATAGGCTTCATGGCGAATTGCATCATCCCGCCAAGTGTCAGGCGGAAGGGGATGGAAAATCCAGTGCGCAAGTCGCGTTCTCGGTTGCCGCCGGTGATGCTGTCCACGGTTAGCATCATGACGTTCACGCCGCTTTCCTTGGCACTTTGCATCATGGCGCGGTTCAGCCCGCGGTCTTTGTGGAAATAGAACTGGTAGCACTGCGGGTTTTTGTGTTTGGCCCGCATTTCCTCGATGCTGACGGTGCCCAGAGAGGATACGCCGAACATCGTGCCGTATTTCTCTGCCGCTGCTGCAACCGCGCGTTCCCCGTCGTGGTGGAACAGACGCTGGAGCGCGGTCGGCGAACAGTAGATCGGCATGTCGAGCTTCTGGCCCATCACCGTGACAGACATATCCACGTCCTGCACACCGGTTAGAACCGAAGGCAGTAGGTCACAGCGGTCAAAGGCCGCCGTGTTCTGGCGATAGGTTACCTCGTCATCGGCAGCCCCGTCGATATAGTTGAAGATCGGACCGGGCAGACGACGGCGGGCAAGTTCGCGGAAGTCGTGGAAATTGTGGCAATGGGCCAGACGCATTTTCAAGCTCCGTTAATAGGCGACAGAGGGCAGCCACGTGGCAAGCTGCGGCCAGAGGTAGACCAGCATCAGGCCAGTGAGCTGTAGCAGTACAAAGGGAATGATGCCTTTGTAGATGTCGATCAGACGGATTTCTGGCGGGCAAACACCCTTGAGATAGAAGAGCGCAAATCCAACGGGCGGTGTGAGGAAGCTGGTCTGCAAAGTCACAGCCACCATAATCACAAACCAGAGAAGCGCAGGTTCGTCGATTTCGCCAAAGCCCGGAATATCGAGGCCGAGGCCGTTCACGATCGGGCGCATCAGTGGCAGAACGATCAAGGTAATCTCGATCCAGTCGAGCACGAAGCCCAAGAGGAAGACGAGGAACAGGATCATAAAGATAGTGCCTTCGGGGCCAAAGCCTGCACCACGAATGATACCTTCGATCAGCTCGTCGCCACCCAGTTCACGAAGAACGTAAGAGAACACCGTCGCACCAAGGAAGATCGCAAAAATGTAGGCGGTGGTGTTGAAAGTGGATTTCAGCACGTTGATCAGTTTGCGCAGGGTGAGCTTGCGATAGAGCATCGCCAAAAGGGTCGCACCCAATGCACCCACGCCTGAGGCTTCGGTCGGGGTGGTAAGGCCCGCAAAGATCGAACCGAGGACCGAGAGGATCAGAAGAAGCGTTGGGATGACGGCGATCATCACGTCTTTCACAGCGGCCCAATCGGGGCGAACGGCGCCTTCGGGAACAGGGGCAAGGTCGCGATTGATCAGAGCGACTACAAAAATGTACAGAAGGTAAAGACCACCGATAATCACGCCCGGAAAGACCGCCGCCATAAAGAGATCACCCACCGAAAGCGCCATTTGGTCAGCCATAATCACCAGCATGATCGACGGCGGGATCAAAATACCCAACGTGCCTGAGGCAGAGACAACACCAGCGGCCAATCGCGGGCTGTATTTCTGCTCCATCATCGTGGGCAGGGACAGGACGCCCAAGAGGACGACTGACGCGCCGATGATGCCCGTTGATGCGGCAAGGATAATGCCGATCAGCGTCACAGTGATCGCCAGACCACCGCGTACGGTGCCAAACAAACGCTGCATGGATCGCATGAGTTTCTCGGCAACGCCGCTTTCATCCAGCATGAGACCCATGAAGATGAACATCGGCAGCGCGACGAGGATCGGGTTCGACATCGTGGAATACACGCGGTTCACAGTCGCGCCCAAAGTCAGGTAGTCGAGACCTGTTAGTGTGCGCTTTAGGCCTGTCCACGCCATGAGATTGTTGTCGAACAGATAGGCGATGCCACAATACATCACGCCGACACCTGCCAACGTCCACGCAACGGGGAAGCCCGTGAACAAAAGCATGATGAAGGTCAGGAATATGGCGATGACCAGCTTTTCCTCGGTATATTTGACGAGGAACGTCAACGCGACAGTAACAGCGATAAAGATAATGAGGGTGACGAGGATAGTGCGGAGGCTGCCGCCTTCGCGTTCTTCGGCATAGTTCATCCAGAGCGCATGAACGTCGTGTATCAAACGAGCGACCGCTGCGAGGGCCAGAAGGCAGAAGCTGATAGGGATGATTGCTTTGAACGCCCAACGGTATGGCAGGCCCAAGGGGCTAGAGGACCGTTCGTTGACGCGAAAGCTTTCGTAGAAATAGTCATACCCTTGGTCGATCATGAGATAGATGAACGGGAACAGAAGGCAGAGGATACCGATAACTTCGATCACGCGCTGCCCACGACGCGATACTTGCATGTGGAGCACATCAACACGCACGTGGCTGTCGGTGACGAGGGCAAAAGAAATGCCGATCATCGTTACCAACCCATAGAAATGCCATTGGATTTCATCGAGTTGCGGAAAATTCTGGTTCAGCACGTAGCGGAACGCAACTTGCGTGACGATTGCAAGGACGAGTAAGACGTTGGCCCACATGACGACCAGACCAACGCTTTTGACAACGCTGTCTAGCGCGTTGGCAACAGGTTGAATGTCGCGGTCGGGGTGTTCTTGGAGCGCTTCATAGACTTCGACGGGATCATCGGACGAATGGATATTATTCGACATGGTTCCTCCTCCTTGGAAACGTGCGGAAAAGGGTCAGTGACCCCGTATATTTTTCGGAAATGTGGTTGCGGGAGGGCCTCCTCGACCCTCCCGCAGGGATAGCTTACCGCGGCAAGAACGCGTTCTCTTTCCAGATCTGGTAACCTTCGCGGAACTCGTTCAGGTCAGCGAGGACAGTTGCAAAGAATTCGTCGTTTGCAGCTTGTTCCGCAGCGACTTCTTCCCAACCCGCTTTGAAGGTGTCGAGCATCTCTTGGTTCCACTGACGGATTTCGACGCCGTTGTTTTCAACGTTATCCATCATAACCGAGAACTGCATCGCTTCGCCTTCAGCGAAAGAGTCAGCCATCGATGCCTTACATGCGCTTTCGATGATTGCGCGCTGGGTGTCGGAAGCTTCGTTCCATGTGTCACCGTTGATCAGCAATTCAAAGATGGTTGCTTGCTGGTGCCAGCCTGGGAAGTAGTTGAACTTGACCAGTTTGTAGAAGCCAAGACGTGTGTCCACTGCAGGCAGCGAGAATTCGGTTGCGTCGATCGCACCGTTTTCGAGTGCGGAGAAGATTTCACCACCCGGCAGGAGCGATGTCGCAACGCCGAGTTTCTGCATGACTTCACCGCCGAGGCCGAAGAAGCGCATTTTCAGGCCCTGTAGGTCCTCAGGCGAGTTCACTTCGTTTGCGAACCAGCCCGACGTTTCCGGAGCGGTGATCGCACAAGGCAGAACGTGAACGTTGTAGCCAGCATCATCATACATCTGCTGATACAAGGTCATGCCGTTGCCGTAGTAGAGCCACGCCATGTATTCGCCAGCCTCAGGGCCAAACGGAACGGCCGAGAACAGCGGAGCAGCAGGGATCGAACCGGACCAGTAACCAGCGGTGGTGTAGCCAGAGTTGATTTTACCTGTCGACACAGCTTCGAGGATTTCGAACGGCGGCACCAGTTCACCTGGCTCATAGACGCGCATGCGCAGGCTACCGCCCGACATGAGTTCGAGTTGCTCAGCAACGCGTGGGATCGGCGACCCGAGACCCGGTAGGGCAGTGTTAAACGCGACTGGGGTTTTGAGCAGGATTGGATCGTCTTCTGCCATGGCGGCGGGTGCTGCCAGTACCAATGCGGATACTGCAAGAGCGGTAAATTTATTCATTGTCTCTCCTCCATTTTAACTTTCGACATTCGGGGTTAGGGGCCGAATGGGATGGAGTGGTAAAAACAATATACCTCTACATTCAGTCAACAATAAAATTTACCACTGTTATTATTTGGGGCGATGTTTTTTCTAAAAAATCGTGCAAAGGGTGTGTGTTGCTGGGGTGCGCTGCGGCTTTGAAGCCGCGTTTTTCTCGCGAAATTTCAACGCTAAAGCGTAGATCTTGGCGCGGAATTGAGCGGCAGCTTGAATTTAGGTCTGGAAAAATTAACTTACCTCTCTACTCTAGACATCCAGCCGAGGAGGGGCCGTCCAATGGTGAAGCAGAGCGCATTATTCGAACCGATTTCTCACGATTCGGTTGCGGACGCGGTGGTTCATCAGATCGAAACGATGATCGTGAACGGCATCCTGAAAGAGGGAGCACGTTTACCGTCCGAACGCGAAATGGCCGAACGGCTAGAGGTGTCGCGCCCCAAATTACGTGAGGCTCTCAAGCAGCTCGAAGACGAAGGCTTGTTGATCGTTCGTCACGGCGAAGGGTCGTTTATCGCGCAGTTAACCGGGACGGCGATGACGCCAGCGTTCCTTGATCTTTATGCGCGTCATCCTGCAGCGTTTTACGATTATCTTGAATATCGCCGCGAACAAGAAGCCTTTGCCGCGCGGCTTGCTGCACAGCGCGCAACCAAGACCGATAAGGACATCATTGCGTCGATCTTGGATCGCATGGTTTTGGCGCATGAGGATCAAGATCTAGAAGCATCAAAGGTTGCGGACATCAGTTTTCACGCGGCGGTAGCGGATGCGAGCAACAACTCCACGCTCATTCATATGATGGCGTCGATCTATGATCTGACTCGTAGAGGGGTGTTCTACAACCGCAATTTCTTGCGCACGATTGATACGGCGGGAGATCAATTGCTGGAGCAACACAAGGCCATCGCCGAGGCGATTTTTGCGAGCGACCCCGTTGCCGCTGAAACCGCAGCACGCGCCCATATCGACTTTGTCGAGGCATCGTTTCGGATGGGGCATGATCGGGAACAGCGTGAACGTATGGCAGAGAAGCGTAAATTGCTTTGGGAAAAGCGTTGACGGTGTTTCGAATAATTAACGGGACAAATTCTAAATTTGCCTTAGGTTGACGCCTGTTCGGTCACCCCGCCGTCATGGGGCCAGAAGAGAACCAGTTGGAAGGGAGGCTGACTGTCGTTCGTATGGAGTTCGTAGAGTTTTCTCATAACCTTTGGCTGATAGTGGCATCCTTTGCGGTGGCGCTCATGGCGGGCTTTACAGGCCTCAGCCTTACAAATGGGTTGTCTACCTATTCATATACACGGCGCAAAATCGCGATTTCGTTTGCGGCGATTGCACTGGGTGGCGGCATTTGGTCGATGCATTTTGTGGCTATGCTAGGGCTGCAGTTGCCGTTTGTGTTCTACTACGACGCGGCTGTAACGCTGACCTCAGCGCTCGTTGCGATCCTTGTCGTTGGTACGGCGCTTTTGATTTTGCACTTTGGCACACGTACGCGGGCCAAACTGTTGCTCGCCGGTGTGATCGTTGGGGTTGGGATCGGCGCAATGCATTATATTGGCATGGCCGCTCTCGAATTGTGTCGGGCGGTTTATACGCCGCTCGGTATCGTGATCTCGATCATCGCATCCTGTGTGCTCAGTGTGGTTGCTTTTGGTATCGCATACGGTCGGCGCAATCGGCGGAACATTTTGCTGGGAACCGTTGTATTTGGCGTAGCGGTCTGTGGTGTGCATTTCGTTGCCATAGCGGGGACTAACTTTGTCCAGATGATGGTGACGTCGCAGGTCGGTCCGATGATTGGGAACGAGACTTTGGCGATTGGAGTCGTATTGTCGAGCTTTGCGCTGTGCGGGGCGTTTTTGCTTTCGACGACCACCTTTTTGCCGACAGAGACTGCCATTGCGACTAAGGCGGCCGAAGCGCTACCTGTCGACGAGGTACCAGTAGCGCCACCGGTAGCGACGCGACAGATTCCCTATGAAAGAGATGGACGCACGCAGTTCGTTGATGCCTCTGATGTGGCAGCGATCCGTGCAGAAGGCCACTATACCTATATCTACACCAAATCTGGTCAGTTCTTCTGTGCGTGGTCGATCGCCGATGCCACGAAGCGTCTTGCGACTTCGAATTTTATAAAGACCCACCGTAGCTATCTGGTCAACCCGTCGATGGTCACTGGCTTTGAACGGTTGAAGGATACGGGCGTCTGTTACTTTAATCTTAGCGAACTTCCGAAGGTTCCGGTGAGCCGTTCGCAACTCAAACCCGTGCGTGACGTTTTGGGCGTTTAACGCATTCGCATTTCGTGCGGGCCTATTCGCATTTCGTGAAATTTTCCTCGTTTTTCGCTGACGAACCGCTGACGGCGGTGTGCTTCGGTATGCAGTCTCCTCCCATCCGATCATTACCGGCAGGGAGGGCCACTAATGATTCCAGCCTCATTCGATTACCATCGACCATCCGACATGGACGGGGTCATCGCGCTCTTGAACGAGCATGGTGACGACGCTCGTGTTTTGGCCGGTGGGCATAGCCTCATCCCGATGATGAAGCTCCGTATGGCCGAGGTCCCGCACCTCATCGACCTTCAAGCCGTCGACAGCCTACGCGGAATTTCCATCAACGGATCGCGTGTCACCATCGGCGCGATGGTCACACAGCACGACATCATCAACCACGCTGAACTTGCGAAAGTTGCGCCGATCATGCGTGAGACATCGCTGCAGATTGCGGACCCTCAGGTGCGCTACATGGGTACCGTCGGCGGTAACGTCGCGAACGGCGATCCGGGTAATGACATGCCCGGCCTCATGCAGTGTCTCGATGCGACGCTGCATCTTGTCGGTCCGGATGGCACCCGAGAGGTTGCTGCGCGTGACTACTACGAAGCGGCCTATGTCACTGCACGCGAAGAGGACGAAGTGCTCACCGCGATCAGCTTTGACGCGCTGTCGGGTGGGTATTCCTATGAAAAGCAAAAGCGCAAGATTGGTGACTATGCCACTGCTGCTGCTGCCGTGACCATCCAAACGTCGGGCGGCAAGGTGTCTAGCGCATCCATTGCGATGACAAACCTTAGCGACGTGCCTGTTTGGTCCGAAGCTGCTGCCAACGCGATCATCGGAACGGCATGTGATGCAGATGCGGTGAAGGCCGCTGTCAACGCCATGCTCGATGACATTGATCCAACCGAAGACAACCGCGGGCCAGTTGCGTTCAAACGCCATGTGGCCGGCATCATCCTCACTCGCGCGATCACCCGCGCTTGGGACCGCGCGTAAGGAGAGACCCATGTCAAACAAGATGCACATCAAACTCAACGTGAACGGCGAGGGCCATGAATTTTTGGCCGAACCGCGCGAATTGCTGATCTATACGCTGCGCGAACGTCTCAATATCACGGGCCCACACATTGGCTGCGAAACATCCCACTGTGGCGCTTGCACTGTGACCATCAACGGTAAGTCGGTCAAAGCATGCACCATGTTCGTGGCCCAAGCCGACGGCGCAGACATTACGACCATCGAAGGTCTGGGCGGCCCCGACAACATGCACGTCCTGCAAGAAGCGTTTCGTGAACATCACGGGCTTCAGTGCGGGTATTGCACACCGGGCATGATCACTCGGGCGTCGAAGTTGCTCGAAGAGAACCCGAACCCCACCGAAGAAGAGGTTCGCTTTGGCATGGCAGGGAATATCTGCCGCTGCACAGGCTACCAGAACATCGTGAAATCCATCCTTGCCGCTGCAAGCGAGCTGAACGCCGCGAAGGAGGCCGCAGAATGAAAGACCTGAACGAAGATCAAGTAGAGCGTTCCGCCAACCTCAAAGGTATGGGCTGTTCGCGCAAGCGGGTTGAGGACGCGCGCTTCACCCAAGGCAAAGGCAACTACGTCGATGACGTTAAGCTGCCCGGTATGTTGCACGGTGATTTCGTCCGTTCGCCCTATGCCCACGCACGGATCAAATCCATTGATACGTCCAAAGCGATGGCACTGGACGGCGTGATTGCTGTTCTCACCGCCGCGGATCTCGCGCCACTTAATCTGCATTGGATGCCGACCCTTGCGGGCGACAAACAGATGGTTCTGGCGGACGGTAAAGTTCTGTTCCAAGGCCAAGAAGTTGCTTTCGTCGTCGCCAAAGACCGCTTTATCGCTGCGGATGCGGTTGAGCTGGTTGAGGTTGATTACGAAGAACTGCCCGTGATCGTGAACCCGTTTGAGGCGCTGGAATCCGATGTGGTTCTGCGTGAAGATATCGCCGACCAAAAGGAAGGCGCACACGGTCCGCGCAAACATCACAACCATATTTTTACCTGGGAAGCAGGTGAAGAGGCCGCAACAAACGACGTGATCGACAACGCCGAGGTCGTGGCAACGGAAACCATGTATTACCACCGCACGCACCCGTGCCCGCTGGAAACTTGCGGTTCGGTTGCGTCGATGGACAAGGTGAATGGCAAGCTCACAGTTTGGGGCACATTCCAAGCACCACACGTTGTGCGCACCGTTGCCTCCCTTTTGTCTGGGATCGAAGAGCACAATATCCGTGTCATTTCCCCCGACATTGGCGGCGGCTTTGGTAACAAAGTGGGCGTTTACCCAGGCTACGTTTGCTCTATCGTGGCGTCTATCGTCACTGGTAAGCCGGTGAAGTGGATTGAGGATCGTATGGAAAACCTCATGTCCACTGCCTTTGCTCGCGACTACTGGATGACCGGTAAGATCGCCGCGACCAAAGACGGCAAAATCACCGGCCTGCATTGCCATGTGACCGCTGACCACGGCGCGTTCGACGCTTGTGCGGACCCGACCAAGTTCCCTGCAGGTTTCATGAATATCTGCACAGGGTCTTATGACATTCCGACTGCTTACCTTGCGGTTGATGGTGTCTACACAAACAAAGCACCGGGTGGCGTGTCCTACCGTTGTTCGTTCCGTGTGACGGAAGCTGTCTATTTCATCGAACGTATGATTGAGGTTCTCGCGATCGAGTTGAACATGGACGCTGCAGAGCTGCGTCGGATCAACTTTATCAAGAAAGACCAGTTCCCGTATCAGTCGGCTCTTGGCTGGGAATATGACTCGGGCGACTATCATACGGCATGGGACAAAGCGCTCAAAGCGGTCGACTACGAAGGGCTCCGCAAAGAGCAGGCCGAGCGTGTCGAAGCGTTCAAGCGTGGCGAAACCCGTTCGATCATGGGCATTGGATTGACGTTCTTTACCGAGATCGTCGGTGCTGGCCCTGTGAAGAACTGCGATATCCTCGGTATGGGGATGTTCGATAGCTGTGAAATCCGCATTCACCCGACAGGGTCGGCGATTGCGCGTCTGGGCACGATTTCACAGGGTCAGGGTCACGCGACAACCTTCGCGCAGATCCTTGCGTCCGAGATTGGTCTGCCAGCGGATAGCATCACCATCGAAGAAGGTGACACCGACACGGCCCCCTATGGTCTAGGGACCTACGGGTCACGTTCGACCCCAGTTGCTGGTGCGGCGACGGCTCTTGCGGGGCGTAAAATCCGTGCGAAAGCGCAGATGATCGCGGCTTACCTTCTCGAAGTGCATGACGACGACCTTGAATGGGACATCGACCGCTTTGTCGTGAAAGGCGCGCCTGAACGGTTCAAGACCATGAAGGAAATTGCATATGCGGCTTACAATCAGGCCATTCCGGGTGTTGAACCGGGTCTAGAGGCGGTCAGCTATTACGATCCGCCAAACATGACTTACCCGTTCGGGGCTTACGTCTGTGTCATGGATATTGACGTAGATACCGGTGTTCAAACCATCCGTCGTTTCTATGCGCTGGATGACTGTGGCACCCGTATTAACCCGATGATCATTGAGGGTCAGGTACATGGTGGTCTGACCGAAGCTCTCGCCGTCGCACTGGGTCAAGAAATTGCCTACGACGATATGGGTAACGTAAAGACGGGGACGTTAATGGACTTCTTCCTGCCAACCGCATGGGAAGTGCCAAACTACGAAACCGATCACACCGTTACCCCGTCCCCGCACCACCCAATCGGTGCAAAGGGCGTAGGCGAAAGCCCGCACGTCGGTGGTGTCCCGTGCTTCTCTAACGCTGTGAATGACGCCTTCCGCGCATTCGGCAACCGTCACACCCACATGCCGCACGATCATTGGCGGATTTGGCAGACGGCGAACAAGCTCGGTCTGCACGGCTAAATCGGAACGGGCTGCCCTGTCATGGGGCGGCCCACCTTTGATGGGTTGAAGTCATGGATTGCACTGCACTCAAAACCGCTATGGCGGAACAGGGATATGTTGCCTCTGATGATCTGGCTATGGCTGTTCATCTGGCGCTTGCCCTTGGCCGTCCGCTGCTGCTCGAAGGTGCGGCAGGTGTTGGGAAGACTGAGATCGCGCGGGTTTTGGCATCAGTTCAGGACACAAAGTTGATCCGCCTTCAGTGCTATGAGGGTTTGGACGCGTCGCAATCCATCTATGAGTGGAACTACCAAAAGCAGCTCCTTTCGATCCGCGCCGCCGCAGAAAGTGGAACCGCGAAAGAGGCTGAGGCACGGATTTTTTCCGAAGAATTTCTACTGGAGCGTCCGCTGTTGGCCGCGATCCGTCAGGACAAGGCGCCTATTTTGCTGGTCGATGAAATTGATCGTGCGGATGAAGAATTCGAAGCCTATCTCCTCGAAATTCTATCAGATTTCCAGATTACGATCCCTGAACTAGGCACTATTCCAGCCAAATCGCGCCCCGTTGTGATTCTGACCGCCAATGGGACCCGTGACTTGTCGGATGCGCTGCGGCGGCGCTGCCTTTATGCGCATGTGGGCTATCCTGACCGACATACAGAACTATCGATCCTCAAGGCACGTTGTCCTGATGTAGAGGCGCATCTTGCCAATCAGATCATCGGTTTTGTGCAAAGCTTGCGCAAAGAACAGCTGGAAAAGACGCCGGGCATTGCTGAGATGCTCGATTTCGCAGCGGCGTTGATGGGCCTTGGCGTCAATGATCTGACCCACGATCCAGCGATCTTGCAGGCGACGATGGCGACGCTTTTGAAAACAGAGAGTGACCGTTTCAATATCACGACTGAGATCACCCAACGGATCGCGGGGAAAGCGGCATGACGCGGGTCACGAAATTCTCTGGCCGTGATGCTGGTCCTTCTGCGCGTATGGCAGGATTTATGGCGCATTTGCGGGACAATGGATTGCGCGTTGGGGTAAGTGAGGCTGACGCTGCACTTTCTGCACTTACTCAGGTCGATGCATACGACCCAATCCAATCGCGCTGTGCGCTCAAGGCGGTGCTGACGGGGTGCGCCGAAGAAAACGCGCGTTTTGACGACCTTTTTGACAGTTTCTGGATGAACGGAGGCAAGGTGAAAGAGCGGGTCATGCCATCGCTCAACAGTTTGTCGGACAGCGTTCATTCTTCGCGCTCCGCAGAGGGCGAACAGGCGGGCGGTGGAGCGGGAGAAGCCACCGCCCCCGACGGATCAGACGGCGAGGCGGATGCCGACGGTGAAGGCAAACTCGTCGCTACGACCCTGCGCCAAAAGATGAAGCGGGACCTGCGGGATGTGGTCCAAACCGACGACATCCGAGAGGCAGAAGAGATTGCGCGTCGGCTGGGGATTGCCTTGCGGCACCGTCGGTCACGGCGTCGCAAAGCTGCGCAAAAGGGTGATCGGATCCATTTTCGAAAACTCATCCGGCAGAGCCTTCAGACTGGGGGCGAACCCATTCGGTTGCCCAAGAAATCACGCCCTGATCGGCCGCAAAAGATTGTGGCAATCTGCGATGTGTCGGGGTCTATGACGCTCTATGCGCAAGTATTTCTGGCTTTTATCGCAGGGTTGATGCGGTCGGATGATACGGCGGATGCCTATCTGTTTCACACCCGACTTGTTCGTATTGCAGAAGCGTTGCGTGATCGCGATCCGCTGCGGGCTTTGGGTCGTTTGTCAGTTCTAGCTGATGGATTTGGCGGGGGATCAAAGATCGGCGAGTCCCTTATGCAGTTTTCACGAACTTATGCCCGTAAATTTGTAGACGGTCGGACGGTCGTGATGATCCTGTCAGACGGGTATGACACTGGATCGGCCAGTGAATTGGGCGAGGCGATGCGCCTATTGAAAAAACGTGGCTGCAAAGTGATTTGGCTTAACCCTTTGAAAGGTTGGGACGATTACGAACCCGTAGCCGCCGGAATGGCTGCCGCACTCCCTTACATTGATCTCTTCCGTCCTGCCAATCGGCTGGCTGATCTTGCCGCCCTCGAACCGGAGTTAATGCGCCTATGATGACCGCTAAATTCTCTGACACGACGTTACAAGACCTCGCTCAAACGCTGTCCGAGCGGGGGGAACCCTATGCGATTGCCACTGTCATTCGAACGGTTGGCCTGACGGCGGCCAAACCAGGGGCAAAGGCGATCCTCAACCACGAAGGCCAGATCATCGAAGGTTGGATTGGCGGCGGTTGTGTTCGTTCCGCGTTGACCAAGGCGGCCATAAAAGCTCTGGAGGCGGGAGAACCTCAACTGATCTCTTTGGCTCCGGCAGAGGTGTTGGCCGATTTGGCGGTTGAGGCGGGAACAGAGGTGAATGGCGTCCGTTACGCCCGCAATGGCTGCCCGTCGAAGGGATCGCTGGATATTTTTGTGGAGCCCGTTTTGCCGATGCCTGAATTGTTCATCTACGGTGTCTCTCCTGTGGCCCGTGCCCTTGCCAGTCTCGCGCCGCGTTTTCAGTGGTCGGTTGAAACCGTGTCTGCAGAGGATGGCGCAAAACCACTGCCTCAGGGTGCCCGCCGAATGATTATCGTTGCGACCCAAGGGAAGGATGACATTGCCGCGTTGAGTGCGGCATTGGCAACAGATGCAGAGCACATCGGATTTGTGGCGAGCCGCAAAAAATGGGCCGCACTTTCCGAAAAACTGCAGAGTTCAGGTGTAACAGAGACTGATTTGGCGCGGGTCCAGGCCCCTGCTGGTCTCGCCATTGATGCGGTGACACCTGATGAGATTGCGCTGTCGATCCTTGCTCAACTCACGCAGTTGCGCCGCGCAAAACATCGGACGGAGGATGACAATGTCTGATCCAAATCCAACTGAAAAAACCGCGCTCCAGCGGTTGGTAGAAGCCGTGAAATCCCGCCCACTGACGCCCGAACAAGCGGCAGTTTTGGCGACCGTGAAATTCCCTTGTTGTTGAAAAGGACAAACTGATGGAACTGAAAGACGAAATTCTGATCGATGCCCCGAAAGAGTGCGTATATGCGGCTTTGAACGATCCAGAGATCCTCAAGCAATGTATCCCTGGTTGTGAAGAATTGATCCAGCATTCCGATACCGAATTGGAGGCCAAGGTTGTTCTTAAAATTGGTCCGGTGAAAGCCAAGTTCAGCGGGAATGTGACGCTTGATAAGTCAGGGGCACCTGATGCGTTTTCGCTGACAGGGCAGGGCAACGGTGGTGCGGCAGGTCACGCTAAGGGTGGCGCTGATGTTACCCTGACTGAAGTCGATGGTAAAACCATGCTGACCTATGAGGCGAAGGCCGAAATCGGTGGGAAGCTTGCTCAGCTCGGCAGTCGTTTGATTCAAGGTACTGCGAAAAAGCTCGCTGGAGCGTTCTTTACCAAATTTGCCGAAGTGATCACTGAAACGGCGGAAGTCTAAAATGACAAAGGGCGGTTCACTTGGTGCCGCCCTTTTTAGTCCAGCGGTGGATTGGTGACGTGTTTTGGCATGATCAAAAGGGTCACCGCGGCCACTATTTTTAGTGCGCAGGGCAACACAGCGTAGAGCAGGGTGAGCCGGTCGAGGGCGATGTCAGAGTTGTCGCCTGCCGGAACAAACCCGACGACGTCCAAGGCAGGTAGAACCATCACCGCCGCCAGAGGCAACGACAGTTTAGTTGCGAATGACCACAGTCCGAACGATTGACCAGTTGCGATCCCCGCGCGGCCCAAGAGGGATGCAAATACGGCGGGTAAAATCACAAGTTCAGCACCGACCGCTGCGCCTGATGCGATGCAAATGATGGCGAAGGGGATCGCGTCACCAGTACCCAATAACGCCGATCCGATAAAGGCCGCCACGGACATGAGCATTGCGATTAGCAAGATGGGACGAACGCCAAAGTGACGGGCGAGGCGGCTCCAGATAGGGATGGCCAGTCCTGATGCTGCAAAGAACAGGATGAGCAATCCGCCCGACCAATTGGGGAGCATCAGCTGGTCTTCGACAAAGAACAGGAACAGCGTCGATGTGATGGCGACGGGCAGACTGTTTACGACTGCGAGGAGAAGGAGCCAGCCACCACCCGCTGCTAATAGTTTGCGAATATCAAAGGGAGCAGGGGGTGTAGCTGGTCGATCCCATAGGTTTCTCGTCGCGAGGTATGACAGGATGATGAGCGCTGCGAGGGCCCAGCCGAAAAGTCTAAAACCATCGCTCAGCACAACTGGTCCAATGGCTGCAAAGATGACGCCTGCGATCAATCCGACTTCGCGGTAGGTGGCGAGGCGTAGTTGGTCCTTTGGATCCGTCGACCCTGCAAGTGCCGCACTATCGCCGTATAAGAGGATCGCACCAAAGCTATAGCCAGTAAACACAAGCACTAAGGTCGCGATCAACCAGAGCCGTGCATCAATGACAGGCGTCACAGAAAATAAGAACACAAAACCGACCGCCATCATTCCCAGCGCGATGGCTGCAAGCCTGCGACGTGGGCCGCGCCAATGGTCGATGATACGACCTAGGATTGGGTCTTGGGCAAAGTCAAAGATACGGATGCCCATCACAATCGCGCCGACCGTCGCTAGATTGAGGCCCAAGTCTACTGCGGCAAAGCGGGGCAGGTGGATGTAAATTGGCAACCCCGCCGAGGCGAGCATCATTGCGAACAGGCTGACCCGCCAATAGCCATTCATAGTCCACGTAGCTTTCTCGACAGAGAGGTGAACCGACTGTCATCTGACAGCCAAATAGAGAGGAACCGTTTACGAATATCGGGATATGTCACGGTGCAGGTTTGGGTGCCGTTGCGCCAGAGATCAATCTGATCAGTGGAGTTGCCAACGGCAATGTAGTTGTCGCCGTCCTCCACAGCGTAAAAACAGGTCGACAAAAGCGAAATAACAGTCGGAATATCGTTCGTGTCGCCTTCGATCCGACGGATTTCTGCTTCGGTTCCTCGGAGCAAATCTTGTGCGGAAAACCCTCGTTTGTAATCCAATTCTAGGGCCATTGGTGACGCCCAATCAAACGGGGCGCCATTTGGTGTGTAAAGCCGTGCATCATAGGCCGTTATACCGATCGCACCGAGACTTGCTTCGCCAATCACCACCGGATCGGCTAGTCCAGCGATCTGAACCCGTTCACGGGCAAAGGCGGGTCCTGCTATTAGGATGAGGGCTATGAAAATGCGGAACATGCGCGTTTATAACTCTGTGATCAACCAATGCGGGTCACAGATAGGGCGTTGGCTCAGCCAGAAAAGGTCTGATCAGTAGGTTTTGACGGGTGCTGCTATCTGGCCAGTAGCCGCTGTCAAATTTCTACGCGCACTTTCCACGAGCATCGCCACGTCGAATATGCCTGCAACCATGCGGTAGCCAAGCTGATCAAGCTCTTTCCAATCTCGTCCCGCGCTGCGCACCGTTGCCAGCGGCATGACGCGACGTTTGGCTGCGGCTTCGACTTTAGTGATTAGTTCGAGAACTTCAGGATGATCTAGGTGTTCAAGGTGCCCTGCGGACGCAGCAAGATCGTTTGGGCCGATGAAAATCATATCGACACCCTCTACAGCCATAATGTCGTCAATTTGATCTACGGCTTCTATATGTTCGCACTGGATGATGATTGTGATCTCATTGAAAGAGTCCACGAGGCCATAGTCTGGCCGTGCGCCCCAGTTTGATCCGCGCACAATTGACGCCGCATATCCACGATGGCCTTTGAGCGGGTAGTAAAACGCAGATACGATCTGTTCGGCTTCTGCACGTGTGTTCACCATCGGGACGATAAAATTGCGAAACCCGCGGTCCAAGGCCCGTTTGATCAAGGTATCGTTGCCGTCGGGAAGCCGTAGGATTGCAGTGCCGCCGCAAGCCTCTACAGCGCGAGCAACATTGACCCAATCTTCGAGTTCGCCGCGACCATGTTCGCCGTCGATGATGATCGTGTCCCATCCGTGGGTCACGAGGATTTCGGCAATGTCGGGGCTGCCCAATTCGACCCAAGCGGCGGGGATCATTGCGGGCGTTTTTAGCCGCTGTTTGAAAGACGAGGTCATGGGGCATCTCCAGTCTAGGAATCTGGTGAACGGTATGACGCCGTTTGTGCTTTGTCCATTTGACCCTTCGTAAAATGGCTGATCGCAGTCGTCGGGCGCGACGGCCTGTCACAGATTTGGCGAGGGGCCTAGACTTGGCCGACTAGGGACACCAACATGGCGCAAATTTTGACAGATGAGAAAAGGACACCTCATGGACCCGATCGTGATCGTTAGTATGGCCCGTACACCTATGGGTGGCTTTATGGGCAGCTTGTCCAAAATCGCGGCACCAGACCTAGGTGCGAGTGCCATTGCTGCCGCTGTTGCCCGCGCAGGCATTGGTGTTGATAAGGTCGATCAGGTTATCATGGGGAACGTTTTGCCTGCAGGCTTGGGTCAAGCGCCGGCGCGTCAGGCATCGATGGGTGCTGGCCTTCCGTTGGATGTGCGCTGTCAAACCGTGGGCAAGGTCTGTGGTTCTGGTATGCAGGCGATCATGAATGCCCATGACATGATCAAGGCTGGGTCGTCCGATGTCGTCGTCGCTGGCGGCATGGAGAGTATGTCAGGCGCGCCTTATCTGCTCGAAAAAGCGCGGACTGGATACCGCGCGGGCCATGGCAAAGTTATGGATCACATGTTCTTAGACGGGCTGGAAGATGCCTATGACAAAGGTCGCGCGATGGGTACCTTTGCAGAAGAATGTGCCGACACCTATGGGTTCACGCGTGAAGAGCAGGACGCTTACGCGCTTCGGTCTTTGGATCGCGCAAAGACTGCGATTGAAACGGGTGCGTTTGACGGTGAGATCGTCGCGGTCGGTGATGTGACGACAGATGAACAACCCGGTCGTGCCCGCCCTGAAAAAATCCCGACGTTAAAACCTGCATTCCGTGAAGGCGGCACTGTGACTGCGGCGAACTCTTCGTCAATTTCGGACGGTGCTGCTGCGTTGGTTCTGACGCGCAAATCGCAGGCCGAGGCGATGGGCCTTACGCCGATCGCGGTTATCCATGGACACGCGGGCCATGCTCAAGCACCATCATTGTTCACCACTGCGCCGATCCCTGCGATGCAGAAGGTTCTAGCCAAGGTTGGCTGGACCGTGGACGACGTTGACCTTTTTGAAATCAACGAAGCTTTTGCCGTTGTTGCGATGGCTGCCATTCGTGATCTCGGCCTTGATGATTCAAAGGTGAATGTGAATGGTGGGGCCTGTGCCTTGGGACACCCGATCGGCTGTTCTGGCGCACGTATCGTTGTGACGCTTATTGCGGCACTTCAAGCGCGCGGTTTGAAAAAAGGCGTGGCGTCTCTGTGTATCGGTGGCGGTGAGGCAACTGCGCTGGCTGTTGAGCTACTCTAAATCCAGAAGCCGTATAAAAGGGGCCGCAGTTCATTGTGGCCCCAATTTTTTAAACGACAAAGCCTTTGATCCGCCTGCGGCGGGAAGAGAGTTGGCGTTGTCCAAAAGCTAACCTTTTGGACATCACTCAAGATGACTCAAATCAAATTAGTTTTTCGAGATGTATTATATCCTCTTGCCCGAACCCTCGCTCGTAGAGGTCAAGTTCGGTCGGGAGGCATACATTGAAACGTGTTTTAATTCTTGGCGCAGGCGTGTCGGGTCATACGGCTGCGAGTTACATCAAGAAATGGGCGGGCCGAAAGGCTGAGGTCATCGTGATGACCCCCAATAGCAAGTGGAATTGGATCCCGTCGAACATTTGGGTCGGTGTCGACATGATGACCACTGATGATGTGACCTTTGACCTTGCTCCAGTCTATGAAAAGGCGGGCATCACCTTTGTTCAGGCGCTTGCCCAAGAGGTTTTCCCAGAAGGTAGCGCTGACCATGAAAAACCATTTGTTCGCGGTATGCGGACTGGTGATCCCACAGGCGAAATGGTCGAGGTTGAATATGATTACCTGATCAACGCCACTGGTCCGAAATTGAACTTTGGTGCGACGGAGGGGCTGGGTAATGGATCGGAACTTGGTTCGCACACAGTATCTGTTTGTACGGCTGCTCATGCGGAACATGCTGCAAAAGAGTTAAAGACCCAAATCGAGAAGGCCAAACAGATGAACGCGGCGGACGAAAAGCTGCGCGTCCTCATCGGAACGGGAAATGCGACATGCACCTGTCAGGGTGCAGCGTGGGAATACATCAACAACGTCGATTTTGTTCTCAGAGAAGCTGGCGTTCGGGACCGTTTCGACCTCACGTGGATTTCCAATGAACAGGTTTTGGGTGACTTCGGTATGGGCACCGTGGCCCTTAAATCGAGCGGTCACTACGTATCGTCTAAGACCTTTGCAGAGAGCCTCTTTGTTGAAAAGGACATCAATTGGATCACCCA
The DNA here is from genome assembly GCF_023540835.1 of Marivivens geojensis. Lineage (GTDB taxonomy): Bacteria > Pseudomonadota > Alphaproteobacteria > Rhodobacterales > Rhodobacteraceae > Marivivens > Marivivens geojensis. The sequence continues at coordinate 105,859 of NZ_JALKCU010000004.1, forward strand.
AGCTGGCGTCAATAAAATCGAAGAGGGTGTCGCGCATTACGAGACGTTAGCTGGTGAATTCGGTCAGGAAAAGTTTGATTTTGCGATGCTAATTCCACCGTTTAGCGGTGTGCCGTTGAAAGCCTACGACAAATCGGGCGCTGATATCTCGGATGATATTTTTGCCAAAAACGGCTTCATGAAAGTGGATGCGGATTACACGCAAAAATCCTATGAAGAATGGAGTTCAGACGATTGGCCAAAAACCTATCAGTCACCAAAATACGATAATATGTGGGCGATTGGTATCGCGTTCGCGCCGCCTCATTTTATCAGCAAACCGATGCATTCACCGAACGGGACGTTGATCGCTCCAGCTCCGCCGCGGACAGGTCAACCTTCGGGAACGATGGCTCATGCTGTTGCCAAAACGGTCGTTGATCGGATCAAGGGACGCAAATCCCCAGCACACGAAGCGCCAATGAGTAGAATGGGTGCAGCCTGTGTGGCCAGTACGGGCAAGAGCTTGCTGAAGGGTTCTGCTGCGACGATCTGTGTCTATCCGGTTGTGCCGGATTTCAAAGAGTATCCCCAAACAGGACGAGACGAAAACCTGACCTTTGGCGAGATTGGCCTCGCTGGTCACTGGCTCAAGCACCTCTTGCACTATCTGTTCATCTATAAAGCCAAAATGAAGGCATTTTGGTCGTTCATCCCAGATTGAGGAATTGTCATGTCACAACAGAAACCTACTGGCTTTGATGAACGGAACTTTGTGCCTCGTCCGACGCGGTTTACAGTGTTCTTGCGGAATTTTCTGCCGTTCCAAATTGTTCGGTTCCTCATCTTGAATATCAAGATTTTGCGGACGGTTGGTGTCGGTAAAAAGTGAGAGAAATATCGTCCAAATAAACTGCCTTGAGCCGTGGTAGCGGACTGGCTAGGGTTTTGACAAAACCCTCAGGAGGCAGCGTGGACCATAAATATAATCAGCCCCTTGGTGGGAATGAGGTTCCTCGTTTCGGCGGCCCAGTCACAATGATGCGGTTGCCTGCGTGCGACGATGCAAGCGGGCTAGACGCCTGTTTCGTAGGCATTCCGATGGATATTGGCGCGTCCAATCGATCCGGTACGCGGTTTGGTCCCCGTCAAATCCGTGCAGAGTCAAGCATGTTGCGCCCTTACAATATGGCAACGGGTGCGGCACCGTTTGATCACATGCAGGTGGGCGACATTGGTGATGTGCCCATCAATACATTTGACCTCAAAGATACTGTCGCGCGTATCGCGACGTTTTATCGGGATTTGCTGCAACATGATGTGGTCCCGCTGACCATGGGTGGCGACCACACGCTGACATATCCTGTCCTTCAGGCTATCGCTGAAAAACATGGTCCTGTCGCTCTGATCCACATTGATGCGCATGCCGACATTAATGATGAGATGTTCGGCGAAAAAATTGCCCATGGGACGCCCTTCCGCCGCGCGTTTGAAGAAGGGTTGTTGAACAACGAAAAGGTCTATCAGATCGGTTTGAGGGGTACGGGCTATGCTGCTGACGATTTTGATTGGTCGCGTCGGCAGGGCTGGACCGTTGTTCAGGCCGAAGAATGTTGGGGGCAGTCTCTTAAACCGCTGATTAACCGTATTCGTAAAGAGATCGGCGATACGCCGACCTATATCACTTATGATATCGATAGCCTCGACCCAGCTTTTGCGCCAGGCACGGGGACAGTTGAAATCGGGGGCCTAACGACATGGCAGGCACTGGAACTGATCCGCGGCTGTGCGGGACTGAATGTTGTTGGTGGTGACCTCGTTGAGGTGTCCCCGCCCTATGATCCTAGTGGAAATACGGCGCTGATTGGGGCAAACCTTATGTACGAAATGCTTTGTATTTTGCCAAAGTGCCAACGCGCCTAAGGATGATGGGGCATTCTGGAAATCCCAGTGTTGGTTTTGGGGATCAAACGGACTCTGGCAAATATAGCAAAGGCTCCAATATCTGTGGACCCGTCGGAAGGTTTGGTTCTCCAAGCACAGCTTTGATCATGTGATCGACCAAGTTGCGGCACAGCGTTTCAAGTGGCGTCGAGATTACCATCGTCATGTATCCGTCGCTTAGTGCAGCGCGTCGATCATCGGTGAGTTCGTTCCCGACGAGTGCGATTTTTCCTGCAGGACGGCTTTCACGAAGTGCGGCAATAGCGCCCTCAATGCCTCCGCCTGCGACGTAGATGCCGCGCAGGTCGGCATGGCGCGACAAAAGATCGAGCGTTGCCTCATAGGTGATCTGTCGCGTGTCGAGGTTTACAAAGGGGTCCAAGACATGGAGGTCAGGCGCATTGTCGCGGAAGTAGCTGACAAACCCAGTTTCACGAAGAATGTGCCCATGCCATCGACTGCCGCCCACAAAAACGGCGACCTTGCCTGATTGGCGAATTTTAGTGGTAAGCATCCAAGCGGCGAGGCGACCCACCCTCATGTTATCCATTCCATAGTAGGCGCGGCGCGAGGGTTCGGCAAAGTCGTTGAGGATGGAAAAGAACGGGATACCTTTGGCGGCAGCTTCCGCGACGGTGCGGGTAACCTGGGGGTGGTTTAGGGCTGCTCCGGCGACGGCGTCGCATTGTTCGGAAAGGCCTTTGATCGCAGAACAAAAATCCTCGGGCGTGGTGGCGCGCACAAAGGTGATTTTTGCCTTGCCGAGAATGTCTCTACGGGCCGTGACAGCGGCTTCGATCTCGCGGGCCAGGTTCTGGTAGAAAGGTTGTTTTTCTTTCGAAAGGACAAAGCCAAACGTCATGGCAGGAAGGCTTCGCTTATCCCGCGCGGTGATGAAGCCAAGGGCATGATAACCGAGCTTCTCTGCAGCTTCGGCAACCCGTCGTGCGGTATCGTCCCGCACTGGTGCGCGGTTGTTCAGAACACGGTCGACGGTTGCGATGCCGACGCCTGCGGCGGTTGCGATGTCGGCTAAGGTTGGGCGGCGTTTCGACATGATAAAAACCTATCAAATTAGAGGCCATATTTGATAGGTTTTGATAGATAATCAATGTTGAAAACTTAGAATATCGAAATTCATCGCGTAGCGTTCCCGACATGAGCCCAAGGGAGGTCTGAATGGGTAAACGTGATTATTCAATGTTGGGAGAAGATGCCCGCCGTGCGGTCGAGTCCGGCTTGGCCGCAGCGGAATGGTATCATACCGACATTCCCCGCAAAGAAATGAAGGATTTAATGCAGCGGTCCAATGGCCCTGCGATCCGAGATACGATTATTCTGTTTGGCAGCATGGCCTTGTTTGCGGGCATCGGTATTTATCTCTGGCCCACAGCTTGGTCGATTCCGTTCTGGCTGGCTTACGGCGTTCTGTATGGCTCTGCGATGGACAGCCGCTGGCACGAGTGCTCGCATGGGACAGCGTTCATGACGCGCTGGATGAATGATGTTATCTATCAGATTGCAAGCTTTTGTATGGTTCGTAATCCGCACACTTGGCGGTGGAGCCATGCGCGTCACCACACCGATACGGTAATTGTGGGCCGTGATCCCGAGATTGCTATCATGCGCCCGACCGAGTTCGCAAAGCTGGTTTTGAACGTCTTTGGGGTTCTGGACAGCATTAATGGTTGGCTTCGGATGCTGAAGAACGCGTTGGGCCAAATCGATGCCGAAGAGGCAACTTGGATCCCTGAAACGGAATATCACAAGGTTATACGCGTCGCGCGTATTTGGGTGCTGATCTATGCGGCGACCATAGGCTTGGCCGTTTGGATGCACTCGATCTTGCCGCTGATGGTGATAGGTTTGCCGCGTCTTTATGGGGCATGGCACCATGTAATGACGGGTCTGCTACAACACGGTGGACTTGCGGACAACGTGATCGACCACCGTCTCAATTCGCGCACGGTCTATATGAACCCCATATCGCGGTTCATTTACTGGAACATGAATTACCACGTTGAACATCACATGTTCCCGATGGTGCCCTATCATCGTCTGCCCGAGTTGCATGCGAAGATCAAACATGACCTTCCGACACCGAACCCGTCTATTCCTGCCGCATTGGCAGAGATGGTTCCGGCCCTGTGGCGTCAGATGAAAAACGAAGACTATTTCCTTCTGCGTGCGCTGCCAGCTTCGGCCAAGCCATACCGCGAGGAATTCCATACTGCCGCCTTGGGCGCGGCTGAATAACACGATTTTTCTGGGGAGAACACACGTGCCTTGGGTAGATGCCTGCGCAATCGACGACATCGACGAAGAAGACCTGATCCGTTTTGATCACGGCGACAAAACCTATGCGATCTATCGGTCACCTGATGATGAATATTTTTGTACCGATGGAAAATGCACCCACGAGGATGTCCACCTCGAAAACGGGTTGGTCATGCAATACGAGATCGAATGTCCCAAACATAACGCGACTTTCGATTATCGCACAGGTGAGGCAATGCGGGCTCCGGCCTGCGTGAACCTTAATACCTATGCGGTGAAGATCGAAGGCGACCGCGTTTGGATTGAGGTCTGATCGAATGGGTCTTTATCACAAACGTCTAACAGTCGCCGATATTCGGGCGCTCAAGGGCAAACGCAAACTGTCGATGCTTTTCGTCGATACACCCGAAGAGGCGGCTGCGGCTGCAGCCGCTGGCATCGATATGTTGTCAATTATCGACCCAGTTTGGACGCCTGAAATGCGTGAAGCTGCGGGTGATTGCTTTGTCCAAGTCGGACTATTGTATGGTCAGTTGGTGACCCAAGAGGATTACCTGCGCGCTGCTCATCGGGTCATGCAAATCGGCGGCGACTGTGTCTATTGCGCGTCGTCCTTTGGCACGATCAAGGCGATTGCCGATGATGGGATTCCTGTCGTTAGTCATGTGGGCCTGATACCGTCGAAGGCCACTTGGACAGGTGGGTTCAAGGCCGTTGGCAAGACAGCGCAGAGCGCGATGCAAGTGTATGAGCATGTAAAAGCGCTAGAAGAGATCGGCGTTTTTGGTGTCGAACTTGAAGTTGTCCCTGATCGTGTCGCGCTAGAGCTTTCGAAGCGTACGAACCTCGTGTTGTTGGGAATGGGCGCGGGGCCTTACGCTGATGCGCAGTATCTCTTTGCTGAGGACGTGCTGGGCTACACACGAGGTCACAAACCGCGCCATGCAAAAACGTACCGCGATTTCCGGTCGGAGATGGATCGACTTCAAGCTGAGCGGATCGCTGCGTTTGCCGAGTTTAAAGCGGATGTTGATACGGGTGCCTATCCTGCGGCGGACCACTCTGTGACGATGACGGATGACGAATATCAAGCGTTCCTGAGTGGGTTAAATTGAGTCTACAAAGAAATGACGTTTTTGCGTCATATTAGCAATTCATATTGACGTTTTAAAATCAATCCTTCACCCCTTATCGTCAAAGTGATAAGGGAATACAAAAATGAGCAATCGTCCGACTGTCAAAGATGTTGCGCGTGAAGCTGGGGTGAGTGTCACCACTGTGGATCGTGCATTGAATGGTCGGACGGTTGTCCGCGAAGATACATTGCGCCGTATTGCTGATGCTGCGCATCGCATCGGCTATCACGCTCGTGGGCTTTTCGATCATCGGTTAAATACCGTCGCGCCCGAGAAAAAGTTCGGCTTTGTCTTGGTGAAAGAGAAGCACGAATTTTATCAGAACTTTGCGCGTGAGATTGAACACGCGGTTGCCGCTAGGACGGATGTGCGCGGCCATGCTGTGATCCGGTTCGCGCAGTCACAATCACCCGAAGAATTTGCAGAGTTGATCCAGTCGGTTGGGGAACGCGTTGATGCTTTGGCCTGTGCTGCGGTCAATCATCAAAAACTGAATCAGGTCGTTGAAGGATTGCGGCAAAAGGGGGTCCCAACCTTTTCGTTGTTGAATGATTTTGCTCAGGGTGTTCGGCGTAACTATCTGGGAATAAACAATATGAAGGTGGGTAGAAGCGCAGCTTGGATGCTGACGCGCTCTGCAAAACTTCCTGGGCGGTTGGCCATTTTCGTGGGTGGAAATAGGTGGCACGGTCATGATCTTCGGGAAGTTGGGTTCCGTGGATACGTCCGTGAAAATGCGTCTGAGTTCACTGTGGTAGATACGTTGGTGAACTTAGAGGCGCGTCAGGTGACCTATGAGGCGACGCTCGATTTGATCGAACGTTATCCAGATCTACGCGGTATCTATGTTGCGGGCGGTGGTATGGAAGGCGCAATTGCTGCCATGCGCGAGGCGACAGAGCCGGGGCAAGTGCAATTGGTTGTGAATGAATTGACCGCAGAAAGCCGTGCGGGGCTGTTGGATGGGTATGTCACAATGGTGATAGGAACGCCCCTTCCGCAGCTGTGTAGTGACTTGATTGGACTGATGATTTCAGAGAGTGCGGGGCATCTCGATGATACGGCAAGTCAGCACTTTTTAGAGCCAAGGATCGTGCTGCCAGAGATGCTTTAATGACGTAAATACGTCATTGAGCGTGTGCAGAAAAACGTCATTTGTGACCTGAAAATGGCGTGAACCATTGACGGAATCGTCTCTGAAAGTCACCGTCTCCTCAGTTCCGGTTGCCCATGGGGTCGTGCCGGTTTGGAGGAAAAATGAAGTTCGCGCTTAACCACATGACCGTGCCCAACGTCGGGTATGCTGATTTTCTGGACTTGGCTAAATCGCTTGGCTGTGTCGGCGTAGAGGTCAGAAACGATATTGCTCGTCCGCTGTTCGATGGCATGGATGCTGCTGACGCAGGCGCGCTTGCCCGTGACAAAGGTGTCCGTCTCGTCGGTCTTAGCCAAGTCTATCCGTTCAATAGCTGGTCCGATGATATAGCTGCTGAAGTGAAGGCGTTGATTGCTACTGCGCAGGCTGCTGGTGCGGAAACGATCAGCCTGATCCCGCGCAATGATGGCACGCAAAACGCCAATGGCGAGCGGCAGGCGAACCTTCGAATTGCGCTGAAAGAGATCAAGCCGATGCTCGAGGATTCTGGTATGGTCGCGCTGGTCGAACCGCTCGGCTTTTTGCGGTCTTCGCTTCGTTCAAAGCAGGAATTGATCGACACCATCGTATCGCTTAACGCAACGAACCAGTTTAAAATCGTGCATGACACGTTCCACCATACTCTCGCTGAGGGTGGACCGATCTTCCCAGAACACACGGGAATTGTTCATATCTCGGCTGTGGTTGATCCATCGCTGGCGATTGCAGAAATGGAAGACGAACACCGTGTTCTGGTCGATGAAAACGATCGTCTCGGCAACGTAGATCAAATCGCAGCACTTTTGGCGGCTGGCTACGATGGCCCCATTTCTTATGAGTGCTTCTCACCCGTGACGCAGTCCATGGAGGACCCGTTTGGTGAGCTAAAGAAATCTTTCGAATTCATCTCTTCACAGGTCACTGCATCTGTCTGAGTGAACGACCTCTGGAGGGAGGTCAAATCCGGCATGTATCAGGGTGCGCCGGACACCTAATGGGAGGAAATAATGAAAAAGACCCTTATCGCTGCTGGCGTAACCGCTCTTATGTCCACCACCGCAATGGCAGAGAACATCGGCGTATCGATGGCTCTGTTCGACGACAACTTTCTGACCGTTCTGCGTAACGGTATGATCGAAATGGCTGACGGCATGGAAGGCGTTGATCTTCAGGTAGAAGACGCGCAGAACGACGTTGCAAAGCAGCTCGATCAAGTGAACAATTTTATCGCATCCGGTGTTGACGCGATCATCGTGAACCCTGTTGATACCTCGGCAACTCAGGCACTTACTGACGCTGCTGCCTCTGCTGGCGTTCCGCTGGTGTTCGTAAACCGTCAGCCGATCAACGTCGACACCCTGCCAGACAATCAAGCGTTTGTTGCTTCGAACGAAGTTGACTCTGGCACTCTGGAAACCATCGAAGTTTGTCGCCTGTTCGCAGAAGCTGGCAAGACCGAAGCCAGCGTTTATGTCATGATGGGCGAACTGTCGAACCAAGCTGCCGTTCAGCGTACCGCAGACATTCATGATGTGATTGCTGCAGGCAAATGCGCTGTGACTTTGAACATTCTGGACGAACAGACCGCAAACTGGTCGCGTGATCAGGCACAAACCCTGATGACCAACTGGCTGTCGACTGGCGCTGCATTCGACGGCGTCATCGCGAACAACGACGAAATGGCAATCGGTGCGATCCAAGCTCTCAAAGCGGCGGGCGTTTCGATGGATGACGTTGTTGTAGCAGGTATCGACGCAACTCAGGACGCTCTGCTGGCAATGGCAGCGGGTGATCTGGACGTGACCGTGTTCCAAGACGCAGCAGGTCAGGGCGCTGGTTCGCTCGACGCAGCATTGAAACTGGCACGTGGTGAGAGCGTCGACCAGAAGGTTTACATCCCGTTCCAGCTGGTGACCCCGGCAAACATCGGTGACTACACTTCGAAAAACTAAGGTCGGTCTTTTCGATCTTATCGACGGAACGGGGGCCTCCTGTTCCGTCTTTCGCTCTGACGGGCGATCCATAAAGACTGGGAGCAATTACAAATGGCGAATTCTGCACACGGCATTGGTGGGCTTGTGTTTGATGACAAGAAGAAGGCGCGTGCACCTGAATGGAACGTATTTTTTGCGCTCATTCTGATTGTTGTGGTGTTCGAAGTGCTTGGCATGATCCTGCAAGGTCAGAGCCTTTTGTTCGACACCGACGGACGGTTTGACAGCATTTTCAACGAACAGCGTGTGAAGATCATCATTCTTCAGGTGTCGATTATTGGGATTATCGCACTGGGGTCGACCCAAGTGATTATCCTTGGCGGGATCGACCTGAGCCCAGGATCCATCGTGGGTCTGACGGCGATGATCTCTATGTCTTTTGCTCAGGTCGCTGAAGTCAACGGCATGGTGAACCCCAAACTGATGTTCGACGGTGTCGCGGACTTGCCGGTGATTGTCCCCGTGTTGATCGGCTTGGTCGTCGGGATCGCGGCTGGGATCGTGAACGGTGCCTTGATCGCCTACACGAAAATTCCGCCGTTTATTGCGACCTTGGGCATGATGGTTGCGGCACGTGGCGCGGCCAAGTGGTGGTCAAAGGGTCAGCCGATTTCCTTCCCGACCGAAGGCTATGCGACCATTGGATCGGGCATGATGCCTGTGGTGATCTTTTTCTCGCTGGCCGTCCTGTTTCACCTGATCCTGAAATACACCGTTTACGGTAAACACACCTACGCCATCGGTTCGAACGAACAAGCCTCGCGCATGTCGGGGATCAAGGTCGATCGGCATAAGGTGCTGGTCTACACAATCGCGGCCTCGCTTGCGGCCCTCGCTGCCATCGTGCTGTCGTCGAAAAACCTGACTGCACAAGCGGGCATGGGCGTGATGTATGAGCTCGACGCAATTGCGATGACGGTTATCGGTGGCGTGTCCCTTTCGGGTGGCCGTGGATCGATCATCGGTACTGTGCTGGGGTCGCTGATCTTTGGGGTGATCATATCTGGTTTTACCTTCTTGCGTCTCGATGCCTATTACCAAGAAATGGTCAAAGGCGTGATCATCGTCGGGGCTGTTGTTCTCGACCAATGGCGTCAGCAACGCGCCGCAGCGCGCCTGTAAGGAGGACGAAACATGAGCGATATCATCCTCGAAACACGTGGTTTGACGAAACACTATGGCGGCGTGCATGCGCTGGAAGGCGCCGACTTTGCGATCCGCAAGGGCGAACACGTGGCCATCATGGGCGACAACGGGGCCGGTAAATCCACCTTTGTGCGCCAGATCACGGCTGTAGAACAACGCACCCGCGGTGACGTGATCTTTGACGGGAAACCTGTGCATTTTGCGGGGCCGATTGAGGCGCGTGAAGCCGGGATTGAGACTGTGTTCCAGAACCTTGCTCTGGCTGATGATCTGGACGTTCCGTCGAATATGTTCCTTGGCCGTGAAAAGGTCCGGTTCAAGCTCGGGCCGTTCTCGATCCTCGATAACAAAGCGATGCGCGAAGCGACGATGGGGGGCTTGGTCAAGACGGGTGTGAAGATCCCGAACATCCTGAACCCGATCCGCAATATGTCTGGTGGTCAGCGCCAATGTGTTGCCATCGCGCGCACGGCGGCGTTCCATTCGAAGCTGACGATCATGGACGAACCGACAGCGGCGTTGGGCGTGCAGGAAACGGCGCAGGTTGAAAAAATCATCCGCACGCTCAAAGAACAGGGTGAGCCGTTGATTTTGATCAGCCACAACATGCGTCAGGTCTTTGACCTCATGGACCGTATCGTTGTGTTCCGCCGCGGCCGCATCTGCGCGAACCTGAACGTCAAAGACACTGACCCACAAGACGTCGTCGCCTATATCACGGGCGCAAAAACAGGCGCTGAGTTCGAAGACGTCTAGTAAGTATTTCAGGCGGTGGATAGACCATCGCCTGTCCTGAGACTCATATCATTGTTGACCTTTCCTGAAACGATTTAGGTGAGCTATGATGTGAAACAGAATAAAGTAATCCAGACCCCTTCCGCAGTTTGTCCAACGCGGTAGAGGCCCGACACGACCCACATTAGTTTTCGGCACATGTCCGGAACCGGAGGAAAGAATGAGCCTACGTTTTGCTGTCCTTGGCGCTGGCCGTATTGGTCAAGTCCATGCTCGCGCAATTGCGTCTGTTGACGGCGCCGAATTGGTCGCAATCGCTGAACCTTTTGAGGCTGCCGCCAAAGCCGCCCAAGAGAAATTCGGTTGTGAATTGCGCACTATCGACGAGGTTGCTGCCTCTGATGATATCGATGCGGTTGTGATTTGTACCCCGACCGATACCCATGCGGACCTGATCGAGAAGTTCGCGAAGGTTGGTAAGGCTGTGTTCTGCGAAAAACCGATTGATCTGGATGTAGAACGCGTGAAGCAAGCCATCGTAACCGTCAAGGCCGAGGGCACCACTCTGATGGTGGGCTTCAACCGTCGGTTTGACCCTGACTTCATGGCTGTGAAAGCTGCGATTGATAATGGCACCGTGGGCGACGTTGAAATGGTAACGATCACCTCGCGGGATCCTGGCGCGCCACCAGCTGAATACATCAAAGTGTCCGGCGGTATTTTCCGCGACATGACCATTCATGACTTCGATATGGCACGTTGGCTGCTAGGCGAGGAAGTCGAAATCGTGATGGCGCAGGCATCGAACCTCGTTGATCCTGCGATTGGCGCATTGGGCGATTATGACAGCGTAAACGTTATTCTGCGTACCGCGTCGGGCAAACAAGCTGTCATCACCAACTCACGCCGTGCAACATATGGCTATGATCAGCGGATCGAAGTTCATGGTTCCAAAGGTATGGCTGCGGCCAAAAATACAGCCGAAGCTAATATCGAAATCGCAACCGGTGAGGGCTTTAAACAGCCGCCGCTGCTGAACTTCTTCATGTCCCGCTATACTGCAGCCTATGCCAATGAAATCGCGGCTTTTGTTGATGCTGTTGCGAAGGGTGCAGAGACCCCGACGACGGGCCATGATGGCTTGAAGGCTCTCGAACTTGCTGAGGCTGCGTTGAAGTCGGCACAGACGGGCCAAGCTGTAAAACTGTAATCCTCCCCGTGGCTCTGGGCGAAGGCTTGGGGCCACGGCAATTTGGGTCTGTGAGTGAATTTTGCTCATCAGTTTAGACAACAGCGTGCGTCGTGTGAGCGATGTTCTGAAAGGCAGAGATAAATGACGAAGACACTTGATGTAATTACGATCGGGCGCGCTGGCGTTGACCTTTACGGCACTCAGATTGGTGGCCGTCTTGAGGACATGGGATCGTTTGAGAAGTACATCGGTGGAAGTCCGACGAACATTGCGTGCGGTACGGCGCGTTTGGGTCTGAAGTCTGCGTTGATCACCCGTGTTGGGGATGAGCACATGGGTCGGTTTATCCGTGAGCAGCTTGTGCGCGAGGGTGTGAATGTGGACGGGGTGATCACTGATCCTGACCGTTTAACCGCGCTGGTTATTCTGGGCATTCGCGACGAAGAACAATTCCCGCTGATTTTCTATCGGGAAAACTGCGCGGATATGGCGCTGTGTGAGGCCGATATTGACGAGGGATTTATTGCCTCTGCGCGGTCTGTTCTGGCGACGGGGACGCATTTGTCGAATGTTCAGACCGAAGCCGCGGTGCTCAAGGCGCTGGAATTGGCGCGCAAGCATGGGGCGCGGACGGCGCTGGATATTGATTACCGCCCGAACCTCTGGGGTGTGGCGGGGCACGGCGACGGTGAGAGCCGCTTTGTCGAGAGTGCGGCGGTGACGGCGAAGCTGCAAAAGTCGCTGCACTTCTTTGATTTGATTGTTGGTACTGAAGAAGAGTTCCACATCGCGGGCGGTTCGACCAATACGATCGAGGCGCTGCGTGCGGTGCGTCAGGTGTCGAACGCGACGCTGGTGTGTAAACGCGGCGCTGCGGGGGCTGTGGCCTTTGAGGGCGATATTCCTGACAGCCTTGATGAGGGTCAAACGGGTCCGGGCTTCCCGATTGAAGTGTTCAACGTGTTGGGCGCAGGGGATGGGTTCTTCTCTGGTTTGATGAAGGGCTGGCTTGATGGTGAGGATTGGCCAACGGCGCTGAAATACGCGAATGCCTGTGGTGCCTTTGCGGTGTCGCGACATGGCTGCACGCCGGCTTATCCGTCGCTTGAGGAGCTGGAGTTCTTTTTTGAGCGGGGTATCAAACAGCCTGACCTGCGCAATGATGCAGAGTTGGAGCAGATCCACTGGTCGACGAACCGCCACGGTGATTGGTCAACGATGCGGGTATTTGCCTTTGACCACCGTATGCAGCTCGAAGAGATGGAGGGGTATAGCCTCGCTAAGGGCGGTGAGTTCAAGGAACTGTGCCTCAAGGCTGCGCAGCAGGTTCAGGACGGCCAGGCGGGCTACGGTATTCTTTGCGACAACCGCATTGGTCGCAACGCGCTGCACGCGGCGTCAGGGTCGGGGCTTTGGATTGGTCGCCCTGTCGAATGGCCCGGATCGCGTCCGCTGACACTCGAGCCTGAATTGGGATCGGACTTTGGCGGTCTGAACCAATGGGCCAAAGAAAACGTGGTGAAGGTGCTGTGCTTCTGTCACCCCGATGACGATGCAGAGATGCAAGCCCAGCAAGAAGCGACTGTGAAACGTCTGTTTGAAGCGTCGCGTCGGAACCGTCTTGAGTTCCTGCTGGAGGTGATCCCCTCCAAAGTGGCTGCCGTCACTGATGACACCACGGCGACCCTGATCCGTCGGTTCTATGAAATCGGTGTTTATCCGGATTGGTGGAAGCTGGAGCCGATGAAAACCCATGCGGGTTGGCAGAATGCGATCAACGCGATCGAAGAGAACGACCCCTATACCCGCGGTATTGTGGTGCTGGGGCTTGATGCGCCTGAGGCGGAGCTGAGTGCGTCGTTTGAGGTCGCGGCCAGTTATCCTCTGGTCCGTGGGTTTGCGGTAGGTCGGACGATCTTTGGCGATGCGGCGCGGGCTTGGATGAAGGGCGCGATGACGGATGCAGAGGCGATTGCACAAATGGCTGAGCGCTATACCAATTTGTGTAGGATTTGGGACGCGGCACGCGTCAAAGCGGGAGGACAGGCATGACACAAACGATCCGACTGACAGCTGCACAGGCCATGGTGAAATGGCTTTCGGTGCAGTTCAATGAAGATGGCGACCGTTATATCGACGGTGTTTGGGGCATCTTTGGCCATGGCAACGTCGCGGGTTTGGGGGAGGCCCTCTATAACGCCGCCGACACGATGCCGACATGGCGTGGACAAAACGAACAGACGATGGCGCATACGGCCATCGCCTATGCGAAAACGCTCAAACGTAAGCGCGCTCAGGCTGTGACTTCATCGATTGGACCGGGAGCGACCAACATGGTGACGGCGGCAGCGCTGGCGCATGTGAACCGTATTCCTGTGCTGTTTATTCCGGGTGATGTGTTTGCAAACCGTCGTCCCGATCCGGTGCTCCAGCAGATTGAGAGCTTTGAGGATGGCACCGTCTCGGCCAACGATTGTTTCCGCCCTGTGGTGCGCTACTACGACCGCATCTCGCGTCCCGAGCATATCATGACCGCTCTGCCACGGGCTTTGGCGACGATGACCGATCCGGCAAACTGTGGTCCGGTGTGTTTGTCGTTCTGTCAGGACACGCAGGCCGAAGCCTATGATTACCCAGAGGCGTTCTTTGCACCCAAGGTCTGGCGCGTGCGTCGGCCCGAGCCTGATGTGGCTGAATTGGCGCAAATCGCGGACCTGATCAAAGCGGCAAAGTCGCCTGTGATTGTTGCGGGCGGTGGTGTGATTTATTCCGAGGCCGAGGAAGCGCTGGGTGCCTTTGCGACCGAGTTCGGTATTCCTGTTGTTGAAACGCAGGCGGGCAAATCGGCTTTGGCTCAGTCGCATCCGATGAACTACGGGGCCTCGGGTGTGGATGGCTCTGAGGCAGCGAACATCATGTCAAACGAGGCCGATCTGGTGATTGGTGTTGGCACGCGGTTCCAAGACTTCACCACGGGGTCTTGGTCCTTGTTTGAACACCCGAACCGCAAATTGGTCTCGATCAACGTTGCGGCCTATGATGCGGTCAAACATGGGGCTTATCCGCTGGTGTCGGATGCGAAGGTTGCGCTGGAAAAGCTGACGGGTCTTTTGGCGGGCTACAAGGCAACCAATGCGAAACCTGCGGTGCGGTCGGACTGGTTGGCAAAGGTGGACGCGCATTGCGCGGACCGTCAGGGCGGCGAAGGCTACCTTCCGATGGATTGCGAAGTGATCGGTGCGGTTCAGCGTACATCGACCGAGGCCACCGTTGCGATGTGTGCGGCGGGGACGATGCCCGGTGCGCTCAAACTTCTGTGGCAGTCGCCGCAGGGTGGGTATCACATGGAATACGGCTTTAGCTGTATGGGCTATGAGGTTGCAGGGGCGATGGGTGTCAAACTCGCCGCGCCGGAGCGTGATGTTGTCTGCTTTGTCGGTGATGGCTCGTACATGATGGCGAACTCTGAACTGGCGACGGCTGTGATGCGCCGTGTTCCGTTTACTGTGGTGCTGACCGATAACCGCGGGTTTGGCTGTATCAACCGTCTGCAGATGGGCACCGGCGGCGAGCAGTTTAACAACCTCTACAAAGACTGCCGCGTTGAAACCCAGCCTGCGATCGACTTTGTGGCACATGCCGGTTCGATGGGCGCGCATGCGATCAAGGCACAGTCGATTGCCGACCTTGAGGCCCAGTTGGCGGCTGCAAAAACACGCGACATTCCAACGGTGATCGTGATTGATACCGACCCGATGCATGGCCCCGGTGAAGCGGGTGGCGGCAGCTGGTGGGACGTTGCAATCCCTGAGGTGCCGAGCAACGACAGAATGTCGGACGCGCGTGACCGCTATGTCCAAAATATGAAACGTCAGAACCTTGTGAACTGATCAAAGACCAAACGTTGGGGCAGGGCGGATCCTGCCCCGCATTATGCGGGCGACGTGCCCTTTCGGAGTGATTGATAATGATCCAGTTCGGTACAAATCCGATTGCTTGGGCAAATGATGACGACCAGACCATCGGTGCGAATATCTCGACCGACCGTATTCTAGAAGAAGCGGGGCGTTTGATCGGGTTTGACGGTATTGAGAACGGCCACCGTTGGCCGAATGATCCCGCAGAGCTGAAGGCGCGCTTGGGGACATATGGCTTGAAGTTCATCTCTGGCTGGTATTCGACGAACCTCTTGGTGCACTCTGTTGCCGATGAGATTGAGGCGGTGCAGGATCACCTCGCGAAGCTCAAACACAACGATTGCAAGGTCTGTATCGTTTGTGAAACCTCAAATGCCATTCACGGTTCGGACAAGCCTGTAAATGACCGCCCGACGCTGACCTCCGATGAAATGACAGCCTTTGGTGCCAAACTCGAAGAGTTCGCGCAGTATCTGGCGGATCAGGGTGTGACCTTGGTCTATCACCACCACATGGGCACGATTGTTGAGTCCCCAGAGGAAATCGACGCCTTCATGGCCGCGACTGGCCCCGCAACGCATCTTCTGTTCGATGCGGGTCACTGCGCATTCGGCGGTGGTGATCCTGTGGCTGTTTTGACCAAACACGTTGGTCGCGTCCGTCACTTCCACGCGAAAAACATTCGTCCTTCGATCACGGAAAAGGTCCGCGCAGAGGGCCTGTCCTTCCTTCAGGGTGTTGTTCAGGGCGCCTTTACTGTGCCGGGCGATCAGGAGGGTGGCGTCGATTTTAAACCTCTTCTGCAGATCCTTGCGGACAACAATTACGACGGTTGGATCGTGATTGAGGCAGAGCAGGATCCCGAGGTGCGGAACCCGCTGTTGTATCAGACCCTCGGCCTGCATACGCTCAAGCGGATTGCAACGGAAACTGGGCTGATCTGATGTTTAAAATGAATGACCCCTTCTTCCGTCCTTTGTGGCTGCGCTTTCTTTTGGTCGCGATCTGTGTCTTTTGGATGGTGGTCGAGCTTTGGACAGGATCGCCGGGTTGGGCGGTCCTCTTTGGGGCTTTGGGGGCCTATGCGGCTTATTCTTTCTTTATCGTGTTTAATCCCACTGACCCTGAAAAGGACACTGACGATGCCTGATCTTTTGTGCAAACCCTTTGGAACACATGGCAAGGTGCATCAGATTACGCCGCAGTCTGCGGGTTGGCGTTATGTTGGGTTCTCGCTTTACCGTCTGCGTGCTGGCGAAACCGTGGGCGAGGCTTTGGGAGAGAACGAAGCCATTTTGGTGATGGTCGAAGGCAAGGCGACCTTTGACGCTGCGGGGCAGTCGTGGGGGGAACTGGGCGAGCGGATGAACGTCTTTGAAAAGACGCCGCCGCATTGCCTCTATGTGCCGAACGGAGAGAGTTGGGAGGCGACCGCGACGACGGATTGCGTAATCGCGGTGTGTTTGGCGCCAGGCAAAGGCGGTCATGAGGCGCGCCGTATTGGGCCGGACGGGATCACGCTGACGCAGCGCGGGACGGGCACCAACACGCGCTTTATCAATAATATAGCGATGGAAAACGAAGACTATTGTGACAGTCTTTTGGTCACCGAAGTCTTCACCCCCGCAGGGCATTGGTCATCCTATCCAAGCCACCGTCACGACGAAGATGACTTCCCGCGGATCACCTATCTAGAAGAAACCTACTACCACCGCCTGAACCCCGCCCAAGGGTTCGGTATCCAGCGTGTTTACACCGAGGATGGCACCTTGGACGAGACCATGGCCGTCTCTGATGGCGATGTTGTTTTGGTGCCGCGTGGGCATCATCCGTGCGGTGCGCCTTACGGGTTCGAGATGTATTATCTGAACGTTATGGCCGGCCCTCGTCGCAACTGGCGGTTTGTCCCTGATCCAGCCGTCGAACATCTCTTTTAAGGCAGCATTGTTACAATTTAGCTGAGGGTGATCTCATGCAACATTTTGTCGTGGTTGGCGCAGGTCAAGCCGGTGCAACGCTTGTGGCTCGTTTGCGGGCTGATGGGTTTGACGGAAAGATCACTTTGATCGGGGCAGAGCCGGTGCATCCCTATCAGCGTCCACCTCTGTCCAAGGCCTATATGCTTGGTGAAATGGAGCTGTCGCGTCTCTTGCTGCGGGCGCCCGAGTGGTATGCGGAAAACAACATTGATCTGATGCTCGACACCCGCGTTGTGGGTGTGAACGCCGAGGCCAAGACCATCACCCTGCAGGGTGAGGTTGAGATGGGATATGACGAGTTGGCGATTTGCACAGGCTCGCACCCGCGCACGCTGCCTGCGGCGATCGGTGGAACTTTGGACGGCGTTTACACGGTTCGCGACCTCAAAGACGCGGACACCATGGCGCCGGAGTTCACGGCGGGCCGCAAGCTTTTGGTCATCGGGGGCGGGTATATCGGCCTCGAAGCCGCCGCCGTTGCTGCCAAGAAAGGCTGCGAGGTCACTCTCGTTGAGATGGCGCCGCGCATTTTGCAGCGTGTGGCCTGCCCTGAGACGTCCGACTACTTCCGCGACATCCACACCAAACACGGTGTTAAGATCATCGAAGGTGTTGGCCTCGATCATTTGGTGGGCACCGACCGCGTGACGGGCGCGGTTCTCTCGGATGGCACCGCGTTGGAGGTTGATTTTGCAATTGTCGGCGTCGGTATTCTGCCCGCAACCATCCTTGCCGAAGCGGCAGGTGCTGTCTGTTCGAACGGCATCGACACCGACGCCCAAGGCCGCACGACCGTCCCGCATATCTGGGCCGCCGGCGACTGCGCGAACCTGATCTTCAAAGGCCAGCGCCTCCGTATCGAAAGCGTCGGGAATGCCATCGACCAAGCAGAGGTTGTCGCCAAAAACATGATGGGCGGATCGGTCGAGTATACCCCCAAACCGTGGTTCTGGTCCGACCAATACGACGTGAAACTGCAGATCGCGGGCCTCAACATCGGCTACGACGCGGTCCACGTCAAAACCTACGCCGACACCCCCGATGCTCGCGTCCACTGGTACTACCAAGGCGACACCCTCATCGCCGTCGACGCCATCAACGCAGGCCGAGACTACATGGTCGGCAAACGCCTCATCGAAGCGGGTAAATCACCAGCCCCCGAGATCATGATCGATGAAACGACAAACCTGAAGGCGCTGTTGAAGTAACAAGGGGCCCCTTGTTCTATGGGCCTAGTACGTTCTGCGTTTAGTCTGGCATTAACTCACGTAAGATATCGCGCGTAGCCATGGTCATCGGATTCATTGTCGCTTTGAGTATTTCGAGCCTGTCAAACTGATCAGGATGATCGTTCAAAGTTTGACGAAGTGCGGTGCCAAAGGTCATTCGCAGCTCGGTTCCAATGTTGAATTTACACACGTTCGAACCATGTGCCAAAGCGCGGCGTTGCGCCTTTGGCACGCCGGAGCCGCCGTGGATCACAAGGGGTATATTCGTTGCGGCTTCGATGGCGCGTATACGGTCGATATCTAAACCCGCCCCTTCTGATTGTTGAAGATGAACGTTCCCGACAGAAACGGCCATTGCGTCCACGCCCGTTTGAAGAGCGAATGTAGCTGCCTCTGTTGGGTCGGTTCCGGCCGACTGTTCCCCGTTGGCATAGCCGACAAAACCAATTTCGCCCTCGCACGACACATTTGCATGATGCGCGAGTTCAGCAATGGCCGCGGTTTCCTCAATATTCTGCTGTAACGGTTTGCGCGATCCGTCGAACATGACCGAGGTGAATCCCGCGTCGATCGCCATCCGACAGTCGTCGAGCGAATACCCGTGGTCGAGGTGTGCAACCACGGGAACTGTTGCTTGCTCAGCGAGATGGCGGAACATTTTGCCCAAAATTGGGAGCGGCGTATGTGCACGGCAGGACGGGCCAGCTTGTAAAATCACAGGGCATCCCTCGGCTTCGGCGGCCTCGACATAGGCGCACATATCCTCCCAGCCCAAGGTGACCAGTCCGGCCACTGCGTAACCTTTTTTTAAGGCTGGTTGCAGAACATCAGCGAGCGTTGCGATGGTCATTTGAATTTGGCCACCATGTCTTTGATCCCGGGAATGGTTTCGACCTGATAGGCATGTGTAGGCTGGAAAAATTGAACGAGACTGCGCTGACTTAGACCACCGAGAATGGTGAAATAATACATCTCATAACCAGGCAGAACGGCGCAGGGGTGATACCCTTTGTCGATGCAAATGGTTGAGCGATCCATCAGTTGATAGGCATCGCCAACCTTGCCTTCTTCGCGTTGAAGGATCTGTACGCCGCCGCCGTGGTTCGGACGAAACCGGAAGTTATAGGTTTCGTCGTGGCGCGTCTCGATAAGGGTGCCATTCTCGTCCCAACGGTCCGTGTCATGTTTATGCGATGGGAACCCAGACCAGCCACCTTGGCCTACGGTAAAGAGTTCAGATACCAGTAGTCGTCCAACCTTATCGTGTTGTTTTTGGCCAAGGATGTGTTTGATTTTGCGATGAGTTTTAGTGTCGTCCGAACCGTATTGAACTTTATCAATCTCAGCCACACGTACATCGAACGGGTCTAGGACCTTGTCATATCGGGCACCTGCGACGAATGTTTCCGTGTCGCGCTTCGCAACTAAAGTAACTTTGGAACCAGAGGGCGCATAGACGCCTTCCGGCTCTCCGTCCCACACATCAGCGCCCCGATTTCCGATGTTCGCAAAGCTCATCCCCTCGACATCCACATCAACCGTTCCTGTCGCTGGAACAATGCAGGTTTCATAATTTGGGACCTGATAGGTAAAGGCCTCGCCCGCCTTTAGTTTAACGATATTGAAATAGTTCAACGGAACCGTTGGATCATCAACATCAACGATAGGCTTGTTTTGGTTGTCATGTGGCGGAATATGCATCGAACTCTCCTTAAGCCACCTGAGTGGGGCCGGGGTGATTGGTCAAAAATGTGTCTAGTTCGTTAGGGTAGGGCATGGCGGGCGCACATCCCGGTTTGCCGACTACGATAGCTGCGCATGCAGATCCGCGCAGAAGTGCCGTATGCAGGTCGTGCCCGTCCGCGATTGAGGTCAAAAACCCAGCCATAAAGCTGTCGCCGGCACCAGTAGGTTTGACGGCGTCTACGGTATATACGCCTGTGCGCAGTTCAACGCCCTTATGGCATGTCACTGCCCCGTGTTCGCCCATTTTGTAAACAACGATCTGCGCCGAAGTCGAAGCGAGCCGTCGCGCCATATCGAGGCCTGCATCTTTGCTGCCAGCCATAAACCCGAACTCATCATCGTTACCGATGATCACATCAGACATAGTCCCTGCACGCGAAAGGACGTCTTCGGCGACTTTTGCACTGAGCCAACTGTAGGGGCGATAATCGACGTCAAAGATGATTGGCAAGCCAGCGGCTCGCGCCAACTCAAAAGCTCGAAACGCAGCCGAGCGTGACGGTTCAGCGGCAAAAACGGTGCCTGCGGCGATCAACGCTCCAAATTGGGAATAGTTCACGGCCTCAACGTCTGCGACCGTCATTTCAAAGTCCGCAGCACCGTTCCGGTAGATCACGGATTGATGACTCTCAAGGCGGGTTTCATACACGGCCAATGAGTTGCGGGCTTCACCACCTTGGGGGATCACGTACTCGCAGCCGACCCCATAGTGTTTGAGTTTGCCAACACAGAACCGACCAACAGCATCATCAGAGACCCGTGTGACAAGTGATGCCTTGCCGCCCAGTTTTACAATGCCAGCCGCAATGTTGGCTGATGATCCGCCCATATCAGCGTTAAAGGTCGTCGCGTCCTCAATCGCGATGCCTGTGTCAGCAAAGAGGTCCATGCCGACACGGCCCAAGACGATAAAGCTATTGCGCTTTATGGCGTCGAAAATCTCCATCAATCAGCCAACCTCTTTTTATGCTCATCCATGCAGCAAAGCGTGTTTGCTGCTTGCGCGACTCTGAACGGGAGGATACGAATATTGCAAGCGGTTGCAAACTGATTTTACGGGAGGGGCTGATGACCCAAATCGGGATAGGCATCATCGGTGGCGGATACATGGGCAAGGCACATGCGGTTGCCATGTCTGCCGTTGGTGCGGTGTTCAACACGACCCTTCGTCCGCGGCTTGAGATGGTCTGTGCCAGTTCCAAATCATCTGCAGAGGCATATCGTACGGCCTATGGATTTGCGCGTGGTACCGATGACTGGCGCGAGTTGGTCAACGATCCGAAGGTCGAAGCCATCGTCATCGCATCTCCGCAGGCGACACACCGCGCTATTGCAGAGGCGGCCTTTGCGCTCAACAAACCCGTGTTCTGTGAGAAGCCGCTGGGTGCCTCTCTCGATGATAGCCGCGCTATGGTTGCCGCTGCCAAGGGGCAGGTGAGCATGGTCGGTTTTAACTACATTCGGACGCCTGCCAGTCAATTCGCGCGCCAGCTCATCGCAGCAGGCGCGATTGGCGATGTCGTTTGGTTTCGCGGTGAACACACAGAAGATTTTTTGGCGGATCCTGATGCGCCCGCAAATTGGCGGACCCAAGGAGATGCTAATGGAACGATGGGAGATCTCGCTCCTCATATGATCAATGGCGCCTTAGCTCTTATCGGCCCTATTAAGTCAGTAATTGCAGAGGTCGAAACGGTGCACAACAATCGCCCCGGTGGGATCGTGACCAATGATGATCACGGGCAACTGATGTGCCGGTTTGCCAATGGGGCGATGGGGCAGATGTATTTCAGCCGCGTCGCACATGGTCGAAAGATGGGTTACGCCTATGAGGTCACAGGGACGAAGGGTGCAATTCGCTTTGACCAAGAAGATCAGAACGCGATCTGGCTCTATTCGATGGATGAACCCGAAGCGACGCGCGGTTTCCGCAAAATCCTAACGGGTCCAGCGCATCCCGATTATCTGCCGTTCTGTCAGGGTCCGGGCCATGGCACTGGCTATCAGGATCAAATCATCATCGAAGCCCGTGACTTTTTACGGGCCATTGAAACCCGTACCCCCGTATGGCCGACCTTTGAGGATGGCATGGAGGTGAACCAAGTGATTGAAGCGTCGATGGTATCATCGCGCAGCAAGGCTTGGGTTGAAGTATCGTCTGTCTGATTGCGTTTGAAAGGCGCCAGTAAATGACCATCAAAATCGCAAACGCCCCGTGTTCATGGGGTATCGAATTCGCTAGTGACCCGTCCTATCCATCGTGGCAATCCGTTTTGGATCAGTGCGCAGGTGCGGGATATAAAGGGATCGAACTTGGCCCGATTGGCTACATGCCAGAAGACCCTGCAGTCCTCGCCCCAGCCCTGGCCGAGCGCGACCTTGAGATCGTCGGGGGCGTTGTGTTCCGGCCCTTCCATGATCCGGCGAAATGGGACGAGGTTATGGATGCCAGTGTCCGAACCTGTAAGGCTCTCGTTGCACATGGTGCCAAACACCTCGTTCTGATCGACAGTATTTCGCCGCGTCGTGCGGCGACTGCAGGCCGTGCGAGCGAAGCCGAGCAAATGGACGCGGATGAATGGCGGGCTTTTCGGGATCGGATCGCGACAATCGCGAAAATGGGAACCGAAGAATATGGTCTGACGGCGAGCATTCACGCCCATGCCGCGGGCTTTATCGACTTTGAACCAGAGCTCGAGCGGCTATTGGATGAAGTGGATGAAAGCGTGCTTAAGATCTGCTTTGACACGGGCCATCATTCCTATGCCGGCTTTGATCCGGTCGCATTTATGAAGCGTCATATCGGCCGTATCTCGTACATGCATTTTAAGGACATCAATCCAGTCGTTAAGGCTGACGTTGTTGCCAATCGTACAGACTTTTACAAAGCTTGCGGTCAGGGCATTTTCTGTAACCTCGGTCAGGGTGATGTGGATTTTCCTGCCGTTCGTCAGGTTCTTCTCGATGCAGGGTTCGAGGGGTGGTGCACCGTTGAGCAGGACTGCGACCCATCGATGCCAGGCACGCCGCTAGAGGATGCCCGCGCAAATCGTAACTACCTTCAATCCATCGGCTTTTGAGGAGACCGAACATGGCAAAGTTAAAATGGGGCATGATCGGCGGCGGTGAGGGCAGCCAGATTGGACCAGCGCACCGCTTGGGTGCTCAGGCTGATGGGCGCTTTGAATTTGTCGCGGGGGCATTGGATCACCGTGCTGATGTAGGTCGCGAATATGCGCAACGGCTTGGTATTTCGGCAGATCGTGCTTATGGCGATTGGCAAGAGATGCTGGCTGGTGAGAAAGACCGCGACGATCGTGTCGATCTCGTTACTGTTGCAACCCCGAATGCCACGCACTTTGAAATTACAAAGGCGTTTCTCGAGGCAGGGTTCAATGTGCTTTGTGAAAAGCCGATGACGATGACCGTTGAAGAAGGCGAAGATATCGTTCGTATCGCCGAAAAGACGGGCAAAATCTGTGCGGTGAACTATTGCTATTCAGCCTATCCCATGGTGCGTCAGGCCCGTGCGATGGTGCGCGCAGGTGAGATTGGAAAAGTGCGTTTGGTTGTCACTAACTTTAGTCACGGGCACCATGGCGATGCGACTGATGCCGATAACCCGCGTGTGCGCTGGCGGTACGATCCGGCTATGGCGGGTGTTTCAGGCCAGTTCGCGGACTGCGGTATTCATGCGCTTCACATGGCGACGTTTATTGCTGATGACACGGTCGAAAAATTATCGGCGGACTTTGCCTCTACGATACCAAGCCGCGTTCTAGAAGATGATGCGATGGTCAATTTCCGCATGGCAGGGGGCACAGTCGGACGACTTTGGACATCGTCGGTGGCGATTGGGCGTCAACACGGGTTCGATATCCAAGTCTTTGGCGAAACAGGTGGTTTGCGGTGGGCGTCTGAGCAACCGAACCAATTGATCTACACTCCTGTAGGTGGACGGACACAGATCATTGAAAAAGGTGAAGCCGGTCTGCATGAGGACGCGCAGCGCCTGTCTCGTGTGGCGATTGCACACCCCGAGGGTTTCCCATTGGCCGTTGCTAACATCTATTGTGATCTCGCGGACACAATCGGCGGCGAAACCCGTGACGGTTTGCCAAATGCGGAAGATGGTGTGCGGTCGATGGCAGCGGTTCACACTGCTGTGGCATCTGCCAAGAAAGACGGCGCGTGGATGGATGCCCGTCCGCCTATGTTCCGTTAACGGCTTTGGATCGGACGCAGTGTTTTGCGTTCGACCACGTGGCAAGGGAATAGCCGTGCCTCTGGGTAGCGGTCAGGGTTTTCGAGCATGGCCACCATCAATTCGACCGATGATGCAATAATCTGCGCGATCGGTTGATGGATGGTGGTCAGCGCTATGTTCTCCCAACCTGCCATTTCCATGTTGTTAAAGCCGATGAGCCCGACATCGTTTGGCACATTTTTCCCGAGGTCCTGAAGACCACTTAGGATTCCGACAGATAAGACGTCATCGCCCCCGAAATATGCTTCTGCTAACCCAAATTCAGCAAGCCGTAGAATTTCAGCTCGTCCCGCATGAAATGAATAGGCCGAGGCAAAGCTGTAGCTGAATGTGACGTCTGGATGGAGCGCCAATTCGGCTTGAAACCCTTCCAGTCGATCCAAGGTAGAGGTAGCCCGTTTCGGCCCCCCGAGAAAGGCAATAGACTTATAGCCACGCGATATTAATTCGCGTGCCGCCATACGCCCGGCAGCCACGTTGTCGATGCCCACCACATGCACGTCGGGGCTTGTCGCGTGACGTCCGAAGGTGTTGACGACGGGGATATTCTTATCTCGAAACGCTTTCGAAAATTCTGGGGGTAGGGTCGAAGAGGCCACCATCACGCCATCGACCGAATACTGTTGCAGCATCCGCACCGAGCTTTCGGGGTCTGTTTCATTGCTCAGGTTAACGAGAAGCGGTCGCAGGCCGCAGTCTTGTAAGGCGCGGGTGAAACGATCAAAAACTTCGAGAAAAACAGGATTATAAAAATTGTCAGAAACCAACCCGATCAACTTTGTTCGACGGGTTGTGAGGCTTCGTGCGATAAAGTTGGGACTATAGCCCAACTCGGCCGCCGCTTTTTCAACTTTCTTACGCATTTTATCTGACACAGAGGCACCATCGGTAAAAGTGCGTGATACCGCAGAGGTCGATACGCCAGCTCGCAGAGCAACGTCCTTTAACGTGGGAGTCATGCGTCGCAGTCCTCAGTAGTTTCTCGTGAATCCAACTTACACAACTCGGATGCACGGCTCAGTATAAAAGTGAAATCTTGCAAACGATTGCAAGCATATTTCTATGCTGAGATGTGCTCGTTGCCGTTATGAGGGGAGAGCTGAATGAGAAGGCTGGTTCGTTGTCAGGCTACCGTGATCAGATCAAGAGAGTGTTGGACATTTTGATCGACGGGGTTTTGAACTAGAATTTTATTTTATAATCAATGTTATGTTAATAAATAGATAGTTGAGCACAGTGCCGACCCAGTAATCTGTCTCCTTATCTTTGTTTCAATCCATCTAGAGACGACTTCGAATATCCGCGCTTTCCTCTCCAAGATACCGACTTTTTATTTCGGTGCCGATAAAAAACCGGTCGTAAAAATAAGTCCGCCCGTTGCGATGCCTTTCTTCGATACTCCCCACGGCCTCTGACTCGGCCTCGTCGAGGTGCATGCGCAATAAATCCTGATAGACAACTTGTGCAGGACGAGAGTATGAAACTGTCTTTACAACCATCCTTTGTGTATCAAAAACAACATTGATACACATAAACTGAGAATAAACTGCAGAAAGCGCCACCTCAGTAAGTGCTTAACAAGAATGTAAGGTGCCGCTACCCGTGGGATATCTTGGATTACCATTATGGCTTTTCTCGGAGAACTTCGTATTGCGGGACCCGATGTCGCCATCCGGGCAACCTTCAATGATTTAATTGACGATGATATCGGACTGTTTGCCCAATTTGATGGCACGCTTGCTCCGCGCATTCTCATGTTCGAAAACACTCTAGACAAGCAAGTCCTCGAAGTATTTCAAACAGTTGAAGCGCCCAAATCCTATTCCGCCCTGCGAAATCCTGTGGTCAGAGTAAAGAGTGTCGAATGAATTCCTGTTCTCGTCATTAAAACCGATACCGTTGTCGAT
The DNA here is from genome assembly GCF_023540835.1 of Marivivens geojensis. Classification (GTDB taxonomy): domain Bacteria; phylum Pseudomonadota; class Alphaproteobacteria; order Rhodobacterales; family Rhodobacteraceae; genus Marivivens; species Marivivens geojensis. The sequence continues at coordinate 132,442 of NZ_JALKCU010000004.1, forward strand.
GACTGTGAAACTCTCGACAGGCGGCTGGCAGCATTAAAGTTCCTGTTGGTTCGACCGTCTTAGGAGGATATCGACGCGGCCTTTCTCGATGGATGCGGCTTCTATGGCCTGGATCGTGTTCACGATGGTTTCGACAAGCGGAGTGTAGACGTTTGTTCCGGATCAAATGTTCTCGACGGCTCGTTTGACGTTGACGTTGCTCATAGCCTGTCTCACTCCGAAACGCCCTGAACGGCTTCGGACAGAAAGTCAGATGTGAATAGGCTGCCCTCGCTTTCAATCTGATTGCTCAAATCGAAACTTCCTTAATGCTTTTACAAGATTTAGTGGGTGACCAGACCCATGCACTTGGGAAAACCCCCACACAGTCGGCCCAACGAGAGAAGGGTTTCGTTTGGTCGGACGCTCTTTTGTCATCCAGTCCGCCTCCTCTCAGTCAGGTTCAACCAATACCTCGTATGGCGTCGCTCACCGGTTCGGCTGAGCGCACCTTTCTCGACCAGATCCTGCAGATCGCGGGTTGCGGTTGCGCGTGAGGTTCCGGTGATCTTGAGATAGTTCTCGGCGCTGAGACCACCTTTGAAACCGCCAGGGCCTTCCCGAAACATTCGAGCGATGGCCTTGACCTGGCGTTCGTTCAACTGGTCCCTGTGACGATCGTAGAAATGTGCCTTGCTGATGAAGAAGCCGACGCGGTCGAGTGTGACCTGTTGGGCTCTCAAGACAACTTCCGCGAACCACACGAGCCAATCGGTCACTTGAAGCGTTTGTTGATGCTGCTCGAGCTGGTCGTAATATGCCTTGCGCTCCTTCTCTATGGTGCAGGCGAGCGAGATGAGGCTCGGCTGGCCTATATTCTGCGCCAGCGACTTTTCAGCAAGGGCGCGACCCAAGCGGCCGTTGCCGTCTTCGAATGGGTGGATGCTCTCGAAATAGAGATGGCCTAGCCCTGCGCGCGTCAGCGCTGGAAGCGGCTCTGGTCCCCCCGGCCCGGTCTTGCTGAACCAATCCGCATATCGATCCATCTCAGGTATGACCCGCCCTGAAGGCGGCGCTTCGAAATGGATTGTTGGCCGGTCAAGGCGGCCAGAAACGATTTGCATCGCCTCGGGGTGTTGTCGGTATGCCCCGACGGTTTCCAACCGGCGGTCATGGGACAGGAGCATCCGATGCCAGCGGAAAAGCGTCTCATGGGTCAGCGGCTCTGCAAAACTGGAATAGAGGTCGACCATCATTTCCGCGACGCCCTGTTCGCGCGGTTTGGCAGGGTAGCTGTCCGGATCGAGGCCCAGATGGCGGCGCAGCGAAGACTGAACACTGAGCCGGTCAAGGATTTCACCCTCGATGGCGCTCGTCTGCATCGCTTCCTCGCTCAGCAGTTCGATGCGGAGTTGCTCGCGCTCCGGCTGGCTGACATGATGGACTGCGCCGAGGATTTCTCCGGATGACAGGAGAAACGTCTGCTCAAACGGCTCCAGAGCGGAGGCGTCATACCGGAAATCCGGCCAATCGGGCAGCGTCCAGTTCCAAGCCATGAGTTATAGATATCCTTTCTATAACTCATATTTAAATCATTTGTGAGGCATACAAGTCAACTCTATCGCTCAAAGGACCTGCAGGGATCGTCACGTTGTTGCCGGGAATCAAAAGAGGGGGTGCGCTACCTTGTGTCACGCGGTTATGCTTTTAAGACATTGGTTCCAGCGCTCGAACGCGGCGGCCAGGCTCTAACGGTATCTGGAGGCGCTCGTAAGGGCATTGCCAAGTTATTTTCACCTGACCGAATGCAGCCTGGACCAAGATTTTCTCCCGCTCCCGCGTCAGCCTGTGGCTGCCCTCGATCCTGTTGTTGAGGCCCTTGTGGGCACGGTGATCGGCATCTGGTGCCTGGCGGGCGATCGGCTTTATGTAGCTGCGCAGTTTGTCGGTGATAACGACGCTTGGCTGGCAGAATTGAGCAATAAGCCTTGCCAGAAGCCGCTTGGCGACCTTCGCGTTGCAGCGTGTCTGAACCAAAATATCGAGCGTGTTACCATTTTCGTCGAGAGTGCGCCAAAGCCAGAGCTTCACGCCATTGATCGGGAACACAACCTCATCCATGTGCTACTTGTCGTTCGGGCGCGGTCGATCACGACGGATCCCAGCGGCAAAATGCGCACCAAACCGATTGACCCAAATGCGTATGGTTTCACGGCTGACGACCACGCCGCGCTCCGCCAAGAGATCTTCCACATCCATACCTCAAGGCTCACCGAACGGCGACCAGCATGGCCGCCAAAAAGGGGGGCGTGGTCGCCTGATTGGTCGGACCAAAGGCGGCATGAACACCAAGCTGCACGCGATCTGTGACAGTCAGGGGCGACCGATCGACCTGTTCGTTACCGCCGGACAGGTAAGCGATTACATCGGCGCACGGGCCCTGCTGAGCGGCCTGCCAAACGTCAAATGGCTGCTCGGGGATCGCGGCTATGATGCTGACTGGTTCAGAGAAGCGTTGCAGGACAAGGGGATACGCGCCTGTATCCCTGGCCGGAAGAAACGCAAGACACCGGTCAAGTACGACAAGCGCCGATACAAGCGGCGCAACCGCATCGAGATCATGTTCGGCAGGCTCAACGACTGGCGGCGGGTGGCGACACGCTATGACCGCTGCCCAAAAGTCTTCCTCTCTGCCATCGCTCTCGCTGCTCTCGTAATCTACTGGTTATGAATCCTGACCCTAGATTCACGAGATGAACTTCTTGACGAATTTGAGCGACAGAGCCGCGGGAAACCGCACTGCCAATAGCCGTTTCAATCGGCGCGGCGGGAAACGACTGCGATCGCAAACTCCACCAAATAATCATTAAGAGCCAGCGAAGCTGAATGTGCCGCGTCTCTATCGCCATCGGCGATCGCGTTCAAAATCCGGCGGTGGAGGTCACGGCCACGACCAACTTCGAGAGCTTCGTCACGCACGTGCACGACCCAAAAACGACGCGATAACCCTTGTAACGGCAACATGATTGAACCGAGATATTGGTTGCGCGCGGCGTCGATGATCAAACCATGAGTGTCTCGGATTGTGTTCGTGTATTCTTGCAAGGTGAAGTCTTGATTCATCACGTCAGCAAGTCTGCACATCGCTTGGCGTTGGTTTTCATCCGCCCGCTTGCAGGCTAATTCTACCGCCAAGACCTCGACCGCCCGTCTGACTTCCAGTCGACTGAGTTGGTCCTCTACGGTGATCGCAGGAATTTCGATTCCTTTGCTGGCGTGAATGCGAATCATGTAGCTCGGAGCTAGGCGGTGGATCGCTTCGCGGACCGGTGTTCGGCCCAATCCAGTAAGATTCACTAAGACCTTTTCCGAAATCATCGTTCCCGGAGCAAGTTGCCCTGTCTCAATCATTCGTTGAAGAAGTTCAATGGCTTGCTGTGTCTTGTTGGCCATTCAAAGCGGTCCTTACATCCCAGTTAGACAATTCCATATCACTAAAATCTTGACATACCACCGATATATTGGCGGTATATTTATTGAGTTTACCCAGTCAAGCAGAAGGAAGATTGATGAAATACGCACCCGGTTCCGAGTCGTGCCCCCTCCCGTTTTCGCCCTTCAAAGCTTGCACCGTGCCGCGCCCGATTGGATGGTTGTCGAGCATCAGCGCAACCGGCGTAGAAAACATCGCGCCTTACAGCCAATGGAACAACCTGACGTTTGATCCTCCGATGGTGATGTTTGCGGCCAACCGCTATCCCGATGGGCGGCGCAAGGACACGGTGATCAATGCCGAGGAAACAGGGTGGTTCGCTTGGAACCTAGCGACATACGACCTGCGCGAGGCCGTGAACATCAGCGCAATGGCGCTTGCGCCGGACGAAAGCGAATTTGACCGGATTGATGTGACACGGGTCTACGCCGAAAATGGCGGCGTGCCGATGGTCAAGGAGAGCCCCTGCAAGTTTGAGTGCCGTTATCTCAGCACCCACACACAGAAGGGCAACTCATCCATGGGCACAGTGGATGTGGTGTTTGCTCAGGTTGAACTGATTCATATCGACGATCAGTTCATCCAAAGCGATGGTCGTCTTGATATCGCCGCGATCCAGCCAATCGCGCGACTTGGGTATTTTGACTACACCGTCGTGCGCGAAACTTTCGAAATGCGCGTGCCGGGGTCCGATAAAGATGCCCGCGCCGGTCTGGAAGGCCGCGCCTAGGTGTTCAGTCCCGGCATCTGGTAGATCGGATTTAGGATGAATCTGTCCGGCTCGGGTGTCCAGATCTTGCAAATGTATTCATACGGTGTGAGCCCGCCGAGGGTCTTGAGCCGGCGGGTGAAGTTGTAGGCTGCCATGAAGTCTGACAGGTGGGTGCGGAGCTGGTCGTGATCGTCGTAATGGAAGCGTTTGACGGTCGCGTCCTTGATCGTGCGGTTCATTCGCTCGACCTGGCCGTTGGTCCACGGGTGGTTGGGCTTTGTGAGGCGATGTTCGATCCCGTTGGCCTCACAGATCATGTCAAAACGCATGGGCCGAGAATAAACGGTGTTGCGGTTCCGAGGCTGCTCGGCGAACTGAATGCCGTTGTCGGTGAGAATGGTGTGGACCTGATAGGGCACTGCTTCGAGCATGTGCTGCAGGAACTCCCAGGCCGTCTTCCTGTCTGCCTTGTCGACGAGCTGGGTCACGGCAAATTTGCTCGTGCGGTCAATGCCGACGAACAGAAACAGCTTGCCCTCAGCAGTCTGCACCTCGGCGATGTCGATGTGAAAGAAGCCGATGGGGTAGCGCTTGAACTTCTGACGCTTCGGCTTGTCGCCCTCCACGTCAGGCAGCCGAGAAATGCCGTGGCGCTGCAGACACCGATGGAGCGCTGAGCGTGTCAGGTGCGGGATGGATGGCTGCAGGGCATAGAGGCAGTCGTCCAGCGGCAGCAGCGTGTGCCGCCGGAAAGCGACGATGGTCGCCTCTTCGGCCTCGGTCAAGATCGTCGAGCGCGGTTCTCTCGGCCCGGTCTTGAGGTCCTCGACCGTCTGGCGCTTGCGCCATTTAGCAACGGTCTTCGGGTTGATCCCAAGATCCCGGCTCAACGTCGCGAGCGAAGCTTGCGATCGTTGTATTGCAGCTCTGACGGCGTGCATGGTCGTGGCGCTTCCGTGACGAACCTGGCCCATAATGCTTCCTTCCATTCCTGAGAAAGGATCGCACCATCAAACCGTGGGATCAAACAGGGTCCTGCTGCCAAGGTGCTTGCGGGCCGCACAAACCGCTATAGGTGCCGATGCCGGACTTGAGCTTGCGCCAGGTTCAAAACTCAAACCCACGATCGAAGGTGATGGATTTACAAACTCGCTGGGGCCGGGGCACCCTGACATCCATCAGTAGTGAATGAAGTGCGTTGAACTTCGGTCTTTATTGCGGCACAGGATAACAAATCAAGTCGCCCGCTCCACCAGACAGGCGACGTTCATGACGCCCTAAGAGCATTCGGCGCTCTAGACATAGGTTCAGATTGTCGCTTGGCTGACCCGGATTGACTAGGGTCAGGATGCATTGATTTCCTGAGCGCTGCGTGATTCACGACTCCGAAAACGGAGCGATGACATGAACGACCTTTATTGGCTGAGCGATGCGCAGATGGCAAAGCTGGAGCCCTTCTTTCCGAAGTCTCACGGCAAGCCTCGTGTTGACGACAAGCGGGTGTTGAGCGGCATTATCTTCATCAATCGCAATGGTTTGCGGTGGCGAGACGCGCCTGCAGAATACGGGCCACACAAGACCCTCTACAGTCGTTGGAAGCGTTGGTGCGAGAAGGGTATCTTCGCGCGGATGCTTCTCGAACTGGCCGATCAAGGCGGCGGAACTGATACGCTGATGATCGATGCAACGCACCTGAAGACACATCGCACGGCCTCCACCCTGGGGCTGAAAAAGGGGGGCGTGGCCGCCTGATCGGTCGCACCAAAGGCGGGATGAACTCGAAACTGCACGCGGTCACCGACGCTACAGGTCGCCCGCTGCGGATGTTTTTGACAGCAGGCCAGCGCAGTGACTACATCGGCGCGCGAGCATTGCTGGATGGCCTGCCTGCCGCCGACCACCTGCTGGCAGACCGTGGATACGATGCGGACTGGTATCGTGAAGCCCTGGAAGACAAGGGGATCAAACCCTGCATCCCGTCGAGGAAAGGCCGCAAGGTCGCAATCCCGCATGATGAATCGCGCTATCGAAAACGCCACAAAATCGAAAACAGCTTCGCACGTCTCAAGGACTGGAGACGGGTCGCAACCCGCTACGACAGGTGCCCAAAGGTCTTCCTCTCCGCCTGCGCCTTGGCCGCCGTGGTCATGTTCTGGTTATGAATCCTGACCCTAACCAAGGTTTCTAATCTGTCTTGCGATTTACCCTATGGCCTAAAAGAGCACTTGGCGCCGCAAAAAAGCGTGACAGGGCCAGTTAGGGTGATCCATAGGCCGCCATTGTTACGCCCGATTGTACGGTCGAAAAGGGAGCAGTTTATACTCCCCTAGTATGTCGCCACTGGCAGGCGCAGTGCAAAGGGTGCTTCTGCATGACGTGCGACGTCCTACAATTTCAGGCTATCTTCAATAGCTCGCCTGCGTCTTCAAAAAAGTGCTTTTGGCAGCCATGTCGCCAGATCCGGCAGTAGCCATATCAACGTGATGCCCACAATCTGCAGACAGATGAACGGTAGTACGCCTGCATATATCTGGCCGGTAGAGATTTCATCCGGGGCCACGCCGCGCAGATAGAACAGCGAAAAGCCGAAGGGCGGCGTCAGGAACGAGGTCTGCAGGTTGATCGCAATCAATACGCCCAGCCAGATCGGATCATGACCCAGTAAAATCAGCGACGGCGTGATCAGCGGCAGCACAATCACCGAGATTTCGACGAAATCCAGAAAGAAGCCCATGATGAAAATCACTATCATGCAAAAGACCAGCGCGCCGTTGGCCCCGCCCGGCATTTCGGCCAGAATGCCCGCCACGCGTTCCTCGCCGCCCAGTCCGATAAAGACAAGGCTGAAGAACCCGGCGGCAATGATCGTTGCAAAGATCATCGAGGTCATGGTCATGGTCGATTTCACCGCCTCTTGCACCACCTGCTTTTGCAGTGCGGCGCGCAAGGCCAGCAGTACCGACAGCCCGCCAACCACCGCAAGCCCGGCATAGAAAATGCCAAGCACATATGCGCCCGAGCTCAGGTCGCTACGCTGAAACCGCACCGGAAAGGCACCCGCCAGAATACCCAGCGCGATCAGGGCAACCGTGCCCAGCAGGATGATGCGTGGGGCAATGCCAATGCGATAGCCGGTCATCAACAGCGCACCGACAGCGCCGACTGATGCGGCCTCGGTCGGGGTGGCGATGCCGCCCAGAATGGTGCCCAGCACGGCGAAGATCAGCAGGACAGGCGGGATCACCGCGCCGACGACCTCGCGCCAGTCGGGTTTGGCGATGTCAAGGGGCGCAGGGGGCATGTCCTGCGGGCGCAGCCATCCGCGCGCCACGATATAGATCAGGTAAAGGCAGACCAGCACCAAGCCGGGGATTACAGCAGCGGCGAAAAACTGGCCGACCGACAGCGCCTCGACCGAAAACTTGCCCTGTTCGTACTGCGCCTGCTGGAACGAGGTGGACATTACGTCCGCCAGAATGATCAGCAGGGTCGAGGGCGGAATAATCTGCCCCAGCGTGCCAGCCGTGCACACGATGCCCGATGCGACCCGCGCGTCATATCCGGCGCGCAGCATGGTGGGCAGGGCAATCATCCCCATCGCCACCACGGTCGCCCCGACAATGCCGGTTGACGCTGCCAGCAACGTGCCGACCAGCACGACCGAAATGCCCAAGCCTCCGCGCAACTGCCCGAACAGCCGGCCCATCGTGTCCAAAAGCCCTTCCGCAATGCGGCTTTTTTCCAGCAAAGCGCCCATCAGTACGAACAGCGGAATGGCGATCAAGATGGGGTTGGTCAGAACGCCAAACACCCGTTGGCCCAACGCGCCCAGCAGGGTGATGTCCATTTGCCCCAGCATCCAGCCCAGATAGGCAAAGATCACGGCAACCCCCGCGATGCTGAACGACACAGGGAACCCAAGAAGGATCGCACCCATGAGGGCTGCGAACATGATAAGGTCGAGATATTCGATCATCAGGTCTCTTTCACGGCCAAAAGGCGGATCAACAGGGCTAGGGATTGCAGCATCACGAGGACACAAAAGGCGGGCATCAGGGATTTCAGCAGGAACACCGCCTCTATCCCGCCCACGGAAATTGGGCCTTCAAGGATCGCCCATGAATTGCGCACCGACGGCCACGACCAGTAAATCAGTGCAATCATCGACGGCATCAGCAGGAACAGATGGCCGAAAATGTCGATCCGGCGGCGTGTCTTTGGCGTTGCCTTGGCATAGAACACGTCCACCCGCACATGCTTGTCGACCAGCAGCGTATAGCCCGCCGCCAGCATGAACAGCGCGGCGTGCATATAAAGAACACTTTCCTGCAACGCGATGGAATTCACGCCGAACGCATAGCGCCCGACAACGATGGTGAACTGCACCAGCATCATGGCCAACGCCAGCCAGCGCACCACATGGGCGACACCGATGTTTACCTTGTCCAAGGCGTTCGCCAGTTGCTCCATCACCTGCCCCCGATGCGAAAGGTCACGAAGGGCGCAGCCATCGCTGCGCCCTTGTTCGATAGGTCTTAGTACCCCATGACCAGATTACGTGCGTTCATCTGACCGTTGTCAGCATAGACCATGTATTTACCGACCGATGCACGATAGGCCACAAAGCTTTCGGTGATCCGTTTGACCAGCTCGTCATCGTTATTGCGCAGATCGTCGATGACCTCGGCGGCGGCTTTGCCCATGCCGGTGATGACGTCTTCGGGGAACATTTTCACCTGAACGCCGTGCTCGGCCACCATCGCTTGCAGCGACAGGGCGTGCTTGGTGGTGTATTCGGTCCAGACCTGATTATACAGGCTGTCACAGGCCGCTTGCACAACCTGTTTCAGGTCGTCGGGCAGGTCGTTGAACACGTCTGCGTTGACGCCGCATTCCTCGGCCGACGATGGCTCGCCCACGCCGGGCCAGTAATAGTTCTTGGCGACCTGGTAATAGCCAAGCGCGCTGTCGGTCCAGGGGCCGATAAATTCGCCCGCGTCCAAAGCGCCGGTTTGCAGGGCCTGGAACATGTCCGGGCCGCTCATCGCCTCGGCCGCCATGCCCATTTTGGCCGCCATTTCGGACGCCAGACCCGTGGTGCGGAACTTCATGCCTTTCAGGTCTTCGGCCGAGTTCACTTCGTTGCGGAACCAACCGCCCCATTGCGGGCCAGAGTTGCCGCACAGGAAAGGCTTGATGCCAAACCGGCCATACATTTCGTCGTAAAGTGCCTGACCGCCGCCATGCACCATCCAGCCGACTTGCTCGTCCGCGCGCAGACCAAAAGGTTGCGAGCCGAACAACAGGATACCCTTGGATTTCGACCCCCAATAGGCGGGAACAGCGTGATACAGCTCGGCGGTGCCTTCGCTGACCGCGTCAAAGACGCCGCGACCGGGCACAAGCTCTCCGGCAGGGAAAAGTTTGACCTCGATCCGGCCCCCCGACAGGGTCGTGATCCGGTCGGCCAGTTGTTGTGCGGCCACGCCCGGCCCAGGCAGGTTCTTGGGCCACGCGGTGACCATCTTCCACTGGCGCTTGTCCTGCGCGATGGCTGGGGTTGCCAGTGCCGTTGCTGCGGTGCCGATAGCAACCGTGGTCAGAAATGTCCGTCTTTGCATGCGCCTCTCCTCCAATCAGGCAGTTGCGACCTTGGCGTTGGCTGAAGCCATCCCTTGGTCAAATCCGTGCATAAAGCTATTATGTAAATACATAATAGAGTCAATCATTACGGCGAGAAAACCCGGTCAAGCCAGCAATCCTCGCGCAATGATTGTGCGCTGGATCTCGGATGACCCTTCATAGATGCGGAAAATCCGCAGATCGCGCAGGTAGCGTTCCAGCGGGAAATCGCGGGTATAGCCATAGCCGCCGTGAATTTGCAGCGCCCGGTCGGCAATCCGCCACGCGGCTTCGCTGGCATACAGCTTGGCAAAGGCGGATTCGCTGGAATAGCGCACGCCGGTCCCGCGCAGGGTCGCCGCCTGCATCGCCAGCGCGCGGGCGGCGGCCAGTTCGGTGGCACTGTCGGCCAGCATCCATTGCAGCCCTTGGAAGTCCGCAATCGCATGGCCGCTGACCTGCCGTTCCTTGGCATAGGAAATCGCGGCCTTCAGCGCGGCGTCGGCAATGCCGGTGGCCTGTGCAGCGACTTCGATCCGGCCATTGTCCAGAACCTTCATTGCAGTACGGAACCCCGTGCCTTCGTCGCCCAGACGGTTTTCGTCCGGCACCCAGCAATCAAAGCTGATGCCAAACACATGCCCGCCCTTCAGGCCCATCGTTTTTTCATTGGGCGCGACGGACACGCCGTCGATTTTCTTCGGTTCAACAATAAAAGCGCTGACACCGCGTGCACCGGCGGCGGGGTCGGTCTTGGCGTAGACCACCATGAAATCCGCCGCGCCCGCGTTCGAGATAAAGCACTTGGACCCTTTGATCCGATATCCATCGCCTTCGCGCTTGGCCGTCGTGCGCATGTCGGCGGGGTTCGATCCGGCCTGCGGTTCGGTCAGGGCAAACGCGCCCAACGACGTGCCCGCCGCGGCATCGGGCAGAATGCGGGCCTGCAAATCGGCATCCGCCCCCAGAAGCAGCGAATCCGTGGCCAGAAAATGCGCCGTCAGCATGGATGCGGTGGACCCACAGGCGCCCGCGATCGCCTCGACCGCCGCATACAGCGCGGGGCCGGACAGGCCGATCCCGCCGTGGTCTTCCGGCAGGTTCAGACCCAACAGGCCCATGTCCGCCATCGCGTCCAGATGGAGGGTGGAGAACAGCGCCTCTTCGTCGATCTGCGCCGCTTTCGGGGCCAAAACCTCGGTCGAGAACCGTTCGATCTGCGCGACCAGCGCGCGTTCGTCGTCGCTCATGGGATAGGTGATCATGCGCGTTGCTCCTTGTTCAACAAATTCAGAATATCGCCTGCATCAGCATTCAGGGCCGGGGCCGGCTTGCGCCCGCCGCGCCCTGCGCCGTTGAAATGCACGGGCTGTTCAGGGACGTTCAGAACGCCCAAGTCGGGATGCGTGACCGTGGACGCCAACCCGCGCTCCACTGCTTGAGGCGACGCCCAAGCCTGTGCCACAGATTGAATGGAGGATGCCGGAATACCTGCCGCTGACAGGTGGTGCACCACCTGATCCACCGGCAAGGAACCCGCCCACTGGTCGATATACTCGGCGAGCGCAGGTTCGTTCTCGCGGCGCAAAGGATCGCTGGTAAACCGCGCGTCCTGTACCAGTTCGGGCTGGCCGATCACGTCGCAGAAGGTGGCAAACAGCCGGTCGTTCAGAACCGCCAACGCGAAATGCCCGTCCGCCGCCGGATAGGTGCCAAAGGGCGCGGACAGCGGGTGGCGGTTGCCGGTGCGCACCGGGGTCTCGCCGCCCATCAGGGTGCGGCAGGCCAGAATGGGCATCATCGACACCAACCCGTCAAACAGCGCCACATCCACATGACGCCCCAGCCCGGTGCGGCTGCAGTCAAACAGGGCAACCATTGTGCCCCAAGCGGCGAACAGGCCACCGGCCACGTCGCCGAAAGCCTCGCCCACCATCGTCGGTGCACCGTCGGGTTCGCCGGTGGCGTCCATCAACCCGCTCATCGCCTGCACGATGATGTCATAGGCGGGTTTTTTGGTGTTTGGCCCGGTCTGCCCGAAGCCGGACACGGACACGTAAACCAGATGGGGAAAATCCTTGGCCAGCGCGTCATAGCTCAGCCCCAGCTTCTCCATCACGCCGGGGCGGAAGTTCTCGATCAGCACGTCGCAATCTGCCAGCAACGCCTTGACCGTCGCAATCGCGTCGGGCGATTTCAGGTCCAGCGCAATTGACCGCTTGCCCCGGTTGATTGCCTGAAACAACAGGCTTTCCCCGTCCTTGAACGGGCCGATATGGCGGTAATCGTCGCCGTGGGCGGCTTCGACCTTGATCACATCCGCGCCCAGATCGGCCATCATTGCGGTGCAGTATGGACCCGCCAGAACGCGGGTGAAATCAAGCACGCGCACCCCGCTGAGGGGTTGGGGCGTTTGGCTGTTGGGGGGCTGAGTGGGCATATGATCCTCCGGGTTTGATCGGTTGAGCATAGGCGCGGTCATGATATAAGCAGAAATACAGATTATTGATAGAGCGATAAATGCAAGCTATACCCGTCAGCCTTCGCCAGATCGACTATGTCATTGCCGCCGCGGACACCGGCAGCACCGCCGCCGCCGCGCGGGTGTTGAACGTGTCGCAACCGTCAGTGTCGCTGGCGATTGCCAAGGTCGAGGAACACTTTGGCCGCCCGCTGTTTGCCCGCAGCGCAGGCCAAGGCATTGCCCCCACCGCGTTCGGGCTGCGCAAACTGGGCGCCTTGCGCAGCCTGCGCGCACAGGCGCAATCAGTGCTGGATCACAAAGATAGCGGGGCCGAGGTGCTGAACCTTGGCGTCTTTTCCACCCTTGGCCCACGCTATGCGCCCGCCTTGGTGGGCAGCTTTCAGAAAGTCGCGCCCGACGCCCGGATCGCACTGCACGAAGGCGATCTGGACCGCCTGACGCGCTGGCTGGAAAACGGGCGCATCGACCTCGCATTGATCTATGATTTCGGCCTGCCGTCGTCGCTTAAGATCACACCGCTGGCCGATGTGCGGCCCTTTGGGCTGGTTGCGCGGGCGCACCCTTTGGCGGGGCGCGGGACGGTTGCGATGGCGGATTTGCTGACCGATCCGCTGATCCTGATGAACCTGCCGCACAGCCGCAATTACTTCCTGACGCTGGCGCATATGAACGGCATCCGGCCGCGCATCGCACATGAAACAAGCTCGGTCGAGATGTTGCGGGCGATGGTTGCCAATCACATGGGTGTGGGGCTAGTTGCCACCGATATTGCGCAGGATACGGCCTGCGACGGTCAACCCGTCACGCGGCTGGAACTGTCAGACCCGCTTTTGCCGCATCGCATCGCGCTGGCCCGTGCGCCGCATCCGCATACCGCGCCACTGGTGGCCGCGTTTCAGGATCATGTGGCAAGCGCCTTCAACCCATGACACGCTATGTCTGGCCTTTTACGCCTTACGTCTATATCTTTTGAGAAAATCCGCCGGGATCACCCGGAACCGCACGGTCGAAAGGCACAGCATGTCCATAACCTATCGCGAGGTGAAAGCCGATATCCTGCGCCAGATCACACAAGGCGAACTTGCCCCCGGCAGCTCGATGCCGAACGAGGTTGATCTGGCCGCAAGCTATGGCTGCGCGCGGGCGACTGTCAATCGGGCAATGCGCGAATTGGCGGATGACGGCATCATCGAACGCCGCCGCAAAGCTGGCACGCGGGTCAGGCTGAACCCGATCCGGCAGGTGCGGCTGAACATTCCGATCGTCGGGCAAGAGATCGAGGAACTGGGCGCGGCCTATCGCTATGCGTTGGTGCACGGTCAGGCCGAAGCCGCCCCGAACTGGCTGCGCGCGCGTATGGCGTTGAAGCGTGACGACCGGGTGTTGCATCTGACCTGCATGCACTATGCCGATGGCGCGCCGTATCAGCACGAGGATCGCTGGATCAATCTAGACGCTTTGCCCGAGGCTGAACAGCATGATTTCTCGGATATCGGTCCCAACGAATGGCTGGTGTCGACCGTGCCGTTTACCGAGGCGCAGATCAGCTTTCACGCCGTTCAAGCCGACGCCACTATCGCGGATTATCTCGACTGCACCGAAGGCGATGCCCTGTTCCAGGCCGAGCGCATGACGTGGCTTGAGGGGCAGACGATCACTTTTGTGCAATTGACCTATCGCCGCGGCCACCGTCTGACGATGCAATACTGACCGCGCGTGAAAAAGCCTGCGCGGAGTGCTCCGCACAGGCCATTGGTTACTTGCCCCAAGATGGGTAAACGCCCTGAATCAAAGGATTGCCGGCAGGTTCAAACCATTCTCGCGGGCGCAGTCTTTGGCGTCGTCATAGCCCGCATCGGCGTGGCGCATGACGCCCGTGGCCGGGTCGTTCCACAAGACACGCTCGATCCGGCGGTCTGCATCTTCAGTGCCGTCACAGCAGATCACCATGCCCGAGTGTTGACTGAAACCCATGCCGACGCCGCCACCATGGTGCAGTGAAACCCAGGTTGCGCCAGATGCGGTATTGAGCAGCGCGTTCAGTAGCGGCCAGTCCGACACCGCATCCGAGCCATCCAGCATCGCCTCGGTTTCGCGATTGGGCGATGCGACTGAGCCTGAGTCCAGATGGTCGCGTCCGATTACGATCGGGGCTTTCAATTCGCCATTGCGCACCATTTCGTTGAACGCCAGGCCCAGCTTGTGACGCACGCCCAGACCGACCCAGCAAATCCGCGCGGGCAGCCCCTGAAACGCGATCCGCTCGCGCGCCATATCCAGCCAGTTGTGCAGGTGGCTGTCCTCGGCCAGGATTTCCTTCACCTTGGCGTCGGTCTTGTAGATGTCTTCCGGGTCGCCCGACAGGGCCGCCCAACGGAACGGACCGATGCCACGGCAGAACAGCGGGCGGATATAGGCGGGCACGAAGCCGGGGAAGTCGAATGCATTGTCCAGCCCCTCTTCCAGCGCCATCTGGCGGATGTTGTTGCCGTAATCGACGGTCGGAATACCGGCGGCATGGAAATCAACCATCGCCTTGACCTGCACCATCATCGAGGCACGCGCGGCCTTTTCAACAGCTTTTGGGTCGCTTTCGCGCTTTTCGCGCCATTGGGCCATCGTCCAACCCTGCGGCAGATAGCCGTTTACGGGATCATGGGCACTGGTCTGGTCGGTGACGATATCAGGGCGGATGCCGCGCTTGATCAACTCGGGATACACATCGGCGGCGTTGCCCAGAAGCGCGACCGATTTGGCCTCACCGGCAGCGGTCCAGCGTTCGATCATCGCAAGCGCCTCGTCCAGACTGTCGGTCTTTTCGTCCACGTAGCGGGTGCGGAGGCGGAAGTCGATGCTGTCGGGGTTGCATTCGACCGCCAGACAGCAGGCCCCGGCCATCACAGCCGCCAGCGGTTGCGCCCCGCCCATGCCACCCAGACCGCCGGTCAGGATCCACTTGCCCTTCAGGTCGCCACCGTAATGCTGACGCCCCGCTTCGACAAAGGTCTCATAGGTGCCCTGCACGATACCTTGCGAGCCGATATAGATCCAGGAACCCGCTGTCATCTGGCCATACATCGCCAGACCCTTCTTATCCAGCTCGTTAAAATGATCCCACGTCGCCCAATGCGGCACGAGGTTTGAGTTGGCTATCAGAACGCGCGGCGCATCCTTGTGCGTCGGGAACACCCCGACAGGCTTGCCTGATTGCACCAGAAGGGTCTGGTCTTCTTCCAGGTCCCGCAAGGTGGCGACGATCTTGTCGAAATCGTCCCATGTGCGCGCGGCGCGCCCAATGCCGCCATACACAACCAGCTCATGCGGGTTTTCGGCCACGTCGGGGTGCAGGTTGTTCATCAACATCCGCAGGGGCGCTTCGGTGGTCCAGTGCTTGGCCGTCATTTCGGTGCCGGTTGCGGGATAGATGTCGCGGGTGTTCTTGCGCGGATCGCTCATGATGTTCCTTTCAGATCAGGTGCCAGATCGGCCAGAGTTGTCAGAATGGTTTTCAAATACCCGCGCAGCCGCGCGGATTTTTCGGTGTCATAGGTCCAGGGCGCAGCCTCGTCCTTCAGATAGGTGCTTTGTGCCAGCTCCATCTGAATTGCGTGCAGCCCGTCCGCCGGTCGTCCGTAATGGCGCGTTGTCCAGCCGCCCTTGAAGCGGCCGTTGGTGACGCTGGAATAGCCCTCTGGCATCTCGCACAGGTTCTGAACAGCGGCTTCGATCTCTGGGGCGCAAGTGGTGCCCAGATTGGTGCCAATGTTGAAATCGGGGAGCGTGCCGTCGAACAGAAACGGGATGTGCGACCGGATCGAGTGGCAATCATACAGGATCGCAACCCCGTGCAGGTCACGCACCCGCTCAAGCTCGGCCTCAAGGGCTTCGTGATAGGGCGCATGGAAGGCTTGGCGACGGGCCTCGACCTCATCCTCGGTGGGGGGTGTGTTCCAGATATCCTGCCCGTCGAAATCGGTCAGCGGCACCAGCCCGGTAGTGTTCTGACCGGGATAGAGCGATACGCCCGATGGGTCGCGGTTGGCGTCGATCACGTAACGATGGAAGGTTGCGCGGACCGTGGTCGCGCCGGGCAGCAGCCCGTCATAAAGCGTGTGGATGTGCCAATCCGTGTCGTCCAGCCCCTGCCCCCGCGCGTTCAGCCGCGCCTTGATGTCGGCGGGCACGTGGGTGCCAGTATGGGGCAGGCCCAGCACGATGGGGCTGTCGCCCCGGTGGATTTCAACGGGGGTCATGGGTGAAGCTCCGGCATGTGGGTGTTTGTGGCGGCCACAATCGCGTTGGATGCGATCAGCGCTGCCGCTTTTTCCAAGTCAGGCGCAAGGTAACGGTCGTCGCCCAGCGTTTCGACCTGTTCGCGCACGGCGGCGATCACGGATGCCAGCGGCGCACTTGTCTCCAGCGGGGCGCGGAATTCGACACCCTGCGCGGCGCACAGAAGCTCGACGCCAAGGATACGTTCCAGATTGGCGACCATGCGCGACAGGCGCACCGCGCCGTGGGCGGCCATGCTGACGTGATCTTCCTGATTGGCCGAGGTGGGCGTTGAATCCGTCACGCAGGGGTTGGCCAGATGCTTGTTTTCGCTCATCAACGCGGCGGTGGTCACTTCGGCAATCATATAGCCCGAGTTCAGCCCCGGATTGGGCGTCAGGAACGGCGGCAGATCGTGGCTGAGCACCGGATCCACGATCAGGGCAACCCGGCGCTGCGCAATCGCGCCGATCTCGGCAATTGCCAGCGCGATCATGTCAGCGGCAAAGCCCACGGGTTCCGCGTGGAAGTTCCCGCCCGAGACAATCAGCCCGGCTTCGCTCAGCACCAGCGGGTTATCGGTGGCGGCGTTCGCCTCGATCTCTAACGTGCGCGCCGCCATGCGCAGCATGTCCATCGCAGCCCCCGTCACCTGCGGCTGGCAGCGGATGCAATAGGGGTCTTGCACGCGTGTATCGCCTTCGCGGTGGCTTTCGCGAATGACCGAGCCATCTAGAAGCGCGCGCATGGTCGCGGCGGCTTCGATCTGGCCTGCATGGCCGCGTAAGCTGTGAATTTCGGGTTGCAACGGCGCGGTCGATCCCATGATCGCGTCCGTGGACATGGCCGATGTGACCAAAGCCGAGCACATCGCCCGCCACGCGCCAAACAGGCCGATCAGGGCATAGGCGGTGGTGAATTGCGTGCCGTTGATCAGGGCCAGCCCCTCTTTCGCGCCCAGCACGATGGGGGTCAGGCCTGCGCGGCGCAACGCCTCGGCCCCCGGCAGAACCTTGCCTTCGAACGTCGCTTCGCCGTGGCCGATCATTGCCGCTGCCATATGCGCCAGCGGGGCCAGATCGCCGGACGCGCCGACCGATCCCTGCACCGGGATCACCGGCGTGACGCCCTGCGCCAGCATCCCTTCCAGCAGTTCGACCAGCTCCATCCGCACGCCGGACGCACCGCGCCCCAGCGACAGCAGTTTCAGCGCCATCATCAGGCGGGCGTGGGGTTCGGGGATCGCCTCGCCCACGCCGCAGCAATGGGACAGGATCAGGTTGCGTTGCAGGGTGGCAGTATCGGACGGGTCAATCTTGACCGAGGCCAGTTTGCCAAAGCCGGTGTTCACGCCGTAAACCGCGTCCGTCCCATTGGCCGCGTCAGCAATCTGTGCCTGCGCCGCACGGATGCCGTAATGGCAGGCCGGATCAAGGCGCACGGCAAGTCCGTCGCGCCAGATCATTTCCAGATCGGCCAGAGTGGTGGCGCCGGGTGTCAGGGTCAGTGTGGTCATGCGATTTCTCCGGTGATACGAAACGCCAACGGATTGAAGCCGATGCGATAAGACAGTTCTGCCGGTTCGGCGATGTCCCAAACGGCTAGATCAGCCACCTGACCGGGCGCAACCGTGCCCAGATCCGTCAGCCCCAGCGCGGCGGCGGCGTGTTGCGTGACGCCGCGCAGCGCTTCTTCTGGTGTCATGCGAAACAGGGTGCAACCCATGTTCATCGCCAGAAGCAACGAGTTCAGAGGCGAGGAGCCGGGGTTGATATCCGTCGCCAAGGCCATCGGCACGCCATGTTTGCGCAAAAGATCAATGGGCGGTTGTTGTGTTTCGCGCAGCGTATAGAACGCGCCGGGCAGGATCACCGCCACTGTGCCCACATCCGCCATCGCCTGCACGCCATCCTCGTCCAGATATTCGATATGATCGGCCGACAGCGCGCCATAGCTTGCGGCCAGCTTCGCGCCGCCCAGATTGGACAGTTGTTCGGCGTGCAGCTTGACCGGCAGACCCAGCTCTTGTGCCACGTCGAAAACGCGGGCGATCTGTGCGGGCTGGAAGGCGATGCCTTCACAGAACCCGTCCACCGCGTCCACCAACCCTTCGGCATGGGCGGCGCGCAGGGTGGGGATGCAGACCTCGTCGATATACGCGTCATCGCGGCCTGCATAGTCCGCAGGTGTGGCGTGCGCCCCAAGAAAGGTGGTCCTGACGCGGATCGGGCGCGCATCGGCTATGGCGCGGGCAACGCGCAGCATCCGCAATTCAGTCTCGGTATCCAGACCATAGCCGGACTTGACCTCGATGGTCGTCACGCCTTCGGCGATCAGCACGTCAACGCGGCGCAGGGCGTCTTGCAGCAACTCCTCTTCGCTGGCCGCGCGTGTCGCCTTGACGGTCGACACGATCCCGCCCCCGGCGCGCGCCACTTCTTCATAGCTTGCCCCGTTCAGCCGCATCTCGAACTCGGCCGCGCGGTCGCCACCGTGCACGATATGGGTGTGACAGTCGATCAGGCCTGGAGTCACGATCCGCCCGCCCAATGCGCGCCGATCCAGACCGGCATAGGCGGCGGGGACATCGGCCTGCGGCCCGACCCATGCGATCTTGCCGTCCTGAAGGACAATCGCCGCATCACGAATCATTCCGTAGGGCACATCTGTCCCTGACAGGGTCGCGGCGTGCAGGTCGGTCAGAATCTGGGACATGGCGGCCATAAGATCGGTCCTTTTCGCGAGTTTCCGCTTTTCTAGTATAAATTTATGTGTAATATGTCTATACATAAAATGCAAATACAGGATGAAAGCCATGATCCATGCCCGTCAGGCCCTTCTTGCGTCCGGTTGGGCGCAGGATGTTCGCATTACCGTTGATCAGGGGCGCATCGACCAGATCACGACCGGCACCAGCGCCAAATCGGGGGACGCCCGCGTCGACACCCTGTTGCCCGCCATGGCCAACCTGCATTCGCATACGTTCCAGCGCGCGATGGCGGGCATGACCGAGATGCGCAAGGCCGGGCGCGACAGCTTCTGGACATGGCGCGATCTGATGTATCGCTTCATGGATCGCCTGACCCCGGATCAGATAGAGGCGATTGCGGCGCTGGTTTTCGTCGAGATGCAGGAAGCCGGCTATGCCAGCGTGGGCGAGTTTCACTATGTCCATCATCAACGCGGCGGCGCGCCCTATGATGCGCTGGCCGAATTGTCGCTGCGGGTGATGGCGGCAGCGGGCGAGACCGGCATCGGGCTGACCCATCTGCCGGTGCTGTATACCTATGGCGGGGCGGGCAAGGTGGCGCTGGCCGAAGGGCAGATGCGCTTTGGCAATGATGTCGACCGCTTTGCCGATCTGGTGCAAGGGGCGCGTGCGGGGCTTTCCGCCCTGCCCGATGACGCCCGCGTGGGCATCGCGCCGCATTCGTTGCGCGCCACATCCCCCGACGATCTGGCCCGTGCGCTGGCGGATCATCAGGGCGGGCCGGTGCATATCCACATCTCGGAACAGCCCAAGGAAGTCGAGGACATCCAGAATTGGCTGGGCGCACGTCCTGTCGAGTGGCTTTTGGCCAATGCCCCCGTCGACGCGGGCTGGTGCCTGATCCACGGCACCCACATGACCGAGGGCGAGACCTGCGCGATGGCAGCCTCCGGCGCGGTCGCGGGCCTGTGCCCCATTACAGAAGCGAACCTTGGCGATGGCCCCTTCAACGGCCCCACCTTCCTTGAGGCTGGCGGTGCCTTCGGTGTCGGGTCGGACAGCAACATCAACATCTCGCTGACCGAGGAACTGCGCACGCTGGAATATTCCCAACGCCTGCGCGACGTGGCGCGTAACGTGATGGTGGTCGGCGAAGGCTCGGTCGGCGCCACACTGTATACCGGCGCCGCCCGTGGCGGTGCGCGGGCTTTGAGCCGCGACGCGGGCGAAATTGCGCCGGGGCGTCTGGCAGATTTGGTCGCCATCGACAGCACTGACCCCACATTGTGCGCCCTGACACCTGACCAGATCCTTGACGGTCTGTGTTTCGCGGCGAAAGACACCGTCATCACTGACCTGTGGTCTGCCGGGCGGCACAATGTAACTGGCGGGCGGCACATCGCGCGCGGCGCGGTGGTCGCGCGGTATCGCAGTGCGGTCGCGGACCTGCTCGCCTCGCTTTAGTCTTTAGGGCGCAGGGTGATGGTCAGTGCGACCGCATCCTGCGCCAGATCGAAACGCAACGGCGCGTCGGTGCGGATCGCCGTGTCGCCCACGTCCAAAGCCTTACCTTCCACCGACGCGGTGCCCGCGATCACATGCAGCACACAGGTCTGCCCGGCTTGCCCGACTTTATAGGTGCCAGCATCGCGCAGGGTCTGCGCATCGCCTTCGCACCGCGCGGTGTCGAACATCAGGTTGAAATCACGGATCGGGCCTTGGGTCAGCGTGGCCGTGACGGGTGCCCCTCCGTCGAACCGCACGGGCTGCGCATAACCCGCCTGCAGATCGCCATCCGGCCCATGCAGCACCATACCATCGCCCTGAATGACCGTCAGGATACGCGTCAGGCCCGGAAAGATGGAAAAAGCCCCGTCGCCATCCACATCCGCCATGCTCAGCCGCCACAAAGTGCCCGTTTTATCCTGTTCTTTGGCGATATTGCGTGTGATCCCGCCACCGTTTTTCCAAGGTGTTTCCACCAAGTCGCATTGCCGAAAAATCATGATCTCTCTACGCAAAACTCGCTTAAGCGCCTCATTTTTAATGCTCTCACGCCGACAGAACCACTTCACGACGAGTCCCATTTTACTATTGAGGACGCTCTTGATCCTCACCAAGCGAATCCCAATCCGTCTGCAAGCTTCAGGGAAATATCGGTTGGATGCAAGAAAGACACAGCCATTGACTGGAGGCCAATACCATCGACGTTAAGCCGGCAAACGATTGGCGACGTCAGCCTTTGCGTTTCTGATCATCTAGGGGTAGATTCCGGCTGGGTGCAGAATAGTACGTTAGGCCCCGAGGACGCGCTTTCCGTAGTCTCACAGATTGCCGTTCGGGTCGACGTAGCGATAGAGGGTAACGGGCCTCACGCCTAATTCCTTGCAAAGTTCTGAAACAGACGTGTCGCGACTGGCCATGGCGGCCTGTGCCATGCGCACTTGTGATTTTGACAGCGCGAATTTTCGTCCGCCCTTCCTACCGCGCGCTCGGGCTGCCTGAAGACCCGCCATTGTGCGTTCACGGATCAACTCGCTTTCAAATTCGGCCAAGGCCGCAAAGACGCCAAATGAAAGTCGACCTGCCGCAGTTGTTGTGTCGATCTGCGCACCTTGCCCGGTGAGTACCTTAAGGCCAACCCCGCGCTCAGACAGCATACTGACGGTCTTGACCAGGTGATGCAGACTGCGGCCCACGCGGTCGAGCTTCCACACAACCAGAACATCGCCCTCACGCAATGCCTTGAGGCAGGCCTCCAGACCGGAGCGGTCATCTTTCTTTCCGGATGCCAGATCCGAGTAAATCTGGTCCTCTTCGACGCCTGACGCGATCAGGGCATCCCGCTACAAGTCGAGGGACTGGCTGCCGTCGGCTTTTGAGACGCGGGCATATCCGATCAGCATGTTTCACAAACGTTCGTTTGAGTTGCTCTTGAAACAGCACTGCTTTCAGCCATCAGAATAGTTTCTTATTCAGCATCTTAATCATCAATAAGCAAACTATAAAAAGAAAGCAAAAGAAACATGGCGCATCGCACCATTCTGACCGAGCGTCAGCGTTCGGCACTTTTTGACCTTCCCACTAATGAATCGGCGATGCTGCGTCACTACACCTTAGGGTCAGGATGCATTGATTTCCTGAGCGCTGCGTGATTCACGGCTCCGAAAACGGAGCGATGACATGAACGACCTTTATTGGCTGAGCGATGCGTAGATGGCAAAGCTGGAGCCCTTCTTTCCGAAGTCTCACGGCAAGCCTCGTGTTGACGACAAGCGGGTGTTGAGCGGCATTATCTTCATCAATCGCAATGGTTTGCGGTGGCGAGACGCGCC
>NZ_JALKCU010000005.1 GCF_023540835.1 Marivivens geojensis
ACTAACGCACCAGTGACTCAATAGTCACAATCGGCGCGGGGTGGAGCAGCCCGGTAGCTCGTCAGGCTCATAACCTGAAGGTCGTAGGTTCAAATCCTACCCCCGCAACCAAAAAAAATTCAATTATATCAAAGTCTTAGTTCTCACTTGGGCGGTTCTTGCGTTTCGATCGCATGAAGCATTGTCGCGTTCGTTGCCACGTTTGAGCATAGCTAGGGTCTGGTCGTAGTCATAACAATGGATGTGATTATGCTCCCATGCCATTGGGCCTAAATGTGTGCAGGGTCAGTGATAGGTACCGTCCAATTGAGACCATCCCCCCCCGTACCTCGAAAGGCCGGTTCTAAAGACCCCACCGGAGGGGTACCCCCCTATTTACCTAGATGGGACCCGAAATGCCTACACAAACTATTCCAGACGAACGATGCGCACACGGCCGCCTTCATAACTGGTGACGTTCTCATAAGCACTGGCGGCAGTACAGGATCAAGCATGCACCCTTCATCCAACTCTTAAGTTCGCGCAGTTCTTTGAGTTAAGCCTCGCGCTTGGCGTGGTTATCGTAATCTCTGCAAAGAGTGGCGGCCCTGCGGGGGTTCTTATTGACCATACCTAATTTTTAGTTGGATCATTCTCACTCTACCACGTCCGTTAGTGCTTAGGTGGCTAACGGCCCATTGCCGACCCTGGGATCGAGTGACACCGCCGCGGCGCAGCTTCACCATACCAGCCATTCGCTCTTGGCGCGGCCAATTGGGGACGGAAGGCGCGGCGCAGGCCAGCTTGAAGTTCACTACGAATGCTCGGTGCGATCACCCACCATGATCTTCCACCCGAGTTTATCGTGCGCTCAAACGAGTCCGACTTCCTCGGGGGCAACTGCTACGGACTTCATGATC
Organism: Marivivens geojensis; assembly: GCF_023540835.1. Classification (GTDB taxonomy): domain Bacteria; phylum Pseudomonadota; class Alphaproteobacteria; order Rhodobacterales; family Rhodobacteraceae; genus Marivivens; species Marivivens geojensis. The sequence goes on from NZ_JALKCU010000005.1 coordinate 900, forward strand.
GCATGCACCTCAAGGCCGCGTCTCAGCTCCAACGCCTCGGCCTTGCGCGCCTCATCGAGTGCCGCGAGTGGTTCGTCGGCGAGGATCAGGTGCGGACCCCTTTTTTGGAGTTTGGTGCCCCGTATCGGTCGAGATGCGGTAGCCTTGGACCGGAAGATCGCACGCCCGGCAATCGGATCATCACTCGTTAGCCTACGGCCAAAGCCCTCGAACTCATGCGCACAGGATGGTCCCGGATGCGGTTGATCCATGTCAACGACAGTGCGGCACCTGCCGATTAACCCAAATGAAACAAAAGGGGGCGGCTTCGCCCCCCCCCTCTGATGGCAAAGGAACCGAACCATGATTGATAAAACCGGATATTCCGCCACACAGATCGGCCTGCACTGGATCGTGGCCTTGCTTGTGGCCGGACAATACATCTTCAAGGACAGTATCGCATCGGCGTGGGACGCCTATACGCGAGGGCAGGAAGTCGCCTTTTCGCCGCTGATCCTCGCCCATGTGGCGGGGGGTATCCTGATCCTCGCCTTTGTCCTCTGGCGGCTGGTGCTGAGGCTGACCCGCGGCGTTCCGCCCGCGCCGGAAAACGAGCCTACGCCGCTCAAGACGCTGAGCCATGTCGCGCATTGGGGCTTTTACGCGATCCTCGCTGCCATGTCCGTCAGTGGCGGGTTGATGTGGTTCGGCGACGTGCAGGCCGCGGCCCAAGCCCATAACGTGCTCAAAGTCATGCTGCTGGCGCTGATTGTGTTGCATGTGGTGGCGATCCCGTTCCACAAGCTCGTCCTCAAGAACAACGTGATGCAGCGGATGATCCGGCCCGCGCGCTGAGACGACCAGTAAGGGGCGGCGCTGCCTCCCCCTCACACTACCACGAACAGGAAGACGGGCATGACCCAGACCGACCACCCCGACCTGCCCCTCGACCTGCACCGCCCCGAGGCCCCCAAGCCCCGGCGCAGGCTCTTTCGCAAACGCTACCTCCTGATCCTGCTGGTGCCCCTGTTCATGTTCTCGGGGGCGGTGATCGGCATGTACTACCAGCCACCGGGGCTGCAGAATTTCTACGCGCTGACCGGGCTGCAACCGGGGGACGGGGCCGAGAACCCCATTGCGCTGCCGCCCGAGATCGACGTTCCCGAGGAAATCGTGGAAACCCTTCTGCCATCGGACGTTCTGGGGCTTGCCCGGATCATGCCGCAGGGCGATGTGGCCATCGTGGCGGCCCCTTATGGCGCGGGCGATGCGCGTGTGGCCGAGATCCTTGTGGCCATCGGGGACAATGTGGCGCGCGGTGCTGTGCTGGCGCGCCTCGACAATGCTCAGGCGCTGGAAGGCGCCGTCCTGCAGGCCGAGGCCAATCTTGCCGTGCGGCAGGCGACCCTGATGCAGACCCGCGCCGCCATCGAGGCCAGCCGCGCTGAGGCCCAGGCAAGCCTCGATCAGGCCCGCGCCAGTGCTTCCGAGGCCGCCGCCAGCCTCGAGCGGACCGCGGCGCTGACGGAGCGGGGCATCGCCACGACCGCGACGCTCGAGACCGCGCAATCCCGCGCTGCAGAGGCGGCGCAGGCCGTGGCCCGTACCGAGGCGACGCTTGCCCGCTTCGCGGCACTGGCCATCGACGATCAGCCCGATGTCGTGGTGGCCGCGCGCAACGTCACCGCAGCCGAGGCGGAACTAGACCGTGCCCGGATGGATCTGGGCCGGGCCGAAGTGCGCGCGCCGATCGACGGCACGATCCTCGACATTCATGCCACCCCCGGCCAGCGCCCCCCGAACGAGGGGATCATGGAAATGGGCGCGACCGGCCAGATGATGGCCGAGGTCGAGATCTGGCAGGACCGCATCGCCCATGTCGCGCCCGGCCAGCCGGTCGAGATCGTGGCCGATGCGCTGGGTCGGTCGCTGTCCGGGACGGTCGAAAGCATCGGACTGACGGTCGGTCGGCAGGGGCTGATTTCCGACGATGCGGCAGCGAATTCGGATGCCCGCGTGATCCGGGTTCTGGTCGCGCTCGATGCCGCATCCTCGGAAGTTGCCGCGCGCTACACCAATCTGGAGGCGGTGGCGCGGATCGACACGGGCGCCGCCGCACGGGTCGGGCAATGACGCGGCTCTTGCAACGCCTGATGGGGCGGCTGCCCATCGGCTGGCTGCAACTGACCCACAAACGGGGCCGTTTCGCCGCCGCGCTGGCCGGTGTGGCCTTCGCGAATGTTCTGGTCTTCGTGCAGCTCGGGCTGATGAACTCCTTGGCGGCTGCGACGCTGAAACCCTACGAGTTCTTTCAGGCAGATATCATGATCTCGGCCTCGGACGCGAACGCGCTGGCCGAGGGGGGCAATGTCGCACGGCAATGGCTGTTGCAGGCGTTGGCCGATCCCGATGTGGTCGAGGGCATGGGCCTTTTCGTGGGCAATGTGCCCTGGGATCGGGGCGGCAACAGCATCTCGTTCACCACATTCGGCATCGACCCGAGCCAGCCCGGCTTTGTCGCGCAAGGCGTCAGTGACGGCCTGCATCTTCTGGAAGTGCAGGACGCCGTGATCCTTGACCGGCTGGCGCGTGGATTGCCGGTGGAGGAAGCTGCGGGCATCCGCCCCCAGACGCCGCTACGCTTCGAGGCGCAGGATCGAACGCTTTCGGCCATGGGCACCTTCGTGGGTGGGGGCGGGTTCGGGGGCGACGGCTTCATGCTGACGTCGGACCAGACGTTTCTGTCGCTCTTTCCCTCGCGCAGTTCCGCCGCGCCTGACCACATCCTGTTGCGCCTGCGGCCCGGGGCCGAAGTGGCGGCGACGGTCACGAGATTGCGTGCGCTGATCTCGGACCAATCCCTGCGCATCCGCAGCTACGAGGACGCCGCCCTGGAAGACCTGACCTATCAGCAGACGCAGCGCCCGACCGGCGTGATTTTCGGCTTTGGCGTCTTGATCGGGGTGCTGGTGGGTCTGGTGATCGTCTATCAGGTCCTGTCGGCGGATGTGGCCGATCACCTGCGCGAATATGCGACCTTCAAGGCGATGGGCTACGGCCCGCGCTTCTTCCTCGGCATCGTGCTCGAGGAGGCGCTGGTGCTGGGGCTCTTCGGCTTCGTGCCGGGGGTCTTGATCGGCGCGGGCATCCTGGCGCTGATGGGGGCTGTCACGACGCTGCCGTTGGGCATGACGCCTGACATGGCCGTGACGGTGTTCGTGGGGACGGTGGTCTTTTCGGCGCTGTCCGGGGTCATCGCCACGCGGCGTCTGGCGGCGGCAGATCCCGCCGATCTGTTCTGAGGGGGCGGGGATGACGGAGGACAGCATCGTCGAGGTGCGCGGCCTGAACCATTGGTTCGGCACGGGCGACGCCAGAAAACAGGCGATGTTCGACATCGACCTGACCCTGGAGCGGGGCAGCTTCACCGTGTTGATGGGGCCGTCAGGGTCGGGCAAAACGACGCTTCTGACGCTTGTCGGCTGCCTGCGCGCGGTGCAGGAAGGGTCCGTCCGGCTGCTGGGGCACGAATTGCACGGCGCCGGGGCGGCAGAACTGACAAGCTTGCGCCAAAGGCTGGGCTTCATCTTTCAGGCGCATAACCTGCATGAAAGCCTGACAGCGTCGCAAAACGTCATCATGGGCGTGCAGGTGCGCCCGGGCGTGCCTGATGCGCTGGCCGAGGCTGCCGCGGCCCGTGCGCTTGACCTTGTCGGCCTTTCGGACCGGATGGACTATCTGCCCGCCAACCTGTCGGGGGGGCAGAAGCAACGTGTGGCCGTCGCCCGCGCGCTGGTCGGAAATCCGGCGCTGGTGCTGGCCGATGAGCCCACCGCCGCGCTCGACAAGGACAGCGCGGCCGAAGTGGTCGACCTCCTGAAACGGATGGGGGCCACGCGCGGCACCACCACGCTTCTTGTCACCCATGACAACCGCATCCTGGATCGCGCCGATCGAATCCTGACGCTGGAGGACGGGCGTATCGTCAAGCGCGAGGGAGCGCAGGGTCGATAGTCCCACCGAGGGCAGGAACCTACGGTGCGAAGCTCATGTCGCGGAAACATTCAACAGAGGTGTCCCCGTTTCACCGCCATCAGTTTCATCCGCGATTGCCCGTCAAGAGACCTGAGGGTGAGAGCAAATGAGGCGAATAGACTGAGCGAAGACGGGTTGACGCGGGTGTTGGGCGGCTGGCGGCCCATTGAGGTCATTCAGCACATGCGCGGCGAAGTTCCACTTTCCTTCTTCGGCCCAATGCTGCCGTGAAGCCCATGGCCGACCGCCGCGGAGCAGCTTCCCCCAGTGCAGTCATTTGAGGCCTGGTGCGGTACGACTTTGCACATGGGAGTAAATTCCCGTTCCAAAATAGCCGTTCAGGACCATCCTCGAGATTTGCAGGGACGACCAGTTGTCCCAATAACGTGATCAGCGCCACGTCCCATTGACCTGGGTCGACAATCAGGGTCATAGTTGGTGGCCTGATAATTGGAACTCGTTTTGCGAATTATCTTTGCCATTTTCTTGCTGTTCACCTCGGCCGCGCTCGTTTTGCCGAGCTTGGGTCAGGCGTATACTGGGCATGATATGGCAATTAATGATTGTGATGGATGTCTTAACAATTCGCACGGCATGGGTGATGGGGCGGAGCATGGGATGGCCTGTATGACGGGCCACTGTTGTTTGTTCAGCGTGCTTATTCCCAGTGTGGAAAGTTGGTCGGCGGAACCGATAGCGCAGGCTCATCCGGTGCAGCTGGGACGCACTTGGCAGAGCCTTCGTCCGCAATCAGATCTTCCACCTCCACGCGTGTGATTAACTAAAATTAGATGGAACCATTCCGGTTCCAAGGCTTTTCAACCCTGCATAATGGCAGGGCTATTCAGGACATGATCATGAAAAAACTACTCGTTGTGGGAGCTGCCATCGCAGCCCTTTGTGTCGCTGCGTATGTGGCAATCCCCGAAACACCAGTCCCCTCGACGTCTGAAAAGACACTCCCTCCCGAAGGTGCTCCGCTCGCCAGTATTGTGGTGCCCGATCAATTGTCAGCACAGGCGCAGCTCGGGAAAACGGCCTATGACGCTGTTTGTGCCACCTGTCACGGCAGCAATGCGACGGGCAAGATGGGCTTTGGGCCGCCGTTGATCCACCCCATTTATGAACCCAATCACCACGGCGATATGGCGTTTATGATGGCGGTTCAGAACGGAGTGCAAGCGCACCATTGGCCCTTTGGGAACATGCCACCGCAAGCGGGCGTGACGAACAGCGATGTGAATACAATCGTCGCCTATGTCCGTGAATTGCAGCGCGCTAACGGTATCAACTGAGGACGAAAATGATCTGCCAGAGCGTTTGACCTTCAAGTGCTCTGGTGGCCCTACGCTCCACGCGGCCAATGGCGATGAAGGTCGTCGATGATCAAGGGGTGAGAATGGATTTTGCCGTGATCCCGAAGATGCGGGTGATCCGGTGGCAAGTCGCTGTGGTCGTGCTCGATGATTTGCGGGTCATCTGCGGGCCAAAGGATCATCGCGCTGATGAGGCCGAAGGCAGCGAAAGCACCCATGAGTATGAATGTGACGTCCAGGCCAAAACCTGCACCGAACCGTCCGGCGAGCGGATAGGTGATCAGCCAGCAAGCATGGCTCAATGCAAATTGCGCGGCAAAGATTGCGGGGCGGTCCTCGGTTTGAGCACTTTTGCGGAGCAACCGACCAGATGGCGTTTGGGTCAGGCTGTATCCAAAGCCAAGCAACAGCCAGACACCGATCAGCATCGGTAGCGATGTCACCCAATAGCCAAGGGGTGTTCCGAACGTCAGGAGAACAGCGCCGATTAGCATAGGTGGACGATCCTCTATTTTGTCGAGGACGCGCGGCAGAAGAAGGGCAGCGATCATTGATCCGCCCCCAAAGGCTGCTAGCGCAAGGGCCACTTCTGGTTCGCCAAGGCCGAAACGGCTTTTGACGATGACGATCGTGTTCACGATTACCATCGCGCCGGCGGCAGCGACCGTGAGGTTCAAAGCCAGCAGTCCTCGAAGGCGTGGAGTGGCAAGATAAATACGAATGCCTCTGGTCGTTCTATCCCAAATTCCGCGCCGCGTGCCGGCCTTTGCCGAAGGCAACGTCACAGTCAGGACCAGAAATGCAGAAACCGCAAATCCGATCACTGTTCCGCCGAATAGGACAGGAAAGCTGACGATGGTGAGGAGAGCAGCAGCCAACATGGGCGACAAGAGGCTCTCTAGATCATAGGCCAATCGAGAGAGAGACAGCGCACGCGTATACTCAGCCTCATCTGGGAGAACATCGGGAATGGTTGCTTGAAAGGTCGGCGTAAAGCCTGCCGATGCGGCCTGAAGGAAGAAGATCAGAATATAGACCTGCCAAACCTCGGTGACGAACGGCAGGAACAGCGCAATCGCCGCCCTAATCAGATCAAGCGAGACGAGCATTGCACGGCGCGGGACACGATCTGCCAGGGCCGATGCAACAGGGGCCAAGGTTACATAGGCGATCATCTTGATCGCAAGCGCCGTACCAAGGACCAACCCAGCATCGTCCCCAGCTAGGTTCCACGCCAATAGCCCTAGTGCGACTGTCGCCAGCCCCGTGCCGATCAAGGCGATCACTTGAGCCGCGAATAGGTGCCGATAGGTTCGATTGCTAAGTATCGCGAGCATGTCGACCTACAAAAGTTTTGAAAGGGCGCGCATTTCTGACAGATCTTGACCATCCGTCAGACAATGATCGATGTGGTCGTAAATCAGGGTGCGTTTTGCAGCGGTCACAGCCCTCTCAACGGCTTGCAACTGCACCGCAATATCCGAACAGGACTTACCCTCTTCGATCATCTCAATGACATGACGGAGGTGACCATTCGCCCGCTTAAGGCGTTTGATCAGGGCCGGGTGAGAGTCGTGTGAATGTGTGTCTGACATGGGTTGATCCTATCCCCCATGGGGGGATAAAACAATCAGACAAATAGGAGGGTCCTGTTTCTGTGAAACGCGTGTTCGGGTGTCTATTGTTGATCTTTGCACTGCTGGCGACGCCAGTGGGGGTGGTGATGACGCATGGACCTGATGCCGCGATAGATCTGGTCGACCTTGCGGACCACGGACATAGCCACGACACAGATCATCCATCAGACCACGATCCTTTTGATCATGAACATCACGCCGAGGCAGCGATGACCTTTCACGACGTCGGGGTGATGCAGATCGTGCAGAGCCATGCGACCAATGTCGTCCTCGTCATGCGATCCTCCGTCGTAGATGATTTCCATCGACCTCCGCGCCGCATCTGACCGCTCAGAATTGGCGCAGATAAGGTGCGCCTGACGTAGTCAGACAAAGGACATCACAATGACCACTGCTACTGCCGGAGCAAATAGACCGGCCACCTACCGATGGGCGATTGCCCTCATCTTATCCCTAGGCATCTCGGTCCTTTGGGCCGATATGGGGTTCGCCCATGCCGTTACACTCGGCGACAAGGGCTATATACAAGAAATCACTGGGGCAAAGATCATCCCCTTTATGTATCTCGGCGCCAAACACATGGTGACGGGATACGATCACATCCTCTTTCTCCTTGGGGTGATCTTTTTCCTCTACGGGATGAAAGAGATTGGCATTTACGTGACCCTTTTCGCGATCGGACACTCCACGACCATGCTCGCAGGGGTTTGGTTCAATTTTGGCATCAACAGCTATATCATCGATGCCATCATCGGGTTCTCGGTTGCTTACAAAGCTCTCGATAACCTCGGTGCATTTCGTGCATGGTTCGGCGTTCAACCCAATACCAAAATCGCGACGCTGCTCTTTGGGTTTCTACATGGCTTCGGCTTGTCATCGAAAATCCTCGACTACAACATTGCAGAAGACGGCCTTCTACCGAACCTTTTGGCGTTCAACGTTGGCGTAGAGGTCGGTCAGTTACTGGCACTTTCAGCCATCTTGGTGTTCATGGCCCGCTGGCGCGCTACGCCTGCCTTCGCACGGCAAGCCTATGCCGTGAACGTTCTCATGATGATCGCTGGTTTTACCCTGATGGGGTTCCAAGTCACCGGCTGGATTGTCGCTTGAAGTTGAATGGATAAGACAATGCAAAATAACCAATACGATCAACACGGTCACGTGCGCGGCGTTAAGACTTCTGGTGCTGGCCTCATACGTGCAACGCTAGGCTCCACTGTCGCGGCCGGTGCAATCCTCACTCTGTTCTGGTTGCCTGCAGAATACGGTATCGACCTTACAGGTCTAGGCCGCCCCATGGGATTAACCGAAATGGGCGAGATCAAGCAGGGCCTTTATGCCGAAGTCGCCGCAGAGGCAGCATCCGCCCCACAACTCCTCGCACGCCTCGACGCGATTGAGGCTCAGCTGGCGATGCTCGTTGCCAAAGGTGTCACTGTCACACCGCCCGCTGTCGAGGAAATACCCGTAGAGGTGCCGCAAGCCGAAGTTACCACCTGGCGCGATACATGGAGTTTCACATTGCAACCGGGCGACGGTATCGAAGCAAAGCTCAGGATGACCAAAGGCCAAGAGGCTATCTTTGAGTGGACCGCCAATGGAAGCGTCCTGAACTACGATATGCACGGCGATGGCGACGGTTCGATCAGCTACGAACAGGGCCGCGGTGAACCGTCCCAAGAGGGAACTCTCACCGCCGCCTTTGATGGAACCCACGGCTGGTATTGGCGCAATCGCACAGACAATCCTGTCACCTTCACTCTCAACGTCCGAGGGGACTATGATCGCCTCCTGACACCTTGATATACCTTTTAATAGCGAAAGCGGTCATTGGCTCTGATTGCAGCGAATGACCGCAATCCGCCCTATCATGTCGTAGGGTTAAGCCATTTTGCAAACCCGACTTACACTGCATTTTAAGTGATCATGCCGAGGCTTTTCATCGTTTGCTCCACTAGCCGCAGTTCTCTCAATTTCGCGTCACGGTTTTTTCGTATCTCGCGCGTCTCGCGACCATGGACCGTTTTAGCCGCGGCACAGCGATTTCGGCCGTATGCAGTTTTTGGCCCGGTAGATGCGCCGCCGTGCATTCTACAGACATCCTTTCCGCGCATTGCAGCCTTTCGACACTGTTCTCCGCTACGTTTGGAGCGTGCATTACAGCGAGGAGCAAGGATGCGACCGAACAGTGTGATGTTGAGTGCATCGGTTCTCACGGGCGTTCCTCCCAGTCAGTAATTTTCCGAGGTGTCGGCTGCATCGTCTATGATCGAATATGGCCTTTGTTCCGCAATTCTGGCGCTGAGCTCGAGTGTATGCAGATGCATTTCTTGGTAATGCCGTAGGTTCAACTCCGGATCGCCAAGTTGGCATGCAAAGTACCCTTCCGTTGATGCGGCGATTTTTTTTATGGCCGAGATGATGCCGGCAGCTTGATCGCTATGTTCGCTATGAATGCGGATCGAGATGGTAGTCATTAGCTGTTCTCCCGTTTTCAATAGGGTTGAGATTGTAGGGGGGCGAGATGTGCGTCGGCATGGAAGGTAGCATTGCCGACAGGTACAAGCGCTATGGATCGGTCTTTCCGCAGGACCCGTTGGATCGCTGCTGCGTTCACAGTGAGAGTTGGACACGTTGGACGGGATTATTCCATTTTGTGTAAACTTCGCTGTATGAAAATCTATATATAGACTTTACACAAAACCCGTTTTTTCCGTCCAACTTGTCCAAATCCACCCTAGTCCGCGGACATCGACGGCAACTCCACGCCTGTGTAATAGCGAACCGAGCCACTTTTTCGCTGTCCGATGCCTCGTTCGGAAAGCTGCTCGTTTAGAACGCGCTTGGTGACCGGCCTGAGGCCGTTGGAGTCACACCAGATTTTATAGCGTAAGTAGAGTTCGGATTGCTTTGTTTCAGCGGTTGGGCTCAGATTGGTTCGATCTGACAGAAACTCGCCCAGTAGGTCGCTGTCTGATCTATAGTTCGCCACTTCGGCTTTCATGACAGGACTGTGCCGTAAGCCATCTTTCAGGTAGCGCTTTGCACCTGCGACCATCCAGGCAAGGATGCCATCGGCCTCGGCCAAGAGCTTCGCTTCTAGCCCCGTGTCCTGCTCCTCTAGGGTAAAAGTCCGGTTGAATGGGACAATCACCATGCGACGCCATATCCCATTATCTGTGCCCTTAATGATGGGGCGATGATTGGTGCGCACCCAGGGGGTAAATCGCGGCAGGAAGGTGAAATGTTCCTTATATAGGTACCGAGCCGAAATGGGCTCACGACCAGCAAGCTGTTTGGTGATGTTTTCGTCTAACATCATGCCGCCGGGAAGTTCGTTGATCGATACCAAACGCGCACCGTGGAGCATTGCCAAGTCCGATCGGGCACTATGATCGTCGTTTCGCCTCGATGCCAGTAGTGAAGAGGGTGCGACTGTCGAGTGCGCCCCCATGATCGCAGATACGATATTCCCAAAGATTGATTTACCGTTTGCCCCCTTGCCGATGCAAAATACGATAACCTCTTCGTCAGTGCGCCCGGTCAAAGTGAGGCCTAACAATCGGTGAATTGCGTCGATCGTTATGCCGTCGCCGAGGAAAACATCGTTCAGAAACCGCGTGAATGTAGGGCAAGCCGCCCCCGGTACATAATCATGCGCGATGTACTTCGTGATGTAGAGTGAGGGTTCATTCGTGCGCAGTGTGCCTGTCCGTAGGTCTACTATCCCGTTTCGAACGCCGACAAGGTCCGCATGAGCGTCTAATTCCTCGGGTAGAATGCTCATCTTTGGTTCGGACTTGGCCAGTTCAAGCATAGCTTTGATCCGCGCTTCGGTCTGGAGCGCTGCCATCATCGAAATAACGCTTTTCCATGCGTCAGGGTTGGTCGCACCGTTTTGCATGGCTAGGCGATGGAGTTCTAAGACGGTCTCTTTCGCCGCCTCGATGTGTTCACCCAACTCGCACCATAGCCATTTTTGGTCATCTTTTGACCATCGTAACCACTTACCAATCGAAACAACAAAGACCATCGCGCCAGCATAACGATCCCTGAAGAACCGTGCGCCAATGAGGTCGCCCCTTAGGCTCCAGTCCGGTTGTGCCGAATTCGCAATATTCGTCGTTGCTGTTATGGACCGACCGGGGGCTATTACACCTGCGCAGCTACGCTGAATTGTACTGGCCCTGTAATCTTGTCGATCTTGCCACTTAGTTCTTTGCGCGAGCCCGGACTGTTCAAAGACCGCTTCAACAAAGGCTTGCAGGTCGACCTCGTCTTGATAGTCATTTGCGGCCCAGTAAGCTAAGCGGCGTGCCAAGTGATAGTCGGCTTCCGATTGTGACGAGAACGGGTTGGCATTTGTCAGTGGGTCTTCATAGTCCTGCCATCGGCCCTGCCAAAGTTCGGGTTCGAAGTTTTTGAAGTACGCCACGGCTTCGTCCACCTTGCGGTTTTCGGGGCGTAAGCCATCCGTCGCTATTTTGCCGGGCGTTGCCTTCGACCTGTCTAGCTGATCCAGCCCGGCCGAAAACGCGTTGAGAATTTCTTGCGCTGTGTAGCGGGGACCATGCTCGATTATTTTGACAAGCGGGAAGGAGCCCGGGTCAGTGGCGTATGTCTCATTGCCATCGGTTTTCGTGAACAGTTTCATATGCCGAAAGCCAGGTAGGCGGAGCAAACGTGTAACGTCAACAGCCGCCTTATCCGCGCCAAATCGAACGAGGCCTCGGTTTAAACCGCCAGTCTGATCAGAATCGAGTTTTTCACCTCCAGAAAGAAGCCAGTACCAATGTTGCTTGGCGCCAACGCTACTTTGGACAACGATAGTAGGAGTTAGGATTGCGCGCAGGTTCTGCAGCTGCTCTTCCGTTGCATGATCCAAGTCGGCGTGGACTCCTCGAACCCTATTAAGGTTCTCTATTTTGCGCTGCCCTGTGAACTCATTGACGGCGATGTAGATTGCCGCCCCTTCAGCGTTCAGCGTTTCAAGTTGAGGAAGCAGCTGTTCCACCTGTGCGCTCGACAGGACTGTGAAGCGCTTACTTAAGGGATCGGACTTTGGCTTGTCCTTCTTGTCCGTGTAGGTCTCGATGTTAAAGCGAGCTTCGGACGAGGGGTCGAGCAGGTCTAAGAATTCGATTGCGGGGTGTGCCATCATGCCACCTCCCCATTGCGCGCATTCATGCGCGCTTCGATCCAGTCGTCGATTTCTGCGCGAACCCATGCAACACGGTTTGCACCGATGCGAATGCGTTTGGGGAAGCAGCCTTGCGCCTCTAGGCGGCGCAGTTGGTTCTGGCTGTAAGGGATGCGCTGAGCGATCTCGTCGGCGACGATAAGCTCCGGTTTAGTGTTCTGGGTGCCCATGATGGCCCTCCGTGCTGAGTGAAAGTTTCTCAGTGGTGGGCTGAACTGTTCCCTACATGTGATGGGGGGTACGTAGGGGAAATCAGGCGAAGTCGTTAAGCGTACGATACCCATGACGCTCAATCAGGTCGCGCACTAGTCGCATGTGAACGCTCAGTGGGGAGCCCGATTTGGCAATCTCTGCATCGTGCCGGTTGTTATGGTTTTCAACTAATTTCCGTAGCTTAGCTTTTGTTCCGGCGCCGATCGCCGTGCGAGCTTCGCTTACAAGCTGATCGCGTTGTTCTGGAAACTCCTCCCATAATGCAACGGCTGCTGCTCGCAGGAATGCTTGATCCACGGAGACTTTCGGCCCTTGCCGTCTGCGGCCCCCGAAATCCATGTCGCGTTTGCCGCCGTGAACGGACTCGACGAGGGCTTTGAATATCTCAATGCCACCCAGTGCGCTGTCGCCGCGTTCAATCGCCTCTAGCGTTTCAAGGGCTGTTTTTGTTGCCGAGAATTTATGAGGTTCTGATAATGGGTCGACCAGTTCTAGGTTGCGCCGTGCTGACGCGAGAAGGGCGCAATATCCCTCATTTTTTAATGTATTTTGGGGCCCCAGTTGGGCCTGCAGCTTAGCGGCATGAAGCAGCGCTGTGCCAGCGCGGTCCAGTGGATTTTTGCCTTCTTCACTCATTGCTCTACCCCCTTAACGATCTCGGTTAAGTCAGATGTCCACGCTGCCATAGCGGCGCGCTTCTCGGTCAAGTAGTCATATCGGTCGTAATGAATCGAACCCACGTCCGTCATTGCGTGGCCTTGTAGCCTGTTCCGCATCTCTAGAGAGATGCCCATAGACCCCGATAGGGTTTTAAAGGTCCGCCGAATATCACGAGGCGAAAAGCTCACCATGCCGCTCGCGGCCACATACTTGCGCACGGCATTTGTGAGAACATCGTAACGTCGTGGTGTCGCCCCTCCTTGGGCGGGGAAGAGGTATGTATCGTGCCCCGTCTCGCGCTTGATTTCGTCCAGCAGCTGCAGGTGAAAATCTGTAAGGGGAACAATGTGTGGCTCTGAGGTCTTGCCCCGCGTCTTCCTGCGCTCCCCGGGGATGATCCACACCATCTGGCCCAAATCGAACTCGGCCCATGTTGCGTGCAGAACCTCTTCGACCCGCTGCCCGGTTGCCAAAAGAAACTTGAGGGCCAGCAGCATCGGCGCTGTGAGGTTGTCGGAGTGCCAGACCTGCCGCACCTCGTCGCGAGACAAAGCCCGCATGCCGCGTGGCTTTCTGCTAACCGTCTTTTTGACCGTCGCTACCGGGTTGTGTTGCAGATTAAACTTGGCGGCTTGTCCTCGCCAGCGCGTCATGGACTCAGCATTTAGGCCCAATTCAAAGGCGGCACGAAGATAGGCTCGCACATTATCGCAGTGAACCAGTGCGCCCCGCTGTGCAATCGGCGTTAGGGTGTCAAGAACGTCCTCTTTAGTAATCTGGTGGGCAGGCCGCTCTAGAAGGGCGGAAGGAATATTCTTCTCCTTGATCCGTTTCACCTCTACCGCCGCGCGTTTTCCGTCTATTTCGAGGTCGGCCACGTAAAGATCGATTAAGTCGCCCAACGTGCCGAGTGCTCGTTGTTCCAGCCTAGCATCGATGGCTCGCTTCTTCTCGACGGCTGGGTCTTGTCCCTCATTAACCTTCTCGCGCAGGGCCCCGGCTTTGAGGCGGGCTTCCTTCAGTGACAGGGCTGGGAACTGGCCGATGGCAACCTGCTTGCGCTTCCCGTCCTCAGGTGAGGTGTACGACAAGAAGAAGGTCTTCTTGCCTGATGGGGCGACTGCCACGCCGAAACCTCTGCAAACCACGTTTGCATCGCGCAGGCGGTACACGGACGGTTTCGGTTTTGCGTCTCGTATTGTGCGATCGGTCAGCATCGTATAATTGCCACGTTAATTGCCGCGTTAAATATGATGCTTGATGGTAGCTGCTGAGCGCTCTTGGTGCAATGGTTCAGTAAAAATTTGTTTAAATACAATAGTATAATGTCATAATTTGCTAAGATTTGCTACTCGATGATACAATTTGATAAGCATCACCTCCTCACTCATAACCTGAAGGTCGTAGGTTCAAATCCTACCCCCGCAACCAACGTAACCGACCCTCCTGCGATAATGGACTGGCGTTTACCTCTATCTCCCTCACTTAATTGAAGAATTCCGGCCAAATCGCCGACCAATTCCATCTGATGCCCACCTCGCGCATCGGCATCCGGAACCATCCTCACTTCTGAAATGAGCCCGCGCAGGATCTCAATCGCCTCTGCCCGTAAATGGTCTTCGCGGAGTGCGACGCTCAGGGAGTGAATGTGCTCTCTGAAGCGGGTGCTCATGCTCGGATGGAGCCGCAATGTTGGAGCAGGGGGCTCTGAGGCGAGTTCCCGTTCGAGGGCCTCTTTGGCGGCTTCATGTTCTGTGAGCTTCGCGATCATGGAGGGGTGATACATCCCCTCTTCGACGGCTTTTGTGATTTGGTCGATCGCCGATTGCGTTTTTGCGAGTTTGCGTTCGGCTTTCTCCCGTTCGGCTGAAACATTGGCTGCATAGCTATTGTAGGATTTGCGGTATTGGTCGGCGAAGGCGCTGACCATTTTGGGGGACCATAGCCGGTCCCGCAGGCCTGTGATCACACGATCTTCGAGGTCTTCTCGTAGGATGGTCGCACGATTGGTACAGATCGCCTCACCTTTGTTGCGGGCGGCGGCGCAGCCGTAGCGGGTCTTATTGATGAGCGTATAGCTCGATCCATAGCAGCCACACTTCACCAATCCGGAAAACAGATAGACGGGTCGACGGGCACGTTCGGGCCGTAGACCTGCGGTGAGACAGCCTGCGGGGTTAATCTTGACGCGGATGGCCTTTTGACGGGCTTTGACTGCGTCCCAGAGATCGTCATTGATGATCCGGAGCTCTGGGACGTTTGTGTATTGCCATTGATCGGACGGGTTCAGGCGCGCATGACGTTTGCCTGTTTCCGGGTTCTTCGGATAGGTTTGGCGGTTCCAGACCAATCGACCAATGTAGAGTTCATTATTAAGGATGCCTGTTCCGCGTTTTGCGTTGCCTGCGATGGTGGAGGGGTTCCATTCTCCGCTACCCTTTCCGCTGATAGGACCTGCGATACCTTCGTTGTTCAGCGCTTTGGCAATGGCTTGAGCGGAGGTTCCTTTGGCGTAGTCTGTGAAGATGCGACGGATGACAGCGGCTTCGTCTCGATGGATGGAGCGATCCCCCGTGGTGACGGTTCCATCGGGGAGGAGTTCACGGATGACGCGATAGCCATAGGAGATCCCGCCTGCGGATTTACCTTGATGGATACGGCCTTCCAATCCGCGATGGGTCTTTTGCGCGAGGTCTTTGAGGTAGAGGGCGGACATCGTCCCTTTGAGGCCGATGTGGAGTTCGCTGATCTCACCTTCGGCGACTGTGAAGATTGGGATGCCAAGGAAGGTCATTGTTTTGGCAAAGCCTGCGATATGTTCGAGATCCCGCGAGAGGCGGTCGAGGCTTTCTGAAATGACGATATCGAACTGGCCTGCTTTGGCCTCCGCCAGAAGCTCCTGAAACTGAGGACGATGTTGCGTGGCGCCGGAGATCGCGCGGTCGGCAAAGGTTCGAACAATGGTCCAACCTTTGCTCTGCGCCAATTGGCGGCACACGCGAAACTGGTCCTCGATTGAGGCATCGCGTTGCTGGTCACTGGAAAAGCGGGCGTAGATAGCGGCACGGTATGCGGGCATAGCGTTACATCCTTCTGGAAGGGAATAGCGTCATTGATCGTCACCGCCTTTAAGTGAGGCGGTATAATCTACCCATGCAGCGTGTTTGGCCAAGAGCCTGACAGTCGCTTCAATCAAAGGATGATCATCCGGCCGTGAAATGACAAGAGGGGCGGATGAGGAAATTTTGCCATCCCCGTCCAATTTTGATCTCTTGTCCTTGTGTTCCAAAGCGTCTCTCCTGTGGTCCGATGCCTTCAGGATAGGGACGCTCCAATGCATGGGAACCCCGCTCAAGCTCTCTCTCTGCGCAATATTGTGGATACCTCCCCCAAAATCCGGAAAACTCTTTGCGAACCGCGAAAAATCTTAAAGTGTTGAGTTGGTGGGTGATGCGGTGACCGTCGGAGACGATGGAGACGTCGCCCAAGACGGCGCGCCCGAGACACCGTAAACCGCGAAATTTACGGAATTTATCCAAGCGAAACGATCGAGGAAGGGACCGGAGTAGGGGGAGACAGAGAGAAACCTAAACACGGGATATCAGTATACTCCCGCGACCCTGACCCAATCTCGAAGCAGAAGCCATTTCCCATTGGATGTTGTGCTGAAAGGTGAGCATGTGGCCGGTGCGGATGAGAGGTATCGCTGGGTGATTTGCTATTTATAGTTGATCGATCTTTCTGGAGGCTGATAAGGGAAGCTCAATGAATTGAATGAAGACAAAGTGTTGATATTTTTAATAATTCAACACTTTGCATTGGATTTTTTGATACGGAGAAGTTACTGTAATTAAACCCGAGGTTGATATTTTTTCTTGTCCCTGTGAGCTGTCTGAGTCTTGCACTTAACGTAGTCGTTGGGAATAGTGTCCGTTAACGTAGAAGAGATTTGGTATTTTTATCGTGTTTATCTTTTATTTGAAGGGGAGTCTTCTTTGATGGCCGATATTCAAAATTCATTTATTTCTAAGTCATTTCTACGTTCCGTTTGGGCCCATGAATATGAAACCTTCAAAGATAGCTTGGAAGAGGCCGAGCTTCTCGAAAGGTTAAAACGCTGGGCAGCGCGCGGGGTCCAGAAAGAAACGACTGCCCAATCTGCATTGCTGCAAGAATTCTTCTCAGCGACGTGGGGATATGTTCACGCAGGGCAAGCGGGCGGTGAGGAGAATTACTCCCTTTATCCTGCATTTCCGGTTGCTGGTGCAGGTCAGCGTGGCGGGACAGGCGAGGCTGACGCCGCTCTGGGGCATTTCACGCCGAATGAGGCAATCCCAATTCCGCAGGTTCTGGTCGAGTTCAAGGACATCAAGAGCGACCTTGATGCTCCGCAAAAGCGCAAGGGCAATACCCGCTCGCCAGTGAAGCAGGGCCTCGATTATCTCTATGCCGCTCGGAAGGGCATGTTCGGATATGAACCGATCATTCCGACCTGGGCCATTGTCACAGATATGAATGAGTTCCGGCTATATTGGTCGGATCGCGGCGAGCGGCAATTCGTCAGCTTCGCAATTGAAAGCAAGAACCTGTTCCAGAACGCCACGCTTCTGGATGAAGGCGAAGCAGGCCGTTTCGACCGCTTCCTGTTCTCGCGCCTGTTCCACCGCGACCAGCTCATCGTGCGTGGCACCAGCGGGCGGCCCGAACTCCTGTCTCTGATCCAGCGCCAGCGGTTCAAGCAAAGCGAGCTGGAAAACCGCTTCTATCAAGAATACCGCGCCTTCCGCGAACACCTCTACCGCACCCTCCTTGCCCACAACGGGCCAGAAACCGACCGCTTCCCCGGCACCAAGGGGCGTCTGGTGCGGCTGGCCCAGAAAATCCTCGACCGCGCGATCTTCGTCTTCTTCTGCGAAGACATGGGCCGCGCCCTCAGCTTCCCACCCCAACTGCTCCGCGATTACCTGATCCGACAGGCCGACGATCAGTTCTTCGATCCGAACGGCACGGAAATCTGGCAATGGCTGCGGCGGCTGTTCTCGGCCATGAACTCCGGCGCAACCTCGTTTGGGGACCATCAGATCAACCAGTTCAACGGCGGGCTGTTCGCGCCTGATCCGGAACTGGAAAAGCTGCACATTCCAAACAGCGTCTTCTGCGAACGCGGGCAGGGCCAGAACGAGGCCAGCCTGAAACGTAACGAAACGACTCTGCTCTATCTCTCGGCCAACTACAACTATGCCTCCGGCTGGGCCGAAGGCATCGGCGGCGATCACGCACCTTCAGCCAAGCGCGACCCCGAGCGGAACATCGGCCTCTACACCCTTGGCCGCATCTTTGAACAGTCGATCACCGAACTGGAAATCCTCGAAGCCGAGGAGGATGGTCGCGTCTCGCTGAACAAGGAAAGCAAGCGCAAGCGTGACGGGGTCTATTACACGCCCGAGTGGGTGGTGGAGCGGATCGTGGACGAGACCGTTGGCCGCCGTCTTGCCGACCTCAAGGCGCAATGCGGCTGGCCGTCCGAGAAACAGGACAAGCTCCCAACTGCGGAAGCCATTGACGCCTACGAGGCCGAGTTGCGCGACATCCGCATCGTGGACCCCGCCTGCGGGTCAGGCGCGTTCCTCATCACAACGCTCGCCTACCTGCTGGACGAATGGAAGGCCGTGCGCAGCATCCGCCGCCAGATCGGCCAGACCATGGCCGAAGAAGATTGGACCGACGACGCGATCCGCGACATCCTGCGCCGCAACCTCTACGGCGTGGACATCAACCCCGCCTCGGTCGAGATCACGAAACTTGCCCTTTGGCTGCACACCGCACGATCCAACAAGCCGCTGTCCTCGCTCGATGACCATATCCGCGATGGCAACAGCTTGATCGGACCGGAGTTCTTCACGGGCCTCGCCCCTTACACCGCCGAGCAGCAAGAGCGGATCAACGCCTTCGACTGGCATTCCGCTTTCCCCGGCGTTTTCGAGCGGGGCGGCTTTGACTGCGTAGTTGGCAACCCGCCCTATGTGAAGCTCCAGAATTTCCGCAAGGTCCATGCCGATATGGCGGCCTTCCTCACCCGCGATCCGGCGCAGGGCGGGGCCTATGCCAGTACCTAGACCGGCAACTTCGACCTCTACCTTCCCTTTGTCGAAAAAGGCATCCAGCTTTTAAACGACAACGGGCGGCTGGGCTACATCGCCCCTTCGGTATGGCAGATGAACGAATACGGCGCAGGGCTGCGCGGCTTTGTCGAACAGGGCCGTCACCTTTGGGGCTGGATTGACTTTGGTTCCTACCAGATTTTCGACGAGGCGACGGTCTACACCGCCCTCATGTTCTTCTCGAAGCAGCCCAACACCCATGTTGCCGTGGTGAAGGCACCGAACGGCGTGGTGGCCGAAAGCCCGTGGGAGGCGCAGGACATCCACCTTCCCTATGCCCGCCTGTCCTTTGGGGATCGCTGGCTATTAGTGACGGGCAAAGAACGCGACCTGATCGACAAGCTGGGCAAGACCGGGCGGCGGCTGGACGACCCTGCTGTATCGCGCAACATCTTTGTCGGCATCCAGACCAGCGCCGATCACATTTATCATCTGAAACGCCTCGGACCGAACCGATACGAGGAGAAGCCGCCGAAAGGCGAAAAGCGCGGTCGCGTGGTCGAGATCGAAGACGAAATCATGAAGCCTCTGGTCTCGGGGGTTGATGCAAAGAGGTATCAGACACCGGAGACGAATACCTTCCTGCTGTTCCCCTATTCAGTTTCGGAAGGCCGCGCTTCGCTAATCCCTGCAGCGCGGATGGCGACGGAGTTTCCCGATGCATGGGCATATCTGCAAGGTCATGAGGAAACTCTGCGCGCCCGCGAAGGCGGAAAGTTCAACAACGATGACTGGTATCAATTCGGGCGTTCTCAGAACATTGGAAAGCAGAACGTTGAGAAGATCATCGTTCCGCGTCTTGTTATGAGCATAGCCTGCGCAGTTGATCCTCATGGCCAATACTACCTCGACAACGTGGACGTTGGCGGGGTCGGCGCTGCGCGAAATGTCTCGCCGTGGTTTTTGGCCGCCGTGATGAACGCACAGGCTGCTGATTTTGCCTTCCGTCGAATATCTAAACCGTTCCGGGGCGACTTCCGGTCTGCCAACAAGCAGTTCATCGCGCCGCTGCCGATCCCCAAGGCCCCGCCCGAGGATCAGGCCGCACTCGCGCAGGATGCCGAACGACTGCAAGTGCTGCACGATCAGCGCAGGCAGGCACTGGCCGACATCGCGGGTCGCATGGGCGCTGTCCGCATCCGCCCGCGCCCCGTCGAGTGGCTGTTCCCCGGCCTGTCTGATCTGGACGAGTTGAAAGACCAAGCCCCTAAACGCCTGATCGGCACCGACCGCCGCGCATGGGCCAAGGAGCGTCTGGCCAAGGAAATCGAAGCCTGCCACGCCACCCTATGTGAGCACTTGAGGCCCGGCGTCCCCCTTGCCGCAGAACTGGTGCGCGGCGAATTGCGCTTCCTGATCGACGGCATCCCCGCCATCACCGGCATCTTCCCCCCACCCGCAGAGGCCCCCTTCCTGCTGGCGCAATGGTCGGTCATGGCCAGCCGAACCGAGGTGACGGACAAGACCACAGGGGCAAAGCTGGCCGACATGCTGCGAAAGGTTAGCCCCAGCGCCGAAGCCCACATCATGGCCGAGGTGATCCGCCTGCAAACCAGCATCGCCGCCGACGAGGCCGAGATCGCCACGCTGGAGGGGCGGATCAACCAGACGATCTATCGCCTCCACAAACTGACCCGTGAAGAAATCGCCCTGATCGAAAGCGCGGCGCGGTGATGGTATTGACGATTATGAGGTTTGCATGAAACGAGAGCCGATCCGGATCACCTACAAGCTCAAGTTTGAAGGCGGCGATGCCGACCGGCACCAGCTGGAAGCCTATCCCGCCGCCCAGTCGTTGGAGGGGATCATCTGGGCGCTGTCGATCACGCTCAACTATGGCGTAACTGGTAAAATCCGCCAGCGCGGCGACCTGTCCGGAGCGTGCAAAGTCTATATCTCTCCGCCTAAGCGCGGGAGCGTCCTCTATGAATTGAACATTCTTGTTCAAGACAACGCATTCATCGCGCTCATTTTGGGTGGCTGGGCGGTCAATACTGCCACGCCGTATATCAACGCCCTTATCGGCCATGTTTTCAATTCTGCGCTAGGCGTGGCCAGCGAAATTCCTGTGAGAGCGCGAAAATACCTCAATAAACTGAATGAAGATGACCTGCAAAAGGTTGTGCATCGTATCGAGCCGCCACTGACCCGTGGACACGCGGCAATTGGAAAGACCGCCGCGACCGTGTCGCTTCGGGCCAAGAACACCGATCTGGTCGTGATGGATGAGGACACCAAGTCGTATCTCGAAGCGCGCCTCAAAGACGAGTTCTATTACCTCGACGCCAATGTGACCTCATTCAACGTCCTCACAGGCAACGGGCGGCTTTATCACCCTGACGAAGACAGAACTGTGGCTTTCAGCCTGAGCGCCGATCCGTTTGCCGGGACCAAGAACATCCTGATCGAAAGCATGAAGCATTATTCGGCGGGGCGCTGTGGCATCGTGCGTATGACCACTCAGCGCGTTGAGACGAAAGAGGGCCGGTTGAAGAAACTGATGGTGGCCTCAGCCGAAGAAATCCCGCAGTCCGATTGGGAAGATGGCGTTGACCCGCTTCGCTCGAAGCGGTGATTGTGCAAGGTAGAATGGATATTTTATAGTATTAATTTCAGATAGTTAAAATTGGCATGAAGCTATTTTCACTATGATCGTCAGGCTTTTGTCATATAAGTTATATTTATGGAAATAGAGTAGTCGCCTTGGTTATGAGACGGCTTTGGTGTCAAAATTTTGCACTTAAAATCTGGTAGTTGAAAAGCTGATCCATGAAGGTTTTTTCTACTTCACTCGTCCTCAGTCCTGTCCGCAGTTTGGCGCGACAGTTCACGCTCTGCGTCCTCAATGACCTTGAGGTCAGCGCCTGAGTGGATCGCGTCGCTGTCGTCATCAGGGTACCATCCGCCGAGCATGACCTCGATGCGGCGACCCTCAACCTGAACGGTGTAGGGGCGACTGCCTCGCTTCAGTGGCTTGCCTGTTACCGGATGTATCCGTGTTTCATTCATCGCTATGATCCAAAAAATGCCGATAAAAACATGGTCTATTTTCGCATTTGGACCTTTTCGATCCGCGAAATGATATCGGTGCGGCAAAGGTCGTGAGCGGTTTGCTGGAGTAATAGTGTCACGCTATCAAAAAACTCCGGTAGGGCAACAATATCGAGTGTCGATATGGCGTCGTTTTGCGAGCGGCTGGAGGATGGAGGTTTCATGTCTCCGAGGCGATACCAACGGGACAATGTGCGTGCATGGCTCAGGTCAGGTGCGATAAAGAGCGCTATTGAGGAACGAAAAGGCCCGGCGGGCAGGAGCGGATGGCCCTGAGCGACGCCTTGGAAATGGGGGAAGCCTTGATTGGCAAGAATCCAATCCGATAAGAGGGGCGCTTCGTTCAATTCGCTGTCCGTTGCACCCCTGTAAATGGCCTCAATAGAGGTCGCAAATTTATCTAAAACCGTAACCGTTGGAGTTAGTTCCATCATCGTATCCTCAGAACTTATGGTAATTTCGAATGATCTTTGCGCCGGTGCGTGGGGCATGTGCTGCCGACCAGCAGTCCTGAATCTCCAGCCATGCGTTCTCGGATGCAGGGTCGCGGATACCCGCTAGGGCAGGGGTTTGTTGTTCACCGGCCTCACTAACGACGGAATAGAGAAAATCGAAGTCGCGTATGTCGACCGCGGATTGGAATGTCTGGACCGTGGCTACAAAGCCTGCGCCCAGATCCATTACGATGTAATGCCCGATGGCGTGGCAAAGAAGGTGGTGGGGGTCGATGCGTGCGCGTTTAGACGGGGTGATTGACCCTTTCGGTGATGCCTGGTCGAGATAGGATCGTCCGTCGGGCGTGAGATCAATGACCTCGACATCCAAAGATGTGCCGTCGGCCAATTGAACCTTTTCAGGACGAAACCGTGCGAAGCCACGACCGACGAGGCACATGGCAGAGCGATAATCAGTGGCCCCATTCAATTCGATTTCGAGGATGGAACGTAGGAATGGATTACGAAGGAGGCCTCTCAGCCGAACTTCGGTGAAGGGATGAAGGCGTAACCCGCCGAAACTGCGGAGAGCAAAATCAAGGACGGATAGATCGTGCTGGACCAAGAAGTCAGGTGCCAGATGGGTAGGGAGAGGCTGCATGGGGTATCCGTCTGATTATCTGAATTTTAGATAATCTGAAAAATAGATTGTTGTCACCCAAAAAGTGGTGACGATGACAAAAACAATTTACACCGAGGCTCAGGCAGCTCTCTGCGAGGCCATCACCGTGGCACGTAAAAATGCGGGTCTTTCGCAGATGGAGATGGCCGCAAAGCTGAACTGTCATCAGTCGATGATCGCACGGGTGGAAAGCGGTCAACGGCGTATCGACGTGATCGAATTGATCATCATCGCGAGAGCCATTGGTGTTGACCCTTATGAGATCATCGGCGGTCTTTGGGATAAGGTTCCTGAGGGGCAGGGGCTATAGTCGTTCTGACTTCATGGCATTACGGCCCTCGATAGAGGGCTCCTGTGCGGGGGTTTTGAAAGGGGCGCGGCGCCCCTTCAGCTGGGGGTTTCGAAAGGGGGATGCGCGGCTTCTCCCCTTCGCCGGAGAGCCATAACTCGAGCGTAGCGAAGAGTTTATGGCTAGTAGGTTATGATCCGCCTTTTGATCCGACCCATTTGGGGGAGGTGCGGCGGGTCCTGATCCGGCGACCGCGTTCGAATATTGTGGATTGCGTGATGGTGCGGCTTTGGGTTTTCCCTTTTAGGGGCGATCATTGCCTCTATGAAAGACACATACGCACCCCCTGTCGACCCTAAAGATGCCAACCCAAGGGCTATCTCTGTCCGCCTCAAAGGTCTGAGCCAGTCAAAGGTCTATGGTCAACGCAACCACGATCATCGCAAGGGCCCTCAGCCCAAATATGTCGACATGGGGCGGGCGCATCTGAACCGCACCATCGTTTCCCCGCGTCCGGTCGCAGTGATCAAAGATGAGGTCAAGGCGCTGCGTCAGGGTCGTCTGCGTGAGATAAAATCTACGGCCTGCATCGTAACGTCCGGCATCATCACCTTCGGCCACGTCGCAGCACAATGGTTCGAAGATCTGTCGATCGACGATCAGAACGCGACCTTCTTGGCGGTCGCATCTGACATCGCCGCGCGGCTTAACACGAGAGTCGAAGGGTTGGTGGTGCACTGCGATGAAGCAACCATTCACGCGCATTTTGAACTGCGGGGGTACAGCAACGCGGGAGAACCGCTGTCGAAGGTGACGAAGCCGACGATCATGTCTGAGGTGCAAGACATCGCCGCTGCGGCTGCGCAGCGGTATTGCCCGCTCATTGAGCGGGGGAACAAAAAATATGTGCGGCTCGCGGCGGGGGCCGACTACGCCGATACGGTCAATAAGAGTGTGAAGCAGCTCCATCGAGAGCTGCCTCAGGATCTGGAACATTTGAAACAGAAGGTCACTGCCACCGCAGTGGAAATTGAAGACCTTGAGGCATCGGCCGCGAAGACGCGGCGGCTTCTCAAGGCGTTGGAAGGAGAGCGTGCGCTCTCTGAAAGGGAACTCAAACGGGCAGCCATCTACAAGAGGCGGCTGGAAGAAAAAGAGGCGGCGTTGTCTGCGCTGGACGCGCAGTTGATCCAGCAAAGGCTGGACCAGCACGCCGCACAAGAAGCGATCCAATTGAGCCGGCAAAGCCTGGCTGAAGAGAGGATCGCTCACTCCCATAAAGAAGAAAGGCTCAAGCGTGGTGCCGAAATGATCGACCGCCAAGCGCGGGCGGTGAAGGCTCAGGCCGAAGAGGTCCTAAAGAGAAAAGAAGCCGTGGAGAAGAAGGAAGAAGTGGCGGACCGCATGATCGGAGCACTGGAAGCTGCGGTTGATGGTTTGAGCAATGATGCGATCCGCTTCGACCTCGAAGAACAGCGGCTGAAGGTTGATGACCTGACACCGTTCAAGAACCTACCTGACGGGTTCAAGCAGCGCTTCTCTCACGCCGTGTCGTCACTGGCAGAGGTCATCGCTGTGACCCGTCGAAAGGCGCGGTGGGTCGATCATATGATGGGGAAGGTGCGCGGGTTCTTCGACCGTGAAGATGTGAAGAAGGAGGCAAAGGGGGTGGTTGATGAGTGGGAGAAGGGGAGGTGAAGTAGACCTCGGGGGAGTAGTGATCTCTCGGTGAAAAAGAGCGGAATGCCGTCATACGCGGCACCTTGAACGAACGGCACGGATGCGCAGATAGCGACCTTGGCAAAGTCGAGGCCGCCGAAACCCGACCATGGCACGACCGGCCCGAACCGGTCATTCGACCGTTGCCTATGCTGCTCAATCACATTTCGCTAAGCCGCCCTTCGATAGAGGCCACAGAATACATCCGCCATAGGTGGTGGCTGAATTTCTGAAACAATCGCGTACAGCCCGGCTCGACGATTTTCACAGCGGTGGCGGAAATACCGTCCCGCCGGCAGAGCAGTTAGGCCGTTTGTACCGTTCCAATTCGAACCGCAATAAAGCTCAACCCATTACCGCACCAACGCGGGGTCAGAGAATCTGGTCATAGCCAAAGTTGCACGCGAGCAGGATATCGGTGGGCTGGTAGAGTTCATTCTGTCTTCGCCGCCTTCCCGCTTCCGAGATGAGGTGTAGGTTCTTCTTCGCACGGGAACAAATAACGTAGAGGAGCTTGTTTGCAGCCGCGACCTTGTCTTCCTCGTTGAAGTGCGGGACCATGCCTTCCAGCAGGCCGAACGCGATCACTGCCTCGAATTCGGCCCCCTTTACACCGTGGATCGTTGAAACGGTAACCCCAGTCTTTTCATCGAAAACTTTCCGGAACATGGCGACCTCCGCGATCGCGGTAGCACCGTCCTCGACGAGCCGGTCCAGCCTTCGCTTCGATCCTTCGACGAACGCCTCATAATGTTCAGTTAGCATTGGGGAGCTGTTGCGATCGATGCCGAGGGCGGCAAAAAGTGCATCGAAGCATTCGAGCAGATACTTCAGACCGTCAGTTTCGGCGGAGGAGATGGCATTCGAAGTGCGGAGCAGGCTTTTCCTCGTCATCGCAGCAGTGTTGACGCCGGCCAAGTCGAGCGCAGCGATGACTTCACCGGCCCAGCGGCTGCGCCGGATGTAGAGTTGCGGCGAAGCCTCAGTCAGGATGATCCGAGAGAGCTTGTACCAGAAATTGTCGATATCGCGGGCAAAGGGCACCATTCCGGGGCCAGAAAAGCTGTAATCTGGCAACGCGGCCACAAGCTGGCGCGTCATGCCTGCAAGCGGTAACCATTGCGGCCCTACGATGCAAACCTCGCCTGGCATGATCCCCAAGGTCTCGACGTTGTAGCGTATCAGCCGCACGACCTCGTCAACAAGCTCAGAGTGATGAGTCGCAAAATCGTAGGAGATCGCGCTCTTGTAGGCTTTGTACTTTCCGCCCGCGCTGATCTTCGAGGTGAGCTGGTTGTAGTTCTCGAAGTAGGTGACGATGCGATCGGACGAGCGGTAGTTCACCGATAGGTCCATCTCGGTAAAACTGACTCCGCTGAGAGCGGAGAATTCGGCAGGCGTGATCGCATAGCCGCCGAGCGAGCCATATATCGCCTGATTGGGATCGCCGACGATGAAGGCATTTGCCTTGCCATTCGATGCCTTTAGGATAGCGCCGATTATCGCGTACTGAATCTCTTTGGTATCTTGATATTCATCGACCAGAACCGTTGCGAAGATCGATCCAAGCAAAATCCCGATCGAGGGAATATCGCGAACCAGCTGAAAAGCGTAGTCGAGGATCATTTCGAAATCGACCTGTCGATTAGCGCGTAGCTCTGCCCAATATTGCTGAAGCAGTGCCTCGACCTTCGCACGCTTCCAGTCAGGGCAAGAGATGACATAGCCAGCGGACGTGAAATGATGGCCGCAGTCGAAGATGCGCAAGCCTCCACCATGCTGACGGCATAGCAGATCGAGGGCGCGCTCGGTGTCATGCGCGTTGATCACTCGAAATCCATGTTTCAGCTCGGGGTGATAGATGGCGTAGGGGCGCAAGATCCATTCGAGGCAAAAGGAATGGATCGTACCGATCCAGAGCTGGCTGGTCTCGACGCCGAGCTGTTCGATCCGTTCTTGAATTTCATCGGCGGCGCGATGGGTGTAGGTGATTGCGACCACACGCTGCTTATCGGAGGTGAGCAAAGACAGTTCGCGCGCGATCTTGTAAATCAGCGTACGGGTTTTGCCGCTCCCTGGACAAGCGCTGAGGAACACGCTGCCGGGCTGCTCGATCGCCTTGACCTGGTCCGCATTCAGGTCGTCCGCATTCCATACGAACATCAGAGTGTCGCTAGGATGGTGTTGATGCGGTCACCGGGAAATGTTTTGAGCATCTCGGCACGCACCGTATCAAAATCGATCTCGCCGCGGCGAAAGCGCCCGACATGGTCGCGCATGGCGTCAATTTGCCACTGGGAAACCAGCCCGGAATCAAGCTGCACCTTCAGCCGATGCGCGAAAATGCTTGCCAGCGTTTCGACGGAGATCGGTCGGTGTGCGCTGAACAGGGCGGACAGCAGATAATCGGGAAGGTGGACATCTGGGGTGATGGCCTTACCGAGAATGATAACGAACCAGCCCTTGCCGACATGCTTGGCTATCGTGAGCACGCGCGTACCGTAGCGGGCAATGTCGCCGGATTCGAGGTCCGCCTTGGCCTGGGCGATAGTTGCGGCGTCGCTGTAGACGTCGTTGAGGATGGACACGACGGCATCGCTGTTGCCAGCCAGGATAAAGTCGACCTCGAAGGTATGCTGCGCAAAATGGGCAGTCAGCCAAGCATTACCGTGACAGAAGGTACTGAGCCGGCTGAACCGAGCCGCGCCGGATGTTTGCGAACCAAGTGCCTTCTTTTTCGCCTTGATCTCGGCATCGCTATCGAGGGGATCAGGCGTCAGGTCAATGAATGCGCGATCAAGGTCAGTGATGATCGCGCAGTTCTTGCGGATGCGCAGGTCGTGGAATAGCACCCCAACATTCTCGAAGCCGGTGCTGCGGATATTGATCAGGCTGATGCCGAGCTCATCTAGACTGAGCCCGAACACCTGCTTGACCAGGATCGGGACTAGAATCTCCTCGGTATCACCTTCGACCAGCAGCACGCTCCTCGCGAAAAGCAAATTGCTGCGCACAGCGTCGAGATAACGCTGGATATTGCCGATCTGGCTAGGATCTAGGCCGGCTGCGGGCTGAAAGACTTCACAGACGCCTTCATTGCGCCCGAGGATGTTTATGTTTTCGACGTTGCTGACTTCTGAAATGTGTGTCGAATGCGTCGAGTAAATGATTTGCGTGTCGTCATAGTTCAGGCGATCAAACAGAGTCTTCTGAATATGGGTGTGGATGTGTGCCTCTGGTTCTTCGATGATGAGGAAATTGGCGAAGGTCTGCTTGACCTTCTGATATTTGAATTCGAGCAGCTTGAGCGTCAAATAGATGAGGTTCGCGCCACCGAGACTCAGCTCATGAATCCCACCCTCATAGCCGACCTCGGACTCGCCGACAAAAAGCTTTAGCGACTGGAACAGGCGATCAGCTTCATCGGACAGGTCAGACCTGATCGATAGAGATTTCGGCGAATAGGTTTCGCCAGCCGCGTCGGTGATGGTGTCACGGATATCCGTGCGGATGGCACGTACATCGTCAAGACCTTCTATCGCATTGTTAAGATTGGACACCAAATCACTGATCGGGGCGAAGGCTGTGGGGTTGATCTCACCGCTCTTCCCTTTGAGCAGCGTCAGCAGAGGATTTGTACGGTTGTTTTGGAACTCGGCCACGACATCGCGGAGCGCTTGGACGAAGGTGAAGCCTATTTCGCGCGAGATAGAGAACATACCGGGGACGATCCCGCCGATATCCGGAGGGGTGAGTTCGGTCGGAAAGGTGACCGTGTCAAAGTCGCCAACAAGTGATCTGTATGTATTTGGGTCGCCAAAATCGGCGCTGCTCCTTCCGGTAAAGATCGTCTCGTAATCCGAAATGCTCATCTCGCTGCGAAGTGCCGCCAAGCCTGCATGATCTCCGGCAACGAGCTCACCGAGCTTCTGCCGAATTACAGCCTTTGGACGAAAAATCAGATTGTATGTCGCCCGATCGACAGTAGCGGCGGTGATGTTGCCGGCTCCGTGCAAGAACAACGACTGGACCGTCTCGTCCTGCGAGACATCGGTAAATTCGAGGCTGATGATTATCCAGTGCCCGCGCCACTCACCGATGCCGCGATGGAAGTCGCGTTCGTCAAGGCGGTGGGCCATGCGGAGCAAATTATCGTCAAGCAGCAGCCGGATCGCGCGAAACAAATTCGTCTTGCCCGACCCGTTCTCGCCTATGATTGTGTTTACGCCTCTTTCGAACTTCACGGTCGCGCGGGCAAAGTTTCGGTAATTGACCAGCTGAAGTCTTGATATATGCATGCATCCCCCGGACTGAAATTTATGTTGTGACTAGGTGCAATCGGAAAAGTTGTTGGTCGACGGTATTGGCGAAAGATGCTGATAACAGGTTGCGCTCGCAGCCCCACCTTAAGGTAGATATGTTGTCGTAAGATACACTATATGATTGTTAAGGCGAGAAATAGACAGCAAATTGGGGCTGCCGTCGGGAGTGTTTAGCGGGATGTGTAGGACCCGAAAGCCCTTCATAGGTCAATCCTCCACCGCCCCTGTGAAGTCGGCAAATTCCGATAGACGACCCTAAGCGGGGAGGCTGAAGGTTGTTCTCTGCACCCGAAGTGAATGTCCGCTACGCAACTACTTCTGCGACTGCAATGCTGCGGTACAGTCAGTCCGATTACCGCCCGAACCTGAAGGCGCGGGCATTCGATGCAGTTGCAGAATGAATGTCTTGAACGGGCTGGGAGCGGTCATTTCTCTCATCGTGATCAAGAGGCAGCTATAGGCCGCAACATCTCATTGTAGAACTGCTTCACACAGGGCATGATAGTGCAGGTAGGTTACAAAGCGTGCGAACCCCCGCAACCAAAAAAAATTCTGCAAAAATATCATCAACCGGTAACCCCAAATAAGGGAACCGTGGCGTTGGGAAAGAAACACCCATAACCATTGTACCGGCACTGCTCACTGTCGACTTACACATTTGTCTATTGCGGTTTCCAATTCGATCCGGCTTGTGCCTTTTGGGATGGAGTGACCTTCCACTGAACTTTCATCCAGCCGCGACCGGGGTCAGGTAGTCTAATGCCGAATACGGGCGTTCGGTGTTGTAGTCGGCGGCCCAAGCGGTGATGCCGGCGCGTGTGTGGGCCAGGTTGCGAAACATGGTCTCGTCGAGCAATTCATCCCGCTTCCGTCCGTTGAAGCTTTCCACGAAGCCATTGTGCATCGGCTTGCTCGGCGTGACATAGTGCCATTCACCCCTTTTCTGGGAACACCACCGCAGGATGGCGTTCTAAGTCAGGTCTGTCCCATTGTCAGAGACAATCATCCCCGGCTTTCCGCGTCACTCGATCCGAGCCGTCAGCCCGCGCGCCACCCGACGTCCCGAGATCTAGGTGTCCGGGATCGCCGCCATGCACTCACGCGTGACGTAGTAGGTCACGTTGAGCACCGTCAACTCTTCGTCGCGGTTGAGCCGATAGATCCTGTTGATCCCTGAAGGCTCTCACTCGCGGCGCAGTAGCACGAAGAGCCGCCGGTAGCCGACCGCCGATTCATTAGCCAGCTCCCGCAACCGACCACGCAGCTCTGTATTAGGCGCACGCTGCGACTGGTAGCGGACCATCTTGCGATCCGGCACGCCGGCCGTTCTGAGAGCCCGAAACGGGCCTTCAGATACGCGACCGTTTCGCGCCTCACGGCAGGCGTCACCATTTTTTTTGAAACCAGTTCCTTCATCGCGGCAAGATCAAGCCTTTGCTCGGTCAGCAGCGTCTTGAGCTTCTCATTTTCACCCTTCGGCGCCTTCAGCCGCTTGGCATCCGACACCGTCATGTCACCGTACTTGGCCCCCCAGTTATAGAAGGTGCCTTCAAACATGCTGTGCTTGCGGCACAGGTCCGCGTACGTCGCACCCGCCTCGTGTTCCGTCAGGAACCCGATGATCTGTTCGTCCGTGAAACTCGTTCGCTTCATGGTCCGTCCTCAAGTTGGGCCGGACTCTAATCGACGCTGGAGGAAAAAATTCCGTGGGAGGTCACTTTCAATCCAATGGGTTGAGGAAATTGAACCTCATTCCGAATGCACCGGTGAGAACTCAGAACCGCTTCGTAAGGGGTTCGGTTCGATTGTTATTCAATCGACCATCCAATTGCAGCTCCGCGGAAAACTCGAACGCACGCTAACGGCCCAAGGAATTCTATACGGATGTTCAGTTCAAGGTCCGTTTACGGCGGTCGATGAGACGTTGGATAGTCTCAGTGAAGAACGCCCTGACGTTGGTCTGCTTGATATCAATCTCTACCAAGAGTTTTCTTATCCTGTGGCCGAGCGTTTGAATGAAATGGGCATCCCATTCGCGTTTTTCACCGCTTACGATGATAACACGCTTCCAGACGTATTCGTCGGTCGACCGATCATCCCGAAAAATGATCGGCGTGATGATATCGTGGCTAAAGTCAAAGGCCTTCTGAGGGCCTGAACTCAATTGTTGTTCTTTTAACTTGCTCAAGTTTTCTTACAGTTGGACTGTGGTCGCAGACTAAAAGGAAACAGCCATGACCATTGTTGAGACATCAATTCGCGGCCTTGCCCAAATGCTGGATGAGGGCGAGGTGACGGCTGTTTCGCTGGTCAAAGAGTGTTTGGACCGTATTCAACGCTATGATCGGTCTGGGCCTTGTTTGAATGCTGTGCCTGTTTTGAATCCTACTGCGATGGAAGAGGCGAAAGCGTCGGACGCGAGGCGGGCAAAGGGGCATGCATTGGGGCGTTTAGATGGTATTCCCTACACAGCGAAGAACAGCTATCGGGCCAAGGGTCTAACGGTCGCCAGCGGATCGCCGGCTTTTGCGGATTTGGTCGCGTCAGACGACGCATTCGCAATTGAACGATTACGCGAGGCGGGGGCGATCTTGATCGGGTTGACGAACATGCCGCCGATGGCGAATGGCGGTATGCAGCGGGGCCTCTATGGACGGGCAGAAAGTCCCTATAACCGGAATTACCTGACTGCTGCCTTTGCCTCTGGTTCGTCGAACGGATCGGGTACTGCGACGGCTTCGAGCTTTGCGGCCTTTGGTTTGGGCGAAGAAACGTGGAGCAGCGGACGCGCACCTGCCGCGAATAACGGGTTATGCGCCTATACGCCCAGCCGCGGGGTGATCAGTGTGCGCGGGAACTGGCCTCTCGTTCCGACGATGGATGTCGTGGTACCGCATACGCGGAGCATGGCGGATATGCTCGATATATTGGATGTCATTGTGGCAGATGATCCGAATACACGGGGCGACCTGTGGCGATCCCAGCCGTGGGTTCACATTCCCAAGGCATCGGACCATCGGCCAGTGTCATATGCTGACCTGACGAAGGGGGCATCGCTGCAGGGGAAACGTTTTGCCGTGCCTGCGATGTATATCAATCAGGACGCCGAGGCTGGATCGAACTCCAAAGGCGGGATCGGCGGACCGACAGGTCAAAAGATCGAGACGCGGGCGTCGATGATCGATCTATTCAACGCGGCGCGCAGAGTGATTGAAGCCGCAGGCGGGGCCGTTGTTGTGACGGACTTTCCTGTTGTCACAAATTACGAGAGCGACAGGGTAGGGGCGCCATCGATCAAAACGAGGAACCTGGTCACGCCAGAGTACCTGAGACGTGAGATCATGGATCTCTCGGTTTGGGCGTGGGATGATTTCTTGCGATCGAATAATGACCCAAAGTTAAACCGTTTGGCCCAAGTCGACGGCGCCCAGATTTTTCCCCAACCGAAAGGTGCGCTCCCTGATCGATATGTCGGGTTTGACGATGATATCGCCACCTATCCCGAACACGCGCGGGCACATCCGGTCGAGAGTTTCTTGGACATTCCAGAGCTTGAGGACGGATTCAGGGGGCTTGAGGAGACACGGAAGATCGACCTAGAGGACTGGATGGACCGTCAAAACCTAGATGCGGTCATTTTCCCCGCGGTGGCCGATATTGGACCTGCGGATGCCGACGTGAATCCGGTCTCTGCTGATCTGGCATGGCGCAATGGGGTCTGGGTCGCCAATGGGAATCTCGCGATCCGTCACTTGGGGATCCCGACGGTAACGGTGCCGATGGGGATGCTTGCGGATATCGGTATGCCCGCTGGCCTGACATTCGCGGGGCGAGGATGGGATGATGTGAACCTATTGCAACTGGCTTCCGCGTTTGAACGGACGGGGCAATATCGCGTGCCTCCTACGCTCGATTGATGTCGCGGTAGTCTTGATGTTGGGTTGAGAGAGGCTGCGCGACCTGCGCGAGATCAGCGATGAGAAGCGAAGGACAGCGGCCCGCTTGGGCAATGACAGCTCCGTTGCCATCGACGATCACGGACTTGCCGCCGTAGGTGACGTTCCCTTCGGACCCGCAGTAGTTGGCGTATGCAATCACCATCCCGTTTTCAGCCGCCCGTGCAGGTACCAGCAGGTCAGGGACATTATCAAAGTCGATCGGGTTCGCAGTAGGGATTATCAGGAGGTCCGCACCAAGTTCGCGGAGCGCCCACGTATGCTGCGCAAATTCGATGTCATAGCAAATCAGCAGGCCAACCTTTGTGCCTGCAACGTCAAAGGTGCAATAACTGTCACCGAACTCAAACACCGACTTTTCAATAGCACCGAACAGCTGAATTTTACGGTAATGCCCGATCTTTGCGCCGCTCGCGTCATAGGCTGACGCGGTGTTGAAAACCTTCTCTCCGTCCTTCTCTGCCCAACCGATGACGAGGCCACAAGAGTGCGTCGCGGCAAGTGACGCAAACCGTTGTTCCCATTCGCCACCAGAGGGCTGTGCAAGCGCGCGGTGAAGGTCGGGTTGATTGTAGCCAGGGATGAAAAGCTCGGGGAAAACGACAATATCTGTGCCAACCGATGACGCTGCTTTGAGCGTATCCTCAATCACAGCAAAGGCATGTTCACTTTCTTTGCCGACCGCATGGCCCTGATAAACGCCGATTTTCACCGATCATGTCCCTCTACGATATGACTTCGGCCTCGCCATGATAGCCTGAATAGTTGTGCTGGATCTGAATTTGGTCTGCGACGAACTTTGCATCATGCCACGCGCCCCAGATAAAAGCAGACCCCCGCCGAGTGAGCCATGGAAGCCCAAGGAAATAAACCCCTCTTTCTTTGCTCACACCGCGCTGATGGATCGGGCGGCCCCGTTCATCAAACGTGTCGGCCTCTAACCACGAATAATCCAGTGCATACCCAGTGGCCCAAAGAATGGTTGTGATCCCTTGTTCAGCAAGGTTCAGGTCAAGGATTGGGTTCACCATGCACTCTGGATCAGGCGGGATGATCTTGGCCTCGGGCTCTTCGG
Organism: Marivivens geojensis; assembly: GCF_023540835.1. Lineage (GTDB taxonomy): Bacteria > Pseudomonadota > Alphaproteobacteria > Rhodobacterales > Rhodobacteraceae > Marivivens > Marivivens geojensis. The sequence goes on from NZ_JALKCU010000005.1 coordinate 35,629, forward strand.
GAAGGTCCAAACCGTTCGCTGCGATAAAGGCGTCTGCTTCTTCGAGGACAGACAGGTAGTTTGCATCGCCACGGTTCACATTGTGGACGAGGTCATTTTCAAACTGAACGGTGCCGTTGGAATACCCTTTGGTCATGCCAACGAGGGTGAGGCCCTCATGTGCAAGCCTACGGAAATCCACGGTCTTGCCCCCCTCGGCGCCGCTGACTGCGATGGTGACGTGTTCTGTGCCCGGGTTCGGGGTATCAGCGTTCCATTTGTTCAGAACGCCGAGCCACCATACGAAATCGCGGTTCCGATACCGACGCGGAGGGCGATCATGTGCGCCGACGGACAAATAGACCTTACGGCCCGCTTTGCGCAGTTCTTCGGCGATTTGAGTGCCTGACGACCCAGCGCCAACAACCAGAACGGCCCCCTCGGGCAATTGTTCTGGATTGTGGTAGCTGTTGGAGTGCATCTGAAAGACCGACGCATCCGTGGGCACCATGGGCGGAATGATCGGTTTTTGGAATGGGCCTGTGGCTGCAATGATGTGTCGCGCCTCAATCTGGCCCTCAGAGGTTTCAACTATAAAACTAGAGCCGCCTTTGACTTTGCGTACCCGTTTCACTTCGACGCCCGTGCGGATCGGTGCGCCTATTTTTTCAGCGTAAGCCACCATGTAGTCCGCGACGTCCTCTTTGCCGGGGAAGGCATCGGGATGGCAGTTGAATTCGAGGTTTGGAAAACGGTCATGCCATGCTGGGCCATTCATCACGAGAGAGTCCCAGCGTTCCGACCGCCACCGTTCTGCAATGCGGTGTCTTTCAAGGACCACATGTTCAATACCGTTGCTTGTAAGGTGTTCGCTTGCCGCGATGCCAGCCTGTCCGCCGCCAACCACAACCGTATCGATAACTTCCATCTGTGTTCTCCTATTCGTTGCCCTGACCCTAGGGGTAGGATTTGGCGAACTAAAAACATGTTTTCATGAAGCTTTGCTTTTGATCGGACTAATGCCGCTTAGAGGAAGGCTAAGCGCTGGTAAGGTAGTCCATTTCTTTTACTTGCCGATGCAGAGGCGCATGTTTGTCTGGTATCAATGAATGAGGTCCCAGCCGTGGCAAAAGACAGTCAATTGGATCCAGTTGAGGAACTTCGGCAGTCCGTATCCGTGCCGTTCGAAAACGCACGTGCTATGCCAACGTCTGTCTATACTTCCGACGCCTTCCTAGCCGAAGAGCTGACACACATCTTTCGCAAGGACTGGTATTGTTTGGGCCGTGCATCGGCGCTGGGCAATGCGGGGGATTATGCGACCTGTGAATTAGCTGGACAGCAAATTGTTGTCATTCGTGACCGTGATGGTGACCTAAAGGCGCTGTCGAATGTGTGTTTGCACCGTATGTCGACGCTCCTTGAGGGGCGCGGGAATGCAAAGCTGATCGTATGTCCTTATCATGCGTGGACCTACAATCTGGACGGCAAACTGCGGGGCGCGCCTGCGATGACCCTGAATGAAGGGTTCTGCAAAGACGCATATGCCTTGCCAAAGGTCCGATGTGAGGAATGGAACGGTTGGGTATTCGTAAACCTCGACCCTGATGCGGCCCCAGTGGCTGAGGCACTGTCAGACCTCGACACGATGATCGCAGGCTACAACATGGAAGCCTACACAGAGGCCTTCTATGAAGAGCACGTCTGGGATACCAACTGGAAAGTCCTCGCTGAGAACTTCATGGAGAGCTACCACCTGCCTGTCTGTCATGCAGGCACGATTGGGGGACTGTCCAAGCTAGAGGATATGATCTGCCCGCCAGGATTGCCCGCGTTCAACTACCATACGATCCTCAAGGATGAATCCCTGACCATCGCAATGGCGCATCCGTCGAATGACCGTCTCAAAGGCGAAGAACGTCGGACGACGTATCTCTTGGCTATTTATCCCAGCCTGCTGATCACCCTAACGCCGGGGTATTTCTGGTATCTCTCGCTTCACCCCAAAGGGCCGGGGCAAGTGCATATCCGTTTTGGCGGGGGCATGTCGGACGACTTTAAGGACGATCCATCCGTTCATGATCACTTTGCCGCACTGAAGGCATTGTTGGATGCCGTGAATATTGAGGATCGCGGTTGCACCGAAAAGGTCTATCGTGGCTTGTGTTCAGACCTCGCCCGTCCGGGGCACCTGAGCCACCTAGAGCGACCAAACTACGATTTTGCTACTTATCTAATGTCCCGTATCGAAACGGGTCGGGCATCGAGTGGAGACTGAAATGGCCCATACGCGTATTCGCAAATTCAACACCAAAGAAACCTATCCCGAGCAGAACCTCGATAATGACCTGTGCCAAGCGGTCGTAACGCGTGGCGGACGGACCGTTTGGATGCGCGGTCAATGTCCGCAGAACCTCGATGATGCAAAGAATATCGAAAGCCACGATCCGGTAGAGCAAACCCATAAGGTGATGCAGAACATCAAGCAGCTGATCGAAGAAGCGGGCGGCACGATGGAGCATCTGGTAAAAGTGGTTGTTTATATCACCGATGTCCGCCACCGCGAGGCAGTCTATCGTACGATGGGCGAATATATTCGCGGGGTGTTTCCTGTCTCAACGGGACTTGTCGTAACGGCCTTGGCGCGGCCTGATTGGCTCGTTGAAATTGATGCAACCGCCGTTATTCCGGATGACGAGGCATGACATTCTCACTCGTTGCTCGCTGCGCTGAGACGGGAATGTTCGGCGTCGCCATTTCGTCTTCGTCTCCCGCCGTCGCAGCCCGTTGTTCCTACGCACAAGCTGGCGTTGGTGCTGTGGCGTCACAGAACGTGACTGACCCGACACTGGGGCCGCTGGGTTTGGAATTGATGGAGCAGGGGCTTTCTGCGCCAGACGCGCTCGAACGTATCCGCCAGAAGGGTGCGTTCATCGAATACCGGCAAGTTCTCATGGTCGATGCGATGGGACGCACGGCGATCCATTCTGGCCCCAATGCGCTGGGCATCTGGTCCGAAGCGCAGGCCGAAAATGTGGCCTCTGGTGGTAATCTTTTGGCGGACAGTGGTGTGCCTCAGGCAATTGTCGAAGGTTTCCTTGTCGCAAAAGGACATCTCGGGGATCGGTTGATCGCTGCGATGCGGGCTGGCCTTGCTGCGGGAGGCGAAGCTGGTCCGGTCCATTCCGCAGGCATGAAGATCGTCGATAAGGTGTCTTGGCCAGTGGCGGACCTTAGGTGCGATTGGACCGAAGATTGCCCGATTGAGGCCATTGCGACGACGTGGGACATTTATAAACCGCAACTCGACGCCTATATCCAACGCGCTATCGACCCACGTGAGGCGCCATCATACGGTGTGCCTGGCGACGAATAAGCGGCTTAAATAACGGGCAGTTGGCCAGATTACGAAGGCTCGGCAGTGTTCTTCCTTGAAAACCAAGGGGATCACGGTCAATGCTTGTGCGTCTGGGTCAGGCAAGGAATTAAAATGTTGAGGTATACCCTTCGGCAGATCGAGTATTTCGTCGCTGTCGGAGAAGCAGGAAGCATCGCGCGGGCCTCTGAACGTATCAACGTTTCATCGCCGTCTATCTCTGCTGCGATCACACAGCTAGAAGCCGAATTCGGCTTACCGTTGTTTGTGCGACAGCATGCGCAGGGCCTCTCTCTGACCCAAGCGGGACGCCAGATGATGGATCAAGCCCGCATCGTTCTGCGCGAGGCGGGCGCGCTCATGGACATTGCGGGAGATATCGCGGGGTCCGTTCGAGGGCCGTTGACGGTTGGATGTCTGGTGACCTTTGCGCAGCTGGTTCTCCCATCCCTTCGCCGCGGGTTCGAAGCGACCTATGATGACGTGAAAATGCGTCAGCACGAAATGAACCAAGTCGAGCTGTTTAGTGCGCTGCGTCGATCTGAGATTGATGTGGCCCTGACCTATGACCTCGGCCTGCCTGCTGACTTACAATTCACACCACTTTTGAAATTGCCGCCTATCGCACTGATGGGGGAGAACCATCCCTTGGTCGGGCAAGACAGCGTCAGCATCGACGACCTGCTGAAGCACCCCATGGTGCTGCTCGATCTGCCCCTGAGTTCGGACTATTTCCTGTCGTTCTTTGATGAGATTGGGGAAAAGCCAGTGATCGCCGAACGCACACGCGACATGGCTGTGATGCGGTCCATGGTGGGGAACGGCTTTGGATATTCCATCGCAAACGTCCGCCCGCTCAGCCATACCTCGCCAGATGGAAACTACGTGAAATGCGTGCCTATCACGGGGCCTGTGCGTCCGATGCGGATGGGGCTTTTGACCGCGCAGGATGTTCACCGCTCTAACGCTGTGCGCGCTTTCATTGAATACGCCATCGGAATGGTGCGCGATGGTCGGTTGTCGCAAATCGGCGGATTGCCTCTGGTGTGAAGTCTTAGCGGCTGCCTAACCAATGATTTCGCAGCGCGGACTTGGTCAGCGCGGGCTGTTTGTTACGATCCGTCCATAGTCCGAAATGGAGCTGAAATTGCGCGATCCCCGTTACGATATTCTCTTTGAACCTCTGACAATCGGACCTGTTACGGCCAAAAACAGGTTCTATCAGGTGCCGCATTGTAACGGCGGGGGCTATCGCGACCCCTCTGCGGCAGCGGCAATGCGGGGCGTCAAATCCGAGGGCGGCTGGGGCGTCATTTTCACTGAACAGACCGAGATGCACCATACTTCGGAAATCACACCCTTCATCGAGTTACGTCTGTGGGAGGACAAGGACATCCCGATGTTGGCCCGAATGGCCGACAAAATGAAAGAGCACGGCGCGCTCGCAGGCATTCAGTTGGCTTATTCTGGGATCAATGGGCCGAACCTTTATACCAAAGAGGTTCCTCTGGCCGTATCCGCTGGTCCGATACGCACCTTCACGAACGATCCTGTTCAAGCTCGCTCGCTCTACAAGGATGAGATCAAAGATCTGCGCCGTTGGTTTGTAAATGCCGCTAAACGTGCCAAGATCGCGGGTTTCGATCTGATCTGCCTCTACGGTGCGCATGGGTTCGGGATTTTCCAACACTTCCTCAGCCGCGCGACCAATATGCGGAACGACGAATACGGTGGTAGCCTAGAAAACCGCTCTCGTTTTGCACGGGAGGTCATCGCCGACATGCGGGATGCGGTTGGTGATACAATGGGCATCACGCTGCGTGTTTCGCTCGATGAAACGATTGGTGATCTTGGGTTTTCAAACGCTGAGGTACGGGACTTTGTTGAGATGAACAAAGACCTGCCCGACCTTTGGGATTTGGCCCATGGTACGTGGGAAGACTGCTCTGGACCGTCGCGGTTCAAAGAAGAAGCGGCGCAAGAAGTTTTGGTTAAGGGTATCAGAGAGTTGTCATCCAAACCTGTTGTTGGAGTAGGGCGGTTCACATCACCAGACGTGATGGCGCGGATGATCAAATCGGGGATTCTTGATGCGATTGGCTGCGCGCGTCCATCAATCGCTGATCCGTTTCTGCCGAACAAGATCATGGAAGGGCGTATCGAAGACATTCGCGAATGTATTGGCTGCAATATTTGCATCACGGGCGATATGACCATGTCGATCAGCCGCTGCACGCAGAACCCGACTTTCATGGAGGAATGGCGCAAAGGCTGGCACCCAGAGCGGATGAACGCGAAAGGCGACAGCCAATCCGTTCTCGTCGTCGGTGCGGGACCTGCGGGGCTAGAGGCGACGCGCGCATTGGCTGAACGCGGCTATGATGTGGCCCTCGCTGAGGCTGGAACGGTTCTGGGCGGCCGCGTGGCCAAGGAACGTTTGCTGCCGGGATTGTCCGCATGGGGACGTGTTGCGGATTATCGGGAATATCAAATCAGTCAAAAGCCCAACGTCGAAACCTATTTTGATAGCGCTCTTGATGCCGATAGCATCCTAGAGTTCGGGTTTGAAAACGTCTGCATCGCCACGGGAAGCACATGGCGCCGTGATGGGGTCAGTCGCCAGCATGTCGTGCCGTTTGCGATCGACGCCGCGATGCCGATCTATACGCCTGACGATATTATGGCGGGCACTCTCCCCAGCGGTAAGGTCGTGATCTACGATGATGATCACTACTACATGGGCGGCGTCATTGCAGAGCTTTTGCGGTCCAAAGGCTGCGATGTCACCATCGTGACCCCTTCGGCCTATTTGTCGGATTGGACGGTGAACACATTGGAACAACACTCTATCCATCGCCGTCTCGCGAATATGGGTGTTCAGATTATTCTGAACCGTGGTGTCGTCGGGATCACCTCGGGCACGGTTCAGACGAATTGCACCTACACCGATCAGATCACAGAAATCGACGCAAAAGCGGTCGTAATCGTCGCCTCTCGGACCTCAAATGATCAACTGTTCCGTGATCTTATGGCTCGAAAATCGGAATGGGCGGACGCAGGGATTAAGACCGTAAAGATCATCGGGGACGCCGAGGCACCGGGGCCGATCGCGTGGTCGACCTATGCGGGGCACCGCTATGCACGTGAGTTGGATAGCGAAGATATTGGCGACGCTTTGCCGTTCCGCCGCGAGGTAACTGCATTGGGTGATTTGTGAGCCGAACCGTTGACATCCTAAGAGAGTTGGTTGCGTTCGACACGGTGAGCGCAAAGTCCAATTTGGCGTGCATTGATTGGATCGAAAGTCACCTCACCGCGCTCGGGTTCCGTGTGACGCGGATCATGGATCCAGATGACCCTAAGGCGGGGCTATATGCTGAGATAGGTCCAAACGGTGACGGCGTTGTTTTGTCCGCCCATACCGATGTTGTGCCTGTGGATGGGCAGAACTGGACCCGCCCTCCGTTTGAACTGACCGAAGAGGACGGGCGGCTCTATGGGCGCGGCACTACGGATATGAAGGGGTTCCTCGCCTCTGTTTTGGCGTTTTCTGAGGTGGCCGCTAGCTCCGATCTAAAGGCCCCAATCAAGCTTGTGATCTCATATGACGAGGAAATCGGCTGCGTTGGGATGGCGCGTATGATCGAAACGCTGCGCCCTTTGATAGGGACGCCGCGGATTTGTATTGTGGGTGAACCGACCTCGCTCGATGTGGCGATCGGGCACAAAGGTAAAAAGAGTTACCGCGCCATTTGCCTTGGTACGTCGGGCCATTCCGCGCTTGCACCGAAGTTTGTTAATGCAATCTATGTGGCGACTGATCTTATCGCGGGTCTTCGATCCTTGCAGGCGAAATTCGCTGGGGCTGGGGTCGTGGACGATGACTACACTGTTCCATATTCGACCGTTCATGTCGGCAAGTTCATGGGTGGCACAGCGCTGAATATCGTGCCAGATGTGGCTGAACTGTTATTTGAAATCAGATATTTGGCGGCGGATCGTATTGATGATTTCGAGGCCGAAGTGGCGGCGCTTGCTGCTCAGGTCGAACAGGATCATTGCGGTGCGGTGATCGAAATTGATAGTTTGACATCTTATCCGGGGCTGGATGTTAAGCCCGATGCGGATTGCGTGAAATTCGTGCAGCGGATCAGCGGTAAGAACGGCATCACAAAAGTGGCTTATGGGACGGAGGCTGGATTTTTCGATGCCATCGGTATCCCAACAGTGGTGTGCGGCCCTGGATCAATGGAAGGGCAAGGACATAAAGCGGACGAATATATCCTGAAGTCCGAGCTAGAGGCCTGCGATGCGATGTTGATGCGATTGTTAGATGATCTGATTTAGGTTCTTGGCCTGCGCAAAAATTGAGCGACGAGCCCAATTAAATATCTCGGCCACTCAATGGCCGTTTTGGTTTTGATCAAATCCTCAGAAACTACATATCTTAGTCTAAACCTAATGACTGCTGTGGCACACCGTTATTAGGGAAACTGGGAATCCCTCCATAGTCTGACAGTACTGAGCAGGACCAAATAGGGGGGCCGTGCAATTGCATTCTGATCGACCAATTGCCGTCGATGTTCGCGACGCCGTTAAAGTGTATGGGGACTTTACTGCGCTTAAGCGTGTTTCGCTTTCTATCCATGATAATGAATTCTTTACGCTGCTGGGTCCGTCAGGCTGCGGCAAGACCACGCTCTTACGAATGATCGCTGGTTTTGAGGATGTGACCGAAGGGTCCATCGCGCTGTTCGGTGAACCGATTGCCGCGCTGCCACCGCACAAACGACCCGTGAATACGGTGTTCCAGAACTACGCACTGTTTCCACATATGACGGTGTTGGACAATGTGGGCTTTGGGCTTGAGATGCTAGGGCGGTCCAAATCCGAGGCTCGGAAACGGGCGGGTGAAGTGCTTGATATGGTTCAGTTGAGCCAGTTTTCATCGCGTAAGCCATCGCAATTGTCTGGCGGGCAGCAGCAACGTGTGGCTCTCGCACGGGCCTTGGCGCCGCAGCCGAAGGTGCTCCTCCTCGATGAGCCGTTGTCTGCGCTTGATCTGAAGCTGCGCAAAGCGATGCAGTTGGAGCTAAAGCACCTACAACGTGAAACGGGGATCACCTTTATTTTTGTCACCCACGACCAAGAAGAAGCTCTAACCATGTCAGATCGTATTGCGGTCATGTCTGCAGGTGAACTGCAACAGTTAGGCGATGCGAGAGAGATTTATGAGCGGCCCAAAAACCGTTTCGTTGCGGATTTTATCGGGGACACGAACCTGATTGAGGTCACTGTTGATGCGGTCGCAGAAGGTCAGGCCAAATGTCATTTGGGCGGTGGACATGCCTTGATTTGTGACGCGGTCGAAGGCGTCAAAGCGGGCGATAAGGTGCATATGTCGATGCGTCCCGAACGGCTCTTCCTCTCTGAGGAACCGATTGCCGCCGAAGGGTTCAGGGGCACTGTGCGCGAGAATATCTTTATCGGGACTGATATCACTACCATCGTGGCGCTGAACGAGGGGCCAGACTTTACCATCCGCGCCTCAAACTCGTCGCGGGGGAATTCACGCGTGTTCGACATCGGCGCAGAGGTCGTCGTCAATATGGAGCAGGGGGCAGGCCGCCTCCTGACCGACTAATGGCGGGTGGGGCAAGCACGGGTGGATCGTCGCAGAGCGAAACCTTTGCGCCTGCGCGGTATTGGCTGCTTTTGCCGTCATGGGTGACGCTGACCATCCTCGTCCTCGCGCCTGTCTCAATGATGATGGGCTATTCCTTCCTGACCAAGGAATTCCGTGGCGGCGTGATTTGGGAGTTCAGTCTGTCGGCCTACGATCAGTTCTTCTTTGATCGCGGGTTATTCGGCGATGATCCCCCCGTCCTCCAGTGGACCTACATTTCGATCTTTTGGCGTTCGATTTGGCAGGCGGGCGTGGCAACTCTAATGAGCCTCGTAATTGGGTTTCCAACAGCTTATTTCATCGCGACACGGCCAGAGAAAGAACGGGCGATCTGGGTGTTCTTGGTCACTATTCCCTATTGGGTGAACCTCTTGATCCGCACCGTTTCGATGAAGTTTCTCCTGCGGGATCAGGGGCCGCTGAATGATCTTCTTGTCGGATCAGGCCTGTTGTCGGAACCATTGACCATCGTGAACACGAACTTTGCGGTGCAATTGGGCCTGTTCTATTCCTACCTGCCGTTCATGGTGCTGCCGATCTATGCGGCGGCTGAACGCTATAACTTTGCTCTGTCAGAGGCGGCGGCAGACCTCTACGCCACTCGTTGGACGGTGTTGCGGCGCATTCTTTTGCCCTCGGTCAAACCCGGCATCGTTGCGGGCTGCATCCTCGTCTTTGTCCCTTCGCTCGGATCGTTCCTTGCGCCTGATCTCTTGGGCGGTGCGAAGAACTTTATGATCGGGTCCCTGATTGAAGAGCAGTTCAAAGGAAACGCGGGGAACTGGCCGTTCGGGGCTGCGGCGTCGATGATCCTTTTGACCTTGGTGATGGTCATCCTCCTGATCTCTGCGCGGCAGCAGGCGAAAGGGGGGAAATGATATGGCAATGAAAAGCTACGATCTACGCCAGTATCCCAGCTTCAAGGCGATCACGATTTTCTGCCTGTTTATCCTCTACGCGCCATTGTTGGTGGTGACGGTCTATAGCTTCAATGACTCCGTCTCGATCACCAACTGGGAAGGCGTTTCCCTGCGCTGGTATGCAGAGGTCTTTACCGGTGCGGAGAGCGAGAAATTCAAAATAGCAGCGCGGAACAGTTTCGTCATCGCGTTGATCGCGGCGAGTGCATCGACGGTGATGGCAACCTTTGCGGCGACCGCGATCCTTCGTGGGGGACGGTTCAAGCTACGGACCGCGTCGTTTGGATTGATCTCGTTGCCGCTCATGGTGCCAGAGATCGTGACGGCTGTCGCAACGCTGATCTTTTTCAACGCAATCGGTGTCGACCGTGGTTTGATCACGATCCTCTTGGCCCACATAGCCTTCTGTATTCCGTTCGCCTACTTGCCGATCTCGGCGCGGATGCAAGGGATCGAGGCGACCTACGAACAAGCCGCGATGGACCTTTACGCGACCCGCGCCAAGGCGTTCACCCGTGTGCTTCTCCCGCTGATGATGCCGGGGATCATATCGGGCTGGTTGCTCGCGTTCATCGTATCGCTCGACGATTTCATCATCACCAATTTCGTAAAAGGCGCAGGGGTTGAAACCCTGCCAACAGCGATCTTCGGATCGGTGAAACAGGGCATAAAGCCCAACATCATGGCTATTTCCACGATGCTCCTTGGGGTGTCGGTGGTGATGGTCACGCTCTCTTGGCTCATTAGCCGAAGGGACAACAATAAATGAACAACATGGAGGTTGTTATGAAGTCCATCATCAAATCGACAGTGGCGGCTGCAGCGCTGACTGTCACTGCAGGGGCTGCGCTGGCTGAGGGGCAGCTGGTGATCTACCACTGGTTTGAATACATTCCACAAGAGCTTCTCGATAAATTCGCCGCTGAGAATGACGTCGAGATCATCATGGACACCTACGACAGCAATGAGGCGCTTCTTGCGGCGCTCAAGGCGGGCGCGATGGGTACCTATGACGTAGCTGTGCCGGGTGATTACATGGTGCAGATCATGGCGGGCGAGGGGTTGCTCGATACTGTTGCCGACGGGGAATTGGCGAATAAGGGGAATATCCAGCCCCAGTGGGCGAACCCGAGCTTTGATCCTGGTCGTATGCATTCAATCCCGTATCAGTGGGGATCGACCTCGTTTGCGGTGAACCGCGATGTTTATGCGGGCGATATCAACACCACGTCGATCCTCTTTGATCCTCCCGCAGAGTTGTCGGGCAAAATCAACATGCTCGACAGTCAGGGCGAAGTGATGGCGATGGCGGCACTTCACCTCGGTATTCCGCAATGTTCGAGCGACCGTGACCAACTCAAGGCGCTTAACGACATGCTGCAATCCGCCAAAGCGCATTGGGCGTCCTTCAACTCTGACACCGCAAAGGAAGTGCTGGTGTCGGGGGACGCGGCAGTTGGCCAGATTTACGACGGCTTCGGCGCGAAAGCCCGCGAAGAGGGTGCTCCGATCGAATACGCTTTCCCGCGTGAAGGCTATGTCGTCTGGATGGACAACGTGGTTCTGCTGAAAGACGCGCCGAACCGTGCCAACGCGATCAAATTTATGGATTTCCTACTAGAGCCTGAGAACATCGCGGCGGTGTCGAACTACGCCCGTTACGTCGCGGGGGTAGATGGTGTCGCACCATACCTTGACCCAACGCTTGCCAGCCAACCTGAATCCAACCCGCCCGCAGACGCTGGCCCGGGTGTATTCATTGAGGTCTGCGATCAGCAGGTTCAGGAAATCTACGACCGTATCTGGACTGACCTGAAAAACTAAACCATTAGGCCCTCTGATATAGCTATCAGGGGGCTTATTGTATCAGGCCTGCGGAAAACCTGCGATTTTGCTCCCTCAAAGGTTGGACCTCTGGTCGCTTTCGTGCATCATTACTGAAAAAAGATGTGAGGTTATGATGCGCAGTACTATTGTAAAAATCGTCGTCGGGCTTTGTGTCCTTGCTGGCTGTTCCTCGGTCGTGGGGAGCCGTGCTGTGGTAAACGGTGTTGGTGCCAACGATATGCTCAAGCTGCGGGCAGGGCCGGGGTTGGGGTATGAAATCATTATGGGTCTGCCTGACGGAACTGTCCTCAATCAGCATGAGTGCGTGACCGAAGTGGGACAGCGTTGGTGCCATGTGTCCCTCGCGTCTGGGATCGGTGTGTCGGGTTATGTCTCTGCTGACTACCTGAATACCTATTGATCGTTATCTGCTTTCACATTGGCGCCAGAGGCTTTACGCAGCCCTAGGATTTAATTTCGGGGGCGGCCATGGCGCAGAAAGCTACCATCTACAAAGTCGAACTCTCTGTCTCTGACATGGATCGTCACTATTACGAGACGCATAAACTTACCATTGCCAAACACCCGTCTGAAACGGATGAGCGGATGATGGTGCGTCTCTTGGCTTTTGCTCTGAACGCGCATGAGCAGTTAGAGATGACCAAGGGGATTTCGACCGATGATGAACCCGATATCTGGCAAAAGAGCCTGAGTGATGAACTGGAGCTTTGGATCGCCCTTGGTTTGCCGAGCGATAAGGTCGTGCGCCAATCCTGTGCAAAAGCACAAAAGGTTGTGATCTACACCTACGGCGGTCGCACAGCGGATGTCTGGTGGGATAAGATCCAAAACAGCACCAGCCGGTTTGATAACCTTCAGGTCATATCGTTGTCTGAACAAGCGACGAGCGAACTTGCAGGGCTCGCGGATCGGTCGATGAAACTTCAGGTGAATATCCAAGACGGTGATGTAATGGTCAGCGTTGGGGACCAGATCGTCTACGTCACACCGACGACCCTGAAATCAGCGCTGAACTGACCCGCGGTACGAGATGCCACAGTTGCCCTTAGGGCATCCTCTATGGCAGGTTGCCGACAAATTGGTGCATTCGTCGCAGTCGCCTATCTTGCATCTGCGATTTGATTTGTATACAATTGTGCACAATACGGCGCGGCATCGGTTTTTCACCGTCGCGCTGACATGAATATAGATAATCTTCCACCGGAGATACCAATGAGCCTCTATGCCAGCTACCTCGAAGAGATCGAAGCCCGCAAAGCGCAGGGGCTTAGCCCCAAGCCTATCGATGATGGCGCTCTGACTGCTGAAATCATTGAGCAGATCAAGGACGTCAACAACGCGCACCGCGCCGATTCCTTGAAATACTTCATCTACAACACGCTCCCCGGCACCACGAGTGCCGCTGGCGTTAAGGCTGAGTTCCTCAAAGAAATCATCCTTGGTCAGGCAACCGTGGCTGAGATCGACACGGCATTTGCGTTCGAACTGCTGTCGCACATGAAGGGCGGACCCTCGGTTAAGGTTCTGCTCGACCTCGCGCTGGGCGATGATCTGGCGATTGCTGAATCCGCAGCGGAAGTTCTCAAAACCCAAGTGTTCCTCTACGAAGCTGACACGGATCGTTTGAAAGAGGCTCATGCGGCCGGCAACGCTGTTGCGACCGACATTCTGCAAAGCTACGCAAACGCTGAGTTCTTCACCCGTCTGCCTGAGATCGAAGAAGAAATCGAAGTCGTGACCTTTGTCGCAGCTGAAGGCGACATCTCGACCGACCTTCTGTCGCCGGGTAACCAAGCACACTCGCGCGCTGACCGTGAACTGCACGGCAAATGCATGTGCGATGAAGCTGCACAGAAACACATCGAAGAGCTTAAACTCCAGCACCCTGGCAAGCGCGTCATGATGATCGCTGAAAAGGGCACGATGGGCGTGGGATCGTCGCGCATGTCTGGCGTGAACAACGTCGCTCTGTGGACTGGTAAGCAAGCATCGCCTTACGTCCCGTTCGTGAACATCGCACCTGTTGTGGCTGGCACCAACGGCATCTCGCCGATCTTCTTGACGACGGTCGGCGTGACCGGCGGTATCGGCCTAGACCTTAAGAACTGGGTTAAAAAGCTGGACGAAGACGGTAAACCGATCCTCGGCAACGACGGCAACCCGCTGCTCGAGCAGAAGTATTCGGTCGAAACTGGTAAGGTCCTCAAGATCAACACCAAGAAAAAGAAACTCTACGACGAAAACGGCGAAGAGTTGGTTGATCTGTCCTCTTCCTTCACCCCGCAAAAAGTAGAGTTCATGAAAGCTGGCGGCTCTTACGCCATCGTTTTCGGCAAGAAACTCCAAACTGTTGCTGCTGACATCCTCGGCGTTGAAGCTCCTGTTGTCTTTGCGCCGTCCAAAGAAATCAGCCACGAAGGTCAGGGCCTCACTGCTGTTGAGAAAATCTTCAACGCGAACGCTGTTGGCGTCACGCCGGGCAAGGTTCTCCACGCTGGTTCCGATGTTCGCGTGAAGGTCAACATCGTTGGTTCGCAAGACACAACTGGCCCGATGACTGCTCAGGAACTCGAAGCGATGGCCGCAACCGTGATCTCGCCAAATGTCGACGGCGCGTATCAGTCTGGGTGCCACACCGCATCGGTTTGGGACAAGAAGGCACAGGACAACATTCCGCGCCTGATGAGCTTCATGAACAAATTCGGTCTCGTAACCGGCCGTGACCCGAAGGGTGTTTACCACCCTATGACTGACGTTATTCACAAGGTTCTCAACGACATCACCGTTGATGACCGTGCGATCATCATCGGCGGCGACAGCCACACGCGTATGTCCAAAGGCGTCGCATTCGGTGCGGACTCTGGCACTGTGGCTCTGGCTCTTGCAACAGGTGAGGCGTCGATGCCGATCCCAGAGTCGGTCAAAGTCACCTTCAAAGGTTCGATGGTCGAATACATGGACTTCCGTGATGTTGTTCACGCGACGCAACAGCAAATGCTCAAGCAGTGCGGCGACAACGTATTCCAAGGTCGTGTCATCGAAGTGCACATCGGTACCTTGCTCGCAGACCAAGCGTTCACCTTCACCGACTGGACTGCAGAGATGAAGGCGAAAGCCTCGATCTGTATCTCTGATGACGAGACCCTGATTGAATCGCTGGAAATCGCGAAACACCGCATCCAGATCATGATCGACAAGGGCATGGATCAAGAGAGCGGTATGCTCGCTAACCTGATCGCAATCGCTGATAAGCGTATCGCTGAGATCCGTTCGGGCGAGAAACCGGCGCTGAAACCTGATGCGAACGCAAAATACTTCGCTGAGGTTGTTGTTGATCTCGACATCATCGACGAGCCGATGATCGCTGACCCTGATGTAAACAATGCTGATGTGTCCAAGCGCTACACCCACGACACCATTCGTCCGATCTCGTACTACGGTGCAGAGAAAAAGGTCGATCTGGGCTTTGTGGGCTCGTGCATGGTCCACAAGGGCGACATCAAGATCGTCGCTCAGATGCTGCGTAACATCGAAGAACTAAACGGCAAGGTAGAGTTCAAAGCTCCGCTCGTTGTTGCTGCTCCGACCTACAACATCATCGACGAGCTGAAGGAAGAGGGCGATTGGGAAATTCTCCAGAAGTATTCTGGCTTTGAATTCAACGACCTCGCACCCAAAGCTAACGCACGCACTGAGTATGAGAACATCCTTTACCTCGAGCGTCCGGGTTGTAACCTCTGCATGGGTAACCAGGAAAAAGCAGCGAAAGGTGACACTGTTCTCGCGACCTCGACCCGCTTGTTCCAAGGCCGTGTTGTAGCTGACAGCGACACCAAAAAAGGTGAATCGCTGCTGGCATCGACACCGGTTGTTGTGCTCTCGGCGATCCTTGGACGTACGCCGACACTGGCTGAATACAAAGCAGCGGTTAAGGGTATCAACCTGACCAAATTCGTTCCGACGAAAACGCCGTTGGACGCACTCTCCGTTCACTTCTGATCGGTGTAGAGTTTGAAACAGAAACGGCCCGCTTTTGGCGGGCCGTTTTCGTTTTTGGGGAGGCTGAGAGGCGAGGCTTTGGGCCTCTAAGCGAAATAGGTGGGGTCATCCCCGATAGCCCAAGTTTTCCGCTTTTCCATGACACGCGCAAAGAGATCGCTCGCCAAAAAGCTGTCGAGGTAAGCGCGCAGATTGGTCCAGCTTTGGGCGTCGAACCAAGCGCGGTCGATATGTGCAAACTGGCGAATGAACGGCAGGATCGCGAGGTCGGCGATGGTCATTTTATCCCCGTAGAGGA
The DNA here is from genome assembly GCF_023540835.1 of Marivivens geojensis. GTDB lineage: Bacteria > Pseudomonadota > Alphaproteobacteria > Rhodobacterales > Rhodobacteraceae > Marivivens > Marivivens geojensis. The sequence continues at coordinate 51,735 of NZ_JALKCU010000005.1, forward strand.
AACTTTGACCTGCAAGCTGACGATCCAAGGTCCGAAGGTGCATGGACGCGTTTTCGCGTTCGGTTTCCAAGTCCAGATTGGGATAGCGCGCTATGTATTTGGTGTGATCCAGCGCGGCCTTGAACGGTCCATCGTTCGCTTTGATCAACGCCCAACCGTCGTCGGGCATATTCATTAGCCCTTTCGGGTCGCGCTGTTGTAGTGCCCAGACCATGATGTCGAGGCTTTCATCATAGACGCTGTCAGCTGTGCGTAGGCAGGGAACGGTGCCCGATGGCGAGGTGGCCAAAAACTCCGCAGGTTTATCACGCAGCAAGATTTCGCGGATTTCGACGGTCACGCCCGCGACCAAAATCGCGAGCCGCGCCCGCATCGCGTAGGGGCAACGGCGAAAATTCCATAGGATGGGATGTTCAGTCATATGGTATGTCTTCCCAGAAATCAGTTGCGCGGTCTAGGTGGTGCATTATTCGTTTGATGTTAGTGTGGCGCAAGGACGGCCGAAGGAAAGACACGGACATGCTGAACGACGATGTTTTCGCTGAATTGATAGCATGGCGACGGGATCTGCATCGGAAGCCCGAACTGTCGGGTCAGGAGTTGGAAACGGCTGCGACGGTCGTAGAAATGCTTTCGACCACTGCGCCTGATGAAATTATCACGGGTCTTGGCGGTCACGGCGTTGCAGGGTGTTACAGTGGCTGTGAGGCTGGGCCGACGGTCCTTTTGCGCTGCGAATTGGATGCGTTGCCGATCCAAGAACTCTCGACAGCACCGCATAGGTCGTCGCGGGATGATGTCGCTCATTTGTGCGGGCACGATGGTCATATGGCAATCATGGCCGGTGTGGCGCAATGGGTCGGTCAAAATAGACCTCAAAAAGGGCATGTGGTTTTGCTGTTCCAACCCGCAGAAGAGGACGGCTCGGGCGCGGCCAAGGTAATCGCAGACGAGAAATTTGCAGCGATCACACCAGACATTGCGCTATCACTTCATAATATGCCCGGTATTCCCATAGGTCATGCTGCGATCGAGGTAGGACCAATGGCCTGTGCCTCGCGTGGTATGAAGGTTGTTCTGAAGGGTCGGACGGCCCATGCCTCTCAACCAGAAACTGGGGTGTCGCCCGCGCTCGCCATTGCTGAATTGATCCCTGCGATGACCAATTTGGCGACGGGCGGGCGACCCCAAGACGATAGTTTCACACTCGCCACCGTCACGCACGTGCGTATAGGTGAGGCGGCCTTTGGCGTCGCGCCAGCGCACGCCGAACTTTGGGTTACGCTTCGCACGCAACAAGACGCGACCATGGATGCCTTGATGGCGCGGGCAGAGGGATTAGTGACGGCGGCTGCGTCTAAATTCGGGCTTGGTGTTGAGATCACATATCACGATGTTTTCCATCACTGTATGAACGCGCCAGAGGCTACCGCGGTTTTGGAGCAATCGATTGTCGATGAGGGGCTGACGCTCGTCAGGGGGTATTTACCGATGCGCGCGTCTGAGGATTTTGGGCGATTTGGACATGTGTCGAACGCTGCCATGTTCTTGCTTGGTGCAGGGACTGACATGCCCGCACTTCACAATCCTGACTACGATTTTCCGGACGAGCTGATCAAAACAGGTGCCAATGTCTTTATTCGTGCCCTGCAACAGTTGGCCTATTAACGTCTTGCCTGCTGGAGTGCTGGTTCTACCTTTCGCGTAACTCATGAGGTAAGTAGACCAGTGATCCAGCAAGCGAAGTATGTAACTGTTTGGTATGACAGCCAGTGCCCACTTTGTGCGCGTGAGATCGCTGTGATGCGTCGGCTGGATCGTCGAGGGGCGATTGAATTCGTCGATGCCTGTGATCCGAACACTTCATGTCCATTGGATCGGACAGCAATTCTCGAACGGTTTCATGCGCAGGTCGGAGGGCAGTTGTATTCGGGCGCGGCTGCCTTTGCCGCCATGTGGCGTGCGATCCCCGTTTTGCGGCCCTTGGGTGTCATCGCAGGCTGGCCACCGATGACACCACTTTTCGAAGCGCTCTACAAAGGCTTCCTTCAGATTAGACCACGATTGCAACGAGCCTTGCGGGGTTAACTGTTCGGTCGCACCCGCGCTGCTGATTTATCCGCAAACGCCGCGAGCCGCGCACGTGCATCGGGTTGAGTGTTCACAACGCCCGCCACCACAGCCTCCGCATAGGCGGCATCCATTGCGGACATGTTCCGCATGTGGCTCACCGCCGAGCAAATCGCAAAATTCGACAGGGGCAGGTTTTCAGCGGCCTTTTGCGCGAGCTCCAGCGCCATATCCAAGCTCGACCCATCAGTTTGGTATTGCGCGAGGCCAATATTGACGGCCTCGGTCCCTTGATACACGCGGCCCGTAAGCATCATATCGATCATACGCGCTTTGCCGACGAGGTCGGTCACGCGAATAGTCGCGCCGCCACCAGTGAACAATCCACGCTGGCCTTCGGGAAGGGCAAAATAGGTCGTGTTGTCCATGACGCGGATATGCGCAGCGCTCGCCAATTCGAGGCCACCCCCGACGACGGCCCCTTTTAGTGCTGCGATAATCGGCACGCCGCCATATTCCATTTTATTAAAGGCCTCATGCCAACGCAGACAGAGGTGCATGAAATCGGCGGGGCTACGATCTTCGCGATGATGTTCCACGAGGTCGAGGCCCGCGCAGAAATGATCCCCAGAACCGGCCAGAACGATGGCTCGCACGCCAGCGCGAGGGGCGGCCGTAAAGAAATCGACAAGTTCTTCAATCGTCGCACTGTCGAGAGCATTCCGCTTTGCCGCGCGGTTGAGCGTCACAAGCAGAACACCATGGTCCTGTTCCGTGATGTCGAGGTTCGCATAGCGGCTGCTGTCGATTGATGTGGTCATGGGATGGTCCTGTTTGGTCATTTAGTGACACTTAACAACATGAATGTGGTCAATCTATCTCAAAAAATGACTAATAATTTGCTGAAAGTGACAGATTGGGGCAGGGTGATGGGCAAATGAAAAAGAGTGACCCCATATACCCCACCGTGTCCCGTGCGTTCATCCAAGATTGGGTCGAAGCCTTGGAGCGGTCATGTCCGTCGAACACATTGGCGAACATCCTCGATGATATTGGTCTTACTGACGGCTCAGTTAGGGTGACACACGACCAGATCGTGAGGCTCTATCAGAGGATAGCGATAGAGACGGGCGATGAGATGGTTGGCCTTTGGGGGCGCCCTGTGCGGGCCGGCGCGCTGAAACTGCTCTGCGGATCGGTGAGGGATGCGTCCTCTATGTCAGCCGCGCTTTACCGGTTCGTTCAATATTGGAACATCATTCTGGACGATGTAAGGTTGGAGTTGTCAGATGCGAACGGGCATGTGGCTCTTTCGATCACAGAGACCGCAGAACAGCCTGCCAACCGGTTCGGCGTGCTGCTCGTTTTAAAACTTGCGCATGGCATCGCGTCGTGGCTCGCTGGATTTGAAGTGCGTCTGAAGGAGGTGCAGTTCGGATTTGAAGCCCCTGATTTTGCATCCGATTATCCGGTTCTCTTCCCGTGCCCCGTTACATTTTCTCATCAGAAATCGACGGTCATATTCAGCTCTGACTTGCCTGATCCGATCCTTGCGAAAAGCGATTCCGAGATGAGGGAATTCCTTGAGAGAGCGCCGCGAGATTGGATTTTCACAGCGTTGCGCGAACATGCCTTATCGCTCCGTTTGCGCGAAATGGTTTTAGCCTCGGACGGTTTTAATCTGTCATTGGTGGATGCTGCGGGAATGATGAATGTGACGTCGCGCACCTTGATGCGGCGTTTGGATGCCGAAGGAACGACATTCCAGTTGATCAAAGACGGCGTTCGGCGTGACGTGGCGATGCGTGAATTGTCGTTAGGGGGGAAGTCGATTGAGGCTATCGCGCAGGACGTCGGGTTTGCCTCAGCTGCAAATTTTCACCGTGCTTTTCGGCGGTGGACGGGCCAAACGCCTCGGGCTTATCAGCCGCAAAAGAGCAGGAGCTAAATTTGATCATAAATTTATAACGAAGGACTTTATTGGTTCATTTTAAACGTATATCTAGTGTCAAACTGTTTGCTCAAATCTGGCGGAGCGGAGCCCATGTCACAGGTCATCGAAGAATTGGCGGGCGTCCCTTTGGATCGTTTGCGTGAAATCGCGACCCGCGAGGCCGATCGCTATGTTCAGAGCCGTCCAAAGACGCAAAAGTCTCTGAAATCAGGTTCCGTTTCTTATTTGGACAGCGTTCCGATGCATTGGATGAAGGACTGGCCGATGCCGTTCCCGATGCTGGTGCAAAAAGCTAAAGCGGCGCAGATCACCGATTTGGACGGTCATAAGATCGACGACTTTTGCCTTGGCGATACGGGGTCAATGTTCGGGCATTCCCCCAAGCCCGTTGCGAAAGCGATCCGTAAACAGGCGAAACGCGGGCTGACTTACATGCTCCCGACCGAGGCCGCGTTGATGGCTGGTGCGTTGTTGACAGAACGGTTTGGGGACTTTGCGTGGCAGATCGCGACCACTGCGACGGATGCGAACCGTTTTGCCTTGCGCGTGGCACGCGCGGTCACGGGGCGGCCCAAGGTTCTGGTGTTCAATGGCTGTTATCATGGCACCGTTGACGACGCGATGGTTGAACTGCGTGGTGGCAAGACAGCGACCCGCGAGGGTCTTGTGGGACAGGTGGCTGACCTCACCCAGACAGCTGTTTGTGCAGAATTCAACGATTTGGCCAGCGTGGAGGCCGCACTGAAAACGGGCGATGTTGCGGCTATTTTGACAGAGCCGGTGATGACCAACTCTTGCATGGTGCTGCCGCACGATGGGTTTCATGTGGGACTTCGGAAGTTGGCGAACAGATATGGCGCGCTTTTGATCATCGACGAAACACACACGATTTCATCGGGGCTGGGTGGCTACACCCGCGTGCACGGGCTCGAACCTGATATCTTTGTCGTCGGGAAGTGCGTGGCGGGCGGGATGCCGACCGCAGTTTGGGGCCTCGCGCCTAAGGTTGCGAAATCCTACCTGCGGTTTTGCGCGGAAAAGCCGAGCGGCCATTCGGGGATGGGCACCACGCTCTCTGCGAACCCGATGCAATTCGCCTGTCTGACGGCTACGTTGTCCGACGTGATGACTGGCGAAAATTACGCCCATATGGAGCGCGGCGCTGAGCGACTTGCTGATGGTTTAGCGCAAGTGATCCAGCGGCATAATGCGCCTTGGCACGTTGTCCGTGTCGGAGCGCGCGTCGAATTTATCTGCGCCAAAGGCCCTCTCAATAATGGGACAGAGGCCGCTGCTGCACATATCCATGAGGTCGAGGCCGTCGTGCATACAGCACTCTTAAATCGTGGCTGCCTGATCGCGCCCTTCCATAATATGATGTTGGTCAGCCCTGTGACCACAAATGACCAGATTGACCGCCTCATCGCCGCGTTCGATGATGTAATGTCAGACCTCTTCGCCAAAGGAAAAACCTGATGACCCAAACCTGTCCCTCTGGCGCGAGTATTGCCGAAGCCGAAGCGTTCCTCGATGCGCATCCCGAGATCGAAGCGATCGATATCGTCCTGCACGACTCCAATGGGATCGGGCGGGGTAAGATCATTCGGAGGCACGAACTGGTGTCGATTTATAAATCGGGTCGCCACATTCCGATTTCGATCCTCGGTCTCGATATCTGCGGTGAGGATGTCCATGAAACGGGTCTGATCTGGGATCAGGGTGATGGCGATCTGCGCGCGTGGCCTATTCCCGGCACGCTAAAGCCGCTCCATAACACCACACCGCCTCGGGCTGAGGTGTTCCTTTCTCTCTACGAACTCGACGGTCGCCCGATGACCTCTGACCCGCGCCATGCTTTACAGCGGCAGGTCAATGCCTTCGCAGCTAAAGGTTTGAAACCTGCGGGCGCGTTTGAATTGGAGTTCTTCCTCCTCGACAACGAACGTGATGCCGATGGCAAAGTGCGTCCCGCGCGTGACGTTTTGGATGGTCGAAAATCTAGCGGCAAGACCGAGGTCTATTCCGTCGATCACCTGCACGGGATGTTGCCGCTCTTTTCTGACATTTATGCAGGCGCTGAGAAGGCAGGGATCAAAGCAGAGACCATGATTTCTGAATATGCGCCCGGTCAGTATGAACTGACGTTGCACTACCGTGAGGACGTGATGCAGGCGGCGGATGACCTTGTGCGGCTCAAACGGATTGTGCGCCAACAAGCACGTGCGCATGGCGTGACGGCCTGTTTCATGGCGAAACCGATTGAGGATTACGCAGGCTCTGGCATGCATTTCCACGTCTCTTTGCAGGATGATGCGGGCAATAACGTCTTTGCCGAAAAAGAAGGCGAAGGCTGGACCGATACGATCCTCCACGCGATTGGTGGTTTGCGGGCGACGATGGGTGAATCCATGCTCGTCTTTGCACCGCACCTCAATTCGTGGCGTCGTTTTGCGAACCAAAGCTATGCGCCAGTATCGACTGCATGGGGGGTGAATAACCGCTCTGTCGCGCTCCGCATCCCCGAAGGCGATGTTAAGGCGCGCCGCATTGAACATCGTCCCTCGGGCGTGGATGCGAACCCATACCTTATTGGGGCGACGGTTCTGGCGGGTATTCTGTACGGGATTGAGAACCGCATTGATCCGGGTCCAGAAACCACGGGCAACGCCTATGATGTGGACCCCGCGGGCCCGCCGATCCCGCGTGATTGGCGCAGTGCGATTGATATGGCGGTGAACTCTGACTTCCTAAAATCGGCCTTGGGCGAAGACATGCATCGCACCTTCACGGCGGTGCGTCAGGCGGAATACGACCGCGTGGCACGCACGATCAGCAATGTGGACTACGACCTCTATCTTTACACGATCTGATCGTTTTTAGGTTTCTTTGTCCTCGATCAAGGTTTATCGGACCCACGCCGCTATGTGGACCGATAGCCAGAGAGAGGACATGCCATGCCCAAAGATCAGACCCAGACCCGTCGTTCAGAGCTTTTGATGCCTGCAGGCTCTCTCGAACGGTTGAAGGTTGCTGTTCTCTATGGGGCGGACGCGGTTTATCTCGGTACGCCCGATATGTCGCTGCGGACGAAATCCAAGTTTTCGCTTGAGGATGTCAAAGAGGGCGTTGCCTTTGCCCATGCGCATGGTGTGCGAGTTTACCTGACGCTCAACCTCTTTACGCACAACAAAGACGTAGAAAAGCTAGAGAGCTTTATCGAGACGCTCAAAGACATCCGTCCCGATGGCGTGATCATCGCGGATCCAGGTGTGTTTAACTACGTGCGCAAACATGCGCCTGAGCTGAACCTCCACATCTCGACACAAGCGAACGTGTGTTCATGGCTCACGGTGGACTACTGGAAAGATATGGGTGCCGAACTGGTGGTTTTGGCTCGTGAGGTCACCTTTGCCGAGATGGAAGAAATCCGCGAAAAATGCCCTGACATCAGACTAGAGAGCTTTGTTCACGGTGCGATGTGCATGACCTATTCGGGTCGCTGCCTCTTGTCGAACTTCATGGCCGAACGTGGCGCGAACCAAGGCAACTGTGCGAACTCCTGTCGCTGGCACTATAAGGTCCACATGAAGCTCAAGGATGGCACGATCAAAGAGTTGCCGCTGACCGAAGAGAACCTCGAACTGTTCGAATTCGTGTTGGAAGAGGGCGCGCGCCCCGGTGAATTCATGCCGATCGAAGAGGATTGGCGCGGCTCTTATATCCTGAACTCCAAGGATATGTGCCTCATGCCCAAACTCGACGACCTGCTGCGTATCGGCGTTGATAGCCTCAAGGTCGAAGGACGTAACAAAAGCCCGTATTATGTCGCCACCGTTGCCCGTGCCTATCGCCGTGCGATTGATGACTACTACGCCGATCCCGATAACTGGTCGCCAGATCAGTATATGGACGAACTCGTCGGTGCGACGAACCGTGGGTTTACCATCGCGTTCCACGAGGGCCGCCTCCAGAACTACGCCCACAACTATGACCACACCAAGGCAATGGCTCCGTGGGAATTCGCGGGCATGATCACCGAGGTTCGCGAGGACGGTCTGGTGATGAACGTCAAGAACCGTCTCGATGGCGGCGATGTTCTGGAATTCCTGCCGCCTGATCCAAAAGCGGCACCTGTTCTCTTGCGCCTCTACGAATACGAACTCGCCAACAAACCGGGTGAAATTGCGGACTACGTCGTAGGTAGCCGTGGTGATCAGGTGTTCATCCCATTCACGGCGTTTGACCGTGAAGACCCCGAAGCGATCCGTCGCAACTTCCCACCGTTCACCATTGTCCGCTCAGAGGCCATGCTAACCGACGACGATTGGCGGCGGTTCAAGCTCGATAAAACGGCGCAGAAAATTGAACTGGGGCAGGACGCTTACAAAGGCGCGTATCGCAATCAGGTTAAGAAGTTGCAGGACGCCATCGGCTCTGAGCAGATGGAAAAACGGTCCAAAACCTCGCGCTCTGGTGCGGCTGGCTGCTGTGGTCGTGGTTGTAACGGGTGCCTGATGTTCTGGAACGACCCCGAATATGCAAAGGCTCGTGAGTTGCTCAAGCAAAAGAAAATGGGCGAGATGTTAGACCGCGATATGCGGGAAAAGATATAAGCTTGATTTTCCCGTTAGCCTTCAAACTTCATTAAGCACTTCTCCCTAAGGTCAGGGCCTGCACATGCGGAGACTTGGTTTGGGAAAGTGTTATGAAATATGTGCCAATCGACAGTGTTTCGGTTCCGTCCTTTACTGTGAGGCAGGTGTCTAGTGCTGGGGTGCGCGTCTATCAGCGTGTCTTTAAACGGATTATTGATACGATGCTCGTCGCGGTGTCCTTGCCGATTGTCGTGCCCGTCATTGCGGTTCTTGCACTCATTATCCGCCGCGACGGTGGTCCCGCGTTCTTTGTCCAACCTCGTGTTGGGCTAAATGGGCACGTGTTTCCCTGCTTCAAACTGCGCACGATGCATGTTGATGCAGAGGCGCGGTTGGCTGAAATGTGCGCCGCCGATCCGATCATTGCTGCGGAATGGCACCGTGACCAAAAGCTCCGCATTGATCCGCGTATCACAAAGTTCGGCTGCTTCTTGCGGCGGTCCAGCCTCGATGAATTACCACAGCTTTTCAACGTCTTGCGTGGTGAGATGAGTGTCGTTGGCCCGCGTCCCTTCCTTCCGTCGCAAGAAGACCTTTATCGTCGGGCAGGAGGTCGCGCCTATTACGCGATGCGTCCTGGCATTACGGGGTCTTGGCAGGTGGCGGGGCGTGGGGACACTCGGTTTGTTGATCGTGTCGGATTTGATGACGACTATCATTCCCGTCTCAGCCTCAAGGAGGACGTGTTGATCCTCCTTAAAACGGTCAGCGTCGTCATCAAAAGCACAGGTCGCTAAGGATAGGTCTGGTAATTGAGGATCGGCGAAAGCCAGCGTTCAGCCTCAGCTACGCTTATACCTTTGCGGTTCGCGTAGTCCTCAACCTGATCGCGCTCAACTTTACCAACTCCGAAATAATAGCTTTCTGGATGGCCGATGTAGAGGCCTGACACAGAGGCCGCAGGCCACATCGCATAGCTTTCCGTCAGTGAAACACCCGTTGCCGTTTCCGCATCCAGCAACGACCAAAGCGTCGCTTTTTCGGTGTGATCTGGCTGCGCTGGATAACCTGGGGCAGGGCGGATGCCAGCATAGGGCTCGGCAATCAGATCGGTCGGGGCATAGGCCTCGGATGCATAGCCCCAAAGCTCGGTCCTAACATATTCATGCATCCGCTCGGCAAAGGCTTCGGCAAAGCGGTCTGCCAAAGCCTTGACCATAATTGAAGAATAGTTGTCGTGCTTGGCGTCAAACTGCGACGCGATTTCGTCCTCTTCGGGGCCAGCCGTGACGACGAATGCACCGATATAATCGTCAGATGGTGCTACAAAGTCAGAGAGCGCAACATTGGGTCTTCCATCGCGTTTTGCCGTTTGCTGACGCAGGGTGTAGAGCGTTTGCAGAGGTTCCTCCCGTGCTTCATCGTTAAATAGCTGTATGTCGTCACCGACAGACTGCGCGGGCCAGAACCCAACGACCGCCTTTGGCGCGAACCAGCTTTCATCGATGATTTTTTCCAACATGGCCTGAGCGTCTGCGAATAGGGACCGCGCCGCTTCACCTTGTTTTGGGTCATCCAGAATAGCCGGATATTGGCCTTTCAACTCCCACGTTTGGAAAAACGGGGTCCAGTCGATGTAGTCGGCCAATTCAGCCAGCGACCACTGATCAAAGACGCGAGTGCCGATGAACGTCGGTGTTTTCGCTTCATACCCGCCGAAATCGATCTTCAACGCATTGTCGCGGGCTTCTTGCAATGTGATCCGCTTTTTACCGCGTTCGCCTCGGGCATGACGTTCTGCAATATCGGCGTAATCGGCGCGGGTCGCCTGTTTCACCTCAGCCGCTTTGTCCGACAGTAGAGACGACACGACGCCGACCGCGCGGCTGGCATCGGTCACATACATCGCCTGACCGCTGGTGTATTTCGGCGCGATTTTCACTGCGGTGTGAACCTTGGACGTTGTCGCGCCGCCGATCAAAAGGGGGATGTCAAAGCCTTCACGCTCCATCTCGGCGGCAACGTGGACCATCTCATCGAGCGATGGTGTGATCAGACCAGACAATCCGATCACATCGACATTCTCACGCTTTGCCGTCTCAAGGATTTTCGACGTCGGCACCATGACGCCGAGGTCGATGATTTCGTAGTTGTTACAGGCCAGCACAACACCAACGATGTTTTTGCCGATGTCATGTACATCGCCCTTTACCGTTGCCATGAGGACCTTACCTGCGGCTTCTTGTTTGCCGTTTTTTTCGGCCTCAATGTAAGGCGTCAGGACGGCGACGGCTTGTTTCATCACGCGGGCGGATTTGACTACTTGGGGAAGGAACATTTTACCTGCGCCAAAGAGGTCGCCGACGACGTTCATGCCGTCCATCAGTGGCCCCTCAATCACGTCGAGCGGGCGGGTCGCCCGTTGGCGGGCTTCCTCGGTGTCGGCCTCAATGAATTCGGTGATGCCGTTGACCAAGGCATGTTCGAGACGTTTTTCAACTGAGGCCTCGCGCCATGACATGTCCTTTTCCTTGGCCAGTGCACCACCTTGGCCGCGATAGGTTTCGGCCAGTTCCAGCATCCGCTCTGTGGCATTAGAACGGCGGTTCAGAACCACATCCTCGCAATGCTCGCGGAGTTCTGGGTCGATCTCTGAATAAACGGCGAGCTGGCCTGCGTTCACGATCCCCATATCCATGCCGTTTTGGATTGCATGGTATAGGAACACGGCATGCATGGCTTCGCGCACGGCCTCGTTCCCGCGGAATGAAAACGACAGGTTTGACACCCCGCCCGAGACGTGAACATTCGGGCAGGCCTCAGTGATCCGCTTGGTCGCACTGATGAAGTCGACGCCATAGTTGTCGTGCTCTTCAATGCCCGTCGCGACCGCAAAAACGTTCGGGTCAAATATGATGTCTTCGGGTGGGAAACCGATGTCTTGGGTCAGGATCCGATAGGCACGGGTGCAGATTTCAACCTTGCGATCTTCGGTATCGGCTTGGCCGCGTTCGTCAAAGGCCATGACGACGACAGCGGCACCATATCGACGACAAAGGGTCGCCTGCTCGCGGAATTGCTCTTCGCCTTCTTTCATAGAGATCGAATTGACGATGGCCTTGCCTTGGATGCACTTCAGGCCCGCCTCGATCACCTCCCACTTCGAACTATCGACCATGATCGGCACGCGGGCGATGTCAGGCTCTGCCGCGATTAGGTTCAGGTAATCGACCATCGCTTGTTTGCTGTCGATAAGGCCCTCATCCATGTTGATGTCGATGATCTGCGCGCCATTTTCGACCTGCTGGCGGGCGACGTCCAAGGCCGCAGTGTAATCCGCAGCCGTGATCAATTTGCGGAACTTGGCCGACCCCGTCACGTTTGTCCGTTCACCCACGTTCACAAATGGAATGTCTTTGGTTAGGGTGAATGGCTCTAGTCCAGAGAGGCGCATGAGCGGTTCAACGGTTGGGATCGCGCGGGGTGCATAGCTTTTGACGGCCTCGGCAATGGCGCGGATGTGGTCAAAGGTCGATCCACAGCACCCACCGACAATGTTCAGCAGCCCATCCTTGGCGAAGCCTTCGATTTGGGCTGCCATCTGTGCGGGCGTCTCATCATATTCGCCGAACTCATTGGGGAGGCCAGCGTTCGGGTAGGCGCAAATCCGAGTGTCGGCAATGCTCGACAGTTCGGCCAAATGTTCACGCATCGCATTTGCACCAAGCGCACAGTTCAGCCCGATCGTAAAAGGCCGCGCATGGCGAAGCGAATGCCAGAACGCCGTCGGCGTCTGACCCGAAAGCGTGCGCCCTGACAGGTCCGTGATCGTGCCCGAAATCATGACGGGCAGGATGATACCTTTCGTCTCAAAAACTTCTTCAGCAGCAAAAACGGCGGCCTTTGCGTTCAGTGTATCAAAGATTGTTTCGATCAGAATAATGTCCGCGCCGCCGTCAATCAGCCCGTGGATTTGCTGGGCATAGGCAACGCGCAATTCATCAAACGAAACAGCGCGGTAGCCGGGGTTGTTCACATCGGGGCTAATGCTCGCCGTTCGGTTGGTCGGACCAACAGCACCCGCAACAAACCGAGGCCTCCCGTCAATCGCTGTCGCGCGGTCCATCGCGTTGCGCGCCAAACGTGCGCCTGCAACGTTCAGATCATAGACCTTGTCCTCTAGTCCGTAATCCGCCTGCGCGATCGTGGTCGAAGAGAACGTGTTGGTTTCTGCAATATCGGCCCCAGCCATCGCATATTGAAAGTGAATTTCCTCAATCGCGTCGGGCTGCGTGAGGTTCAAAAGGTCATTGTTGCCCTGTTGCGGCTTGTCCGAATGGATGTGGCACCCGCAACCGCCATGCCCTGTGAAATCCCCTTCGACGAGGCCGAGTTTTTGGATTTGTGTCCCCATAGCGCCATCCAGAATGAGGATGCGGTCACGGGCTGCGATGGTAAGGCTGTCAAAAATAGGCGAACGAACTGGTTTGGTCATTAAGGTATCCTTTGCTTGCGCGGGTGATACCTGCCACCGTTCGATTAGTGAAATTCAAGATCATCAAGAAGATTATGAATTTCCCGCGGTTAATGCTGTGCCGCTTCCCATAGGGCAAAGTCCGCCGCATTCGTGTGCCGCAAGAGTGCTTCGACCTCTGGCAGTAACGAAACTTCCATCCGTGGCGATACATTCAACTCTTTCAATGCCAGCTTCACATTCAACCGTGTTTCAAGGAATTCGATGAGCTTTGGTTGCGCCTCGTACCGAAACACGTAATCGCATTTGGTCGGACCGTTGTTCGCGGCGAGGAATTTCGCCTGAGAGCCGACATTGGCAAACGGGGCAGGCTTTTCTTCGCAATACTCGACCACAAACTCATCAAACGTAATGCCGCGCGTGCTGTTCTTGCTTCCGATCAGATCGTCGCGATTTCGGTAACGATACCAGCTCGACAGCCAATCAATCGGATGACGGACGACGGCAATGGTCTGCAGCCCCTCGGCACCTGCCTTTTCCAGCATTGGCAGAACAAAACGTTTGTATCGGTAGTAGGGCGTATGTTTGAGAATCGGTGGATCGCGGAACACGGCTTGGGCACGCGGCGCAAGAGCGCCTTCAATTGCCGTTGTGCCAGTCTTTGGTACGGCCAGAAAAACGAGCTTTTCGTTCCAGAAAACAAGCATATCGACGCAAAATCCTACTCTCGGTTTGGATGTAAACTACTCTTTAATCTCTCGCGAATGAAAGTGGTCCATGAAAATAATTCTTGAAATGTTCTCTTTTTGATCTCATAAGGAATGAGAACAAGAAGCGAACAAAGGCAATGATTGCCGCACCCCTTTCGGTGTGAAATAAGGATCGCAAAGATGGCAATGGCAGATATTTTGAGCATGACTGACAAGAAAACCGCCGACAAGCAAAAGGCGTTGGAATCCGCACTGGCCCAGATCGAACGTCAGTTCGGTAAAGGGTCGATCATGAAGCTCGGTAAGGATAGCCCAGTCCAAGAGATTGAGGCGACATCGACTGGCTCTCTTGGTCTCGATATCGCGCTCGGGATTGGCGGTCTGCCGAAGGGCAGGATCATCGAAATTTATGGTCCTGAATCGTCGGGTAAAACCACGCTGACCCTTCACGCGATTGCGGAAGAACAGAAAAAGGGCGGTGTTTGTGCATTCGTCGATGCCGAACATGCTTTGGACCCGATCTATGCGAAAAAACTCGGCGTTGATCTGGATGAACTGCTGATTTCGCAGCCCGACACGGGTGAACAAGCACTAGAGATCGTTGATACCCTCGTGCGTTCTGGCGCTGTGTCTATGGTCGTCGTCGATTCGGTAGCGGCGTTGACGCCGAAGTCCGAACTCGAAGGTGATATGGGCGACAGCAACGTGGGCGTTCATGCGCGACTGATGTCGCAGGCGATGCGCAAACTCACGGGGTCGATCTCAAAATCGAACTGCATGGTGATCTTCATCAACCAAATCCGGATGAAGATCGGCGTCATGTTCGGCTCGCCTGAAACGACAACGGGCGGTAACGCTCTGAAATTCTATGCCTCCGTCCGCCTCGATATCCGTCGTATCGGCGCAATCAAGGACCGTGATGAAGTGGTCGGTAACTCGACCCGCGTTAAAGTCGTTAAAAATAAAGTGGCTCCGCCGTTCAAGCAGGTTGAATTCGACATCATGTATGGCGAAGGTATTTCCAAAACGGGTGAGTTGTTGGACCTCGGCGTGAAAGCCGGCGTTGTTGAAAAGTCTGGCGCTTGGTTCTCTTACGGGGATGAGCGGATCGGTCAGGGGCGTGAAAATTCCAAAACCTTCCTTAAGGAAAACCCGCAGATCGCTCTCGAAATCGAAGATAAAATCCGCGCCGCGCATGGCCTCGATTTCCATATGGATGACAATGACAGCGACGATGATCTCGTCGAGATGTAATTGATCAAATTCTGACGAAAGGCCGCTCTTTTGGGCGGCCTTTTTCATTGGGCTTTACGCGGGGTAGATGGAGGGGTATTCCACCACGGACACTTTGAATTCAAGGACCGCCATGACGAGCCTTTCTGATATCCGCTCTACCTTCCTCAGCTATTTCGAACGGAATGGTCACACCATCGTTCCGTCATCTCCGCTGGTTCCGCGTAACGACCCGACCCTGATGTTCACGAACTCGGGTATGGTGCAGTTTAAGAACTGCTTTACCGGCGTTGAAAAACGCGATTACGTGCGTGCGACGACATCGCAAAAATGCGTGCGGGCAGGGGGCAAACACAACGACCTCGATAACGTTGGTTACACGGCGCGCCACCACACTTTCTTTGAAATGCTCGGGAACTTTTCCTTCGGCAATTACTTCAAGAACGAAGCAATTCCGTTCGCGTGGGAACTGATCACCAAAGATTTCGACATCGACCCCAAACGTCTTTTGACGACCGTCTATCACACCGATGACGAAGCGTTTGAGATTTGGAAAAAAGTTGGCGTTCCTGAGGATCGCATCATCCGTATTTCGACCTCGGATAACTTCTGGCAGATGGGGCCTACTGGTCCGTGTGGTCCGTGCACAGAGATTTTCTACGATCACGGCGATCACATTTGGGGTGGCCCTCCGGGCTCGCCTGAGGAAGACGGTGACCGTTTCATCGAAATCTGGAACGTCGTTTTCATGCAGAACGAACAGTTCGAAGACGGCTCGATGAAAGCGCTGGACATGCAGTCCATCGACACGGGTATGGGTCTGGAACGTATCGGCGCTCTGCTTCAGGGCAAGCACGACAACTACGATACCGACCTGATGCGCGCTCTGATCGAAGCGTCAGCCAACGCCACCAGTGTTGATCCAGATGGCCCAGGCAAAACGCACCACCGTGTGATCGCAGACCACCTGCGTTCGACTTCGTTCTTGATTGCGGATGGTGTGATGCCATCCAACGACGGTCGTGGCTACGTTTTGCGCCGCATTATGCGTCGCGCGATGCGTCACGCACACCTTCTCGGTGCGACCGACCCGCTGATGCATCGTTTGGTTCCTGCACTCGTTCGCGAAATGGGCGCTGCGTATCCAGAACTTGGTCAGGCTCAGGCCTTGATCGAAGAAACACTTCGCGCCGAAGAAACCCGTTTCAAGCAAACATTGGATCGCGGCCTGAAATTGCTGGACGACGAACTGTCTGACCTGCCCGAGGGTGCCAACCTCCCTGGTGAGACCGCGTTCAAACTCTACGACACTTACGGCTTCCCGCTCGACCTCACACAGGATGCGCTGCGTGAAAAAGGCCGCGCCGTGGATACCGACGGCTTTGATGCCGCTATGGAAGAACAAAAGGCTAAAGCGCGCGCCGCTTGGTCTGGTTCTGGCGAAGCAGCCGACGCGACCGTTTGGTTCGAAATGGCAGATAAATTCGGCGTAACTGAATTCCTCGGCTATGACACCGAAACCGCCGAAGGTCAGATTCTGTCGGTTGTCAAAGTCTCTGATGTTGTTGAAACCGCAGCGACGGGCGAAACTGTTCAGATCGTGGTGAACCAAACGCCGTTCTACGGTGAATCGGGTGGTCAGGTCGGCGATACGGGCTTTATCCGCACCGAAACAGGTACGGCAAAAGTCACGGACACCAAGAAATCGGCTGGTATCTTCATCCACTTCGCAGAAGTCACCGAAGGGTCGATCAGCCGTGGTCAGGCGGCAAAGCTTGAAGTGGAACACGAACGTCGCGGCGACATCCGCGCGAACCACTCTGCAACCCACCTTCTGCACGAAGCCCTGCGTGATGCGCTTGGTGATCATGTGGCGCAGCGCGGATCGTTGAACGCGCCAGACCGTCTGCGTTTTGACTTCAGCCACGGCAAGGCACTGACAGCCGAAGAGCTGTCGCAGGTTGAAGCCGATGTAAACGCGATGATCCGTCAGAACACTGCCGTTGAAACGCGTATCATGACGCCAGACGATGCACGTGCCCTAGGTGCGCAGGCGTTGTTCGGTGAAAAATACGGCGACGAAGTTCGCGTTGTGTCGATGGGCCGCTTGCTCGGTTCGGGCAAGGGTGCGGACGGCAACGTCTATTCGCTCGAGCTTTGCGGCGGCACGCATGTCCGTCAGACCGGTGATATCGGTGCGTTTGTTGTTCTTTCGGACAGCGCATCTTCGGCTGGCGTTCGCCGTGTTGAAGCCCTGACTGGTCAGGCTGCGATCGCTTACCTCAAAGACCAAGAGGCGCGGTTGAACGCTGTCGCATCGGTGCTCAAAGCACCTGCAAGCGAAGCCGCTGATCGCGTAAAAGCGCTCATGGATGAACGCAAGGCGCTTGCAAACGAAGTGGCGCAACTGCGTCGCGAACTCGCGATGTCGGGTGGTGCAAAAGCCGAAGAACCTGCCAAAGAAATCAATGGTATGGCGTTTAAAGCTCAAGTTCTCTCGGGCGTAACAGGCAAAGATCTCCCTGGCATCATTGATGAAATGAAAGGCCAAATGGGATCGGGCATTATCCTTCTTATTGCGGATGCTGATGGTAAAGCCGCCGTTGCCTGTGGCGTCACCGCTGACCTGACGGGCAAGGTCTCGGCAGCGGATATCATTCGCGCGGTCACTCCAGAGCTTGGCGGGAAAGGTGGTGGCGGTCGTCCTGACATGGCTCAGGGTGGCGGTGCATCGGTTGAAAATGCGGACGCTGCCATCAAAGCAGCTGAAGCAGTAGTTGCAGGAGCATAATCATGGCTGGAGCCTATTGGATCGCCCACGTCAACGTAACGGACGAAGCCGCGTATAGCGAATATGCAAAACGCGCGACCGTCGCGATTGCAGACCACGGCGGGAAATTCCTCGCACGCGGTGGCAAATATGAAATCCTAGAAGGCAAAGACCGCGCCCGCCATGTCGTCGCGTTCTTCCCAAGCCTCCAGATTGCTCATGATTGCTACTATTCGGACGCGTACCAAGAGGCGCTCAGCTACGCCAAAGGTGCCAGCGAACGCGATCTTTTGATCGTCGAAGCAGCCGAGTAAAGATCTTAAAGATCCTAAAACATAGGGCGCTGCGTTTCAGAACGCAGCGCCCTTTGCATTTGTGCATCAAATATCCTGAGGGAGCGCGGAACGCGCGGGGGCAAAGCCCCAAAAAGAAAAACGGACCCCGAAGGGTCCGCTTTTTTATCCGTATTATGCGGAGCGCGATTGGCGCTTCCGCTCATGCGGATCGAGGTAACGTTTGCGAAGGCGGACCGCGTTCGGGGTAACTTCCACCAGTTCGTCGTCGTCGATGTAAGCAATCGCTTGCTCTAGCGACATCACGGTCGGCGGCGTCAGCTTAACAGCTTCGTCAGTGCCCGAGGCACGAACGTTGGTCAGCTTTTTACCTTTGAGCGGGTTCACTTCCAGATCGTTGTCACGGCTGTGCTCGCCGATGATCATGCCTGTGTAGACAGGATCCTGCGGGTTGATGAACATCTTGCCGCGATCTTCGAGGTTCCACAGGGCGTAGGCCACTGCGGTGCCGTTCTCCATAGAAATCAGAACGCCCTGACGACGACCAGCGATTGGGCCCTTGTGAGCAACCCAACCGTGGAAGAGGCGGTTCATGACGCCCGAACCACGGGTGTCGGTCAAGAATTCGCCGTGGTAGCCGATCAGGCCGCGCGACGGAACGTGAGCCACGATACGGGTCTTGCCGTTGCCACCTGGGTTCATTTCGACCAGATCGCCTTTGCGCGGGCCAGTGAGTTTCTCAACGACAACGCCGGTGTATTCGTCATCAACGTCGATTGTGACTTCTTCAACGGGTTCCATACGAACGCCGTCTTCATCTTTAAAGATAACCTGCGGACGCGAGATCGACAGCTCAAAGCCTTCGCGACGCATGTTTTCGATCAGAACGCCCATCTGAAGTTCGCCACGGCCCGAAACGATGAACGCTTCGCCACCTGGGGTGTCTTCGATTTTGATTGCGACGTTGGTTTCAGCTTCTTTCGACAGGCGGTCACGGATGACGCGCGACTGAACTTTTTTACCGTCACGGCCAGCGAGCGGCGAGTCGTTGATGCCGAACATGACAGAGATGGTCGGCGGATCGATCGGCTGCGCAGGGATCGCTTCGTTCACCGAAGTATCAGCCAGCGTGTCCGCAACGGTCGCTTTGGTCATACCAGCGATGGTCACGATGTCGCCTGCTACGGCTTCGTCGATCGGCTGCTGGGACAGGCCACGGAAGGCGAGGATTTTGGTGCAGCGGAAGTTTTCGATTTTCTTGCCGTCGCGCGACAGTGCGTGCAGAGAGTCACCTGTTTTCAGGGTGCCAGCTTCAACGCGGCCCGTCAGAATACGACCGATGAACGGGTCAGCAGAGAGGGTGGTTGCCAGCATGCGGAACGGTTCGTCTTTTGCGGCCAGCTGCTTTGGCGGCTCAACGTGTTTCACAACCAGTTCGAACAGCGCGGTCAGGTCTTTGCGCGGACCGTCGAGTTCGGTGTCACACCAGCCCGAACGGCCAGATGCGTAGAGGTGCGGGAAGTCCAGTTGTTCTTCGTTCGCGCCGAGGTTCGCAAAGAGGTCGAAACATTCGTCTAGCGCGCGATCCGGCTCTGCGTCCGCTTTGTCGACTTTGTTCAGAACAACGATCGGCTTCAGGCCGAGAGCCAACGCTTTGGACGTTACGAATTTGGTCTGTGGCATCGGGCCTTCAGCCGCGTCAACCAGCAGAACAACACCGTCTACCATGGACAGGATGCGTTCAACTTCACCACCAAAGTCAGCGTGGCCGGGGGTGTCAACGATGTTGATCCGTGTGCCGTTCCATTCGACGCTGGTTGCTTTCGCAAGGATGGTAATCCCGCGCTCACGTTCAATGTCGTTCGAGTCCATTGCCCGTTCAGCAACAGCCTGATTTTCACGGAACGCGCCGGATTGCTTTAGAAGTTCGTCCACAAGCGTCGTTTTGCCGTGGTCAACGTGCGCGATAATCGCGATATTACGGATATCCATAGTGCAGCCTTAAAAGGAGAGTTGGCTGCGCCTTACCGTGCAATCGCAGCAAAAGCCACCCCTAAAGGGCTCAATGCGTGCCAGTTGTGTTGGAAAAGACGTTAATCACCACAATTCCGCCTAAGATCATCGCCAGCCCAAGGATCGCGGGTAGGTCGAGGTACTGTTTGAACCAGACCCAACCGATGATCGACACAAAGATAATCCCCATTCCTGACCACAACGCGTAAACGATCCCCACGGGCATAAAACGCACTGTATAGGCCAATAGATAGAATGAGATCGCGTAGCCAACCACGACGACAGCTGTCGGGCCGAGCTTTGTGAATTGGTCGGATGCTTTCAATGCAGAGGTAGCAACGGTTTCTGCCATAACAGCAAAAACCAGTGCGATAATGTGGGTTGGCATGAACGGGCCTTTAGGTTGCTACATAGCGATCTTTACGGTGGTTGATGGCGATCACGAGGTTCACAACCAGTGCGCCTAAGAAACTGTAGGCGACTGTCGGCAGATCGCGCAAGCCTAGGGCCACGATAAAGAGTGCGCCATCAAACAGAAGTTGTGTCCATCCCGCACGGAAGCCTGTCTTCTCTTGGATATAGAGCGCCAGAATACCGATCCCGCCAAGGCTCGATCCATGACGGAAGAGCGCCATGAGCGCCGCTCCGGTGACAAAGCCAAAGAGGATCGCACCGACGACAGGCGTAAGCGTGGCGAACACAATGTGCGACGGCAGGATAGTCGTCAGAACCGAGAGCGAGGCTACCGCAACAAATGTCTTGATCATGAACCGCAGACCCATTCGTTTATACCCGAGCCAATAAAACGGCAGGTTCACGGCAAAGAATACGGGGCCAAAACCCCAGCCGGTTGCATAGGAAATCAGAATGGCGAGGCCGGCCGTTTGCCCAGTGACAAAGCCGAGGTGCGTCAGGATCAAAACGCCAAATGACGCCATTGAGACGCCGAACGCGATACCTTGGGCGTCTTCGATAAGAGAGTGTTTTTCAGTGGCAGTCATAAATTACGTTCCAATGTAGCGATCTCGGCGGTGGTTAAAGGCGATCACGCCGTTCAAAACCAATGCGCCAAGGAGCGAAAACCCAACGACCCGCAGCGGGAGGAGCGCCGCAGCCGTTGCGAAAATGATAATGTCAGCCCCGATCTGGACGTATCCCGCACGAAACCCCGTGCGGTCCTGGATCATCAACGCAATGACACCTAAACCGCCCAGCGATGCATTGTGACGAAACACGCCCAAGAGGCCAAACCCGCACAGCACGCCAAAAGCAATCGTGCCGAACAGCGGGTCAAGGTAATCGAAGGTCATCAGGTGCGGTATATAGGCGACCATGACGGACAGGGCGGTCACACAGATCAGGGATTTGATCGTGAATGCTGCACCCATTCTGAACCACGCGAACACGTAGAATGGGAGGTTGATCAGAAAAAACGCCCAGCTGAAACTGATGCCTGAAATATAGCTCACGATCAATGCAATGCCTGCCGTTTGCCCCGTTACAAAACCCAAAGATTTGAGCATTGTCAGTGCAATAGATGTCGTGAGTAATCCGATTGATAGCCCTTGTAGGTCTTCGATCGGGGTGTGTGGGACACTATTTTGCGGGACAGGAATCGGTGCTGGCATGACCTGTATATAGGTCAGTATTACTTACCTGTCCATCAGGCGCGTGACCTGCATCACGCGCCTGACCGTTGGTTAGCCGATGAGGGCTTTGTTCAGGTATTCATCCAGCTTTTCGAGGAAGCCAATCGTGGTCAGCCAGCCTTGGTCCGGACCAACAAGAAGGGCGAGGTCTTTGGTCATATGACCGTCCTCAACACACTGAACCGTCACGCGTTCCAGTGTCTCGGCAAAGCGCATCAGTTGCGCGTTCTCGTCCAGCTTTGCACGGTGCTTCAACGCGCCCGTCCAAGCATAAATCGTCGCAATAGAGTTGGTCGAGGTGGCTTTGCCCGCCTGATGGTTGCGGTAGTGGCGGGTGACGGTGCCGTGCGCGGCCTCGGCCTCAACAATCTTGCCATCGGGTGTCATCAACTGCGACGCCATCATGCCGAGCGAGCCATAACCCTGCGCGACGGTGTCCGATTGCACGTCACCATCGTAGTTCTTGCAGGCCCAGACAAAGCCGCCGTTCCATTTTAGCGCACAGGCCACCATATCGTCGATTAAGCGATGTTCGTACCAGATCCCGGCTTCTTTGAATTTCTCTGCAAATTCAGCCTCGTAGATTTCTTGGAACAGATCCTTAAACCGACCGTCATAGGCTTTGAGGATGGTGTTTTTGGTCGACAGGTACACAGGCCATTTCAGCGATAGACCGTAGTTGAACGACGCACGCGCGAAGTCGCGGATCGAACTGTCGAGGTTATACATCCCCATGTAAACGCCAGCGGATGGCGCATCATAGACATCGCGTTCGATCACGGTGCCGTCCTCGCCAACGAACTTCATCGTCAGTTTGCCAGCGGTCGGGAAGTGGAAATCGGTCGCCTTATATTGGTCGCCAAAGGCATGACGGCCCACAACAATCGGGCGCGTCCAGCCAGGGACGAGGCGCGGGACGTTCTTACAGATGATCGGCTGGCGGAACACAACGCCGCCGAGGATGTTGCGGATCGTGCCGTTCGGCGACTTCCACATTTGTTTCAGTCCGAATTCCTCAACGCGGGCTTCATCGGGAGTGATTGTCGCACATTTGACGCCGACGCCATGCTCTTTGATCGCGTAAGCCGCATCGATGGTGATCTGGTCGTTCGTGCGATCCCGCTCTTCGATGCCGAGATCGTAGTATTTCAGGTCGATATCGAGATAGGGCAGGATCAATTTCTGTTTAATAAAGTCCCAGATGATCCGTGTCATCTCATCGCCGTCGAGCTCGACAACGGGGTTGGCTACCTTGATCTTGGTCATGGGATGCTCCGCAAACTAACGTGTTTGCGCGCACATTAGACCAAAGTCGGACGGACTTCCAGAACTGTATGCAATTGTATACAGTTATTTTTGAAATTCTTTTGCGAACCACTCATGGGCGCGAATGCGGGTATCGACTTCGGCCCAAACCGCGGGCGCACCCTTTGCGATCTTATCGCCGACACGACCGACAAGTTGCGCGTAGCTAACGTTGTAGTCAGGCCATGATCCGCCGCCGTTCTCTAGGTTTGAGGCCAAGGGCTGCACACGGTCGATCGACTTGGCAAAGATTGAATCATCGCTTTCCGCCGCCTCAAACTCTTCCCAGAGCGCACGGAGTGTAGCACCTTGGGCAGACGGTAAGAGGCCAAAAAGACGATCCGCCGCCTGACGTTCGATCTGTTCCTGTTCGGCAGGGTCGAAATCTCCGTGGATCGGCGTATCGCCCGCATCAATCTCGACCAGATCATGGATGAGAAGCATACGGATCACGCGGCCGATGTTCACAGGCTTGATCGCATGAGAGGCCAAAGTCATCGCATAGAGCGCGATATGCCAACTGTGTTCGCCAGAATTCTCATGCCGCGATCCGTCGCAGAGTTTTGTTGCGCGGTAGACAGACTTTAACTTGCAGGCCTCTAACAGGAACGCCAATCGCAGTAGGTAGTCGGTGGACGCCATTGAGGTCGTCCCATCGAGCATTGATGTCGCATGGGAATAAGCCTCAGGCCAACTCTCGGCCAAGGGGCGCGCCCGTCCGGTCGTCAGATTGCCCCGCACGACCTCTACATGATCAGGTACTGGGTTCGGCGCGCAGAGCGTTTGATACATCGGCTGCGCTGTATCCAACCGTTTGGCAAATTTCGCAGTCGGCGTTTGGGCGGCTTCGAATTCGTCCCAGATGCCGCGAAACTCTTTGGCTTGGGGCAGGGGCAAGAGGCCAAAGATACGCTCGGCGGCCTTGCGTTCGGCCACTGCAACAGCGTCCCAATCATGTGCCTCATGGATGGGGTGATCGCCCGCGTCGATCTCTACGATGTCATGAAGCAGCAGCATTGCGATAGCGCGATCCACGTCCACATCGGGCGCAGCGGTATCGCCAAAGACCAACGCATAGAGCGCGAGGTGCCAGCTATGTTCAGCACTGTTTTCCGGACGGCTGCAATCTATTAGCAGATTGGCGCGGTCTACGGATTTGAGCCTGTCCGCCTCGTTCAGGAAAGTAAACTGGGCGGACAGGGTCGATGTCATTGGGATGATGCCTCGAATTGGGCTTTGCGTTGCGCGAGAAGGTCGCGCGCTCGGGCTTCGGCGCGGCGGACACGGATGGCCGTGTTGAAAGCTTCTTGAAGCGTCTGCGACGACGCTCCAAGAATTTCTGCCACTTTGCGAACGATCTGATCGTCCCCGCTGCGGGCCTCGTCCTCTAGCGCCAATTGCGCCAGTTCGTCGGCCATATCATCCAGTAGAGCCATGGATCAGCGTGTGTTTTCCGTCAGGCGACGGCGTACGTAGCCTTGAACAGAGTTGATCATCGTGTCCATGTGCGGGTCTTCAAAGAAGTGACCAGCGCCGTCCACAACGTCGTGCGTGATGGTGATGCCCTTTTGGTCGTGCAGTTTGTTTACAAAGGTTTCGGTATCTGCGGGCGGTGCCACGCGGTCAGCCGAACCGTTGATAACCAGACCCGAGGACGGACAGGGCGCAAGGAACGAGAAGTCGTACATATTCGCAGGCGGTGCCACCGATACAAAGCCCGTGATCTCAGGGCGACGCATCAAAAGCTGCATGCCAATCCACGCCCCGAACGAGAAACCAGCGACCCAGCAGTGTTTAGAACCGGTGTTCATCGACTGTAGGTAATCGAGAGCCGACGCCGCATCAGACAGTTCACCAATGCCCTGATCGTATTCACCTTGGCTACGGCCTACGCCACGGAAGTTGAACCGTAGAACGGTAAAGCCGAGGTTATAGAACGCATAGTGCAGGTTATAGACCACACGGTTGTTCATCGTGCCGCCAAACTGCGGGTGCGGGTGCAAAACGATTGCAATTGGTGCGTCACGATCTTTTTGCGGATGGTAACGGCCTTCGAGCCGGCCTTCGGGACCGGGGAAAATCACTTCGGGCATGGTGCTCCCTGCGCGTTATGTAGGGTGTCGGAATTCTTGACTATAATTCTCGGACACCTTAGAAGGATTCTAAATTATCAGGACGGACGTCCTGTGGGCTGTGTCGGAGTTAATGAGGCAGACCGCTTACGTCAATGATCTTGCGCATGAAATGGGCGTTCTGACAGGGGTATATGTATGAAACTGAGTACCAAAGGCCGTTATGCGGTGGTTGCACTGGCGGATCTGGCCCTCCAGCCCGAAGGATCGCTCGTCACTTTGGCCGAGATTTCCAAACGTCAGGATGTCTCTCTTCCCTATCTTGAGCAGCTTTTCGTGAAGCTGCGTCGCGACGGTTTGGTCGACTCTGTCCGTGGTCCAGGCGGCGGATACAAGCTATCCCGTCCAGCCTCGGAAATCCGCGTGTCGGACATTCTGACCGCCGTCGATGAAACCGTCAGCGCCATGCACAAAGGGGCAGGGGCATCGGGTGCGAATTCGGGCAGCCGTGCGCAATCCCTGACCAACCGTCTTTGGGAAGGTCTCTCGGCCCATGTCTATGTCTTCCTCCATCAGGCGCGGTTGTCGGACGTGATCAACAACGGTCTTGCGCCATGCCCTGCCGTTCCAGCCTTGTTCGAGGTGGTGGACGAGTGACCCGCACGTATCTGGATCATAACGCGACAGCACCTTTACGTGCTGAGGCCAAAGAGGCCATGGTTGCTGCGATGGATATCGTTGGCAATCCGTCGTCAGTGCATTCAGAAGGT
Source organism: Marivivens geojensis (assembly GCF_023540835.1). Taxonomy (GTDB): domain Bacteria; phylum Pseudomonadota; class Alphaproteobacteria; order Rhodobacterales; family Rhodobacteraceae; genus Marivivens; species Marivivens geojensis. Next base: position 77,643 of record NZ_JALKCU010000005.1, read on the forward strand.
CGTGCGGCCAAGGCTCTGCTGGAAAAATCCCGTCAGCAGATTGCTGAGGCTTTGGGTGCAGGCAATGCTGACCTCGTGTTTGTGTCGGGTGCGACAGAAGCGGCGGCGCTGGCCTGTGCAGGTCGCACGCTTCAGGGTGCGCCGATTGAACACGACGCGGTTGGTGCGTGGCTCGATATGTCAATTCCCGTTGATGCGAACGGCATCGTGACGGTTGATGACCCCGTGAACAGCTGCCTGCAACTGGCGAACTCCGAAACGGGTGTCATTCAGACCCTCCCCGATGGTTTGGCGGTATCCGATGTGACCCAAGGATTCGGCCGCATCCCCTTTGCCTACAGCTGGGCGGGCGTTGAGATGGTCTTTGCCTCCGCTCACAAAATCGGCGGTCCCAAGGGTGTTGGCGTCCTCGTGATCCCGCAAGGTCACGACCTCAAGGCGCAGTTGTTGGGCGGTGGTCAGGAAATGGGACGCCGTGCTGGGACTGAGAATTTGATCGGCATAGCGGGCTTTGCAGCTGCGGCGGTCGCTGGTCAAAAAGACCTCGCAGATGGACGCTGGGATGAAGTCGCAGAATTGCGGAATTTGTTGGAGGCACGTATTGCCGATGCCTCAAAAGATACTATTTTTGTCGGGAATACTGTTACGCGGTTGCCCAACACCTCGTGCTATGTGACACGAGGCTGGAAAGGCGAAACCCAAGTGATGGCAATGGACCTCGCCGGATTTGCGATTTCAGCAGGATCAGCGTGTTCATCCGGCAAAGTAAAAGCCAGCAGAGTTTTGCAGGCGATGGGATTGGACGAAGTCGAAGCCGCTAGCGCGACGCGGATTTCACTTGGTCTGGAAACAACGAAGGCCGAAGTGCTGGCATATGCCGATGCTTGGGCCGATCGTTACAAGAAGATGCGCGCACGCGCCGCTTAAGAGAGGAAGGGTCATGGCTGCACTAGACCGCCCCGAATTGGACGTAAAAGAAGGTGTCGATCAGGACACCGTAGATGCCGTTGCAAAGCTGTCGGGCAAATACAAATACGGTTGGGAAACCGAGATCGAGATGGAATACGCCCCCAAGGGCGTAAACCCCGATATCGTGCGCTTGATCTCGGAAAAGAACGAAGAACCAGAATGGATGACCGAATGGCGTCTGGCTGCGTTTGAGCGTTGGGAAACCATGACCGAACCCAAGTGGGCCATGGTCAACTATCCAGAGATCGATTTTCAGGATCAGTATTACTATGCCCGTCCGAAATCGATGGTCGAAAAGCCCAAGTCGCTCGACGATGTCGATCCCAAACTTCTCGAAACCTACAAAAAATTGGGTATCCCACTCAAAGAGCAGATGATCCTCGCCGGTGTTGAGGGTGCTGAGGACTACAAAGAGGGCGAACGTAAAGTCGCTGTCGATGCTGTCTTTGACTCTGTCTCGGTTGGCACGACCTTTAAGAAAGAGTTGGAAAAGGCTGGCGTCATTTTCTGCTCGATCTCTGAAGCGATCAAAAACCACCCCGAGTTGGTTAAGAAATACCTCGGCTCTGTGGTGCCGGTCTCGGACAACTACTACGCCACGCTGAACTCTGCCGTGTTCTCGGACGGGTCGTTTGTCTACATCCCGCCGAACACCCGCTGCCCGATGGAACTGTCGACCTATTTCCGTATCAACGCGGAAAACACAGGCCAGTTCGAACGCACGCTGATCATCGCGGATAAGGGCTCTTACGTGTCCTACCTCGAGGGCTGCACTGCGCCGCAGCGCGATACCGCACAGCTCCACGCTGCGGTCGTTGAGATCATCGTCGAAGAAGATGCAGAGGTGAAATACTCCACCGTTCAGAACTGGTTCCCTGGTGATGAAAACGGCAAAGGTGGCATCTATAACTTTGTGACCAAACGCGCAGACTGCCGCGGTGATCGGTCCAAGGTTATGTGGACGCAGGTCGAAACAGGCTCTGCGGTCACATGGAAATACCCGTCCTGCATCCTGCGTGGCAATGATAGCCAAGGCGAGTTCTACTCGATCGCAATCGCCAATAACTACCAGCAGGCCGATACGGGCACAAAAATGATCCACCTTGGCAAGAACACCAAGAGCCGGATCGTGTCCAAGGGCATCTCTGCAGGTAAAGCACAGAACACTTACCGTGGACTGGTGTCGATGCACCCGAAAGCCAAGAACAGCCGCAACTACACCCAGTGTGACAGCTTGCTGATCGGCTCGCAGTGTGGCGCGCATACCGTGCCTTACATCGAGGTCAAAAATAACTCGTCCCGCGTGGAACACGAGGCAACCACATCCAAGGTGGACGACGATCAACTCTTCTACTGCCGCCAGCGCGGCATGGACGAAGAAGAGGCCGTCGCTCTGGTGGTGAACGGGTTCTGTAAAGAAGTGCTTCAAGCGCTGCCGATGGAATTCGCTATGGAAGCCCAACAGCTCGTCGCGATCAGCCTCGAAGGCTCGGTCGGTTAAGATATTCGCCCGCGCAGGGCACAACAGTTAGTGCGGGTGGCGCGACACCCGAAGGAGATAAAGATGCTGGAAATCAAGAACCTGCATGTCAAACTTGAAGACGAGGATAAGCAGATCCTCAAAGGTGTGAACCTCACGGTTGAGGCTGGCAAGGTCCACGCGATCATGGGGCCGAACGGGTCGGGTAAATCGACGCTGTCTTATGTCCTGTCGGGCCGCGATGGCTATGAGGTCACCGACGGTGAAGCGACGCTTGATGGTGCTGACCTTCTCGATCTGGAACCAGAAGAGCGCGCCGCTGCAGGCCTGTTCCTCGCGTTCCAATATCCCGTTGAAATCCCGGGCGTGGGCAACCTGACCTTCCTGCGCACCGCTGTGAACGCACAGCGCAAAGCACGCGGTGAAGAAGAACTGTCCAGCGCAGATTTCCTAAAGGTCGTGCGTGAACGTGCAAAGACGTTGAAAATCGATGCGGATATGCTCAAACGTCCTGTAAACGTTGGTTTCTCGGGTGGTGAAAAGAAACGCAACGAAATCCTGCAGATGGCGATGCTTGAGCCAAAAATGTGCATCCTCGACGAGACTGACTCTGGCCTCGACGTGGACGCGATGAAGCTCGTGTCTGAAGGCGTGAATGCGCTGCGCTCTGAGGGGCGTTCGTTCCTCGTGATCACGCACTACCAGCGTCTCCTTGACCATATCAAACCAGACGTTGTGCACATTATGGCGAATGGCCGTATCATCAAAACGGGCGGTCCAGAGCTGGCGCTGGAAGTTGAAAACAACGGTTACGCCGACCTCTTGGCGGAGGTGGAATAATGGCTCTTCCCAAGATCAAGGCCGACGCGACCGATGCGCGTCTAGCGGCCCTGACCTTGCCGGATGGGGCAGGTTGGGCGACCGAGGCGCGTCAGTCCGCACTCTCTCGTGTGGCGGCGATGGGTCTGCCGATCAAACGTGACGAATATTGGCGCTACACCGATCCGACCTCGCTGACGTCGATCGAAGCGCCAGATGCTGCGGTTTTCGAAAGCGACGAGGCACCTGTTTTCAACGATCTCGACCGTCTGAAAATCGTCTTCGTCGATGGTGTGTTCGATGCTGAGGCCTCTGACGATCTATCGCTCGACGGTGTGGAAATCGAACGTCTCTCGGATGCGATGGGCCGCGATATTCACTGGGCCAAAGACCTCTACGGTGTTCTGGAAACCCGCGGTCAAACACCCGTTCAGCGTCCACTGGCCGCTTTGAACACAGCTTTTGCGACCGACGGGATCGTGATCCGTGTGACCAAAGAGGTGAGCAAGCCGATCAACCTGACCTACTTGCACAAGGACGTGTCCTCTGACGCGATCTTGCATCATGTCGTAAAGGTCGAAGAGGGCGCTTCCGTCACTCTGTTAGAAAACGGCCCTGCGGCTGCGCGTTTCAACAAGGTGCTTGAGGTTGAGGTGGCTGACAAAGCGTCCTTCCACCATGTCCGCGCTCAAGGTCGCGACCATGAACGCCGCGCTGTGACGGGGATCTTTACCCGCCTCGGCACAGAGTCCGCGTTCAAGTCCTTTACCCTGACTGTGAACGGCGTTCTGACCCGCAACGAGACCGTGATTGAACTCACGGGCGATGATGCAATTGCGCATGTCGCGGGTGCTTGCGTTGGCGATGGCCGCGATTTCTTGCACGATGATACGGTGTTCATCACCCACGATGCAGAGCGTTGCGAAAGCCGTCAGGTGTTCAAAAAGGTGCTCCACAACGGCGCGACTGGCGTGTTTCAGGGTAAAATCCTCGTCAAAGAGGGCGCTCAGAAAACCGACGGTTACCAGATTTCTCAAGGTCTCTTGTTGGATGACGATTCAAACTTCCTCGCGAAGCCTGAGTTGGAAATCTACGCCGATGACGTTGCTTGTTCGCACGGGTCGACCTGTGGCGCACTCGACGATACGGCGCTCTATTACCTGCGGTCGCGCGGTGTTCCAAAGGGCGAAGCCACGGACATGCTGACGCTCGCGTTCCTCGCCGAAGCTCTGCAAGAGATCGAAAACGAGGAAATCGCGGACGAGCTTGGCCAACGTCTCGAACAGTGGTTGGGGCGTCGCCGGTGAGCGTAACCCGCGATATGGTCGCCACATGGCGCGGACCGCGTGCGGTGATGGACAAACTGTTGTCCATGGGCCATCGCGAGGACCGCGCCTTGGCTTTCCTGATGGGCGGCTGCGCGCTGAACTTCCTCGCCACATGGCCCTATGCCGTGCGGGTCGAGGAAATGACGGGCGTTAGTTCGCGCGAACAGATCACTGGGGCATTGTTCCTCTGGGTCTTTATCGCACCGCTGTTTTTCTACGCCCTTGCAGCCGTCAGCCATCTGGTTGCCAAAGCGTTGGGCGGCAAAGGCAGCTTTTACACCGCACGCGTTGCGCTGTTCTGGTCCATCCTTGCCACCGCGCCGATCGCTCTCTTCTACGGGCTGCTGCGTGGGTTTAACGGCGACGTTGCCGCGACCAATATCATTGGTGGGCTCTGGGGACTTTCGTTCCTCTTTATCTGGGTAAAAAGCCTTATTGAGGCTGAAAAGGACGTCTGACATGTATGACGTAAATGCCATCCGCAAGGATTTCCCGATCCTATCGCGCACGGTCAACAATAAGCCGCTGGTCTACCTTGATAACGGTGCCTCTGCGCAAAAGCCGCAGGTGGTCATTGATGCCGTGACGCGTGCCTATTCCGAGGAATACGCAAACGTCCACCGCGGGCTGCATTTCCTGTCGAACCTCGCGACGGACAAATACGAAAGCGTACGTGGCGTTGTGGCAAAGTTCCTGAACGCTGCCGACGAGGACGAGATCATCCTCAATTCTGGCACGACCGAGGGCATCAATATGGTGGCCTACGCTTGGGCCGCGCCGCGCCTTCAGGCGGGGGACGAGATTGTTTTGTCGTTGCTCGAACACCATGCGAATATCGTTCCATGGCATTTCTTGCGTGAACGTCAGGGTGTCGTTCTGAAATGGGTCGAACCTGATGCAGATGGCAACCTTGACCCTCAAGCTGTAATCGACGCCATTTCGCCCAAAACGAAACTCGTCGCAATTACCCAATGTTCCAACGTATTGGGAACCGTTGTTGATGTGAAATCCATCTGCCAAGCTGCCAGAGAGAAAGGTGTTCCTGTTCTGGTTGATGGCAGCCAAGGCGCGGTTCACATGCCTGTTGATGTCCAAGACATCGGCGCGGATTTCTACCCGATCACGGGTCACAAACTCTACGGCCCGTCAGGATCTGGCGCGATCTACGTGCGCAAAGAACGTCAGGCAGAAATGCAGCCCTTTATGGGTGGTGGCGACATGATCCGCGAAGTGTCGCGCGATGCAGTCACTTACAATGATCCACCAATGAAATTCGAGGCGGGCACACCGGGCATCGTCCAAACCATCGGCATGGGCGTCGCTCTCGACTACCTCATGCAGATCGGGATGGAGCATATCGCGGCCCACGAACGTGACCTTCGCGATTATGCGAACGAACGCCTGCGTGGTCTGAACTGGCTGAAACTTCAGGGCAATCCTGCGGATAAGGCCGCGATTTTCTCGTTCACTTTGGACGGTGCGGCCCACGCGCATGACATCTCGACCGTGCTTGATAAAAAGGGCGTTGCCGTCCGTGCGGGCACCCATTGCGCCATGCCCTTGATGGAGCATATGGGCGTTGGTGCGACCTGCCGCGCGTCCTTTGGCATGTACAACACCAAAGCCGAAGTCGACGTTCTCGTGGACGCGCTAGAGTTCTGTCACGAACTTTTCGGTTAAGATTGGCCAAGTGGCGATTTCGCATTGCGACCAGAAATCGCCACGGCTATAGAACGCCTTAGGCACCCGTAGCTCAGCTGGATAGAGCGCTGCCCTCCGAAGGCAGAGGCCACAGGTTCGAATCCTGTCGGGTGCGCCATTTACCTTGGAATATCGAACTTTGGCGGGGCGAGGGTGAAGCCTTCGAACTGGAACGCTGGGCTAACTGTGCAGCCGACAAGCGTCCAATCGCCCGTCGTTTTAGCCGCTTGCCAATGGTCTTTTGGCACGATGATCTGCGGCGCTTCGCCTGCCAATAGATCCGGCCCTAGGATGTGATCAACGGCTGGTCCATCATCGTTTGCAGCCATCGATAGAACAATCGGGGCACCCGCATAGTAGTGCCAAATCTCAACAGCGTCGACTTTGTGCCAATGACTGCTTTCGCCTGATTTGAGTAGGAAATAGATGCAGGTCCCCTCAGGGCGACCTTCCCCATCCGCAATCCACGTTTGACGATAATACCCACCCTCGGGATGGGGCTGCAGATCGAGGTGTTCAATGATGTCGTCGGCTGTCATGCTATTAGCCTATGACGCAACCTCTCGGCCTTCAACGAAAAAGCCCCGCACGAGGCGGGGCTTATCAATTAGATTTCGACCTGATTACTTCAGGATCGAACGACCTGCGTATTGAGCGGTCGCACCCAGCATTTCCTCGATACGGATCAGCTGGTTGTATTTTGCCAGACGGTCAGAGCGCGACAGCGAACCGGTTTTGATCTGGCCGCAGTTGGTAGCAACAGCAAGGTCAGCGATGGTTGCGTCTTCGGTTTCGCCCGAACGGTGCGACATGACGTTCGTGTAACGTGCACGGTGCGCCATATCGACAGCTTTGAGGGTTTCTGTCAGCGAACCGATCTGGTTCACTTTCACGAGCATGGAGTTTGCGACACCCTGCGCAATACCATCTGCCAGACGGGCAGGGTTGGTCACAAAGAGGTCGTCGCCAACCAGCTGAACCTTGTCGCCGAGCTTTTCAGTCAGCAGTTTCCAGCCAGCCCAGTCGTCTTCTGCCATGCCGTCTTCGATCGAGATGATCGGGTAGTCAGCGCAGAGAGCTGCGAGGTAGTCAGCGTTCTCTTCAGAGGTCAGCGATTTGCCTTCGCCTTTCATCTCGTATTTGCCATCGACGAAGTATTCGGTCGATGCGCAGTCCAGAGCGAGGTAGATGTCTTCACCAGCTTTGTAGCCCGCTTTTTCAATTGCGGTCAGGATGAAGTCGAGAGCCTTACGGGTCGATTCCAGTGCGGGGGCGAAACCACCTTCGTCACCGATACCGGTGTTATAACCAGCGGCAGACAGCTCTTTTTTCAGGGTGTGGAACACCTCAGACCCCATACGGATCGCTTCTTTCACGTTCGTTGCCGAAACGGGCATGATCATGAATTCTTGGATGTCGATTGGGTTGTCTGCGTGTTCACCGCCGTTGATGATGTTCATCATCGGAACGGGCAGAACTCGTGCAGAGGTGCCGCCAACGTAGCGGAACAGCGGCTGACCTGTGTATTCTGCGGCAGCTTTTGCAACAGCGAGCGATACGCCGAGGATCGCGTTTGCGCCCAGACGACCTTTGTTCGGGGTGCCGTCGAGTTCGATCATCGCTTCGTCGATCTCAACTTGTTCCAGAACGTCGTAGCCGACGAGGGTTTCAGCGATTTCGCCGTTTACTGCAGCAACAGCCTCGAGAACGCCTTTGCCCATATAACGGGATTTGTCGCCGTCACGCTTTTCTACGGCTTCATGTGCGCCGGTCGATGCGCCCGAAGGAACCGCAGCGCGGCCCATGGTGCCATCTTCAAGGATGACGTCGACTTCGACAGTCGGGTTGCCGCGGCTATCAAGGATTTCGCGGGCGTGGATGTCGATGATTGTGCTCATGAAGACAGGTCCTGTGCTGAAATGTCGTTATTTTCGTCCGCTCTATAACCGTCAACGTGACGAAGGGGAAGCGGAACGAGAGCGGGATTCGCGGTAGAACGTATAAATCCCCGATGTAATGACAATAAGAACACCCAAGAGCATGACGCCGTTGATCGAGTCACCTTCGTCAAACACAATCAGACCAACGGCCAGCGCAAAGACAATCCGCGTGTAACGGAACGGTGCAATCACAGCCATGTCGCCAAGCCGCGAGGCCATGATCAACAGATAATACGCTCCCGTGCCGATCAAAACACCTGCAACGATATAGACCCATTGCAGGGTCGTCGGACGGACGAAGCTCTCGCCTGAATAGAGCAAGATTGCCCACCCCAATGGCACGATGGTCAAAAATCCCCATGCAGCAAGCTGGAGCGAATGCAGGTGCCCCTTGAGCGCCCTTGTGGTCACATCGCGCATCGCCATACCGAGAACCCCGATAAACGCGAGGATCAGCAGCGGATCGTAGTTCGAACTTCCTGGCTGGATCACGAGGAGAACCCCGAAAAAGCCCACGCCAATCGCGGTCCAACGCCGCCAGCCGACCTTTTGCCCTAGGAACAGCGCAGCCCCCATCGTCACAAACAAGGGTAGGGCCTGCATAACTGACGAGGTCGCCGCCAATGCGCCGCTTGTGAACGCTAGAACGTAAGCACCCGTGCCGATGAATTCGCCAATGTTGCGGATCACCACGCCTTTTTCGATGAGTTTCGGCGAGAGGAGGCGAATCCCCTTAGGCAACATGAAGGCCCAATACGCCATTGTGCCGAGTGCGCCGAGGATGATCAGAACCTGACCCGTCGGCATACCGTTTTCGCTGGCCAGCTTGATAAACATATCCTCAAGCGCAAAGCCTGCCATTGCGATGGTCATCAATATCGCGCCGCGGATGTTTTCCATGGTCTAGCCCCATATATGTTTGCGCTATCGACTTAGCTGGAAATTTGATCAAACGGAATAGAGTGTCGCAACTTAACCACGAAAAAGGGCGGCCCACCGGACCGCCCCTAATATTTGCATGTCGGATCGTTTAACCGATCGTCACCAGCGCATGGCGTTTTTTACCAGCCGAGAGCTTGAGCGGCTCTGCCAGATCAGCCGCGCTGAACATACGGCCAGCATCGGAACAAGGCTCATCGTTGACGCGCAGACCGCCTTCAGAGATCAGGCGTTTGCCGTCCTTGCCTGTTTTGGCGAGGCCAGAACGAACAACGAGTTGCGCCAGAGAAATACCGTCAGCCACTTCACCCGCGTCGAGCGTCAGCGTCGGTAGATCATCACCCACGCCGCCTTTTTCGAACACTTCGCGCGCTGTTGCCTCAGCCGCAGCCGCAGCCTCTGCGCCATGCAGAAGGGTCGTGACTTCGTTAGCGAGGATGATCTTCGCCGCGTTAATCTCGGAACCTTCGAGGGCACCGAGGCGTTCGCATTCCTCAACCGGTAGCTCAGTGTAGAGCTTCAGGAAACGTCCCGTGTCCGCATCGGTCGTATTGCGCCAGAACTGCCAGAATTCGTAGGGCGATTTCATGTCGGCGTTCAGCCAGACCGCACCGTCCTGCGATTTGCCCATCTTTTTACCGTCCGACGTGGTCAGAAGCGGCGAGGTCAGGCCAAAGATCTGCTCGTCCACAACGCGGCGCGTCAGGTCGATACCGTTGACGATGTTGCCCCACTGGTCCGATCCCCCCATCTGCAACAAACAGCCATAACGGCGGTTCAGTTCGAGGAAGTCGTAGGCCTGCAGGATCATGTAGTTGAATTCGAGGAAGGACAGCGACTGTTCACGGTCGAGACGCGATTTCACCGATTCAAACGACAGCATTCGGTTGACCGAGAAGTGTCGACCGATGTCGCGCAGAAACTCGAGGTAGTTCAAACCGTCGAGCCACTCTGCGTTGTTCAACATCAGCGCTTTGTTCGGCGCGTCCGTGTCGTAGTCGATGTAGGCCGCGAACACCTTTTTGATGCCCGCGATGTTGTCGTTGATCTGGTCTTCGGTCAGAAGCGGGCGTTCGTCCGCACGGAACGACGGATCGCCCACTTTTGTCGTGCCGCCCCCCATGAGGGTGATCGGTTGGTGGCCAGTCTTTTGCAGCCAACGCAGCATCATGATCTGGATCAGCGATCCGACGTGCAACGACTTCGCCGTGGCGTCAAAGCCGATATAGGCCGGTACCACGCCCTTGCTCAGTGCCTCATCGAGGCCTTGATAATCCGTGCAGTCCGAAAGGAAGCCGCGTTGCATCATGACAGCCATGAAATCGGATTTGGGATGGTAGGTCATCGTCTTGTCCTTGGTTTTCGTTCGCGGCACTCTATAAGCGGCTCAACGGGTGAGGGAAAGCGTATGTTGAAGTCTGGGGCAATTCGGGCGCTAGGTGCGATGTCTGGGACATCGTTAGACGGTGTGGATGCGGCTGTTTTGGTGACAGATGGCGTGACGATCACCGAATTCGGTCCCTCCGATTTCCGTCCTTATTCCAAAGAGGAATCAGCGGTGCTCCGCGCGGCCTTGGGGAAATGGGATGGCGCAGAGGTTGAGGCAGCTGCCGAAGTCATCGAAACCGCCCATGCGCAAATCTTGTCAGGGTTCGATGATGTCGACCTCGTGGGGTTCCACGGCCAGACCGTAGCCCATGATCCTGCGAACCGTGGCACGCTCCAAATCGGAGACGGTGCATTGCTGGCTGAAGTGCTAGAGTGGCCCGTCGTTTGGGACTTCCGAAGCAACGATGTGAAGCTGGGCGGGCAGGGTGCGCCACTCGCGCCGTTCTATCACTTCGCCCTTGCGAATTTCATCGGCGCCACCGCGCCCGTTGCGTTCCTGAACCTCGGCGGCGTGGGCAACATCACGTGGGTTGATCCGACAAAGGCAAAGCCAGAAGACGCAGGCGCGCTGATCGCTTTTGACACTGGGCCAGCCAACGCACCAATTAACGATCTGATGGTGAAACGTTTGGGCGTGGATCGCGATGAAAACGGTGACCTCGCCGCCAAAGGCAACGTGGTTGAGGACATCCTGAACCGTTTCCTCGACCACCGCTATTTTTACAAAATCCCACCCAAGTCACTCGACCGCGATGATTTCGCGGCCTTGGCGACTGAGGTTAATTCCCTCTCCGACGCCGACGCCGCAGCGACGCTAACCGCCTGCGCGGCGATGGCCGTTGTCAGAGGGATGGAACATTGTCCGTCAATGCCTGAAAAACTGCTGGTCACGGGGGGCGGGCGACACAATGCGACACTCATGGCGATGCTCGCCGCTGGCCTCGATTGCGAGGTTGCGCCGGTCGAGGATGCTGGCCTCGACGGTGACATGTTAGAGGCTCAAGCCTTTGCTTTTCTCGCCGTCCGCGTAGCCCGTGGTTTACCGACCTCTTGTCCTTCGACGACAGGCGTTGGTGCGGCCGTTGGGGGCGGCACTGTCAGTCATCCGCTTCGCTGATCTATAGACAGTCCCCCAATCCGGTGCTAACGATAGCCGCATGAAGAGCAACGTAATCATTATCAACTGCATTATTACCTGCTGACAAACGTCACGCGGGCCGCTCTTTCACGTTTCATTCGGATCAGTAAGTTGCTAAGCCCGCAGGCGAAAACCCTGTGTGAGAGGCCGTATGACCACGATCAAACTCCATAACTCGAAGACCCGCAAAAAAGAGGTCTTTGAACCGATCGACCCACAGAACGTGCGTATGTATGTCTGCGGCCCGACCGTCTATGACCGCGCCCACCTCGGGAACGCGCGTCCAGTTCTGGTGTTTGATATTCTGTACCGCCTTCTTCGCCATGTTTATGGTGCTGACGCAGTGACTTACGTGCGGAACTTCACTGACGTTGATGACAAAATCAATGCCCGTGCCGCCCGCGATAATCGGTCCATCCGTGACATCACCGATGAAACCATCGAATGGTATCATGACGATATGGATGCCCTCGGCGCGTTGCGTCCGAACCACGAACCCCGCGCGACCGAATGGATCGGCGCGATGGTGTCGATGATCGAAGACCTGATTGCCAAAGGCCACGCCTACGAAAAAGAAGGCCACGTGCTATTCCGCGTGCGCTCCTACGAAAACTATGGCGCACTGTCGGGTCGTTCGGTTGACGACATGATCGCAGGCGCACGCGTCGAGGTTGCACCGTTCAAAGAGGACCCGATGGATTTCGTCCTCTGGAAACCCTCAGACGCTCAAACCCCAGGCTGGGACAGCCCGTGGGGTTATGGTCGCCCTGGTTGGCACATCGAATGTTCCGCCATGTCCTACGAACTCTTGGGCGCTTCGTTTGATATCCACGGCGGCGGCAACGACCTCCAGTTTCCCCACCACGAAAACGAAATCGCTCAGAGCTGCTGCGCCCACCCCGAAGGTGGCTTTGCGAACGTCTGGCTGCATAACGAAATGCTTCAGGTCGAGGGCAAGAAGATGTCCAAATCTTTGGGCAACTTCTTTACCGTCCGTGACCTCTTGGATCAGGGCATTCCGGGCGAAGTCGTTCGTCTCGTTATGCTCGGCACTCATTACGGTAAACCGATGGACTGGACCGATAAGAAACGGTCCGAGGCGGATCAGACGCTGCGCAATTGGCGCGGGCTGGTCGCTGGGGTTGAGGCCGGTGCCGTGGATCAAGAGTTGATCGACACGCTGGCCGATGACCTGAACACAGCTGGTGCCATCGCGCGCCTCTATGTTCTGGCAAAAGGCGACGCTGCGATCTTCAAAGCTTCGGCAGAGTTCATGGGCTTCCTCACCGATGCCCTCGGCGATTGGGCAAAGGTTGATGATGTCGATCTGTCCGCACTTGCCGACAAACTCGCCGCTTTGCGCACCGCAGCTATGGAAACCAAAGATTTCAGCGCCGTTGATGCGATGAAAAAGGCACTTATGGAGGCGGGCGTTGAGGTCCGCATGTCCAAAGCGGGTGTTGAACTTCTGCCTGCTGCAGGGTTCGATGCCGCGAAACTGGAGGGTCTATAATGACCAAAGAACGTCTTTACCTTTTCGACACCACATTACGCGACGGTCAACAGACCCAAGGCGTACAGTTCTCAACGGGTGAAAAGCAAAAGATTGCGACCGCTCTGGATAAGCTCGGCATTGATTACATCGAAGGCGGCTGGCCGGGGGCGAACCCGACTGACAGTGATTTCTTTGATGCTGTGCCTGATCTGAACAACGCAACAATGACCGCCTTTGGGATGACCAAACGGGCAGGGCGCTCGGCAGAGAACGACGATGTTCTGGCGGCGGTGATGAACGCGAATACGCCTGCGGTGTGCCTTGTCGGTAAGACGCATGATTTCCATGTGACGACCGCGCTTGGTATCACGTTCGAGGAAAACACCGAAAACGTCCGCGCCTCTATCGCGCATATCGTGGCGTCTGGCCGTGAGGCGCTGTTCGATGCGGAGCACTTCTTTGACGGCTACAAATCGAACCCTGAGTATGCTCTCGAAGTGGCAAAGGCCGCTTATGACGCTGGTGCACGTTGGATTGTTCTCTGCGACACCAACGGCGGCACGCTGCCGTCCGAGGTCAAGGAAATCGTTGGCAAAGTGATCGAGGCTGGCATCCCGGGGTCCCACATCGGTATCCATTGCCATGACGACACGGGCCATGCGGTTGCGAACTCGCTCGCGGCTGTAGATGCAGGGGCGCGTCAAATTCAGGGCACGCTGAACGGTCTGGGTGAACGCTGTGGCAACGCGAACCTGACGACGATCATCCCGACGCTCTTGCTCAAAGAGCCTTATAAGTCGACGCTCGACACGGGCATCTCGACAGAGGCTCTCGCGGGGATGCGCAAACTCTCGCGCCTTCTCGACGATATCCTGAACCGCGTGCCTGCGAAACAGGCGCCCTATGTGGGTGCGTCTGCCTTTGCACACAAGGCGGGCCTTCATGCGAGCGCGATCCTCAAGGATCCGTCGACCTACGAACACATTGATCCCGCTCTGGTCGGCAACAGCCGTATCATCCCGATGTCGAACCAAGCGGGCCAGTCGAACCTCCGTCGTCGTCTGGCCGAGGCTGGGTTTGAGGTGGACGACAAAGATCCCGCTCTGCCGCGTCTCCTCGAAGAGATCAAAGAGCGCGAGTCCCGTGGCTATTCCTACGACACCGCGCAGGCGTCGTTTGAATTGCTGGCCCGCGAAATGTTGTTCCAACCGCGCCCGTTCTTTGATGTGGACCGCTACCGCGTGATCACTGAACGCCGCCGCAACGCGAAGGGCGAAGTGATCAGTGTCTCAGAGGCCGTTGTGTCCGTCTGGATCGGCACTCATCGCGTGACGTCCTTCTACGAGAACGAACATGCAGATCAATTGAATGATGCGGGCCCCGTGAATGCACTGTCGATGGCGCTGGCCAAAGACCTTGGTCCGTATCAGTCCTTGATCGAGGATATGGAGCTGGTCGACTTTAAGGTCCGTATCACCAATGGCGGCACCGAGGCCGTAACCCGCGTGATCATCGACAGCGAAGACAGCACAGGCCGCCGTTGGTCCACCGTTGGCGTTTCCGCGAACATAATCGACGCGTCCTTTGATGCGCTTCTCGACGCTGTGAACTGGAAGCTCGTCCAAGACGGAGCCGAACCCGTATGACCCTGAACGCCTGCGCTGAACTGGTTCGTCAGGGCGACTCTGATCGTTTTCTCGCGACCATGGCTGCCCCACCAGAGGCGCGGGCGAAGCTCTTTCCGCTCTATGCCTTTAACCTTGAGGTGGCGAAAGCCCCTTGGGTGACGCGCGAACCGATGATTGCGCAGATGCGGCTGCAATGGTGGCAGGACATCGTGACCGAAGTGGTTGAGGGCAAGCCGCCCCGTGCGCATGAGGTGGCGGGTCCTTTTGCTGAACTCGTGAAATCCGCTGCTCTGCCGCCCTCTGTGATTTCGACCATGATCAACGCGCGGTATTGGGACATCAACGGCGACCTCTTCGAAAACGAAGAAGCCGTGATCGCCCATATCGACCGTGGCGCAGGGAGCCTGACTGTGTTGGCGGCTTTGGCTCTGGGTTCTGATGCGGACAAAGAAGAAGCCATTCGTGAGGCCGCTATCGCTTCGGGTATCGCCAACTGGCTCTTGGCCGTTCCCGCGATCAAAGCCGCAGGGCGCAAACCTTTGGCACATGAGACACTCGCAGAGGTAAAGAACCTCGCCGATTACGGCCTTCGGATGCTTGCGAAACATCGCAGCACCGACTTTGGCCCCGCAGTTCCGGCCTTGCGTGCGGGATGGCGGGCCAAAGCGATCCTCTCAGCCGCTATTGCTGACCCACAATCCGTGCCCGACGGACGTCTGACCACGTCAGAGTTCCGTCGTAAGGGATCGCTCATGCTGAAACAGCTGATGGGCCGTTGGTAATCAGAGGTCTTTTGGACGCAGCGCCAACCAGATCAGCGAACCACCTGCGAGCGCGAGGAACGGCACCATCGCCACGTTGACAGCCGTCCAGCCATCAATCGGCGATCCGCCCGAACAGTTCATCAGACCGCCCGACGCGAGCGACGCAACCGTCACACCGCCAAAGACCAAGAGGTCGTTCAGGCCCTGAATGACACCGCGTTCATGTGGTTCGTGCGCCTGCGCCAACATCGTGGTCGCGCCGATAAAGCCAAAGTTCCAGCCAACACCCAGTAGGATCAAACCTACGTAGAAGCTCAAAAGCGACGGTGACGCTGCCTCATCCGCGAGCTGGACGCCAGCCAGTGCCGCGAGGCCCGCAAAGGCGAGGATCACAAGGCCCGTCGCCATGATCGTTTTCACGCCAAAGCGCGCGATGAGGTGACCGGTAAAGAACGAGGGGACGAACATCGCCAGAACGTGCGCGGTGACGATATCGTTCGAACTATCAACACCGTAGCCACAGCCAACAACCGCCAGTGGGGTCGAGGTCATCACGAGGTTCATCAGCGCGTAGCTGACCATACCGACGATGATTGCCACGATGATCGGCGGATGTGCGAGCAGCGCTTTACGTGTCCGTGCAATCGGCGCATCCAGAACTTTCGGCGCTGATTTGCTGCCCTTCGGTAGATCAAGCGCGAGGAAGAGGAACAAACCAAACAGGTTGATTGCCACGATCGCGAGGTAGCTGCCAAGGAACGGAATAACCGGATTTATGTCACCGACCACTTTGTTCAACTGTGGTCCTACGATTGCCGAGATCAGACCGCCCGCCATGACATAGGAAATCGCCTTGGGCTTGAACGTGTCGGTCGCAGTGTCAGTCGCGGCAAAGCGGTAGAAGCCCTGCGCTGACATATAGATACCCGTGATATAGGACCCGACGAGGAACAGCGGGAAGTTCGCGAAAAACAGGCCAGCCGCCGAAATCATCGCGCCCAGCATCCCCGCAAAGGCACCGAGCATGAAACCAAACTGACGCCCATTGCGCTGCATCAGCGGCGACAGCCACGGCGCAGTGGTCATCGACCCGAATACGATCATCGAAATCGGCAAGGTCGCCCAGCAAGGGTTCGACGCCAGTTGTTTGCCCGCAAGACCGCCAATCGCAAAGATCATAGGCATCTGAGCGCCCAAAATCGCTTGGGCCACTACCAGCACTGCTACGTTGCGTTTCGCGCGGCGGTCGTCGGTATAGATCGTATCCATGGGAAGTCCTAATTTCGTTGACGCCTTTGTGACCGCCTTAACACATGGCGTCAATCACATGTGCAAATGATCCATAGGCGCGACCGAGCCGCAGTCCCATCGCGGGTAGATCGTTGCCTTCGGCATCTTTGGCGGTGAATAGCGCGTCACCTTCGGCCTTAATCGTGGTCGCATAATGGAACTCATGCGCGGCCCAATGTCCTGCGAACGGACCATGCGTACCTGTCACCGTCCGATATCCCAGATGTAGCTTTCGCCGTGCAAACGAAGTTTCCAATCGCAACAGCCCGGCCATCTCGTGCCGTGTGCCATCGGCATCTACTAGACCATCACCCATGACCATATAGCCGCCGCATTCTCCATAAATATCAGTGGTTAATGCGGCGTTCTGCAGGTTCTGTGTAAATCCCGATCTAACAATCTGACCTGCATAAAGCTCTGGATAACCGCCGGGCAGATAAACCAAATCGGACTCTGGGATCGGATCACCATTGAGCGGTGAGAACGGAATGACTTCGGCCCCATTACGCTGCCAATCGGCAATCATATGCGGATAGGAAAAGGCAAAGGCGCGGTCTTGGGCCAATGCAATACGCTGCGCGGGCGGTGTGAGGCCCGCGTGATTGCCTGTCGCCACTGGACGCATCAACTGCCGCAGCGCGTCAATGTCCAAATGGCGACGGACAAGAGCGGCAGCGCTATCCAGAAACGCATCCAAATCTTCGCGCTCATCCGCTTGAACCAGCCCAAGGTGACGGGACGGCTGAACAATCTGCACATCGCGCGGAACGGCCCCCAAAACGGGGATGTTTGTCGCAGCTAGCGCGCGGCGTAAAATGCCTTCGTGTCGAGGCGACCCGACTTTGTTCAGGATCACGCCCGCAATGGTCACGTCCGATGCAAAGCCTGTAAAGCCAGCGACAAGTGGCGCAATTGATCCTGCCATCCGCGCCGCATCGACCACCAAAACGACCGAGAGGCCCAGCGCACGGGCCAAATCCGCGCTCGACCCACGGTCATCGGGCGGTGCTCCGTCAAAGAGGCCCATCGCACCTTCGACGATAAGCGGTCCATCACCAGCGGCAAGCGACCGGATACGATCAGGCGTCATCGCCCAAGCGTCCAAATTCACACAGGGTTGACCGCTGGCAACCGCATGAAAGCGCGGATCAATATAATCAGGGCCAGATTTCGCACCGCGCACGTTCAGTCCGTCTTGGGCCAAGGCGCGTAAAAGGCCCAAGGTGATCGTCGTCTTGCCCGATCCCGAAGAGGGTGCAGCAATGACGATCCCTGTCATGCGCTCTCTGCCGGACGACCACGCCCTAGCGGGTCAAGGTTGCGCGGTTCAATACCTGCCGCAAGGCTCTGCCAATCGAGAACCTGACGCATCAGAACCGACCGACCCACGCAAATGATCGCAGGCGGTTCCAGCCCAGCGGCCGCAATGTCGGCCTCTAGCGTGCCCAAGGTCGATTCCAAAACCTGCTGGTTTGGTGTCGTCGCATTGGTCACCACTGCCACAGGTTCCGACAGCGGACGCCCCGCATCAATCAGGCTACCTGCGATCTGGGCGATGTGTTTCATTCCCATGTAGATCACCAGGACTTGCGATCCCTTGCTGATCGCCGCCCAATCGAGCGATTGCGGTGTTTCACCCGACTGGTCGTGCCCCGTGACAAAGGTCACCGATTGGTTCACGTCGCGGTGGGTGACAGGAATGCCCGCGTAGGCCAAGCCGCCGATACCTGCCGAAATTCCGGGGATAATGCGCACAGGAACGCCATGCTGAATCAGGGTTTGCGCTTCTTCGCCACCACGGCCAAAGACAAACGGATCGCCGCCCTTGAGCCGCAAAACCTTTTTGCCCACTTTCGCCATGTCGACAAGTTGGAGCGAGATGTCGCGCTGCTTTGCCGACGGTTTGCCGCCGCGCTTGCCCGCGTAAATATGTTCCGCATTCGGGGCGAGGGCGAGGATCGCCTCATCCACGAGCGCGTCATAGATCACCACATCCGCTTGCTGCAGTCCGTTAACAGCGTGCAAAGTCAGCAGCCCTGGATCACCAGGGCCAGCACCACAGAGCCATACCCAACCGGGTTTCAAAACGGGCCATGTTTGGCCGGAAAAGGGAAGCGAGTCGATCATGGGGTCGTTATGCCCCGTAAGTCAGGGTGAATAAAGCCGACAAACGACGCAGTTTGCTGGATTGGCGGCACGGATAAGCCGTTCTATAGTCGCTGCATGACGCGTAAACCTGACACTCCTTTGCGCCGTGGCTGGACCACGGGTGCTTGTGCCACCGCCGCCACCAAGGCGGCGTTGCTGCGTTTGTGGGGTGGAGCTTGGCCTGAAACCGTTTCGATCACTTTGCCCAAGGGCGAAATGCCTGTGTTTGAGTTGGCCTATATGGACATGGGCGACGGCTATGCCGAAGCTGGAATCATCAAAGATGCGGGCGACGACCCTGACGTGACCCATGGTGCCTTGATCCGTGCGCGGGTCGAAAGATCGACGGGGGGCGTGACATTCCATGCGGGCATCGGTGTCGGGACAGTGACCAAAGCGGGATTGCCGATCCCCGTTGGGGAACCTGCGATCAACCCTGTGCCGCGTGCTTTGATGGATGAGGTTGTCGCGGAACTGGCAAGCGAGTTTGGCCAATCCCCTGATATTGCGATCACGATTACCGTGCCCAACGGGGCAGAGCTCGCTCAGAAAACATGGAATCCGCGTTTGGGGATTAAAGGCGGGCTGTCGATCCTTGGCACGACCGGCGTGGTGCGTCCGTTCTCTTGTGCGGCGTGGATTGCGTCGATCCACCGTGGAGTGGATGTGGCGCGGGCAGGGAACACGACCCATGTTGCGGGCTGCACCGGTGCGACCTCTGAACGGATCGTGCAGGGGCTTTATGGTCTGCCCGATCACGCCATGCTCGATATGGGGGATTTCGCGGGTGGTTTGTTGAAATATCTGCGCCAACATCCCGTGCCGCGCCTGACGATTGGCGGTGGCATCGGTAAGCTGGCAAAGTTGGCGCAGGGTGCAATGGACCTCCATTCGGGGCGGTCGCAGGTTGATTTCGCGATCCTTGCAGATTGGATGGGGGATGACAGGCTGCGCGGTGCCAATACGGTTCTTGAAGCCTATGAAATTTGCGGTGCGCCTCTGGCCGATCTTATTGCCGTCAAAGCAAGTGAACAGGCGTTGTCGGTGGTGCGCGATGCGGGTATCGACATCGATATCGTGGTCATTGACCGCGCAGGCACGATATTGGCGAGGACAGACGTGTGATCCTTTTATTGGCTGGAACTACAGAGGCCCGCAAAATGGCGTGGCTGCTCCATGATTATGGGATTGAGGCTGTTGCCTCTCTCGCGGGTGAAACCGCATCCCCCACGGCCTATCCGATCCCGACCCGCATCGGTGGGTTCGGCGGTGAGGCTGGTTTTACCCAGTATTTGGACGAGAACGGTATCACAGCGGTCATCGATGCCACGCATCCTTTTGCAACTGCGATCACCGAACGGACGGCGCGTGTCTGCGCCCATCGCGGTTTGCCCTATATCCAACTGATCCGAGCCGAGTGGGAGCCGGAGCCGGAGGACAAATGGATCATGGTTCCCGATATGGCGAGCGTCTCTGCTGTCGTCCCCGATGGCACTCGAGTTTTTGCAGCCGTTGGTCGTAAGGGCGCGACAGAGTTGAATTTGCCGAATTGCCACCTCGTGATCCGCACTGTTGACCCTCAGCCTGCTGAGGACGGTGTGACCTACATCACGGGCCGTCCGCCATTCCCCGAGGCGGATGAAGTGGACCTGCTGAAACTGCATGAGATCGACATCGTGATTGCCAAAAACGCGGGTGGGATGACCGAAGGCAAACTTCTCGCGGCGCGGCAATTGGGAATACCTGTTGTCATGGTGCAGCGTCCGCCAATGCCCGATGCGCTGCGGCGTGAACGGGTTCAGGATGTTTTGGATTGGGTTATGGATCTATGATTGGGCGGATCATCGAAACCGATGATTGCATCCTCGAAGGGATCGCGTGGTTGTCAGCCGCACATCCCGAATTCAAAGCCGCCTATGACCTGACGGGGCCATTGCCACTGCGCCGTACCAAAGACGGGTTTGATCGGCTTTTGTCCGCGATTGTCAGCCAACAGGTGAGTGTCGCTGCTGCCAGTGCGATCTGGTCACGGGTTGAGGCGGCAGGCATGACCGACCCTGAGAATGTCTTGAACGCCAGCGAAGATGACCTTCGCGCTTTGGGCATGAGCCGCCAAAAGGTGCGCTATGCAAAAGCGCTTGCGGGGGCTGGAATTGACTTTAACAATTTACGACAACTCTCTGATTTAGAAATCATTAAGGAGTTGACAGCTGTCAACGGAATAGGCGTTTGGACGGCTGAAATATACGCTATGTTCGCGCTGGGTCGGGCTGATGTATTTGCCCCCGGTGATCTGGCTCTACAAGAGGCCGCGCGGATGATGTTCAACCTCGACGCCCGACCGACAGAGCGGGCATTGCGAAAAATGGCCGAAGACTGGAGCCCATGGCGTGCGGTTGCGGCGCGGCTCTTGTGGGCCTACTACAAGGTAGCGAAAGACAGGGAAGGTATCCTATGACACGTGCTCTTCAGGCGGACCGGCGCGAACCGGTATCAGGCGATCTGCGATCCGCTGTTGTGTTCTTGCATGGCTACGGTGCCAATGGGGCCGACCTTTTGGGGCTAGCGGATGTGCTGGGCGAACACCTGCCGGACACGATGTTCATTGCCCCTGATGCGCCCGAGGCTTGCGCAGGTGCGCCGATGGGGTTCCAGTGGTTCCCAATCCCGTGGATTGATGGATCGAGCGAAGAGGAATCGCGTCAGGGTCTTGATCGTGCCTCTGACGATCTGAACGCGTTTTTGGACGGTGTGATGGTCGATTATGATCTTCTGCCCGAACAGGTTATGATCTTTGGCTTTTCCCAAGGCACGATGATGTCTCTGCACGTCGCACCCCGCCGCGAAGATGCTGTTGCGGGGATCTGTGCGTTTTCTGGTCGTCTGCTCGAGCCAGAGTTGCTCGCCGACGAACTGACGTGCCGTCCTGCTGTTTTGCTGGTGCATGGGGATCAGGATGATGTCGTTCCTGTCCAATCCTTGCCTGAGGCCGCAGAGGCCCTCCAAGGGGCGGGGTGGAAAGAGGTCTATGCGCACATCATGAAGGGCACGGGCCACGGCATTGCGCCTGATGGTCTTTCGGTCGCCCTCGCGTTCATGCGTGAGCGGTTGGGTTACTGACCAAAGACAGGGCAATTTGCCTATTGTCGCGTCACTCGGCTGTTACATCGCTGCGGTTATCTGCGGGCACGCGTTGACGATATCGTGAGGCTTGATCCGTTTGGTCTACGATATATAGTCAATGCTATGCTGGGGCGGGTTGCTCCCGCTCTGGTGCCTAGAGCAGACAGAGTAGTGGAGATATGCTCCGATGGATGGCGATTTTAGGATAAATTTTGTGAGAGATCAGGCAGGGCCGCGGTCGCATCCTGCGCTGGTTCTGAACGCGGACTATCGACCGTTGTCGTATTACCCGCTTTCGCTTTGGCCTTGGCAAGAAGCGGTCAAGGCGGTCTTTCTGGATAGGGTGGATATTGTAGCCACCTACGACGAAGTGGTCCGCAGCCCATCGACAGAGTTCCTGATCCCGTCGGTTGTCGTCCTCAAAGATTATGTCAAACCTCAAAAGCGCGTGGCCTTCACGCGCTTTAATCTTTTCTTGAGGGACGAATTTCAGTGCCAATACTGTGGCGGACATGGTGATCTAACGTTCGACCATGTGGTGCCACGGGCACGAGGTGGGATTACAAGCTGGGAAAATGTGGTTGCTGCGTGTTCTCCGTGCAACCTTGCCAAAGGGTCAAAGAGCCTACGGCAGGCGGGGATGCATCTGCGGAAGCCGCCGCGTCAGCCCAGTGCCGAGGAATTGCGAAACCTTGGGCGTAAATTCCGTCCGAACCACCTTCATGAAAGCTGGTTGGACTACCTCTATTGGGACACCGAATTGGACGCATAAGCCGAGGAAGGTTTCATTTCCGTGCTAAGCCGCTAGACTTTATCCGTAGAGAATTGTAAGTCGCGAGCGTTAACGCTAACATAACTGGCGTGATGTGATCTACGAGAGAGAAGCGGAGAACAGCATGGTATCGCGTGTCATTCCGGTCGAACCCTTCGACCTAGTGATTTTTGGGGGCACGGGCGATCTGGCCCGCCGTAAAATCCTGCCTGGCTTGTTCCGCCGTTATCTGTCGGGGCAAATGACCCCTGAATCGCGGATCATCGGTGCGGCGCGTTCAGAGATGGATGCCGAAGGTTTCCGTCAAATGGTGGCTGACGCAATCCAAGAATTCGGTGGCGCCGAGAAGTCTGAAAAGAAAGCGATCGCAGAGTTCCTCGCGCGTCTCGACTATGTTGCGATTGATGCAAAAGGCGAGGGCGGTTGGGCGCAGCTTGCTGGTCTGATGCGCGACGGTGTTGTGCGTGCGTTCTATTTCTCTGTCGCGCCGAGCCTTTTTGGCGACCTTGCCGAACGTCTTCACCTTCATGGGATCGCAAACAGCGAAAGCCGTATCGTGGTTGAGAAACCGTTCGGCCGCGATCTGGCATCGGCCAAAGCGCTGAACGCGGTTCTGGCAACGCATTTCGATGAAACGCAGATTTACCGCATCGACCACTATCTGGGCAAAGAAACCGTTCAGAACCTTATGGCTGTCCGCTTCGGCAACGTTCTGTTCGAGCCGCTTTGGAACAACCACTACGTTGATCACATCCAGATCACCGTGGCGGAAACTGTCGGTGTTGGTGGTCGCGGTGCCTACTACGATAAATCGGGTGCGATGCGCGACATGGTGCAGAACCACCTGATGCAGCTCTTGTGTCTCATCGCGATGGAACCGCCGAGCAAGTTTGAGGCCGACGAGGTCCGCAACGAAAAGCTCAAGGTCATCCGTGCTCTGCAAAACGTGGATCACCACCACATTGTGCGTGGTCAATATGACGCCGATGGCAGCAGCCCGTCCTATCGTGACGATGCGGAAAACCCGCGTTCGTTCACTGAGAGCTTTATCGCGATGCGCTGCCACATCAACAACTGGCGTTGGGCTGGCGTGCCATTCTACCTGCGCACAGGTAAAAAGATGAAAGCGCGGTCGTCCGAGATCGCTGTGGTATTCAAGGACCTTGGCCACTCTATCTTTGAGGGCGATGAGGCTCGCCACCGCAATATCCTCGCGATCCGTTTGCAGCCGAACGAAGGCATCGACCTGCAGGTGACGATCAAGGAACCGGGTCCAGGTGGTATGCGTCTGATCGACGTGCCGCTGGATATGACTTTCTCTGAGGCCCTTGGGGATGACGCAGAGGATGTGACCGACGCCTACGAACGTCTGATTATGGATGTGATCCGTGGCAACCAGACCCTGTTCATGCGTGGCGACGAGGTTGAGGCGGCTTGGGCTTGGACTGATCCGCTGATCAATGATTGGGAACGTCGCAACGATGTGCCTAAACTCTACGACCAAGGCTCTGCTGGTCCCGATGACGCGTTGATGCTGATGCATCGTGACGGTCGTCGCTGGCGCGATATCAAAGGTTAAGCAAACGACGGCGGGCTGGTCCCGCCGTTGATCTGAAAGGACAAAACGATGGATTTCATCGAATACGCCGACGCGGAACTTATGATGATGACTCTCGCGGATAAGATCGCGAGTGAATTGCGAGAAACGCTCCAGCATGATGAGTTTGCGACCTTGGCTGTTCCGGGTGGTACAACGCCCGGTCCGATTTTTGACTCGCTCTGCGCGGTTGATCTGGATTGGGCACGGGTCAATGTGATGCTGACGGATGAACGCTGGGTTCCTGAGAGTTCTGAGCGATCCAATACGCGTCTGATCAAAGAACGCCTGCTGATCAATCACGCGGCTGCCGCGACTTATCTGCCTCTCTTCAAAGAGGGTGGATCGGCTGAGGAAAAACTGCCCGAACTGTCGGCCGTGATTGCGCCAAAGCTGCCGATTTCCGTCTGTGTGCTCGGCATGGGTGCGGACATGCATACGGCGTCGATTTTCCCCGAGGCGGATCGTCTGGCGGATGCGCTGCATGGCACCGATATCCTTTATCCGATGCGGGCGCCCGGTGCGCCTGAGCCGCGGATCACGCTCTCTGCGCATGTCCTGAAGGACGCAATGCGCCGACATATCGTAATCAAAGGTGCCGACAAACGTGAGGCACTGGAAAAGGCTCGTCATCTGAGCGCGGACGACGCCCCAGTCGCCGCTGTTCTGTCGGGCGCAACTGTTCACTGGGCTGAAGCATGACCATTTTTGACGACCTGAAATCCCACTACGCTTCTATCAAAAACCGCCGCATCGAAAGCATGTTGGACGCGCGTCGCGCCGATGATTTTTCGGCGCAGGCTGGGGATATGCTGTTCGATTATTCGAAGACCAACATCGATTCCGATGCGCGGGACATGCTGATCGGTCTGTTAGAGACAACGGGCGTTGCCGCACGGCGCGATGCAATGTTTGCGGGCGAAAAGATCAATGAGACCGAAGGGCGTGCGGTGCTGCATACGGCGCTGCGGAACCTCGACGGTGGTGCGGTGAAGGTCGATGGCCAAGATGTCATCCCTGCCGTTCGAGACACGCTCGCACGGATGGAGGCGTTTGCCGCCGATGTCCGCGAAGGTCGTTACACAGGGCAGGGTGGCAAGATCACGGATGTGATCAACATCGGCATCGGTGGGTCGGACTTGGGTCCTGCTATGGCATACCGTGCGCTGGCGCCTTATGCCGATGGGCCGC
The DNA here is from genome assembly GCF_023540835.1 of Marivivens geojensis. Taxonomy (GTDB): domain Bacteria; phylum Pseudomonadota; class Alphaproteobacteria; order Rhodobacterales; family Rhodobacteraceae; genus Marivivens; species Marivivens geojensis. Next base: position 103,354 of record NZ_JALKCU010000005.1, read on the forward strand.
GTTGCCATTTCGTGTCGAATGTCGACCCTGCAGATATCGCGCAAGTTCTGCGGTCCTGCGATCCTGCGACGACGCTTGTTATCGTCGCGTCAAAGACCTTTACGACGATTGAAACCATGACCAATGCCCGCACCGCAAAGGCATGGATGAGCGAACAGGTCACGGACCCAGCGGCGCAATTCGCGGCTCTGTCGACTGCGATGGATAAGACGGCGGCCTTTGGTATTCCTGCGTCTCGCGTGTTCGGATTCGAAGATTGGGTCGGTGGTCGTTATTCCATGTGGGGGCCGATTGGCCTGTCGCTGATGATCGCAATCGGGGCCGAAGCGTTCCGCGCATTCTTGCGCGGTGGTCAGGCGATGGATACCCATTTCCGTGCCGCAAAATGGGAAGAAAACTTGCCTGCTTTGCTGGCTCTGGTCGGAATTTGGCACAATCAGGTCTGCGGTTTCGCAACCCGTGCTGTGCTGCCCTATGACAACAATCTTGCGCGTTTGCCTGCCTACCTCCAACAGCTGGAGATGGAGAGTAACGGCAAAGGCGTCAGCATGGATGGCGCGGATCTGCCGTTCGAAAGCGGCCCTGTTGTTTGGGGTGAGCCCGGCACCAATGGTCAGCACGCTTTCTATCAGTTGATCCACCAAGGCACGCGGGTGATCCCTTGTGAATTCCTCGTTGCTGCGACGGGTCACGATGAAGGGCTGCACCATCAGCACCAATTGCTCGTGGCGAACTGCCTTGCCCAGTCTGAGGCTCTGATGAAGGGGCGCACACTGGATGAGGCGCGCGAAAAGAACGCGGATAAATTCGAGGGTGCCGAGCTGGAACGCCAAGCGGCCCATCGCGTGTTCACGGGGAACCGTCCGTCGGTGACGATTGCCTATCCAAAGCTGGACCCCTTCATGCTCGGCCAGATTATCGCGCTTTATGAACACCGTGTGTTTGTTGAGGGCGTGGTTCTGGGCATCAACTCTTACGACCAGTGGGGCGTTGAGTTGGGCAAGGAGCTTGCCACTGCGCTTCAACCGATTGTTGAGGGTAAAGCGGATGCCGCGTCCAAAGATGGATCGACGGCGCAACTCGTCGGGTTTTTGCGGACCAACGGTCTATAATGAAAGGGCCGCTGCGACCTTGATCGCAACGGCCCCATCGTAGTCCCTGGGAGGGATTACATTGCAGGCAGCATCACCGCGTCGATCACATGGATCACGCCGTTCGACTGCTTCACATCCGCAATCGTTACAGTCGCAACGTTGCCGTTTTCATCGGTCAGCGACATGACGCCGTCAGCGTAGCTTGCCTTGAGCACGCAACCGCCGAGCGTTGGCACGTCATGCACGCCACCGTCATCGTCGATCATGCCCATAAGCGCATCAGACATCACTTCTGCACCAACGACGTGGCAGGTCAGGATTTTGACCAGCTGATCTTTGTTTTCAGGCTGCAGAAGGGTTTCGACTGTACCGTCGGGCAGGGCGGCGAAGGCGTCATTTACGGGTGCAAATACGGTAAACGGTCCGTCACCCGCGAGGGTATCAACGAGGCCTGCAGCCTGAACCGCAGCAACCAGAGTGGTGTGGTCCGCCGAGTTCACCGCGTTTTCCACGATGTTCATGGTCGGGAACATTTCAGCGCCGCCCACCATAGGGTTCGCAGCCGAATGGCCGTCAGCAAAGCTAGCAATAGGAGCCGCGAAAAGCGTTGCGGTGAGTGCGGTTACAGAAAGAATGTTTTTCATGATGTCCTCTACATCGGGGTTAAGATGTGAGGGATACGGGGCTGAGGCGGCTTTGGTTCTCGCGTTTTGTTCACAAGTACTAAACATAAACGTGTGCAGTTTGTGTTTGTCAAAACCAAAGGGCGACCTAGCGGTCGCCCTTTTAAATTCTGAATATATGATGTGGGTTACATCAACTGCAGCAGCAAGTAGGGCAACCCAAGCATCCCCGCAGTGGTCAGCACGATTGACAGAAATAGGCCTTTAAACATCGTCGTCCTCCATAGTGTTTGGAGGGAGATAGGGGGTTAAAATCCCTATTCAAGATACGAATTTAAAGAGTTTTTGGAGCGGGTAGCGGGAATCGAACCCGCACGTTCAGCTTGGGAAGCTGACAGGCTACCACTACATCATACCCGCATCGTAAGTATCTGACTATTAACCATTATTGGCTCTGCTTGTCAGGAGATTTAGTTGGTTATTTCGCTGAGTGTCAAGTTTTGTCTGTGGTATTTGTGTCGTAAAATTCGCCAGAATTTGTAGAACAAAACAGGAATTGTGTGCATCGTGTGTGCCAGGTTTATCTTTGGAACCCTTATTTATCTGACACCTGCGATTTTGGTTAAATCTACAATGATTGGCTCAAATAATACCTGCTCGTGAGTGGTAATTGTTTGGGTAGCACTCACCATGTTTGTTACATGTAGGCCTCTTCTTGTATTTCAAGGCGATCAAGGTGACCATTCAAGGGGCAAATAGTCCGAGCCGATGGAGCCTTGTCATTATGAACATGAATTTAGCACTAGATCGCCTAGACGAATACTTATCGTCTGACGACAGCCCTGAAGATTGCTTCATGTTATCTGATCTCGATGGCTTCCTTCATGGTATCGCCTGTAGTCCTGTATTCATTCCCGCAGATGAGTGGATGTCTGTAGTCTTAGGAGCTGACCCAACAACTGTTCCTCATTGGGCCGTTGAACTGATTGGGACACTATACATGGATTTAGCATCAGGCTTGGCATTAGACGAACCAGTATGCGAACCCATGTTCTGGCAAGCCCCAGAAGGTCATGTGATTGCAATGGATTGGTGTGAAGGGTTCATGCAAGCAGTGTCTTTAAGACATGAAGCGTGGCTTAGGCTGACCGAAAGCGGAACACACGGTCACCTTATCATGCCAATCCTTGTTCATATCTTGGATGAGAAAGGCGCTTCTCCGCTAGAAATCCCTCAAGACGCACTAGATCAAGTTCTCGACGATGCTGCTGAAGCTATCCCGACAACAGTTATCAATATCTTCCGCTATTGGAGATAGATATTTTGCGATTACTACTCTTAATGCATGATATTCCCAACGGGGTGCCTATCGAGTAGGCTTGGTTTGTTCATTGTAGCATTAACTTAAAGGGAGAAGAGATGAATATCCTGCGCATTTCGTTGATAGTCACACTGCTTGCCGTGATGCCTTCTGCTACTATTGCAATGGAGATATTCGTTAAGACCCTAACGGGTAAGACGATTACGCTTGAGGTTGAGCCTTCAGACAGTATCGAAAATGTGAAAGCAAAAATTCAAGATAGAGAAGGCATTCCTCCAGATCAGCAGACCCTAATATTTGCAGGCAAACAGCTGGAAGACGGTCGAACCCTTTCCGATTATAACATTCAGAAGCAAAGCACCTTGCACCTTGTGCTAAGACTTTCCTCGAACGTCGAAGAAGAAGTTCGAACAGTAATTCTGGCGACAAACTTTCAGTCGCAGAGGGCCACGATACACTCTTACAATCGCTTTTTATCGTTCCGCCTGAGTCGATTTATCGAAGATAGAGCGTCTGGTCAGTCCCTGACGGACGCTATCTCAACTAGTGGCGTCAACAGTGTTGTCGTATCGCCAGAAATGAACGCCTACGGTGAGTCCCTCTTTGGTGGTGGTTCGTTCTTCGGTCAGTCTGTGTCTGCTGATGGTACCTACCGTAAGGTGACCTTCGGTGAGTTTGACATGCAGCATGAACGTGGTGCTGGTACGACCCTCAGCTTCAATGGTCGTATGGCTTGGGAACGTGCCGCTGGTGAAGATGCCATGGTTGCCTACTTCCTAGGTGCTGAAGTGAATAGCTCCAATCTTGAAGGCACCTACACAGGCGATCAGAAGCGCTATGGCCTGACAGCAGGTGTCTACGGCTTTAAAGAGCTTGAGAACAATCTATATCTGTCTGGTTACGGCTCTCTTGGCGTAGCTCGTAGCGATCTAGACATCACTGATGGTGCATCATCTGTTGTGACTGGTGACTACACATCCCGAACCATGTCCCTCGGCGGTAAGCTGAGTGGCTCTGTGGACTACGAGACATACGAACTGCGTCCGTCGGTCAGCCTGAACTTCGTGAAGACTTGGATTGGCGACATCACCCTTGATGAGAGTGGTTCTTCGGTCAACGTAGCTGTAGGCGACACCACCTTCGGTGAACTCGTTGCTAAGCCTGAGTTCCTCTTCCCGATGGAACAGCAAGCTGGCAGCAACATGGTGACCGTAGCCTCTGCTGCACCTCGTCTTATCTGCGAACGTAGCGATGCTGCTAACACAGTGACCAAAGACTGTGGTGCAGGTCTTGAGCTAGGCATCAACGGAACCTCTGAGGACGGTGCAACCAACCTCAACGCAAGCATTCGTTTTGACCGAGTAGGCGGCGTAGATCGCCAAGGTCTGAACTTACAGGCTGAATTCCGCTTCTAAGGAATAGTGCAGGTTAACGAGCATAGGGGGCGGCCTTCGCATCGTTTCTTTGTGGTTGCCATTCAGCCAGCAGTAGTGCAGGCTATTGGTTCAATTGGATTATGGTCGAGTTTGCTACGGTAATTTCGTTGATATGCCAAAATATTGTGCGAAAAGGACTGTTGATTGCATTATTTAAGGACACTCTTCAATATATACAAAAATTACTTTTACCAAAATCAGCAGTATGAATTATCTAGTAATTTAGGGGATAATTCACAATTAAAATCAAAATCTTATCGTGATGCCGAGTATAAATTACGATCAAAGATCAAAGTAAGAAATTTTATTGTAGCAATGATTGCACTGCTTTTTGTGCAAGCTGAAAATGCAATCGCACAGGGGCAAACCGTTATAATAAACGGCGTTTCGTATGAAATAGGCTTTCTGACGGGTTCATATAATGACAATTTAAGCATTTTGACTAATGTAGAAAATGCACCTTGGGTAAACCTCAGAAATACAGCATGGAGCTTTGTAAATGCCTACAAAGATCAAGTCGGAACCAGTGAGTTCAGTAGTCTTACCAGCGGAACCGATGAGATAGTTTTTATTTACAGTCCGACTAAAGAATTTCGTTACACTGAAACTAACTACATCCTCTCTCGGTCTCCATTGGATCTATCCACTTCATTCGATTATCGAGTATTTGCGTATGTTATCCCATCAACCACCTCTACTCCGATCACTGTAGCTGATGCTCCAATGTCTTTGGTTGCCACAGCAGGTGATGGTCAGGTCTCAGTGGCCTTTACGGCTCCGTCTGACAACGGTGGGTCTGCAATTACAGACTACGACTACCAGCTTGATGGTGGGTCGTGGGTGAGTGCTTCCACCACAAGCAGCCCTATTGTGATTACAGGTCTGACCAATGGCACCAGCTACTCCATTAAGCTCCGTGCAGTGAATGCTGCTGGGGATGGAACAGCCAGCATTGCAGTTCAAGTGACAACGCTTTCACCTCAATCTGCATTTGATGCAGTCAAAGATGAAGTAGTGTCGCAGGTTCAAGCCGTAGCGCTTCAAAACTTGCGCAATAGTGTTCAGGAAACGACTAATTTCATGTTCTCTGCTCGTGATAGGTTTATCGCTTCGAGGCGCATGGACGAAACATCCGTGCTCTCAAGTCGGAATAATGTCCCGTTCGATATTGAAGGGTCTACTTCGGTATCTACGAGTTCAGCGAACATTGATGGAAGCTTCTTTGGACAGTTTGGTGACTTTGACGGAACCTACAGACGCATCACATCTGGAGATTTCAATCTACAAAGGGATGAAGGTGGGAATAGCACTGCTGCTTTGTCGGGCCGTATCGCTTGGGAATACCTAACATCAGACACTGCAATGTTGGGATGGTTCGTTGGTGCCGAATATGTTCAGTCTGACTTGAACGGTACATTCTCGGGTGACCAAACATCCTTTGGAGCTTCAATCGGCGGGTACTTTGTCTCAGAACTTCAAGATCAGCTATACCTAGATGGTCACCTGACACTGAAGCAGAACGAGCATGACTTAATGCTATCAAATGGCATGTTGGACCTTGAAAGCATTTATCACAGCACCACGGTTCTGGGTGGACTGACGCTTACAGGCGTATCAATGATTGATGAAAGTTCAGAACTTTGGCCAACACTTTCCATCAATGCTGCTCGGTCTGATATGGGAACGATTGGCTTTACGGGTAAGGCCTATGGCCTCACGGATAGCACACTCTCAATGGATGGCGGTGCCGTATCATATGCAGATGTGTCCGTGGCACCTAAATACCGTGTAGCCATGGACCGCCATACACTGGCAAATAGTCTTCTGGTTGCTACGGTGACACCTAAAGCCATGTGTGAGTACACGGAGCTTGGCGGCATAGCATCTCGCAATTGTGGTACTGGCCTTGGTCTAGGCATCCTAGGCACAACAGACGATGGCAATGGTAGCCTTGAGCTAGAACTGGGGCTGGACAATATCGGTGGCGTTACTCGCCATTCTATGGCTCTGAGAGCTGATCTACGGTTCTGATTAGCGTCTTGTGCGGGTTTAAACCTAGGGGCGGCCTTCGGGTCGCCTCGTTTTGTTTGGAAACTGCCCAACCATTATTGATATATGCTAGTTTCTATTTCTTTGAGTAATGGAAGGTGGGGGTAAAGGAGTATAGTGATAGGTTACTCTTACTCACTACTAATCCTGATTATACTTACTGGTCTGGTTGCTCTGTAGTTGGTTGTCTCTCTAACCAGCTATGATGCTTCCTCAACCTAGTAAGATACTGTTCTGTAGGGGGTATCCTGTCAGGTATGGTTATGGCCCCTTTTAACAACAACTTTGTCTTGGTCTTGATGGGACGGATAGCTGCCTTGATAGTCCTCTCTCTAGCCTTCTTATCTTGTTCTATCCCTTTCCCTGCTATCTGAACCGATGCGTCATGTAGGACACGACGCAACTCCTGCTCCTTGTCGTACTGGATAATGAAGCTGTCATGGATGCAGAGGATTGGGGTGTTCTGTTGGGTAAAGTAATCAATAACCATGTTGGCAATCATGCTGTCCATGTTCATCAACTCTAAGGCTTTACCTGTATTCAGTGACGTCTTGAGTTCTGGATATTGATCAGTGAAGGCATCCAATAAGAGTTGTAGTTGATCATTCTTAATGCTTCTGAGGGGGTCACCCTTCTTCTTGTCGTTCCTGAAGGCTGAGAAGGCCTTGTCAGCACTTGTAGCATTGATTGCCATCAAAATAAGGCTTTTGATTGCACTTCTCTGCTCTTCAAGTGTGGGTAGAACATCTGACAGTATAAGCTCTCCGAGATCGTAGGGGTCGTAGACAGGGTCGTTGAGCAATAGGTTTGGGTGCAGTGCTTTGTAGTCTACTTCGACGGTTGGCTGGTCGTTGATGTAGATGCTTTGCCGCAGGTCTCTGGGTATCTGTAGCCACCATCCTCCATAGAACCTGCCTCCCTTAGTCCAATTGTCTTCTTCGGTCCCGTTAAAGACCCTGTGAACATGCTTGTTATCGGGACCAATGGAGACCATGACCTCCTTGCCCTTACGCTCACCCCTATCAATGGGGATACGAACAAATGGTTCAGTAAGACTTGGGATGTCGATGAAAGACCGTCGCAGTAGGTCGTTATATGCCCTCAATTGCTCCCTAACACGGTTGGTGTAGTCCGTATCAGTGTAGTCGAGCAGTTGGCTCTTCTTCCCCTCTTCGTCTTCATACTTCTCCCGCAGTAAGATCAACTCCTTCGAAACATGAAAGTCGATGTCATGCAGATCAACGAGTAGTTGGTTGAACTCTGCACGAAGTTTGGAGCTATGCCTGATACGTGTCGTGTAGCTCGGATTACGACCACTCCGGTCCCTATAGAATGGGATGGTTTCTAGATAGCCAGCTTCGAGCAGTCTGGACTGCACATCCAATATCACTGGCGATATGTGCAGCAGATTGTATCTGTTGTTCTTCACCTTAAAGGATGCAGTATCACGACTGATCCCGATGGATAATTGAGGATCGTTGAGCCAGTTTACGTATAGGTCCAGCAACAGAATACGAAGCATATCCTTTGCTGTTCTCTTGGGCTTTCTGTTCCCTGATTTATCAAGTTTATCGATACCAGTTTCGACATACAGTCTCTCGGATAGAGCCTTTATCTCTGGATGGTCTGACCACTTGTGAACGTCCAGCGGAAGGGAGTGCCAACGATCCATCTTGTCCAGATTGTCGTGTTCATTTTGCATATTAATGCCCAGCGCAATAATTGATCAAATGGTCAAATATATCGAAGTCTCATCAATAGACTGGGATGGATTAAGGTAAAGTGTCAAATGCTGTTTGGGCTCATCAGGACAGCAAAACACTTTGGGGATTTGGGCGGCGCTGGTTCGGATCGTGAGCCGAAAAACTTTCAATTTTCTGCCAATTTACCTTCGGGGGGGGCATCAGTAACAACTTCCCAAACCTGACACAGACGCTTTGAGGGTTCGGCTGGTGGTGCTTTCTCAACTTTCCAAACTTGAGAGAGAGATGCTTTGAGGGTTCCGTGAGTGTCAACTTCCCAAACCTGATGCAGACGCTTTGAGGGGTGTCCTACTTGTATACGCATGAAGGACACGACAATAGGACAGATACAGTGTCCGATTAGGGTATCGAATCGTTTTATAAGACAGTATGATACGAGTGTCTAAGACCCATATAGGACAGTTTCATCATGGCACAGTACGGCTACGCACGTGTGAGTTCGCAACTCCAAGACCTGACAATCCAAAGAGAGGCCCTCATGGCTGCTGGTTGTGATGTGGTCAGGGAAGAAAAGGTATCTGGAACAAGTCGAGATGGTCGCACGGAACTCGACACTCTGTTGCAGTTTATTCGTGAAGGTGACGTTCTGGTCGTTACCCGCCTCGATAGGCTTGCCCGTAGCATCTTGGACTTGTCGTCTATCGTTAAAGAACTTGAGGAAAAGGGTGCTTCACTGAAGGCCACGGAACAACCCGTAGACACTTCCAGTGCAGCAGGGAAAGCCTTCCTTCAGATGCTGGGGGTATTTGCTGAGTTCGAGACGAACCTACGTAAAGAACGACAGATGGAAGGCATCCTTAAGGCCAAGCAGCTTGGTGTCTACAAGGGTCGTCCTCAGAGTATTGATGCAGAACGTGTGAAGGCGATGAAGGCTGAAGGCATGTCCCCGACAGCGATTGCCCGTGAACTTAATATTGCACGGTCGTCAGTCTACAGGATGCTTTAACCTCAGGGCCACAGAGAGGCTCATAGAGGGCCATGAAGTTTTGTAGTGCACTAACTCAGTTCGGTTCGAGATACACCTTCAGAGGGCCTCAGGATGCCTTGGGACCCTCCAGAAAATAGCAGGATGAATCCGTCTGCGCTGGTTTCCCCCTGTACATCCGAGACAAGAAAATAGTTCGGCCTGTTGGTTGGGTATATTACCTTAAGACAACGACACTTTTGATAGCCATTTACGCAACTGTTCAACGTCGTAGCCTCGCCCGTACTTTGATCCCATTGTGTTGATTGAAGACCACCCCCCAATCTGATCAATCATTTCGAGTGGGGCTTCTACTGCTCGAAGTCGGTCTCTCATGGTGTGACGAAGGCAATGAGCAGTAAGGCCATTGAATCTGCTCTTGATCCACTTATTGAGGGCATTGCTGGCGTGGGTCGATACAAACCCATCAGGCTTGAAATACTGAGGGAAAACATATCGCCCATCAGAGCCTCGTAGAGCCTCTCTCATGGCCCTTTCAGCATAGCCCACCAACGGAAGGCTCCGTTCACTACCTGTCGTTTTCAGCCGTCTGTGTGGATGTGGTCGGATATGGATAATGTTCTTTTCCAGATCGATATCTTCGACCCTAAGGCCAACCACCTCTCCAATACGACACCCAGTTTCGCCTAGGATTGGGAAGAGGACACGGACATGGCTGTTAGAGCATAGTGCTTCAACATATCCCTCACTGAGTTGATCAATCGAGAAAGTCCCTCTCTTCTTCCGATCCTTCCCTTCACCTCTAATGATAATACGTGAAAATGGGTTACGCTTTTCGATGTCCAGTTCCGAATAAGCATAATTCAAGATTGCAGAGATGCTGTTGATCCTTCTTCGGATAGTGGCGGTCGCCGATCCTTTCCGCTCCAATGCTTTCACAAATGCACGTGCGTCATCTCGAGTGTAGTCTTCGACTGCGAGATCACCTGCAATTGAGATTAATAGTTCTACTGCGAGCCTAGGCGACAGGCTGTCTATATCTCTTAGTTCGACATATTCTTCCGCAACCTTAGTCAAACTTAGAACACTGGGCTTCATGCTTTCAGCAATCAGTTTGATGTCAATGATGGACCCAGTTGCAAAGCTACGGTTTAAAGCCTGAGTTATTCGGGCAGCTATAAGGGTAGCTTGGGATACATCTGATCCAAGGTTCAGCCGAATGAATTTGCCGTAGTGATTTATTGAACTTCTCGGCACCCTTCGATTGTATAAATATTGCCCTTTACGCATAAACGTGTGCTGAATGTTCGTCATAGTAACACCTTTCCAGTGCATTATATGCAGGAAAATCAGTTACTTATGGGAATCTTTGGAGCGGGTAGCGGGAATCGAACCCGCACGTTCAGCTTGGGAAGCTGACAGGCTACCACTACATCATACCCGCAGCCCTGCGCGACGAAGTAGTCGCGAGGTCAACCAGCGTCAAGGGGCATTTAGCCCCTCCGACGACGGCGTCCGCCTGCCTCTCCGCCACTGCCAGCCGTGTTAAAGGACACATCGGGCAGATCGACAATCGACAGCAAGTTCGGGAACGGATCCGTCGCGTGCGGGATCGCGTTCGCGTTGACGAAGTGTTCTTGGAACTTTGGCTCGATCGCGGTTTCGATCTTGGTGATCTCGCGCACGGTTTGTTCGATGCTGGTCCGCGCTGCCTTTGAGCACAGCGCGATGCGGGCGCCCGTGCCAGCGGCGTTGCCTGCGGAGGATACTTTATCCAGCGGCACGTCTGGAATCATGCCCAGAACCATCGCGTGTTTCGCGCTGATATGTGCACCAAAGGCACCAGCGAGCACCACACGATCCACGGTATCGACGCCCATTTCATCCATCAGCAACCGTGCACCTGCATAAAGTGCGGATTTTGCGAGCTGGATCGCGCGGATGTCACCTTGGGTCACGGTGATACGCGGGCCGCCATCGGCGGTGGCGTCATGGATCAGGTAGCTGTTTGTGCGTCCAGTGGCCTCGCAGCGAGCGGTGCCCGTTTGCTCTGCGTTGCCGATCAGACCTTTGGGGTCCAAAAGGCCCGCGATGCGGAGTTCAGCGACGGCCTCAATGATGCCAGAGCCACAGATGCCTGTGATGCCGGACCCAGCGGTTGCCTCGGCAAAGCCATCCTCGTCCGACCAGAGATCGCAGCCGATGACGCGGAAGCGCGGCTCTTTGGTGACTGGATCGATTTCAATCCGTTCGATAGCACCCGGCGCGGCGCGTTGTCCGCTGCTGATCTGGGCGCCTTCAAACGCGGGGCCTGTGGGCGACGAACAGGCGAGAACTCGTTCGGTGTTGCCGAGGAGGATTTCCGCATTGGTGCCTACGTCGACGATCAGTGCGAGGTCTTTGGACTTCTGAGGTTCCTCAGAAAGGGCAACCGCAGCACAGTCTGCCCCAACGTGGCCTGCGATGCAGGGCAGAATGTAAACGCGGCCCGCAGGATTGAGTGCGTTCAGGTCCAGATCGCGGGCGTCGAGTGTCATGCTCTCTGCGGTGGCGAGGGCGAAGGGCGCCTGACCCAGTTCAACAGGGTCAATACCCAACAGGAGGTGGTGCATCACAGGGTTACACACGAACACGGTTTCCATAATCCGCGCCGCGTCAATCTGCGCCTCAGATGCGAGTTCGGACGCGAGCGTATTGATCGCCTCACGCACGACAGTGGTCATTTCCACATCGCCGCCCTTGTTCATCATCGAGTAGGAGACGCGGGACATGAGGTCTTCGCCAAAGCGGATTTGTGGGTTCATGATGCCCGACGAGCCAATCACAGCGCCCGTTTTCAGGTCGCACAAATGCGCGGCGATGGTGGTCGACCCGAGGTCAATGGCGAGGCCGAAGATCGGCGTTTCGTCAAAGCCCGGGAAAATATCGATAAGGCGATGTTTGCCGTCGTTGTGATCGCGGTTCAGGGCAACGGTCGCCTTGAACGCGCCTTTGCGCAGAACAGGCTGGAGTTTGCGCAGAACGCTGAGGGGGGCGGTTATACCGTCGATGTCCCATTGTTCGCGCAGCGCGGTTTCGAGGCGTTCAAGGTCGCCAGACGGGTCATGCATATCCGCCTCGGCTACTTCGACGTAATAGAGCGCGGTTGCGGGATCCATGACGATGTCACGGTCGGTGGCGGCTTTGCGGACGACCTGACGGTGGACTTGGCTCTCTGGTGGGACGTCGATGACAACATCCGACTGGATGCAGGCCTGACAGCCCAAACGACGACCCGTTTTCAGGCCGCGCACGCGGTCATATCGTTCTTCGACCGCGTTGAATTCGGTGAGCGCATCATCCGCGACGGTCACGCCATGTTTGGAAAACTCGCCATAAGACGGTTGGATTTGGCATTTAGAGCAAATGCCACGGCCACCGCAGACAGAGTCCAGATCAACACCCAACTGACGTGCAGCTGTCAGAACGGGGGTGCCAACCGGAAAACGGCCGCGTTTGCCAGAGGGTGTGAAAATCACAAGAGGATCGGTCATGGTGTGGTCCTGTTCGCTATCGCAAAAAGGTATAGCCCGATTGGGTCCAGTAAAAAGCCGGATCGCGTCATTTGGCGCACCGGAAACGGCATTTGATCAAAGGTCAAAGCCCAACCATCGCACGGATATCGTTGGGCGTTGCACCTTCGGCGCGGAATTTCGAAATTGCCTTGGCGTCGGTGCGTTTGGCGAGCCGTTTTCCATCAGCGTCACGGATCAGTTCGTGGTGATGGTAGAGCGGGGTGGGCAGGTCCAGAAGGGCTTGGAGTAGGCGGTGAATAACGGTCGCCTCAATGAGGTCGGCACCGCGCACGGCCTCAGTCACGTTTTGGGCCGCGTCATCGACAACGACTGACAGGTGATAGGCCGCCATGCCCGTATCTTTGCGAAAGAGGACAATGTCGCCGACGTTTTCTATCAGGTGCTCGGCAGATAGTGCATGGTTACCCGTCTCGAACGGACCTGTTTCGGTGTAAGACAGGTGCGATACATCGCCGAGGTGGGCAATCGCACTGGCCATGTTCAGGCGAATTGCATCGTTTGAGGATGCCTCTGACATGGGTTTGGTGCGACAGGTGCCAGGGTAGATAATGCCATCTGGCCCCATCGGTATGCCTTCTTGTGGGGCGGAAAATGCGGATTGGATGTCTTTGCGGGTGCACGAACAGGGATACAGAAGACCGAGGTTTTGCAGGCGGTTACGGGCCGCATCATAGAGAGGGATGCGATCCGTTACCCGCGCAATCGGTTCGGGCCACGCGAGACCTAGCCAGTGCAGATCCTCGTAGATCAAGGCCTCCCATTCGGGACGGCAGCGGGTTGTGTCGCCATCCTCGATCCGAAGGAGAAATTGTCCGCCATTGGCCTTTGCGCGGTCCCAAGCGATCAGCGCAGAATAAGCGTGACCCAAATGCAGCGGACCTGTTGGGCTCGGTGCGAAGCGGGTCACGTAATTCATTAGCTTTGCGCCGCAAGCCATTGATTGAAATCTTCTTTGGCGCGATCTGTGTAGCCTTTGTAGCGCTCTTTGCGACCTTTACGGCCACCGCGCATTCCGTCGAGCGGCGGGAACAGGCCGAAGTTCACATTCATCGGCTGGAAGGTTTTCGCCTCGGCCCCGCCAGAGATATGGGTCACAAGAGCGCCCATTGCTGTGGTGTTCGGGATCGGATCAACTGTGCGGCCTTGAATTTCGGCAGCGGCCAAACGACCTGCCAAAAGACCCATTGCGGCGCTTTCAACATAGCCCTCAACGCCCGTGATTTGACCCGCGAAACGGATATTAGGGCGAGATTTCAAGCGCATTTCAGCATCAAGAAGCGTTGGCGAGTTGATAAAGGTATTGCGGTGAATCCCTCCGAGCCGCGCAAATTCAGCGTTCTCCAGACCAGGGATCATGGTGAACACGTCTTTTTGGGCGCCGTATTTCATTTTGGTCTGAAAGCCGACGATATTATATAGCGTTCCCAATGCGTTATCGCGCCGAAGTTGAACAACGGCGTAGGGTTTGTTGTCGGGGTCGTTGGCGTTGGTGAGGCCTACGGGCTTCATCGGACCAAAGCGAAGCGTCTCGCGACCACGCTCCGCCATCACCTCGATCGGAAGGCAGCCGTCGAAATAGCCCGCAGTTTCGCCTTCGTGGAATTCGGTTTTATCCGCCGCCAAAAGCGCGTCGATGAAAGCCTCATATTGATCTTTGGTCATCGGGCAGTTGAGGTAGGCAGTGCGCTCTTCCTCGGTTTCGCCCTTGTCGTAACGGGACTGCATCCACGCGACGTCCATGTTCACGCTTTCGAAATAAACGATGGGCGCGATAGCATCAAAGAACGCAAGCGCTTCAGCGCCAGTCTCTGCCTGAATGGCTTTGCCGAGCCCCTCGGACGTGAGCGGACCTGTTGCGATAATCCAGTGACCGTCAGAAGGTAGCTCTGTAATCTCTTCATAAGACACAGAAATATTAGGGTGCGCCATAAGCGCTGCTGTCACGCTTTCGGCAAAGGGATCGCGGTCAACAGCCAGCGCGCCACCCGCAGGAAGGCGGTGTTTCGCAGCCATTTCCATAATGATCCCGCCCGCTTGACGCATTTCCCAATGCAAAAGACCGACGGCGTTTTGTTCGTGGTCATCTGAACGGAAGGAGTTCGAACAGACCATCTCGGCGAGGTTGCCCGTGCGATGGGCAAAGGTTTCGACCTTGGGACGCATTTCGTGGATGACCACCTGTAAGCCTGCGTTTGCAGCCTGCCAAGCAGCCTCTGATCCGGCCATTCCGCCGCCGATGATATGAAGTGTCTGTGTCATGGTCGGGGATTTAGCGGTGGTGGGGGCAAAAGAAAAGGGCCGCGAGATGCGGCCCTGTCCTTATTCTTCGGTTGCCGGCGTTTCGGCTTCGCCCGTATCCGGCGCTTCTTCTTCGGCCTCTTCGATGCGGGCCACGGAGACGACCGTTTCATCAGCACGGGTATTGAACACCTTTACGCCACCAGCAGAGCGTGAGCGGAAGCTGATGCCTTCGACGGGAACGCGGATCGATTGGCCGGTCGAGGTGACGAGCATGATCTGGTTATCCATGTCGATCGGGAAGCAGGACACGATCTCGCCGCCGCGCATCTGTTTTTCAAATGCCGTGACGCCCATACCGCCGCGACCACGCACAGGGTAGTCGTGCGACGAGGTAATCTTGCCGATGCCTTTTGCGGTAATGGTCAGGATCAGGTTTTCAGCTGCCGACATCTCTGCGTAGCGTTCGGTGGACAGTTCACCTGCTGGAACGTCATCCTCATCGGTCGCGTCGTCCTCTGTTACGCCAGCCATTGCGCGACGCATTTTGAGGTAGGCGGCGCGTTCTTGCGGATCAGCCTCAAAGTGGCGAATGACCGACATAGACACCACGTGGTCGTCGCCGTTCAGGCGGATGCCCCGCACACCAGTTGAGGCACGCGAGTTGAACACGCGCACATCGGTCGATGGGAAGCGGATCGCTCGGCCAGAGTTGGTGACGAGCATAACGTCGTCGTCCTCGGACGCGATACGTGCGTTCACCAGTTCAACGCCGTCGGGCAGTTTCATCGCGATTTTACCGTTGCGCATGACGTTGGTGAAATCGGAGAGACGGTTGCGGCGCACGTCACCTGCGGAGGTCGCAAAGACGATTTGCAGGTTGTCCCATTCTTCGTCAGGGCGGTCGACGGGCATAATGGCCGCGATCGAAACACCTTGTGGGATCGGAAGAATGTTGATGATCGCTTTGCCTTTGGCGGTGCGACCACCTGCGGGCAGGCGCCAAGTCTTGAGCTTGTAGACCATGCCATCGGTCGTAAAGAACAAGAGCTGCGTGTGGGTATTGGCCACAAAGAGGGTGGTGACCACGTCCTCTTCTTTGGTTTGCATGCCCGATAGACCTTTGCCGCCACGACGCTGCGAGCGGAATTCGGCGAGAGGGGTGCGTTTGATGTAGCCGCCCGAGGTCACGGTCACGACCATATCTTCGCGTTCGATCAGATCCTCGTCGTCCATATCGGCGGCCCATTCGACGATCTCTGTGCGGCGCGGAACGGCAAAGAGTTCACGCACTTCGCGTAGCTCGTCGGAAATGATGCCCATGATCCGTTCGCGAGATGCGAGGATTTCGAGGTATTCTTTGATCTTTTTCGCCAACTCTTGCAGTTCGTCGGTGACCTCTTGGACGCCGATTTGTGTCAGACGCTGGAGGCGCAGTTCGAGGATCGCACGGGCCTGAGCCTCGGAGAGGTTATAGGTGCCGTCGTCGTTCACAGGGTGAAGCGGATCGTCGATCAGTTTCAGGTATTCGATGATCGAGCCAGCGGGCCAGCGACGGGTCATCAGTTTTTCGCGTGCGTCCGCTGCGTCGGCAGAGGCGCGGATGGTTGCAACAACTTCGTCTACGTTGGTGACTGCAACGGCCAGACCACAGAGGATGTGCGAACGATCACGTGCCTTGCGCAATTCAAATGCGGTGCGGCGTGCGACGACTTCTTCGCGGAAGGTCACGAATGCAGAAAGGAACCCGTAAAGTGTCAGAGTTTCAGGCTTGCCGCCGTTCAGCGCAAGCATGTTGCAACCAAAGCTGACCTGCATCGGTGTGAAGCGGAACAGTTGGTTCAGCACGACCTCGGCTGTGGCATCGCGTTTGAGTTCGACAACAACGCGAACACCGTTACGGTCAGATTCGTCCTGAACGTGGGCAATGCCTTCGATCTTTTTGTCGCGTGCGCATTCGGCGATCTTTTCGATCATCGACGCTTTGTTCACCTGATAGGGGATTTCGTCGACGACGATGGCCCAGCGATCTTTGCGGATTTCTTCGACGTGGGTTTTGGCTCGGAGTACGACGGAGCCACGGCCTTCGAGGTAGGCTTTGCGCGCACCAGAGCGACCCATCATGACGCCGCCCGTGGGGAAGTCAGGACCCGGAACGTATTCGATCAGATCAGCCGACGACAGATCGGGATTGTCGATCAGCGCAAGGGTCGCATCGACAACCTCACCAAGGTTATGCGGCGGAATGTTGGTCGCCATACCAACAGCGATACCACCTGCGCCGTTGACCAGCATGTTCGGGAAGCGCGACGGAAGAACGGTCGGCTCTTTGTCTTTGCCGTCGTAGTTGTCGACGAAATCAACGGTGTCTTTGTCGATATCGGCCAGCATATAGGCGGCAGGCTTGTCCATGCGCACTTCGGTGTAGCGCATCGCCGCTGCGCGGTCACCGTCCATCGAACCAAAGTTACCCTGACCATCGAGCAAGGGCAGCGACATAGAGAAGTCCTGCGCCATACGAACCAAGGCATCATAGATCGCAGAGTCGCCGTGCGGGTGATATTTACCCATCACGTCGCCCACCGGACGTGCCGATTTGCGATAGGGTTTATCGTGCCCGTTGTTGGTCTCGTGCATCGCGAAAAGAATGCGGCGGTGCACGGGTTTTAGGCCGTCCCGAAGGTCGGGAATAGCGCGGCTCACGATGACGCTCATTGCGTAATCGAGATAAGACGTCTTCATCTCATCGATGATAGAAATCTGTGGCCCGTCGTGGTGCATCCGCACGATCGCGGTTTCTTCTTCGTTTTCAGGGGTTTCCGGAGTATCGGTCACGTTGTCCGCCTGTCTGCCTGTTGGCTTCTATATCTTGTTTGGGTTCTTATACCGCAGTCAGGATATAGGGTGCAATGGCGGATGGCGGAAAACGTCACCTGTTTGGAAATACGACCTATTTTGCTCGTTGTAGCATGCCGAAAAGGTCGCGTGGATCGTCTGGGTCTGCCAACATATCGAGGTTCGTATAATAAGGCGTTCCCGCGATGGCGCGGTGGACGTAGCGCAGCGCGCTGAAGTCCTCGATTGCAAAGCCTACGCTGTCAAATAACGTAATTTGATCGGCGCTGGTGCGGCCTGCCTCGGTCCCTGACATGACTTTCCAGAGTTCGGTTACTGGGTGGTCCGCATCGAGTTGCTGAATTTCGCCTTCGATCCGTGTTTGCGGTGGGTATTCCACAAAAATCGACGACCGATGTAGGATCGCCGCTGCCAGTTCAGTCTTGCCCGGGCAATCACCGCCGATGGCGTTGATGTGCACACCAGGACCGACCATGTTGTCCGAGAGGATCGTCGCGTATTGTTTGTCTGCGGTGCAGGTCGTCAGGATGTGCGCGCCTTCAATCGCCGCTTCGGCGCTGGTGCATGGGGTGACATTTAGGCCAGACGTCGCGAGGTTGCGGGCGCATTTGGCGGTGGCGTTCGAGTCCTTGTCATAGAGACGCACGTCGGTGATGCCGCAGATTGCCTTGAACGCGATGCACTGGAATTCGGACTGTGCGCCATTGCCGATCATGGCCATCGTCGTTGCCCCTTTGGGGGCGAGATGTTTGGCGGCGAGGGCAGACATTGCTGCCGTCCGCAGCGCGGTCAGCATGGTCATTTCGGTGAGTAGCACAGGATAACCTGTCGCCACATCGGCCAAGAGACCAAAGGCGGTGACCGTTTGTAGGCCTTCGCTTGTGTTCTTTGGATGTCCGTTGACGTATTTGAAGCCGTAGTTTTCGCGGTCGGCGGCGGGCATGAGTTCGATCACGCCAACCTCAGAGTGGGACGCAACGCGCGGGGTTTTGTCGAATTCTTCCCAACGTTTGAAATCGCTTTCGACCTCGTCTGCGAGGTCACGCAGGATGGTTTCCAGCCCGATGTGATGGACCAACCCCATCATGTGATCGACGGAGACAAACGGCACCAGGGCTTTTTCAGAGGGTTGGGTCATGCATAGCTCCGTGTGGGTCGGTCAAAGACGCGGCGACCAAGGAGAGAGGCCGTCAGGTCTACCATAAGGGACGCGGTTTTGCCGCGATCATCCAAGAATGGGTTGAGTTCAACGAGGTCGAGCGAACAGACCGCGCCGCTGTCGCAGAGCATCTCCATCACGAGGTGCGCTTCGCGGACGGTTGCGCCCCCTGGTACCGTGGTGCCGACCGCAGGGGCGACCGAGGGATCAAGGAAATCAACGTCGAGAGAAACGTGAAGGATGCCGTTCGCGGCGGCGACCTTATCAAGGAAAGATTGCAGCGGTTTGACGATGCCGATCTCGTCGATGGTGCGCATATCCACCAGCGTTGCGTCTGTGTCCGACAGCGCGTCATGTTCGGCGGGGTCCACGGACCGCAGGCCAATCATGCAAAGGCGATCTGCTGGAATGGGGGCGGCAAGCGGCGGGAAGTCGTCAAAGCCGTCACGACCACACACATAGCCCAGAGGCGTGCCGTGTAGGTTGCCCGTCGTTGTGGTGTTGGGCGTGTGGTAGTCGGTGTGCGCGTCTAGCCAGAGAACGAACAGAGGGCGGTCAATCTGCTGCGCATACTCCGCCATGCCCGCAACAGAGCCCAGCGACAGCGCGTGGTCGCCGCCCAAAAACACGGGCATCCCATTTGGTGCATGGTCGACTGCCGCTTTGGTCAAGGTCCGTGTCCAGCCGACCGTTTCGTCGAGCTTGTAAACCTCGCGGTTCGCATGTGCGGGCAGGGGCTTTGTATCAGGTGTCAGGTTCCCGATGTCTGTGACGCTATGGCCGAGTTCGGTGATCGCTTCGGCAATGCCGGCGGTGCGGAAGGCGTCAGGCCCCATGAGGCAACCCCTACGGCGTTTGCCGCAGTCAACGGGTGCCCCGATTAAGATAAGGTGTTTCTGTGTCATGAGCCGAATATCCTTGCGAAATGGGGATGACAGAAGCGATCAAAATGTGCGAAATGAGCCAGCACTGATCAAATTGGAAAGCTAAGATGGACGAACTGGATCAACGCCTCATTGTTGCATTGAAACGTGACGCTCGTGCGAGCCTGTCCGAATTGGCCGCTGATTTGAATGTCACACGCACGACGATCCGGTCACGGCTGGCGCGGCTTCAGGACAGCGGGGAAATCGTTGGTTTTACTGTGTTGACGCGCAACGACGTGGCGACAAGCCCCGTGCGTGGTCTGATGATGCTAGAGATCGAGGGGCGTGGGACAGAGCGGATTATGTCCCGTCTCTCTGCAATGCCAGAGGTGATGGCCGTTCATTCGACAAACGGTCAGTGGGATCTTATCGCTGAGATTGGTACGATGACGCTCGAAAAATTCGACGAAGTGCTGTTTGCCATTCGACGTTTGGATGGGATCACGAGCAGTGAAACGAACCTGCTCCTCTCAACCCGCCGTGGGGTGCGACGCTAGGACCGCTTTGATCCAAATGAAGGCGAGGATGAACGAGATGATCGCGTTCCAACCTGGCATCGAAATTCCCAAAAGTTCCCAGCTGATCTGATCGCACATTACGAGCTTTGGACCGCTATCGACCGCGAGAAGGTAGGTAACGTTCATTCCTGAGAGGCCAGACCCCGTGCACGAGGCTGGGCCATCCCAATATTTGTGTTCGACCCCGAAATGGTAAACGCCAATTGCACCCGTCGTCAGGGCAGCGAGCGCGCCGAGAGCGGGCAAAAGGCGACCTTGGATCATCAGCGCGAGGAGACCTATGGCAACAGCAGCTGCGTGTGGCCAACGTTGCCAGATGCACATCGCGCAAGGTGGCAAATCCATCAGCCGTTGAAACACGACCATTGCGCCAAAGAGCATCGCGGCCGACCCGCCAGCTGCCAAGATAACGTAGGTTTTGCGCGATGTGGTCATAGGTATTTCACCAGATAGAAGCCGCCGAACAAAAGAACGCAGCAGATTGTAAAGACGAGGCCGAGGCGTTTTTCGATAAAGTCACGGATAGGTTCACCGAATTTCCACAACAGACCTGCGACGATAAAGAAGCGCAATGCACGTGCAACAATAGCCGAGAGGATAAACGGTATAAGGGCGAATTGCAGCACGCCCGACGCGATTGTGATGACCTTGAACGGGAAGGGTGTGATGCCCGCGACAAGGACGGCCCAAATACCGTAGCTGTCGAACTTTGCTTTGAACACGTCGAACTCTGCACCCTTGCCATAGAAGTCGAGGATCGGTTTGCCGATGATGTCAAAAAGACCGTAGCCAATATAGTAGCCGAGAAGTGCACCAAGGACCGAGGCAACCGTCGCGACACCTGCAATGAGGAACGCGCGGTTCGGGCGCGCCATGATCATCGGGATCATGAGGACATCAGGCGGAATTGGGAAAACGGACGATTCAATGAACGAGAGAAACGCCAGAACCCAGAGCGCATGCGGGTGATCTGCCAGCGACATGGTCCATGAATAGAGTTTGCGAAGCATACGCGCCGTGCCTGTGTTGTTTCGCGCTTTAGGCCACGCGAGGCGCACGGCGTCAAGCTTGCAGACGAACACGTTTTTGTTCAGAAACGCATAAGTTGAATTGCGATGGGTGGGTGCATCATGAAATGGCAGGGGCGTCGTCAGAGTAAGAATGTTGTGGATCGGCGTCGCGGTGGTGCCACGGGTGCCGTCGGCGGTGTGGGTGTCGTCGTGGTGCTATTGATCGGGTGGGCGTTGGGTGTGGATGTCACGCCGTTCTTGTCAGAGCTTGAAGGGCAGGGTGGAACGACGCAACTCTCGGCCGCGGACGAACGTGCGGCAGAGTTTGTTGCCGTGACGCTCGCGGACACCGAAGAGATTTGGGCAGACATTTTGCCTGATCAGGCGGGACAACGGTATGCGGAGCCTGCCTTGGTTCTGTTTTCTGGCGCTACGCAGTCTGCCTGTGGTGGGGCATCGGCGGCGACAGGGCCGTTTTATTGTCCCGCAGACAAACAGATTTACCTCGATACCGATTTCTTTGTGACGATGGAGCGGCAGTTGGGCGCGGGTGGCGATTTCGCCGCAGCCTATGTTGTGGCCCATGAAGTTGCGCATTCTGTCCAGGATCAGCTTGGCATCTTGGGCGAAGCAAATCGTGTGCGTGCGCAGGTGAGCGAGGCCCAAAGCAATGCGATCTCTGTTCGGATTGAGCTTCAAGCGGATTGCTATTCGGGGATTTGGGCGCGTGCCGCGTCACGAACATTGGGAACTATAGAGCGGGGTGATTTGGACGAGGCACTTAATGCGGCGCGGCAAATCGGCGACGACACATTGCAGCGTAATGCAGGGCGGAGCGTTCAGCCGCACACCTTTACCCACGGGACATCGGATCAACGCGAACGTTGGTTCGAGAAGGGGTATCAGAGCGGCGACATGCGCCAATGCGATACATTTTCAGTTCAGCGACTTTGAGCGTTGACGACCCTGAAACAGCAGGATAAACGACCGCCACTGGCCGGTGTGGCGGAATGGTAGACGCAGGGGATTCAAAATCCCCCGACCCTAGGTCGTAAGAGTTCGAGTCTCTTCACCGGCACCAGTATTCTCAATAAAATTTTGATCTACCATGAACCTTGTACGCGGTCCCGCTGGGGGTACTTTGTGCCGTTTGGCGCGGCGCTTGCGCCGTCTATGGCCACCTACGAATCAAATTCACCAAAGGGTGATAGTTTATATCCTTTCGAGACATTTTTTCGCCTCGATTCTTCAAAATATGCCGTCAATTAGAGCAAAATGTTCAAAATGTTTCTGGATGAGAAACGATAGGACGGCTTTGTCAGGATTTTTTTCATGCTCAAATTAGGAAACTTTGTGTCGGGTTGGTTGATCACAATGTCGAACCAATTTTCTACTATAGCGTTAGTCGGAGGAGGGCTTCCGATTTAAAATAAAGGAAAAATTTAGGATTTGGAATTTGGCGCTGTTGCGGGTCGATAAACAATAGCGTGTTTTTATGCGTCATCTTTCACGCATATGGACGCAGAAGCGCCACAGGTCTTTCTGTTAGGTTAAGGCGGTCATTACATTTTTCTCTTTGTTTGACCTATCCAATAGAATATCCAGACATAGCCTAACTGGGGGGCTAATGACCGATTGGGGCGGTCATGGTGAGTGTCGGTTGCCGACATGAACCGAATTGTGTCTGCGAAAGGGTTTTCCTTTTTGCCGATTTTTGGATCAACGCGCTGGAGGTGACTCTAGCGTGCGGGGTCCGAGTGTGTGCCCCTTGCAGGGCAGCGCACCGGAACTCGCATTTCCGGTCGGTTTTTCCGATCGGGTGGGCAAATGGAGTTATAAGGTATGTCGCTGTTCCTGCTGGATTGGACAAAGTGTCTTTTTGGTTCGACAAACACATTTACGGGTAGCTGGGGCAGCCTCGACTGCTACACCTCGTCAACATCGGGCTGCCATACGGTGTCGTATTACAACGACGACTGTTTGAAGCTGGATAACTATTATTCGGGTAACACCTACGACTTCGGCTTCGGGTGCGATGTTCAGGACGTTAGCTTTAACCTCTACGATATCAGCCTGAGCAAGTGTGGCACGGGCAACCTCTGTGACGTGGTGTTTAAGAACGCTCTCGGTGAGATCGTTGAAGCGAAATACGAGTGGATCAACAACTGCGTTCGCGTCACCTGCGCCGAGCCGATTGAATCTATCAAGATTTGCTATGATCCGAGCTGGTTCAATTATTGTGACCTGAAAATCGGTTCTGTCAGCTGCGCCCCCGTGCCCACCGAGGATGGCGTAGTTGAAGGCACTGCAGGCGATGATTTGATCGACGTAGCATACGTTGGTGATCCTGATGGCGACAAAATCGACAACAATGATGCGATCTTGGCTGGTGAAACAGGCAATGACGACATCGTTGTTGCAGGCGACGGCAATGACACCGTAATCGCGGCTGATGGCAATGACGAAGTGTATGGCGGCGCTGGCAATGACGACCTCTACGGTGGCGCTGGCAACGACGTCCTGATTGGTGATCGTGAGAGCGCTGTTTACGGTTCGCCGAGCACAACAACGACTGTCCGTGAGAGCTTTAACTGGTCGCAAGCGCCCGATCCGCAGGACAACACTTCGATCGATAATGACGATGACCTGAACACATTTACCCAGAACACGGGTTCGGTAAATGTGACCTTCTCGACCATTGCGTCAGTTTATAGCCCTGACACGAACTTTGCGACCGATCAGCAAAAGGTTCACTCGATCGACAGCGGTACTGAAACGGTTAACGCCTATTCCTCGCTGGAATCTGAATTGAACGCGAAGGGTGAAAGCGCGACCTACCAATGGAGCTTTGATACTTCGGTCGAGAATATCTCGTTCCGTATCAACGACGTTGATTTCGACTCGACCGTTCAGGTCTACGCCTATGACGCCAATGGTGTTGCAGTTCCGGTCGATATCTCGGCTGGTGGCGGTGTAACGCTCAAGAACCTTGATGGCGTTGCTGGCTATGAAACCGGCGTTTCGAACGGTGGCGGTTCTGCGGATACCGACCCCTATTATTCGATGCTGGTGAATGTTGCTGGCCCCGTGACCAAGCTGGTTGTGAAGCACCTACAGGACGGCTACGACAATGCGGGCGTGAACATCACTGACTTGTTCTATGATGTAACGGTCAGCACTGACGATGGCGTTCCTGGTGACGATTACATCGACGGCGGCGCTGGTGATGACATCATTGAAGGCAATGAGGGGAACGATAGCCTCATCGGTGGTTCCGGCGACGACACGATCCACGGTGGTAGTGGCGACGACACCATTCAGGGTGATGGCGACAGCACGGGCAACGTTAGTCCCCAACCAGCTGTCCTCGATTGGAGCGATTTCGGTAGCGCAGGTGCGACCGTTGCAAACGGCGCAACCCAAGATCTGGGCGGCGTCACTGTAACCTTTGGTTTCGATCCAGCTGTATCGGGTGCGACTGCGAGTGTGTCGGGTGCTGCTCAATACGTCGAAACGGGCGAAAATTTTGACAACCACTCTGGTTTGCAGCTTTACGGTCCGACCACGGGTCACGCTGGCGATACGTCGACGGTTACGCTCGATTTCGCATCGAACACAGGCGGTTACTCTGACGAGGTTCAGAACGTTGCGTTCCGCATCAATGATATCGATGTCGGTACATCCTCCGATCCTCACCAAGATATCCTGACAATTCACGCCTATGACGCAAACGGCGTTGAGGTTCCGGTGACCTTTGTTGCCGAAGGCGGTCAAACGATCTCTGGCAACACGATCACCGCGCATGATTTGGACAACGGGACAATCAATACTGGTACAGCGAAAGGCTCTGTTCTGATCCAAATCGCCGATCCGGTGGCCCGCATCGTGATCGACTACGGTAACGGCGCGACTACGGACCAAGCGGTCACGATCACCGATATGTCGTTGGAAACCATTTTGGCGGACGACAATGCTGGCAACGACTACCTAGATGGTGGTGACGGTAATGACCTGATCGAAGGCAACGAAGGCGATGACCGTCTCATCGGCGGCGACGGCAATGACACGCTGCTGGGTGGTGACGGCAATGACATCATCGACGACGTGCGTGGCACCGATAATGACGGCAACGGCGATGACTACGCTGACGGCGGCGCTGGTAACGACGAAGTTTGGACTGGCAAAGGCAACGACACGCTTCTGGGCGGTGACGGTGACGATACTCTCGGCGGTGAAGCCGGCGACGACATCCTCGATGGTGGCGAAGGTGCGGATCTCATCCTTGGCGGTGATGATGCTGACGTTATTTATGGTGGCGCTGGCGACTACGTCGACGGAGGCGCTGGCGGGAACGACTTCGACGTTCTCGATCTGACTGGCAAGGGCCCGTTCTATCTCGAGAATGTGACACCTGATAGCAACGGAAACGGTACCAACGGTACCGTCGTTTTTGTGGACGCGAACGGCGTGCCGACGGGTGAAACCCTGAACTATGTCGAAATCGAACAAATCATTGGTGATGAGTTCAACCGTGCTCCGGAAGCAAATGATGACACGATTACGACGGATGAAGATACAGCCGTCACCATCGATGTAATGGCAAACGATACGGACCCAGATGGCGACGCGCTCACCATCACCGAGGCGACGGTTCCGGCAGAGCAGGGCTCGGTCGAGATCGTCAACGGTCAGCTGGTGTTCACACCTGCCGATGACTTCAACGGTGAGGCGACGATCAGCTACACGGTTGCTG
>NZ_JALKCU010000006.1 GCF_023540835.1 Marivivens geojensis
AATTTTTCCCAAACTTCCCAGCCATCCGGCCGTTCCGTCCGCCCCAACCGCGCCTCAGCGCCGCCGGTGAAGGGGGTTCTAAGGTTATCACCCAAAACCCGCAAGCGGTTTTTTACAGAAAGTTCAAAAAACTTACACATGACCCGATTTTTTGTGTGTTTTCATATGTTTGGGTAATTTCATTTCATCGGACCTAAGGTCGAAAGACCGATAATTGCTGCGCCGCAGTAATTCGCCCCATCCAGATATAGAGTTATCCACAGCACCCCATACTATTGGCGGCGTTAGCGCCCTGAATCACCCCCGACTCATTCGCTGAATCACATCGAGTCGCACCGCGAACAGCACAACAATCGCACCGAAATACACGAAGGGTTCGATCGGCCAGCCTTTGACCAGCCATATAAAATGAACAGAGCCCATCAAAACCGCTGGATACGTCAGCTTGTGAAGCGATCGCCACTGAGCACCCATGCGACGGACACTGATATTGTTCGATGTAATCGCCAAAGGAACCAACAGCACGAAGCTCGCCATTCCGATGGTCACATAGGGGCGCTTCAGAATGTCTTCCCATACACGGGACAGCGACTGGACATCGAGAACAATCCAAATCGTCAAATGGGCCAGAACGAAAAAGAAGGCCGTTACACCTAAAGCCCGACGATATTTTATAAGGTTCAATCCCGCGTATCGACGAAGGGGGGTAATGCAAAGACCTGCCACGAGAAGCTGTAGAGCCGTCGAGCCGTATTCACGCTCCAAAGTGTTGATCGGCTCTGGACCCAACCCACCCGTTAGGCCGAGCCAGAACAGCCAGCCCGCCCACAGGCTGCCCACTATATATACGGGCCAAGCGGGAATCTTGCGCGCGGCCCGATTGATACGATCGATAATCATCAGAAATTTTCAGCCAAGTTCATACCATCGTAGAGGCTGGCAACTTCGTCGTAGCCGTTGAACATCAGAGTATCCTGACGGCTTGCGAAAAGGCCCCCACCGATCCGACGTTCCGAAGCCTGCGACCAACGTGGATGCGACACGTTCGGATTCACATTACTATAGAAGCCATATTCCCGCGCGTTGATCAGGTTCCACGTCGCTGGTGGCTGTTTATCAGTCAGCGTGATCCGAACGATCGACTTGATCGATTTGAACCCATACTTCCAAGGCACCACCAAACGGATCGGCGCACCGTTCTGGTTCGCCATCGGCTCTCCGTAGATACCTGTTGCGAGCAGCGTCAGCGGATGGCGCGCCTCATCAAGGCGGAGCCCTTCGACATAGGGGAATGGAATGACACGGCGCTGCACACCAATCATATTGTCGGGCTGCACGACCGTTTCAAATGCCACATACTTGGCCGAGGATTTCACGCCAACGCGATTCAGCACATCCGCCAGCTCAACGCCATTCCAGGGGACGACCATCGACCACGCCTCAACGCAGCGGAACCGATAAATGCGCTCTTCAACGCTCAAACCACCCAAGAGGTCGGCCAGACTATAGTCACCAGGATTATCGACCAGACCATCGACCTTGATCGTCCAATTCGACGTATCGAGCTTATTGGCGTTCTGCGCAGGGTCTTCCTTGCCAGTGCCGAACTCGTAGTAGTTATTGTAGCTACGAATATCCGAGAGGGTATTCGGCTCTAGCGACTGCGCCAAAGCAGGCATCCCAACAACGGACGCCCCCGCTGCCGCTATGATCTGGCGGCGATTAAGCCATAGCTGTTTGGGCGTAATGTCTTTTTCAGTCAGGTCGTTTTTCCAACGAAAGGCCATGTGTTCCTCCGCATGCTTTGCTTTGGATACATATAGTCCATTTTGGTGTTTCGGCGCGTCACGATGCTGTTGGGGATTTGTAACGAACGACAATGGCCTAGATTGAGGGTCAGTCACTGACCGCAAGTTTGAGACCCAATAGGCCAAATGTGCCGGCGAAAGCCCGTTTAATCCATGTCATTACTGTAGGTCTTGCGATGACATATTCACGCGCGAGCGACGCAAAAGCGCCGTAAGCGATGAACACCATAAAGGTCATCACCATGAATACCGCCGCCAGTCCGACAAGTTCCCCCGTAACATTCGTCACGTTTGGCGTGGTGAACTGAGGCAGGAAAGCCAAAAAGAACAGTGAGAGTTTTGGATTCAGCACATTGATCAAAGTGCCTGTCAACGCAATGGAACGATAGCTTCGGACTGGCTTGGAGGCGCCGAGGTCAATTTTGCTTTCGTCCCTGACAATGGTCCAAGCCATATAGAATAGATAAAGCACGCCTAGAAACTTAATCACCTGAAAGGCTAAGGCGCTCGTGTGTAAGAGGGCCGACAGCCCCACGATACTAGCAAATGCTGCGGGTACGATTCCTAAGGTACAGCCAAAGGCAGCCGCCACGCTGGCCACCGCACCACGTTCCAAACCAATCGCTAATGTGTAGATCACTCCTGTTCCTGGCAGCAGAACAACCACAAGCGATGTTAGGAAAAATTCAATCGACACTACAAACACCCCAATTACGGGAGCAGCTTTGACGATGCGGTGCGTCGTGTCAACAAACCAGCATCCATACCCCAAATCAAAAACGGCGAGGAATTACCCTCGCCGTTCTAAGCCTTAGTGAACGACCGCGTCGTCTGGTTTCGGGCGGTTACTTCCAGCAACCCGATCGCCGATGATCAACCCTTCGGCGCCAGCAGACACGGCTATCGTTTCACCGTCCTTCACCTCACCAGCCAGCAGTAGTTCCGCCAG
Organism: Marivivens geojensis; assembly: GCF_023540835.1. Taxonomy (GTDB): domain Bacteria; phylum Pseudomonadota; class Alphaproteobacteria; order Rhodobacterales; family Rhodobacteraceae; genus Marivivens; species Marivivens geojensis. Next base: position 2,758 of record NZ_JALKCU010000006.1, read on the forward strand.
CGGGTCTTGCAAGGCGCGTTGAATGACGCGTTTCAACGGTCGAGCCCCAAAGACAGGGTCATAGCCCTCATCCGCCAACCACTTGCGTGCACCCTCATCAAGGTCGAGCGAGATCGTGCGGCCAGCCAGACGTTTCTGCAAACGCGCCAGTTGGATATCGACAATACCGCCCATATCCGCACGGCCCAGACGGTCAAAGATGATCGTTTCATCCAGACGGTTCAGGAACTCGGGACGGAAGTGTGCACGCACCGCATCCATCACATCACGTTTGGCCTGACCTGCATCCGCACCATCTGGCAACTGGCTCAAAGCCTGCGCCCCGAGGTTCGAAGTCAGAATGATCAAGGTCTGTTTAAAGTCCACGGTGCGGCCCTGACCATCGGTCAGAACGCCATCATCGAGAACCTGCAGCAACACGTTGAACACATCAGGGTGCGCCTTTTCGACCTCGTCAAAGAGGACAACCTGATAAGGACGACGACGAACCGCTTCAGTCAGAACACCGCCCTCATCATATCCGACATACCCCGGAGGGGCGCCGATCAGACGAGAAACCGCGTGCTTCTCCATGAACTCGGACATGTCTATACGGACCATCGCGTTGTCATCGTCAAAGAGGAACTCGGCAACGGCTTTGGTCAGTTCGGTTTTACCAACGCCCGTCGGCCCGAGGAACAAGAACGACCCAAGAGGACGATTTTCATCGTTCAGACCCGCACGCGCACGGCGAACAGCATTCGCAACAGCACGAACCGCAGCTTTCTGTCCGATGACTCGCTTATGTAGTCCATCTTCCATCCGCAGCAGCTTTTCACGCTCACCTTCCAGCATCTTGCTGGTCGGAATGCCCGTCCAACGCTCCACAACTTCGGCGATCTGCTCAGGGCGAACGGCCTCTTCGACCATTTGTTCACCTTCCAGTGCCTCAGCTTGGGACAGGTCACGTTCCAACTGCGGAATAACGCCGTAGGACAACTCACCCGCCTTCGCGAGGTTGCCTTCGCGTTTCGCGATTTCCAGATCAGCCCGCGCTTTGTCGAGCCTTTCTTTCAGGGCACGCGCACCTTCCAGCTTATCCCGCTCTGCCTGCCATTTGGCTGTCATGGCGTCCGCTTTTTCCTGCAGATCCGAGAGTTCCTGACGCAGCTTGTCCAAACGTGTCTTCGACGCGTCGTCGTCCTCTTTCTCAAGAGCGACCGCCTCGATCTGCATTTGAAGGATCTGACGATCCAACGCATCCAACTCTTCTGGCTTGCTGTCTACTTCCATGCGCAAACGGCTTGCGGCCTCGTCCACGAGGTCGATGGCCTTGTCCGGCAGGAAGCGATCCGTGATATAGCGGTGCGACAGTGTTGCCGCAGCGACCAGCGCGGAGTCCGAGATACGAACGCCGTGGTGCAGCTCATATTTCTCTTTAATACCGCGCAGGATCGAAATCGTGTCCTCGACTGTCGGTTCCTCAACCTGAATAGGTTGGAACCGCCGCGCCAAAGCCGCGTCTTTCTCTACATATTTGCGATATTCATCGAGGGTCGTCGCGCCAACGCAATGTAGCTCACCACGCGCAAGCGCAGGTTTGATCAGGTTGGCCGCATCCATCGCGCCGTCGGACTTCCCTGCCCCAACGAGCGTATGCATTTCGTCGATAAAGAGAATGATTTCACCAGCGGCGGCTTCGATCTCTTTCAAAATCGACTTGAGGCGTTCTTCGAATTCACCGCGATATTTCGCACCGGCGATCAGCGCACCCATATCGAGCGCGAGTAGCTTTTTGTTACGCAGAGATTCAGGCACGTCACCGTTCACGATCCGAAGGGCGAGGCCTTCTGCAATCGCTGTTTTACCAACACCTGGTTCACCAATGAGAACCGGGTTGTTCTTCGTCCGACGGGACAGCACCTGCATCGACCGGCGAATTTCTTCGTCGCGCCCGATGATCGGGTCGATTTTACCCTGCTCTGCCGCTTCAGTCAGGTCACGCGCATATTTCTTGAGCGCGTCATAGCCTTCTTCGGCAGACGCACTGTCAGCAGTCCGGCCTTTGCGTACATTATTTATAGCTGCGTTCAGGCCCTGCGCCGTCACTTTCCCAGCTTTCAGCGCATCAGCAGCGGCAGATTTTACAATCGCCAACGCGGTCAAAATGCGTTCCACGGGAACAAAGCTATCGCCTGCCTTTTGGGCAAGCGTTTCAGCCTCGGACAAGACCTTGCCCGTCGCGCTGTCCAGATACACCTGACCAGCATCACCCGACACCTTTGGCATCTTGGTGAGCGAAAGGTCATTCGCTTCAACAACGGCCGCCACATTACCGCCGGCAGCTGCAATAAGGTTCGCGGACAGACCTTGATCGTCGTCCAGCAAAGCTTTCAACACATGTTCTGGGGCGAGCCGTTGATGGCTCTCTCTCATTGCGATCGTTTGCGCCGCTTGAATGAAGCCGCGCGACCGCTCCGTGAACTTCTCTAAGTTCATCGCAGTTCTCCTTCTCTAAGCACCCGCAAAGTTGATCCGCCCACTGAGCGGCACGGATCGTATCGGGCCTTCGCTAATAAGATGGTGAGCAGTCGCGCATCTTGCAAGATTTCGGCGCTTGAAAATCGGTCATTTTTTACGACGCGACAGCTAAGACTACCCCTACTGTCTGCCGTTATTCTCAATGTACCGCAAAGGTAGGGGCGTGCTATGGGTCAAATTGATCACATCAGTCCAAAAGGCCGCCTGATTATCGCGGCCTACGACAAAACGCTTGCCGACTTGGCAGAGGTCCCAGCTAAAGCGAAGCCAAAAGACATGCCCAAGCAGGCCAAGCCGTAAGCCCATTCCTTGACATAGCGAAAGGTGAGGCCCAAGAGAGGCCAACCTACCCTCAAGGAGCTTTCCCATGTCTAACGACCGCCTGATTGTTGCCCTCGATGTCCCGAACGTCATTCAAGGCCTCGAGCTCGCCAAAGAATTGGGCGACGCAGTGTCGTTTTACAAAATTGGCCTTGGGATGCTCACTGGTGGCGGCTTGGCCCTCGCGAACGAGCTAAAGCAGGAATATGGCAAACGCGTTTTCCTCGACATGAAGTTCTTTGACATCGGCGCAACGGTCGAAGCTGCCGTTCGTGGCATTGCACAATTCGATCTGGATTTCCTGACAGTTCACGGCGACCCGCACGTTGTTCGCGCCGCCAAAGAAGGTGCCGCAGGCAAAGACCTCAAAATCCTCGCTGTGACTGTTCTAACATCACTCGATCGTGCTGACCTCGATGCGTCTTGCTACAAAGACGGCACAGTTGCCGACATCGTGACGGAACGCGCAGCACGCGCAATGGAAGCGGGCGCCGACGGCGTAATCGCTTCTCCGCACGAGGCGGCGTTGATCCGCGCTTTGCCCGAGGCCGCTGGCAAACTCATCGTCACCCCTGGCGTTCGTCCTGCGGGTTCCGCATTGGGCGACCAAAAACGCGTTATGACCCCGGGCGAAGCCATCGCGAATGGCTCGGACCACGTTGTTGTAGGCCGCCCGATCTGGACGGCCGAAAACCCACGCGCAGCGGCAGAAGCCGTCAACGCAGAGATCGCCGCTGCGCTCAAAGCGTGACCGTAGTACACTGACAACGCGGCGCTTTCATCCCTGAGGTCGCCGCACCCCTAACCTAACGTATAAGTTGCATCACCAACCGCGACAGGCGGTTTGCTCCACTGGGTAGCTTCGTCCAATCATTTCATTCTGATACCGTTATGCGAAAGACGAGTATCGTTTGAGTTGTGTTAACGGAGACGTGTGATGCAGACCATCACTCTAGGTGAAATATACTATAATGACGCCATTGGAGCCTATGAGGCCCGCGTCGACGTGCAACGCGATCAAGGCACATATCGCTATCCCTGCCTATTCAAAGGCCCACGCGGCCTAGAACGTGATCAGGTTCAAATGGGGCTGGTGCGTCAGGCTTTGGGAATGTCCGATACTTTTTGGCATAAACCCGCGCCGGAAATTTTGACGACATTCGTTTCAGGACCAGTGCCGCAAGCGTGATCCCCGCTTCCCAGCGGCGCACTTGTCCCTTCTGGCAACCCCACAGCCGGAAGGGACTAGTACAATGTCGTGAGAGCCATCCGAAACCTGACCTGCAACGATGGGATCGCATCAGGCGAATCAAGGAAATCTTGAACTGGCATAAACCGCCATTCTTGCCCCTCTCCGCCAAAAGTCACATCTGCCTCGGTCAAATCCCCCCAAAGAACCGCAAAGAAATGCACGGTATCGCCAGAGGGTCCAGGCTGTTGGCTATGGTAGAACACGCGGTGTTCATCGAGGGTCAAACCGACTTCTTCTAAAGTTTCACGTTGTGCCGTCTCAAACGGTGTTTCGCCGTTTTCCAGACCGCCGCCCGGGAAGTCCCAGCAATCTGGAAACGGAATATTGGGCTTATCATCTCGACGAATAACGAGCACATCGTTGCCCCGCAGGATCGCAACTTTTGCGCCATCAAAACTTTCGTCAAACATACCCGCTCCGCTGGCCCTTCGGATCGGTGAAAGGCTATACTGCAAAGATAGCCATGAAGCATCCAGATGCCAGCCCTTTGTAAAGATTGCCTCACTCAGTTCGATAGCGGCTCGCGCTGCACATCATGCCGCAGTCCGCGCGTCGTGATGCACGACGAACTGTGGGATTTGTCGATCGCGCATATGGACTGTGATGCCTTTTACGCCAGCGTCGAAAAGCGGGATAATCCAGAACTTCGGGACAAACCCGTTATCATTGGCGGCGGCAAACGCGGTGTCGTCTCCACGGCTTGCTATATTGCCCGAATACGAGGCGTCCGTTCGGCGATGCCGATGTTTCAGGCCCTCAAGCTCTGTCCTGACGCGGTGGTTGTCCGACCTAGGATGGAGGCCTACGCCGAAGCCTCCCGTGCGGTACGTGCACTGATGGATGAACTCACACCGCAGATCGAACCCTTGTCGTTGGACGAAGCATTCCTCGATCTAACTGGAACCGCCCGACTACATGGCGCGCCACCGGCGATTATGCTGGCTCGTTTGGCCAAACGTATGAAAGAAGAATTGGGCCTCAGCGGATCTATCGGCCTATCTCACAACAAATTTCTCGCCAAGGTGGCCTCCGACCTCGACAAGCCCCGTGGGTTTTCGGTGATCGGTAGGGCGGAGACCGTAAACTTCCTAAAACCCAAACCTGTTCGACTGATCTGGGGGATCGGCCCAGCCACTCAAGCCTCGCTCGACAAGGCAGGTATTCATACCATCGGCGACCTGCATCGCTGGGAGAAAGACCAACTGACGGAACGGTTCGGACAGACAGGCGAACGACTCTTTCATTTGGCGCGTGGCGAAGATTTCAGGCGTATTTCTCCGAACGCACCTGTGAAAAGTATCTCGAAGGAAACTACGTTCTTTGAGGATACCTCCGACCCCGACGTGCTTGACGGCCACCTCTGGCGGCTATCCGAACAAGTGAGCGCGCGCGCCAAGGCAAAAGACAAGGCAGGCCGCGTAGTGACGCTGAAGCTAAAGACCAAAGCGTTCAAGACCATCACCAAACGGCAGAGCCTTCATCAGCCCACTCAAATGGCGGACACGATCTATCGCGTCGCGCGGTCACTTTATGATGCGACGGGCCACACAGGTCCGTTTCGGCTGATTGGCGTCGGTATAAGCGAGCTAACCGCGGCCCGAGATGCGGACCGCGAAGGGGACCTCTTGGATCCAGACGCAGGCCGTCGGGCCAACGCGGAACGCGCAACCGACAAAATCCGCGCAAAATTTGGGGACGATGCGATCAAAAAGGGACGCGCCCTGCGCTGACTACTCGGCAGCTAACGGAAGCTTACGTGATCCCAGCGCTGCGATCTCAGACGCTGCTCCCAAGAGTTTTGACTGCAATTCGTCAAACTCCGGCAAAATCTCAAGCGTCGCTTCATTCATATAAAGAGAACGATCAATCTCTACCTGCACCGCGTGCTGGGATCGAACAGGACGGCCATAGGCAACCGTACTGTAAGCCCCTGCGAAGGGAGCGTTATGGGCCACCCGTAGCCCCTGACCTTCGAATGCGGCTGCAATTTGATCCACCAACCGCGCCGAAGCTGCTGCGCCGAACCTATCCCCGATCACAACATGGGGACGTTCGCCTGACTTCCTCCCGGCATCCAGCGCCTCTCGCGGCATTGAATGACAATCGATCAAGATCGATTCTCCGAATAACCTAAAACTCTGATCCAAGAGGGCCGTCAGTTTGTCGTGATACGGATACCAATAGGTTTGAAGCCGCGAATGGGCCTCTTCTAACGTCAGTTTTCCGCGATAAATTGACCTCCCTCCTGCGACCACACGAGGAATCACGCCCAGCCCGGATCCGACTCGCGGATTGTGGACGTTTCGACGCACACCTTCGATCAATGCAGGGTCAAGTTCGTCTGAAGCTCTGTTCAAATCAACATAAGCTCGCGGCACCTGCGCCACCAGAAACGGGGCACCATAGTCGATAACCTTAGAAAACAGGCGATCGACGTGCGCATCCTCCGACGACCGAATCGTTTTATGGTCTAAAACCACTTGCCCACCGAACAACGCCAAATCCGCCTTTCCGCTGTGCGGAGACGCAAAAACAACGCTTGTTGTGCGCGTTACTGGCTCATTCAGGACAAAGGGCGTAAGGGTCATCATCACTCCGGCTTATAAAAATAGAATAGAGCATGAATCTGTTTTACCGAAAGCCCTTGATCCCCCCTCCGACTCCTTTTATAGAGCCGCTCACCCGACGCGGATTTCCGCGTCTTGTTTTTTCAAGACGTATGAGAAATGCAAGGGTCATGGGCGGTTAGCTCAGCGGTAGAGCACTACGTTGACATCGTAGTGGCCACTGGTTCGATCCCAGTACCGCCCACCATGGAATCACTGGCCTTCGGGCTTAAACGAAACACAGGCGCAATCGCCGCGCCGCGACTAGGAGATGAACCATGAAAGTTCGCAACTCCCTCCGCTCGCTCAAGCAGCGCCACCGCGATTGCCGCATCGTGCGCCGTAAGGGCCGCGTCTACGTTATTAACAAGACGCAGCGTCGCTTCAAAGCTCGTCAGGGCTAATAGAAGCAACACCGGATTAGAGGCCGTGTTCCGAAAGGAACGCGGCCTTTTTCTTTGTCTCGCGTGAGGTCGGGAAAACCACCTGTGGCAGAGTTAAGTGGTAGCCAGACGCCACCTTGCTCGTTACCATTTGGTCAAATCCATTTCAGTGCGGGGTAATTCGATGACACCTTTCTTTAGACCTCTCGTATTGGGAGCAGGCTTGGCTGTCGGTACGACTGGCGCGGCCTATGCCCAAGATTTCTGCGGCGGCATCGGGTCAAACGGCCAATGGATCGGCGGCGATGAAACCGCATCAGACATTTCCACCGCAGCTGATTTCCAAGAACAGATGGCGCTAGTGCTCGGCGGTAATAACTATGTGTCTTTGTTTACTCTCAGCGCACCGACCGATGTCCGCATCGAAGCCCAAGGTCGCGGGGGCGGTGACCCCGTGATCGACGTTTATGATGCCGCTGGAGCGATGGTGGTATCGGATGATGATTCCGGTGGCGACGGCGCATCCCGAGCAGAACTGACATTGGATGCAGGCACTTATTGCGTTGCAATGCGGAGTTTTGACGCCGCCCCGATGACGGGCTTTGTCCGCGTTGGTCGCTACGAACACGAAGCTCTCACCACTGGCTTCTCAGATGGCGGCTATGGTGATGGCGGGTCTACTTACTGCGACTCTTCTACCCTCGCGAACCAACTGCCATTTGGCACCCCAATGACAGGCACAGCCAATGACGCCCCTTATTGGCGCTTCACGCTTGATACCGCGATGCCTGTCGTAATTACCGCTGAGAACAGCGATGCCGACCCCTACATCACCCTGTACAGCAATGACGGCGGATACATCGACGAGAACGATGACTGGGATGGCCTGAACTCCCGTCTGGAACTGATGAGCCCGCTCGAAGCTGGCAATTACTGTATCGCGCTAACGGCTCTGTCGGACAGCACATTGCCGATCACATTGACCGTAGAAGAACTGGATGTTGAGGCCGCCATGCGTGGGTCATATGACCGCGCCGAAGCCGCACCGCCGCTCGACGGAAGCTATCCAGTGACCGCGCTCGGAGAACTGAAAACCCGCCAGCGGGTGGACCTGCAAAACAGCGCGACAGCAACGTGGTATAGTTTCGACGTTTATGACGGAGGTCTGGTGTTGGCCGAAGCGATCTCGGTCAATGGTGAGGGCGATCCATATCTAGTGCTGTTCGATGACCTCGGTCGGCAGATTGCTTACAACGATGACACCAACGGATTGGACCCGCTTGTCACAGCTCGGATCACCACAGGCACCTATTTGCTGGCTGTCGGGGAATATGGCGACGGCGCTGGATCACCAGTTCGAATGGTGATCGAACGCTACGTTCCAGCACGATAAACCTAAAAAGCCCCCGTCTCGGGGGCTTTTTTTATCGCCCGAGGTTTCCAACCGCGTCGGCAAGCAAGCGCACGAGAGTTGCCTCATTCAGATAGCCGATCCCGTCGACTTCGGAATTGGTTTGATACCTGCGAATGGCACGGCGTGTATCGTCGTCAAATGTGCCGTCGATCACACCCGGCGATAGTCCCATCTGCCCAAGGCGAAGTTCGACCAGACGACGCGTCAGGGCGTTAAGTTCGAGCGCAGCTTCTGCTGCCTGTGCAGCCTCTAACTCTGGCGCGATCTCTTGTTCCTCGGTCAAAGCGGCGATCCGTGCCTGAGCTTCGCCCACAAACTCGCCTTCGGGGTAAACCGATAGGTATTCTTGATAGGCACCCACCGCGTCCACGCCCGATGCCCGATCCCACGCGGCCGTTTCTGCCGCCTCAGCCGCACGACGTTTGCTGTCTTGGATTGTCGCAAGCCGATCGGTGGCCAGTTCGGCAAAGACACCATCAGGGTAACGATCAAGATAGGCTCTCAGCCCAGGTTCATCACCAACCGCACCCGTTTCATCCCAATAGGTTCGGTCCAATAGTTCTGCCTCGCGACGGCGGCGTTCAGCTTCTGCCTCTAGTTCAGCAGACCGTCTTGCAGCTTGCGCATCGAGACGCGCAATTTGATCTTGGGTCAGATAGGAGGACTGAGAATACCCATTCTCTTGCTGCCAATTCGTGATGGCCTGCCGTGTCCCTGCCCCGAAAATCCCGTCGATCCCGCGCGTATTATAATCGAGCAGGGACAGATCGCGCTGAATTTCACGCCGCGCATCGCGGCTCAGGCCCAACGCCTCTTCAATCAACCGATCCTGACGGTTCGGTTCGGTCATGATCTCATTGATCAGCCGTTCCGCATCCGCGATGTGTTTGCCGTTCGGAAAACGGCGAATGTAATTGCGATAGGCATCCGCAGAATCCAATGCCTTCGCACCCTCCCACAAGGCATCATCAGCCCCTGTATCGGGCACCTGCGGTGTTTGCGGCACGGGCACAACGGACGGTCGCATCGGCATGATCACGTGACTGCGTGGTGTGTATCCGGTGGCGGTGAGGCCGTAATCTTCAAAGTAGGGAACGATGTCTTCCTGCGGTTGGGTTAGCACCGTTTCTGCGAAGGATGCGACGTCGCGGACGGAGCCCGACACCACGGTAACGCCCTGCGGAATGGACAAGTCGCCGATACCTGCGGAAATCCACGGATCGTATTTCGCAGCTTCTGCATCAACGCCTAACAACAAAATGGCCTCGCCCGCTGCGCCTGCCATGACCGCCAACAGGCTATCGACAGAGACCGCCGTCGACCCCAGCGTTAAAATCGACGGCTCTGCCGCATCGGCTGTCAAAAGCCACGTACGTTTCCCGTCGCTCACAAACCGACCAGACAACGCGACAACGATGCGGTCTGCCTCTGCTGTCGCCGCGGCGAACTCTGCGAGCGATGTTGCGGTTGTATCAACCCGACCATTGCGGAGCGACGTCACGCTAAAGCCCAAGGCTTCCAGTCCGTTCGCAGCATCCAGCACGTCAGCCGCACGCGCAACCGATCCCAGTCTCTCGTAACTATCGTTCCCCAAGAGGAGCGCCGCATCATCGGCCCATGTAGCCCCTGCGATGACAGCAAGAGCGGCGGAGGTCAGTAGATAACGGCGCATATAATCCTCATCAGTCGTATTTACGGCGGTCCTCGATCACGATGCCGTCACGGGGAAGGCTCCCCATAGCGCAGATCTCGACCCGCCCCTTTAGTTTGAGCGTCTCATGAACCGATTGTGAAATATCGTTCACGTTACCAGCCAGCGTTTCAACCAAGACATGGAGGACATCCGTCTCGCCCTCTCGGTCCACAACGACGCGTGCGCGGGCCACATCAGGATGTTTTGCCACTAGGGCCGCGACCTGTTCGGGACGCACAAACATGCCTTTGACTTTGGTCGTCTGGTCGGCACGACCCATCCACCCTTTGATACGAGTATTGGTGCGGCCACATGCACTCTGCCCCGGCATCATCGCGCTTAGGTCGCCCGTCGCAAAACGGATCAATGGGTAGTCAGGGTTCAGCGAGGTCACCACGACCTCGCCCACTTCGCCGACAGCGACAGGATCACCCGTCCCAGGGGTGACGATCTCAACAATGACGCCTTCATCGATAATCAGGCCGTCATTCTCGATCGCCTCATATGCCACGTTCCCAAGGTCCGCCGTCGCGTAGCACTGCAGACATTTGATGCCGCGATCATGGTAGTACTGACGTAAGGACGGGAACAACGCGCCGCCAGAGACCGCGGCTTTTGTGATCTTCAGCGTCTCGCCCATTTCATCGGCTTTCTCGAGGATCACTTTCAAGAAATCAGGCGTGCCCGCATAAGCCGTCGTGCCAATATCAGCAGCCGCACGCACTTGTAGTTCCGTTTGACCAACACCCGCAGGCAGTACGGTCGCGCCAACTGCGCGCGCACCGTTTTCAAAGATCATACCCGCCGGTGTAAGGTGATAGCCGAAACAGTTCTGAACGATGTCACCCTCTCCGATACCGACGGCAGACAAGAAGCGACCAATACGCCACCAATCGTGGCTAGTGTTCCCCGGCTCATAGATCGGGCCCGGCGATTGGAACACATGCGCGAATCCTGTAATCGGCCCCGTAAAGCCACCGAGCGGAGCGTTCTGTTTTTGCGCTTCAACAAGGGCTGATTTGCGGGTCACCGGAAGAGCGGCGAGGTCATCGACCGATTTAATCTCTTCAGCCGATACATCGGCCAAAGTGGTCGCATAGGCTGGCAACGCCTGCGCACGGCGGATTTGTTCAGGAAGCTCATTGGCGATTGCTGCTGCACGATCCGCAGCGGACCGCGTTTCCAAATCACTAAAATACCTGCTCATCTCTGCATCTCCTGATCGGTGCAGCTGTCCTCATGCTTGGCCAACTGCGGGTTGATTATCAATAGCGCCGATTACGGCGCCTCAAACTGGGCCATTTCCTGCCGTTCGTGATGCGGTTATGATCGCCAAAACGACAGGACGAGTTATGAAGCAGACCTTCCCGCCCATCGGACCCGATTTCACCGGGGACAAACTGGATACCCGCATCATCTTGCATGAAGCGCTGATGATCTGCGAATTGGTCTACGAAGGGCTGTATTTTCATACATCTGGTGACGCGAACGCTTTTTTTGATCGAGTCGAAGAACGGCTTGCGGAAACGGGTGAACCACTCTGGTTTTTCTTGGTGAATTCGACTGACTACCGAATTGATGGCGATGCTTGGTTCGCCTTCACAAAGCGCGGCACCGATATGAAAGAATATCACGCGATGGGGTTGGCCCACTACGACATGTCTGACTTCAACATCACGCATGTCGCCAAAACGAGAGGCACCGATCAGCATGATCCGACGAACTTTACCTCGCGAGACGACGCCGTCGCTTACTTGAAGTCCCTGCCGTCGAAGCGAAGAGAACGTATTTTCCGATCGCCGAACTACCAAAAGCCCGAGATCGTCAAACGCGTTCATTTCGACCGTGCTCAGCAGATTTGCGAAATCGACCTGCATGGGATCAGCTTTGAACACTCGCGCGATGTGAACGACATTTTCAACTGGATCGAAGAACTGATCCGCCAGACTCGCCAACCGTGGTGGGTTTTGTGGAACTACAACGATACGCGAATTCAGTCTGCGGCTTGGGTGCAATACGACGCGCGCGCGCGGCAGTTTCGTGAAACCTGCGCCTTGGGGGCGGTTCGGTTTGCTGTGGGCAGTGAAACCGAGACCGATATCCGACTGCGGCACGAAAGCCGCGGCACACGGCCCAACATTCGCAACACGCGGGACGAAGCCCTTACGCGTTTGGCCGAGATGCAGGCCGAGGCCGCGCAAAGCGCTTAGAGCCAGCGCTTACGGCGGCGATAGGACCGCACGTCGCGGAAGGATTTGCGGCCTTCTTCGGAGACGCCCAGATAGAATTCTTTCACGTCTGGGTTTTCGCGCAGTTCGGCAGCAGGGCCCTCCATCACGACGCGGCCAGATTCCAAAATATAGCCGTGGTGGGCATAACGCAGCGCCACGTTGGTGTTCTGTTCGGCCAGCAAGAAAGAAACGCCTTCACGTTCGTTAAGGTCTTTCACGATCTCAAAGATCTCTTCGACGAGCTGCGGCGCAAGGCCCATCGACGGCTCATCCAACAAGATCGTTTCGGGGCGGCTCATAAGCGCACGGCCGATCGCACACATCTGCTGTTCACCACCCGAGGTGTAGCCAGCCTGTGATTTGCGACGCGTTTTGAGGCGCGGGAAATAATTATAAACCATCTCAAGGTCGTCAGCGACTTTGGAGCCGCCGTCACGACGGGTGTATGCACCTGTCAAAAGGTTCTCTTCGATGGTCAGGTGTTCAAAACAGTGACGGCCTTCCATCACCTGAATGACTCCCTTTTTCACCAGATCTTCGGGCGACAATTGATGCACAGCTTCGCCGCGATACTGGACGCTTCCCTTGGTGACTTCGCCACGTTCGGAATGCAAAAGGTTCGAAATCGCTTTGAGCGTTGTGGTCTTGCCGGCACCGTTTCCGCCGAGAAGAGCTGTGATGCCCCCTTTGGGAACCGTGAGCGACACACCTTTGAGAACGAGGATCACGTGATTGTAGATCACCTCGATGTTGTTCACCTCAAGCAGTGTTTCGGTTTTGCCTGCATCCAACATTTATGTGCACTCCGTTCGGTCAGAATGGCGCGGGCGGATTGGCCCGCCCGCGCCGTATTGGCTTAGTTACAGGCCGGTGTGATGTTGTTTTCGGCAGCGTATGCAGCTGCGTCTTCTTCCACCAATTTACCGATCAGTTCACGATCAGATGCGATCAGGTCAGTTACGAGGCTCCAAGTCTGGGTGTCTGCATCCCACTGTTGGATGTAAGCGAGACCCGGACCACCGTGGTTCTGGCACGATACGTCGAATGCCGGACCAAAGCCTGCCATGCCCAGCTCTTCCATGCGAGCGTCGGTGATGGACAGTGCTTCCATCCCTGCGCGCATCTCAGCAGCGGTGATGTCGCCATGACCTGCGATCTCTTGTGCGGTGCGTGCAGCTTCAGCCGCTAGCATCGCAGCGTATACACCGCGCGAGTAGAGAACGGAGCCGATTTGGTCGCCAGCACCAGCCGCCAGACCTTTGTCAACAACGTGGGCCTGGATGTCATCGTAGACTGGGAAGTCGGTGCCGATTGCGTGCATGTTCAGGGCTTTGTAACCGTCTGCACCTGCGCCCGCAGGGATAACGTCGTTTTCAGAGCCAGACCACCACACGCCAATGAAGTGATCCATCGGGAAGTTGATGTTCGACGCTTCCTGAATGGCGACTTGGTTCATAACACCCCAGCCCCACATCACGACGTAATCAGGACGCTCGCGACGGATTTGCAGCCATTGAGACTTCTGTTCCTGACCTGGGTGGTCAACAGGGATCTCAGTTAGCTTAAAGCCCATCTGCGCGGACAGCTCTTGGAGCGTACGGATCGGTTCCTTACCGTATGCAGAGTTGTGGTAGACGAGCGCAATCGACTTGCCCTCAAGGCTACCGCCTTCAAGGTCAATGATATGGTTCATAGCGATGGATGCGCCATCCCAGTAGTTAGCAGGGTAGTTAAATACCCACGGGAAAGTTGCGCCGTCCATTGCCGACGTACGGCCATAACCCATGGTGTGGAGCGGAATGCCGTCTGCCGACACTTTGGGGATCAGCTGGTAGGTGATGCCCGTCGACAGCGGTTGATAAATCAGAGCGCCAGCGCCGATGTCTTTGGTCGATTCATAGCACTCAACGCCTTTTTCGGTGTTGTAGCCAGTTTCGCACTCGGGAACGTCGATGCGGACACCGCCGATGCCACCATCACGCTCGTTGAGCATGGTGAAGTAGTCCATGTAGCCATCCGCAAACGGGATACCGTTCGCAGCGTATGGGCCAGTCCGGTAGGACAGCGACGGGAACACAAGGTCAGCCATCGCGGGGCCGGCAACCAGTGCGCTGGTCAGTGCCAGTGCTGCAATTTTCTTCATTTTCATCGGTTATTTCCTCCCAAGTTGGTTACCGATTAAGTGTGCCCGATTTATCGGGTCGTTTAGTGGGCGCGGGGGCTCCTCCTTCCCCCGTCACCGCTTGTGGTCATCCTAGTATGGGAACGGCCACAATCTCAGTTTTTCTTTTGCAACGCGCCAGAGCTGCGCAAGACCGTGCGGTTCCGCGATCAAGAAGATCACGATCAAGGCACCCACGATAACGAGCTGCAAGTGGGACACGATGTCTGTCGGCCAACCCAACACGTCGACGCCAATAATCTTGAGCGCAACGGGAAGCAGCACGAGAAATGCAGCGCCGGCGAACGACCCAAAGATACTGCCCAAGCCACCAATGATGACCATGAACAGAACGAGGAACGATTTGTTGATGCCGAACGCTTCGCCAACTTCAACAGCGCCGAGGTAAACCGCAAAGAACAATGCGCCCGATACGCCGATAAAGAAGGACGACACAGCAAAGGCCGAAAGTTTCGCGGTCAGCGGGTTCACACCGATGATCTCTGCCGCGATGTCCATGTCGCGGATCGCCATCCATTTACGGCCAACCGAACCACGGGTCAGGTTACGTGCAATGATGCCAGCAGCCGTTACGAAGACGAGGCAGATCAGGTATTTTGCCCATGCTTCGGTGTTCGGGCCAGTGACAAGAACGCCAAACACGGTGCGTTCAGGTGCGTTGATCTGACCAGAGGCCGAGTAGTTGTAGAACCACGGCACCTTGTTGAAGAGCCAAACAAGGAAGAACTGCGCCGCGAGGGTTGCCACAGCGAGGTAGAACCCTTTGATCCGCAGCGACGGCAGACCGAAGAGAACGCCCACGATTGCTGTGACACCACCAGCAAGGATCACGTGGATCATGATGCTCACGTCAGGAAAAGCGGTCATCAGCTTATACGCCGCATACGCGCCAACAGCCATGAAACCACCCGTGCCGAGCGATACCTGACCACCGTAACCGACCAGAATATTGAGGCCGATTGCAGCGATCGCGTATATCAGGAACGGAACAAACAGCGCGTTTGCCCAGTAATCGTTGATGATGAACGGGATCACCAGATAGGCAATCGCCAGAACAGCGTAATAACGATAACGGTCAAACTTGATCGGGAAGGTTTGGTTATCCGCACCGTAGCTTGTCTTAAAGTCGCCTGCTTCACGGTAGAACATCAGACAATTCCTCCTTCACGATGGTGCTCACGCGGCACTTGATTGCTGCATTTTGAATAGCCGGTCATTTCCGAATGACGCACCAGCCAGAAGTATGCGACGACCCCAATTGCTGCCCCAACGAAGGCAAGGATTGCCGCGGTTACCATTTGTCCGCCGTTCGTAATGTCTGCGGACAATGCGAGGTAGCCGAATGCCCAGAACCCAGACCATGCAACTACGTTCACGATTGCGACGAGTTTCTGCATGATCAGACCCTTTCGATGATCTTCTCGCCAAACAGACCTTGCGGACGGAAGACGAGGAAAAGCAGAGCCAGAACATAAGCGAACCAGTTCTCGGTCGCGCCACCAATCATTGGGCCGACGGAGTATTCGAACAGTTTCTCACCCACACCGATGATCAGACCACCAACGATTGCACCAGGGATCGAGGTAAAACCGCCGAGCATGAGAACCGGAAGAGCCTTCAGCGCGATGAGCGACAGCGAGAACTGCACACCAGACTTCGCGCCCCACATGATACCAGCCACGAGAGCTACGAAACCTGCG
Source organism: Marivivens geojensis (assembly GCF_023540835.1). Lineage (GTDB taxonomy): Bacteria > Pseudomonadota > Alphaproteobacteria > Rhodobacterales > Rhodobacteraceae > Marivivens > Marivivens geojensis. The sequence goes on from NZ_JALKCU010000006.1 coordinate 19,060, forward strand.
AGCGACCACACCAGAACCCAGATGAAGTTGAGCGAGATACCAACCGACAGCGCTGCCTGGTGATCGTCGGCCACAGCGCGCATCGCACGACCTTGTTTAGTATATTGGCTAAAGATAACCAGAACAGCCACGAGGATTGCCGCGACCATTGCGGCTACAACGTCAAGCTGGTCGATGAAGAAGCCGTAGAAGTCATCACCACCAAGGAACGCAGTGTTTTCTTCGATCCAGAGGCTCGCACCCTGCGGCAGGCCAACATCGAGAGTTTTGATATCAGAACCCCACATCAGGTCGCCAACGCCTTCGAGGAAGTAAGCGAGACCAATGGTCGCCATGAACAAAATGATCGGTTCCTGACCAACGAGATGGCGGAAGATGTATTTCTGAACGAGCCAAGCAAAACCGACCATCACAACCATCGTCAGAATGATCGCCAGCAGCGCTGGAACATGCCAACCGAAGTCGTGGATTTGCGTTCCAAAGACCGCGTTGATCAGATGTGAGAAAGGAACTTGCCCTTCCATGATGCCCACGAGGGTCAGCGCCGCGAACAGCGCCATAACACCCTGAGCGTAGTTGAAGATACCCGAAGCCTTGAAGATCAGAACGAAGCCCAAAGCAACCAGAGCGTAGAGAACGCCAGCCATCAGGCCGTTCAGGATAACTTCTATCGTGTAGTAAAAATCAGCACCCATGACGTGTCTCCTTAGTCATGCGAAACGCCAAGGTAGGCGTCGATCACATCTTGGTTGTTGCGAACTTCATCGGGGGTTCCGTCACCGATCTTACGGCCGTAATCCATCACGACGACGCGGTCAGACAGGTCCATAACCACGCCCATATCATGTTCGATCAGCGCGATTGTGGTGCCGAATTCGTCATTCACATCGAGAATAAAGCGGCACATGTCCTCTTTTTCTTCAACGTTCATACCTGCCATCGGTTCGTCTAGAAGAAGAATGGTCGGCTCTGCCGCCAGTGCGCGAGCAAGCTCCACGCGTTTCTTCAGACCATAGGGTAGACGACCAACTGGTGTTTTACGGATCGACTGAATTTCGAGGAAGTCGATGATCTTTTCGACGGCTTCGCGGTTCTCATTTTCTTCACGCTCGGCCTTGCCCTTCCAGAGCGCTTGAGACCAAAGACCCGTTTTCATCTTGTTCAGACGACCAGTCATAACGTTGTCGAGAACCGACATGCCTTCGAACAAAGCGATGTTTTGGAAGGTCCGTGCGATGCCCTGCTGTGCCACCTCATAAGGTTTCATCTGGGGGCGACGCTCGCCGCGGAACCAGACTTCGCCCTCTTGCGGGACATAGAAGCCCGAGATGACGTTCAGCATGGACGACTTACCAGCGCCGTTCGGGCCGATGATCGCACGGATTTCTCCTTCGCGAATGTCAAAGCTGATGTTTTTAATCGCTTCTACGCCACCGAAACGCAGGGTGATGCTCTTAAGGTCAAGAACAACACCACCAATCGTGCGGCCGTCAGCGGTTACATAGGATTCCGTATCATCCAACATGATCTCTCCTCCCTCTTATTCTGCTGCCATCGCACGAGCGACCGGCTGGACCTTAGCATCGCGCAAATCGAGCGTTGCTTTGATCTTACCTTTGCGGCCGTCTTCGTAGGTGACTTCGGTTTCGGTGTAGATGCTGTCTTTGTTGTCGTAGAGAGCGGTGATCAGGTCATCGAACTTCTCTTCGATGATCCGACGACGCACCTTACGTGTGCGAGTCAGTTCGCCATCATCTGCGTCCAGTTCCTTATGAAGAACAAGGAAACGATGGATCTGACAGCCACCCAGCATCGGATCTTGCGCAACACTGGCGTTCGCTTCTTCGACGTGCTCGCGGATCATCTCAAGCACTTTCGGGTGCTGCGACAATTCCTGATAGGACGAATAAGCGATGTTGTTTCGTTCAGCCCAGTTACCAACAGCCGTTAAGTCGATGTTGATAAAGGCAACGCAGCGATCACGGTTGTTACCAAAGACAACGGCCTCAAGGATGTTCGGGTAGAACTTCAGCTTGTTCTCAACAAACTTCGGCGCGAACATAGACCCGTCAGCCATCTTACCGACGTCTTTAGCGCGGTCGATGATACGCAGGTGACCAGAGCCATCTTCAAAGAAGCCCGCGTCACCAGTTGCAACCCAGCCCTCGGCGTCTTTGGTGTCTGCGGTGCTGTCTGCGTTCTTGTAGTACTCCACGAATACGCCAGGGGAACGGTAGAACACTTCGCCGTTGTCAGCGATTTTGATCTCAACACCTGGTGACGGAACACCAACAGTGTCTGAACGAACTTGGCCGTCAGGCTGTTGCGTGATGAACACCGATGCCTCAGTCTGACCATAGAGCTGTTTCAGGTTGATGCCGAGCGAGCGGTAGAAATCGAAAATCTCGGGACCGATCGCTTCACCCGCGGTGTAGCCAACACGAACGCGGCTAAAGCCGAGCGTGTTTTTCAACGGGCCGTAGACAAAAATATTGCCCAGCGCATAGGCCAAACGATCGCCAAAGCTAACAGGCTTACCGTCCAAGATCGCAGGACCAACGCGACGCGCAACGTCCATGTAGCGCTTGAACATGTTACGCTTCAAAGCGCCCGCATCTTCCATACGGATCATCACGTTCGTGAGCTGGGTTTCGAACACGCGGGGCGGAGCGAAGAAGTAGCTCGGCCCGATTTCACGCATGTCGGTCATCATCGTTTCAGCGCTCTCTGGACAGTTCACGCAGAACCCTGTCCACATGGCCTGACCGATCGAGAAAATGAAGTCACCGACCCACGCCATCGGCAGGTAAGCCAGCACTTCGTCGTCTGCTTTCAGGTGGTCGAAATCAGCGCTGTTTTTCGATGTTTCGATAATGTTGCGGTTCGACAGAACCACGCCCTTCGGCTTGCCCGTGGTGCCCGAAGTATAGAGCATCACGCAGGTGCTGTCGTAATCCAGCTCCGCTTCACGCTCTTTCAAAATAGCTTCGAAACGGTAGTGACCTGCACGCCCTTCGGCTGCGACGTCATCCAACGCGTTCATATGGGTATGGTCGTACTTACGCATCCCACGTTTATCGAGATAGATAACTTCATCGATCCCATGGACGGTTTCTTGAACCTCAAGAACCTTGTCGACCTGTTCCTGATCGCCAACGATCACAAAACGTGCACCGCAATGCTCAAGAACATAGGCCATCTCTTCGGCCACGGCATCCTGATAGAGCGGAACGGGAACCGCCCCACACTTCTGGATTGCGACCATAGACCAATAGAACGCGGGGCGATTTCGACCGATAAGAGCAACATAGTCGCCCTTGTTCAGGCCAAGAGCCAAAAGGCCCATCGCAATTGCTTCAATTTCTTCGGCAGCTTGTGCCCAAGTCCAGCTTTGCCAGATCCCGAATTCTTTTTCACGGTAGGCGGCTTTGTTCGGGAACCGAGCCACGTTCCGTGCAAGTAGTTGCGGGACATTGATCGGCGCCCCGCTAGGCGCAGATGATTTCGTCACAGATTATCCTCCCTTCGCTGGTCTCCCTCCAGCGTGCCCGACACATTGGCCGAGTCTTGCTAGGATACTGAAACGGAGAGGTCGGGTCCGTCAATTAGTTTTTTTGAACATGCGTTCATTTAATTTCCAAACCATCGTAATTCCCCTGTTTTACATGGTTATTTGAATTATAGACGTTGCGGTATATCGGTTTTTCACATTCCACTGTTACCGAAGCTTTACTTGCCATTCGCAGGCCTGCCCCCTACCCCTCCGTTTCAGAGTACGGAGATTTTTATGGGCACGATCACCTTTATTCGCCACGGACAGGCCAATTCGCACGCGAAAACAGAAGAAGACTATGACCGACTGTCGGAATTAGGACATCAACAAGCCGAATGGCTAGGTGATTGGTTCAGCGATCAAGGTGAAGCCTTTGATCAGGTCATCGCGGGGAGCCTGCGCCGTCACAAAGAAACCGCGGCGGGTATGGGGTTCGCAGACCCGCTGATTGATCCACGTCTGAACGAGATGGATTACTTCAACCTCGGTCGTGCAATGGAAGACGTTCACGGTGTCCCGATGCCTGACGGCGATGGATTCGCTGAACATGTCCCGCAAGTCATGGAGGCGTGGCATCGCGCGGAAATCATGGGCAACGAAACATTCAAATCATTCGAAGATCGGGTCAGCGGCATTCTGGATGAAGCGCTCCAGCCTGGACGCAACGTGCTCTGCGTCACATCGGGCGGAGTGATTGCGATGATCATGCGTCATCTTCTCGACCTCGATCCGCGGCGAATGGCTTACATGACGCTTCCAATCTTCAATACGTCAATTCATCGCGTGCATGTCTCTCCGGTCGGGCCTATCCTAGCGGGGTTTAATTCTATTCCCCATTTGGAGGCCTCTTCTCGTGCCCACGCCCGAACTCATTTCTAACGTCCACCTTTGGGTCCGCGCTGAGCAGCGCCTGAACGAAAAACGGTTTGGTATAACGCCAAAAGGGGTCGCTGACCTTTTGGCCAAAGGGTTCAAAGTCACGGTTGAAGAAAGCTCTCAGCGGGTCATTCCAATTTCGGAATATCGCGGCACTGGGTGCGACATCGCGCCTGAAGGGTCTTGGGAAACCGCACCACACGATGCGATCATTTTCGGGCTAAAGGAGCTGCCCGAAACAGGCACGCCGCTGCATCATCGCCACATCATGTTCGGACATGCCTACAAGGGTCAGCCCTCTGGGCGTATTCTTCTAGACCGTTTCAAGGCAGGGGGCGGCACGCTCTACGACCTTGAATATCTGACCTATGAGGATGGTCGACGTGTCGCGGCATTTGGCTATTGGGCTGGCTACGCAGGGGCAGCTGTGACCGCTCTGGCCCTAGCCGCGCAACCTGCCGAATGTTCGCCTGTCACTACATTTTCGAGTGCGACAGACATGGCGAATACGGTGCGTGATGCACTAAATGGTCGTCCAACTACTGCATTGATCATTGGTGCGTTGGGTCGGGTTGGGTCGGGTGCGGCAGCGCTCTGCGAGGCTGCAGGCATTCACGTCACAAAATGGGATATGGCTGAAACAGCAAGCGGCGGGCCGTTCCCCGAAGTTCTCGACCACGACTTGTTCTTTAACTGCATCTTAGCACGACCAGGAACACCCGTCTTTGTGCCGGCCAGCACAACGACCGATCCCCGCAGACTCCGCGCGATTGGAGATATTGCTTGCGATCCTGACAGCGATTTTTCACCGATCAAGGTCTATGATCGCACGACCACATGGGACGCACCCATCATTCGCGTGCACGACAATCCGCCGCTGGACGTTATGGCAATCGACAACCTTCCTTCGTTGCTCCCTCGTGAAAGTGCAGAGGATTACGCGGAACAGCTGTTCGCCCACCTCGCGACCTTGGACCAGATCGACAAGGACGTATGGGGCCGCGCAAAAGCGACCTTCGACAAACATCTCTAAAGGAAGACGAGCGGTGTCCTATTCAGGGCAGCGCTCGTATTTAAAGGCATAGCCGTTCCAGACCATGATGATACCGTTGGTGTCTTTGGCATCCATGATCATGGCGCGTTCGGTCCAAATATCGGCTTCGCCAGAGCATTGCATGGTGAACAGCGTCGCATCCATGTCGACCACATTGACCGGATGGGTCATGCGGCATTCCATATCGACGCCGTAAAAGATGTTGTCCGCGATCTTGAGCGCGCCACCATCGACACCGACCAAGCCGCAGTCCGCATTCGCAACTTGACGGTAAACACCATCAAACGGATTAGCCGCAGCTACCATTGGCATCATGATCAGTGCGGCGAACAGGCCGCCCCGCATCACAGTGCCTCCAGATCCGAAATCAGACCATCAATGTCACCGCGACGGCGGTCGAGCATCGAACCGATCTCGGTGCGCTCTGAGGTGATCATGTTGATCCCCTCGATAAAGAGGTTGATGAATTTCGGACGACCAGAGCCATCTGAAATCACAAAGCTCACCTCGAACGGCGCCTGCCCTTGCAGAATTGCCATTGCGCGAACTTCGACGCCGTTCGGAACGGTCGCAGCTTCGCGCACCTCGATACGGCCACCGATGAACTCACGGAACCTGCGGCCATATTTCGACGCGACATAACTGCGGAATGCCGCAACAAATCTTGCGCGCTGGCTATCGGTAGCACGACGCCAATCCGCACCCAATGCGGTCCGAGCGATGATCGGCACGTCAGCGTAGGTGTCAAAAATCGTCTCAAAATCCGCGATCATCGCGGCCTCGGATTTACCCGAACCGATGACCTTATTGATATCGCCAACCAGTGCATCGACCAATGTGGTCGCCTGCGCTGTGCTTAACGCGAATGCGGTATGAGGGAACGCAGCTGCGGCGGCTGCAACGGCAAACAGGGAACGACGGGTAACAAGCGTGGCCATTACTGGTCCTCATATGGATCGAAATAGGGATCGGCGTATGGGTCGATATAGGCGTCCTGTACCACAGTTCCGAGCTCATACCGACGGTTGTCGAGGTAAATAATCCGTGTCTGAGCGTAACTATCCGCGCTTTCATACAACACGGAATCGATCGTTGAGCCCAACTGCCCCCGCGCGATCACGATATCCGCAGCACGCGCAGCAGGGAGGTATGGTTTCACATCGTCGTGGACCCAATTGCCAAGCGGGTTGATAAAGAAATCCACGAGCTCGCCGACAGCATCACGTTCGGTCGATGGGCCGAGCGCGGGCAGTTCAACATACGCACCCTCAGGCACCCCCCAGACCGACAGCGTTTCGCCAAAGTCCATCTTTTCTTCGTAAAGGCCAATTGCGTCCGCAGGGTCAAACAAACCACCGATACCAAAGATCGTGTTCACGATAAACCGCATCGAGTTCGTACCGAACCCTTTGATATCGCCTTGCAAAACACCGTTTACCATCATCCCGGGCAAAGCAACGTTTTCAGCGAAATTCGTAACGGGACCAGTGATCTCCATCGGCATTGCGGCGGTCACACGGGACGCGGGGCGCAAAATTGCGCGGTCCAGTCCAACGTTGAATTCATGCACCTTGCGGTTTGTGGCTTCGTAGGGGTCATGGATCGCAACACCTTCGGGTGCTTGCGAACAAGCAACAAGGAAAAGCGAGGCCGACACGGCAGTGATCGTCAATAACTTGGTCAATGGCTTATCGATTCTGGTTTCACGTCTTTGCGGCACCAAATAGCGCCAATCTAAACAATCCAACAGCCCACTAGAAACTACGCTCTAACCGTGACCCAAAGGAGACAATAACCCTTAGTATCATACCAATCCTGTAACGTGAACATGTCAGCCTAAGAACGGCAGTTTTACGCCCCTTATCGCATCAGAGCGATTGCACCCCGTCTCTACCAAAGCTAGCGTCGCGCCAAATCAGATGACCGGAGTGAACTATGAGCACCATCGAAACCAAACTCGCTGAACTGGGTGTGACCCTACCCGACGCACCAGCTCCTGCTGCGAACTATGTCCCGTTTGTTCAGTCGGGCAATCTTGTGCATGTGTCTGGCCAAATCTCGAACGGCCCTGATGGGCTGATCAAAGGTCGTCTGGGTGACACTATGTCAGTCGAAGATGGCGCTAAGGCAGCAAAGACCTGCGCAATTGCACTCCTCGCTCAGCTCAAAGCGGCTTGCGGTGGTGACATCAACCGTCTGGTCCGCGTTGTGAAACTGAACGCCTTTGTCGCGTCAGCCCCCGATTTCCACGACCAGCCTAAGGTTGTGAATGGCGCATCTGATTTCCTCGTCGAAGCATTGGGCGACATTGGCCGTCACGCGCGTTCGGCCGTGGGCGTAGCTGCGCTGCCCTTGGGCGTCGCTGTCGAAATCGACGCCGTATTCGAGATCGCATAATGCTACCGGCTGATTTTCTGACCCGCCCTATCGCCCATCGCGCTCTGCACGACAAAGCGGCCGGTCGGGTTGAAAACAGCCCCAGCGCCATTCAGGCCGCCATCGATAAGGGCTACGGGATCGAGATCGATCTCCAACTGTCCAAAGATGGCGTGCCGATGGTCTTTCACGACTACGCCCTGAACCGCCTGACAAATCAAACGGGTGCCGTCGCCCAACGAACAGCAGCCGAGCTATCGCAGATCACCCTGACGGGTGGCAACGACACTATTCCAACCCTTGCAGAGGTGCTGGAACAAGTGTCTGGTCGCGTACCGCTCTTGATCGAGATTAAAGATCAGGATGGTGCGCTTGGCCCCAAAGTTGGCCCATTGGAAGACGCGACGGCGGCGCTGCTAAAGGACTACATAGGTTCCGTGGCGATCATGTCGTTCAACCCACACTCCGTGGCCCATATGGCGACGCTCTTGCCCGATGTCCCTCGTGGCCTGACCACTTGCAACTATCTTGCCGAAGATTGGCCCACGATCCCCAAAGCCACACGCGAGCGACTGGCACAGATCCCTGATTATGAAACGGCAGGCGCTTGCTTCATCAGTCATCAGTACGATGAATTGGATGCCGAGCGGGTATCGGAGTTAGCCAAAACGGGGGCAAAAATCCTGTGTTGGACAATCCGTTCCACCGAGCAGGAAAAAAACGCACGACAAATCGCGGATAACATCACTTTCGAAGGGTATCTCGCTTGACCACTCGCGCGGGCCGCACAGTTTTGTAGCCATGACCGACGTGATTGAAATCTCAATGAGAAGCGCCATAGCCGACATTCCAGCAGTGGACTGGGATGCCTGCGCAAATCCGTCTGGTGGGCGCCCCGTTGATCCATTCACCACGCATCGGTTTTTATCAGCTTTGGAACTGAGCGGTTCGGTTGGACGCGGGACAGGATGGGACCCACGATACCTTGTTGCGACCAAAGCAGACCAGATCATTGGCGTCGCCCCGCTCTACGTCAAAAGCCACTCTCAAGGGGAATATGTATTTGACCATAGTTGGGCCGATGCGCTGCAACGGGCGGGCGGTCAGTATTATCCCAAGCTTCAGATCGCGGTGCCATTTACTCCCGCCACAGGTCGGCGGTTCCTAACAAGAGCGGGCAATGAGGCAGAGGCCCTTTCGGCTTTGATCCAAGGCACGGTTCAATTAGCTGCTGACAATGGCCTGTCATCCATGCACGTCACGTTTTGCTCTGAGGACGAGGCCATCGCGGGGCAATCAATGGGACTGCTCCATCGTGTTGGGCAGCAGTTTCATTGGGAGAATCGCGGGTATGACAGCTTTGACGATTTTCTGAACGACCTCTCTAGCCGCAAACGCAAAGCGATCCGCAAAGAGCGCGAACAGGCGCAGAGGTTTGGCGGTGAAATCAAGAGCTTTACAGGCGATGAGATAGAACCCGAACACTGGGACTTTTTCTGGCGGTTTTACCAAGACACAGGCAGTCGCAAATGGGGTTCGCCTTATCTGACACGCGCGTTTTTCGACATCGCTCATGACACCCTCAAGGACGATATGCTCCTCGTGCTAGCCATATCCGACGAACGCCCTATTGCAGGTGCGCTGAACTTCATTGGTCGCGACACCCTCTTTGGCCGCTACTGGGGTTGCACCGAACATCATCCCTGCCTTCATTTCGAACTCTGCTACTATCAAGCCATCGACTATGCGATTGCACACGGTCTAAGAGTCGAAGCAGGGGCGCAAGGTGAACACAAACTGGCGCGCGGGTATTTACCGACTCCGACACATTCCCTTCATTGGATCGCCAACCCATCTTTTCGCGCCGCCGTGTCAGATTTTCTCGACCACGAACGTCAGCTGATCAACGAAGAAATGGAGATTCTGACGGATTACGGCCCATTCAAATCCACGATAATCGAGGAGCAGGATTAATGGACATCACCACCCTTGCCGCCAGAGGCTGGACGAAGACCGATGATGGCACCGCGATCCAAAAAACATTCGTGTTTCGCAACTTTATCGATGCTTTTGGTTTCATGACCCGCGCCGCTTTTTGGGCGGAAAAGTGGAATCATCACCCCGAATGGTCTAACTCTTTCAAAACGGTGGTTGTGAAACTCACCACGCATGATGCCGGTGGTCTGACGGAGAAGGACATTAAGCTGGCCACAAAAATGGAAGAACTTGAAGGACAATGATGCAAGACCTACTGCAAACCGAAATCTATAACGGCAAAACAATTGCCGACTACCTGACACTCGAATTCGTCGCGGGCCTCGCCGGAGATATTCTCTCTGTCGTACTGATCATCGTATTAGGGTTTGTGCTGTCCGGTTGGGTGCGCAGGCGTATCGTTGCGATCGGTGGTCGAAACAAGCACCTCGATGTCACGTTGTTCAACTTCTTGGGCAACATCGTGCGTTACTTGATCCTAGCGTTTGCATCCCTCTTTGTCCTGAACACATTCGGCATCCAGACAACATCGCTCGTTGCTCTAATCGGTGCGGCAGGTTTGGCAATTGGCTTGGCCCTACAAGGCACGCTATCGAACGTAGCTGCAGGCGTAATGATCATCCTGTTTCGCCCGATTAAGATCGGCGATTTCGTTCAAGTGAGCGGCGTGTCTGGCACCGTCAAAGATATTTCCTTGAATTATACAGAGCTTGCCGACGCTGGAAACGTTCAGGTCATCGTACCCAACGCGCAAGTTTGGGGAAACACGATCACCAACTTTTCGGTCAACCAAACACGTCGCGCAGAGTGGATTTTCGGCGTCGGTTATGGAGCTGACCTTAAATTGGCTGAGCAGGTGATCCGCGATACAATCTTGTCTGATCCGCGCTCATTGGCTGACCCTGCACCGTTCCTTCAGGTCAATAACTTGGGTGATTTTTCAGTCGATTTTCTCTGCCGTGTTTGGGTAAAATCGAGCGACTACTTCCAATATCAAGCCGACATGAAACGTCAGGTGAAGGAAGCGCTGGACAAAGCTGGCATCGATATTCCATTCCCGACGCGAACAGTCTTGAACAATCAAGCGTAACTGAAAACGGCGGGGAAAACCCCGCCGTTTTGTCATTTCAAAGTTGATCGAGAAGCGTTTCAGCCGCCGACAATTCACAAACCCCGGGGCTTTCTTCGAGGTTGAGAATTTTCACAACACCATCTTCAGCCAATAGCGTGTACCGCTTGGATCGATCATAGAGACCTGCTGGCGGGGCTGTGAAATCAAGGCCGATTGCTTTGGTGAATTCCCCCGACGCATCGCCCAAGAAGTGTAAACCTGCTGCCGTCGCGCCCGTCGCTTCGCCCCACGCTTTCATCACGAATGGATCGTTCACGGACACACAAATCACGGCATCGACGCCCTTTTCGTCCAAGGCCGCCTTGCTGCGAACAAAACTCGGCACGTGGGCGGTCGAACATGTGCCTGTGTAGGCACCTGGCAAACCGAAAATTACAACTTTTTTGCCAGAAGTGAAGCTGGACAGAGAAACCTGCTCTGGCCCGTTTTCGCCCATACGCAACAAAGTTGCCTCGGGCAGTTTTTCACCCACCGAAATCGACATTTTATTTCCCCTGTTCTGAATTGCATGCAGCACGCGCTAAGATATAGGGTCCGCCATAAAAGAGACCATAGAAATCGGAGACAGCGATGCAACATTTTGTCGTGGTTGGCGCAGGTCAAGCCGGTGCAACGCTTGTGGCTCGTTTGCGGGCTGATGGGTTTGACGGAAAGATCACTTTGATCGGGGCAGAGCCGGTGCATCCCTATCAGCGTCCACCGCTGTCCAAGGCCTATATGTTGGGCGAAATGGAGCTGTCGCGTCTCCTGCTCCGGGCACCGGAGTGGTATGCGGAAAACAACATCGATCTGATGCTGGACACCCGTGTCGTTGGGGTGAACGCCGAGGCCAAGACCATCACCCTGCAGGGTGAGGTTGAGATGGGATATGACGAGTTGGCGATTTGCACAGGCTCGCATCCGCGCACGCTGCCTGCGGCGATCGGTGGAGCTTTGGACGGCGTTTATACCGTTCGCGACCTCAAAGACGCGGACACCATGGCGCCGGAGTTCACGGCGGGCCGCAAGCTTTTGGTCATCGGGGGCGGGTATATCGGCCTCGAAGCCGCCGCCGTTGCCGCGAAAAAGGGCTGCGAGGTTACGCTCGTTGAAATGGCGCCGCGCATTTTGCAGCGTGTGGCCTGCCCCGAAACTTCTGACTACTTCCGCGACATCCACACCAAACACGGTGTTAAGATCATCGAAGGTGTTGGTCTCGATCATCTGGTGGGCACCGACCGCGTGACGGGCGCGGTTCTCTCGGATGGCACCGCGTTGGAGGTTGATTTTGCAATTGTCGGCGTCGGGATCATGCCCGCAACGATCCTAGCCGAAGCGGCAGGTGCTGTCTGTTCGAACGGCATCGACACCGACGCGCAAGGCCGCACAACCGTCCCGCACATCTGGGCCGCCGGCGACTGCGCGAACCTGACCTTCAAAGGCCAGCGCCTCCGTATCGAAAGCGTCGGCAATGCCATCGACCAAGCAGAGGTTGTCGCAAAGAACATGATGGGCGGGTCGGTCGAGTATACCCCCAAACCGTGGTTCTGGTCGGACCAATATGACGTGAAACTGCAGATAGCAGGCCTCAACATCGGCTACGACACCGTCCACATCAAAACCTACGCCGACACCCCCGATGCGCGCGTCCACTGGTACTACCAAGGCGGCACCCTCATCGCCGTCGACGCCATCAACGCAGGCCGAGACTACATGGTCGGCAAACGCCTCATCGAAGCCGGAAAATCACCCGCGCCCGAGATCATGGTCGATGAAACGACCGACCTGAAGGCGCTGTTGAAGTGAGGATTATTGGTGGAACGCACCGAGGGCACGCCCTCGCCGCTGTCGGGAAAGGGGACGCAGGCGCGCACCTTCGTCCGACAACGGATCGCGTTCGCGAAAGCTTGTTCAACGTCCTGTTGGGCGGAAAATTTGGCGATCCAATCGATGAGGCTCGTGTCCTAGATCTCTTTGCAGGAACAGGTGCATTGGGGCTTGAGGCCCTGTCACGTGGCGCTGCCCATGTGACCTTTGTCGATGACGGCCGCGTCGCACAAAAGCTCATCCGCGAGAATATCACCAAGCTAAAACGGTCGACTGATTGCACACTCATCGGACGCGATGCCACAAAGCTGGGCCCTAATATCGGTGAACCCGCTCAACTTATTTTCCTCGACCCGCCCTATGGGAAGGCGATGGGCCAGAAAGCCCTTGAAGCGGCCATGAACGGCGGTTGGATCGCCGATGATGCCATCATCGTTTGGGAAGAAAACGCGCCGCAGGTCACGCCTGCTGGCTTTGCGCTTTTGGATCAACGACGTTATGGCGACACGTATATTTCTATTCTCGAAAGACAGTTATGATCCCTGACTTGGTTATTTTTGATTGCGACGGTGTGATCGTCGACAGTGAAGGTCCGACCTGTGACGCAATCGCGAAGAACCTCACTGGTTTTGGGTTTCCATTGGACAGGGCTGGGGTTCATGAGCTGTTTGTAGGGCAAACTCTGCATGACATTCATCGGGCAGGACGTGAACGTGGGCTGGCACTGCCAGACAATTGGGTCAGTGATCTGTACGCCGAAATGTTCGAAGTCTTGGGCCAAGGTGTTCCACTTTCGGACGGCGTGATTGACCTCTTTGACGCGCTCGAAGCACAGGGCACTCGTATTGCCATCGCGTCTAACGGGGCCATCGACAAGATGCGCGTCACCCTCACGCCATACGGGCTTTTCGATCGCCTCAAAGACCGTATGTATTCTGGCCATGTCCAAGTGCCGAAGCCCAATGCGGGTATGTTGATCGCCGCGATGAAGCAAGCGAATGCATCGCCAAAACGCACCTTCATGATCGACGATAGCACAGCTGGGGCAGGCGCAGCCGTCGCGGCAGGCACCCACTTTATCGGCTATTCTGAACATGGTGGGGCAGAGAAACTCAAGCCCCTCGGGGTGGATATCGCTTATTCGATGGCAGACCTTCGCGCACGACTGGTCATATAAAAAGGGCCGCAAGCGCGGCCCCTTTCGTCAGTTTCAGACACAATCAGTTCTGAACAAATGCGCCCTTGGTTCCCGCTGCTGCAGCGACATCGGAACGCGCCGCGTCGACCAATGCCACGCCGTCAAAGCCTTTGGCATCCATTTCAGCAATCCATTCCGCAACGACCTCATCACCCAGAGAAACCATGCGTGCGGTTTCCGCTTCGCTGATTTCGCCAATGTCATTCGCAGCAGCCATGATTTCTCGGCCCAGCGCGTCGCCTGTGTCGTGCGCATATCCCGCCCAACGGCTCGCATAGAGACCAGAGTTGGCGTCAATAATCGCTTGAAGGTCGGCTGGCAGGCTGTCGTAGACGTCGTGGTTCATCGCCCACAGGAAGTAGAGGTTGTAGAGCGCGTGATCGCCGGCAACATCCGAATGGCTGTCCGTCAATTCATCGAGCTTGAGCGACGGGGATTGCTCCCACGTGATCGCGCCACCATCAACGACACCCTTCGCAAGTGCCTCTGGGAAGGCGGGCACAGGCATGCCGACTGCCGTTGCACCCAGTTTTTCCAACAGCATCGTCGCCGTGCGAGTCGGGCCGCGGAGCGTCAGGCCGTTGAAGTCTTCAACCGATTCTATCAGCGGGCCACGTTTATGCACCAGACCAGGCCCATGCATATGCGCGGCGATCAGATGGACATCGGCGAAATCATCCATCAGGAACTCTTGGGTATATTCCCAAGCGGCAGCCGAGGCCTCTTCGGCCGATTTGGTCGTCATGAACGGCAATTCGAGCGCTTCGGCTTCGGGGAAACGGCCGGCCTCATATCCAGGGATTACCCAACCGCCATCGACGATGCCATCGGCAATCATGTCGTACATCTCTGGCGCAGCGCCACCCAATTCCATGAATGGGTGTAAGACGATCTTTAGACGACCGCCCGATTGTTCTTCGATCGCTTTCGCCCACGGCTCCATGAAATAGGTTGGGTTCGCAGAAAGAGGCGATACGAAATGTTGGAAATGAAGGGTGTAATCTTGGGCTACCGCAGGCGTCACCGCACAGCCCATCACAGCCGCAAACGCAGCACTCTTTAGGGTCATTACCGACCTCCTAAGATGATGAATGTCAGGGGGATGCCGCCGCTAGCGACATCCGTTACCTATGACTTGCACCTTAAAATTGCAAGGTGATGCAAGTGGTTTAGCGCAACCGTCCGCAAGATTTATTTTACCAAACGATTGAAAAGCAGGGAAAAACTCGCCTGCCTATCAGAGGTAAGTTGGGTGGAATTTTCCCGAGGGCGAAAGCGTGAAAATCTCTGCGCCATCTGCGCGAATGCCAACCGAATGTTCGAACTGGGCGGACAGCGATTTATCACGTGTCACAGCGGTCCAATCATCAGCGAGAACTTTGGTCTCAGGACGACCAAGGTTCACCATGGGCTCGATGGTAAAGAACATGCCTTCCTCAAGGAGCGGCCCAGTTCCCGGACGACCATAGTGAAGCACGTTCGGTGCGGCGTGGAAAACACGTCCCAAGCCATGACCACAGAAGTCGCGCACAACGGACATACGGTGGCTCTCAACATAGCTTTGGATCGCGTGACCGATATCCCCAAAGCGATTACCCGGTTTCGCAGCCTCAATGCCCAACATCAGCGCGTCGTGGGTAACTTGGATCAGACGTTCGGCCTTACGCGACATCGAACCAGCAACATACATGCGGCTCGTATCGCCAAACCAACCATCAACGATCACAGTCACGTCGATGTTCAATATATCGCCGTCTTTGAGTTTCTTCTCGCTCGGGATACCGTGGCAAACCACGTGGTTCATGCTGATACAGCTGGCATGCTGGTAGCCTTTGTAACCAATCGTGGCCGAGGTCGAGCCGCTGTCGTTCACCATTTCGGTGATCTTAGCGTCGAGCTCTGCGGTCGTCACACCCGGCTGGATGAACGGAATGATGTCATCAAGGATCTGTGCCGCAACCTTGCCCGCCGCATGCATACCAGCAAAATCGGCATCTTCATAAATGCGAATTCCGTCTTTGGTCAGTCGTCCACGCAGATCTTCGGTCACAGTCAGTCTCCTTGTTTCTGCTGACCTCTTTAGTAGCCTTCCCTCAAAAGGGCCAGACCTCAGACTGACAGCGAAAACGGGATCTCGCCCGCGATCTCGACACCTTTTGGTGAAATGAAGGTCGAAAGCGCAATAACTTCGACACCAGCCGCCACCGCATCGCCAAGCGCCTTTGCATAGTTGGGGTCAATATCAGCAGCTGGCACCATGCGGTCGCAATCCGTGCGCTGAACGAGGAACAAAACAATGGCACGGTCGCCTGCTTCTGCCATTTTCGCCAGTTCTACCATGTGCTTTGCCCCGCGCGAAGTCACGCTATCAGGGAACTCTGCTAGCCCAGCTTGACGGGACAATGTGACCGATTTCACTTCGACCCAAGCATCTTTCAGCCCACTCCCAGACAATAAAAAATCGATCCGGCTATTTTCGCCGTATTTCACTTCAGGCCTGACCACCGAGTAATCCGAGAGCGCCGCAATCTCGCGTTTCTCCAACGCCTCTTTCAACGCACGGTTCGGAACCGAGGTATCAACGCCTGTGAAGTGACCATTTTCGTGGTCCACGAGCCGCCACCCGAATTTCAGCTTCTTTTTGGGGTCGTCATTGGGTTCGAGCCATATCTTGCTCCCCTCAATCGCTAGTCCCATCATGCTGCCGGGGTTGGCGCAATGTGCCACCACCTCACGCCCATCCTCCAAACGACAGTCCGAGAGGAACCGTTTGTAGCGGCGGATGAGGCGAGCGGGGATCAATGGTGTGGAAAACTGCATAGTCCAGTTCTATACCCATTCTGAAGGATATGGAGAAGCCGATGCCAAACCCAACTGCCGCCATTCTCATCATAGGGGATGAAATCCTGTCAGGGCGCACCCGTGACAGCAATATGCACTATCTGGCTGGACGACTTACCGAAGTCGGCATCGACCTCAAGGAGGTTCGCGTTGTATCGGATGACCGGGAGGCGATTATCTCCGCAGTCAATGCATTGCGTGAAACATATGGGTCCGTCTTTACCTCTGGCGGGATCGGGCCAACGCATGATGATATCACCGCCGATTGCATCGCAGCTGCGTTTGGCGTCGGGATCGACATTCGTCAGGACGCCTATGACCTGCTCAAAGCGCACTACGATTCCCGCGGACAAGAATTTAACGCAGCCCGCCAACGTATGGCACGCATTCCCGACACTGCCTGCCTTATCGAAAACCCTGTTTCAACTGCACCTGGGTTCAGCCTTGGGAATGTGCACGTCATGGCTGGGGTTCCTTCAGTATTTCAAGCCATGGTCGCCTCCGTCCTGCCATCCCTGACTGGCGGAGCACCGCTGCTATCTCAGACGTATCGGATCAATCAGGGTGAAGGCACCATTGCGGGGCCGCTCTCGGAATTGGCAGCAGAGTTCTCGGACCTTTCCATCGGCTCTTATCCGTTCATCATCGACGGCGTTCATGGGTCAAATATCGTGATACGTGGCTCGGACGGTGCTCGCGTCGATCAGGCTATCGTCAAACTTGCAGGACTGTTTCCAGCATGAGAAACCCAACAGCCGCCGAACTTTATGACGTCATCGAAGGCACGTGGCCACCAGCCAATCGCACCACTGTCGGCCCCTTCATCATTCGCGAAGGCCAAGGGGGCGGGAGCCGCGTTTCTGCGGCAACGGGGCCTGCTGACGAAACAGACCTCCCCCTCGCCGAAGAGGCCATGCGCGCTTTGGGTCAGCCGTGCCAGTTCATGATACGCGACGGGGAAGCCGATTTTGATGCGATGCTGGCGGGCAAAGGCTACAGGATCAAAGATCCAGTGACGCTCTACGCCGCACCGATTGATCGGATCGCCACGCATCGTCCGCCCCCTGTCACAACCTTTGAAGTTTGGCCGGCGTTAGCCATCCAAGCTGACATATGGGCAGAGGGTGGCATTGGTTCGGAACGCATGGCCGTGATGGAACGAGCCGATTGCCCGAAAACCACGATCCTCGGGCGAATAAACGATACTCCGGCGGGCACAGCCTATGTGGGCATCAGCAATGGCATCGCAATGTTCCACGCGCTCGAAGTAGCGCAGCGGTTCCGCCGCCGAGGACTAGCTGCCCACATGATCCGCGCGATGGCGTTCTGGGCCCGCGAAAACGGTGCGAAACATTTTGCCCTGGTCGTGACCGAGGCAAATGTGGGTGCAAACGCGCTCTACGCTTCCCTCGGGTTCGACGTTGTGGGACACTACCACTACAGAATTTTACCGGAGTAGACCGTGACACAAAAACCGACCGCGCTCGACCTGCCAATGGTCAATCCGCTGCCCGAGGCAACTCAGAAATATTTCGATATCTGTCAGGACAAACTCGGTATGATCCCGAACGTCCTTCAAGCTTATGCATTTGATATTGAAAAGCTAAATGCTTTCACGGGGATGTATAACGATATCATGCTCGCGGCCTCTGGCCTCAGCAAGTTAGAGCGTGAGATGATCGCAGTGGTCGTATCGTCGGTGAATAAATGTTTTTACTGCCTGACCGCACATGGTGCTGCTGTTCGCGAACTCTCAGGCAATCCGATCTTGGGTGAAATGTTGGTCATGAATTGGCGTGCGGCAGATTTGGATGCGCGGCAAGCCGCGATGCTAGCATTTGCCGAACTCATCACCGTTTCCAGCGCGAAGGTAGCAGAGAGCGATCGCCAGGCCCTTCGCGATGCTGGCTTTACCGACCGTGACATCTGGGACATCGCGTCCGTTGCTGGCTTCTTTAACATGACCAACCGGATAGCCTCGGCCACCGATATGCGTCCCAACGACGAATACCATTCGCAGGCACGATGATCCGTTTCTTATTTTTCGTTTTGTTATGTAGTCCGACGTACGGTTTGGCATTGACGATCGATATGCCTGCGAATGCGTCTCGTACCACTCTCGTGGACACCCCACTTCAGAGCTTTAACGTCGCGACTGGTCCTTGGGATGGTCAAGCCGTCCCAATGCAGATCATTGATGGCACAGTAACAACCGAGGTGTGGACGATCGACGCCGCTGGGCTGACAACGCTCCAAATCCTGTCGCCTTTCAGGCAGCAGTTGGACGCCGAAGGCTATGACATGATTTACGAATGCCGCACCGAAGATTGCGGCGGCTTCGATTTTCGCTTTGCAATCGATGTAGCGGCACCTCCCGATATGCGCGTCGATTTGGGTGATTTCCGATATATCGCCGCTAAGGGCCCTACGGACACGGTCGCGCTCGTTATAAGCAAAACGGCGGCGGCTGGGTTTGTGCAAATCACCCGCATTGGAGCCGATCAGGCACCATTGGCTGATACGACAACTGAAACGCTTCAATCGGTTTTACCTGTAATGGCAATTCCGACAGACGACGGTTTGCCCGCCGTTTTAGAAAACACAGGGCATATGGCACTGTCTGATCTTCGATTTGAAAGTGGGTCATCGACGCTCGGGCCGGGGCCGTTTGAAAGCCTCATGGCTTTGTCGGACTACTTACTCCAAAACCCAGATCGAAGAATTGCTTTGGTCGGTCATACCGACAGCTCAGGCTCGCTTGAAGGGAATATTGCCCTGTCCCGACAACGTGCAACGTCTGTCCAGACCCGTCTTATCGAAGCCTATGGCGTTCCGTCGACCCAACTCGAAGCGGATGGAACGGGTTATCTGGCCCCAATCGCATCTAACCTGACCGCTGAAGGGCGCGAGGCCAATCGGCGCGTTGAGGCCGTTCTACTCTCAACCGAGTGACCTGTGATCCGTCGTACAACCGTGATGGTCACCGAGCGCCTCTAACACCCCGCATGTCTCAATGGTCCCATGATCATGGGTCGCAGAGATCCGTGCCAATTCCGCTTCGAGCCGTTGTAGGCGGGCGATGCGTTCGCGGATGTGATCGAGATGCGACCGCGCAATCGCATGAGCTTCTGAGCAAGGCCGCCCCGGCGTATCCTCCATCGCGATCAAGTCGCGTATTGCATCTAAGGGCAAACCCAAATCTCGCGCGTGTTTGATAAACGTCAACCGACGCAGACCTTCTGGATCATAGCGCCGCTGATTGCCAGACGTCCTGTCGAACGGTTCAATCAGCCCGATTTCCTCATAATATCTGATCGTTGGAACCTTTACGGCCGTGCGTTTTGATAATTCGCCGATGGAGTACATTTTGCCCTTGAACCTCTAGTAACTAGAGGAATTAGGATAGAAGGAGATAAGTATTTCAAGGTATAAAATGGCCCATTCTCATCACCATCATCACCATCACATTGATCCGAAAACCGGGGATGGTCGTATGGCGCTGGCCGTCGGTGTAAACATATTGCTCACGGTGGCTCAGATCGTCGGTGGTATCTTATCAGGCAGCCTCGCCCTCATTGCGGATGCCCTGCACAATTTGTCAGACGCGTTCTCGCTGTTCATAGCATTCTTCGCTCGCAAGATTGCCCGTCGGCCCGCCGATGACATCATGACCTTTGGCTATGGACGCGCTGAAGTCGTTGCCGCGCTGACCAACTACACCTCGCTAATCCTCGTCGGGCTGTGGCTGGCTTTTGAGGCCATCATGCGTTTTCTGGACCCCCAGCCCGTTGATGGCTGGTTGGTTGTAGGCTTGGCCAGCCTTGCGCTGGTGATTGACCTCGTAACCGCTTGGCTGACGTTTCATATGGCAAAAGACAGCGTGAATATCCGTGCTGCCTTCCTGCACAACGTCGCCGATGCTTTAGGGTCCGTTGCTGTCATCGTTGCTGGGATAGCCATTCTCGTATTCGGTTGGCTCTGGATTGACCCCGCCATCACGCTGCTCATTGCAGCCTATATTCTGTGGATGGCTTTGGGCGAAATGGGTAGTGTTATCCGCATCCTAATGCTCGGCACCCCAGAGCATCTGTCGCCCCAAGACGTAACGGCAACGATCATGGCAGTAGAGGGCGTGGACGACCTGCATCACCTGAAACTGTGGTCCGCCCAAGAACACGAAACCGCACTCACCGCCCATATCGTCATCGCACATAGCGCTTGGGGCAATGTCGCGTGGATAAGGCAGAACATACGCACCACGCTTCATGACGTTCATGGGATCGAGATGGTGACACTTGAATTGGAAACGGCGCCGGAGGTTTGCCCCTGACGCCGCTGAATGGATCGACTTATTCACCAGATTACCAGCTATCTGGCCCTTTTTCCGCATAGGCGTGCACGAGAAAATCGATGAATGCGCGCACTTTGGGCTGTGTGAAACGGCCCGGCGGGTAGACGGCGTAAATGCCTTGGGTTTCAACAGGAAGGTCGGGAATAGCTTCTTCGACGAGGCCCTGCTTCATCGCATCCGCGTAGAGGAACGACGGCAGGTACGCGATGCCGAGTCCCGAGACACAGGCGTTTAAGAGCGACTGACCGTCATTTACCGTGAGCCAACCCGCAGTCCGAACCTGACGCTTCTCACCGCTTGGAGCAGTGATTTTCCAAACCGCACTGTTCGCTTGGTTCGAATAGTGGAGCAATTTGTGGTCGTTCAGATCGTCGATCTTTTGCGGACGGCCGTATTTCTGGAAGTAATGCGGCGATGCGATCATCCGACGGTTGGTTTCCGTCAGCTTACGTGCCCGCAAGGTGCTGTCCTCTAGCTCACCAATACGGATCGCCATGTCAAAGCCTTCAGAGATCAGTTCGACATAACGGTTGTTCAGCACCATGTTGACGGTGATGTCAGGGAATTCCTGCAGGAACTCACCCAAGATTGGCGACAGGTGGTTCACACCGAAATCTGTGGCGACGGAAATTCGCAACAGGCCTGACGGCGCAGATTGCATCGAGGTGACGAGTGAATCCGCTTCGCCAGCATCGTTGAGAACGCGGCGGGCGCGGTCGTAATATGCCAGACCAATCTCAGTCGGACTAACTCGACGTGTCGTTCGGTTGAGAAGCCGAGCACCAAGGCGCGCTTCGAGTGCGGATACGTGCTTCGAGACAGCGGATTTTGAAATCCCCATCTTCTTGGCGGCATCCGTAAAACCGCCCTGATCCACGACTGTGGCGAAGGCTTCCATTTCGGTAAGGCGATCCATTACTCGACCCTTTGATACTAATTCCTAGGCTCATGGTATCGTCGCCAAATCGGGCACAATCTCGGCCATGTGCGGACAATATCAGGGATTTTCGCGGACAATTTCTAATGCATAGGAATAGTCCGCGAGGCCGATCGGGTAGATCATCCTTTGTGAAATCAGAGGGTTGCAGCCAATCTCGTGCCTTGGTCGATTGCCCGTTTTGCGTCCAATTCCGCCGCAACATCCGCACCGCCGATGACATGGCAAGGAATCCCTTCGGCTTCCAACGCATCTGCAAGCGACCGTTCCGACACCTGCCCAGCGCACAAGACAACGTTGTCACATGGGATCAGTGTTAGGTTTTCACGAGCTTCACCCGTCGACACCCAGATACCTTCGGGTGTGATGCGTTCGTAGTTCACGCCACCCTTCATCGTTACGCCCTTCATCTGGAGCGTTGCACGATGGATCCAGCCCGTCGTTTTACCCAAACGGCGCCCAGGCTTTTCGGCCTTGCGCTGCAAAAGGGTCACGTCGCGGATTGGAGCATCGGGCTGCGGTCCTTCGGGAGCCAGACCACCTCGCTGGTCCGACGGATCCGTCACGCCCCATTCACGAAGCCATTCAGGAAGGTTCACAGTCGGACTGTCACCAGTGACAAGGAATTCCGAGACATCAAAACCGATGCCACCTGCACCGATCACAACAACCTTTTTACCAACATCGGCACCCCGAAGGACGTCTATGTAGGACAGAACGTGAGGCAAATCCTGACCTTCGATTTCTGGATCGCGCGGCACAACACCTGTCGCGATGACGACCTCATCAAATGACCGCAGCGCGTCAACCGTCGCCGTTTCATTCAAACGTAGTTCAATCCCAGCTTCGGCGACCGCAGTCTCGAACCAATCGACGAGGCCATGGAACTCTTCCTTGCCTGGAACTTGCTTTGCGAGATTGAGCTGCCCGCCCAAACGGTCGCTGCGATCAAAAATAGTAACCTTGTGCCCACGTTCAGAAGCCGTCAGAGCCATCGAAAGGCCAGCAGGTCCCGCGCCGACCACGGCGATTGTTTTCGCCTCACTTGCAGGTGCAACCACCAACTCAGTCTCAAAACAAGCACGCGGGTTCACCAAGCAACTGCTCAACTTGCCGCCAAAGGTATGATCTAAACAGGCCTGATTACAGGCGATACAGGGCGCAATTGTCTCAGCCCTGTTCGCAACCGCTTTGGCGACAAAATTCGGATCGGCAAGGAACGGACGCGCCATGCTGACCATATCCGCACATCCATCGGCCAAGACTTCCTCTGCAACATCAGGTGTATTGATCCTGTTCGATGTGATGACGGGGATATTCACGTGACCCATCAGCTTTTTGGTAACCCAAGAAAACGCGCGGCGAGGAACACTGGTCGCGATAGTCGGAATACGGGCCTCGTGCCAACCGATACCAGTGTTGATGATCGTTGCGCCTGCCGCCTCGACCGCTTTGGCGAGCTGGATCACCTCCTCAAAGGATGACCCGTTCGGGATCAGGTCGATCATCGATAGTCGATAAATGATGATGAACTCAGGCCCAACGGCCTCGCGGATACGGCGCACGATTTCGACAGGTAGCCGCATACGGTTCTCATAGTCCCCGCCCCAGCGATCAGTGCGCTTATTGGTATGCAAAACGAGGAACTGGTTGATGAAATACCCTTCGGACCCCATCACCTCTACCCCGTCATAGCCCGCTTCTTTGGCGCGGGTCGCGGCGGTCACGAAATCGGCGATCTGTTTTTCGATCCCATCCTCATCGATCTCTTTGGGAGGGAAAGGGGAAATAGGAGATTTGACCGCAGAAGCAGACACACAATCAGGTCCATAAGCGTAGCGACCCGCATGAAGAATCTGCATTGCGATTTTGCCATCCGCCTCGTGCACACGGTCCGTCACGATACGATGGTTTGCGATGTCTTGATCCGTGAATAGGCCAGCCGCACCGGGGAAAACACCGCCCTCTTTGTTTGGGGCCATGCCACCTGTGACCATCAGAGCCACACCGCCCCGCGCCCGTGTTGCGTAAAACTCGGCAACGCGGTTCCAGTCCTTGGTCTCCTCCAAACCCGTATGCATCGACCCCATAAGAACGCGGTTCTTTAGGGTTACAAATCCCAGATCGAGCGGAGCAAGCAGGTGCGGATATTTCGTCATAGTGGCCTCCCTATTCGGGGGCACAATGCAGCGACTTTCCCAGCGCGTCACCTACAACGCGGCGTCACCGACTCACATCGTCTCCACGCAATGACGACGGAAGGCTTTTTTCAGAAGGTCGAGCTCGGCACGCAGAAGGTCCAATTCTGCTCGAATGTCTTCAGCTACCGGCTCACCGCAAATAATAGAAAAGGTCGCGAGAGTGTCACCGCTATCTCGGTCTGCGATGATAAAGGTCTGCACGCCATCACTCAGTACGTCGGCAGGTACGGGAACACGCACGACCCAGCCACCCTCGGCACCACTCACATCAACGCCAGAAATCTCACGTGCCAAATGCGTGACAACAATGGATGGCGCTGTTTGCGTTGAGACGGTTAGGACGCCTTCCCATACGCCTTCGAACAAGCGGGTTTTTGTCAGGGCTGGAGTTCTCATCGCGGTCCCTTTGATTAGAATTCAGCACGAGGATAACGACACAGCGTGAGGTCACGCACCGTTACCTGATTCATAGACGGGCCTTCGAAAATGAGGTCCATCCAAACTTTCTCGATCCGCTTTTCATTGAGCTTTGAATACCCGAGGTCGAATTCGACCATCTGGCTACTCGCCCCCAGTGGCAGCTCGCGAACGATCTGTTCAACGTTGGGGCCGTGTTTGATGTTCAAACGCGCAAATATCTCGAGCGGTTTTTCCGTCTCAATAATAGGGTCACAGCGCACAAGATGCTTCATCGTAAGGCCATGGCAGGCCTCATCCGGAAAATCGATGGCGAGGCTCAGATAGGTGCCGTCGAATTTGAAAACGTCCATGCGCAAACCGTAAGGGGCAAGATCGGCTTCGCGGGTATTGCGCAATTGGCGCAGGGTAAGTTCGCTGATTTGGCAATCGTGATAGAGCGTGACCTCATCGCCAATCATCGTCTTGGACGGTGCCGAGGCCATGCCTTTGACGCCCAGAGGACCACGCCACAATTGCGGGCGCCATGCCCAGTCGGTCCCGCGCGGGGTCGGGAAACGGTTTGCACCGATCATCGGCAACGCAAGACGTTCGTTCGCGACATAGATGAACTCATCCATCCTCGCGCGCACTTCGAGAGCAGAGAACAGCCGCCGTCGAACCAAGTCCAGTTTACTGGTCTTCGCGTCTTTGACCATCTGCGCCAAATAGCGCATCAGGCGGCGCATCATGAATTTGTCGATCAGGTTCATCCTGCCCGAATGTCCCTTTTGTCTTGGCACAACCATGCCGACAATCCCCCGAGTTGGGTCATGCCGTCAAGCCACAGTCGGCACTTTTGTTGAAACATCAATCGCCTACTAGAGCCAACGCTGCCGCCCGCAACACCGCCAGGCCCTGTGCTTGATCGAGAGGCGATTGATCCCACCACCGCACAGAGACCGTGACCATCCGATCCTGATAGTCGAGGAACGCGCGCCACTGCGTCGGCTGTAGCCCATCCGACAGGGACGACGCAGTATCGCTAAAGAAAACCTCAACTCGGTGATTGTGAACTTGGACGTGATGCACAAAAATCGTCGAAGGGTCACCTGCCCCACTCAGCAAAGCTCGACCATCAGGATGCTGAATCAACTGCAACAGCGCGTTTTCTGCCCCAGCGACGGCCGCGCTGTCCGCTTCACCGATTTGTGTCGTGATCAAAGCAAGGCGAGACGCACCACAGGGAGTTGCCACTGTGAAGCCTTCTGCCAGACGACTTGCCCTTTGATCAAAACAGTAGCCTTCAGGTGCTGCAACGGTGATTTCACCGCCCAAAACGTCAATAGACTTGGGCCCAGAGGCCAAACCGCCGTCCAAAGTACATGCAGACACCAGTAGAGAAGCGCCCCAAAACGCAGCCATTACGCGCATCTTTAAATTCATAGTCGCCTCCGGGTCGCAGCCCATTGCGGTTTAGGCGACCATACCTTTGGTATCAACCAATAGAAGCGTTGATTGCAATTCAGGGCGGCGCGGCTTATTTCGGTCACCAATAGCGAACAAAGGCAAGCGCGATGAACTGGATTTCGAATTACGTCCGCCCGACGATCAACTCGCTCTTTTCTCGTCGTGAGGTTCCTGAGAACCTTTGGACGAAGTGTGGCGAATGTGGAACCATGCTGTTTCACCGTGAACTGGCTGACAATCAGAACGTCTGCACAAACTGTAATCATCACATGGCGATTACGCCGCGCGACCGTTTTACCGCTCTCTTTGATGGCGGCATCTTTACTGAGGTGAAGGTCCCGACCCCAATCGACGACCCACTCAAATTCCGTGACCAGAAAAAATACGTGGACCGGATGAAGGCCTCACAGAAATCAACCGGCGAAAAAGAAGCCATGTTGGTTGCCGAGGGCGAGATTTTCCGCACACCGATCGTGGCTGCGGCTCAGGACTTCAGCTTTATGGGTGGATCGATGTCGATGTATGTCGGCAACGCGATCATCGCTGCTGCTGAACGCGCTGTCGCACTTGGCCGTCCGCTGGTTCTATTCTCCGCTGCCGGTGGCGCACGTATGCAAGAGGGTATCCTCTCGCTGATGCAGATGCCCCGCACGACCATCGCAGTCGATATGCTCAAAGAAGCGGGCCTACCCTACATTGTGGTTCTGACACACCCGACCACAGGTGGCGTCACCGCATCTTATGCGATGCTCGGTGATGTCCATATCGCAGAGCCCAACGCCCTGATCTGTTTCGCAGGCCCGCGCGTGATCGAACAGACCATTCGCGAAAAACTGCCCGAAGGGTTCCAGCGCGCCGAATACTTGCTAGACCACGGGATGCTCGACCGCGTGACACCGCGTGGCAAGCAAAAGGAAGAGCTGGCGCAAATCATCCGCATGCTCATGGGCATGGATGCTGTTGTCGCTGCTGACCTTCCTGCGCCTGCTGAACAACCTGCAAAAGCGGAATAACCAAATCAAATGACTACTCCGACTTCGGACGTGATCCTCGAACGGATGATGGCCTTGCACCCTAAGGTCATCGACCTTGTTTTGGACCGCGTTTGGCGTTTGCTGGACGCTCTTGGCAATCCGCAGAACGATCTGCCGCCCGTCATCCACCTTGCTGGAACGAACGGCAAAGGGTCGACGCAGGCCATGATCCGCGCGGGCCTAGAGGCCGAAGGTAAAAAGGTTCACGCCTATACCTCGCCGCACCTCGCACGGTTCCATGAGCGCATTCGGTTGGCTGGCGAGCTGATCTCGGAAAGTTACCTCACCGAAGTTCTGGACGAATGCTACGCGGCCAATGGCGGTGAGCCGATCACTTATTTCGAAATCACAACCTGCGCTGCAATCCTAGCGATGGCGCGGACTCCTGCGGACTACACTCTGCTTGAAGTCGGCCTGGGTGGTCGTCTGGACGCAACGAACGTTGTGGCGAAACCTGCGCTCTCGATCTTGACACCAATTTCGATTGATCACGAGCAGTTCCTTGGCTCGACCCTGACGGCAATTGCGGGCGAAAAAGCTGGTATAATTAAGCGTGGCGTGCCCGTTATCGTTGGGCCGCAGCAAGATGAATCCATGGACGTGATCGAAGCAACGGCCGCCCGCCTCGGCGCGCCTATCTCCGCCTTCGGGCAGCAATGGCAGATCAACGAAGAGCATGGACGCATGGTCTATCAGGACGAACAGGGCCTCTGCGACCTACCGCTCCCCAACCTGCCTGGCCCCCACCAAATCCAAAACGCTGGCGCTGCGATTGCTGCACTACGCATGCTTGGCATGTCGAGCATTGCGACTGAGGCCGCGGTGACCAAAGCGGAATGGCCCGCACGGATGCAGCGCCTGAAAACGGGACCGCTTATCGAATTGGCTGGCAATTGTGAACTCTGGCTTGATGGCGGTCACAACCCTGCGGGTGGTGAAGCTGTTGCCAAAACACTGTCCCGCCTACCGCAGCGCCCGACCCATCTTATTTGCGGAATGCTGAACACTAAGGACGTGACAGGCTACATGCGCCCGCTGGCCGATGTCGCGCAAAGTCTAACCGCAATTTCGATCCCTGACGAGATCAACACACTTCCTGCAGACACAACAGCGAACGCGGCACATGAGGCAGGTTTTGCCACAGTCAAAACGGCAAACTCGACCGCCGATGCAATCGTGGAAATCGTCAAAGCCGATCCATCCGCTCGTATTCTGATTTGCGGCTCGCTCTATCTGGCGGGTCACATTCTGCGCAGCAACGGGTAAGGGCCGTCGTCCCTACTCGGATGGTGCGAAAAACAGCGTCAAAATATACGTACGATTCGAATCGCTCCCCTTGACCGCGAATCACCTAGACCGCTAGATTCACGGTAGAATTCGCTGTTGGACGCTAACGCGCGACGGCATACCGGCCAGGCAGGGCGGGGAGGCGGGCTATTTTGGCTCGTCTTTCTGTTTGTAACACACTGATACCGAATCATTTTTGCGAATCTCTTTATGCGTGAACCCATTAAGGCGATTCGCACGTTTGACTTGCGCGACCTGATTCTCCAAAATGCGGTCAAAGCGACGGAACACACAGCGCCTGCCAGCGCATACCAATAAAATGTGCTTCGAAGATTGGGGGACAGAAGATGTTGCGACTGTTTAGCAGTATTGCGATCGGACTCTGCGTATGCTTTGGCGCTGCGCAGGCTCAAGACGTGAAAATCACCGACAATATGCCCGAGGCCGTCATTGACCTGAACGGCACGACGGTCACAATCAGCCGAATTCAAGATACGGAAAACCTTTTGACGGGTGATTTTGCGAAGACATCTCGCCCCTGTCCACCGTTTTGCATTCACCCGATGACCATTGAGGATGGTGTGAAAACTGTTGGCGAACTGGAAGTCATCGACTTCCTGTCTACAAAAGTCGCCGATGGCAGTGGTTTGCTGATCGACAGCCGCGTCCCTGACTTTTTCGTTCGCGGCGCAATTCCCGGTGCGATCAATGTGCCATTCACAACGCTGGAAGCCTCAAATCCATATCGCACCGACATCATCAAAGCGCTCGGCGCAGTCGAAATTGGCGGAGGCTTAGATTTCACAAACGCCCTCGACCTCATGCTGTATTGCAACGGCCCGTGGTGTGATCAATCACCCCGCGCGATCCGAGGACTACTAGAGGCGGGATACCCCGCCGAGAAACTGTTTTATTACCGTGGTGGTGTGCAGGATTGGGTCATGCTTGGTCTGACAACTGTTACGCCGTCGAATGACGGCTAAGCCGCTTAGGAGAAGAGCATTATGATCCGCACCGTACTAGGTTTTTTCATCGCGGCTTTGACGATCTGCATCGTGATTATTCTGGCACCGTTCTCGTCAGACGATGAACCTGCCACAATTGACGTAACACGCAATGAAACTGGCAACGTGACTGCGCCTGTGGCTGCTCCGATTGGATCGACTGGCACATTGGCACCGGGTGTTGCTGAAGCCATCGCCCCCGCTCCAGGTGTTGCAGGTCAGGCTGCGGCCCGCATTTTGGCGGCATCTCGCGCAGGACAGGAACCAGAGCTCAAGATCCAAACCGACACGAGTTCCATAGGTGATACGACCGCTGGCGTTCTGGCGGCGCTTGGTTTGGCAACAGGCGCGGCACCTGTGCCAACCCCTGCCGAGCAAGGCGGGGATGAAATGATGAACATGACCGCGAGTGTTCTGTCAGGCATCCGCGGTGCAACGGGACAGCCCGCCGCCGCACCCCAACAGAACGATCTGCAAACTCTGGTCGCGTGGGCGCTGAAAGAAGGTCAATCAGACTCTTACATCGACGCGCTCTTGAACGAGGCCGCATCGGCTGGTCAGATCACCGTTCCAAACATGCTTGTGACGTCTGACGGTCGTGTCGATACCGCGACGCTCCTTGCATCGATTGTACAAGAGGCTACCGCAGCCACGACGGGCCAACGCGCAGCCGTTCCTACCACACCGTTGGGGCCGTCAGACGGTGTTGAGGTTCGCGTGGTCCAGCGCGCAGGGGAAACCGAACAATTTCGGTTCTACACCGTTGGTTCAGGCGACAGCTTGGGGTCGATTTCGGTGAAATTCTACGGCTCGGTCGAATACTACCCCCGCATTTTCGAAGCGAACCGCACCATTCTATCCAGCCCTGATCGCATCCAAACGGGCCAGCGATTGGTCATCCCAGAGCTGGGCTAAAAGAATGAGGGCGGGGATTTCCCCGCCCATCGTTTATGCCTCGACTTGTTTACCCCAAGTCTTGTCCTGCATTTCCCTCAGACGACTGGCGGTGCGTTCGAATTCAAACACCCCCTCCCCTTCGAGGTAGAGCGTTTCTGGTTCCGATGCCGCAGAGCATATCAGTTCAACCTTAGCCTCGTAGAGCGCATCGATCAAAGTGACGAACCGTTTGGCTTCGTTAAAGTTATTGCGGCTCAACGCTGGAATGTCCTCGAGGATCAGAACCCTAACGGCGTCTGCAACGGCTAGGTAGTCTGCTGGCCCCAACATCCGCCCGCACAAGTCAAAGAACGACGCTCTTGCCACGCCATTCCAGAAACCGGGCAGCGTGACATCGCGACCTTTAACTTTAAGGACGAGAGGGTGCGCATTGTCCCCTGCAAAATCGGTCCAAATTGCCCGAATGGACGCACGAGCTTCGGGCGTGATCGGCGTGAAATACCGTTTTTCATCATGTAAGCGACCCTGTCGGTGGTCCGTCTCGCTGATCAATTCGCGAACCTCCAATTGATCTTTGATTAGATCAATGAAGGGCAGGAAAAGTTGGCGGTTCAGGCCATTCTTGTAGAGATCATCTGGAACGCGGTTTGAGGTGGTAACAACCGTAACACCCGCCTCAAACAGCTTTTCAAATAAACGCCCGACGATCATCGCGTCAGTAATATCACTGATTTGCATTTCATCGAACGCAAGGAGCCGAACATCTTTGACCAAGGCATCGGCAACAGGAACGATGGCATCATCCACGCCCTGCGCACGCGCCTTTGCCATCTCAGAATGGACCCATTGCATAAACGCATGAAAATGCTCACGCCGTTTTGGCACATCGACCAAGGAATAGAGCAGGTCCATCAACATGGATTTCCCGCGCCCTACGCCGCCCCACAGATAAAGCCCCCGAACAGGTGTATGAGCCGCCCTACGGAAGAAACCTTTCTTTACTGGCGGCTGCGCCAGTTCTGATTGAACACGTTCAAGCGCATCCAAAACCGCTTCTTGGGCGGGGTCGGGTTTCAGGCGGCCTTCGGCAACGCCTGTGCGATATGCATCAATGATACCAGTCATAAACCGCACATAGCCCGCAGCATGACCAAAGAAAAGCCGCGCCGCATTTCAAACGGCAATGCAGGGCCGCACAAAATGTCATCAAAAATCCAAAGCAGCCGATTGACGGCAATCAAACGGCCCGACACTGTCGCGCCATGAACAAAAGCGCGCCCCTCTTTACACCCGTCCTGATCACCGGCTGCATCATCGTGATGATCGGCTTTTCTATCCGTGCGTCGTTTGGGGTGTTTCAGATTCCCATCGCTACGGAATTCAATTGGTTGCGGTCTGATTTCAGCCTCGCAATTGCGATCCAGAACCTTGCATGGGGAATAGGGCAGCCGATCTTCGGTGCGGTTGCTGAAAAGGTCGGCGATCGTAAGGCCATTATTCTGGGCGCACTGGCCTATGCAGCAGGTTTGATCCTGTCGGCAGGTGCGACGCTCCCTATTCAGCATCAACTGTATGAAATTCTTGTCGGCTTTGGCATCGCAGGCACAGGGTTCGGCGTCATTCTTGCCGTTGTTGGCCGCGCCAGTTCGGATGAGAACCGCTCCATGAGCCTCGCGATTGCGACGGCGGCAGGATCGGCAGGACAAGTATTCGGCGCACCAGTGGCAGAATTCCTGTTGCAATCCATGTCGTGGCAAAACGTGTTCTTGTGGTTTGCCGCTGCAATTCTCGCGACACTTCTCCTGCTACCATTCATGCGTGCCCCTCAGGTCGCATCAAAGGCTGAACTGCAAGAGAGCATGGGAACCATTTTGATCCGTGCATTCCGCGACCCCTCGTACACAATGATTTTCCTCGGCTTCTTTTCCTGCGGATACCAGCTCGCGTTCGTCACAGCCCACTTCCCCGCATTCGTAGCAGAAAGCTGTGGCCCAATTGCGGGCGGCACGTTCTTGGCTGGGATGGGTATAAACTCAACATCTGCTCTAGGCGCGGCCGCGATTTCCTTGATCGGGCTGGCGAACATCATGGGGACGCTTTTGGCGGGCTACCTCGGCAAACGGTATTCTAAGAAGTATCTGCTCGCTAGCATCTATGCCGCACGAACAATTATCGCCGCTTGGTTCATCCTCACGCCGATGACACCCCTAACCGTCATCATCTTCTCGATCTTCATGGGTAGCCTCTGGCTCGCCACTGTTCCACTCACCTCTGGTCTCGTCGCGCACCTCTACGGGCTGCGCTACATGGGTACACTCTATGGGATCGTGTTCTTTTCCCACCAGCTAGGTAGCTTCTTGGGTGTATGGCTCGGCGGCAAACTCTACGACATTTACGGCACCTACACCTACGTATGGTGGGTTGGTGTCGGCGTTGGCGCGTTCTCGGCCTTGGTCCACCTTCCAATCAAAGAAAAGCGGACGGCGCTCGCGGCCTAACGCGCGCGCCACCGGTCCAAAATATACCGCGCCGTCATAAGATCGAGGTGAGCGCCACCACCGTTCTTGAACAGCGTGATGTCGTCGGCTTCGCGGGTAAAACCATCCAGCGTGTAGTAGTCCGCAACAACGTTCGCAGGATCATACTCCCCCGCCTCGATCGGGATGCGCAGTTCGCCAATATCGTGGAGCACCGTGTCACGGCTATCCATGAACACCCGAGACCGTAAAAGAGCCTCTGTATCCGCCTCACGCAGGTCAGGTCGGAACGCACCAATCAGATCGACGTGCTGACCCGTGTGAAGCCATTCGCCTTTAAGCACGATCTGTCTAGCTGGTGTCGCACAGGTGATGATATCGGCGGCACGCACAGCAGCTTCAACATCCGTAGTGGCCTCAGTGGCCGGATATTGCGCAGCAAGGACTGAAGCGGATTCAAGCCGGCGCCCCGCAATAGTAAAACGAGCATTCGGAAATAACGCGCCATAAGCCTCGCGCAGGGAGGCAGCGACCGTTCCCGCGCCTATGATCACGATATTCTCGCTCTCTGGTCGCGCCAAACGCCGAGCTGCCAACAAGCTATCCCCTGCCGTTTTCCATTTTGTCACGAGGCCAAAATCAATAACCGCTTCGAGGTCGCCCGTGACATCAGACATAAGGTTCATAGCGCCGTTGACGTTGCGCAGTCCCTTTTCGTTGTTCTTTGGGAAAATCGTGGCGGCTTTGACCGCTATCCCGAGACCATCAATCCATGCGCTACGGGTAAGCAGCGTATCATCACCGCGATAGAGAAACGTGTCGGCAATTTCAGCCTTGGGGAGGCTGTGACCTTCGGCAATCGCGTCTGTGAGCCCGATCCAATCGAGCAATGCCTGACCTTCGTCAAAAGGAACGATGTCGATCATTTCGCGTCCTCCTCGCTCAACAAACCTTCGGCAACGAGACGAGCTGCAAATCCCTGCGGATCCGTGAAGAGATGCGTTTTCCAGCCACGCGCAGCGGCCGCAGCGATATTATCAGCCCGATCGTCGGCGAACAAAAGCGCCGTTGGCTCAACACCGCAATCGTCTTCCAGCATACGGTAAATCTCTGGCTCAGGTTTCACTTCGCCCATGTGCCCCGAGATGTAACGACGGTCGAATTCTTCTAAGAACGGGTATTCTCGCTCGCCGATTTCAAAGGTCTGAATGCCGAAATTCGATAAGGCAAAGACTGGCACGTTCGCAGACCGAAGCGCGCGCAACAAACGCACCGAGTGGTCGATTGCTGGTGACGCCATTTCGAGCCAACGCTCGTGCCACATCATGATTTCGTCGTGCCAGTCAGGGTTCTGCGCCGCGCATTCCGACACAGCATCATACCAATTCTGACCGCGGTCCACCTGATCGTTCATGCCGTGCAGATCGACAGCCGCGAACATCGCCTTGCGGCGCTCAACCCCAATCACGCGATCATAAACACGTTCGGGATTCCATTCGATCAGAACGTTGCCAATGTCAAAAACGACGGCTTCGATACCCATGTTTAGCCTCTTTTTATACGTTGCAACTCGCGCTCTAGGGCGTCGAGGAACCGTGATCTGTCTGCTTTGGAGAATGGTTTACCGCCACCCTGACGGAAGGGATCAGCCGACCGTAGGTCCGCCATCAAATCCCGTGTCGCGAGGACGTTGCCGATGTTGGCCTCGGTCAGTGCCTCACCGTTGTGTTTTAGAACCCGAGCACCGGCTGCAACGCATTTGGAAGCCAAAGGGATATCGCCTGTAATAACCACATCGCCCTTGGTCGCGCGCTCTGCAATCCACATATCGGCGATATCAGGTCCCTCGGGAACGATCACCGTTTCGACCAGAGGGTTCTGCGACGGACGCAGCCCGCCATTCGACACGATGAACATACGTGTCTGATGACGGGTTCCGACCCGCTCTACCTCGGCCTTGACCGGACAGGCATCGGCATCAACGTAGATCACGCGTAGAGAGCCTCTGCGTGGAATGCGATGTGATCTTCAAGGAACGAGGTTACAAAGAAGTAGCTGTGGTCGTAGCCCGGCTGCAGCCGGAGGGTTGCGGGGATACGGCGCTCTGCGGTGGCGGCCCAGAACTTCTCGGTCATGAGATAATCAGCGTATTGGTCGCTTGCACCCGTATCGACCAACAGAGGGATATTGAGGCCAACGTCTCGCATCAGCAGGGCCGCATCATGTTTGGCCCACTTGCTTTCATCGGCACCCAAGTAGGCCGTGAACTGCGGACGACCCCAGTCGCCAGCGGTGGGGTTACAGATCGGCGAAAACGCGGAGACCGAGCGATAGCGGGGCACGTTCATCGCTATTGTCAGCGCACCGTGACCACCCATTGAGTGTCCAGTGATCGACTGACGGTCCTCATCGACCGCAAAATTCGCAGCGATGATCCGTGGCAGTTCATCCGTAACATAGTCGAACATACGGAAATGCGGTGCCCACGGCGCTTCGGTTGCGTTCACATAGAACCCAGCGCCTTGCCCCATGTCATAAGCATCATCATTCGCAACACCTTCACCACGCGGCGAAGTGTCGGGAAACGCCAGCGCAATGCCGTGCTCTGCTGCCCAAACCTGAGCGCCCGCTTTGATCATCGCGTTCTCATGGGTGCAGGTCAGACCGGCTAGGAACCAAAGGACGGGAACAGGCGCATGTTCAGCCTCTTCGGGCAGGAACAGACCGAAGGTCATATCGGTGCCAGTCGCTTCTGATGCGTGCCGATACACACCTTGAACACCGCCGTAGCATTTGCTTTGCGAAATCGTTTCCATTGATGACCTCCGATTAGACTTGGACCCAGGCGATCACAGCCGAGACCGTTAAAATGCTAAGCGCCGTCGAAACGAGGATCGACGCTGACACGCGCGCGGGGGCAACCCCGTAATGCTGCGCGAGAATGTAGACGTTGCCCGCAACGGGCAGCGATGCCGCCGCAACCATAACCGAGGCCGGGAAGGGATCAACTCGGAACAGGACAAGCGCGGCGAAAGCAACGGATGCAGGGTGCAGCACCAATTTCGCGAAACTGAGCCAACCCGCAACGACCAGCCGTTCCGCCGACTTGCTCGCCAGCGACGCGCCAATTGCGAACAAAGCCCCCGGAGTGGCGGCAGCACCAAGGATGGTTAGGAAATCATTGATCGGGCGAGGGATCGACCAGCCAGATGCCGAGATCAACATGCCCACCACGATAGAAACGATCATCGGGTTCTTCAGAAGACCCATTCCAACTGTGCCAAACACGCTCCACGACAAACGCCCGTGGCGGCTCCCGTAGATCAAGATCACGATAAGTGAGGAAAAGACGATCAGATCGACAACCAGCACCATCATAATCGGGCCGATGGCTTCTTCACCGAGGAGCATGGACAACATCGGAATACCGAGAAAGCCCGTATTCCCGATCACACCAACCTGTGCCTCTACCGCAGCCTCAGCGGTGCCCAGTTTTCGGATAATGGCGACCATGGTGACCAGCAGATAGACCGCCATCGATCCAACTAGGTATGCCCCCATGAACGGCCAATCGATCAACTGGTCAAACGACAGGTTTGCCGAGAACCGGATCAACATTGCCGACAGGGCAAAATAAAAAACGAACTTCGTTAGATAGGAAGTTGCTTCAGATGAAAAGAAACCCGTTCGCCCTGACCCATAGCCAAGCGCGATCAACATAAAGAAGGGGAGAGTTTGAAGAAAAATTGCCCACATGCAAAACGGCTAGCATGGCAATTCGGAGAACGGAACCCGCCTTCTTTGGAGAGCAAGATTAGGCGCGGTGATAGGGCGAACCAGACAGGATCGACGCAGCACGATAGAGCTGTTCGCTCAGCATCACACGCACCAGCATGTGGGGCCAAACCATCTTGCCAAAAGACAACGCAGAATCCGCTTTGGCACGGAACGCAGGGTCCAGACCATCCGCACCACCAATCACAAAGGCGACGTCCTGACGGCCTTGATCACGCCAGCCCCCAAGTTGGTCGGCAAAGTCCGGAGACGTCATGACCTTTCCACGCTCATCCATGATGCAAATGAGAGCGCCGTTTGGGATCGCCTTTTCAAGCAATGCTGCCTCGGCTCCCATACCCGCGTTCTTTTTATCTTCCACCTCAATGACGTTCGCAGGACCGAGCGCAAGCGCCCGTCCTGTTCGGTCAAACCGTGTTAGATAATCGTCTATAAGGTCACGTTCCGGCCCCGCCCGAAGGCGGCCGACCGCAACTATATGAACGCGCATCGGTTCAGGCTTCAGCAGCCCCTGTCGGGAGCCACATTTTTTCCAGCTGATAGAATTCGCGCACTTCGGGACGGAAGACGTGGACGATTACGTCGCCACAGTCGACCAAAACCCAGTCGCCAATCTCTGCGCCCTCGACTTTACAAATAATGCCGAACGCTTGCTTCATCCGTTCGGTGAGTTTTTCCGAAACCGCAGCGACCTGACGGGTCGAACGGCCAGACGCAATCACCATGAAGTCAGCCATTTCAGTTTTACCACGCAGAGGGATCTGCACGATATCTTCGGCTTTATCGTCTTCGAGAGACGCAACGACAGCGGCGAGAATGTCATCGCTCGTTACGTTATTTGAAGCCACGGTCATCGCTGGCTCCATGTGGGCAGTCGCATCTGCCGAGGTATTGAAAGACAGGTCATTGTCCTCCGGGGTTGCGCGTCGTCCAAACCCCGACGCTGGGCATGTGCTAAAAGTAGCAGCACATCGCTTTATTTTCAACAGAACAGGACCGCAACAGCAAACAACGTATAGAATCGCATATGTGACATTCCACCCACGCAGAGTTTCCTTGCGAGACTCACCAAAAATAACTATGTGGGCGCCCATGATCCAAATTTTCGACATGGATGACCGCGCGCGGTTGCGTGAACGGTTTTACGGCGAAAGCCGTTCGATCCTCGCCCGACTGTAATGTTGCGCGAGGCGCAGCATCGTTGCGCCTGTCCTCACGATCTGACTTTCAACATTTCCAAAGGTAAGAGCCATGTCGCCCAAGACGCTCTATGACAAAATCTGGGACGCACACGTCGTCCAACAATCCGAAGACGGCACCTGCTTGCTGTACATCGACCGCCACCTCGTTCACGAAGTGACCTCACCGCAGGCATTCGAAGGTCTGCGCATGGCTGGCCGCAAAGTGCGTGCTCCGGAAAAAACCATCGCTGTTCCGGATCACAACGTTCCGACCACTCTGGACCGTGCTGACCCAGCGACCATGACCGAAGACAGCCGTATTCAGGTTGCTGCGCTCGACAAGAACGCAAAAGAGTTCGGTATCAACTACTACCCTGTGTCCGACGTTCGTCAGGGCATCGTGCACATCGTTGGCCCAGAGCAGGGCTGGACCCTTCCGGGTATGACCGTTGTATGTGGCGACAGCCACACCGCAACTCACGGTGCATTTGGTGCACTGGCGCACGGCATCGGCACGTCCGAGGTTGAGCACGTTCTGGCGACCCAAACGCTCATCCAGAAAAAGTCCAAAAACATGAAAGTGGAAATCACTGGCAAACTGATGCCGGGTGTGACCGCGAAAGACATCACTCTGGCTGTGATCGGTGCAACTGGCACCGCAGGCGGCACTGGCTACGTCATCGAATATTGCGGCGAAGCGATCCGCGATCTTTCAATGGAAGGCCGTATGACTGTTTGTAACATGGCAATCGAAGGCGGCGCGCGCGCTGGTCTGATCGCTCCTGATCAGAAAACCTTCGACTACGTAAAAGGCCGTCCGCACGCTCCGAAAGGCGCTGATTACGACGCAGCTGTTGAATACTGGAAAACCCTGTTCACCGACGAAGGCGCACACTTCGATAAAGTTGTGACCCTCAAAGGTGAAGAGATCGAACCCGTTGTAACTTGGGGCACCTCGCCCGAAGATGTCCTGCCGATATCTGCCGTCGTTCCGTCGCCGGACGACTTCAAAGGCGGTAAAGTCGAAGCTGCGAAACGCGCGATCGAATACATGGGCCTGACCTCTGGTCAGAAACTGACCGATATCGAAATCGACACCGTGTTCATCGGGTCCTGCACCAACGGCCGTATCGAAGACCTTCGCGCCGCTGCAGAAATCCTGAAGGGCAAAAAAGTCAAAGACGGCATGCGTGCCATGGTCGTTCCCGGCTCGGGCCTTGTCCGCGCTCAGGCCGAAGAAGAGGGTCTGGCTGACATCTTCAAAGATGCCGGCTTTGAATGGCGTATGGCTGGTTGCTCCATGTGTCTCGCGATGAACCCCGACCAATTGGCCGAGGGCGAGCGTTGCGCATCCACCTCCAACCGCAACTTTGAAGGCCGTCAGGGCTATAAAGGCCGCACCCACCTCGTTTCGCCGGCAATGGCTGCAGCTGCTGCAATCACCGGTAAACTCACCGACGTTCGGGAGATGATGTAATGGAAAAGTTTGAAACACTTCAGGGCATCGCTGCACCGATGCCGTTGGTGAACATCGACACCGACATGATCATCCCAAAGATCTTTCTTAAGACGATCAAACGTTCCGGTCTGGGTGTAAACCTGTTCGATGAAATGCGTTACGACCGTCAGGGCAACGAAATCGCTGATTTCGTCCTGAACAAACCGCAGTATCGCGAAGCGCAGATTCTCGTCGCTGGCGACAACTTCGGCTGTGGTTCGTCGCGTGAACACGCGCCGTGGGCTATTGCTGACTTCGGCATCAAATGTGTTATCTCGACCTCGTTCGCAGACATCTTCTTCAACAACTGCTTCAAGAACGGCATCCTGCCGATCGTCTTCCCGCAGGATGTTGTCGATGTTCTGATGAAAGACGCGGAAAAGGGCTCCAACGCTCGGATGACTGTCGATCTTGAGAATCAGGTTGTTACCACCTCTGATGGCCAAGAGTTCGCTTTCGAAGTCGACGCGTTCAAAAAACACTGCCTGATGAACGGCTTGGACGATATCGGCCTGACCATGGAACACGTTTCGGCGATTGATGCGTTCGAAGCAAAGTCCAATGCAGAGCGTCCGTGGCTCTAAACCACAAGATATAGCGTTACATTAGCGGGGATCGTCCAAAAGGCGGTCCCCGCTATACATTTGGATACATAACAAATGTAGCTTGCCACATTTCGTGCCACAGCTGCGCCCGCCCACGCACCGCTTTGAAATGGTTGCATTCTCGCACCACTCATGCCGCAAAACCGCCCAATAGATTTCGTCATATTAACCCGTTAGTTGCAGCGGGGTCCGAAAATGGGCAACATTATGTCAAAGATGAGGCAGATCGTGCATTTTGCACGAGGTCAAACTGGAAACAGGACACGGCAAAGCATCGGGTCCGGCCGGATTGAGGAAAAAAGAGTAGTGTTTTCGCGAATTGCAGGGGCAGTTCTGCGTGCGGCGTTTGTGGTATTGCTTGTTGCAACTCCGTCGATGCTGTTACCGGGCACCCATTCAGACACCACCCAAATCGTCGCCCTTGTAGCGTTGATCGCGGCTGTCTTTACATTTGTGGAATACAACTCGGACTACCCCAGCTTAGTCGAATTCCGTGACGCACCGCCGTTTAACCGCATCCGATTCATCGCACTATTCCTGAGCGTATTCTTCATCACGTTGATCGCGCGTGGAAAATTCGAGCAAACCACACTGACACTGTTCATTTCGGCTGTCGGGCATCGCCTGTCCGAGATGATCGATTTCCCGTATTCGCCTGTCCGTTTGATGGTTCTGATGCTGCCGCAAGACGCCGATGTGGAGTTAATCCAATCGCTACGCACTGCCGCGGGCATCTCATACCTTGTTTCTATTGTATCGTTGGCGAGCTTTGTTCTAGCTCTGCGCATGAACCAATGGCCGTCTCGCACAAGTGGCTTCAACGTCTGGACCAACATGCCAACCTTCGACCCGACGGCAGGTGGGGACATTGTGGAACGCCTTCAACGCGATGGCCAAGTTAACATTATCTTTGGATTTCTCCTGCCATTTGTCCTTCCGGCCTTCGTAAAGCTGGCGTCGGACTTTATTGACCCGATCAGCTTGGCAGAGCCGCACACGTTGATTTGGACGGTTTCGGCATGGGCATTCCTACCAGCGTCACTCCTAATGCGCGGTATCGCGATGGGGCGCGTAGCACAACTGATCGAAGACAAACGTCGCCGCACGCTATCCGACGATTCATTGCAGCTTGCCTGATTTGGATTGGTGTATCGCCCGCTTGGGCGGACAACATTCGTATCGCAACCTACGCAGCGCCCCTATCCCGAAATGGACCGGGGCTTTTGCTTGCCGACATCCTCAATAAAACACCTGAGATCTGGCAGGTTTCAAAACGAATCGAAGCGTTGGCCGCTGACGTTCTTTTGCTGACCGATATCGATTATGACCGCGACCTTCATGCACTGAACGCGCTCAATGACCGCCTTACAGCCCCCTATCCTCATGTTTTTGCGCTGAGACCCAACAGCGGCATGCAAACGGGCTTCGATGTCGATCAAAATGGACGGCTTGGTGAGGCGCGCGACGCAATTGGCTATGGACGCTTCAATGGTGACGGTGGAATGGCCATTCTATCGAACTTCCCCATCGGAACTGTCACCGACTACAGTGATGTGCTTTGGGCAGACCTTCCGCAGAGCCTCATGGCAAAAGATGATCCCCTTCGAAGTATCCAACGGCTGTCGAGTGTAGGGCATTGGCAGGTCGAAGTTTTAACACCAAGCCATCCACTCACGCTCTTAGCTTTTTCGGCAACTCCACCTGTTTTCGATGGACCCGAGGATCGAAATGGGCGTCGAAATGCAGATGAAATCCAGTTCTGGCAGCGGATTCTGAACGGTGACTTTGGCCCTCCACCTAACGACTTCGTCATATTAGGCATCGCCAATCTTGATCCCGACCGCGGGGAGGGACGACGTGAAGCCATAATCGATCTCTTGGCCGACCCACGGATACATGAGCCACTTCCCAACCAACCCACCGCACACTGGCCCGAACCCATCGGCGAGTTACGTGTAGATATCGTTTTGCCGTCCACCACTCTGACAATTCAAAACGCAGGAATAGAGGACACACCTATCGGACCACATCGCCCCGTTTGGGTAGATGTTTTATCAGCGCCATAAACCCCTTGGTTTCTTGACCCTTGGGCAGCAAACAGATAGGCCATCCCAGACCTTTTCAGACAAGGAAGTACGAGATGTCCAACCCCTCGATCCTGATCCTCGCCGGCGACGGCATCGGCCCCGAAGTAATGGGCGAAGTTAAGAAGATCATCACTTGGTACGGCGACAAGCGCGACCTCGCTTTTGACGTAAGCGAAGACCTCGTTGGTGGCTGCGCCTACGACAAATACGGTACCCCGCTGCACGACGACACAATGGCCAAAGCGCAAGACGTTGACGCTGTTCTGCTCGGCGCTGTTGGCGGTCCGCAGTACGACAACCTGGACTTCTCGGTGAAGCCAGAGCGTGGCCTTCTACGTCTTCGCAAGGAAATGGACCTGTTCTCGAACCTGCGACCGGCCCAGTGTTTTGACGCACTTGCAGATTTCTCGTCGCTGAAAAAAGACGTCGTTGCTGGCCTCGACATCATGATTGTCCGCGAACTGACCTCGGGCATCTATTTCGGTGAGCCACGCGGCATCATCGAAGAGGGCAATGAGCGCGTGGGGATCAACACCCAGCGTTACACCGAATCCGAAATTGCACGCGTTGCACGTTCGGCATTCGAATTGGCACGTAAACGTGGCAACAAGGTCTGCTCAATGGAGAAGGCCAACGTGATGGAATCGGGTATCCTGTGGCGTCAGGTTGTCACCGAAGTTCACGATGCGGAATATCCAGACGTTGAACTGTCCCACATGTATGCAGACGCAGGCGCAATGCAGCTCTGCCGCTGGCCCAAACAGTTCGACGTTATCGTAACCGACAACCTGTTCGGCGACCTTCTGTCGGATGCAGCTGCTATGCTGACTGGCTCTCTCGGCATGTTGCCGTCGGCATCGCTCGGCGCTCCAATGGAGAATGGCCGTCCGAAAGCACTCTACGAACCGGTACACGGTTCTGCGCCGGACATTGCTGGCCAAGGCAAAGCAAACCCAATCGCATGTATCCTGTCGTTCGCAATGGCTCTGCGCTATTCTTTCGACCAAGGCGCCGAAGCTGACCGTCTGGAACAAGCGGTTGAGAAGGTTCTAGCAGATGGCGTTCGCACTGCAGACCTGCTCGGCCCTGAAGGTGGCGTTCCTGTTTCCACCTCGGAAATGGGTGACAAGATCATCGCTGCCCTCGACGCATCGCTCTAATCGCGATCTAAATTTTAGGAAGCGGGCGTTCATTTGAGCGCCCGTTTTCTTTTGCCTGAAGTCAGGAGTTTATCACTTGCACCACGCCAAAACCCGCTCCATAGCTGGGTTAGCGCAAACGGAGGCACCATGGCGGAGTACGCAAAGAGCAACGTAAAAGGGGCGTTTTATGCCTTGGGCGCGATGGGTATCTACGCAACCCACGACGTCGTTGTGAAGTATCTGGGAGAAGCGGGCTTTGGCGCGTTCCAGATCATTTTCTTTGCGGCTTTGTTGAGCTTCCCATTGGTCACGATCATCCTGATGCGCGATACAGAGGCTGATAACCTCATCCCTCGCCACCCATATTGGATGGCCCTGCGTATGGCGTGCATGGTGAATACCGGTGTTTGCGCCTTCTATGCCTTCACCGTGCTCGAATTGGCGCAGACTTACGCAATCCTCTTTGCCTCACCGTTGTTGATCACCATTCTGGCGATCCCGCTGCTGGGCGAAAAGGTAGG
This sequence comes from Marivivens geojensis, assembly GCF_023540835.1. Lineage (GTDB taxonomy): Bacteria > Pseudomonadota > Alphaproteobacteria > Rhodobacterales > Rhodobacteraceae > Marivivens > Marivivens geojensis. Next base: position 62,774 of record NZ_JALKCU010000006.1, read on the forward strand.
CATTCATCGTTGGCTGGCCGTTATCGTCGGCTTGATCGGGGTCATCATCGTGCTGCGCCCTGGCAGTTCTGAACTGTCGCTAGGCCACTTTGCAGCGATGTTTGCCGCGGTGACCAACGCCGTTGTAGCGATCATCTCGCGCAAGATTGGCGCTGAAGAACGCTCCGTCGTTATGTTAATGTATCCGATGCTGGGCAACTTCGCGGCGATGGCGATTGCGATGCCATTCGTCTACCAACCGATGGAGATCGAGCATCTAGGCATGACCGGCATCATCGCTCTCTTCGGTCTCGTCGCGTCTTTCCTCTTTATTCAGGCTTATCGCTCTGGCGAGGCAGCTATCGTCGCACCCATGCAATATAGCCAGATCATTTGGGCGACGGTTTACGGTTACTTTCTGTTCGGTGAAAAACTCGATGCGCCCACGGTCATCGGAGCATCGATCATTATCGCCTCTGGTATCTACATCGTCTTACGCGAAACTCGTGGTGCGTCGAACACCAAACCAGTGTCCCAAACACGCCTTCGGAGCGAAACCGTTACCTCTCCACGGGTCTCGGTTTTGATGCGCATTCTCAAGGTCAAACAGGGCGGAAATTCCTAAGTGAATTAGGCTCCAAGGGCCTTGCAAATCCCATATGGAAACGGTAACCCGCACTCCACGGTCGGAGCGTAGCGCAGCCTGGTAGCGCACCTGCTTCGGGAGCAGGGGGTCGGAGGTTCGAATCCTCTCGCTCCGACCAATTACGAAGAAGGCGCCTCTGGGGCGCCTTTTTTGTTGTCTGGTCTTCCGCTCGATCAATCAGCCGGATGATCGTCATAGTCAGTCCGTAATATGCGGGCTGCATCACCATCTGGGTCTTCATACTGTTTGGACCGCATCGTCCAGAAAAACCCGAATAGACCTACCGCACCCAAGCACAGCGATACGGGAATGAGGAGTGAGAGAACTTCCATTTTACTTGGTCCGTAGAGCGTTGAGTGAAACGATAATCGAAGATGATGACATAGCAATTGCAGCCGCAAGTGGCGTTGCAAAGCCCACAAAGGCTATCGGCACTGCGATCATATTATAGACCGCCGCTACGGCAAAGTTCTCAAGAATTCGAGACCGGGCCGATTTCGCGGTTTTAATACCTTCTATGATCCGCGAAAGGTTCCCGCTCACCAACACCATATCTGCGGCGACCCGAGTAGCCTCTAGCGCCGATGCTGGTGCGATTGACACATGAGCAAGAGCCAGTGCACCAACGTCGTTTAAGCCGTCACCAACCATCAGGACACGTTTACCCTGCGCGGCTTTCTCACGCAGAACTTCGGCCTTGTCTTGAGGCAATACGCCCGCCTGCCAATCGGTGATCAACAGTTCATCAGCGAGCTTGGATACGGCGGCGGTTGTATCCCCCGACAACAATGTCACAGGCATTCCTTGCGCCTTAAGACCCTCAATCAACTCCGCTGCCCCATCGCGCAGCGCATCTTCGAATTGGAGCGCAAAGATTTGGCCATCGATATCGAGGATTGTAGCGCTCTCGCCCTCAACCCCAATCCATTCGGCGCGTCCCAAACGCACCGTCCGACCATCGAGTAGACCCTGAACCCCCATACCTGGCTGTTCAGTTATATCGGTCACTGTCACGGACGGCAGATCACGTCCCCGCCCAGCAGCAACAATCGCCTTAGACCGCGGGTGGCCCGACCCTTGAGCCAATGCAGACGCGGTCGCATGCACTTGAGGGTCCAACTGGGTGATGAGCCGAGGCGTTCCCTTTGTCAGCGTACCTGTCTTATCGAACACCACCTCGTCAATCTCAGCGAGGCGTTCGAGCGCGGTCGCATGTTTGACCAGTAGCCCCGCTTTGAACAAACGTCCTGACGCTACTGTAGACACCGCAGGGACCGCCAGACCCAATGCACAAGGGCAGGTGATGATCAGAACAGCAACAGCAATATTCATCGCATGCCGCACATCCCCACCCGTCATCCACAGCCAGAAAACAAACGCTGCGAACGCAAGGATATGAACGAGCGGTGCATAGATGCGAGCAGCACGGTCAGCCAAGGAATTGTATTTGGACTTTGCCTGCTCTGCCATAGACACAAGGTCAGCCAGCGCATGTAGCAAGGTATTCTCACCAACAGCTGTGGCACGTATTTGCAGGGCACCTGTCAGGTTGACCTCGCCCGCCTTCACTTCGGTCCCGATACTGACCGCGACGGGATCCGTTTCACCTGTGAGGAATGCACGGTCTAGTTCGGATGCTCCACCGACCACTTCACCATCGACAGGCACGCGGCTACCCGGTTGAACTAGCAGAAGGTCACCTACAGCTACGTCTTTGAGGGATACGGTCTCCGCTCCGCTCTCACCAATGCGCAGCGCGGTAGGTGCTTCCATCGCGGCAAGCTCGGTCGCGGCGGATCGCGCAACGGAGCGCATTTTTTGATCGAGATAGCGACCAGCCAACAAAAAGAACGTCAACGACAAGGCCGCATCGAAATAGGCATGGTCGCCATGGCTGATCGTTTCAAACAATGACATGCCAGCCGCGAGCAAAATCGCTAGCGTGATCGGCACGTCCATATTCAAGTGCGCCACCTTTAGTGCGCGCCATGCGCTTGTGTAAAATGGCCGCGCCGAAAACACGATGGTCGGCAGCGCAATTAAGGCAGACAGCCAATGGAACAAATCGCGTGTTGCGTCCGTTGCCCCGGACCAAACGGCAACAGACAGAAGCATTACGTTCATCATAGAGAACCCAGCCACGCCTAACCGCATCGCCAGATCACGTGCTGAACGGTCCGCCTCGCCCACCGAGAGCGTTGCGCTGTCCAGCGGAGTTGCCTCGTATCCGAGGCCCGCGATGAACGCGACTACGTCTTCGTCGCTTGTGGTCGCAGGCACCCGCACGGTTGCCCGTTTACGGGTCAAGTTTACCCGTGCATCTTCAATCTCTTCCCGAGCGAGAAGTCCGCGTTCAACCGTCTGAATACAAGCCGCGCAGTGGATCGTCGGAAGAGACAAATGCAATTCGCGGCTACCTTCGGTCGCGTCCTTAGCGGCACGACGGATGGCGATTGGAGTTGCCACACAGGCGGGACAAGCAGCAACTCCGGGATATTCAGCGGTGCTCATGATTAACTTCCGAACTTAACCTGAAGCCTTTGATGAAAATTGGTGCCATCGGCGGCAACCGCTTTGAGACGGAAATCCCAATTCCCCGGCGCTGTGTTGATCGGTGCACGATAAACACGCCCATCGAACACAAACTCTGGCATTTGGTCATCACGCACGTTGGTCGGGCGACCAAAGATGCCGCCGATTTGCGCGTCACTGACAGGCTGTCCATCAGCACCAACCAGTTCAAGGATCAACTCATCACCCTCGACCCGCGCCTCGGCAGTCCAACCCAACGCGATTTGTTCTGCCCGTTCACGATCAAACTCTTGGCTCGCGACGTAAGAGTTTTTGACTTCAAGACCGGGGAACGTCCGAATTGCGCTGAAGGCCATGACCAAGTTCACAGCAATGATCACCACAAAGAAGGATGCAAAGATTGCAAAGAACTTTGGACCAGTGATTGGGGCCTTAAAGAAACCGAGCATCAGTTGTTCCTTCCATTAAAGATCGTATCGACAGACGCACGTTCCTGATTGGTCAAATCGGTGACCCAGAAGGTGAACGGCACACGCTCAGACGAGGCGGCTTCGCTGCCTGCTGGAGCTTCGACATAGACGCGAACGTTTTTCATTTCATCAGCATTCACGGTGATGATGGTGCCCTCGGAGCCCTCAACATCCAAGTTAAGTTCAGACCCATTGTTCAGAGCCAACCCAAATGGACGTGCCTCGCCGTGTTTGTTGCGGAGGCGAACCTCATAGACGTTACGGATGGTGCCATCAGACTTCACAATAAAGGTCGGGTTACGCACGGGCGATACCGTCATATCGATATCCGAACGAATGAACAGCGCGAATACAAGAGCAAAGCCAACGATAGACCACAGCGCAGTATAAAGGATCGTGCGAGGGCGCAGGATATGCTTCAGCACTGGGATTGTTGGCTTGCCCTGCGTCTCGGATTCCTCGTCCTTGAGAGCGAGATAGTCGACCAGACCACGCGGTTTGCCGATCTTGTCCATCATCTCGTCACATGCGTCGATACACAGACCACAGGTGATGCATTCCATCTGCTGACCATTGCGGATGTCGATCCCCATCGGACACACGTTCACGCAAGCCATACAGTCGATGCAATCACCCTGATTGGTATCAACCGCTTGTTTTTTCAGCTTGCCGCGCGGCTCACCACGCCAATGACGATAGCCGATGGTGATGGTGTCTTCGTCCATCATCGCGGCCTGAATGCGCGGCCACGGGCACGCGTAGATGCAAACCTGTTCACGCGCGATGCCACCAAAGAAGAAGGTCGTCGCGGTCAGAATAAAGAGTGTGGTGTATGCAATCGGGTGAGCGGAACCGTTCACCAGATTAACAAGAAGCGTCGGCGCATCGGTGAAATAGAAGACCCAAGCGCCGCCAGTCGCCAGAGCGATGAACGCCCAAAGCACCCACTTCGTCAGACGCAGACGCGCTTTGTTTGCGCTCCACTTCGCATTCCAAAGACGGACACGGGCGTTACGGTCACCCTCGACCCAGCGTTCAACAAGGATAAACAGGTCGGTCCAGACGGTTTGCGGGCAAGCATAACCACACCAAACCCGCCCCAAAGCGGAGGTAAAGAGGAACAGACCGAGGCCTGCCATAATCAACAAGCCCGCCACGAAATAAAACTCGTGCGGCCAAATCTCGATCCAGAAGAAGAAGAAGCGGCGGCTGGCGAGATCAACGAGAACCGCCTGATCCGGCAGTTCCGGACCACGGTCCCAGCGAATCCATGGGGTCAGATAGTAGATCCCCAAGGTTATGATCATGATCAGCCACTTAAGATTACGGAATTTCCCCTTAACACGACGCGGAAATACAGGTTCGCGGGCGGCGTAAAGTTGTTCTGGGGCCTCAGGAGAAGACATAATTAAATCCTAATATGGCTGTTCGCATTGTCCCCTTTTGGAACGGGAGCATTCAAGTCGCTTTGACTCAGATCAACAGTAATTGTCACACGAGCGATTCAGGATTAAATTTTACCTAATTCGCAAAAGAAAACACCCTCGGCGGTGAAACCAGCCGAGGGTGTGGCCCTCTCGCCAGAGGGAAGTCATCGGTCAGGCGTCATGCGCGAACAGGGGGCTAGACCGATGGATTTCGACGCGGCGGCTGCAACACCGCGTCGAAAATTCTTTTACTGACCGCCACCAAGCTGGTGAACGTAGGCGGCAACTGCATTGATTTCAGCAGCCGACAGGCCAGAACCAGGACGGAACTCTTCGGACCAAGCAGGCATGACGCCTGCGCGACCCTTGACCAGTGTTTCAGTGATCGTTGCTTCGTCACCGCCGTAGAGCCAAATAGCATCAGTCAGGTTCAGAGCGCCGGTCATTTCACCATCAGGGTAAAGCGCAGTCGGATCTTCGTATTCGCGAGTAGCAGCAAGGCTGCCCATACCTGCGTCACCGTGGCAAGATGCACAGTTGTCGAGGAACAGGGTTTCGCCTTCAGCAGCCAAAGCCGCATCATGCTCTTGGCCCGAAATTCCACGAACGTATGCAACTACCGCGCTGGTTTCTTCGCCAGAGAAGACGTCTGCGAAGGACGGCATCACACCGCCGTAACCGCGAGCCGAGAATGACTGTTCGTTACGGATACCGTTGGTCACAGTGAATGCGATCTCGTCGATACGGCCACCCCAGATCCAGTCGTCATCGATGAGAGCTGGGTAGCCTTTGGCACCAGCCGCACCCGACCCGTGGCACTGAGAGCAGTTCGCTTTAAAGACAGCCGAACCCATGTTCACAGCAAAGCCGTGCAGGTTTTCGTCATCTTTCAGAGCGGCCAGATCAACAGTCTCCAGCGCGGCGACCATATCAGCGTTAGCTGCATCAACCGCTGCCATTTCGTTCGCAACCCGTGCGCGGGTCGAGAAGCCGAGGTAACCGGCGGTTGCCTCCTTGAGACCTGGCCAGGCGGGATATGCTACGGTGTACCATACGCCCCATGCAATACAGGCGTAGAACACCCAGACCCACCAACGCGGAAGCGGGTTGTTGTACTCTTCGATGCCATCCCAAGAATGGCCGGTCGTTTCGACCTCTTTTTTATCATTACGCGTGCTCATGTCCGAGCCTCCAGATCAACGTTTGTGTCAGGTGCAGGGGCATCTTCGTGCCGAAACAGCACGCTTGCCGCTTCGTTGTGGACCGTCCGGCTACCCGGACGGAAAGCGAAAAGGATCGCCCCCACAAAGAAGACAAACATCGCCAATAGCACCCAGCTGTCTGCGATTTCGCGGAAAATGTGGTAGTTCATCTCACACTCTCCTTAGCGGCTCGCATCAGGTTCAAAGGTGGAGAAATCAACCAAAGTGCCAAGCATCTGGAGATAGGCGATCAATGCGTCCATCTCGGTCAGCTCGGGTTGGCCGTCGAAGTTCGCGACGACTGCACCCGGATAGCGCTCCACCAGACCATCCCAATCACCATCCGGATTGACTTGAACTTCAAAGTCAGCGGTAGCGCTTGCGATCATTTCTTCGGTGTAAGGAACACCAACAACCGCGTGGGTGGACATGAGGTCAGCGATATAGGTTGGCTCCAAATCACGATTCAGCAGGAAGCTGTATTTCGGCATAACCGATTCAGGCACAACCGACTGCGGGCTCACGAGGTGATCCACATGCCATTCGTTCGAGTAACGGCCGCCAACACGTGCGAGGTCAGGACCTGTACGCTTGGAGCCCCACTGGAACGGGTGGTCATACTGCGATTCCGCTGCGAGCGAGTAGTGGCCGTAACGTTCGACCTCATCGCGCATCGGGCGGATCATCTGCGAGTGGCAGACATAGCAGCCTTCACGGATGTAGATTTCACGACCCGCCAACTCCAGCGGGGAGTAGGGGCGCATGCCCTCTACGTCCTCGATGGTGTTCTCCAGATAAAAGAGCGGAGCGATTTCTACGATCCCGCCGATGGTAACTACACCGAGTGCACCGACCAGAAGCAGGGTGGCGTTCTTTTCCAGAACCTTGTGTTTATCAAGGATACCCATTTCCCGATCTCCTTATTCTGCAGCGGCGACAGCAGCGGCAGCAGGCACACGCTTGCTAAATGCTGTCATCCACAGGTTGTAGGCCATGATGAGTGCGCCAGTCAGGTAGAGAATACCACCCGTGCCACGCAGCACATACATCGGGAATTTCGCAGCAACGGTGTCAGCGAAGGAGTTCACTAGGAAGCCATTCGCATCAACTTCACGCCACATCAGGCCTTCCATGATGCCAGTTACCCACATCGACGCAGCGTAGAGAACGATGCCGATCGTTGCGAGCCAGAAGTGCCAGCTCACCATGCGGAGGCTATAGAGCGATGCACGGCCCCACAGACGCGGTGTCAGGAAGTACAGAGCACCGAAGGTGATCATACCGTTCCAGCCAAGAGCGCCAGAGTGAACGTGACCGATGGTCCAGTCGGTGTAGTGCGACAGTGCGTTTACTGCACGGATCGACATCATCGGGCCTTCGAAAGTCGACATACCGTAGAAGCCAATGGAGATAACCATCATACGGATGATCGGGTCAGTGCGCAGTTTATCCCATGCGCCAGACAGGGTCATCAGACCGTTGATCATACCACCCCACGACGGCATCCACAGCACGATCGAGAACACCATACCAAGGGTCGAAGCCCAGTCAGGCAGAGCGGTGTAGTGCAGGTGGTGCGGGCCAGCCCAGATGTACAGGAAGATCAGCGCCCAGAAGTGGATGATCGACAGTTTGTAGGAGTAAACTGGACGTTCAGCCTGTTTTGGTACGAAGTAGTACATCATGCCAAGGAAGCCAGCGGTAAGGAAGAAGCCCACAGCGTTGTGGCCATACCACCACTGGGTCATCGCGTCTTGAACGCCAGACATCACTTGAACCGAACGCGAACCGAAGATCGACACGGGAACAACGAGGTTGTTGACAATGTGAAGCATCGCGATCGTGACGATGAACGACAGGAAGAACCAGTTCGCAACGTAGATGTGCGGCTCTTTGCGTTTGATGATCGTTCCGAGGAACACCAGCAGGTATGCGACCCAAACGATAGTTAGCCAGAGGTCAACGTACCATTCTGGTTCTGCGTATTCTTTCGATTGGGTTGCGCCCATCAGGTAGCCAGTTGCGGCCAGAACGATAAACAGATTGTAACCCCAGAACACGAACCACGCGAGGTTGCCGCCCCAAAGGCGAGCAGCCGAAGTGCGCTGAACGATGTAGAACGATGTCGCGATCAGTGCGTTACCACCAAATGCGAAAATCACTGCAGAGGTGTGCAGCGGACGCAGGCGACCGAAGTTGCCGAAGCCCTGTAAAAATTCAAAGTTAAGCGCAGGGAACGCAAGCTGAAACGCAATAAACGTCCCCACCAGGAAGCCAGCAAGGCCCCAAAAGGTGGTCGCGATGACCCCATACCGCACGACGCCGTCCATATAGCCGGTCTCGGGCGCAGATTTAGGTTCGCCGGCGCGACGCACCGACCAAATAAAGAGGCCGGCAGCGACGGCCATCACGATCAACGCATGGACCTGATAAGCCAGGTCGCGCGCGAAGTTCGCGGCAACTGCGGCGGCAAGGGCGACAACCCCCAACACCACTATTTTAATCCAATCCCACATATCAAACGTTCCCTTCTTCTGCCTGCGTGGATTCGTTTCGCAGGACTTTTGCTCTGGTTGGGGTTTCCCACCCATCCAGCTCAACTGCCTTGATCCATGTCAAGTTATCGTGAGCCTTCTTTTGCTACCCAATACAGGTCCAAACGTGCCGATAGAGCATGACCATCACGGGAGTATGAAATGCCTTACAAGACCATTTCGGTCGTTATAACCGACAGTGCGGCTGACTTAGACGCGCTGGTGACAGCTCACACAATTGCGAGCCGGTTAGACGCGCATCTTGATGTTCACTGTATTGGCATTGACCCGGCACGTTATGATCCCATGCCGGGCGGAACATCGGCCGTCATGGTCGAAACCGGTCTAGCCGAAGCCCGAGCGCGTGCTGAAACCCTTGAAAAATGGGCTCTTGAGCATCTACCCGGCGAAAAAGGGGCGCTTTCAACGCAAGCTGTCGTCATTCCTCAGATGGGTCTGGACACACTGGTTGCGCGTCTTGCCCGCTACTCTGATCTTATCGTTGCCTCGAAGCCGTACGGCAAAAACCGCGGCCCACTTCAGGTCAACGTCCTCGAAGCAGAACTCTTCGGCACTGGCGCACCTGTTCTCGTGGTGCCCGAAACGGGTCCTGTAGGTGTTGAACCTTTTAAACGCGTGGCGATTGCGTGGAACGAAAGCAGCGAAAGTTTTGCCGCAATCCGCGTTGCCATTCCGATTCTGGCTGCGGCTGATCAGGTCGATATCGTCATGATTGATCCGCCGAGCCATTCTCCTGAACGGTCAGATCCGGGTGGTGCAATCTGCATGATGCTCTCGCGCCACGGAATTCGGGCTGAGGTATCCATCCTTGCCCGCACAATGCCGCGTGTTTCCGATGTTATGATGCGGTTCGCGACCGAACATGGCTGCGATTTGATCGTGATGGGCGCCTATGGCCATTCCCGTTTCCGCGAATCAATTCTAGGTGGAGCGACGCGTGACCTCCTTGAGCGGACAGAAATCCCACTTTTGATGTCACATTAAAGATGACAAAGGCGGCCAGTGGCCGCCTTTTTTAGGGGATCATCCCGCCATCCATGTCATCGCCCGTTTCGAGTAACAATGCTTGGAAGTCATCAACGCGGATGCGCCGCTTTCCGTCGAGATGAATAATGCCTTCACGTTTCAGGGCAGAAATCTGACGGCTCACGGTTTCGAGCGTCAGACCCAAATAGTCCGCCATCGCCTCACGAGTGAGCGGCAGATTGATATTAATCTGACCTGACAGCGGCGACATTCCGATCACAGATTCACGACGTGCAATGATCGCCAAAAGGCTCGCGATTTTCTCACGTGCAGTCTTGCGACCCAAGATTAGCATCCATTCACGCGCCGCATCCAATTCGTCCAGCGTCATATCTAGAAGGCGTTCCGCAACGTGAGGCGTCGTCATCAAGAGCTGTTCGAACGGCTTGCGGCGGAAACAGCAAAGGGTCACATCACTAACGGCGATAACGTCATAGGGCGAATTTGCACGGCCCGGACGACCGATGAAATCCGACGGCAATAACAGCCCAACCATCTGGGTCCGACCATCCTCTAGCGTCTGGCTCAGACTTGCCACGCCACGCACCACCGACGCCACAAACGTCAGTTCATCACCGGCCCACGCGATCGACTGACCGGCCTCGTAGTTCCGATAGTATTTGATCAACTCCAATGCTTCGAGTTCGTCTGAATCGCATTTGGCACATACGGCCCGATGACGAATTGGACATTCTTGGCACTGAATATCGAGCGAGATTTGACTCATCGCAAAAACAATCCTGGTTCGCGCAGCTATTAAGGAAACACTATAACCCATTTTTTGGAGGGATACACAATGGAAACCCGTAGCAGATTGCGGGAATTGGGACTCTTTGACGCTCGCGCGCCGCGTTATACGAGTTACCCACCTGCCAATCACTTTAACGGGAATGTCTCTCCCGAAACGACCGCGCAATGGTTGCAGGCTGTTCCTTCGGGCGAACGTGTTTCATTGTATTTACACATCCCGTACTGCCGACGCCTATGCTGGTTCTGCGCATGCCGCACCCAAGGGACAAGCACAGACCGTCCATTGGTTCCGTATTTGAAATTGTTAAAAAAAGAGCTGGCTCTGATCGATGCGCACCTGCCAAAGGATGTGCTGATCAGCCAAATCCACTTAGGCGGGGGCACCCCGACGTTGCTCCCCCCTGATTTGATCCTCGAGTTGGGCGAGGCAGTGAACGCATTCCGCCCAATGGCCGACGATCTGCAATTCTCGGTAGAGATTGATCCGACAGAGGTCGACCAAGCCCGCATCGACGCACTGGTTAAAATCGGTATGACACGTGCGTCAATTGGCGTTCAGGATTTTGATCCGGCCGTTCAAGACGCGATTGGCCGCCAGCAGACTTTTGATCAAACGCGTGATGTTGTCACGATGCTCCGCGATTCGGGGATAAAATCAGTGAATATGGACATCTTATATGGCCTGCCGCACCAAACACGTGAACGGATGGCGGATTCTGTGCAGCGTGTTCTTTCCCTATCACCAGACCGAGTGGCTCTGTATGGTTATGCGCACGTTCCGTGGATGGCCAAGCGGCAAGTTATGATCCCTGCCGACGCACTCCCTGACGCAGAAACCCGTCTCGACCTGTTCGACATCGCCCGCGATTTGTTCATGTGGGACGGCTACCAAGAGATCGGCATCGACCATTACGCTCGCCCCGAAGATAGCCTTGCGACTGCAGACAAAGCAGGGACAATGCATCGCAACTTCCAAGGCTACACCGATGATACTGCAAAGGTCTTGATCGGCTTGGGCGCTTCGGCAATTTCGAAGTATCCGCAAGGGTTCGCGCAGAACATTTCGACGTCTTCGAAATACGCTGTTGCGATTGAAAGTGGACAGCTGGCAACGGCGCGTGGTCATACCATGAGCAACGATGACACCTTGCGAAGCGATATGATTGAAAAGCTGATGTGCAGCTTTGAACTCGATCTCGCTGACATAGCCGCAGAACATGGCCTGCCACTTTCAACCATTCAAAAGATGGTTCAGCCAATGATCGATCAGTTCCATGACCAAATGGTTATCAAAAACAACGTGATCCGCCTGAACGAAAATGCGCGTCTGATTGCGCGCCTCTGCGCTCAAAGGATCGACGCGTATCAAATGCCAGAAGGGCGACACAGTCGCGCCCTTTGACCTGTTCGAAATTGCCAGCTAATGATGTCCTTGATTTGATCAAATTGAGGACATCATGGCATTTGATCCCCAACCTACCCGCAGCGGATACGGTTATTCTATTTCTCCGATGACTGAAGCCGATCGCGATGCCCTCTACCATGCTGCGTCGGACCCTGTGACTTGGGCTGGGCACCCCGCCAGCGACCGCTACAAGCGCGAGGTTTTTGATCCATATTTCGATAGCCTTCTGGCGAGCCAGGAAACGGTCATTCTCCGCACAGAAGATGGGGTGGTAATCGGTTGTTCTCGTTACTATCCCGCCCCCGATGTGCCCAACAGCATTTCCATCGGCTATACCTTTATCGACAGTAAGTATTGGGGTGGCGCGACCAATCGGGCGTTCAAGCGACTGATGCTAGAATACGCTTTCGAAACCTTCGACGAGGTTTGGTTGCATATCGCTCCGTCAAATATCCGCTCCCAAAAAGCGAGCGTGAAAATCGGTGCGAAATGGCGTTATGATGTTGACCTGTCTTTGGGCGGTGGCGCAGTGCAACCGTGGAAGTGCTACACGGTCTCACAGGCTGACTGGAACGCGGCCTTGCCGTCGGGAACCAATTAAAAATGCGTCTCGGCATCGTCGTCCTTATTTTGGCCTACGGAATGAGCCAGTTTTTCCGTGCTTTCATGGCGGTACTCGCACCGACACTAACCACTGAAACTGGTGCGACCGTCGAACAACTTGCCACGGCGTCTGGTGTTTGGTTTCTGACATTCGCAGCAATGCAGATCCCGATCGGCGAAGCGCTCGACCGTATTGGACCAAAACTGACTGCCGCCGTCGTGTTCGCAGTTGGTGGCGCTGGCGGAGCCGCAATGTTCTCAATGGCAACCGAGCCTTGGCATATTACGGTTGCGATGGGCCTCATAGGGATTGGCTGCGCACCTGTCCTCATGGCCTCATATTATATTTTTGCCCGCACTTATTCGCCCGCAGCATTTGCCTCACTTGCCGCGATGATGGTGGGGCTGGGATCACTGGGGAATATCATGAGTTCTGCGCCGCTTGCTTGGGCTATTGAGGCATTCGGCTGGCGGGCCACGGTGCTGGGACTAGCAGCACTGACACTCACCATCGCGGCTCTCATAATGGTCTTGGTTGAAAACCCAGAACGCGTCACGCACAGCCAAAAAGGAAGCGTTCTGGATGTTCTTAAAATACCAGCACTCTGGCCGATCTTATTGTTCCTGATGGTGATCTATGTGCCATCCGCGGCGTTGCGCGGCCTATGGTCCGGCCCCTATCTGCAATCGGTTTTCAACGTCGACGGCACAGTCATCGGAAACGTAACGTTTTTCATGGCCATCGCAATGATCGTGGGTAGCTTTGCCTACGGTCCACTGGACCGTGTATTTGGCACACGGAAATGGATCGTTTGGGTCGGGAACTTTATGGGGATGCTGGCCTGCGTTGCCCTCGCGATATGGCCCGACCGAGGTCTTCTCAGCGCAACCATCCTTTTGTCGGCGATTGGCTTCTTTGGCGCGTCTTACCCGATGATCATGGCACATGGGCGCGGGTTCCTTCCACCGCACCTCGTTGGTCGCGGAGTAACGCTTATGAACCTGTGTTCTATCGGCGCAGTCGGCCTTATTCAAACCTCTGCAAAGCCGCTCACCGCCGCGCTTTGGAGCGGCACGACGACAGCCGCTGAATCCTACAGCAGGCTTTTCGCCTTTTTCGCCGCCCTTTTGGCAGCAGGTTTGATCGTTTATCTCTGGTCAAAAGACACAAAGGCCTAGTGCGGCTTTATCGACCTCTTCCACTTGCCCCCCTTTGCAGCTATACGCCCCACTGGTTAAACCAAGGAGAAGCCAATGGGCTATAAAGTCGTCGTCGTTGGCGCCACGGGCAACGTGGGTCGCGAAATGCTCAATATCCTCGCTGAACGCGAGTTTCCGGTTGATGAAATCGCCGCTCTGGCCAGCCGTCGTTCGCTGGGCACCGAAGTGAGCTTTGGCGACAAGACCCTTAAGACCCAAGACCTCGACACGTTTGATTTCGCAGGCTGGGACATTGCTCTGTTTGCAATCGGCTCTGACGCGACCAAAACCTACGCGCCCAAAGCGGCAGCATCGGGTTGCGTTGTCATCGATAACTCCTCGCTTTACCGCTACGATCCGGACGTTCCGTTGATCGTTCCTGAAGTGAACGCTGACGATGTTGTTGGCTACACAAAGAAAAACATCATTGCGAACCCGAACTGCTCAACTGCGCAGATGGTTGTCGCTCTGAAACCGCTGCACGATCGCGCAAAGATCAAACGTGTTGTTGTGTCGACCTACCAGTCGGTCTCTGGCACGGGCAAAGAGGCAATTGACGAGCTGTGGGATCAGACCAAGGGCATGTATGTCCCGGGTCAAGAGGTCGCTCCGTCTGTTTACCCGAAGCAAATCGCGTTCAACGTGATCCCACACATCGACGTGTTCCTCGACTCGGGTGACACGAAAGAAGAGTGGAAAATGGTCACCGAGACCAAGAAGATCCTCGACAAAAACATCAAACTGACCGCGACCTGTGTGCGCGTTCCTGTGTTTGTAGGTCACTCAGAATCCATCAACGTTGAGTTCGAAGAATTCCTCGATTGGGAAGAAGCAACCGACATCCTACGCGAAGCTCCGGGCATCATGGTTGTTGATAAGCGTGAAGCTGGCGGCTACGTCACTCCGATCGAATGTGTTGGCGATTACGCGACCTTCATTTCCCGCATCCGTCAGGACGTTACCGTTGAGAACGGCATCAACTTCTGGTGCGTGTCGGACAACCTTCGCAAAGGCGCTGCCCTGAACGCCGTTCAGATCGCAGAAGTCCTCGGTCAGCGCTGTCTGAAAAAAGGCTGAGCGTCACGCTAGAATATTTTGAAAGGCCGGCCCCTGGGTCGGCCTTTTTCGTTTGATATCGAATCAAACACCGCGAGAGCTAAGACCCTGATCTCCAAATAGAATAGGAACGGACGTTCTCTGACCCGATCCGGCAAATACCCCCTACAATTGAATAGGGTGGCCCTACCCACGTCCCTCGTTCAGCCACCCCTACGCGCAGATGAATTTCCCAAACATCCTGAGGTAGATTAACCCTGAGGCGAGCATGTCCCAACAAATGACCGCCTCAGTCAAGACGAACCTTCTTCTGTCCGGTGGCAAGCGTGTCCCAATCCTCGCTCGCTACCGGATATGAAGCACCCCGCCAAAACCCTGCTCGGGCCGCAGTCACCACTCACAACGGATCACTGATCCACAATATAGGACGAAAACGATGTCACTTGTGATGAAAGCTCGTCAACGTCGCCGTGCGGCATTGCTTGCCAGATACCGCAAATTGATTGCGTCACGTCCTGTCGTACTGCGAGGCGTTACAGCTATCTAAGGGAATTACCCCTGACGTAGAAAAGGCGACCCTTGGGTCGCCTTTTTCATTAAACAGCTACGAATTTCTTGGACGCAGGGTCATAGGCATCCAACGTGCCGTCACCGATATTATTCCAAAGACCGTGCAACGTCAGCATATCGTCATCGAGAGCCTTCTTCACAAACGGGAAGGTCGCGAGGTTTTCCAAACTAACCAGAACGGCCTCTTTTTCAAGCGCCGTAGTGCGATCTTCGTCTGGCAATTCGCGAACACGCTCAAAGCCGGGGCGCAACAGGTTTAGCCAAGTGCCCACGAAAGACGTTTTGTCTTCAAGTTCAGGCGCATGCCCCATGCACATCGCTTCGCATCCAGCCACACCACCGCATTGGGAATGACCCAAAACGATTACATGCGCGACTTTCAGCGTTGTCACAGCATATTCGACCGCGGCGGACGTACCGTGGTGATCGCCATCGGGATTATACGGCGGGACAAGGTTTGCGATATTTCGGTGGATAAAGAACTCGCCTGAATCCGCACCGAAGATCGACGTCACGTGAACGCGGCTATCACAGCACGAGATGACCATGGCTCGCGGGCGCTGACCTTCATCAGCCAGTCGCCGATACCACGCACGGTTTTCGGTGTAGGAGGTCGCTTTCCAACCTTGGTAGCGGCGCACCAAGTAATCCGGCAGTGGTCGAACGAATTCCATCTTTTCTCCCTTTCTGAACGGTTTCACAAATAGGCGGCATTTTCCCGAATTTCGAGACATTTTTCATTCTGCTGTAAACCAGTTGCCAATCGCCTCTGGGTAAACCAGACCCATGCAAGATCCGTTTTCATATAGGCTTGATGCCATGCCGAGGTCACAGCGCGTTGTACGCCTTGTGCCACGACACCAATGTTTCCCTGTCACCCTAACACTTGATCGCATTTTGCGGGATTGCGACGATGACAAGGCCGAAGCCAAGTTGATTGAAACATTTGAACATCTAGATCGGCTCCTTGTTTCAATTGAGAAATTTCACAAGGCGGGCGCGTATGTGGCCTTGCCGAACCTAGCAAACGTTTTAGCTAAACGCCTCACAGAAATCGGACTTGGGGACGCCGCTATGATGGCCGGTCACATTGCAGAATGCGCACGTCGGCCAGATGTGATCGCGCTCAGCGCCGTAATCGCGCGGCTGGAACGAACTGTCCAATTTGCAGCACACAGCATATTTGGAGAGGTCATGGGACCAAAGCAGCCTTGATACCGCAACGGACTCAGATAATGTCATCTAAAATTTTAGGAGATGCATCTTGACCCTTTCGCGAACAGACTCGCACCCAATTCCCACATGGGTGGTATCGCCAGAAAGTTGGACAAGTTTTTCTGCCAACCTGTCGCCAGTCGCTCTCAATTGGGCAACTCAGCACGGGTTTAATGGAGGCGCAGGTCAAGCCGTCATCGTCCCGAACGAACATGGCGAAATCAACCTCGCGCTTCTTGGAGCCGGGGATGAGAAAGCGAAGTCTCGACAGCGTTTTATCGTCGGTGCTGCTGCGGCCAAACTGCCCAAAGGCACCTACAGTCTCGAAGGCCTCGATGGCGACGAACTGTTTGAAGCCGCACTAGCATGGGAACTTGAGGCATATCGCTTTAGCCGCTACCGGACTCAATCCGAAATGCCAGCACTTCTTGCACCGAACGAAGCGATAGATGGCACAAGACTAGCCGCTTTTGTGAATGCGGAATATCTCATGCGCGACCTCATCAACACCCCAGCGAGCGACATGGGGCCCGAGGAACTGGAGCAAGCCACACGCGATCTCGCTCATAAATTCGGTGCCCGTGTCCAGTCCGTCATCGGGGACGACCTCCTGACCGAGAATTTCCCACTGATCCATGCCGTTGGACGAGCCTCGCCCCGTTCGCCACGTTTGATAGAGATGAATTGGGGCACTAAGGGTCCTCGCCTAACTCTGGTTGGCAAAGGTGTCTGCTTTGATACGGGAGGGCTCGACATCAAACCTTCTGCATCGATGGGATTGATGAAAAAGGACATGGGCGGTGCAGCAACCGTACTGGGCCTCGCCTACATGATTATGTCGCTAAATATGCCTCTACAGCTACGGGTCCTGATCCCCGCTGTCGAGAACTCGGTCGCAGGCAACGCATTCCGCCCACAAGACGTCCTGCAAAGCCGCAAAGGGCTCAGCGTTGAGATCAACAACACCGACGCCGAAGGTCGCTTGGTGTTGGCCGATGCACTCGCATATGCGGCGGAAGACGAACCCGATTTCCTTGTGTCGATGGCCACACTTACTGGTGCCGCACGGGTCGCTGTTGGTCCAGACCTCGCGCCGTTCTATACCGATGACGACGCGGCGGCGGACGCACTAACCCGTGGTGGCAAGGCGATGTTTGACCCCGTTTGGCGGATGCCATTTCATGCGCCGTATGAAGCGCTGATCGAACCAGCGATCGCAGATTTGGACAACGCCCCATCGGGTGGCATGGCCGGATCGATCACAGCGGCATTGTTCCTACGTCGGTTTGCAAGCCCCGCGTACATGCACTTCGACATCTATGGATGGCAACCAACCGCAGCGCCAGGACGGCCCAAAGGTGGTGCAGGCCAAGGCGCGCGGGCGTTGCTACACGCATTGAACGATATTCTGGACCTCTGACATGTCAGACCGCCGCACGACTGCCGTGAATGAGCGCGTGGCAGCGTCCCATTTGCTCGGCACCGTTCAAGCGCCAGCGTTCGTCGATGGTGAAACCTCTTATGTCCAGCGCCCCGTTGTTGACCTTTTGGACATTCCGGGGGGCAAGCGGGATCGGCAGCTTTTGGCTGGTGCAAAGGTCACAGTTTATGAAGATTTGCACGGCTGGTCGTTCGTTCAGTCCGCACTCGACGGCTACGTCGGCTACGTCCTTAGCTCTGCGTTAAACCAAATATGGCGACCGACACATCGCATTGTGACGAGATCGACCCACGCCTATCGTGACGCAAATATGAAATCGGCGGATCTCCACCGTCTATCATTGGGCGCCGAGGTCCCTGTTGAAAGCATTGACGGTGAGTTCGCCGATACACCCCTCGGCTATATCCCTTCCTCGCATTTGCGACCCTGCAGCGAATTTGAAACTGACACCATTGCCATAGCAGCGCGACTTCTCGGAACGCCCTATCTATGGGGTGGTAATTCTGCGGACGGGATCGATTGTTCGGGCCTCGTTCAAATGGCTCATCGGCTATGCGGACTGCCCTGCCCTGCTGATAGTGACCAGCAACAGGCCGCAATGGGAATGTCGGTCGATGACGCTCCACAAAAAGGCGACCTATTTTTCTGGCCCGGCCACGTGGCTCTGGTCGCGGACCCTCAACGGATCATCCACGCAAACGCCCATCACATGGCTGTTTCCTATGAACCGATCAAAGATGCCCTAGAACGGATCGGGCCTGTGACTGCGCATAAACGGTTGTAATCAGTCAACCGCTCGGATCAACTTCCGCTCGAGCACGGACAAAACGGCTTTCAGGTCGTTTCCGCGTTTCAGTACTTGTCCCTCCGCACCAATGACGGCGTATTGGCCTTGCTTCAAACGAAGCTTTGGCCGTTTTTCAATACGATACAGGGGATGCTCTGCCGTGCGCCGGAAAACAGAAAATATCGCGACTTCTCGTAGGCACGACAGCCCATAGTCCCGCCATTCACCGGCTGCTACGAACCGACCATATAACCCGAGGATCGGCGCAAGCTCCGTGCGGTGGAAGGCAACCTGCTCTGGCTGCGCGGTAAAAGACGTGGGTATTTGTATCGTCATAACGTTAAGATTTGCTGCAATTTCGTTACAAATCAAGCATGCCTTGATATTGCCCAGAAATTACCCCGCAAAGGCCCTCGACCAGCACAAGTCGCGCCGCAATCATTGCGCATAACCAACTTATGCAAAGTGCTACGACGCGGCGATGTTTAGCCCCCACCCAGTTCGCCGCGTCGGACACATTGCGAAGAATAGGACCCCGCATCCCCAAGATGCGGGGTTTCCTGTTGTTTCGAACTGCCTACCCACAGAAGATGCGGGTCAGTGTGCCGTCCTCGCCGACCTGGAAATTCAGACGCTCTGCGCGATAATCCATCGTCATTATAGAATTTGGACGCAACACGCGAACCTGCCGTAGGATCAATACACCCTCAAGCACCGTCGCATCGCGTCCGATCAGACCGCCATACTGAGCGCCACCACAAGTATCTTGGGCTACATCTGGGAGGACTGGTAGTTTAGATGTACCAACGTCCTGACAAGCCGAAAGAAACATTGAGGACACAACAATAGAAAAAACCAATCGGGTCATTTTTGTCATTTTCATCATCTAGTTCACTTCAATCATCCACATCCACATTCGAACCGAAAAAATACCGTTGAATAGGACTTTAGCATCGTTCACCTTTGCGGAAATTGCAAAAAGGGAGGTTTCGCATGCGCACCCGTGCAGCAGTTGCCGTAGAAGCCGGCAAACCACTAGAAATCATGGAAGTGAACCTCGAAGGCCCGAAAGCGGGCGAGGTCCTGATCGAAGTCAAAGCGACAGGCATTTGTCACACTGACGAATTCACGCTTTCTGGCGCGGACCCAGAGGGTCTGTTCCCTGCCATTCTCGGCCACGAGGGCGCCGGTGTCGTTCTCGAAGTCGGTCCGGGCGTGACCAGCCTCAAACCTGGTGACCATGTTATTCCACTCTACACGCCGGAATGTCGCGAGTGCGAATACTGCCTCAATCCAAAGACCAACCTATGCCAATCGATCCGGTCGACCCAAGGTCAGGGCCTCATGCCGGACGGTACATCGCGGTTCTCGATGCTCGATGGCACCCCGATCCTGCACTACATGGGTTGCTCGACCTTCTCGAACCACACTGTTCTGCCTGAAATCGCTTTGGCGAAAGTTCGTCCCGATGCGCCGTTCGACAAAATTTGCTACATCGGCTGTGGCGTCACGACGGGTATCGGCGCGGTTATCAACACCGCAAAAGTCGAAATCGGCAGCCGTGCGATCGTCTTTGGTCTAGGCGGTATCGGCCTCAACGTAATTCAGGGCCTCCGTCTTGCAGGCGCGGACCAGATCGTAGGCGTTGATCTAAACCCCGACAAAGTGCCCATGGCGACCCGCTTTGGCATGACTGACTTCGTGAACCCTACAGAGGTTGAAGGTGATCTGGTGGCCTACCTCGTTGCGCTGACCAAAGGTGGCGCGGACTACACGTTTGACGCAACGGGCAACGTGAACGTAATGCGCACAGCACTGGAATCGGCGCACAAGGGCTGGGGTGAATCGATCATCATCGGCGTGGCACCTGCTGGCGCAGAGATCAGCACACGTCCGTTCCAGCTTGTCACTGGTCGTAGCTGGCGCGGAACGGCATTTGGTGGGGCTCGTGGCCGTACTGACGTACCAAAAATCGTCGATTGGTACATGGACGGCAAGATCGAGATCGATCCGATGATCACCCACACGATGCCACTCGAAGACATCAACAAAGGCTTCGACCTCATGCATGCGGGTGAATCGATCCGTTCGGTTGTGATCTTCTAAAACACAAAAGCCCCGCTGCTAGCGGGGCTTTTCATTTGTTCTATTGGCGATCTAGGCCCCGTAGCGGGCCATGAACATTTCAACGGCTCCTTCGACGACACGCGCCTTGTCAGCCTCAGCGACAGGGACCTCGTGCAGGAACATCACCCGATCCATCAGTTCAACTTTGCATAGGGCCTGAAACTGATCAGCAGCCAGCTCAAAATCTTGGATCTTTAGTTCACCGCGCTCAACGTACTGTTTTAGAAAATAAACAATGCGGGAACGAACCAGCGCTGGGCCGCATTCGTAAAACTGGCGACCAACTTCGGGAAAACGCTCGGATTCAGCCATGCACATCCGATACATGCGCGTGTTGAACGTTTGAGACATGATGTTAAGCATCTCATACCCAGCAAAGCGCAAAACGTCGCGTGCAGGCAAAGAAACGTTCACTTTGGCTGTCGCGGTATCAGCCTGAACCGCGCATTCGTTCCGCGCAACTTCCATGAAAAGTAGGCGTTTGTCAGGAAAATAGCTGTATAGCGTTGCCTTGGACACGCCTGCGGCTTTCGCGATGTCATCCACGCTTGCGCCGTCAAAGCCGTCTTTGAGGAATATCTCGCGGGCACCTTCAAGGACCTGCTCGAACTTACGTCCTCGTTTAATTTCCTGACTGTCGTCGGGCATGATGCCTCCGTCTGAACCGAGTTATATTATAAACCGCTCGGTTCAGATCAAACAAGGCATCGCCTTATTCTTGATCGCAAACGCCAGCTTGCAACGAAGTGGCATCAAAACAACCTTGTGTCGTTTCTGGCTCAGGGTTCTGCGGCCACGTCAGGTTCGGGAATTGCATCGGTCCACCCATCGCCAAAACAGGCGAAGAGACGAGCATGAATGTAGCAGCGGCAAGGGCAGGAAGGAGTTTCATATCAGACCTCATAAGTAGGATGAGTCGATTTCTAAACTAAACTGTTTGGTTTTGTAAATACAAAATTAAACCGATCAGTTTAGTTTCATGCGGCAACTGGTCTACGTTGCACCGGCCTCAGAAAGGACTAGGGTGGCCTTAATCAGAAAATGGAGCGCTCAATGATCCCCGGTTTTTCAAGCCGACGCCGCTTTTCCGACCTCACAGAGCAAGAAATTCTGGCCCTCGCCATCTCCTCGGAAGAGGATGATGCGCAGATTTATCGCATGTATGCCGAACGGCTGCGGACCGACTTTCCTGCCTCTGCCGCGATCTTTGATGGCATGGCCGCAGAAGAAGATGACCACCGTCGTCGGTTGATCGACGAACATGAACGTCGGTTTGGCGGTGTGATCCCGCTCATCCGTCGCGAACATGTGTCAGGATATTACGCTCGTCGCCCGATTTGGTTGGTCGAAAACCTCGGCGTCGAAACCATGCGGTCAGAAGCGGCCGCAATGGAGAAGCAAGCCGAACGTTTTTACCTCGCGGCGGCCAAGCGCACCTCGGATGTAGGAACACGCAAATTGCTGGGAGATCTCGCCGCGGCCGAGGCCAATCACGCAGAGTCGGCAGTCACGCTTGAACAAACTCACCTGACGGAAACCACGCGCGACGAAGAAGCAGACGAAGCCCACCGCCAGTTCGTTCTTACTTGGGTTCAGCCTGGTCTAGCGGGTCTTATGGACGGCTCTGTTTCGACCCTCGCCCCGATTTTTGCGACTGCTTTTGCGACACAGAACACGCACACGACATTCCTCGTTGGCCTAGCAGCATCAATCGGTGCCGGTATCTCGATGGGCTTTACCGAGGCCGCATCGGATGACGGTCAAATCTCGGGCCGAGGTTCTCCGGTGAAACGCGGGATTGCCGCTGGCGTTATGACTACGTTGGGCGGTCTGGGGCACGCGCTCCCGTATTTGATCCCACATTTCTGGACCGCAACGATGATCGCCTTCGCCGTGGTCTTTGTTGAACTGTGGGCCATCGTTTGGATTCAGAACCGCTACATGGACACGCCGTTCTTGCGAGCTGCATTCCAAGTGGTTCTCGGTGGTGCGCTCGTGTTTGCAGCAGGAGCTTTGATCGGCGCGGGATAGATCACGCCGAATTTTGTCGATCATAGCGGCGAGGGCTGTTCCTTGGCTTTAGGGGACGTTAAGACGAAGCCGAACCCAGAGGAGCATATCATGACCCGACCCAAACCCGTTGTTCTGTGTATTCTGGATGGCTGGGGCAATGGCCCTGACGCGACTGCTAACGCACCTGCACTAGCAGACACACCCACCTTTGACCGCATCATGAAAACCTGCCCGACGGCAGAGCTCATCACTCATGGTCCTGATGTCGGCCTCCCCAGCGGGCAAATGGGTAACTCCGAAGTCGGCCACACAAACATCGGCGCAGGGCGCGTTGTTGCTATGGACTTGGGTCAGATCGACCTGTCGATGGAAGACGGTTCCTTTGGCAAAACCGAAGGCATCCTGACTTTCATTACCAAGTTGAAAGAAACAGGCGGGCGGGCTCATTTGATGGGTGTCGTTTCGGACGGCGGCGTTCATGGTCACATCGAACACATCATCGCAGCCGCAAAGGTTTTGACCGACGCAGGTCTTTCGGTCGTTCTCCATGCGATCACTGACGGCCGCGATGTCGCACCGAAATCGGCAGACGTATTCATGGCAGATCTCTTGGAGCGACTACCCAAAGGCTGCACCGTTGCGTCGGTTACTGGTCGCTACTTTGCCATGGACCGCGATAACCGCTGGGAACGTGTATCGACCGCATACCACGCGATGATCGACGCCAAAGGCGCATTCACCGTTGCCGATGCAAAAACCGCAGTTGCAGACGCATTTGCCCGTGGCGAAACCGATGAATTCATCCAAGCAACGGTCATCGAAGGATACACAGGTGTTCAGGCTGGCGACGGGTTGTTCTGTTTGAATTTCCGCGCCGACCGCGCCCGCGAAATCCTCGCCGCTATGGCACAGCCAGACTTTTCTGGATTTGATCGCGGCGCGGTACCGCCATTTGCAGCACGACTGGGCATGGTCGAATATTCAATTGATCACAACGCGTGGTTCGAAACCGTGTTTCCTAAACGCAAAATCGTGAACACCTTGGGCGAATGGGTTGCAAAGCAAGGTCTGACCCAATTCCGACTGGCAGAAACCGAAAAATATCCGCATGTCACGTTCTTCCTGAACGGAGGAAAAGAAACGCCCGAAATCGGCGAAGACCGCTTTATGCCG
This sequence comes from Marivivens geojensis, assembly GCF_023540835.1. Classification (GTDB taxonomy): domain Bacteria; phylum Pseudomonadota; class Alphaproteobacteria; order Rhodobacterales; family Rhodobacteraceae; genus Marivivens; species Marivivens geojensis. The sequence continues at coordinate 86,951 of NZ_JALKCU010000006.1, forward strand.
TTGTCGCCCAAAGTTGCGACCTATGATCTTCAACCAGAGATGTCGGCGCCCGAAGTGACAGCGAAATTCGTGGAAGCGATCGAACAAGGCTACGACCTGATCGTCACCAACTACGCGAACCCTGACATGGTCGGACACACTGGTGACCTGCAAGCCGCAATGAAAGCCTGCGAAGCCGTCGATCAAGGTTTGGCTAAGGTTGTTGAAGCCTTGGAAAAAGCTGGCGGCGCAATGGTCATCACCGCAGACCATGGCAACTGCGAAATGATGATTGACCCAGAAACGGGTAGCGCTCATACGGCGCACACCCTGAACCCAGTTCCAGTGGCCGTCTTTGGCGGGCCCAATGGCGCGACACTGCGCAATGGACGTCTAGCTGACCTGGCGCCAACCCTGCTGGACTTGATGGAGCTTCCCCAGCCCGACGAAATGACTGGACAGAGCCTGCTCATCCGATGATCCGCACGACCGCTCTCGTCTTATCGCTATGGACTGGAACTGCCTTTGCAGAGGTAGATCCGGGCCAAGCAGCCCTTGCAGCCGCGGCACGAATTGAGGGCGCGAGCGTTATGCTCCAAGAGGCCGACACAGCACGTGACAGGGTGTCCGCGCTGACCGAAACGGTCAAAGCCTACGAGGACGGCCTCGTCGCTCTTCGCGCCGGGCTACGCCAAGCCGCCATTCGTCAAGAAGCGCTTGAAACCGAACTGGACGCAAAATCGGACGAAGTCGCGCAATTGCTTGGCGTTTTGCTTTCGATGGGCCGTGCACCTGCGCCCGTGCTGTTGCTGCACCCAAGCGGGCCAACGGGAACAGCGCGGTCAGGCATGATCCTCGCGGATGTGACCCCTGCCCTGCAGCAAGACGTCACCAAACTGCGCTCTCAACTCGAAGAGGTCGCACTATTGCGCGATCTGCAAGACAACGCAGCCGATAAATTGCGCCAAGGGCTGGATGGCGCACAGACCGCTCGCGCCTCTTTGAGCGCAGCAATATCGGACCGCACCGACCTACCGCAGCGGTTCACCGAAGACGCTATTCAAACCGCGCTCCTCATTTCCTCTGCCGAAACGCTTGATGCTTTTGCGAGTGGGTTGAATGACACCATAGGTGAAGAAATGGACATTCCATCGCCCGACGCACTGTCGCTGCGAGGCGATATTCCCTTTCCTGTCCAAGGACGTATCCTCCGTGGCTTCAACGAAGAAGATCTCGCAGGGATAAGCCGTCCAGGGCTCCTTTTGGCGACTCAGCCACGCGTGCTCGTCACAACACCTGTCGCAGCTACGCTACGGTTCAAAGGACCGCTGCTCGACTACGGAAATGTGGTGATAACTGAGCCCGCCGCAGACATCCTTTTCGTTTACGCGGGCCTCGCTGAAACCTTTGGCCAAGTGGGTGAAGTTCTGCCTGCTGGATCGCCGGTGGGCATGATGGGTGGAGATTCACCCCTAGTTGACGAGATTTTGACCGATTTAGAGAACGGATCAGGTATTCGGGCCACGGAAACCCTTTATCTTGAGGTACGAGAAGGGCAATCTCCGGTAGACCCCGCGATCTGGTTCGCGATGGAGTGAGGTATACTATGAAGAAATTCGCCATTGCGGCAGCGTCGGGCACCATTCTTGGTCTTCTGGCTACAACGCAGATAGCTGGACCCTTGATCGCTCAAGAGGCCGACCGCAATTCAACGGTTTATGAACAGCTCGATCTGTTTGGCGATATTTTCGAACGCATTCGCGCGCAATACGTCGAAGAAGTCGATGAGACAGCGCTGATTGAAGCGGCCATCAACGGAATGCTAACATCCCTCGATCCGCACTCCAGCTACCTCTCTCCGGACGCTGCTGCAGACATGCGCATTCAAACTTCTGGTGAATTTGGCGGCTTGGGGATCGAAGTGACCCAAGAAGAAGGCTGGATCAAAGTCGTCTCACCGATGGATGGCACGCCAGCGGATGCTGCGGGCATTCTTTCGGGTGACTTTATCACACAGGTGGACGGTGAAAGCCTTCTGGGCCTCACTCTGGACCAAGCGGTTGATCTGATGCGCGGTCCAGTTGGGTCCGAGATCATTCTGACCATCGTGCGTGAAGGCGAAACAGAACCCTTCGAAGTCTCGATCATCCGCGACACAATCAAACTTACGGCTGTGCGCGCACGGACCGAAGGCGACGCTGTCGTCCTCCGCATCGCGACATTCAGTGGTCAGACCTACGACGACTTAATCTCTGGCTTTGAGGCTCAAATCGAAGAAGCTGGCGGCAAGGAAAACGTCAGCGGCGTTATCCTTGATCTGCGTAACAACCCTGGTGGTCTATTGGATCAGGCAATCTATGTGTCTGATGCGTTCCTTGATGCTGGTGAAATCGTATCGACCCGCGGCCGTAACGCGGCTGATGGCGACCGCTACAATGCGACGCCAGGTGACATCACCGATGGCATGCCGATCGTTGTTCTGATCAATGGCGGGTCCGCGTCGGCATCGGAAATCGTATCAGGCGCGCTCCAAGATCACCGCCGTGCGATCGTGGTTGGCACCAAATCCTTTGGCAAGGGCTCGGTACAAACCGTCATGCCGCTGCGTGATGACGGCGCGATGCGTTTAACAACTGCGCGTTACTACACACCGTCGGGCCGTTCGATCCAGTCGCTCGGCATTCAGCCAGACATCATTGTTCAACAACCACGACCGCGCCCTGCAGACGAGGTATCCGAGGATACACCGAACATGCGGTCCGAAGCAGACCTGCGCGGTGCGCTGAACAACGATAGCCTGACCGAAGACGAAATCCGCCAAATCGAAGAAGACGCAGCCCGCGCCGAAGCAACGGCCGCCCTTCGCGAAGAGGATTACCAATTGGCCTACGCAATCGACATCCTTCGTGGATTGAGCGCACTGGGCAATCGCGAATAATTCCGCGATGTTCTCAACACAAGGGCAGCACCTAATCGTGCTGCCCTTTTTCGTTTGTCTGCTTGGCCTTATGTTGGTCGCGCGATAGACTTTGCCAAACCGTTGAAAGGCTCCTCCAATGACCCCTGAACAGATTGCTGCACTCCCCTACCGTCCTTGCGTGGGCGTTATGCTGGTCAATCATGAGGGGCGGATTTTTGTCGGTCAACGCAACGACCGCGATCAAGATGCGTGGCAAATGCCACAAGGCGGCATAGACAAAGGCGAAGACCCACGTGACGCTGCCCTGCGCGAACTGTGGGAAGAGACGGGTGTGACGGCTGACCTCGTGGCGGTCGAAGCCGAAACCGAAGGCTGGGTTGCCTACGATTTGCCGAATGATGTGGTCCCGAACATTTGGAAGGGCCGCTACAAAGGGCAAGAACAGAAATGGTTCCTGCTGCGCTTCAACGGGTCAGATGATCAAATCAACATCGCAACCGAGCATCCTGAATTCACCCAATGGAAATGGATTGATCCCGCTGACGTTGTCGCCTCCATCGTTCCCTTTAAACGCGCCGTTTATGAACAGGTGCTCGCCGAACTCGGCCCCAAAATCTAACGAAGCCGCTCAAGCATATGCAGCGTTGGGCGCCCATCCGCAGGTAAGCCCACGCTGCTCTGCCATGCTCTAAGAGCAGCCCGTGTCTGCGGTCCGGGCCTGCCATCTACAGCGCCAGCATTATAGCCCGCAGCATTTAAGCGCCGCTGCAATTCTGCAGCCTCAGCAGAACTCAAACCACGATCACCACGGGGCCACGACGCAACAAACGGACCACCTCCTGCGATACGATCGGCCAAATGCCCGACGCCGATCACATAGGCTTCGGATGCATTGTAGCGCTCAATCGTTCGGAAATTCGCGAATGTCATCAGCGCGACGCCGCGTGCACCTGCTGGCAAAAGTATCCCTGCCGATCCGTAGTCAGGAACCGCACGCCCATCTACACCGACAACGCCCTGACGCGCCCATTCTGACGGCATCAGAGTGGTGTCTCGCCCAGCCTGCGCAAAATTGAAATCAGATGGCAACCGTACCTCGACGCCCCACGGCATTCCCCGGCGCCAGTTGAAGCGAGTCAAATAAGCGGCCGTCGATGCCAGAGCGTCAGTCGGATCATCGGACCAAATATCGCGCCGTCCATCACCGCGAAAATCGACGGCATAGGCCTCGAAACTTGTGGGGATGAATTGAGTATGACCCATCGCGCCTGCCCAACTCCCGACGAAGTTTCGGGAACGGACATGTCCAGCCTCAAGGATGCGAAGCGCCGCCATCAATTGCTGCTCAAAGAAGCGACCGCGCCGTCCATCGTAGGCAAGCGTGGCAAGCGCTTCAATCACTGGAATGTCGCCACGTCGCGCGCCGTAGGCACTTTCCATCCCCCAGACTGCACAAACGATCGCAGCAGGAACCCCGAAACGGTCTTCAATCTCGGCCAACAAGCGGCGATTGTCGCGGAACGCCCTCCGACCATTGGTGACGCGGCTTTCGGACACGACAAGGTCGAGATAGTCCCAAATCTCGCGCCGAAACTCCGCTTGGTTGCGATCCCGCTCGACCACTTCGGCGTTATAGCGAACATTGGCAAAAGCCGTGTCGATAACGCGCTGCGATATGCCCCGCGAATGTGCTCGAGATTTGAAACTGGCCACCCAGCTGTCAAAACCGCTTTGCGCATAGGCCAAACTTGGCACAGACAAAGCACCCAAGACCATTGCGCGACGAGACAAAACCATAAGACTGCTCACACCTTGAAACCTAGCCTCAAGGTAGATCACTCATAAAAACTTACAACAAAAGCCTCAGAGCTCTGCGAGATAACGCCGATCTACTTACGCGTTCGTTTTACCTTTCGACGAACCTTATCGGCTTTCTTTTTGGCTGCGTTGGCTTTGCGTCGAACGGGTCGACCACGGCCACCGCGCATCGGACCCTTCGGCATGATGAAGTCATCGATAGAGATAATTTCACCGACGAGACCACCAGAGATCGGGGCGGCTTCGGTCAATTTCAGAGTGACCCGTTGGCCGAGGCCGATAACCATTCCCGACTGGGACCCAAAGAGCTGCTGGGCTTCGGCATCATAGTGAAAGAACTCGCTCCCGAGTGAACGCACAGGCACCAGAACATCTGCGCCTGTTTCGTCCAGCTTTACGAAAACGCCGAACTTTTGAATGCCACTGATACGACCAGGCAACTCTGTACCGACGCGATCTTTCATAAACGCAGCCAGATAACGGTCAGTCGTATCCCGCTCGGCGATCATCGAACGACGTTCGGTATCGCTGATTTGTTGCCCCGTCGCTTCGAGCATTTCGATGTCCCAATCGCTGAGACCATCGTCACCCCATTTATGCGTTTTGATCAGAGCACGGTGAACGATGAGGTCGGAATATCGACGGATCGGCGAGGTGAAATGCGCATAGTTGCGCAGCGCCAAACCAAAGTGTCCAAAGTTATTCGGCCCGTAATAGGCCTGCGTCATCGACCGCAGGGTCGACATGTTAATCAACTCATCTTGCGGCGTGCCTTCAGCCTGACGGAGGAGCTGGTTGAGGTGGCGGGTCTGCAAAACCTGCCCTTTGGCCAGCACCAGACCGCTCGCTTGCGCAACCTCACGCAGACTGTCCAGCTTTTCGGGGCTTGGCTCTTCGTGGACGCGAAACAACAACGGCGTACGGTGTTTAATCAGTTCTTCCGCGGCAGCAACATTCGCCAGCACCATGAACTCTTCGATCAATTTGTGCGCATCAAAACGTTCTTTGAACGCGATCGACGTGACCTCGCCCGCGTCATTCAAAACGATCTGACGTTCTGGCAGGTCCAATTCGAGCGGCTGACGCACTGCGCGCGCCTTCTTCAGCGCTTCATAGGCGGCGTAAAGCGGTTTCAAAACGGGTGCGAGGAGCGGACCTGTTTTCTCATTCGGCATGCCGTCGATGGCGGCTTGTGCCTCTTCGTAGGCCAAAGAAGCTACCGACCGCATCAATCCGCGCACGAACCGATGGCTGATTTTACGTCCCTCAGCATCGATCCGCATCTCGACAGCCATACAGGCGCGATCCACGGCTTCATGCAATGAGCAGAGATCACCTGACAAACGGTCAGGCAGCATCGGTACAACACGATCAGGGAAATAGGACGAGTTACCACGCTTACGCGCTTCACGGTCCAAAGCGGAATTCGGGCGCACGTAATATGCGACGTCGGCAATCGCGACCCAGAGATAGAACCCGCCCTCATTTTCGGGATCACTGTCTGGAATTGCGAGGACGGCGTCATCCCGATCTCGTGCATCAGCTGGATCAATCGTAACCAGCGGAAGATGACGCAAATCGGTGCGGCCCTTGAGCTCCGCTGGCTTAACACTGTCCGCCTCCGCGATCACATCGTCAGGAAATGCGTCAGGTATACCATGTTGATGGATCGCAATAAGGCTGACCGCTTTCGGAGCGGATGGGTCACCCAGTCGATCAATAATGCGCGCCTTGGGTAGACCAAGCCGCCCTTTTGGGCCGCTCTGCTCTGCTTCGACCAACTCGCCATCTTTGGCCCCTGCGGTCGCACCTTCGGGAACGATCCATTGTTTGTCGGCTTTTTTGTCGATGGGAACGATACGGCCACCCTCGTGGCTCTGTCGAAATACCCCGACGATCCGCAGCGGGTTTGACCCAACACGACGGATCATGCGTGCGGTGTAGTCGTAGTCCTCGTCTTTGACCTCGGTCATTCGGCCCAGAATTCGGTCGCCAGGTGCCAAAGCGGGATCGGTGTCGCGCTGGATCATAAGAATGCGTGGCATTGCACCATCGCCGCGCCATTCCAACGGACGCGCCCACAGATCACCATTGTGATCAGGGTCGATCACTTGCAGCACCGCGACGGGCGGTAGTTTTTCAGCATCACGATATGATGACCGACGCTTGGTCAGCGCACCTTCATCTTCCAACTCTCGCAAGATGCGCTTGAGATCAATCCGCGCAGAGCCTTTGATGCCAAAAGCCTTAGCGATATCGCGCTTAGCGGTGAGGGTCGGGTTCGTGGAAATCCATTCAAGGATTTCCTCTTTTGAAGGAATACGTGTCATTCGACAGCCCTAGCACCAGACAGGGCACAGCGCACCCGCCTTCTTTGATGAAACCTTACTCTGGTCCCGATCTAACGTCTTGCGAAAGTCAGGGATCAGCCGAAATAATCGTTCAGAATTCGGGTGTAGATAGATTTCAACTGGCCGATCTGGTCGATTGCGACGCGTTCATCCACCTGATGCATTGTTTTCCCGACAAGCCCAAATTCGACCACAGGACAGTGGTTTTTGACAAACCGTGCATCCGATGTGCCACCCGAAGTCGATAGCTCAGGCGTTTTGCCCGTCACTGCCTGAACCGATTTTGACACCAGGTCGGACAATTCACCCGGTGGCGTGACGAAGCTTTCACCCGAGATTTTCACGCGCATGTCGACTTTGACGCCGAATTCACCGGCGATCTTGTCGGCTTCGCCCTGCATCCAAGCGGTCAAGCTTTCACCTGTATGAAGGTCGTTGTAGCGGATATTCACGGCTGCGCGGGTCTGCGCAGGGATCACGTTCGTCGCGGGGTTGCCCGTGTCGATAGTAACGAAAGCCAGCGTAGATGGATCAAAATGATCGGTGCCACGGTCCAACTCATGCGATGACATACGGTCAACTAACCGCGCCAGCGCAGGAATAGGGTTGTTCGCGCGATGCGGATAGGCCGAGTGACCTTGAACACCTGTCACCGTGAACCACGCTGTTAGCGATCCTCGACGACCGATCTTCATCATCTCGCCCATTTCGTTCGGGCATGTTGGTTCACCAACCAGACAAACCGACATGGATTCACCCTGCTGGTTCATCCAATCCAAGAGAGCGATTGTGCCGTCGTCGGCATCACCCTCTTCGTCGCCAGTGATGGCGATCGCAATTGCGCCATCGGGCGGCGTTTGTTGCACAAAATCAATGGCGGCCGCGACGAATGCCGCAACGCCTGACTTCATGTCGGTCGTGCCCCGACCATACATAAAACCATCTTTGATCTCTGCGCCAAAAGGATCAACGGTCCAGTCATCCCGATTACCCAATGGCACGACATCCGTATGACCATTAAACCCGAACGTGCGGTTCGCGCCTTTGCGACCCCAGCGGGCGTAAAGGTTCGAAATACCGCCACGATCCACGCGCGTGCAGTCAAATCCAGATGCACTCAATAGCTCTTCGAGCAGCACCAAAGCGCCACCTTCGGCGGGCGTCACAGAGGGGCAGCGGACTAGTCGAGCGGTAAGATCAACGGGATCGATAGGTGCGGTCATGAACGTCTCCTTTGCAACAGCCCTACCCAAGCCCCAAAGCCGATGCAATCAGGCGAATGTGGCGACTGGAACACAAAAATGCCACATGGGTGAATTTAACTATACAAAAGTGTTAACAAAAAATCTTTGCACAGGTTATGGTTGTTCCAAAATAGAGACCCGAGGCAGGGCAGACCCCAAGATGGTCAGTGGCGAGCAGTAAAGCCACATTTATAGAGTTCGGATTTTGTGTCCGTCTTGAAGCATGCGCTGACCTTGGCAGAGAGCTGAGGCAAAGATGGTTAGTGGAGTCGAAATCGGTTATAACACCGGTGCGAGCGCCATGCAGATGGCCGAAACAATTTTCGGCGATGGCGTAACAGTCGTGTCTGCGTCCTACACGGGCGACAACAGGTCATCTGCGATCTACACAAACGGTGATCTCACTGGCGGCGTTGCGCCGTCAGACACGGGTGTCATCCTTTCTACGGGTCAAGCCGCCAGCTTTACCACGTCGAACAGATGGCAATCGAACACATCGGCCAGCACCACAACCAACACGTCTGGCGTCAATAATAACGCCGACTTCAACGCGATTAGCGGCGGTTCGACCTACGATGCGGCTTGGCTAGATGTCAGCTTTATTCCGACCGGAGACACGCTAACGCTGAGCTTTGTTTTCGCGTCGGAAGAATTTCCCGAATACACTACCTCATCGTTCAACGACGCCGTGGGCGTGTGGGTCAATGGTGTACACGTTCCCCTATCGATCGGTGACGGCACGACCTCTGTGAACAACGTAGGTGGCCCGACGGGTTCCAACCTTTACGTCGACAACACCCAAGACCAATACAACACGGAAATGGATGGCTTTACCGTCACCATGACCCTGAACATCCCCGTCGACCCCAACATTTTAAACACCATAAAGATCGGGATCGCGGACGTTGGTGACAGCAGCTACGACTCGAACATTCTGATCGCTGCGGATTCAGGTCAAACGACCCTCATCGCCGTGACTGATGACGTGTCAATGTACGCCAACGGAACCAAGACATTTGACCTACTTGGCAACGATACAAACTCGACCTCAGGCACCCTTCAGATCACAGAGATCAACGGTGTTCCGGTTTCAGCAGGCAGCACAGTCACACTCAGTACAGGGCAAACCATAACTGTAAACGCTGACGGCACAATCACGGTTGTTGCCGATAGCGACGGCGAAGCGGTCAACTTTACCTACCAAGTTGACGCCCTGAATGGTTCGACTGTCGTTGGAACCTCGACGGGTATAGTCAACCTCGACGTCATTCCCTGTTTCGTCTCCGGCACGTTGATTTCAACGACACGCGGTATGGTGCCGGTCGAAGACCTATCAGTCGGCGACATGGTTCTCACCATGGACGAAGGCCCGCAGCCTTTGCGCTGGATTGGCAATCGCGAAGTCGAAGCCACAGGCAAAATGGCACCTGTCTTAATAGAAGCGAATGCAATCGGGGAACACGACGCGCTGATGATATCCCCACAGCACCGTGTTCTCATGCGAGACCCGCTGGCAGCACTGCTCTTTGGCGAAGAAGAAGTGTTGGTCAAAGCGCGCGATTTGGTGAACGGATCAACAATTCGCCACGTCGAAGGCGGATCCGTCACTTATCACCACATACTGTTTGACCGCCATCAAGTCGTCTATTCCGAAGGCCTTCCGACCGAGAGCTTCCACCCCGGCCCACAGGCAACGAAACAATTCGACCCAGAAGTGCTCGAAGAAATTTGCACGCTGTTCCCAGAACTGACGCCAGAGACCGGAATGAACCACGGTCCTGCCGCGCGTCTTTCGCTGAAATCATTTGAGGCTCGTCTCCTTGCAGAGGCAGCTGCATGAGTTGGATCGGACTGCGCGATCATAACGGTACCCAGCGATTTCACCCCGGTGGGTTAGTCGGTGATCGAAACAACGTGAAACGGGTTTCAGCCGATGCACCGATGGCAAAGGGCACGCTTCTCATCGAAACCATCCATGACCCCGACAAGGTAAGGCGTAATTTGTTGCGTTTTGCGGCGAATACCCCGTGGCACAGTGCCCTAAGGCTGACGCTGGACCCCGATGGAACGTTACGGTTGCTGATGGCGCAGGGACAGGTCACTGCCGATTTCGCTCTAAAAACCGACCTTCATACCCATAAAGGGACCGCCGCAATTTGGTTCACATGGGACGCACCTGCCCGCAAAGGTCAGTTGGCTGTCCTAACCTCGACCAATGAGTTCTACTGTTGTGATCTCTTCGCCCCGATCCCCCTGTGCTTTCGGGACGCAGACCGCATTTGCACACATCCGCAGACAACCCAGATCGACGCGGCAACAACGTTCGTGGCGATTGCCGATAGTATCGAACCTGTCGGACCACCTGCAACTCTCTCGGGGCAGTCAATCATAGAAACACCCAACGGCCACGTCCGACTTGAGACGCTGAAACCCGGGGCAACGGTTGTCACTGCAGATGGAGAAGCGGCTCAGATCCGATCAATCGCCGCGCAAACGCTTCCTGCCCGCGGTATGTTCACACCACATATCATTCGCGCACCCTATTACGGAGCGAGAACTGATTTGAGCATCGGCCCACGCCAGCACATTGAACTCGGCGGGTCAAAAATAGAATACCTGTTCTTGACGGAATATGTTCTGACAGAGGTTGGCCACCTTACAGACGGACGTGAAGTTCTGGCAACCAGTCAAAGCGATTTTGTAACGTATTACCACGTAATGCTCGATCGCCATGACGTTCTCGAACTTACGGGTGTTCGTCTGACCAGCCTCGACCCTGCACCATTCCGCCAAAACGCCGCAATGCGTCAGCACGGCATACTGCGCAACGTTCCACAGGAACTTCTACCAGCAGGCCCGTCTATCGACCTGCAGCATCTCAGAAATTTCGAAGCTGTTTTGATCCCAAACCGATAGATCAGACGTCGTTCTCGTCAAAGAACGGGGTCATCTGCGCAACGATCACGCTATTTTCCTCGAGTGCACGCTGCATCAGTTCTTGTTCGTCTTCGTCGATATCGTGGCCTTCGGCAAGACGTTCATCCAAGGTGCCATAACCCGTCACGTCCAACGGGTTGAGATCGGCTTGTTTGAGGATAGCGACTGTTTCGCGGACGGCTTCAGCCTCATCAACACCGCTGGAATAACACATCAGTGCAGCACCAGTGCTGCCATCGGGCAGCCCGTCACCTTCTTTGCGACCGACCTGAACCAAAAGGGTGTAGACCTGTTGCTTGGTGTCTTTTTTGACCATTTCAGCCCCCTCTTGCCTTGTTCGGCGCATGAATAACGGATGAGACCGTTTGAACGCGAACGCGGTGATTTTCAAGTGGCGCTGCAAACCACATTATACTTTTGCACCGCGAAAATCGGCAAAACCTACTCAAATGATCCCCGAAAATAACCCTTAGGTGAATAGACCTGTTCACCTATTTACTCCCTAATACGGCTGTCGAGACACTTCATTCGCATGTCGTGTCGCTTCAGTCTTTCAGAGACGCGGGTGACTCTCCGTCACGCCCACGTCACGACTTTGCCCCGCAAGCTACCGCTCGCGGGGCTTTTTTATGGCCGCGGCATAAGCAAAGGCGCGCCCAAACTGGACGCGCCCTAATCTCGATCTGCGAGAGATTATTAATCGCGCAGGAGTTCGTTGATACCGGTTTTCGAACGCGTACGTTCATCCACACGCTTAACAATTACAGCGCAGTACAAGTTGATACCGTTCTTCGACGGCATCGAACCCGAGACCACGACCGAATACGGTGGCACTTCACCGTAGAAGACTTCGCCCGTTTCGCGGTCAACGATTTTTGTCGACTGGCCGATGTAAACGCCCATCCCCAGAACCGAACCTTCACGGATGATACAGCCTTCGACGACTTCGGAACGCGCACCGATAAAGCAGTTATCTTCGATGATGGTCGGGCCAGCCTGCATCGGCTCCAGAACGCCACCGATGCCTACACCACCCGACAGGTGAACGTGTTTGCCGATTTGAGCGCAGGAACCAACGGTTGCCCAAGTGTCAACCATAGTGCCTTCACCAACATGCGCACCGAGGTTCACGAAGGACGGCATCAGAACAACGCCTTTGGCGATGTATGCTGATTTACGAACAACTGCGTTCGGAACAGCACGGAAGCCAGCCGCTTGGAAGTCTTCAGCCCCCCAACCTTTGAACTTGCTGTCGACCTTATCCCACCAGCTGTGACCCTGCGGACCGCCAGACTGAAGTTCCATATCCTTGATACGGAAGCCCAAGAGGACGGCCTTTTTAGCCCACTGGTTTACGTGCCATTGACCGTCATCCTGACGCTCGGCAACACGCAGCGCACCGCTATCGAGCGCGTTGAGCGTATCTTCAATCGCTTCACGGGTTTCGCCCGTGGTCGCAGGGGTGATCGTATCGCGGGCTTCCCACGCGGCTTCGATGGCAGCTTCGAGCTGGACGTTCGACATGTGGCCTCTCGGTGTTAGATGTGGTTTGAACCTTCCGAGGGGCTATAGACCGTTTCGCCCCCAAAGAGCAATAAAAGGCACGACCGATGAGAGACGACAACCGACGCCACCCCCTTCGCCACTCAGGAGAAGACCGTCAGGCCGCCAAACACATCCCTGACACTCCGCAAACGCGGTCGGCGACCTATAAACTCGCGTTTTCGGACACGGATTTCATGTGCCGCGAGGATCTCCGCCCTGTCCGCCTGCAACTCGAACTTCTAAAAACCGAATTGGCGATGGACGAAGCTCAGATCGAATCAACTATCGTTCTGTTCGGTGGCGCACGAATTCCAGCGCCCGAAAACAAAGCGACGGCGCGGACACAGACGCTCTCTTATTTGTCGAAATACTACGATGAAGCACGTCGCTTTGCCCGCATGATGACCGAGCTTTCGCTGAAATCTGGTGGCCATGAGAACGTCATCGTCACGGGCGGTGGTCCTGGCGTGATGGAGGCTGGCAACCGTGGCGCAGCTGAGGCAGGCGGTAAATCAATCGGACTGAACATCGTCCTGCCGCACGAACAAGCGCCAAACCAATACGTGACACCAGAACTGTGTTTCAACTTCCATTACTTCGCCATTCGGAAGATGCACTTCCTCATGCGCGCGAAAGCGGTTTGCGTGTTCCCTGGTGGTTTCGGGACTTTGGATGAAATGTTCGAAAGTCTGACCCTGATCCAGACAGGTCGGATGGAGCAAGTTCCTTTCTTACTGTTCGGTAAGGAATTCTGGGAAAAGATCATCAACTGGGATGCGCTCGCTGACGCTGGTACCATCTCCGATCAAGATTTGGCGCTCTTCCGCTACGTTGAAACCGCCGAAGAAGCGATGGCCGCGCTCGCGAATTGGGAAAACGTGGGTCAAAAGCGCGGGTCAATCCCGGGCCGCTGACCTGAGGTGCGGGGCATCAAAGCCCCGCTTCTGCCTCGATCTGAGCGCGCGATTTACGTGCCCGTTCGGTCGCGGATTTCAACTGACCACATGCTGCCATGATGTCTTCACCGCGCGGCGTGCGAATTGGTGACGCGTAGCCTGCTTCCATCAATATCCGCGCGAAGGCGTGAATACGGTTGTTTGACGACCGTTTATACGGAGCGCCCGGCCATTCATTGAACGGGATCAGGTTCACCTTCGCCGGAATACCGTCGAGCAGTTTGACCAAACGATGCGCGTCCTCGAATGTGTCGTTCACACCGTCGAGCATCACATATTCAAACGTAATCCGTTCGCTGTTCGTCGCCTTCGGATACTCGCGAAGTGCGTCCAGAAGGGTCTCGATGTTCCACTTTTTGTTCACAGGAACTAGCTTATCGCGGACCTCATCGGTCGTTGCGTGGAACGACACAGCGAGAAGACAGCCGATTTCCTCGGCAGTCCGAGCGATCTCGGGAACAACGCCAGAAGTCGACAGCGTGATACGACGACGGCCCAAGGCGATGCCTTCACCGTCCATGGTGATCTTCATCGCGTCACGGACGTTTTCGAAATTATAGAGCGGCTCGCCCATGCCCATCAGAACGATGTTAGACAACAAACGTGGGCCATCATCACCAGTGCCAGTGCCTGGCTCGGGCCATTCATCCAAATCATCGCGGGCAAGCATAATCTGACCAACGATCTCAGAGGCGGTAAGGTTGCGCACCAGTTTCTGCGTGCCAGTATGACAGAACGAACAAGTCAGTGTGCAGCCAACTTGAGAAGACACACAAAGCGTTCCGCGGCCTTCCTCAGGAATATAGACGATCTCTACCTCGTGACCGCCCGCAATACGAACGAGGTATTTGCGGGTGCCGTCTTCGGACACCAGCTTCGTCACCAACTCAGGACGCTCAATCACGAAATTTTCGGAGAGCATCTTGCGATAGTCTTTGGACAGGTTGGTCATGACGTCGAAATCAGTCACGCCCCAATGGTAAACCCACTGCCACACCTGATTGAGGCGCATCTTGGCCTGCTTCTCGGGCGTACCTGCTTCGATCAATGCCTCACGCATTTGTTCGCGGGTCATGCCAGCAAGGTTTTTGGCTCCCTCCGGCAGTTTGCGGGGGATTGTAAGGACGTCTTGGGTAATCGGAGCAGTCGCGGTCATAGAAGCCTCGGGTGCGGGTAGATGGGCGCTCATATAGGATTCGGGGCAGAATTCAAAAGAATTCCGCCCCAATATAAGTCAAATTATGGTGTCGCGGATCGAAATTAGCTAGCGCAGCGGCGCTGAGCCTCTTCCAACGATGCCGTGAAGCCCAAAAGCGAGAAGCTATCTTTCGTCACGGTACCGCGTGCGGAACGCGCTGTCAGAACCGCTTCAGAGCCAGCACGCATTGCAGCAACAATCTGTGCATCGGCTTCAGCATTGGCAGGCCACGCGTTTTCGCCCTGAACGTAGAGATCATATTCACGTCCACCGATCTCCATCTTCACAGTGGATTCACCTGCGAAAGGATACCCGCCCGTGAATACCACTTGGCCATTCAGACCAGCGGACGGCTTAAAGAAGACGTAGAGCAAAATATCGCCACGGCGCACCGCAACAACGTTGCCATCGCGTGTGTTCACTGTCTCTTTGGGTGCAGAGACGATCCAGCATTCGCGAGGATCATTGCCCTCGAAGACGCTCCAGTCGGTGTTGGCGGCTACGCGATTGTCAGAGTCCTGCGCGACAGCCACACTAGCCGTACCGAGCGCAAGAGCGACAACTGCCGCACGCATCATTCCAGAAATCATTAGACAGCCTCCAAGCTGTTTTTGCCTCTTCTTCCACTTGCCCGATGCTCTACCGTCACCGTTCCGCAGGCAGATCTATTCTCTCGATGTTGTATCTTTACCAAGAAAAGAGGCCTATGGGAAAGTCCCATTGGCACACGAAATTGTGCGGATTCCCGCCTGAACTCCCCGAACTCAGGCCATCGCATCCCAAATCAGCTTAATCGCCATCGCTGTAGAAGCGATTACTAGAACAGGTTTGATAACGCGCGAGCCGACTTTCATCGCCAACTTGGAGCCCAGATAGGCGCCGGCCATCTGCCCTGCCCCCATGCACAGCCCTGTCACCCAGAGCGGTTTAGCCACAAGCGCAAAGGCAAGCGTCGCGCCCACGTTTGATGCGAAGTTCAGTAGTTTTGTATGCGCTGTCGCTTTCAGAACGCCATAGCCACCCAAGGCGACAAACCCGAGCATGAAAAACGCACCAGTGCCTGGCCCTAGGAGGCCGTCATAGAACCCTATGACGGGTACAAAAGCGATCATGAACAGAGCGGGACTGATGCGTTGCACACGATCCAAGTCATCCAAACCAGGTTTAAATGCGAAGAAGAGCGCGACTGCGATCAGCAAAACGGGTAAACCCAAACGGATCACATCCGTGGGCAGGAACGAGGCGAGCAATGCACCTGCGATCGATGCTGCAAATGACATCAAGGCCGAGGGCAACTGCGCAAACAAGTTCACATGCCCAGCCCGCGCATAGTTAATCGCGGCCATACCTGCGCCAAATAGACCTTGGACCTTATTCGTTGCGAGAGCCGTAATCGGGTTCAGACCAGCGATCAGCAACGCAGGAATGGTGATCAAACCACCACCGCCCGCAATCGAGTCGATGAAACCCGCCACAAACGCAGCGCTAGTGAGGAGAACGAGAAGTTCGACAGAATGTTCTAGCACTTAGGATACAAACTCGCTGCGTTTATACCCCTGCAGATAGAGGAGAGCGGTCAAATCACCGTGGTTAATACGAACGCTGCATTCTGCCTGAACGCTTGGCTTCGCATGAAGTGCAACGCCAGTGCCCGCACGACCGAGCATACCGAGGTCGTTTGCACCATCACCAACGGCAATCACGTCAGCCTCTAATATACCCAGACGCGCAGTAATCTCTTCCAGCGCCTGAACCTTCGCTTCGCGGCCAAGGATCGGATAGCCAACTTTACCCGTCAACTTGCCACCTTCGGCAATCAAAGTGTTTGCACGGTTCTCATCAAACCCCAACGCCGCCGCGATGCGCGACGTGAACGCGGTAAATCCACCTGACACCAAGGCAGCATAGCCACCCTTTGCTTTCATTGTCTGCACCAGCTCATAACCGCCAGGCATATGGGTAATACGGGTATTCAGAACGTGGCCGATAACAGTCTCATCTAAACCAGCCAAAAGACTGACACGCTCTTCTAACGCCCCGTTGAAATCCAACTCGCCATTCATCGCGCGCTTTGTGATGTCAGCAACACGCTCGCCCACGCCAGCTTCGGCAGCCAACTCATCAATGCATTCCTGGCGGATCATCGTCGAATCCATGTCGGCAAGGAGCATTTTTTTGCGACGCCCGTCGGTCGATTGGATCACCAAATCGACCCCATTGGATTGTAGGTCAGACCAAACATCCCAAAAATTCGACGGCTCTACGGGAACTTCGAACTCTGCAGCTTCATCTACTGACAACCAGATCGCGTCGCCGCCGCCCCACGCATTACGGAGCGATTCCACCAATGGCGTTTCGATTTTACGCTCCGAAGGTGCACAAAGAAGGGTGACGGTGAACATCGGACAGCTCCGGTTAGGACTTGTTTCGCTAGCGTTTCGCATATCCATAAGCCGCTGCCAAGCAGGTCCGAAGTTTCCGATAGTAGTCGCGGATAGTCCAATTACGACCTTTTGCCGAAAACAAGCGTCATTTTTCCCATTGCAGCTTTCTGCACCGCCGCATATGTCCAGCAGCGGGACACCTCTCCCCAACGAGAGGCGCTTATCTGAAAGGGTACCAGAAATGGTCAAAGAGACTCCGGCAATGCGTCCGGCAAATGCGCGTTTTTCTTCCGGCCCCTGCGCCAAGATTCCAGCCTTCGAACTCAAAATGCTCGCCGACGCCCCAATGGGTCGCTCGCACCGCGCTGCTGTTGGCAAAGCGAAGCTGAAAGAGGCAATCGACCTCACCCGTGAAATTCTCGGCGTTCCCGCCGACTACCGCATCGGCATTGTTCCAGCGTCCGACACTGGCGCTGTTGAGATGGCCATGTGGTCGATGCTCGGCGCTCGTGGCGTCGACATGGTCGCTTGGGAATCCTTCGGCGAAGGCTGGGTCACCGACGTTGTGAAGCAGCTGAAGCTCGACGCAAACATTCATAAAGCTGCTTATGGCGAGATCGTCGATTTCTCCAAAGTGAACTTTGACAATGACGTTGTCTTTACTTGGAACGGCACCACTTCGGGCGTTCGTCTGCCGTCTGGCGACGCGATTCCTGCGGACCGCGCTGGCCTGACCATTTGCGACGCGACCTCCGCCGCTTTCGCGATGGACCTCGCTTGGGACAAACTCGACGTTGTGACCTTCTCTTGGCAGAAGGTTATGGGTGGCGAAGGTGCGCACGGTATTCTGATCCTCAACCCCCGCGCTGTTGAACGCCTCGAAACTTATGTTCCAGCATGGCCGCTGCCAAAGATCTTCCGCATGACCAAAGGCGGCAAGCTGATCGAAGGTATCTTTGTTGGTGAAACCATCAACACGCCGTCAATGCTGGCTGTCGAGGACTACCTTGTTGCTCTGAAATGGGCGCAAAACCTCGGCGGTCTGAATGCGTTGATCGCTCGTTCGACCGCAAACGCACAGGCTATCTGGGACTTCTGCGCAACCCGCGACTGGATCGCTAACCTTGCTGTTTCGGACGATATTCGCTCGAACACCTCGGTTTGCCTGAAGTTCACCGATAACCGTATCCGAGACGGAGCTGCATTTGCCAAGGCCGTTGCAAAACGCCTCGAAAAAGAAGGTGTTGCGCTGGACGTAGGTGCTTACCGTGACGCGCCTGCTGGTCTGCGTATCTGGTGTGGCGCGACTGTCGAAACCTCGGACATCGAAGCAATGCTTCCGTGGCTCGAGTGGGCATTCGAAGCAGAAATCGAAGCACAAGCGTGATCTTGCGGGGCGCGACCAACCGCGCCCTTACCCCCTCATTTTCGGGCAGATGCCCACAAATAAAGGAGCCCTACCATGGCCCCCAAAGTCCTTATTTCCGACGAACTCTCCCCCGCAGCGGTCCAGATCTTCAAAGATCGTGGCCTTGACGTCGACTTCCAGCCTCAACTTGGTAAAGACAAAGAAGCGCTCGAAGCGATCATCGGCAACTACGATGGTCTTGCGATCCGTTCTGCGACCAAAGTGACCGAGAAAATCATCGCCGCTGCGACCAACCTCAAAGTCGTCGCTCGCGCTGGTATCGGCGTCGACAACGTAGACATCCCGACTGCCTCGAAAAAAGGTATCATCGTGATGAACACGCCGTTCGGCAACATGATCACCACGGCTGAACACGCCATCGCGATGATGTTTGCAGTAGCGCGTCAAATCCCCGAAGCGTCCGCATCTACTCATGCTGGCAAATGGGAAAAGTCGAAATTCATGGGTGTTGAGCTGACCGGCAAAACACTTGGCGTTATCGGCGCAGGTAACATTGGTTCGATCGTGATCGATCGCGCTCAGGGCCTGAAAATGAAGGTCGTCGCATACGATCCGTTCCTATCCGAAGAACGCGCTGCAAAAATCGGCGTTGAGAAGCTGGAGCTAGACGAACTGCTCGCACGTGCTGACTTCATCACCCTGCACGTTCCGCTGACCGACTCGACCCGCAACATCCTGTCGCGCGAAAATCTCGCGAAAACCAAACCAGGCGTCCGCATTGTGAACTGTGCTCGCGGTGGTCTGGTTGACGAAGAAGCTCTCGCTGACATGCTGAAATCGGGCCACGTTGCTGGTGCTGCATTCGACGTGTTCTCGGTCGAGCCTGCGAAAGAAAACCCGCTCTTCAACCTGCCGAACGTCGTCTGCACCCCGCACTTGGGCGCGGCCACTTCGGAAGCTCAGGAAAACGTGGCGCTTCAGGTTGCGGAACAGATCTCTGACTACCTGCTCACCGGCGCTGTTACCAACGCGCTCAACATGCCGTCCGTGACCGCCGAAGAAGCAAAAGTCATGGGCCCGTGGATCAAGCTGGCTGGTCACCTCGGTAACTTCATCGGTCAGATGACCGACGAGCCGATCAAAGCAATCAACGTGATGTATGACGGTGTCGTTTCCGACATGAACCTCAAAGCACTGGATTGCGGTGTGATCGCAGGCATCATGAAAAAAGCGAACCCTGACGTGAACATGGTGTCCGCACCTGTGATCGCCAAAGAACGCGGCATCAAACTCTCGACCACCACTCAGGATCAGTCGGGCGCGTTCGAAGGCTACATCAAAGTGACCGTTGTCACCGATGGCTACGAGCGTTCGGTTGCTGGCACGGTGTTCTCTGATGGTAAGCCACGTTTTATCCAGATCAAAGGCATCAACGTGGACGCTGAAGTTGGTCAGCACATGCTCTACACCACCAACGAAGACGTGCCAGGCATCATCGGTACACTTGGTTCGACCCTTGGCAACAATGGCGTCAACATCGCGAACTTTACCCTTGGTCGCGCCGGCGCAGGTGGCGAAGCAATCGCGCTTCTCTATGTGGACGATGCTCTCAATGCTGAGACACTGAAGGCCCTGTCTGACACAGGTAAATTCAAGCAAGTCAAACCGCTGGTCTTTGACGTCGCCTGATCCACGCTACATTCCTAAAAAGGGGCGGGTTTCCGCCCCTTTCTCCTTTTGAAGCCCTGCCGTTACAAAGACTAACTATAACGGGGGCTTACCTTACGTTCGGAACACATCATGATTTATGCAATTGGCGATATTCACGGTCAAATCGACCAACTCGAAAACGCACTTCGCCTTATTGAAATCGATGGTGGTGCAGACGCTCATATCGTCTTTCTCGGGGATTATACTGACCGAGGTCCCGATAGCCGCGCCGTGGTCGAACGATTGATGAATGGTGTAGCGGAAGGTCGGAACTGGACTGTTCTGCGCGGCAATCACGACCGGATGTTCTGTCGCTATCTGGCGGATGGCACCGAACATGACGCCCAGATTAAGTCTGGCAAAGGTTGGTTCGATCCTGCCCTCGGCGGGGCAGAAACGCTTCGGTCTTATGGTGTCGAGGTTGCTGGCACTGACACACTTTCCCGCGCCCAAGCCGCCGTTCCCCCCGAACACCTCGCATTCTTGGAAAGTCGCCCGCTCTGGTTTGAAACAGACGATTTGATCTTCGTTCACGCTGGCATTCGCCCCAACATTACGATGGAGGACCAGATCGAAGACGACCTGATCTGGATCCGTGTTGGTTTCTTGGATCACGAAGGTCCCTTTGAGAAACTGATCGTTCACGGGCACACGGCTCTGGATACGCCAACTCATCTTGGCAATCGGGTCGACCTCGATGGCGGTGCCGGCTATGGTCGTCCGCTCGTTCCTGCGGTATTTGATGGGACCATTTGTTTTACTTTGACCGATCAAGGGCGCGTTCCGCTACTACCGTCGGCCTGAAAGAGCTGAAATGCCCGTTGAGTTTTCATCCCTGACCGACCTAATGGCACACGGTTTTGACACCGTGATCGACGTTCGTTCCCCTGCCGAATACGCCGAGGATCACATCGCGGGCGCGATCAGTCTGCCCGCAATGTCGAATGAAGAGCGAGCAATCGTCGGGACGATCTATAAACAGGAAAGCCCTTTCAAGGCCCGCAAAATCGGGGCGGCAATTGTTGCCCGCAATGTGGCGCACCACCTTGAAACCGCCCTCGCGGACAAGGATGGAGGATGGAAACCGTTGGTATATTGCTGGCGTGGCGGACAACGATCAGGGTCCGTAGCCATCATCCTCAAACAGATCGGATGGCGGGCGGATACCATCGCGGGCGGGTATAAGGCCTATCGTCGTTTCGTTTACACCGACATGTATGAGGCCCAAGTTCCACACCGCTTTGTGCTGTTGGATGGGAACACTGGAACCGCAAAGACTGATATTCTTAACCGTTTATCTGCGCACGGCATTCAGACACTCGATCTCGAGGGGATGGCACAGCATCGTGGCTCTATGTTGGGCGGTGTGGCAGGAGGTCAGCCTGATCAGAAAACCTTTGAGTCGCGATTGGCCTGCAAACTATCGACACTGGACCCACAACGACCAGTCGTCGTCGAAGCCGAAAGCAGCAAAATCGGTCGCTTGAATGTACCGCCGACGGTCTGGGCAGCGATGTGCGATGCGCCTCGTATTGATATTGAAGCCCCAGTTGAAGAGCGCGCGCGTTATTTACAGGGTGCATATGCCGATGTCATCGCAGACACCGACCGCCTGACCAACCTTTTGCAGCCACTTCGACAGCATCGTAGCCATGCGACCGTCGATCACTGGGAAACCTTGCTTCGGGACAGTGACTTTACCGCTCTCGCAAAGGCTCTGATTGTCGATCACTACGATCCATCCTATGCAAAGTCTCGATCGGTTCATGCACCGACCGTTCTTGGCTCGCTTCACAGCGACACCCTTGACGACATCGGACAGGCAAACTTAGCCGAGCGGGTGGCCGATATCGTCAAATCACTTTGATTGCTGGCGTGTCGGTGATCCGTCCAATAGCCGCAGCGCCATAACCACAAAGCCGCAATTTCCGCACCATTTCATCCGCAAGATCGGCGCGTACTGCAGCTAGCAAACCGCCCGATGTTTGCGGATCGAACAGCAGATCGAAACGCGGCCCTTGCGCCCCAAAGACGCCCCCGGCCCCCTCGCGATTTTCGTCCCAGAGTGTGGATTTCACGCCCGCGGCGATCAGCTCTTCGGCGCCGCGCAGCACGGGCAGGTTCGCCAAGGTGATTTCGGCACCAACGCCAGAGGCTTCGCAAATACCCGACAAATGACCTGCCAACCCAAAACCTGTAACGTCCGTCATCGCTCGCGCTTCCGACGCTAAAATACGGCTCGCGACGGCTTGGGGTTCAGCCATACGCTGATAGGCCGCCAACACATCACGTCCTTTTGCGAGCCCGCGCATTTCAGCGGCCAAGAGAACCCCCGTTCCCAATGGCTTTGTTAGGATCAGAACGTCGCCCTCTTTTGCGCCCTCAATCGTGCGGACCTCTCCCGCAGTGCGGCCCGTGATGGTAAAGCCAATGGTGAATTCTGACCCAACCGAGGTATGGCCACCCGCGACGACCGCGCCCACCCGCCCCATAACATCCGCCGCAGCCGAGGTAATCTCTGCCATTGTGCGTTGCTGAAGCTCTGACGACATGCGCGGCAAGATCACAGACATCGTTGCCGCCTGAGGTTCCGCTCCCATCGCCCAAATGTCGCCCAGCGCATGGGTCGCGGTGATGCGTGTCATGAGATCGGGATCATTGGTGAACGCTCGCAAATGATCGGTGGTCATTACGAGGGTCTCGCCACCAACCTTGATCACTGCTGCATCGTCACCTTTCACATAGCGAACGTCATCGCGGTCACTGCTGGGCAAATCGGCAAGGGCTGCACGCAACGCGCTGCGTCCCACCTTCGACCCGCATCCTGCACACATCGGGACATCGCCCATGGCCGCTCGAACACCGTCCGCGACCAATGCGGGTAACTTTGGCTGCGCCATCGCGGGCAAGTTATGGAACTTCTCCATGAACGTCGTATCGATGCGATTTTTCCATGACCACAACAGCGGCCCCCGAACAGCCGTTCCAAGCTTTTCTGCCAAAGCGGATTTCTGACCGAGAGAAATGAGCTTCAGGTAATCTTTCTGCGGCTGGTAGCCTTTGAACGTTCCGCCCGACAAGGCGGCCCGAAGGTTATGGAACAACACTGGTGCTTCGCGAACGGCAAAAACACCCGCTTTCGGGCGTGGCGCATGGGTGAGATAGGCACAATCACCCACTGCGAAAACGTGACTATCGCTCGACTGCAAGGTTGGTCCGACGCTTATGAAACCTTGGTAAAGGTTCAATCCCGTCTCAGTGATCCAACCATGCGGGCGTGCGCCCGTCGCACCGTTGGTAAAAGTAGACGGCACACGCGTGCCATCCTTGAGGACTACAGCATCCGCCGTCACCTCAACCACATCCGCGTTTTCGATCACTTCGACACGCGCCTCTTTCAACGATTTCAACAACTGAGACCGAGCCGTCTCGCTAAACTCGGAAAGCGCTGTGCCGCGATCAATCAAACGAACTTCAGCCGATTTGCCTCGCAGCGCATGCGCCATAGCCATAGACAGCTCTGCGCCTGCGACGCCGCCACCCAAAACCGCCACACGAGGCTTCTTGGCCTCTTTACGATAAGTATCCCAACGCGCCGCAAATGTATCGAGAGGTTTTGCAGGAATACCATGTTCGGCAAATCCTTTTAGATCAGGCATCTCGGATGTGATCCCGATATCGATAGACGCGATGTCGTAAGGTATCGCTCCACGCCCCTTGAGGCTAATGGTCCGTGCTCGTAAATCAATCCCGATGGCTTTGTCCACGATGACCCGAGCACCCGCAAACCGCGCCAGTTTAATCAAATCAATATCGAGTTCGTCTTTGGAGTAGTGACCAGCGACAAACCCCGGTAGCATTCCGGAATATGGAGCCGTAGGCGCAGGGTTAATCACCGTCACACGAACGCCGGGCAATGGGTTCATGCCCCACATTCGCAGAACGAGAGCGTGCGTATGCCCACCGCCGATCAAGACGAGGTCGCGGGTCAGAGGGATTTGATCGTGCATGATGGGTGACTCGTTCGCAGTTCGATTGACGTTCCAGCGAGACTGACATTTGGCCTCTCAACTGGCAACCGGACATCCCACCGCACCGTGTTCTTTGATTTCCCAAAGTGACGGAACGTTTCACTGTTTTCCCACGTTACCATGAGTAACCTTCGCTCAACGGGAGGACTACTATGACTGACATCGTAATTTTGGGCGGCGCACGGACCGCAATTGGCACATTCGGCGGTAGCCTTGCAGGCACGGCTCCTATCGACCTTGGCGCAATCGCAGCTAAGGCAGCCTTGGAACGTTCGGGCGTCACCGGCGATAAGATCGGTACAACGGTCTTTGGCCACATCATCAACACCGAACCACGTGATATGTATCTGTCACGGGTTGCCGCTATGCAGGCAGGAGTTCCTGAAACAACTCCCGCCATGAACGTGAACCGCCTTTGCGGCTCGGGCGTTCAGGCGATTGTATCGGCAACGCAGTCATTGATGCTTGGCGATGCTGACTTTGCATTGGCTGGTGGCGCGGATTGCATGAGCCGCTCGCCCTACATCCTCCCCGATGCCCGCTGGGGCGCGAAAATGGGCGATGTGCGCGGGCTCGACATGATGGTCGGCGCGCTTACTTGCCCGTTCGGCACAGGTCACATGGGCGTCACCGCAGAGAACGTGGCTCGGGATTACAACATCAGCCGCGAGGACCAAGACGCCTTTGCGGCAGAAAGCCAGCGCCGTGCATTGGCTGCAATGGAGGCAGGGTATTTCGACAGTCAGATCGTGCCGGTCGACGTCAAAGTGAAACGCGAGATGGTCGCCTTCACCCGCGATGAACACGCCAAGCCAACCACTGTCGAAGCCCTCTCCGGCCTACGTCCTGTGTTCCAGAAAGATGGCTCTGTCACTGCCGGCAACGCGAGCGGCATCAACGATGGCGCTGCGGCAGTCATCCTTGCGCGTGCAGATGCGGCAGAAAAAGCAGGCCTCACACCGAAATTCCGCATTGCGGGCTACGCGCATTCTGGTGTCGCACCAGAGGTGATGGGTATTGGCCCGATCCCAGCCGTTCGGTCCCTGTGTGAACGCACTGGCCTTTCAATCGGCGACTTCGACGTCATTGAATCGAACGAAGCCTTCGCGGCTCAGGCCATCGCGGTCTCTCGTGAGCTTGGGTTCGATGCGGCCAAGGTGAACCCGAATGGCGGCGCAATCGCGCTTGGCCACCCTGTCGGCGCGACGGGTGCCATTCTGACCGTCAAGACCATGTATGAACTCGACCGCATCAGCGGCCGCTATGGCCTCATCACCATGTGTATCGGTGGAGGCCAAGGTATCGCATTAGCGATTGAGCGCCTCTGATCAATCCTCAGGATAGTCGCGGGAAAACACCAAGGTGTTGTCCTGCGACATCTCTGGATCAAAGGCATATCCACCCGTGTGGAACCCCTTGAGATCCTCCACCTCTGTGATGCGGTTTTCGATGATATACCGCGCCATCGCACCCCGCGCCCGTTTGGCGAAAAAGCTCACAATCTTTGGCTTGCCGCCTTTGACCTCATAAAATTGAGGCGTCACCACGCGCAGCTTCAGGGCCTTAGTATCTGCCGCATGGAAATATTCCTGCGAGGCGCAATTGACCAAAACATTGGTCCCAATGGCCTCGGCCTCTGCGTTTAGGCGCTTGGAAATCTGTGTGCCCCAATAATCATACAGATCTTTACCGCGACGGGTCTTGAGCTTGCTCCCCATCTCTAACCGATAGGGCTGCATGCCATCCAAGGGACGCAGGAGCCCATACATCCCTGAAAGTATCCGCAAGTGATCCTGCGCCCAACGCAATGCGTCAGGATCAAGGGTCTTTGCTTCCAACCCCTTGTAGGTATCACCATCGAAAGCAAACACCGCTGGCTTTACATTCTGCGGCTCAGGATCAGCGCTATAAGCCTTGAACCGATCGCGGTTCAATTTCGCTAAATTGTCTGAAATCGACATCAAGCTTTTTAGGTCTGATAGGGTCAGGTTCCGCGCAGCCTTTGCCAATCGCATCGCATCATCAGGGAACATCAAGTCAGTCGGCTCGACAGATACAGGTGACATGTCCAATGATTTTGCGGGGGAAACGACGATCAGCATTTATGGCTCCTTCTTGCAAAGCGGAACCTAGCACTCACCTCTCAAAACTAAAGGGGCCAAACGCAGTTAATCGTCTGCTCAAATGCACACGATTGTCAGGATGCTTCTGACAGGACACCTAAAAATGCCGCCCCAAAGCGCTCTGCATATTTCGCGCCGAGCACCCGCTCCATCGTCGACATATCCCGAGGGCGCATTTGCGCAACTTTCGCCAACAGCGATGCCGAACATGTCATCGGCTTACCAGTGCCATCCTCGCCTCGACTGAGGTCAGCCTGAACTTCGAGCAGTCGATCATATACCGAGCCCTCGCTCCGCCCCGCCATCTTACGACGCGCGGGGTGAAGTTGCGCCACCTCCCCTACAATCACCGAAAGAAACGCATCTCCGTAGCTCTGCAGTTTCTTCGCGCCCACGCCGCTGATTTTTGCCATCTCGTCTAGGCTCATCGGGCGCTTCTGAGCCATCTCGATCAGAGTGCTGTCATTGTAGATAATATACGCTGGCACACCCGCCGCCTCTGCCAATGCACGGCGTTTCGCCTTAAGCGCTGACAGCAGCGGCGCGTCGTCCTCGCTCACCAGCATTTTGATCTTATTGCCAGTCTTTGCGGCTTTAATCGTATCGCGCCGCAGCTGGATCACATCTTCGCCTCGCAAAATGGGTCGCGCTTTTTCGGTCATACGCAAACCACCATGACGTTCAGGATCAGGACGCAACAAATCATGCCCCATCATCTGCCGAAAAATCGCCTGCCATTCACGGCGACTATATTCTTTGCCAACACCGTAGGTCGGCAATTGATCGTGTCCGCGCTGTTTGATCTTATCCAGATCAGAACCCAACAAAATCTCGATCAGATGACCTGATCCATAGCTTTCCCCTGTCCGCAAAGCCGCAGATAGTGCCATCCGCACAGGCGTCGTTCCATCGAACACATCGGCAGGCTTGTCACAAAGATCGCAATGCCCGCAGGACTTGGCCTCTTCGCCAAAATACCCAAGCAGAGTCTTGCGACGGCATTCTAGCGCCTCACAAAGTCCCAAAAGGGCATTCAGTCGAGCATGATCAGCCATACGACGTTCTGGCGGTGCAAGACCCTCATCAATTTGCTGACGTCGGTAACGAATGTCATCAGGTCCAAAGAGTGTGAGTGTCTCAGCGGGTGCCCCATCACGACCGGCACGACCGATTTCTTGGTAGTAAGACTCAATCGATTTCGGCAGGTCTGCATGAGCAACCCAACGGATGTCTGGCTTGTCGATACCCATGCCAAAAGCAACCGTCGCAACCACAATCAGTCCGTCTTCTTGTTGGAAGCGCCCCTCAACAACGCGACGGTCTTCCGCCTCCATCCCGCCGTGATAATGGCAGGCTGCATGTCCCGCCTCTCGCAACGCTTGAGCGATGGTTTCCGTTTTGGCCCGCGTGCCGCAATAGACAATTCCAGACTGACCTTTTCGCGCCGCTGCGAACGACAATATCTGCTGGCGCGGTTGATCTTTGACCGCAAAAGCGAGGTGGATATTTGGCCGATCGAATCCCCGCAGAAATGTAACGGGGGGAACGCCGTCAAACAGCTTTTCAACAATTTCCGCTTGGGTTTCTGCATCAGCCGTCGCGGTAAAGGCCGCAAGCGGCACGTCCAATGCCCGCCGCAATTCGCCAATCCGCAAGTAGTCCGGTCGAAAATCATGGCCCCACTGACTGACACAATGCGCTTCATCGACCGCAATCATGCTCACGCCGATACGACGCAACATTTGTGGCACACCGCCCGCAGCCAACCGCTCTGGCGCCATGTACAAGAGCTTAAGACGTCCCTCTTCAAGCGCCTGCCAAACGCCATCGGTTTCTTCTTGGGTATTGCCAGAGGTCAACGCACCTGCCTCAACCCCAGCCTCACGTAGCCCTCGTACCTGATCTCGCATCAGCGCAATGAGCGGTGAAATAACAACGGTCACACCGTCGCGCACCAAGGCAGGCAACTGGAAACACAACGACTTCCCGCCACCTGTTGGCATAATGGCAAGCGTGTTTTGACCGAGAGACACTGCCTCAACGATCTCTTCCTGACCCGGACGGAACCCGTCGAATCCGAATACGTCGCGCAAAAGCGTGGCTGCGGTCATAATATCAATTTCTGGCTGCTCGTTTTCCCTAAAGAATCACAAGCCCCGAGTCAGAGCAACCCCGCCCTGCCTTTGTGCTTGAAATATCTCGGGGTGCGTTGGGTGTAGGCCAAGAGGGACCGAGCCCCTTACGCCTCAGTCGATCACGCGGGCTTCATCAACCAGCATCACAGGAATGCCATTGCGGATCGGATAGGCCAACTTCGCAGCGACCGAAACCAGTTCCTGACGCGCCGCATCATAATCCAAACGGGTTTGCGTTTGAGGACAGACCAAGGCTTCGATCATCTTCGGGTCAAAGGTCATTTCGCTCATTGTAGCCTCTCTTCACCACCGCCATGCAAGGCGTAGCTGATCAACGTGATCAATGTTTCCCGCCGTTGGGCCAACTCTGGCGCTTCCAATAGCGCCTGTCGATCCTCAGGCTCGAAGGGGCATAGCATCGATAACGAGTTGATCAAGAGTTCGTCTTCGGCATCTCGAATACCGTCCCAATCGGTCGACAGCCCCTTGTCATCGAAAAACCGCTCTAGCAACGACAACAACACGTCTCGGTCCATGTCCGGGTCGTGTTCCACAGGACCGAGATCCCTGCCAAAACCATCCCAAGATACATTAAACTTGCGGTACGGCGTGAAGCCTTCGACCTCGTCGGACAAACGAAACCGCGAAATGCCCGTAAGGGTGATCATGTAGCGACCATCTTCGGTTTCGGAGAAAGCGGTTAGACGCCCAGCGCAACCGATACGATGCAACCCACGCCCACCATTTGGCTGAATCATTCCCAACAACCGCTCAGGCGTCTTCATGACGTCCTCGATCATCGCAAGATATCGAGGTTCAAAGATATGCAATGGGAGCTTTGCGCGCGGCAGCAACAAAGCTCCCGGAAGCGGGAATACCGGAATAGCGAGCGGTAGATCGGATGATGTCCTCATAACCCGCAAAGTAGGACGTCCCGTCCGTCAGGCAAATATCATCGACGACAAACGGCGGCGGCCGTTCAGAACAATCGGGTCATTGGGCTTGAGAGCGTCGAATATCTGGAACATTTGAGCTTTGGCAGCGCCATCATTCCATTCCCGATCACGACGGAACATTTCCAAGAGTTCATCTACTGCTTCGGCAACTTGTCCTGCCGCATGCAATGCTTGCGCGAGATCCATGCGAAGCTGCATGTTATCAGGGTCTGCAGCGACCGCAGTACGCAGGTCATCGACTGGCCCTGCCTTTTCAGCCTGTCGAGCCAGCGCAATTTGTGCAAACGCCGCTTCGATTGGGGCCGCTTTGGAAATTGACACGGGAACGCCGTTCAAAACAGCTTCTGCCTGATCGAGGTCACCCATCGCAACATAACACCGCGCCAGACCACCAAAGGCCGCTGCATTTTCGGCTTCTTCACCAATAATGGCACCGAACACTTCAGCCGCATCGGTCGCGTTGCCTTCGGCAAGCATATTTTCAGCTTCTTCCAGGGCAGCCTCTAGGCCCTCAGCACCACCCAAAGACGCTAATTTTGAAACGAACTCTTCGATCTGGCTTGGTGGGATAGCACCTTGGAACCCATCAACGGGCTGGCCTTGGAAAAACGCATATACAGTTGGAATGGACTGAACGCGCAACTGGCCGGCGTAGCCTTGATTTTCGTCCACATTGACTTTGACCATTTTCACAGCCCCACCAGCCTTGGTCACCGCAGCTTCAAGCGCAGGCCCAAGCGTTTTGCACGGACCACACCAAGGAGCCCAGAAGTCTACGATGACCGGAACCTCTTTGGACGCTTCGATAACATCCTGCACAAAGGTTGCGTCGGTTGTGTCAATGACCAGATCGCGGGTCGTTTTTTGTCCGCCAAGTTCGAGCATCATGCCCTCCTAGAATTCTGTTTGCCCTTATATGAGCAGCCTGCGACGGGAAGACAAGTTACATCCCGTTATTGAAATGTTTTAAATGTCGAAGGTCGCGAAAACTGGTGCGTGATCGCTTGGTTGTTCCCATCCGCGCACGTCGCGTCTGATACGACTGGAGTGCGCGGCATTCGAAATATCTGGCGTCGCCCAAATATGATCCAAACGACGACCTTTATCGGCTTCGTCCCAATCCTTCGCACGATAGGACCACCAGCTATAGAGCAGCCCCTCAGGAATATCCTGCCGCGTGATATCAACCCAATTTGCTGACTCTTGAACTTGGGCAAGGTGTTCAACCTCGATCGGAGTGTGGCTGACGATCTTCAACAGCTTTTTGTGATCCCAAACGTCATCTTCGCGCGGAGCAATATTGAAATCACCAACGATCACGGTCTTTTCTGGCTTGGTCTGGTGAAAGTAGTCCCGCATCTCGGTTAGATAGTCGAGTTTTTGACCGAACTTCTCGTTCTTTTCACGGTCAGGCTCATCACCGCCCGCAGGAATGTAAAAGTTCTGAATCGTCACACCGTTTTCAAGCCGCCCTGCAATATGACGCGCATGATTGAGCGATGCAAAATCTTGAGCATCAGTTTCGACAATGGGCATCTTGGACAGGATCGCCACTCCGTTATAGCCCTTCTGGCCGCGTGCGATCATGTAATTGTAGCCCAGCGCCTGAAACGCCTCGAACGGGATCTTCTCGACGGGGCTTTTACATTCCTGCAGGCAGAGCACATCTGGCATATCTTCGGTCATAAGCCGAGACACGAGTCCTTCGCGCAAGCGAACAGAGTTGATGTTCCAAGTGGCCAGCGAAAAAGTCATATCCGTCTCCATATTTCAGACAGATGTGTAGCGCGAACATGCGCCTACGACCACCAGTATCACGCAGAAAAAAGCCCCCGCGAATTGCGGGGGCAAGTCCAACAGGGAGGATGATGGCGTGACCCTGCCATCAAGGGAACGTTCAACCTATACGACATTTTGGTCGTATTTTATACTCAAATCAGGCGACCAACCGATATCCACCGCTCTCTGTGACCAAAAGGCGAGCATTGGATGGATCGGGTTCGATCTTTTGACGTAGGCGATAGATATGCGTCTCGAGCGTATGGGTCGTTACACCTGCGTTGTAACCCCAGACCTCGTGAAGCAGCACATCGCGTGGCACAACGCCATCAGTCGACCGATAAAGATACTTGAGAATGTTGGTTTCTTTTTCCGTCAGACGTACCTTTTTATCGTCCTCAGTCAGCAGCAGTTTCTGCGCTGGCTTGAACGTGTACGGCCCGATCTGGAACATAGCGTCTTCGGACTGTTCATGAGTCCGAAGCTGTGCACGGATGCGAGCCAGCAGAACGGGGAATTTGAATGGTTTGGTAATGTAGTCATTGGCCCCAGCATCCAAACCTAAAATCGTGTCGCTGTCGGTATCATGCCCCGTCAGCATCAGGATTGGACATTTGACACCTTGCTTGCGCATCACCTTACAAAGCTCGCGTCCGTCCGTGTCAGGCAAACCTACATCCAGAATCACGAGATCGTAGATCCCTTCTTTGACGCGACCGATCGCGTCGTGACCGTTGCCAGCCTCAAAAACATCGAAGTCTTCGGTCATAATTAATTGTTCGCCCAGCGCTTCGCGCAGGTCATCGTCGTCATCGACAAGCAAAATGCGTTTGAGTTGTGCCATAGCGTTTTTGGCCTCCATTCACGTCTGATTGAACATCTGTGACTTGGTACGCTTCAGGGCAAGGTTTCCGACAAAAATTCACGCGGTCGTGTCGTAGAGAAGGGAAATGTTTCAATTCCCTGCAAATCACCCTAGTTAAGTCAGACAAAGCAAAGGTTTCGACGATGGGATTTGCACCCGATATTACAGAACGATTAGCGCGTGCCCGTGCCGATTTACGCATGGGTGTTCCTGTTGTGCTGGAAAGTGGCGCGCTCGTTCTCGCGGCGGAAACATTAAACGCAGCCCGTTTGGCCGAGGTCCGTGCAATGGGTGCGGCCAGTATTGCGATCACATCTCACCGCGCTTCGACACTCAAGGTCGCAGCCTACGACGGCGATCTGACACGTATCGCGTTGCCTGTTGATGCTGCGCTGACATGGGTTCGCGGCATTGCCGATCCGGCTGATGACCTGAGACAACCCATGAAAGGCCCGCTCCACGCACGTCGTGAGGGTTCTGCAGAACCAGCCCGTGCGGCAATTGCCCTGACCAAAGCCGCGCGTTTACTACCGGCGGCGATCATGGTGGACCTCCCCAATCCAGTGAGCTTTGCACAGTCCCATAACCTTACGGTCGTTCCCGATTCTGCCGCACTTGCCACGGATTTGTCGCCGCTCGATCCAATTATCGCGGCCCGTATGCCACTCGACGTTTCAGAAGCAGGCCGCTTGCACATCTTCCGCCCACACGACGGCGCCGAAGAACACTATGCTGTGGAAATCGGGCAGCCCCAGCGGGATAAACCCGTTTTGGCGCGTCTTCATTCCGCTTGTTTTACTGGCGATGTTCTCGGCAGCCTGAAATGCGACTGCGGTCCGCAATTACGCGGAGCGTTGGCACAGATGGGTCAAGAAGGCGCGGGCGTCCTCTTATATCTCAATCAAGAAGGACGCGGCATTGGCCTCGCCAACAAAATGCGTGCCTACTCGCTTCAGGATCAAGGCTTTGACACTGTCGAAGCAAACCACCGCTTAGGGTTCGAAGACGACGAACGCGATTTTCGCATCGGAGCAGAGATTCTGCGCCGGATGGGGTTCAACTCGGTTCGGTTGCTCACCAATAACCCTGCAAAAGTCGCTCGTATGAACGATAGCGGCATCGAAGTCGTGGAACGCGTCGCCCTCAAGGTCGGTGAAAATCGCCACAACCACCATTATCTTGCGACGAAGGCTTCGAAATCAGGGCACCTCCTATGACACCGCTCGATCTGGTTGTCGGCCCGACGGGCTTACGTTTCATGAACCGCCATTTCGCCTGCAACATCGGGCGCGGCGGTGTCACGGACAATAAACGCGAAGGCGACGGCGCAACCCCACGTGGACAACACCGTATCGTTGGTATGCTCTATCGACCGGATCGCATCGCAAAACCGACCGACTGGGCGGTGCCGATTGGTTACGGTGATCTCTGGTCCGACGATCCCAACCACGAGGACTATAACCTCATGGTTCGCGCACCCTACCCGCATAGCCACGAAACACTTCGGCGCGCTGATCCGCTATATGACCTTGTTCTGATTCTAGATTGGAATTGGCCCTACGCAGTCAAAGGACGCGGCTCTGCCATTTTCATCCATCAATGGCGTCGCCCGGTTTATCCGACCGAAGGCTGCGTGGCCCTTTCACGACGCGACCTGCATTGGATCGCACCTCGCATCAGCTACCAAAGCCGAGTCTATATACTATAGCCCTTAGCCGTAGTCGCGCTCACCAAAGATTGCCGACCCGACGCGGACATGGGTCGCACCAAAGGCAATCGCCTTTTCAAAATCGGAACTCATCCCCATCGAAAGCCCCTCAAGGCCGTTCCGTTCCGCAAACTTACGCAAAAGCGCAAAGTGCATCGACGCTTCCTCATCCGCTGGCGGAATACACATCAAACCCCTAATCGGCAGATCAAGCGACCGGCATTCCGACACAAAGGAATCGACATCTGCCGGCAAAATCCCTGCCTTCTGCGGCTCCTCACCCGTGTTCACCTGGATAAAGAGGTCAGGACAAGACCCGATCTCCTGGGCGATACGCGCAATCGCATGTGCCAGTTTCGGACGATCGACCGAGTGGATCGCATTCACCAACTCCATCGCCGCCCGAGTCTTATTGGATTGCAGCGGCCCGATCAGATGCAAATCGATTCCTTCGAACCGTTCGCGAAAGGCTGGCCACTTTCCTTGCGCTTCTTGAACCTTATTCTCACCAAAGACTCGCTGCCCTTCGCGCAAAACAGTCTCCACTTTGGTATTGGGCTGTACTTTTGAGACAGCGATCAAAGTGACGCTTCCCTTTGCGCGACCACTTTCGGCCTCAGCTTTAGCAATGCGGTTTTTGATGTCCGACAAACCCATAACGCGCTCCTGATCGTCTTTTGTTTTAAGGCGGCTACGCAGGACATAGGCCGATCACGCCCCCCTGTCACCCGCCATTTCCGCAATAGACGGGTGTGTCCTTCATGCATCATTTTTGATCAAGGCACCGAGCGAACGGGGCAAATGACTTGAGTGGTGGGGGCTTTGGGCGCACATATCCTGCCAATGCTAGGTTCACTGGCATTCATGTGAATGCAAATACACGAGGGTAAACCATGAAAAAGATCCTTCTCGCTTCCGTCGCACTGACAGCTTTCGCTGGCGCAGCTGCTGCTGAAGTTTCTCTGACTTGGGGTGGCACTGCTACCGTTGGTATGGCACGCGAAGGCGGTGCTGATGCTGGTTCGGCTACTGATTCGGCGACCGCTTTGGCTCTTGACGCTGCCGAAACGCTTAAGATTGTGAACGCCGCTCTAGCCGACGTCAGCATTGCTGCTCAATCTGGCACTGCTGATCTCGCTGCTGCTCGTAAAGCAATCAAAACAGCGCGTAGTGAAGCTGCGATTCTCGGCCAGACTGCCGTAGTTGATGCTGCAGATCTTGCTCTGGCTGTGCTTGACGACGCGTTCGGCTCAGCAGCTGTAGACACCGGCGACTATGACTCGTACTCGGAAGTTAACCTGACCGCGACTGCAACTGTTACCACCGACTACGGCATCACCGTAACTGGTGCAGTATCGGTTGACGCAGGCACCGGCTACGACTTCGCTGACGACGACGGCTTCGACGCTGCTAAAACCAACGGCGTTGAACTCGACTACATCACTATCGACGGTGGTTCGTTCGGCGCTCTGACCTTCGACAAGAACGACATTGCTCACCTTGTTGACGACGACGACGATGAAACCGCTGACTTGAAGTACACCAACGACTTCGGCGTTGCTTCCTTCGCGTTCGTAATGGACATCGCGAAAGACACCGATGTTGTGGCACGTCGCTCTTCGTTTGCTGACATTGCTGACGACGCAGCTAAGTCTGTAGCACTTGCTTATGACTGGACCGATGCTGCTTATGATGGCACAACTGTAAACGGTGCTGCTCACGGCTACAACGCAGCTGTTGCAGCTGACGTTGCATGGTCTGCAATGATCTCCGCTCCGATCGCTGACATGGGTACTGTATACGCAGCGTTCGACGAAGAAGGCGGCAACGCTTTCGGTGGTTCGTTCATGGTAGCTAACGTCACCATCGGCCTCGACAGCAAGCTCGAAGCTCTGGAAGAAGAGCTGGGCGAAGACCGCAGCAACACCATTTCCGTTGCTTACTCGGTAGACGGTCTGTCGCTGGGCGCAGAGTGGAACTCGGTTGAAGACGGCAACCAGTGGGCTGTTAACGCTGCTTACGCTGCAAACGGCATGGCTGTTGCTTTCGACACCAACGAAGCAGAAGAGTGGACTGCAACTGCATCCTACGATCTGTCTGACGCAGCATCTGTTGATCTCGGCGTAAACTACACCGAAGACGCATTTGTTGGCCTGTCGCTGGCATTCTAATCTGACCTAGTCAGTTAGTAAGAGAGAGCGGTGCTTAGGCATCGCTCTTTTCTTTTGGAACGACTGCACTTAGCCTATCCCCACAACAACACACTCAGAGAGGCACTCATGTATAAAGCACTCATACTCCTCAGCACCGTCATGCTCACAGTCAGCTGTGGAGAGTTAGAGCAGATTGGCAGCACGTTGGATGAAGTGGTTGCAGCAGCACACAGCAAGGATGCTGAGTTGAATGCGGCTGTGGCTGAGCGGTTCGAGTAACAATGCTGCGTGTGATTCTCGCAGTCAGTGTTTTGATGGTGTTGGCTAGCTGCGGTACAACACGTGGCGTGTTGGATGGCACTGGCAGTGTGCTTGAAGGCATGGCAGCTGATGTGCGTAGCTTGGGTGGGATGCTGAACTAAGGCTCGCGCTTAGAGCAGCTCTACAGCATTGGCTAACTGCTCGTCGTTTACATCTATATAGCGTTGCGTAACAGCTATTGAGCTATGCCCAGCTAAAGCAGCTAATACTCGCACACCGATGCCTTTGTTGGCCAAACGTGTGATAAAGGTTCGACGTGGGCTATGACTGCTGGCACCTTGCAGTCCACACGCATGGAAGATGTTGAGAAACAGCTGACACATGGTGTTGGCACTAAAATGCCCACCCTTTTGACTACGAAACAGCGGCGCAGTTGGATCCACACTGCTACGCCAAGTGCGATATAGAGCCAGCTGTTGAGTGAGTGCCTTGTTGATAAACACAGTGCGTGACTTTGCACCTTTTGTCTGTGCTGCTGTGAGCGTGAACTGGGTACGTATTGCACCATCAGCATCAAACACATCCGCAATACGCAGTGCAGCCAGTTCTTTAGCTCGCAGCCCAGTGTAGATGCTGAACAGCAATATCGTTGCATCACGTACTGGGTACTTGCGTGATTGGCAGTAACGCAGGGCACGTTTGATTTGTGCGTCGTTGAGTGTTGCTGCTTGTGCCATATAGCCCTCAAATATCAGCTTCATTAACTGCTACGTTACGCTCTGATATTCGAGAGATGCGACCCCTAAATCGGTTTAGCCAGAGCTGTTCATTATCAACGACTTAGGTGTTCTTCTCAGACAATACATATTCTATGATATTTGGCATTATGTATGCAGTGGTACTTGTTTGGATGATTGATTGTCTAACAGCTACGCCGTTATCCAACTGCTTCACTGTCTCAACGCTTTCGCTACGCTACAGCGTCTCAACAGTCTCAGCATCTTTT
>NZ_JALKCU010000007.1 GCF_023540835.1 Marivivens geojensis
CTACAGAATGCATATCATGAGACAAATTGAAAGCGAAAACCCCAATAAATAAAGGAGATATGGAACTCATGCACCTAAATGGAACAAACACCAGAGTTCCCTACGGGCTGCCACTTTTCCCCAACATCGTTATCGTCCCTTAGGGAAGACCTCGTAGCCTGCTTCTTCGGGTTCGTCGTCGATCAGTTCGCTTGGGAACCCATCCGCCAGAACGCTAAGGCCCGTGGCTTCTTCGAGACGTTCAATAATCCGGTCCGATTGGGCGCGGTCACCAAACCGTCGCTGACCGTCGGTCATAATCTCAATCATCAGAGGCGAAATTTCGAGCGGCACACCGTGATCGTCCGCGATTTTCTGGAACAGCCCGATGTCCTTTTGCACGAGATCCATCGTGAAGTTCACATCCCGCGACCCCGACAAGATCAACTGGCTTTCGGTTTCATGGACAAAGCTGGTCCCCGACGAAATCTTAATCGCCTCATAGGTCGTCGCCATATCCAGCCCTGCGGCTTTCATCGTGATCAACGCCTCACAGCAAGTCAAAAGGTTCGCTGTGGCGAGGTAGTTCGTCATCACTTTCAACAAAGATGCAGACCCCAGTTCGCCAGTATGCAGCACACGACGGCCCAATGTGGTGGTTAGTGGCAGAACCTTATCAAAGGCAGCTCGATCCCCGCCCACAAAGATCGAGATATTGCCCGTGTCCGCGCGATGGCATCCACCCGAAACTGGACATTCCACCGCATAGGCGTCCTTTGACTGAACGATCTGGGAAATCCGTTTGAGTTCATCGGCATCGGTCGTGGACATTTCCATCCAAACTTTTCCCGCAGACAGCCCCGCAATCACGCCATTGTCGGCCTCCATCACCACGGAACAAGCTTTGGGAGATGGCAAACAGGTGATCACCACTTCGCAGATTTCGGCCATCTCTTTGGGACTATCGGCCCAAGAGGCGCCACGCGGTTCATACACCTCTTTTAAATCGCTGTTGAGGTCGTGAACAACGGTATCGAAACCATTGCGGATCAAACTCCCCGCCAGTTTGCCACCAACATTTCCCAGACCGATAAAACCAACTTTCATTGCGTCACCCTCATATTTTGGTGTTTTCACCTCTGGCACGGCAGGGTGGATCTTTGACGTCAGCGTTTCACAGTTATTTTGATCTGTCAGTTTATTTCGATAGGATATCTACCTTTGGAGCGCGCGCGGAGCTTTCGATATATCTTTAGCGAAATCAGATAGTTCGCACCCTTTTTGTGTGTGAGATCACAGCACATTTGGCGTGACATCCTTCTAATTCGAACCAACATCAAAATTTGATCAAGTTTTTCCTTGTTCGACTCAAACAATCCGCGCAACCCTGCGTCGGAGGAATGAGGAGAGCCGAATAAATGCCACATATTAAAGCCGCCGTTTGTCACGAGTTTGGAAAACCACTGGTCGTCGAAAATGTTGAACTCCGCGCCCCGATCGGTGGCGAAGTTGAGGTGACACTTGCTGCCTGTGCGATCTGCCATTCCGATATTACATACGCGTCAGGCGCTTGGGGCGGATCGCTCCCTGCCGTATATGGGCACGAGGCCGCTGGCCATGTCACTGCCGTCGGCGATGGTGTCCACGGGGTCAAGGTCGGCGACCCAGTCGTCGTCACACTGATCCGGTCGTGCGGGACATGTGCGCCCTGCTCCTCCGGCAAGCCTACGATTTGCGACACGTCCTATGACGGCGACCATGGGCCATTGAAAACGGTTGATGGCGGCAAGCTGCATCAGGCGATGGCAACGGGCGGGTTTGCTGAAAAGGTCGTTGTGGATCACAGTCAGGTCGTGCGTATCCCCGAAAATATGGACCTCGCAGCTGCGTCTCTGCTCGCTTGCGGCGTCATCACAGGCGTCGGCGCCGTGGTGAATGCAGCTCAGCTTCGCGCGGGTCAGGACGTTGTCGTGATCGGCGCTGGCGGCGTGGGCTTGAACGCAATCCAAGGCGCACGGATCGCAGGTGCGCGCCGGATCGTTGCCGTCGACATGTCCGAGGAAAAACTCGAAATCGCAAAGGATTTCGGCGCCACTGATACTGTTCTCGGCACCCAAGAGAATCCGTGGCGCGCCGCGAAAGAGGCATTAGGCCGTGGCGCGGATGCGGTCTTTGTCACCGTGGGTGCTGCGGGCGCGTACAACGATGCTCCCCGCTATATCGCAAAAGGCGGCAAGGTCGTGATGGTCGGGATGCCGCCATCTGGTGCCATGAGCCAGTATGAGCCGGGTAACTTTGCTGCCGCTGGTCAGTCGCTGATCGGCTCAAAAATGGGCGACGCCGTGATCAAGCGCGACATTCCATGGATGATCGACCTCTATGGCCAAGGACGTCTGAAGCTCGATGAACTGATCTCTGAGAAATACAGCTTGGATCAAATCAACGAAGCGATTGAGTCCACGAAAACGGGCACCGCGAAACGGAACGTCATCGTCTTTTAACCCCAGCTTTAAACTGGAGGGCCTGATATGAAACTGGCCGATTTGGATGTCATTGTAACCTCTCCGACCGCGCCAGGTTGGGGAGGGCGTTATTGGATCTTGGTGAAGGTCACGACCGACACAGGCATTGTGGGCTGGGGTGAATGTTATGCCTCGACCGTGGGGCCAGAGGCCATGCGCCACGTTATCCGCGATGTGTTTGAACGGCATATGGCGGGCGAAAATCCTGAGAATATCGAACTGATGTTCCGTCGCATTTATTCATCGGGGTTCACGCAGCGTCCTGATCTGACAGTCATGGGCGCTTGGTCTGGGTTGGAGATCGCCTGCTGGGATATCCTCGGCAAAGATCGGGATAGGCCCGTTCATGCCCTGATCGGCGGCAAACTTAACGACCACATTCGCGCCTACACCTACCTTTACCCGACCCGCGACACGCACACCCTGCCCGACTTCTGGGTCGATGCCGCGATGGCCGCAGAGAGCGCGCTGGATATGGTGAACAAAGGCTATACTGCGGTCAAATTCGATCCAGCTGGCCCATACACCATTCGGTCCGGCCACATGCCGGCGATGCGTGACATCAGCCGATCCGTTGAGTTTTGCGCCGCAATCCGAGAGGCCGTTGGTGACCGCGCTGACCTTTTGTTCGGCACGCATGGTCAGTTTTCGACGGGCGGGGCGATCCGCATGGGGGCAGCCATCGAAGCTTATTCGCCTCTCTGGTACGAAGAACCCATTCCGCCCGATACCCTGCGCGAAATGCAAAAGGTGGCCGAGGCCGTGAACATCCCCGTTGCGACAGGTGAACGCCTCACCACAACCCGTGAATTCGCGGAGGCACTAAGGGCTGGGGTTCAAATCCTTCAACCTGCCCTTGGGCGATCTGGCGGGATCTGGGAAACGCGCAAAATCGCGGTGCTGGCCGAGGCGTGGAACGCCCAAGTCGCGCCACACCTCTATGCGGGGCCGATTGAATGGGCCGCGAATATTCAGCTCGCCGCGACGATCCCCAACATCCTCATGGCAGAGACGATTGAGACGCCGTTCCATTCGGCGCTGATCAAGAACAAGCTAACGGTCGAAAATGGTTTTGTGACTGTGCCAAACGGTGCGGGCTTGGGCATCGAAGTGGATGAAGACCTCGCTCGTGCCAATGCCTACGACGGTAATGGCTTGCACCTGCAAATGCAGGAAGCGCCAATCAGTTATCACGAAGAGAACGTGTTCGAAGGTGGGGCGCCCTCAAAAAACTGAGGCGCCCCTACCCTGTTATAACGGCGGCAAGGTACTTCGCAGATAGTCAAAGTGCTTCTGCGCCATCCCGCGATACGGCTTCCATCCATCCGCGGTATTCTGCGCCACTGCGTCCGACAAAATAGCCAATGGTTGACCACTGGACCGTGCGAGGATGATCGTCTGCGCGGCCTTCTCAAAGAAATACAAGTCTTCGAACGCGTCAGCCACCGTTTCACCAACGATAGTTACGCCATGGTTCCCCATGAC
This sequence comes from Marivivens geojensis, assembly GCF_023540835.1. GTDB lineage: Bacteria > Pseudomonadota > Alphaproteobacteria > Rhodobacterales > Rhodobacteraceae > Marivivens > Marivivens geojensis. Next base: position 3,987 of record NZ_JALKCU010000007.1, read on the forward strand.
GAGGACCGATTTGTCACCGATGGACTCGGCCAAACGCTCGCCCTCTTCCTCTGCGTCCGCAATGCCGCCGAAGGACAAATCATAAGCGGTGCGCCCAAAGAACCGGGCCGTGTTGTTGTCGATTGGGACAACGGTCGGGTCCTTCAAACAGGCCAAGGCCGTGGCATAGGGCGAATGGGCATGCAGGATCACGCGGGCGTTTGGCAAACGACGGTGCAAGGTGCCATGAACGCACCACGCCGAAGCATCAGGTGCATTAGGGCGATCCATGATGCCTTCATCCCGACTGTCGAGCAACAAAAGGTCATCTGGCTTGATCGTCGCGAAATGTTGCCATTTTGCGTTCAACAGGAACTCTTGCCCATCGGCTGAAACTGCAGCACTGAAATGGTTCCCGACGCTCTCGCTCCATCCAAGCATATGGCAGATGCGAAACGCATCTGCCAAATCACGGCGCAGTGTAGCGGTGGCGTCCAACGTCACAGTCGGTGCGTTCATGCCTTGAACCTTCCTTCGCTGACCAGCGCGCGATAGGTCGACCGCATTTCTCCGCGATCCACGTAACATCCGCGCAAGTAACGATCCCCGCTCGTCGCCGAGTAGGCCGCACGACCGTGCACAATACGGTGATTATCAAAGACCATACATTCGCCGCCCTTCATCAGGAACCGCATCATATATTTGTCTTCCTGCAGCATTTTCCCAAAGCGACAGAACGCAGGGTAGTAGTCATCAAGCAGCGTCTGATCGAGATCGAAAATATCCGCCATATGCTGACTGATCGTGAGGCCAGAGACTTCGCCATGCTGGTCCAACTCGATCACCGTCTGACGCGACCGCGAGTCATAGGTGTCGTGCTCACAGAAGAACGGGATCGACACTTCGGACAAAAGTTTGAACCCTTCGGGATCGCGTTTACGGAAATCATTCGCCACAGCCACACCATCCGAATAGAGGCTCTGCCCCCCGTCCACGGTGTTCACCCGACAATGCAGAAACTGGATACCCGGCGCGAATTCTTCGGCGGGAGTGTCCGTGTGTAGTTCGAGTGCCGCAGAGGTATAAGCCGTATTCGTCGGGTTGATGTGGGTCTTCACATCGAAATAGTCGCCAAAGAACGTAGGCCGCACATAGCCCATCAGCTCTGCCGTTTGGGTGAGCCCTTCGTTGCTGTCAGGCATATCGGTCACAATGGTAAATCCGTGGACCAGCATTGCCTCGATCCACGCAGCGCGCTTTGTCTTGTCGGCAACCAACTCTGGCTGGGAAAAACGCGGGACGGTCGGATAATGGTCGCTATACCACGCAACGCGCGGCAAGTCGGCGGGATCGGGGCGTGGTTTTGGGACTTTATACGTGTCCAACCAATCGAGTGGCATGCGGGTCACATGATCCTCACCTGCCCAGTCGATCACCAAGGCATCACCGTCAACAACGGCGGAATTCGGACGCGGCGCCGCGTCGAGGTGGAAAATGTCAAAGCTCCGCTCACGGGTGACAGAGCTAAACGATGATGGGCAGTTATCGCGCAGCCAATAGTAATTAAAGTAATGCGACCCGCCATCAGACAAGGTGATGTGCAGACCTTTGTCACCGACTTCGGTCACATGTGGCGCGGTCATGGTTGAGCTCAGTTCGTTCATTGTATGGCCCCAAGAGGATGTTCGCTGAGGTTAAACGTCTCACGGGAATAGCTTGCGCGATAGCTCGGTTAGTATAATCATTACTTAATCAAATGCTTATACTAATGTCACAATGAATCACTTCCCCCCACTTCGCCTTCTTGTCACTTTTGAGGCCTTATCGCGCCATGGCTCTATGCGTGATGCAGCAGCGCGGCTTAACGTGACACAGCCCGCGGTGAGCCAAGCAATCAAGGCGCTCGAAGATTACATAGGGGTTAGGTTAATCGACCGATCCGTCAGGCCTTCACGCATGACCGAAGAAGGTGAACTCCTCGCCCGTGCCGTTCGCGAAGGACTAGGCCGCATCTCTGCAACCTTGGAAGACATTCGGGCAATGCAAACAGATGCAGACCGTCAGATCACTGTGGCCTGCACGCTTGGCGTGGCCACATATTGGTTAATGCCTCGGTTATCGGGCTTCTATGATCGCCATCCGGAAATCACGGTGAACGTTCAGGCACCTGCATCCGACCTCCCCGTCCTTTCGCCGGGCGTGGATATCGCGCTTCGTTACGGCACAGGCGGCTGGCGTGAGGGCATCAACGGAAAGCTCTTTGATGAAATCGTGTGCCCTGTTGGTTCGCCCGATCTGGTCGCGCGGCTGATGGAAGATGGGGTGGACCTAGACACGGCCCCTCTCATCCATGTGCGCAATCCGCACAACCAGCACTGGGCAGGTTGGGAGGATTACCTTGCCGTAAAAGGCATCACCCGCCCACGCAGCAGCGGTCAAAGCTTCAACAACTATGTTCAAGCCATGCAGGCCGTGATTGACGGACGCGGGCTCATGCTGGGCTGGCGATCAATCACTGAACGCGCTGTCCTAGAGGGTACCCTAACCGAATGGCCGAATGGCACACATGACTTAGGCACCGCCTATTACGTCTCGACGGGTGTTGACCCGTCGAAAGATGCGCTTCTGTTCACCCAATGGCTCCGCGAAGAGGCCAAATAGGTTATTCTGCAGCCGTCCCCATCACCTCTTCCATCCAACCCATGCGTAGTTCGGGTACAGATTTCAGCAGCATGTCGGTGTAGTCATCGAACGGCGGGGCGAGGACTTCGGACTTTTTGCCATAACGGACAAGTTTACCGAGGTGCATCACCGCAATCGTATCTGCAATGGCCCGAACGGTTGCAATGTCATGGGTTATAAACATGTAGGACACCTGTTCACGCTCTTGCAGATCAGCGAGCAGCTTCAGGATGCCCTCAGCCACCAAGGGATCGAGTGCGCTCGTCACCTCGTCGCAAATGATCAGTTTGGGCTTTGCGGCAAGTGCACGAGCGATACACACGCGCTGCTTTTGACCGCCCGACAATTCAGCTGGATACCGATCAATGAACTTTTCACCCAGTTCAATCTCATCGAGCAGTTCGACCACGCGATTGCGTAACACTTTGCCCTTCATCCCGAAATAGAACTGCAACGGACGCCCGATGATCGTGCCAACGGTCTGGCGCGGATTCATCGCAACGTCTGCCATTTGGTATATCATCTGAAGTTCGCGCAAATCATCCCGCGATCGGGATTTTTGATCGGGCGTCAATGGCCTCCCATCAAACACCATTTGCCCCGCGCTCAACGGCAAGAGCCCCGTGATCACCCGTGCTAAGGTCGATTTGCCCGAGCCGGATTCCCCCACCACAGCGAGGGTCGTCCCCGGTTGGATCGCAACGTTGATGTTCGACAGCACATCACGGGTCATTCCGAGATAATTGGCCCGCAGTCCTTTGACTTCGAGGATCGGCGGCAAATCGGTGTTCTTTTCCTCGTGATCCTTGGCGACCACAGACACCAGCGCCTGAGTGTACTCTTCTTTAGGCGCGGTGATGATCTGTTCAGCTGTGCCATATTCGACCGTCTTACCATGCCGCAGAACCATGATGTCATCCGCGATCTGCGCAACAACGGCGAGGTCGTGCGTGATATAGAGCGCGGCCACCCCCTGATCCTGAATCGCTGCCTTGATCGCCGCCAAAACACCAAGCTGGGTCGTCACATCAAGCGCCGTCGTCGGTTCGTCAAAGATCACCAAATCGGGCTGCGGACAAAGCGCCATCGCGGTCATCGCCCGCTGCAACTGACCACCCGAAACTTGGTGCGGATAGCGGTTCCCAAAGCTTTCCGGTTCGGGCAGGCCCAATTTTCGGAATAGATCTACCGCGCGTTTCTCGGCCACAGCCTTCGTCGCGCGGCCATGGGTTATAGCGGCCTCTGTTACCTGCTCCATCAACCGTTTCGCTGGGTTGAAAGCGGCCGCTGCGGACTGAGCGACATACGTGACTTCTGCGCCACGCAGCGACCGCAACACACGGCCACGGGCCTTGCGGATCTCACGTCCGTTCAGATGGATTTCCCCACCCGAAAGTTCGATCCCGCCGCGCCCATAGGCCATTGCAGAGAGGCCAATCGTCGACTTACCCGCCCCAGATTCACCAATCAGTCCCAGCACTTTGCCTTTTTCGAGCGACAGAGACACACCATCAACAATCGTAATCCGACGCGGTGCCTCACCCGGTGGATAGGCGGTCGCTTCAATCGTCAGGTTGTCGATCTGGAGAAGTGGCTTATCCATTGCGCCCCCCTTTCAACGATGATGTGCGGTCGAGCACCCAATCCGCCACGAGGTTGACGCTGATCGACAGCGCGGCGATTGCAATGGCAGGTAACAACGCGGCCGGGATGCCGTAAACGATACCGTCTTTGTTCTCTTTCACAATGCCACCCCAGTCCGCATTGGGTGGCTGCACGCCAAGTCCAAGGAACGACAGCGTCGACACAAAGAGCACCATAAAGATAAATCGCATTCCCGCTTCAGCCACCAACGGTGACAGCGCGTTGGGCAGGATTTCTCGAAAGATGATCCATGCGCGGCCTTCCCCACGAAGCTGGGCCGCTTCGACAAAGTCCATGACTGCAATGTCACTGGCGACGGCGCGAGACAAACGGAACACCCGCGTTGAATCCAGAAGCCCCATAACAAGGATCAGAACTGGAATGGTGACGGGCATAACGGACAGGACGACCAGAGCAAAAATCAGAGTCGGGATCGCCATGATCAGATCGACAAAGCGCGACAGAAGCTGATCAATCCAGCCACCCACAACGGCTGCAAATAGGCCTAGGACGGAACCCGTCACAAAGCTTACAACGGTTGCAGCAATCGCAACAAGGATCGTCGTGCGGCCACCCCAAATGAGGCGGGACAACAAATCACGTCCGATGTTGTCCGTGCCCAACCAATACTCTGACGAGGCAGGTTCCCACACATCGCCGACGATCTCGCTTAACCCATAAGGTGCGATGACGGGCGCCGCGATGGCGGAGAGGATGAAAAGCCCTGTGATGAACAGCCCGATCAGGGCAGGAATGGGAACACGTCTCATTTCGGGTGCCTCAATCTTGGGTTCGCGAGGATCGAAACGATGTCAGCAAACATGTTCAGAAAAATGTAAACCGCCGCAAAGATCAGACCGCAGGCCTGCACAACAGGTACGTCGCGTTTGGCCACGTGATCGACCAGATACTGTCCCATTCCGGGGTAGACAAAGACCACCTCAACCACGACCACCCCTACGACGAGGTATGCCATGTTGAGCATCACGACGTTCACAATCGGCGCGATGGAATTGGGGAAAGCATGGCGCCAGATCACCGACGAACGGCGGATGCCTTTAAGCTCTGCCGTTTCGATGTAGGCCGATTGCATAACGTTCAAGAGCGCCGCCCGCGTCATCCGCATCATATGCGCCAGAACCACCATAACAAGGACGGCAATCGGCAGTGAAATTGCGTGTAATTTGTCGAGCATGCTCATCCGATCATTGAGCATCGCAACAGACGGCGCCCAGCCGAGTTGCACAGCAACGTAATACATCAGGATGTAGCTCATCATGAACTCTGGCACGGAAATCGCCGAGAGTGTCACCGCCGAGATCAATTTGTCAGGCCACCGGCCCCGATAAAGAACTGAAATGAGCCCCAAAGTGATCGCCAAGGGCACCGAAATAATCGCAGCCCATGCCGCAAGGAAAAGCGTATTTCCCATGCGATCCGCAATCGACTGACCGATATCACGACCATTGGTAAGTGACGTTCCTAGATCACCCTGCAAAACACCGCCCAGCCACGACAGATACCGCTGATAGGCGGGGATGTTCAGGCCCAACTCTTCGCGCAGGTTGGCGAGGGATTCAGGCGTTGCAGATTGACCAAGGATCGCTTGGGCGACATCGCCCGGCAAAATTTGTGTGCCGAGAAAGATCATAATCGACACGAAAAAGATGAGAACGAGGCCCAGCGAAATTCGCTGGACCAAGAGTTTTAGAACAAGTGCGTTCATACCGCCGGCCTCAGGCCAGCCAGCACTTGGCAGGAGCCAAACCGTTCATGACTTCCCAGACGCCGTTTTCTTCCCAGCCCTGAACTTGATCGCTGACGCCTTCGACAAAATCGTTGAACATCGGGCAAATCAGGCCGCCTTCGTCAGCAAGGATGTCTGCCATTTCACGGTAGAGCTGCTTGCGACGACCTTCGTCCAGTTCGCCTTTGGCCTCAAAGAGTTTCGCGTCAAATGCTTCGCTCTTAAAGCGGGTGTCGTTCCAGTCTGCGGTCGACAGGTAAGCGGTCGAATACATCTGGTCCTGAACAGGACGGCCACCCCAGTAGGAGGCGCAGAACGGCTGAACGTTCCAAACTTCAGACCAGTAGCCGTCGTTCGGCTCACGGCTGATTTCCAGCGGAATGCCACAGGCGCGTGCGCTTTCTTGGAACAGCTGCGCGGCATCAACCGCACCCGGGAAGGCACCTTCGGCAACGCGCAGGACGATCGGGCTGCCGTCGTGACCCGATTTCTCGTAGTATTCACGCGCCAGTTCAGGGTTGTATTCACGCTGCGGACGGGTGTCGTCGAACAGCGGGTATGCTGCGTTGATCGGAATATCGTTACCAATCGAGCCGTAGCCCTGAAGGATTTTCTCAACCATTTCACCACGGTTGATCGCATATTTCAGCGCCATCCGCAGGTCAGGGTTGTCGAACGGTGCTGTGTCACAGTGCATGATGAACACGTAGTGACCACGGCCCGACACGTTCTTAACCGAGATCCCCGGTGCGCGGTTCAGCAGAGCCGCAACTTTCGGTGCCACGCCGTTCACGATGTGAACCTGACCCGATTGCAGGGCCGCGTTACGCGCGGTTGCGTCGTTGATCACAGCGAATTCAACACCATCAAAGTGACCTCGGCTGCTGTCCCAGTAATCCGCGAACTTTTCAAAGGTGTAGCGCACGCCTGGCTCGACCTCGACCACGCGATACGGACCAGTGCCAATGCCTGCACCTGGGTTGTCACGACCACCGTTCGGCTGGATCACAAGGTGATAATCAGACATCAAGAACGGAAGGTCAGCATTCGCATCGGTGAGTTCGACGATGAAGTTGTCACCATCGACGCTCATGTTCGCGATACCCTTCATGATACCCAGAGCACCCGACTGCGCGTTCTCATCCGAGTGGCGCAGCATGGTTTCCATCACGTCGTTCGCGGTCATCTCAGAGCCGTCGTGGAACTTTACACCCTGACGGATTTTGAAGGTCCATGTTTTCGCATCGGGGCTAGAAAACACATCGGTCGCCAGACGCATATCGAGCGAACCATCGCCATTCACATCCAAAAGCGTTTCACCAAAGGTGCGCATCGCATGGAACGAAACCTGCGCGAGCGACAGCGCCGGATCGAGGGAGTCGGTGCTCTCACCACCGCCAAGACCCATCTTTAGAATGCCACCTTTTACTGGTTCGCTTGCCAATGCCGCACGGAATGGCATTGCGCCCCCGATCAAAGCACCAAAGCCGAGCGCACTGGCTCGGCCCAACAATTGACGGCGTGACAGTCCATTGCTGCTGAAACGCTGATAAGTCGAAGTCTTTTTCTGGTCAGTCATTTCTAGTTCCCTGTTGTTGGTTAGACCATTTTTCGTCCCCGTTTTCGGGGTATTAATGGGCCACGATTGTTCGGAGCCCTAATCTGAAATCGGCACCTATCCCGCTGTGCGCGGCTGGCCGACATATCGCCCAACACCCTCCGTTTGGTATGCTGCATGGCTTTGCGCTAAATCGGCAAGCTTTTTTGCAACTTCGGGTTTTGGTTCGCAGGTTCGGCGGGCGTTTAAATCGGTATGAAGAAGAAGGGTTTCCACAGTCGCGGAGAGCGCTCCGTCCGACCGCCATAGGCGATGGAACAGATGCATTTTCTTGCCTTCACCGCTTAAAACCTGCGTCGTGATCGTCAGCTGATCACCTGCGTGCACCTCATCTAAGTACCGAATGTGACTTTCAACGGTAAAGTAACTTAGACCAGAAGCGACGTATTGAGCGTCAGCACCGACCAATTCCATCAACCTATCGGTCGCAAGAGACGCTGCCTCTAGGTAATGTGTTTCGTTCATGTGTCCGTTGTAATCGGTCCAGCTGGTCGGCACTTGGCGACGCACGGTGACGGGCAGTCCGTCCTTTTCTTCGGTTAAATCCAGAGAGGATTCATGGGTTTTCACCACTCCACCTGCGCCCGAACCCGTGCGTTTCAGCGCCCGCACCATGCCAACGATGTTATCATCGCGGAGACGCTCTAATTCGCGGATCGACATATGACCCGATTGCGCATCCGATTGACCCGCAATCAGATCAACGAGCTCATCCGTAAACTCGGGCACATCCATCAGTTTCGTCCACGGCCACGACAGGCACGGTCCGAACTGCGCCATGAAGTGCTTCATACCTGCTTCACCGCCCGCAATGCGGTAGGTTTCGAACAGGCCCATCTGCGCCCAGCGGATGCCAAAGGCCATGCGGATGGCTTCGTCGATTTCCTCAGTGGTCGCGACACCGTCTTGGACCAGCCAAAGGCTCTCGCGCCAAACGGCTTCGAGTAAACGGTCCGCGATATGCGCGTCGATTTCCTTGCGGACAACCAGCGGGAACATCCCAATGCTCTTGAGCGTTTCGGCAGCGGCGGCTGTGCGTTCGGGCGCACCGACCAGTTCGACCAATGGCAAGAGATAGACGGGGTTGAACGGGTGCGCGACGACGGCACGCGCGCCTTTTTCGTTCAGTTCGGACGGTTTGAACCCAGACGTCGACGACCCAATGATAGCTCCTTCAGGTGCCATCTGCGAAAGGGAGCCCAGCACTTTGTGCTTTAGGTCCAACCGTTCAGGTACGCTCTCTTGAACCCAATCCACGTCAGAGACGGCATCGCCCATATCGTCACAAAAGGTCAGCGTTCCCTCGGCGGGCAACGCACGATCATAGAGCGCCGGCAGCGCACGACGAGCGTTCGCAATCACCTCGCCGATTTTACGTTCAGCTTCGGGATCAGGGTCAAAGACATTGACGTCCCAACCATTCAGCAAAAACCGCGCAGCCCAACCGCCGCCGATGACACCACCACCAATGACGGCGGCTTTTTTACGTTTCGCGATCATGCCATCACCTTGGGTGCACGTTTCACCAAGCCGAGCTTTGCACGGACTTCTTCAGGTCCGATCACACGAGCGCCCAAGTTCTCGATAATCGTGACCGACCGTTCAACGAGTTGCGCGTTGGTCGCCAACTGTCCCTTGCCGAGCCAGAGGTTATCCTCGAGCCCGACCCGCACATTACCACCGGCCAGAACCGCAGCAGCCACATAGGGCATCTGATCACGGCCAAGGCTGAACGCAGACCAGTTCCAATCAGCAGGCACCGCATTCACCATCGCAAGGAAGGTGTTCATGTCGTTCGGCGCGCCCCAAGGCACGCCCATGCACAACTGAACCAGTGCCTGACCGTCGAGAGTACCCTCTTCCACCAATTGTTTAGCGAACCAAAGGTGCCCCGTATCAAAGGCTTCGATTTCTGGCTTAACGCCGAGTTTGGTCATCATGCCGCCCATCGCCCGCAGCATCCCCGGCGTGTTCGTCATGACATAGTCAGCTTCGGCAAAGTTCATAGTGCCGCAGTCCAGCGTGCAAATCTCTGGAAGACACTCTTCGATGTGAACCATCCGTTCGGTCGCACCGACCATATCGGTTGCGGCGGCATTCACGGGGAACGGTGCTTCGGTCGATCCGAAAACGATGTCCCCGCCCATGCCTGCGGTCAAGTTCAGCACCACATCGACATCAGAATCGCGGACGCGTTCGGTCAATTCACGATAGAGCGCAGGGTCGCGAGACGGTTTGCCCGTTTCAGGATCACGCACGTGACAATGAACAACCGCAGCACCCGCTTTCGCTGCATCAATCGCGCTATTCGCGATCTGCTCTGGACTGCGAGGCACATGCGGCGACCGGTCTTGCGTCGCGCCAGACCCTGTAACAGCACAGGTGATAAAGACCTCTTTATTCATTGCCAACGGCATCGAGAACTCCTGACATACTTCGGTGCGGGTCAGTTGGCGCAAAGCAGATGTTCGATTCCAACCACCTATTTGTAAAAATGGTATGGCGTAGATGTCGGTTTTATTGTTCCTATTGTGACAATAAATAGTCCAATACGGTCATAATGGGATGAAAACTGTCACCGTCCTGCTCTACGATGGGTTCTCGAATATGGTGCTGTCGTGCCTCATTGAACCGCTCCGCGCGGTTCGGGATCAGGGGCAGGCTGATCTGTCATGGCGCATTGTGACACCACATGACGGTCAAGCACAAAGTTCGAGCGGGCTCAAGATTTCGCCTGATTGTTCCATCGCGGACGTAGGGCGATCTGACCTTCTGATTGTCGTCAGCGGCTACGGATTTCGGGACTATTCGAAACCCGAGCAACTCGCCCCACTGCGCAGACTGACACGTCAGGCCGATGCAATCCTCGCGGCAGACACAGGCAGTTGGATCTTAGCGGCAGCGGGATTGCTCGACGATCAAACGGCGACGATCCACTGGGCCGTTATCTCTGATTTCACCGAGGAATTTCCACGAACACGGATCAGTTATGATCGCTTTGTCAAAGGCAGCCGCATCTCGACCTGCGGCGGGGCCTCAACCGCGATGGAGTTGATGTTGGCCCTGATCTCGGACCAGTTTGGCCCTGCAAACGCGTTTATCGCCTCAACGATGTTCCTTCATGATGCAGAGCGCCAGCAAACGACGGGGCGTGGGGCTAATAGGTTGGAAGGCAAAGGCACAGCGCAGCTTCGGCAGATCGTTAACCTCATGGTCGAAACCATCGAAACGCCGATTACGCTCGAAGACCTAGCGCAGCGGTCAGGTCTCACGCGGCGAACCCTTGATCGTCTATTCCAAGCCGAACTCGCCATGGCACCTGGTCGGTATTATCAACTGATGCGTCTTAGCCACGCGAGGGACCTCGCCGCGAGCACCGATTACGACCTCGATACGATTGCCATTCGCTGCGGATATTCATCTGCATCTGCGTTAGGAAAAGCGTTCAAACACGCATTCGGTCATCCGATCCGAAAATCACACGGCAACCGCCCGCATTAACCCGCCAAATCCACGATCGCGTTGATGATCTGACCAAAGGCCTGTCGGGTCATATCGCTCCGATCCCGCGCACGGAGCCAGCCATGCACCAGTCCGTCCTGCTGGCACAAATGAACCTCGCCTTTGATGGCATCAGCAAATCGAACGGCATCGTCACAAAGCGGGTCACATTCCGCAGGGAACAACCAAGTGGGTGGCAGCGCCGATAGATCGCCCAACGCGGGGATCAAGCGCGGATCATCAGGCGATCCCCCCCTCACGTCCGCGTAAAATGCCAGATCGGAAGTCGAAAGGAGTGGCGCGTGTGAGTGGACATCAAAGCTCCCGCCACGCGCAGGATACCCAATCATCGGATAGATCAGGACCTGGCCCACAAACCCCAGATCGGCCCGCGTTCCAGCTATTGCAGCGCAAAGCGTTCCACCTGCACTGTCACCACATAAGACAACTGGCCCCTCAGCGCAGAGTATTTCGGCAACCGCGACCGTATCGTCGTAGGCCGCTGGGTGGGGATGTTCGGGCGAAAGACGGTAATCAACCGACACCACCCGACACCCCGTTAGATCCGCGATCTCAGCGCAAACGTCGTCATGGCTCTCTAACCCACCCAGTACAAAGCCGCCGCCGTGCGCGTATAGAACCGTAGTCTTGGATGGCGGTCCGTAGAGCCGCACCGGAACATCAGCAATCCACTGATCGGACACCTGCAGACCTACTGGCCGACCTGCATGAAAATGCGCAGCCATGGCGTTATAGACCCGCCGTTGCGCAGCCCAATCGGTCGGGTCGAGGTCATCGGGATAAAAGGCCAGAGTTTCGTCGATGAAAGCGAGTACCTCGGGCGAAAGATACTGGCGATATTCCACGATCAGCGGCCCTTCCAAATGGGGTCACGTTTCTCGGCAAAGGCACGCGCGCCTTCCAACTGATCCTCCGACCGATAGAGCCGTTCGACAGTAGCAAACTGGCTTTTGGTGATGCGGTTCATGGCATCTTGGAACTTCATGTCTTCGGCCTCACGCACGATCTCTTTGATCGCCGCAAAGACAAGAGGCGGACCGTCGGCTAATTGCGCGGCGAGTTTATGCGCCTCCTCCATGAGGGTCGCGGCAGGCACAATACGATTGACTACCCCCCAACGCGCGGCCTCTTCGGCGTCAAACCAACGGCCCGTCAAAAGCATCTCCATCGCGATGTGATAGGGGATGCGTTTCGGCAATTTGATTGAGGCCGCATCCGCCACCGTCCCCGACCTGATTTCAGGCAGAGCAAATGTCGCGTGATCAGCGGCGAAGATGATGTCGGCGCTCAGGGCCAACTCTAGCCCGCCGCCGCAAGCGATCCCGTTCACCGCAGCGATCACGGGTTTATTGAGATCTCGCAGCTCTTGCAGCCCGCCAAACCCGCCTTTGCCATAATCCCCATCGACGGCATCACCGCCAGCGGCAGCCTTCAGGTCCCAACCGGGGCAAAAAAATTTATCGCCCGCCCCCGTGATGATCGCCACGCGCAGATCGTCGTCGTCGCGGAACTCCGTAAACACCTCACCCATCTGGCGGCTGGTTTCCAGATCAATCGCATTGGCCTTTGGGCGGTCCAATACGACTTCAAGAACGGCACCATGACGGGTGACATGCAGCGGAGATTGGGTCATTGGTTTCCTCCCATTCTGATCAGAGCATCGACCGCGATGGCCTCTTTTTGTCCGCAGAGTAGCGGATTGATTTCAACTTCTTTCAACGTGTCTTGGTTCGCTTGCACGAACTCTTGCACAGAGAGAACCGCCGCGACAATCGCATCCACATTGGCGCCAGCCTTACCACGATAGCCCTGCAATAGGGGGAAACAACGCAAGCGGCTCAGCGCATTTTCAACCTCGGCAGAAGAAACCGGCAGGAGGAGCGACACTGTATCTGACAGAATTTCCGTCAGGACTCCCCCTGCCCCAATGGTCAGAACGAACCCGTGTGCAGGGTCACACAAGACGCCGACCAGAAGCTCTGCAACTGTTTCGGTTATCATCTCTTCGACTAAGAAGTCGGAACATGGCATCGCGCTGGCGGCAGCGAGAACCGCCTTAGCACTCGTGAGACCCACGCGAACTGCGCCCGCTTCGGTCTTATGGGCAAATCCAATCCCCTTGAGCACGACGGGGAACCCCAGATCGTTGGCGGCGCCTCCTGCATCCGTGGCACTTCCGACCACGACGGATTTGGGGACACGAAGGCCATGTTGACTAAGCGCTGACTTTGCCTCTGCCTCGGTCAATGTCACCGCATCATCGCAAGGGTTCGGCAATAGCAGCGGCACCTGCGATGCCACTTTGACCTGCGACGCAGCCGCAATCGCGGCAAGCCCATCGGCCATTCCGCACAAGGGCACAACAGACCGTTCCATCGCCTCGGCCGCAATCGTCTCTGGCATCCCTTCAGCCATGCTCGCCAGCAAAGCCATCGGTTTTCCTGTAGCGTTAGCGGTGTCAGCAACGGCATTCAGAACCAATTTCCACTCTGGCGCGGCAAAGCGATCCTCGCGTGGGAAATCCAGAACCACGCAGCCCATCGCCAAGTCGCCCTCCATCATCGCGGTAAAACATCGGGTCAAAGCGGCCTGATCACCCCAAATATAGGTGTGATAATCCAGTGGGTTGGCCAAAGCGACCTTGGGGCCGAGCGCCCCGCGCAGGGCATCCGTTTGGGCAGTATTCAATGGCGGATAATCGACGCCACAGGACATCCCTATGTCCGCCATGAGCGACGCTTCCCCGCCAGAGCAGGACATCGATGCGATCTTGTTCGACGATAGTCCGCCCGTCACATGCAGGACCTTGAGCGTTTCCAAAAGGGCGGAGGGGCTATCAACCTGCGCAAAACCCAACCGCCGCATCAGGGCCTTCGCGCCTGCATCGCTCCCCGCGAGGGAGGCAGTATGGGACACAGTTGCCTGCTGCGCTTGGTCTGACACACCGACCTTCATCACAACAACGGGTTTGCCTAACCGCTTTGCCGTTTGCGCCAAGGCCTCGTAAGCGCGAAGATCATTCACCCCCTCGATATGAAGCCCCAAGGCCGTCACACGCGGATCAGAGAGCAACGCCGCGCCAATATCGGCCATGCCCATCTGCGCCTGATTGCCGACCGTGACCACATAAGCCACGGGCAGCCCACGTCGCTGCATGGTCAGATTGATGGCTACGTTTGAGGACTGTCCAACGATAGCAACGCCCGTGTCACATGGCGCCATCCCATGCACATCGGGCCAGAGTGCGGCCCGATCCAACGCATTCACAAACCCATAGCAGTTAGGTCCAAGGATCGGCATGTTACCCGCCGCAGCGACGAGTTGTTCTTGGAGACCATCGCCATCGGACAGCTCGGACGACGCCTCTCTAAACCCTGATGCAAAACAAACCGCACCGCCTGCCCCGCGAGCCGCAAGGTCAGAGACAACGCCAATCGTTGCATCACGATTCACCCCGATAAAGGCCGCATCGGGAGCTTCGGGCAAAGCCTCGATCGAGGCATAAGCTGTAACCCCAGCGACCTCTGCTCGATTGGGATGTACGGGCCAGATATGTCCCTCGAACCCGATCCGCTGACATTCGCGGATAATATTGGCGCACCAACTGCCCCCTCCTACAACCGCGATGGAGCGTGGCTTCATCAGGCGATCAATTGCCACCATGTTAGGCCCCCAACGGACGGAACAGATCACGGCTAATAATATGGCGCTGAATTTCACTGGTGCCGTCCCAGATCCGCTCGACCCGAGCATCGCGCCAGAACCGTTCGATCGGGAAGTCATCCATAAGCCCCATGCCGCCGTGGATTTGCAACGTCGCATCGGTCACACGCGCCAACATTTCTGAGGCGTAGAGCTTTGCGCTGGCGATCTCGCGGTTGGCCTCCATCCCCTGATCCAAACGCCACGCGCCAGACAGCGTCAGCCAATCCGCCGCGTCGATCTCTGTGATCATGTCTGCGATCTGAAAACTGATCCCTTGGAATTTCGCGATCTGTTGACCGAACTGTTTCCGCTCTGCCGCGTAGCTAAGCGCATGATCGAAGCATCGCCGCGCACGCCCAACGCAGAACGCTGCGACAGTCAGACGGGTCGCATAGAGCCACTCGTTCATGACAGCGAACCCACCATCGACTTCACCCAAAACCTGCGCATCAGGAAGGCGGCAGTTGTCGAAGTAGAGGATGTAGTTCTTATACCCACGATGCGACACCGAGGCGTAACCTTCGCGGACTTCAAAACCTGGCGTTCCACGGTCGACTAGGAAACAAGTGATCCGCTTTTTCGGGCCTTTCGGTGTGTCATCGACACCCGTTGCAACGAACACGATGAAAAAGTCCGCGTGTTCGGCACCAGAAATGAAATGCTTTGAGCCGTTGATCACCCAATCGCCGCCATCGCGTTGGGCCTGACATTTCATCCCCCGTACGTCTGACCCAGCATCTGGTTCCGTCATCGCAAGGGCATCCATTTTTTCACCGCGAACGGCGGGCAAAAGGTATTTCTCTTTCTGCTCACCTTCGCAGGCCATCAGGATATTCTGCGGACGCCCAAAGAAGTGGGTCAGCGCCATCGATCCGCGACCAAGCTCACGTTCGACTAGGGTAAAATCGAGGTGCGACAGCCCAGCGCCGCCGACCTCTTCGGGGAAATTGCAGGCATAAAACCCAAGGTCGATGACCTTTTGTTTGATCTCTAGGCCCAGTTCCAACGGCACCTGCCCAGTACGTTCGACCATGGCCTCATGCGGGTAGATTTCGTTCTCTACAAACGCCCGCACGGTGTTCACGATCATATCCTGTTCTTCGCTCAGCCCAAAGTGCATGGCGTTCTCCCCTTGTCGCGTTGGATTAAGGATGCGAGAAGTTGGCAACGAACATCATGCAGATTTAGGCCGATTTCATGCAGATTTGGAAATCATCTGACACCACTTGCACGGTCGGGATTTTGTTGTTCGATGCGTTTTCAAATCACTGCCTCGCCAACGCGGTAGAGCCACTGCGCGCCGCCAATACCCTTGCCCGCAAACAGCTATATCAATGGCAGTTTCTTAGCCTTCAGGGTGGCACGATCACCTCGTCCAGCGGCCTTCCTGTGCATACCGAACACACGCTCAGGCACCATTCTGGCGGCGATTATCTGTTTATCATGCCCAGCTATGACTTTCAGAGCCACGCCACATTGGCCTGCAATCAAGCCCTCAGATCGGCCAGCACCCGCTATAAAACACTGGTCGGCATGGATATGGGAAGCTGGCTTCTCGCCTCGGCGGGTCTTTTGGACGGGCGGTGTGCGACAATCCACTGGGACGAGATTGACGCTTTTGCCGAACGGTTTCCCGATGTCACGGTCAGCGAGGATCGCATCGTGAAAGACGGGAACATCTTGTCCTGCGGCGGGGTGACGACCACCTTTGATCTGGTCCTTTCCCTGATCGAAGATCACCACGGACCGATGCTTGGTTTAGAGGTCAGTTCGCTTTTTATGTACGGCGAAAAGGCGATGATAATCGGCAACCGACCGAGCACCACAAAGCCGCAGAAAATCCGAGCAGCGACAGCCCTCATGCGGCGGAATATCGAAACGCCGATTTCTATTCCTGACCTCGCAGAGCGGATTGGCTTGACCGAAAAGGCCTTCACTGCCGCCTGCAAAACGGCCTACGGATTTGGTCCGCGGCGGCTTTACCAAGCGATCCGACTAAGAGAAGCACGCCGACTGGCGACCCATTCCAGCATTTCCATCGCGGAGATCGCGGACCGTTGTGGCTATCAGAATGCCAGCGCTATGACCCGCGCGTTTCGGGCCGAATTTGGCTGCACGGTCAGTGATCTACGAAAGACGCCAACGGACCGATGAAGCGCCAATCTTGGTTCAGGACAATCACATCCTCAACAGAACGGCCAACCAGTGACGCGAGGTCTTTTCGTCCGATCAGCGTAGCGGGATTTGTGATCGCCATGTGCAAAACATCCTCGGGCGGCACTCCCAACCCGATCAGACGCGCAACGCCCTCTGCCATTGTTGTGTGAGCCCCAGCTAAGGCACCTTCGGCATTCACAAGGCGGCCGTCGTCAACCCGAATTGTAGCCCCATAGAGGTCGAACTGATCTGGCCCACCAACTGTCGGCATCGAATCAGAAACAAGGAATATCCGTCCCTGCGTTGCGCGAACGGCAATCTTTAACACGCGATCCTCGACATGGATGCCATCCGCGATGAGACCAACAAATGGCGCGCGCTCCATCGCCACGCCAGCTAGACCAGCAGCACGGTGCGTCATCGGCGACATGGCGTTAAACAAGTGGGTCACAGCTTGCGCCCCCGCCTCAAAGCCAGCCTCGGCTTCATCTGCCGTCGCATCGGAATGGCCGAGCGAAACGATCACCCCCATTGCGACGAGGTCTGCGATCGCCGCTGCACCGACGATTTCGGGGGCAAGGGTCATCAAGACGGTGACACCTGCGTCACACAGTCGTTTCACCGCTGAAAGTGTGTTGTCATCCAAGGGCCGCACATGCGCAGCTGAATGGGTACCGCGTTTAGACATGGCAATATGGGGGCCTTCGATATGAAGGCCGAGGACATCGCCTTTCATAGCAATGATCGCATCGGTGACGGCGGTCAGAACATCCGGCGCGTCAGTGATTACCGTCGGCATAAGACCAACAGTCCCAAACCGCCGATGGGCCGCACCAATTTCGGAAATGCGGCCGGAGTCTGCATTCAGCAATACGCCACCGCCGCCGTTGACCTGCAAATCCAAAAACCCTGGCGCAATTGCGCCCCTGATCTCAGTCCCACGCCGCGCGAGCGGGGCGACCTCTACGATCAGACCGTTTTCGATGCAGAGCGATGCAGGCCCCAAAGAGGACTTGTCGAACACAGCCTCCGAGAAAGCCCACTCAGTCATCTGCGCTTTGCCGCCATGCCACATAGGCAGCGCCAAGAGCACCAGATGCATCGCCACCTTTTGCAATTCCAATTTCAGGAATGGGGAAGCCTTTGAACTGCGCATTCGTCAGCGCCACTTTGAGGTCGTCGACTAGATGGGGAACCTTGCTCAGCCCGCCGGCCAAGATGATCAACTCTGGGTCGCCAATGGTGTTGAGCGTAAAGAGCATCTCGGCCGTCAATTCGCACCAAATGTGCCAAGCCTTACCCCGTTCGGCGGCGATATCTTTCGGTGTCGTCTCGGGGCTTTTCACTGCCTTTGCGATCCTAACCAGCCCTGGCCCCGCAATGAGCGTTTCCATACAGCCGACGCGACCACAGCCACAGGTCACGAGCGGCAAGTTATACCGCTGCACCAAATGCGCAGGCAACGCGATGTGACCGATTTCACCTGAAGTTCCCGATGTCCCTGCCTGAAGCCGTCCATCGACCGACAGCCCACTGCCGATCCCCGTGCCGATGATGACGCCCGCCACCCGCTTCACGCCTTCTCCGACGCCAAAGACAGCCTCGGACAAAAGCAACGCGCGGGCATCGTTGATCCAAACCAATGGGCGCTTTGTCACTTTGACCACATCTGAGACAAGCGTTCGGCCCGTCGCGGGAAGGTTCGACGTGAGAGCCACACCCGTTTCAGGGTGGATCAATCCAGCCGCAGAGATGCCAACGGGGACGTCACCGCAGGACGACACCAGTTTTTTGAGCGCAGAGATCAAACCCTCGTAGGTTTTCGGTGTGCTGACACGTTCAGTCGCAACCAATTTCCATCCACGGTCAAAAATCTGTGCTTCGATCTTGGTCCCGCCAAGATCAATTCCTGCTGCGATCATCCTGTCCTCGAAAAGAATAAGGTGGGTCGACGCCCACCTTATCCAAATACCAAACGAAGTTACCAGTCTATTGGATCATTCGTTCCAAGCTTTATCGGCGCCGCCTAGGCCACCAACCTGAACGCGGGTCGGCAGGCCGATCTGGTCCAGAATGGTGAAGAATGGCTTAGGGTCGAGCTCTTCAACGTTGCGCATGGTCTTTGCATCCCATTCGCCAGTGGCAACCAGCATCGCCGCAGCAACGGGCGGAACACCTGCGGTGTAGGAAATGCCTTGGCTGCCGACTTCTTCGTAGGCTTCTTTGTGATCGGCCACGTTGTAAACGAAAACCTCAACATCTTGGCCGTCTTTGGTGCCTTTCACGAGGTCACCGATACAGGTCTTGCCCGTGTAGTTCGGCGCGAGAGAGGACGGATCAGGCAGGACAGCCTTCACCACTTTCAACGGAACCACTTCCAGACCTTCGGCGGTCGTCACTGGCTGCTCGGACAGAAGGCCTAGGTTTTTCAGAACGGTAAATACGTTGATGTAGTGGTCACCAAAGCCCATCCAGAAACGCACGTCAGCCTGTGGATAGTTCGCAGCGAGGCTGTGAACCTCATCGTGGCCCGACTGATAGGCACGGCAAGTGCCGACAACGGGTAGGTCCCAATCGTGGCCCGAGGCAAACATAGTTGTCTCTTTCCACTGCTGGTCTTCCCAGTAGTAAACAACGCCGGTGAACTCACGGAAGTTGATTTCAGGGTCAAAGTTCGTAGCAAAATATTTGCCATGCGAACCCGCGTTGATGTCGACGATATCGATGGACTTTACCTCGTCCATGTATTCATCGATCGCGAACCGCGCGAATGCGTTCACAACACCCGGGTCGAAACCAGCGCCCAAGATGGCGGTTACGCCCTTCTCAGCGCAAAGATCGCGTTTTTTCCATTCGTAGTTCGCATACCAAGGCGGAGTTTCGCAGATCTTTGCGGGGTCTTCGTGGATTGCCGTATCGATATAGGCAACGCCCGTTTCGATACATGCATCCAGAACGTACATATTCACAAAGGCAGAGCCTACGTTGATGACGATCTCAACACCCGTCTCGCGGATCAGGGCTGCAACCGCCGCCGTATCCATCGCATCAACCTGATGGGCCGCCAAAACGCCCTCTTGTTTCATCGCGCCCTTTTCGCGGACCGACTCAAGGATCGCTTCACATTTGGAAAGCGTCCGGCTCGCGATATGAATCTCGCCAAGCACATCGTTATTTTGCGCGCATTTGTGCGCCACGACCTGAGCGACGCCGCCAGCGCCGATGATGAGAACGTTCTGTTTCAATGCACAGGACCCCCTTTGGTGGTAAGTTTAAGGTTAGTTTATCGCCCTGAGGCGACACATTCACGACAATGCAGCCGAGAAATCTTCGTAGGTGAAATCGCGGACCAATCGTTCGGTCCCATCGAGTTCGCGAATGGCAATCGCAGGCATTTTAACGCCGTTGAACCAGTTCTTCTTTACCATGGTATAGCCTGCCGCATCCTGAATGGACAGGCGATCGCCCGCTTTGAGCGGCGCAGGGAATTTGAACTCGCCAAAAATATCGCCCGCAAGGCAGGATTTTCCGCAGACCATCCATTCTTGATCGCCGCTCTCGTTCATCTTTGCGCTTTCGCGGTAGATCAACAGGTCGAGCATATGCGCCTCGATAGAGCTATCCACGATGGCAAGGTTTTTACCGTTGTGCAGAGTATCGAGAACCGTCACCTCGAGCGTGGTCGATTTGGTGATCGCCGCCTCGCCTGGTTCCAGATAAACCTGCACCTCGTTCTGTTCGCTAAAGCGCTTCAGGCGTTCCGCGAGCTTTTCAAGAGGGTAGTCCTGACCAGTGAAATGGATCCCACCACCAAGGCTGATCCATTCCATTTTACGGATCAGATATCCAAACCGCTGTTCGATGCTGTTGAGCATCCCGTCAAACCGATCAAAGTCCGCGTTCTCACAATTGTTGTGGAACATGAAGCCGGTGATCAGATCGGCGACGGGTTCGATATTTTTCGGGTCATGCTCACCCAGACGGCTAAAGGGGCGCGCTGGATCAGCAAGGTCAAAACCAGAAGTAGACACACCGGGGTTCACGCGCAAACCGCGTTTATGGCCGCGTGATACTTCCTCGTGACGGGTCAGCTGACCGACAGTGTTGAATATAATCTTGTCGGAGTTCGCCAAAACCTCGTCCATCTCGTCGTCCTTCCAAGCGACGGAATAAGCGTGGGTTTCGCCGGGGAATTTTTCGCGGCCGAGCTTTACTTCAAAAAGTGACGACGATGTCGTGCCGTCCATGTATTCGGACATGAAATCAAACACTGACCACGTCGCAAAACACTTGAGCGCCAAAAGCGCCTTAGCCCCCGAGTTTTCGCGGAGCCAAGCAATTTTTTCCATATTAGGAAGAAGACGTGCCTTATCGATAAGGTAGTACGGCGTGTCGATCATCGGTTTCCCCCGTGCGGCAAAGGAACTCAAACCAGAAACCGGGACATAGGGCCTTTGCCCCCATGGGACAAGGTTAATTCGTGATCAATCCTCTACGGTGTCGATCCATTGGAGCAAAACATCCTCGGACTTGATCTGGATAACACCCTTTTCAATGGCGATCACACCGTCGCGCCGCATACGACCTAGGTTTTTGTTCACGGTTTGCCGCGAACACCCAACAGTATCGGCGATAAAGGTTTGGCTATGCCGAACGCTGTTATCCGAATAACGCAGTTGAAGAAGATAATGCGCGAGCCGCTGCGGGACGTTCATATCCTTTTCGGCACTTCGGAACATATTGAACCGTAGCATGGCCTCGTACATGTGCGCCGCAAGGTTGCGAACAAAACGGGGATCGGTCGTCAGGTCTGAAAGCTGAGCCTTTTCGATCAACAGAACGCAGCTCCCTGCCGTCGCACGCCCACTAGCCGCAGCAGTTTTATTGGCAAGGCATTCGATACCCCCCAATGTCATCCCGACATTAGCAATCAATAACGGAGTGCGGGTGCCGGCAGGCGAGAGGTAACAGATCTCTACCTGCCCCTGAGCAACTAGATAGAGCCCTAAAGGCACTTGATCCTGATGAATAAAATCTGTCGCCGCGGGGAAATATTGCATGCGAGCCGCATCGATTAGCCGGATTTTCTCGATTTCCGAAAATCCGTCGAATATCTCGCTCCGCATCAATTGTGGGAACCTTAAGCTATTTCTTATCCCTCGGCTCGGCTTATCAGCCGTGCCTTTGTCCCCAAGCATCGGAACTCCGTCTGTATTATATTTGAAAAAGCGCAGCAGCAGCAGCGATGCGCTGCATGCTGCGCCCATACTAAATACGAACTACAATCTAAAGTATATAAGACGTATACTTAAGGATATAATGTCTTCGAGGCGACACCATGAACCACTGGATAATTTCCAGTAGAGATTGGTTAACAAGCCCTTAACAAAAAAGGCCCGCGAACACGTCGCGGGCCTTTTCTTGTTTTGATGAAACCTTACTCGGCGGCTTCTTGGTAATTCGAAAGCGGCGGGCAAATGCACATCAGGTTGCGATCCCCCCATACGTTGTCTACGCGATTCACAGGCGCCCAGTACTTGTCCACGCGGAATGACCCAGCCGGGTAGCAGGCTTCTTCACGAGTATAAGGACGATCCCAATCACCAACCAGGTCCTCAACAGTATGCGGTGCATTACAAAGCGGATTGTTGTCAGCGGGCCAAGTTCCCGACGCAACCTTGTCGATTTCAGCGCGGATGGACAGCATCGCGTCGATAAAGCGGTCCAGCTCTGCCTTTGTCTCAGACTCCGTCGGTTCGACCATAAGTGTTCCCGCCACAGGCCAACTCATCGTTGGTGCGTGGAACCCGTTGTCGATGAGACGCTTTGCGATGTCATCAACAGTCACGCCGTGATCATCGGCAAACGGGCGCGTATCGAGGATACATTCATGCGCGACACGACCATTGCGGCCTTTGAACAGAACCCCGTACCCAGCCTCTAGTCGTTTCGCGATATAGTTCGCATTGAGGATCGCGACCTTGGTCGCTTGAGTTAGGCCCTGCCCGCCCATCATTAACACATATGCCCACGAAATTAGCAGGATCGACGCAGATCCCCACGGTGCGGAGGATACCGGCCCCGTTTCGCCACCCGTTTCAGGGTGTCCGGGAAGGTATGGTGCAAGGTGCGCCTTGACCCCAATCGGCCCCATGCCGGGGCCACCACCGCCATGCGGGATTGCAAAGGTCTTGTGCAGGTTGAGGTGCGAAACGTCACCGCCGATTTCACCCGGCTTGACCAAGCCGACCATGGCGTTGAGGTTCGCACCGTCGATGTAAACTTGACCGCCGAACTGATGTGTAATCTCGCAGACCTCACGCACGGTTTCTTCGAACACGCCGTGTGTCGACGGATAGGTGATCATGCAAGCCGCCAGACGGTCGCCCGCTTTTTCTGCCTTCGCGCGGAAATCCTCAACGTCGATATCGCCGTTTTCTGCGGACTTCACCACGACCACATCCATACCGCACATCTGCGCCGAAGCAGGGTTCGTGCCGTGGGCAGAGACTGGGATCAAACAGATATTGCGCTGCGTGTCACCGTTGGCTTTGTGGTATGCCATAATGGTCAACAGACCCGCATATTCGCCCTGCGCGCCAGAGTTTGGCTGCATTGACATCGCGTCATAGCCTGTCACGACGCAGAGCTTTTCGCTGAGGTCAGCGATCATCTCTTGGTAACCCGCCGCCTGATCAACAGGGGCAAATGGGTGCAAGAACGCAAACTCTGGCCACGTAATCGGCATCATTTCGGCCGCTGCGTTCAGCTTCATGGTGCACGACCCCAGCGGGATCATTGCCCGATCAAGCGCAAGATCGCGATCCGAGAGGCGACGCATGTAGCGCATCATTTCCGTCTCAGCGCGGTTCATGTGGAAAATCGGGTGGGTGAGGTAATCCGACGTGCGGCTCAGATCCTCGGGGATTTCATAATGATGCGTGAGGTCTTCGTCCTTTGCGTCAATGCCAAATGCGCGCCAGACCGCTTCAATCGTAGAACGACGGGTGCGTTCATCGAGGCTGATACCAACCTTGGTTTCGCCAACTTTGCGTAGGTTGATGCCCTCTTCAACGGCCGACTTCATTACGGTGCCTTGCAGCGGGCCGACCTCAACGGTGACGGTATCAAAATAGGCATCGGGTTCGACTGTGAACCCTGCAGCTTCGAGGCCCTTCACCAGTCGAACAGTCTTGCGGTGGATACGCTGAGCAATCGCTTTAAGACCGACGGGGCCGTGGAACACCGCATACATCGACGCCATCACGGCCAACAAAGCCTGCGCTGTACAAACGTTCGAGGTCGCCTTTTCACGACGGATGTGCTGCTCACGGGTTTGAAGCGACAGACGCAGGGCACGACCACCACGACTATCAACCGAAACACCCACAATCCGCCCCGGCATGGAGCGTTTGTATGCATCTTTACAAGCGAAATAGGCAGCGTGCGGGCCACCGTAGCCCAGCGGCACGCCAAACCGCTGCGTGGTACCAACGGCAATATCGGCCCCCATCGCGCCCGGCTCTTTGAGCATGGTCAGCGCGAGTGGATCGGCAATCACGATACCAATAGCGTTAAAATCATGAAGGTCGGCGATCTGGGCCGTGAAGTCACGCACATGACCGTAGGTGCCCGGATATTGGAACACAGCGCCAAAGACCTTGGAAGCGTCGAGGTCATCGGGGGAACCCACGATCACTTCAATACCGAGCGGCTCTGCGCGCGTTTTCATGACTGCAATGTTCTGCGGATGACAGTTTTCATCGACAAAGAATGCTGTTGCTTTCGACTTTGCCACGCGCTGCGCCATCGTCATGGCTTCGGCTGCGGCAGTCGCCTCGTCCAAGAGCGACGCGTTCGCAATTTCGAGACCCGTCAGGTCACAGACCATCGTTTGGTAGTTCAACAGCGCCTCAAGGCGACCTTGCGAAATTTCAGGCTGATAGGGCGTGTAAGCCGTATACCAAGCAGGGTTTTCCAAGATGTTGCGCTGAATTGCGGGCGGCGTCACGGTGCCATAGAACCCCTGCCCGATCAGGGAGGTCATCTGTTTGTTTTTCTTGGCAACATTTCCGAGGAAATACAGAAGCTCACCTTCCGACTTGGGTTTTCCAAAATCGAGAGGTTCCGACTGACGGATGGATGCGGGGACCGTCTGTTCGATCAATTGATCGAGGCTCTCAACCCCCACAACACGCAGCATCTCTTCCATCTCAGCGGGGCTTGGCCCGATGTGACGGCGGTTCGCAAAATCGTAAGGGCGGTAGTCGGTGGGTTCAAACGGCATGGGCCTGTCCTCGGGCAAAAAGAGTCTGACTGGGGGCGACGACCGCCCCCATTTCTGTCGTCCAGCACTGCATGTCACGAGGATCTAACCGCATGACATATCAGAGAAATTATCCGATGTGCGCCTTATAGGCGGCTTCGTCCATGTATTCGTCAAGCACGGACAAATCTTCGACTTTCATCTTGAAGAACCAACCGTCATTCAACGGATCGTCATTCACCAAAGATGGGTTGTCAGCCAGAACGTCGTTCACTTCGACGATCTCGCCATCCAGCGGAGCAAGGATATCGGAAGCTGCCTTAACCGATTCAATCACCACCACTTCATCGTCTTTGGCGACTTCGGTGCCTTCTTCGGGCAGTTCCACAAACACAATATCACCAAGCTGCTCGGTGGCGTGTTCGGTAATACCGACAACGACCAGATCACCTTCGACGCGCAACCATTCGTGTTCTTCTGTGTATTTCATGTCCAAAATCTCCTGTCGGACCTTAACGCTTATATGTTGATGGACGGAACGGAAGTGCCGTCACTTTAGCGGGCAGGCGCTTTCCACGCACTTCACCCCAAATCACTGTGCCTTCTGCCGAGAGGTCGGCAGGGACATAGCCCATAGACATCGGTGCATTGATGCTGGGCCCGAACGCGCCAGAAGTCACCTCACCAATAGGTTCGCCGCCAACCTCATCGGCAAAAAGCATCGTATGAGCCCGCATTGGCGCACGTCCATCAGGCGAAAGCCCAACGCGTGCACGGGCAGCACCGTTTTCGAACTCCGCCAAGATACGGTCGGCACCAGGGAACCCACCAGCGCGATCGCCGACGCGACGCGCCTTTTGGATCGCCCACTTGAGGTCAGCCTGAACTGGCGTTGTTGTCGTGTCGATGTCGGACCCATAGAGGCACAGCCCTGCCTCTAGCCGCAGGCTATCACGTGCGCCTAGGCCAATCGCCGCAACATCATCGTCCGCCAGAAGAGCACGAACAAAGGCTTCAGCCTGATCGTCGGCGACCGAGATTTCGAACCCGTCTTCGCCGGTGTAGCCCGACCGCGATACCCAGAGATCTCCAAAGGCGCTCGACACAGTCGCGACGTCCATGAACTTCATCGCAGCGACGTCAGCGATTTTCTGAAGCGCAGCTTCCGCTTTCGGACCTTGCAGGGCGACCAGTGCACGGTCGGTGATTTCCTCGACATCGATGCCCGCAAGGTTTGCACGCATGTAAGCAATATCGGAATCTTTGCAGGCCGCGTTTACGACTACAAACAGGTGATCGCCACGGTTCGCAAACATCAAGTCGTCACGAATACCGCCTTCGTCATTGGTGAACAGGCCGTAACGCTGACGACCCTCGGTGAGGCCCTGTACATCCATCGGCACCAGCGCCTCGAACGCAGCAGCGACGTCCTCGCCGCGCAGAATCACCTGCCCCATGTGGCTCACATCAAACAGACCTGCATTTTCGCGGGTCCAGAGGTGCTCTTTCATAACGCCCAAGGGGTATTGGACCGGCATCTCATAGCCAGCGAAAGGAACCATCTTGGCCCCAAGTTCCACGTGCAGATCGTAAAGCCCCGTGCGTTTCAAATCGGACATACTGCCTCCAGCATCCGGACCAATGGCCCGTTTCATGATGCCCCCTCTGTCCATTGCGCCTGAGATCGTTATCCCTTCGGCGGACGCTGTCGCGTCACTCTCCAGACTGTTGATACGTGTAAGGTCCTTTTGCCTGAGAGTTTCCAGGGGCGGTTGCTCCTTCGGCACTGGTGATCCAGTTCTCCCGAACACGTATGTTTCCGATAGGAAATTTTTCGCCCCTCGTCCAGTGGTAAAATGCGACTCTTTGCATTTCATTTGCGCCACCACACAATGACTAGGCGAAAGTGAACAAAAGCGCTACACATACAAACATATGAATGTGACTTGGGAGGAGTTACAATGAAGCTTACCAGACGCGCTGCAATATTAGGTGGGGCCGCTTTGGCGGGCACGCTACCATTCCGTAGCTTTGCTTCGGTCGAGATGGGAAACCTAAAGATCGATACGCTATCCGACGGCAACCTCGTATTGCCAGGTTCAATGATCCTCGGGGATCGGGTCGGCGAAGCCGGCGATATCCTCGCTCGCTACGGTCTGACGCCTGACCAATTTACGCCCGATTGTAACGTTACGCTGCTCCGCGATGGAACTAATACTGTGCTGTTCGATACGGGCGCGGGCGCGAATTTCATGCCGACGGCAGGGCGCTTGCTCGACTCGCTCGACACGCTCGGCGTCACGCCTGAAGAAGTCACTCACGTCATCTTTACGCACGCGCACCCTGATCACCTCTGGGGCGTTCTGGATGATTTTGACGAACCCGTGTTCTACAATGCAAAACACATGATCAATCGCGCCGAACGTGATTTCTGGCTCGATCCGAATACGCCGAATGCTATCGGCGAGGCACGTATGGCCTTTGCAGCGGGCGCGATCCGCAATCTCCAAACCATCGAAGACTACCTCGAGACCTTTGAGGATGGCGATGAGGTCGTATCGGGCATTTCTGCATTTGCAACCAATGGTCACACGCCGGGTCACACCTCGTTCGAGATCCGCGGTGGGTCTGACAGCCTGATGATCATCGGTGACGCGATCGGCAACCACCACGTTGGATTCGAAGTCCCATCATGGGCGAGCGGTTCGGACCAAGATCAGGACATGGGCATTGCGACGCGCGAACGGCTCCTCGACCGTTTGGCCAATGAACAAATGGCAATGATCGGCTTCCATTTCCCCTTCCCCGGTGTGGGACGGGCCGAAAAATCGGGCGACACTTACAAATTCGTCGCAGCATAATAAGAAGGGCGGCTCTGAGCCGCCCTTCTTATTATCTGAATTATTGAGCCGCCATTGGCATCCGCGCCAATTCACATTGCGCCCAAAGCTCTTCGAGAGCGCCGATCAGACGATCAATGTCGTCTTGACTATGAACGGGCGAGGGCGTGATCCGCAAACGTTCAGTGCCTTTGGGAACAGTCGGATAGTTAATCGGCTGAATGTAGATGCCGTAACGATCCATCAGCACGTCAGAAATCCACTTACATTTGACTGGATCGCCGACCATCACTGGAATGATGTGGCTCGGATTTTCGATGTGCGGAATACCTGCCGCATCCAGACGTTCCCGCACCTGCGCGACCTTCGCTTGTTGCGCTTCACGCTCTGTAGATGATTGCTTGAGATGTTTGATGGCGGCGCAGGCACCCGCAGCGACTGCAGGCGGCAGGGCCGTGGTAAAGATAAAGCCCGACGCAAAGGACCGTACGAAATCGACCAGTTCTTTCGACGCGGTGATATAGCCACCCATGACGCCGAACGCTTTACCGAGCGTCCCTTCGATCACGGTTACGCGGTCCATCAGACCTTCACGCTCCGCCACGCCGCCACCGCGCGGGCCGTACATACCGACAGCGTGAACCTCATCCAGATAGGTCATCGCATTGTATTTCTCGGCCAGATCGCAAATCTCTTTGATCGGCGCGATGTCGCCATCCATCGAGTAAACGGATTCAAACGCGACGAGCTTCGGGCGGTCGAGCGGCTGTTCGGCGAGAAGTTCCTCGAGGTGAGCCAGATCGTTGTGTTTCCAAAGTTTCCGCTCTGCTTTGGAATGGCGAATGCCTTCGATCATCGACGCGTGGTTGAGGCTATCGGAAATCACGAGGCAATTCGGAATGCGGGACGCCAAGGTACCGAGCGCGGCCCAATTCGACACATAGCCAGACGTGAACAAAAGAGCCGCCTCTTTGCCATGCAAATCGGCCAGCTCGCGTTCGAGCAATACATGGTGATGCGTCGTGCCAGAGATGTTGCGCGTTCCACCAGCGCCCGCGCCTACCTTATCCAGCGCATCATGCATCGCCTCAAGAACCTTGGGATGCTGGCCCATGCCGAGATAGTCGTTCGAACACCAGATAGATACTTTGCGGACTGCGTTCTCAACAAAGTTCGCTGCCTTTGGAAAATTCCCACGCTCACGCTCAAGGTCAGCAAACACGCGATAGTTGCCTTCCTCGCGGAGCTTGTTCAGCTCCGAGGCAAAGAAATTCTGATAGTCCATGGTTATTCTCCGACAGCTTCGCGGGCGATTTCATCGAGCAAGCTTTGCACAGCCTGCATCACGCCTTCAGGTTGGTTTCGGTAACCCACAACGACTTCGCCTTCGCGTTCAAAAACGAACACAGCATAAGGACAATGGGCAATATTCAGAGGGTCGGCTTCCATCATCTGCCGAGAGATGGTGGCCGAACAAAATTGGAAAATATCAGCTTGATCAAAGATAACCTGATCGGCGCCCAGATCGGCACCAGTTCGGTTGAGCATTTCGCCAGTGTGACTGACCCAATCCACCACAAGACCACGGCCTACAATAGCAGATTCGACGCCAAAGGTGGCGTCGTCAAAACTACCGTCAAAGGCATAAGTGGTTGCGGCCTCTTGGGCAGAGGCGGCAGTCATCGTCAAAGTTAGCAGCGCAGCGACAAAGGTGCGGGTCATGGCGAAGGGCCCCTTCCTGTTGATCTCTGGTTAATCCCACCTCTGCGATCCGACTTTGACATGGATCATATCGGAGAAATGGAAAACCCCGCCCGACAGTCGTGCCGGACGGGGAAAGTATTAGCGCGAGAAAGTCGATAGATACGCGATAATCGCGTCGATATCTTCCTGAGTGCGCAGGCCAGCAAAGGCCATTTTGGTTCCTGCCATCGACCCACGCGGATCAGCAAGGAACTCTGCCAGACGGTCGGCGGACCAAACGTCACCAGCTTCGTTCGCATCTTTGAACGTGTTGGAATAACGGAAGCCATCGACTGCGCCGATTTGAGCACCGACAACACCATTCAGCGCAGGACCCGTTGCGTTACGTGCGCCTTCGCCGACTTGGTGACAGCTACGGCACTGACGGAACACACCTTCACCTGCCGCAATCAACTCAGCCGATGGTCCAGCGTCTGCTGCGGCTTCGGTCGGCTCTGCGGCAGCAGGTTCCTCAACCGCTGCGGCTGGGGCGGCCTCTGCCGCCGCTGCGGCTTCTGCGGCTGCGGCTGCTTTTGCAGCGGTTTCCTCTGGCGTCACGTCCAAAACGGACGCGTGCATAGTGATCTCAACTGCATCTTTACAGTTTTCCATGCAAATTTCGGGACGAACAAATGCAGGGAATTCCGTTGTCAGACGGTCGTCGTCGATGAAGTTCGCCTCGTTCGGCAAACGCACATCTTGGAAGTTCTCATTGCTGAGTTCAAAATCGTCATCAACCAGATCGTTCACATACAGAAGATATGCGGTGATTGCGTAAACTTCGTCATCAGACAGCGAGGTCGCATCACCGAACGGCATGGCGCGCTTTACGTAGTCATAGACGGTTGACAGATACGGCCAGTAGGACCCGATGGTTTTGACCGGATCTTCATGTTCGAGAGTGCCGTGACCACCCGCGAGGACGGGCCAACGGCCAACAGCCTCACCAAAGTCGCCGTGGCACATGGCGCAGCGTTCGACGAACACTTCTTCGCCAGTGAAGACGTCACCAGAACCAACGGGCAGACCATGGCCGTCCGGACGAACGTCCGTATCCCACGCAGCGACCTCTTCCGAGAGCGCGCCGCGGCCCAAACCGTAGCCACCATCAGAAGACGGAGCAAGTCCAGCCATGGCAAGCTCTGCTGCGCGGGCTTCTGCCTCTGCACGTGCTTCTTCGGCCACGGCAGCATTAATTGCGATAGCCTCGCGAATTGGCGCAGGAATATCTACGATGAACTGGTCAGCGGCCGTGTAAGCCAGCGCGAGCATACCCGCCGCTCCCGTTGCTGCTGGGGCGAAAATCTTAAGAAATTTCGACATTTTCTGCCTCGCCGTTTTCGTTGACATACCAAGTTTGGATGCCGTTGTTGTGGTAGATCGAGTTTTCGCCGCGGAAGTGACGCAGCTCTTCTTTGGTTGGCTGGACATAGCCCGTGCTATCGTGCGCACGAGACTGCAGAAGCAGCGGCGAACCATCCCATTCGAACTCGAAGTAGAAACGGTGCATCGATTTATCGAGCGACGGACCAGACATACGCGCCTGATGCCAGTTCTTACCGCCATCGATGGTCACATCCACACGTGGGATCGTGCCACGACCGGACCAAGCGACACCCGTCAGAACAGTCCAACCTTTGCCGTGAGTGATCGGGGCCTGAGGGCTCGGGTTTGTGATGACAGACTTCGCATCCATCTCCCATGTAAAGCGACGCGCGATGCTGCCTTCGAGAAGGTCAGTGTATTTCGACGTTTCTTCACGGGCATGCCACGGCTCGTCACCGACTTCGATACGACGGAGCCATTTGATCCACATATTGCCTTCCCAACCTGGGACAACGAGGCGGACAGGATAACCCTGCTCAGGACGTAGTGCTTCACCGTTCATTTTGAACGCGATGAGGCAGTCATCCAGCGCTTTCTCGATCGGGATCGAACGGTTCATACCCGCAGCATCGGCGCCTTCAACCATTAGCCATTTGCCGTTGGTTTTCACACCTGCTTCTTCGAGAAGGAGACGAAGCGGAACGCCGGTATACATGACGTTGTGGATCATGCCGTGAGTGAACTGACAGCCATTGAGCTGCGCGCCCGCCCATTCCATGCCAGAGTTCGCCGCACATTCGAGGAAGTAGACATGGTTCTCACGCGGGAAGCGCATGAGGTCTTCCATCGTGAACACGAGTTCTTTTTCCACGAGGCCGTTGATCATCAGGCGATATTCAGCGGGATCAACATGCGCAACGCCACCATGGTGACGTTCAAAGCAGAGACCATTCGGGGTGATGATCCCGTCAAGCTCGTGCAACGGCGTAAAGTTGATCGACGATACAGCGTCAGCGGTCAGCCACGGAACGCGACGACGGATGACATCCGCCTCGTATTCCGACGGCATGCCGTAGGGTGCTGCGTCCACACCATCGCCAAGGAACTGGCGCCATGGCTGGGTTTCAGTGATTGCAGGATCAGGTGCGCCTTGCGCCCGCGCGTAGGTCGTTCCAACAGCAGCACCGCCAGCGGCAAGTGCTCCGGTCAGGAACGAACGACGGGACGGCTTGGTGCCTTTGTATTTGGTATCCATCCTATGGTCCCCTGTCTTACGCACCAACGACCTGCACCGAAGTATTCGGTGCAACGGACACGGTGCCGAGTTTGCGGATATGGCTTTCAACAACGTCCCAAATTTCAGGACCTTCTGTGCCTTCGTTCACACTCGCCCAGCCTGCGACCACGTAGGATTTGGAAGGATCGAGTGTTTCGCCTGTCTTGAGGAGCGTGATATCAGAGATACGCTCACCAATCGGCTTATTGATGTCGATGCGATAGCCGAGGCCACCCATACGAACCATGTCCCCGCCCTGCTGGTAATACGGATCGGGGTTAAAGATGTTGTCCGCGACGTCTTCCATGATGGTGTGAATGAATTCACCCGTCATTTCAGTACGATACGCATTCGGATATGTCATCGAGGTAACGTTCCAGATATCCTCGCGCGTGATCTGCTGGCCCGGCATCATGGACGGTCCCCAACGCACGCCGGGCGACATTGCGATCTCTGCGTCACGTTCGGACAGAAGTGCGTCACAGATCAGGTCATCCCACGAACCGTTAAAGTTGCCGCGGCGGAACAATGTGGTGTCGTCCGCAACGGTGCCCACGACCTCGTTCAGATCGGCCTCATAAGGGGCACGTTCGGCATCAATCGCTGCGGTCATTTCTGCGTCCGCTTCGATCACATCCGAAAAGATCGGGATCAGTTTGTGACGGAAGCCCATCATGCGGCCATCGCGGATATCAAGGTCAACACGGCTGACGAATTTGCCGTTCGAGCCCGAGGCCACGATAATCGTTTCACCAACCAGAGCAGGCTCTGGCAGCGCATCGTGGGTGTGGCCCGACAGAATGACGTCGATGCCTTGAACGCGGCTCGCCATTTTCTTGTCCACGTCGAAACCGTTGTGCGACAGGACGACAACGCATTCGGCACCCATGCCGCGTACTTCGTCCACCATTTCCTGCATGCGCTCGTCACGAATACCGAAGGAGTATTCAGGGAACATCCAACCCGGGTTCGCGATGGGCATATAGGGGAAGGCTTGACCGATGACGGCGATCTTTACGCCACCACGTTCAAAGAACTTATAAGGCGCGAAGTCTTCTGCAGGTTCGTCCCATTCGCTGTCAAAGATGTTCTGGCCGAGGGAGGCATAGGGCAGATCAGCGATCAGTTCACGAACGCGATCAGAACCCAGCGTGAATTCCCAGTGGAACGTCATCGCATCAGGTTTCAGGAGGTTCATGGTGTTCACCATGTCCTGTCCCTGCGTGTGGTAGCAGGTGTAAGATCCGTGCCATGTGTCACCGCCATCGAGGAGGATCGCGTCAGGACGATCGGCGCGGATAGACTTTACGACCGTCGCAATGCGGTCGAGGCCACCCATCTTGCCATAGGTTTTACCCAGTGCAGCAAAGTCATTGTAGGTCAGCGCATAGTGAGACGACGATCCATCGTCGATCCCGTAGAGACGGCGGAAATCTGCACCCGTCACATGTGGAACAGCGCCACGGCTCTCACCAACGCCGAGGTTGATCTCTGGCTCGCGGAAATAGATCGGCTTGAGTTGCGCGTGAATGTCGGTGATGTGGATCAGCGACACGTTGCCGAAGGTTTCGAACGAAAGCAGGTCATCTTGGGTCAAGACCTGCTGTGCGGCCAAACGTCCCCAATTGCCAAAACCGGACGCGCCCCAGATGGCGCTAGCGGCCATACTGGCCTGAAGAAAATCACGGCGAGAGATCATACCAAGCGATCCTTTTTCGTATTCTTGTTTTTGAATGTTTCAGGATAGACAAAAGCCCGCACCATCGCTGGCGCGGGCCTTAATTTATTACGGACGAACCGACGGTGCTTCGACGCTCAGGCCATTGCCGCGCGACGCGACATAAAGTTCCAGAGCAACGAATTCAGCCGAACCCGGCGAGAAAGTCTCGGCGCGGGTGTCACGAATACAACCCTTGAAGCGGTTGTGTGTCTGAACCAGACCAGCGGTTTTCAGGCGGTATGCCGGGAAGCCGTTGATTTGACCCTGAGACAGGTGGTCAGCACGAATGTTGTTGTCGTAGTTCTGTTCGTGGCAGTTTGCGCACGACAGTTCCAACTGACCGTAGCGAGTGTAGTACATCTCGCGGCCCTGCTCCCAAGTGGCAGCGACGGGACCGTCGATTGCAACGTTCACAGGCATGCCCCGCGACTGAACAGAGATCAGAGCTTCCATACCCGACATATCAGCGCCGTCGTACTTCCACGCATCTGCGCCCATCTGTTCGGTACGGCAGTTGTTGATCTGCATCGCAAGAGTGCGGACTTCACCAGCAGTTTCGTTCCATTTCGGATAAACTGCACGGATACCGACCATGCTTTCCTCTGCACTGCCGTGGCAGGATGCACAGGACTTTTCTGCAGTGCCTTCAACTTCATCCCAAGCAACCATTGCAGCCTCAACAGCCAGCATCCCTGGGTTATCGAAATCGTCGAGCTGCATGGCTTGAGTGTCGGCCGAACGGAATTCCCAACCAGAGATCAACTCTGGCAGAGCACCATCCAGATAGTCAGGTGTCGGGGCGTGAGTGGTGATCGAGACCTCTCCGTTGATCTCGAAACCACCCTCAGCCATTGCACCACTCGCTACAAGCGCGAGGCCAGCGATAGCGGATTTAAGAACCGTCATCTTCATATTAAAGATCCTCCCTTTGACGGTTCACCCTTAGCTGACAGCGATGTCTTTGGTGTCGGTGTAAACCGAACCGTCGTCATCGTACCAGGTGAAGGTGAACGTTCCCGATTCCGGCACCAGCGACTGGAACTCGAAATAGGGGTTTGTCGAAATCGCTGGCTCGAGAGTGACATCAACCACGCTCTGACCGTTAAATTCGCACGTGAAGCGGTTGATGATCGACCGCGGGATGAGGTTGCCGTCACCGTCTTTGCGTTGACCGGACTCCATCGGGTGCGAAATCAGCGTCTTGATGACGATGGATTCGCCAGCTGCTGCATCGCGGGGAACGCGGACGCGGGGTGTTACGTTGTCTGCCATTTTGACTCTCCTAAACCTTAGCCGCCGCAGCCGCCGATGGTGACTTTGACTTCCGACGACGCCTGAGCGAACGAACCGTCAGCCATCTTAGCGATTGCTGTGACGTTCTGAGTTTTCGACAGACGGATACGGGTGGATGCGGACTGGGAACCAGCCAGCGGGCCAAAGTTGAAAGTCGCAACCGACGGGGTCGGGTTGCCGGTTGCCAGCAGCATGATCGCTACGGCACCCGGTGCGTCAACTTCTACAGGAACGGTGTTACCGTTTTCTGCGATTTCCGGCGCGATTAGGGTAATGCCAGCATCACCTACGGCAGCGCCGCCAGTGAAAGCATTGATAAGGTCCTCGACGGCTGCATTTGCGGTGAACGGTACCATTGCGGCAGCCGAAGCACCCATCGCAAGCAGGATCGAGTCTCTGCGCGTCAGCTTCATTTTCTCTCCTCTCGGGTTCGGTCGTTTAGTCTGTCAGTGTGAGCAGATAAGCGACGACATCTTCGATTTCTTGGGCGGTCAGAAGCGGAGCGAGAGGCTCGGCGCCTGCTTTGCCGGTGAATGCATCACCCGGACGGGTGTAGCCGCTGGTCTTGTAGAACGAGGGCATAACCGTGTCGGGGAAGGTGTGTTTTGCGTTCGCCACGATACCACGCAGCTCTGCTTCGGTACGATAGCCACCAACGCCGTTCAGCGCCGGTCCGACTTCGCCGTGGAACGGGTAGTCCGCAAGTGCATCAACCTGATGGCACGCAATGCAGTTCCCTTTGCCGCGGTTGGTCATGATGACAATGCCGTTCTCGACGTTGCCAGCTACGCCGGTCAGGGATTGTTCGACCGCGCCGTAATCGTCAAAAACGACTGCGTCGGGTGCGACCTCGTCTGCCGAAGCAACAGAGGCAACAACTGCCAGACCGACCGCCATTTGAATGATGCTCTTCATGAGCCCTCCCTAAATCATCATATGCGGTTCTTTGAATACCGTAGTAGACAAACCCGCCGCCTGACAATCACAAATTCAAATTTTTGAATATTGCTGCATTGCGGCGAGCTGTCGCACCCCTCGATTTGGGGTGCGAATTATCAGTCGAACAGGCCACCCTCTTCGATCCTACGGGCATGATATTTCTGGAAATTTTCATCTCCAAGGTAACCCTCTCCAACCACCCAGTTTAGCAAGTTGTAGGTGGTCCACTTTCCAAAGGCCCCAGGCATCACCGCTGCAGCTGCAGCCTGACCGAATGCACCGTCCTCTACTTCTGTCGGATAAAAAATTAGCGTCGGAGTGAACAGAATCCCCCAGCGTTGAATCATGTCCTTCTCGGGCAATGTCGTGCCGTCAAAGTCCGTGACCTCGACATCACCGAACATATTGAGCTGAACAACGAAGTAGTGGTCACGGATGTATTGATCGATTTCGGGCACGGGAAAGACTTCCTCGTACATCTTGGTGCAGTAGATACAGCCACGTTGCTCGATGATGACCATCAAGCGTTTCCCCTCAGCGTTGGCCTCTTCGAGGTCTTCGCGAAGGTCTTTGAACGTGTCACGCTGCCAATCTACTTTGTGCAGACCATCGTCACCCAGTTCAGCAGAATGCGCGGCTTGAGCGAACAGAACAGCCGCAAGAATACCTAGTAATTTACGCATGGATTTCCTCCCCCACTGCGACTCATAAAATCGTTGAGAACCACGGCACGTGGCGGATCATCCAATCCGCAATCGTGTTCACACTGCCTGTGGCGATCAGAAGGCCGAACAGGATCAGCATCACGCCCATCGCCTTTTCGACGTAGCCCAAATAACGACGATTGCGCCGCGCCCAGCCCAAGAACGGTTTAGCAAAGAGAGCCGCCACGACGAACGGCGCTGTCATCGACAAACCGTAGACCAAGAGGAGCATCCCACCTTCCCACAGGCTGCCCATGCCGCCCGCGATCATCAGGATCGACGCAAGAGCCGGACCAACGCAGGGAGTCCATCCAAAGCCAAAGGCGAGGCCCATGAGATAGGCCCCGACCACGGTCGAAGGCTCCGCCGAGCTTTCCATCCGCGCCTCACGATAAAGGAACGGAATTCGCATGATGCCCAAGAAATGCAAACCAAACACGATCAGGATCGCAGAGGCGACATAGGCCAAAATTGGCTTCCATTGTGCAACCGCCTGCCCGACTGCCGTCGCGCCGAGTCCGAGCAAAACGAAAATCGTCGTGACGCCCAGCGCAAACGCTATGGATGACAAAACGAGGCGGCGTTGCGCGCCGGGGGCGATGTCGTCTTCGCCCTGCAGCTCATTCATCGAAAGCCCCGCCATGTAGGACAGATAGAACGGAACCATCGGCAAAATGCAGGGTGTAAAGAACGACAGAAGGCCGGCAAAAGCCGCGCCCATATAAGTCATATCCATCGGCTGCCGCCCTCCCTTG
The DNA here is from genome assembly GCF_023540835.1 of Marivivens geojensis. GTDB lineage: Bacteria > Pseudomonadota > Alphaproteobacteria > Rhodobacterales > Rhodobacteraceae > Marivivens > Marivivens geojensis. Next base: position 41,903 of record NZ_JALKCU010000007.1, read on the forward strand.
CGACATTCACATATTCATATTATGCTAGATGATGATGTTTCCATCCGTCAATCGGTTTGCATACAGATGCGCACATTATGGAAAGCCTTGGCTATTTGGGCCCTGACGGCGGTGCCTACCGCTGCTGAAACCCGACTTCTTATGGGGGTCGAGGATGGCTGCATGTGGTGTGCACGGTGGGAGGCCCAGATCGGCCCCATCTACCCCAAGACTACCGAAGGCGAGATGGCTCCGCTCTGGCAGGTCGATATCAACGACCCGCTGCCGAGCGATGTGACTTTAGAAAGACCGATGGTGTTCACCCCCACTTTTGTCGTGATTGAAGACGGCGTAGAGATTGGCAGGATCGAGGGCTATCCGGGCGAAGATTTTTTCTGGGGGCTTTTAGGGCAGATCCTCGGCCTGCCTCCCGCGCAAACTTGACGAGGATGCCACAACCGGAATTTGTGTGTGCATCATCGTTGAATAAAATAGCCGTTTCGCGTAATCGCTGAACAGTACGGCAGGACAATAAGGATCGGCACGATGGGCCTTCCAATTGTAGACGATAAGATTTGCGAGGCTGACCTCGACAAACTTATGGACAACGCCCAAGAGGCGGCGAACTTCCTTAAGGCGATCAGCCATGAGGGACGTCTTCTGATCCTGTGTCACCTCTCTGCAGGTGAAAAATCCGTGACAGAGCTCGAAGATTTGATTTCTGCCCGTCAGGCGGCTGTATCCCAACAGCTCGCGCGTTTGCGGCTCGAAGGCTTGGTCACGCCGCGCCGTGACGGAAAAACGATCTACTACCGCTTGACCGATGACCGTCCTCGCCAGATGATTGACCTCGTCTACGACATGTTTTGTGGCAAGTCGTGACCCTATCCGCCGCCTCATCGGCGTTTAGGTAAAAGGGAGGAAAATCTGATGCTTGATCTATTGGGCGACGGCAATGCCGCGGCCATCCTTGGCTTGTTGAGTGGGCTTTTGTTGGGGCTTGCCGCGCGTTTGGGTCGGTTCTGCACCCTCGGCGCAATCGAAGATTACCTCTACGGTGATAATGACATGCGTTTACGCATGTGGGGCGTGGCGATCGGCACGGCTGTAATCGGGAGCTTTGCACTGATTGGCGCAGGTCTGCTCGATGCGCCATCCACGATCTACCTTGGCTTTGCCTTTGCCCCCATCGGCGCAGTGATCGGCGGATTGGTGTTCGGCTATGGCATGGCCCTTGCTGGAAACTGCGGCTACGGCGCGCTGGCCCGACTGGGCGGCGGCGATCTACGAAACTTCGTTATCGTGGTCGTCATGGGGATTGCGGCTTATGGAACGGTGTCCGGGCCGTTGGCCTATGCGCGGGTCTACCTGTTCCCACAGGACCGAATTTCGGGCGACGTCCCAGGCATCGCCCATAGCATCGCACAAATGACGGGCCTAACGCCCAGCGCAATCGGCATTCTGATCGGTGCTGTTATTCTAGTCACCACAATTGCGCCATCTCGGGTTCGGGCCTCAACATCAACCTTGTTCTGGGGCGTTGTGGTCGGTCTAGCCGCTGTCTCTGGCTGGGCAGGCACACAATGGATCGCAACGAATGGCTTTGATGGAACGCCAGTGGTATCACACACCTTTGCAACCCCGATCGGAGAGACCATCCTCTGGGGCATGACTGCAAGCGGGCAGAGCCTGTCTTTTGCCATCGGGTCCGTCGCGGGCGTTTGGTGCGGCGCTTTCATCGGATCGCTGATCAAAGGTCATTTCCGTTGGGAAGCTTGTGAAGATCCGCGCGAACTGCGCCGCCAAATTTTCGGCGCAGCCCTGATGGGTGTCGGTGCAGTCGTCGCAATGGGTTGCAGCATCGGCCAAGGCCTCTCGGCCATGTCCGTTCTCGCATGGTCCGCTCCGCTCACGCTAGCAAGCATCTTTGCGGGCGCAGCTTTCGGCCTGCGTCAGTTGATCACGGGCTGGCAGCCTGTCGATTGATCAGAGATTTTGATCCAAGAAAGACATCCAGTTCCCGCTGCTGACCTTTGAAACCAGCGCGGGATCATATCCGTGGTCTATCATCGCATCGATCAAATCAGGCAGACCCAGAACGTCCCCAATCACGGACGGGATGACCGCGCCATCGAAATCAGACCCCAAGGCAACGCGATCTTCGCCCAGCGTCCCGATCAAATGATCGAGGTGCGCCATAATACGGTCGAATCCAGTGTTCGCATCCCGTCGTCCATCCTCGCGCAGGAAGGCACAGCCAAAGTTCAGCCCAACGATCCCGCCACTTTCTGCAATCATCGCCAACTGACGATCGGTAAGGTTTCGGGATGACGGTGTGATCGCATGAGCGTTCGAGTGGGTCGCAATGAGTGGGCGCGATGAAATCGCAGCGACATCATCGAACCCTTTTTCATTCAGGTGTGACAGGTCGATCAGAATGCCCAGACGATCACATTCACGGATCAGGTCCTTGCCCAAATCCGTAAGGCCAGCGCCGCGGTCAGGAGTCGAGGGAAACGCGAAAGGAACGCCTTCGCCGTAGATCGTGGGACGGCTCCAGACAGGCCCGATGGACCGGAGCCCCATGCGATGCCAAACCTCTAACTGAGACAAATCAGACCCAATCGCCTCTGCCCCTTCCATGTGGAGGATGGCCGCGACTTTGCCCTTCTCAACTGCTCGACGGACCTCTGCGCCACTTTGGCAAACGGTCAGATCACCGCCCGACAGACGCTCCATCTCGAACAGCCCAGCAACCTGCGCCATCGCCGTTGGCAAGGCATCGGCTTGCCCCAAAATGGGCGGCATCGGGAGGTCATAGGGCAAGACCTCCATCATCGCTTCGAAATCGAGGCCGCCAGCATCGTCAGGCGACGGCACCCAAACCGCAAAAAATCCGCCAACGAATCCAGCAGCTTGCATCCGAGGGAGGTCGAGGTGATGCGCCCCTTCACCCTCGATCCACATCGCGGCACGCTGCGCCTTTGACGCCCGCGCATAGCGGAACAGAAAATCATTGTGACCGTCGAAAACCGTATAATCCGTCATTGCTCACCTCACCCAACAAGGTTCACAGTAACGACGCGCATAACAGGTGCAACGGCAATTCGCCCGTGCTAACGGTGCAGCACTTGGAGGCCCTATGATCGACCTGATTATTTTTGACTGTGATGGCGTTTTGATCGACAGCGAGATCATCAGCGCTGATACACTGATCTCTGAACTTGCGCTGATCGGGATCACTATTGATCGGCATTATGTTCGGAAATATTGCCTCGGGCGCAGTTTTCCAACGGTCGCGAAAAGCCTCCGCGAACAGTTCGACACGCCCCTGCCTGATGACTTTGAACAACGATATCGGAGCAGCCTTCTGCACCGATTTGAAACTCAGTTAGAGGCCACACAGGGAATCGAAACCCTGCTTGAAACGCTCGATCTACCGATCTGCGTCGCAACCTCGTCGAGCCCGCCACGCGTTGCGCGGTCTCTCGAATTGACAGGCCTCGCTCGGTTCTTTGGGCCGCATGTTTTCACGGCATCCCAAGTCAAAAACGGCAAACCCGCACCCGACCTTTTTCTGTTTGCCGCCAAAGAGATGGGCGTCGAACCCTCCCGAACTTTGGTGATCGAAGATAGCATTCCTGGTCTTAACGCAGCGCAGTCCGCAGGCATGCCTCATCTAGCTTACACGGGGGCCAGCCATCTGCGCGGTTTAGGGGTCGAAATGCCCGACGGCGTTCAAGCCTTTGACAACTGGGCAGATTTCACGCAGGTCTTAAAGACGATCAAGGAGGCCCCGTGACAGTCGGTCGATTCACACCTGAAACCACACGTTTGGATGACGCCGCCCGCGCTGGGTGGCTCTACTACGTTGCGGGCAACACTCAGGATGAAATCGCACGCAAGCTCGGGGTGTCCAGACAGTCCGCACAGCGCCTCGTCGCGATGGCGGTCAGCGAAAAGCTGGTTAAGGTTCGGCTCGATCACCCGATTGCGCGCTGCATGGACCTCTCCAAAGCGGTGACGGATAAATTTGGTCTAGGCTTTTGCGAAATTGTTCCCTCCGACCCCGAGGCACCGAACCTCACGACGGGCGCCGCGATTGCAGCCGCAGCCGAATTGGAACGAACGCTCAAAACAGAAGATGAACAAATCATCGCTCTGGGCACGGGACGCGCGTTGAAAACTACCGTTGAACAGCTTCCACGCATGAATTGCCCACAGCATCGGGTCGTCTCGCGCCTCGGCAACATGATGAGCGACGGGTCCGCTACACCATACAACGCGACCATTCATCTGGCAGAGCGTATCGGGGCGATCCAATACCCCTACCCGCTTCCCGTTCTGGCGAACTCGCCTGACGAACTCCAAACGCTCCACGGTCAAGAAGCCGTCCGCAATACGTTGAGCCTGTGTGAACGTGCCGACCTTACCCTTGTAGGGATCGGTCAAATGGACATGACCGCGCCGCTGTTTGTTGATGGCTTTATTCCGCGTCATGAAATCGAAGAACTGCAATCGGCCGGTGCCGCGGGCGAAATCACCTCGTGGATTTACGACGACACGGGCCAAGTGATCGACTGCGCGTTTAACCGTCGCGTAGCTTCCGCTCCACTCGCTGTAGCGGCAGATCGTCGGATCACGGCCATCGCTGTTGGTCCGTCCAAAGTCCGCGCCATCAAAGCCGCGCTCACAGGGCACCTCATCAACGGATTGATCACGAACGAAGCGACTGCAGAGTCGATTCTCGGCAACTAATTATTTCCACGACACCTTTCCTGTAACCACTCAATAGCTTCGCTGCGCTGCAACAATACGGTTAGCGCTGACAGAATTTGTGCGCGTTTGCAGACAGAAATCCCACCGCAAGACCTTATTTTTATAATGATTTGTCCGTTTACTGCATTGCGGCGGGTAATTGGGATTGACAATTTTGAAGCCTTTTGTGAACATTTGCCCACTAACGTAGCATTTGCCCACACGTGGGCATTGGGAGGAAATCATGAAATACACTGTGCGTGCCCTTTTGGGCGCAACCGCTCTGTGTTCGGCTGCTGCCCTTGCGCATGCTGAAACGCTGACCATCGCGACCGTGAACAACGGCGACATGATCCGCATGCAGGGTCTGACCGACGACTTCACCGCGAAAACCGGTCACACCGTTGAGTGGGTCACCCTCGAAGAAAACGTTCTTCGTCAGCGCGTAACCACCGACATCTCGACCAATGGCGGCGCATTCGACATCATGACCATCGGCATGTACGAAACCCCGATCTGGGGTGCGAACGGCTGGCTGGTCCCGCTCGACGATCTGTCTGAAGAGTACAACGTCGCTGACATCCTGCCTGCCATGGCTGGCGGTCTGAGCTACGACGGCACCCTCTACGCTGCACCGTTCTACGGTGAATCGTCGATGATCATGTATCGCACCGACCTGATGGAAAAAGCTGGCCTCGAAATGCCGACTGCTCCGACTTGGTCGTTCATCCGCGAAGCAGCTGCTGCAATGACCGACCGTGATGCTGACATCAACGGTATCTGTCTGCGCGGCAAAGCAGGCTGGGGTGAAGGCGGCGCGTTCATCACTGCGATGGGCAACTCGTTCGGCGCTCAGTGGTTCGATATGGACTGGAACGCAACCTTTGACGGCGAAGCATGGGCTAACACCCTCAACTTCTTCAAAGGCATGATGGATGAATCTGGTCCGGCTGGCTACGCCACCAACGGCTTCAACGAAAACCTCTCGCTGTTCCAACAGGGCAAGTGCGGCATGTGGATCGACGCAACTGTTGCGGCATCCTTTGTCACCAACCCGAACGACTCGACCGTAGCTGACTCGGTTGGCTTCGCGCTGGCACCGGACAACGGCCTGGGCAAACGTTCCAACTGGCTCTGGGCATGGGCTCTCGCGATCCCTGCAGGTTCGCAGAAAACAGACGCTGCGAAACAGTTCATCGAGTGGGCAACTTCGACCTCCTACATCGAGCTGGTAGCTGCAAACGAAGGCTGGGCAAACGTTCCTCCGGGCGCACGCGTATCGCTGTACGAAAACCCGAACTACAAAGATGTTCCTTTCGCACAGATGACCCTGGACTCGATCCTGTCGGCTGACCCGCTGAACGCAACTGTAAACGAAGCACCCTACGTTGGTGTTCAGTTCGCCGCGATCCCGGAATTTGCTGGTATCGCAACTGACGTAAGCCAAGAGTTCTCGGCAGCTTACGCTGGTCAACAGACCGTTGAAGAAGCTCTGGCCAAGGCACAAGCCCTGACCAACGACGCAATGGAAGCAGCTGGCTACCGCTAAGCTTTCCTCCAATGACGGTGGGTGGCCCTCGTGCTGCCCACCGCTCATTTAAATCTACGAATTACGCAAAGAACTTTAAGGTAGCGGCACAGCTACCAACAGAGGAAGTGCATTCATGGCGACCCAACACTCACGCGCTGCAGCTCGCATTATGATGGCCCCCGCGGTCATTCTATTGCTGGGTTGGATGCTCGTCCCGCTCACGATGACGCTCTATTTCTCGTTCAAGAACTACCTGCCCCTGCGTGGTGGCGATCTTGGATGGGCTGGATTTGAAAACTACACGCGCTTTGTCACAAGCAGTTCTTTCTGGCCGAGCATCCTCACCACCCTAATCATCGTTGGTGGCGTGCTGTTTATCACAGTCGTGTTTGGTGTTCTGCTGGCGCTCTTGCTCGACCGCCCAATGTGGGGCCAAGGCATCGTCCGCATCCTCGTGATTGCACCCTTCTTTGTCATGCCAACCGTGTCTGCGCTGGTCTGGAAAAACATGTTCATGGACCCGACCAACGGCCTGTTCGCCCACCTGTGGCGTGCCTTTGGTGCGCAGCCCGTTGAATGGATGTCTCAAGCCTCCCTGCCCTCGATTATCATTATCGTAAGCTGGCAATGGCTGCCGTTTGCGACCCTCATTCTGCTGACCGCGATCCAGTCGCTGGACGGCGAGCAACTCGAAGCGTCTGAAATGGACGGCGCACCAGCCCTGAAACGGTTCTGGTACATCATCCTGCCTCACCTGAGCCGCGCGATCACCGTCGTGATCCTGATCCAAACGATCTTCCTTCTGGCCGTATTCGCAGAAATTTTCGTCACCACCGGCGGCGCATTCGGCACCAAGACACTCAGCTACCTCATCTTCCAGCGCGTTTTGGAAAGCCAGAACATCGGTCTGGGCTCTGCGGGCGGCGTCTACGCGATCATCCTTGCAAACATCATCGCCATCTTCCTGATGCGCATCGTCGGCAAAAACTTGGATAACTGAGAGGGGAGCAAACATGGCACGCACCGTCACCACACGCCAAAAGGCGCTCAATACCACCCTCGCTTGGGCTATCGGTCTTCTGATCTTTTTCCCGATCCTGTGGACTATTCTGACCAGTTTTAAAACCGAAGGTCAGGCAATCTCTGATCCGCCCATTTTTCTGTTCTTTGACTGGACGCTGGAAAACTACGCGATTGTTCAGGAACGCTCCGACTACCTGCGGTTCCTGACCAACTCAGTGATCATCGCGGTTGGCTCGACCCTCTTGGGTATCGTCGTCGCGGTTCCTGCCGCATGGTCGATGGCATTCGTTCCCTCGAAACGGACCAAAGACATCCTGATGTGGATGCTCTCCACCAAGATGTTGCCGGCGGTTGGCGTTCTCTACCCGATCTACCTGCTGTTCATCAAATTGGGCCTGTTAGACAACCGTTGGGGTCTGGTCGTTGTCCTGATGCTGATCAACCTGCCGATTATCGTCTGGATGCTCTACACCTACTTCAAGGAAATCCCAGGTGAGATCCTTGAGGCGGCCCGCATGGACGGTGCAACTCTGCGCGAAGAAATCCTCTATATCCTCACGCCGATGGCCGTCCCCGGTATCGCCTCGACGATCCTCTTGAACGTCATTCTGGCTTGGAACGAAGCGTTCTGGACGCTCAACCTGACGGCTGCCAAAGCCGCCCCGTTGACCGCATTTATCGCGAGCTACTCCAGCCCTGAAGGCCTCTTTTACGCAAAACTCTCTGCTGCTTCGACCATGGCGATCGCACCGATCCTGATCATGGGCTGGTTCAGCCAAAAACAACTTGTCCGCGGTCTGACCTTCGGCGCCGTGAAATAAGGAAAAGAATAATGGGACGCATTACGCTAGATAAAGTCACCAAACGTTTCGGCGATGTCGAAGTTATCCCGCCGCTGGACCTGACCATCGAAGACGGAGAGTTCGTTGTATTCGTTGGCCCTTCGGGTTGCGGTAAATCCACCCTTCTGCGCCTGATCGCTGGGCTCGAGGACGTGTCGGGCGGGCAAATCCGCATCGACAGCAAAGACGCCACTGACCTACCGCCCGCAAAGCGCGGTCTGGCGATGGTGTTCCAATCCTACGCGCTCTACCCGCATATGTCGGTGCGCAAGAACATCGCCTTTCCACTCAAGATGGCAAAGATGGATCAGGCCGAAATCGACCGCCGCGTAGATAACGCTGCAAAGGTCCTGAACCTCGATAGCTACATTGATCGCCGTCCGGGTCAGCTCTCTGGTGGTCAACGCCAGCGTGTTGCGATTGGCCGCGCGATTGTGCGTGAACCAAGCGCGTTCCTCTTTGACGAACCGCTGTCGAACTTGGACGCAGCGCTGCGCGTTGGGATGCGCCTTGAGATTTCAGAACTCCACGAGCGCCTGAAAACTACCATGGTCTACGTGACACACGATCAGGTCGAAGCCATGACCATGGCCGACAAAATCGTGGTTCTGCAGGCTGGTGTGATCGAACAGGTTGGTTCCCCGCTTGAACTCTACCACACCCCGCGCAACAAATTCGTCGCTGGCTTCATCGGCTCGCCCAAGATGAACTTTATCGAAGGTGAAACCGCTGCCCAACACGGTGCGCATACCATCGGCATTCGCCCTGAGCACCTGACCGCCTCGGCGACCGAAGGTCTGTGGAAAGGCACAGTCAGCGTCTCTGAACACCTCGGTTCTGACACCTTCTTGCACGTTCATGACACGGGCCTCGCGGAATCCATGACGGTGCGTGTTGGCGGCGAATTCCCCGTACGACATGGCGACACTGTCTACCTCACCCCCGAAGCCGACAAGATCCACCGCTTTGACGAAAAAGGGCTGCGGATTGCATGACACGGTTTTCTGGTAAATCGGTTCTGATCACGGGTGCAGCCCGCGGGATCGGTTTTGAATTTGCAAAGGCCTATGCTGCCGAAGGCGCACGCGTTGCGATCGTCGACATCAACGCCTCGGCTGCATTGAAGGCCGCACAAACCATCGGCAATGGCGCAATCGCCGTTGCCTGTGATGTGGCGGACAAAGCTAGCATTGATACCGCCGTGAACACGGTCGAAACAGAACTCGGCGGGATCGATATCCTTGTGAATAACGCCGCGCTGTTCTCTGCCGCGCCGATCATTGAGATCACAGAGGCTGACTATCAAAAACTGTTCTCGATCAACGTCTTTGGCACCATGTTCATGACCCAAGCTGTCGCGAAGGTTATGATCGCCAACGGCAAAGGCGGCAAGATCATCAATATGGCGTCCCAAGCTGGCCGTCGCGGTGAGGCCCTTGTCGGCGTCTACTGCGCGACGAAGGCCGCCGTAATCAGCTTTACCCAGTCTGCGGGCCTGAACCTGATCCAACACGGCATCAATGTGAACGCAATCGCACCCGGTGTGGTGGATGGCGAACATTGGGACGGCGTCGATGCTTTCTTTGCCAAATATGAAAACAAACCCCTCGGTCAGAAAAAACGCGAAGTCGGTGCCGCTGTACCCTTTGGGCGCATGGGCAAAGCCGAAGACCTGACCGGAATGGCACTCTTTCTTGCCTCGCACGAGGCTGACTATGTCGTCGCACAATGTTTCGGTGTGGACGGCGGAAACTGGATGGCATGACCATGGCAATTGAACTCAACACCTCCGCTCTGGCTCAGCTCCCTGACACCATCGGCACCCCTTCTTATGACCGATCCGCGTTGACGGCGGGCATCCTCCACGTGGGGATCGGCAACTTCCACCGCGCGCACATGGCGGTGTATCTCGACCGCCTGTTCGCACTGGGTGAAAGCCACGACTGGGCGCTGTGCGGCGCTGGCGTCCGCGCGGGCGACGCAACGATGCGCGAACGCCTTTCCAAACAAGACTGGCTCACGACGGTCGTCGAACTGGACCCCTCGGGCCTCACTGCCCAAGTCGTTGGTTCTATGATCGACTTCGTCGAGGTCGACCCTGCGATCACTATCGCGAAAATGGCCGAACCCGGCATCAAGATCGTATCGACCACCATCACCGAGGGCGGCTATTATGTCGACGCCCTGACCGATGGTTTTGACACAAAGCATCCCGACATTGTCGCGGATGCTGCGAACCCCGATGCGCCGAAAACCGTATTCGGTATGGTGATCAAAGCGCTCCGCATTCGTCGTGACGCTGGCCTCGCGCCGTTTACCTTTATGTCGTGCGATAACCTGCCAGAAAACGGTCACGTCGCAAAACGCACGGTGATTGGCCTCGCTCGTCTGTCTGACCCAGATTTTGCCGATTGGATCAGCGCAAACGTGGCCTTCCCAAACTCTATGATCGACTGCATTACGCCTGCGACGTCGGACCGTGAACGCGCGATGGTTGCCGATAAATTCGGCATCACCGATGCGGTCCCTGTTGCCTGCGAACCTTTCCGTCAATGGGTCCTAGAGGACAACTTCCCCCAAGGTCGCCCAGCACTCGAGAAGGTTGGCGCGGAATTCGTTGAGGACGTTGCAAAATACGAATTGATGAAGCTTCGCATTCTGAACGGTGGCCACGCTGCGATTGCCTATCCCTCGGCTCTGATCGGGCATCACTTTGTTCACGATGCGATGGCGGACCCGCTGATCTCAGAATGGCTCGACTCTTTGGAACAGCGTGAAATCATCCCGACGCTGACCCCGATCGAGGGCGTCGATTATCAGGCTTACCGCGAAAAGATCATCGAGCGCTTCTCAAACCCAGAAGTCGGCGACACGATCCCGCGTCTGTGCCTCGATGGCTCCAATCGTCAGCCGAAGTTCATTCTCCCGACCCTGCGTGACGCGCTGGCGACGGGTGCGGATGTGTCAGGTCTCGCGTTGGAAGTTGCGCTCTGGTGCCGTTATTGCGCCCGCGTTGATGAAGCTGGCAATGAGATCGCGCCGAATGATGACAACCATGTGGTTCTCAAGTCCCTCGCGGATGAGGCCAAAGGGCGTCCAGTCGCTTTCCTTGAAAACACCGCCGTGTTTGGCGATCTCGCCCAAAATGAGGTATTCGTGGCCGCCTTCGGACAGGCCCTGAACAGCCTCTATGACAACGGCGTCAAAGCTACCCTGACCGCTTACATCAAAGGCTAAGCCTTTTTGACATCCTGAAACGGCGCTTCTGTTCAGAGGCGCCGTTTTGCTATGATCTGCGGCGCAATCGATAGCCCTATCCCACCGAGCACCAGTGCTGCACCGATGAGCCACTGAACCGTGATCGGCTCATTGATCCAGACCAGTCCGCCGAGGCTGGCCAATACGGGCACCATCAACTGCCCTACCCCTGCCAGCGCAGGGTCGATGACCGCCACAATCCGATACCAGAGTGCATAGCCTAGCCCCGAGGTGATCCCGCCAGACACCATGGCGAGCATCAATGCTGGGCCACTGAGCGCCCCATTGCCAACCATCAACAACGGCAGCACGAATAGCAGGCACAAGGCAAAGCTCATCGCATTCACACGCACAGGATCACCCGCCCCGCGGCCGAGCAGAGTGTAGAATCCCCAGCTCACCCCAGCTAAGGACATCAGTATCAGATCAATGACGGGCACACTCCCGAGGTCTGATGAGGGTTTCAACAACCAGACCAACCCGAAGAAAGCCACAATCGCACCGATCCACTGAAACACAGACGGGCGGGTACCGCGCACAACGACTGTGGCGAATATTGTGATCTGAACCCAGCCGAACAGTAGCAGCGCTCCAAAACCTGCGTCGAGTGTCCGATAGGCGAGCGAAAAGCCAACGATATAACCCGCAAGGCATAGCGCTCCAGCGAACGACCGCGCTTTTGTCGGCCATGCCCCTCTCTTCTGCAAAAGAGCCATCGTCATCAGAACGACCGCCCCTGTCGCCACGCGCAAGACGGCGAAGGCTGCTGGATCAGCGCCATAATCCACCACGGCCAAACGGATTAATACCGAATTGGCAGCCAACGCGAACAACGCGCCAAGTGCGACGAGGTAGATCATCCATGCCTCCAAACGAAAACGGGGCCGCAATTGCGACCCCGTTTCCTTATCATGCCTTCGGCGATGATTACATCATGCCGCCCATGCCGCCCATGTCAGGCATTGCAGGTGCGCCGCCGTCTTTTGCAGGCTTGTCAGCAACCATTGCTTCGGTGGTGATCAGCAGGCCAGCTACCGATGCCGCATCTTCCAGAGCGGTACGGGTTACTTTTGCCGGGTCGATCACGCCGAATTTGAACATGTCGCCATATTCTTCGGTCTGAGCGTTGAAGCCAAAGTTTTTGTCGTCGGATTCACGAACTTTGCCAGCAACAACTGCACCGTCAACGCCAGCGTTCTCAGCGATCTGACGAAGCGGAGCTTCGAGAGCGCGACGAACAATAGCGATACCGGCGTTTTGGTCAGCGTTCTGACCTTCAAGACCGGCCAGAACTTTCGCAGCCTGAACCAGAGCAACACCACCGCCAACAACGATGCCTTCCTGAACAGCAGCGCGAGTAGCGTTCAGTGCGTCATCAACGCGGTCTTTACGCTCTTTCACTTCTACTTCAGTCATGCCGCCGACGCGGATAACAGCAACACCGCCAGCCAGTTTGGCAACGCGCTCTTGCAGTTTTTCACGGTCGTAGTCCGAAGAAGTTTCTTCGATCTGGGTACGGATCTGTGCAACGCGTGCTTCGATCTCTGCTTTGTTGCCAGCGCCGTCAACGATAACGGTGTTGTCTTTAGAGATCGAAACTTTCTTAGCCGAACCGAGCATGTCCATAGTGACGTTCTCGAGTTTCATGCCGAGGTCTTCGGAGATCACCTGGCCGCCGGTCAGGATAGCGATATCCTGCAGCATTGCCTTGCGACGGTCGCCAAAGCCCGGTGCTTTAACAGCAGCGATTTTCAGACCACCGCGCAGTTTGTTAACTACGAGAGTTGCCAGTGCTTCGCCCTCAACATCTTCAGCGATGATGATAAGCGGCTTCTGGGACTGGATAACCGACTCGAGCAGCGGAACCATCGGCTGGAGCGACGACAGTTTTTTCTCGTGAAGCAGGATGACAGCGTCTTCCAGTTCAGCGACCATTTTGTCCGGGTTGGTTACAAAGTACGGGGAGAGGTAGCCGCGGTCGAACTGCATGCCTTCGACAACTTCTACTTCGGTTTCCATACCTTTGTTTTCTTCAACGGTGATTACGCCGTCGTTGCCAACTTTCTGCATCGCGTCTGCGATCTGACGACCGATCGATGCTTCACCGTTAGCGGAGATGGTGCCAACCTGAGCAACTTCGTCAGAGTCTGCAACTTCACGAGCCATCGACTTGATCTGCTCAACGACAGTGGTGGTTGCCATGTCGATGCCGCGCTTCAGGTCCATCGGGTTCAGACCAGCAGCAACCTGCTTGAGGCCTTCTTTTACGATTGCTTGTGCAAGTACGGTTGCGGTGGTGGTACCGTCGCCAGCTTCGTCGTTGGTGCGCGAAGCGACTTCTTTAACCATCTGCGCGCCCATGTTCTCGAACTTATCTTCCAGTTCGATCTCTTTAGCGACAGAAACACCGTCTTTGGTGATGCGCGGTGCGCCGAAAGATTTTTCGAGCACAACGTTGCGGCCTTTCGGGCCAAGGGTAACTTTTACCGCGTCAGCCAGGATGTTCACACCCTTGAGCATACGGTTACGGGCGTCGGTGCCGAATTTGACGTCTTTAGCAGCCATTGCTGTAGTCCTCGTCTAAAATTGTTTCAGGTAAAGGTGCAATCTCAGGCGATGATGCCGAGAATGTCGCCCTCTTTCATGATGAGCAGCTCTTCGCCGTCTACGGTGACTTCAGTGCCAGACCATTTACCGAAAAGAACGCGGTCGCCAGCTTTCACAGCCATTGCGATCAGTTCGCCGGAGTCTTTACGAGCACCTTCGCCGCAAGCAACTACTTCGCCTTCAGCCGGTTTTTCTTTGGCGCTATCGGGGATGATCAGACCACCCTTGGTTTTTTCGTCGCTCTCGACACGGCGGACCAGAACGCGGTCATGCAGCGGTTTAAAAGCCATTTTTTGTAGCTCCTCAGCTATCGTTAAATCCTGTGTTAGCACTCAGTCATATCGAGTGCTAACGGCGCATAGTTAGGAACCTGACCTAAGGGTGTCAACAGTGGTGGAGAGGATTTTTTGAATCGCCTCCCCTGCGTGAACAGCCTAAGTTAAAATAAGACAAACAGGAGCCATGATGCGCGCGACCCTCACCGCTATTTTCTTTTCCTCTATTTTACCCACCGCATCCTCGGCGCTCTGTTCAGGCGCATCTATTGAAACCTATTTTCCCGCAGACGTTTTAGCCGAAATAGAGAGCGCGTCAGACGCGACATTGAACGGCCAAGGCCTTATTTGGCAGGCCGATCGAAACAGCCAACAAATCACCTTTTTTGGCAGCTTGCACATCTACGACCCGCGCCTCTTACCGCTCAGGGAAAAAGCCCGCGAGGCACTAAAAGACGCCGATGTGTTGCTGGTTGAACAGACGACCGAACAGTTGCAAGAAATGCAGCGCGAGCTGCTCGCCGATCCGTCGTTGATCCTCCTGCCCGAAGGTCAAACGTTGATCGGGATGATTGATGATGCGTCATGGGAACTCCTTGCCGAAGCGGGCCGTGCCCGTGGGCTACCCTCGCCGATGACCGCACGCTTTCAGCCGTGGTACCTCGTCGCCGCGCTCGGCACGCCGCCCTGCGCCATGCCCGACATTCAGGCAGGGCTGACGGGATTGGACGCGATGGTGATGGAAGACGCCGCATCGATGGGCGTTGAAACGCAGGCGCTAGAGGATTGGCGCGACTCTCTACGTATCCTCTACGACGATCCTATCGACGCCCAGATCGACATGTTGGAGATGTCGCTCTTGCCGCCAGATATCGAAAGCGCACTGTTTGCATCCACGTTCGATGCCTATTTCGCAGGTGACGTTGCCCGCGTTTGGGAACTATCGCGAGCCGCCCTCACCCTCGTTCCGAATGTTGACCTGCCCCATGCGAACAAGGTGTTCGACGATTTCGCCGAGGGCCTCCTTGACGTTCGGAACATGAACTGGATCGACAACCTCGAGACCGCCGCCGCCGAAGGCCCCGTCGTCGCCGTGTTTGGTGCGGCGCATCTTTCGGGAGAAAATGGCGTGTTGAATTTGTTGGCCCAGAACGGCTGGCAGATCACTCGGCTGGACGAATAGCCGCCCGACCTACCTCCGTCAGCCCGTAAATGCCGACGGCCACCCGCTCGAACCAGCCATAGTGATTGTCCGCCATCAGACGGGTCGCGGTTTTGACACCTGTTGATTTGGCTACCACCGCTCCTTTGCTCGACCCTTCACTGGCGAGGAATTCGGCACAGGCAATTGCATCCTGCCTGTAGCCCGTGACAATCCCCTGCCGCGTGGCACCACCGACATTCGGATCCCCCCTCAGTCGATCAAATTCGCGCAGCAGAGCCTTTGCCTTTTGCGATGACTTGCGCGGGGCATAAGGACCAGGATCGGCCAGAGTTTCCGTAAACCCGTCCGACAGGCGAACCGTAATAACACCGATCCCAAGCCGACGGCAAAGTTTCACATTGGCCTGCAACGCCTTCAAGCTCGCCCGCCCGCTCTGCCGTGGCACACAAACATAGACATTGTCCGTAATGGCCAGACGCGCGACAGCCTGCTGCAAGAGCGTAAGAGAAAAGCCCGTTTTGAGTTCGACAATGACAGGCGGCTCGTCCCCTCGACGCCCCATCACATCAACCGCACCGACCTCGGCCTTCACGACGTAGCCCTGCCGTTCCAGCAGCGCCTTTACGGGCGCATAGAGATCAGTTTCGGAAATCTTAGCCATAGCTTAGACCTACCTTGCGCAATTCAACTGCGCAATTGCGGCATGGCCTTTGGTCGCAGTGCGGCGCGAAGTGGTGACAACGGCGCTGGCCGACCATATAAGGCCCGCGAATTGATATCGCACATGAGGCAGACCTCTATGACCACGCTTGTTTTCGGCCACAAATCTCCTGACACCGACTCCACCGGATCGCCCATTGTCTGGGCTTGGTATCTGAACGAAATCAAAGGCATCGAGGCGAAGCCCGTTCTGCTAGGCGAACCCAACACCGAAGCTGCCTTTGTGATCGAGAAATGGGGCTTTGCGAAGCCTGAAATCATCTCGACCGTCGAAGCTGGCCAGAAGGTCGTCATCGTTGACACCAACAACCCAGCCGAACTCCCTGATGCGATCAATGATGCGGATATCACCGCGATCATCGACCACCACAAACTGGTCGGCGGTCTGGAAACCAAAGGCCCGATCGACATCACGATCCGTCCGCTCGCTTGCACCGCGACCATCATGTACGATCTGATGGGCGACGACGCAGACAAAATGCCAGACAACATCAAAGGCGCGATGCTGTCGTGCATCTTGTCCGACACGCTGGAATTCCGTAGCCCGACCACGACTGACGTAGACAAAGCACTGGCCGAGAAACTGGCGGCTGAGCTTAACATCAACATCAGCGCCTACGCGTCTGAACTGTTCGAAGCCAAATCAGACGTGTCGTCCTTCTCTGATGCTGAACTGCTGCGCATGGACTCCAAGGAATACAACGTCGACGGCACAGAACTGCGCGTATCCGTTCTGGAAACCACCGCACCAAAAATCATCCTCGACCGCAAAGCGAGCCTGATGGCATCGATGGTTGACGTCGCCAAAGAAGACGGTGCCGATCAGGTTCTCCTGTTTGTCATCGACATCCTGAACGAAGAAGCCACCCTTCTCGTCCCGAACGATCTGGTCAAAAAGATCGCCGAAGCATCGTTCGATTGCACCGTCGAAGGCGACACCGTCGTTCTTCCGGGTGTGATGTCCCGCAAAAAACAGATCATTCCGAGCCTTAAGGTCTGATCTGGTCAAAGGGCGCTTCAGCGCCCTTTTTTACTTTGCAACAGAGGAGCGCCAAATGATTTCACCTGATTTTCTTCGTGAAATGCAACGCGGTGAAGAAGCTGCCGTTGCGGCCCTTCTGACAGATGCTTTCGGCCAACCTGACGAGGCACGTCTGGTTGAAAAGCTGCGCAAATCCCGCGCGATCGCAGGGGAAATGGTGCTGCCCTCCGAACAAGGGATCGTCGGATACCTCGCTCTATCGCAAATGATTGCACCCAAAGGGTGGCTTTGCCTCGCGCCTGTAGCTGTGCACCCTGACCTTCAACGCAACGGTTATGGCCGCCGCATGGTTGGTATGATTGTCGAATGGGCGCGTTTGTCCGGGCAGACCTTAGTCGTTCTCGGTGACCCAGCGTTCTATTCGCGCTGCGGGTTCTCGCCCGCACCTGAGGGGCTCACCTCGCCCTACCCCGTCGAATACACGATGGTTGCTGGCGCCGCCAAAGCGAAATTGATGGACCTGAAGTATCCTGCTGCCTTTGGCTAGACGCTTTTCTTTTACATGGGCGGGCTATACTCAGAACCCAACCGAATAGAAGAGCAGCCCATGACCCAAATTATCGAAAACTTCGCCGAAATCGCTGACCAATATGACGCCCTGTTTGTGGACCTCTGGGGTTGCATGCACAACGGCCTCACCTCATTCCCCGCTGCGGTCAAAGCGATGCAGGACTACCGCAAAACGGGCGGCAAAGTGGTTTTCGTGACCAACGCGCCACGAGCTTGGGATCTGGTCGCAAAGCAGATGAATCGCTTCGGCATCCCCGACGATAGCTTTGACGCTATCGCAACGTCGGGTGACGCAGCTCGTGTGGCCTTGTTTACAGGCGCTGTGGGCCAAAAAGTGTATTTCATCGGCGAAGCACACGACTACAGCTTTTTCGAACCGATCAAGGTCGTCGAAAACCCGGTAGAGATCACCCGCGTTCCACTCGAAGAAGCCGAGGGCATCGTCAACTGCGGCCCCTTCGACCCTCATGCGGAGCCTGACGTGATGCGTCCAGAGTTCCTCTTTGCCCGCGAAAAAGGGATGAAGATGCTCTGCGCAAACCCTGATATTGTGATCGACCGCGGCGAAACCCGTGAATATTGCGCGGGAGCCTTGGCGCAACTCTACACTGAAATGGGCGGCGAGAGCCTCTATTTCGGCAAACCTCATCCGCCGATTTATGACCTTGCCCGCCGCCGTTTGGCTCAACTGGACGTGAACGCCGATGAAGCGCGCATCCTGTGCATTGGCGACGGTATTAAGACGGACATTTTGGGTGCCGAAGGGGAAGGGTATGATTCCCTTTTCATCACAGGCGGCCTTGCAGCAGAAGAGACTGCGACCAAAGTCCAACCCGACGCAGAATTGCTAAACGCCTACTTGCAAAAGGAAAAACAGTCTCCAACCTTCGCCATAGGCTTTTTGCGCTAGCACAATAGGGGGTTGTTTTTTCTGCGGCTGCAAAGTAATAAAGTTTCAAGTGATAACCCAAAAGGGACCATTTGTTACGCAATGGAGCCGAATATGCTGGATAACTTCCCCCGCGGTACGATCTGTATCGAAGATATCGAAATCGGTATGATCCGTTCGTTGCGTAAGGTCGTAACGGACCGCGACATCGAAATGTTCGCTGAAGTCTCAACAGACCGTAACCCTGTGCACCTTGATGACGACTATGCCCAAGACACGATCTTTGAGGGGCGTATTGCGCATGGGATGCTTACCGCAGGTCTGATCTCTGCGGTGATCGGGGAACAGCTTCCGGGTCACGGCACGGTCTATCTGGGGCAATCGCTGAAATTCCTCGCCCCCGTGCGCCCCGGCGATATGGTATTGGCAGAGGTTGAGGTCACAAACATTGACCATTCCAAACGTCGTGTGACCATGGAAACGCGCTGTCTCGTCAACGGTAAAAAGGTGCTGATCGGCGAAGCAACCGTTCTCGCGCCGTCGCGGAAGTTCGACTGATCTTGCATGCGTCGGCTTGGGCGGCTACGCATCGCCCATGCGCATTATTCGAGACACCCTATTCCTAGACCCCAATGATCGTGGCGCGGCTGCGGCCATCGGAAATTTTGACGGCATCCATTTGGGCCATCAGGCGGTCATAGATTTGACCCGTAAGGCGGCGTTTGATCTGGGCGCGCCTCTCGGCGTGATGACGTTCGAACCGCATCCGCGTCAGTTCTTTGCCCCCGATGCACCGCCGTTCCGTTTGATGAACGCCGAAGCCAAGGCACATCGCCTGCGCAAACTGGGTGTCCAGAAACTCTACGACGTGCCGTTTAATGCCGCCCTCGCCCAATTCACCCCTCGTGAATTTGCAGAGACGATCATCGTTCAGCGGCTCGGCCTTGTGCATGTCGTCGTTGGGGCGGACTTCTGTTTTGGCGCGAAACGGGCTGGGGATGTCGAAACGCTGAAATCACTTGGTGAAGAGCTTGGGTTTGGCGTAACCGTCACCCCGCTTTTGACGTTTGAGGAGGAAGTCTCCTCCACGAATATCCGCAACGCTCTCTCCGATGGCCGTCCTCGTGACGCTGCACGTATGCTGGGCCATTGGCACCGCATCGAAGGCCCCGTGATCCGTGGCGATCAGCGCGGTCGCGACCTTGGCTACCCAACCGCGAATATGTCGATCACCAACCTTCACCAGCCGAAACTGGGTGTTTACGCGGTAAAGGTTGACGTCCTCGAAGGACCGCACGCAGGCAGCTACGACGGCGCAGCTTCTATCGGCGTTCGCCCCATGTTTGGCGAAGACAATGTTCCGAACATCGAGACTTTTCTGTTTGATTTCAAAGGGGACCTTTATGGCACCCCGCTTTCAGTCGCGCTTGTGGACTACCTCCGCCCAGAACTGAAATTCGACAGCCTCGATGCGCTCATCGTTCAGATGGCGAATGACTGCGATACAGCCCGAAAGATTCTCAAAGATGTCTGACATCGACCGCAGCGGCCTGCGCCAGAATTACTGGAAAACCGTTCCGATGGAAAAGATGAACCGTCAGGAATGGGAAGCGCTCTGCGATGGCTGCGGGAAATGCTGCCTCAACAAGCTTGAGGACGAAGAAACGGGTGAAGTCGCGCTGACCAACGTGGCCTGCCGCCTGCTGGACGACGCGACCTGCCTGTGCAGCCAATACGACATCCGCCACCAATTTGTGCCCGAATGTATCGTGCTGACGCCAAAGACCATTTTGGATAACCTATACTGGCTCCCGCAAACCTGCGCTTACCGTCTGGTTCATGAAAAACGACCACTTTACGACTGGCATCCGCTGATTTCGGGCAATTCGGAAACCGTTCATTTAGCAGGCGTTTCGATGCAATACCGCACCCTATCGGAGTTCGACATCGCCGACGAAGACTGGGAAGACCACATCATCGAGGAACCGATCTAATGTTTTTTGCCTCCGACAATACGAGCCCTGTTCATCCCAAAGTGATGGAGGCCCTGACCGCTGCCAACACTGGCTATGTATCGTCATATGGTAGCGACCCGATCATGGAGACGGTTCGTCAAAAAATCCGCACTCTGTTTGAGGCTCCCGAGGCTGCAGTCTACCTCGTCGCAACGGGATCTGCCGCCAATGCACTGGGCCTCGCCCTGATCACCGACCCGTGGCAGAGCGTGTTCTGCCATCGTAGTTCCCACATCGAAGAAGACGAATGCGGCGCGCCAGAGTTCTACATTGGCGGAGGCAAACTCTGCCTTGTTGAAGGCAAAGACGCAAAGATGTCGCCTGAGGCTCTTCGCAACGCAATCGAATTCACAGGCCGAGGTGGGGTTCACAACCTCCAACGGGGCGTTGTGTCGATCACCAACGTCACAGAGAAAGGCGCAGTCTATTCGGCTGCTGAGGTCGCAGAACTGACCGCCATCGCGCGTGACTACGACTTACCCTGTCATATGGATGGCGCCCGCTTCGCCAATGCCATCGTCGCGAGCGGCGCCACCCCCGCAGAAATGACTTGGAAAGCTGGCATTGATATCCTGTCGTTCGGAGGCACCAAGAACGGCCTCATGGGTGTCGAAGCGGTCGTGATCTTTGATCCAAAACTCGCATGGGAATTTGAACTGCGGCGCAAGCGCGGCGGTCACCTGTTTTCCAAGCACCGCTATCTGTCCGCCCAGATGGATGCCTATCTGACCGACGATCTGTGGCGCGACCTCGCAACCCATGCAAACGTGATGGGACAATTGTTGTCCGCCGGCATCCAAAAGATCGAGGGAGCGACGCTCTTGCACCCGACCGATGCGAACATGGTATTCGCTGGTTTCCCACGCGGCGCTCACCAAAAGGCATTTGCCGCTGGGGCCAATTACTATTTTTGGCCGTTCAACCAGAACCTTGACGGCCCCGCCGACGAAACCCTCACAGCGCGATTGGTGGCCAGCTGGTCGACGACTGAGCAGGATATTGAGGCGTTCCTAAACGCGCTCAACTAAGAAATCCTGCGGCAAAAGCGTATTAAGGCATGGTAAAACTTTGCCTTAACGGTTCCGTGTGCTACGCGGTCCCTGCGTCACGATTCCGTCACACACGGACAACAGCCTGGGACTCTGCCACATGCCGTCGATCACTGAACCGAAACTGATTTCGGGGAACGCCAACAAACCGCTCGCTCAATCCATTGCCCGTCGCATGTCGATGCATCGTGGCATGAATGTTAACCTTGTTGATGCTCGTGTTGAGCGTTTCAACGACGGCGAAATCTTTGTCGAAGTTTTCGAAAACGTCCGTGGCGAAGACATGTTCGTCATTCAGCCGACGTCGAACCCTGCCAACGACAACCTGATGGAGCTGCTGATCATCACCGACGCGCTGAAGCGTTCTTCGGCTGGTCGTATCACCGCAGTGATCCCCTATTTCGGTTATGCTCGTCAGGACCGCCGCACTAAGGCACGCACGCCGATCAGCGCAAAACTGGTTGCGAACCTCATCGCCGAAGCTGGCGTTGACCGCGTTCTGACCATGGACCTGCACGCAACGCAGATCCAAGGTTTCTTTGATATGCCGGTCGACAACCTTTACGCGGCGCCGATCTTTGCACTCGACATCAAACACCACTTCAAAGGCGACATGGACGACATCATGGTCGTTTCGCCTGACGTTGGTGGTGTGGCTCGCGCACGCGAGCTTGCTAAGCGTATCAACGCCCCACTCTCGATCGTCGACAAACGCCGCGAGAAAGCTGGCGAAGTCGCTGAGATGACCGTCATCGGTAACGTCGAAGGCAAGAAATGTATCATCGTGGACGACCTTTGCGATACCGCAGGCACGCTCTGCAAAGCTGCTGAACACCTGATGGAAGCAGGCGCGTCCGAAGTGCACGCCTATATCTCTCACGGTGTGATGTCTGGCCCAGCAGTTGAGCGCGTTACAAACTCGGTCATGAAGTCGCTGGTGATCACAGATACCATCCAGCCGTCTGACGCGATCCTCAAGGCTCCGAACATCCGCGTTGTTCCGACCGCACCAATGTTCGCTCAAGCGATCCTGAACACTTGGAACGGCACTTCCGTGTCGTCGCTGTTCGAAGACGAGACCCTGATCCCGATCTACGAAGGCCTCTACAACTCCAATTGAACTGAGTCGAAAGACTAGAAACAAGAAACCCCCGAACGGCAACGTCGGGGGTTTTTCTTTGGCCAGTTGCGAATAGGTCAGACAACGTCCCAATCATCGTCATGCGGCACCTCACCAATCGACTGCCATGCCACACGGACACGAGCAATTTTCGTGTCGCCCCAAGTCTGGAAAACGATTGCAAAGCCTGTTTCAGTGATGTCCTCGGCCTGCACATCCGTGCGGCAATTGGTGGTGTTCGAAATATCGACCATCGACAACCAGCACTGAACCATTGGCAGCGAACGATACGGCGACGAAAAGGTAACAGCCCGCCGCAAACTACGATGACCATCACCCGACCACATTGGACCGTCGGTTTCAAAGTCCGAGAACAAGACAACTTCGCCTTGATCTACACCAATAAGATGATTTTGAAGCTTCTTCATTACACGTTACGCTATAAGTCCCAAAATACGTAGACCAGAGAAATTCGTCAAAAACGAGGTTTTCATATGAAAATAGGCCCCCGAAGGGGCCTATTTCGAAGCATAATTCGTATAGGTCAGGATTATTCCTGATACGACAGACCCATGTGGGTACCAACGGCGACCATGTCAGCCAGAAGGTGAGCCGCATCATCAACCGGACCCGGTTCGTTCTTGAAGTTCGCAAGAGCCTTCTCGTGAGCAGCGCGGTATTCCGCAACCATCTCAGCAAAGATCTCTTGGGTCACTTCTGCGGTGGGCAGTGCGCGTTCAGCAAGAACCGAAACACTCTCTGCACCGATTTCGGCAAAGCCGCCGGAAACGACATATTCGTCGCTGCCGCCCGCATGAACGACCCGCAGGATACCTGGACGCAGGGTAGTGATGGTCGGTGCGTGACCTGCCATCGCCGTCATTGCGCCTTCAGCAGCCGGGATCTGGACCTCGGTGGCCTGAACAGAAGCGAGCTTCCGTTCAGGGGATACGAGATCAAATTGGAGCGTGTCAGCCATTATGCCTCTCCTTAGGCAGCTTCAGCTGCCAGTTTTTCGGCCTTTGCCAGAACTTCGCCGATACCGCCTACCATGTAGAAGGCAGCTTCTGGCAGGTGGTCGTATTCACCGGCCACAACTGCTTTGAACGACGAGATGGTGTCTTCCAGCGGAACCTGAACACCGTCCGAACCAGTGAACACTTTCGCAACGTCGAACGGCTGCGAGAGGAAACGCTGGATCTTACGAGCGCGCGAAACGGTCAGTTTGTCTTCTTCCGACAGTTCGTCCATGCCGAGGATGGCGATGATGTCCTGCAGCGACTTGTAGCGCTGAAGGATGTTCTGGACGTCGCGAGCAACCTGGTAGTGCTCTTCGCCAACGATCTGCGGGTCAAGGATACGCGACGACGAGTCGAGCGGGTCAACTGCCGGGTAGATACCAAGTTCCGAGATTGCGCGGTTAAGAACGGTGGTTGCGTCCAAGTGAGCAAAGGTCGTTGCCGGTGCAGGGTCGGTAAGGTCGTCCGCAGGTACGTACACAGCTTGGATCGATGTAATCGAGCCGTTCTTGGTCGAGGTAATGCGTTCCTGCATCGCGCCCATGTCGGTTGCCAGTGTTGGCTGGTAGCCCACAGCAGACGGGATACGACCCAGAAGTGCCGAAACTTCGGAACCAGCCTGAGTGAAACGGAAGATGTTGTCCACGAAGAACAGAACGTCAGTACCCGACGCGTCACGGAACTGTTCCGCAAGGGTCAGACCGGTCAGCGCTACGCGTGCACGTGCTCCCGGAGGCTCGTTCATCTGACCGTACACGAGAGCCACTTGCGACTCTTCGAGGTTGTCCGGCTTGATAACGTTGGATTCGATCATCTCGTGATAAAGGTCGTTACCTTCACGGGTACGTTCACCAACACCAGCGAACACGGAGTAGCCCGAGTGCACTTTTGCGATGTTGTTGATGAGTTCCATGATGAGAACGGTTTTACCAACGCCTGCACCACCGAACAGACCAATCTTACCACCTTTGGAGTAAGGTGCGAGAAGGTCGATAACCTTGATGCCGGTTACGAGGATTTCGGTTTCAGTCGACTGGTCGCTGAATTCCGGTGCCTCAGCGTGGATCGGACGGGTTTCCGTCGCGTTCACTGGGCCCTTTTCGTCAACGGGTTCGCCAACAACGTTCAGAATACGACCGAGGGTCGCGGTACCAACCGGAACCGAGATCGGTGCGCCGGTGTCGACCACTGCCTGACCACGAACGAGACCTTCGGTCGCGTCCATAGCGATGGTACGTACGGTGTTTTCGCCAAGGTGCTGGGCCACTTCAAGAACCAGCTTCTTGCCATTGTTTTCGGTGTTGAGTGCGTTGAGGATCGCCGGCAGGGCATCTTCGAACTGCACGTCCACAACGGCGCCAATCACCTGCGTGATTTTGCCTTTTGCGTTTGCCATGTTTCGTTACTCCGGTTCTTAGAGCGCTTCCGCGCCCGAGATAATTTCGATCAGTTCGTTGGTGATGACGGCCTGACGCGAACGGTTGAATTCAATGGTCAAGCGGTCGATCATATCGCCCGCGTTGCGAGTTGCGTTGTCCATCGCGCTCATCCGCGCACCCTGTTCGGATGCAGCGTTTTCTAGCAGAGCCGCAAAGACCGCCGTCGACACGCTGGCAGGCAGCAGGTCTTCGAGGATTGCTTCTTCGCTAGGTTCGTAGTCGTAGTCAGCCACAGCACCGTCGGTTGCTTCAAACTTTGCTGGGATCACCTGCTGCGCAGTCGGGACCTGAGCGATCACAGACTGGAATTGAGCAAAGAAGATCGTCGCAACGTCGAATTCACCGGCTTCGAACCGCTTGAGAAGGTCTTTGCCGATGGATTGTGCGGTCGCATAGTCCATACGCTTTACAGCGGAGAGATCTACGTGATCCACAATCAGATCGCCCATATCACGGCGAAGCTGTTCACGGCCCTTCTTGCCCACTGTCAGGATCTTGACCGTCTTGCCTTGGGCTTGAAGGTCGCGAACAGCCTGACGGGCTTTCTTCACGATCGAAGAGTTGAAACCGCCGCAGAGGCCACGTTCAGCAGTCATGACCACAAGCATGTGGACTTGATCGCTGCCCGTACCACGAAGCAGCAGCGGCGCAGTATCCGAACCACCAGCCGAAGCAGCAAGCGCGGACACTACAGCGTTGAAACGCTCAGTGTACGGGCGAGCCGATTCAGCAGCGTCCTGGGCACGGCGGAGCTTTGCCGCCGCGACCATCTGCATCGCCTTTGTGATCTTGCGGGTCGATTTGACCGACGCGATCCTGTTTTTTAGGTCCTTAAGACTTGGCACTGCCTTGTCTCCTTATCCGGTGATCAGGCGAAGTCTGCGGCGAATTCGTCCAGCGCAGCCTTCAGCTTGTCAGCATCAGCGCCTTTGATCTTCGGGTCGTCGTTCGCGATCCATTCCAAGATGTCCTTACGCTTGGTGCGCAGGAATGCGAGGAGCGCTGCTTCGTAGCGGCCAACTTCTTTTACGTCGACTTTGTCGAGGTAACCGTTGGTGCCAGCGAAGATGATGCAAACGATTTCCGCGTTGGTCAGCGGCGAGTACTGCGGCTGTTTCATCAGCTCGGTCAGACGCGCACCACGGTTCAGAAGACGCTGGGTTGCAGCATCAAGGTCGGAACCGAACTGAGCGAATGCTGCCATCTCGCGGTACTGAGCGAGCGACAGTTTAACCGGACCAGCAACAGACGACATTGCTTTGGTCTGAGCGGACGAACCAACGCGCGAAACCGACAGACCGGTGTTCACAGCTGGGCGGATACCCTGGTAGAACAGTTCGGTTTCGAGGAAGATCTGACCGTCGGTGATCGAGATCACGTTGGTCGGAATAAACGCCGAAACGTCGCCGCCCTGGGTTTCAATGATCGGCAGCGCGGTGAGCGAGCCCGAACCATTGTCTTCGTTCAGCTTTGCCGAACGTTCCAGCAGACGCGAGTGGAGATAGAAAACGTCGCCCGGGTAAGCTTCACGGCCCGGCGGACGGCGGAGCAGAAGCGACATCTGACGATACGAAACAGCCTGCTTCGAAAGGTCATCGTAGATGATCAGTGCGTGGCGGCCGTTGTCACGGAAGTGCTCTGCCATTGCGGTTGCCGCGTAGGGAGCAAGGAACTGCATCGGTGCCGGATCGGACGCGGTTGCAGCAACAACGATGGAGTATTCCATCGCGCCATTTTCTTCGAGCTTACGAACGAGCTGAGCAACAGTCGAACGCTTCTGACCAACTGCAACGTAGATGCAGTAGAGTTTCTTGGACTCATCGTCGCCAGCAGCTTCGTTGTAGGACTTCTGGTTCAGGATAGCGTCCAGAGCCACAGCCGTTTTACCAGTCTGACGGTCGCCAATGATAAGCTCACGCTGGCCACGGCCAATCGGGATCATCGCGTCAACCGATTTCAGGCCGGTTGCCATCGGTTCGTGAACCGATTTACGGGGAATGATGCCCGGTGCTTTAACGTCAGCAACCAAACGCTTGGAAGCGTTGATCGGACCTTTGCCGTCGATTGGGTTACCCAGACCGTCAACAACGCGACCCAGCAGTTCATCACCAGCCGGAACGTCCACGATCGAGTTGGTGCGCTTAACAGTGTCACCTTCTTTAATGTCGCGGTCGGAACCGAAGATAACAACACCAACGTTGTCTGCTTCGAGGTTCAGAGCCATCCCGCGGATACCACCGGGGAATTCGACCATTTCACCAGCCTGAACATTGTCCAGACCGTATACGCGAGCGATACCGTCACCGACCGAGAGCACACGGCCGATTTCGGCCACTTCGGCATCTTGGCCAAAGTTTTTGATCTGGTCCTTCAGGATCGCAGAAATTTCTGCAGCTTGGATCGCCATTATCCGACCTCTTTCATGGTGTTCTGGAGAGCGCTGAGCTTGGAGCGGATCGACGTGTCGATCATCTTCGAGCCCACCTTAACAACAAGACCGCCAACGAGGGACTCGTCCACGGCCGCATTAATTTTCACAGTTTTACCGATATTGGCAGAGAGTGTCTTTGCCAATTTATCGGACTGAGTTTTAGTCAGCGCCTTCGCGCTGATAACCTCGGCGGTTACTTCGCCTTTCTCTTCGGCCATCAGGTCGCGCAGCGCGTTCAGAACGAACGGCAGGACGAACATACGGCGCTTTTGCGCCAGCAGGCCGAGAGTGTTGGTTACGATTTCCGACAGGCCCATCTTTTTCGCAAGCGCTGCGATTGCAGTCGCTTGCTCTTCGCGCGAGTACAACGGCGAAGAAATCAGAGCGCGCAGATCAGAGCTGCCTTCGAGTGCAGCCGTCAGTGCGTCAATGTCGGATTCAAGAGCAGCAAGACCTTTGCCTTCTTTGGCAAGGTCAAAAGCAGCAGATGCATAGCGCGAAGCGATGCCGGTTGAGATCGAAGCTGGTTCGGACACGTCCACCCTTCCGATAGTTTTGGCCCTCACGTCATACCGGGATGGTCTGAAGTTTAGGCAGCTTGAACCGCCCTCGTCGAAGCGGGGGCGCCAAAATCACGGGGGATGTAGCAGACAGGTATGACTGTCGCAACCGCCTAGACGCACTCAAGATCGATTGTTTGCGCCAATACTCTGAAAGAACAGCGCCGCAAGGTGACGGGTGCGACCATTCGCGCAACCTTTCTCGTCAAAAATTGGTACGCGACGGTATACTGAAATCCGATTTGAACCGAGAATCGAATCTCTTTTTCGTGATTGTTAGGTCGGTCGGCTATTTGACAGCCCCGCTTCGGGCACAGGTCGCCCCACCCCTTCAAGGATTTTAAGCGGGCGTTTCACCGCCTCCCCCAGACCCGGACGACGGGGAGCAGAGACCTGCTTGGACACTTCGACAATCAACACACCACCAGAAGCAATGAACGGCAATTTATGCCCCAGATCTTCGAGCACATTCGCCAGTTTGCGCCATATCCGCTTCTTAGAGGGAGGTTGATAAAGCACTGACGACGCACGCTCGACAACAAAGTTGTGCTGCCTGAGTTGGGCCTCAAGTTGGCTCAATGAATAGGGCCGCCCGTATCCGAACGGTGTTTTGTCCGATCGGGACCAGAGGCCTGCACGGTTGGGCACCACGAAAACAGCTCGCCCCCCTGGTCCAAGAACACGCCAGCATTCCTCTAAAACAGCCGTCGGATTCTCTGACGTCTCCAGCCCATGCATCAAAACAAGCTTATCGACGACGCCATTTTCGAACGGCCACATCATTTCTTCACATAGGACACTGACATTCGGCTGCCCCGCAGGCCACGGCATAACCCCCTGTGGCCCAGGCATCAGCGCTACAACCCGACGCGCATCATCTAAGTAAGGACGCAACAGCGGCGCAGCAAAGCCAAAGCCCGCAACGGTTTGCCCTTTCGCCTCGGGCCACATCGCAGTCAATTCACCGCGGATAACCTTTTGTGCGGCCCGCCCCAAGGCGCTGCGATAATAGAAATTGCGCAGATCAATTACGTCGAGATGCATTGCGGTCGGTGGCCTTTGGGCTAGTCTCTTTATCAAAGCTTAACCGAAGATCGTGACAATGCCATGCCCCTTGAACTCATTACCTTGCCCTGTTTGACCGATAACTACGCCTATTTGGTCCGAAACACTGAAACGAATGAGGTCGCACTGATCGACGCCCCCGAGGCTGGACCGATTTTGTCCTACCTCGACGCACATGGCCTGACCCTCGGCACCATTCTGCTCACCCATCACCATTGGGACCACGTGGACGGCGTCCCTGATCTTGTCGCACGGTATGACCCCAAAATTATCGGCGCCGCCGCCGATGAAGCGCGCCTGCCAAAGCTCGACCAATCTGTGGTAGATGGTCAAGAGATCACCATTTGTAGCGAACCCTGCGAGGTGATCGACGTCTACGGCCACACCATCGGACACGTGGCGTTTTACTTCCCCCAAAGCGGCTATTTGTTCAGTGCTGATAGCCTAATGGCATTTGGCTGCGGTCGCTTGTTTGAGGGAACACCCGCACAAATGTGGGTCAGCATGCAACGCCTCCGCGCCCTGCCCGACGATACTTTGGTCTGTTCTGGCCATGAATACACAGCATCGAATGCCAAATTCATGGCCACCATTGATCCGAACACTCCAGCCGTTCAGGCCCGCATACAATCCACGGCCGAAGCCCGCGCAAGGAACGAGGCGACCGTTCCATCGCTCCTCAGCTTGGAAAAAGCGACCAATCCCTATTTGCGTGCAGACCATCCAGACCTCAAAGCCGCAGTCGGCATGGAAGGTGCATCAGACCTCGAAGTATTCACCGAAATTCGCCGCCGAAAGGACAATTTCTGATAGTTTGGCGCAAAAACATTCCGCGCTGACGCGCCGTTACAGGGCGATGACGCGAAATGTGAAGCGAATATGAAAGAAAGTCCTTGAAGGTTGGGCAAGAAAACCAAACTTTAAAGGTATGAGGCCACAGTCGAACGGAACGTGTTCCGCGAGACACCGAAAGAAAGGAGCACTCATCGTGCCATCTTTTTCGACCACACTAGAGCAGTCCATCCATGCGGCGCTGGCTTTGGCCAATGCGCGTCGTCACGAACTCGCTACACTCGAACATCTTTTGCTGGCCCTGATCGATGAACCCGACGCCGCACGCGTCATGAAAGCGTGCTCCGTCGATCTCGATGAGCTGCGCAAAAACCTCGAAGAATATATCGACGACGATCTGTCGACCCTGATCACCGAAGTTGACGGGTCCGAAGCCGTGCCCACCGCTGCGTTCCAGCGTGTGATCCAGCGTGCGGCGATACACGTTCAGTCTTCGGGTCGTACCGAAGTCACGGGTGCGAACGTCCTCGTCGCGATCTTTGCGGAACGCGAATCCAACGCGGCTTACTTCCTCCAAGATCAGGAAATGACCCGTTATGACGCGGTCAACTTTATCGCGCACGGCGTTGCCAAAGACCCCGCCTTTGGCGAGGCACGTCCTATCATGGGCGCTGACGATGACGAAGATCGCACGACCGA
This sequence comes from Marivivens geojensis, assembly GCF_023540835.1. Taxonomy (GTDB): domain Bacteria; phylum Pseudomonadota; class Alphaproteobacteria; order Rhodobacterales; family Rhodobacteraceae; genus Marivivens; species Marivivens geojensis. The sequence goes on from NZ_JALKCU010000007.1 coordinate 72,691, forward strand.
GACAGCGACCGAAGCAGCCGAAGCGAAAGACTCCGCTCTCGCCAAATACTGCGTGGACCTGAACGCGAAATCCGCGAAGGGTGACGTTGATCCGCTGATTGGCCGCGATCACGAGGTTGAACGCTGCATTCAGGTGCTTTGCCGTCGCCGTAAGAACAACCCGCTTCTCGTAGGTGATCCGGGCGTTGGTAAAACCGCAATCGCCGAAGGCCTCGCCCGCAAGATCGTAAACGGCGAAGTGCCCGAGGTCCTATCTGAAACGACGATTTATAGCCTCGATATGGGCGCCCTTCTCGCCGGAACCCGCTACCGTGGTGATTTCGAAGAGCGTCTGAAGGCCGTTGTTTCCGAACTCGAAGACCACGACGATGCCGTTCTGTTCATCGACGAAATCCATACCGTTATCGGTGCGGGTGCGACCTCTGGCGGCGCGATGGATGCGTCCAACCTGCTGAAACCTGCGCTGCAGGGCGGCAAGCTGCGCTGCATGGGCTCGACCACCTACAAAGAGTTCCGCCAACATTTCGAGAAAGACCGCGCACTTGCCCGTCGTTTCCAGAAAATTGACGTGAACGAGCCTTCGGTCGAGGACTCGGTGAAAATCCTGCAAGGCTTGAAGCCCTACTTCGAAGATCACCACCAAATCCGTTACACCCACGATGCGATCAAATCCGCCGTGGAACTATCGGCCCGTTATATCAACGACCGCAAACTGCCCGATAAAGCCATCGACGTGATCGACGAGGCAGGTGCCGCTCAGCATCTGGTCGCTGAATCCAAACGCCGTAAAACCATCGGCGTGAAAGAGATCGAGGCGGTCGTAGCCAAAATCGCACGCATTCCACCGAAGAACGTCAGCAAAGACGATGCGGAGACGCTCAAAGATCTGGAGAAATCGCTCAAGCGCGTTGTGTTCGGTCAGAACCTCGCAATCGAAGCGCTGTCCTCGGCGATCAAACTGGCGCGTGCGGGTCTTCGTGAACCTGAAAAGCCCATCGGGAACTACCTCTTCGCGGGTCCGACAGGTGTTGGCAAAACAGAGGTTGCGAAACAGCTTGCCGATACGCTGGGCGTCGAACTCATCCGTTTTGACATGTCCGAATACATGGAAAAACACGCCGTATCTCGCTTGATCGGTGCCCCTCCGGGTTATGTCGGGTTCGATCAGGGCGGTATGCTGACCGATAGCATCGACCAGAACCCGCACTGCGTTCTGCTTCTCGACGAAATCGAAAAAGCGCACCCAGATGTCTACAACATTCTGTTGCAGGTGATGGACCACGGGAAACTGACCGACCACAACGGTCGAACGACGGATTTCCGCAACGTGATCCTGATTATGACCTCGAACGCGGGAGCCGCAGAGCAAGCGAAAGAAGCGATCGGCTTTGGTCGTGACCGTCGCGAAGGCGAAGATACCGCTGCGATCGAACGGACCTTCACACCTGAATTCCGCAACCGTCTGGACGCGGTGATCCCGTTCCAGCCGCTGCCGAAAGAGGTTATCCTGCAGGTCGTCGAAAAGTTCGTGCTGCAACTCGAAGCGCAACTCATGGACCGCAACGTCCACATCGAACTCACACCAGCTGCCGCCGCTTGGCTCGGCGACAAAGGCTACGATGCGAAAATGGGTGCACGTCCGCTGGGACGTGTCATTCAGGAACACATCAAAAAACCGCTGGCCGAAGAACTCCTGTTCGGCAAACTCACCAAAGGCGGTGTGGTTCGTGTCTTGGTCAAAGACGACAAACTCGAACTGGAAGTCGAGCCACCACAGCAAGGTCGCCTGACAGGAAACAAACCACCGCTCTTGACCGCAGATTGATGCGTGCGGGGGCACTGATACTAATTACTCTCGCCGCACCAGCTGTGGCGAGAGACCCACTTTTCGGATTGCCGATTGATTGCGATCTGTCGGACACCTGCTACATCCAACAATTCGTTGACCATGACTCGTCTGCGGGCGTGATCGATTTTGCCTGTGGTTGGCTAACGTATGACGGCCACAAAGGAACAGACTTCGCCCTACCCTCACTCGCTATGCAAGCCCAAGGCGTCAATGTAATCGCAGCAGCCCCCGGAACGGTGCGCGGCGTTCGCAATGACATGGTCGATGTCTTGCAAGGGCAAGCCGGTGCGCCCGATGTGTCCTCTAAGGAATGCGGAAACGGCGTCGTGATCGACCACGGCAACGGTTGGGAAACCCAATACTGCCACATGGCCCAAGGGTCCGTAACGGTTAGATCAGGCGATCATGTGGCAATGGGTCAAGTCCTCGGTCAGGTTGGGCTATCGGGCCAAACTCAGTTCCCACACGTCCATCTTTCGGTCCGCCACAATGGAGAGGTCGTGGATCCCTTCGACCCGAACGATGAGGCCACTTGCGGACCGTCGAATACCGTGCTCTGGATTGACACGCCGCCAACGCCTGCGGGCGGCCTGATCAGCACAGGGTTTGCCCCAAACGTGCCCGAATATACGGAAGTCAAAGCAGGCACTGCAGGCGTGGTAGAGCTTGATCAATCTGGCAATATCGTCCTCTGGGGTTTCTCGTTCGGCGTTCAATCCGGTGACGAAATGACGTTTAAAATCATCGGACCTTCTGGCCCAATCTTCGAACACACCGAAACTTTGACCCGCGATCAAGCGATGGTCTTTCGTGCCAGTGGCAAACGCGCACCCGCGTCAGGTTGGGACACAGGCGACTATGCAGGAATGGTCACGTTGCAACGCGACGGAACCGAGCTAGACCGCCAAGTGATCAACGTCACCGTTCGGTGAGCTTCAATTCGATCCGACGGTTCTGCGCCCGTGCTGCATCGCTGTCTTCGGTATTCAGCGGTTGATATTCACCAAAACCGTTGGCCGACAAATGGGTCGGGTCAATGCCTTGGCTTTCAGACATGAACCGCACCACAGACAAGGCCCGCGCTTGCGACAGTTCCCAGTTGTCACGGAATTCGCCCAAGCCCGACAAAGGAATATTATCGGTGTGCCCATCCACGCGAATGATCCAGTCGATGCTGTCGGGGATATTGTCCGCAACTTGGCGCAAAAGCGCAGCGACCTTAGCAACTTCGGCCTGACCCAAAGGCGAGAGCGTCGCGCTACCCGGAGGGAACAGAACCTCTGAGGCAAAAACGAAACGGTCACCTTCAATACGCACGCCGTCCTGATCGGCCAAAACTTGGCGCATCTGACCAAAGAACTCCGACCGATAGTTTGCGAGTTCTTTTGTCTCTGCCTCTAGGCGCGCGCGTTCCGCCTCTTCTAACTCCAGCCGACGCGCATTTTCCGCAGCCGCACGGGCCAACGCCTGATTGAGCCGCCCAGAAAGGTTCGTGATCTGAACCTGCGCTTCGGTATCTGCCTGCTCTGCCAAATCGAGCAAACCTTGCAGGTGGGCAACTTGGCTCCGCAATTCAGCAACATTGGCGTTCAGAGCCGCCACCTGACGCTGACTTTCGGCAGAGAGCGCTTCTTCTTCCGTCAAACGCTGCTGGGCCACCGCTAAAAGGGCCGCCTGACGCTCTGCCTCGCTCAATTGCTCGGTCTGCTGCGCGGCCAAATCATCCCGCGCGGCCTCTGCCGCGGCCAAGAGCGTGAGTGTTTCCTCAGCCTCTTTACGCTGCTGTTCGAGAGCCAATGTCATCGCTGTAATTTCGGCGTCTGCATCTGCGAGGCGTGCACGCAACGCCTCTAGCGCGGCGGCATCGGCCAAACGAGCAGCTTCTAGTTCAGATACCTGCGCTTGACGCGCAGCACCGCCAGTTTCCAACTCGGCAATTGTCGCCGCGTCCTGATCACGTTTAGCCTCAAGGTCTGCGATCAATGCTTCGAGGGCCTCACGACGAGCCGCAGCAAGACGGGCATTCTCGGCAGCATCGTCAATTTCCGAACGCGCTGTCGCGAGGGCGAGGTTCAGCGCCTCAGCCTCGGACATCAAACGCGCCTGTTCGGTTTCCAGCCCCGCGACCTGATCCCGCAAATCGGTGCGATCCGCCAGCAAACCCGCAATCTGCGCCTCAAACCCTGTGATCCGACTTTGCGCATCAACGAGTTCGGCCGTGACGCGATCCCTTTCGGCCGTCAGTGACGCGATCAAGGCAGCTTGCGCCTGACGGTCGTCTTGGGCCTGCGACAGATCCGTGGTCAACTGCCCGACCTGACTGGCCAGTTGCGACGACCGCGTTTGTTCGAGGCCCAGCGCATCGGTCAATGATGCAATCTCGGACGAAAGCTCCTCAAGCCGCGTTTCCTGTCCCGTAATCTTTTCACGCAGCACAAACTGGATCACCATAAAGATGGTGATGACAAACATCAGGACCAACAAGAGCCCCGTCATCGCATCCACAAACCCCGGCCAGATCGAGGCATTGAAACGGTTGGTGCTGCGACGACTGATCGCCATTAGCTATGTCCTGTGCCCGTTGGGCGTTTCGTTGCGCGCAGCATGCGAGTGATGTTCGCAAGATCGCCACGCAATTCACCCACGGTTTCCTGACGACCCGACGACAGCTCTTCGAGGATTTTCAAAAGCTGCACATCTATCGACCGCAACCGCATCCGGCTTTCGGCATCAATCCCGTCAACACCGCTATCTTGTAGTTTCTGGGCGAGCCGCATCTGGGCCTCAGCCGCCTCTTGCAAAGCGGGACGCACGTCGGTCGCATCAATCTTCTGGGAAAGCCCCACAACGGCTTCGGTCAAGCGCACGAGATAGGCATCGGTTTGACCACGGCCTGCCTCTGCCTGTTCAAAGAGCGCCCGTAGGGTGTCGATCTGATCCGCCATTTGGTCGAGAACACCACCGTAGGGGTTCCCTTCCATCGCTGGTCCCTCGTCCCCGCTCGAAAACCCGAGGCGGGTGATCGAGGACATCCATTCTTCGAGGTCGCGGTAAAAACGGTTCTGACCATGTCCCGCAAAGAGTTCCAACAGGCCAACAATCAGAGACCCCGCCAAACCGAGGAGCGACGACGAAAACGCTGTGCCCATCCCACCCAACTGCGCCTCAAGGCCCGTTTGCAGTTTGGCAAAGATATCGCCCGCGGCACCATCATCAGCGTTCAACGACCGAATGGTTTCGACCAACGCAGGAACCGTCGTGGCCAGACCATAGAACGTCCCCAAAAGGCCGAGGAAAATCAACGTATTGCCCAGATATTTCGTGATTTCGCGATCTTCGTCGATGCGGCTGGCAACGGAATCCAAGATCGACCGCGCAGACGAGCTAGACAGTTGCATACGTGCTCCGCGCGACCGCAGCAGTGTTGCCAAAGGCGCAAGCAGCGCAGGGGCGCCCTGAACCTGTTGGTCCCTTGCAAAACGTTTGATCCAGCCAACGGACGACACGAGCTGAACAACCTGCCCAAAGCAAGACAATACGCCCAAGACAAAAACAGCGCCAATCAGCCCGTTCAAATACGGGTTAGACCAGAAGATCGACAGCAACGTGGACAATGCCACATAGACGCCAGCACCGATCAGCCCCAATGCGATCAGCATCATGGTGATCTGTCGCGTCGGTTGCGAAAAATACGGCTCGGCCTCGGGTTCCCTAATGTCCGCCACGGGTTGGGTTCCTCGCGTTAGTTTATTGCAGGAACCATAAGGCCCTGAGACTGAATTCCCAAATGAAATATATGGGATCAGACTGCGATTATTGCCTTAACGCGCCCCACGAGCCACGCCATTTCATCATCGCAAATGCCCATCTGCGTCAGATGCGCCGCAGTGTTGAAAAGATATTCGGTATTTGGCCCGCGCCCACCGACAGCACGCCCGATCATCTGCGCCTGCGTTTCAAGCGGCAGGTGACAGTATTGTTCGTGATCTGGGTCGATAATGTAGGTCACTGCCTCAACTGTTCGCCCGTCATGGAGCGTAATCGGTAGCACTGCCTCAAGATAGGCCGACGACACCAATTCACGTTCGCGAAGCGCAGTTATCACGGCCTCGCGGTCCGCATCGGCAACCCGAAATGCAACACCCGTGCAGCCTGCGCCATCCTGACGGTCCAAAGCCAGAACGAGTCCCGGCTCTTCGATGGTGCCACGATGGTGGATGGAGAGCATACAAAAAGACCGGTGAAACCCGTCCAGTCGCGCCTGAATGGCCTCCTCGGGTTCGAAACCAGGGTTCCACAAAAGCGAGCCGTAGCCGAAGACCCAAAGCGGGGAATGTTCTTTTCCTGTCATGATCCCATGGTTAAACACGAAACAAGTTCGGGTTAAAGGGGGCGACATGAGGATCAAAGGTTGGGCGATTACGGGCGTCGTGGTTTACGGGCTCTATTGGGCCGCCGGTTCATTTGGTTTGCAAGCCTTGGTGCGGTCGGCCATTCAGGCCGACATCTCGTCAAAAGCTCAGAATGTGGCGCTTCAGTGGTCACCACTGTGGTTTACCACCCGCGTGGATGGCTACGAGAGCCAAATCGATGAATTGACCACGCTCATCGCCGAATCCGCGAAGGTGAGCATTCCCTCATACGCCCCGAACCGCGCCCGCATCGACATGCTCGGGCCCGTTCAAATCGTAGGCCCCGCATGGACGATCAAGGTTTCCGCTGACGAACTGTCAGTTGGGGGATCAGTGCAAATCACACGAAATGGCGACCTTGGACGATTTGACCTCAGCGGATCGAATGTTGTCATTGAGGACCCAGATACCAATGCGGCAACCATAGAGGTTCAACTCGTTCCCTCAGGCAAAGGTGTCTACGATCTCGATCTATCGATGACAGACGTCACTCTGATGGCTGAGATAGCGACTTCCATAGACCCGACGCACCAACTGCCCGAGATGGTCAGCCAGTTCAGCGTCAACGGCGCCGTCAAATTCGACCCCGCCCCTGCCCTATTCGCGACATCTGACCCTATAATTGCAGGAATGGACTTTGCGCCGCTCAAACTCATTTGGGGTGACATTGATCTGACCGTCGACGGGCTCATCGACATTCTGCCTGACGGCACGCCAAGCGGTCAGTTGGATGTAACAATGAAAGGCTGGGAAACGGTCTTACGGATGCTTGCCGCGAACGGCGCGATCAAACCCGCCAACTTGATGGGGTATCAGGCGATGGCATCGGGTCTTGCGAGCGACGATGGCAGCATCACACTTCCCCTGATTTTTGCGGATGGGCAAATGCGCCTTGCTGCGTTCCCGCTAGGGCCCGCGCCAAAGCTACGCTAACTCAATCGACTTTGGTTGGTTTGCGGCCAAAGTCGGGAGCGTCGGTGTCCTGACCCGCTTCAATGATGCCGCGACGGATCGCGCGGGTGCGGGTGAAATAATCGAACAACAGATCACCATCGCCCTGACGAATAGCACGCTGAAGGACGAATAGTTCTTCGGTGAACCGCCCCAAAATTTCCAAGGTCGCGTCTTTGTTCGTCAGAAACACATCGCGCCACATCGTCGGGTCAGAGGCCGCAATACGGGTGAAGTCACGGAAACCCGCTGCAGAGAACTTGATCACCTCTTGATCGGTGACGCGGCGCAGGTCATCGGCAACGCCAACCATCGTGTAAGCGATCAAGTGCGGCGTGTGAGACACCACCGCGCAGACCAGATCATGATGGTCAGGGTCCATGATTTCGATATTCGCGCCGATCCCCTTCCAGAAATCACACAACCGATCCAACTCACCCTGATCGACAGTCTCGGGCGGCACGACCAAGCACCAACGGTTGTCGAACAGCGTCGCAAACCCTGATCGAGGGCCAGAATGTTCGGTCCCCGCCATCGGGTGACAGCCGATGAAATGCGCGTGTTCGGGCAGATGCGGCACAACGGCGTCGAACACGGACTTTTTCACCGATCCCACATCCGTGACCATCACCCCCTGTTTCAGATGCGGGGCGATCGCCGCCATCACTGGACCCATCGCACCGATCGGTACGGCCAGAACAACGAGATCTGCGTCTTTGACAGCCTCTTCGGCGGTATCGACAACGCGGTCGACCAGATTGATCTCGCGCGCGATATCACGCGTTTCTGCGGACCGCGCATAGCCCACGATTTCGTTCGCGAGTTTTCCACGACGAATAGCCAACGACATGGACCCTGCAATGAGGCCCAATCCGATCAGGGCAACACGGTTATAGGTGGTCATCAGCGGACCCCCTTAAACGTGCCGATGACATGCACCACGCGGCGGCACGCAGCCTCGTCGCCAACGGTGATCCGCAGGCAATTCGGCAGGCCATAGCCACCCACACGGCGCACGATGATCCCGTCGTCCTTGAGCGCGGCATCGCAAGCGGCTGCTTCGTCTTCGGAGGCAAAACGCGCCAGAATGAAGTTCGCAAAGCTCTCATCAACCTGCACACCCATCTGGATCAGAGCGTTGGACAGCCAATCACGCCACTTCGCATTTTCGGTCCGGCAACGTTCAACAAAGGCAACGTCGCGCACGGCAGCCTCTGCGGTCGTCAATTGTGTCTCGGACAAGTTGAACGGCTGACGCACGCGGTTCAGCACATCAATGATGTCTTTGGCCGCATAGGCCCAACCGATCCGCAAACCGCCGAGGCCGTAGATTTTAGAGAACGTGCGGGTCATGATCACGTTTGGGTATTGATCTACCAACGCAGAGCCGCCATCGAATCCGTCGACGAATTCAGTGTAGGCGCCGTCGTGAACGAACAACACATCGGACGGCAGACCCTCGATCAACCGCACAAGCTCTGCCTCGGTCAGCATCGTGCCTGTCGGGTTTGCAGGGTTCGCTACAAAAACGATCCGCGTACGCTCAGTGACAGCCGCCAAAATGGCGTCGACATCCACACGGCGATTGTTTTCTTTGACCTCAACAGGAACAGCGCCGACCATCTTTGCGAGGATCGGATACATCGAAAACCCGTGTTCGGTGGTGATGATCTCGTCACCAACACCCGCGTAACACGTCGCGATGAACTGAAGCACTTCGTCCGAACCCGCACCGCAGATCAATTGATCGGGAGAGAGGCCATAGACTTCACCAATCGCGGCCCGAAGGCTCGCATGGTCGGTCGAGGGGTAACGATGCAAGTCCTGAACGCTGCGGGTAAATGCCTCGCGTGCTTTGTCGGAAAACCCATAGGGGTTTTCATTCGACGACAGCTTGAGCACGTCGGATTTACCAGCGACCTTGCTTTCGCCACTGACATACAGTGCGATATCCATGATGCCGGGTTGCGGTTTTGGCGTCTTGGTCATGTTCTGCCCTCGGGTTGTCGGACCTTCCTTAACGATGGTTTTGACCCGTTTCCAGAGCACAGATCGACACGGATGAAATAGCTGCCCGATTTCAGGCGGCATGTGGCAGATTGATCGGCTATAACGAGGACATGTTATTCAGTTTACCAGACCCAGATACACTCTATGACGCGCTTGTAGCGCGGGACGCTTCCTATGATGGTCGCGCCTATGTGGGGGTAACGTCGACAGGCATTTTCTGTCGACTGACCTGCCCCGCGCGCAAGCCCTTGCGAGAGAACTGTCGGTTCTTTGCAACAACAGCAGAATGCATTGCAGCCGGGTTCCGGCCCTGCAAACGCTGCCATCCCATCGGCACGAGCGCGGAGGCTGACCCTGTAATCGCCCGTCTGCTTGCCGTGCTCGACGATGAGCCCGATCGACGCTGGACCGAGGGCGATATGGAGGCGATGGGGTTTGACACCTCGACCGTACGACGGGTGTTTCGGCGACAATTCGGTATGACGTTTATTCAGATGGCTCGACAAAGGCGGATGAGAATGGGCGCAAAAACATTGGCCGAAGGCGGCAAAGTCATCGAGGCACAATTGGACGCGGGCTTCGACAGTCCTTCGGCGTTTCGTGCGTCATTCGCGAAACTGCTGGGCGTTGCCCCATCTGAAATGCGAACGGATGCGGCGTTGCGGGCTGATTTCATCGACACACCACTAGGTGCCATGATCGCCGTGAGTGACTCGAAATCCCTCCGGATGCTCGAGTTCCCCGAACGCAAAGGTCTGGCCGCACAGCTAAATCGCATCTTCGACGCTGCGAAAGGATCAATGGGTTTTGGGCGGTTCGAGGCGACTGATCAGGTTGCCGAAGAATTGGTTGAATTCTTTGCGGGCAAACGATCGACGTTCGACGTGCCTCTCGCGCAAAATTACGGGACATCGTTCCAGCGCGAAGTCTGGAAGGCACTCCGTAAAATCCCCGCAGGCGAAACACGCAGCTACTGCCAACTCGCCGCAGAGATCGGACGCCCAACGGCGATGCGCCCTGTGGCCTCGGCCAATGGTGCGAACCAAATCGCGCTCGTTATCCCCTGTCACCGTGTCATCGGCGCAGATGGAACACTCACAGGTTACGCAGGTGGCTTATGGCGAAAGCAAAAACTGATCGAAATTGAACGCCAGTTTCGGTGAACCAAAAGAAAAAAGGCTGCCCGAAGGCAGCCTTTTCCCGAATATCGGCTAAGAACCAGATTAGTTCTTAGCGTAGAATTCGACGACGAGGTTCGGTTCCATCACAACAGGGTACGGAACGTCCGACAGGCCCGGAGTGCGAACGAAAGTCGCGGTCATTTTGTTGTGGTCAGCGTCGATGTAGTCAGGAACATCACGCTCGGTCAGCTGAACAGCCTCAAGAAGAACGGTCATCTGTTTCGACTTCTGACGAACTTCGATAACGTCGCCTTCTTTAACGCGGTAGGACGGGATGTTTACCGATTTACCGTTAACCAGAACGTGGCCGTGGTTTACGAACTGACGAGCAGCGAACACGGTTGCAACGAACTTCGCGCGGTAAACAACAGCGTCCAGACGGCGCTCGAGCAGGCCGATCAGGTTTTCACCGGTATCGCCTTTTACACGCTCTGCTTCACCGTAGATGCGGCGGAATTGTTTCTCGGTCAGGTCGCCGTAGTAGCCTTTCAGCTTCTGTTTAGCGCGCAGCTGCAGACCGAAGTCCGAGATTTTCGCTTTGCGGCGCTGACCGTGCTGGCCTGGGCCGTATTCACGCTTGTTTACTGGCGACTTAGGACGACCCCAGATGTTTTCGCCCATGCGGCGGTCGATTTTGTACTTGGCAGACGTGCGTTTGGTCACGGCTGATCTCCTTCGTTATGGTCGACGCCCCGAAGGGCGACTATGAAGGGCGTTGTCCTCTTGGCCGAAGCCATGACAGGAATCCCCTTGCGGGGCCCACCAACACCAATGAATGGGCGGCTTATAGAGGCGAGAGCGACAGAGTCAACGCTCTTTTGTCACATAAGCCGACTGTCATGCCGTAGGATTTCCACTTCGCTGCCAGACAAAACACGACGCGTAAACATACCGTAAGTCTGCGGGTCGCCGCCAAGCTCTGGCATCCGCTGGAAGAGGCGTGAACGATCAGCCACATTCAAGTGGGACAGTGCCGCGCTTGCCGGGTGGAAACTTTCGGTTTCGACCTTATTCGCAAAAACGACTTCATGCTGCGGAAGTAGCATGTGGATATAGGTCACTTCACGCACCGAGCGGTCCACATAGATCGAATGATCGTTCACCAGATCGCGCGCGGTCACCAGCACTTCGTCCGCATTGAACAGAGCACGCGCACGCGCACCCTTGAGGATAATGCGATGATCAGGCGACACAAGAAGGCCCTCGTCAGGCACGTCCTTATCCAAGGCCCCCGCCCGCATCCGGATCGGCGCATAATGCGGCATCGCGAACAAACGCGCGCCCGTCACACGGCGCGTGCCGATCCAGAGGATTTCTTGACAGCCGTTGTCTTTGGTCTGAACCCGATCGCCTTCGCGTAAGGATTCAACGAGACGAGGCCCGTGTTCCGTTTGGATCGTCGTCCCTGGAGTAAAGCAAATAACACCGCCTGGCGCGGCACTGATCTGATCAGGGCGCTCTAGGTCGATGTTATGCGACACGATCCACATTTCACGATGACGCGGCGGAATATCCCCGATGAACATCAAGAGGGGCGGACGACCACGGCCCGTTTCGATCAAGGTCACAGTCCACGTGTCCCGACCATCTGTAATGCTGAAACTCTTTTCAAAAAGAGGATGATCGATCTCTACTTCGATCCCAATAGGATCTTTAGTCTCAACCGCCTGCAACATGCGTCGCACCGAATGCGCCGCTCTTTTTCGAATGTCTGCCTCTCCGGCCGCAATCCCCAAAGGAAGCACAGAATTCGGGCCATCCACCCGAACTGCATCCCCTGTCCAAGCCCAAGTCGCCCCTACGCGAAACGCGTCGCGCGGCGCGGACCAGAACCCGTCAATCTCACATTGCGCCCAGGAAATGACAAACGTGCCTAGAAAGCCCGTTTTCATGCCCGTTCTCTGCCTCAGTCTGCCCGCGTCTTTTGTCCCGCACGGGTCTGACATCAAAATAAGCAGTTGGATTCTCGCGAATCAACCCTAAACGTGAGAACGCGTTAACTTTTTAATTAGAAGTTGAAATTTAGCTTCAGCGAGCCGACGATTTGGCCCTCTTCTTGACCGACGTATTCTTCGGACAGGTAGGTTGCGCCGTAATAGAATGAAATCTTCGGCGCGATTTGCCAGTTGAGACCAGCGCGAAGGCGATAGCGGGTATCTTCGAGCTCTGCACCAAAGCTGGCGGGGAAGTAGATGCTATCCCCAACAATCGCGAAATCAGCCCCCAAAAGGAACGAGAGCCCGCGGTTATGAGAATCCGCCAGTTTGAACCGTTGCCCCGTGACCGGATCGCGGCCATGCGCCACGTCAACGGCCACGTCCCCGAATTGGAAGTCTGCCCCAACGCGGATCAAATCCTCTGCCCCATACTGGCCCTCAACAAACGGACGCAGGTATGAATGGCCAAAGTCGATTTCGCGGGCGATCTCGGTTGTCAGGGTCGGATAGACGCCATTCGCTATTTGGTTTGCCTCGACCGAAGCCGCGATTTCTGGGGCACCCACGCGGTCGTGGAAATTCCGCTGAAACTCCATCATGCCTGTCTGAGGGCCCACGACAACGATGTCCGTCCCAACGCTGATTTCCAGATCGCTGATCTCGTAGTGGGTATGCGCCCCAACCGACAAAATACCCGCATAAGCACGGTCCGAAGACTTCGCACCATTCAGGTTTCGCGGCGCGATGACTTCGGAGCGCAGACGAAGCTCCATCAAACCAAAGGGCTGATCGGCATAGTCGCGTTCGTTGTCTTTCGAAAATGCAAACGACAGAACGTAGCTGCCCGTGCGCCAGCGATCTTCGTTATCCCCAAAGTAGTCGTTGTTGAACAGCCGACCAACGCCCGTCAGGCCCCAGCCGCTCTCGGTTTCGGCAACAGCAGCGCCTGATGACAAGATGAGAGACGACAGGACGACAGCGCGCGCAAAGGACATACCATACCCCACAATTAGTATACACGCGGAGGTTTAGCACAAGCTGATCAAATTTATAGTTAAAATTTCTATTTGCCCGCGCCCAAGCGGTAGCACAGCGCTATCTAGCGTTGCGCTACCCAGCGGCGACTGTCAAACACAGCGCATGACGCAGTACACCACTCAGAAAACGCACTTCGTACTGATCGCCTTTCTCACGGGCGGGCTTCTAACGATTATGACGCTATTCAATGGCCAAGTCGCATTAGGAGGCGGCGCGATCTTTTCGTCATGGGTGGCGCATGGCGTCGGAACTGTTGCAGCTATCATCGCGCTCATCGTGCTCTTTCGGCGCCGTCCGAAAGGAGGTGCGCGTTCACCCGCACCGCTATGGGCCTACCTTGGCGGTATTTCGGGTGCTTTGACGGTGATCCTTACCTCAACGACGGTAAATACACCGCTTGCTCTCTCGGGCACCATTGCCCTTGGCCTCGCGGGACAGATGGTCTTTGGACTTGGCGCGGATGTGTTGGGGCTGTTTGGCCTTCCCAAACGTCGGTTGGCACGGCGCGAGCTGTTCTCTTTCGCAATGATCTGCGCGGGTAGCTTGATCATCATCTATTTGGGACGGGTCTGATGGGAATTTGGATTTATGTCTCCCTCGCCTTTGCCGCGGGATTGCTGGTCGGACTAAGCCGCCAAATCAATGGCCGCCTGTCGCTCTCCACGAGTCCCCTAGAATCATCGTTCTGGAATCATGCGGTGGGTTTCGCGGTACTCTGCGTGATCGCCCTCTCCATCGGATGGTCCCACCCCCAAGACGGCCTCTCTGACATCCCGCTGTCCGCCTACGCTGGGGGCGCGGTTGGCGTGGTCTTTATCGCGTCATCCAGTTGGCTCATCGCGCGTATTGGCGCTGCTCAAACGGCTGTATTGGTGATCGCAGGGCAAATGGTATCGAGCGTGATCCTCGATATCGCGATGGGAACTGCTGGGGTCGCGTGGGCACGAACCTTGGGGGTTGCATTAATCCTCGCAGGAATTTTCTACGGTCGACGTTCAAGAGACTGAATTTCCCGCTTGCGCCGCCGCACAGAGATGATTAATACGCCCCTCACGCACAGAGTGGCCCGTTCGTCTATCGGTTAGGACGCCAGGTTTTCAACCTGGAAAGAGGGGTTCGATTCCCCTACGGGCTGCCACCGCATTTCCCAAAATATTTTAAAAACAATATGTTAGGTACTTATTCATCTAGCGTGTATGCCGGTCCGTATACCAAATTGATTATGGACAACATTGGTCCTGAGCTGACTGAAGGTTCACACCCTCACACTCGTACTCTCCAAGAAACTTGACGATGAATGCCCTTCTGGGACATGTCACTGGTGTTTATCCAATGGCGGACTGATTATGCTCTCGAAATTCAAAAATAAAACTGCCAACGATGCACCAGCCGACGATAGGCATTCGCCGAGCGATCAGAAGCTTCAGTCATCGGCATTAGACGCGGCACCTACCAAAAAACCATTTATGCCACCCTATCGAGAAGGCAGCGTTACTGACAAACGTCGCTCAGTTCTTCATGAAGGGATCAAAATCGAAGGCAACTGGACAAGTGATGGTGTTGTCGAGTTTGGCGGGACGATTACCGGCGACCTTACCGCTGACATTCTAGTGGTGACCAAAACTGGGAAAATCACAGGCACAATTCGGGCTGATCAAGTCATGATTGAAGGACAAGTGATAGGCAAAATCTTTGCCAAATCTCTCAGCTTGAAACCGACCGCAAATGTAGAGGCCGACATCACCTCACCTACCTTGAGCATGGATATGGGTGCAAAATTCAACGGCGCAATCTCGATGCCACCCCAGAAAACTATGATCTGATGCCGCTACCTCAAAGTGCTAACGCTGATAGATGTGCCTTATAGGGCATACAGACCCTGGGGCACTCTCGCCTCCCACTAAATACTATCCGACATGCAATACCTGGAAATGAATATGTCCTAGGTTTTGGTCTCGAAGCCGCTGGCGTCAATTTTTCCCACAGCACTGCTTATATAAATATCCAGACCCACAAGTGCATGGGTCATTTCGTTTTGGCTTTTTAATTTGACGCTTTTGACGAGATGTCGGTTGTTCAAATAAGTCCGTACGAGCCTGCTGCAGCAATTCAATTAAGGCATTCGGAATGAGGTCCAGCGCTTCTTCAGAAAACGCGTGGATAAGTTGGTCGTCAAAATCACTTTGACCTTCGGCTATTTCATTGAGAACTAAAAAGAGGCTCAGAGCACTTCGCGTAACCTCCTCACTATGATCGAACAACGCCTCCCAGACATCTTTCCGGAGAGCTACGCCACGGTTGAAGCCTTGAACCCAAGGCTGCCATGAAACTTGATCTGTGTCCTCAACATTTGAAAAAATAGGCTGCAATCGCTGTCGAGTCTTTGCCCTATCGGCGATGTATTCGAGGTGGCCGACAATATTTTCAACGACCAGATCAGCAACTTTGCCACGAGGGAATTTCTCAGGAACTTTTCCTTTGAATAAATCTGTGAGCCAGCTTGATGGAGGTACAAATTCTGGACACAAGAACACTGCCGTAAGATACCCATCCAGCTCACTGAGCTTCATATCGATGCGCTGGGTAGCATCTGAAGACGAGAGAAGTTGAGCAAGTCGCTCGACATCATGTTTATAGAAGCGCATGATCTTCACCTTCCGTTGCCTACTCCAACATTCGGTTGCTTAGACTTTATAAGCTCGAAACTGTCGATGCCTTAGTGGACCACAGATTAGTCATAATTATGCCTCTTTTTTACGTGATGTAAGCTTCATGAAAGTTGTTCGCTCTCTCATTTTTGGATGGTCGCCAATCAGAATACAGGACTACCTGACATCTGAGATGATGAAGTTTGGCGTTCCTGAACACCTTGCTCGATCGATTATTAAAGTGCTTGCAGATGCGGGCTATCTGCAATCTGAGAAGACACAGCCTCCTTTAGTTTTGACACAGGAATTTCGGGTGCCGCTTAAAACGAAAGATAAAAAATTAGCACTCCGTCCAGTCGAAACTCTTGTTCAAGAAATAGAGAACACTTGTGCTGCACGTTTATCCGATGCGACAGTCAAGAGGTTGATGACACGGCAACACTACCTGAGACTTGCCACTCATCATTCTTTGGCTGAGGACTGACTAATGACCATTACGCGTCTAACTGCGATGCTACTTCCGTTTGTAGCCCTCACCACCGAAGGCCAGGCTCAAGAACCCACTGGAGGCTACTCCGTCTTTTGCGTTGTAGATGAGGCAAAATCACATCACCTGAACACTGGTGAAATCGATGATGAATATTCGGAGCAGCCTTCGAGCTTCAGCGTACTCCCATCGGGCGCAATCGTGGCAGTGAATGCCCCATTTTGCCAGTTTGTTACGCAAGTAAATCGGACAGAAGGCAAGCTCAGCTTCTACTGCAGGACGATGGAACCGGACAGCGAGGCTCTCATATCCCTCGACACTCAAACCTATGACTTTTCAAAATTCGTTCATCTAAGAGAAAAAGCGATTATCACAATGTCGGGCCATTGTATCATCGACGATGACGCGCCTGAAAGTCCCAGTAGCTGACATCAACACTCATCGAAAACCACGGCCCGGCCATGCCCATCAAAAATTTTTCCGTCAGCGGCATAGCAGAGTATCGTCTTGAGTTTCTCACGGGACTTTTTCCCCAAACCCGCCAACTGTTTTAGACGTCTTTCATCCATCCCAAGCAATTCACGCAGAAGCGAGATATCTACGGCATCAAGCTCCACATCGTCGTATCGCGTCTTAAAATCTCTCTGAAGGTGCAAAAAAATTTGCACCCAGATCGTCGGCCGGATGAGATCGATGAGCCTCCCACTTGGACACTGAAAATCTTGAATAGGGTTTGCCGCCAAATCATACTCAGTGCGTGACACTTTGCTTTCTCCGCAAGAACGAATAACACATCACAATTGATCGATTTCGAGATAGGCTTTCACATTACAGCATGAGGATACCGTGGTGAAGTACGACCGTGTCGCTGACCAGCCTTTGATAAATTTCGCAACAGTCGACGGCCCATTAGCTCGCCAAATAAGCACATTCGTGTGGGTCAAGATATTCCTAGACTGTCAACGCGACTTCAAAACGTCTCATAGCAACGTTGATCCAGCTGCCATCGATATATCGCTGATCGATCATCTAATGACGCTACAGCCAACTCAGATAGCGCAGATTTCTGGTGTTGGCCCCCAAGCGCAGAAAAAGCTTCAAGAAATCATCGAAAAGCGTCGCGATGGTAAAATCTTCGCGTTGTGAGATCGTCTGACATTAAATTTTAATTTAGACGCTAAATGGGACGCTTCGTTGAACCGGAAAAACGATGGGCGCTCAGTGTCCAATCAAAAGCATGGTCGACAGGCGGAATATCGGCACACAAACCCACGTACATATTGAAAGAATACATTAAGGTTCAGGTGTTGTTTTTGGGCTGTTGTGTATCAGAGTTCTGCGGAGGCTCGTCTATGGGCGGGAGGTTCCGAGCATCACCATCCGCGAGATGACGGATCTGGTGACGGCGAGTTGGGAAAAGCAGGAAGAGGTGGTGTTTGGGGGGTGAGGGCGGGGAGCAGGAGTTCGCTTCCTGATTTCAGCAGCAAACAGCGGACCAAATCTGTTCCACCAATAACCTATAGTTTCATGGCTAACATCGATCCCCCGCTCATGCAGGAGATCCTCCACATTACGAAGAGACAGAGGGAACCGCACATAGAGCATGACCGCTAAGCGGATCACCTCTGGGCTCGTCTTGAAGTATCGAAATGGAGAGCGCTTGGTCATACCAAAACGCTAAACACGTACCATACCCTGCTCAAGGACGTTTAGTCTGACAGTGCCCTCAAGTTCATTCGTATAACAAAAAGGCCAACCGACTTAGGGTTGGCCCTTTGATCGTTGTCAAAACCTATTCGGTCTCAGGATGAAAGAGATGGGCTTTCACCGGATCGAAGGACAGCTCAATCGATGTACCGCGATCAAAAATCGCGTCTTTTGGAAGGGCCGCAATCAGAGTGGTTCCGTCACCCATCGCAAGGTTCATCACCGTCTCGCTTCCAAGACGCTCTGTTAGGTTAATCTTACCCTTCAAAACCCCGTAACCCTCTTTCGCCTCAGGCTCGAGGTATTGCGGCCGCAATCCAAGAACGAGCTTGTCGCCGACCTTGGCCTTGATCTCAGATGGGATCGAAATCGGAGCGAGCGCCGCATTTGAAACCACATAGTGGCCCTTTTCGGCAGCCGTGACCTCCACCTCAAGGAAGTTCATTGACGGGCTGCCGATAAACTTTGCAACAAAGAGATTTGCGGGCTTGTGATAAAGCTCCATCGGCGCGCCGATCTGCTGAACTTCTCCGTCGCGAAGCACTACGATCTTATCCGCAAGCGTCATAGCTTCGACCTGATCATGTGTCACATAGATCATGGTCGCTCCGAGATCTTTGTGCAGCTTGCCGATCTCCATCCGCATATCCATTCGAAGGGCCGCGTCTAAGTTAGAAAGCGGCTCATCAAAAAGGAAGACTTTGGGATCGCGCACAATCGCACGTCCAATCGCAACGCGCTGGCGCTGACCACCCGAAAGCTGGCTCGGACGGCGATCCAACAAGTGCTCCATCTGCAAGATACGTGCGGCTTCCGCAACTTTAGCTTCTTTCTCCGCTTTGGGCGTTTTGGAGATCGTCAGGCCAAATGCTACGTTTTCGCGAACAGTCATATGAGGGAAAATTGCGTAGGATTGGAACACCATCGCAACGCCGCGCTCTTTGGGTTGGAGCTCGTTGACGACCTGCCCATCAACGGACAACTCGCCTTCCGAAATATCTTCAAGCCCAGCAATCATCCGCAAAAGCGTTGACTTGCCGCAACCAGATGGACCCACAAAGACGACAAACTCACCATGGTTGATCTCGATGTCGACGCCTTTAATCACGTCGACCGGACCATAGGATTTTTTGAGCTTCTTAAGAGAGATATCCGCCATTACTCAGTCCGCCTGCTCCAACAGCAAGAGACCATTAGCATCTACAAGCACACGCTGCGGATCATGGATATAGCCGCCAAACTTGTCTTTGCCGTAATCAGCAAACCCAAGAATGAAATGCTCGCCATCTTTCTCAACGATGCGGGCGGCATAGCGCTCGCACGGCAATGCCCCATCAAGGAAACCGGGTGCTGTTTTCCATGGACCGCGCGGATTGTCGGCGATGAGGTAATGGTTGCCCGTCACAGGCGGAACCCCAGCCTCGGCGATGCGGCCTTTGGACCAATGCTCGGCAGCTGTGCAGAAAAGGCAATACCACTTACCATTGATCTCAAAGACCTGCGGCACTTCGAGCTGGCCATAGTCGCCGGTAAATACCGGCGGCTGCAATTCCCACCGAATAAGGTCTTGCGAGGTCGCAAAGCCTACGGCGCCGCCGCCATTTGGCTCTTCAATTCCAGGCACACGTGCCGTGAAATACATGAGCCACCCGTCCCCTTTAGGGTCGCGCATCACCCAAGGATCGCGCATCGCACGGTCATGCCAGTGACCAATTGCATGCTCGCATTCATAGTATTTTGCATTCGGTCCAGTGAGGTCGAGGCACTGACCATCGCCAACACGTTCCCACGAATGCATATCTGTCGAAGTCGCATGACCAACGCGCTGATAGAGTGCGCTCTCGCTTTGGCGCGTTCCTGTGTAAAAGAGGTGCCACAGGCCGTCATCGTCCTGAACGACGGAGCCTGTCCATGTGGTCTTATCATCCCAAGCAGGACCATTGCGCCACGGGGTCAGGCAGGTGCCAAGGTGTTCCCAATTGGTCAAGTCGGTAGAAACCGCATGCCCTTGAGTAACATTGAAATGGCGCAGATCAGGATCGCCCAGCGATTTGTCGGCCTTGAGGAAATAGCAGTGGTGCTTTTCGCCATCGAAGGCATACCAGCTGTCCCAAATCCATTGGTTTTCAAGTGAAAGAACCATTGTCGTTTTCCTAATTAGCCTTTGACGCCCGTCGATGCGATCGACGCGATGAAGGCACGTTGCAAGAAGAGATAGAAGGCAAGAACGGGCACAGTGATCAGGCTGAGGTAGGCCATGATCTCGCCCCAAGCGATGTTGAGCTGGAAGAAGTATTGAAGCCCAACCATGACAGGACGGTATTGCTCCTGCTGCACGACCATAAGCGGCCACAGATACTGGTTATACATCGCCAGAAACTTAAGGATCGCTGCGGTCGCAAGCACAGGTCCGGCAAGCGGCATCACAATGCGGCGGTAAATCTGGCCCCAGCTCGCACCCTCGACGCGAGAGGCTTCGATCAACTCGTGCGGTAGATCTTTGAAATACTGCACGAAGAGATAGATGGTCAAACCATCCGCGATGAACGGCACAATCTGCACGCGATAGGTATTGAGCCAGCCAGTCGTAAACCCATCAAGACCGATCCACGGCAGCTTGGACGCCAGCAAAAGCATCGGAATTGCGATAGTTTCGAACGGCACGATCAAAGTCGCAAGGATGATTGAGAGCACAAGGTCTCGCCCCCGCCAGTTCAAGAAAACGATCGAGAACGCGGTCATCGAACAGATGAGGAGCGAGAGAACGACCGTAACGCCTGTGACAAGCATTGAGTTAAAGACGAAGAGTCCAACAGGTGCGCGTTTAAAAGCCGCCGAATAGTTATCAAGACTGATGTCGCCGATTGGCAGGAATGCCCGCAGCGATGCGGTGTCGAGCAAAAGTTGCTCGCTCGGCTTGAGCGACGACATAATCATGAAGACAAGCGGAAAGCAGAAGATCAAAGCGATGATCGTCAATACCGCATAGCGTGTCGCAAGGCGCAGACCGCGGTTATCAGGTGAAACAAGTGCCATCAGCGACGCTCCCGTGTAAGCCAGCGTTGGATGAGAGAAATCGACAGAACGATAACGAAGAGGATCACCGAGATAGTGGAACCGCCCGAAATGTCCTGTTTGCCATAGCCACGTTCAACTGCTTGGAAGACGATGGTCTGTGTGCTGTCGAGAGGGCCACCGCTCGTCATAACGTCGATCTGACTAAAGAGAGCAAAGGCCTGCATTGTGATGACGATGAGAACAAGAACCGCAGTATTGCGAAGCCCTGGCCAGGTCACATAGCGGAAGGTCTGCCACTTGCTGGAGCCTTCGATTTCAGCTGCCTCATAAAGGGTGGGCGAAATGGTCTGGAGACCAGAAAGCCAGATCACCATGTGGAACCCAACGGCTTGCCAGATCGACATTCCGATGATCGAGCCAAGAGCGGTATCTGGATTGCCGAGCCAATCAATCGGAGAGAACGCACCGAAAGTGAGCGAGCTTAGGATATTGTTCAGAAGACCATTGTTGCCATCATAGATGAACCGCCACAGAAGTGAGACAACCACGATCGAGACCACGACGGGCATAAAATAGATCGCGCGGTAGACATTGATGCCGCGAAGTCTTTGGTTGATCAGCAGCGCAAGTCCGAGAGCAAGACCACCTTGAACCGGAGCGACCACCAACACAAAGATCAGCGTGTTCAGAACGGCGCGCATAAAGACAACGTCTCGCGCAAGGACATAGGTGCGATTTTCACCCGATTGCCAGCTGGTCCATTCGCGCATCCCGTCTAGCTTGGGATAGTCAGGGTTCTTGCGCGTGAAATTACGAAGCTTGGGATAGGTCGGCGCGCCGCTGTCGTCGCGAATGATATCTCCGCTTGCATCGCGTTCGGGCTCAAGCGTGATCATGCCTACGCCAAGGAGCGATTTATAATTCGCCATGCCGACAAACTCGGTCGGGTTGGGAGAGATTAGTCGCTGATTGGTAAAGGAAAGAGCGATCGCAAAAAAGAAGGGCAGGATGATGAAGACAACCATCAAACCAAAGCCCGGAAGTGCGAAGAGCCATCCTGCTCGGTTCGATGAAGTGAGTTTGGAGGACGTCGCCATAATGCTGACCTTGAAGACGTATTGAAAAGCAGTTCCCCCGAGCCGAAGCTCGGGAGAACCATCCACTAGGGAGGATTAGTGGCCGTAGCCGCCGTTCTTCTCGATATCTGCTTCGATTTCATCGACCGCAGCATCAAGAGTGTCGGCAACGTCTGCACCGTTTGCGATGTCAGCAGCAGCCTTTTCAAAGACTTTTGCCTGAACAACGTAGCCAGGGGTTACAGGGCGAAGAACGCCTTGAGCTTGGCTCAGAGCAAAGAAGCCGTGGAGCGGACCACCTTCTTTGTAGTTCTCGGTCATCGCAGCAGCCGCTGGGGTTGCTGGGATCAGGCCAATGCCGTTCGAGAATGCTGCAAGGTATTTATCCTGAAGCGCGAACTCGATGAAGGCCGAAGCACCATCTGGGTGCTCAGAGCTTGCCGAAACGCCGAACTGCCAGGATGCAGCACCGATCTTCGGACCATTGCCGAGGTCAGGTGCAGGAAGGAAGAGAGCGTCGTCATAAGCAGCGAGAGTGCCGAGAGCTGCCCAGTTGCCGTTCCAAGAGAAGGCATACTTACCGGTGTTGAAACCGGTATCGCGGTCAGCACCGTCCTGAGTTGCCTGAGCGTAGCCGTTTGCGAAGAGACCCTGCCACCAGTTGCCCCAAGCGTTTGCTGCGTCGCCGTTCAGAGCGCCTTCAGCCGACTTGTAGGACGAACGATCGATGATATCACCACCGAACGACTGGAGAAGCGGCGAGAATGCATATGGGAACCATTCACCTGTCCAAGCTGTACCGAGGTCAAGTGCGAAGTCATACTTGCCAGACGCCTTTGCTGCATCAAGTGCGGCCATGAATTCGTCTTGGGTCCAAGGCTGCTCGAGGGTCGGCGTGCGCAGGCCAAGCTCATCGATGATCGACTGACGGGTTACGAGGGCAACAGCTGCGTCCCAAAGACCGATCGAGTAGAGCTTGCCATCCCAAATACCCTTGGTGCCGGGGAGGAAGTTGGCGATTTTGGCTTCGTCGATTTGCAGCGGCTGCATATAGCCCGACCACGCCCAGTTCGGCATGTTGGGTCCATCAACGTCGAGAATGTCCGGCAGGTTGCCAGCGAGCGCGCCAGCGGTGACGGAGTCGTTGTAGGCAGCTTGCGGGAACGACTCGAGCGTTACAGACCAGTCGGACTGGCTGGCGTTAAAGTCCGAAACGATCTGGTTGATGATCTGGCTTTCGACTTCATTGCCTGCGCCGTGATACCACATGGTCAGTTCGGTCTGAGCGAAGGCAGCGCCAGACATCCCTGCGGTGAGCGCCATAGCGCCAGCAGAAAGTGTAAACAGTTTCATTGGGGGTTCCTCCCGTTCGAAAGTGGAAAGCGGATCGTTTTGCCATCCGCCGAGGCATTAGCAGTCACAGAGGACCGCCAGTTCACAGGACCAGACACGAGGGTCGGGTTGGTCTGTTGGTGGGTCTCGTCATTTATGAGCGACAAAAGCCAGTCAGCTGCGCGCGCACCCATCGCCGCATAGGGCAGCTCAGCGGTGGTCAATGGCGGGAAAAGGGTTTCAGCGATAACGCGGTAGTTATCATAGCCGGCAACAGAGATATCTTCGGGCATTCGGATGCCGCGCGTGCGCAAAATGCCATAGGCGCGCATTGCCATCTCATCGTTACCGCAGCACAAAACAGTCGGTGGATTGGGCAGAGACAAGACGCGATCAATCGCATCCCAAAGGACCGCTGAGTTGCGATGCTTGTCATGCATGAAGCCTGTAGAAATCAGCTCGGGATCAAACTCGATACCCGCTTCGGCAAGCGCGCGCTTATAGCCTTCAAGGCGAAGGCGCGTTGCGTCCATCCCTTTAGGCAACGTGAGATAGCCAATCCGTCGATGTCCTGCCTCGATAAGACGCGCTACAAGATCGTGCTGTCCGCGCTCATCATCAGGAAGCACCGAAGGCGTTCCGCGATCATCATAACAATTGACAAGGACGAGTGGCGTCCCCTTAGGAGCGGGAGGCAGTTCGACGTGCTGGTGATAGTCGGCAACATAAATGATGCCCTCTGCGCGATGCTCGACAAAGGTGCGAATGAGCTCCGGCACACGCGCCGAGCTACCGCCCGTGTCTGCGATCATCAGCGTCATACCAGTCGCAGACATGACCGACTGAATGCCCTGAACGATAAGCAAGTCAGGGAGACCCTTGGGATCATTGCCGTCTGAAGTCGTGGAAATTGCACCGGTAATCAGCCCGATGAGACCTGAGCGCGAGGAACGCATCATTCGAGCGGCGTTTGAGGGGACATAGCCAAGTTCGAGAATTGCCTTTTCGACCGCCTCGCGGGTCTTCTCACCCACAGGCGCGTCCCCATTGAGCACTCGGCTCACAGTCTTTGGAGAGACCCCTGCTATCTTTGCTACGTCGTAGATCGTCGCCAAACGTTCCCCTCCCGTGGCCCAAATGGAATCGTGACACCGATGTCATGACACCGATGTCACAGTTAATCAAGTAACTTGATTTATCACTATTCTTTCGAGGGTGCTGTCAGACTAATTCTGAACTCGTCTCCGTTTGTCGCTCCACCAAGTCTTCAAATCGTGCCAAGTTGGCGCCACTCGGCGAGAGCCGCGGCGCGTAAGGTCTTAAATTAGCTTCGGCTGTAGTGCTGTCGTTCCTGATTGAAGTGATTGTGGATGGGAGAGTGAACGGCGGCGAATTTCTGCAAACATCGCATTTGCCGAAACCTCAGCATGGCACGTTCTCGTCGTCGAAACGGAAGGTGAGAATTCTCAATACGGTTGTTGAGCCACCTGCCCGTTTTCTGCTTCTCAGTATTTCCTATGTCTCTCATAGCAACGCCATAAGTCCGTAGATTATCGGTAACTATTTCCTGAGGGCTTCCGTATCTACGCATAGATTTCCTAAGGAATTTCAATGCTGCCTTACGGTCTCGGCGCTTAGTGACATAGCTTTCAAGCACCTCCCCTTCATGATCAACAGCACACCACATGTAATGCCGCACGCCTTTCACTTTCACGAAGACCTCGTCCAGGTGCCATTGCCAATTCGAGCTGGATTTCAATCTGTCCGCTCTTCGCTTCCTGATTTCAGAAGCAAACAGCGGACCAAATCTATTCCACCAATAACGGATCGTTTCATGGCTAACATCGATCCCCCGCTCATGCAGGAGGTCTTCCACATTACGAAGAGACAGAGGGAACCGCACATAGAGCATGACCGCTAAGCGGATCACCTCTGGGCTCGTCTTGAAGTATCGAAATGGAGAGCGCATGGTCATCCCAAAACGCTAACCACGTACCCTACCCTGCTCAAGGCCGTTTAGTCTTACAGTGCCTTGTCATCGATATCCGCACCGAGGCCATCGGCGGGGTTATTCAAGATCTGATCACCCCCACCAAAGAGGAGGCCGCTTGATCATGACCACTCCTAACAGCATCCAAATCTTTGTCCCCCTCACCATTCGGAAGCGCAGCGGGCGGCCGAGGATCGTTCCACCGGGCAACATCACTCAGGAACCCGCGGAGTCTGGCGAATGTTGCAACCTTCTCCGCGCCATTGGACTTGCTTAGTCATGGCGGCGCAGGCTCGGCTCCGGTGAATTTGAGACCGCGAAGGATCTTGCGGCCGCTATCGGCAATCACGAGCGTTACGTCACCCGGCATTTGCGGCTGACCTATCTTGCGCCCGAGGTTCTGCGGAGGCTCGTTTACGGTCGGGAGGTTCCGAGCATTACGATACGGGAGATGACCGATTTGGTGACGGCGAGTTGGGAAAAGCAGGAAGAGGTGGTATTTGGGGAGTAAGGGCGGAGAGCATGCGTAATTGGGCTGACCCTACTCAAAGGTCGAGCTCCCGTTAAGATCGCAGCATTGCTGTGAGAAGAGGGAGACAGAAAATGGAATACTTCGTTGGTTTGGATGTGTCGCTTCGGTCTTGCGCGCTTTGCATTTTGGACGGTCGTGGCAAGGTTTGCATGGAGCGAGAGCTCCCGTGTGAGGTCGATGAAATCGTCAATTGCCTGAACGCGTTCGGCCACCCGATAGTGCGGATCGGCTTTGAGGCTGGTGCGCTGAGCCAGTACCTCTTCTTCGGCCTGAAAGACAAGGGCTTCGAGATCGTGTGCATGGAGGCTCGCCAGGTCAGTGCTGCACTTTCAGCGATGCGGAATAAGACTGACAAGACGGACGCGAAAGGCATTGCTCAGATTTTGCGGACGGGTTGGTTCAGCCCGGTGCATATGAAGAGCCGAGAGGCGCACGGGCTACGGGCTCTGCTGAGCACCAGAAAGGCCTTGTTGAAGAAAACAATGGACTTGGCAAACGAAGTGCGTGGTTTGCTGAAGATATTTGGTGTTCGCCTTCCCCGGACCGTTAAGCACGGTAGCTTCGACGATCTCGTTAGGCCCATGATCGAGATGGATGAAGTTCTCGCGCATGCGGTCATTCCGTTGCTCGATGCACGTGCCGTCCTATTCCAGCATTATCTTGAACTGGATCGACGGGTGAAGCATGCGGCGTCGCAAGACGAGGTCTGTATGCGGATGATGACGGTGCCTGGTGTGGGCCCGATCGCGGCTCTCACATTCAAAGCAGCGGTCGATGACCCCAATCGGTTCAAACGTTCTCGCACAGTAGCCGCGCACTTTGGCCTCACGCCGAGGCGATACCAGTCCGGCGAACATGACAACCCAGGTCGTATCTCCAAGGCCGGTGATCAGAATGTCCGAGCGACGCTTTACGCTGCTGCAAATGCGTTGCTCATGCGAACGATGGCCGGATCGCAGATAAAGTCATGGGGCATGCGCCTAATGCGCACCAAAGGTCGGCGTCGAGCCGTTGTGGCCGTCGCCCGTAAACTCGCCGTTCTTCTCCATCGAATGTGGATCGACGGCACAGAATTCCGTCAGGAAAAAGTGGGAGGCCAGGCATGACCCAATAGCCCACCACCTGACCTGAACGGGATCGTCCATCCGGACGAGGTGTGTGGATGAAGCCGAAAATGTCTGCTGCGCAACTTGAAGCGCGCCGGAAAGCGGGGCTCTCCACTACCAATCCGACGCATGCATGCAGCGGCGCCCTTCGAACGCCAATCCAGACTGCGAAGAGAAGCGTGACCCGGAAAAACGATCCTTCTGACGAATGAAAGAAAACGAGCTTGACCAAGATGCCCAATTAGAGAAGCGGTCATTGACTCAAGGGGCAGCCAATGACCGCTTTCAGCATTTACATCAGTCCGCTTGTTCTGCACCTCCAGCGTCTTTTTCGATCGTAGCGGTGACAGGGGCAGAGCCATCAAGTTGGAGGGATACGGAGACGTGTTTGCCAGCTTGGCTGAGCCATCTTCGATGCTATCACGAAGCGGCAACGTATTTTCTTCACGCGAATTGGCAGATGTAACTGAGGCGGGTGGTGTCGGCGATACCAGTCTTCGTTTCTTTGACAGTGACGGTAAAACGGTAAAGACACCGTTGGATGATCGGGTTATCGGCATGACACTTGACGAACTTGCAAAGGTAGATCGCGTGATGGCCTTAGCTGGTGGGGAAAGCAAGACTGACGCCATTCGCGGGGCTCTGCGTACCGGCGTCATCGACCTGCTAATCACCGACAGGTTCACTGCCGAGCGTCTTATTGGGGAAGAGTACCAGGTAAACGCAGTCGAATAGTCTGAGCTATTGTCTGAGCATGCTTACGCAACGACATCGGCGGAATGCGGTCTTCGCTGTGCTTTGAAGCAATTCCACAATACTCTAAAAGAAATCAAATGCTCTCGCCCAAGACGTACAAATTTTCTACATCTAAAATATCGACTTAAACTCCCCCAAAGCGGTGCTTTCATGTGTAAACGGTGCCGTTTCAAAGGATCACGCGAGCACTTGGCAATCCTACTGCGGTGAACGGAGCGGCATATACCGCGCCATCCACGTCATTTGGTTCCGCCAGCCCTTCGCGTGCCGTCGTGACAAATAGTGTGTCAAACTCTACCCCACCAAATGTAGGACAAGAAGTGTGGCTGGCTGGAAAAGAAACAGACCGCAGAAACGTTCCATTGGGACTATAGCAGGCTACACGAGATGCGCCCCATTGCGCAGACCAGAGGTTTCCATCACGATCGGTAACTGCACCGTCGGGGTTGAGGCCGTGTTCACGAAGGTCAACAAACACATCTGGAGTGCCAACAGGCCATCCCTCTGTGTCTAATGACACGCTCATAATCTGGCCAGATATCGTATCAGCAAAGTAGGCGGTTTTACCTTTTGGGCAAAAACAAATAGAGTTCGTTATTGTGAGATCCGTGTAAAGGCGCTTCAGTTCACCTCTATAAAAACGCCATATAGATCCTGCACCTTTTTCAGCATTCTTGCCCATAGTTCCTATCCAAAAACCACCAAAAGGGTCAGCGCGTCCATCGTTTGATCTTGTGACATCATCATCAGCTTCAAGATTTGTAACGAACGAAAGATTGCCGGTCTCAAGATCCAAAATGGACAAGGCAATCTCTGATGCGACCAGTAAACTATTGTCGTCGACAATGGCCGCAGCACTAGTCAAATGATCAAACTCAAAAACCGAAACGTGACCATCGAGAGTTCTTTCAAACAGCTTCCGGTTCATTATGTCGAACCAAAATAGGCTTTGCCGGCCATCGTGCCACAAGGCGCCCTCACCAAGTTCACAAGGTGTCGGATCGAACATCATTGGACAGCATCCCACGCATCCACAATTTCACGTGCCTTACGGGCAATTACAGTAGTGCTATCCCCCGGCTTATAGATTGAAGACCCAATGCCGAAACCTGCAGCGCCAGAACGGATCCAGTCGCCCATATTTTGGGCCGATACGCCGCCAACAGCGAACAATGGCACCTCCTGCGGAATTACCGCTCTCATTGCTTTTAGACCAACTGGCCCAATCACTTCACCCGGGAACAATTTCAGACCATCAGCCCCAGACGCCAGAGCAGAAAACACTTCTGTCGGTGTCATGATCCCCGGGAAACTCAGCATATTTGCAGCCTTTGTTGCCCTAATGACTGATGGATCGTTATTTGGCGACACTATTAGTCGCGCACCGGTTGCAGCAACCTGCGCAACTTGCGACACCGAAATCACTGTACCGGCTCCGATTAGTGCCTCTTCACCAAACTGTTTCTGCATTCTGGCAATACTGGAAATCGGATCTGGTGAGTTGAGCGGAACTTCAATCTTGGTCACACCCGCATCTATTAATACTGCCGCGACTTCCAAAGCCTCATCTGGAGTTATTCCGCGCAGAATGGCAATAATATTTCTTGTCATAAAGTATCCTTAAGGTTCGACCAAGCCGCACATAATCCTGCGAGCGTGGCGTCTTCCCCTGACATTACGGAAGATGCCGCACCGATGCCCTGCAACGCTTCGTGATACAACGCGAACAAACGTGGAGCACCAATCACCATGACTTCATGTTCATCCCAATACCGCTTCGCACTTGCAAGTTCCCAACCGATCAAGAGCCCTGACAACCGATCACCAGCTTTCTCGCGCGTCAAATCTCCAACAAGTCCACCCGCACGCAGTTGGAAAAGCCTGCCGAAACTGGCTGTTGGATCGGCCAGCGCCTCCTTGACGGCCCTCATGAACTCGGCGGGATCATTTCCATCCCCAACAGAGTGCCGCAACACAGACTGATTACTCAAAAGAGAATACAACTCACCCGTCATAAAACTCTGAAAACTGATTATCTCACCATCTTCAACTCGCACCCATTTTGTATGTGTACCAGGCAAACAAACCGTCCCGGAAAAGGTGGGCAATCTCTTTAAAAGGCCTGCGATCTGGGTCTCTTCACCCCGCATAACATCGGGTGGGTCCATCTGCTTAACACCGCTGACAATCCAGACATCCTGACCAGGCACGGCAACCAGATGAGGCGAAACTAAAGTAGGCGTGGCCGTGTAAGGTGCTTCACGCCAACCCTGACGCGAACCGACCATTCCGCAAGCAATAACCGGCGCCTTGCCCCATCCATCAATAACTCGCGCAAGAACCGCGGGATACTGATCCGGCTTGAGAACTCCCATCCCATCAGTAGATGACCGACTTTCGAGAATCCTGTCGCCATCCATCGCCCAGATCCTGAGATTGGTGGTACCCCAGTCTGCGGCTATCCATTCGGGGCGGATCATACCCGCTCTCCTTCAACAACCCAAATGGACTGGGGGAAACATTTTGGCAAGGACAAGCCCTGTTGCATTAGGAACCGGCCGGACAGGACTACAGGTGCGGTCGACAGTGTCACACCTTTGCGCGAGGCCGGATTGTTACCAACCGAGTCCAGCAGAGCGACTTTATACATCGCATCGACTTCCAACCCAGACAGACGTAAGGGACGCGGCAGAACCTGCGCCGAGGTACCCGTTTGTCCGACAAACACAATAAACCGGCTACCATCAGCCGCTCGCTGTAGTTCCGCCGTGACCTCGGGATCGACCGAATCGAGACGCAAGATGTCTGCGGCAATGGTCCAGTTGCGGTTGGTCTTCCACCACGCAGTAACGTCTTTCAGAACGACCGCTTCGTCATCGGTTAATTCGCGGGGGTCCATTTCGAAACCCATATGTCGCTGCGCAGCAACCCAGGCCCGCACATGAATATCGATCACCCGGCCTGAAGTATGGCAATGGCGCGGCCCCACGTGGCTACCGGTAACGGCCATCGGAAGGAAAAGAGCAGCTTCGTGCTGGATGCGGAGCCGCTCAATCGCGTCATTACTATCCGACAGCCAGACCCGCTGGGTCCGGCCGAGAATCCCAAAATCAATTCGTCCACCGCCCGAAGAACAGCTTTCGATCTCAACTTCAGGGAAATCACGCCCAAGACGTTCCAACAACTCCCAAGTGCCCTCAGCCTGTGCGGCGTCGGGGTAGGGAAGAACGCGGTTGTGGTCCCATTTGATATAATCAACGTCGTAAACCGACAGTACCGCGGCGATCTTTCTATATAAATATTCAACCACCGCGGGATTCGACATATCCAGAACAAGCTGCTGCCTACCCGTAATCTGGTCAGCATCCCCCAGCGCCCAGTCGGGGTGCGCTCGATAAAGATCACTGTCAGGATTGACCATCTCGGGTTCGAACCAGATTCCGAAAGTCATGCCCAGTGATTTGACATGACTGACAAGCGGATCAAGACCATCGGGATATTTGCGCGCATCGATGTCCCAATCACCCAGCGAACTGGTGTCATCATCTCGTCGCCCGAACCAGCCATCGTCCAGTACGAACCGTTCCGCGCCAAGTGCGGCAGCCCGCTCTGCAATCTCTTTCAGTTCGTCGAGCTTGTGATCGAAATAGATCGCTTCCCAGCAGTTATAATGTACAGGACGCGGACGGTCGGGATGCGGCCAACGCACGACATGATCCCGCAAGTGGCGCTGGAATGCGACGGCACAGCCGTTCATGCCATCCTCGGACCTCGCCGCAAACACCGTGGCCGAAGCGAAAGACGTGCCCGTCGCAAGGTGTGTTCCAGGCGCATGGCCGAACTGGATCTGCCTGCGTCCATCGGGCAACTCCTCGGCCACCATACGGTGCCCTCCGGACCAACCGTAATGGAATGCCACCACCTCGCCAGCCGTGTTTCGCGCATCACCGACCGGCAGAATAATCGCGGGGAAATATTCATGTCCTGTGCGGCCGGTGCGATTATCCCGCAAGCGCGCGCCCGGTGTCCAGGGGGTATCGACCCGCTGGAACTCGCCACACCAGCGGCCGGAAAAATCGATCATCCTGTCGGCCAGTTGCGGTGCTGGGAAAACAGGCGCAGCCAGCCAATCCAGCCAAATCGGAGAGAGAGAGCCAATCTCCGACCGCGCCTCGATCACGCTGGTCGAATGGACCAACGTGAAGACCGCCCGATAGGTCAACCCTAGCGCTGCATCCCTTGCCGTCACCGTCAGGGTGTCATCTGTATTGTCCACAGACTCCAGAGCGAAACGTGGGCGCAGCGGCGTTCCGTCTTCGGAGCGGATCGCTAGACCGGGCTGACCGGAAAAGCTTTGCGAGACCTCTGGACAGATTGACAGGTCCGGCGACCGGTCCAGCATACCGCTGGTCACATCAAGGCGCGTAGCTTGCGCTAGCACCGCCAGATCCTCGCCTTTGGGAAGTTTCCCGCCCCAATAGACGACCGAGGGCATTCGCCCGTCTTCCGACGCCAAAACCAGCGTCTGGCGTTGGTCTTCGAGTTTCCAGACCTGCATCATTTCACGGCTCCAAGGGTCAGGCCCGCAATAAAGTGGCGCTGCATAAGGAAGAACATCAGAACCGGCGGCAGCGCGGCAAGGATCGACCCCGCCGACACAAGGTGCCACGCGGCAATCCATTGTCCGTTCAGACTGTTCAGACCTGCCGTGATCGGTTGGGTCGCAGCACCGGTGGTCAGAACCATCGCCCAGAAAAAGTCGTTCCAGATGAAGGTGAACACCAGCACCGAAAGCGCCGCGATTGCCGGCCGCATCAGCGGCATCACGACATGGCGGAAAATCTGCCATTCGCTGACACCCTCGACGCGGGCCGCCTCGACCAGTTCGAACGGCAGCGCCTTGATGAAGTTGCGCATGAACAGCGTACAGAAACCGGTCTGGAACGCGATGTGGAACAGCGCAAGTCCCATGGTAGTGTTGTACATGCCCATGCTGACGGTCAGGTCACGGACCGGCACCATCAGGATCTGGGACGGAACAAAGTTCCCTGCCACGAAAATGAAGAACAGGATCAGGTTCGACTTGAACTTGTAGATTGCCAAGGCAAAACCGGTCAGGCACGACAGGCCGACCGCTCCGATCACGGTCGGGATCGTCACCTTGAAGCTATTGAGCAGATAGCGCTCCAAATCGGTGTTGCGGAACACAGTCAGGTAGTTGTCGAACGCCAACCGAGACGGGATGCCAAAGTAGTTCCCCGCAGCAAGGTCGCCAGACGGGCGGATCGACGTCATGGCCACGCCAAGTAACGGCAAAAGCCACAGGACCAACATCACCGGAAGCGCGATCTTATAAGCCACCTTCGACGCAGGCGACATGCTCTGAATGGGACGCGGAAACATCAGCGCACTCCTTTTTCGTCGCGCCACATCTTCCAGATGAAGCCCGAAATGAAGATAATCATGATGGCGAACAGAACAACGGCAATGGCCGCACCATAGCCCATACGGTAGCCGTATTCGGACAGGGCCTGTTCATACATGAAATAGGACAGGACGCGGCTCGACCCGAAGGGACCGCCGGACGTCATAATGGAAACAAGGTCAAAGCTGCGCAACGCGCCGATCACCGTCACCACAATCGCGATAAAGGTCGCGGGGCGCAGTTGCGGGATCACAACGTACCAGAGCATCCTCCATCCCTTGGCACCGTCCAGACGCGCGGCCTCGATCTGGTCGGACGCAACGGCGTTCAGGCCGGTCAGATACAGGATCATACAATAGGCGATCTGCGGCCAGAGGCCCGCCGCGATAATGCCATAGGTGACAAGGTTCTCGTCCGCCAGAATAGCGACGCCCTGCCCGGTCACCAGTTCGATCAGTTTATACAAAAGACCGAAGCCCGGGGCATAGAACCACGAAAAGATCAAGCCGACGACAACTTGCGAAATCACGAACGGGAAGAAGAACAGCGATTTGTAAATGCGGATACCGCGGACGGTCTGGTTAAGAAACAGAGCAATCATCAGCCCCGCTGGAACCGACAGCATGTATAGTACAAGCCAAATGATGTTGTTTTTCAGGCTAGTGTAAAACGCATCGTCGTCCAGAAGTTCTAGATAATTCGCGATACCGATCCATTTGGCGTCACTCAGCCCGTCCCAATCATAGAAAGACACCCAGAGCGACTGGAAAATCGGGATAATCACATAAAAGAGGAACATCGCCATACCGGGGGCCAAAAAAAGCCACGGCGCAAACGCACGAGGCCGCCGGCGGGAATTTAGGGAATCGGTTGAAGCGGACATTCTTGGACTTTCTCCCAGTCGTCTTGAAGGCCGGAGGGCAGCCAAAACCACCCTCCGTTATTGCTTTTATTGATAGACGCGGACTCGTACTTTTTCGAGGCGCTCAAGGATATCATCTAGACGTTCCGGCTTGACCATGAATTCCTGGAAGCCTTCCATACCTGCCTTTGCCATTTCAGCCGGAGCATCACGATCAAAGAACTGGGCGATGCCGCCGTCTGCGGTCGAGAGCATCTCGAAGCCAGCAGCAAGGTAGGGATCGTCACCCACGCTTGAACCGCTATTAATAGGCAACTGACCGAGGGTACCGTTCATCTTGGTCTGCACTTCCGACGAAGCAAGGAAGGCAAGGAACAGTTTAGCGTCTTCGACGTTCTTGGCACCGGCCGGAATGTGAATGGTGTCGGTCGGAGCTTCTTCGGCGCGTGCCAGACCCGGGGTGATTTCCGGGAACTGCATAAAGCCGAGATTGTCGTTGGTCAGACCACCGTCTTTGAACGCGGCCACGGCAAAGTTGCCAATGACGTAGTTCGCAGCCGATCCTTGAACGATGTTCGACACAGCATCCTGCCAGTCAATCGCGGCGTGGTTTGCAGTGGTATACGGCAGAACCTTGGCCCATTCGGCAAAGACGGCCTTCACGCGATCATCGGTCCACGCGATGTCGCCGCTGGTCAGCTGCATGTGGAAGTCGTAACCGTTGGTGCGCAGGTCGAGGTAGTCAAAGATACCGGCGATCGGCCAGAGGGCCTTGGAACCGGTGGTCAGACAGTCGATGCCAGCCGCCTGGAACTTTTCACAAGCCGAGATGAAATCATCCCAGGTCTTGATCGAGGCAGCGTCCACGCCTGCTTTCGCGTAAGCGTCTTTGTTGTAGTAGATGCCCCACTGGTAGTAGGTATAAGGCACGCCCCACTGCTTGCCATCGATGGTCATCGACGACAGAGCCGAACCAAGGCTCTCGTACAGTCCATTTTCCGCCCAGACGTCGGAAACGTCGATGAACTGACCTACTTCAACGAACGGACGCATACGGTTACCGGCGTACCAGTTGGCAAGGTCAGGGCTGTCTGCGGTCAGGAAGTTGCGGATCGCGGTCTTGTAGCCTTCGTGGTCGAAGGTGTTCACGACAACGTCGATCTCCGGGTAGGCGGCCTCGAAATCAGCCACCAACTGTTCAAACGCGGCCTTCGGCGCAGGATCCGACGCATCCGTGTTGAACACAAGTGTACGCTGCTCTGCGAGTGCCGGAACAGCGACCGAAGCTATCAGCGCAGCTACGGCAAAAGTTTTCATCGCTTTCATCATTATCCTCCCTTGATGATCCATGATTCAATATGCTAGGTTTCACATTATGGAACCAAATTTTGGATATTGAAACCTTGTCGCGAATCAACCAAGCTGTCAACAGTCAAATGGAGGGGAGCCATGGCTGACGCCGATCCACAGAAATCGAAACAGGATGGAACCGTAGGCCGTACGCTTGCGGTGCTGGACCTTGTTGCGGAATTAGGGCGCCCCGTCCGGTTTTCGGAACTGATGCCCAAGGCCGGCCTGCCGAAAGCAACGCTTTTCCGTTTCATCCAGTCGCTGACCAATCAGGGCATGTTGAACTATGACGAGGATCGGCAGACCTATGCGCCGGGCCTGCGACTAGTGCGTCTGGCCCATGCTGCGTGGGCGCAAAGCAGCCTTGCCCCGATTGCCGCGCCGGATCTGGATGCCCTGTCGGCAGCCACCGGCGAAACCATCCACCTTGCCCAGTTGGATCAGGGAATGGTGCTATACGTGGACAAGCGGAACGCCAAACGCCCTGTCGAGATGTTCTCGCAATCGGGCAAGATCGGCCCCGCCTATTGCACAGGCGTCGGCAAGGCGATGCTGGCCCACCTGCCCGAAGAGAAACTCGCCGATGCCATTTCGCGCCAGTCGTTCCACCGCTTTACCGCGAACACACTGACCACCGACGAAAGCCTGCGGGCCGAACTTGCCAACATCCGCGCCCGTGGGTTCGCGTGGGATGACGAAGAACACGAAATGGGTATCCGCTGCATCGCCGCTCCGATATTGTCGTCTGCCGGTCGGATCATGGGCGCGCTATCCATCACGACCGCCGACGCATCAGACCGCGCGCGACTGATGTCCTACGCACCGCTCGTGCGCGAAACCGCCGCCAAAATTGCCGACGCCGCCAATGCCTGGCGGTTCCCGGAACAGAAATAATACGCTTGGGAGGACATTAAGTGTCAGGAGTAACGCTCAGAAATATCGTCAAACGATTTGGCGAGGTCGAAGTGATCCACGGGGTCGATCTGGACATCGAACATGGCGAGTTCTGCGTTTTCGTCGGGCCTTCGGGCTGCGGCAAATCCACATTGCTGCGTATGATTGCCGGACTTGAAACCACGACGGACGGTCAGGTCGAGATCGGCGGGGATAATGTCACCCACGCGGATGCCGCCGACCGTGGCGTTGCCATGGTGTTCCAGACCTATGCTTTGTACCCTCATATGACGGTGCGCGAAAACATGGGTTTCGGCCTTAAAATGACCGGCCATCCCAAAGCGGAGATCAAGTCCAAAGTTGATGAAGCCGCGCGTATCCTGAAACTTGACCCGCTGATGGATCGCAAACCGGCCGCACTTTCGGGTGGCCAGCGCCAGCGCGTTGCCATCGGTCGCGCTATTGTCCGCGGCCCCAAGGTGTTCCTGTTCGACGAACCCCTGTCGAACCTTGATGCGGAACTGCGCGTGGAAATGCGGACCGAGATCGCCCGCCTGCACCGCGAAATCGGCGCGACGATGATCTATGTAACCCACGACCAGGTCGAAGCGATGACCATGGCCGACAAAATCGTCGTCCTGCGCGCGGGCCATATCGAACAGGTCGGCGCACCGATGCAGCTGTATGAAGATCCCGACAACAAATTTGTGGCCGGGTTCATCGGTTCGCCATCGATGAACTTTCTCAAAGGTCAGGCCTTGAAAGGTGCCGTCAACGTCGCTGCCTTCGATGCCTCTTTCCCAACCGCGATCACGCTTCCTGAAGCCGGGGCCGATATAACCGTGGGCCTACGCCCCGAATTACTGACCGTGACCAACGACGGCTCCATGACCGTTGAACTGGTCGAGGCACTCGGCGGTGTGTCCTACATCCACCTACGTGCCGCGACGGGAGAAACACTGATCGTCGAGGATCGC
This sequence comes from Marivivens geojensis, assembly GCF_023540835.1. Taxonomy (GTDB): domain Bacteria; phylum Pseudomonadota; class Alphaproteobacteria; order Rhodobacterales; family Rhodobacteraceae; genus Marivivens; species Marivivens geojensis. The sequence goes on from NZ_JALKCU010000007.1 coordinate 110,229, forward strand.
ACAAAGGCCGCCGTCAAAATGGGGGATCGCATGGGTGTCACATTCGATCCCGCGCGCGCCTATCTGTTCGACGCGAAAACCGAACTGCGGTTGCGCTGATGTCGCTCCGAATCGGGCTGGTCGGCCTTGGCACCATCGCGCGAGCACAGCACCTGCCTGCCATCGCCGCGACGGATGGTATCGACCTTTGCGCGGTCGCAAGCCGCAACGCGACAGCAGACGTACAAAGCTATACCAACATCCATACGATGCTGGCGATTGAGCCGTCGTTGAACGCGATCACGCTGTGCACCCCGCCTCAGGGCAGGTTCGAACAAGCTATGGCGGCGCTGGAGTCTGGCCGTCATCTGATGCTGGAAAAGCCCCCGGGCGCGACCCTTTCCGAGTTGGACGCCCTACGCCGTGAAGCCGTCCGCCAGGGCGTGACGCTCTTCGCGACATGGCATTCGCGCGAAGCAGCAGCGGTTCCTTTTGTCAGATCGTGGCTGGCAGGCAAAACAATCCGCTCCATCCATATCGATTGGCGCGAGGACGTGCGCAAATGGCATCCTGGACAGGAATGGATCTGGCAAGCAGGCGGCCTGGGGGTCTTTGATCCTGGCATCAACGCCCTGTCCATCCTGACAGCCCTCGTCAAAGATGTCTTAATGACAAAAGCGGACCTCTACGTCCCTATCGGTCGCCAAACCCCAATTGCAGCAGACCTTGTGATGAAATCGGGCTCTACCCCGATCACTGCGAATTTTGACTGGCGGGAAACCGGCGACGAGTTCTGGCGGATCACGTTCGAGACAACCGAAGGCACCCTCGTTCTGGATCAGGGTGGTGCGTTTGCAAGCATCGACGGTGTAATTGTCGCGCAAGGAGAGAACCGCGAATATGCGGGACTTTACGCGCGCTTTCGCGACCTCATTGCAGCGGGCCAAAGCGATGTCGATCTGTCTCCATTTACCCTTGTCGCGGATGCGTTCCTGAGTGGAGCTTACCATCTGACCGACCCATTCACCGACTGATCGGAGACCCAAATGAAAATCACGTCTATCGAAACCTTTATCGTCCCGCCGCGCTGGTGCTTTGTCAAAATCAACACAGACGAAGGCATTTGCGGATGGGGTGAACCCGTTCTAGAAGGCCGCGCGCAGACTGTTGCCGCTTGCGTGGACGAAATGTCGGACTACCTCATCGGCAAAGACCCTACGTTTATTCAGGATCACTGGACGGTCATGTATCGAGCCGGTTTCTATCGCGGCGGCGGCATCCATATGTCAGCCATCGCGGGGATCGATCAGGCGCTCTGGGATATCAAAGGCAAGGCCCTCGGCGTGCCGGTCCATGCACTTCTGGGTGGCCAACAGCGGGACAAGATCCGCGTCTATAGCTGGATCGGCGGCGACCGTCCGGGCGATACGGCCCGTATGGCCCGCGAATGTGCGGATCGTGGCTTCACCGCTGTGAAAATGAACGGGACCGAAGAACTCCAGATCATCGACACCTACGACAAGGTCGATCAGGTTCTGGAACGTGTTCAGGCGATTCGCGACGAGATGGGACAAGATTTCGGAATCGGCATCGATTTCCACGGTCGCGTACACCGTCCGATGGCAAAGGTGCTGACCAAGGAACTCGAACCGTTCCGCCTGATGTTCATCGAAGAACCGGTGCTGTCCGAACATGTCGAAGCGCTGAAAGAAATCGCCAACCATTGTTCGACCCCGATCGCCTTGGGCGAGCGGCTTTATTCGCGCTGGGATTTCAAGACCATCCTCCAGCAAGGCTATGTGGACATCATCCAACCCGACCCGAGCCACTCGGGCGGTATCACAGAAACCTTCAAGATCGCCGCAATGGCAGAAGCACATGATGTGGCAGTCGCGCTCCATTGTCCCCTTGGGCCCATCGCGCTTGCGGCCAACCTGCAACTGGATGCCGTCTGCTACAACGCGTTCATTCAGGAACAGTCGTTGGGCATCCACTACAATCAGGGTTCGGATCTGTTGGATTACATCGTGGATCGCAGCGTGTTTGAGTACAAGGACGGCTTTGTCGCGATCCCGCAGGGACCGGGCCTTGGCATCGAAGTAAACGAAGAGAAAGTCCGCCGCGCGGCCACAGAAGGCCACCGCTGGCGCAACCCCGTCTGGCGCCATGCCGACGGCAGCTTTGCAGAATGGTGATATGATGCGTGCCGAAACAAAACTGAACGACGACTGGACGTTTGCCTGCGGTTTTGACGCAGCTTGGACAACGCAACCGGTCAGCGGCGAAAGCGTGACACTCCCCCACAACGCAGTCGACCTGCCGCTGAACTATTTCGACGAAACCTCCTATTGGAAGACATTCACCTACCAGCGGGTGATCGACAACATGTCGGATATGGTCGCAGAGCTTCGCTTTGACGCAGCGATGGCCGATGCGCATGTTTGGGTCAACGGCGAACTGGTCACGCGTCACCGCGATGGCTACACCCCATTCACCGTGCCACTGGTGCAAGGCCGCAACCTTGTCACGGTGCGGATCGACGGATCGGAAAATCCGAAAATCCCGCCGTTCGGAGGTCGGATCGACTACCTGACCTACGCGGGCATCTACCGCGATTGCTGGCTTTGCGAATTTCCCGCGTCGCGTATCCGGAGCGTCAAGATCGAAACGCCGGATGTGCTCGCCGCCACCAAAACCGTGCGAGTGCTGGTCGATACCGATGAAGAGGCGACCGTCACGATCTGCGATGCGGAAGGCATTGCAATCGGTCAAGCGACCGGCAACGGCACCGTGACGATCACCGGCCTCGCGGCCCGCCTGTGGTCCACCACTGATCCGGCGCTTTACACGGCCGAAGTGGCGATCCCCTCGGGCGATCGGGTGATCGAACGGTTTGGTTTCCGGTCAGTCGAATGGACCCCGAACGGATTCCTTTTGAATGGCGAACCGCTGAAACTGCGCGGCCTGAACCGCCACCAGTCGTTCCCCTATTCCGGCTATGCCCAAGGCAAGCGGTCGCAGGAAAAGGACGCCGAGATCCTGAAATACGATCTGGCGTGCAACATCGTGCGCACCTCGCATTATCCTCAAAGCCATTACTTCCTGGATCGCTGTGACGAAATCGGCCTCCTCGTGTTCGAGGAAATCCCTGGCTGGCAGCACATCGGCGGCGAAAGCTGGAAGGATGAATCGGTGGCCAACGTCGAACGGATGATCCGGCGCGACTGGAACCACCCGTCGATCATCATCTGGGGCGTCCGCATCAACGAAAGCCCCGATGACCACGATTTCTATATCCGCACCAACGTCGCCGCCAAGGCACTGGACACCACCCGACCGACCGGCGGCGTGCGCTGCATTCCGGATAGCGAACTGCTTGAAGACGTTTACACAATGAACGACTTCGTGCTTGGCGAATTCGAGATGCCGGGCAACAACCGCCCGCGCACTCCGCTGCGCGGCCAAAAGGAAGTAACAGGTCTGGATCGCAACGTTCCTTATCTTGTCACCGAATATAACGGTCACATGTATCCGACCAAAGCGGGCGATCCCGAAGAGCGTCAGACCGAACACGTGCTGCGGCACGCCGATGTTCTCAACGCGGCGATGGGCGACGACCGGATTGCGGGCTGCATCGGCTGGTGCATGTTCGACTATAACACCCACAAGGATTTCGGCGCGGGCGACCGTATCTGCCATCACGGCGTGATGACGATTTTCCGCGAACCGAAATTTGCGGCCTATGTCTATGCCAGTCAGAAAGCCCCATCCGAAGGCATCGTGATGGAACCCGTCACCGTCTGGGCGCGTGGGGAACGCAACATTGGCGGCGTGTTGCCATTGGTGATCCTCACAAACTGCGACGAGGTCGAACTGTCCTATGCCAACGTTGTCAAACGCGTCGGCCCTGATCGCGAACGGTTCCCGCATCTCGAGCACCCGCCGGTTATCATCGACGATCGCCACTTCTCGGCCGAGGAACTGGGCAGTTGGGGGCAAAGCTGGCACGCAGGCCGCGTCACCGGTTTCGTAGACGGCAAAGCGGTCGCGGAACATGTCTATCCTGCCGACAACCTGCCGCAAAGGCTGATTGTTGCGCCCGATGTCACCGAAGCCGCAGCCGAGGATGGCGAAATCCGTGTGATTGTCCGCGCACTCGATCAGGCGGGCCACAAATTGATGTTCCTGAACGATCCAGTCACGGTCACGCTGGACGGCCCTGCCACGCTGATCGGCCCCGAGACCACCGTTCTTGCCGGTGGGACAGCCGGTTTCTGGCTTCGCCCAACCGGCGCGGGTACCGTCACGATCACGGTGAAAACCCCGCGCTTTGATCCCGTCGAAACGCAAATCGTCCTTCACTAAAACAAAGATGCCGGACCAAGGTTCCGGCATCTTTGTTCAAAACGCCATCGTCGCGGTGACGGCCCGTTTCCATCGGCCGTATCTGGCGTCGCGATCCTGACTGTCCATCACCGGTACAAACTGCCGGTCCCGCGCCCAGGATGCCGCGAAACCGGTGGGCGATGGATAGATGCCGGCCTTGTAACCGGCCAGCCATGCCACTCCTTTTGCGGTGGTTTCCAGCACGGTTGGCCGGTCGACCGGCACATCGATAATATCGGCCACGAACTGCATCGTGAAATCCGACGCGCTCATCCCACCATCGACCCGCAGCGTAGTCCGCCCGTCGCCACCCCAATCGGTCTTCATCGCCTCGAGCAGGTCACGGGTCTGAAAGCCCACACTTTCCAGCGCAGCCCGAGCGAATTCCGCAGGGCCGGAATTGCGGGTCAACCCCAACACGGCGCCACGGCATTCGGCATTCCAATAGGGCGCGCCCAGTCCGGTAAAGGCAGGGACAAGCATCACCCCCTGCTCTAAATCGGCCTGTTCGGCAAGCGGCTGGGTTTCTTTTGCATCACGGATGATCTTCAAACCGTCGCGAAGCCACTGAACAGCCGCACCGGCGATAAAGATCGACCCTTCGAGGGCGTAGGTAGTCTTGCCGTCTATCTGATAGGCAATCGTAGTAAGGAGTCGGTTGTTCGACCGCACTGGAACAGACCCCGTATTCAAAAGCGCAAAGCACCCCGTGCCATAGGTCGACTTCATCATACCCGGCTCGAAGCAGGCCTGCCCGACAGTCGCCGCCTGCTGATCGCCCGCAATGCCCGTGATCGGAATCGATCTCCCAAATAGGTCGGCACGGGTTTCACCAAAGTCGGCCGCGCAATCCAGAACCTCGGGCAGCATATCAATTGGCACGCCGAGGCTGTCGCAAATTGTTTTTGACCACCGACCATTGCGGATATCGTAAAGCATTGTACGAGCTGCGTTCGTGGCGTCCGTGACATGGCGTTTGCCGCCTGTCAGGTTCCAGACCAGCCAGCTGTCCACAGTGCCAAAGGCCAACTCGCCCTTCTCTGCTCGCGCCCTTGCACCATCAACATTGTCGAGGATCCACGACAGTTTTGTGCCGGAAAAGTAAGGGTCCAAGAGTAAACCGGTCCGGTCTGTTACCGTCTCCTCAAACCCTTCGGCACGCAGTCCGGCACAGAATTGCACGGTCCGGCGGTCTTGCCAGACGATAGCGTTGTAGACCGGTTTGCCGGTTTTGCGGTCCCAGACCAGCGTGGTTTCGCGTTGGTTGGTCAACCCGATCGAGGCCACATCCCCAATAGAGATACCAGCCCGTTCGATGGCCGCACGGCATGTTGCAGCCGTGGTCGCCCAAAGATCAGCAGGATCATGTTCGACCCAACCGCTCGCCGGATAGATCTGCGGAAACTCTTCCTGCGCCGAGGCAACCACGGACAAGGCCTGATTGAACACAATCGCCCGCGTAGAGGTCGTGCCCTGATCAATCGCCAAAATGAATGTCATTTTTCCTCCCTCAACCACGCCTCCAGAGCAGCTATTTCTCCGGCTGTCATGCGCAAGCCCAGTTTACTCCGCCGCCAGAGAATGTCTTCGGCGGTTTGGGCAAATTCATGCTCGATTAGCCAGATCACCTCTGCTTCTGTCAGACTCGCGCCGAAATTCCGACCCAGATCTTCGGCAGTCTCCGCACCAGCCAGGATATCCTGCGCCTCTGTGCCATAGGCCCGAACCAACCGCCGCGCCCAGCGATCATCCAGGAACTCGAACCGCGCCAAGAGGTCCGCGACCAGAGCATCGAACTCGTCGGCATCAAAATCGCCGCCCGCCAGGGGAACACCAGCAGTCCAAGGTCGATTATGTTGCTGCAAACACTCATTTATCTGCTCAAGTGCACTTTCCGCCAGACGCCGGTAGGTGGTGATTTTACCACCGAAAATATTCAGAACCGGCGCACCGTTACGATCCACTCGCAGGGTATAGTCGCGGGTGGCGGCTGTCGCGCTGCTGGCCCCGTCATCATAAAGCGGCCGCACACCGGAATAGGTCCAGACGACGTCACCAGGAGTGATCTGCTTTTCGAAATAGCCGTTCGCAAACCCGATCAGATAGTCCCGCTCGGCTTCTGTGCAGACCGCCGGATCGTTAGCATCGGCATGTTCGGCATCGGTCGTGCCAATCAAAGTAAAATCGGTTTCATAGGGAATTGCGAAGATGATCCGTCCATCCTGACCCTGAAAGAAGTAACATTTATCGTGGTCATAGAGTTTGCGTGTGACGATATGGCTCCCGCGTACGAGCCTGACGTTGTCTTTTGTTTCCAGCCGCGCGACGTTGTGGATCACGTTGCCAACCCATGGACCGGCGGCATTCACCAGCATCCGCGCATAATGGATAGCGGTTGCCCCATTTTCGTTATTGCTCGTTTCGATGCGCCAAAGATCGCCTTCGCGCACCGCCGAAACCACTTTGGTCCGCGTCAGTATCATCGCACCACGCATTTCGGCATCTCGGGCATTAAGCGCGACGAGCCGTGAATCCTCGACCCAGCAATCCGAATATTCATAGGCCTTTTCGAACCGCGCATTCAGCGGGGCACCTTCGGCTGTGCCCTGCAGACCTATCGTCTTAGTCCCCAGCAGAACCTCGCGCCCACCCAGATTGTCGTAGAGGAACAACCCCAATCGGATCAGCCAACCGGGTCGCCGCCCCTTCATCCATGGCATGACCAATCGCAACAGCCGCGACGCAGGCGTATCGGACTCGAACAGCATATCTTTATGATAAGGCAACACAAATCGCATGGCCCAACTGATATGCGGCATAGCCTTCAAGAGGATTTCCCGTTCGATGAGCGCCTCTTTCACCAGACGGAATTCGAAATATTCCAGGTAGCGCAGCCCGCCATGAAACAGCTTCGTCGAAGCCGACGAGGTTGCCGACGCAAGATCGTCCATTTCGGCCAGGGTCACAGAATACCCACGTCCCGAAGCATCCCGCGCAATCCCGCACCCATTGATGCCACCCCCGATGATGAACAGGTCGGTCACTTGTTCGGACTGTTGGTCCATGAGAATCCCCCAAATGCGCGAATTTGTTCGCTTTATCTTCAGCAGAGGAGCGCTACGCAACTGAATTTTCGGTTTTATTCTAATTCGACGCTAAAAAATTGCGATTCCGGTTGCATTCGACATTATCTTTGGCTTTCTGAAGGGATAAGCCCACAACTCGAAAGCACACGAACCCATGTCGCAGACGTTTCGTCATCCTGAAATGCTCGAGATCGCCCGCCGTGACGGCAAAGTCACCGTCGACGGGCTAGCCGCACATTTCGGAGTGACATTGCAAACCATCCGGCGCGACCTCACCTATCTGGCCGAGGCAGGGCAATTGGAACGGGTGCATGGTGGCGCGGTACTGCCATCGGGGACAACGAACATCGGTTATGAAGAACGCAGGGTCCTGAATTCCAGCACCAAACAGGCGATTGCCCGCACCTGCGCGAGCCACATTCCGAACGATATCTCGCTTTTCCTCAATATAGGCACCTCGACCGAGGCTGTTGCGCGTGAATTGATGAACCACCGCAATCTGATGGTGGTAACCAATAATATGAACGTGGCGAATATTCTGGTGGCAAACCCGCATTGCGAAATCCTTGTCACAGGCGGTAGCCTGCGCAGGGCCGATGGCGGGTTGATCGGCAATCTGGCCGCCGACACGATTCGGCAATTCAAATTCGATTTGGCCGTGATAGGGTGTTCGGCTCTTGATGCGGACGGAGACCTGTTGGACTTCGACATCCAGGAGGTAAGCGTTAGCCAGACCATCATCCGGCAATCGCGCAAAACGTTTCTGGTCGCCGATCACACCAAATTCGTTCGCAGTGCACCAGCACGGATAGCCTCACTTTCTGCTATCGATACCCTCTTTACTGATCACCCACTTGCATCAGAACTGGCTACGTCATGCGAATCATGGGGCACAACCGTCGCCTATGCGTCCTAATACTTTTATTGGGGTAGCTTCAGTGTCGTAACGGCTCTGTTCTCAAAAGAGTTAATTTGAGGCGACACGATAGATCGAAAACATGCTCAACAAATATGAAAAGTCCCGACTTTCGCTACGGACGGCACGAACGGCCGCTACGTACCCAAGGCCATAAATTTTCCTCAATATAGCCAAACCATTCGCTAATTTTATTGGATCGATTGGCAAGGACTTTTAATCTAAAACTTTAGTAAAATAAGATTTCCCCAAGATGCTAATAATAAACAACTTTTGACCAACGACCTCAAACCCACGAGGTTCGTTGGTTTTGAGACAAATCGACGGTTGAGAACGATTTTGACCAAATATTTGTTCTCAGCAGCCCCTTGAGCGCCGCTAAGTCCCTTTGGATACAAAAGGAAATTTCGACAAGCGCATTTAGTTGTAAGTTTTGTAAAGGGGAAATGGCGGTGGATTTGAAATCAAAACCATTTTAGCTCAGGTGATTGTTTGGCCCTTCGATGAAGAGGCGTGAAATTTGGCGAAGAATTGCGGTTACGCAAAATCCACTGCCCACTCAAAAGTCGACATGAAGCTTTCCCACCATTTTACCAGAAAAGTATAGGTTTATTATGAAAACCGACAGGGTATTGCTCAGGTGTGTGATCCCACGGTTTGATTGTGTGGTCCTTTCGCTGGAGTGGCAGGAAACATTTGCCGACATTGCGCATGGCGATCATGGACAACGGACTCGAGCGCTGCTGATGCGGCTGCTCGGCCTTGACATCATCACTTCAAGTACTCGGAGGGGCACCCAGCCAGTGGTGTTACACCCGCTTAACGCGATTATGAACTCATCACGCCTGGCTTCATAAGGTGTGTGCCCGAGAAATAATGTAAAATGTGCGCGAATTTTAAACCTAGGTGTCCAGTCTCGGCCTTCGATGGACGTGCCACTTCTATTCGTTCGGCCCCCCCGGATAGCCGGGTTCTAGAATTGTAATCAGTGGTTTTCCGGGTGGGACTATGAACGTGTCGATAAGTATGGCATCTTCGCTCCCCAGGTTCGTTGCAGTCATCGGGACATTAGGCGGCATATAATAGCACTGCCCTGCCTTGAAGAGCATAGGGGCTTTGCCTTCCACAAAATCGGTTATGGTGCCGCTAAGAACACATGTGTGCCCCCCGTATTCATGAACATGAATGCCAACCCTAGTACCAGCCTCGCGCACACCTTTCATGACTACTAGTCGGTTACCGTTGACATCGATTGTGTCAATCATCGTGATTTCATTTTGCAGTGGCTTCAGTTCCCCTGGAGGACTATAGCCATTTATTTCACGCACTATTTCAGGAACATTTTGAGCAAATGCAGATGTTGCAAGTATCGCAAGAACAACCGGCATCAAAAAAATTGGTTTCATCGGTCCGCTTTCGTAATAACCCTGTCGGCTTTCACGATAGACGAATATCTGGCCTCCTTTCAAGGACGTATGATCGGCTAATGCTGACCTAAGAATACCCCCCCCCCTTAAGTACTTGTTTTGATGCTATAAAAATAAAACTGCACCGTTTTGATGGATAGATTGAGGTAGCTCTGATGCTCAGCTTCCCCAACTGAATCAGCCTACGGCTATGTTTAGGTAAAGTGGTCCCAATTTTTAGGACAGGTTTGCAGCGTTTCTAAGGTGTATCAGGTTTAGGTTTCATGCTGCTTTTTGTTCTTCGAAGCCCGCCCAATATGCGTCGTCTGGCGTGAGCCGATCAAGCGCGGAATGTGGCCGCTCGGTGTTGTAGAATGCTATCCAATCCTTGATGACGCGTCGGGCCTGCAACCCGTCAGTGATTTCTTCGAGATAGATCGCCTCTTGCTTCAAGCTCCGCCACAACCGTTCGATGAAGATGTTGTCGAGGTAACGGCCACGCCCATCCATCGAGATGCGGACCCCAACTTCGTTCAGTGTCGTGATCCAAGCAGCCCCAGTGAACTGGCTGCCTTGATACGTATTGCATATCACGGGCGGGCCGTATTTGGCGATGGCCTCGTTTATGGCGTCCACGCAGAAGTCCGCGTGCATCGTATTGCTCAGTCTCCAACTCAGCACCTCGCGCGTGGCCCAATCCATGACCGCCACCAAGTATAGGAAGTCGTTCTTGACCGGCACGAAGGTAATATCTGCGCACCAGACTTGGTTCGGGCGGTCTATCACCATCTTTCTAAGCAAGTACGGATAGACGGGATGCTGCGGATGCGGTTGGCTGGTTCTGGGGCGTTTGTAGATCGCCTCCAGGCCCATCCTCGTCATCAATCGTCTGACGCGACGCCGCCCGACAACTGTGCCCTCTCTTCGTAGACAAGCAGCGATCTGA
>NZ_JALKCU010000008.1 GCF_023540835.1 Marivivens geojensis
AGAATGGTGTCCGCAAGATTGTCGCTGATTTTGTCAAAGCGCATCAGCCAAAATCATTTGACGTCGCCTATCAACGGTCTGATTTGTTGGAAGAACGTCGCGATGTCCTGCAGAGGTGGGCAGATTATGTCAGCGCTGATTGACCGTATTAAAAAGGGAAGATCACGACCAACCTGGCGAGGTATGAGCCGGGAGGACTTGGTAGTCGCGGTTCGGGCGGAACGTGGAGATACTAACGTTGCACTGAATATCGATTGGGAGAGTATGCTCTTTGGTTTCCTGCGCGATAATGATGAAGCATTATTGAGCCTGGATTTTCACAGCACTCCGACAGAGGGAACGAAGCGCGCAGTCGCACGAGCCCTCAAGGAGCGTATTTCTGTGCCTTCTGACCTTCTTGCGTGGCTCGGAGCTGAGATATTGGAGCCAGCTAAGAAGAAGCGAGGCCGGCGTTTAAAGACTTTTCGCAATCACGAGCTCTGGCGTCTGGTAAAGATTGTTCACGAGAATACAAACCTGCCAATTGATGATGCGAGCCATATCGCGCCCGATACAGCAATTGCTGTGGTTGCAGAAGCGTTTGGGATGGAGCAGTCGACCGCGTTCGATGCGTATTACGATTATAATCGATTGCTAAATAGAAAAAATGCTGAGGCCTCCCACGTAGGGAAAAAAGAAGGATAATTATCCCGTCGTCACAGACCCTTCGGGGGTGACTACGTTCAGTCGCATACAGTTCACCTTGCACAGGAGCTACTATGCGCCCAACTCGAATTATCCGCCTGAAAGAGGCCCTTTACCGCACAGGTTACACTCGTGCGGGCTGGTATCGCGCTATGCATCGCGATCCGCTTTTCCCTCAGCCTGTCAAACTAAGCAAGCGTTGCATCGGGTTTCGCGAGGCTGACATCGATGCATTGATTAAGCGTCTATCTTCCCAGCCTGATTGAGATTGTCTGGTCGCTGCAATCTCCCAATTTTCCACTTTAACGTTCCGTGAAAATTCAACTGAAACAGTTGGATGGACGGAAAACTTAACCTTAACGGAGGGACTTTTATGTCTACGCACGAAACCGCAAACCCGTTTGACCCAGAGCAATTCCGTGTCACTGACACTTTGGGAATTACTGGCGACGGTATCAAAAAAGAACTGACGCGTATCCGTGTCGGTAAACCGAAAAAATCTTCCTTCTTCCGAGTTCACCCCAATGAGTCTTATCGCATTCCGGTAAGTGTGATTGAGGACCACAGCGGGGGTATGAAAGAAGAGTATCTCGTCATGCCCCACATGGCGCTTCAATACGCTGAGGAAACGACGCCGAAACTTCTCGTTCTGTGTGTCGATAAGATGGGTATCCCGTTTTTGTGGCTCGCTCCGCGTGTTGATGCCACAAGCCCGATGCGAGCCAACCTCTGGAATGAAACAGCTTTGAAGGGGCTTGATCTCGCTCTGACGAAGTGGGTGCGTCTTTCCGCTAACATGCATGAAGGCTGCTATAATGTGCATACTGCGGGTGAAGAACCTGAGCCAGTTTGGCCCGAGCTGACAATGGCGCAATTGATGGAATTGGGTTTTGGGGAGGAGAGGGTCATCCGCAGTGATCAGCACCCGCTCATACGCCAGCTGTTGGGGCGCGATTGATGGACTGGATGCAATCGTATAAATCGATCTTTGTGTTGGACTTTGAGTTCATAGCTAATGACGGCGAGCGACCAACTCCAGTTTGCATGGTGGTGACAAATGTCACCACCAACACCACCACGAAGTATTGGCTAGATCAGCTTGATAAGTGCCCGTTCCCAACTGGCTCTGAGCATCTGTTCGTTGGATATTTTGCATCTGCTGAATGGGGCTGCTTCCTGCAGCTCGGATGGGAAATACCTGAGAGGATTATCGATCTTTATGCTGAATTCCGTTTGCACATGAATGGCCGCCTTGCCGCTGCTCGGGGCAATGGTCTCATCAGTGCATGCAAGAGTTTCGGTATCCGCGTGATGGAAACTTCAGAGAAGAATGCAATGAGAGACTTGATCGGTGCGGGCGGACCTTGGACGGAACAGCAGCGTAATTCCATCCTCGATTATTGTGCGGCAGATGTGGAGATTACCGCAAAGCTCTTTTTGAAAATGTGGCCCATTTTTGCCCCAACAGAGGTAAAGCTTGGCCAGGCTTTGTTTAGAGGTCGATACACAGCAGCTGTCGCGCGTATGGAGCATGCCGGTGTCCCAATGGATGTAGAGCTTCACGAGCAGCTCTTAGAGCGTTGGCCTTTAATAAAAGATCGCCTGATTGCCGAGGTTGATAAGGACTATGGTGTCTATCAAGGCGCCGTCTTTAAAACATCCTTGTTTGAAGCGTGGCTAAAAATGCAGGCAATTTCTTGGCCTCGCACTGCAAATGGAAAGCCTAAGTTAGATGATGCAACGTTTCGCGATCTTGCGTTGAAGCATCCTCAGTTAAGCGCTTTACGTGAATTGCGGAAGACAATGTCGCAAATGCAAACCCTTAAGCTTGCTGTCGGCAAGGATGGGCGCAACCGGACGTTACTTGGCCCCTTCGGGTCGAAGACCGGGCGCAACCAGCCGTCAACCACTCGCTTCATCTTTGGGAATGCGGCTTGGTTTCGGTCGCTAATAAAGCCTTCTCCAGGACACGGCCTGGCCTATGTGGATTACTCCAGTCAGGAGATTGCAATCGCGGCAGCTTTAAGTGGCGATCAAAACATGTGGGCAGCATACAGCTCAGGTGACCCCTACATGGCATTTGCTATACAGGCTGGACTGGCGCCCGAGGGAGCAACAAAGGCAACCCACAAAGATATCCGTAATCAGTGCAAGCAGATTGTGCTGGGTGTGGGATATGGCATGGGTGCCGAAGCAATGGCGGGCGCTGGTGGCATTTATGTCGTTCAAGCGCGTGCATTACTGCAAAGTCACAAGATGACTTATCGGAAGTTCTGGGCTTGGGCCGAAAGAAATCAGCTTCACGCGTTAATGCAAGACACGTTGCGCACCCCGTTGGGTTGGGAGATCAGGTTAGCTGATGACCCTGATCCAAATGAGAGAAGCTTGCTGAATTGGCCGATGCAATCAACCGGAGCTGATATCATGCGTTTGGCGGCGTGTCTGCTGACAGAGGCAGGTATCGAGGTCTGTTGTCCTGTGCATGACGCGTTCTTGGTTGGATATTCTTTGGGGGATCAGGAGCGGGTTGTTCGGGAAACCTGTAATTTGATGGTTGAAGCTTCCCGAATTGTTTTGGGAGCTGAGTATCCCTGTCGGGTGGATGTCGAAGCGATCAGTTACCCAGACCGATATTCCGACGAGCGTGGTGAGGCGATGTTCGCGCAGGTCTCACGGCTTCTCGAGTAAGTGCACACAAAGGCTGATTTCGGCCCAAGGTTAGGCCGAAACCTTCCGACCCGGTGTAACTTACTCATTTACTTATCCTCTATTATATTGAGGGGTATCTTGAGATGGTTCGACCCTACAACACACCAAAGCGTTACCTCTGTCTGAATTTGGACGGGTGTGGTCAGATTTTGCCAGACTGGCTGATGGTCTTTTGTGAGATCGCACGGCAGGTTCGGGTTCAGAAAATTGGTCCCGGTGGTGAATTAGAGTTAAGGTCGCCGATTTGGAGCTCCGCGGGTGTAGAGACTTTAGATCGCCGAAAGAAGATATTGGCTCACCTGGAAGCTAAGGTGCCTCCTCAAATGCTTCGATTTAGCCGCAGGAAAGGGCGATCGCCAATTGCGGTGATTGGGGTTAATTTTGAGGATTGCCTGAGCGGCGGACAGACGCTCTCTGGTGCGGTTCATGTCCAGCCCAGTCAGAACCTAAGGCCTGCTTAAGTGGTGCTTCTACGGAGCGCTCAGGGAGCGTGCGGGTCCTTCTGGACGTTTACCCTTGCGGGTGGTTCGGGCCGCTGACTTTGGCTAGCGATGGGGTGTCCTATAGGGAGGTCAACAGGCCCCTCGGAAATTAAGCGAGCCGGTGAATTACTTTTGGGTCACCAAAGAACCTCTGGTTCGAATCTTGTTGCCACCGCCACTTCCCCCTTGTCAAAAATAAATACGTCCGCGCTGGGCGTTATTTCCTTTTTATTTCAAAGGGACTTAGTGATCCTCAAGGGGCTGCTGAGCACGGAACATTGGACGATTTGCGTCTCAAATGTGGTTTTGTCTCAAAAGCACCGAACCTGAGTAAGTTTGGGTCTTTGCCATGAAACACATTAGATACAGTTAGTTAGCGGAAATTGGTTGCTATTGAGTTGCGTTCAGCAAATGCATAGGGCTTGATCTTCGGAAGATAATAACTGTGTAAAAGCGGTCTATAGCGAAATTAACCCTCGGGAGTTGGGTTGAATCCATTGTGTTTGCGTCAAGTTCCGGCTCGAAGCGGACATTCGTTCTGCGACGCGGCGGCGATGTCACTCCGACGGGGCGGGCGGGAAGTGTGCATTCGCCGCTTTGCAGCGAGAACCTTGAGATAACACAAAAGCGGAACTTCAATGCCGAGCAGCCCGGTTGGTCCTCTCCCCGGACGGTGGGGGCCTTCGCTTCGAAGGCGCAATCCGTTTTGGTGGCGGCATGAGGAAGACGTTTGTTGCTAACCGAGGAGGCGCTTCGACAGTTTTGTCTGCCCAATAGCGGTCTTGAAAGTGGTGATAATTGGCAGCGTGCGTGATTGGCGCTTGTTGGTTCTATCTGCAGCCCCTAGTTTCAACCCATATCCCTCAGAGAGGACATTTTCGAAATACCCAACGAAGACATTTTGACCGTGAGAGAACTCGCTGAGTATCTCAAGATCGCTGAGAAAACGGCATATCGATTGGCATCTGAGGGCAAGGTTCCCGGGTTCAAGGTGGGAAGCGCATGGCGGTTTCGTAAAAGCGAGATCGACCGCTGGATTGCCGAGCAGGAACAAAAACAAGAAGGGGAGCAAAAATGACGGGACAACAACAGGCAGAGGCTTTGCGCCGCGAAATCTGGCAAATTGCAAACCGCGTGCGGGGCGCGGTTGATGGCTGGGACTTCAAGCAGTTCGTCCTGGGCGCGTTGTTCTATCGCTTCATCAGTGAGAACTTCACAAACTACATCGAAGGCGGTGATGACAGCATCGATTATGCTGGCATGTCGGACGCCGACATCCCCGATGAAGCCAAAGTCGATGCGATCAAGACTAAAGGGTACTTTATCTATCCCAGCCAGCTTTTTCAAAATGTGGTGAAAAGCGCGAGTAAGAACGACAGCCTGAACACCGACCTAGCGGAAGTCTTTTCGGCGATCGAAGCTTCGGCCAGCGGCTATCCATCCGAAGAGGATATCATCGGCCTCTTTGCGGATTTTGACACCACCAGCAACCGCCTTGGCAACACGGTGAAGCAAAAGAACGAGCGTCTGACAGAAGTCCTCAAAGGTGTCGCAGGCCTGCCGTTGAAATTCGACGAAAACGAGGGCGACCTCTTCGGTGATGCCTATGAGTTCCTGATTTCAAACTACGCCGCCAACGCGGGCAAATCAGGCGGCGAGTTCTTCACACCGACCCACGTGTCCAAACTCATCGCCAAACTGGCGATGCACAACCAAACAAGCGTCAACAAGATCTATGATCCGGCGGCGGGGTCTGGGTCGCTGCTTTTGCAGGCCAAGGATGAGTTCGACAAACACATCATCGAAGACGGCTTCTTCGGGCAGGAGATCAACTACACCACGTACAACCTCGCCCGCATGAACATGTTCCTGCACAACATCAACTATGACAAGTTCAACATCCAGCACGGCAACACGTTGATGGAGCCGCACTTTGGCGATGACAAGCCTTTTGATGCCATCGTGTCGAACCCCCCTTATTCTGTGAACTGGAAGGGTTCGGACGATCCAACCCTGATCAACGATGAGCGTTTCGCCCCCGCAGGTGTGCTTGCCCCGAAGTCGAAGGCGGATTTTGCCTTTGTCCTTCATGCGCTGCATTATCTGTCGGCCAAGGGACGCGCTGCGATCGTTTGCTTCCCAGGTATCTTTTACCGCGGCGGCGCAGAGCAGAAGATCCGCAAATATCTGGTCGACAACAACTTCGTCGAAACGGTAATCGCCCTCGCGCCGAACCTGTTTTTCGGCACGACCATCGCGGTGCACATTCTGGTGCTGGCCAAGAACAAGACCGACACAGCGGTGCAGTTCATCGATGCAACGGGGGAGGAGTTCTTCCGCAAAGGCACGAACAACAACTTCATGGAGGACCGGCACATTGCCGAGATCATGAAGATGTTCGACAACAAAGAGAACGTGCCCCACGTGGCCGAAACCGTCCCCTACGACACGATTGTTGAGAAAGACTACAACCTGTCGGTCAGCGCCTATGTTGAACCCAAGGACACCCGCGAAGTTGTCGACATTGCCAAGCTGAATGCCGATCTGGAAACCACTGTCGCCAAGATCGACCAGCTGCGCGCAGACATCGACGCCATCGTTGCGGAGATCGAGGCATGAGCGATCGGGGCTTTCTGGAAAAGCTGCTGGACGGGGCTTCAGTAGAGTGGCTGCCATTGAACCAAGTATTAGTGCGAGCGAAAGGCACGAAAATCACTGCCGGGCAGATGAAAGCGCTGAACAAAGAAGGTGCGCCCCTAAAGATATTCGCTGGAGGCAAGACTGTCGCTTATGTGAATTTCGAAGATATTCCCGAGAAGGATATCAATCTTGCGCCATCGATTATTGTCAAATCTCGTGGAATTATCGAGTTTGAGTATTACGACGAGCCGTTTTCACACAAGAATGAAATGTGGTCATATCATTCGCCGAACGCTAATATCGCTATCAAGTATGTCTATCACTTTCTGAAATTGAATGAGCCGTATTTCCAAGGCGTTGGCAGCAAAATGCAAATGCCACAGATATCGACGCCAGTTACCGACAACTTTTTGATACCCATCCCATGCCCTGAGGACCAAGAAAAATCGCGCGCGATCCAAGCGGAGATTGTTCGGATTTTGGATAGTTTCACCGAGCTGACAGCCGAGCTGACAGCCGAGCTGACAGCCGAGCTTAAGGCCCGCAAGCAGCAATACAACCACTATCGAGATAAACTGCTGAGTTTTGAGGGTGCGGATGTGGAGTGGAAGAAGTTGGGGGAGGTGGCCACCTTTAGATATGGTCTCGCTGCAAAAGCCAAAGATACGGGAGATGCGCGGTTCATCAGAATTTCCGACATTGATGGCAATGGTCAGCTCATTACCGATGGAATAAAGTTCGTTGATTTGGATACTGAAGCGCAGCGGTATATTCTCAAAAGAAACGATCTCTTGATGGCGCGCACTGGTGCAACCTTTGGTAAAACGATGATCTTCCGCGAAGATTACCCAGCGGTTTTTGCTGGATTTTTGATAAAGATTGATTTTGAGAGTGCCGTAAATCCAAGATATCATTGGCATTTCGCGCAAAGCAGCTTTTTTTGGGATCAGGCGAACTCACTTGTTTCAGGAGGTGGTCAGCCGCAGTTCAACGCAAATGCGCTTCAAAGCGTTAAGCTTCCCATCCCTTTCCCGAACGACCCTGCCAAATCACTTGCGGAACAAGAGCACATCGTTGCCATTCTTGACCGTTTCGACACGCTGACCACATCGCTCAGCGAGGGCCTGCCGCGTGAGATCAAGTTGCGTCAGCAGCAATATGAATACTACCGCGATCTACTCTTGAGCTTCCCCAAGCCTGAGGAGGCCGCATAGATGAGCCAGCCCCTCGAGGAGATCGCACAACAGCTGCATGCAGCCGATAAGAAGGTGCAGTTGATCTATGCCTTCAACGGCACCGGGAAAACCAGGTTATCCCGTGCCCTGAAAAACCTGATTGCTCCCAAGGCTGAAGACGGTCATGAAGGCGATCTCTCGCGTGAGAAAATACTTTATTACAACGCTTTCACCGAGGACCTGTTCTATTGGGACAATGACTTGGAAGGCAATGGAAACGCTAAATTGGTGATCCAGCCGAACACGTTCACTGAATGGATCTTGGCCGAGCAAGGGCAAGAGCCAAATATCACCAGGAACTTTCAGCGATACGCCAATGACAAGCTGACGCCCACGTTCAACCAAGAATATACAGTTCAAACCAAAGATGAGCTTGGGCAAGACAAAGAGATCGTGATCAAGGCTTTCTCTGAAGTCACATTCTCGGTCGAAGCTGGTGGCGATGAGGAAACCGGTAACTTCAAGATATCCAAGGGTGAAGAAAGCAATTTCATCTGGAGCATATTTTTCACCCTCCTTGAAGAAGTGGTATCGGTTCTCAGCATTGCCGAGGTCGGCGATCGACCAACAGAACAGTTCAATGGGCTGCAGTACGTATTTGTCGATGACCCCGTCAGCTCGCTTGATGAAAACCACTTGATCGAATTGGCGGTGAACCTGGCGGACCTGATCAAGGCTGCGCCATCGCAGGTGAAATTCGTGATCACCACCCATAACCCTCTATTTTACAACGTTTTACACAACGAGCTTGACCTAAAAAAGCAGGGTAAGAAAGAAGGGTGCTATCTGCTTGAGCGGATGGAAAATGGGACCTTCAATCTGAACGTCAAATACGGCGATGCGAACAAGAGTTTTTCCTATCATTTGCATTTGAAGAAGGTGTTGGAGGAGGCGATCGCTGGCAACGCTGTCGAGCGATACCATTTTACGCTGCTTCGAAACCTCTACGAGAAAACGGCCGGGTTTCTGGGCTACGCACGGTGGAGCGATCTGCTCGACACGGTGGAAGGCAGCAAAGATGCCTACGTCCGGGCAATCAACACTTTCACGCACTCGGCGCTTTCGAATGAGCAGGTCAGGTATCCTTCAACCGCCGAGAAAAACACTGTGAAGCTCTTATTGGATAACCTGGTGAACAATTACGCATACTGGCAACAGGATGAACGAAATGGTTGAGAAGACGAAAACCATCGCTGAAACAAGGAATTTCATCGTCCTCGACAAGTACACCAAGGAGTGGGACGCCGCCGATCGCTACCAGAGCGAAGACGATCTGGAACGCGAATTGGTGCAGGATCTGGTCAATCAAGGCTATGAATTTCTGCCCTCCCTCACCACCCCGGATGCCATGATGACCAACGTCCGGTCGCAGCTGGAGCGGCTGAACAACGTCACGTTTTCGGGCGATGAATGGAAGCGTTTTGTCGAGACATACCTCGACAAGCCGAGCGACAGCATCGTCGACAAGACCCGCAAGATTCACGACGACTACATCCACGATTTTGTCTTCGACGACGGGCGCATCCAGAACATCTACCTCGTCGATAAGAAGAACATTGCCCGCAACAAGCTGCAGGTGATCAAGCAGTTCGAGCAGGTCGGCACGCACGCCAATCGCTATGACGTGACGATCCTGGTCAACGGGTTACCCTTGGTGCAGATCGAGCTGAAAAAGCGCGGCGTGGCGATCCGGGAGGCCTTCAACCAGATTCACCGGTACAGCAAGGAAAGCTTCAACAGCGAACATTCCCTGTTCAAGTTCCTGCAGCTCTTCGTGATTTCGAATGGCACCGACACCCGGTATTTCGCCAACACAACCAAGCGTAACAAGAACAGCTTCGACTTCACCATGAACTGGGCAAAGTCCGACAATGAGCTGATCAAAGATCTCAAGGATTTCACCGCAACTTTCCTTCAGAAGCGTACGCTGCTGAACGTTCTGTTGCAGTATTCTGTGTTCGATGTCAGCGACACTTTGCTGATCATGCGGCCTTACCAGATTGCGGCGACTGAACGCATCCTTTGGAAGATCAAAAGCTCATATGAAGCCAAAAACTGGAGGAAGCCTGAGGGCGGTGGTTTCATCTGGCACACCACGGGTTCCGGCAAAACGTTGACGAGTTTCAAGGCGGCACGGTTGGCAACCAAGCTGGATTTCATCGACAAAGTCTTCTTCGTCGTGGACCGTAAGGACCTCGACTACCAGACCATGAAGGAATACCAGAGGTTTTCCCCGGACAGTGTCAACGGTTCCGACAGCACGGCCGGGTTGAAGCGCAACTTAGGCAAGGACGATAACAAAATCATCGTCACGACGATCCAAAAGCTGAACAACCTGATGAAGTCAGAGGGTGACCTGCCGGTATATGACCAGCAGGTGGTCTTCATTTTCGATGAGTGTCATCGCAGCCAGTTTGGCGAGGCGCAGAAGAATCTGAAGAAGAAGTTCAAACGGTTTTACCAGTTTGGCTTTACCGGAACGCCGATCTTTCCTGAGAATGCGCTAGGGGCTGAAACGACCGCGGGGGTGTTTGGGCGCGAGCTGCATTCTTATGTGATCACCGATGCTATTCGCGACGAAAAGGTTCTGAAGTTCAAGGTCGACTACAATGATGTGCGTCCCCGGTTCAAAGCCATCGAGACTGAGCAAGACGAAAAGAAGCTTAGCGCGGCTGAAAACAAGCAAGCGCTACTTCATCCAGAACGTATTCGGGAAGTCTCTCAGTATATTCTGAACAACTTCCGTCAAAAAACCCACCGGATGCAAGCGGGTAGCGGTGGGTTCAATGCCATGTTTGCTGTCAGCAGTGTGGATGCCGCGAAGCTCTACTATGAAACCTTAAACGATCTGCAGGCGGGCAGTGAAAAGCCGCTGAAGATCGCCACGATCTTCTCGTTTGCGGCCAACGAACAGCAAGATGCGATCGGTGACATTCAAGACGAGAGCTTCGATGTGCCCGCGATGAATAGCAGCGCCAAGGAGTTCCTGAGTGCCGCAGTCAAAGATTACAATTCCTTTTTCAAAACGAACTTTGGTGTCGATAGCAATGGCTTTCAAAACTACTACCGCGATCTTGCCAGCCGGGTTCGCTCGAAAGAAATCGACTTACTGATTGTCGTCGGCATGTTCCTTACAGGCTTTGACGCGCCAACGCTAAACACCTTGTTTGTCGACAAAAACCTTCGCTTCCATGGCTTGATGCAGGCGTTTTCCAGAACCAACCGGATTTACGATGCGACCAAGACCTTCGGCAATATCGTGGCGTTCAGGGACCTTGAGCAAGCGACCGTTGATGCGATCACGCTGTTCGGTGACAAGAACACAAAGAACGTCGTGCTTGAGAAGAGCTACGACGAGTACATGAATGGTTTCGTTGATCAGGAAACCGGCGCGGCGCGACGCGGGTTCATTGATGTTGTGAAGGAGTTGACCGAGCGCTTTCCAAAGCCAGACGAGATTGTCAAAGAAGTAGATAAAAAGGAGTTTGCGAAGCTCTTTGGTGAGTATCTGAGAGTTGAGAATGTGCTCAGAAATTACGACGAGTTTTCAGCATTGAAAGCCTACCAGTGCCTAGATTTAGCAGATGCCGCTGCCGTTGAGGAGTTCAAGCAAAAGCACTATTTGCGCGACGAGGACCTACGCGACCTGGAGGCAATAGAACTGCCTTCAGACCGAGCAGTTCAAGACTATAGATCAACATACAACGACATTCGCGATTGGCTGCGCCGGGAAAAGTCTTCGGCAGAGCAAGAACAAAGCAACATCGAGTGGGATGATGTCGTTTTCGAAGTGGACCTTCTGAAATCGCAGGAAATCAACCTCGACTACATCCTCGAGCTTATCTTTGAGAAAAACAAAAAAGTGAAGAGCAAAGGGGATCTGATTGAGGATGCTCGCCGCGTCATTCGCGGTAGCCTTGGAAATCGAGCCAAAGAGAGCCTGATTGTGGACTTTATCAACCAGACTGATCTTGATCAGATTGATGATAAGGCAGGCGTGATCGATGCATTTTTCTCTTTTGCTCAGGCAGAGCAGCGCAAAGAGGTAGAAGAGCTTATCAGATCGGAAGATCTAAATTCTGATGCAGCAAGGCGCTATATTTCTGCTTCCATAAAACGCGAATTTGCAAGTGAAAACGGTGCTGACCTCAATGCCATACTCCCCAAAATGAGCCCGCTAAATCCGCAGTTTCGGACCAAGAAGACGACGGTCTTCGAGAAGATTGCAGCTTTTGTCGAGAAATTCAAAGGTGTTGGCGGGCAGGTCTAGCCAAGACGTTGGGGTGCTCTATGATGGCTGTTTTGCTTCTGCTTGTTGCCAGTCATGGTAGGTTTGTTTCGATCCTTTGACCTTCCACTCCAGGCGTCCGTTGCTGTTTCGGTCCAAGACGACAGCAGCGGCGGCTGAAGGACTATTGAACGACCAAGGTTTTACGAAACGGAGTTTTTGATTTCCGTCGGCGACCAGAGTGCCGTCGGATATGAGCTTTTTCTTCAAGCTGCCGTAGCTTTGTTGGACATAGCCAGTTTCGGTCAACGCCTCAGATCCTTCCAGTACAACGAATTCACCATCTTCCTCGACAGCGGTCGCTTTGACGCCGCTCTTGTGGCGGATCTCGAATTGCACTTCGCCCTCGGTCCGCTCGTCAACAGGCTTCGCTGTCTGTGTTACCGCGCGCGGTTGTGGCTTGAGCATATCCAGACCGATTACGGGCAGGATGATGCGAAGGTTTGAGAGAAACTGCTCCATGTTGGCTACGTCGGCCTCGGGCAGTCGCCTCCTGCTTGTGTCCGGCTGCGTGCCGTTATCCAACGAGACGCGGCCTGCCTGGGCGGCTTGCTCTATGAGCCGCGCCTCCAGATACTCCACGTGTCCTTTGGAAAGGTCATCGTCACTTGTGGTGATGGTGATAGCAGTTTCCCAGAAATCTCTTTTGATCGCGCTTTGTTTGATCCTCTCGGCCACGGAGTTTCCGGAGCCAATATAGGTGCGGGTTGCACCCGCTTTTTCGGGATCAGGACCCGATAGGATATAGATACCGGTGCGATCAACTTCTTCACGCGCGGTCAGGTCGCCGAAAGCTGAAGCGCCGCTTACAAAAAGCAAACCTGTCCAACCATGGATTGTCGCTTTTCGCAGCCCAGTTGGCTTCCCGTCTACGAGGAAAAGCTGGATTGTTCGACCGAATGAGGCCTCCGTCGACACGAGTTACTCCTTAGAAGCATATTGATAGAAATTTGTCTGTTGTGAACTGTAACAGCGACGGTACCAGCACGTTATGCGGGAAGTCTAACGCGCAATAGGAATTTTTGTATTGGTGTTCTGAATGCTCGAGATTGATCGATCCTGTTCAATGTCCGCAATGCGGGCTGCCAGCGCTGCATTTCCACCAGTTGGTCAACGGCAGGAAAGGGCCGAGCTCGTCGAGAAACGCGGCCAAGGAGCGCGTCTTTGCAAAGGTCGCTATCTGCGCATTGCCGCCATTCGTGCAAGTTGCAGCGACAGACTTTTGGATCTCTCGAAGTTGAAGTTAGTTTCGGCCCAAAGCAACCCTTCGCAGTGGACCCATCGAAAGACCGCTCTAGCCGAAAGCTACCGATCCCTTTGCGCCAAGTGGCAACCAGAGTCAGCCGAAAACTAAGTCTATACGCGCGAGACACCAAGCATTAGAATCCGTCGAATGGACATTGAGGCTGGACTTCTTGCGACAACAGAAGGCGGCAGCTACTAGTCGCATTTGAGAGAGGGATTGGACCAAACATGAAGTCGAAGTCGCGCGCCAGCAAGTATATTAGCCTAAGCGTGCTGAACGATCTCGGCTCTCGGTCAGCGCGCCGGAGATTTATTTGGTTTTTTCTTTTCTTGGCCGCCGTAACAGCAATTTTATATTGGTCTACTTCCTTGCTGAGTGCAGATAACAGTTGGGCTGATTTTATTCGATCTGTGTCGGCAAATTTGTTCTCCGCCGCTTCAACCGTCTTGCTTGTTTATGGCGCATATATCTACTTTATACACGAAGATATCGAAAGGCCGGAGATAGAAACGCTGCGACCTGGTGATATCTCTGATGAAATTAAGTCCTTACCAGAAGATACGGCTTTCTATTTCCTCTGGGGACGATCAGCGACATACTTCCGGGCCGAAACTCTCCACAGATTGAACGATCATGCGCGCACATCTCGCAAAACTATAGACGTGACCATCCTGCTTCCCGACCCCCAGATTGAAAAATTGTCTGAAGCTTACGAGGGCATGGTTAGCGTCCTTGGAGAAACAGACGGAAAAGACAAACTCTTCAAGAACGCGATTGCAACTTCCGCAGCATGCGCTTTGGCCGCCGCAAGCAATAGAAATCTTAGAATCCATGTCTGCCTGTCAAATTTTCTACCATCTTTCCGAATTGACATGTCAGATCGGGGGGCGATCCTCACCGAGGACGACAAATCTCTTTATGGATTGAAGTTTTCTAGGCAAAGCCAGTTCTTTGAAATGTTTCGATCGATGATCATCTGTGAAGTGGAGCTGTCTAGGGAGGTAAATCTGAACGCCTATGACTGGCGAAAGCATCGCACGGGCGTCGAGGGCATTCCTATTGAAGCGTTACTCAGCTTTGGATTTCCAGAAGACAAAGTGAGGCTGTATCGAGATGAAATATTTTCGATCATTCAACCCAAGGATCATCGCTACAAATGAATGTCGATAAAGGTCAAATCCGCGATTTTCACATTCATCCGCTCGGCTTTTACTATCTGATACTATCCTCTGGCGAGGTTACCCATCGCCTGCACGTCTATGTCGGGAAGACAGACTTCTCCGCCGAGAACGCTTGGCACACCCATGAGTTCGACTTGCACTCAAAAATTCTCGTTGGGTCCATCAAAAACCATATCTCTGAATTTATTACTGAGGACGAAGGAAACCTAACGGAGTTCTCGGTGGAATATGCGGATGGCAAATCGATACTTAATGAGACAGGGAGGAAAGGCAAACTATCGGAAATAGCAAGCTTCATCAGCGCTGCCGGGCAAGAATACTTCATCAGGGCTGGAACGATACATTGCGCCTTGAGTATTGATAACCCCTGCGTGACCCACGTTTCAATGAGGCATAATGGGGGGACAATATTCAGCTATGGCGCAGAAGAAGCGCCTTTCGCGCGGCGAAAAGTGAACAAGTCAGAAGCTTCGGAGATATTGGAAGTACTATCTCAAAATAATTTAATTTCGTCGTAGCGGGCGATAGACGCTCACATTTATCTCTCTGGCGAAGGAGCTCTCAACTCTGATGAGCGCGGCCAGTTAAAGCCATGACCGCACCCAGCGGTGCGATAACGGTCATGTGTGCGGCAGGCAGCGAAAGTCCGCAATCCGCCCTTTATTCTACAGCTTCATTCGCTCAGGCTGCCTGCTGATTTGGCGATAAGAAGGCATTCGTTTTGCATCTGCACTGTTGGGTAAATCTAAAATTGGATGTTCGTGTGTCGCCTGACGGAAGGTGAGAGAGATTACAATTGATCCCAAAACTGCCGAGCGACGGGGCTCATTTGTCGATCGGGGGCGTGTATTTTGATCAGGTGCCGTTTCGCTTGATCATTGGCGGGGCAAAGGAACATTAAATCTGGCTCTGTGATCATCGCACTTTTGGGGAGGATCGTCGCACCAATCCTATTCCTTACAAACGCCAAGAGAGCCGTCGTGTTCTTGGCTTCTAGGTTGCACTCGAGAAGTATTGCCTGAACTTCTGGTGCTTTTACGATTGAGCAGAGTGGGTTTGAAATAAAGGGTTCAAGCGATAGAACGTCCCAGGTCTGCCGGCCTTCTGCCCACGCTGCTGAGATGGCCGACTCTTTGTGGCAAACGATTCCTAATTCGTCCGTGAGGATTATTTCGCCGTCGTGACCTGTGTCTGTTTCTGACGAGATGATCCCAATGTCAGCTTCATCTAATTGAACTCGCCTCACGACCGAAGCGGTATCGACGTCACTGATTTCCAGTCTCACATCCGGTCTGTGTTTTCTAAACGAAGTCACTACGTTCGGTAAGAGCGTTACAGTGGCTGATGGCACCGCTGCAATCCGGATCAACCCTGCGGTTGACATTGCATGACGACGAATAGCTTCGGTGCTGCGCACGAACGCCTCGTTCGCTCTTCGGCTTTCCGCTAGGACCAGTGCGCCAAGTGGGGTGAGTTTGTTTTTTCGATCGGTTTCAAAGAGACGGTCGCCAATGTCGTCTTCGAGCTGCGACAGCATCATTGAAATCGCAGAGGGCGTTCGCCCCAGCTTTGCTGCGGCCAAAGAAAGTGCCCCTTGTTCTGCGACAGTTTGAAAAACGCGCAGCATCTCTAATTTCAGTGCCATTCAGTTTTCCTGAAAAAATGTTCAAAACTTCAAGATTGATTGAAGTTAATCGTGCTGCCAATACCAACGCAAGTGGAAATAGAGGGGTTCTTTCTGGATGAATACGCAGCTTTACATCAATGGTCAGTGGCAATCTGGCAAAACCGAGATTGAAAACCGCAACCCCTCTGATCTTTCCGACCTTATCGGTCACTATGCGCAAGCAAGTGGGGAGCAGCTGCAATCTGCGTTGGACGCAGCCCGTGCTGCGCAACCTATTTGGTGGGCTGCAGGTATTCAAAAACGCCATGATGTACTGATGGCAATCGGCACAGAACTGATGGCGCGCTCTGCAGAGATCGGTGAGATGGTTGCCCGCGAAGAAGGTAAGCCGCTCGCCGAGGGCAAAGGAGAGGTTTATCGCGCGGGTCAGTTTTTTACCTATTACGCGGCTGAAGTTCTTCGCAATCAGGGCGATCTGGCGGAAAGCGTTCGCCTTGGTATCGAGATTGACGTGCGCCGCGAACCGGTTGGGGTTGTCGCTATCGTTAGCCCTTGGAACTTCCCTGTCGCGACACCAGCTTGGAAAATTGCGCCAGCACTTGCTTTTGGCAATGCTGTGGTATGGAAACCCGCGAACGTGACCCCGGCGAGCGCGATCCTGCTGACAGAAATCATCGCAAAGCAAGACATCCCCGCAGGCCTGTTCAACCTTGTTATGGGGTCTGGACGCGAAGTCGGTCAGGCGCTTGTGGAAAGCCCAAAAGTTGATGCGATCAGCTTTACTGGGTCTGTTCCTGTTGGTCGTGGTATCGCTGCGGCGGCTGTCGTGAATATGACTAAGGTCCAGATGGAAATGGGGTCGAAAAACCCAATGATCATCATGGATGACTGCGATCTTGATTTGGCAGTTGCGCATGCCGCTGGTGCTGCATTTGGCGGAACTGGCCAAAAGTGCACTGCTGCAAGCCGACTGATCGTACATGAAAAAATTCATGATGCTTTCGTTGAGAAACTCGTCGCTGCCGCACAGGCTTACAATGTGGGTCATGCATTAGCAGAAGGGACCCAGATCGGTCCGGTCGTTAGCGAAGGTCAGCTCAAGCAGAACCTCGACTATATCGCGCTGGGTCAGACCGAGGGTGCAGAGCTTCTGTGTGGTGGACAAAGATTGGAGCGCGACACCGAAGGCTTCTTTATGGCGCCTGCTGTATTTGCAGGAACGCGCAACGATATGCGGATTAACCGTGAAGAAATGTTCGCGCCAATCACCTGTGTTATCAAAGCTGGCGGATATTCCGAGGCTCTCGATATTGCCAATGACAGCGAATTTGGTCTGACAGCGGGGATCATGACCACGAGCCTCGCTCGCGCCAATCACTTCCGGGCCAACATGCGTGCAGGATGCGTCATGGTGAACCTGCCTACGGCTGGAACCGACTATCACGTCCCGTTTGGCGGTCGTGGCGCATCAAGCTTTGGCTCGCGTGAGCAGGGCCGCTATGCTGCAGAGTTTTATACCACCGTTAAGACCGCCTATGTCGCATCGGGGGAGCCTGCATGAAACGCGCGCCACTGATCGATGGCCTTCAGTATGCCAACTGGTCCGAGAAGATCTTTCGGCAGTTACGCGAAGGCAATGTAGACGCTGTCCATGTAACCATCACTTATCACGAAACCTTTCGTGAAACCGTTCTGCAAATTGAAAAGTGGAACCGGTGGTTCGAACTTTATCCAGACCTTATCTTTCAGGGCCGCACAGCCTCAGACATCGAGACGGCCCAGAAAGAAGGTCGTACAGCGATCTTCTTTGGTTCGCAGAACCCGTCCTGCATGGAAGACGACATTGGTTTGATCGAAATCCTGCACACGCTCGGAATGCGTTTTATGCAGTTGACCTATAACAACCAGTCGCTACTCGCGACAGGGTGTTACGAGGCCGAAGACATGGGTCTCACTCGCATGGGTCGCGAAGTGGTCGCTGACATGAACCGCGTCGGCATGGTCGTAGATATGAGCCACTCAGGTGAGCGTTCCACGCTTCATGCCATTGAATATTCGTCCCGACCGATCGCGATCACTCACGCTAACCCGCACGATTGGCATCCTGCGCTGCGCAACAAATCAGACACTGTCCTGAAGGCTCTGGGTGAAACGGGAGGGATGCTCGGTTTTTCTGTCTATCCACACCATTTGCGCGACGGATCGAAATGCACGCTGCAGAGCTTCTGCGACATGATTGTTCGGACCGCTGATGTGATAGGGCACGGGAATATCGGGATCGGAACGGACCTTTGTCAGGACCAGCCCGATAGTATCGTTGAATGGATGCGCGTTGGGCGTTGGACAAAGTCAATCGACTACGGCGAAGGCAGTGCGGCCAATCCAGGGTTCCCGCCCATGCCGGAATGGTTCAACGACAATCGTGATTTCGGGACGATTGAATCCGGTTTGCGTGCCGCTGGCATGGATCAAGCGGGCGTTGACGGTGTCATGGGGGGCAACTGGCACCGGTTTTTTGCAAAGAGTTTCGGACCCGCCGCGGGTGGATCGGAAAGCGTCGCACGGGCTGCGGAATAGGCTCACATCAAAAATAGAAACTGTCGTTCAGGGGAGGAACCTTTAGATGAGCGATACGACACAAACTGGTGCCAAAGGCACTGCCCTAGGCAAGGTGGATAAACCTCTTTTTGCCATTACAGGCGGATTTATCCTTCTTTTCTGTGCTTGGGCACTTTTTGACCTCGATGGCCTGTCGGCCATGGTCGATGCCGGCTTTAACTGGTCTGCGAAGTACTTTGGTCTGTATTGGCAAGTGTTGCTGCTAGCGACGTTCCTGATCGGCTTGGTCCTATGTGTCCTCCCAGGTGGGCGCGCTGTCCTTGGCAATCTGGATAAGCCCGAATTCACGAGCTTCCAATGGGGTTCGATGATCATGTGTACGCTGCTTGCGGGTGGCGGTGTGTTCTGGGCAGCGGGTGAACCAATTGCGCACTATCTTTGGACGCCGCCACTCTTTGGTGACCTGAGTGCCGACGAAACCGCACGGACCAATGCTGCGTTGGCGCAGGCCTACCTGCATTGGGGTTTCCTTGCATGGGCGATCCTTGGTGCTCTCACGACCGTCATGATGATGCACTATCACTATGACAAAGGTCTGCCGCTTGCACCGCGCACGCTGCTGTATCCAGTGTTCAAGGACAAAGCGATCAATGGTCCAATCGGTCTCATCGCGGATGCGTCCTGCATTATCGCTGTTGTCGCTGGTACCGTTGGTCCGATCGGCTTTCTTGGCCTGCAGATGTCTTACGGCCTGAATGCTCTGTTCGGCATCCCTGACACATTGGCAACTCAAGCCATCATGATCCTCGGGTTGGCTGGAATCTATACAGTTTCCGCAATCTCGGGTCTGAACAAAGGCATCCAGCTTCTGTCAAAGTTCAATGTCATTCTGGCGTTCGCACTGATGGCGTTCATGCTGGTCTTTGGCCCGACATCTTCGATCCTTACGGGTTTTGCTGGTGGCATGGGCACCTATCTCACGAACTTCTTCGACATGGCTATGTTCCGCGGTGACGCTGGTCTCTTTGGTGAACCGGGTTGGTTGGGCTGGTGGACCGTGTTCTTCTGGGGCTGGTTCCTAGGCTACGGACCACTGATGGCGATCTTTATTGCAAAGATTAGTCGTGGCCGTTCGATCCGTTCGATCATCATTCTTCTCGCAATCATCGCGCCGATCATCACGAACTTCTGGTTCACGATTATTGGTGGCAGCGGTATTGCGCTGGAACAGGCAAACCCCGGAGTAATCTCTGGTCCGTTCGAAGGCTTTAACCTGCCTGCCGGTCTGCTCGCGATCACTCAGGCGATGCCTATGGGCTTTATCCTGTCGCTGTTGTTCCTCGTTCTCACGATGATTTTCGTGGCTACCACGTCGGACTCCATGAGCTTTGTGATCGCTGCTTCGATGTCGGACGAGAACCCGTCGGCTGCACTCCGCGCGTTTTGGGGGATCGCCATGGCCGTGATGGCCCTGATCTTGATCGGAACAGGCGGTGGCGGCGTTGGTAAACTCCAGAGCTTCATCGTTGTGACAGCGGTTCCTGTATCGTTGGTATTGCTGCCATCACTGTGGGACGCGCTACGCATCACATTGGCCCTCGGCCGCAAATAACTCCCCCATCGGGGGCGGTAGCCCTATACTATCTCTACCGCCCCCGATCCCTTTTTTCGAATAGGATCAAATGATGGTACACGCGACTGAACATTCTCCGAGGACGCCGGAAGAGTTCTACCGGAGCCCAGATCAGGTCATGCGTTTGTCACGTATGGGAAGCGCGCACCCGATGCGACTGTCGTTCCTGCGCGTCCTCATGCGCCGCGTCGAAGCCGAAGGTTGGGTGTTCGATCGGCACGTTTGGGATGTGGATGCCAAGGGTGTTGGTCGCGCTGTTTACTGTGCCCATGGTCCTGTTCGCACCTATTCACTCGTCGCGTTTTCCCATGATTTGCCTCCTGAAATGCGGTCTGATCGTGTCATTGCGACTGCATGGGACGCGACATTTGCGCTCTTTGACGGTGTGCCAACTTCGGAAGATCTGGATCGTTTGCAATCAAATGTGCCCTATCAAGAGGCAGGTCGGATCACCGACCGCGAACTTTCATTGAGCCGCGCAAACCGATCTGTTCGTCTTTTTGAACATGTCGTCGATGCGCTGGCGCAAGGGGTTCAGCCTGACGCAGAAGAGATCGACGCTGTCGGATACTTGATGCGGACAACTGCGGTATATGGTTCCGGCAAGTTCGGTGCAGCGGACAGGGCCTCAATTGCAGGGCGACCTGAGCTTTCAGCGCCATTTCAAGCAGAGATGCTATCGGTATGGCTCACACGCTGGTTTACGATTGATATCGTCAATCACCTCGCACGATCTAAAGGCGGCGAACGTGCGGTAGCTCTCGATATGGACCTATGCCGTCGTTTAGGCGTTGGCAATTCGACAGGGCTCGGTATGGCACCGTTTTTGGTGCGCCACCCGATCCTTATCAACAATTGGATGTTTGCGCGCGAAGAGGCGCTTGCGCGGGTCAGATCCTTGGCATCTGCGACTGAGAAGACCAAGTCAGATTTTCATAGGGCGCTCGATGCAGCGGTTGAAAATGCCCGAACTTGGAAGTCCTCGCATCCGATCCAAGTTACGAAATTAGAAGATCTTCGACGTGACTTGGCTCTTATCAAAACGCACCTTGAGATATGGCCTAACGGTGACCTGCCTTGGAACGACCTTTGGCTTTGGGCTGAGAAAACCCTTAGTGAGGAAGGACAAGAGGCGCTGGTCTCGATCATGCTGGAGCCACATGGCGATCTTATTGATGGCCTTGCCGATTGTATGAGCGCTGATGAACGCGCACAGTTTCGGATCGATGGTGCGGTATCCGTTCAGTCGCAGTTGGAGATATTGAAAAAGCACTATGCATGGGCGCTGGAAATCGATTTCGATCAAGAAGACCAAGCTGCGCAGTTCTGGTACGTCTCGGAAGAAAAACTTGAGCCGCGACTGGGCGAACGTTTTGCGGAAGAGGGGGCTGACCTTGAACAGCCACTTTGCGTCGCACGTCTAGCTAAATCTCTCTATAGCGCCTTAGAGGCATGGTCGCCTTCCGCGCCTGTCGCTGAGTTTTTGTTGGCGCATCCTGAGCATCGTCTGATGGTGCGCCGCGCTCAACAGGCCCCCAAGCATCCTTATGCTGAAGTGCGCGACAATCTTATTGCCCGCGACATGCTCCCGATTGACCTGATGCGGTGTAAACTGGCGTTTTTCGGTGCCACTCACTTTGACCCGCGATCTGATAAATGGGTTCGCATCAGCCTGTTCAGTGGCGCGCCATATCCATTCGAAGTAAATGCGGGGGGAGCAGCATGAACATGTCTGAAGCTACTGAATTCATGTCGGCAACCGCCCATGCTCCGATCGGTGTCCGGTTGAGCCGCACAGAGACAGAGACACTTTGCTACAAAGCAACACGCGGCGCTGGATATAGTTGGGGTATAGCCGAGGAAGCTGCGAACGCCGTTGGCTGGCTGTGTGCGAATGGCATCGACGGGACAGCAGTCCTATTGGCTGCGATCGTTGCCCCAACAGTCAATGCGCCAGACACGTCC
This sequence comes from Marivivens geojensis, assembly GCF_023540835.1. Classification (GTDB taxonomy): domain Bacteria; phylum Pseudomonadota; class Alphaproteobacteria; order Rhodobacterales; family Rhodobacteraceae; genus Marivivens; species Marivivens geojensis. The sequence goes on from NZ_JALKCU010000008.1 coordinate 22,250, forward strand.
AACGATTTTTGGATCAGCTCAGACGGAAAACCTCTTTGCCCGCTGATGACTGGTGCCGCACTGTCAGATTTCGCGACGTCTATTTTCGCGACGAACGATGATCATCTTCAGGTTGGTCCGGTTCGGCAGCCGGTGCTGCTCCTCCCGTTTATGTCTCAATGTGCAGCAACGATGGGCGGTTCTATTGCTATCGAATGGGATGGGCGAAAACTGGTGGTGGGCAACGGTATAAAAATCGATGCTGAGACCTTATCTGCCTTCTTATCTGCATCCGTTGCGACGATCAGCCTGAGCCTATCTGGCGACCTATTTGACCCCGACAGCACGATGACTTCGTTTGCTTTGGCATCCCCACATACGATAGCCGCGCTCGATGCTTTGGCAATGCGTACAACCGTTCCGGCCACCGAACAGTCTCGTAACAGAGGTGCTGGTGCAGGAATCTCTGATAACGATTAAAGGAAGATCAATGACCCTCTCGCGACTTAATCCCGGCCCTCGAATGAGCGAAGCTGTCACCATTGGTGATGTTGTCTTCTTGGCTGGCCAGATTCCGACCACGCTGACCGGCGATATCACAGTGCAGACCCGTGAAGTTTTGGCCGAGATGGATGCCGTCATGGCAGAGCTTGGCGGATCTAAAGCAGATATTGCCTCTGTTCAGGTCTGGCTGACTGATATGGCTGACTTCCAGGGAATGAACGCCGTCTGGGATGAATGGGTTGATAAGGAAAATCCACCAGCGCGCGCGACCTGTGGCGTAGCCCTTGCTCGACCCGGAATGCGGGTAGAGATGGTTGCTGTAGCGCGCAATCCAAAGGCTTGAAGAAAATGAACGCCGTCCGCTTTCAATGTGGGCGGCTATTCCTTTTGTGCTTTGTCAGACCCACCAGTCTCAGCGTGGAGTCAGGTTCGGAATGCGGAACTGGAAGCGCAACCATGTATGGCGCACAACCGCTCTAGCAAATGCCGCCTTCCACGCTTCGATGATCTAAAGTAGCGCGCACGTTGAACGGTATTGCTTAACGGCCGCACAAGTTTTTTTGAGAGCCACTATTGGTGCAGCGAATGTCCGCTTCCCGCTCTTACTCCCCAAATACCACCTCTTCCTGCTTTTCCCAACTCGCCGTCACCAAATCCGTCATCTCCCGTATAGTAATACTCGGAACCTCCCGCCCGTAAATGAGCCTCCGGAGAACCTCGGGCGCAAGATAGGTCAGCCGTAAATGCCGGGTGACATAGCGCTCATGATTTCCGATGGCGGCCGCAAGATCCTTCGCGGTCTCAAATTCACCGGAGTCGAGCCTACGCCGCCATGACCAAGCAAGCCCAACTGCGCGGAGAAGGTTGCGACACTCACCCGCTTCCGCGGGTTCCTGAGTGATGTTGTCCGGTGGAACGATCCTCGGGCGCCCGTTGCGCTTCCGAATGGTGAGGGGGACAAAGATTTGGATGCTGTCAGGAGTGGTCATGATCAAGCGGCCTCCTCGTTGGTGGGGGTGATCAGATCTTGAATAACCCCGCCGATGGCCTCGGTGCGGACATCGATGACAAGGCCTTGGGCGGTAACCGTGACGCGTCGGAGCAAGAGCTGCGCGATGCGCGCCTGTTCAAGCGGGAAGAGCTTCCCCCAAAGTTCATCGAAATCTTGCAGGGCTGCAACCACGTCGCGCTCATCGATGGAAGCTGACAGGCTCTTCAAACTTGCGAGGGTATGTGCGGCGGTTTCCGGCGCGCGTAACACTTTGTGGATTTGGGATAGAACGGCGCTTTCCAAAGTGTCGGCGGAGAGGCGCTTGGGCGCACCATCATCCACGACGTCGCGGTCCTTAATTTTGTCCATCGACACATAGTAGCGATACCAGCGATTGCCTTTGAGTGTCCCACTTGGTGTCATGGAAACGCCCGAGGCTGTGAAGACTAGACCTTTGAGAAGAGCAGGGGTGCGACCGCGACTGTTATCGCCACGTTCGCGAGGACTGCGCTGCATGATCGAGCGGACTTTATCCCAAAGCTCTTGAGATATAATGGCCTCATGTTCCCCTGGGTAGGAGACACCCTTATGAACCGCTTCGCCGAGGTACACGCGATTTTTGAGGATGCGATAAATGTATCCTTTGTCATTCAGCATTCCGCGTTTTGTCTGAAACCCTTCAGCACGGAGTTCGCGGGCAAGATGGGAGGCTGAACCCAATTGAACGAAGCGCTCAAAGATCTGGCGAACGGCTTTCGCCTCGTCTGGGTTGATGACCAGTTTGCGGTTTTTGACGTCATAGCCATGGGGGACGCAGCCGCCCATCCATATGCCCTTTTTGCGCGATGCGGCGACTTTGTCTCGAATCCGCTCGGCAGTCACTTCTCGTTCGAATTGTGCAAAACTGAGAAGGATATTGAGGGTGAGGCGGCCCATAGATGTTGTTGTGTTGAAACTTTGGGTCACTGAAATAAAGGTGACATTGTTGCGGTCGAAGACTTCGACGAGCTTTGAGAAGTCCATGAGGGAGCGACTGAGGCGGTCGATTTTATAGACGACGACCACATCAATGAGACCGTCTTCCACATCCTCGAGAAGTTGGTTGAGGGCGGGGCGATCAAGGGTCCCCCCGGAAATCCCACCGTCATCATATTGCTCTCGCAGGGCCACCCAGCCCTCAGAGCGTTGACTTGCGATATAGGCCTCGCAGGCCTCGCGTTGGGCGTGAAGACTGTTGAACTCTTGCTCCAGCCCTTCTTCGCTCGATTTGCGGGTATAGATGGCGCAGCGCAGTTTGCGTGGTGGTTTGGCGGATGAGTTGGTCATGATTTACCTCCAGTGCGGTCGCCCAGGCCGAAGAAGCGATAGCCGTTCCAGTTCGAGCCGGTGATGGCGCGGGCGATGGCGGAGAGCGATTTGTAGGGACGGCCCTGCCACTCAAAGCCGGACTTAAGGACCGTCACTTCCTGTTCGACGCCCTCCCAATTGCGAATGAGTTTGGTGCCAGGGTGAGGGTTGCGGGGGTCTGTGATTTGACGACGTTTGCTGCCTAGCCCTTCGACCTCGTCTGCAAGGGCATCGAGGAGGCGCCGGGTTTGGCGGTCGATGCCACCGTAGGCCAGTTCTTGGATGCGATAGGCGAGACGATGCTCGAGGTTGGCTCGGGAGTAGGGCGGGGGTGTCTCGTCAAACAGATCGCGCCATTGTTTTTTCAACTCAGCGATGGGCAATTTGGGGATCGCTTGTAAGCGCGCCAGGATGGAGCGATCGAGATCTGGGGCTTGGCCCCGCTTTGGTGGTGAGAGTTTAGGCTGTTTCATGATCAGGGCCTCCGATGCGGATCCGGGTTCTCTGACGACTACTGCTCGAACGGGGCAGAACATCCACAAAACTGTCTCTGTGAATTGCAGATAAAGAACTGGACTTATCGTCTTTGAGACGCATCAGCCCGACGGCGAGAATATAGCCGAGTTCAGAGGCGCGAGCGGTGACGGACATGGTCTCAACGCATAGGGGATTGGGCCCAGAAACTGGGGTCTTTAGAATATCTGTCATTGGGGGTGCCTTATGGAGGTGGTGGCTCCTGTTTGAGACAGGTTTGTTACGGCGCGCAACCGTTCATTCCGCACTGCCGTGTCCTTGCGAAACCATGCGTATCTATGGGTAGGGAGGCCTGACTAGGTCTTGGGGTTTGAGGCCTCATCGGGCCAGCCTGTGGACGAATTTTGAATAAGTAAATGTTAGACGGAATCGGGGAAATTGATGTAGAACATTTCATGAACATGTGTGGGCAGGACGGAGGTAAAATGATCATCGAAAAGGACTATTATTCACTGTCAGAAATCCTCAAACGCTGGTCGATACACGAAGACGATTTGATCTATTTGGCGGAAAACGATGAGGTCAGACTGTCTTTGCGTTTGTGCAATCTCTTCATGGAATTTGGGACCTATGAGGGAGATGACGAAGGGGCCTTGTTTCGGGTGGCGCAGAGCGAAGGACTTTACAGTGGATTGGTCGATCTTCGGGCGGATGATGTGTTTCATCTCTTTCGGTCGGGCGAGGCCTATTTGCAGGAGTTTAGACTGGGGGCGAACGGGTATGCGGCCCTCCCGGATACCCATGAGGGGCATTACGCGGTCATTGGAGATCTGCTGATGCGCCGATCGGTGAGAGACCATTTTGAGGTGCGCAAAGGGTTTCATTCAGGGGAGCCTAAGGAGCCGGAGCGGACCTTCATCTCGGCCAATGGTTATCGAGAAATCCGCTATTGCGGTCAGTACTTCCAGTTTGGTCCGATCCAGGCGGAGGTGGTGCGGGTCTTGCATCATGCGACAGAGGTGGGGCAGCCCTGGCAAAACGGTAAACTGATCCTGTCCCAAGCGGGATCGCGCAGTTTAAAGATGTTGGATGTGTTTAAATCCAAACCAGGGTGGCGGGATCTGATTCAGTCGGATGGTCGCGGGAATTATCGCCTGCGTGCGGGCTGATGGGGTGTGCTGACTGCGGGCTGCGGGATGCGCAGGAGGATGAGAGGGGGATGGTTGCGGGATGCGGCTCCCCCTCTTTGCGTGAAAGCCCTTTTAACTGACGTTTCGCGCATCCCACTCCGGATCCCCCTGCGCTCCCGACGACATCCCTCCGCAAAGTTTCGCATCCTCTCCTGGTCATCACGAGAGGATTTAAACGATGCAAGGAAAGACCTGTTTTACACAAAAAGAGCTGGCCCGACGCTGGGCGATTTCTCACCGAACTTTAGAGCGCTGGCGTTGGACGGGTGAGGGCCCCTCCTTCATGAAACTAGGTGGCCGGGTGATCTACCGTTTGGAGGATATCGTGGCCTTTGAGCAGGCCTGTTTGCGCTCGAGCGAAGCAGATCCTGAGACGCGGGTCGCATGATGGTCCCGCAGGTCGAGGACGATCTTGGCTTCTGGGCGTGGCTGTCGATGGCCAAGCCGGGATCAGTGCTCAGCTATCACCAGGGCTTTTTGGCGGTCGATACCTCACCACCGGTTTCAAAGCTGCTTCCGAGAGATCAAAGCCGATTGCGTTTGATTGCGGAGGCGGCCTGGTGTGCCTCAGAGAAGAACCTCGTTCATCTCGTGCAGTCCCGCTTGGGCCCGGACCACTTTGAGTACCGCGCCATCATCAGACCTCCAGAGACCTCCAAACCTACCCATCACCAAAGGCGACCCATTGAGGCCGCATAATCGATTTTTCCCTGAAAGGACGACCATGACCTACCCTAAGAACATTCCAAGTGTGGATGATATGTTGAACTTGCCGGCAGGCGAACTGGCTTTGATGCCGGTCGAGATGCTGGCCAGCCTGCAAGCGGAATTGGCCCATGCGCAGAGCCAGCTTCGGGCTGCATTTGCGCGCTTTAGCACGGGCCTAGAGGTGCGATACGCCACCCGAGCCGCAGAGGTGCGTGAGGCTTTAGGCAAAGACACTGGCACTGTGCGCTTCGATGACGGCGACTACACAGTCATCGCCGATCTGCCCAAGCGCGTTGAGTGGGATCAAGAGAAACTGGCGCTGATGGCGCAGAATTTGGCAGCGACGGGCGAAGATCCTGCCGAGTTCATTGAAACCAAGCTGTCGATTTCGGAGCGCAAATACGGTGCTCTGCCAGAGGCCTGGCGCAAGGGATTTGAGCCAGCACGGACGGTGAAAGTGGGTGCGCTGAAGGTCACGTTGCAATCGGGTGAGGTGCGCTGATGGCGATCTCTCTCGCATCTCTGCGCTCTGCGGTCACGCTGACCCCGCCGCGCATCTTGATCCACGGCGTCGCGGGTGTCGGTAAGTCGACCTTCGCGGCGGCCTCTGATCGGCCGGTGTTTGTTATGACCGAGGATGGTCTTGGGAAACTTCAGGTGCCGCATTTTCCGCTGGCGACGAGCTATGCAGAAGTGGCGGAAGCCCTCGATGCGCTCCTGATGGAAGACCATGACTTTGGAACGGTGGTCATCGATAGCGTTGACTGGCTGGAGCCACTGATCTGGGCTGAGGCTTGTCGGCGCAATTCTTGGGTCAACATCGAGGCGCCGGGGTTTGGCAAGGGTTATGCTGAGGCCCTGACGGTTTGGCGGGACTATCTCGACAAGCTGAATGCGCTTCGGGACCAGAAGGGCATGGTGGTCATCCAGATCGCCCATACGGATATCAAGCGGTTTGATAGCCCTGAGCATGAACCTTACGACCGCTATGTGATCAAGTTGCAGACCCGTGCTTCAGCGCTTTTGCAGGAGCATTCGGACGTCGTGCTCTTCGCCAACTACCAAATCTCGGTCGCCAAATCCGACGTTGGCTTCAACAAGAAGGTGACTCGGGCGCTCGGGTCTGGTGCGCGTGTCATGCACACAGAGGAGCGCCCCGCATACCTTGCCAAGAACCGTTACGGCCTGCCGGACACCCTGCCACTTGAGTGGTCAGAGTTCCTCGCAGCCATGCCCCAACCTGAATGATTTCTTTGAAAGGATAAAACCATGGCACGTTTCGATACGTCCTTTGATGCGACCAGCATTGAGCCCACCACCGCTTATGAGCTTCTACCAGCCGGCACCTATCGCGCCCAGATCGTTGAAAGTGAAATGCGCGTCACAAAGAACGGTATGGGTCAGTTCTTATGGCTGATGATTGATATTCTTGAGGGGGAGCAACAGGGCCGGAAAATCTTCGATCAGCTGAACTTGGTGAACCCGAACCCGACCACTGTGGAAATCGCGCAGCGCACGCTCTCGGCCATCTGCCATGCCACGGGGCGGATGCATGTCAGTGACAGTGAGGAGCTGCACCTCATTCCGATGACGATCCAAGTCAAAATTAAGCCGCCAAAGAACGGCTACGGTGAGAGCAACGCGATTGCCTATTTGCCGCCTGACAAGGGGGCAACCACGGCAGCTCGCACCTCCTTGTCACCGTCCGTGTCTTCAGCGCCCCCGAAAATGGCCGCGGCACCCTGGAACAAGAAGGCCTGATCCATCGCGCTGCCTTGCGCCTCGCGTGACGGGGCAGCGCAGGACCCCATTTGAGGATAGTTTTATGACTGACATGACCAACGCGGCTTCTCTGGCCGTGATCGGCCCCGGCGTGCCTGACGCTCAAGGCCGATTGATCGAACTTGATGATGCCATTTCCAAAATCCGCACCCAGATCGCGACGGCCGATTTGGCACGGCAGCGTGGCCAAAAGCCCATCGACCCGGACTGGTTCCACCGCGCGCGTACCGCACTTCGGCATTTGAGCCGTGAGCGGGCTGAACTTTTGGCACAAGGCACAAGCCGACGCCCGCGCGAAACGTTCAAAGACGCGCTGATTGGCGTGCTGCGTGACCGCCATGACCCCGAGTCCTGGGACAACCTTTTGGCCGAGGCTCGAGAGAGGGTTAAAGGGGAGGGGCTGTGATGGCTGAGCTACCCGAAGCACCCACACCGACGCTGACTGCGATATATGCTGATTATGAGGCCCGCCAGGGCGATGGGTTCCGCGATCACCTTGGGGCCTCGATTATTGGTAAGTCTTGCGCCCGTGCGCTCTGGTACGATTTCCGCTGGGTGACACCATCGTGTCATTCCGGTCGCCTGTTGCGCCTTTTTGAGACCGGCCAGCTGGAAGAGGACCGTCTCGTGCGCAATTTGCGCGCCACCGGGGCGACGGTGCTTGAGGTCGATCCGGAAACTGGTCGCCAGTTCCGGGTTGAAGCCCATGGTGGGCATTTTGGCGGCTCGCTCGATGGGGTAGCTACTGGCCTTCTTGAGGCGCCGAAGACCTGGCACGTGCTGGAGTTCAAAACGCATGGGCTCAAGAGCTTCAAGGAGCTGAGCGCCAAGGGCGTGGTGGTGGCCAAACCACAGCACACAGCCCAAATGCAGATCTACATGCATCTGACGGGCATCACCCGCGCGCTCTATGTGGCGGTCTGCAAGGACAGTGATGCGTTGCATATCGAGCGCATCGAGGCCGACAGCGCAATGGCCGAACGCCTCCTCGAGAAGGCGGGGCGCATCATCTTCGCCCAGCAGCCACCTATGCGGATCAGCGAGGACCCAGCGTGGTTTGAGTGTCGGTTCTGTGATCATCACGCCCTCTGTCACGAAGGTGGTGGCGCCGCGGTCAATTGCCGATCCTGTCTGCATTCCACCCCGATTGAAGGTGGATGGCATTGTGCACGCCATGACCGGATGCTGTCAGCGCTTGAACAGCGCGCGGCCTGTACGCGCCATCTCTTCATCCCCGATCTCGTTCCGGGCGTGGTCATCGATGCGGGCAACGATGTTGTCACCTACCGCATGGCCGATGGCTCGACTTGGGCAAATGACGCTCGCCACTCGGAGGCTGCGCCATGCTGACCCTACGCCCCTATCAACAGGCCGCGATCAGCGCGATCTACGGCTATTTCCGAGAAAACACAGGTAACCCGATGGTCGTGATGCCGACTGGCTGCCATGCTGCTGGCACACAAATCCTGATGTTCGACGGCAGCATCAAGCCCGTGGAAGACGTCGTCGTTGGCGATGTGCTGATGGGGCCTGACAGCACGCCACGAAATGTCCTTCGCCTCGCCCGCGGCGTCGAGCCGCTTTACCGGATTACGCCCAAGAAAGGCGAAGCCTTCATTGTCAATGAGGGTCATGTGCTCTCCCTACAGACGACCAACGAGGGGAAACCCCACGCCTCCAATACGACCGGGAAAGAAATCGACAATATTACGGTTGGCGATTGGCTGACGCGGTCGAAGTCATGGAAACATCTGCGCAAGCTTCGTCGCACTGGAGTCGAATTTCCTGGCCTTGGTGAGCCGCCGCTTGACCCTTGGTGCGTCGGCGTTCTACTCGGCGATGGCTGCGTTGTCAGCGGCGTGTCGATCTGTAATCCAGATTTCGAAGTATTGCGCGAATTCGAAGAGCGGATGGTTGGCCTGGGCCTGAACCTGCGCTGGTCCCAGAAGCCGAACAGCAAGGCTTATAATGCCTTTTTTACGGATCCCTTGGCCAACTCCTGCAGGCCAAATCGTGTCACGGCAATCCTGCGGGATCTTGGTATGGCAGGCTGTCGCGCCGATACGAAATTCGTTCCTGATGTTTACAAGCGAGGCAGCCGGCAAGTTCGCCTCGAAGTCCTGGCGGGGCTCATCGACACCGATGGTCATTACGATGGCAAGCTTTTCGATTTCGTCTCGAAGTCCCGTCGGCTTGCGGAGGATGTGGTGTTCATCGCGCTGAGCCTTGGTCTGTTTGCCAAGGTGAAGGAATGCCGCAAGGGCTGTCAGACAGGTGCAGTGGGCACCTATTGGCGGGTGTCCATTTCTGGGGGCATTGATGTTGTCCCGACCAGAGTGCCGCGCAAACAGGCGACGCCTCGATGCCAGAAGAAGAACCCGCTTGTTACAGGCTTCGATGTTGAGCCGATCGGCAATGGCGCCTTCTATGGGTTCACACTGGATGGAGACCACCTCTACCTGACGTCTGACTTTGTGATTCACCACAACAGCGGCAAGTCGATTGTGATCGGATCATTCGTCGAGGAGGTGCTAAAAGCCTGGCCTGATCAGCGTATTCTGGTTGTGACCCATGTACGTGAGCTGATTGCCCAGAACCATGCTGAGATGATTGGGCTCTGGCCCGAGGCGCCAGCTGGCATTTACTCAGCGGGCCTCGGCAAGCGCGAAGCGCAGGCGCAGATCCTCTTTGCAGGCATTCAGTCGATCCACCGCCGCGCGGCTGAGATCGGCCACACGGATCTGGTGCTGATCGACGAGGCGCATCTCATCCCGGGCACATCGAGCACGATGTATCGGCGCTTCCTTGATGACCTCACTCGCATCAATCCGGCGCTTAAAGTGATCGGCCTGACCGCCACGCCGTTCCGTGTCGACAGCGGCATGTTGCACGAAGGTAAGAACGCGCTTTTTACGGATATCGCCTTCGAGGCGCCGGTGCGTGATTTGATGGATGCCGGGTATCTATGCCCGCTCGTATCAAAACAACCAGCCACGCGATTAGATGTCTCAAGAGTTGGCACCCGTGCTGGTGATTATATTCAGCGCGATTTGGCGGCAGCGGTCGATCAAACCGCCATCACCCGCGCTGCGGTCAGCGAAATCATGGAACAGGGGCGTGATCGTAAGTCCTGGCTCGCCTTCTGTGCGGGCGTCGATCATGCCCGTCATGTCGCCGAGGAGTTTGAGCGTCGAGGTATCATCTGCCGCACGATCTTTGGTGACACGCAGAAGGAGGATCGGGACGCCATTATTGCCGCGTTCAAGCGAGGCGAGATCCGCGCGCTTTCCTCAATGGGGGTGCTCACCACCGGATTTAATGCGCCGGGTGTGGATCTGATTGCACTCCTGCGCCCGACTAAATCTGCGGGGCTTTATGTCCAAATGGTGGGACGAGGCACGCGTCTCGCGCCAGGTAAAGAGAACTGCCTTGTTCTGGACTTTGCGGGCAATGTCCAACGCCACGGTCCGATTGATCTGGTGCGTCCCAAACGTCCGGGAGAGGGCGGTGGCGGGGAGGCCCCAACAAAGGTCTGCCCAGACTGTGACAGCATCATCGCGCTCTCTGCAATGGACTGTCCGGACTGCGGCCATGTCTTTCCAGAGCGTGAGGTTAAGATCGCACCAACGGCGGCGGTGCTGCCGGTCCTTTCGCCAAAACAAGAATGGCTCGCCGTCGAGGGCGTGGCCTACAGCCGCCACGACAAAAGAGGCGGGCCGCCATCGCTCAAAGTGACCTATAGCTGCGGCCTTAAAACTTACAGCGAATGGGTTTGCCTTGAGCACAAGAGTTATGCGCGCCGGAAGGCTGTCGATTGGTGGCGCATGCGTGCGCCGCGGTGTCCTGTGCCGCTCAGTGTGGATGAGGCTCTTTTGCAGGTCGGTCAGCTGATGCGGCCGAGCGCAATCTCCCTGCGGCCCATTGGGCGCTATGTCGAAATCTCTGGTCATAGGTTTGATCCATGTTCTCATCCGATCCCGGCCTCTGCGCCGTCTGCCACCGGCAACCTCGTGGGTTTGGGTGGTTCGATCGCGCTTTTAGCGTCTCCGACCCGCGCCGCGATGCCAGTCGCCAGCACCTCTGCAGCCTTACCTGCCAAGACATCTGCCACGGGAGGTCGGGCATGATCGATGCGACTTCGACTGAAATGCAGGCGATGACCGCCGGCGGCCAACAGGGGGGAGACTTTCTCGAGAGGATCGGAAAATCCGATCTCGTGACCCTGACTGAAATTGAGTGGGACCGCTTTCTCGACGCGGTGATCACCGGATATTGCGACCACTTGCGCGCGCTGGCGAGCCAGGACCGCACAGGCTTTGAGCCCATGACCCCTGAGGTGACTTTCTGATGACCAACACATCCTTCATGGCGCGTTTTGGTGCGCGTCTCATCACCAATGGATATGCCATCCTACCAATTGGTCCCGGTACGAAAAAGCCGGGTCGTTATCAGCGCGGAGTTTGGGTGGATTATCCCGAATGGAACCGCCACGCGGAGCGCGGCACGACTGAGGTTGAGGTGACCACATGGGCCACCTGGCCAGATTGCGGTGTGGGCATCGTGGGCGGGTCTGTGGCAGCTGTTGATATCGACATCAAAGAGGATGCCGAGCTCGCTCTGCGGATCGAACAGCTGGCCCGTGAGCGTCTTGGGGATACACCTGCTTTGCGTATTGGCCGGGCGCCAAAACGCATGCTGGTTTATCGCACGTCCACACCGTTTCGGGGTATTAAGCTCCATCCGCTGGAGGTCTTGTGTCTTGGGCAACAGTTCGTGGCCTATGCCAATCATCCGGACACCGGTGCTCCCTATGCCTGGCCTGAGGAGGGCCTCGCGGACATCGACATCACCGACCTGCCAGAAATTACCGTCGAGGCTGCCAGCGCTTTCCTCGAGGAGGCCTATGCAATGTTGCCAGAAGCTCTACGCCCGCGCGGGCTGGCGGGCCAGGCGGTCGAGGCTGAACATCTGCGCAGCCATAGCCAGATCGGTAGCTTGCCCGCCATTAAGGCGGCGCTCGCTTGGCTGCCCAACGCAGAGCTTGATTATGACAGCTGGATGCGGGTTGGTATGGCGTTAAAGGGCGCGCTTGGCGCGGCGGGGGTGGATCTTTTTTGCGATTGGTCCGCGCAGGCAGAGAAGGATGTACCCACCACCACGATGAGAGCGTGGGAGAGCTTCAAGCCCGACCGGATTGGGGCGGGCACGATCTATCATCTGGCAATGGAACGTGGTTGGCAGCCGGAGGCGGATCTGCGTTTGGACGGCAGCCTTGCAGTAGGTGACGATCACCCTGCTGCGGGACTTCTGGCGCGTTTGGATGCACCGTCCGAAACGGCAGCCAAGCTCGAGGCCTCTCCGTTCTCCTTGACTCTTCCGGACGGTCTGGTGGGCGATATAACGGCTTACATGCTGGCCACGGCTCGGCGCCCCCAGCCGCTCCTATCTCTGGGGGCCAGCCTTTGCGCGATTGGTGCTTTGATGGGGCGGAACTATCGCACCGAGAGCAACCTGCGCTCGAACCTTTATGTTGTTGGCATTGCCGACAGTGGCTCGGGTAAAAACCACGCCCGGGAAATCATTAACGAGACCTTCTTTGAGGCAGGGCTCGCCCATCACCTTGGAGGGAACAAGATCGCCTCTGGTGCCGGCCTTCTGACCGCTTTGCATCGTCAACCCGCGACCCTCTTTCAGATCGACGAATTTGGGATGTTTTTGTCGGCTGCTGCAGATCGAAAGCGCAGTCCGCGCCACATCACGGAAATCCTCGATAATATGACCGAGCTCTACACCTCGGCGGGCGGCGTCTTTCTCGGCGCCGAATACGCCAACCGGGATGGCTCAAACGAGCGGCGCGACATCAACCAACCTTGCCTATGTGTCTATGGGACGACGACGCCTTTGCACTTCTGGGGCGCACTGCAAGGGGCAAACGTTGTGGATGGCTCGCTCGCCCGCTTCCTGATCCTGCCAAGCGATGAGGACTACCCCGATGAAAACATCACCGTCGGTATCCGTCAGGCGCCACCCTCGCTGATCAATGGCCTACAACTCATCGCCGCGGCGGGAGGGGGTAAAACCGGCAACCTGATGGGCAAGACCGCGGATCAGAACACGCCCGTGAACCCAATGATTGTGCCGATGACCGAGGAGGCTCGGGCTCGGTTCCGTGGGCTGAGTGTTGCCTTGACGGAGGAACTGCGGGCTGCTGCTGGTACGGCCTTCACAGCCATCCTCGCCCGCATCGGGGAAAATGCTTTGAAGCTCGCGCTGATCGTTGCGGTAGGGCGTAGCCCGATTAGCCCCGAGATTGATCTCTCCGCGGCGGACTGGGCCATTTCCTTCGTACGGCACTATGCTCAGCGCACGATGGAGGCGGTCGAGCGCCATGTCGCGGATACAGAGACGGAGGCGCATCTGAAGCGGCTCAAGGAGATCATCCGCGCCTCAGGGTCCAAGGGCATCTCTAAATCCGAGATCACTCGATCTTCACAGTGGCTGAAATCCCGGGACCGAGATGAGATCCTGCTCACCCTGATCGAGAGTGGGGACATCACCACGGGTATGCGCGGGTCACCAACTAGGCAGGCGATGGTCTATCGTATGGCTCATTGGGGTGGCCGTTGGCGAGATGCTTCAGGCCGTAAAATCATGCAGAAAGAACTTTGATGGGGTGTAATGCATTGGAAAATATGGACAAAGTGAGATTGATCACCTTCTTCAATCTTTCAAGAGGACACCTATTCCCCTACGCGTGTACGCGCGCGCGGTTTAATAATAGAATGACTACCTTCTATAATAATATGAATTATATATATTATACAGACACGCCAATGGGTTAGCGTGGGTAAAGCTTCATTCTGGCCTATTGAAGTTCTAGAAAAATCAGCCGGGCGGCCCGCTCGCCCCGAATATGACCTGACCAGACCACCCTTCTGGGCCTGGCGAGACCGCAGCCTTCATCGGCCAGCCTTCTCGCCGCGCTCGCGACAACGAAGAGGAGGTCTTTATGACCCAATACAACGAACACCCGCGCTGCAATCTGGCGCTCGATCTCGGCACCACAACCGGCTGGGCTCTGCGCGGCTTTGATGGCCTGATCACCAGCGGCACGGTCAGCTTTAAACCTGGACGCTATGATGGCGGTGGGATGCGTTATCTGCGCTTTACCAACTGGCTTACGGAGTTGGATCGGCTCTCAGGGCCAATTGAGGCGATCTATTTTGAAGAGGTGCGCCGGCATCGTGGGACAGACGCAGCCCATGTCTATGGGGGTCTAATGGCGACGCTTGAGACCTGGGCTGAGCTGCGCGGCGTGCCCTATCAGGGTGTCCCTGTTGGAACCATCAAACGTCATGCCACTGGCCGCGGGAATGCACCCAAAGAGGCCATGATCGCCGCAGCGCAGGCGCGGGGGTATAGCCCGGCGGATGACAATGAGGCTGATGCGATCGCGATCCTACATTGGGCGCTGGAAACTGGCGGAGGGCTCCGCTGATGGGCATGCGGTTCACTCCCAAGGGCTACGGTGGCAACAGGCGAACGCCGGATGAAGTCAAACGCGATGGGTGGCGTGATCAACATGTTCTCGCAGTCTCGCTAGAAGATCACCGTCTCACGTGGCCTGAGCGTGAGATGGTTCGTCAACTCGGAGAAAAACTCTACGGCAAATTGCCGGAGGGCGGGGAGGGTCGGCATGGATAAGACCTGGACCCGCGCTCGCGTGGCTGACCGGCTTGAGCTGGCAGCCGATGTTATGAAGTCCGCACCGGACGTCAAACCGCAGGGGTATTTTAACTCCTGGCCAGTCTATCTCAGCACCTGGGCTGATCAGGTTGGCCAAGAGCCGCGCAGCCGGCGCCCTCTTCCCTCGGCGCGGATGATCACGGAAGCGGATGAGGCAATGCTGTGGTTGAGGTGGGTGGAAAAAGACATCGGCCAAGTGCTTTGGGCACGCGCCAATCGCAAACCTTGGAAGGGCATCTGCTGGGAGCATGGGGTAAGCCGAGCCACAGCCAATCGGCGGTTTGAGTTCGGCCTCGCGGTTATTGCCCTGCATCTGAATGGACGGGTTGTGCCGCAAAGGCGGTCGATGGATTTTGTGATAGCCCAGGTGTCGTGAGCTCTGTGCCGTGCTGTGGTGGCACGGCACCTTTTCTTGACGCATCGAAACCTATGATGGTATATACGGATGTATAACCAATTGGAGGCAAGCATGTTTGAGACACGGATTCGCAAAGTGGGCAATTCAGCCGTTGTGACCCTATCGGCTGAGATGCTTGCAGCCCTTGATGCGCGTGAGGGCGATACGGTTTATTTTGTTCGTGGGGATGACGGCAGTCTGAAAATGACGCCGCAAAACCCAGAACTGGCGGCCGCTCTTGCGGCTGCACAAATCGTCATGGATGAAAACCGGGACATGCTGCAGGCCCTTGCATGAGCCAGTTTGTTTGGGTGCCGCAGCAGGCGGTAATGATCATTCATGACAGGCAAATTGCGCGTCATGGGGGGGCTTCCGGTTTGCGCGATATGGGCTTACTGGAGGGCGCTCTCGAGCGGCCACGCAATAAAGCACACTACGGTGAACCGCGCTTGGAGGAGCTCGCTGCGGCTTACGCTTATGGGATCGCTAAGGCTCATGCGTTTGTTGATGGCAACAAGCGCACGGCTTTTGTGACTGCGGCGACGTTCTTGCGCCTCAATGGGTTTGGATTGCGGCCGGACCCGATTGAGGGGGTTCGAGCGATGGAAGACCTGGCATCTGATGTTCTGTCCGAGGCTGATTTTGCGCGTTGGTTGCACAACACGATGATATCGATCGCCGGCTAAACTGGATCCAATCAGTCAAGGCTTCTCGTCCTCGCGAGACATTTTTTGGTGAGACACTGAAGTCCGTGACAGATCTCTCTCGAGGCTGTAGCAAATCCATAAGATGATCTTTCTGCGTCGCGGGGAGATTGGCGTGATGTGTGTTTTGGTTTGGGTGTGAATGGGTGGCGCTTGAGTTGAAAAAACTGTCTCACTTGGATTTTAGCCCTATGCTAACCCATTGAATTTGTTTGGGTCCCTCCTGTTTATCAAGGGGTTCGGGGGGGCGAGGCTCGAGGGTTTCCCAGTGACACCTTGAAAAACACCCATTTCGTTTCGCTTTTACGCGACCTCCAAGAAAACAAAGGCCTGAGGGCTTTGACTTTGCTGTCTGAACCGAAACGGGGTTCGGACCCCATTTCGTTTTATATCGCTTCAGAGAGGGCGGTGTAGTTCGTAGTATGTTCGGCAACGTCCAGCCATAGTTGATCGATTTGGTCTATGACTTGGGTATCAAATTGATCTGCAACTTTCCAATATCGTCCGTTTGGAACCATGTAGCCTGCGCGCGCTTCAGCACGCAGTGCGTGTTCAACGAGGCTGCGTTGGAAACTGATTGGTCGAACAGAGTTAAGGCTTGTATAGATAGCGCGAGGATAAATGAGGCGGCTTTGGGGAGCATCTGATAGGTTCACCATGGCGCAGTTCGACTGAGCCGCGAGCGCCAAAAGTCGCGCTGACTTTGCTTCAAGTGATCTCAGCGTGATGTCTTTGCGCAGTGGGTCAGCCGTTCCTTGACCATAGAAATGTGTTGGCCCAGTTTGAGGATAAACCATGTCACAACCGATCATGGCTATGACGCGTGGTTTGAGCGCGGCAAGCGCCCAGTAAGCTGCGGTGAAGGCCATAGTGCCTCCAGCATAAACAAAGCCACCAAATTGGTTTTGTAGAGGTACATATTCATTTGCGCAGATCGTTTTTTGATCTGTTTTAAATAATCGTGGACGTCGGTTTATAGGGAAATCCTCGGGATGAATGAGATAGTCCCAATCGGGGCGTACTTGCCATGCATTGTTGATCGCGACGATGGTTTGGGACGAACTGCGGCGCCAATCTTTTGACTGAAGTGCCCCAGGTCCTGAACCAATAATAATGACTACACCCACGGTTTGGACTCCACGTCGCCACTTCTTCTCTGTGTCTGAGCTAGGGCAATCCGAAGGTGTAGCAATCAAAATGAGCCCCAACTGCTGGTTTTGATGTAATATTGATATCTCTGGAGCTTGATATGGATGTGATCGACCTGCCGCTTGAGCAGATCATTCCCTATGCGCGCAACCCGCGAAATAATGCGGAGGCGGTGGCAACAGTTGCGGCTTCGATCCAGGAATTCGGCTGGCGTCAGCCAATTGTTGTCGATGAGGACAGGATTGTCTTGGCTGGTCACACACGGCTGGAAGCGGCTCGGAAACTCGGGTTCAAGACCGCGCCAGTCCATGTCGCGAAGGGACTGACGGCCAATCAGGCGCGGGCGTTCCGTATTATGGACAACCGCTCTGGCGAAAACGCGGAGTGGGACAAAGACCTCCTGAACCTCGAATTGGCGGATTTGCTTGAGGCGGATTTTGATCTTGGGCTGACCGGCTTCACCGACGATGAACTCAGCGCCTTGATGACAAGCGTCGAGGAGGGATCGGGGCCACAAGATAACGAGGATGAGATCCCAGACACGCCCGAGGATCCTGTGAGCCGGCCGGGCGACTTGTGGATCTTGGGGCACCATCGATTACTTTGTGGTGACAGTACTGTCGCCACAGACGTCGAGCGTGTTCTGAATGGGATCACACCCCTCCTTATGGCCACAGATCCTCCGTACGGTGTGGAATATGATCCAGGTTGGCGTAACGAAATGGGCGCTGCCAAGACCAAGCGCACTGGCAAGGTGTTGAACGACGACCGCGCGGATTGGCGCGAGGCATGGGCACTGTTTCCGGGAGATGTTGCTTATGTTTGGCATGGTGCTCTGCATGCGGCGACGGTGGCTGAGAGCTTAGAGGCCTGCGGATTTACCATTCGATCCCAGATCATTTGGGCCAAGGAACGCTTGGTTCTGAGCCGAGGCGATTATCACTGGCAGCATGAACCGGCGTGGTACGCTGTTAAAAAGTCGGGCAAAGGCCATTGGGCGGGTGATCGAAAGCAGACAACGCTTTGGCATATCGCCAATAAGGACCAGGACGAAAAGACCGTCCACGGCACGCAAAAGCCGGTGGAGTGTATGCGACGGCCGATCCTGAACAACTCAAACCCGGGTCAGGCTGTTTACGAGCCGTTCATGGGATCGGGGACGACCCTGATTGCGGCCGAAAGCACCGGACGTGTCTGCCTAGGTATTGAACTGAACCCTGCCTATGTGGATGTCGCTGTAGAGCGGTGGCAGAAATTTACAGGGCAGGAGGCGGTGCTGGAGACCTCTGGGGAGCGGTTCAATAATTTGAAAGACAATCGATAGGGTCGTGGCCTCGACAAGCTGGCCAAAATGGCTTGTTTGCGATGAGGAGCCTCCCCATATTTTGGAGGACGCCAACACTTAGGGTTCCTGCATGACGCCTTTCTTCAAAACAGCGCTTTTGATGGCCGCGATGACGGCCTTGTTTGTTGGCCTTGGCGGTTTGCTGGGTGGGACCGGGGGTGCGGTCTTTGCGCTGATTGCTGCTGGGGTGATGAACCTTGTGACTTGGTGGAACTCTGATCGCATGGTTCTGCGTATGCATGGGGCGCAACCGCTACCGCCTGGATCGCATGAGTTACAGGATCTCGTTGAAGATTTATCACGTCGTGCCCAGATGCCAGTGCCGCGTGTTTATGTGATGACAACGGATCAACCAAATGCGTTTGCGACTGGCCGTGATCCAGAGCATGCGGCCGTTGCTGTGACGACGGGTTTGCTCAAGTCCATGACACGTGAAGAGTTGGCAGGGGTGATTGCGCATGAGTTGGCACATATCAAACATCGGGACACGTTGATCATGACGATCACAGCGACCTTCGCGGGTGCGATCTCGATGCTTGCAAACTTCGCGCTGTTCTTTGGTGGCAACCGAGATCGACAAATGGGGATCGTGGGAACCTTGGCTATGATGATCTTGGCCCCCTTAGCGGCCAGCCTTGTTCAGATGGCGATCAGCCGAACACGCGAATATGAAGCGGATCGACTTGGTGCCGAAATCTGCGGGAACCCGCTGTGGTTAGCGTCGGCCCTTCGGCGGTTAGAGACCGTGGCGTCGCGAGTAGACAATCATATTGCGGAACGTAATCCGGCGACGGCCCATATGTTTATCATTAATCCGCTGCACGCGCATGGACACGACAACCTCTTTGCCACCCACCCCAAAACAGCAAACCGAGTAGCGGCGTTAGAAGACATGGCGTGCAATGGCGTGCGCCCTTCTTCATTCGCAATGCCGAGGGTGAGCCGTAAGGCAGACAGTGCTGACCGGGGCCCCTGGGGTTGAGAGTTCAGGCAGGGTTTTGAGTGATCATCGCTAAGATCACTGTCGCCATTCCGCCCAAGTACTCGCTCTGGCGAAACACGAATTCGTCGATCTGAGAGGCCGACGTTAGGGCTGGGTCAACACTCAAGTCTTCTGCGAAGTGGGGGAGGAGGCGGGTGACTTCTGCGTTGTAACGTTGGGCGAGGGTCATTGATTTTATCCAAGGGGTGTTGGTGTGTTGATGTGAGCTTCGCTCTTTAGGGGCTCGCTATCCAGTCAATTCGACCTCTTTTTTTAATGTATTTAAGGGTCAACTCATGTCCTCAGCCACCCAGCCGATTGGGGTGATCGCGCGTCTCTTGGATCTGTCGGAGCGGCGGGTTCAGCAGTTGAGCCGGGAAGGGGTGATCCCCAAAGCAGAGCGGGGTCAGTATGATTTGATCGGGTCCGTGCGTGGCTACGTGCGTTATTTGCGGGACCAGGCGCAAAAGGCACAGTCGGGCGCACCAGACTATGCCGCGGAACGTGCGCGGTTCATTCGGGCGCGGGCTGATCTTGCTGAAATGGAAGCCCAAGAAAAACGCCGCACAATGATTGCAGCGGACCAAATTGAAGCGGCTTGGATTGCGGTCCTAGCACTTCTTAGAACACGCATGCTGGCGTTGCCGGACAGGCTGGCGCCACAAGCTTTTGACCAACCCACCGTCGGAGATACTCGGACCCTGATCCGCACGGCCATCCGCGAGGTGCTTGATGATCTCGCAGAGCCAGACATTGACTTCGAAACCGACCCTGAGATTGACGGGCTCACCGATCCTGAAACGGACGGTGGCGAAGGCCCTCGCGGTGCTGAAACCGCCGCCCGATCTGACGATCAGTGATTGGGCTGACACAAACAGGCGATTGAGTTCTGAGGCCAGCGCCGAGCCTGGCCAGTGGCGCACGAGCCGCGCGGAATACCAGCGCGGCATTATGGAGGCGATCTCGGATGCCTCCACTGAGACCGTTGTGATCATGTCCAGTTCACAGGTGGGTAAGGCGCTGGCTCTTGATACACCGCTCGCGACGCCAACGGGTTGGACTACGATGGGCGATGTACAAGTTGGCGATGTCCTCTTTGATGAAACTGGAGCGCCTTGTCGGGTCACGGGGGCCACAGACGTGATGCTGGATCGAGGCTGCTACCGTGTGCGGTTTTCGGATGGGAGTTCGATCATTGCGGATGCCGATCACCTCTGGGCGGTCGACAGTGACACACCCGTGCGTACGCAGAACGCAGTGAAGGACCTGTTCCATGACGATCCACCGAGCGGTTCTGACAACCAAGGAGATTGCTGATACAGCCCACTATTATGGCTCGAAGAAAAGAAACCGATATGCCATCCCTGTGGCTGGTGCTCTTCAACTTTCCGAACGGTTCCTGCCAATCCCGCCGTATGCCTTGGGTGTATGGTTGGGGGATGGCCACAGCCATGGCTCACAAATTACCTGTCATCAGGATGATCTCGAAATCGCCGATCATCTCCGCGCCTGCGGTATGACCGTCGAGATGACGTCGAAGGATAAACGGGTTCCGCACATCCTAACATTGAAGCCCAAGCTGCTTTGGCCGGACAATTTGTGCCGTCGCGGACATGATATGGATGTGCTCGGCCGCCACGGGAATGGGAGATGCGCGGAATGTGGGCGACAGTTTTCGCTGGCATGGAAAAACGGCTCGGCAATTGATCCTGTTCTGGAAGAGGGAAAGCCGTTCAGCCAGCGCCTTCGGGACATGGGGCTGGTTAAGGATCGGAAGACGCCAAAGACCGGCAAACACATTCCGCCCGCCTACCTGCGTGCGTCGATAGAACAGCGCTTGGCCCTCCTGCAGGGGCTGATGGACACGGATGGGTACATCGCTGAATGTGGTCGCTGCGAGTTCATCACCATCCATCAACGACTAGCGGATGGCTTTGGTGAGCTTCTTGCTTCCTTAGGCATCAAGTTCTCTGCCGTAGATAAGCAACCGACTGTGGTGATTGACGGCGAGCGGCGTCTTGGAAACCCTGCGACGCGGTTTTCGTTCATGATCTATGACGATAGACCGGTGTTTCGATTGATCCGGAAACGCGGGCGACAGGTCTCCCGAGAGGGGCGGCGCACAACGGAAACCGAACGTAGACGCATTGTCGCCGTCGAGCCGGTCGAAAGTGTGCCTGTGCGCTGTATTCAAGTGGACAGCCCGAACCATTTGTATCTGGCCGGACGCACCATGATCCCGACCCATAATACGGAGATGGTCAATAATGCGGTCGCCTACCACATCGACCAAGACCCAGCGCCGATCATGGTTGTGATGCCCACTGAACGGGACGCAGAAACTTGGTCGAAGGACCGCTTCTCACCGATGGCGCGGGATACACCCTGTTTGCAGGATAAGATCGCCAACCCTAAATCGCGGGATGGGAACAACAAAATCCTGCATAAGCGGTTTCCAGGCGGGCACTTAACGATTGTGGGGGCGAATGCGCCTTCGGGTCTCGCAAGCCGACCGATCCGATTGCTTCTTTGCGACGAGGTGGATCGCTATCCGTTCAGCGCCGGCGCCGAAGGCGACCCGGTGAACTTGGCTAAGAAGCGGACGGTGACCTTCTGGAACCGCAAGATCGTTCTGGTATCGACGCCGACGAATAAAGGGGCCAGTCGGATCGAGGCTGCGTTTGAGGAAAGTGATCAGCGCCGGTTCTGGGTGCCATGCCCGACCTGCGGGCATGAACAAATACTGACCTGGGGACAGGTCAAATGGAAAAAGGACGAGACCGGCGGCCACCGCCCCGACACCGCGCGCTATCACTGTGCCGAGTGCGAGGTTGCTTGGAGCGATGAGACCCGGTGGGCGGCGGTCTCCAAAGGTCACTGGATCGCAGAGGCACCCTTCAACGGGACGGCGGGCTTCCATCTCAACGAAATCTACTCCCCTTGGGTGCGGCTCGAGGCCATGGCTAAGGCGTTCCTGTCGGCACGTGCTGGTGGGGATGAGACGATGAAGACCTTCGTGAACACGTCGCTTGGCGAGACCTGGATGGAAAGCGGTGAGGCGCCGGACTGGCAACGGCTCCAGGGGTTGAAGGAAGATTGGCGCGCAGGCACGGTGCCGGCGGGTGGTTTGTTTCTGACGGCTGGCGCCGACGTCCAGAAGGACCGGATCGAGGTCGATGTCTGGGCTTGGGGGAAGGGGCTGCAAAGCTGGCTGATTGATCACATCGTGATTGAGGGTGGTCCGGGAGATCAGGCCTGTTGGCAAGGCCTGTCTGAGGTCTTGGGGCGAAGCTGGGAGCATGCCAGCGGCGCACAGATGACCGTCTCTAAGCTCGCGATTGATACCGGCTATGAGACTTCGGCCGTATACGCCTGGGCCCGCCAAGTTGGCTTTGGTCAAGTGGCGCCCATCAAGGGTCTTGAAGGGTTCAACCGGGCAAGTCCAGTCACAGGCCCGACCTATGTGGATGCCACGATCGGCGGCAAGCGTTTGCGTCGTGGCGCGCGTCTTTGGACCATCGCAACATCGACCTTCAAGGCTGAAACCTATCGGTTTTTGCGGCTTGACCCGCCGGATATCGTGGGGCCGTCGTCCCAGTGGGAGGACGGATCACCACGAGAGCCAAGCCTGGCGGATGCGGGAGCTTTTCCTCCCGGCTTTCTGCATCTGCCGGGCTGGGCTGATGCTGAGTGGCTCAAGCAATTGACGGCCGAACAACTGGTAACGGTCAAAACCAAGCGCGGCTTTGCAAAACCTGAGTGGCAAAAACTCCGTGAGCGCAACGAGGCACTCGATTGCCGTATCTATGCGCGGGCGGCGGCTTGGATGCTGGGTGCGGATCGCTGGTCAGAGGCACGTTGGGACGAGTTTGCCACACAGTTTGCGGCAGAGGTGGTTCCTACGCCGCTCAAGCATCAGCAGCAGAGGACGGCACAAAGACCGATGACCCGCCGTGTCGCGCGCTCGAGATATATGGATTAAAGATATGACCTCCCTCACAGACCTCCGCGCCCGTCGGGAGACACTTTTGGCGCAACGGGCCTCTGGTGTGGCGAAGGTAAGTTATGATGGCAAAACGATCGACTATCGGTCCGTTGCTGAAATCGATCGTGCGCTTGAGGGTTTGGACCGCGAGATCGCGGCCGCTGAGGGGCGGCGGATGGTACGACAGGTTCGCGTGATGGCGACCAAGGGCCTCTAAGTCTCATGGCATTTTTTGACAAATTCCGCCGGCCGAAGCTGAGCGGCCCGGACACCATGCGTGCGCGCCTTGAGGGAGCGATTGCGAAGCGTCGCTTGCGGGGTTGGAATCCGCCTCTTGAGAATATCAACGCGCTTGTTGCAGGTGGTGGGCCACGTCTTTTGGCGCGGTCACGAGAATTGGTGGTGAGCAATGGTTATGCGGCCAATGCCTGTGAGGCGTTTGCGGCAAACTTGGTGGGAGATGGGATCAAACCGTCATCCTTGATTGCGGATCCGGATTTGCGCGATCAGGTGCAAAGGCTTTGGTTGGCTTGGACGGATGAAGCGGATGCGGATGGGCTGACGGATTTTTACGGTCTGCAGGCCATGATTGCTCGCGAAATGTTTGTGGCGGGTGAATGTTTTGTGCGGTTACGGCCGCGTCGAGTTGAGGATGGACTGATTGTTCCGCTCCAGTTGCAGTTGTTGCAGTCTGAACTTCTGCCTTTTGACAAAACGGAAACTGCGCTGAATGGGAACCGGATCCGCTGTGGGGTGGAGTTTGATGCGATTGGACGGCGTGTAGCCTATCACTTCCGGCGCAGCCATCCAGGGGATGTAACGGATCAGGGGCCTGGGAATACTGGGACCACCCGAGTGCTGGCCGAGGATGTGCTGCATATCTATCGACCTATTGATGCGGGCCAAATCCGGGGCTTGCCGCATATTGCGCCGGCCATGGTGCGGCTCTTTCTCTTAGACCAATACGACGACGCTGAGCTTGATCGGAAGAAAACAGCCGCGATGTTTGCGGGGTTTATCACGAAGACGGCTCCTGAAGATCCGATGATGGGGGAGGGTGAGGCAGATCCCGACGGAGCGGCCTTGGCCAGTCTTGAACCGGGTACACTGCAGGTCCTTTTGCCGGGGGAAGACGTGCGTTTCTCAAGTCCTGCGGATGTGGGTGGAGGTTATGAAGCCTTCCAGTATCGTACGTTACTCGCGGTCTCTGCCTCGCTTGGGTTGCCCTATCATTTGGTGACAGGGGATGTCCGGCAGGCGAATTATTCGAGTCTGCGGGCGGAGTTGGTCGAGTTCCGTCGCCGGATTGGACAGTTGCAACACGGGGTAATGTCTCACCAATTTTGTCGTCCCGTCTGGCAGCGTTGGATTGAAACAGCCCTTTTGTCGGGTGCTTTGAGGTCTTCCAGTGCAAATCAGTTGCGGCCTGTCCAATGGATCCCGCCCCGTTGGGATTGGGTGGATCCCTTAAAAGACATTCAAGCGCAGATTTTGGCGATGGAAGCGGGGCTGACCTCGCGCCGCAAGGTGGTTGAGGCCACGGGCTTTGACATTGAAGAGGTTGATCGGGAGAACGCCTCCGATTTGGCGCGGGTGAGCGCATTGGGGCTGAGCTATCGTGCGAGCCCTGGAGAAACACAAGGAGCGCGGGTCACGCCTGCCTCAAAGCCTGAGACGCCGGGGTCTGATGACCTGCCCGTGGGGTCTCAAGGCTCGTCATCTTAACAGGAGAGACAGATGAACAGTTGGTACACGATCCGTGCCCGATCTTCGGGGGCGGAGGTGCTGATCTATGATGAGATCGGTGCCTATGGGGTCACGGCCAAAGGCTTTCTAGCGGAATTGGGTGCGCTGGAGGAGGGGGCGGAGATTGATCTTCGTCTGAACAGTCCGGGCGGATCGGTCTTTGATGCGGTGGCGATTTACAATGCTTTGAAGCGCCATAGTGGGGCAGTGACGGTTTGGGTTGATGGGATTGCGGCGTCTGCTGCGAGTTACATCGCGATGGCGGGTGACAAGGTCATCATACCTGAAAACGCCTTTCTTATGATCCATGACCCATCAGGTGTTGTGATGGGGACTGCGGAGGATATGCGGTCTACGGCCTCTGCGCTCGATAAGGTTAAAACAAGCCTTATTCAGGGGTATGCGGCGAAGTCTGGGCAAACGGAGCCGGAAATTGCGCGTCTCATGACTGCGGAAACCTGGCTGGATGCTGAAGAGGCTTTGGCCTTGGGTCTCGTCGATCATGTGAGTGAGCCGGTAAAACTGGTGGCCAGCTTTGATATTGGCCGTTTCCGCAATGCGCCGGAGGCTGTGGTCGAGGCTGTTCAGCAGGGTCCAGATGAGACACCAAAGCAGGCGCCTGAGGACGAGGGTGCAGAACAAGGCCTGACCTCCTCCGAGCAAGCCTGCGAATCGGTAGAAACCCCCGATCCAGAACCTGCAGCCGTCTCTGATGCGGAGACGTCTCAGACTGTGCGCGGGGCCGCGATTGAGCATGCTCGTGCAGTGATTGATCTCTGCCAATTGGCAGGCTTTCCGCAGATGGCGGGCGCGTTTTTGGAAGTGGATGCCTCGATCGAGACGGTCAGGCACCGGCTTTTGTCTTTGAAGGTCGAGGCCTCGACCCGTTTGAGCACGGTCCATGCGCAACCTGGCTCCGGGAGCAGTTTGTCTCCTTGGGGTGATGTGATTGCGCGGACCTTCCGACAGAAAGGAGTTTAAGAATGACTGTTTTATCTGAAACCCAACATTCGGGTGGCTTTCTGGTTTGGGAGGTCTTGCGCGACTTTACTCGCGAGACGGTGATCCTGGCTGCAGGCAGCGGAAAACTTTTACCTGGGACTGTTCTGGGGAAGGTGACGACGGGCGGCAAATATACGGCTCTCGCGCCGGGGGCGACCAATGGCTCTCAAAACGCAGCCGGTGTTCTTTGGGCGGCGGCGGATGCAAGTGATGCGGACAGAGCGGCTGTGGTGATTGTCCGTGGTCCTGCGATTTTGAACCGGTCAGAGTTAACCCTGCCAGATGGGATTACGGAGGCACAATTGACCTCGCTGACCACGGCACTCACGGCACTTGGCATCGTGCTGCGCTGAGGCGCGCGCTGCCTATTTCCCTTATTTACAGACTTTAGGAGGTTGGCTGATGGCCACCATGGATATCTTTGAAGGCGATGCCTTCTCTGTTGTCGAGTTGACACGTGCGCTTGAGAACATTCCCTTTAAGCCCGCGACTTTGTCGGGTTCGGATCTCTTCGCCGAGCGCGGCGTGCGCACCAGAACGGTTGTGATTGAAAGCCGTGATGGGACCTTGTCGCTCATTCCCTTCTCAGAACGGGGATCGGGCTATGATCAACAAAGCCCAGAGAGCCGCCAGGTGCGGGCCTTTGTGTGTCGACAGTTTAAGAAGCAGGATGTTCTCTGGGCGTCTGAGATCCAAGGCATTCGAGAGTTCGGTACGGAGAGTGTGACGAGCCAGGCGCAGGCCGAGGTGGCGCGCCGTATGCGGCGTCTGCGATCTGATGCGGAGGCGACTTTCGAGTATCACCTTCTCAATGCGATCCAAGGGGTTGTGAAAGATCCGCGAGATGGATCGGAAGTGATCAACTTCTCCAATGAATTTGGGATCACGCCGGCTGCGGAGATCGACTTTGATCTTGATAACCAATCACCTGCCTCGGGCGTATTGCGTAAGAAATGTCAGGCTTTGATTGAGAGCGTGGAGGAAAGCCTTGGCGGCTTAGCAGTTGGCCCTGTGCAACTGCGCGCAGAATGCGGCTCGGCCTTCTTTGCTGATCTCATAGCGCATAAGGAAATCCGCGAAACTTATCTCAACACGGCTGCGGCCAGTGAGTTGCGGGGCCGAGTTGTGGATGAGGTGATGTTTGGTGGCATTACCTTCCGCCGATATGGCGGCAATTCCACCATTGGCGTGCCGACCGATAAGGCCTTCTTCTACCCGCAAGGGATTGAGGGTCTGTTTGAGATCTACTTTGCGCCGGCTGATACCTTTGAAACCGTCAATACTCTGGGCTTGCCGCTTTATGCGCGCATGATCCCGGATCGCGAACGCGATGAATGGGTGCGTTTGGAGATTGAGAGCAATCCGCTGCCGATCTGTACGCGTCCGCAGGTGTTGCGAACAGCCAAGCGGACCTAATGTCTGTCTTTGAAGCGGCTTTAAAGGCGCTCTTTGCGGATCCGAACCTCACTGTTGATCTGTGGTATCGGGATATGGAAGGCCGCTTTTTGAGAGCACGAGGTATTTTGCGCAGACCCGATGATGTGATGAGTTTTGGGTCTGCACGCTTAGTTTCTGAGATAATCCGATTGGATGTGCAGGCCTGTGAGATCCCCAATCCTCAGCCAGATGAACAGATCCTTATTGGTGAGGAGACCTATTTGATCCAAGGCGCGCCGCGGCGTGACCGGGAGCGGTTGATTTGGGAGTTGTCGCTGAGCCTGGCTTAGGAGTGCTATGCGTGGTGCAGAACATGGGGAGAGCTCACACCACGCATAGCTGCCAGATTAGATTATAATGTGGCAGAGCGTTCGGAAGGGATCGTTTCCAAACTGAGGTCACAGTATCGAATTGATCCATTTGGTCTAGCCCTCGAGGTGGTTGAGAAGGGTGCTCTATGCGGATGGATCTCAAGATCTCAGATCTGCCGAAGGTGATGGCCGCTGAAGTATTGGCAGGTGAAACGGCCGTGACCTCGGCAATGCGGGAAGCGGGACGTGACCTTCAAGGCAAATGGCGTGCTCAGGTGCATCACGCAGGGCTGGGGCTGCGGTTGGGAAAGACCATCCGTGTAAAAACATATCCGACAGTTGGAGAGAGTTTGAACGCGGCAAGCTTGGTGTGGTCCAATGCTCCGGTGATTATCAGCGCCCATGCAGAGGGTGCAGTGATCCGCTCCAAAACTGGTGGCTGGCTTGCGATCCCGACGCCCGCTGCGGGGCGAGGACGAGGGGGTCGGAAAATGACGCCCAAAGAGTGGGAACTTCGCCGTGGGATGCGGTTGCGGTTTGTACCCAGGCGTGGCGCCCCAAGCCTTTTGGTGGCCGATGGCCGGTTGAATGCGCGGGGCCTTGGGGTTGTGTCTCGCTCGACGACGGGACGAGGCCGCGCGACGGTGCCAATCTTTATCTTGGTGCCGCAAGTGACACTCGCCAAGCGGCTCAATTTTGAGCGAGATGTGGCGCGCGTGGAAAGCACGCTCGCGTCCCGCATTGTTGGAGCGTGGGTTGAGGCTCGGCTTTAGGGAGACGTTGGTGCCCCCTGCCGGACTCGAACCGGCACGTCCATACGGACAAGGGATTTTAAGTCCCTGGCGTCTACCAATTCCGCCAAGAGGGCACGTTTGGTAGGCCCGGCAGGATTTGAACCCGCAACCAAAGCGTTATGAGCGCTCTGCTCTAACCATTGAGCTACAGGCCCAAACGTTATGGCTGTCTGTGCAAGGAATATGTGGAGAGGTCAAGGCTTTGCCCAGTCCCCGAGAAACCATTCTCTTGGCGCTTTTTGAGAGGCTTCAAGGGCTTGAAACTACAGCCTTACGCGGTGAAGTTCTGCCAGAACGCGTGCCTGCCACGGGGCTTGTCATTTTGCGTGACGGTGACCCGAGAGACCCGGAGGTGAGCCTATCGCCGCTGACTTATTACTATCAGCACCGGGCGGAGGTGGAAGTTGTGGTGCAGGGTGGCGATCGGGATCAGGCCTTTGATGCGCTCTGTGCGCAGATTGGCCAGACATTGCATGAGGACAGAACCTTAGGAGGCTTATGTGATTGGCTTGAGGTCGAGGCTCCACAACCCGTGGATTTGGGCATTGAAGGTGGGGCTTCGATAAAGGCGGCCACGATCCCAGTGGTTTTGCATTATGCCTGTCAGGATCCTTGGGCGTAAGCCCTAGTTGCAAGTGCCATAGTGGCCGCCCGAGTAGCGACAATATTCGGTGGCGACGCCTAGCCCGATCATCTCAGCGGCAATATCGCGTCCGTTTGGCAGAAAACACTGACCGACAATGCGGCTGTATCGATCGACGTCTCGGATCTGACAGGTCAGTGTTTGACCTGCGATTAGACGTGTGAGGGATTGGGTTGCGGCCGTGCCGCCGGGTTCATCGGTCTCGGGCGCATCTAAGCCCCAGATCCGAATGGCGGGCTCAAGATCATAGATCCGAAACGTATCCCCATCTGTGATGCGACGCACTTGTCCGCTAAACTGCGGGGTCTGAGCAAGACTGCCTGTGGCCAAGAGGGCCGTCAGGGCGAGGAGTGAGGTGAGGCCTTTACGCATCGGGTCGGCTTTAGAGCATGTTGCTCTGAGGAGGCATTGTGATTTGCCCCTCGATCTGCGCGCCCATGTCCATACTGATTGTGGGGGCTGTTATATCGGCTTTGACCCGTGCTGTCGGTTTGAGGCTCACGGTCTTGGCATGGATGTGGCCTGTCACCTGGCCTTCGATCATCACTTGATCGGCACGGATGGTACCCGTGATCTGGCCTGTCTTGGTCACAACGAGAATATCGGCGGTGAGATCGCCGGTGATAGTGCCGCCAAATTCGACAATGCCATCGCTGGTCCAATTGCCTTGGATTGTGATGCCTTCATGGAGAACAGAGCGGCGTTTGTCGGTGACGCCGCCTTCCCGATAGGGCGGCACGAAGGGTTTGCCTGGGGCTTTGGGGAGATCGTCAAAAGCGTCGACAGGTGAAGGTGTCAGGGTGGCTTTGGGCGTTGGCGTGGGTGCGTCCGGTTCAGTACTGGACAGTTTTGATTTGAACTTTGACAGCATGGGATGCGCCTTTTCTAAAACCATATGAGGCAGATGGGCGAGGAATGACCGTTCGGTCAAGAGCATCGCAGGCCTTCATATCCTTTTGACGGAGAGAAAACATGGCACGAGCCCAAGGGGCGCGGGCGCAAATGGCGCTGGCCTTTGAAACGACCTATGGCGTTCCACCAATGAGTGGTTATACGCAAATCCCCTTCACGAGCACCACGCTGGGGTCTGAGCAACCGCTGCAAACCTCAGAGGTCTTGGGCTATGGGCGTGACCCGCAAGCGCCTGTAAAGGATGCGGTCACGGCGGATGGCTCGATCGTTGTGCCCATTGATGCGGAGAGCTTTGGGTTTTGGTTGACGGCGGCCTTTGGGGTGCCTGTCACGAGCGGCGATCAGGCGCCTTTTACCCATGAGTTCCGCTCAGGGTCATGGGTTTTGCCGTCGTTTACGGTGGAGACGGCGATGCCGGAAGTGCCACGCTATGCACGCTATGCTGGCTGCAAGGTCGATAGTGTGTCGTGGCAAATGGCGCGTTCGGGGCTTTTAACAGCCACGGTGAGTGTGATTGCGCAAGGAGAAGAGGTCTCTGGGAGTTCGTCAGTCGGCACTATAGAGACGGTTGAGCTGAGGCGTTTTGGTCATTTTAACGGAACGGTCACACGCAATGGCGTGGCGATTGGCAATGTCGTCTCTGTTGATCTGACCTATTCCAATACCCTCGATCGGATTGAGACCATTCGCTCGGATGGGAAGATTGATGGGATTGATCCCTCAATTGCGGCGCTGACCGGGAGCATCACGGTCCGTTTTGCGGATCAAACATTGGTCACCCAAGCGATCAATGGTGAGGCTTGCGCGCTGGAGTTCTTTTACGCTCTCCCCACCGGCGAGAGCCTGGGGCTCACCGCCCACGCTGTCTATCTCCCGCGTCCCCGGATCGAGATCTCTGGTCCGCAAGGGGTACAGGCCAGTTTTGACTGGCAGGCGGCCAGTGATCCGGTGCTGGGCCGGATGTGTACTGTGACGCTGACCAATGATCGCGAGGTATATTGATCATGCTCCGTTTAAATCTCTCCACCGAGCCGCGCTGGCTTGATCTTGGCCATGGTGTCCGGTTGCTGGTGGAGCCCCTGACGACCGCCATCATGCTGGCTGCGCGCAGTGACCCGGCGATTGTCGCCGCAGCGGTGGAAGACGAGACCGCCACGTCTAACGACGACCTCGCGCGGATTGTGGCCAAAGCCGTTGCCCGCATCGTGGTGAAGGATTGGGAGGGCGTCGGCGATGAGGAGGGTAAACTCCTCGCGGTGACGCCCGAAGGCGTCGAGGCGCTCTTGGAAATCTGGCCGATCTTTGAGGCCTTCCAGACCAAATACATCGCGGGTGCGCTGATACTGGATTCAGAAAAAAACGTCTGACCGCTCTTGCCGACTGGGAGTTCGGTGGGGGCGGTGACTATTGCGCGGCCTGTCCCACGAGCTGCTTAGAGTGTCCGCGTACCCTCCATAAACCGCTGACACTTGAGGGCTGGCAGATCTGGGATCTGGTCCAACGTCTAGGAGGTCAACTGCGCGTCGCAAGCGGGATGAGTGGCAGCGTTATCCTCGGCTGGGATATGACTGCGGCTCTGCAGCTTGGCGCGGCGTTGAAAATTGAAGCCCTCATTCTCGCGGAACTCTTGCCGCCCATAGAGGCGGTGATGGTGCGTAAGAGTGCTGAACGTCAGGCTTAGGCTGCCTCAAGAGGCGTGATACAGGAGACATCAATGGTCTCGCGCGCCCTGGCGAGATCCCAAGCGCGCTGCAGGTTCATCCAATACTCAGGTGTGGTTGAGAAGAACCGAGCCAAGCGCATCGCTGTGTCGACGGTGAGCGCGGTTTGTCCGCTGACCAGCCGTTCGATACGGGTGCGCGGGACTTGGAGGTGCTTGGCCAAAGCAATTGGGCTCATCTCAAGGGGAGTGAGATACAGCTCATGTAGGACTTCGCCTGGATGTGATGGGTTTAGCAAAAGGCTCATGTGTCCCTCCTAATGATAATCAACGATCTCGACTTCAGCGGGGCCTTGATCCGTCCAGATGAAGCAGATGCGCCATTGAGCATTGATGCGCACTGAATGTTGTCCTGATCGGTCGCCACTCAAGGCTTCCAGGTGGTTGCCCGGTGGAAACCGTAAATCTTCAAGAGTTACGGCCGCGTCGAGAGCCGAGAGCATGGCGCGTGTCCGTTTGGTCAGATCGGCCGGGAAGCCTTTTCTGAGACGGTCTTGGACCGCGCTTGCCGCAAGCTTTCCACGCGTCGAAATGATCATGACACACATGTATCACGCCATGATACATAATGCAAGAGGTTACGATGGCTGACAAACGTGTATCCGTCCGATTGTCGGCGACGGGTGGCCGCCAGGTGCGTTCTGAGTTGGAGGGGGTTGGCGCCTCTGGGGCCAAGGGCTTTGGGCGCCTGTCTCGGGAAATGGATCAGGCCAATGCGCGGATGGCAGCTTTTGCCCGTCGTGCAAAACTAGCTGGTTGGGCGGCAGCAACGGCCCTGTCGGCGGCCGTGATCTCAATGACCCGCTCGACGGTCTCTGCCGCCAATGAGATCTCACAGCTCTCTCAAGTGGCCAATGCCAACCCAGAGGTCTTCCAACGCTGGTCGGCCGCCTCCTCGACGGTGGGTATCGCGCAGGAAAAACTCGCCGATATTCTGAAGGATGTGAACGACCGGGTCGGGGACTTCCTGCAGACGGGCGGTGGCCCGATGGCAGACTTTTTTGAAAACATTGCGCCCCGGGTTGGGGTGACGGCGGATCAGTTTGCGCGTTTGTCCGGCCCGGAGGCTTTGCAGCTTTATGTGGATAGTCTGCAAAAGGCGGGTGTGAACAGCCAAGAGATGACCTTTTATCTTGAGGCCATGGCGTCGGATGCCACACGGCTCATCCCGCTGTTGCAAAATGGCGGCGCAGAAATGACCCGTCTTGGGGTGCAGGCCGAGAGGCTTGGTGCGGTGCTTGATGCGGATGCTCTTGCAGCCCTGCGGCGGTCAGAACTTGCTCTGGTGAGTATTGGTCAGGTCTTCACAGGTCTGCGCAATAAGGTTGCTGTTGCGCTTGCGCCATCCCTTGAGGCTGTCGCCAATGCCTTCGTGGCACTGGCCTCTGAGACCAGTCCGATTGCCAAGGCCTTTGATGCAGTGCTTTCCCATCTTGATCGGTTGGCCATATATGCCGGCACCTTTGTCAGTTTTATGGCGGGGCGTTGGGTGGCGGGGATGGCTGCGGCCGCGCTCTCCGTGCGGGGTCTGGCCACAACCTTGGTGGTGTTCAAAGGGGCGATCGTCCGTACAGGCATTGGCGCCTTGATCGTTGGGGCTGGGGAGTTGGTCTATTGGTTCACCCGACTGTCCTCGGGGGCGGGCGGCTTTGGGGAGGCCATGGGACTCTTGCAGGATTTGGCTCTTGAGGTGTGGGACCGCCTCTCCTTGGGCGCGCGCAGTTTGGCTGCGCAGTGGGCTGCGATGTTTTTTGACATGACGCAGGGTGCGGCGGCGAGCCTGTCGGAGGCCATTGAGAGTGTGGTGGGCTTTGGCAATGCCACGGCCAATACCTTCGAGGGGGCTCTCTTGGCCATAAAGGAGATCTGGTCGCGCTTGCCGGCGGTGATTGGGGATTTGGTCTATCGGGCTGCTAACCGCATGTTGCAGGGCATGGAAGCGATGCTCAATGGTGCCATTGGGCGCATTGATGCTTTCACAGGGAAAATTCGAGAGGCTTTGGCGGCGATCGGGGTTGAAACCACCTTCGGCACCATTGGGGAAATCTCTCTGGGTGATATTGCCAACCCCTATGCGCAAGGAGCGCAGGAGGCGGGCCTTGCAGCCTCTGAGGCTTTCCGCAAAGCTTTTGAGGACAATCCCCTGGCTGTTCCGGACTTTGGTTTGGAGGGACTTGCGAGGGAGGCCCAAGCGGCGGCGGATCGATCGCGCGAGGCCGCGCAGGATTTGGCGCAGGGTGCGATGGCCCCTTTGACCTCATGGCAGGCCTTGAAGGCGGCTGTGACAGGGGCTGGCGACGAGGGGGCGTCGGCGCTGGATGGGGCCTCAAACTCCGCCGATCGGCTCACCTCCGCTTTGGGATCTGCTGCCAGCACAGCCACAACGGCTGGGGCTCAGGTTTTGACCGGATGGCGGGCGGTTAGGGAGGCGCTTACATCTTATGCCACGGAGGCGCTAAACTGGGGCAAGGGTCTCGCAGACACATTGTCCGGTGCCTTTACAGGCGCGGAAAGCGCGTTCCGAAGCTTCATCGAGACCGGCAAGGTCGACTTTAAGGGGCTCGTGCGTTCAATCCTGGCCGACCTTGCGGTTCTGTCGTTCAAACGCGCGGTCTTGGGCCCGATTGCCTCAGCGCTCTCGGGCGTCTTCGGAGGCGGGTCGGTTGCAGCGGCCGTTTCTCACGCGGGCGGTATGGTTGGGCTGTCTGGGCATAGTCGCTCGGTTCCCACATTGGCCTTTGCCGCAGCCCCTCGGATGCATGCGGGCGGTTGGGCAGGTCTTCGTCCCGATGAGGTGCCGACAATTCTGCAGCGTGGAGAGCGGGTGCTCAATCGGCGCGAGGCGGCAGACTACGGGCGGGGCGGTAACTCTGGCGCGGGTGTGATCCTCAATATTGATGCCCGTGGGGCGCAGATGGGTGTGGCAGAGCAAATCGATCTCAAGCTGCGCGCAGCCTTGCCACAGATTGCTCGACTGGCCACGCAAACGGTCGCGGACAGTCGTCGGCGGGGGTATGGGCTATGATCCCAGAACTGCCCGTGTCCTTGGTGACCAGTCTCGAGCGTCGCTTAGTCACTGCTGTGAGTGTGAACACGTCCCCCTTCACCGGCACCCAAGAGGTGCAGGACTGGGGTGGGGAGTGGTGGGAGTATCAGGTGAGCCTTGCGATCCTGACCCCGCGCGATGGAAAGCGCGTTGCTGCCTTTTTTGCCGCTTTAGGTGGGGCGCGAGGGCGATTTATGTTTCGCGATCCAACGGCAGAGGCGCATGGCGCGGTTGGCCCCGGTGTGGTCTCAGGTGCTGGGCAAACAGGGGCTGAGCTCTTGAGTGCAGGTTGGCTGCCGGAGACATTGATTATGGAGGCAGGGGATCTCTTCTCCTTAGGGTTTGAAGATCAAACTTGCCTCTATCAGGTCACCGCGGATGTGGTCTCAGATGCGGCCGGCATGGCGCGTCTTCCGATTATTCCGAACTTAAGGGCCTCCCCTGTGAATGGAGAGGCGATCGAGCGTGAGGCGCCGAAAGTCTTGTTGCGTCTGACTGAGCCTGTGCCCGCTCAGATCGGGCGAGCGGGGAAATATCAATTTAGCTTTACAGCGCGGGAGGCCAGATGAGCCGAAGAGCGACGCAAGCGGTCTTGGAGGCCTTGGAGGCGCAAAGCTTACGACCGGCTATTCTCTTTGAGGGGGAATTCGCCTCCGGATGGGTGCGGGTTTGGACCGGGGATTTTGATCTTACTTGGGAGGGGCAGACCTGGATCGGCGCTGGGGCTCTGATTGGGCTTGGAACCCTAGAGGACACCACAGATATTGTGGCCTCGGGCACAGTGGTGTCGCTCTCGGGCGTACCGCTTGATCTGATCTCTCTGGCGATTGCTGAGGCCCGCCAAGGCAAGCCCGGACGGATTTGGCTCGCGCTCCTAACGCCCGACCGCGAAATTATCGCTGATCCGATGCAAGCCTTCTCGGGCCGTCTTGATGTGCCGGAGATCAGTGAAGATGGGGCGACCTGCACGATCACATTGTCCTATGAAAGCAGGCTGATTGATTTAGGGACCCCACGCAACTGGCGCTACACTCATGAAAGCCAACAGGCCCTCTATCACGGGGACATGGGCTTTGAACATGTGACCAGTATTCAAGACCGAGACATTACCTGGGGGCGGGGATGAGAGTGCAGGGGTGGGAGCAGCACCTATTTGAGGCGCTCACTTTAGCCCGTGCACGCCCCTTTGCATGGGGGGAACACGATTGTGCCACCTGGGCCTTTGATCTGCGCGCGACACTTCAAGATACACCCAGCGCAGCGGATCTCTGGCGCGGACGGTATCGCACGGCGCTTGGGGGTGCTCGACTTATGCGCAAGCTGGGATGGGGGAGCCTAGAGGAGGGCGCACGGGCGCTCTTGGGTGATCCTTTAGAGGAGTTGCGATTGGCGCAGCGCGGAGATCTGGTCTTGGGCGGTATGCCTGAAGCCTTTGGGGTCGTAGTGGGAGCAGAGGTAGCCTTTGTTGGGCTTGCGGGTCTCGAGGTCGCGCCTCTCACGCTGAGCCGATTGGCCTGGAGAACCTAGATCATGCCTCCAGTGGTGATTGGCGCTGTGGCTCTTGGGGGAGCTGCAGTGGCGGCAGGTGGCCTGACGGCGGCCTTTGCAGCGGGAGGGCTTATTGGCTTTGCAGCCAACTTTGGCGCTTCCATGCTGCTCTCAGGCGCGGCGCAGTCTTTGATGCCGAGCCCGACGGTGGGGTCCATGGCATTACAGTCGCGCTCGGTGACGGTGCGCGAACCGGTGATGCCGCGCGATATGGTTTATGGGCGGGTGCGCAAAGGCGGTGTTCTCGTCTTTCTGCATTCCACGGGGGATGCGGATAAGGATCTGCATCTCGTCATTGTGCTGGCAGGACATCGGGTCAAATCCATTGGGGCGATTTATTTTGAAGGAGAGATGGCCTTTGATGCGGCAGGAGCGCCCATCGGTCGCTGGGCCAACAGCGCTTATGTCGAAAAGCGCCTTGGATCTGAAACGCAAACGGCCTTTGAGGGATTGCGTGCGGCCGCACCGGAACATTGGACCGCAGCTCATCAGTTGCGGGGCTGTGCGGCGATCTATCTGCGCCTGACCTATGATGCG
Organism: Marivivens geojensis; assembly: GCF_023540835.1. Lineage (GTDB taxonomy): Bacteria > Pseudomonadota > Alphaproteobacteria > Rhodobacterales > Rhodobacteraceae > Marivivens > Marivivens geojensis. The sequence goes on from NZ_JALKCU010000008.1 coordinate 59,229, forward strand.
GATGTCTATCCGGGTGGCCTTCCAAATGTGACGGTGGATCTTGAGGGGAAAGACGACATCTATGATCCGCGGCTGGACCGCCACATCTATTCAGAAAACCCGGCGCTCTGTTTGGCGGATTATATGGCGCATCCCCGCTTTGGCATTGGAGCGGGCATTGGAGCGGCGGATGGCCTGGAGGTCGCAAGCCTCATTGAGGCGGCCAATATTTGTGATGAAGAGGTGGCCCTTGAGGGTGGTGGGGGTGAGCCCCGCTACAGCTGTAATGGGGTGATCACGCTCTCTCAGGCGCCCAAGACTATCATTGAAGCGATGCTCACCTCCATGGCGGGACGGGCTGTGTGGCAATCGGGACAATGGCGTCTGAGGGCAGGGGCCTACCGGATACCGGTTGAAGTTCTCACCCGCGACGATCTGCGGGACGGTGGTCTGGCTCTGACGACGCGCCAAAGCCGCAGTGCGAGTTTTAATGCGGTGCGCGGGCAGTTTGTCTCGCCCGAGAACGCTTGGCAGCCAGATGACTTCCCAGCAGTCAGAAGTGAGGTCTACCGCACGGAAGACAATGGTGAAGAGGTTTGGCGCGATATTGCGCTGCCCTTTACGATCTCAGCTTCGATGGCGCAGCGTCTGGCTAAGATCGAGTTGGAGCGACATCGTCGCCAACAAAGCCTGCGTCTCAGTGGCAAGCTGAAAGCCTGGCGGGTGGGGGCAGGAGAAACCGCGCTCTTTTATGATCCGCGCTGGGGGTTTGCTGGCGATGGGTTTGAGGGTGGTAAACCCTTTGAGGTGCGCTCAGTGCGATTGGATCTCTCGGGGTCAGGCGAGGGCGCGCGTTTGGTGCCAGAGCTGATCCTGAGAGAAACCTCTCCGCTGATCTACGATTGGGAGGCTAGTGAAGAGCAGATTTACCAGGCGGCTCCGCGCACGAATTTGCCCTCCGCTTTTGATATTGAGGCACCGGGCGCCCCACAGGGGGAGGAAGAGCTTTATGTGACGCGGGATGGCTCTGCGGTGAAAGTGCTTCTGCGGGTGCGGTGGCTCGCGGCACCAAGTGGCTTTGTGGAGAGCTATCAATTTGAAGCGCGCCGTGATGGCGCGGAGTGGCAAGACTATGGCCGGACGACGGGGACGGTGATGGAGATCCGCGACATTCGCCCCGGTGATTGGGACTTCCGAGTGAAGGCGCTCTCAGGACTGGGGGTGGCCTCACCTTGGAGAGAAGGCACGCTTGAAGTTGTTGGTCTGACCGCGCCGCCAGAGGCGCTCAGCGGATTGACCATTCAAAGTGCTGGAGGCTTGGCGGTTCTCAAATGGCACCGCTCGGTCGATGTGGATGTCCGTGTCGGCGGCAATATCATTATCCGTCACAGCAAAGAGCCGCTCGCCACCTGGGCCAATTCGGTTTTGATGGATCGGGTCTCGGGTGGTGAGGCTATTGCAGTCGTCCCCTTAAAACCCGGCACCTATCTTTTGCGGGCAGAAGACAGTGAAGGGCGGCTTGGGCCTGTCGTGCAGATCTCGACCAAGGCCGCGCAGATCTTAGGCTTTACGGAGCTGGCCTCCTTAACGGCGGATCCAGGGTTTGTCGGGGATAAGACGGGTCTCTTGGTGGAATCCGGAACTTTACAGCTCGCCCAAGGTGTCGCTGCAGATGGCACGCCTGAGGTGACGGCTCTTGAGGGGCTCTATGCCTTCAGTGAGCGATTGGAGTTTGAGGCTCTCAAACGCTTGCGCTTGCGGTCTGATATTTTGGTGGGGGCCTCGCGTCTCTCAGACGTCTTGGATGATCGTTTGGGCAAGATCGACACTTGGGCAGATTTTGACGGCTCCGAGGGCGCCGAGATTGATGTGGTTCTCGAGGTCCGAGAGACTGACGACGATCCCAACGGTGTTGATCCACTTTGGGGACCGTGGGGCCGGATCGATACCTCTGAAATCGAGGCACGCGCGGTCGAAGCACGGGCTTGGCTTCGGACAAAAGATCCAAGCTTTACACCCATTGTCTCCCATCTCCGTCTTATCGCTGAAGAGGTTATGTGAGGTCAGACATGCGCTGTTCGCTGAAGTTATCCACAGGCCAATAGCTGCCTATGCTGCGTTATGCACAGAGTTGTGCACAGATTGAGGAAACAGGATGACCCAAGTTCCAAGCTTTGTGATCATCAATGATAATGGCGCTGCGGTGCGTGCGCAGATCAACCAAGTTCTGCGGGCAGTTCATTCCACCAATGCCGGTGAAGCGGAGCCACCTGCAACGGCGCCGGGCATGCTTTGGGTTGATCAGAGCACCTCACCGCCGACCCTTAAAATACGCAATCCGGCCGATAGCCTGTTTGAGGCGCTCTTAGATGGTGGAGAATACTAGGACGACGACTTATGTGTCTGTGCGTGACTGTGCGGCTTTATAGACCGCGTTCCTTTCGCGCTTACCAACAGCCACGACCGTGACTGTAATGGTGCTGTCTTCGACACGATAAACGAGCCGATAGCCGGCGCTGCGAAGTTTAATTTTGTAGTGGTTTGGCATGCCATGCAGGCTGTCTGAGGGGATATGTGGGGTATGGAGCCGTTCACTCAGCTTCTTTTTGAATTGCGTTTTTAAGGTTGAGCCGAGCTTCTCCCATTCTTTGAGAGCGGAGGGCAAGAATTGAAGGTCATAACTCATCCAGGCTGATCCGAATGGGCTGTTCATCGGCACGGTCTTGGATTGTTTTTGCGAGATCTAGATCGTCAAGGCGTTCCATCATTGCCTCAAAGCGCGCTGCTGGCACCATATAGGCCATGACGCGATTGTGGTTCAGGACGGCTACGGCTTGACCATCTGCTTGCGCCATCACCTGTGATGGATTTTTCTTGAGGTCAGAGACGCTGATCGCGATATCGGCTTCGATGCGTTGCATGATGGCTTGGTCCGAATTGGTCTAAAAACAGACCTGAATATAGATCTAAATTACAATAAAGCAAGTGGCCTTGCCCAATGGGCAGTAGGAGGTGACCATGCCTGAAACAGGCTTTCTAGAGACCTTAAATGGTTTTTTTGGCGGAACACTGACCACATTGATCGGCGCCTTTACGGGGCGACTGATGTGGCACTCAGGCGAGGTCAAACTGGGTAATCGCAAGTTCTTTGGCAAAGAGCTTTTGTGGGAGATCCCTGTTGCTATTGGGATGGCGATTATTGGAGAGGCTATTGCGAGTTATTGGGGCTTGGGACAGCCCGTGCGCACGGGGCTTGTCGCAACGCTTGCTTATTTGGGACCACGCGGGGCGGAAGCGCTTTTGACGGCATGGTTTTGCCGTAAAAGATAGTGGTTTGGTCTCCTCTTGATACCTGGGGTGCATCGCCCCATGTAACACGCGCAAAGGCATGGGAGGCGCAAGTGTCATCTGAGATCACTTTGACTCCGATCGTGGAGCAATTACGCAGTGTCACGGATAAAGTGGCTTTGGTGCGTGATCTTGTTTTGGCACATGGTGGGTTTTGGCAAGATCCAGAAAATCAGACCGGTCTTTTTGAAATCCAATTAGCAGGCCTCGCTGGCATTGGGCCTTCCGCGGCGGCTGCAGTTGAAGATTGGCTAGCGCAGGCGATGACCTTTTTGTCGGGCCATCAAGAGGAGGCCTACTGAGGGCGATGTGATCGTCGCGTGACGATCAGGGCGTGCGCACAAGGCAGCCCCAAAGAGTGAAAACGAATGAAACCACAGCCGCTCCATTTTGGGGCGGCTTTTTGTTTTGGGAGAGATGAGATGACCCCTTTTGATATTGCACGCTCATATCTGGGCACGACAGAGGGTCCCGGGATTGAGGATAATCCTGCGATTTTGGAGATGTATGCCAGTGTTGGCCAAGATTGGGTTGAGCATGACAGCGTGGCCTGGTGTGCGGCCTTTGTTGGGCACTGCCTTGAAAAAGCCGGGATCAAATCGACCAGACGCTTAACCGCTCGATCTTATTTGAGTTGGGGTATTCTTGTTGATGTCTCTGACGCCCAACAGGGAGATATTGGGATTATCTCAAGAGGCTCGGCCTCATGGCAGGGCCATGTGTTCTTCATTGACCGGATCGAGGGCAATTGGGTGTTTGGGTTGGGCGGCAATCAAAGTGATGCCGTAAACATTAAGCGCTATCCTGTCTCAAAGCTTCTTGGGGTCCGACGGGCCGGACAGGTGGAACCTGTGGTGAGCCTTTCGGTCCGAGATGTTCAGAGCAACTTGCGCGCGCTTGGCTATCATGAGGTGGGAACCATTGATGGCATTCTTGGCCCGCGCACACGCGCTGCTATTTTGGCGTTCCGCGATGTGCATGCCATGCCGTTGGTGCCGGTGATCGACGTCGCCCTTGAAGAAGCGCTGGCAGCGGCCTCTCCCCGTGTCATTGATCCTAAACGTTCGGACGGCGCGCCTGAGGCGAGCCGGATTTTGCGTGCAGTTCACGGTCAGATGGGTCTTGGGGTTCTGGGGCTGGTGGGGGCTTTAAGCGCGCAAGCGGGATCCGCCTTGGATCGTCTGGAGGAGGTGCAGACCGTTGCGCAAAGGGGTTTGCGTGTTTTTGGGGTTGAGAGCGGCTTTGCTCCGATAGTGCCTTGGCTGAGTGCTTTGCTCTTTGCAGCTATCCTCATTCTCGCGTGGCGCGCGCGACAGGCCCGCCTGGATGATCATCGGCGGGGTAAAACGCTATGAGGTTACAAGATCTCAGGGTGATTTATGGGGTATTGAACCGTCTACGTCTTTGGGGCGCCTGGTTCAGCCTTCTTATCGTGGTCTTTGGTCTGGGGGTCGTGCGCGGCCGAAGAGCGGCGGCTCAGGCGTATACTCTTGCTCGTGCAGATCAAAAAATTGCTGCGCTAAAAGCCCGGCAAAACGTCTCCGAAACTCTGTCCCATCAGTCTAGCCGCGAAGTTCATGCGCGTCTCGCAGCCTGGCGCAGAAAGGATGACGGGTAACATGTCTTATCTCTCGTAGTAGGCTCGAGAGGTTCGAATGGCCCGGTATTCAAAATCTCGGCCAACGCGTTTTTGCACCAAGTTCACGAGGCCCCGCTCGGCTTGGAGGCGGGCACAGTCCATGATCCGCATCGATGGCCGGGCACGGAACGTGCCGTAAACAAAATGCTCGCGGGCTTTGGCGGTTTTGAGAAACGCCTCAAACTCATCGAAGCCGGCGCGGGTGCCGCGCAGCGCAAGTGTCGCATCTAAACTCATAAGTCCTCCCCAGAACTTGGCATAACCGTTAGCGCAAAAATCGCTGAGGTCTAGATCCGCCTGTCTTTGGTGCAGCTTTGGAACAGTTTCATGACAAAATGGCTCTTACTTTGTTCAGTTTTTGTGCAGTCCGCTTGCGCCTATCGTGTCCCCTTGGTGGACTGCGATTGGGTGCAGCCGATCCGGACCCATCAGGAGGATCACCTTTCTGATGCAACCGCCCGCCAAATCCTCACCCATAACGAAACTGGCGCAGGCTTGTGCGGGTGGCGATCATGAATTGTTCATCTCTTTGCGAGGGACCGGTGATTTTGATCGGTTACCCATGGCGATTGCAGATTGAAGCGGCGGCGCCGCTGTTTGAGGCTGAGGCCCGCTATTTTGGGCATCTGCGAAGGAAGCGGAGCGATCCTGAGGTGCTGACAGATCTCTCAACGGAGGGGGGTGGCATCAGGTGGATCAGTGAAACGGTTTTGGAATTGAACTTGGCTGTAGAGCAAACAGCGCCGCTCTCACCTGGGCAGGTGGTGATGGATCTGATCCGGCGGGATCTGACACCTGCGGTGCACCTGGGCATTCTCTTGGAGGTCCCTGTGCAATGGCCCGTGACACGTGGAGATGGGGTATGACCATACGGTCTGAACCTTTGGGACCTATTACGATTATGGCCCCCATCCGCATTGAGGTCGCAACAGGGCCACTCAGGCTTAAGCTCTTGGGGCAGCCCGGTCCGAGAGGAGCCATCGGCCCGCAGGGCGACAAGGGTGATCCCGGTGAGCCGGGCATCACCATCCTTCCATCCAATGTGACCTTAAACGGAGGTTTCTTCTGATGGCCAATACCATTCAATTAAAGCGCCGCGCATCAGGGGCGCCGGGCGCGCCCGCTGCTCTCAAATCTGGGGAGATGGCCCATAACGAGGTAGATAACACCCTCTACATAGGCACGGGTGATGACGGCGCGGGAAACGCGACCACAGTCACACCCCTCGCGGGTCGTGGGGCTTATGTCGATCTTGCAGGCACTCAATCGATTGCTGGGGCAAAGACCTTCGCGCTCGTTCCCAAGTCCGCCCAAGACGCAACGGGTGCGACAGATCTGATCCGTAAGTCACAATTTGATCTTGGCCTTTCGGAGAAATCCTCTGTCGGCCATGGCCATGCTCTGTCTGATGTCTCAGGCCTAGAAGATGCCTTGGCGGGTAAGTCTGCGACGGGCCACGGACATGCGATTGCAGATGTGACGGGCCTTCAAACTGCATTGGCTGTCAAAGCACCGCTCAGCTCACCATCCTTGACGGGGACACCAACGGCGCCGACGGCTGCGGCTGGCACAAATACAACGCAACTTGCCACGACAGCCTTTGTTCAAGGGGCGATTGCGGGCTTTGGCGCGGGTGACATGCTGGCTGCCTCCTATGATGCGGATGGGGACGGTAAGGTTGATTCGGCCGAAGTGGCTGATGTGGCGCCTTGGGCGGGCATTACAGGAAAGCCTACGACCTTCACCCCTGCGGCCCATGGTCATGGGATCTCTGAGATCACCGGCCTTCAAACTGCCTTGAATGCAAAAGCCACTCTTGCCTCCCCCACGCTGACGGGCACACCGACCGCTCCGACGGCCGCGCAGGGGACCAACAGCACACAGCTTGCAACAACAGGATTTGTGGCGGCCGCCATTGCCGCGCTGATCGATGCCGCTCCAGGAGCGCTGAATACGCTGAATGAACTTGCAGCCGCTTTGGGGGATGATCCCAATTTTGCGAGCACGGTGACCAACGGTTTGGCGTCTAAGTTACAGGCGTCGCTGAACTTGAGCGACCTGACCAATCTGGCGACGGCGCGGGGCAATTTGGGTCTTGGTTCAATGGCAACGCAAGTGGCAACCGATGTCTCGATCACCGGCGGCACGATTGACGGTATTGCTCTTGATGGCGGGACCTTCTGAGCGCGCTTAAGTCCATGACACTCTTTCCAATCAATAAGTGATGGCAGGTCAAAGGAGGCCCTATGGCCAGTACAATTACGCATAAGCGCTCCGCAATTGCGGGCAAGGTCCCAACAGTGGCACAGCTTGCCTTGGGGGAGATCGCGATTAACACCCGCGATGGCAAGATTTACATCAAGCGCGACAATGGGACTGCCCAGGTTCTGGAGATTGGGGCGACTGGACCACAGGGACCAGAAGGACCGCCGGGCCCGCAGGGGCCTGTAGGACCTTCACAGTTTCCACTTTCGCAGCCCAGCGCCACGAGGGGAGCCGTTTACTTTAATCCCAGTGATGAAAAGCTTTACATCTACAACGGCAATTATTGGGCGGGTGTGAAATTTGCCAACCCCTATCTCAATCTGGTCACGGGCACCGCCAACAATATCTTCGCGAACGGTGCCGTACATGGGGATGTGGGGATCGGCTACATCGGCACGACCTATGTTCCCCCCTCAACCAGTGAAAACCAAGCCGTTGCCTATCGCTTTACCAATCTTCGAGCGACCGGGTCGGTTACAGTGACCGGTACGGTCAGCCCGACCAGCAGCACCGTCTCAGGCAATGACCGAGATATTACGATCTATAAGAACGGTGTCGCCATTGCGAGCGCCGGTGGCCCTTACGGACCTTACAGCACGACCGTTACCACCAGCATTGCGGTCAACGATGTCTTTGAGTGGAAAATCCGTGACGTTTATTGGCGCTACTCTGCCAGTGGTGCTCAGGCTGATAACTGTAAGATCACGACCGGGAGCAGTCTCATATGATGTATCAATGGACCGACGACACCCACCGTGCTGTTTGCGTCATCAACGACAGTGTCCCTCTAGAAGATCAGGTGCAGCGTGTTATTACCGATCGGGATCTAGACTGGGCGCAGCTTCCCTTTGAACAGGTGCAGCCGGCGCAGGTCGAGGACTATCTCCTCCTACAGCGTGTTCGGAAAAAGCGCGACCGGCTACTTCAAGAAAGTGACTGGACGCAACTCAGCGACGCGCCCGTCGATCGCGATGCTTGGGCGCGCTACAGGCAGGCGCTCAGGGATGTCCCCCAGCAGGAGGGGTTTCCGAGGGATGTTGTTTGGCCGGAGGTCGGGTAGAGGGCGAAGAGCCCGAAAGGGGTCCTGCATGTTCCTCGAGGGGGAGTTCTTCAAGCAGAGCTGCGCCAACGAGTTTGCCTTCAATATGGGGATCATGATGGCAGCCATCTGGCATTTGACGGTGATGGTGATGCGCACCATCGAATTGACGGTAGGCCAAGAGACTATTGAAATATAGCCTTGTGCAGCGAAAATTACGGAGACCCGGCCAGTTACTGATTTCGATCAATAAGCGAGTGCGCACTCGAGTGCGATTGGCGTGTGTTAAAGTTCTTCTGTTCGGCTAATCTCATTTCCCTTCGGCTTTGCGACCGGAACGGACGTCTGATAGGAGCCGCTTCATTTCTGCGATGCTGTTCTGCTCAGCGCGGCTACGCCGGAGACTTACAGCGGTAGAAAGAATGTCGATGACAATCATCGCCGAAATGCGCGAGGCGGTTGGGGTGAAAAGATCTGTGTTTTCGAGTGTCTCCGAGACGATTGAGACGTAGCAATGTTGTAGGAGTGGGCCGTGGGACCCGGTGATCCCGATCGTTGTCGCTCCACGTTCCCGAGCGACACGTGCGGCACGGACCACTTCGAGTGTCGAGGCGGTGTTAGAGATGGCGACTGCAACGTCCCCTTTCCTGAGCATCGCGGCCGCCATGAGCATCTGGTGACCGTCGGTCTGAGCGATGCATGGAACTCCGAAAAGGGGGAACTTCTGTTGGGCATCCAGTGCAACGATACCAGACGCCCCCAGGCCGAAGAATTCGATTCGTGGCGCCCGAGACAAGGCCTCTACTGCTGCGGCAATGGCCGTGGGGTCGAGATGAGCGCTCACCCATGCAATATTTGAAAGGTTGAAATCGAATACTTTGCCGATGATCCCATCGAGTTCGTCTGTGGGTGCGATTGCGGAGTGGGATGTCGTCCGCGAGAAGGCGAGTGAGCGGGCGAGCTTGACCCGCAGATCGCGGAAACCGTCGCAGCCAATGGCGGCAGCAAAGCGGATCACTGTTGGTTCACTGACTTCGGCGGCAGAGGCCAGGCTTGCCAAGGTCATCTCGACCGCCGCTTCGGGCGCCGCCAGTATCGCTTCGCCAACGCGTCGATCGGATTTGCGAAGCACGGGAAGGCTCCGGGCAATCACCTCGAGAAGGTTGTGCTCAACCACAGTCGTTCGTACCGGTTCCATGTCCGTCCCCTTCATCCATCCGGAAGCGTAGCGCTTCGCCCGGAACCGGCCGCAATATGACCGGTCCAGGTTTATAGTTATTGCATATTTGGCCTCTGATCCATTTGTATGATGGCTTCAGGAGCGGGCGGGCGATAGCCCAATGCGCTGTGTGGTCTCTTTGTATTGTAGTGCTGCCTCCATTTTTCAATGATGATTTGGGCTTCTCGTAGCGTGTAGAAGACTTCGCTATTCAAAAGCTCATCACGGAACCTGCCGTTAAAGCTTTCGCAATATCCATTCTCCCACGGGCTTCCAGGTTCGATATAAGCTGTTTTTGCGCCGACAGCCGTAATCCAATCTCTGACCGCTAGAGCAACGAACTCAGGCCCATAGCACGTTGGGAAGCAGCGCTGTTTTGAGGTTATGGCCACGCGCGCAGCCCGCAAATAGCGAAGCGTGTGGCCATAACCGGTCTCAGGTCTCAACAGTGGTTTTGCATAACCACACTGCTGAGGAGACCGGCTATGACCGCCACCGATATTACCGCTTCGACCTTGCTAGTCGCCATCGATATTTCCAAGCATCGCCATGAGGTGCTGATCGGCATCCCTGGCAAAAAGCGCCGTCGCCGAATGACGATCCTGAACACGCTTGCCGACTTCCAGCGTCTGTCTGCAACCCTTGCCAGCTACGACCTGCCGGTCCGGATAGGGTTCGAAGCGACCGGCAACTACCACCGAACGTTGGCGCACCATCTCGGCCAGGCCGGGTTCGAGCTTAAGTTGGTCTCGTCGGTCGGCCTGGCCCGCACGCGGGAGGCCCTGCACAACAGCTGGGACAAGAATGACCCGAAGGACGCACAAGTTATCCTGCACATGCTTGAGATCGGCGCCGTACAATTCTTTCATGATCCGATGGTGGTCGGGACCATTGACATCCAGGAGCTGTCAAAAACGCACGAGATCGTCTCTCGATCGAAGACCGAGCTGTGGCACCGCATTCTCACCCACTACCTGCCACTGTATTTTCCCGAGGCCGAACGATTTCACCGAAGTGCGCGGACGGATTGGTTCCTGGCATTCCTGGAGAAGTACCCATCGCCACACATGATCTCGGCCATGAGCCGCGAGGCCTTCATCGCCGACGCCTGGGATGTTGTTGGCCGCAAAGTGTCCAAAGAGCAATTACTTTCAGATATTTACGCCACCGCGGTCAACTCTGTTGGATTACCAGTTCATGCGGATTCTGACGCAGTGCGCATGTTCCGCCTCGTTCTTGCCGAGGGGCGCAGCCTCGTGCGGCAGCGCGATGTGATCGAGGCACGGGCCGTCGAGTTGTTGTCTGACCTGCCCGATTATCAGCTGTTGACCACTATTCCCGGCATCGGCCCGATTAACGCGATGACCATTTTGGCCGAAGCAGGCGACCTACGTCGGTTCCGGCATCATCGACAGTTCTTGAAGTTCTGCGGTATGGACCTCGCAACCGTCCAGTCTGGCATGTTCCGTGGTCAGAGCCGCATCTCGAAGTACGGCAATGCCCGGCTGCGGCGCACGCTCTGGATGGCCGGCCAGACCGCCGTTCTCAAGCGGACCAACAGCTTCCGGGACAAGTTCGAGAGATACATCTCCAAGGATCGACACAATGCCCATCTGCGCCGCAAGGCCTATACCGCGATCGCGGCCAAGATGGCGCGCACCGTACACGCCGTGGTCAATCACGGCGAACCCTATCGCCCCTTCTTCGAGGGGGTGAGCCCAGGCGGAAGGACCTCTCTCTGACGAGCCGTGGAGGCAGCTTGCTGACCTCGTAGATAATGTTCGGGCCTTCTGCTTGGGATTTGGGATCTCGTATTAAGGACGGTGAGGGCCGCCGAAGCGCGTACCCTGTGTTTGCTATGGAAGAGATCATTTCTTGACGGCAGAGCCTGTCTGGGCAAAATTACCAGGGCACCCGGAATGCCGGGTGCCCCACGACCTGCTGACCTAAGCAGCCAGATTTTCCCGACATAGGACGTTATCAGAGCGAATGTATGCAGGTGGCCCACGCAAGATTGGCCTTCTCAAGACTCAAAGCCCACCTGAAGCGCATAGAAGTGCGGTCATTCACTGGACTGTTCGAAGCCCTCGGCGAAATCTGCGATCTCTATACACCTCAGGAATGCTGGAATTACTTTTGCAATGCCGGATATGCTTCTACATAAACTGGAAACGCTTTAATTCGAAGAAATCACTGACGGGATTCAGGCCCGACGAGTAATCAAGGATCGTATAGCATTTTACAACATCGAGCGGCCCCATTCCGCGCTTCATCAGCTAACGCAAAAGGATGCATGTTGGGCGGCTTGGAAGAGTAGAAAGCAGTATGAAACCTAAACCCGATACACTTTAGCATCGCGGCAAACCTATCGAAAAACTGCGGCCAGTTCACTGACCCTAAGTAAGTGTCTAATTTAAATCTTTTAAATACAGTGTCTTACTTGTATATATATCAAAAAGTGTCACGGGTTTGCTTGGTGGGTAGCCTGTGACGGGGTGGCTTGCCTATATTGCGATCAAACATAAATTTGTGGGGTAAAGCTAGTGAAGTACACCTTAGCGATAATAGCTGTAATGGTTTCGAATGTCTTTGCGACCATCGTAAATGCGCAAAGTGATGGTGTAAGCTGGTTGTTTGCTCAAACTTCCTCAGTGTTTAAGGCTGATGGTTCTTCATTGAGACTACCAATTGAACGGGAAATTTTCGCGTTTTCAGATCGGCCGAACAGAGTATCGAGGTACCTAAACGCTCAAGAGTTTGTTTTCCTTTGGGGCCCAGGAGATGGCAGTTTCTCGGAAGATCCACCGAATGCAGTAATTACTTGGCTTGAAGAAGGTGAAGCTAAAGAAGCCGAGATTTTACTGAAATTTGCGAGTGTATCTGAAATGGGCAGGTCAATTGAATATAATTTTTCGTGGCTGAACGGAGATGTACTACCGTCACGTGGAGAAGGCGTGTCGTTGTTTATCGATGATGCTGTTGATACGGTTATGATAAATTTGCTGACTGTCGGAATATGCAATTTTTCTGATATGGGTTGTAAATAAGCTTGGTCTCAAGACGTTAGTGGGAACAATGAGGCTTTATTCAAACTGGTGCCGGTGAAATCGGAAACAATAACGTAAGTAAGGACGGGTCAGTTGCGGCGACCAATTAAAATTCAAGTGTTATTTTTTAAGTACCGAGCGAGGTCGCTTGATATGACCTGAATGATGTTGTTTCTGGATGATGTGTTTCGCACATCAGCATACTCGATTGCAAAAAAAAGAAGGGACGAAATGAGTAAAAAAATATATTTTTGCGTGGCGTATGTTGTGCTTGAAAGCCTATTCCTAAGTTCCGCTGTGGCTGATCCTGTTAACTGGAATATTACAGTTGCAGCAACTCAGGATGTAAACGACTATACCGTCTCGGTTTCTAGCCAAAAATCGTTTTCATTGGGAAGCCTCTCATCCAATATATCGCTGCATGATGTGTTCGGTAGGCCACTAGATTACGCAACGGTTTCTCTCGGCTTATCCGTTCCATTGATGGAAAATAGCACATCCATTTTGAAATTTTCGAGTGGGCTCGATCTCGACTCATATCTTCAACTGGAGTCTATGAGCCAAAACTCCCATGTTGCTGTTAGCTTTTCAAAGAAATTGAACCCGAGCACGCAAGCGCAATTCAATTTTTCTCATTCCGTGAAAGATAACTTGCATGAGCAAATCCATCGAACAACGTCTATTAACACGGGTATGTACACTACAATAGGTAATGTTATTTTAGGTTCTTCTTTGGGGATAGGCGCTAATTCCTCCTCCAGAGGTAATGATGATTTTCTTAGCTACTCACTGAATATCAGTGTTCCAATCAATGAAAAATTCTCAATTATGGGAAATATTGGAGCTAATAGTAGTCACCAGCGTCGAATTTTTGATGATTTAGCATACGATATATGGGCTGATTCACATTCTATTTCTTTGAATGCTTCATATATACTATCTCATGATACATCTTTATCAGCGAACGCTGTGTGGTCGGAAACGTCAACCGAGTATTTTTCGAACTATTTTAGCGGATCTGATCTGAGTTGGCGCATTTCGATTTCCAAATCATTTTAATAAATGAGAGTTCACTATGTCACTGCAGGATGTATTTGATTTATCATCTGACGACTTTATGATTGATAGGAGAGAAATCGAAAAATTGTGGGTTGAAACTTTATTGCGCCGAATTTCAAAAAACCCTAACCGCGATAAGTTTTGGGTATTCCTCCAGGCAGCTCTTTATTTGTATTCTAAATCTCCAACTAAACGGCTGCATGTTTCAGAAATTATTGAAAAATCAGGGTATTCTAGATCTTCTTTCTTCCGAATTAACTCTTTTTCCGAATTTCAGCTTCGCGCTTACAGGCGTCTGGGAATTTTGGTTGTTCAGGAATTTGAGGATTTTGTATCTAATAGATTACTGTCGCCTGTAGAATTTGCTGACGCTGCCCTATCGATAATATATTCTTCCCATATTGCAATCAGAAATGAAATTTTTAATAAGCTCGTTCAGGCTCACGAAGGCTTGACACCGGTTGAGTTCAATCCATCGGTTGATTTTTTTGCCGAAATTGTCCAGAAGTATTGTAATGAAAATTCGTATTTAGGTTATCGAAGGATAACTGCTAAGGAGGCTTCGAAATGTGTGAGGTTACTCGACTATGACATCTTTACGGAGCGTACACTGAGAGGCAACGTTTTTCCTTCTAAGGAGCAGGCTGTCCGTTTGCATGCAATGTTCTTAGGATTTATAAGAAGATAAAATGTAGGCAGTTATTTTGACGTCACACTAAATACTTACTATGGAGCTTCGTCCAATGCTTTTGAGTCATCTTGATAAATTTCCGATAATACCTTTGACCTTGAGCGTAACCTTTGGCCATTCATTCACCAATTTCATGACGTCTTTGGTTGAAGGTTTATTTATGCCAATAATTGTACTCATGTTTGAGGAGAGTTCATGGCAAAATTTGACCTATTCCATTGTAGGGGTGGACATCAAGTTTGGTGAACTTTTGGCAGACGGTTTGAACCTAATCTGTTTGTCCATTATTTTGCTTTTCATTTTTAATTTGGTTGAGAAAAAAAGAGATGGGTAGGGTCTAGGTTCATTGGATTTCAACGCCAGTAGATGACGATGTATGCGAGAGCGCTTGCCGACATCAGGACCTTTGGGCACCTGACGAAACGGGCTGCAACACGCCTTAAATTTTTGAGGCTTCCGAACATAATCTGGATCCGGTTGTGGCGCTTGTAGCGTCTTCTTTCGTAGTCGACAGGCTTATTGCGCTGTTTCCGGCCAGGGATACACGCGCTTATATCTTTGTCTTTCCACGCTTCTCTAAACGAGTCAGCGTCACACCTTTGGTCGCTGAGAAGCTAGTGCACTTTCTGAATGCTGCCGAGTAGCGCTAGGGCGCCGGTGTAATCGATGACTTACCCCGCCGTGACAAGAGGTCGAGTGGGCGCCCTTGGCTGGCACAGATAGCTTACAGCCTAGTCTTCATGCTGTCCTTGGTCCGGCCGATCAGGCGGCAAGGCCTCCCTTTTTCACGCCCAAACAGGTCGCTGTTCGGTGGGCGTTGAGATAGGTTGTGTCAATCATCACGGGCTTTGTGTCACCGTGGTTAGCCGCCAGCCCCACCATCATCCGCGTGAAGATAAGTTTGTCACTCCACCGCTTCCAACGATTGTAGAGTGTCTTGTGCCGGTCATATTCTCTTGGCGCATCGCGCCACCCCACCGTACCGGTGCAGAGACATTGGCGCTCGGGATGACTACCATGGAAACGGCCAAACTAAACGGCCTTGCTCCGCAAGCCTACTTCGCCGACTTCCTTGATCGCATAGACGGTCATAAGATCAACAAGCTCGACGAACTGCTGCCCGGAATTGGAGACCCAGAGAAGCAACGACGGCACGTCAAACCGCGTAAGCTACGGTAACAATCAAGCGGTTACACCGCAACACATTGCGTTTGATGAAGATTATTCCACTCAGCACACGCCGTTCATCAACGCGCGGTTTGCCGTGGGACTTCGGAAAAAAGGGGCTTAAGACGCGCCATCTGTGCATCCTTCAACCAGAATAGATCAGACATGTGACCGCTCAGTTTTAGAGCCGTGAAGTGCGCTGATCTGTAGAATTCAATGGGTTTTGGGCTTAAAAGAATGCTTATTTTGCTTACGACGACTGTTAAAAGAATGGTGTGCTTGTGGTTGCGTGATGTTCGTCTGTGCGGGGGGGGTATCAAAAAATTTAATTAATATCAGTCTCCTAACTGAAGTTCGACATAATTCTCTCAATACACTTGAATGAGAAACTTTTGCCCGATATCGTTCAGATCAATCAGGCTAGGTTTGCGGCTTAGGTTAAAAAATATTTATCGAACTGATCAGATGTTAACCCGCGCGCCGATGTAATCGCTCCCTGGCCGACAGTAAGAAACATCCGCAGCGGGCGTCCGGCCGCGTCGGTCACCGCCTGCAGTTTCGAGTTCATCCCTCCCTTGGTGCGCCCTATCAGGCGGCTACGCCCCTTTCTTCAACCCCAGGCTTGAGGCGGTGCGGTGCGTCTTCAAATGCGTAGCATCGATAATCAGGGTGTCAGTCCTGCCGACCTGATCGGCCAGCTCCAGAAGCATCCGGGCGAAGATGCCTTTCTCGCTCCATCGCTTCCATCGGCTATAAAGGGTCTTGTGCGGCCCATACTCTGCAGGCGAATCATGCTACCGTAAGCCATTGCGGTTGATGAATATTATGCCGCTCAACACTCTCCTATCGTCCACATAGGGCTTACTATGGGACTTTGGGAAAAAGGGTTACAGCTTGGACATCTGCGCATCACTCAGCCAGTAAAGGCCACTCATTTCACCGCCCCATTTTCGGAGCCGTGAATCTCGGGGCGTAGCCGAAATCAATGCATCCTGACCCTAGGCACTTATGCAGCATCGACCGCGTCATATGCGTGTAAAGCGCTGCAAATTATAGAGGACCATGCTGACCGACAGCGAATAGTCGTAAGCATCCGGTGCAAGTTGAGGTTGTATTGCGCCAATAGTCTCATAAAAATATGTTATTTTTTAATATATTGCCAAAACATAATCTACGGAGGTTCCACATGAATTGAAGCATGGTCCCTATTCATTCATCATCAATCCCGAGGGTTGGGAGGAAACCGTGGGAGAAGAATTATGGTACGAAAAATTGTACTAAAGGTTACTATTGCTAGTGCGCTTTTTGTTGCGGGTCAGGCGTTTGCTGCATCTGATCAGCCTAATTGGCTTTTTGTACAAACCTCAAACAACCTGTCATCCAACGGCACAACTCTTACGTTATCTTATGACCGTGAGATATTTGCATTTACCGACCGCCCCTACCGAATGCACGCGTTCCTCAACAGTCACGAGATGGCTAATTTGTGGGAGCTCGGCAAAGATTCTTTCGCCGAAGATCCACCTAACGCAGTACTGACGTGGCTGGAAGGCGACCATATACGGGAGGTAGAGGTAGAGCTTCTTTCGGCTTCGGTGGATGATTTGGGGCGTAGTATTTCGTATCAGTTCGCTTCGACCGTCGCTAGTGAAGTGCCAGAGGCAGCGTCTTATGTTTCTCTATTTGTGGATGATGTTGCAGGTGCAGTTAAAGAGGGGGTTTGTGATGTCACAAAGGATCAGATAGAAGAAGGGTTGGTATCAGGTGTCTTCGAGATGGTAGAAGATACACCACCGGTTGGCGCAACCCAAGCTGGTGTAGCTTGGCTTATGGGTAAGTCAGAGGGCTGCTACTAATTAACTATACTCACTATCATACCGTTATGAAAACGAAATTAGTAAAAAGCATGTTATCTTTTGTCCTTGCCCAAGCTGAAATTGATTTCTGAAAATAGATGTGGTTCATTTAAGCGAGTTTCCTGCCGAGCTTGCCTGGTTCAGCTAAGAATTCGACAAGACATGCATTCGTAAAAATTATTGATCAAGCAGCGCTATTTTTTCTCCAAGTGCCGAATTTACCATAGCAACACGGTTAAGGCGGAGGCTCATGCGTATTGTATCAATGTTGTATTAACTTGAGCTTTTCCAGATCGAAAAATTCCTCGCGTATTAAAAACGAACTTGAAAGGTTGCAAACCTGCATAAAACCTCGGGAAAACTAATGCACAAATAATAATGATTCGAGACCGATTTTTTGTTAGGTGCAAATTGCAGTGCACTGGACGAGAAATCTAAGTATACCTGCTATTGATTTAGTCAGGGCTATTTAAATGTAGAGAAAGATGTGTATGATCCATCAGCTCTGTTGAGTTAAGCGACATCATAGAGGGATAGTCATAGTGACTTTACGAATTTTGTTTGTGGCATGTTTGTTAATAGGAAATTTATTTGCGTCAACTGTAAGTGCCCAACAAAAATATATAGGTGAAATAATTCACACCGTTGGACCAACTTGCCCGCCAGGTACTGTAAGTGCTGGAACAACGATTGAAAGCGAAAAATTTCCGAATTTTCATGCACTTATTGATAGGGAAGGGCAGGAAAGAATTGCGAACGGCACCGGCCTACCTGGTGATAGTGTGATTAAATTGCCTGAAATTTCGGTCGGTACTCCTGAAATTCGTGCGTGCATAACAGTTGATGGACTTTTCCCCTACCCACACGCCGAGGAGGAGCTGTTGAATTCAAATCAACCCAATGTAATTGGGTCGCCGTAATATTGTGAAGCCACCAGATCAAACGTAGGGTCATCTGTTAAGGGTTGAGCGGCCAAAATCTCGGCGATAAAACCTTAATTTAAGTAAAGATGCGTAATTAGAATCTGTCTCACGAAACGCCTGGGCATTCCGATGGCTAAAAACCATCAATGATGAAATGTCATCACCTCAGTGGGAGCGTTCGTTTGGCTGCCACATTTATTGCACAATTGTAGCCCAAATACGGTACTGACTATGTTAAAAAAATTTTCTCAACGCAAACCGTTTCCACAAAATATAATCAAGGACTCAGGTAATCTTGTTCGTAACATTTCTCTATTACAGCTCACTTTGATGGGCGTAGGCAGCACTTTGGGAACCGGAATATTTTTTGCGCTTGCTGAAACTGTACCAATTGCTGGACCTGGAGTAATTTTGTCATTTGTTATTGCTGGCGTAGTGGCAGCACTTACAGCGCTCTGCTATGCAGAGGTTTCGTCATCCCTGCCAATCTCAGGATCTGCGTATACTTTTACTTATATGACGCTCGGACAAGGAGCTGCGATGATAGTAGCAGCTTGTTTGCTATTGGAGTGGGGTATTTCCGCTGCTGCCGTTTCTGTAGGATGGAGTAATTATTTAAATGATCTTATTTCATATGCGCTCGGATATGAAATTCCTGAGATTATCCGGTCTGCGCCATTTATTGAAGCTGATGGTAGATGGAAATTAAGTAATGAAAATTATTTCAATCTTCCTGCAGTGGTTCTTGTCTGGATGTGTGCCTCTTTGCTACTTAAGGGCTCGCAAGAATCAGTGCTTGCAAATAGCATTTTAACCTTCACCAAGTTGGCGGTATTGACGATGTTTATAGCTATGTCGTTGATAGCCTTTAATGAGCAAAACCTCGAACCATTCGCTCCATTTGGCTTGGGTGGGATTGGGGCTGCTGCGGCTATTGTTTTTTTTAGCTTTATTGGCATTGACGCTGTTGTAAATGCTAGCGAGGAAGCTCAAAATCCCACAAGGAACATCCCCCTTGCAATTATTGCGGCTCTTATCATCGTAACCGTGGTGTATGTATTAGTCGCTGTAGGCAGTTTAGGTGTACAACCAAGTACTGAGTTTAATTCCTCAACAGGTAACCTCTCCCGCATACTGGAAAAAGCAACAGGCAAGCCATGGTTGGGAGGAATCCTGGCTGCTGGTGCTGTGGTCTCAATTTTCAGTGTAACATTGATCGCGCTTTACGGCCAGTCCCGTATATTTTTTGCTATGGCGCGTGATAATATGATCCCTAGCTTTTTCGGCAGAATTGACCCCAAAAACCATGTGCCACGGGGTGGGATATTATCATCTGCGTTTATCGTGACGCCCATGGCTGCATTTTTACCAAGTCAATTACTTTGGAGCATTGTTAGCTTAGGAACATTAGTTACATTTATATCGGTTGCTGTGTCGCTCATTTTACTTAGAAGTTATTTTCGTCGCAAACCAACTGGATATAAAACCCCATTGTATCCGGTGGTGCCGCTACTTGCGATATTGAGTTGTGTATATCTACTGTCCAGCCTAAGCGCCAAAGTTTATGTAGTATTTGCGGTTTGGGTATCATTGGTGATGCTGGTTTACTTTTTTTATAGTCGCAAGCACGCACAGGCCAGTTAATTTTTATCTACGTTGGATATTTTTATAGAAGAAAAACCCTATTCCTGAACTTGTTTTATGGTTCTGATCAATATATTTTTCTAAAATTTTAAATTGTTCTTGTTGGTTTTTCTTGAGTTGTCTATATTTGGTACAGTTTTTTTGGCTAAGGAGGATATTGAAAGTGGGTAATTTTTCAGATTTTTTGAAGGTCTATATGTTATATATTTTGGCTATTATTGCTATTCCTGTTGTTGATAGTTTTGTGGGCTTCGATACTGGAGATGAAGGTGTTCTGGTTGCTTGGAATGTGATTTTTGCATCTATTGCTGTTTTTATCGCTGTTTGCCTTAAGTTTCGGAATTTAATTGGTTTCCCCGATTTTTCCCTTAGTCAAATTTTGCTGATATTACCCCCTTTGATGTATGCGAGTTTCTTTCTAATTTATGATACGTCTACCCAAAGTCATGGTTGGCGGTTCTTGGCGATAACTACTGCTAATTTCCTGGCTGTAGCGCTGGTGGAGGAGTTATTGTTTCGCGGGATTCTGCTGAATGTATTAAGCAGTTACTTCAGCCTGAGGGGTGTACTCGTCATGGGTTCGACCATTTTTGGGATGACGCATCTTTTGAATACACTACATAGTGAATTTTCTAATGCGGCAGTTCAATCGTTCGCGGCAATTTTGACTGGTTTTTTCTTATGTGTTATCTATCTGCGAACTGGATCTCTATGGCCACCAATATTACTCCATTTTGTTTGGGATTTAGGTCTGAACTTGATGAACTCCACAACTGGGGTGTCTGATGATTTTTCGATGTCGTCAGGCATCGCCAGTGAAGCCTCGCCGACTATCTTTGTACTACTCGGTGCCACTGCGCTAGTTTTCCCCAATTTCCTTTACGGTCTTTGGTTGTCGCGAAAAGTCCAGTTGCTGTCCCTTGAAGTGGTACCAGAAACTGGACGGTGAGTTAAGGTGTATCCAAACTTTGACGGGATAAGAGAATGGCGAAGTGGCTGGTGCGGCTCATTCGGTTTTCGTTCCACTATTCGCCTGTCGGCATCGACGCGAATACACCGATGATGATGAAAGAGATCGCCCACATCGTCATCAGATACCCGTTCTTCGGATCGTGCGAGATCGTGGCCTGTCGAGGCCGGGAAGGGATTGTGTTCGGGACTCATTGCTGACAGATAATGAAGGCAAAGATGGGCTTGGATGCTATCTAAAAAAGCCTAGAGCTCGCCAGCCGCATCCCCAGCCTCCAGTCTATCTGTATCTGTTGAGAAGAATGCGGATAGACTGACCGAACCAAGTCTGTTACGCTGATACAACTTTAGTACCCATGCGGAACGGGTTCTTATATCTGGTCGCGATCATCGAGTGGGCACGCGCAAAGTCTTGGGCTGTAGGCTGTCGAACAGTTTGGCATGAGGCCCCATCGGATCTAGGACCATGCAGTACTCACGCAGGCTTCTGCGTCGAGGCTTTGCGGTAGGCAACCGCCAAACACGGCCCACCCGAGATCATGAATACCGATCAGGACAGCCAGTTCACTGAGGCTGCTTGGTTCACGACACTGAACGAAGTTGGGGTCCGCATCTCGATGGATGGGTGTGGCCGTTACCTCTACGACATCTTCATCGAACGGTTGTAGCGGAGCCTGAAGCAAGAGGCGATCTATCTCGAGGAGATTAGTGACGGCTTCCATGCCAGGCGGGTCGTCATGGACTGGATGACATTCTACAACACCGAGCGACCCGATTCCGCACTTGATCGGCTCACGCCAGACAACGCATATTGGGCGGGCTCGAAAGAGCAAAAAGCAGCATGAAACCTAAACCTGATACACCTTAGCAACGCTGCAAACCTGTCCTAAAAACTGGGATCACTTGAGAAGCTCAGGATCAGGCCTCGCAATGGGTTTGGACCTAATACATTGACTGGCCAATATGCTCATCGGATGCATCACTCGCGCTATGAAACTCCAGACAGCCGCATAACTTCGACGGCTGGGCCCCATTAAAAGTGGGGGAATAACGTTACCTATTCTCGACAAATATGCAGGCAGCAATTTCGAATTTTTCATCCAAACCGCGGCCTGCATCCGTTTTCATCACATTCATTAAATGAGGTGAAAGCGCCATCCACGAATAGGGATACGTGATTGGCGAAGTCTGGTATCTCATTGCCATTTTCGTATGTTATTTCATATTGGATGATACGACCGAATTGATCTAAGTTGGCAGATTTCAACAGAACTTCGGCTTCCTTAATCTCGCCGTTTTCAATCCATGTCAGCACAGCGTTGGGTGGGTTCGCTGTAAAGTTATCATCCCCCTTTTTCCACAAGTCTAAATATTCATGTGCATTTAAATACGCGTGGATGCGATCGGGTCTGTCTGTGAAACCGAAAACCTCTTGCTCGATAGGTAGCGTCAGTGTGTTATCCGTAGAAAAGAATGCGGATGCTGTTTGTACAAATAACCATTCCTGTTGCGAATCTTCCGCATTTGCAGACAGAGAAGTTGATAGCATTCCGACGGTGCAAAGGGCGAAAATGTAGTTTTTCAATTTGTGTTCCAGTCTCAAGTTCGAAGGCGGCTAAGTTGTGGATTTTTCTTAAAGCGCTGGTAATAGCTTATGGTGGTCTCTCTGAGTGATCGTCTTTGTGGGTAGGTTTCGGCAGGTACACTAGGGAACCCCCAGTGCTTCGAATAGAGCTGACCATGTCTTATTATTCAATATGACTGAAACAATTTATTATCTTGTAGCATAAGCATTTGAGTTAAAAATAAAAAATTGAGACATTAAGAGATTGTCAGTGAAATTTTTTAACTACAACTTAATGTGTGTTGGCCGCTGCACAGAAAAATTTATATGCCTGAGATCACAATCAGTGTTCACGTCAAAAGTTGCCAAGCAATGAAAACGAGTAGCTGCAAATAAAGCGCTTCGCCTTAGAAGCCCGAATAACGTAATGTGTTTTCCCGATCGAACACTTAGGGGCTTAACTTCTGATTTTTTATTTTGACAGAATTTCTTAATTTAGTATCGTCTTGATGTAACAAATAATCGGAAGAAAACATGAAATTATTGGTTAGTGTTGCGGCTTTGACGATTGCGTCTCTTGCAGGTTGTGCGACGATAACTAGAGGATCGAACGATGTTCTTGTTGTCAACTCGACGCCGCAGGGTGCCCAAGTTGAACTTAGCAATGGTATGAGTTGTACTTCTACGCCCTGTACATTCAAGTTGCCTCGTCGAGCAGATATTGGTGTGACGATATCTAAAGCTGGGTGCCAAACAGCGAAAGCGTCTGTGACACACCGTACAGCTAATTCCGGCGCCGCTGGTATTGCAGGAAACGTACTAGTCGGCGGTGTAATTGGCCTTGGTGTGGATGCTGCCACGGGTGCATCTCAAGAACTCCTGCCTAACCCGCTGAATGTCGAGTTGCAGTGTAGTTGAGTATAGTAAACGACGTGAGCCACTACACATCAAAGTGGCTCACTTTTCAAAATCGCAAACTGTCTTGAACGATTCTCAATTGTACGAATAAAAAGTTTCAAGCTGAGGTTGAATTACGAGCTCAATGTCTCAGAGACACAGCTTAAATGAAGCCTGTGCTCCAATACATTGCAATTACATGACCTTCTGGGGCTTGCCAAAACATGGGGTCGCACATTGAATTCTATGGTCTGGAGTTCGGTAACAGATCTTTCTGAGTCAAGTCATTTTGCACAAAAACTGAACTGGTCCCAGAAAACTGGCCAGTTAGCTAAGGTGTATCCCAAACCTTTGAAGGGATACGAAAATGGCGAAGCGCCGGAATTTTACAGATCAGTTTAAAGCCAAGGTGGCTTTGGAAGCACTGCGTGGCGACAAGACTGTGCAGGAGATCGCAGCGAAGCATCAGTTACATCCAAATCAGGTCAGCACATGGAAGCGGCAAGCTATCGATGGGATGGCCGACGTTTTCTCAGGCGGCAAGCAGAGCGGGCCGACAGAAGCGGAAATCAAAGAACTGCATGCAAAGATCG
>NZ_JALKCU010000009.1 GCF_023540835.1 Marivivens geojensis
CTACAGAATGCATATCATGAGACAAATTGAAAGCGAAAACCCCAATAAATAAAGGAGATATGGAACTCATGCACCTAAATGGAACAAACACCAGAGTTCCCTACGGGCTGCCACTTTTCCCAAACATTATGATTAAACGACAGACGGAATGCTCCGCCTGCCACTCGTTGTGCATTACAGTCCCAGAATAGCTTTGATCGGCGCGACGAGCGCTTCACCAATGGCCGCTGTGTTTGCGGCATCCAAATGCACCCCATCGATCGACGAAGCATGCGCGACTGTGCCCGCGTCAAAGAACGAGACGTCCAATTCCTCGGCGGCGGCTTTGTACATGGGTGCCAGCAATCGGGTTTCAGCAACATCTCGCCCGCTGCCTGTTTTGCCATCTGGCCCGATCACGCAAGGCGGAGGTGCGACGAATAGGATTTTCGGAACAGAGCCAGACGCGCCATAGGGATAATGCCGGATAATTTGCGCCAACCGCTTCATCCCTGCAGTGGCCCCAGTCGCGGACCCGCAGACGTCGGTTTTCAGGTCATTCGTGCCAAGCATAATCACGACGAGGTCCAGCGGCGAATGGCTCTGCAACAAGATCGGCAGCACGACAGCCCCGTTGCGGTCACAGGGACCAGTGTGATCATCAAACGCCGTCGTTCGACCGCCCAGCGCCTCAGAGATCACTTCGATACCAAGTCGTCCCGCAACGATGTTCGGCCACAAATACTCTGGCGCATGTCGTGCTGCATCTTCGGGGCGGTGCCCCCACGTGAGACTATCCCCAAACGCTAAAACTCGTGTCATCGGCTCCCCCTCCTGAATGATCGCACTGGGTGTCCTCGGCACCCTGACTTAGGTGCCGATTACTCCAGCTTTTCGAGGTAGATGCCAGCCTTATGTTTGGGGCTTAGAGAATTAGGGAGCCGTGGAATGGATCAGCCGACACGCTGCCCTTTCACCCACACACCGTGGATCGTGCCTGTGCCATCAACACGTTTCACACGGATCACGTCAGCGCGTCTGCCAACCTCGATACGGCCGCGATCGGTTAGACCAACAGCCTTGGCCGGCGCTGCGGTCACAGTGCGAACACCACGTGCCACGTCGCCCCAAAGATCACCCAACAACAGCGCCGAGGACAAGAGCGCACCGGGGACATAATCTGATGACACGATGTCCAAGAGGTCTGCCTCAGCCAACACATGCGCGGCCACGTTGCCTGAGTGCGACCCACCACGGATCAAATTCGGCGCACCCATCATCACAGCGATGCCATGATCATTGCAGGCCTGCGCGGCTTCTATCGTTGTGGGAAATTCCGCAAAGGTCACACCGTACTCTTTCGACGTCACAACGTGTTCGGCAAGGGTATCGTCATGGCTCGCCAGCACGGCTCCTAAACGACGTGCGCCCTCTACTGACGCTGCCTCATGCGCGGTGCCGAATTTCTCTTTCAGTGCCAGTTGATGCGACACATGAACATCAAAGTCATCATCGGACATGCCATGCTTGCCCTGATAATATTCTTTCAACTTATCAAGGTTCCGAAACTGCCGTGCCCCCGGTGTGTGGTCCATCAGACTGACGATCCCAACGCGATCTTCGGCGGTGAAACTGTCCAACTCTTCGATCAGCGTCTCAGAACAGGTTTCCGCGCGCAGGTGAATATAGTGCGA
Organism: Marivivens geojensis; assembly: GCF_023540835.1. Classification (GTDB taxonomy): domain Bacteria; phylum Pseudomonadota; class Alphaproteobacteria; order Rhodobacterales; family Rhodobacteraceae; genus Marivivens; species Marivivens geojensis. Next base: position 1,674 of record NZ_JALKCU010000009.1, read on the forward strand.
AATGCGCAGGGCGTTGCGCGACCGCATATCCAAAAGTTCGGTCGCCACTTCACGAGCGTATTTCTTGTAATCACCCGACTTCTTGGTCACCGACCCAACGCGCAGGGCGTCGAACACGGTGGTGATCCCGACCGAGCAAAGCTCTGCATCGTGAGCGATGATCGCGGCCTTATGGGGCCAATCAACCTTGGGCCGCGGCTCGAGGTGCCGTTCGAGGTTGTCGGTGTGTAACTCGATCAAACCTGGCATCACGAGGTCACCCTCGCAGTTTATCGCTCCCGTTGGTACCGAGCGCCCTTCGCTAATATCAGCAATTTCGCCGTCACGGATCACAACGGTGCCCGCCACCACGGTTTCAGGTAGAACAACAGTTGCGTTGGCAAGGATTGTTTCGGTCATTTGGTACATCCTAGAATTCGGTGGTCGGCGTAGGCAGGTCACATCGCATTGGTGCGTCACAGCCATATGACACGCGGAAAATTATCATTTTAAATCGGCAATAGCCGCGAGGAACCGACTGATGCCTTCGGCCTCAGTACTGTCATTGACGACGACCGTTGCATCGATCCCCTCGGGCAATTCGAACGTTGCACGTTTGAGACGGTTTTCGATATCGGCACGGGTTTCACGGCCACGAGCAGAGAGGCGATCAGCGAGGATATGATCAGGGGCTGTCACGACAATGATCCGCAGATCAGGGAAAACAGACATTGCGAAGCCCAGCGCCTGCCGCGATCCGTTGAACATCACGAGGGGAGCCGTCGTTTGGTCCTTTGGGATGCCATAGCATAAGCCATGCGCTTCCCAATCGAGGGCGAACTCTCCGTCAGCCTTACGAGCAACAAATTCATCAAAGGTCACGCCTTCGAAATCCTCGCTCCCCGCCTCGGACGGGCGGGTAATCACTCTACGCACGAATTGAATATCCGGTCGCGCAGACAGCGCGCCCGCGATCAACGTATCTTTGCCAGCGCCAGATGGCCCTACGACGGCGATGATCATGCGGCCACCTTGGGCGTAAAGCCCGTCACGTCCACCACACGGTCGCAAACTTGGTTCCGCGCTCCTTCATCGTGGAAAATCCCAATGATGGCCGCGCCCCGCGCCTTTGCCCCTTCGATTAAGGACAAAACCACATCACGGTTCCGCGCATCCAAGCTTGCCGTCGGTTCATCAAGAAGCATCGCGGGATACTCATGGGCAAAGCCACGTGCGATATTCACGCGCTGCTGTTCACCGCCCGAAAACGTCGTGGGCGACAATGACCAAAGCCGTTCGGGGATATTGAGCATCGTGAGCAATTCTTCAGCCCGTGCATGCGCCTTGCCTTCGGGTTTACCCAAGGCCAGCAACGGCTCTGCGACCACCGTGCGGGTCGGCACACGAGGCACCACGCGCAGGAACTGGCTGACATAACCTAGTGTCTCGCGGCGCAGTCGAATGATCTCACGCGGGGTAGCGGTGGCTACATCGACGCCTCCAATACGGATCGAACCAGAGGCTGCGAGGTAGTTCCCGTAAATCATCCGCATCAGCGTCGATTTACCAGCGCCCGATTGACCCGTGAGCGCCACACATTCCCCAGGTTCGACCCGCAGGTGAGCGCCAGCCATGACAGGAATGACTGCGCCCCCTTGGTTATGCAGGGTGAAGCTTTTTGAGAGGTTTTCGATCTCGATCATGGTCACACCTGCAAGACGGAAGAGACAAGAAGTTGGGTATAAGCGGCCTGTGGATCATCAAGCACCTGATCGGTCAGCCCCTGTTCGATCACGTGGCCATCCTTCATCACCATCAAACGGTCGGCCAAAAGGCGGGCCACCGCAAGGTCATGGGTGACGATAATCACAGAAAGACCCATGTCACGCACAAGCCCGCGCAGAAGGTCCAAGAGACGTGCCTGCACAGACACATCAAGACCACCTGTCGGCTCATCCATGAACACCAGTCGGGGCGAAGTGACGAGGTTCCGTGCGATCTGCAAACGCTGCTGCATCCCGCCCGAGAATTGGCGCGGACGGTCGTCGATACGTTCACCTGCAATCTCAACACGGCCCAACCAGTCGGTCGCGGTTTCGCGGATCTCACCGTAATTCCGCGCGCCAATCGCCATCAAACGTTCACCCACGTTGCCGCCAGCAGAAACACCCATACGTAGACCATCACGAGGGTTCTGATGAACAAAGGCCCATTCGGTGCGAGACAGAACGCGACGTTCAGGCTCTGGCATGGTGAGCGTGTTGCGCCCACGGTAGAGGATCTTTCCCTCGTCCGCTTGCATATGCCCCGCCAAACATCCCAATAAAGTCGACTTACCTGACCCAGATTCCCCAACAATGCCGAGCACTTCACCCGGCCAGAGGTCGAAAATAACGTCGGCACAGCCGATCCGCTGACCATAGCGTTTGGTCAGACCATCAACGCGGAAAAGCGGCTGGTCGAGCGATACATCATGCATGGTCATGCCGCTACTCCTTCTGGCGACAAGCGGCCTGTGTGACCCTCATCCTGACGGGCGGTGCAATAGCTGGTGTCAGAACACACGAACATGCGGCTGCCTTTGTCATCGGTGATCAGTTCGTCGAGGTAACTCACTTCCGACCCGCAAAGATCACAGGCATGATCCGCCTTACTCGGGTCAAAGGGGTGGTCCTCGAAATCAAGGCTCACGACATCGGTATAGGGTGGAAGCGCATAGATGCGTTGTTCACGCCCAGCGCCGAACAATTGAATTGCAGCATTGCTACCCAGTTTCGGGTTATCAAATTTCGGGATCGGTGACGGGTCCATGACATAGCGACCTTCGACCTTCACGGGATAAGCGTAGGAGGTCGCAATCGCGCCATGGCGTGCAATGTCCTCGTAGAGCTTCACATGCATCAATCCGTATTCTTCGAGCGCATGCATACGACGTGTTTCGCTTTCGCGCGGTTCTAAGAAACGGAGAGGCTCTGGGATCGGCACCTGATAGACTAGGATTTGTCCCTCGGTCAGTGCGACCTCTGGAATACGGTGACGGGTCTGAATGACGGTCGCCTTTGCTGTGGTTTCCGAGGTTTGGACCTGCGCGGTCCGTTCAAAGAACTTGCGGATCGATACGGCATTGGTCGTATCGTCAGCACCTTGGTCGATCACTTTCAGAGTATCGTCGGGCGTCAGGCACGCGGCTGTAACCTGAACACCGCCCGTGCCCCAGCCATAAGGCATCGGCATTTCACGACTTGCAAAGGGCACCTGATACCCAGGGATCGCGAGGCCCTTGAGCAAGGCGCGACGGATCATACGCTTTGTCGCCTCGTCCAGATAGGCAAAGTTATAGGCCTGATCGGTCATTCTGCGGCCTCCTTGACCTGAGCATCCGCGGCTTCGCGGCGGAGTTTTCGGATGAGTTCCAGTTCGGACTGGAAATCGACGTAATGCGGCAGCTTGATATGTTCGAGAAAGCCCGTCGCCTGAATGTTGTCACAGTGATACAGAACGAATTCCGCGTCTTGGGCAGGCACTCCGACGTTGTCTTCGCCCAGTTCTTCCCAGCGGAGCGCACGATCCACGAGGCTCATCGAGATCGACTTGCGCTCTGATTGGCCCAAGACCAAACCATAGCCCCGCGTGAATTGTGGCGGTTCGGATTTGGAACCTGTGAATTGGTTCACCGTCTCACATTCGGTCAGCTCAATTTCGCCGATTTCAACGGCAAAACCCAGTTCAGGGACTTCCATCTCAACCGCACAAGTGCCGATCCGCAATTCGCCGACAAAAGCGTGAGTGCGTCCGTAACCACGCTGTGTCGAATAGGCCATCGACAGGACGAACCCTTCGTCGCCACGCGCCAAAGCCTGCAAACGCAGCGGGCGATCCGCAGGCATTTCGAGAGGCTCGCGGGTGAGGTCAGGCGGTGTTTCGTCGCCATCAGACAGCGGTTCCATCAACCCGTCTTGGTCGAGGAGCTGCAGGATATGTGGCGCGACGACGGCCTCAGCCTCTTTGCGCAGCGCCTCAGATGCCTCGCCATCCGCCATGAGTTTGAAGTCCAGCAAACGGTGCGTGTAGTCGAAGGTCGGCCCGAGGATTTGACCACCCGGCGCGTCCTTGAACGTCGCCGAAATGCGGCGAATGATGTCCATGCGATCCGTCTCGACCGGAACAGATGCTCCAAATCGTGGCAGGGTCGTGCGGTAAGCGCGGATAAGGAACACCGCCTCGATCAGATCGCCCCGAGCCTGTTTGATCGCCAGCGCGGCCAGCTCAGGATCATATAGCGATCCTTCGGCCATCACACGGTTCACAGCTAGTGCCATCTGTTCACGGATTTGGGCGACGCTGAGTTCAGGAACCGAACGATCCCCACGGCGTTCATCGGAAAGCCACTGGTGCGCCGCATCAATCGCGCGTTCACCGCCTTTGGTTGCGACATACATCAGAGTGACTCCACTTTCGTGCTACGCGGCAGGGCCGACAGTTGGCTGCCCGCAGTAAAGTAACAGTCATAACCCAACGGAAATTTCACGCCGTTGGCGACAAAGGCATCGATGGTGGGCAGATACGCGGTCTGTGTCGTTTCAATCCCAGGGCCAGACAGTGTGGCCATCGGTGCCGATATATCCTCACATTCAACGATCAATGTTGCGGACCGATCAGGATATTCTGCCGTGCCGATTGCGAACTGCGATACAGGCTGCAGCGCGTCCCATGTGCCAATCGCGAAATCTGCCTCACCCGCCACAACGACAGGAGCCGAGCAGTGAAACGCAATCCATTTGCGGACGGCTTCAGTATCGTGACTTTTCGCGATGAAAATCGGTGTCGTTGCATCAGCGAGGGTCAAAAGAATGGCACCAGCAGCGGGCGACAATGGCGCGGGAGGGACCGCGCCTACGATCTGCTGGATACGCCCCGGACGGGCCATCGCTTCGAGGCAGGCACGAAAGGCGCGGGCGCTGTCTTGTGCTGGGTTGGAAAATCCACCCGATAGAACTTCGGCTTCGAACATCAGTCTTCTCCCCGAACCATTGTGAAGAACTCGACCTTGGTCGCTGCGGCTTTCTCTGCGCGAGAGGTGCGTTTTTCAGCCTCTTCTGCACGGAGCGGCGCGAGGATAGTCGCATCGACTTGCTCCACGCCTTCGGACTGCATCAGCGCATCCACAATGGCCGCGCGTGTCGCGTGACCCTGATCGCGCCCTTGCACATAGGCGTGCCCAACTGTGCCATCCGACAGTTTGAGCGCACAGCGCGTCACGGTCATCTCACCGAGGTTAAACGGCGCACCTGTCGCGCCGATCCGACCGCGCACCATCGTTGTACCGATCTCAGGACGGCGCAGCCAATCGTGCGCAGGAAGGTCGGGCAACAACTGTTCGAGCCGCTCAGGGCGGGCACGCGCCAGTAGGCCCATGTATGATTTGCGGGTGTCTGTGGTCAGTGTGGACATCTTGACGATTTGTCTACCTATCTATACAACTAGACAAATATTGCTAGATTCGCCGCCATTTCGCAAATGAAGGTTTCATGACACGCAAAAATCCTGTGTGGCTGTCGATTGCCCAAACGCTCAAAGACGAGATTGGCGAAGGCCTTTATCCCGCAGGAACAAAGCTCCCGACTGAGGCGCAGCTATCGGCGCGGTTCGGCGTCAACCGTCACACCGTACGCCATGCGCTAGCGTCGCTGAACGAAGATGGGATAACGGTGTCCCAACGTGGATCTGGCGTGTTCGTTGCCTCAAATCCGCCCGCCGACTACCAGCTCGGCGCACGTGTGAGGTTTCACCAGAACATCGCGGCTACGGGGCGCGCGCCATCGCGCCAAGTGATCCGCATAGAAACGCGCCCCGCTAAGGCCGAGGAACGCGACGCTTTGGGTGTTGATATGGTGCATGTCGTCGAAGGGATTTCATCGGGCGATGCCCTGCCCATTTGTCACTTTATCTCTGCCCTGCCCGCCCAACGGTTTGCAGACCTCCCGCAGATCATGGAGACCGAACGGTCGATTTCCAAAACGCTCGAACGGCTTGGGGTGACCGATTACACCCGCCACTCGACCCGCATCACAGCGACCATCGCCAAAGGGCCGCGCGCAGGCATGTTAAAGGTCAGCGAAGGATCACCACTTTTGAGGACCGAAGCGATCAACGTCGACTGCGACGGTGCGCCGATTGAATACGGGTTAAGCTGGTTTGTCGGGGATCGCGTCGCGCTAACCGTTGCGAACGACGGGCATTAGCCTTCGTAGCGCTCGAGGAACTCTTCGGCCCGCAAACGACGGAAATCGTTCAATGCGTCCTTGAGACGACTATGCGGCCAATCCCACCACGCGAGGTCCAAGAGCCGATCCGCAACGGACTGTTCAAAGCGCATCTTCACGGGCTGCGCTGGAACGCCCGCCACAATCATGAAGGGTGAGACGTCCTTAGTCACGACCGCGCCTGATGCGACGACCGCACCGATGCCGATGGTGATCTCTGGCTTGATGATTGCCCCATGCCCGATCCAGCAATCTGCGCCCAAAGTGCTCCGCCGTGATGCGCGATGCTCAAAGAACGCAGGATCATCCTCGACGCCGTCGAAATAATAGGACGACCGATAGAGGAAATGGTGCTGCGCCGCATTCCGATACGGGTGATCCGTCGGCCCGATCCGTGTGAAGGCCGCGATATTCGCGAATTTTCCGACCGTTGTGTTCGCTACATCAGCGTAACGGTCACAGTAGGAATAATCCTCGAATGTGGAATTCAGAACACGGCTGCCTCTGCCAATCTCAACATAGGCCCCAAAAGTGGATTTGCCGATCTCGCAGTCGGGATGAACGAACGGTTCGGTCGCAGAGAGTTTCGGCATGATTACCCTTTAATGAATTTCTTACGGATCCAGCCCGAGATCGTGTCCATGATCATCACCGTCAACACGACGAGGATCATGTAATAGCACACCTCTTCCCAATCCTTTTGGGTGATGATCGCCTGCGTCAACAAAAGACCGATACCGCCACCGACAAGCGCACCAATCACAGTGGCCGAACGGGTGTTCGATTCAAAGTAATAGAGAAGCTGAGACAGGATCAGCGGGAGGACCTGAGGGATCACACCAAAGCGCATCCGTTGGATCATATTCGCGCCCGTCGACTGGATGCCTTCGACCTGTTTGTTATCGATGTTTTCCAACGCTTCAGAGAAGGTTTTCCCGAATGTACCCGTATCCGTCAGCAGGATCGCCAAGGAGCCCGTCATCGGACCTGGCCCAAACGCTCGCGACAGAATGACAGTCCAGATCAGACCATCGACGCCGCGCAAGAAGTCGAACAGACGGCGGCATGTGAGGCGTAACCAGACCGCTGGGGCAAAATTCGACGCCGCAAAAAAGGCCAGCGGGAACGCGATCATCCCAGCCCCCATTGTGCCAATGAACGCCATCAGAACCGTTTCACCCATCGCCCAGAACACATCGCCATGGCGCCACATCTTATTGTTCCAAAAGCCGTCGATCATCGCCACGATGTTGGAATGCTCTGCAGTCACACGCGGCTCCCAAATGGCAAGCGCGATCAACTCACCAAACGACTTGCCGTAGAACGGACTATCGAGGGTAAAGAAGAACAGCTCCCAGCCCGCTTGATAACGGAACACTTCGGTCCGTGCGGGGGTCATTGAGAACCGCCATTTGCCTTGGTCGATGGAAACGCGATTGCGAGAGACGCTCATCCACTCAGGAATATCTTTGCCATCAGGAAGCGTGAGCACCACCGCGCGCCCGTTCACTTGGGTCGTGATTTCACCAAAGTCGGGAACATTGATGACGGCCATATTGTCAGGAAGATACTGAACAGACGCATCACCGTAGAGCGAAATGGACGTGGTCTCACCCATCGCCACCCATTCTGGAGCTTCGCCTGAGGGGTATGTCCCTTTGCGTTCGCCCTCGACCGAGGCGACGACCTCACCCGACCGGTTATCTCGGGTGACGTGAGTCTTATAAGACCAAAAGTCACCGAGGAGGACCGCTGCGTTTTCTGGACGTGCGCGAGACGCGAGGCCCGCGACGTCAAACGCGAAGAATACATAAATCAGGTAGCCAAGGATCGCGAAGGGCACCGCAATGCTGCGCCATTTACGGAACCGAAAGGTGCCTTCAATCGACTGCTTCAAACCGACGGTATCGAAATTTTCAGTGGCGGTTGTCATGCCAGCACCCCTCCCTTAACCAGACGTTGACGGGCGCGATCAGACAGGTGGTCAACGATCATAATGGTCAGGAACAGGATCGCGAAAATCGCGACAACCTGATCGTATTTCCCCTGCCCCCACTGGAGCGCGGTTTTCAGGTCATAGCCCAAACCACCTGCCCCAACGAAGCCAAGGATTGCCGAGGCGCGAATGTTAATCTCGAACCGCAAAAGCGCGTAGGACGACCAGTTCGGAGCGACCTGAGGCATTACCCCAAACCAGATGCGTTGGAACCAATTGCCTCCAACCGACGCCAGACCTTCAACGGGTTTCAGGTCCACGTTCTCTGCCGCTTCGGAAAACAGTTTACCCAATGCGCCAGCCGTGTGGAACGCAATCGCGATCATGGCGGGGACAGGGCCAACGCCCAAAAGAAAAATCAGCACCAATGCGATAACGATTTCAGGCACAGCGCGCATGGTATCCATGATGCGGCGGAAGACGGATGTCAGGCGCGGCCAAAGAGCCAGACCACGCGTTGAAAGAAAGGCCAGAGCCATCCCAAAGATACCGCCGAACAAGGTCGCGATCGCTGCGATATTAAGGGTCTCGATCAGGGATGGGATTGCTGCCACGAACAAACGCGGCAGGTTCTGCCAGTTCGTGAAAGCCTCGGAAAAAATCTCTTTTGGGAAATCAAAAATGCGGTGCAAACCGTCTAGAAAGCCGCCTGCATTGCGATCTTCAGCAACGGTGAACCCGCTCGCAAAAAGCACAAAGAAGAGAGCGACCAGAATGGCCCCATAAAGGCGGCGGCGGCGGACCAGAGCGAGATACTCTGCCGTGCCAGATACGGTGTGTGCCGTCATTAGTATGTCCCGGATATGAAAAACCCGAAGGCAGACTGATGCTGCCTCCGGGTCAGTGGTTTGATTAGGAACCGTTAGCGATCTGCTGACGACGCACTTCGATGATAGTTTCGTAGTAGTCGTGGGTGATCGGAACGAAGCCAGAGGTGTCACCAGCAGCAACGCCGTATGCGCAATCTGGGTCAGCAGCTTGCAGACCTTCCACCAGTGCGGTCATGGTTGCTTTAACGTCGTCCGGCAGAGCGTTGCGCAGAACAACGGGGCCTTCTGGGATCGGCTTGGACATCCAGATCTGAACGAGGTCGTTCATGTCAACGAGACCAGCGTCAACTGCCTTGCGCAGAGCGCCCGAGTTGTAGCCGTCTTCCCAGTTGCCCTGACCGTCTGCCCAGGTCACGCCAGCGTCGATGTCACCGTTGTTCACTGCAACAATGGTTTGCTCGTGGCCGCCAGTAAAGCGAACTTCGCCGAAGTAGTCGCCGGATTCCATCGAGTGGCCAGTTGCCTGCGGGATTTCTACCGACGGGATCAGGAAGCCAGAGGTCGAGTTCGGGTCACCGAAGCCGAATACTTTGCCCTGAACGTCTTCGAGGGAGGTGATGCCGCTGTCAGCGCGTGCGAAACCGATCGAGTGGTAGGTGTAAGAACCGTCGAGGTTCGCTTTAACCAGAACCGGCGAAACAGCCTCAGGATCGGTCAGGTAAACTTTTGCGTAACCCGAAGCGCCGAGCCAAGCCATGTCGATGGTGCCACCCAGAAGACCCTGGATAACGCCGTCGTAGTCAGCCGGAGCGAAGAGTTTAACGTCAACGCCGAGTGCTTCAGATGCGTAGTTCTGAAGGCAAGCATAGGAGTTCATACGGTCCTGTGCGTTTTCACCGCCGAGGATACCGATGTTGAATTCAGTGATTTCCTGAGCGGCAGCAGCGCCAGCCAGAACGGTAGTTGCGAGTGCAACGGAAAGGATCTTTTTCATGGTCGTCTCCAAAGGGAACATATCATTCGAATTGGCGCGGCCATCACACGGCCTTTGCCTGCGGCTACTCAGTCGCTCAACAGTGCGGCTGCGTATTCAGTTGCGGGAGCCAGCGACCCGATCTCTGTCGAGGTCGCGCTCTCGGAAAAGCTTTCGTCTGCCCCGTAGATGTCGCGAGCGACGTCTTGGGTGAGTTGATTTGGGGTACCATCAAACACGATGCGACCGTCCCGCATCCCGATCACACGATCGCAATAGCGACGCGCTGTATCGAGGGTGTGAAGGTTCGCCATCACCATGCGGCCGTCTTCGACGTTGATGCGCTTGAGCGTGTCCATCACGATCTGCGCGTTCATCGGGTCGAGCGAGGCAATTGGTTCGTCGGCAAGGATGATCTTGGGGTCTTGCATCAGCGCACGGGCAATCGCGACGCGCTGTTGTTGACCACCAGATAGCGCCTCGGCCCGCTTTGCGGCCTGTTCAGCGATCCCCAAGCGGTCGAGAATTTCGAGGGCGCGGGTGATGTCTTGGCTCGACCAAAGGTTCAGAACACTGGTCAGCGTGGAACGGCGGCCCAAAAGGCCATGCAGCACGTTCGAAACAACATCCATACGCGGGACAAGGTTGAACTGCTGGAACACCATCGCGCATTGGCTCTGCCAGTCACGTTTATCTTTGCCCTGCAGTGCCAGCACATCAACGCCATCAACAATGATTTGACCGTCGCTCGCATCGGTCAGGCGGTTCATCATACGCAAATACGTCGATTTACCCGCACCAGAGCGGCCAATGATGCCTACGAACTGCGCGCCTTCGACCGAGAACGAAATGTTGTCGACTGCCGCTTTGTCACCGAAGCGCTTGGTCACGCTGTTTACGTTGAGTTGCATACCATCCCCTGTTTTGCTCCGTCGGGGGATACGCATGGTTTGTGACAAGAAATTCTCATGCCTATGAACCTTTAGCGACAGCAAAGATTCAGTTTTACGACACCTCAAGGCGTGGCAGCGGTTTGAAAAACAGCGCGCAAGTCGTGATTTTACAGGAGTGTCACCATTGCTTTAATCAGAGGTTACACAGGCCCATCATGCGAATTTTGTCTTTCAATTTCCGACAGAGAGTTTCGCATGACCTTTAAATCCGTCTGCTTTACGTCGATCCTCGCTCTGGCCGCTGGCCAAGCATCGGCAGAGATGAACTTTAACCGCATCGCATCGTTTGCGACGCCGTATAACAACGCTGATGCCTCTGCAGAATCCTCTGCCGAAATCATCGCCGCGTCTGACGGTGGTATGACATTGATCTATACTGATAGCCCGCTGGGCGTTGTTGGTTTGATCGACATCACTGACGCGACAAACCCACAGGCCAAAGGCAACGTGGACATGGGCGGCGAACCGACCTCTGTGACCGTCGTCGGCAACACCGCTTACGTGGCGGTGAACACCTCTGAATCCTATACCAATCCGTCGGGCAAGCTGGTTTCTTTAAACCTCTCCGACGGTTCGATCACTGGTCAGTGTGACCTAGGCGGTCAGCCTGACTCGACGGCGCACACCCACGCTGGTGACATGGTAACTGTGGCTATCGAGAACGAACGTGACGAAGACCTCGGCGACGGTCGCGTTGGCCAGATGCCTGCTGGCTACATGGTCACCGTCGGCCTCTCTGGCGATGCTCTAGCTTGCGATAGCCTCGTGAAAATCGACGTAACAGGCCTCAGCGACATCGCACCCGAAGATCCAGAGCCCGAATTTGTAGACGTCAACAACCTCGGCGAAATCGCTGTCACCATGCAGGAAAACAACTCGATCGTTATCCTGAACGCTGACGGTTCGGTTCAGAACGAATTCTCTGCTGGTTCTGTCGATCTGGTAAATATCGACGCGACCGACGAACGCGGCGCGCTGATCTTTAACGAAAGCCAGCCTGGTCGCCTTCGCGAGCCCGATGGTCTTCAGTGGATCGACGATAACCACGTCATGATCGCAAACGAAGGCGACATGGACGGCGGTTCGCGTTCGGTCACTGTGTTCCACAAAGACGGCACTTTGGTTTGGGAGTCGGGCAACGCCTTTGAAACCCCGATCATCCAAGCAGGCCACTACCCCGACAAACGTTCCGACGCCAAAGGCGTTGAGCCTGAAGGCATGGAGGTCGCGACCTTCGGCGACACCACCTACGCCTTCATCCTGTCCGAACGCGCATCGACCATCTCCGTCTACGACGTGACGGACGCGACCAACCCTGTCTTCAAACAGGTTCTGCCGTCGGGCATTTCGCCTGAGGGCGCGATTGCAATCCCAGAGCGCGGCCTGCTTGCCACCGCAAACGAGGTTGACCTTGGCGCGGATGGTGCAGCACGTGCGCACGTCATGATCTACGAACTTCAGGACGCACCAGCTGCATACCCGCAACTGACCTCTGAAGGCGCTGACGAACTGATCGGCTGGGGCGCAATCTCTGGCATGGTCGCTGACGAAGACGGTATGATCTACGCCGTCAACGACAGCTTCTATGGCTACCAGCCGCGCATCTTCACCATCGACCCGAGCCAAACACCTGCTCGTATCATCGCAGCAACCGACGTGACCCGCGCAGGTTATCCTGCACAGAAGATGGACATGGAAGGCATTACACTGGACGGCGAAGGCGGTTTCTGGATCGCATCCGAAGGCCGCACCGATCGTCTGGTTCCTCACGCAATCTACCACGTGAAGGCCAACGGTCAGATCAAGGAAGAAATCGCTCTTCCAGCAGAGCTCTTGGCTGTTGAAAAACGTTTCGGCTTTGAAGGCATCACACTGGTCGGCGACACCCTTTGGATGGCCGTTCAGCGCGAATGGGCTGACGACGACAAAGGCTTTGTGAAACTGGTGTCGTATAACACCAGCACCGAAGAATGGGGCGCTGTTCGTTATCCGCTGGACGCCGTTGAAACGGGCTGGATCGGCCTGTCGGAAATTCAGGCCCACGGCGACTACGTCTACCTGATCGAACGCGACAACCAGATCGGTGAAAACGCTGCCGTGAAACAAGTGACCCGCGTTGCGCTGTCCGAAATGGTACCTGCGCCACTGGGCGGTGACCTGCCGGTTGTTACCAAAGAAATCGTTTACGATCTTATCCCTGATCTGGCATCGAACGGCGGCTACGTCGTCGACAAGATCGAAGGCATGGCAATCATGCAAGACGGTACCACATGGATGTCGACCGACAACGACGGCGTTGATGATAGCTCGGGTGAGACGTTCTTCTGGTCGATCGGCCAGTTCTAAGAACGCCTTACCCAGAAACACGAAAAGGGGCGCAATCGCGCCCCTTTTAGCTATTTTGTTGTTCCCTTATCGCGGAGGCAGACGTGTTGCCCCATCGAGACGGATCACCTCACCGTTCAGATACGGGTTCTCGATGATCTGGCTCACCAAGAGGCCAAATTCGTCCGGCTGACCCAATCGCGCTGGGTGGGGCACGTTTTTGATGATCGCGTCAGTGACCTCTGTCGGTAGACTCATCATCATTGGCGTGCCGAACAGACCAGGTGCAATCGCCATGACGCGCACGGCCGATTGTGCCAATTCGCGCGCCAGCGGTAGACACATAGACGCCACGCCACCCTTTGACGCTGAATAGGCCGCCTGCCCCATCTGACCATCCTGATAGGCCGCGGACGAGGTGTTGATGATCACGCCACGCTCACCATTTTCCAGCAACGGCAGGTTCATCATCGCCCGCGTCGCATACGACATCACGTTGAATGTGCCGATCAGGTTAACACGGATCACACGTTCGAACAGATCGACGGCCAGTTTACCTTCACGTCCCACCATGCGAGCAGCATTCGCAATGCCAGCGCAATTCACAACGACACGCGGTGCGCCCAGCTTAGACACGATGGTATCAATAGCGGCTTCCACCTGCGCCGCATCGCCCACATCGACCTGAACCGATAGTCCTCCCACCTCGGTCGCGACCGCTGCCCCTGCAGCTCCGTCAAAGTCCAAAATGCCGATCTTAGCGCCCTTGGATGCCAAATACCGTGCCGTTGCCGCACCTAGGCCGCTGCCGCCACCTGTTACGATGGCCACCTGCCCCGAAATATCCATGAAGTCCTCCCTTAAACGTCCCGCGCATTAGGTCGTCCAAGCATTTGAGGTTCAATAGTTTCCTAACGTTACGGAAAGGAAACCGTGGCGGTCAAATCGACGCACCGATCGACAATGAAATCGGATCAAGCCCATCAATCCCACCGCTAATCACATCACCTGGAACAACTGGTCCGACACCTTCTGGCGTGCCAGTTAGGATCACGTCACCAGCACGTAGGTGATAGTATTTAGACAGATCAGCAACGATGTCTGTCACCTTGTGAACAAGCAGAGAGAGCGACGAGTCTTGCCTAAGGTCACCGTTGACCGACAAATGAATACGCTGATCGGCTGGCGTAAAATCGGTTGCCTTCGTGATCGTGGAAAACACCGCAGACTGTTCAACATCCTTGCCCAAATCCCAAGGCCTTTGTTTAACCCGTTCTTTCAACTGTAAATCTCGGCGCGTCATGTCGAGCGCACAGCAATACCCGTATATTGCAACTTCGGCCTCTTCACACGTTGCTCGGGTCACGTCCGACCCGATGACCAAAGCCAACTCCATTTCATAATGGTAATTTTCGGTGCCCAGCGGATATGCCGCCGTCGCCCCCGACAGGACCGCAGCCGTGGGCGACTTAGTGAAATAAAACGGTGCTTCGCGATCAACCTCATACCCCATCTCTTCGGCATGAGCGGCATAATTGCGCCCAACACAGAAAATACGGCCCACAGGATATTCCGCCGCTTCACCCTTTACAGGGATCGTGAGAGCCTCGGGCAACTGAAACAAGTGAGCGGTCATACAGTGACGTCCTGATCTAGATTTTGACGGGTCGGAGATAGCGCCTGAACCTCACTGTAAGACGATCCTGCAAGAACAGGTACGTATTTTTAGCCAGCGGAGTTAATCTGGGATGCGTATTTAGAACGAAACATACGATCGCAGCCGGCCTAGCTGCGTTACTGCGGCTTTCGATGGGGTAAACGCCGAAAGTCCCACAAGAGGGGCTGCAAGGTGCTGAATTTATATGAGAATTTGTTTTGGTTGCGGGGGTTCGCACGCTTTGTAGCCTACCTGTATTAACATGCCCTGTGTGAAGCAGTTCTGTGACGACTTCTGGCAGCCAAAAGCTGCCGTTTAGCCCGTGGCCAACCGCCGCGGTGCAGCTTCACCAGACCGGCCATTCGTCCATCGCGCAGTATTTTGGGAGAGTGAAGGTCGGCGATGGAGGACCTTGCTGTCGTTCGCTGCGGTTGCGCCAATGGCGGCTTTGCATGATGATGACGGAAACTTGCAGCGATAATGGTCAACTGATCGCTGTTATGGCGATATCGGCGCATCTGCACCCGGCATGCGGGTCAACCAGTTTGTCAACGACCCTCGAAATGGCGAAGCAAGTTTGAAACGGCATCAAGTTCATTACCCGTCAAAAAGGTATGATCAACGCTATTCTCCAGTTCTCTGAGAATGTAGTAATCATTTTCTCGAGTGATTTTGCCGCTCTCTAGAACTTTTCTGGCCGTCTTCGCAACTATGCCTGCCTCAGACTGGAACTCAAACCCGACTTCGTTGCGAAAATCCTTCAGGAACTGACGAATCTCGGATGAAACTGGCTCGCAGCCAGTATTCGCCAGAACGCAAAAATCGAAATGAGTATGCGAGTACCACTCACGTACAGCCTGAAGAACTTGGGCGTATTGGTCGCCTGCGTTATCGAAGTATTCAAGGAACGCTGTGCTGGGTTCAACAATCTCATTCATGTCTTCCTGCCGGACTTCACCCTTAACAGCCTTGATGCCTGAAATTTTCCATGCGCGATAGAACTCTAGGCCTTCCAAAAGCCGGAGCAATTCAATCCTTGCCGCCTCTCGTTTCGCATTGTGGTGCATTCTTCGTTCTTTTAACCGTTTCACCTTTCATAACATAGCTGCCCTTCCTGCGCCGCGCGGCAGCATGCAAAACGGGCTCAAAGCCGACCTCCGGCGCGCTGCAGCATCGTGTTGTATGATGTTTTGTCAACGTCGGGTTGTCGATGAGGGTGGGTGTGGAGGAATTGCCGCCATTCGCGGCATAGCAGCACATCAGGTCCTAGGCTGTCATTTCAAGCACATCTAATGGCATCAGCTCGGCGTCCTTGATCCAGAGGGTGACCGTCTCCGCGCCAACATGCGCCTCAAGCGGCATTCCCGCTGGCAGGCGTCCCCAGCCCTGCGAACCCAGATGAATCCCGCCGATGCGGACGCTGCCAGTTAGAACGATGAACTCGATCCCGCGTGCGTTCGGAACGGATACGGTCGCATTCCCTTGCCATTCCTCGATGCGCACTTCCTCCGCCTCATCGCGGAACAGAAGCCGCGCCGACAACGCCCCATTACGCGTCTCCAAAGCATCACCTTCGCCGGGCTGGCGGACGATATGCATCTGATCGTCTTTGCGGAACTGCCACAATCTTACGAAGATTGTGCAGCCATCTTTGGCGGCGGGAACATGCGACGTGCCGGGTGGATTGCGGAAATAACTCCCGGCCGGATAGTCGCCATGTTCATCCTGGAACGTCCCTTCGAGGACGAGGATCTCCTCGCCGCCGCCGTGGACGTGACGCGGGAACTGGCTGCCAGGGGCATATCGAACGATGGATGTGGCGCGTGCGACCTCGTCCCCGATCCTGAACAGCATCCGGCGATCGACACCTGCAGCAGGGCTTGCGATCCAGTCGAGCTGTTGCGCGTCGACCAGAACCGGCTGAGTGAAGTCTGCGTTGATCTTCATGTCATTTCTCCTCTTGCCCGGCAGGGGCGATTTGCTTCTTGAGAGTGTTCGTGTCCAGCGATGCTAGGACCTGCTTCACAACGCTTTGCGCCGCTTGAACCGCACCCGCCAAATAGCCTGGCTCGGTCGTACTGACCTCGCTGCCTGCAAGGAACAGTCGGCCCAACCAATCCTGGTCGATCCAGTCGCCAGCGACGGGGGTAAGATGCGCAGAGCCTGTGCCATCCGCCGCCGTTGCGGTCTGGGCGTCTGCGGCCCAATCCTTATAGAGAGTCCCTAGGGGCCGAGCGGCATCCGGGCCGAACAAACGTCCTAATTGGGCGACGGCTGCTTCCAGAATGGCATCACGACCTGCGGCAGTACGGTGCTGTGCGGGGACGCCGACAAAACCAAACAAGGCGGCGCGTCCCGACGAAGTGGTGGCATCGTGGATTTCGACCAAAGGGCCGACCAGACTTTGCGCCGAGCCGGACAGGCCGCGATCCAGCCAGAACGGGCGGTCATAGGTAGCTACGAGCTTTGCATGGGGTGCCATCCATGTCGCGGTCTCGCGCCATCGTCGCGCAAGCTTGTCGGACATCGCGGGTGAAAACGTGACAGTGTGCTCGATCAGACGCGGCGGCATCGCCATGATGACCCGGTCGAAGACCCTGTCGGTGTTTCCGCTCCGCAGACTGATCGATCGTCCCTCCAACACCAGGGACGAAACGGGGGCTTTGAGATGCAAATGCTCTGCCGGCAACTGGTCGAGCAGCTTTGCAATCAATGCGATTGTCCCGCCAACAAAGCGGATGGAGCGCTGCCCTTGTGGCATCGCGGGATAGCGCTGGGGAGTTTCACGCGCGCTGCGCTCGAACATCATGTCGCCCTCGGTAGCCTGAGCGAAGGTCCGCACTCCAAGTTCGGCGGCAAGAGCGGCGAGTTCGGGCTGCATGTCCGGCCAGAACCACGAGGGGCCGAGATCGAATCCTGCCATCGCAGGTTGTTCATCCTCGCCTACCGACAGGATGCGCCCGCCAAATCGCGAACGAGCTTCGAACAAGGAAAAGCCAATCCCTGCCTGATGCAGCCGATAAGCTGCAACAAGACCTGACAGGCCCCCTCCGACAATCGCAATTCTGGCAGACATTCGTTTCATCCTATCAAGTGGGGGGGGCGGCCAAAGGTCAACCCCGTCCGCGTCAGGCACCCGGCAGCGCATAGAGCACGTCGAAAACGCTTACCATAAAGGTCGACGGATGTTTGCACATTAACTCTTTGGGTTTTCAAGTTGGCGCGCCCGATACTTTCTAAACGACGTTTGCTGCGGATTTTCACGCCTCGAAAGCTTCGAGCCGATGATGGTGAATGGTAAGAGCGGAACAGCGACGGGCTGAGACAGAAAAACTACTGCGGGTTACGGAAATGGTAAGTCACAAACCGCTGCAATCCACCCAGTGATCTTGTCTGACACGATTGCGGCTACGCGGCGCAAATTGCGCCAAGGACGAATTCCTGCTCGCTGCCATCGCCCAGAACCTCCGAAAACTCGCGAAGCTACGCCCGCGAAGCATCAAACAGGAGGCCGTAGCATGAGCTGAAAAGTCTACTCACCGGCTTGAGGTGGAGACGGCCCAGAGCCGACCTTCGCCAAATTCGGCTCTGCTGCGACGTAGCTTTCCCAAGTTAGACATGCATAACGGGAGCCGCGGACGATCGGTCCCAGCCCATTAACAATGGCAAAGGAGATTGGGTTTGCTTTGACAATCCAACGAATTTCTCCATGGTCACGTGACGACAATGGGTGAGGTTGGGAGGCCAAGCCATGGGGAAGAGCGATAAAGACGACGGGTCAGAGCTGACCAAAGACCTAAAACAAGCCTGTATTCTTGTGGTCGACGACGAACCGGGGATGCGGAATTTCCTTGTTAAAACGCTGAGCCCACATTGCAAATTCGTGGCTGAGGCCGCGACCGTCGCCGCAGCTGAAGACCGGCTAAAAGACCGCTATTTCGACATTGTTGTTCTCGACAACATGATGCCTGGACAAAAAGGTATCGATTGGCTGGCGAGCCGACATGCCTCTGGCGAATTTACTGATGCCATCATGGTGACAGCCTATGCTGATCTGGAAACGGCGATTGATGCGCTGCGGGCTGGGGCTTCGGATTTCATCCTCAAACCATTCCGATCCAATCAGTTGTTGAACGCGGTGCGCAGATGTTTGCAGATCACCCGACTGCGCCGCGAAAACCTTTTGCTCAAGCGCGAGTTGGAACAAGCCACGCAGACGCGATTGGTCCGTTCTGAATTGCTGGGCGATTCTGCGGCGCTGACCCAGATCAGAACGATTTTGGATCGTATCAAAAATCTTGCGACCCCTGTCGTCTTTGCTGGCGCGTCTGGCACAGGGAAAGAGGTCGCTGCGCGCTATCTTCACGCCATATCGGATCGACGCGACAACCCCTTTGTCCCGATCGGATGCGGATCGATCCCTGACGATTTGGTCGAATACGAATTATTCGGCCATCAGGACGGCGCGTTCCCAGGGGCTCGGGCGGGGCGTGAAGGTCTGCTGGCCTCTGCAAATGGGGGGACGGTCTTTTTCGACGAAATCACCGACCTCAGCCTAAGTGCGCAATCGAAACTGGTTCGCGTCCTCGAAGATGGTGCAATTCGTTCGGTGGGGTCCGAGCGGATGATTGACGTGGACCTACGTTTCCTTTTCGCGACCAACAAATCCCTTGCCCAAGAGGTTGCCGCAGGGCGCTTTAGAGAAGACCTGTATTTCCGCATCAATGTGCTCGACGTCAGTATGCCGCCTTTGCCGCAACGCGAAAACGATGTGGTCATTCTTGCTGAACATTTCATGGCAGAATTGGCTAAGCGGTTACGGTTGGCGCCTCTCGAGATCGACAGCACGACTAAAAGCGCGCTTCTGCGTCATGACTGGCCCGGTAACATTCGGGAGCTTCGCAATATAATCGAACGCTCACTTATCCTTGGGAGGTTCGCGATAGAGACCCTCAGCCCCGTCCCTGCAAACAAAGCGATTGAGCCACTTGAAGATGTCGAACGTCGTACGATCCTAACCGCGCTGGAGGCAGTATCGGGCAATAAGACTGAAGCAGCTCGCAAGTTGGGTGTTTCGCGAAAAACCATCGACCGCAAATGTGCGGCGTGGGGCCTTTGATGCCGACGGTTATTCGCTCGGTTCGGGTAAGGCTCCTCGTTATCGCACTTTTGCCGATGCTGGTGCTTTTGCCCTTTCTTCTTAGCGCGACGATGATCCGTTGGTCTGGCAAGGTCGATGGACTTTTGATTTCCAAGGTCACGGGCGATCTGACCATCGCGGATCAATACCTCGGCCGATTACTGGAAACGCAGGGCGAACGCGTAAACGCGGTGGCGCAATCGGCGGCTCTCCAGCAAGTTATAGACAATGAGGCGGATCGAAACTGGTGGCTGGAACGAGAACGGCAGCGGCTCGGCCTCGATTTCCTTTATCTTACCATCGGCGAGGATGGACCGAACGGGTTCAACGCGCGTCATTGGCCTGTGATTAACGAAGCCTTTCGCGGAAATGGACACAGCGCGGTCGATATAATTAGCGGTGCAGACCTCGACCGTTTATCGACGGGTCTGGCCGAAAAGGCGTCAGTTCCACTGGTCGAAACCGTGGCTGCGGTTCCCACAGAACGAACCGTTGAGGATCGCGGCATGATCCTTCATTCCGCCTCGCCCATTCGGTTCGATAACAAAAACGGCGCGTTGGTTGGCGGTGTTCTGTTGAATAAGAACCTCGATTTCATCGATACGATCAACGCTCTTGTCTACCGTGAACAGAGCCTGCCCGAAGGGTCAAAAGGCACGGCGACGCTCTTCCTCGACGATGTTCGCATCTCCACAAACGTGCGTCTCTTTGAAAATGTGCGGGCTTTGGGAACGCGCGTGTCGGCTATCGTCCGAAACAGGGTGCTAGAGGACGGCAATCTCTGGCTCGACCGAGCGTTTGTGGTGAACGATTGGTATATTTCGGGCTATGAGCCCATCGTTGACAGCTTTGGCAATCGAGTCGGGATGCTCTACGTCGGATTTCTGGAGACGCCATTTCGTACGGCAAAGATCGTCAGTGCACTCACGATCTCGATCCTGTTTCTCCTGATTGCGCTCATTTCGGTGCCGATCTTCTTGCGGTGGGCTGGTCGCATTTTCCTACCTTTGGAACGCATGACCCAGACGATCGAACGGGTTGAGGCTGGTGATTTGACCGCCCGCAATCGGCTCGATGATCAGACGGGTGAAATTGCCCAAGTAGCGGGGCACCTTGATCACCTCCTCGACCAACTTTCGGAACGAGACAAAGAGCTTCGCGAATGGGGCGAAAGCCTTGAGGTCAAGGTCGAGGAACGCACGAGAGATCTGAGTGACGCCAACCAAAAGCTCGCGCAAACGACCGAACGCCTGATCATGTCAGAGAAACTCGCCGCCGTTGGTGAGATTACGGCGGGGATCGCACATGAGATCAACAACCCGATTGCGGTGATTCAAGGCAACCTGGAAGTCGCGCGGAGCCAGCTGGGTGAAACGGCTAAAGAGGTCAAAACTGAATTCGATCTGATTGATGATCAGGTCTATCGGATCGGATCGATTGTCTCCAAGCTCCTCCAATTTGCGAGGCCGAATGAATATTCTGGGGCCGCAAATCACATCACCCCGTCCAGCGTCGTGCGTGACTGTTTGGTTCTCACCCGCCACCAAATCGATGCGGCTGGCATCACCACGACCACAGACATCACCTCTGACGCCGAAGTCGTCATGGCGCGGACAGAATTGCAACAGGTTGTTGTGAACCTGATCCTGAATGCAATCCACGCGATGCCGCAGGGCGGCAGTCTGTCTCTTTCAGTTTATGACCAAGACAGCTCTGTCATGATCAAAGTGCACGATAGCGGCGCGGGTATCCCCTCGGACATTGTTGCGCGGATCTTTGACCCGTTCTTTACGACCAAACAGGCGCAAGGAACGGGACTCGGTCTATCAATCAGTCAGACATTGGTCACACGTGCGGGCGGTCAGATAACCGTCAAATCCGAAGTCGGCGTCGGAAGTATCTTTGAAATTCGCTTGCCTGCGCTTTGAACGCGTTTTGGACAAGATGTCCCGATAATCAAAAATTCAGCACTCAAAAATGGACAGATTATCCAAGTAAATCATTGTTTTAATTATTAAAATTATTTGACAGTGATAACTCCCTTGCGACAGGTTGCAACTATGCATGCTGTCGCATGCCGAAACAAATCCGCCGGTCTTTGGTTGAGGAGCCTTTGATCGATCACGGTAAAAAGGGAGGAATATCATGTCTAATGCCCGTTCAGGCGGTGCGCTGTCGTTCCTGTATAAGGAACACATCGTCGCAGAACCCGGTTATAACCGCTGGCGCGTTCCGCCGGCCTCTATTGCAATTCACCTGTGCATCGGCTCGGTCTATGCGTGGTCCGTGTTTAACCCCGCGTTGACCCGCCAGCTTGGCGTTGCGGCACCTGCGGCTGACGACTGGTCGTTGTCATCGGTCGTCTGGATTTTTTCTGTAGCAATCGTGTTCCTTGGCCTCGCGGCAGCTTTCGCAGGCAAGTGGCTTGAAGAAGTTGGCCCGCGCATGGTGGGTGTTGTGGCCGCGTTCCTCTGGGGCGGCGGCTTTATCATTGGGTCGCTCGGCATTTCGTCCCATCAATTGTGGATGATCTACGTAGGCTACGGCGTACTCGGTGGGTGCGGACTTGGCCTTGGTTATGTGTCGCCCGTATCAACCCTGATCCGTTGGTTCCCGGACCGCCGCGGTATGGCAACGGGTATGGCGATCATGGGCTTTGGTGGCGGTGCGATGATCGCAGCACCGCTCAAAGGTTGGCTGCTGAAAACATTTGCAACGGCACCAGAGTTCCTCGGCGCTGAAGGTGCTGTCGCGACCATGATCGAAGGTGGTCGCGTGTTCGCAGAAACCGCAGGAGGCAAAGTCGAAGTGGTCGTTGCGACTGCAAAACAAGCCGCATCGTTCGGTGGTGACGCAGGCGTGTACGTGGTTGGCACTGGCGACACAGGCGCATCCAGCACCTTCATGGTCCTCGGTGTCGTGTACTTCATCGTCATGATGATCGCAGCCTTCCAATACCGCGTACCAGCGAAAGACTGGAAACCCGCTGGTTGGGAACCAAAGCCTGTCACATCGTCGGGCCTCATTACCCAGAACAACGTTCACATTGACCAAGCGCTCAAAACACCGCAGTTCTGGCAGCTTTGGGTTATGCTTTGCTTCAATGTGACTGCTGGTATTGGTGTGATCGGCGTCGCAAAAACCATGATGTCCGAGATCTTCGGCACCATGATGCCGCTCGTTGTCACCGCAGGCTTTGCGTCCACCTATGTTTTGATGATCTCAGTCTTCAACATGGTAGGTCGCTTCTTCTGGGCCTCGACCTCTGACTTCATCGGCCGCAAGGCGACCTACATGTGCTTCTTCGTGCTCGGCACGGTGCTCTACATGTCGATCCCATACTTTGCGAGCGCAGGTGCATCGGCACCGTCGATGTTCTACCTTATGGGCTTCTACATCGCGACCATGGTGATCTTCTCCATGTATGGCGGCGGCTTTGCGACCATCCCTGCGTATCTGGCAGATATGTTCGGCACCATGCACGTCGGCGGCATCCACGGCCGTCTGCTGACCGCTTGGTCGACCGCAGGTGTTCTTGGCCCGCTCGCAATCACATCGCTGCGTGAAATGTCGGTCAACAAGGCAATCTCCGCGCTGGTAGAAAAAATCGACCCTGCAGCCTTTACCGAAAAGTTCGGCGCACCTGTCGCAGACCTTGGTCAGCTGGTTGCCGCGAAAACCGTCACAATCGCAAAACTGATGGAGATCGCTCCTGAAGGCACAATCGACCCGACGCCAAGCCTCTACAATACCACGATGTATTGCATGGCTGCCCTTCTGGTCGTCGCCTTCTTCGCGAACCTCTTTATGCGTCCGGTGAAAGAACATCACCACCATGATGAGCCGGAATTGTCCGCAATTCCAGTAGAGTGACCCCTGAAGATTTGGTGGCACCTACTCCACCAAATCATCCCTCAAAGGCGCCCTCTGGGGCGCCTTTTTTTCGTCGGGCTGAACGTTGAAAATTTCAAACTCGATAGGGCAACTCGATTTACACATTCAGCTATCAGCCGCTGCTCGGCATTCTATTATAAGATGCTGTGTCAGCATCGTGTTGTCGATGGAGAGGGCGTGGCGGATCGGAGGATTGGTTATGGATATATCCAACTTACCTGCCATTCGCGCGCGTCGTCCCGCATGGAACAAGAGTCGCATTGTCGGCAGGAAGAGGCCGCTCAAGCCAAAGCACATTTGGGCTATCAGGGTCAGGCTCGAGATGGCTGAAAACTACCGTGATCTGGCGCTGTTCAATCTCGCCATAGATAGCAAATTGCGCGGGTGCGAACGCTTTGTAGCCTACCTGTATTAACATGCCCTGTGTGAAGCAGTTATACGATTACATCTTGCGGCCCAGCCATCCAACCACCCTACCGATGCTGCGTCACGGGCTTCACCGGAGCGGCCATTCGTCAATCGTGCGGCTTCCCTGAACCGTTTGGTCGTCCTTAATGCAACCTGATTTGCGTAGGCGTGGCTTGTGCGGACGACGGCGAGCCTTCTTCTGCTAGGATGGAGCTACGGTTAGCTTCTCGTTTACCAGTGCAAAATCACCTGTCAACTGCGCGCCGAGCGGTGCTGATCTGGCCTTGCTCTGAGGGGTAAATGAAATGGGCAATTCGGGGCGTCAAGCGCGGCATGATCACGTAAGACATCAGGCTGGTCTGGGTCGTTACAATTACCAACAAACGCAGATGCAAGGGCCACTCGATCATCAACGGCGCAATTGTCAAGTTCAGCGTCAGCGACAAGGCGAAGATCACGCAGATCATGAACAATAACATACGATGGGGATGCGGCTTTGGCACCTGGGTTCCCGGCGGCGGATCAAACCAGAATTCCAGCCCGGTCATGCGTTCCCAGACGCTGTCGCCTTCGAACAGCGGGGCGCCCTCGCGCATCATGGACAGCCGAAAATCCGACTGTTCGAACCGCTCAAGGTGTTCGATCGAATCGAACCGAAAGATGTTCCGATAAACGCCATCGTCACCGGGCCGCATGACTTCAACACCAAGAAACCCGTCGAAATCCCGTTCTGCCCCTTCGGCAAAACGGTGAAGCCAGCTTTCATACTCAGCCTCACGGCCCGGTTTGACCTTACGGCGCACCTTGATCGAGACAACCTGCGACATCTGTTTCCCCAATATTGCGGCTGTAAGCCGCGTGTTGCATCTGCGCCGTTCAGCGCGCCTTGCGGTCCCAGATCGCGGCCTGTTCGTCGCGCGCCATCGTCACGGTCGACAGGGGGCGCATCGTCCGATAGGGCGGATTGTCGGCCAGAATGACCTCGACAATCGCGGTCACCATTTCGGCGGGGTCCGCCTGATGGGTTAATTCGCGCTCCGGCCAGTGATCGACCACGCGCTCGGCCTGATCCCACCATTGATCCATCGATTCCATGCCCGTGTCGTTGAACCCGGTCCGGAACGCGCCCGGATTCACGGTCACGACCTCTACGCCATAGGGGGCCAGTTCTTCATGCATGGCCGAACAAATGCCCTCGACTGCGTGTTTCGAGGCGGCATAGGCACCATCAAAGGGCACCTTGACCAACCCCGCGACAGAGGATGTCCAGACGATGCGCCCGGAACCGCGCTGGACCATCTTTTTGCCACAGCCCTGCGCCATCTCAAGCGCGGCAAAGACATTGGTTTCGAACACCGAACGCATACGGGCCATCGGAATTTCGACCATGGGGCCGGATTCCATGATACCTGCGTTATTGAACAGCACGTCGATATCAAGGGCCAGCGCATGGGCGCGGTCGATGTCATCCAGCACATCCAGCTTGATCACCTTCATATCCAGCCCTTCGGCCTGCGCTGCCTGACGCATTTCCCAGACCTGCGGCCAGATCTGGCAGCCTGCGATCACTTGGCATCCCTTGCGGGCAAGATTAAAGGCAACGCCCCGACCAAAACCCGAGGCCGCGCCAGTTATTAGAACGGTTTTTCCCATGGTATTCTCCTTACTCATCATCAAAAGGGGTCAGCTCCCCCAAACGTATCGCGGCCTGCACCGCCTGTGCGGTCGTCTTGACCCCGATCCGTTGGCGTATGTTGCGCAGGTGGTTTTCAACGGTGCGCCCCGAAATCCCCAACGATGTGGCGATTTCAGCCTGCCTGCGCCCGGCTGCGATCAATCCCAGAACCTCGCGCTCGCGGTCCGACAGGCGCCGGTTTGTCGGGTCTTTTGCCGCGCCTTCCACCAACTGGCTGCTCCGCCGAAACGCAGCCGCCCCCAGCAATGACAGGAAAAGCTGCGCCCGCGCCGATCCATCCGGACGCAGGCCGCCAAAACTAGCAGCCCCTTCAAGACCCATGGGGCCATAAACCGGCACCTGAAACCCGTTGATGCCACGGCGGCCCGGTTTGCGCACAACCTGATAGCCATGCTCTGCCGTCTTTGCCCAGAAAAACGGCTCGCGCACGCTCAGGATATGACGCGTCACCGGGCAATGCGCCAGATAGGTATCGGCGTCGACAGGGCTGCCGTCGCCGAACCAATCGCCTTCGATCCAGTAGATACGGTCAACCGTCACATCCTCTTGCCCGGTGACGGCGAACAGCAAGACCCTGTCATAGCCAAGGTGCGCACAGGCGCGACAGGCGATGTCCTGCATCTGTTGCAGGCTGTCCGCCTGCGAGACACGCAGCAAGACATCAAAGCCCGTATCCCCGGACGACCGGATCACTTGGCCAGCACGTCGGCCAAGGCCTCGGTCGCGGCAAGCTGTCCAAGCGCATTGCCAGCCAGCGGGCTGTCCCCGGTCAGGATCTTGCCATCCTTATGGACGGCCCCGGATATTCCCTCATTGAGCAATTCAAACCCCAGCGCCTTCAATTCTTCACCGAATTTCCACGTCAGATGCCCAGGCATATAGCCGATTTCAGGAGTCTGGGCGTCCATCGCATCTGGAAAGGCCACAATCTTGCGACCGCGATAGATAGGGCTGTCCTTACCCACCGCCAAAAAGGCCGCAGGCCCATGACATAGCGAAACGAGGAACTTGTCGTTCGCTGCGACCCATTCGAGCACTGTCTTGACCTCGTCGCTTTTGGGTAAGCCCATCAGCGCCCCGTGGCCGCCCGGAATGAACACGCCAAGATAATCAGAATCTTGGCCAAGAGCCGAGGCAATGACGTCTGACAGCTTGAGCGGTGCCTTGATTTGATCAGCGTAGCGATCAAAAAAACCGACGACTTCAGCATCTTCCTTGGGCATTGCCCAGTGCTCGAACTTCATGGGGTTGCCGGAAATTGTTGCGATATCGAAGCCGAACCCGGCCTTGTCCAGATGATACATCGGTAGCAGCGTCTCGACCGGATGGTTGCCGGTGGAAAACATTTTGCCATTGCCCATTCGCAGATACCGCTCGTCCGCGCCGAGCACGAGGAACTTCCACCGGCCATCTTTGTAAGCATTTGGATAGTCAGCGCCCGACAGGTCCGAGATTGGTACTGTGAACTGACTGAGCGAATATGGCGACGGGAAGAACGCGTTATGCTCAGCCGGGTCTGGGGTTGGCCGGCGGTCGTTCGGATCTGGATTTACCATTTGTGCCTCTTTGGATAAACAATTGAGAGACGCAACCCTAGCGATCAACACTTATAAGGGAATAGGGGTAATCCCTTATATTCTACCAGAACATTCGTTGTGACCGAAAATTCTGAAATTAGGAGATTTTGTCTTCTTTTTGGCATTCCACAGCATAGAGTGTGGGGTATCGCAATGCTTCCCGAGAACTCGTGTAAAAGTTGTATCATGTGAGCTAATTTGGCAGTCGCTTGACCGACAGCTAATCATCTGTTGTCGTAAAGACATCGCTACGCGCTCGCAGTCGGCATTCCAACCTTCGCTTAGGTCATGGGCGATGAAGGTGCAATGTCTGCTGCCATGCTAAGGCAAGGGCGTGCTTGCAATTGCAGAGAGGTCCCAAATCCCCGCCCTATCTACAAGAATATAACGACCAGCCCATTGCTGCCGCTATACCCGTGGCCGACCGCCGCGGTACAGCTTCACCAGACTGGCCATTCGTCCATAGCGCAGCAGTTTTGGAGGGTGAAGGTTGGCGATGCGGACAAAGCTAACCGTCATTGCCACCGAACTTGACCTGTCTATAGCTTCATACCTTAGGAAGTTCTCGACAGCAGAGAAACGGCGTGAGCGGACAAGGCGACGGATGTATCAGATCTCAGAACTGGCGGAGAGTGTGGGCCTGTCGCGCGCGACGCTGCTCTATTACGAGAAGCTCGGCTTACTGAAGGGCAAGCGCCAAGCGAACGGCTATCGCGTCTATTCCGACGCTGACCGGCAGCGCCTGCGCCTGATGCAGCAACTTCAGGCGGGCGGGCTCAGCCTGCAGGAATGCCAGGCCTGCCTCGATGGCAAGCTCGACCGCGACGTGCTGGGCCAGCGACTGGACAGGTTGGAACAAGAGATCGCCGAGAAGACGCGGTCACGCGACCTTCTGGCGGCTCTGCTCGGACAGTCGAGCCTCAAGGACTGGCACGAAGAGCTCGAGCGCGTTGCGCCCGATATGCACCGCGCGTGGCTCATTTCACAGGGGTTTTCCAGCGCGGAGGCGGGGCTGGTTGCGCTGGTGTCCAAGGACATGAACGCCCATGACGCCTATATGGCCGGCTTCATGGAGGTGTTCTCTGACCTCGACTATTGGGGCCCCGGAATGGCCGAAGCGACACGACGGGCGCTCGAACTGGTGCCGTTCGCGCCCGAGACGATCCTCGAGATCGGCTGCGGCCCCGGCATGGCGACGATGACGCTGGCGGAGGCGACGACGGCTCGGATACTCGCGACCGACACGGCCGAGGTCGCGCTCGACAAGCTCAGGGCGCAGATCGCGGCGCGCGGCCTCAATGACCGGATCGAGGTGCAGAACGTCGACATGGCCACAATCACGTCCCCCGAGCACCCGTGGGACGTGATCTGGTCCGAAGGCAGCGCTTATATCCTCGGCGTGGAAAAGGCGCTTGCCGACTGGCGGGCGCTGCTGCGCCTCGGCGGTGTACTCGTGTTTTCCGACATGGTCTGGCGGACCGACACGCCAGACGACGCGGTCCGCGCCTTCTGGGCCACGGAATACCCCGCGATGACGACGCCCGCGACCCGAGTGACACAGGCGAGGCACGCGGGCTACCGCGTGCTGGGCCATTTCGACATGGGGCGCGAGGCGATGGACACCTACTACCGCCCACTCGCCGCGCGGCTCGACGCCCTCGAGTCACGTCTTGCAGGGGCCCGTGTCCTCGACGACCTGCGCAGCGAGATCGCCGTGCATGAGGCCGGACGCGGGCAGTTCGGCTACGAGATGTTTGTGCTGGGGCGAGGCTGACCCCGCCTGGCACCTGAGAGGATAGAGACATGGACTATTCAACGGACTGCACCACTCACGCCGAGGCGATTGTGAAACTGTTCGCCTCAACCTTCACCACCTCGGAGGGCGCGGAGGAAGGCGCGCTGATCGGCGCCCTCGCGCGCCGCCTGATTGCCGAAACACCCACCGAGGATCTGCGCGTGTTCACCGCTTGGGAGGATGGCACGCTTGTCGGCGTCATCATCTTCACGCGCCTCACCTACGAGGGCGATCCGCGCACGGTCTTTATGATGGCCCCCGTCGCCGTGGCGAAGGTGCATCAGGGCAAGGGGATCGGGCAGCGGCTGATCAACCACGGCCTCAGCGCGCTTCGGCAAGAGGGCGTGGACATCGCCGTGACCTATGGCGATCCGGCCTTCTATGGCCGGGTCGGGTTCAAGCCCGTCACAGAGGCCGATCTGCCCGCGCCGCAACCGCTCCAGCAGCCACAGGGCTGGATCGCCCAGTCATTGACCGAGGCGCCGATGACGCTCCTGCGCGGCCCCGCCCGCTGCGTCGCCGCCTTCGACGATCCCGCGCTCTGGTAGCCCAATGGTCCGCGACTACTCCGCCTTCCTGCCGAGTGCCACTCCGGTGCGCCGCGAACCAACCGCGCTGGAGCGCCTTGGCTGGGACCCGACCTTCTCAAGCCAGATCGACGCGAACGCCATGACTGAAACGCCCCCAGTGCGCGTCGTCGCCGTGCATCGCAGTGGGTTGCAGGTGGCGGGCGACGAGATCAAAGAGGCCATCCCGCTAGGACCGGACGCCACGGTCGGCGACCGGATTCTGCTCGATCCAGCACGGCCCCGGTCGAGCCGGGTGCTGGAGCGGAAGAGCCTGATCAAGCGTCGCGCACCGGGCACGGGCCGCGAGGTGCAGCTGATCGCGGCAAACATCGATACTGTCTTCGTCGTCACCTCTTGCAACCAGGATTTCAACGTGGCGCGGCTGGAGCGCTACGTCGCGCTTGCCTTCGAAGCCGGGATCGATCCCGTGATCGTCCTGACCAAGGCCGGTCTCACCGACGACATCGCGAGCTATGTCGAAGAAGCACAGAAAGTCTCGGACCGGGTGCCTGTCGTGGCGCTGGACGCTCGTGGTGAAGAACCGTCGGCGGCGCTGGCCGACTGGTGCAAACCGGGACGGACAGTCGCCTTCCTCGGCTCCTCCGGCGTTGGCAAGTCGACCCTCACCAACGCGCTCCTCGGCGCGCAGTCCATCGCAACTCAGGGCATCCGTGAGGACGACGCGAGGGGCCGCCACACCACGACCCGGCGCGAGCTGCACGCCACGCCGAGCGGCTGCCTCGTCCTCGACACGCCGGGCATGCGCGAATTGCAGTTGACCAACAATGCAGCGGGTATCGCCGACGTATTCGAGGATATCGAGGCGCTGGCCGCAAGCTGCCGGTTCACCGATTGCCGGCACGAGACAGAGCCGAGCTGCACCATCCTGGCCGCGATAGAAGACGGTAGTCTCGATGCAGCCCGTTTCAATCGCTGGCGCAAGCTCCAGGCCGAGGATGCTTTCAACTCCGCCAGCCTCGGTGAGCGCCGTGAAAAGGATCGCGCCTTCGGAAAGCTCGTCCGCAGCGCGGTGAAAGTAAAATTGGATCGAAAACGATAGCTCAGAGCGCTGCCAATTCGGGTCGCTTCGAAGCTCGAGGCGGTCATCTGGAAAGGACGGCCCACACCGGTCATTGGCCAGGATCACGATTGCCGCAAGGTGGCTGCCCCCAAACCTGACCTTCAAAGTACGATGCAGCATAGTCTTGGGTCCCCAGGTCCGCAGCGTAGACCTCTCCTCGAGCGCCTCTGGCACAGCCGTCAATGTTGGACCGAAGCACAGCCTAAAGTAGATATGGGCGCTCCCGAACATTGGTCCCAGCTCAATTACAAGCTACTATTGCACGTAGGCCCTTGAAAATCTGTCAGACGAATACCATCTGTACAAAGCTTAGGTTTCTTCTCTTCGTTATTCCGCCGCCAGTGGCTTGGTTTCGGTTGATCGGTTTGGATCGACTACGCTGGGCTGCCGCGATTTTGTGGGCAGCGTTTATCAAGGAGACCACGGATATGGCCAATGGCACCGTGAAATGGTTCAACAGTACTAAGGGCTTCGGCTTCATTCAGCCTGAACATGGCAGCAAAGATATTTTCCTGCATATCTCTGCCGTCGAACGCGCTGGGATCAGCCGGATTGAAGATGGTCAGGCTGTGACCTTCGACGTAGAGAGCGGTCGTGACGGTCGCGAATCCGCCAGCAACTTGGCGCTTGCGTGAAGAGGGAGTTGGAAGACCTGCTTGAAGGTATTCCGTCTCAAGAGGGAAACGGTGCGGGGCTCTTAGCTGCCACCGTTTCCGCTTCGGCTGCAAAAGCCGCTAAGCCGATGACTGCGCTTGATAAGACAACTGCAAGCGCAAAGCGCTGGCTGGATGATGAGGCTTTGGTCCGGTCTGAAAAGACGGCACGCCTGAAGGCTGCCCGCGAGGATCGCGACAAGGGCGACTATCGCTGATCCTTATTCCCCACACCGACACTTTTCACGCTCCGGCCTGCACGAAATTCTCCGAATGAATTCGGTGTGGATCGTCGCAATTACGTAAACACGAGGATACAATAATGGGCTATTCCCATCCGAAAAAGCAACTCGATCTCACGGAGTTCCTTAGCACACCAGCGAAGAAACGTCCCTACATTCGCAAATTTGGCGCAATGAAGCCTCAAACGGCAACCTCGAAGCCGGCCGCGACGTCGGCTATCGAACCGGACGACGCGGCAAGCTGAGCCTCGCGACATCTCTGCCACCGGATCTCGGAGCAGCATAACAGGGTTGGTTCCGAGCATTCGGAGCTTACTATTTACCCCATACGGGACTGGGCACGACCATCGTCGTGCCGGACAGACGATCTCCTTCACTTTCGAAGTGCGCTATGGACTGCCCTTCTGGGCAGACGGCATGGGGATCGCGTTAACAGACAAGGACAAAAGAATGATTGAAATACAATGGGGTGAACCGATCACCCTTTACCCGACGCAAGATGGTGTCACAGAACGCTTCAGTACGATCGAAAAGGCGCGCTATTGGCTACGCCGCAACTGGCCGATCGTGGACGATGCGCGGCTGGCCGCCCTGGAAAAGATCGACTCTGCCATGGACTGCATGAGCCCGGTGAAAGACGCACGCTGCGCCTTCGTCGCGGCGGCATTGTCTGCTGGGTTCGTACCCGACCGCGTGTCCTGAGACCCGTCTAACATTCAGAGACGCGCATTGGCTCATAGGAATACGACATGAGGTCCGATAACGTGAGTTGAGACCACTCCACCAGCCAAGCGCGTGTTACACAGCACTGATCCCCTTCACGAGAATATCCAGCAGGCTAGGCTTGTTTAGGATTTTTCTATGATCCTCGATGCCTGCGGCATTGCGACCGGCATTGGCTTTGTTGATATCGCCTTTGTATCTGCGGGCCGCTGGCTGACCTGCTCTCCCGCGATAAGGTGAATTTCTGCCTGACAGTCGGCGAGATGCTCTATTTCACATCAACCAACCGAAACGAAGTAAGGGCCTGCTGCAACTGCATCACGATTCCGAACCTAGGTTTATTGTGATCCGCTACTTTGATGAAGTGGTCTCGTCCTTTTTCAGAAGAGCGATACGACCAACAAGATACCGCTGATGATTGTCCCGCATACCGGGACCAGCAGTGGTATCGAAAAATGATCATCTGCAGAAATGGCCCGGCGCTTGATCGCAATCAGAGCTAAATTGACACATACGAACACGCTTAGAACGATTTGTGATGTCCACTCTGCAAGGCGTGCAATTGGTAGAAACAGACTTAGGCCGAGGATGCAGATGGCAACGAATGCGGTTGCAACAGAGGGTGTTTGTGTGCGGATCGATAGACGCGCGAAACCAGCGGGCAACCTGCCGCGATCAGCCATGCCATACATAATACGGGAGACCATGATCATTTGAATCAACACTCCATTTACCGTTGCCACGACAGCAATGGCTGTGAAACTGATCTGCATTGCTTCCGGAGCATCAGTAAAGACGAGGGCCAATGGCGCAGATGAGCCTGCAAGCGCTTCTGGTGGGACTGCCATTGTCACTGCGATGCAAATGGCTAAGTAGAGTATGGTAAATGACGAGCGTATAGATGATCGCTTTTGGAAGCGTACGGCGCGGTTCTTCGACCTCTTCCGTAACATTCACCATATCTTCGAAACCGATGAACGCAAAAAAAGCGAGCACCGTCGCGCTGATGATGCCTGTCCAGTGACTTCCCCATAGTGGTGGTAACAAGTCTTTTGGAGAGACCGCCAGTGTTTCCGTCATGGCCAAGCTCCAGCCGATCACAACAATCAGTCCAAGAATTTCTATGACTGTGACAATGCCTGCGACCACAACAGATTGGGTAATGCCCCACCAAGCCAGTAATCCCATCGTGGTTACGATTCCCAAAATGAGGGCAGAAGGCTCCACGCCTGTCAGGCTCCCCAAGTATCCTGAAGCTCCAACCGTAATGGCTGATGCCGAAACCAACCCTGAAAGAGCAACAAGAATACCAATCGCAGTTGAGAGATCCGCGCGGCCAAAGCCCGCATCTACGTAAGCAGACTCGCCAGCACTGACCGGAAAACGTGTTGCGAGTTCAGCATAGGAGAAGGCTGTGAAACCAACGACATTCGCCGCGAGTAAAAATGCGATCCAAGCATATGGGCCCGCTTGTGCCGCAGTTGCGCCAATCAGGACGTAGATGCCAGCGCCGACAGTTACTCCCAGCCCGTAGAGTGTGAGAAGTGAAAGAGTCAGTGACCGATTGAGTGACGTTTTTGGAGGTGCCTTGTCCTGCGCCAACAGGATTGGATTTTTGACCATAGACCGGCCTTTGCGGGAGGTTTAAAAGTTTTAAGCGTTTCTAAGATAGACGCAAAGATCAACTTCAGGATCAAAAGCGAACTCTGAACAAGCCAGCCCTCCGTTCAATCCTTAGCAAGGCAATAAAGAGCTGCATAGAAGTCATTGGCACCCGCCGCAGCGAATGACCGCTCGCCGCCCGACCTGTATGCGGGGGCATCCGATGCAGCTGCAAAATGAATGTCCAGAAAGGGCCGTTCGCTACAAGTATTTCAATACGCGCCAACCAATCAGTTCCGGCGTCGGATAGACTGATCAGGACGTATCATCTGGATACTCTAAGGAAACAAGATTTGCCCAACACACTGATTTTAAAAACTTTGAAACAACGACCTCAAATTCACGAGGTTCGTTGCTTTTGAAACAAATCGGCGTTTGAGACCGCCTTTGCCGAAATGTTTGCCTTCAGTAGCCCCTGGAACGTTGCTAAGTCCCTTTGATTAAATAAGGAAATACGACCAACGCGTCGGATTATAAATTTTCAAAGGGGGAAATGGCGGTGCGGTCAGACTAATTCGAACGCTTCTCCGTTTAACCAAGTCCTCAGACCGCACCCATTTGGTGCCAATCGCCAAGAGTAGCGATGCACAAAGTCTTAAAATTGCCACGGCTGTCTTGATTGCCGACTGAGCCAAAACCAGAGATTGCTGCTCATTTCGATTGCTACCCCCTCGGATTGCCCTAACTCAGACACAAAGAGGAAGTAGCAACTTGGAGTACAAACCGTGGGTGTAGTCATTATTATTGGTTCAGGACCTGGGGCACTTCAGTCAAGAGATTGGCGCCGCAGTTCATCCCAAACCCTCGTCGCTATAAATAATGCCTGGCGAGTACGCCCCGATTGGGACTATCTCATTCACCCCGAGGACTTCCCTATAAACCGACGTCCACGATTATTTAAAACAGATCAAAAAACGATCTGCGCAAATGATTATGTACCTCTACAAAACCAATTTGGTGGCTTTGTTTATGCAGGAGGCACTATGGCCTTCACTGCAGCTTACTGGGCGCTTGCCGCGCTCAAACCACGCGTCATAGCAATGATCGGTTGTGACATGGTTTATCCTCAAACTGGGCCAACTCATTTCTATGGCGAAGGAACGGCTGACCCACTGCGCGACGACATCACGCTGCGATCACTTGAAGCAAAGTCAGCGCGACTTTTGGCACTCGCAGCTCAGTCGAACTGTGCCTTGGTAAACCTATCAAATGCTCCTACAAGCCGCCTGATTTATCCACGAGCAGTTCATACAAGCCTAAACTCTGTTCGACCTATCAGTTTTCAAAGCAGCCTTATTGAGCGTGCACTGCGCGCTGAAGAGCGCGCAAACTACATGGTGCCAAATGGACGATATTGGAAAGTCGCACATCAATTTGATCCCGAGGTTATAGACCAAATTGATCAACTGTGGCTGGATGTCGCTGTAAATATGACGATTAACAACGTCCTTTCAGAAGCAATTTAAGAGAGCCGCGATCCGCCTTGGGTCTCCCCGTCATCCTCCTTATCCGATGCCTTGGTCGCAGGCGGCGGGGCTTCTTTTTTGGACGCTGCTACGAGCGCACCCTTTGAGGTCAGAATATCACTGTAAGGCGCACTCGCATGATGCTTGGCTCCCCTCGGGGAGACTTTTCAAAACGCATGGTGCCATTGTGGGTCTCATCCCGTCCCACCTGAGGGGCAAAATCCATAAAATTCGCGGTTTATGATGGCTCACGAGGCCATATGTACTGTCGTTCACATCATCTTAGTCGCTGCATCGCGATCCAACCAAAATCAATACGTTAGGATTTCTCGCGGTTCGCAAAGAGTCTTCCGGATATTCAGGGAGGTATCCACAATTCTGAAAGGGGAGCAATGTCGGAAGGGCTTCCGCGAGCATCAGCGCACCCTTTACCTTAGGCCTATCGAGCAAAGGCAACAGGTAAATTGAACGTGGCAGAAGCAGGCAGGCATACAATGAACGAGAGGGGGACGCAGATTTCCCCTCGTTCAGGGCTTGCAACTTCCACGCAAGTAAAGGATGCTCAGAGCAACTTCCTTAGATTGATTACAGCACTTGCCCTTGAGCTGGCCCGACAGGACCACGCCGAGGAAGAGCGTTGAGTTTTCAGAAGGAAGTTTGAGATGAATACCCCTCCCCGCGCTATTATTTGCGCACGCTCGCATCCGCGAAGAAGCCTCCCAAAATCGATCCACCCTGGAGAAGGAACTGGCTACAGTCATTCGAGACCATGCCAAACTTGTAGAGGCGATTATCGCTGGGGTACCAGCCGAGCAGATCAAAGACCGAATGATCGGCCTCGACGATCGACGCAAAGAGTTAGAGCGCACCCTCAGCGCCACCCCTGCCCCCGATCCCATTCGGTTTCATCCAAAAATGGCAGCGACCTTCAAATTGCGGGTTAAGGCGCTCATTGCTCAACTCGGTCTTTCAGAAGATGCCCTCGAAGCCAAAGAAGCGCTTCGCTCTCTTATTGAGCGGATCACTCTGACGCCAGATCAAGAGACCGGTAAGCTATCTGTGTTCCTAGAAGGTGGCCTAGCTGCGTTACTACAGCTTTCGATGGGGCAAACGCCGACAGCCCCACTCGATGGGCTACAAGGTATTGAATCTATTGCAGAATTTTTTTTGGTTGCGGGGGTAGGATTTGAACCTACGACCTTCAGGTTATGAGCCTGACGAGCTACCGGGCTGCTCCACCCCGCGCCGATTGTGACTATTGAGTCACTGGTGCGTTAGT